>CAVVTV010000027.1:0-301026 GCA_963751215.1 uncultured Thermoleophilia bacterium | reverse complement strand
CAACAAGAAGTAGCCGCGCCCGCGGATCTCCGCCTGGTCCGAGCGCGGACGCCCTCACTTGACGGCGACGGCCTCGATCTCGACACGCACGTCTTTGGGCAAGCGCACTACCTGCACGGTGGAGCGTGCCGGGTACGGCTCCGCGAAGAACCCCGCATACACCTCGTTGACGGCCGCGAAGTCGTCCATGTCGTGCAGGAAGACGGTGGTCTTCACAACGTTGGCCATGGTCAATCCCGCGGCCGCCAGCGTGACGCTCAGGTTCTCGAGCACTTTGGTGGCCTGGTCCCGAGGGGTGTACCCGACGATCTTGCCCTCCGTGTCGAGCGGAATCTGCCCCGAGACGAACACGAGGTCGCCCACCTGCACGGCCGGCGAGTACGGTCCTACGGTGGGGGCGCCCTGCGGTGAGGCGATAGCCTGCTTCTTCATGATCTCGCGTCCTTTCTGGACTCGGGTCAGGCAAACAGCGCGCGCACGGCGACATAGGCTAGCGCCACGACGATGATGACCACGACCACGTAGAGAAACTGAGAGATGGTCTTGGCGCTCGGCGGTTTGTACTCGCGCGGCATGTGACTTCCTCGCCCGCGGCGTGCGTCTGCTCGCTGGTCAGTAGCGGACGGCCACGGCCGCGATCTGCAGCCGGGCGCCTTCCGGCAACCATGCTACACCGGCGATCGTGAACGCGGGACCGGGTTCGCCGAACAGGGCGGCGCAGATGCTCTGCACAGCGGCAGCGTCGACCGGGTCGACAAGGTAGACGGTGAGCTGCGCCACGCTGTCCATAGAGAGGCCGGTGGAGCGCAACTGGTGGGCGAGGTTCTCGAGGGCGCGGCGCGCCTGCTCGGTGGCGGAGTCGCCGACGAGCGCGCCGCGTGCGTCCAGCGGAAGCTGCGCCGAGACGAACACCAGGTGGCCGGAGGAGACCCCGGCGGAAAAGGGTCGCGGCGGGCCCGGCGCCTGGGTAGACCTGATGGCATGCCTGCTCATACGCCCAGTCTTCCCGGTGTAGCGCAAACGGGCGCGGCCGCGGCGCGCCGCCTCAGACGTCGAGGATCTTGGCCGCCAGAATGGCGGCGTTGCGGGCGCCGTTGATGGCTACGCAGGCCACCGGCACGCCGGGGGGCATCTGCACGATGCTGAGCAGCGAGTCGAGGCCGCCGAGGTCGCCGGTCTTGATGGGCACGCCGATCACCGGAAGGTTGGAGTAGGAGGCCAGCACGCCCGGGAGCGCCGCGGCTTTGCCGGCGCCACCGATGAGCACCTTGACGCCTCGCGACTGGGCCGTCTTCGCGTAGTGGGCGACCTTCTCGGGGTCGCGGTGCGCCGAGAGCACGTTGATCTCGTACTTGATCTTGCGTTCGTCGAGCTCCCGGCAGGCCGCATCCATGACCTCGCGGTCGCTCTCGCTGCCCATCACGATCCCCACCAGCACCGGGTCCATCTCGATACCCTGCAGCACCATCTCCACTTCGGTTCTCGTGCCCTCCACGTCAGGCTCCTCTCTGCGGCGTCAGCTATCGAACCCGGCCGGGAACAGATCCAGGTCGCCGGCAGCCGCCCTGACGGCGCTCTCGGCGATGTCGGGGCGCACCTGCTCGCCGTCGAAGCGGATCCGGTGGATGGCTTTGTAGGCCAGCTCGCGGGCGGCGGCGAAGCCGCCGCCCAGTGCGCTCACGGCGAGCACGCGGCCGCCGGCGGTGACGACCTGATCGTTCTGGCGAGCCGTGCCGGCGTGGTAGACGGTCACCCCGTTCAGGCGGCCGGCCGCCTCGAGCCCAGTGATCACGTCGCCTTTGTGGCTGCTCGCCGGATACCCGGCGGAGGCCATGACCACGGTGACGCACTCTTGCGGTTTCCAGGCGGCCTTTACGCCGGCGAGCTCGCCGGCCGCGGCCGCCGTGCAGAGCTCGAGCAGGTCGCTGTCGAGCCGCGGCAGAACGGCCTGCGTCTCGGGGTCGCCGAAGCGACAGTTGAACTCGAGCACCTTCACGCCGGCGGCGGTGACGATCAGGCCGGCGTACAGTACGCCGCGGTAGGCGATGCCGCGCCGGCGCAGAGCCGCCATCATGGGGTCAACCACGCGCTCCATGGCGGCGTCGATGGCTTTCTGCTCAAAGCCGGGCACGGGGCAATAGCTACCCATGCCGCCGGTATTGGGCCCCTGGTCGCCGGCGAAGATGCGCTTGTAGTCTTGCGCCGGTGCCAGCGGCACGGCATTCACGCCGTCGCACACTACCAGCAGAGACACCTCGGAACCGGAGAGAAACTCCTCGATGATCACCACGTTGCCGGCCTCGCCGAACGTCTTCTCCACGAAGCAGCTCTCTACGGCGGCCTTGGCTTCTTCGTAGTCGTGGCAGATCATCACACCCTTGCCGGCGGCGAGGCCGTCGGCCTTCACCACCAGCGGGTACGAGTCCTGAAAGGTAAGACATTCGAGCGCCGTCTCCAGGCTCTCGTGGCGGCGGTGCAGCGCCGTGGCTACCTCGGCGTCGTACATGACGTCTTTGGCGAAAGCTTTGCTACCCTCGAGCTGGGCGGCCTCTCGTGAAGGTCCGAACACCTTGAGATCGTTGCTCTCGAAGAGGTCGGTGATGCCGGCTACCAGGGGCGCCTCGGGACCGACCACCGTGAGGTCGATGTGCTCCCCGAGGGCGAAGTGCAACAGACCGGCGATGTCGTCGGCGCCTATCGCCACGTTCTCGGCCGCGGCCGACGTGCCGGCGTTGCCCGGAGCGCAGAAGATGGCCTCGGCGAGCCTGGATTGAGCGAAGGAATGGACGAGGGCATGCTCCCTGCCGCCGCCGCCGACCACGAGCACCCGCATGAGGCCTCCACAGTGACGCGAGGGGTGTGCCGGGCGGCGCTGCGCCGGCCCGGCCTGACGCTGGCAAGTCTATCCGCGGCGACGCGACGGAGAAAGGGGTGCCGTCGACCGGCGCGCGGGCCTTTCTGGCCGCCACGCCGCCGGGCGCAGATCAGTTCCCCGTGGCCTCCAGGCGTGCGTTCTCGAGGGCGAACCCCAGCAGCTCGGCCGCCGAACCGGCGTACTGCAGCTGCTCGGCCGGCAGCTCCGGCTCGCCGTCGCGCCAGCCCATCGCCAGGAGACCGACCACTTTACTGCGGCACAGCAGGGGCAGACCCAGGCGAGCGTGCTCACCGAGTCGCACCATCTCGGCCTGCAGAGCGGCGTCGATGTGTGCGTCGGTTACGCTCACGGCACACGGTTCACGGCTGGCCAGCGTGCCCTCGAGACCGGCGAGGGAGCGCGCCTCGTCGCCGTCGCCTTCCCCGTCCGTGCTCGCCGCCGTCTGCGTAGTCCGCCGCGCCAGCAGCCGGGGGGCCTCGCTCGTGGCGTTGCCCTCGTAGAGCGCCATCCAGGTGGCGCCCAGCCCGGTGGCCAGCGCCTGGGCGCCGGCGATGAGGCCCTGCCTCAGATCGGTGCTCCCGGTGATCAGGCCGCTCATCTCGAGGAGCACGTCGAGACGCCGGCTTTGCTGCTGCTCGCGGCGGAACACGCGGGCGTTGCGGATGGCCGCCGCGGCCATGCTCGCGAACTTCTCGAAGCGCTGGACCTCCATGGTCATGAAGTGCCGGGCGTAGCGCTTCTCGGTGACTCCCAGTGCGCCGACGATCTCGTCGCCCACGATGAGTGGCGCGTCGAGGGTGGTCTTGTAGCCCCACTCGGCGAACATTCGGGTTTCGTCCTCGGTGAGGTCGATGTCGTCCCAATGCCGCTCCTCGACGCGTCGCGACACGATCAGCCGCCGGAACATCGGGTTGTCGTCAAGTGGGATGACGGTGCCCACGAAGGCCAGGTCCTGGGCGCTGACGCCTTCGGGGTCCCACGTAGCCTCTTGCACGAGCGCGCCCCGTTCGGCATCGAACGACAGGATGTCGGCGCCGGAGGCGTTCATGCCCTCGCCGATGGCGCGCGCCACCGGTTGCAGCGACTCCCGTTCGCCGGGGGCCACCATGAGCATGGCGCTCACGTCGAGCACCCAGCGGAACGGGTCGTCGCGGCGTCTAGACGGCTCGTGAGCCATTGCGCGCCTCCCGCAGGCGGGTGTTGTGAAGTACCAGAGCGGCCTGCCGGCCCATACAGCGAGCCAGGGCCAGCTCGTCGTCGCTGAGCAAGCGTTCGCCTTCGGTCCAGAGGACGAGCAGCACCCCCAGGGCCTTGCCGCGAAACACGATGGGCACGCTCACGGCGGTCTTCTCACCGCAATCGAGCAGGTCCTGATGGATGTCGTCTCGCAGGCTGAGATCGGAGACGTGTTCCACGATGGGTTCATGGTCGGTGAGGGCGCCGCGGTCGACGTGAACCGCGTCAACGTTCTCGGGAACATTGAGGGGATACTTGCTCTCCCACTCCGGCGGCTGGTGTACGGCTCTCGCCGTGAGGGTATCGGCCACGGCGTCGTACTCGTACACGGTGGCCAGGGGAGCGTCGAGCGCCACGGCGGCGGCTTTGGTGATGGCGGCGAACACTTCTTGAGGATCGTGCGCCGATGCCAGGGCCTTGTTGATCGCCACCAGCGACGCCAGGTGGCGGCCGCGGTCTTGCTGACGCCGCATCAGGCCCGCGTTGTGGATGCCGAGAGCAGCCAGCTCACACAGCCAGCCGAGCAGATCGTGCTCGGTTTGCGTGAAGTGCCGTACGAACTCGGTCTCCTGCACCCCCACGATGCCGATCGGCTGGCCGGCGACGCGCAGGGGCATGTCGAGCAGCGACTTGAAGCCCCGTTGCTCGATGTTCTTGCGGGTGGCCGCGTCGAGATTGACGTCGTCGGCGTGCCGCTCCACGAGGCCCGGGCTCTGAAGGATGGTTCGCAGGTCGGGCCGGTCGCGGAGATTCACGAACGTGCCGACGGAGGCGTGCTCCTTCACGGTCAGGCCGTCGGCCTTCCAGAAGGCCGCGTGAATGCAGGCGTCGCGTTCGGGCACGTAGGCGAGGATGTCGCACGAGGCCACGTTCATGGCCTCGCCGATCCTGGTGGCCAGCTGCGCCAGCATCTCGTGGTACTCGCTGCTCGAGACGAGCGCCTCGCTTACCTCGAAGATGGCGAGCAGGGGGTTGCCGCTGAGAGGGCTCGGCGTTCTCATATTCATGCGCCGATCCCGGCCGTGAGAGCGGCGTGGTTGCGTACGCAAGGTCTCAGGGCTGCACTCCTCTTCTGCCCAACGGTGTGTCTTCTGGAAGTCTCGTCAACATCGCAGGTGAGCTGAACTGACCATTTGTCTAGCGGACGCCGGTGGGCGCCGCCGCCACACGGATGCGCGAAGCGCCGCCGGCGGGCGCCGCCGCTGCGCCCGTCCGGGGACGGCGCCCGGACGCAGGCCGCGCCGGCCACGACTACGCTGTCCGTGGGCGCGGGGGTAGGATGCCGCTCTAGGTCATAGGCCGGGCAGGCGGAGGAGATCATGCACGAGCACGACGAGGGCCGCGTGCACCTGAGCGCGGAGCGCGCCGCGGCACTGGAAGAGAAGCGCCGCGGCTGGCAGCCCGAAGACGTCTTCACCGAGAAGCACAAGGTCGCCCGTCTGTCGCGCATCCGGCAGTTCATGTTCGGTGGCCTCGACGGATTGCTGGTGCCCTTGGGGGTCGTCTCGGGCGTCGCCGGAGGTACGGCCAACAGCAAGATCGTGGTCATCGCCGGTGCGGCCGAGGCCTTCGCCGGCGCGCTCTCGATGGGCGCGGGCGAGTACCTGTCCGGCAAGTCCGAGGCTCAGGTGCAGCAGGCGGCCGTCAGGGACGAGCTCGAGGAGATCGCCGCGATCCCCGACATCGAGCGGCACGAGGTGGCGCTGCTCTTCGAGCACGAGGGTCTCACGCCGGCCGACGCGGCTCTGGTAGCCGACAAGGTCACGACCAGCGAGCGCTCCTGGGTGAACACTATGATCGAGAAGGAGCTGGGTCTGAGCGCCGAGCCTGTAGACGGCCTGCGGGCCGACTCACTCGCCATGGGCTTCTCGTACATGATAGCGTCGCTGGTGCCGCTCGGCCCCTATCTGTTCTTGAAGGTCGGGCCGGCGCTGGTGCTCTCGGTGACGCTCACCGCCGTGGTGCTCATGATCATGGGCGTCATCAAAGGCAGGCTCGCAAGGATGAGCCTGGTGCGCAGCGCCGCCGAGGTGTTGGGCGTTGGCCTGGCCTCGGCGGCGGGCGGTTATCTGCTGGGCACGCTGCTGCCTCACATCCTGCATCTCTGAACCCTGCGGGGGTGGCCCCGCGCGAGAACATCAGCTCGCGGGCGGAGTGCCTCCCTCGTCGGCAACCGGTGGCTGCGGGGCGGCAACCGGCTCCCCGCTGACCGCGGTGGTGGCTGTCTCGGTGGCCGGCGCCCCGTGGGCCAAACCTTGGGCATGCATCTCACGGTGCCATTGCTCGAACTGCTCGCGGGTGCCGGCCGGCACGCCGGCGGCCGGGGTGCCACTGGCCGGGGCGCCACCGGGCGCAAGGCCGGCCGAGGTGCCGCCCGCCGAGACGCTGTGGGCTGGGGCTGCCTGCCACGGGCGCCAGACCAGCAGAACGACGGCGAGAGCGATCACGAGCAGCAGCGAGAACCAGGGCAGGACCATGAACGCGCCCCAGCGGCGCGGGCCGAAGCCGTAGATGCGCAGGGCGCCGCCCATCTGCCCGGGAAGGCGGAATCCGTTCGAGCCCATCATCTGGCGCGGTCCGAAGACGACGCCGTTATTGTGGGCCACCGCCAAGCCGACGAGCCCGACAACGGCCGCCACGGCCGCTACCGCGAGCACCACGGCAATCACGATCTTGACCGTGCGGGACATGTGTAGTTCCTCCTTGTGCATCACGACCGGCGCACTACCGGTTACCGTCCAAAGGTAACCCCGTATTGTGGAGCTGGTGTGAATTCCACCTGAGAGCAGCCTGTGAATCGCGGCCGGCACGCGGGCGCGGCGGTGTGGCCGGCGCCGCCGGCCCCACGGCGCCTATGCCCTGCGCCGGTATAGCAGTACCGCGAGCGGCGCGCACACGGCCACCAATCCCAGGCACCAGGCCAGCGATTGCAGCACGTACGTGAGGGTGGGCCCGCCGAGCATCAGGGCCCGGGCGGCCGAGGCAGTTGCCGACACCGGCTGGTGGGTGGCGAAGGCCTGCAACCAGCCTGGCATGCTGCTCACGGGCACGAAGGCCGACGAGGCGAACACGAGCGGGGCCAGCACGGGGAACGTGGCCGCCTGGGCGCTTTCGGGATCGCCGATCCATAGGCCCACGGTGGCGAAGATCCAGCTGAACACGTAGGCGAACAGCAGCACCAGCAGAACACCGGCCAGAAAACCGTAGACGTTCGTGTGCACGCGAAAGCCCGCCGCGAAGCCGACCGCCGCCATGAGGGCGACCACGAACACGTTGCGCCCGAGATCGGCGAACGTGCGGCCCGAGAGCACGGCCGAACGCGCCATCGGCAGTGAACGAAAGCGCTCCAGCAGCCCGCTCTTCACATCGGTTGACAGACCCACGGCCGTGTTGGTCGCCCCGAAGACGACGGTTTGCACGAAGATGCCGGGCATGAGGTAGTCAACGTAGGGAATGCCTCCCGGGATGGAGATCGCCCCACCAAACACGTAACGGAAGAGCAACACGAACACCACGGGCTGGATAAGGGTGAACACCAGCAGGGTGGGCACGCGCCGGTAGACGATGAGGTTGCGGCGGGTCATGGCCACCGTATCGCGGACCGGCCTCCCGAACGGGCGCTGTGGCGCCCGCAGGGCGCCGCCGACGACGGCCGGGGAGCTCATGCCGCCTCCCTTCCCGCGTCGAGGTCGGCGTGGCTCGCGTCACCGGCTGCCGTGCCTGTCCTGGCACCCACGCCCGCCCCGGTTCCGTCGCCCCCGGCGCTCCCACTGTGGCGGCCGGTCAAGGCCAGGAAGGCGTCGTCGAGGGTGGGCTCGCGAACGCTCAGCGTGGCCGGCGCCAACGACTCGGCGTCGAGGCTGCGCAACACTTCTACAAGAAGCTGTGTCCCGTCGTTGGCGGCGAGCCGCAGCGTAGTGCCGTCGCGCTCCAGGCTGCCGGCCGGGAGGCCCACAAGCAGACCCTGGGCGCGCCGGCTGGCCTCCTCGGTCTCCATGCCGATCTCGATAACGGTGTGCGCGAGCTGCGCCTTGAGCCCCGCGGCGGTGTCGTTGGCCACGATACGCCCGTGGTCGACCACGGCGATGCGATCGGCCAGCCTGTCGGCCTCCTCCAGATACTGCGTGGTGAGTAGCACCGTGGAGCCGTCGGCGACGAGCTCGCGGATGACCGCCCACAGCTCGGTGCGGCTCTGGATGTCGAGGCCGGTGGTGGGCTCGTCGAGGTACAGCACGGCGGGGGCCTGGACGAGCGCCGCCGCCACATCGAGCCGGCGGCGCATGCCGCCGGAGTACGTGCGCACCGGGCGGTCGGCGGCGTCGGCCAGGTCGAAACGATCCAGTAGCACCTGGGCCCGCGGCGCAATGTCTCGCCGGGGCATCTGCGCCAGGGTGCCGATGAGGCGCAGGTTCTCACGGCCCGTGAGGTTGGCGTCAACTGCCGCGTTCTGGCCGGCCAGGCCTATCTGAAAGCGCACGGCGGCGGCCTGATGGACCACGTCGTAGCCCATCACCTGAGCTCGTCCGCCGTCCGGCCGGATGATCGTAGCCAGCACGCGCACGGCCGTCGTCTTGCCGGCACCGTTCGGACCGAGGAGCCCGAACACAGTGCCGGCCGGAACTTCAAAATCGATACCGTCGAGGGCGACGACCTTGGCGAAACGCTTGAAGAGTCCCTCGACGCGGATGGCGGTGTCTGTCATGAGGCGGCGCCCCCGTGGTCTGACGTTCAGCGGGTGCCGCCTGCGGCGAGGACTGGCACCAGGCTGCTGCTATGCATGCCCGGTACGGTGCCACAATCAGGACTGTTTCAATCCTCTATTGGTCGGCCCTAGAGCCTACCCCGGCTCCCACGTAGCTCGGCTACGAGGGAGCCGTCTCGGAACCGCCCCACTCGGCCCACGAACACCCCGGTCACACATCCTACCGGGATAGGCTTAAACCGCCCCGCCGCGCCCGATGCTGCGTGGCAGGATGATCGTCTCGTCGCGCCCCGGGCCGACCGCGATGAACTTCACGCGCGTCTTGGTGAACTCGGCGATGTACTGCACGTAGTCGCGCGCGGCCTGCGGCAGATCCTGCCAGGTCTCGCACTCACGGATGTCTTCGGTCCAGCCGGGGAGCTCTTCGTACACCGGCTTGGCGTGGTGGAAATCGGTCTGCAAGAGAGGGAACTCGTCCAGCATGCGGCGGGCGGCCTTGTAGCGCGTGCACACCTTCAGCGTGGGCAGGCCGGCGAGCACGTCGAGCTTGGTGAGCGCCAGGTGGGTGACGCCGCTGAGGCGCACGGCGTACTTGAGCGCCACCAGATCGAGCCAGCCGCAGCGGCGCTGGCGGCCGGTGGTGGTGCCGAACTCGTGGCCCACCTCGCACATGGCGGCGCCGGTCTCGTCGAAGAGCTCGGTGGGAAAGGGTCCCTCGCCGACGCGCGTGGTGTAGGCCTTGGCCACCCCGATCACGTGATCGATGCGCGTGGGACCGACGCCCACGCCGAGGCAGGCCGCGCCGGAGATTGGGTTGGAGCTGGTGACGAACGGATACGTGCCGAAGTCGACATCGAGCAGCGCGCCCTGGGCACCCTCGAAGAGCACGTGCTTGTCCTGATCGAGGGCCGTGTTCACGAGGAGGCTGGTGTCGCAGATGAAGGCCTCGAAGCGCGCCCGGTAGGCCAGCAGCTCCTCGGTGACCTGGACGGGATCGAGCACGCCTATGTCGTAGCGCTGCAGTAGGAAGTTCTTCTCCTGGAGCGCCGTCTTCACCTTGCGCAGCAGGATCTTCTCGTCGAGCAGATCCTGCACGCGGATGCCGATGCGCGTGTACTTGTCGACGTAGCAGGGGCCGATGCCGCGCCCCGTGGTGCCGATCTTGTACTTGCCGAGCTGCTGCTCGTTGGCGCCGTCGAGCAGCAGGTGGTAGGGCATGATCAGGTGGGCGTTGCCGCTCACCCGCAGGTTGTCGCCGCTGATACCGCGGGCGCGTAGCGCCTCGAGCTCGCCGAACAGGATGTGGGGATCGATCACCACGCCGTTGCCGATCACGCACGTCTTGGCCTCGTAGAGGATCCCCGACGGGATGAGGTGCAGCTTGAACTCCTCGCCGTCGCGGACGATCGTGTGCCCCGCGTTGTTGCCGCCCTGAAAACGGGCTACCACGTCGGCCTTCTCGGCCAGCAGATCGGTGATCTTGCCTTTGCCTTCGTCGCCCCACTGGGCGCCGACAACGACTGTGCCGGGCACGGTGAACTCCCTCCATGCGCGTCGCTGGTGAACGGCCACCACCTCGCCCGCGGATGCCGCGGCAACGCACTCGGACGGGTCAGGCCAGGGGTTTCGGTGCAGAAAAGGACGCTCCCTTTTCGGCATCATAGGAGGATGCCCGCGCTTTGACAAACGGCGACGCCCGGCACGTGCGAGCCGCCGCGGCGCCCAGGGCGGCGCGCCCCGGCAGGGCGCTCACTTCGTTCGCTCCGTGCGGCCGCGGGCCGCCGCTGCGCCGCAGTTGACGAATGCGGTGCCGCCAGAGAGCGGCAGGCCTACCGCAGGCGATCGTCAACCGCGAACTCCGCGGCGGCCGCCGCGCGAGCCTTCCGGGGCGCCCCGCCCCGGGCGCCGCGCCGGCCACGACGACTGGCACCCTCGAGGCCCTGTGCGCTCGCGCCGGTGCGACCGCCCGAGCAGGGTCGCCGCGCCCTACTCGCCCGGCGCGACCGTGAGACGCGCCGCGCCGCCGCGCGCCGCGCTATCTGGCAGGCGAGGGTTACGCTCACTCCGCTCGCGCCTGTCGCTCTCGCGGCGTGAGCGCTCCCCCGGCGGCCCGGAAGGGCCGCCCTGCGGCGCCGGCGAAGCCGCTTCGCCGCCCGCCCATTCCCGGGCGTCGCGCACCACGGCCACGGCAGGTCTCGCCAAGGGACGCGCGCCCGCGGCCGGCGCGGCGCCCAGGGCGGCGCCCCTCGGGAGGCTCACGCGGCGGCCGGGGCGAGGTAGAGGTTGAAGATCCTCCAGAGTCGCTCTTGGTAGAAGAGGGATCGTCAACCTCGTGCGAGCGCCGGCCTGCTGGCCGCGTGGAGCGAACGAAGTGAGCGCCCTCCCGAGGGGCGCCGCCCTGGGCGCCGCGCCGGCCCCACCGACCGAGTGTCCTCCTGAGGTGCGCTGCCCCCGAGCTGTGGCGGCGTGCGCCGGCGCTCGCTGCTATACTCGAAAGTGCGTCTCCGAGCGCTCGAGTTCTCATGCGCGTGCGTTCCCTTCGCCAGGGAGGCCCGTGACCGCCCGGAGCGCGGCGTACGAGCGCGGGGCGTCACAGGAGCGCCCCAGGCTGCAGTGGTTGTGCTGATGTGATGAATGGAGGCGTCTTGGGCGTTGCAGAGACGGTAGCGATGGTCGAGTTAACGATCGACGGACGGCAGATAGCTGTGGCCCCGGGCACGTCACTGCTCAGGGCGGCCCGCGACGTCGGCATCGATATCCCCAATCTGTGCTACGACGAGACGCTCAGTCTGGCCGCCGCATGCCGGCTCTGCTCTGTGGAGGTCGAGGGCCGCGCCAACCTGGTGCCGGCCTGCGCCGAAGAGGTCGGGTCGGGCATGGTGGTGCACACCGAGTCCGAAGAGGTCGTCGCGGCCCGCCGTCTCATTCTCGATCTGCTGCTCTCCGACCATCCCCAGGATTGCATGACCTGCGAGAAGGCCGGCGACTGTCGTTTGCAGGAGTACTGCTATCGTTACGGGGTCACCGAGACCTCGTTCGACGTCGAGCCCAAGTGCCTGGACATCGACAGCGTGAGCCACTTGATCGAGCGTGACCAGAACAAGTGCATCCTCTGCGGCAAGTGCGTGCGCGTCTGCCGGGAGGTGCAGGGCACCGAGGCCATCGACTTCGTCGGGCGTGGCTACGAAGCGCGCATCGCCACCTCGTTCGACCACCCCTTGAACACCGAGATCTGCCGCTTCTGCGGCCAGTGCGTCGACATCTGCCCCACGGGCGCGCTCACCAACAAGCAACTGCACGGCACACGCAGCTGGGAGCGCACCAAAGTGCGCACCACCTGCCCGTTCTGCGGCGTGGGCTGCAACTTCGACCTCAACGTGGCCGGCGGCAAGGTGGTTGGGGTGACGGCCGCCTATGACGCGCCGGTGAACGCGGGCTCGCTGTGTGTCAAGGGTCGTTTTCACAGCGACCTCATCAACAGCCCGTCCCGCATCACCACGCCGCTCATCAAGAAGAACGGCTCGTTTGCGCCGGTGAGCTGGGACGAGGCGCTCGACGAGGTTGCCTCGCAACTGCTCGCGATCAAGCAGCGTGACGGCGCCGATGCTGTCGCGGTGTTCAGCTCGGCACGCTGCACCAATGAAGAGAACTACCTGCTGCAACGGCTGACGAGGGCGGGTCTCAACACCAACAGTATCGACCACTGCGCCCGTACCTGACACGCTCCCACGGTGGCCGGTCTGGCCGCCACGTTCGGCTCCGGAGCCATGACCAACTCGATCGCCGAGATCGAGTTCAACGACGTGCTCTTCATCATCGGGTCCAACGCCACCGAGGCGCACCCGGTGATCGGCAACAAGATGAAGAGAGCGGCGGAGCGCGGTGCCAAGCTCATTGTGGTCGACCCGCGGCGCACCGAGCTCGCCGAGCGCGCTCACCTGTGGCTGCGCGTCGCGCCGGGCACCGACAATGCCCTGGTGAACGGGCTGCTGCACGCCATCATCAGCAACGGCTGGCACGACCAGGCCTATCTGGACGAGCGCTGTGAGGGCTTCGACGACCTCTGGGAGGTTGTCAAGGAATATCCGCTCGAGAGGGCGGCGCAGCTCTGCGGAGTGCCGGCGGAGCAACTGCGCGAAGCTGCCGAGCTGTACGCGCGCACGCCGCGCGCGGGCATCTACTACACGCTGGGCATCACGGAGCACACCACAGGTACCGCCAACGTCATGAACCTGGCCAACCTGGCCATGGTGACCGGCCATGTGGGCGTCGAGTTTGCCGGCGTGAACCCGCTGCGCGGCCAGAATAACGTGCAGGGAGCCTGCGATCTGGGCGCCCTGCCCAACGTGTACCCCGGCTACCAGTCCATCGCCGATCCGCAGATCGTGGCCAAGTTCGAGAAGGCCTACGGCACGACGCTGCCGCGCAGCATGGGCTTGCGCATCCCCGAGATGTTCGACATGGCGGTGTACGGCAAGCTCAAGGCCATGTACGTGATGGGCGAAGACCCAGCGCTCACCGACGCCGACGCCAACCACGTGCGCAAGGCGCTCGAGAGCCTGGACTTTCTAGTGGTGCAGGATCTGTTCATGACCGAGACTGCCAAGCACGCCGACGTGTTCTTGCCGGCCGCCTGCTACGCCGAGAAAGACGGCACGTTCACCAACACCGAGCGGCGCGTGCAGCGCGTGCGCAAGGCGGTCGAAGCACCGGGCGAGGCGCGCCCCGACTGGCAGATCATCTCCGACCTGAGTCGCAGGCTTGGCCACCCCATGGACTTCGCCTCGCCGCAAGAGGTGTTCGACGAGATACGCTCGCTGGTGCCGTCGTACGCCGGCATCACCTACGAGCGCCTCGACAAGGAAGGCGGCCTGCAGTGGCCCTGCCCGAGCGAAGATCACCCGGGCACCAAGTACCTGCATGCGCAGGGTTTCCCGCGGGGCAAGGGTCTGCTGCAAGGCATCGACTTCGAGCCGCCTGCCGAGCTCACCGACGAGGAATACCCCGTTCTTCTAAGCACCGGGCGCATGCTCTACCACTACAACATAATGACGCGGCGCTCGGAGGCGCTCGACACGCTGCGGCCGCACGAGCTCGCCGAGGTCAACCCGGTAGACGCCGAGAGGCTTGGCCTCGGCGAAGACGACATGGTACGTGTCACCTCGCGCCGCGGCTCCATCACCACGCACGTGACGGTCACCGACAAGGTGCCCGAGGGCGTGGTGTTCATGACTTTCCACTACAGCGAATCGCCGGTGAACGAGCTCACCAACGGAGCCTCCGACCCGGTCACCAAGACGGCCGAGTTCAAGGTGTGCGCCGTGCGCATAGAGAGGCTCGCGCAGGCCGGCTGAGTCTAGCGTGGGGCCGGTCCCATCTTCACCCGCGCCATCTTGGCGTTTCTTGAGCCGGCGTCTGAGCCGTGGCGGCGTGCTGGAGCTGGCGGCGCTCGACGAGGTGCTGGTCACCGTGACCGCCTGTCCCTGGGCCGGCGGTCACGGCACCGCCCAGAGGACGCTCGCGCAATCTCTCTCCCCGGAGGTACCGCTGTGAAGGAGATCCTCGACGAGACCCTGGAGCTTCTCGAGGGCGGCCGCGATTTCGCCCTGGTGAAGCTCATCGCAGAGCGTGGCTCAACGCCGCGCGCCGCGGGCGCCGAGATGCTAGTGCGCCGTGACGGGTCGACGGCGGGGACCATTGGTGGCGGACTCCTGGAGCTGAGCATGATGAAGGCTGCCGCGGGGGTTCTGGAGACGCACCGCTCGGCGGTCACCGACATGGGTCTCTCGGGCCAGGATGTGTACAGCGGCGAAGAGATGGTGTGCGGCGGTTCGGCCGAGGTGCTCATCACCTACGTGGCGGCCGGCGACCCGGTGTTGCTCGCGGTCTGCGCGGCGATCAGGGCGGCACGGGCCGCCCAGCGCCGCGCCTGGTTCTTCACGATCATGCCGGCCGTCGAGGGCGACCCCGTTGAGCACTGCCTGCTGCGCGACGACTACCGCGGCGTCGGCGCGCTGCCGTGTCCGGCAGAGACTCTGCGCGTGGCGGTAGGCGAGATCGCGGTGCACGGGGTGACCAGGCTGCCCGATGGCCGCGAGGTGCTCGTGGAGCCCTTGGACGTGGCGGCGACGGCGGTGGTCTGCGGCGCCGGCCATGTGGGCCGGGCGCTGGCGCCGGCCGCGCTCGCCGCGGGCTTTCGCGTCGTCGTGTTGGACGATCGCGAGGAGTTCGCCGACCCACGGCGCTTCCCAGGGGCGAACGTAACCCTCGCGCCGTTTTCCGGCGCGCTCGCTCGTCTGGGTGTGGGCGAACAGTCGTTCATCGTGATCGTGACGCGCGGTCACGTGCACGACATGGACGTGCTCCAGCAGGCGCTGAAGACACCGGCTCGTTACGTAGGCCTGATGGCCAGCAGGGGTAAGCGCGCGCGCATCGTGGCAGCCCTGCGAAGGGCGGGTTTCGACGACCACGACATCGCCCGTGTGCACTCGCCCATCGGCCTGGACATCGGCGCAGAGACTCCGGCGGAGCTGGCGGTGAGCATCGTCGCCGAGATGATCCAGGTGCACTCCGGGAAGACGGCCGCGGAGCGCGTCCGGCGGCCAGCTCGGGCGACTGCGGCGCCTGAGTGATGGAAGACCTGGCGGCGATCGTCCTGGCGGCCGGCTACTCCTCGCGTATGGGCTCGTTCAAGCCCCTGCTCGAGCTCGGCGGGCGCACGTTCCTGAAGCGTGCGGTCGGGGCCTTCAGCGGCGCAGCCATCGACGATATCGCCGTGGTGGTGGGCCACCGCGGCGACGAAGTGGGGGCCGCCGCGGCGCGGCTCGGCGCACGCGTGGTGTGGAACCCGCGCTTCGCGAGTGGCATGTATTCGTCGGTGCAGGCCGGCGTGGCTGCCCTGCGGCCGGCTGTGCAGCGCTTCTTTCTGCTCCCGGTTGACTGCCCGCTCGTGCGCCCCGAGACGGTGGGTCGCCTGGCACGTGTCGGAGAAAGCCTGAACGTCGACGTGGTCATGCCTGCGGTCGCCAATGTGCCGGGGCATCCGCCGCTGCTCAGCGCAGCGCTGCGCGCCGCGATTCTCGCGGCGCAGCCGCCCGGCGGCTTGCGCGCGCTCCTCGACCATCACGCTGGCAGCACGGCGGTTCTCGAGGTCGCCGACCGCGGCGTCATTACGGACGCCGACACCGCCGGCGACGTAGACCGCCTGCTCGAGGCGGCGCGCGGCGAAGACCTGCCCAGCGAGGAGCGCTGCTACGAGGTGTTACGGGGGCGGGCTGCCGCAGGCGCGCTCGTCGCCCACTCGCGCGCCGTGGCGGCTGTGGCGGCGGCGCTGGCCACCGCCCTGAATGAGCGCGGCCAGCGCCTCTGCCTGCCGCTCGTGGTCGCCGCGGCATTGCTGCACGACGTCGCTCGCGAGCAGCCGCGGCACGCCGAGGCCGGGGCTGTGTTCATAGAGGAGCTGGGCTACGCTCGCGTCGCCGCTCTGGTGCGGCAGCACATGGACGGCGGTGCTGCCGGGCCCGTCAGCGATGTGGGAGAGGCCGACGTTGTGTTTCTCGCCGACAAGCTCGTGCTGGGCGATCGCATCGTGACTCTCGAGGAGCGTTTCGACGCGCGCCAACGTCACCTCACCGGCGACCCCGCGGCACTCGCCGCAGCAGCCTCTCGCGAGGCGTCGGCAGCGGCCCTGCAGCGACGCGTGGAGGAGGTTCTCGGGCGGCGCTTCGTGCCCGAGATGCTCACTCGTCTTGCTCTGGCGCGCCGGCTCCGTGGTGCGGGCTGAGGCCGCCGTTCAGTATGCTGCGGGCGGCGATCACGCCGGCCGCCGAGGCCTGCACCAGGCCGCGTGTGATGCCCGCGCCGTCGCCCACCGCGTAGAGGTTGCGCACCGGCGTCTGCAGCCCGCCGTCGAGCTCGGGTCGCGCCGAGTAGAACTTGACTTCGGCCCCATACAGCAAGGTGTCGCGACCGTTCACACCCGGCGTGAGGGCGTCCATGGCTTCGAGCATATCGAGGATGTCGCGGAGGTGCCGGTAGGGCAGCACGAAGCTCAGGTCACCGGGCGAGGCGCCCTGCAGAGTGGGTTGCACGGTGCCGCGGCGGATGCGGTCGAGGGTGCTGCGGTGCCCCTGTTGCAGATCGCCGAGGCGCTGAACCACGATGTCTTCACCGAGCAGGTTGGCCAGCCGGGCGATGCTCTTGCCGTAGGCGATGGGGTCGTCGAACGGCTCGGTGAAGGCGGTGCTTACGAGGAGGGCGAAGTTGGTGCGGTCGGTCTTGGCCTCGGCGTAGCTGTGGCCGTTCACGGTCACCACATCGCCGTAGTTCTCCAGCGAGACCACGCCGTAGGGGTTCATGCAGAAGGTGCGCACCGGGTCATCGAAGCTCGGCGTGTAGTAGATGAGCTTGCTCTCGTACAGCACACCGGTGAGCGGCTCCATGATGTCGGCCGGAACCTCTACGCGTACGCCGATGTCGACCGGGTTGGAGCGCACGGCGATGTGCAGTCGTTTGCACTCTTCCACGAGCCAGCCGGCGCCTTCGCGACCGGGGGCGACAATGACGGCATCCGCGCCCACGCTGGTGCCATCCTCGAGCTGCACGCCCACAGCGCGCACGCCGTGGGCGCCGGTGTGCTTCTCGGTAAGGATGCGCTGCACCATAACGCCGGTGCGCACGGCGACACGTTCCTCCAGCTCCTCGCGCATGCGCGTGAGGATGTCGTAGGAGCGCTCGGTACCCATATGACGCACCGGGCACGGCACGAGCTTCATGCCGTGCAGCAACGCGTTGCGGCGGATCTTGTCGGCACCCTTGCCGCCGCCGTGCACTTCGGTCGTGGCGCCGTACTCGAGCCAGATGCCGTCTACGTGGTCGATGAGCTCGCTCAAGCGTTTCTTGGACACGAAGCTGTCGAGCCAGCCGCCCACCTCGGGGGCCAGAGTCAGCTTGCCGTCGCTGAACGCCCCGGCACCCCCCCAACCGCAGGTGATGTCACACGGATCACAGCCGCTGCACACGCCGGTCGTGCGGGCCGGGCAGGTGCGCCGGCCGATATCTGGGCCACGTTCCAGAAGAAGCACGCTGAGGCCGTCGCGCCGCAGAAGCTCGAGAGCGGCAAAGATTCCGGCAGGACCGGCGCCGACGACGATCACATCGTAGTGCGAGCGGGCAGCATGCATGGCAGGCCAAGGGGGAGGTTGGAAGAGGGCGGAAAGAAGGCTCCCTTCTCAAGATGATAGCGAGACGCCGAACGCAAGACAATCGCCGCGCGTCTCGAACATCACGAGACAGTGTCGCGACCGACAGGAGGAGTTGTGCCCAAGCGCATTCACCAGATGGCGGTGCTGCTGACGCTGGCGGCCGCGGGTGCCGGCCTCGTGGCCTGCGGCGGCTCGGCCGGCGGCCCGGCCTCACCCAGCCCGTCCCTCAAGACCTTCACCGAGGCACAGAGCGGGCAGACCGTGACGGCCGCCGTGGGCGACGAGATCGCCGTGACGCTCGCAGAGAACCCCTCGACGGGCTATCAGTGGAAGATGAAGGCCGGCGCGGGCCTCACGGTAGTGCGCAGCACCTTCACGGGGCCCGCTCCGTCGCCCACGCCCATGGTGGGTGCCGGCGGCACGCGCACCTGGATCGTCAAGGTCGACAGAGCCGGCACGCTCAAGCTCGCCGGCGTCTACGCCCGGCCCTGGGAGTCGGCCGCCAAGAGCGCCGCGACCTTCTCTCTCAAGATCACGGCCCAGTAGGGCGCGGCCCCGATCGCCTCGGCACGGCCGCGGTCACAGGCGTGCGTTGGCATCCTTCTCCGCGGGCGGGTAGGCTCGCTGCGGCAGCGAGTCGCGAGGTGAGCATGAACGATCCGGTCCTCAGCCGGCGCAGCATCCGCAAGTACACCGACGAGCCGGTGACCGACGAACAGGTGGAATGTCTCTTGCGCGCCGCCATGGCGGCGCCGTCGGCGGGCAACCAGCAGCCCTGGCAGTTCGTGGTGATCCGCGAGCGCGAGGTGCTCGACGCCGTGCCGGAGGTGCATCCCTACTCCTCCATGATCACGCTGGCGCCGCTGGCGATCCTGGTCTGTGGCGACCGGCGCCTCGAGCGCTGGCCCCAGTACTGGGACCAGGACTGCTCCGCGGCCACCGAGAACATGCTCGTCGCCGCGGCCCAACTCGGCCTGGGCGCGGTGTGGCTGGGCGTGCATCCGCTGCAGGAGCGTGTCGACGGCCTGCGGCGCCTGCTCTGCATCCCGCGAGAGATCACCCCCTTCTCGCTCGTCCCCGTGGGCTGGCCCGCCGAGACCAAGGCGCCGGCCGATCGCTACGATGCGGCGCGCGTGCACTACGACCGCTGGTGAGGCGGGGAGCGGCCGTCGCCGACTCCTCACAGTTTGCCTCGCGCTGAGCCCGGGTACCTCCGCAAACGACCCGTGAAGCGGCGGGTGCTGCCCTTCGGCCCGGCGCCGCAGAGAGAGGCCTCGCCGCACGGGTCGTCGCTATGCAAGCAGCCATGCGGAAGGGGTGACGGGTGTCCGGACCCGATTGGGTCGCCACCGTCGATGCGGCCAAGGTGCGCGACGGCCGGCCGACGGCCGCGTATCCGAAGGGCGTGAGCATCCTTCTCGTCAGGGTCGATGGGGAGCTCCTCGCGGTAGCCAACAAGTGCGCCCACATGGCCTGCCCGCTCGAGAGCGGGAAGCTCGAGGGCGCCATCCTCACCTGCCCCTGCCACGACTGGCGCTTCGACGTGCGTTCGGGCCGCTTTCTCGATGCTCCCGAACTCGGCATACGCACCTACGACACCAGGCTCGCCGACGGCAAGGTGCTCGTTAACATCGGGGACGGCGTGTGATGGCCGCCGAGGTTTTCGTCGACGAGGTGATGGTGTATGCGCTGAGCACCTGTCCCTGGTGTCGCAAGACCAAGCAGTGGTTCACCGACAGCAAGATCCCGTTCGGCTGGGTCGACGTCGATACGCTCGACGGCGACGAGCAGGATGCCGCGGCCGACAAAGCCTACGAGCTCAGCGGCGGCCGGCGCTTTCCCGTCACTATCATCAACGGCGAGGTTGTGGTGGGCTACAGCCCTAACAAATGGCTCGAGCACCTCAAAGGCTGGGGAGGCTGACCATGGCAAGCGCCGCCCGCAAGGAATCGCTGCACTACCTGTTCGCGCGCGTTGTCGCCCCCATGGGCTTCAAGTTCACGCCCGACCAGGAGCTTGCCGACGAGCTGCTGGAGGCGGAGGTAAAGCTCGAACAGGATCTGGGGGCGCCCTACTGTCCGTGCCAGGGCCGCACTCGCAGGCGTGCCGACGACATGCTCATCGTGTGCCCGTGCATCCCGTTTCATCGCAAGCACTTCGACGCGATGAAGCGGTGCTGGTGCGGTCTCTTCGTCCACCTGGACGTGACCGACCCGGACAGCCTGCCTCAGGTCCCCCCCGACGAGCTCTGAGGAGGCAGCCATGTGGCATGAGGTAGCCAAGCTCGCCGAACTGGCACCGGGCGGCATGAAGTACGTGCTCGCCGGCGACCGTGAGGCCACGCTCTGCGAGTGCGACGGCGCCGTCTATGCCGTGAGCCGCCGCTGCGGCCACGAGAACGCGCCGCTCGACCAAGGCTCGCTGGAAGGCTGGATCCTCACCTGCCCGCACCACTTCGCGCAGTTCGACGTACGCAGCGGCAAGAACCTGTCGTGGCCCATCGACCACGATCTCGGCGACGATCCCCTGCCCGAGCCGGTGCGGCGCTTGTTCGCGCTCGAGAAGCGCCTCGAATGGAAGACCCGTGTGCACGACCTGCACACGTACAAGGTGCGCGTCACCGACGGCGCCATCGAGATCGAAGTCTAATCGAAGTCTAATCACCCTAAGGAGGCACGATGGCATTCGAACTGCCGCCGCTCCCGTACGCCGAAGACGCGCTCGAGCCCGCCTACTCGGCGCGCACCGTGAGCTTTCATTACGGCAAGCATCACAAGACCTACGTCGAGACGCTCAACAAGCTGGTCGCCGGCACCGATCTCGAGAGCAAGTCGCTGGAAGACGTCATCATGGCCGTGGCGGGCAACGCCGAGAAGCAAGCCATCTTCAACAACGCCGCGCAGACCTGGAACCATACGTTCTTCTGGAAGAGCATGAAGCCCGGCGGCGGCGGTACGCCGGTCGGCGTCCTGGCCGACGAGATCGCCACCACCTTCGGCAGCCACGAGCAGTTCGTCGAAGACTTCAAGGCGGCCGCCGTGGGTCGGTTCGGCAGCGGCTGGGCGTGGCTCGTGGCCGATCGCGGGGCGCTCAAGATCGTGAGCACGCCCAACGCCGAGATGCCGGCGGCTCAGAGCGGCACGCCCCTGCTCGTAGTAGACGTGTGGGAGCATGCCTACTACCTCGACTACCAGAACCTGCGCCCGGTATATGTGCAGACGTTCTTCGACAAGCTCGTGGACTGGGATTTCGCGGCCGCCAACTGGGCGGCCAGGAAGTAGCGGGCGGCTGCGAAACAGTACTGCGCCGCCTCACGGCGCGCCCTCTGCGGACCATCGACCCTCCATCCGCGGGCGGGCGCGAGCACGGGCCGGCGGGCTCTGCCCGCCGGCCCGTGCCGCGTACGGCCGCCGCGCACAGGTCGAGGCGCGCACAACACGCTGCGCCGCAAGCGCCCGACGGAGCTCGCCCGGCCACCGGTTTCCGTTTGCTGCCCCCGCGGTAACACCCTCGCGAGTGGCGCCGGCGTGGCGTGTCCTGCGGCAGGCGACCTGAGGGGGCGGCATGTTCAAGGGCTTTCGCGATTTCATCATGCGCGGCAATGTCGTTGACCTGGCGGTTGCGGTGGTCATCGGCGCCGCCTTCGGCGCCGTTGTTCAGGCATTCGTCAAGGGCCTGATTACGCCGCTGATCGCGGCCATCGCCGGGCAGCCCGACTTCTCGGCGCTCACCTTCACCATCAACAACAGCCGATTCTTGTACGGCACGTTCATCAACGCGGTCGTCTCGTTCTTGCTGATCGCAGCGGCCATCTACTACGTGGTTGTGCTGCCCATGAACAAGCTCGCCGAGCGTCGCGCCCGGGGCGCAGACCCGACTACCAAGGAATGCCCGGAGTGCCTGAGCGAGATCCCGCACGCGGCCCGCAAATGCGCCTTCTGCGGTTCCGACCAGCACGACGCGGCGACGGCCTGAGCGGGCTGGTGGCAAGGACCGCCTGAACCCCTTGGCCCGCGGGCGCGCGGAGAGTTACATGAGGGTACGGCAGAACGGCAGCGTGGCAGCCCAGTTGGGGCCCCGGTCACCGGTGGCTCGCCGGCAGAGGGTGAACCTCGGCCAGGCGCTGTTCGATCTCTCGCGCGGCCGGCAGGCGTCGCTCTCCGTCGCGGGTGCCGGCTTGGCCGCCATGCTCGCGGCGCGGGGCGTGCCCGGCTGGCGCATCACGAGCGTCGGCTTGGTGGCCGCCTGGGCCGGCTACTTCGTGGCCTTCTCGCTCAACGACGTTCTCGACTACAAGGTGGACGCTGAGGCCCTGCGCGCCGGCAAGGAGCGCACCGTAGAGTTCGACATCGACACGGCCTTCATCCGCCATCCCCTGGCGGCAGGGCGACTCTCGCTCGGCGTCTCGCTGCTGTGGGTCAGCGCCCTCACGGCCGTGGCCACCGCCGGCACGCTACTGCTGGGCCCGCTGTGCTTCGCGTTCTTCGCCGCCGGCGCGCTGCTGGACGTGCTCTACAGTGCTCTGCGGCGCATCACCTGGCTCAAGACCGTGGTCACGGGCGTGATGGTGGGCTGCGGCGGCGTGGCCGGCTGGGTGGCGGTCTCGCCCTTGGGGCGGAGCGTAATCCCCGTGTTCGTCTTCCTGGCATTGTGGGAGATCGGGGGGCGCAACCTGGCCAACGACCTCGCCGATCTGGGGCCTGACTCGTCGGTGGGCATTCGCACGGTAGCAACCACGTTCGGGCCGCGCGCGGCTGCGCGCGCCAACCTTGTGGTGGGCAGCGCCATGGTCGCGTCGGTTGCCTGGCTGCAGATGCCGCTCTGGGCCGTGCTTGTCGCGCTCGCCTGCGGCGCATGGCTCGTGGTACGACCGGGCCTGATGCTCGTCCGGGAGCCCACCAGCGCGCGCGCCGGCTACTACTTCAATCACGCCAGCGTGTATCCAGTGGCCGTGCTGCTCGCCGCCGTGCTCGGCCTGAGCGTGTCGCGGTAGTGAAAGTGGAGGGCGATCGCGTCACCCAGACGGCGGGTCTGTTCGATCGCAGCGCCTCCTACTACGACAGCGTGAACAGCGTGATCTGCCTGGGCATGGACAAGCTGTGGCGCCGCTGGGCCGCCGGGCGAGCGCTGGCGGCGGCAGAGACGGCGCGGGCGGCGGAGCGGGCGGTGGGCGCCTCCGCCGCCAAGGCCCGCCCGCTGCATCTGCTCGACGCCTTCGGCGGCACCGGACTCGTGGCGCTCGAGCTGGCGCGGCGTGGCGCCGCTGTGACGCTCGCCGACGTGAGCCCCGGCATGCTGGCTGTGGCGCGCCAGCGCGTGTGGCGGCGCGGGCTCACGGTCGAGGTGGTGCAGGCTGATCTGGGGGCGCGGTCTGCGAGCGAGCTGCCGGGCGCGCCCTTCGACGCCGTCACGGTGGCTTTCGGGCTGCGCTATGCGGCCGACCCCGCCGGGCTGTTGCGCGGCCTCGCGGCCGCGCTGGCACCCGGCGGCTCGCTGGTGCTGCTCGAGGCCGTGGTGGCTCGCGGTGGGCCCGTGGCTGCGCTGGCTAGGAGCTACTTCTTCGCCGTCGCTCCTCGCCTGGGCACGCTGCTGGCCGGTCGCAGCGAGCTGTACGATCAGCTCACGGCTACGGTGCGCAGCCTGGGCGGAGCCGCCGAGCTCCTCGACCATGTGCGCGCCGCCGGCCTGGCGCCGCGTGAGCGGCGCCTCTTCGCCGGCGGCGTGGTCGCGGGCATCGTGGCGGTGCCCGCGTCGACGCCTGTTGCGCTGTCCCAAGGGCGGTCCGCGTCTGGTATGTTCTCCCTTCCAGCCGGCGCATGACGAGGAGGCCTGCCACGCAGCTACGCGCGACGTGCTCGGTCTCTCGGCTGGTCGCCTGTCTCGATCTCATCGCCGCCCGTTCTTCACCGGCCGGCTGACAAGAAAGGAGGTCCGCACCAATGTCGGTTCTCTATGAGTCGAGCGAGACGGAGTGGAAGCTCATCGCGCGCGGCAAGGTTCGCGACATCTACGAGTACAGCGCCAGCGAGCTGCTTATCGTCACCACCGACCGCCTCTCGGCGTTCGACGTGATCCTGCCCACGCCTATCCCCGACAAGGGCGTCGTGCTCACGCAGATCAGCAACTTCTGGTTTCAGAAGCTGGCCGATATCATCCCCAACCACGTGGTCGACCCCGAGCCGTTCGGCGCCGACGGCAAGCACGCCCATCTTGCCGGCCGCTCGGTGATCGTGCGCAAGGCCGAGGCTCTGCCGGTCGAGGCCATCGTGCGTGGCTACCTCGCGGGCTCGGGCCGCAAAGACTACGAGGCCACGGGCAAGGTCTGCGGCATCGAGCTGCCCAAAGGGCTGGTGGAGGCGAGCAGGCTCGAGCACCCGCTGTTCACCCCATCCACCAAGGGCGCCGTGGGCGCGCACGACGAGAACATCACCCTCGATCAGCTCAACGAGCTCGTGAACCCGGAGATCGCCGAGCGCGTGCACAACGCCGCCCTGGAGCTGTACCAGGCCGGTGCCGCCTACGCTCTGGAACGTGGCATCATCATCGCCGACACCAAGTTCGAGTTCGGCATGCTCGAGGGCAAGCTGATCCTCATCGACGAGGCGCTTACGCCCGACTCGTCGCGCTTCTGGCCGGCCGACGGCTACCAGGCGGGCCGCAGCCAGCCGAGCTACGACAAGCAGTTCGTGCGCGACTACCTGGAGACCCTGGACTGGGGCAAGAAGGCGCCCGGCCCGGAGCTACCGCCCGAGGTGGTCGAGAAGACCGCGCAGAAGTACAGGGAGGCGTGGAGCCGCCTGACTCGCGGATGAGCGTCTTACCGCCCGAGGCGGCCTACTGGGACGCACGCTATGCCGTAGATGGTCGCCTGTGGGGCGACGGCCCGAGCGAGCTTGCCCGGCTGGCCGTCGCCCGCTTGCGGCCGTATGCCCGGCGCGATCTAGCGATTCTCGACGTAGGGTGCGGCTACGGTCGTGACACGCGCTTCATGGCCGCCGAGCTGCGCTGCCGCGCGCTCGGCGTTGATCCCTCGCCGGCCGCCGTAGCGAGCGCCCAGAAGTCACGCTCCGCGGGCCTTGAGGTGGAGTTCCGGGTGGCTGAGGCGGCGGCTCTGGCGGCCACGGCGGCTCACGCCGGCAGCTACGACGTGGTGTACTCGAGCAACGTCTACCACCTGATGCGGGCAGACGGCCGCCGGGCTTTTGCGGCGGCTCTCGCCGCCCTGGCCCGGCCCGGCGGCCTGCTCTTCCTGAGCACGCTCTCGCCGCGCGACCCGCGGCACTACGCGGTCGGCACGCCCGTGCCGGGCGAAGACCGAAGCTGGGTTGAGCACGTGTACCTGCACTTCTGCACGGCCGAGGAGCTCAGCGCCGACTTCGCCGCCTTCGATGTTCTCGACCTGGAAGAGCGTCCCTATGACGAGACCAACGCGCGGGGCGCCGTGCATCGGCACGTGAGCTGGTTCCTCGAGGGTCGCCGGAAAGACGGATAGGCTCCAAGGCCTGGGAGCCTACTCGTCTCCCGCCTTTTCGGCGAGCGGGATGAGCACCCGAACCTCCGTGCCGCCGCCGGGACGTGAGCTCACGGTCACAGTGCCCTCCAGGGCCTCCACGCGCTCACGTATGGAGATGAGCCCCACGCGGGGTCTCTCTCCCTCCTCCTCCCGCTCACGGGCGATCTCTTGAGGATCGAACCCTACGCCGTTGTCGGAGACGGTCAGTGTGGCGGCCGCGGGCGTAGACTTGAGGTGCAATTCCACCCGCGTCGCGCGTGAATGCTTCACCACGTTGGCGAGCGACTCCTGGCAGATGCGGTAGAGGGCCGTCTCTACCATCGCCGGCAGACGGCCCTCGAAGCTACCGATATCGGTGGTCACCTGGAGTCCGGACGTCTGCAGATGCGTCTCTACGTACCAGCGCACGGCCGGCGCCAGGCCGAAGTCGTCGAGCATCGACGGCCGCAGGTCGTGCACTAGCAGCCTGAGCTGGCCCAGGCAGTGCTGGATGATCGCCCTCGAGTTCGCCAGCCGATCGCCGGCCGACTGGCCGGCGCCGGCGAGGTCGGCGTCGGCCATGTCGAGCTTGAGCAAGGCGGCGTCCAGCGCCTGGCTGGTCTCGTCGTTGAGCTTGCGGCCTATGCGCCGCCGCTCGTCTTCGATGGACTCGAACACCTTCGCCTTGTAGGCGCGCGACTCACCGGCAAGGCGGTCGAGCATGTCTGAGACGGCCCTGGAGACGGTCTGAAAATCGGGGTCTGGGGAGCTGCCCGCCGGCAAGGGCCGTGCCGGGGCGGCGTAGTTGATGCTCGCCATGGCTTGCGTGAGCTCCATGAGCGGCCGGAAGGCCCGCCGCATCACGAGGTAGTTGGCCAGAGCCATCAGTGCCGCTACGCAGAGGAAATACACGGTGATGAGCACGGCCGCGTTGGCGTGCGGCAACTCCCTCGTGGCGAGCGTTCCGCCGACGGCTCCGATGAAGATCACGACGGCATTGACGGCGATGAGGCGCTCGAGCGTGGATCTCGCCGGGCGCAGGCGCACGTTCATGCCGAACGGCCACCTCCCGGTGGCTCCGCGTTTGCGGTCAGGGGTAGGTGGCATCAAAGGCCGCCGCGCTCTGCGTTTCGGCCTCGCCGACCAGGGAGCGCAGACGAGTAAGCAGGGACTCGTCTACGCGCAGCTCGCGTCCGTCGACGCTGCCTACCGGTACAATGCCGCGCACGCTGCTGGTGAGTAGCATGCCGTCGTCGGGCCGTAGATCGGCCACTCGGGCAAACGACTCGATCAGCGTGATGCCGTGACCGGTGGCCAGCTCCTCCACCTTGGCGCGCAGCACGCCCGGCAATATGGCCCCCTCGGCGGGGGCGGTAACCAGGCCGCCGCCGCGCACCAGGAACACGTTCGAGGTGGCGCCTTCTACGATGCGGCCTTCGTCGTCGACGAGCACCGCGTCATCGGCGCCCGCCGCCTTGGCGGCGCGCTGCGCGAGGAACGACTGCATGAAGGTCATGGCCTTGAGCTGGGCGCGCACGCGCACCCCGCAGAAGCTGACGACGCGCAGCGGTCGTGAAGGGAAGAGCCGCCGATCGGTCTGGACGAGAACGGTGGGTCGGCCGTTCGGCTGGCCGGCGGTGACCAGCACCCGGCAGGCGCCGTCAGGGATGCCGCTAGCCGCGGAGAGCCGGCGGATCTGCCGCGCCAGCTCGGTGTCGGTGAAGGGCCGCTCGAGGCCAAGCTCGTGGAGGCCGAGGTCGAGGCGCGCCACGTGCTCGGGGAAGAAGACCGGGAGGCCGTCGACGAGCTTGAGCGTCTCGTAGAGGCCCAGGCCGTGTGTGAGCGCACGATCGGTGGCCGGCACCACCGCCTGATCGGCCGTCGTGAGCACCCCGTTGAGCATGAGCATCGCCGTGGTCATGCGTGGACTCTATCAGCCGGGCCGCTCGGCGATGCCGGCACTGACGGCGCGCAGCATGCCGGTGGCCTTGTGCAGGGTCTCCCGGTACTCGCGGGCCGGCACCGAGTCGGCGACGATGCCCCCGCCGGCCTGCAGAAACAGGCGGTCGCCCAGGCGCACCAGCGTGCGGATCACGATGTTGAGGTCGAGGGTGCGGGCGGCGATCCAGCCGAACGAGCCCGTATACGGCCCGCGGCGCACCGTCTCGAGCTCGTCGATGATCTCCATGCAGCGCACCTTGGGGCAGCCCGTGATGGTACCTCCCGGGAACATGGCCTTCACGAGGTCGACCGCGTCACGGGACGGATGCAGGTGACCGCGCACGTTGCTCACGATGTGGATGACGTGCGAGTAGTACTCGTTGACCATGAGCTCGGAGACGCGCACCGTGCCGTACTCGCACACCTTGCCGAGGTCGTTGCGCTCCAGGTCGACGAGCATGATGTGCTCGGCGCGCTCCTTGGGGTCGAGGTTGAGCTCCTCGGCCAGCTCCTCGTCTTCGGGCCGTCGCGCCCCCCGCGGTCGCGTGCCGGCGATGGGGCGTGTCTCGGCCCAGCCGTCGACGTCCAGCGAGACGAGCCGTTCGGGCGACGACGAGATGAGCTCGTACCCGCCCAGGTTGAGATAGCCGGCAAACGGCGAGGGGTTCACCGCGCGCAGCGTCTCGTAGAGGTGCAGGCTGGGCAGGCCGTAGATGCCGTCCAGACGCTGAGACAGGTTGGCCTGAAAGATGTCGCCGGCGAACACGTACTCGCGGGTGCGGGCCACCACGGCCTCGTACTCCCGCTGCCTGAAGTTGGCGCGAAACACCGGCAGGTCGTTGCCGTGCAGGGGGGCGGCGGCCGTGTGGGGTGCGTGCGCAAGGGCTGCGGCCACGCGCTCGGCGGTCTCCGCCGCCGCGGTCCCCGATAGGCGGTCCACGAAGAGCGCCTGGCCGCCGGTGATGTCGTAGCGCAGCAGGCGGCCGGGCAGAAAGACGTCGATGTCGGGCAGGCCGAGATCGTCGCGGGTGGTGTCGGGAAGTCGCTCGAGATACCTGACGGCATCGTAGCCGATGAGGCCGAAGAGGGCCTCAGCCTCGGGCAGGTCTTGGTACGGCTCGGCGAGGGCGGCCAGCCGGGCGGCCGCGCGCAGCGCCGTGAACGGCGGCAGTTCCGCGAGAGCGCTCGCCCGCTGCGCCAGTTCGCGTGCCGGCGCGCTTGCCTCGGTTCCCGCGCCGGGCGTGACGGTTACCACCCCTCGGCGCACGCGCAGGCGAAAGACGGGGTCCCAGGCGAGATAGTGCCGGCGCGCCAGCTGGGCCGACCCGCCGGCCGAGTCGAGCAGCACCACCGGTGCCCTCTCCTCCAGCTCGAGAGCACGCAACAGGCTCACCGGGTCCAGCGAGGGGGCGGCCAGCCTGCTCAAGCAGATGCCCGGGTGCTCAGGGCCGGCCCCGCCGCCGGCCCGGCACGACGGCCCGGCTGGCGGTTCGGTCGGCCGATCGGCAGAGCCTTGCGGATCAGTCGCCGTCGTACTCGTAGTCTTCGGCCTGGCTGAGCGTGCGGAACTTGGTGTAGTCGCGCACGAACCCGAGCCGCACGAGGCCGGTGGGTCCGTTGCGGTGCTTGGCGATCTTGAGCTTCACGACGCCCTTGGATGAAGGGTCGCTGGGGTCTTCGTAGATGAACATGACCATGTCGGCGTCTTGTTCGATGGCCCCCGACTCGCGCAGGTCGGCGAGCTGGGGCTCGCGGTCGGCGCGCGCTTCGGGGGCACGATTGAGCTGGCTGACGGCGATGACCGGCACCTCGAGCTCGCGGGCCAGCTGCTTCATGCTGCGTGAGATGTTGCTTACCTCTTGCTGGCGGTTCTCGGCGCGACTGTCGCCCGACATGAGCTGCAGGTAGTCGACGATGATCAGCGACAGGGCCTGCTTGGACTGCAGACGGCGGGCCTTGGCGCGCAGCTCGAACATGTTGAGGCCGGCGGTATCGTCGATGAAGATGTCGGCCTTCTCGAGCTCTCCGGCGGCCTGCACCAGCTTGGCGTAGTCGTCGCCGGAGAGCGTGCCCGTGCGGACCTTGTGCGAGCTGACCCGGGCCGACGAGCACATCATGCGCTCACCGAGCTCCTGGGCGCTCATCTCGAGGCTGAAGATCGCCACCGGCGCCTGACCCTGCACGGCCACGTTCTGGGCCACGTTGAGGGCGAGCGACGTCTTGCCGACGCCCGGCCGCGCGGCCAGAACGATGAGGTTGGCCTTCTGAAAGCCTCCGGTGAGGCGATCAATGCCCTCGAAACCACTGGCGACGCCGCTCATGCCGCGCCCACGCTCCATGGCGTCAAGGTATTCGAAGTTGCGCACCAGCACTTCTTTGATGTGCTGGAACTCGGCCACGCGGCGTTGCTGCTGGATCGCGAAGACCTTCTGCTCGCAGCGGTCGAGAAGCGTGTGTGTATCGCCGGGATGCTCGTAGCCCAGCTCGGCGATCTCGTTGCCCACACGGATCAGCGAGCGCAGCACGCTCTGCTCGCGCACAATGCCGGCGTAGTGAGCCGCGTTGGCGGCGGCCGGCACGAACTCGGCCAGGGTGTGCACGAGCTCGCGGCCGCCGGCGCGCTCGAGCACGCCGTCGCGCTCGAGCTGCGCGGCCAGCGTGACAACATCTACCTCTTCGCCTTTGTCGTAGAGGGTGACGATGGCTCTGTAGATAAGACGATGCGTGTCGCGATAGAAGTCGTCGGCCGACAGGGTCTCGGCGACGGCCGTGATGGCATTGGGGTTGACAAGCATGGCGCCGAGCACCGACTGCTCGGCCTCGAGATTGTGAGGCGGGAGGTGAGTGGCTGGGGTCTCGATGCGCTCGACTGCCATGTGCTCTCCGGGTGGTCCGTGGTGATCCGGAAACCGCAGTGTACCGCCCGCGGGTGACGGACGCGAGTGGGGGAAACCTTGGTCGGGAAAGCGCCGGGCGGGGCGGCGAGCCGCCCCGCCCGGCGCAGACGTGGGGTGTTTCTGGGCCGCGCCTACTCGGCTACGACGATGGCCTTGACCGTCGCGACGAAGCCTTCGGCGACCTCTACGTCGACCATGTAGGTGCCGAGCTCCTTGATAGGCTCCTCGAGCAGCACCTTGCGCTTGTCGACGGTGAAGCCGCGCGCCTCCTTGATGGCGTCGGCGATGTCGGCCGAGGTGACCGAGCCGAACAAGCGGTCGCCCTCGCCGGCCTTGGCGGCCAGCGTGAGCACGGTCTTATTGAGCGTCGCGGTGTACTCCTCGGCTTGCACCGCCATGCGCGCTTCGCGCGACTTGCGCTCTTCTTCACGGCGGCGGAACTCAGTGATCTTGCCGGGTGTGGCCGGCTCGGCGAGCTTGCGCGGGATCAGGTAGTTGCGCGCATAGCCCCTGGCGACGTTGGCCAAGGAGCCTTTGTCGCCGAGGTTCTCGACGTCCTGGAGCAGAATGACCTCCACGAAGTCCTCCTCAGCGGGTGACGGTGGGCAGGAGCGCCAGCTCGCGCGCACGCTTGATCGCCACCGTTATCTGATTCTGGTGACGCCGGCAGGTGCCGGTGAGGCGGCGCGAGCGGATCTTGCCCTTATCGGACATGACGCGGCGAAGGGTCGAGAGACTCTTGAAGTCGACCTCTTCGATCTTCTCCCTGCAGAGAGAGCAGGTGCGGCGGCGGGCCCGGCCGAAAGGATCGGCCTTGCCCTTGGTCTGATGCCGCGGTCTAGGCGTGGTGCTGGGCATGCGTGGTATCTCCTCGTGACGCCTGGCGGGGCGTCGTCACGTTCTCAGAACGGAATATCGTCGTCGTCGCCGTGCGACGTGTCGGGCCTCAGGCCCTGATCGGCGAACGGCGCGCCGCCGCCCTGCGGCCCGGCGCCGTGGACCCCGCCACCGTCGCGAGGACCGATGAACTGGACGCTGTTGGCGACTACACTGACGGCCGAGCGCTTCTGGCCGTCTTGCGTCTCCCACGAGCGCCAGCGCAGCCGGCCTTCGATGGCGACCTCGCGACCCTTGGTCAGGTACTGGGCGCAGTTCTCGCCCTGGGCGCCGAAGACGTCGATGTCGAAGAAGTTGGGGCGCTCGCCCCATTCGCCGGTCGTGGGGTCCTTGGTGCGTTCATTCACGGCTACCCCCAACCGGCACACGCTCTGCCCACCAGGGGTTTGACGCAACTCGGGGTCGCGCGTGAGGCGACCGACGAGGACGACGACGTTGATGGACCCGGCCACGATGGGCTCCCTTCGCTCGGACTGACGGCTAGGACTTCTGCCGCGTGGTCATGAAGCGCAAGACCTCGTCGGTGATGCCCAGGACGCGCTCGACCTCGGCGAGAGTCTGGGGAGTGGCCGTGAACGTGATGACGGTGTAGACGCCTTCGGACTCCTTCTTGATCTCGTAGGTGAGCTTCTTCTTGCCCCATTCATCGATGCCGGCGATGGTACCTTGGCCTGTTTCGACGGTGGAGCGAAGACGCTCGACGATCTCCTTCTGGCGCTCCTCTTCCGCGTTCGGGTTCACGATGAGCATGAGCTCATACTTGTTGATCGCGATCACCTCCTATGGGCTGCGCGGCCCCAGCCTAGAATGCTGGAGCAGGGGTGACAAGCCGCCTCGCGGCGACGTGAACGGGCACTATACCAGTCCCCCGCAGGTGCACACAAACCCTAGCGCCGCAGAACGGCCGGCAACAGGGTAACGAAAACGCTGGTGCGGTGACGTATTCGGGTCAGGTCTCGGCGATCAGGTTGCTGGAGGACGGCGCGCCGGTGTCGACCTCGCGCAACACCAGCTCGCCATCCTCGAGACCTTCGATGCCCCAGATGGCGGCCAGGCGCGGTCGGCCTTTCTCGTCGGAGTGCATATGCACCAAGGCGGGCTGCACACGCGCGACGAGCCCCCGAGCGAAGTCGTCGTCGCCGCCGAAGGCGGCGACGACCGAGTCGACGGCGCGTCTCACGGTCTCGGCCCGGAGCGTGGCCATGCCGCCCACCCGAGGGTCGTCGGCGAGGAGGCTGAAGAACTCGCGCACCTCGTTGCCGTGGATCTCGCCTACCACGAGACGGCCCGGGTTCATGCGTCGTGCCTTGGCGAAGAGCGCCGGGATGTCGGTGTCGTCGTCGGCGCCGAGCCGCACGCAGAACGAACGCTCCTTGAGCGCCGGCAGGTCTGGGCCGCGCTCGATGGCCACGAAGCGGTCGTCTACCGGCACGAGCTCAAAAAGCGAGTTCAGCAGCGTCGACTTGCCCGTGGCCCGGTCGCCGAACACGAGGAGCGTACGCCGGTCGCTGAGGAACTGCGAGAGCTTGGCGCCCTGGCCGGGAGAGAGCGTGCCTCCCTCCAGCAAACCGCGGAACGTGGTGGAGATCACGCCGGGAGCTCCTACGTCGCCGGCGTACATCACCGAGGTATTCGAGAATAGCGTGGCGCGACGCGCGACGAAGTGCTCGAGGTAGGCGTTCACCTGCGCCTTGAGCAGGCTGCGCAAGATCTCGAGGTGCTCGCGAGTGGTCTCGCCGATGCGAGCGCGCTCGAGCTTACCGACAGCCTCATCGATCTCCTTGGTGAGGGAGACCTGCAGCTCGAGCAAGGCGACGTCGCGGCCGCGGCCGGCGAAGCCTTGCGGCGCGTCGTCTTTGCCGGCGGGGGGGTTGGACGGTGTGCTGTCGTCGTCGAGCATCTGCCTTCTTCTTCCCGTCGTTCGGGATGTGCTTCTCGCGCGGTCGGCCTGAGTATCGACGCTTTCGGCCTCTGAGTCGAGCCCACCGTTTGAGTGGTACAGTCCCTGCATGAATACTGGCGAAACGATCAGCGTGCACCTCTTCGCCGGCCTCGAGGCACAAACCGGGGAGCGCCGCACAGAGGCGCATCTTGCCCTCTCCGACGCGCCCACGGTCGGCGCCCTGTGCGCCCGTCTGGGCCTGCCCGCGGGTGCTACGGGCATCGTGTTGGTGAACGGGCACCATGCGCGCCCCGACCGGGCGCTCGCGGCGGGAGACCAGGTCTCTCTGTTTCCCCCACTGGGCGGAGGGTGATCTTCGGCTCGTGCGCGACGAACTGCACTCGCCTGGAGACGTCCTGACGCCGCTCCCGCCTGCGCGCAGGCACCGCTTCGCCGCGGCCATCGTTGGCCTGCTGCTCGCGGCCACACTCGTCTGCGCCGGTCTGCTGGCGGCGCGCATGTACTACTCCCACACCTCGCACTACTGGTTCCTGATGTGGAACCTCGTGCTGGCCTGGGCGCCGTTCGGCTTCGCGGCAGTGGCGTACACCCTGGCGTCGGTGCGTCGGGCGGTGCTCTATGTGCTCATCGTCGCCGCGGCGCTGATGTGGCTGCTCTTCTTCCCCAACGCCCCCTACATCCTCACCGACTTCCTGCACCTGGGCAGCATGGGCGACATGGTGCCCGGCTGGTACGACGTGCTGATGCTGTACTGGTTTGCCTGGACGGGGCTCATGCTGGGCGTGGTCTCTCTCTATCTCATGCAGGAGATCGTGGCACGGCCCCTGGGCGCCACGGCGGGGTGGGTCTTCGCGATCACGGCGGCGTTGCTGGGCAGCTTCGGCATCTACCTCGGCCGCTTTCTGCGCTGGAACAGCTGGGACCTGCTGCGCCGTCCCGGGCCGCTGGCCGGCGAGCTCTTCGGCAAGGTTACGAGTCGTGCGGCTCAGCCACGCCTGCTCGGCTTCACGCTGCTCTTTGCCCTGCTCTTCCTGTTCATCTACACGGCTGTGTACATCTTTGCGAAGCTCACGCGGCCGCGTCCCGATTGAGTCGTGGAGGCGGCGCCCGCCAGCGGCTTGCCGCGACGACGCACGGTGCTACACTTCGCCTATGACTGCCGGCAACATCCCCCGTCTCATCGAAAGCCTCAAGACGCAGGCTGGCGACGACAAGCACCTGCCGTGCTCCGAGGCGTTCAAGATCTCACACGACCTCGACGTGCCCCTGGCCGACGTGGGCCGCACCTGCAACGAGCTGGGCATCAAGATCGTGCAGTGCCAGCTCGGCTGCTTCTGAGCCGCGCCTAGGGCCCTCGCCGGCCGCGCCGCTTAAACCAGCTCCCCACAGTGTTAACCTCTTCTCTGCTCCGGGAATGAGCCCGGTGTGAGAGTAGTGGGGTGGCGCGTAAGCGCTCATCCTGTGCCGGATGGCCCGGCGCTGGCGCCGTGGCCGACGAGAGGTGACGACAATGGCAACCGTAATGCGCGCAACCGGTGTGAAGTCCTACGAGATGTTCATCGGCGGCGCCTGGGTGCAGGCTCAGAGCGGAGACACCTACGAGGTCGTTAACCCGGCTTCCGAAGAGGTGATCGCTCGAGTACCTCGGGGCGGAGTGGCCGACGCGGAGCGGGCGCTGCGTGCGGCACGAGAGGCGTTCGATCACGGCCCCTGGCCGGGCATGACCGCCGTCGCCCGCGGCGAGATCCTGCAGAGGGCGGCGGCCAAGATCCGCGAGCGCGCCGCCGAGCTGGCCCGGCTGGAGTCCCTGCAGATGGGCAAGCTGCTCGAGGAGTCGCTGGTCGACATGAACGACGCGGCGCACACCTTCGACTATTACGCCGGGGTGGCGGTGGGGCTCAAAGGCGAGACGCTCGCGGTACCGGGTGAGACGATGAGCATGGTCGTCCGCGAACCGGTGGGCGTGACCGTGGGCATCACGCCGTGGAACTACCCCATGCTCATGGCCGCCTGGAAGGTCGCCCCGTCGCTGGCGGCCGGCAACGTGATGATCCTGAAGCCGGCCACTGTGAGTCCGCTGACCAGCCTTGAGCTGGCGCGCATCTTCTCCGAGGTGGGACTGCCGGAGGGCGTGTTTCAAGTGCTCACCGGTCCCGGTGGCGAGATCGGCGATCACCTGGCCGGATCGCCTTTGGTAGACATGGTCGCCTTTACGGGCTCGGTCGACGTGGGCAAGAGCATCATGCGCAGGGGCGCCGAGAACGTGAAGAAGGTCGGCCTCGAGCTGGGCGGCAAGAGCCCCAACATCGTCTTCGCCGACGCCGACTTCGAGGCGGCCATCGACGGCGCCCTGATCGGCATCTTCGCGGGCACCGGCGAGGTGTGCTCGGCCGGGTCACGGGTGCTCGTGGAGCGCAGCATCTACGACCGCTTCGTGGGCGAGCTGGTGAGCCGCGCCATGGCCATCAAGGTCGGCGACCCGCTAGACGAAAGCAGCGAGATGGGGCCGCTGGTCTCGCGCCAGCAGCTCGATACGGTCGAGAAGTACGTGAAAATAGGCCTCCAGGAAGGCGCCAAGCTGGCGACCGGCGGCCATCGTCTCGAGGGCGCGGGCTATTACTACGAGCCCTCCATCTTCGTAGACGTAGACAACACGATGCGCATCGCCCAGGAGGAGATCTTTGGACCCGTGCTCGTCGTCATCCCCTTCGCTAGCGAGGAGCAGGCGATCGCCATCGCCAACGACACGATCTACGGCCTGGCCGGCGCCGTGTGGAGCAGCGACGTGACGCGGTCGCTGCGCGTGATCCGGGCGCTGCGTGCCGGCATCACCTGGGTCAACACCTATCACCCAACGTACAGCGAGGCTCCGTGGGGAGGCTACAAGCAGAGTGGCATCGGGCGCGAGCTGGGCTCCTACGGCATCGACGAGTACACCGAGGTGAAGCAGATCAACATAGATCTCACCGGCAAGCCCCTGGGTGTGTATCAGCGCGGCAAGGTGAGGATCGCCGCCGGTGGCCGCCAGGTTGTGCCGCGCAGCGAGCGTCGCGCCTTCCCGGAGGGCGAGCTGAGCAGGGACGAGGCGTGGGTGAAGTTCTGCCCGAACTGTAGCTGAGAGTGACGCCCACCGGCCGCGCCTGTTCGGACGGCCGGGGTGAGGGGTATGCAGCGCACGAACTGCGGCGCCGGCTGGCGGCGCCGCAGCCAACTTGGAGGTGCGCAACATGAGCACGATCGTGGAACCTGCCTCCGCGGTGCGGGTCAGCGACCTGATCCAGCAGGGGCTGCTCATCCGTGGACCTTACGGCAGTGGCGAACCGCTGGTGGTGCGGGCGCCCTGGGACGGCGCCGAGCTGGCGCGTGTGCCCACCGCGACGCCGGCCGACCTGGACGTGGTGCTCGACAAGGCCCGCGCGGCCGCCGAGGCGTTTCGCTGGACACCGGCGTGGCGGCGCGCGCAGATACTGGAGCGCACCTCGCATCTGATCGAGGAGAACGCCGAGCAGATCGCGCGTATCGTTGCCGCCGAGGGCGCCAAGCCTCTCAAAGACGCGCGCATCGAGGCCAAGCGCGGCGCCTCTACGTTTCGCTGGGCGAGCGAGGAAGCCAAGCGCACCGCCGGCGAGATCATCGAGATGGACGCCGATCCGGCGGGCGAGAACCGCTTCGGCTGGACGATCCGCGAGCCGCGTGGCGTGATCGCCGCCATCTCGCCCTTCAACTTCCCGCTCAACCTGGTAGCGCACAAGGTGGCGCCGGCGCTGGCGGGCGGCAACGCGGTGGTGCTCAAGCCGGCGTCGGCCACCCCGCTCACGGCGCTCCGTCTGGCGGAGCTCCTGGCCGCGGCGGGTCTCCCCGACGGCGTTCTGCAGGTGGTTGTCGGCCCCGGCGGGTCCGTCGGCGACACGCTGGTCAGGGACCCGCGCACGAACATGGTGAGCTTCACCGGGAGTCCCCCAGTGGGTCGTCAGATCGCCGCCGACGCCGGCATGAAGATGGTGACCCTGGAGCTGGGCAACAACTCCGCCACGATCGTCGACGAGGACGCCGACCTGGAGCTCGCCGTGCAGCGCATCGTGGCGGGCGGCTTCTCCAACTCGGGCCAGACCTGCATCTCGGTGCAGCGCGTGGTGGTGCACGAGGCGGTGTATGACGCGTTCCTGGCGGCGCTCGTGCCGGCGGTGGCGGCCCTCAAGGTGGGCGACCCCCTGGACGAGACCACCGACGTAGCCACGCTCATTACCCCGTCGGAGGTGGAGCGTGTGAAGACGTGGATCGAGGAGGCTGTGGAGCAGGGCGCCGCCCTGGCCACCGGTGGTGTGCGCGACGACGGCCGCCTGCTGCCGACGGTGCTGACGGGTGTGACGCGCGACATGAAGGTGAGCGCTCAGGAGGTGTTCGGGCCGGAGCTGAGCATCATCAAGGCGCGGGACCTCTGCGAGGCCATCGCGATCAGCAACGACAGCGCGATGGGCCTGCAGGCCGGCGTGTTCACGAACGACCTCAACAAAGCGCTCTATGCGGCCAAACGGCTGGAGGTCGGCGGCGTGATGATCAACGAGGTTCCCACGTTTCGCGTAGACCACATGCCTTACGGCGGGGTGAAGGGTTCCGGGATCGGCCGGGAAGGATTGAAGTATGCCATCAGGGAAATGACAGAGTTGAAGATGGTCGCCATTCGTGAGCTAGATTGGCAGACCGGCGGGCCGCCCACCGACGCCTGCCTGCGCGAGCCGCTGGGGCCCTGAGGCCGAGGTGGCTCGGACGGGCAGGCGGCCGGGAGCGTCGTGACTACGTCAGCACGGCGTACGACGGCCGGGAGCCACGAGGAAAGGAGGTCTGCGACAAGTGAGTGACTTAGGAGGTGCGGCGCGCTAAGCGTCCCGCACGCGGTGCGTTTGCGCGCCGCACCACAGTCTGGGGCGGCGGGCCTTCGGGTCCGCCGCCCCTTTTGCGTACGGAGAGCGGCCCTCTCCGCGGGCCGCGGGCAAGGCCATCATGTCCAGGGCACGCGGTCAGCTTCGGCCCACATGCTCTTGCCACCATCCTAAGGAAATCCTTAGAATGGCCTCTACTTCTCCGAGCGCCGGAGCTCTAAGGGCCTGCGGCCTATGAGACCGGATGCCGGTAGGGTACAGCGGGAAACCGCCGTGTCTCCCAGTGCGGAAAGGAGAAGATGCTCGGTCCCACCGCGCCGGCTCCTCTGCGGCGGGCATCTTCCCTCTCCCCGTCTGCCGTCACGGCGCGCCCGGAGGAGTGCGGACACAGAAGACCAAGGCTGCTGTCCGAACGCGGACGGCGGGTGCAGTTAGGGGAGGGTACTGCAGCGTCTCAAAGACCCTGACGGACCATGTGGGAAGGAGCGATCCTATGAAGAAGCGTACGGTACTTGGAGTCACACTCATCCTGGCGCTGGCCGCGCTGCTCGCGATCCTCACGGTGGCGGCGGCGCAGCCGACGTCGCACAAGGCGGCCGCGTCAGAGCCCTACGGCTGGGTCCTCCAGCTGCGCAGCGCGAAGCACAACGAGGACCTGACGTCCACCGCCTTCCGCTTCTGGGCGCTTCACGGCGGCGGACAGGTCGCCTGGACCGACGCGGTCGTAGCACCCTCCGTGACCTATAAGGGCATCGCGCTCTATCGCCTCGTCGGCCGCATCGACGACGGCAACCCCAACACCTTCAACGCCAAGCGGGCCAACAGGGGCAGGGGCTACGACGTGGTCATTCAGGGCATCGACGGCTACAGCGTTACGTTCACCAGCAAGCAGGTGGCCAAGCTCGGCAAACATCTGCTGGTGGCCGACCGAGTCGACGGTATGCCGCTGAGCCTCGCCGACGTCAATCAGACGAGCGGTAGCGTGACGCCGGTGTGGCCGCTCAAGCTCGTCAGCGGCGACCCCAGCGTGACCGGCAAGCTCAAGATCTCCGGTATCGCGCGCATCAGCATCGTGCCGGCGCACGTTACCGTGGCGTCGACCAAGCCCTTCGGCTGGCTGCTGCAGCTGCGCAACACCATCCACGGCACCTACCGCGCGGATGCGACCTATAAGGACTTCGGCAACTGGGCGTCGGTCAAGAAGTGGGCCGTTACCTGGACCGACACGAGCGTAACGCCCTCGGTGACCTACGAGGGCATTCCGCTCTATCGCCTCGTCGGTCGCATCGACGACAAGAATCCGAACGCCTTCAGCGAGACGCTCGCCAGCGGCACCGGCTACGACGTCGTCGTCACAGGCCTCGACGGCTTCGCGGCGACGTTCACGAGCGCCCAGGTGGCCGCCGAGGGCAACGCCCTGATGCTCGCCTACCGCCAAGACGGCCAGCCTCTGGTGTTCGGCACGACCAAGGCCAAGAACGGCACGTACTCGTACACGCCTCAATGGCCGCTCAAGGTCGTCTCGAGCGACACGGCGATCACCGGCAAGCTGAAGCCGGGCGGTGTGGCGCGGGTCGCCATCGTCGCGGTGCCGACGCCATCCCCGTCGGCGTCTCCGTTGGCCGCGTCGCGACAGGCAGCGGCCCCCTTTTGAACCCCGGACGGTGCCCGCAGGCGGCTGGACGCTGACGCTCGTAGGCAGGCGCACGAAGGTGTTGCCGATCGGCCGGGTGCCGGCCACGGTCTCGTGGGACGGCACCAAGGCGGGCAACATCAACCCTATGCTGCGCTATGTGTACGAGGGCCAGACGCTCTACAAGCTCGTCGGCCTGGTCGACGACAAGAAGGCGGGCTTCAATGTGGCTCTCGCCAGGAAGGGCTACACGATCCAGTTCGTCTGCCTTGACGGTTACAAGCCGACGGTCAGCAGCAAGCGCATCATCGGCAAGACGAAGTGGATCATAGCGAAGAAGAAGGCCGGCACGTTGCTGCCTGCCGGCGAAGCGCCGTTCCGCTTCGTGGGCTCGTTCATCAAGCCTTTCAACGGGAAGCTGTCGGCCTACGAGATCGTCAAGATCCGGCTCATCTTCTGAGCCGTACAGAGCTCGGCCTGAGCGCGGTGCGGCGGGGGCTTGTCGCCCATTCTCCCCGCCGCACCGCCGCCGAGCCACAGCGATCATGCACGGGAGGGGTATTCATGAAGACACGTAAGGCTTGGGCAGCCGCCCTCGGCGTCGTCTTGCTGGCGGTGGCGGCCGTCTTCGTCGCCGGCGCCCTGGCTGGCACGCCCAAGGCGGGTGCCGACGATCCCGTGGTGCTGCAGGTCGAGCACAACGGCACCGTCGTCAGGAGCTACACGCAGAGTCAGCTCGCCGCCTTGGGCACGTACTCGGGGTACGCCGGCATCCTCAACAACGCCAACGTCGTCACCGGACCTGACCCGGTGCAAGGCGTGAAGCTCAGCGTGGTGCTGGCTGACGCCTTCGGCGCCCAGGGGGTGACCGCCCAGCAGACGCTCTACGTGTATTCGCCGAGCCCCGATCCTTATAGCCAGAAGGTCTCCAACGATCAGCTTTATAGCGCTAGCCCCCGCAACTGCACCATGTACGACGGGACGACCAAGCAGCAGGTGACCTCGCTCCCCGGGACGCTCTCCACGGTGCTCGTGTGGTCAGAGAATAACCAGGCGCTGCCGTCCGACGAGGGGCCGCTGCGCTTCTACGTCGCCGACTCGCAGAACGACAACGCCGTCATGGTCGGCAGCGAGAGCGTCTTCGATGTGACGGCGTTGAACGTGAAAGACGAGGTGCTTCCGCCCTGGAACCTCAAGCTCGTGGGGCTCAAGATCCACGGCCACAAGCCTACCGACACGATTGACGACAACTCCTTCCTGTCGTGTTCGGCGCAGGGCTGCCACGGCGCGGCCTTCAAGACGGCGGCCGGCCAGCGCTGGACGGGCGTTCCCCTCTATATGCTCATGGGCCAGGTCGACGGCGGCAAAGACATGACCTACAACGCGGCCCTGGCGCGCAAGGGCTACCGCATCCGCATCTACTCCTCCAACGGGCGCACCGTCACCATCAGCTCCAAGGCGACCGTGCGGCGCAGCTCGATCATCGTCGCCAACGATCTCAACGGAGTCGACCTCAGTTCTCTCTACTATCCGCTGCGCCTCGTCGGGCCGAAGAAATACATTTCCGTCAGCAAGTACCTCGGCCGGATCACGAAGATCGTGATGCTGCCGGCCCTGAAGTGAGCCTGTGGTGCGGGAGCACAGTCACCTCACGAGCTTGAACCGCCGCCGCGCGCAGCGCGGCGGCGGAGGCGGCGCGGGCCGGCGGCGGAGCCTCGGCTGGAGTGCCGGGCTCGCGGTCGCCGGCCTTGCGCTGGCACTCGCCGCGGTGGCGATCGCCGGCGCCTGCGGGGGCGCGACGGGCCCGTCGAGCTCTCCCACGGCGGCCGCTAGCGGCCGTGTCGTCCTCTCGGTCAGCGGATCCAAGGGCACCGTGCGTCTGACCATGGGCCAGCTTCGGGCGATGCCCTCGGTGACCGGCTATGGCGGTATCAAAGACAGCGTCGGCGTGATCACGCCACCGACGAAGTACCAGGGCGTGAAGGTCACCGACGTCGCCGCCCTGGTCGGCGGTATCAACCCGAGCAGCAGCGTCACTCTGATCGGCTCCGACGGCTACGGCATGACGTTCTCCTACGATCAGCTGGTGCGCGGCGCGTTCACCACCTACGACATGGCCAGCGGCGCGCAGGAGCCGCCGCACGGCACGCTTACGCCGATCCTTGCCTACGCCCACGGCGGCAAGCCGTTGGGCGCCGACGAGGGGCCACTGCGGCTGGTGGTCGTCGAGCCCAAGGCGGACCAGGTGGTCGACGGGCACTGGACGGTCAAGTGGATCGCCAAGATGCAGATAGGCAAGGCCGAGGCTCCCTTCAAGGTCTCTCTCGCCGGCGCCGTCTCGACCGCTCTGGACGGCCCGGCGTTCGTGAACTGCTCGTCGCCGGGCTGTCACGGGGCGGAGTGGGTCGACGGCCAAGGACGGCAGTGGTTCGGTGTGCCGTTCTATCTGGTCACCGGGCTGGTTGATGACCACGTTCGGCACGGCGCCGGCGCCTACGATGCCAAGCTGGCGAAGAAGGGCTACACGATCGCCATCGAGAGCGCCGATGGCACGGTCACGACCGTGCCCTCGCAGCTCATCGCGGGCAGGCAAACGGTCTTGCTGGCCAGCAGGTTGAACGGCCGCGACCTTCCCGCCGATCAGTATCCGCTGCGCCTGGTGGGCCCGGGCTTGACGGCGCGCCAGATGCCGGGCCGCATCGTGAGCATCGTTCTGCGCTTGAAGTGAGACGATGAGCGAGCGTCGCGAGCCGAGCGGCGGTCGAGCGTCGCGCTGCGCACGGAGGCACGGCGCCCGCGGGCCGCGCGGCTGGCGCCCGCGGCCCGCCGCGCCGCGCCGCGCGGCGCGTCTGCGCGCCGCGCTCCTCGCCATGCTCCTCGCCTTGCTGCTCGGGGGCGGCGCCGTGGCTCTCGCCGGATGCGGCCGCCACCAGCGGCAGGTGAACCTCGTGTTTGCCGGCAGCGTGATCGTGCCGTTCAACCGCCTGGCGAGCGCGTTCGAGCGTCTGCATCCGGGGGTAACGGTGACCACGGAGGCACACGGGAGCATTGAGACGATCCGTCAGGTGACCGACCTGGGCCGGCGCTTCGACTTGGTCGTCACCGCCGACGCGCAGTTGCTGCCGTCGCTGATGTTCAAGCGGCGCATGCCCGGCACGCAAAGGCCCTATGCGTCATGGGACGTGAGCTTCGCCACCAACAGGATGGTGCTGGCGGTGTCTCGCCGTAGCCCGCTGGCGGGCGAGCTCACGACGGCCAACTGGTACAAACTACTCGCGCAGCCGCGGCTGCGGCTGGGTCTCAGCGACCCCCGCTTCGACCCGGCCGGCTACCGCGCCCTGATGGTGCTGCAGCTTGCCGACCACTACTACCACGATCCTCTTATCTTCGAGAACGTCGTGATGGGGCAGTTCAACCCCGCCATCATCGCGACGCGCGAAGGAGGCCGCGACGTCATCGCTGTGCCGGCGACCCTTGAGACGCGCTCGGGAGGGCATGTGGTTCTGGCTGCCGACAGCGTCGAGCTGGTCGCCCTGCTCCAGTCGGGCGATCTGGACTGCGCCTTCGAGTACGAGAGCGTCGCCCGCCAGGATGGCCTGCGTTACGTGAGGCTGCCGGCCGCCGTCGACCTCGGCGAACAGACGGACCAGAGCCTCTACCGCGCCGTCGCCGTGAGGCTCGCCGCGCAGCAGTACGCGACCGTCACGCCGTATTTCGTCGGGGGCGTCATCAAGTATGCCCTCACCGTCCCCGGCAACGCTCCCGACCCGGGGCTCGCCGCCGAGTTTGCCGCCTTCGTGCTCGGGCCAGATGGTCGGCGCATCCTCGAGCAGGACCATCAACCCGTGCTTGCGCCGCCCGTGATCGATCACTCGGCGGACGCTCCCGAGGAGGTGAGGCAGGCGTGCGCGGGACCCAGCTGACCGTCCTCAGGGATCACAGGCACCCAAGTCATCCTGGGTCCCGCGCACGCCCGTCTCAGCGGCCGTCATGAGCGGCCGCCGGCCCTCGCTGTTCTGGGCGCTCTGCGCACTGGCGGGCGTCGTGCTCCTGGCTTTCGTCGTGCTGCCGGCGGGGAGCATGATCGCCGGCGCCGGCACCGGCTTGCTCGGAGAGGCACTGCGCCAGAACGATGTGCGCCGCTCGCTGTGGCTCACCGTTACGGCGGCCCTCATGGCCACCTGCATCGCCTTCGCGGTCGGCGTGCCTCTGGCCTACCTGCTGGCGCGCCGCGAGTTCGCCGGCAAGCGCCTGGTGGAGGGCGTCATCGACCTGCCCATCGTCTTCCCCCACACGGCGGCCGGTATCGCCCTTCTCACGGTGTACGGCCGCCAGGGCGTCATGGGCCGCCTTCTCGCGCCGCTGGGGTTGAGCTTCACCGAGACGCTCGCCGGCATCGTCATTGCCATGCTGTTCGTGAGCCTGCCGTTTCTGGTAGACACGGCGCGCGAGTCGTTTGCCCTCGTGGACGAGCGCTACGAGCATGTCGCGCGCACGCTGGGATCGTCGCCGGCCGGCGCCTTCGCCCGGGTAACGTTTCCCCAGGCCTGGCGCGGTGTGCTGGCGGGAGCCGTGCTCATGTGGGGCCGTGGCATCAGCGAGTTCGGCGCCGTGGTGATACTGGCGTACAACCCCAAGGTGATCTCGGTGCTCACCTTCGAACGTTTCGAAGGGTACGGTTTGCGCGCCGCGCAGCCGCCGGCGGTGCTCATCGTGATCGTCGCGTTCGTGGTCTTCGTCGCGCTGCGCACCCTGTTGCTGCCGCGCCGCCGCTCTCGCCGGGGCGCCCCATGATCGCCCTCCGGGCGGTGGAGGTGCAGGCCGGCGGATTCCTGGTGGGTCCTGTCGACCTGGAGGTGGGTGCCGGCGAGTACGGCGTGCTGCTGGGGCCCAGCGGTGCGGGCAAGACGCTGGTGCTCGAGGCGGTCGCCGGCGTGCGTCGCATACGAGCCGGTCGCGTCCTCGCCGGCGGCCGCGACATCACCGCGCTCGCCCCCGAAGGCCGCGGCGTGGGGCTGGTGTTTCAGGACGGGCTCCTCTTTCCGCATCTGAGCGTGGCTCGTAACGTGGCCTACGGATTGGCGGCCGCGCGGCGGCGCGCCGGGGAGTCGCTGCTGGGGCGGCGTTCGCGGGGCGGCGCGGCACGGGTACAGGAGCTCGCCGCGAGGGTGGGCATCGCCCACCTTCTGTCTCGCCGGCCGGCGACGCTTTCCGGTGGCGAGCGCCAGCGCGTGGCCCTGGCGCGAGCGCTCGCCGCCGGCCCGCGAGCCCTGCTGCTCGACGAGCCGCTGAGCGCCGTAGACGGCGAAGCCCGCGAGGAGTTGCAGGCCGTGCTGCGGCGTGTCTGCCACGAGGAGGAGCTCGCCGTGCTGCACGTCACTCACGACCGCAGCGAAGCCTTTGCCCTGGCCGATGTGTGTGCCGTGCTCGTGGCGGGCCGGCTGCGGCAGACGGCCGCGCCCCGGGAGCTTCTGCGGCGGCCGGCCGACGAGGCGGTGGCGCGGCTCGCCGGTGCCCGCAACGTGCTGCCGGCAAGCCGCGACCGGCAAGACCCGCGCCTGGCCCGCCTCGTGGGAGGAGGCTTCCTGCGGGCCGCCAAGCCGTTGCCCACCGCTCTGCACGCGGTGGTCGTGCGTCCGGAAGACGTACAGGTGTGGCGCCCCGGCGAGATGCCGGCGGGCGGTCTGAACCGGCTCGCCGGCGTGGTTGTCCTGACCGTCCTGCTCGGTGGGTTCGTGCGCGTCTCCATCGAGACGCGGGTTGCCGGGGCGGCGTCGCCGGCGGTTCTAGAGGCGCTCCTTCCCCTACGCTCGGCCGATGCTCTCGGCCTCGCCGCCGGTGCGACGGTCGAGCTCGGCGTCGCCGCCGACGCCGTATACGCCATTGCCGCCGCGGGCGACCCGCTCACGGACGACCGTTTGTAGAAGCCCTCCGTGGGAATGTGAAGCGCGACGGGTCGCGGAGCCGCGCCCGAGAAAGCCCAAAGGAGGCTGCCATGCCCTTGAGTGCGCGCAATCAGATCCCGGGAGTGGTAAAGAGCGTCGTGCTCGGCACCGTGATGGCCGAGGTAGTGGTGGACGTAGACGGGCACGAGGTCGTGTCGGTGATCACGCGTCATGCCGTCGAGAACCTCGGCATCGAGGCCGGCGACTCCGTGACCGTGGTTATCAAATCCACCGAGGTCATGCTGGCGAAATGACGCGCGGCGGCGCGGGCGGTACACTTGGACGTGCCTGAGTGACACCCCGCGGCCGCCAGGTCGCGCGTTCAAGGAAGCCCGAGCCTCGTGAACACCGTCGCCAAGAGCAAGCAGAGCAGGGTCGACTACCTGCGCGTGTCGATCACCGATCGTTGCAACCTGCGCTGCACCTACTGCATGCCCCCCGAGGGCGTGCCGCCGCGGGCTCACGCGGAGATCCTCAGATACGAGGAGCTCGCCGCTTTCGCGCGCGTGGCGGCAGAGTGCGGCATCAGCAAGGTGCGCATCACGGGCGGGGAGCCGCTCGTGAGGCATGGGTGTGCCGCGTTCGTCGCCATGCTGGGCCGTACGAGCGGCATCAGCGACATCTCGCTGACTACCAACGGCATCCTCCTGCCCCGGTTCGCCGACGATCTGCGCCGCGCGGGCTTGCGGCGCGTCAACGTGAGCCTCGACAGCCTCAACCCGGCGCGCTTCGCGGCCGTCACGCGGGGCGGGCGGCTGGCCGACGCTCTGGCGGGCCTCGATGTGGCGTTCGCGGCGGGATTCTCGCCGATCAAGGTCAATGCGGTGCTGCTGGAGGGCATCGAGGACGAGCTCGAGGCGTTCGTGCAGCTCACCCGCGAGCGCGAGGTACACGTGCGTTTCATCGAGTTCATGCCGCTCGATCGGCGCCTGGGCGGCCACGGTTCGCTGGTGCCGGCGCCCGCCGTTCTGGAGCGACTCAAGCAACGCCACCAGCTAATGCCCCACGCCGGTCCGTACGGACACGGCCCGGCGCAGTACTGGCAGGTGCCGGGAGCACGGGGCACCATCGGGTTCATCGCCGGTGTGTCCGAGCACTTCTGTGCCAGTTGTAGCCGCCTGCGCCTGACCGCCGACGGTCGCCTGCGCACTTGCCTGTTCTCGGGCGACGAGATGGCCGTGCGGCCGCTCATCGCTCACCCCGATGAATTGCGCGGCGCCATCGCACGGGCGGTGTCGGGCAAGAGCTACGACCGTTACCGCGAGGAGCGCGCGAACCGGCGTGCCATGTCACAGATTGGGGGCTGAGCAGTGGGCGCGAGCTCTCATCCTGAGACGGGAAGTGAGGCCTGAATGGGCGATCTCACGCACATCGATGAGCGCGGCCGCGCGCGCATGGTCGACGTGGGCGAGAAGGACGAGACCGAGCGTGTGGCCCGTGCCGAGGCCTGTGTCGCCATGGCCGCCGAGACTCTGGCGATGATCGAGGACGAAGCGGTGCCGAAGGGCGATGTGATCGCCGTGGCGCGGCTGGCCGGCATCATGGCCGCCAAGCGCACGCACGAGCTCATCCCCCTCTGCCATCAACTCAACCTCACGGCGGTGAGCGTCGACATTTGCCGCGACGCGACCCTGCCGGGCGTGCGCGTGACCACCGAGGCGCGCCTGCGGGGGCGCACCGGGGTAGAGATGGAGGCCCTGGTCGCGGCCTCCGTGGCCGCGCTCACCATCTACGATATGTGCAAGGCCATCGATCGGGGCATGGAGGTCGGCCCTGTGCGCCTGCTCGAGAAGAGCGGTGGACGCAGCGGCACCTGGAGACGGGGGGAAGAGTGAGCCACCAGGTCGACGGTCGCATCGTCTCGGTGAACGTTGCCGACCAGAAAGGGGTGCGCAAGCAGCCGGTGCCCGCCATCAAGCTCGTGGTGGAGCACGGCGTGGAGGGCGACGCCCACGCCGGTCCCTGGCACCGCCAAGTGAGCTTGCTCGCCAATGAGAGCATCGCCAAGATGCGGCCCACCTGCCCTTCGGTCGACCCCGGAGCGTTCGGCGAGAACCTCACCACCGAGGGTATGGTGGTCTACGCCCTGCCGGTCGGCACCCGCCTGTACGTCGGCGAGACGTTGCTCGAGGTAACGCAGATCGGCAAGGTCTGCCACGACCGCTGCGCGATCTTCTATCAGGCCGGCGACTGCGTGATGCCTCGCGAGGGCATCTTTGCGCGCGTTCTCGAGGGCGGCGAGATCAAGCCCGGCGACGGCATGGTGCTGCTCAAGCCCAGTCTTATCGCCGCCGCCGTGCTCACGGTGAGCGACAAGGGCTTCCGCGGCGAGCGCGAAGACGCCAGCGGCGTCGCGCTGGAGGGGGCACTGCGCGAGCTGGGGGCCGGGTCGGTGGAGCGTGCCATCGTACCCGACGAACAGGATCAGATTGCGGCCCAGCTCAGGCACTGGGCAGACGAAACGCCGGTGAATCTGGTACTCACCACGGGGGGCACGGGCCTAACCTCGCGAGACGTCACGCCTGAGGCTACGCTACGCGTGCTCGAGCGACAGGCCCCCGGCTTTGCCGAAGCCATGCGCGCCGGCTCGGCGGCCAGGACGCCTCACGCCATGCTTTCGCGCGCCGTGAGCGGTGTGCGCGGCAGAACGCTCATCATCAACCTGCCGGGCAGCCCCGGCGCCTGCCGTGAGCAGTTTGCCATGATCGCCGCGGCGCTGCCGCACGCGGTGGAGAAGCTGCTCGACCTGGGGGGCGACTGCGCAGCACCCTCGCCCCCCGCGCCCGTGGGGCCCGAGGGCTAAGAGCCTGAGGCCGGCAGAAGGCGTGCGCTTACGGCGTGAAGCGCTGCCGGCGCAAGTAGCTCAGGTAGGTGCCGATCGCCGCGTCGGCCTCTTCGACGGCGCGGCGGTGGCCCGCCGCCAGCCGATCGCCCACGCTCTGCCGCGTGACCCCGAGCTTCTCCGCCACGTCGCGCTGGTGGCCCAGCTCGCGGTAGGCGGCGATGGCCTCCCACTGCTTGCTAGTGCGCGCCCGGATGAGCGGATCGACGAGGCGGCACATCGCACCCAGCAACACGTCGCCGGCCTCTCCGGTGCCCAGATAGCGGCCGAGGCCGTCATCACGCACCGTGAGCTGCAAGGCGCGGCGTGCCAGGGAGTAGGGGTCGCGCTCCTCCGCGGCTGAGTCCCGCAGCCGGTCGACGGTGCCGATGCCGATGCCGACCCGCAGCCTGACGGGGGCCACCATCTCCCGTAGCACGCTGATACAGAGCGGTGCCTGCGCCGGATCGGCCAGGGCGCCGTCGAAACGATCTGGGGCGATCATCGAGAACGGTTCGGCCACGGCCGGGGCGAAGAGCTGATTGGCCCGTTCGAGGGCCTGCCGCACAAGCTGGGCGTGCCTCTCGCCGGACGCGCCGGATACCTGGGCGAAGATCACGGCGATGATTCTGCTCTCACGGCGTTTGTCAATGGGCATGCTGCTAGCTACGCCGCGCGGCTGCGCTTTTCCTTCTGGACGCTCCGCGGGCACCTTGCGCCAAGACTTGGCGTGCAGCTCATGGCGCATCCGGCGCGGCGCGTGGCGGCCGGCTGCTTCACGCGAATTAATCATCTCAGGGGCAGGGCAAATGGCGCGAACCACCATTCGTCGGCTACACTGTACTGGCTGTCTGCATTACGACCGGGGGTATTCGTGTGAACAGAAAGTCGCGCACTCGTCTCCTCATCGCCACTGGGGTGATCGTCGCGGTGTTCGCCGTAGGCGTTGTCGTCCTCGTGCAGCGACAGGGCGCCTACTACCGGCAGGTCTCGGACCTCGCGACGGGCAAGTATGACGGGAAGAACGTGCAGGTCGGCGGCAAGGTGCTGGGAGGCACCATCAGCCGCAACGGCGCCGGTGTGCACTTCACGATCCAAGACCTTACCGGTAAGAGCGACACGGTGAAAGTCGTCTACAGCGGGCAGATGCCCAGCACGTTCGCGAGCGGCGTTGACGTGGTCGTGGAGGGCAAGATGGGGACCGGCCTCATCACGGCCCAACAGCTCCAGACCAAGTGCCCAAGCAAGTACAAGGCGCAGGCCACTACTCCCACGGCGCAGCCGACGACGTCTACAGCGCAGGCGGGGCCGTGAGGCCGCGCCTGTGATCGTCCTCGGCCGTCTCGCCCTCTCACTGGCGCTCGTCTTTTCCGTCGCCGGAGTGGTCTTCCTGGCGCTGGGCATGCGCTGGGACCGCCGCGATCTGCTGCGCAACGGCTACTACGCGGTCTACGCCTTCTTCCTCGCCACGGTGGTGTCCGCGGCGGTCTTGCTGCAAGCGTTTCTCAAGGGAGACTTCAGCTTCGGCTACGTCGCCGAGAACTCAGACGCCAGCCTGTCGACGTTCTATCGCATCGCCGGTTTCTGGGCGGGGCAGCAGGGCTCGTTTCTGCTATGGCTGCTGCTCATCGCCATCGTCGTTGTGGTCATCGCGCTCCTCGACCTGAACAAGCTGGAGCCCCTCACCGGCGGCGCGGTGATGGTGCTCAGCGTCATCGGCGCCGTGTTCACGGCGCTGATGGTGTTCGATCAGGGCTCCAACCCCTTCGTCAAGGCGGCCGCCGGGACGGTGCCGTTTGGCCTCAACCCCTTACTGCTGCACCCGGCCATGGTGCTGCATCCACCGGCGCTGTTCATAGGGTACGTGGGACTCTCGGTGCCCTTCGCGTTCGCCGTCTCGGCCATGCTGCAGGGGAGGGCCGACGCGCTCTGGGTCAAGCTTTCTCAGAAGTGGGCGGTGGCGGGCTGGCTCTTTCTCTCGCTGGGCATCGGCCTGGGCGCCTGGTGGGCCTACGTGGTGCTCAGCTTCGGCGGTTACTGGGGCTGGGACCCTGTGGAGAACACCTCGCTCGTACCATGGCTGGCCGCCACCGCGTTGCTGCACTCGATGACGCTCTATCGTACGCGCGGGCTGTTCAAGCGCTGGGCTCTGGGCCTGGCGTCGGCGGCCTTCTTCTTCACCATCCTGGCCACCTGGACCACGCGCACCGGCCTCATCAACTCGGTGCATGCCTTCGAAGAGAGCAAGGTGCTGGTGTGGATCCTCTCCACGTTCCTGGTGGCCATCGCCGCGGTCGGCGTGGGTCTGCTGGCCTGGCGCTGGCGCCGATTCGAGAGTCACGACGATGTGCAGAGCTGGCTCTCGCGCGACTTCCTGTACTACGTAACCAACCTTCTGCTCACCTTGTTCGCCGTGGCGCTGGCGCTCGTCACCGTCGCCGTGCCGCTGGTGCTGAACAAGACGGTGGGCCCCTCCACGTACAACACCTTCGCCGAGCCGCTCGGCGTCGTCGTTCTGGCGCTGATCGCGGTATGCCCTCTGCTGGCCTGGCGCAAGACCGAAGGTGCGGCATTGAGCGGCTCCTTGATCGTGCCGGCGGTAGTCGCCGCGCTCTCCGTACCTCTGTGGCTGGCACTCGGCTTCCAGTCACACCTGTGGGGCTTCGTGGGCCTCGTGGTGTGCGGCTTCGCCGGCGGCGCCGTGCTGCAGTTCGTGCTGCGTTCGGCGCGCAAGGCGGCCGGCCCTGGACGCAGTCTCTGGGCCGGCCTGGGTCGCGCCTTCAGCGGCAGCCGCCCGCGCACGGCTTCGTTCGTCGTGCATTTTGGCATGGTCCTCTTGATGGTGGGTCTCATCGGTTCCAACGTCTATAGAGTGGAGAAGTCCACCATCGTCAAGGTCCAGCCGGGCGCCACTGCCTCTCTACAGGGCTACGTGCTAACGTACCGCAGCATGAGCGACGGCAGCGGTGCGCAGGGCTCCACGCACGCCGTGGCGAGCTTCAGCGTCACGCGCAACGGTGTCGCCGTGGGCACCCTCAAGCCCCGCACCGATGTGTATCCTGCCTCCGGTGCGGCGGTGCGTGCCGTGATCCTCGGCGGCTGGAAGCAAGATCTATTCGTGGTCGCCGATGCGGGTTTCGACAAGACGTCCAAGACGATCGCCCTGCGCACCGTCATCTTCCCGCTCATCCGTTTCGTATGGGTGGGTGCGATCCTGCTCTGCGTCGGCGCCGGCGTCTCGCTGTGGCCCAAGCGGCGCGCCCAGGAGCAGGAGGCCCGGGAGGAGGCGACTGCGGGCGAGATCGGCGCCGGTCGCTTCGACGTCACGCCGGGGTGACGGAGGCTTTCATGCCGCTCGAGATCGAAGTCGAGGGCCTGCGCAAGACGTTCGGCCGGCGCGAGGTGCTGAAGGGACTCTCCTTCAGCCTCGAGGCGGGCGGCTTCCTGAGCATCTTCGGCCCCAACGGGGCCGGCAAGACCACCACGCTGCGCATACTGGCCACCCTGCTCACGGCCAGCTCCGGCAAGGTCAGGGTGGCCGGTCACAATGTGCGCGAAGACCCCATGCCGGTGCGCCGCACGATCGGTCTCATCTCGCACAGCCCGATGCTGTACCTGGACCTCACCGCCCAGGAGAATCTGCGCTTCTACGCCGACATGTACGGCATCGAGGGCCGCGAGGCGCGCATCACCGAGCTTCTCGAACGCCTCGAGCTGAGCCACCGTCGTTACGACATCGTGCGCACCTTCAGCAAAGGCATGCGGCAACGCCTGGCGATCGCCCGCGCCATCCTCCACCGGCCGCGTGTGCTGCTCCTCGACGAGCCTCATAGCGGCCTCGATCCGCGCGCCGTCGACATCCTCGACGGGCTGCTCGCCGAGATCCGCGACGAGCACACCTTCGTCATGGTGACGCACAACATCGCGAAGGGTCTGGAGTGGGGCAGCCGGCTCATGATTGTCGAGAACGGCCGCATCGTCTACGAGCATGCGGCCGGCGTAGATCACGACTCCTTCAGCGCCGTGTACCGCGAGCACGTCCAGGAGGGGAGCGTGCTGTGAATAGCCACCGCAGGCAAGCAATCGAGCGGGGCGACGAGGGGGCACCGCTGCGCGCCCGGCGCCAATTCATGGCCATCCTGCGCAAGGATCTCATCCGCGAGTTGCGCACCCGCGAGATGATCATCAGCATGATCCTGTTCGTGCTGCTCGCCATGGTGATCTTTCACTACGCCTTCAGCGTGCGGCAGGACGTCGACCTCACCTATTTCACCGGTGGCATGCTGTGGGTGACGTTCATCTTTGCCATGCTGCTGGGCCTGAACCGTTCGTTCGCCCAGGAGAAGGACGAGCAGTGCCTCGACGGGCTGTTGCTGTGCCCGGTGGATCGCGTGATCATCTTCTTCGCCAAGACCGCCGCCAACCTCATCTTCCTGCTCATCATCCAGGCGGTGGCGGTGCCGGTGTTCACGCTGTTCTTCATTCAGCGCAGCTACGCCGGCGATCTACCCCTGTTCTTCGCCGTCGTACTGCTGGCCGACGTGGGCATCTGCGCCCTGGGCACGCTGCTTGCCACGATCTCCATGAACACCAGGTCGCGCGATCTGCTCATGCCGATCCTCTTCCTGCCGTTGATCGTGCCCGTGCTCATCGCCGCCACGGCGGCCACCACGGGCATCTTTGCGCAGAGCGTGAGCCTGGGTTCGGTGGGCGCGCGCCTGCTATTTCTGCTGGGGTTCGATGCGGTGTTCATCGTGGCGGCGTATGGTACCTATGACTTCGCGATCGGAGAGTAGCGTGAAGAGATTCGTCAGCGCGCCGGCGCTGTTTCTCGGAGCCGGGGTGTTTCTCGTGATCGGGGTGTTGATGGCGTTCCTGTACTCGCCTATCGACGCCTCAACCATGGGCTTCAGCCAGAAGATCTTCTACTTCCACGTGCCGGTGGCCGAGAGCGCCCTCGTGGCTCTCGGCGTGGCCTTCCTGGCCGCCATCGCCTATCTGCGCAGCTTCAACCCCAAGTGGGACCGGCTCAGCTACGTGAGCGTGCGCCTGGGGCTGCTCTTCAGCCTTCTCGTCATGACCAGCGGGCCCATCTGGGGCAAGGCCGCCTGGGGTACCTGGTGGGACTGGGAGCCGCGTCTCACCACGTTTCTGCTGGTCTGCATCCTGTACACCGCCTACTTCGTGCTGCGCTCGGTGATCGAGGAAGAGCAGCGCCGCGCCACCTACGCCGCGGTGTTCGCGATCATCGCGTTCATCGACGTGCCCATCACCTTCTTCGCCACGCGCTTCCTGCCGGCCGGCATGCATCCCGCGGTCTTCACGACCAGCGGCACCGGCATGCCGGGCAGCATGTTCGTGAGCTTCATGATCACCATGATCGGCATGACCCTTCTTCTGGCTGCACTGATCCGCCGCGACGTCTCGGTGGAGGAGCTCAAAGATCGCGTGGCCGACCTCAAGCACTCGATCGGAGGATGACCCGATGTCTATCGCCGAAGCCGCCAAGTTCGTCGCCGCCGCCTACGCCATCATCCTGGCGGTGCTCGTCGTCTACTACTTCATGAGCGCGCGGCGCGTGAGCACCTTGCGCCGCGATGTGGAGCTGCTCGAGAAGGAGATGCAGCGCCGGCGGACCGAGGCCGGCGAAGCCGGCGGCTCGTGAGCCGCCGGCCGCTCCGGCCCTAGACCGACCACCCGGCGCTCCGCGTGGACCACGTCTCGGTCATTCTGCTATGGATCGCGTACCTGCTGTACGCGGGGGCGTTCGCGCTCTTCTTCGTGCAATTGCTCACCACCGGCCCTCTGCTGGCGCGGGCCGGCATGATCGTGGCCGCCGTGGGTCTCGCTTGTCAGACGGCGGCTATCGTCTTGCGCGGCGTGAGCGCCGGCCACGTGCCGTTTGCGGGGAGTTACGAGTCACTCGTCATGGTGGCGTGGTCGGTGGTTCTGGTGTGGCACGTGCTGGAGTCGTTCACCAAGATCAGGGCCGTGGGGCTCTACGTGCTGCCGGTGGTTCTCGTTCTGCTCACGGCGGCCCTGATCGCGTATCGGCCGCCGGCGGGGCTCGCTCCCGCGCTGAGGAGCGATGTGGTGGTGCTTCACGTGTCTGTGATCCTGGTGGCCATCGGCTGCCTGTACGTGGCTGGAGGGGCGGCCATCATCTACCTCGTCGAGGACGCCCTGCTGCATCGCCGCAAGGCCGGTCGCGTGCTCGGCCGTCTGCCGTCACTCGGCGCGCTCGAGAAGCTCGTCTGTCACGCGACGCTGCTGGGCCTGCCGTTTCTCAGCGCCGGCATGCTCGCCGGTGTTGTCCGGGCCGTCACGTACGGCGTGCCACACTGGTGGGTAGATCCTACGGTGCTGCTCTCGCTGGTCGCCTGGGCCCTCTATGCGACTCTGCTCTGGGGGCGCCTGCGCGCCGACTGGATCGGCAGCCGCATCGCCTGGCTCGCCGTGTTCGGGCTCGTGGTGATGATGGCCATCCGCTTCGGCGCCCTGCCGTACTTGAGCAGCTTCCACAAGTACGGGGGCTGACGTGATGCTCGTAGTCGTCACCGGCATATCGCACAAGACCGCCGCGCTCGAGTTGCGCGAACGTCTGGCGCTCGACGCCGAGACCGTCCTCCGCGTTCAGCGGGAGCTGCTCGACGCGGGCGGCGTTGGCGAGGTGGTGGCCCTGAGCACCTGCAACCGCACCGAGCTCTACATGTACGGTCACGATTCGCTCGCCGCCCGCCAGGCGGCCGTGAGCGTCCTTGCGGGGTGCGCGGGCGTGATGGCCGGCGAACTGGAGCCCAGCCTGTACAGCTACTCGGGCGACGGTGCCATCGCGCACCTCTTCCGAGTGACGTCCAGCCTCGACTCGATGGTCGTCGGCGAGGCGCAGATCGTGGCCCAGGTGAAAGCCGCCTACCAGCAGGCCCACGAGGGCGGCTGCACCAGCCTGGTGTTTAACCGGCTGTTTCGCCACGCGCTCGAGGTCGGCAAAAGGGTGCGCACCGAGACGGCCATCGGCGAGCGGCCGGTGAGCGTGAGCTCGGCCGCCGTGGAGCTGGCCCTGCAGGTGTTCGGCAAGCTCAAGGGCCGCACCGTCCTCATCGTGGGCGCCGGCGAGACCAGCGAGCTCACCGCCACGCACCTCAAGGCACACGGCATCGAGAGAATCCTGGTCGCCAATCGCAGCCTCGACGCGGCGCAGGCGCTGGCTCGCGGTGTAGGCGCCGCCGCCGTGCCCTTCGAGGCGCTCGAGGAGCATCTCGCGGCCGCCGACATAGTCGTCAGCTCCACGGCCGCGCCGCACTACGTGATCACCCGCGAGCAGGTGGAGCGCGCGCTCCGGCACCGCCACCACCGGCCCATCTTCTTCATCGACATCGCCGTGCCGCGCGACCTCGATCCCGAGATCAACCGCGTGCGCAACGCCTACCTCTACGACATCGACGATCTACAGGGCGTGGTAGAACAGAACCGCAGGGCGCGGGAGAAAGAGGCGCAGCACGCCGAGCGTATCGTGCAGGAGGAGCTCGACAACGTGAACGACTGGTTGCGGAGCCTCGAAGTGGTGCCGACCATCGCCGTGCTGCGCGAGTCCATGGAGCAGATCCGCCAGGCCGAGCTGGCACGGCTGGGCGGCAAGATCGGCGATTTGAGCGATCAGCAGCGTGCTCAGGTGGAGCTCCTCACCACAAGCATCGTGAACAAGATCCTTCACGTCCCGACGGTGAGGATGAAGGAGCTTGCGGGTCGCGAGGAGTGTTGCTTGTACATGGACGCCGTGCGCACGCTGTTCGACCTGGACGGCACTCCCGGCGAGTCGGCCGGCGACCTGGAGGGCGCTTCCGCTGCCGTCGACAGCGGCATGGCCGGCGCTGCCCCGGATGGCACCGCCGCCGGCATGGCCCCGAGAGCGCGGGACGACGCCGGCGCCGGTGCCACGGTGCACCGTCTACCGGGTACCGGCACGGACGACGCTTGAACGAAGCCCTGCGCATCGGCTCGCGTGGCAGCGCTCTGGCTCTGGTGCAGAGCGAGTGGGTGCGTGCGGAGCTCCAACGGCGGCACCCGGGCCTGCGTGTGGAGATCGTGATGATCCACACCAAGGGCGACCAGCGGCTCGAGTCCCCGCTCGCGATGATCGGCGACAAGGGCTTGTTCGTTAAGGAGCTCGAGACAGCCCTGCTCGACGGTCGCGCCGATCTGGCGGTGCACTCGGCCAAAGACATGCCCACGGCCATCCCCGGCGGCCTCGCCTTGGCTGCCTTCACGGCGCGCGAAGACGTGCGCGACGTGTTCGTCACGGGCGCCTTGCGGATGCCGCCGGACGCACCCGGCGGCGGCGCGGCCGGCGCCGTGCCGCGCGCGCCGGCCGATCTCCCGCAAGGCGCCGTGGTGGGCAGCTCGAGCCTGCGCCGCAGGTCGCAGCTTCTGGCGTTGCGTTCCGACCTGCGGCTGGTCGACATCCGCGGCAACGTGCAGACGAGGCTGCGGCGGGTGGAGGAGGAGGGGATGGCCGGCACGGTTCTCGCGGCCGCCGGTCTGGCCCGCCTCGGCATCGCCGACCAGGTCGCCTTCGTCTTCTCCCTGGACGCAATGCTACCGGCCGTGGGCCAGGGCGCCCTGGCCATCGAGACGCGTGAGGGCGACGCCCGTGTGCTGGGCCTGGTCGAACCCCTGGCGGACCGCGCGAGCACACTCGCGGTGCGCGCCGAGCGCAGCCTCATGCGCGTGCTCGAGGGCGGCTGCCAGGTGCCGATCGCCGGCCTGGCCGAGCTGGCCGGCGCCGGCGACGAAGACGGCGAACGCCTGCGACTGCGCGCCTTCGTGGGCTCGCCGGACGGTCGCGACTGCCTGCGCGACGAGCTTGCCGGGCCTGCCGAAGACCCCGAGGCGCTCGGCGAAGCGCTCGCCGAGCGCCTGCGCGCCGCCGGTGTGGAGCGCATCCTCGCCGGCGTGCGCCAGAGAGGATCCGCGTGACCGCAGCGCCACTGCGCGGCCGGACTGTGGTGGTCACTCGCCCACGCGAGCAGGCCGCCTCGCTGGCCCAGCCACTGGCGCGCCTCGGGGCGCACGTTCTCCTCGTGCCGGCGATTCGCATCGCACCACGGCCGCTCGATAGGCGGGCCCGTGACGTAGTGAGCCGCCTGCAAGCCTACGCGCTGGTGGTGTTCACGAGCGCCAACGGCGTGCGCGCCTTCTTCGGCTACCTGGAGGAGCTCGGGGGCTTGCCGGCGGGGTCGGCGCTGGCCGGGGTGGTGGTGGCCGCCATCGGACCGGCTACGAGGTCGGCTCTCGAGCGGCGCGGCGTGGCCTGCGACGTGGTCCCCGATGACTACGTCGCGGAGGGTCTTGCGCGCGCTCTGCAGAGTCGCGGCGTGGCGCCGGCCGGCGCGCGGGTGCTCATCCCGCAGGCCGGCGAGGCGCGCGACGTGCTGGCCGTGGCGCTGCGCGCCAATGGCGCCCTCGTGGACGTGCTCACCGTGTACGACACGCTTCCCGCGCGAGGCCTGGAGGTGCCTCGCGAGCGCATCGAGAAGGCCGACTTCATCACCTTTGCCTCGGGGAGCGCCGCCCGACATTTTGTGGAACTCATGGAGGCGGCGGCCGGCGCCGCGGGCGCCGCCGGGACACTCTCCGAACGGCTGGCCGGCGCCCGTCTGTGCTCCATAGGGCCGCAGACCAGCGACACCCTGCGCGGGCTGGGTCTGGCGGTGGCGATCGAGGCGGAGGAGCACACGGGTGCCGGTCTGGTGGGCGCGATCGTCGCCTTCTGTGCCTCCGCCTCCGCTTAACGGTTTCGGCAACCCCGTACCGGGGCACTCGCACGGGGCATTCGCACGGGGCATTCGCACTGGCACCGTCGGGCAGCCCCGGCGGGCTGCGGCGAGGCGCCACGCGGGGGTTCGACGGGCCGGCTGTTGCGCTCCCCGGCGCAACGTCATAGGTTGCAACCATGGTCAGGGCCATCTGCTTCTCGAGCGACTACGGCTACGCCGACGACTTCGCCGGCGTATGCCGCGGCGTGATCGCGCGCCTCGCACCGGAGGTGCAGGTGATCGATGTTACACACGGGCTGCCGGAGCGCAACGTGATGGCCGGTGCTCTGATACTGCGCAACACGTTGCGCTACATGCCGGACGGCGCGGTACACCTCTCGGTGGTCGACCCGGGGGTGGGCGGACCGCGGCGACCCGTCGCCCTGTATAGCGGGAGCGACCGGCTCTTCGTGGGCCCCGACAATGGGCTGCTCACCATGGCGGCCGACGCGGATGGCGGTGTGGCCCAGGCGTATCTGCTCTCCAACGAAGAGCTCTGGCTCTCGCCGCTCTCGGCCACGTTTCACGGCCGCGACATCTTCGCTCCCGTGGCGGCCCGGCTGGCCGCCGGGCTCGCGCTCTCGGTGGTGGGTCTGGAGATCGACCCGGTCGGGCTCGAGCGCATCGCCGTGCCCGAGCTGCGGCGTTCGCGGGCCGGCATCTTCACCACCGCGATGCTGGTGGATCGTTTCGGCAACGTGGCGCTCAACCTGCGGGCCAGACAGCTCGAGGCCGCCGACCTGGGCGAGACGGTGGAGCTCGTGACCGGTGGCGAGCGCTATCTGGCGCGCGTCGCACAGACGTTCTCGGCGGTGCGTCCCAGCGACATCGTGATCCTGGTCGACAGCTACGGCCAGGTGGAGGTTGCCGTGAATGCCGGGTCGGCCTCGGAGGTGCTGGCGATCGCGGCCGGCGACGAGGTGCTGCTGCAGCGGGTAGGTCGGGGACGACGGATCGCGCCGAGGGCTGGCCGCTAGCCCGCGGCGGCGAGAGGCCGCGCGGGCGGGAGGCGCCAGGTCGCGGGGTCTACCGCCCCCGCGTCTTGCATCGCCAGGCGCGATTGGCTATAGTTCCCCTTCGCGCGTCCGCATGGGACGCGCTTTCTGACAGCGGACCGAGTGAGCGCATGAAGACCTACGTCGCCAAGCCCTCCACCATCGAGAAGAAGTGGTACCTCGTCGACGCCTCCGGCCACACTCTGGGCCGTCTCGCCACTGTCGTCGCCGACTGCTTGCGCGGCAAGCGCAAAGCGACCTACACGGCTAACATCGATACGGGCGACTTCGTCGTCATCATCAATGCCGAGAAGATCGTCGTGACGGGTCACAAGCCCGAGCAGAAGATGTACTACCATCACTCGGGGTATCCCGGCGGCATCAAGAGCGAGTCGTACGCCAAGCTACTCGCCCGCCGGCCCGAAGAGGTCGTACGCCACGCCGTGCGCGGCATGCTGCCCCATAACAAGCTCGGGCGCGCTCAGCTCCGCAAGCTCAAGATCTATGCCGGCGCGGAGCATCACCACGAGGCGCAGCAGCCCGTAGTGCTCGAGATCAAGGAGTAAGGCGTGCCAGATGCAGTCACTTACCGCGCTACCGGTAAACGCAAGACCAGCGTCGCCCGCGTGATCCTCACCCCGGGCGGCGGCAAGGTCGTCATCAACAACCGCGAGATCGACGCCTACTTCGGTCGCAAGGTCCTCGAGACCATCGCCCTCATGCCGTTCGAGACCACACGCACGGGCGGCAAGTTCGACGTGACGGCCAACGTGCACGGCGGCGGCATCTCGGCTCAGGCGGGGGCCGTGCGGCACGGCATCGCCCGCGCCCTCTGCGAGGCCGACGAGAACCTGCGCACGCCGCTCAAGCGTGCCGGCTTCCTCACCCGCGACGACCGTCAGGTCGAGCGCAAGAAGGCCGGCTTCCACAAGGCCCGCAAGAAGCCCCAGTTCAGCAAGCGCTGACGCGCGGCAGATCGCGAACTTCCCGACGGGCTGCCCTACGGGCGGCCCGTCGTCGTTTAAGCCGACGCCCTCGACGCAGGGGCGGCGGCTCGCAGGGGCGCGCTCGCTTCATTCGCTTCGCTCGGCACGCGGGCCGCTGCTGCGCGGCAGTTGACGAATGCGGTGCAGCCAGAGAGCGGCTTTTCCACCGCAAGCGACCGTCAACCGCCTGACTTCGCGCCGGTCGCCTCGCGAGGCCCCTGCGAGCCGCCGCCCCTGCGTCGAGGGCTCGATATGCGTCAGCCGAGCCGCGTGGGCACGGCCTCAAGGAAGTTGGCCACGGGAGCCGCGCGCCGGCGCGGCCTCTCGAGACCCGGCGCGGCGAGCGCCTGCGGCGCGCCACGGGAAAGGCTCGAGCGCTCGCGCCTCACCAAGATCTGGCCTGCGCGGCCGCCTCACGAAACTGCACCGCCAGCCCGGCGGCGAAGTAGGCGAGCCAGCCGGTCACGTCGGCGCCTTCTTCGTTGCCGAGACGTACCGCATGGTAGTAGGCGTCGCGATTGTGATCATAGTATTGGCTCATCGTGACGAGTCGCGTGTGGTCGCTGCCGGCGCGGTACAGGCACAGCGCAGAGAGCAGGCGGCCCGTGCGGCCGTTACCGTCGAGAAACGGATGGATGCGCACCAGCTCGAGCTGAGCCAGCCCCGCGACGATCACCGGGTGGGCGTCACCTGGGTCGGCCAGCCAGGCAATCAGGTCGGCCATCAGACCTCTCAGCGCGCGCGGCGGCGGCGGCGTGTAGAGGCTGGCTCCGGTCGTCGTGTGCACGAGATGGATCTGCACCTTGCGATACCTGCCGGGCATAGCCCGGTCGCCGCGCACGCCCCTCATGAGACGACGATGGATCTGCCGGAGAAGCGCCTCGCTGATCGCTGCACCACTCTCGAAGTGCGCCACCATCAAGGCGAACGCGTCGGCGTAGTTGAGGAGCTCGCGGGCGTCCTCGCCGGCGGCGTGCGGTGGCGATTCGCCGGCGAGGAGTCTCTCGGCTTGATCGAGTGAGAGCCGGGAGCCTTCGATGCTCGTGGTGTGGTAAGCCTCGCGCACCAAGGCAAGCCGGCGCAGCGCGGCGAGCCTCTCGGCCGGCAGCTCTTGGGAGGAGAGGGACTGCTGAGCCGCCTCAATGCGCGCGATTGCGGCGGCGATGCGGTCGTTGACCGTGTAACGAGGCCGGTAGGTCATTACCCTCGGTTCGTCTGCCCCACGCCGAATCCCTGCCGACGCCGCGCCGCCGGTACCGCGAACGGGCGCTGTACCTGAACGGGAACCTGGCCATTTCGCGGGCTACGCGAAGCATATCGGGTTCTATCCGACGGGCAGCGGGACCGGGGCGTTCAAGGAGGAGCTCAAAGCCTACAAGAACGGTAAGGGCTCGGGGCAGTTTCTCTGGGCCGGCCGCTGCCCACCGACCTCACGGGCTCCTTAGGAATCTCAAATAGAAGGCTGCAACCACCAAGACAATGCCGATATTCGCTATCAGCCGTTCCAACAAGCGATGCCTAAGGAACAGTAAATCTACGATAACGATACCGGCCGTCACTACCAAAATGCAAAGTACCACATAGGTCTTCCTCGGCATTTCAATCCCCATTTCAAATATGTCAGCAGTCGCCTTCCATGAAGTTGGTGGGTTTTCCTTTGGATCCTCTTGGGGCAAGGCCGAGTCTAGCACTGCATCTGACTAATCATTCGCCCTACCGCCCCTGCGCAGGACGGCCGGGCAACTGCCTGATATCGGCGGTCCCGCCAGCGTAGTCACCCGGCGGCACGGCCAAAGTAGCGAGCGCGACCCCGTACCACTAGGCCCGCCACGCGCCGCCCCGATGACGATGGCCAAAGACGCGAGTGACCTTCCCGACCCTCCCTGAGCACCACTGACGATCGAGACGTCCCACCTGCGGGCAACTGCTAGCCTCGCGCTGCCCGCCACCGTCTGAGGCCTCCCGAGGAAGCGTGAGACGCCCCACGATTGGACCATGCACCGCGCGTGCGGTCCCCGCATGCGGGGTGGGGTGCGAGCCGCGCGAAGCGGGCGAGCAAGAGGACAAGCCGGAGTTATTTACTCCGGTGTACGGCAAGGGGACGTTTCGCGCGGCCCCCATCTCCTATCCCGCCGCCGATTTGCCGGAGATGGAGCAGCGACGTACCATACGAGCGATGTTCCGCTCCCTTCCCCAGGCCCGCTGATGGGCACGTATTTCGGCACCGACGGCATCCGCGGCGTGGCCGGCGAGCTGCTCACCCCGGAGTTCGCGGTGCTCGTGGGCCGAGCGGCGGCGGCGGTGCTGGCCGGCAGGGTCGGGCGGCATCCGCTGGTCGTGATCGGGCGCGATACGCGCCTCTCGGGGCCGATGCTCGAGGCGGGCCTTACGGCCGGTCTCACCTGCGGCGGTGCCCGCGTAGAGATCGCCGGCGTGATCCCCACGCCGGGGCTCGCGGCGCTGGTCACCCAGCGCGGCGCCGACGCCGGCGTCGTCATCAGCGCGTCGCACAACCCCTTCGTCGACAACGGCATCAAGTTCTTCTCGGCGGCCGGCATCAAGCTGAGCGACGAGGAGGAAGCCGAGATCGAGGTCCGCATGGACGCCGACGATCGCTGCCTGCCGGCTTACGACTCCTTCGGCTCGGCCGACGCGCTCGAGGGGGCCGTGGAAGGCTACGTGTGGGACGTGGTACGGCGCATCCCGATCAACCTGAGCGGCATGAAGATCGCCATCGACTGTGCTCACGGCGCCATGTCGCGGGCGGCGCCCCTGGCGCTGGCGGAGTCGGGCGCCGAGGTGGCCGTGATGTTCGCCGAGCCGGACGGCACCAACATCAACGCGGGGTGCGGGTCCACGCACATCGCCGCCCTGCGCGAGTCGGTCGCGGCCGACGGCTTCGATCTGGGCCTGGCGTTCGATGGCGACGGCGACCGCGTGCTCGCGGTCGACGCCTCGGGCGAGCTGGTAGACGGCGATTTCATCATCGCCATCCTCGCCAAGCATCTGAAAGCGGCCGGCAAGTTGAGGCGCGACACCGTGGTCACCACGGTGATGACCAACCTGGGCTTTCATCTGGCCATGCGGCGCGAAGGCATCGAGGTGCTCGTAACCGATGTGGGTGACCGGTACGTGGTGTCCGAGATGCTGAAGGGCGACTACCTGCTGGGCGGGGAGCAGTCCGGCCACATCATCAACCGGGATGTGAGCACGACCGGCGATGGTCTGGCCACTGCTCTTCTGCTGCTCCAGGCGCTCGGCGAGATGGGCGTGCCGCTCGCTGAAGCGGCTCACGTGATGACCCGCCTGCCACAGAAGCTTGTGAATGTGCGGGTGCGCGACAAGGACGCGCTGGCCGCGGCGGCGACGGTGTGGGCGGCGGTCGCCGCAGAGAGCCGTCGCCTGGGCGACACCGGCCGCGTTCTGGTGCGTCCGTCGGGCACCGAGCCGCTGGTGCGCGTGATGGCCGAGGCGCCGACCCACGACGAGGTTGAAGGCGTGTGCGCGCGCATCGTCGCGGTGGTCGAGGAGAAGCTTGGGTTGTGGTAGACAAGGTGCTTGTCGCCGTTCCGCTGGCGTCGCTGCTCGGCGCCGGATCGGCATAGACTCAGCACCTCGGGCTTATCACCCTCCTCTAAACGCGGCCGCCGGCATCAGGGAATCCCTGAGGTTCGGCTCGTCGCGGCTTGCCGCGGCTCGCCTGCCACGCCTCGCGCGGCGACGGGGTAGAATAGCTTCACATAGCAGACCGGCAGCGCGGACACCCGCACGTCAACCTAAGCGCCTGGCCCGCATGAGACGCCCTGAAGCGGCGCTCGTGCGGGTGACGAGGTGGAGGTTCATCGAAAGACTCGGCGGATGCCTCCCGGCCCGGCACGGTCGTGAGTGAGTCGTCAAAGCCCGTCGGTAACGGCGGTTACAGAGCGGCTCTCGAGTGCCGTCCGCAGCTTGCCCGCCTGTGCCACGTCCCCAGAAGGGAGCACGCATGTGCGGCATCGTAGGCTACGCCGGGCAACGTCCCGGCAAGCCCATCATCCTCGACGGGCTGCGGCGTCTCGAGTATCGCGGCTACGACTCGGCCGGTCTGGTGCTGGTCGAAGCGGACGGCCTGCGAGCGGTGCGCGCCGTGGGCAACCTCGACGCGCTCTGCGCGGCCGCCGGGCCCAGCACGTCGCCGGCCACGGTGGGCCTGGGTCATACTCGGTGGGCCACGCACGGCCGGCCGAGCGAGGCCAACGCGCATCCTCACGATGATTGCGGCGGCCGCGTTTCCATCGTGGTCAACGGCATCATTGAGAACCACAAGGAACTGCACGCCGGTCTTCTGGCGCGAGGGCACACGTTCAAGAGCCAAACCGACGCCGAGGTGGTCGCGCACCTCATCGAGGAGCATGTGGGCAACGGTCTCACGGCCGCCGTGCGTGCCGCCGTCGCCGAGTTGCAGGGGCACTACGCCTTCTGCGCCATCTCGGCCGACGAGCCCGACATCGTGGTGGGTACGCGCAAGGAGTGCCCCCTGGTCGTGGGCGTAGGCGACGGAGAGATGTTCTTCGCCTCGGCGATGCCCGCCTTCATGGCCCATACTCGTACCATCATCGTGCTCGAAGACGGCGACGTGGTTACCCTGCGCGCCTCCGGCGCGGAGTTCTGCGACCTCGCCGGCGAGCCCCTGGAGCGCGCCGAGACGCTGGTGTCGTGGGACGACGACGCCGCCGAGAAGGGCGGCTACGAGACCTTCATGCTCAAGGAGATCCACGAGCAGCCGGCGGCGCTGCGCGACACCCTGGCGGGGCGCCTGCGCGAAGACGGCACCGTCGACCTGAGCGAGGTGGGCATGGACGACGAGATGTTGCGCCGCCTGCGCCGCATCTTCATCGTCGCCTGCGGCACCTCGTACCACGCCGGCCTCATCGTGAGCTACGCGATCGAGCAGCTCGCCCGCGTGCCGGTGCAGATCGATGTGGCGAGCGAGTTTCGCTATCGCGAGCCGGTGTTCGACCCCGAGACGCTGGTGATCGGCATCACCCAATCGGGCGAGACGGCCGATACGCTGGCCGCGATGCGGCTGGCCCGGGCGGCCGGCTCACCCGTTCTGGCGCTCACCAATATCATGGGCAGCCAGGCCACGCGCGACGCCGACTACGTGCTGTTCACGCGCGCCGGTCTCGAGATCGGCGTGGCGGCGACCAAGACGCATACCGCTCAGGTCGCGGCGCTGCTGCTGCTCACCCTCAGGCTGGCGTGGGCCCGCGGCGTGCAGGCCGAGGAGGAGCTGCGCCGTCTCGGCCATGAGCTGCGTGCCATTCCCGAGCTGGTGCAGCAGCTTCTCGAGCGCGACAGCCGGAGCATGCAGATCGCGAGCCGCTACCACGACGAGCGCTTCTTCCTCTATCTCGGTCGCGGCATGGGCTATGCTGTGTGTCTGGAGGGCGCTCTCAAGCTCAAGGAGATCAGCTATATCCCCACCGAGGCGTACGCCGCCGGCGAGATGAAGCACGGCCCCATCGCGCTGCTCGACAAGGAGTCGCCGGTGGTGGTGGTGGCCGACGACAGCCCGGTGTTTCCCAAGCTGGTGAGCAACATCGAGGAGGTGCGCGCCCGCGGCGCCGATGTGATCGCGGTGGCCACCGACGGCAACGAGGCCATCGCCGAGCTGTCTCGCGATGTTCTCTGGGTGCCCAGGTGCGACCATCACCTCGCGCCTATCCTCACCGTGGTGCCGCTGCAGCTGCTGGCCTACCACATCGCCGGCATCAAGGGACTCAACGTCGACCAGCCGCGCAACCTGGCCAAGACGGTGACGGTGGAGTAGGGCGTGGACGTTCCCTCCATCCCCGCCGGTGGCCTGCTGTTCGGCCTGGGCATCGACGTCATCTCGGCGGCGCGCCTCGAACGGCTGCTGCAGCGCCTGCCGCGGGCCTACGAGCGGCTCTTCAGCGAGCAGGAGCGCGCCTACTGTGAACGCTTCTCGAACCGCTTTCAGCACTATGCGGCACGCTTCGCCGCCAAAGAGGCTGTGGGCAAAGCCCTGGGAATCGGTATCATCGGGTTCGTGTGGCGCGACATCGAGGTACTGTCGGGCGGAAAGCCCCGCATAGCGCTGCACGGCGACGTAGCGCGCGTGGCCCGTCGCTTGGGCGTGACGCGTGTCGAGCTTTCGCTCAGTCATACGGCCGGCATGGCCTACGCCGTGGCCGCGGCCCTCAAGGAGGACGCCGATGTATGAGTCACTCTTGCTCGGCCTGTACACCGTGGAGGCGATGCAGCACGCCGACACCGCCGCGATCTCCGGTGTGGGCATCCCCGGCGGCCATCTCATGGAGCGCGCGGGGCTGGCCGTGGCCGGCGAGATCCTGGAGAGGTACGACCCGGAAGAAGTGGTGGTCTTCGCCGGCAAGGGCAACAACGGCGGTGACGGCTTCGTGGTGGCGCGCGAGCTCTTTAACGCCGACGTTGAGGTGACGGTGTTCACGCTGGCCGCCGCCGACGAGTACTCGGGAGACGCCAAGCTCAACCTCGCGATCCTCGACAAGCTGGGCGTAGACGTGCGGCAGGCCTTCGCCGAGAGTGGAGGAGTCGCCGAAGACGTGCTGGCCATCACCGAGATGGCCGACGTGGTGGTAGATGCCATCTTCGGGACTGGGTTCACGGGCGCCGCCAAGGGAACCGCCGCGGCGATCATCGCGCTCATCAACCAGGCGCCCGGGGCGGTGGTGAGCGTCGATATCGCGAGCGGCGTGGGCGCGAGCACCGGCGCCGTGCACGGGCCGGCCGTGGCGGCCGACCTCACGGTGGCATTGCACGCCGCCAAGATCGGCCACTTCGTCACACCGGGGGGCACCTGCAGCGGTGAGGTGGTGGTGGTGCCCATCGGCATCCCGCCGCTCTGCGACCAGGACGCCGACGTGTGGCTGCTGGGCGACGAGGGCGTCGCGCCGCTGATCGTGCCCAAAGGGGCGCTCGACCACAAGCGCTCGGTTGGCACGGTGCTGGTGGTGGGCGGCTCGCAAGGCATGAGCGGCGCCGCTCACATGACCGGCATGGCCGCCCTGCGCGCCGGCGCCGGTCTGGTGCACGCCGCCTTCCCCGCGGGAACACACGGCCCCAAGCCGTACCCCGAGGTGATCACCGTCGAGGTCCCCGGCGCGGACGGGCAGTTCACGCTGGCCGGACGGGGGGCTCTCTACGACGAGATGGCGCGCCTGAAGGCCGTGGCTGTGGGCCCGGGCCTGGGCCGCGCCGACGAGGCGCAGCTCCTGGTACGTGAGCTGCTGGGCGTCGACCGCCCGCTGCTGCTCGACGCCGACGGACTGTACGCCCTGGGCGACCGGCTGGAGCTTCTCGCCGAGCGCAAGATGCCCACCGTGCTCACGCCCCACGAGGGCGAGCTGGGCCGCTTGCTGGGCTTCACGGCCGCGGAGGTGGCGGTCCAGCGCCTCACCTGTGCCCGCTCGGCCGCCCAGCGCAGCGGCGCCACCGTTCTGCTCAAGGGCGAGGCCAGCATCGTCGCCGATCCCTCCGGCCGGGCGTACATCATCCCTACCGGCAACCCCGGCCTCGCCACTCCCGGCACCGGCGATGTGCTGAGCGGGGTGATCGTGGCGCAGCTCGCCAAGGGTCTCGACGCCACCGACGCGGCCTGCCTGGGCGGCTATCTGCACGGCCTGGCCGCCGACCTGGCCGCCGAGAAGGTGGGCACCGAGGGCATGGTGGCCAGTGACCTGTTCCAGTATCTGCCGGCCGCCGTGGAACGGCTCAAGGCCGGCCCCCAGGAGGAGACGCATGTCCACCACTGACGTGCAGAGCGAGGGCGATGCCCTCGTGCGCGAGATCATGACCACACCCGTCGTCACCGTGAGTCCCGACCTCTCGGTAAAAGACCTGGCGGCACTGTTTCGCGACCGGCGTATCGGCGGGGCGCCCGTGGTGCAGGACGGCAAGCTCGTCGGCATCGTGACCGAGGGCGATCTCATGGCCCTCGACGCCGATGTGCCGTACCCCCACTACTTCGAGCTCTTCGACAGCATCATCTACCTGGGCAGCCAGAAGAAGTTCAAGGAGCAGCTGCAGAAGGCGGCCGCGGCGACGGTGCGCGAGCTCATGACTCACGACGTCAAGACGGTAGGGCCGGACGACCCGGCGCGCACGGCGGCCACGCTGATGTCGCGCCACCGCTTCGACCGCGTGCCGGTGGTCGAAGACGGCGCCGTGGTGGGGCTCGTGACGCGCCACGACATCATCAGGCTCATCGGCCTTTGAGATGCTGCGCGGTCGTGAACGGGCGCTGGCCGAGGTAGACCTCGCCGCCATCCGCCATAACGTGCAGCGTCTGGAGCGCGATCTGCCATCTGGCGCCGAGCACTGTGCCGTAGTGAAGGCCAACGGGTACGGGCACGGCGCCGTGATGGTGGCACGCGCGGCGCTCGCCGCGGGCGCAACCTGGCTCGGCGTCGCCTGTGTGGCGGAGGCGCAGGAGTTGCGCGCCGCCGGCCTCGTCGCGCCGATCCTCATCTTCGGCCCCATGAATGGCAGCGAGCTCGAGATGGCGACGGCGGTAGGCGCCGACGTGGTGGTGTGGTCGGAGCAGTTTCTGGCCGAGGCGATCCGCCTGGGCGCCCGCGTGCACGTGAAGTTCAACTCGGGCATGAGCCGGCTCGGGGTGGGCGAAGACAAGGCGCGGCTCCTCTGCGCCGCTGCCGCCGGCGGCGGCCACCTGGTGGGCCTCATGAGTCACTTCGCCACCGCCGACGAGGCCGACACCGATTTCTTCGAGTACCAGCTCGAGCGCTTCACGGCGCTGGCCGCCGAGCTGAGCGTGGTGTACCCGCACCTGCTCTGCCACACCGCCAACAGTGCCGCGACGCTGCGCGGACCGCGGGCCCATTTCGGCATGGTACGTACCGGCATCGCCATGTACGGCCTGGCACCCAGCAACGACGACCCCTTCAAAGACGACCTGTGGCCGGCGATGAAGCTGAGCTGGTACGTCGCGGCGGTGCGGCTGGTGGCTCCGGGCGAGAGCGTGGGCTACGGACGGCGCTTCATCGCCGCCCAAGCGGCGCGCATCGGCATCGTGCCCATGGGCTACGCCGACGGCGTGTGCCGGGCGCTTACCAACCGGGGCGACGTGCTGGTGGCCGGCCGGCGCTGCCGCATAACCGGAACCATCAGCATGGATCAGCTCACCGTGCGCTTGCCCGATGACCACGGTAAGCCCGGCGACGAGGTGGTGCTGTTCGGCGCGGCCGGCGGCGACGGCGCGGCCTCCGGCCCCGCGGCAGCTGACGCTGCGGCAGCCGGTCCCGCGGCAGCCGACGATGTGGCGTCCGGCCTGAGCCGCGCGCGACGCATCCTCTGCGAGGAGGTGGCCGGCTTGCTCGACACCATCAACTACGAGGTCGTCTGCGATGTAGGGCCGCGGGTGGTGCGCCGCTATCGCGGCGCTGGACCCGCGGCCTGAGGCGCCGGTGAAAGCCGCGCGGCCATCGCCCAGAGAGCCGTCGCCGCGGGAGGTCACCGCGGCGGCGCACGCGACCCTCGGGTCGGGCGCCTCGGGTTGGCTGGTGGGCGGCTGCTTGCGCGACGAGTTGCTCGGTCTGCCTGTGCGCGACGTCGACATCCTGGTAGACGGCGCCGCCGAGCCGTTCTCCCGCTCTCTGGCCGACCGGCTCGGCGGCACCGTCTTTGCCTCCTCGGACGAGTTCGGCACCTGGCGCGTGGCGGTCGGCGACGTGCGCGTCGACGTTGCGCCGTTGCGCCGCGGCGCGCTCGCCGACGACCTGCGCGGCCGCGATTTCACCGTCGACGCGCTCGCCCGTCCGCTGGCCGGCGGCGAGATCGTCGACCCGCTCGGCGGGCGCACCGATCTGGCCGCCGGCCGCCTGCGGCTCTGCGCTCCCACGGCGTTCGACGACGACCCTCTGCGCGTGATCCGTCTTGCGCGTCTTGCGCATAGCTTCGCGCTCACGCCGGACGCCGCCGCCGTGGCGGCGGCGGTGCGCGCGGCGGCCACCCTGTCGGCGGTGAGCGGCGAGCGCGTGCGCGACGAGCTTTCGGCCCTGCTCGCCGGGGGCGAGGGCGGGGCCGCGGTGCGCGACTTGGCCGTCTGGGGGGCGCTGGCCGTTGTGCTCCCCGAGCTCGACGCGCTGCGGGGCGTGCAGCAGAACCCCTATCATCACCTCGACGTGTTCGAGCACACGCTCGAGGCGCTCACCTACGTGAGGGGCGTGGCGAAGCAGCTCGGGGGTGAGTCTCATCTGGCGTCGCCTGAGGCGGCGGGCATGCCCGGCGTAGCGGCCAGCGTGCCGGTGTCGTGGGTCGTCCTCCTGCACGACATCGGCAAACCGGCGGCGCGCAAGGTCGACGAGCAAGGCCGGGTGCTCTTCTGGCACCACGACGAGATCGGCCGCGAGATGGCCGGCGCGGTGGCGGCTCGCCTCAAGATGAGCAACCGCTTCGCGGCCTTCCTGGGCACGCTGATCAAGCAACATCTGCGTCTAGGCTTTCTCACCCGCGAACAGCCACTCACGCGCCGCGCCCTGGCGCGCTTTCGCCGTGACGTGAGCCCCTGGGTGTTCGAGTCGGTGGTGGTGTCGCTCTGCGACCGCCTGGCGACGCGCGGCGAGAAGACCTCGGTGGCGTCGATGGCCCGCCACTACCGTCTGGCGCGCTCGGTGTGGTCGGAGGTCAGCAAGGCGCCGCCGCCGCGACTGCTGAAGGGCGACGACGTGATGGCCCTGCTGGGCCTGAGGCCGGGCCCGCTGGTGGGGCTGGCGCTCGAGGCGCTCGCCGAAGAGACGGAGGCCGCGGAGGTACGCACGGCGGCCGAGGCTCGCACGTTCCTGCTGGCGTGGTGGATGACCCGCCAAGCCGAGGCGGCCGGCCCGGAGGCCGGTGTGCCGGCCGGCCAGGACGCCGGCGCGCGCCAGGCGGACGACGCCTGATGCCCGAGCTGCCCGAGGTAGAGATCGTGCGGCGCCGGCTGCAGGTCTGCCTGCCGGGGCTGCTTCTGCGTCGCGTGATCGTCAATGACCCCAGCGTGAGCGACCTCACGGAAGCCGAGCTGGGCGCGCGGCTCGCCGGGCGTCGGGTGCTCGGCCTGCGCCGCCGCGGCAAGTACCTGATCGTCGACCTCGAGGATGCCAGAGCCGTGATCCATCTGCGCATGACGGGCCAGCTTCTCGTCGGCCCGGCGTCCCTCGCCGACCGGCCACCCCGCTTCGTGTGGCTCCTCGACCCGGGTACCGAGCTGCAGTTCCGCGATGTGCGTCGTTTCGGCCGCCTCTGGGCCTTCGGCCCGGCGGCCGAGGGGGCGTTCTTCTCCGCCCTCGGCCCGGAGCCGTTCAGCGCGGAGTTCAGCGTTGCCTATCTGCGCGCGGCGATGACCGGTCGCACGGCGCCGCTGAAGTCGTTTCTGCTGGATCAGCGGCGCCTCGCCGGCGTGGGCAACATCTACGCCGACGAAGCCCTGTTCAAGGCTCGCCTGCACCCGCTGCGCGCCGCCGGCGGCGTGGGGCCGCGCGAGGCACGGCGCCTGCACGGCGCCTTGCTCGAGACGCTGCAAGCCGGCATCGACCATGAAGGCTCATCGATCGAGAGCTTCATCGACCCGGCCGGGCAGAGGGGCGGCTTTCAGGAGATCCTGAACGTCTACCAGCGTACCGGTGAGCCCTGCCGCGTCTGCGGCACGGCGATCCGGCGTATCCAGCTCGGTGGCCGCGGCACGCACTTCTGCCCGCACTGCCAGCCGCGACGCGGTGGCATGGCGCCCGCGCCTCGCCGGGCGTAGGTCGCGGGCCGGGCCGCATGACCCCTGCCCTGTATGTTGTGGTCACCTACGTGCCGCGTCGCGCGCCGCTGGCGGTCGGGGCGCTGGGTACTGTCGTGCTGGGGCGCGGCTGGTACGCCTACGTGGGTAGTGCGCTGCGCGGCCGCGAAGCGCGGGTGGCGCGCCACATGGCGGCCCACACGACGCTACGCTGGCACGCCGACTACCTCTTCGCCGCCTTTCCCGCGCGCCGCGCCTGGCTGGTGGACGGTGCCCCCGGTGAGTGTGACCTCGCCGCCGGTCTGGCCGGCCTTCCCGGCGCCGCCCGCCGCCCGCCCCGCTTCGGTGCCGGCGACTGCCATTGTGCCGGCCACTTGGTGCGCCTCGCCCGCCGCCCGCGGCGCGCCGACATTGTCGCGGCCGCGGGTGGCGTCGCGGTGAGGGCTTTCTAGGGCCTCGACGTCCTCGCGGTCAAGCGTCTCGCCGGCGCTTCGCAGCCTCTCTGCGGCGCTTCGCTTTTCCCGCACGTACCCATATCTCGGCAGGTCACGTACCTACCTGCCGCTAGGCACGAATGCCTAGGACATGTGTCTAGCGGAGCCTGAAGAGGCTCTAAAGGCGGGGGGTGGTATGCCGATAGGGGACGCAGTGAAGCGCCCCGCAGATGAGTTGTTGTGAGAGGCGGCGACGCGGCAAGGGGACTAGGAGCGGGCCGAGCGACGTCGGTCCAGAAAGGTTTCGATCCTCACGATCAGCGTGAGGACGAAGCGCAGGCGGCATTCAAATGGAGGGAACAATGAAGCGCGTAAAGGTTCTTTTCGGTCAGCGGCGCTTTCAGGTGCTGCTCACGCTGGCCGTGCTCGTGCTGGTGGTCGGTGGGGTGCTCGCGTCCGGCGCCAACTTCACGGCCACGTCGGCCAACCCCGGCAACATGTTCACCGCCGGCTCGCTGACGATCGGCAACTACAAATCCGATGGCACCACCAACAACGAAGGCCAGGCGATCGCGAGCCTGACGGCCGCCAATATGAAGCCGGGAGACTCCACGTCCGGCACAGCCGTCATCAAGAATACCGGGTCGATTGCCGGAACGTTCACGCTTTCGGGCACCATGAATGCGAGCGCCGGCACCTACCTGGCCGCGTTTGCCTCCGATCTGCAGCTGACAGTGGTAGAGGACGGGGCGACGACTCTGGTCAACGGCGTGCCGCTGACCAGCGCCCTGACCACTCCCATCTCACTCGGGTCGTGGAACTCCGGCGTGTCACACACATTCCTGTTCACTGTGAAGTTCCCGAACGGCACTTCCGCCAACGACAACCCCTTCATGGGCAAGTCGGCGACCATCGACATCGCGTGGAACGCAGTCCAGAGCTGATACGCGCATAGAGCAGACTGACTCGGCTGCCGGACCCGGCCACTGCGCCGGGGTCGGCGGTTGGGTCGAGAAGCATCCCAGACCTCGTTTGCGGTCTGCGAAGGGGAATGGGACTCCAAGTGGCACTTGAGCCAGCGGCGCTCAAGCAGAGCAAATCAGGCACAAACGGAGGGCAAGATGAAGCGCATGAAGATTGTGTTCGGTCAGCGCCGCTTCCAGGTGCTGCTCACACTGGCCGTGCTTCTGCTGGTGGTCGGCGGGGTGGTCGCGTCCGGCGCCAACTTCACGGCCACGTCGGCCAACCCCGGCAACGTGTTCACCGCCGGCTCGCTGACGATCGGCAACTACACGCATGACGGTGTAACCAATAACGAGGGCGCGCTCATCGAGAACCTCACGGCCGCCCACATGAAGCCCGGTGACCCGGCAGTCACCGGTACGGCGGTCATCAAGAACCTCGGTACTCTCCCCGGCACGTTCACCCTTACCGGGTCCATGACGGCCGATGCCAACGGGCTAGGTTCCGCCCTGCACCTGGTGATCACCGAAGACAGCACGCAGATCTACGCAGGCTCGCTCGCCGGCGTCTTGAATAACGCCGCCTTGCTTAACTCCGGCGCCTGGGGCGCCGCCGGGTCCGGTACCGACGTCCATACGTTCGTCTTCACCGTCACCTTCCCGAGCACTGGCAGCGACGCGGGGGACAACGTCCTTCAGGGCAAGACCTGTACGGCACGCTTCCAGTGGGATGTCGCCCAGTGACGCGTAGCTGACCAACTTCGACCCTACGGGTGATGGGGCCGGGCCGCAAGCTCCGCCCCATCCCCGGGCGACTTACCAGCAACGCAGAAGGGAGCGTGGCGTGAAACGACGGGGCGTCATAGGGACGAAAGCCACAAAGGCTCTTCTCTCTCTGGCTGTACTCGCCTTGCTGGGCGCCGCGCTCCAGTCACTCGTCTTCTCGGGCGCCAGCTTCACGTTCTCGAGTACCAACCCCGGCAGCGCCTTCACGGCCGGCACACTCTCACAGACCAACAGCATGGACGGTCAAGTGGTGCTCTCGGCCACGAACCTGCGACCCGGTCAGACGAGTTCGACGGGCAGCCTCACGATCACCGGCGGCGGCACCGTGACCGGTACCTACACGATCAGCAAGGCGAGCGTTGTCGATACGCCGGTCACGCCGGGCTTGTCGAATGCGCTCAACATCATCATTGAAGACACGACGGGCACGCCGGTGACGCTGTATAGCGGCGCCATCTCGGGGTTCACGTCGGTCCTGGCGGGCCCAGCGGGCACCACCATCGCTCCCGGTCAGACGCGTTCGTACAGGTTCTCACTGTACTATCCAACCGCCAATGCCACTGCAACGCTCCAGGGTGCGAGCACGACGCTTACGCTGCAGTTCACAGGGGTGCAGACGTGAAACGCGCGCTAAAAGCGGTCGTCACGCTGCTCTGCCTGGGGGCCGTGCTGCTGGTCGTTTTGGCCATCCTGGTGCCGGCGCTACTTGGCTACCAGCGCTACATCATCGTCGGCGGCTCCATGACCGGCACTATAGCCAAGGGTTCCGTGGTCTACGAGCGGCTCACCCCGGTCTCTCAGCTCAAGGTTGGCGACATCATCACCTTCGTCCCACCGGGCTACACCGAACCAGTGACCCACCGTATCATCGCGATTCAGCAGGGTCCGGGCGGAAGCCCGGTCTTTCAGACCAAAGGCGATTTCAACCCGGTCCGGGATCCGTGGAAGATGAGTCTCAAAGGGCCAGAACAGCCGCGCTACGTGTTTCACATACCTTGCGTTGGCTACGTGCTCGCGGCGGTGGCGATTCGCAAGGTGCGCATGATCCTCATCGGGATCCCCGCGGTGGTGATTGCCTTCTCGCTTCTCTGGTCGCTGTGGACGCAAGCTGGCGACGACGTGCGACGCAGGAATGACGAGATGTTGCTGGCCGAGGACCGGAGCAGCATATGAACCGTCGTCTGCTGCTGCTGCTCGTGCTGGTCGTTCTGGCGGCGGCGCTGGTGGATCTCGGCGTCTCACGGGCGTTGTACACAACGTCGAGCACCACGAAGATCACGGCTACTGCCGACGGGGCCAGCAACTGGCTGCACCTGTATTCGCAGTCTACCGACCCGGCGAAGCTCGGCACTTACGCCACCCAGCGTGTGCAGACAGGCACAGGGGCTCTCTGCGCCACGGGCGCAGACACGAGCCTCGCTCTCGCCATGGGTGGCGTCCACAACAACGGCACATCGTACACGTTCAACCGCTCCTTCACCATCCAGACGCCGGCGACCTTCCCGGTCACCAGCGTGACGCACGCGACGATCGTGGCGAGCTACGTCGTTGATCCGACGACCAATATGCAGCCCATCCGGGACTGCCGTTTCAGCACGACCTCCGGTACCGGCGGCAGCGCCAGCGTTACTCTGGCGGCCAACACGAAGTACCAGGCAAACATCCGCATGCGGGCCTCGGGCACTGGTTGGGTCGTGGGTCAGACCTATCACCCCACATTGTGCCTGACGGTCACGTTTACCGGCTCCCCTGCTAGCTACTATGTCTACAACATCCCCCTGTCGGTTACGATAACCAACTGGTGACGTTGATATTCAACGAGTTAGTCTGCGCGTCCAGACTTGCGACCGGAGAGGCCTGCCCACACTCATGGCAGTAGCCACCGTCGCGGTCTTCCTGGCTGGCGTTCGCGTGAGCCGGGCCAGCTACACGGCCTCGAGCGCCTCGCTGGTCACCGCCCCGGCCGTCATCTCCTAACTCCCTTCTGCTTGTGGCGGGTCGCAGCACCCGCCAAGTGCGGCATCCCTGCTCATGGCGCGCGGGAAGCGCCGGCCCGATGCTAGTGCCAGAGAGGTCGTGCGCCGCCTCGGCTTTCCGCCGCCGGCGCGCGACGAGTCTGGGAGGGTCGCGATGCAGGCGCGGAACAGTCACGGGGAGTCGGAGCGACGCAGCGCGCTGCGAGCCCGCATCGTCGCTACCGCCGTGATCGTGCTCCTCACCGCCGCCATCCTGGCCGCCGTGGTCGCTCAGTGGCCGGCTGCCTCGGCGGCACTCCCCTCGGCCCTATTCTCCAACGGCGCGGTGGCTGTGGCCGGCGGGCACTCCGCGGTGCTCGGGGCACGCGGCATGGTGCCGGGCGGCGTCGCCACCGGCGAGCTCGCGATCGCCAACAAGGGCACCGCCGCGGGGCGCTTCTGGCTGGGCACCAGCTCGCTGGTCGACCGTCCCGGTCCCGGTGGCGGCAGCCTGGCGCGCGCCCTGCAGCTCGTGGTCACCGATGTGAGCGTGCCGTTGGCGCCGCGGGAGGTCTACCGGGGCGCCCTGGCCGACCTGTCAGCGACCGATCTGGGAACGTTCTCTCCGGGAGAGGTGAGAACGTTCGAGCTCCGCATCACGTTCCCCCAGGCGGCCGCGTCGGGCTACGACTTCGCCGCCAGCAGCCTCTCGGTGGCCTTCGACTGGACGGCGGTGAGCGGCTGACCTTTGCGCCGGCCGTAGCCAGCCCAGGCGGCTCCTGCGCGCGACAGGCAGCGGCTGTCCCGCTCACGGCTTGCGCGCCCTAATAGCGCCGCCATACGGTATATCTGTTTAGACGCAGCGGCTCCGCGAGCCTAGCGAAGCGGGGCGGCGCTCAGGCTGGCCGCGCCCGCGACCGATAGGTAGGGCGAGGCCCGAGGGCGTCGCAAGGCGACGCACTCACGGGCCGCAGAGCGACCAGAGAGGGGCAGTGACGACCGAGCCGCCGACGAGTGGAGCACGTCTGCGACTGAAGGGCCTGGGTCGCCGTGGCTTGGCCACGGCGCTCATGTCGTTCGTCGTCCTTGCCGTGTTCGGCACAGTCGCCTATGCGGCGATGCTTCCCGCCGACAGGGGGGCTGCCCATCAGCTGCGCGCCTCGGGCACCCTGAAGATCAAAGACAGCCGCGGCCGCAACGCCATCGTGGGCATGCAGCACATGCTGCCGGGCGACTCAGTGAGCGGCACGGTCGACATCGGCAACGCCAGCAAGAAGGTACGCGAGAACTTCACCGTCGGGCTTTCGCGTCTGGTAGAAGCGACCGGCTCGGGCGGCGGGCACCTGTCCAACCGGCTGATGCTCGTGGTGCAGCGCCTCTTCACCAACCGCCGGCCGCAAACGCTGTACGCCGGACCCCTGCGTCAGATGCCGCTGATAAGCCTGGGCACGATGCGCCCCAAAGAAACGCATACGTATCAGTTCACGGTGTCGTTCCCGCAGGCGTCGTCAACGCTCGACAACCGGTTTCAGGGAGGCGCCGTGAGCCTGCAGTTCACCTGGTACGCCAGGCAGGCGAAGTAACCGGCAGGCGAAGTAACCGGCCACATCCTGCCGGCCGCCGGCCTCAGCGCGTCTTCTCCCATTTCTGCAGGTACGCGACCTCGGCCAGCGTCTTGCCGGCGTCGATCTCGCCGCGCATGCGGTTCTCTCTCTCGAGCACGTCCATGGCGCGATTGGCCAGCTCCACGGCCTGCGCCTTGGGCAGCACGATCACGCCGTCGCCATCGCCCACCACCCAGTCGCCGGGTTCGACTGTCTGGCCGGCGACGTGCACCGGCACGTTGATCTCGCCGAAGCCCTTGGGCTCGCCGGCGTTAGCACTGATCAAGCTGGAGAACGCGGGAAACGCGAGCCGGGCGATCTCGTCGGTATCGCGGATGGCACCCCACACCACGAGGCCCGCCAGACCTTTTACCTTGGCGCTGTGCGTGGCCAGCTCGCCCCAGATAGCGGGGTAGCTGTTGAAGGCGTCGATCACGAGCACGTCACCGGGCTGGCACACGTCGATGGCCTCCACGGGCTTGGCCCAGTCGCCGGGGTAGGTGCGCACGGTCACGGCGGGCCCGCAGAGGTGCGCTCCCGGCAGCAGAGGCCTCACGCCGTGCAGGCTCGGCTGGCGGTGCCAGGCGTCGCTGATGTTGGCCGTGCTCACCTGCTCGAGCACGGTGCGAAGGTCGTCGGCGCCGGAGCGCTTGTAGAGCGTGGTCGCGATGCACACGCGCTCGTCGACAGCGCGGCGGATCTCGGCGGTCGCGGCCGTCGCGTCGGTGCTCTTGATGATGGCGCCGCCCACCACCACGATGCCGGCGCCCGCCTCTACCGCCGCGGCCGCCGTCTCGCTGTTGATGCCGCCGGCCGCCGAGACGGGGATCACCACCGCCTCGGCCACCGCCTTGAGCGTCTCGAATGGGGCCTCGCCACGCATCTGCTGGTCGATGGCCGTGTGAACGGCTATGTAATCGGCGCCCAGCTCCTGGGCGCGTTGCGCGCGCGCCACCGGCTGGGCCACCTCGATCATGTCGACGATGAGCTTGCAGCCGTAATTGCGGGCCGCCTCGGCGCACTCCTTGATCGTGCTGTCGCTGGCTGCGCCCAGCACGCCCACCACGTCGGCGCCGGCCTTGGCCGCGTACTCCACCTCGGTGCGGCCGGCGTCCATGGTCTTCATGTCGGCGACGATGGTGAGGTCGGGAAAGGCAGCCTTGAGCTGGCGCACGGCGTTGAGGCCCTCGGCCTTGATCAGGGGCGTGCCCGCCTCGACCCAGTCGGCGCCGCCGGCCACGGCCTCGCGCGCCACGGCGAGGGCGCGCGGCAGATCGACGAAATCGAGAGCCACCTGCACGATGGGTCGCTCCCGGGAGGGGTCACAGGCGGCGGTGTGGGGGGAAGCGGCGTCGGGCGCGGCGGCGTCGGGGATGGCGCTCATACGCCCATCACCTGCACCACGATGCTGCGCTCGCGGGGGCGCGCGTCGAAATCGCAGAACACGATGTTCTGGTAGCGGCCCAGTGTGAGGCGGCCGTTCACGAAAGGCACGGCCAGCGACGGACCCACCAGGCCGGCGCGCACATGCGAATGGCCGTTGCCGTCGCCGAGGTTCACATTGTGCTGGTAGGAGCGGTCGGCGGGAGCCACCACGTCGAGGGCTGCTTGCACGTCGTGCACCACGCCGGGCTCGTACTCGAGTGTGGTGAGCGCACCGGTCGCTCCGGGCACGAACAGGGTGACGGTGCCGTCGCTGAGGCCGCTCCGGCGCACGGCTTCGGCCACGTCCTCGGTGATCTTGACGATGTCGGCGTCACCGCGGCTGGTGAGCTCGATGGAGCCGGTGACGACGGCGGCGAGACCTTCGCGCACGCGCGCCTTCTTCTGGGCCTTCGTCTTGACGTTCACGGTGGCCATGAGCGTCTCCTTTCAGTCGGTCGCGTCCTCGGTGGGGTACGCGCTGGTGTCGCCCCTTGCAGCGCCGGCGAGCGCCTCGGCGAGCGGCAGATTATCGATGAGACGGGTGGTGCCCAGCCGGGCCGCGGCGATCAGCAGCGAGCGTGGCCCCAGCGTGGCCTCGGGGGCGAACGTGTCGGCGTCCACCACGGCCACGTAGTCGACGTCCAAGCGAGAGAGCGCCGCGCGCGTCGCGGTTACCACGTCGTCGGGGGTGGCACCCTGCGCGACACGCGCGGCGCCCTCCCGCAGGGCCCGGTAGAGGTCCGGCGCCAGGGCGCGCTGAGCCTTCGTGAGGTATGCGTTGCGCGAGCTTCGCGCCAGGCCGTCGGGCTCGCGCACGGTGGGCACGGCGGCGATCTTCACCGCCAGGTCGAGGTCGGCCACGAAACGGCGCACCGCGGCCAGCTGCTGGGCGTCTTTCTGGCCGAGAAAGAGCACGTCCGGCCGTGTGACGCCGAGGAGCTTGGCGACGATCGTGGCGACGCCGTCGAAGTGCCCGGCGCGCGCTTCGCCTTCGAACGACTCCGTGAGCCGCCCTTCTACGTGGACGACAGTCGCGAAGCCCCGGGGGTACATATCTGCGGTGCGCGGCGCGAACACCACCTCAACGCCGGCGCGCGTCAGCAGATCGAAGTCGCGAGATTCGTCGCGCGGGTACGTGTCGAGGTCTTCGGCGGGGCCGAACTGCGTGGGATTGACGAAGAGGGAGGCAGCTACCGTCGCGCAGCGCGCCCCGGCTGCCGCGAGCAACGCCAAGTGACCGTCGTGCAGGGCGCCCATGGTGGGCACAAGGCCGAGCGGCCGCGGCAGGCCGCGCAGCGCCTCCCGAGCCTCATCTACGGTGCGCGCGACGATCACGCTGCGCCGCCCCCGAGCAAGTGCTTCAGGGCACGCACCTGCTCGTCGTCAAGGCGCGGCGCGGCCAGGGTGAGCGCCTCCAGCGAGAGCGCCCGGTAGGCTTGTTCGAGGCGCGGCGCGCGGCCTTCGAGGAGCCGCAGATGCGTGCGCACCGTGCCCACGTCGCCGCGCGCCACCGGGCCCGTGAGAACATGTGCGGGATCGCCAGCTCTGCCGCCGGGTCCGGCGCCCCGGCCGGCGCCGGGCGGAGCAGTACGGCGCCCGGCAGCGCCGAGCAGGTTGGTCAGGGTGGTCTGGAGCAACGGCGCGAGGAGCTCGAGGCCGTCCTCGCCGCCGGTGGCCTCGTCCATGAGGCGCTTGGCCTCGCTCTCGAGAGCCACCAGCAGGTTGCAGCTCAGCGCGGCGGCGAGGTGGTACAGGTTCTTCTTCTCGTCGGCCAGCCGGAAGGGGCGCATACTGAGGCGTGTGGCGAGCTGCTCGCCGAGTCGCAGGTTGCGCTCGTCGAGTGCCGTTACGGCACACGGCACGCTCCGCAGCAGGGCGCCGCCGCGCTCGCCGGTAAACGTCTGCAATGGGTGCAAGCAGAGCACGCGCACGCCCCGCGTAGCGAGCGGCTCGAGCAGCTGTACCGATCCGAGGCCACTGCAGTGGATGGCTACGGATTCGTCGGCGCGCCGGGCGGCCGGCAAGTGCGCCGAGAGACGGCTTGCCACGGAGCGTATCTCGTCGTCGGGCACGGCCAGCCACCAGACGTCGGCCGCGGCGGCTACGTCGGCGATACTCAGGCGAGGTGGCGTGGCGTCGCCATCGGCGTCTTCGTCGTTGTGTACGCCGCAGGCGGCCACCGTCAGGCCGGCCTCTGCGAGGCCGGCCAGCAGCGCCGTCCCCAGGCGCCCAGGGCCGATCACGCAGTAGCGGTACTCGTCGACGTTCAAGCCTTCGACCTTTCCGGCTGCGGTCTGCCTTGGGGGGCGGTACCGCGCCTGCCGTTGGCCTGTGAAACACAGGCGGTGGCCCGTCTCCGGACGCGCTGCTCGAAGCGGGCCTCACGAGCGTAGAGGCTCGCGCGCCCGCGGTCAATCAAACAACGGTTCGGCTGAGGCCCAAGAGCCGGTGCGCATGTGGCCAGTGGGGCGCATACAGCGTGTGATCGCTCGACATGCCGGCCACGTGGCCGCCGCTCGCAGCGGTGCCACGGTAGGGCGGCGGAAGCGGCGCCGGCGTATCAACTTTATCGTGGTTTATCGTCTCTTGATAAAGTATGGTCAGCTCGCTAAGGTTCGGTGATGGATCCGCGCCGCAATCCGTATACTCCGAACGCCGGCGCCAAGCCGCCGCTGCTCGTCGGCCGCGCCGATCAGCTCGTCACGTTCGACATCCTCCTGGCTCGCCTGGAGCGCGGCACCCCCGAGCAGTCGCTGATCATCACGGGGCTGCGCGGGGTAGGCAAGACGGTGCTGCTGGGCGAGTTCCGCGCGAAGACGGAGGCCGCCGGCTGGGTGGCCGTGGAGGCCGAGATCACGAAGCAGACCCAGTTTGGCGGGCGCATGGCCTTACTCGCGCGGCGCGCCCTCCTGCAGATCGCTCCCTCCGCGCGCTGGAAAGACCGGGCGCGCCGCGCCGCCGGCATCCTCAAGTCGTTCACCTTGACGGTGGCGGCCGACGGTGCCTGGACGGCGGGCTTCGACGTCGACCCCGTCGAGGGCCTGGCCGACAGCGGTGCCCTGGTGGACGACCTCGGCGATCTTTTCGTCGCGCTCGGCGAGGCGGCTGCGGATCACGGCAAGGGCGTGGTCTTCCTGTTCGACGAGATCCAGTTTCTCTCGACGGTCGAGTTTGAGGCCCTTATCGCGGCCCTCCACAAGACGGTGCAGCGGGCGCTTCCGGTCACCATGGTGGGCGCCGGCCTGCCGCAGATCCCGCGCCTGGCCGGCGAAGCCAAGTCGTACGCGGAGAGGCTCTTCACTTTCCCCGAGATCGGGAGCTTGGCCGAGGACGACGCGTGCGAGGCGCTGGTGGGCCCGGCGCGCGCCGAGGGCGCCGACCTCACCCCCGAGGCGGCCGCCGAGGTGGTGAGCTACACGGAGGGTTACCCGTACTTCATCCAGGAGTACGGCAAGATCATCTGGGACGAGGCCGAGGGCTCGCCTATCGCGGCGGAGCTGGTGGAGACGGTGCGTCCGCTCGTGGAGGCGAAGCTCGACGGCAGCTTCTTCAGGGTGCGCGCCGAGCGCTGCTCGCCCCACGAGCTCAGATACCTGCGAGCTATGGCCGAGCTGGGCTCAGGGCCGCAGAGGGCGAGCGACGTGGCGCGCGTGCTGGGCCGCTCCTCGGAGCAGCTCGCGCCCACCAGGTCGCGGCTGGTCGAGAAGGGACTGCTGTATACGCCGGGCTACGGGCTGGCGCAGTTCACGGTGCCCCAGTTCGATCGCTACCTGGTGCGCAACCATTCCTGGGCGGGGTGACATAGAGGCGCGCCGGCGGCTCGGCCCACTGTGCAGGTGGTAGACTACCTTCATGCCTATCTATGAATTCTGCTGCAACGTGTGCGGCACCGCGTTCGAAGAGCTGGTGCGTAACGGGGTGAAGCCCGAGTGCCCGCAGTGCCACTCGGCCGACGTCTGCCGCCTGCTGTCGACGTTCGCGGTGCACTCGTCGTCCGCAAACCTCGGCGGCAAGGGAGCGACCAAGAGTTGCTCCACTTGCGCCAGCTCCAACTGTGGCACCTGCCACTGACGACGTCATCGCGGCCCTCGACGCCCTGCGCGCCGAGGTAGACGCCTGCACGGCCTGCGACCTGCACAAGACGCGCACCAGGAGCGTGCCCGGCGAGGGCGACCCCGCCGCCGACCTCATGTTCGTCGGCGAAGCGCCCGGCTACCATGAAGATCAGCAGGGCCGGCCGTTCGTAGGCCAGGCCGGCAAGCTCCTCGAGCAGCTCCTTGCCTCGATCGGGCTCACGCGTGAGCAGGTCTTCATCGCCAACGTGCTCAAGAGCCGCCCGCCCAACAACCGCGACCCGCGCCCCGAGGAGATCGCCGCCTGCCAGCCCTATCTGTGGCGGCAGATTGCGCTCATCAAACCCAAGGTGATCTGCACACTGGGCAACCACGCGACCAAGCTGCTCACCGGCAATCCGGCCGGCATCACGCGCGTGCACGGCCAGCCGCAGGCGGCCGAGATCGGCGGCGTGAGCCTGTATCTCTATCCGATCTTTCACCCGGCGGCGGCGCTCTACACGCCGGCCATGCTCACCACGCTCAAAGGCGACTTCGTGCGACTTCCCGAGCTGCTGGCGCACGCCTCGCCGCAAGCGGCGGCGGCAGGGGCGGCGCCGGCCGCGGAGCGGCCGGCCTGGCGGCCGCCGGCCGGGGCGGTTCGCGCCGAGGAAGAGCCCAGGCTGCCGGCCACGCCGGCGCAGCCGTCCCAACCGGCAAGCACCGCGGAGCCTGCAGCGCCCGCGCCGGGCGAAGCGGAGCAGCTCGGCCTGTTCTAGATGGTCACTTTCATCCTTGCCTCGCCGGCTCACACGCGCAAGCTTGCGCGCGTGCTGGCGACGTTGCTGCAACCTCCCGCGCTGGTCACCGTAGAGGGCGACCTGGGCACCGGCAAGACGACGCTCGTGCGCGCCGTCTTGCGCGCCCGTGGGGTGCGCGGCGCCGTGACCAGCCCATCGTTCACGCTGGCTCAGAGCTATCGCGGGAGGAGGGGCGAGAGCCTGCATCATCTCGATCTCTACCGGCTCAGCCCCGGGGCCGACGCCGAGCTTTTCGCTTGGGACGACTACCTGGGCCGCGACGCCCTCACCTTCGTGGAGTGGCCGGCCGCCGGCGGCGAAGCGCTGCCGGCGGCCGATGTGCGCCTCGAGCTGCAGCATCGCACGCCGCGCAGCCGCGTGGCCCGGCTGCGGGCGCCCGCCGCGCTCGAGCGGGCCGCGCTCGCGGGCGCCGCCGCGGCCGGCGTCGCGGCGGAAGGTGAACAGTCGTGATCCTGGCGCTCGAGACGGCGACCGCGGCATGCTCGGCGGCGCTCTGCGCCGCCGACGGCTCCGTCGTCGCCGAGTCGGTCTCGCTCGAGGGCCCGGCGCACGCGCAGCGCCTGCTGCCCGGCGTGCACGAGGTGCTCGCAGCAGCCGGAGCTACCTGGGCCGACCTCGACACGATCGCCGTCGGCCTCGGCCCCGGGGCGTTTACCGGCCTGCGTATCGGCATCGCCACGGCCCGCGCGCTGGCCCAGGCCGACGGCCGCGTGCGCCTCGCCGGAGTGCCCTCGACGGCCGCTCTGGCGCTCGCCCTGGCGCAGGCCCCGGAGGCGGCCGCGCACGACGTGCGTCTGGTGCCGCTCATCGACGGACGGCGCCGCGAAGTCTTCACCGCCCTCTACGTGCCCGTCGCCGCCCGCTCTGCTGCGGGCGACCCCGGCCGCCGCCGCCCCTCGCTGCGCGTCGAGCGAGACGTTGCGGTGGTGAGTGCCGACGAGCTCGCTACCTGGCTTGGGCGGCTGGGCGAGGTGGTGGTGGGCGGCGACGGCGCCGTTCTGTACGCCGACCGGTTACCACGCACGGCGGTTATCGCGGACGGCGTGCGGGCGTCGACCGCGGCCATGGTCGGCCGGGCGGTCGCCTGCGGCGCGCCCGGCCTGGTGTGGGGCCCCGACGCCGTTCTGCCCATCTACGGGCGCGCGCCGGATGCGGCGCGCTTCTCGGGCGTTCCGGGCGGCGCGCGGGAGGCCGGTCCGGCACCCGGTCGTGAGCCTTCGGCGGGCGCATCGTGACTCTCGAGGCCGTGCCCGACGCCCAGCGTAGCCAGCGTGTGGTGCGTCCCATGCACTTCACCGATCTCGAGGCCGTGTCGCAGATAGAGCGCCGCACGTTCAGCCTGCCCTGGTCGATGGGCATCTTCAGTGCCCAGCTCGGGCGCGCGACCAGCATCGCCCTGGTGTGCGAGATCGACGGCCGCATCGCCGGCTACCTGATCGCCGACATGTTCGTCGACGTGTGGCATCTGATGAACGTCTGCGTCGATGCTCCCTACCGCCGCCGGCACATCGCCGCCGATCTTCTCGAGGCCTACTTCGCGCTCACCGAGCCCCGGGCGCATCGCGGCCACACCCTGGAGGTGCGCGTCTCCAACGGGCCCGCCATCGAGCTGTATCGCAGCTATGGCTTCGTGACCACCGGCGTGCGTCCCGGCTACTACAGCGACAATCGCGAAGATGCGGTGATCATGTGGAAAGACTGGGAAGGGGACTCGGCATGAGTTCCGGGCGGTCCGGCGCGGAGGCTGCCGGGACCGGTGCGCCCGTGCCGGTCGCCTCGTTCGGGTCGGCGGCCCTCGCCGGCCCCATCCTCTGCCTCGAGACCTCCTGTGACGACACCAGCGCGGCCGTGGTCCGGGGGCGCGAGGTGCTCGCCTCCCTCGTCTCGTCGCAGAACGAGCTGCACGCCCAGTTCGGCGGCGTGGTGCCGGAGGTGGCATCGCGCCGTCACACCGAGCTCGTATGCGACGTGGTGGCCGAGGCCCTCAGCGCGGCCGCTGTGGGCTGGGCCGACCTGAGTGCGGTCGCCACGACGCGCGGCCCGGGTCTCATCGGCGCGCTTCTGGTGGGGCTGGCGGCCGCCAAGGCCATCGCCTACCGGCGCGGCCTGCCGCTCATCCCGGTCAACCACATCCAGGGTCACATCGCCGCCAACTACGCCCTCGGCATCGAGGCGCCGTTCGTCTGTCTTGTGGCCAGTGGCGGGCATACGCTTCTCGCCGTGGTGGACGAAGGTGTGACGTACCGGGTCGTCGCGCGCACCGTCGACGACGCCGCCGGCGAGGCCTTCGACAAGGGGGCTCGCCTCCTCGGGCTGGGCTACCCGGGCGGCAGGGAGCTGGATCTGCTGGCCGCTCAGGGCGATGCGCACTTCGCGGTCTTCCCGAGGGCCATGCCGCGCGGCCGTGACTTCAGCTTCAGCGGTCTCAAGACCGCGCTGCTCTACGATCTGCGCGGCCGGGGCGCGGCCGAGATTCAGGCGCATCGCGCCGATATTGCCGCCTCGTACCAGGCGGCCATCGTCGCGCAGCTGGTGCACAAGACCGTGGCCTGCGCCGCCGGGGAGGGTCTGCGCCAGGTGGCCATCGCCGGCGGCGTGGCCGCCAACGCCGGACTGCGCCGGGCGCTGACGGCGCGGTGTGAGGCCGAGGGATTGCGGTTGTCGCTGCCTCCGCTCAACCTCTGCACCGATAACGCCGGCATGATCGGCCTGGCGGCCGGCTTCTTGCCGGCGCTGCCCTGGCCCACGTATCTGGCACTTGACGCGTTCGCGAGCGACTCGCAGGCCCGGGCGGCACGCCCGCCAAGACGGCGCGGCACGCCCGACCGTCATAGCGTCTATCCCGGTAGGGATGTGCCCACGGACACATCCGGGCGTGCAGGCCTACCGGGATAGGCTCTGAACCCGCGGCGGTCCGCCTCTCGCCCGCCGTGGGCCGGTGCTACACTCGCCAATCATGGGTCGCAGGCCACATCCCGTGTTTCCCGGCGAGACGCCCGAGGAGTCGCCGCAGATCGCCGCGCAGCTCTTTGTCGAGTGCCTCGAGAACGAGGGCGTCGAGTACGTCTTCGGCATCCCCGGCGAAGAGACGCTCGACCTGAACGAAGCCCTCGATCGCTCCTCGCACATCACCTTCGTGCCGGTGCGCCACGAGCAGGCCGCGGCATTCATGGCCGACGCCTACGGGCGCCTTACCGGCAAGGCCGGCGTGTGCCTTGCGACCCTCGGCCCGGGGGCCACCAACCTGGCCACCGGGGTCGGCGACGCCAACCTCGACAAGGCGCCTCTGGTAGCGCTCACCGGGCAGGTCGAGCTCTCGGGCATGCACAAGGAGACGCATCAGTTCATCGACGCGGTCGAGATGCTGCGCCCCATGACCAAGTGGAACACGCGGGTGCACGACCCGCGCATGATCGGCGAGGCGGTGCGCAAGGCGTTCTCCACGGCCACCGCCGAGAAGCCCGGGGCCACTCACCTCGAGCTGCCCGAAGATGTGATGGCGGCGCCGGTGGCGGGCCATCCCCTGCCCCACGCGCCGGTGGCCGTGATAGAGCCCGACGCCGGCGCCCTGCAGCGCGCCTCGCACCTGTTGCAGACGGCGGCGCGGCCGGTGCTGCTGGTGGGCAACGGCGTGGTGCGCCAGAACGCCTCGCAGGCTCTCCGCGACTTCTGCCGGCAAACCGGCCTGCGGGTGATCACCACGTTCATGGGCAAGGGCGTGCTCGACGCGGCCGACAAGCACTTCCTGTTCACCGCGGGGCTGGCCGCCCAAGACTACCCGCACGGCCTCATGGGACGCGCCGACCTGGTGGTGTGCGTCGGCTACGACATGGTCGAGTGGCCGCCGTCGGCGTGGAACCCCGACGGCCGTCAGAAGATCATCTGCATCGACACCGTGACTCCCGAGATCGACGCGCACTACGTGCCCGAGGTAGAGCTCATCGGCAATCTCAGCCACACGCTCACGCAGCTCGGCTGCCTGCTGTGGAACAAGCCGCTGACGCGCTACGACGTGCCGCCCTACCGGGTCGCCTTCTCGCGCACGCTGGACGTGGGCGGAGACGACGACTTTCCGATAAAGCCGCAGCGCGTGCTGCGCGATCTGCGCACGGTGCTGGGTCCGCACGATGTGCTGGTCTCAGACGTGGGCGCGCACAAGCTCTGGGTAGCACGCTTCTGGGAGGCCCGCGCGCCGAACACGGTGCTCATCTCTAACGGGTTCGCGGCCATGGGTTTCGGGCTACCGGCGACGATCGCCGCGGCCCTGGCGGGTCGCGAGCGCGGCAAAGTGGCGTGCATCACCGGCGACGGCGGCTTTCTCATGAACGTGCAGGAGCTGGAGACCGCCAAACGGCTCGGATTGCCCTTCGTCGTCCTCGTCTGGAGCGACGGTGGGTACGGTCTCATCGAGATGCACCAGCGCCAGAAGTTCGGGCATGTGGCCGGCACGCGCTTCGAGAATCCTGATCTCGTCGGCCTGGCGCGCGCGTTTGGGGTGCACGGTGTGCGGGTTCCGCGAGCTGGTGACCTGCTGCCCGTCTTGCGCGCGGCATTCGCAGAAAGTGGCCCCGTTGTTGTCGATATTCCTATAGATTACCTAGAGAACGATAAGCTTGCCGTAGATCTGTGGCAGCTTGCCCCCGAGGCGCTAGCTTAGAGGGGCACACGTCATCGGCCCTCAGGCCTCCAGCAGAAACGTGGCCGGCCCGTCGTTGACCAGGGCCACGTGCATGTGGGCGCCGAAGATGCCGGTTCTCACCGGCACGCCCTCGGCGCGCAAGGCATCGACGAACGCCTGGTAGACGGCCTCGCCCTGGGCCGGCGGTGCTGCGTCTGTGAAACCCGGCCGGTTGCCCTTGTGCAGGTCGGCGTAGAGCGTGAACTGCGAGACAGCGAGCACCTCGCCGGCAACCTCGGGCAGGGCCAGGTTCATGAGGCCGGCGGCGTCTTCGAACACGCGCAGCCGCGCCGTCTTCCCGGCGAGCTTCGCGGCACTCGCGGCGGTGTCCGAGGGCGTGACTCCCACGAGGGCCAGAAACCCACTGCCGGTACGAGCCACGAGCTCACCGTCTACGGTCACGGAGGCGCTACTCACGCGCTGCAGGAGGATTCGCATAACGCCAAGTCTAGCCGAATTGGGGGCCCGGAGCGGCAGCGCAGCTCGTCCGGCACGGCCTCTCGCGCCGTAACCCGCTCATGCTCAGCGGCCAGCGGTTTGCCCAGGTGACCGGGCCGCCGCGCTGGCGGCTCGGGCACGGTTTGACAGCGCCCCGGATGGGTCATACGATATCGGCCCCGTGAGACTTAGCACTCTCAATCCGAGAGTGCCAGATTCCAACCAAAGAAGAGGAGGGTTGCTGCATGAAGCTCAAGCCGCTCGAAGACCGCGTGATCATCAAGGCCGTCAAGGAAGAGGAGAAGACGGCCAGCGGTATCGTGCTGCCCGACACGGCCAAAGAGAAGCCGATGATGGGCGAGGTCGTCGCTGCCGGCGACGGCAAGTGGGACGATGAGGGCAAGAAGCGCATTCCGATGGACGTCAAAGCGGGCGACAAGGTCATCTACGGCAAGTACTCGGGCACCGAGTACAAGACCAAGGATGGCGACGAGCTCCTGATCCTGCGCGCCAGCGAGATCCTGGCCGTAGTCGAGAAGTAGAGAGGAGGCTGACGTAGCGTGGCTAAAGAACTGAAGTATGACGACGAGGCCCGGCGCGCTCTCGAGCGTGGCGTGAACGCGCTCGCCGACGCCGTGAAGATCACCCTCGGCCCCAAGGGCCGCTATGTGGTGCTCGACAAGAAGTTCGGTGCTCCCACCATCACCAACGACGGTGTGACCATCGCCCGTGAGATCGAGCTCGAGGACGTCTTCGAAAACCAGGGCGCCCAGCTCGTCAAAGAGGTCGCCACCAAGACCAACGACATCGCCGGTGACGGCACCACCACCGCCACCCTGCTGGCCCAGGCGATCGTGCGCGAGGGCCTGCGCATGGTGGCCTCCGGCGCCAACCCGATGGCCGTCAAGCGTGGCATCGAGCAGGCCGTAAGCGAGGCCGTCGAGGCCATTCGCAAAGAGTCCAAGGAGATCTCCGGCAAGGAAGAGATCGCCCGCGTGGCCACCATCTCCGCCCGCGACCGTGCCGTGGGCGACGTCATCGCCGACGCCATCGAGAAGGTCGGCAAGGACGGCGTCGTGAACGTGGAGGAGTCGCAGACCTTCGGTCTCGACCTCGAGTTCACCGAGGGCATGCAGTTCGACAAGGGCTACTTGAGCCCCTACATGATCACCGATCCCGAGCGCATGGAAGCCGTGCTCGAGAACCCCTACATCCTCATCGCCAACCAGAAGATCGGCGCGATCCAGGATCTGCTGCCGGTGATCGAGAAGATCGCCCAGTCGGGCAAGCAGCTGCTGATCGTCGCCGAGGACGTCGAGGGCGAGGCGCTCGCCACCCTCATCGTCAACAAGCTGCGCGGCACGTTCACGGGCATCGCCGTGAAGGCCCCCGGCTTCGGCGACCGCCGCAAGCGCATGCTCGAAGACATCGCCATCCTCACCGGCGGCGAGGTCATCACCGAGGAGATGGGTCTCAAGCTCGAGAACACGCAGCTCTCGCAGCTCGGTAGCGCCCGCAAGGTCGTGGTGACGAAAGACAACACCACGATCGTCGACGGCGCCGGCGACGCGGACGGCATCAAGGGCCGCATCAAGCAGATCAAGAGTGAGATCGAGAACACCGACTCCGACTTCGACCGTGAGAAGCTCCAGGAGCGTCTCGCCAAGCTGGCCGGCGGCGTGGCCGTCGTCAAGGTTGGCGCGGCCACCGAGGTCGAGATGAAGGAGACCAAGCACCGCGTCGAGGACGCCCTCAACGCCACTCGCGCCGCTCTGGAAGAAGGCATCGTGCCGGGCGGCGGAGTGGTGCTCATCACCGCCATCGACGCCATCAAGGTCGACAAGAAGAGCGACGACGTCGACTTCCGCGCCGGCAAGCAGATCATCCGCCGCGCTCTGGAAGAGCCTCTGCGTCAGATCGCCGAGAACGCCGGCATGGAGGGCTCTGTCGTGGTCAACCACGTCAAGGGCCTCAAGAAGGGCGAGGGCCTCAACGCCGACACCGGCGTGTACGAGGACCTGGTGAAGGCCGGCATCATCGACCCCGCCATGGTTACCCGCTCGGCGCTGCAGAACGCCGCCTCGATCGCCAAGAACATCCTCACCACCGAGTGCATCGTGGCCGATAAGCCGGAGCCCGCGGGCGCCGGTGGCATGGGCGCCGGTGGCATGGGCGGCGGTATGCCGGGGATGATGTAAGCCGGTTAGCACAGAGCCACTTTCGCGTCGACGGCGGGCGGGCCCACGGGCCCGCCCGCCGCTTTTCGTTGGTAGTATGTGGACGCACGGCGCAGGTGCGCGGGCGGCGGCGGCGAGGTGAGCGATGAAGGCATTCGGTAACCTGATCGGCGGAGCCTGGGTCGGCGCGGCCGGCGAGACCTTCGAGACCCACGATCCCGCGCACAGCGGCGAGGTGCTGGGTGTGTTTCCCAGCGCCACGGCGGCCGACGCGCAGCGCGCCGTGGCGGCCGCCGCCGAGGCCTGTGCGGCCTGGGCCGCCACCCCGGCGCCGGCTCGCGGCGCCATCCTCTTCAGGGCCGCCGAGCTTCTCGACGAGCGCCGCGAAGACCTTGCCGTCACGCTGACGCGCGAGGAGGGCAAGACACTGCCCGAGGCCCGTGGAGAGGTAGCCCGGGCGCGTGACATCCTGCGCTACTTCGCCGGCGAGGGCTGGCGAGTGGGCGGCGATGTACTGCCGGCCAACGCGCCCCTGGCGATGCTCTACAGCCGCCGCGAGCCCCTTGGCGTGGTGGCTGTGATCACGCCCTGGAACTTCCCCATCGCCATTCCGGCGTGGAAGATCGCGCCGGCGCTGGCCTACGGCAACACCGTGGTGTTCAAGCCGGCCTCGGCTACGCCGCTCACGGCGCTCAAGCTCGTAGAGTGTCTCGCAGACGCCGGGGTGCCGGCCGGCGTTATCAACTTGGTCACCGGCTCCGGAGCCACCGTGGGTGACGCGCTGGCCGGTGATCCGTCGGTGAGGGGCCTCACGTTCACGGGTTCGCACGCCACCGGCGCCGGTATCTACGCCAAGGCGACCTCGCACTTCGCCCGCGTGCAGCTCGAGATGGGCGGCAAGAACCCCACCATCGTGCTTGCCGACGCCGATGTCGACTTGGCCGTGAGGTTGACCGTGATGGGCGGCTTCGGCCTTACCGGCCAGAGCTGTACGGCCACCAGCCGCGTGATCGTCGAGGAGGCCGTCGCCGACCGGTTCGCCGCGGCCCTGGCGGAGGCCGCCGCGGCGCTCAAGGTGGGCGACGGCCTCGGCGACGACGTGCAGATGGGTCCGGCCGTGAGTGAAGAGCAGCTAGCCGTCGACCTCGAGTTCGTCGAGGTGGGCAAGAGTGAGGGTGCCGAGCTGCTGGCCGGCGGGGGCCGGGCCGCCCAGGCGGGCGGCCATTTCGTGCAGCCCACCGTGTTCGACCGCGTAGACGTGCACAGCCGCCTCGCCCAGGAGGAGATCTTCGGCCCGGTCATAGGCATCGTGCGAGCGCGCGATCTCGACGACGCGCTGGCCAAGGCGAACGCCGTGGGCTACGGGCTGGCCGCCGGCGTGGTGACCAACGACCTGCGCCGCGCGCTCACCTTCGTCGACCGCATCGAGGCCGGCGTCGTCAAGGTCAACGAACCCACCACCGGCCTGGCCCTGCAGGCGCCGTTCGGCGGTTTCAAGATGTCGAGCGCCAACACGTTCAAGGAGCAGGGGCCGGCGGCGGTCGACTTCTACACGCGCACCAAGACGGTGTACCTCACGTACGGCTGACCCATATGCACCAACGGTTGTTCCATGGCCCGCGCGCCATCGCGTGGGGGTAGGATTGGGCCATGCCCGGCACGGACGACAGCGAGCATCAGATTCTGGTCGTCACCGGTCCGGCTCGCGACCGGTTGTACGAGCGATTCCGCACGCTCTTTTTCGGGCGCGAGGGCGTCGAGGTGGTCAAGGATCGTCGCCAGAGGGAGAGGCGCACGCACCCGGCCGCTGCGGGGCGCGAACGCCGTGGCGGCGAGCGCCGGCACGCCGTCTCCTGGGTCGTACCACCGAAGTAACGTCGGCGCTCGGCGTTTCTCGCCGGCGCGCTCCATCGCATATACTCAGCGCACGTTCGTCCCGGATAATCGTCGTGGAGGTTGCTGAGATGCTGTTGATGGGTGAATCGATCAACGGGACGCGCAAACAGGTCGCCGAGGCGATCCAGGCGCGTGATGCGGAGTTCATCAAGACCCTCGCCAAGGATCAGGTAGATGCCGGCGCCGGCCTGCTCGATGTCAACGGCGGCGTCGCCGGCGGCAACGAGATCGAGGATCTTCTGTGGCTCATCGACGTCGTCATGGGCGTCACCGACATGCAGCTCATGGTCGACTCGGCCAGCCCGGCGGCCCTCGAGGCCGGCGTGCAGTCGATCATCGACAAGGGCGGCAAGGTCCCCTTCATCAACTCCATCTCGGGTGAGCAGCCGCGCATCGACGCCGTGCTCCCCCTGGTCGAGAAGTACAAGTGCCCGGTCGTGGGTCTGTGCTTGAGCGATGAGGGCATTCCGCCGACCGCCGAAGACCGCTTCGCGGTGGCCCAGAAGCTGTTCGACCTGTGCTCCGGCGCCGGTCTGCCCGGCGCAGACCTCTGGGTCGATCCGCTGGTCATGGCCATCTCGGCCGATCCCACGGCGGCCCAAGTGACCATGGACACCCTGAAGCTAGTGAAGGAGCGTCTGCCCGTGCGCACCACCGGCGGCCTCAGTAACGTGAGCTTCGGGCTGCCCAACCGCGCCCTGCTCAACCGCACGTTCGTCGCCATGTGCGCGGGCCTCGGTATCGACGGTGCCGTGCTCGACGTGCGCAATACCGCCATGATGGCCGCGGTCAAGGCCATCGAGGCCCTTCGCGGCGAAGACAACTTCTGCGGCTCGTACCTCAAGGCGCATCGCGCCGGTATCCTCGAGGCCTAGCCGGCCGGAGTCACTACGCGCGCCGGCCTCACGGCCGGCGCGGTACCGTCTGCGAGGGCGGGGTCGAGCTGCCGCAGGGCGGCTCAGCCCCGCCCGCCGTGCCTATCATGGGGGTTCACCACGCCGTCAGCATCAAGATGCGACACCAAGCCTCGATGAGACGTCTCGGCGCCGTCTTCGTCCTGTTGCTCTGCGTCCTCGCGCCACTGCTCGCGGCGACGGCCGCACTTGCGGCGTCGCCGTCGCCGTCCATCTCGCCGTTCCCCGGCGCGGTGGTGTACAAGATCGGCGTCGATACGGACTACGACGGCATGAACCCGTTCAGCTCCTGGAGCAGCGTCTCGTCCGAGTGTTTCAGGCTGGGCTACGACTATCTCACCTGGTACGACCGCACCTACCGCCCGGCGCCCGACCTCGCCACGAGCTGGCAAACCTCAACAGACGGCAAGACCTGGACCTTTCACATCCGCGAGGGCATGACGTGGCAAGATGGTGTGCCGCTGACTGCGCACGACATTGCCTTCACCTACAACCTCATCATGCGGGCCCACGATCCCACGTACGGCCGCTATCTTACCGGAGTCACCAGGGTCGTCGCGCCCGACGACACGACGCTGGTGATCAGCACCAGGGCGCCCGACGCCGGGATGCTGGCCATCGCGATCCCCATCCTGCCGGAGCACATCTGGAAGAACGCCGATCCTCACAACCTGGGGAGCTTCAAGAACTGGCCATTCGTAGGATCAGGCCCGTTTCGCGTGACAGATCTGAAGAGAGGCCAATGGGTCGAGATCGAAGCCAACCCGAGCTACCCGCGGGCACTGGGCGGACCGCCCAAGGTTGACGCCGTGTACTTCGTGATCTCGCGGACGGCGGATTCCCTGGTCTCCGACTACAGGGCCGGCAGGCTCGACGCCATCGTCGGCTTCCCGGCCACCTACAAGAAGATGCTCAGCAGCCTACCGGACTCAACCGCCGTGGCGGCACCCACCATCGGGTTTCACGAGCTGGGCTTCAACTGCGGCAACGCTCCCGGGAGCAAAGGCAACCCACTGCTCAAGGACGCGGCCGTTCGCGAGGCGGTGCACTGGGCCATCGATACGGCGAAGATCGCGGCCGGGGTCACGTCGGGCCTGGCGGTGCCCGGCACCTCGCTGATCTCGCCGGCCCAGGGCGAGTGGCACTGGGACGTGCCTGTGGCCCAGCAGTACCACTACGATCCCGCGAGGGCCAGGCAGATCCTGACCGCCGCCGGCTATGTAGACCGCGACGGCGACGGCGTGCGCGAGAACCTCAAGGGGCAGAAGCTTTCGTTTCGCCTGGTGGCCATGAGCGAGGACCCCGCGGGCCAGGCTGCCGCCGCGATGATCGTGAGCTGGTGCCGCAGCGTGGGGATCGCGCTGCATCTCGAGGTCATGGACGAGGGCACGTTTGGCGAAGACATGTACGATCACGCCAACTACGACATGTTCGTCTGGAGCTGGGGCGACGACATCGACCCAGGGCCCCTACTCTCCACGTTCACGAGCTCACAGATCCTCAAGTGGGGCGACACCCAGTACGCGGACCCGGCCTATGACAAGCTCTTCGTGCGGCAGTCTGAGGCCCTCGACGTGGCCGACCCCTCCGACCAGAGCAGGCGCCAGGCCATCGTGCACGAGATGCAGAAGCTGCTCTATCGCGACAACCCCTACGTGGTCCTCTGGTACAACGTGAATCTGCAAGCCTTTCGCACCAAGGACTGGACGGGCTATCAACCCATCCCCGCCGGCCACGGCGCGCCGTTCTGGAACTACCTGCGCGGCAGCTACATCGACCTCCGGCTGCGAACGGCCGCGGCCGTAAGTTCGAGCGGCGGCTCGGGGTCGTGGGTGCGCGTCGCGGTGGCGGGGCCGGTCGTGCTCATCGGCCTCATCGCGATCCTGTACGTCAGGCGCCGGTCCAGGGCCCGGGTGCAGCGATGAACCGCACGAAAGACGTCCTGATCGGCCTCTGGCCGGAAGAGGCCATCGAGGCCATTCATCTTGCCTCGCTCGCTCTGCTCGAGAGGGCGGGAGTGAGGGTGGAGTCGCCGGCCGCCGCCGAGCTGCTGCTGGCGGCCGGCTGTACTGCCGGCGCGGGCGAGCGCGTGCTCGTGCCCCGCGCCGTGGTGAACGACGCCATAGCGGCCTGCCCGCCTTCATTTACGCTGGCGGCCCGCGACGCGACGCGCTCCCTGCTCATTGACGGCCTTCCCGGCAGCACCTACGCGCACAACCTCGGCGGCGCTCGCGACGTGATCGATCCGCGCAGCGGTTCCGTGCGCCGGGCAACGCTGCGCGACCAGATGCTTGCCTCGCGCGTCATGCATTGCCTGACGAACCAGAGTCAGGTAACCCCCCTCTGGCAGCCCGAAGACGTTCCGCACCCGCTCGAGCCGCTCTACTCCTACCTGATCGTCGCCCACGAGACCGACAAGGCCATCGGAGGTCCCGGCGTGTCGCACGCCTTCCAGGCTCGCTACCTGGTAGAGATGGCGCAGGTGGTCACCGGCGCCGGCGGTGGCGCCGGCGGCGACTATCCCATCGATCTGGCCTTCTCGCCGGTGAGCCCTCTGATCATGGGCCGCGAGGTCACCGACGCCCTGCTGGAGCAGGTGCGCCGCGGCGGCGTGGTCGCCGAGATCCTGCCCTGCCCGGCGGCGGCCGCCACCGCGCCGGCGGCGCTCTCCGCGGCGATCGCGCAGCAGAACGCCGAGGTGCTGGCCGGCGTCGTACTCACTCAGCTCGCCGCGCCGGGCACCCCCGTCTACTACGGGCCGCGGCTGAGCGCGGTGGATCCGCGGCGTGGTGTGGTGGTCTCGGGTACCCCGGAGACCGGTGTGGCCTCGGTGGCCGCGGTGCTGCTGGCCCGCAGGTATGGTCTGGCCTGCGACTGCTACGGCCCCTGTAGCGACAGCAGAGTGGTGGATGCGCAGTTCGGCTACGAGCGCGCCGTCAACGCTCTGCTGGGTCTTGCGGCGCGGCCGCGGTTGCTCTCGGGCATCGGTGAGATCCAGGCTGGCGCGGCAAGCTGCCTGGAGGCGCTGGTGGTTGACGACGAGGTGCTCAACAATGTGATGTACGCGCTCTCGCAACGACCCTGGGACGCGGACGCGCTCGACGTGGATGCCATGGTTGACGGCGTGCTCTCGGGGCACGGATTTCTGGGCACCAAGCACACTAGACGGTACATACGCAGCGAGTTCGTGTGGCCGCTGTTGAGCTACCGCGGCGGTCTCGCGGAGTGGGTCGACGCCGGCCGGCGTGGGGTAGCCGACCTGGCCGGCGAGAAGGTTGCCGACCTCGTCAGGCGGGCACCGGTCGGCCTGCCCGACGACGTTCTCGACGGTCTCTGCAAGCTCATTGCGCGCTGCGCGGCCGAGGTGGGGGTGAGCAGCTACCCCGATCCACGACGCGTGGTGGAGGGCTAGCTCGCGGCCGCGGGAGACTCCGCTCGACCCAGCTCGGCGCCACGGAGAGTCTGGCCGGCTGCGCCACCGCCGGCCACGCCAGAACGTACAAAGGATGGGCGGCCGCGCTGCCCGTCGACCTCGCGCTGTACTTGGACATGATGTAGAATCGCGCCGATGATCAGCGTCCAAGACATCCTCGAGATACCCGATCTCAACCTCAGGCTGCTGGCCGGGGGCAAGTCCACCAGTAACCCCGTACGGTGGGTGCACATCACCGAGGTTCCCGACCCCACCAAGTGGCTCAAGGGGGGCGAGCTGCTGCTCACCACGGGCTATGGTTTCGTCGTCCCCGAAGAGCAGCAGGTGGAGCAGCTCAAGCGGCTCATCGACCACAACCTGTCGGGCCTGGGCTTCGGTACCGGCTTCAGCTTCGACAAGGTGCCGCCGGCGCTCGTCAAGGTGGCCGAGGAGTACGGCTTTCCGCTCTTCGAGGTGCCGTATCACGTGCCGTTCATCGCCATTACCGAGGCGGTCGCGTCGAAGATCGTCAACGAGCAGTACTCGCTCCTGCAGCGCAGCCTGGCCGTGCACGAGAAGCTCACCAAGATCGTGCTCGAGGAGAAGGGTCTGGAGGCGATCCTTTCGACGCTCTCGGCTCTGGTCGGCTGCTCGGCCGTGCTCTTCGACTTCCACGGCGTGGTGCTGTGCGAGGCGGCCTACCGGCGGCGCCTCGGTGGAGAGCTCATCGCCGACCTCTGGGGCCAGATCAGCGACCGCCGCGCCAACCGCCAGAACTTCGCGCTCAGCATGGAGGGTGTGACCTCGGGCGTGCAGGTGTACCCCGTGGTGGCCTCGCACCGTATCGGGGCGTTTCTGGCGGTGGTCAAAGACAGCGGCGACTTCAGCGAGTACGACCGCATCATCTTGCACAACGTGGTGACCGTGACGGCCCTGGAGCTGGTCAAGAAGAAGGCCGTGGCCGAGACCGAGAAGCGCCTCGCCGGCGACTTCTTCGACGAGCTCATCGCGAGCGACCTGTACGAGGAGGAGATCGCTCGCCGCCTGGCCTTCTTCGGCCTCGACCCGCAGTCGCCGCATCTCATCGTGCTGGTAGACATCGACGCCTTCAAGGCCTTTGCCGAGGCTCAGGGCGAGCGCGAAGACACGGTCGTGCAAGACGTCAAGGAACGTCTTCACTGGGCCGTAGACGAGTTCATGGCCAAGCGCGACATCCTGTTCATCTCGGCCTCGCGCAGCGACTCGGTGGTCATCCTCGTACAGCCCGGCAAGCTTCACGGCGGCGCCGTTATCGCGCTCGCCGGCGAGCTGCAGGCAGCCATCAACTCACTACTCCCCGAGATCACCGTGTCGGTGGGAATCGGTCGTCCGCACCGGTCGCTGGTCGACCTCCGGCAGAGCTATTACGAGGCCAGCTACGCCATCAAGATACGCAAGCTCAAGGGCGAGCCCGGGGTCATCGCCAGCTTCGACGACCTGGGGTCCTACGGTCTTCTGCTCGGGCTGCAGGACACGCTCTCGCTGCAGGTCTTCTACGATAGCGTGCTGGGCAAGCTTCAGGACTACGACGAGCAGAACTCGAGCGACCTCGTGAAGAGTCTCGCCTGCTTTCTGGAGGCCAACGGTCACTGGGGAGACGCCGCCGAGAAGCTCTATGTGCACCGCCACACGTTGCGCTATCGCATGAAGCGCGTCGAAGAGATCACGGGTCGCGACCTCGATCAGTCACAGGATCGCATGGAGTTCTGGCTGGCCCTCAAGGCCAAGGAGCTCATCGACCAGGCCAAGAAGGGCAAGACGGCCTAGCGCCAAAGCCCTACGACATCACGAGGGAACCGTTGTCGACGACCAGATTCGCACCGGTCACTCCCTCGGTCTCGATGCAGAAGCGCACCGCGGCGCCCACGTCGGCGGGCGACACCAGGCGCTCCACGGCCGCCCTGGCGGCCGCCCGCAGCGTGGCCGCGCGATGCTCGTCGTCGGCGAGATCCACGGGGCCGGGCGCCACGCCACAGACGCGCACGCCGTCTGCGCTCCAGGCGCGGGCGAGCTCCTTGACCAGGTGAATCTGGGCCGCTTTGGCGGCGCCGTGCGCCGCGAAGGTGGCCCAGGGCTGCAGTCCTAGATAGTCGGTGAGGGCGACGATTACGCCGCCCGACAGGGCGGCCTGCGCGTCGCCCGCCACGCCACGCCGGGCCGCCACGAACTGCTCCCGGGCGGCGCAGGCGCAGAAGAAGAACCCCTTGGCGATGGTGTCGAGCGAGGCATCCCACGAGTCTTCGTCGATCTCTTGCGGCGGCTGCGGCACGAAGGGTCCGCTGGCGACGAAGACGAGGGCGTCGAGGCCGCCGAGCGCGGCGGCACCTTCGGCGACCAGGGTTCTTGCCCCGTGAGGACGGCGCGCATCGCCGGCCACGGCCGCCGCGGCCGGCGCCCCGGCGGCACGCAGCGCGGCCACCATCGCCCGGCTGCCCGCGCTGCGCCGTGACGTGATGCACACGGCGGCGCCGTGCGCCGCCAGGTCGAGCGCCACCGCCGCACCCAGGCGCCGCGCCCCGCCGACGAGGAGAACGCGAGCCCCGGCGGGGTTCACGCCTCCGCCTCCAAGGGCCGGCGCCCGCCGCCGCCGCACCGTGCGGGCCGAGTCTGCCCGTCGCCTGTCTCTGATGCTCGCCACATGTTCGAGGACCGCCTCCACGACGCCTATGCCACGCCGCGAACCGCGCGCGCTTCGTGCGGCCGGCCCGCTTGCGGGCCGCGCAGGCACAAGTCTACCGCCTTGCCGGCGGGCCCACGCCGCGGCGTCGTTGCGGCGCGTCAGCGCACGGGCATGGCGCTCCGTGCGGCCGGTCAGCCTTCGGTGAAGACGTAGTCCTTGACTACACCCTGTTCGAGCACCGCGAGCACACCGTTCAGTGAACGTGTCGCGTCTTCGATGGCCTCGCTGCGCGGGCTGAGCTCGAGCGTGCGGCCGCGTTTGCGTGCCCCGCCGGCCACTCCCTGCGCGGCGCCGAGCAGGCGCAGCGTGGGCTGGAATCTCTTCACGATCTTCTGGGCCGCATGACTGTCGGCCTGCAGGTTGAAGATCGCGTAGTCGGGGTTGCCGACCTTCGCACAGAGACCCAGGAGTCGGTCGTGGAGCTGACGGTCGTCGATCTCGCGAGCCAGATCCCAGTCGGTGGGTCCGCTGGCCGAGCACGTCACCATCTCGTAGCCGTCGACGCCGACGACGCGATTGTCGCAGGGCACCATCTTGTGGTGACCCTCGAAGAGGTCATCGATGATCGTCCAGTCGCCGCATCCGGGAGCCACGAAGACCCGCGGCCCGTCGTCGCGCAAACCGGAGTCGGCGAGCGCCAGCCACTCCTCCACGCGCTCACGCACGAGTGACTTGAAGAGCAAGTCCACCAGCAGCGGGCTGGCCAGCGTGCGCTCGAACTCCTCGCGCGTCTGCTCGACCCAGTAGTCGCCGCGGTTCTCCATCTCGGCCGTGATCTGCGCGTAGGCGGCGGGTGAGTTGATCCTCCGCGTCTTGCCTTCCAGGGACACGTCCCAGCTCTCTGGACCGGCTTGAATGAGCGACACGACCTTCCTGCCGGTGAGGTCACCCAGCAGGATGCCCACGTCGGCCTCGTAGCGGTCGAGCGCCGTGAGGAACTTGCGAAAGCAGACGGTCGACCCCTCAAGGCCGGCGACGAAGAAGATCCTCATCGCCCGTCGGCTCCGTTGAGCGCAGAGAGCACCTCGGGCAAGATGACATTGAGAAGCAGGCCGAGCTGCACGCGGGTGCTGTCTACGACCAGGCTGAGCTGGCAGCCGCCACCGGGCGCGACCAGCATCATCTTGTCTCCGTCGAGCTCGGCCAGGTAGTAGCGGCCCAAGGCCGGGAGGCTACCCTTCTTGAGCGCGTGGTCGACCCGCGAGGTGACCTGGTTGAAGAGGGCGCACGCGGCCGGCATGCTGTTCACGCCGATGAACGACGTGCCGTCGGCACTCGAGTACACGTCTGCCGAAAGCAGCGCATCGCCGAGACCGTCCTGGGCGATGTCGATAACCCGCTTGAGGGCCGCGACGTTGGGCATGCCGGGGGCGCGGCGCTCGGGCGCGGCGGCCGCCGCCTCACTCGTGGCCGCCTGCGCAACGGCCTCCTGTGCGGCGGGAGCCAGAACCTTGAGGGCCGACCCGGCGGCTTCGGCGGCCGCCGTGGCGAGGCGTAGCGCGGGCGGCTCGGCCGTTGCCTGAGCGCTGGCCGCGGCGCTCGCCACGTCGGCGGCCGGCGACTCGCAAGCGGTACGACTGCCGTCCGGCGGCTCCGCCTCTGCGCTCGCGAGGGCGGCCTCACTCTGGGCCGCAACCTCTAAGGCAGCCAGCCCCTCGAGACCTTCTTCGTCCTTCCTGCGAGCAGTCTCCAGCAGGAGGCCGGTCAGGCCGGTGGTGATGTTGCGGTTTCGGGGTGAATCCTCGACGTTCACCTCGAACTCGGGGTTGTCCCAGCCCAGTATGGCGTAGGCGGCGTCTTCGCCGCCCAGGTCGTCGGCGATAGCATCCACCAGGTCGCCGTCACGGAAGTGCAGCTGACCGGTCTTGCCGTCCGATCTCGCCTCAATGTCACAGGATTGCCGCTCCAGGTTGATGACCTGAAGTACAGCGGAGAGAGAGATCCCTTTCATCGGCGGCCCCCCAGAGGCTCTCGCGTGGGTGTTCTAGTGAAACGGTCGGTCGCCCTTCACCTCGGTCTGTTGGGGCCACGCCTTTAGCCGGCATCAACAAATGTACCAGTCCGGCTCGCCGCCAGTGCGACGGGCAGCCGGTGTGGCCGGTGCACTAGGATAGACATGCCGCGAGATCGTGGGCCGCCCGGGCCCCCGCCGCGGCCGACGAAAGGAGAGCCTCGCGTGGCACGACCGTTCGACGCACTGGACAAGGCGCTCGTAGGGCTGCTCGGCGAGGAAGGGCGCCTTTCGCTCGCTGATCTGGCGCAGAAGGCCGGAGTGTCGCGGCCCACCGCCGCCGCGCGTCTCAAGGCGCTCATGGCCGACGGTTCGCTGCGTGTCGCCGGCCTCGTCGACGCTTTTCAGGCCAAAGGACTCACGACGGCGCTCGTCGGGCTGACCGTAGACAAGCACCGTCTCGACGAGAAGGTGGAGCAGATCGCGGCCCTGCCCGAAGTTACCTGGGCGGCGGTCGTCACCGGTCGCTACGACATCATGGCCGAGGTGGCGACCGAGGAAGGCATGAACGGCCTGTACGACTTCCTCAACATCTCTCTGCGTGAGGTTGGGGGTATCAACTCGAGCGAGGTGTTCGTGGTGATGAAGGCGCGCAACCGCTGGACGCTGCTGCCCACCAGCTTGCGCCGCTCCTGGTGCGAAGGACGGCTCAACGGCGGCTGAGGTGAGCGGACGGTGAAGGCGCGGTGAGCTTCTCGCTTTGCTCAGAAGGGCGTGCGGTTTGTTTTCGTTTTGGGCTTTTCTGGGCGGTTTGATGTGCTAGACTGCCAAACTGCGTGCAATACCGCGCACGTCGAGGTCGTGAGCTAAACCATCGAAAGAGGAGCGAGTTGCCATGATCGTCGGTTGCCCCAAGGAGATCAAGAACGAGGAGTATCGCGTCGGCATGACGCCGAACGGCGTCAAGGATTTCGTACGCGCGGGTCACACGGTCATCGTCGAGGTCGGTGCCGGCGTCGGCTCAGGCTTCACCGACGACGAGTACAAGGCCGCGGGCGCCGAGCTCGCTCCCGTCGACGACGTCTACGCGCGCGCCGACATGATCTACAAGGTCAAGGAGCCCATCCCGAGCGAGTACGGCAAGTTCAAGCCGGGCCAGATCCTCTACACCTACCTCCACATGGCCGCCGCCTATGCGCGTGAGCTCACCGACGCCATGATCGCCTCCGACATCCGCGCCATCGCTTTCGAGACCGTGGAGAGGCCGAACGGCGCCCATCCGCTCCTCTTCCCGATGAGCGAAGTTGCCGGCAAGCTGGCCATCCAGGCCGGCGCCACGCATCTGCAGAAGAACAACGGCGGCCGCGGCGTGCTCATCGGCGGCGTGACCGGCGTGCCGCAGGCCAAGGTCGTCATCATCGGCGGCGGCACCGTGGGCACCAACGCCGCCAAGGTTTCCGTCGGCTTCGGCGCTCGCACCGTCGTGATCGACAAGAGCGCCGAGCGCCTCACCTACCTCGACGAGATCTTCGGCGGCCACATCGAGACCATGCTCAGCACCGCCTCCGCCATCGAGCAGGAGATCGCCGACGCCGACCTCGTGGTCGGCGGCGTGCTTCTGCCGGGCGGCGCGCAGGCTCCGCACCTCATCACGAAGGCCATGCTCAAGGGCATGATGCCGGGCTCCGTGCTCGTGGACGTGGCCATCGACCAGGGCGGCTGCTTCGAGACCTCCAAGCCCACCACGCACACCGATCCCACCTATGTGGTCGACGGCGTGATTCACTACTGTGTCGCCAACATGCCCGGCGCCGTGGCTCGCACGTCCACTATGGCTCTTGCCGGCGCTACCCTGCCTCAGGGTCTCGCCATCGCCAACAAAGGCTTCGAGCAGGCCGTCAAGGACGATGCCACCCTCGCCTTGGGCGTCAACGTGTACAAGGGCAAGCTCACCATCCCGTCGGTGGCCAAGGCTCATCAGCTCGCCTACACGCCGCTGGACAAAGTGCTCGCCTAAGTACCCATTCGGGTACGTAGCGGCCACTGGCTAAGGGCCGGTGGAACATGCCAGAATGGAGCCGCGTTCGGACGCAGGTCCGAACGCGGCTCCTTCCGTATGAGGCGCTTCGGCGTCTGCTGGGGCCGGCTCCCCGACCTGGGGCGGCTGCAGGCACGGGGGAGTGCCGCGCACGCGGACGGCAAAGGAGCATGAATGGGCGACCTTCTTCGCATCGACCTCACCACCCGTACGTCCAGTGAAGAGACGGTACCTCCCGAGCTCATCAAAGAGCTCATCGGTGCAAAAGGGATCGGCACGCACTACCTCTCCCAGGAAGTGGCGCCCGAGGTGGAGCCGCTCAGTCCCGAGAGCAAGCTCATCTTCGTCGTCGGGCCCATGGGCGGCACCAACATGCTCGGCAGCAACCGCTATGCTCTCTACTTCGTCTCTCCGCTCACCGGCGCCTACTGCGAGTGCTACTCCGGTGGCAACCTCACGCCGCAATTCGCCCGCACGGGCTACAAGGTCGTGATCGTCGAAGGCAAGGCCGACAGCCACGTCTATCTCGAGATCAGCGAAGAGGGAGCGTCGTTCCACAGCGCCGACGATCTCTGGGGTCTCGACGCCTACGAGAGCGAAGACAAGATCCTGGCGCGCACCGAGCACAAGCGGGCTCAGGCCTGCGTCATCGGGCCCGCCGGCGAGAACCTGGTACGCTTCGCCTGCGTCAATAACAACCACTGGCACCAGCTCGGCCGTGGCGGCCCGGGTGCGGTGTACGGTAGCAAGAACCTCAAGGGCATCGTCTGGCACGGCGAGAAGAAGGTGGCGGTGGCTCGCCCCGACGACTTCAAGGCCGTCGTGCGCGATCTCATGGAGCGCACCCGAGACGATCCGGGAGTGGCCTCGTATCAGCGTGGTGGCACGCTCAACATGGTGCGCATCATGAACGGGGCCAACGCCTTTCCCACGCGGTACTGGCGCAAGGGCACCGTAGAGAACTTCGAGCGCATCACGGTAGAGACCATGCTCGCCGAACATGGCCCGCGTAACGAAGTCTGCCCGCCCTGCGTCATGAAGTGCGTCAAGCACAACTTCGTCTTCGAGGGAAGGCACAAGGGCCTCGAGATCGAGGGTCCCGAGTACGAGACCGCCTATGTGTTCGGCGGCCTCTGCGAGATCACCGACTTCGCCGAGATCATGTACTTGAACGACATCTGCGACCGCTTGGGAGTCGACACGATGTCGGCCGGCAACCTGGCGGCGCTCGCCATCGAGGCGTCGCGGCGGGGCCTCATCGACGAGAAGATGGACTTCGGCGATCCCGACTGCGTGGCCACGTTCCTGACGAAGATGTGCCGGCGAGAGGGCATCGGCGACATCTGGGCTGAAGGCATCCTGCGGGTCGAGAAGGAGTACGGGCTGGAGGGCCTCGCCGTGCATGCCAAGGGCATGGAGCCGGCCGGCTACGAACCCCGCAAGATGAAAGGCATGGGTCTGGGCTTCGCCACCACCGCCCGCGGCGCCTGCCACCTGCGTGCCACCATGTACAAGCCGGAGCTGATGGGCATTAGCCCATTCGATGAGCTGAAGGGCAAGGCGGCCATCTACACCGACTGGGAGGACCGCCTGTGCATGATGGATTGCCTCGTGTACTGCCGCTTCTATCGCGATCTCGTGCAGTGGCCCTACATCACGGCCGTCGTGAATGCCGCCGTGGGCACCGACTACACGGAAGAAGACCTGCACGGCATCGCCAACCGCATCATCACGATGACCCACGAGTTCAACGCCGCACGTGGCATCGGCCGCGAGACGGAGCGCTTGCCGGAGTGGGTGACTGACAAGCCTATGGAGGATGAGGGCAAGCTCACGTTCCCGCAGGAGGAGATGGCCTACATGCTGGCCGACTACTACCGTATTCGCGGCTGGGGTGAGCTACCGGCCTGAGGCGCCGTCACAACGGATGAGAAACGCGAATGTGGGAGGGCCTGCCGGGCACGTTCGCCCACGTTCGCATAGCCGGCCCAGGCAAGCCTTTCAGCGGCCCAGGTACTCGCGCACCTTCCGATATGGAGCTACGGCGTCGCGCCACGCCTCGATGACGATCTGCAGGCGCTGCAGCGAGGCCTGCAGGCGCCGCACAGACGCCTCCACCTGTGCGGCCTGCTGAGCCACGCCTCCGCCCATCGAGCCCAGACGGTCGGCCTGCGCCGCAAGGCCTGCGGCCAGCGGCGCCGCGCGCCGCGACACCTTGAGGCCGCGTTTGAACAAGCGCCAGGCCCTGAGCCCCAGGAAGGCCGCCGCGACGCACACAACGGCCAGGCTGCACAGGCCGACCACGAGAAGAAAGAGACCGCTTGGTTCCATATGCGGAGCATACCTCGGCCGACCCGCCGGGCCAAGGCAGCGGTACGCCTACGGAAGCCTGATGGGGTACCGGCAGGCCAGGGTGGCGCCGCGCCCCGCCAGAACGCTCACTCGCACCACCGCGCCGGTGTGCGGAGCCTCTATGAAGAGCCCGTTGCCGATGTAGATGCCTACGTGATGGTAGAAGGCCGGGTAGCCGAAGAAGACGAGGTCGGCGGGCTGTAGCTGGCTGAACGGTACGGGGGTTCCCATATGTGCCTGCATGGTGGCGCCGTGGGGGAAGTTGACGCCGAACTTGGCATAGACGTACATCACGAGTCCGGAGCAATCGAAGCCCCCCGAGGGGGTAGCCCCCGCCCACACGTAGGGAATGCCCAGGTACTTCATCGTCTCCTTGACCAGCGCGATCTGCACGGGGGTGCCCTTGATGCTCGCGATGTCGACGCCGGCGGTCTTGGCGAGCTGCCGAGCGGCGGCGTCGGCGAGGCGCGTCTGGCGAGCGATGATCTGCTTGACCTGCGCGTTGAGGTTGGCCAGCAGGGCCTTGCGGGCCGCCAGCTCATCTTCTACGTCGGCCTGCTTGGCGCGCAGATCCACCTCTTTGGTGAGCGCCTCGCCACGCTGTTGCTCCACCTCGGCGGCGAGATGAGCCACGCTTCGCGTGAGGGTCTCGATGCTGCTCACAGCATTGGCATCGGCCTGGTGGATGTCGCGGAAGTAGTTGACCTGGGTGTCGATCTCGGTGAAATCGCCCGCGGCGAGTAGCAGGTCGAGAACCGTCGTGTCGCCGTTCTTGTAGATGTCGGCCATGCGCTCGCCGTACACGGCGCGTGCAACGCTGAGCTGAGTCTGAGCGCGGTCGAGGTCGATACGTGTCTGCATGAGCTGGGCGTCGAGCTGGTCCAGCGCGGCGCGCGCGGCGTCGTATCTCTCTACGGCGGCCTCGGCGCGGTTATCGAGGCGTGCCACTTCAGTGCGCACCTGCGCCGCCTGGCTTTGGAGGCTGCCCAGATCCGCTGTGCCGGGGGCGGCCGTCGCCGTCGGCGCAGCCGTCCCCGCCGGGGCGGCCAGAGCGGGCGCCCCGCACAGCGCCAGCGCCGCGAAGCAGAGGGCACAGCCAAGCACGGCCGTCGCGGCGGCCCGGGCGTTCGTCCCTGTGACGTTCGTGAAGGGCATGTTCGAGAGAGTGTATCGGTACATCTCGGCTGGCCTTTACGCCGCGACCGTGTCGGGCACCTGCCGAGAACTTTACAATCGCCGACAGGCACGTATACAATTCATAGTTCAGCGTCGCGGGGTGGAGCAGTCCGGTAGCTCGTCGGGCTCATAACCCGAAGGTCGCAGGTTCGAATCCTGCCCCCGCTACCAAGCCTTCCTGGGCGCCCGTTCGGGCGCCTTCTTTTCTGTGCCTCTGGTATGCTCGCCGGGTCGCGACGATCGGCCGCGAGAGCGACCGGAGAGGAGACGGCATGTCGGTTCTGCTGGTCGATGACCTGGAGCCTACCCCGGTAGGCCTGCACGCCCGGATGTGCCCGTGGGCACATCCGCGCTCGCGGCCCCTCCCCGGCTCCCACGTAGCTCGGCTACGAGGGAGCCGTCTCGGAACCGCCCCACTCGGCCCACGAACACCCTCGGTCACACATCCCTACCGGGATAAGCTCCTGGCCGCTGCCACGGCGCGCAGCGGCAAGGTCGTCTCGTTCTGACGCGTCTCACCATGGGCGCCATCGACGGGGCAAGCTATCGTCTGGCGCGGCGCGTGGCCGGCTTCGTGGCGCGCGAGGGTGTGCTCTCACCTGGCGAGAACGTTCTGCTGATGCTGTCCGGCGGCGCCGACTCCATCGCGCTGCTCGCTCTCCTTCCGCTGGTCGACAGGCGCCTGGACCTGGGGCTGACTCTGCGCGCGCTGCACGTAGATTACGCCGCCCGCGGAGCCGACTCAGACCGCGATCGCGAGATCGTGGTGCACGCCTGCGCGGCGGCCGGCGTGCCTCTGCACGTCGTGCGTTTGCCGCACAGGCTCGAGGGCGGCGACTTTCAGGCGCGGGCCCGCGATCTGCGGTACGGCCACGCCCGCGAGATCGCCGCCGCGCACGCTTGTGCCGCGATCGTGACGGCGCACAACCGCGACGACCAGGCCGAGACAATCCTGTACCGGCTCGTCAAGTACGCCACTCCGCGCGGGCTCGTGGGCATGCGGCCCCGGGACGGACTGATAGCACGGCCGTTGCTTTGCCTGGGAGCGTCGCAGATCCGAGAGTTCTGCCACGCGCGGCGACTGGAGTATGGCGAGGATGTGACCAACGCACGGGCGGTGTACGCGCGGAACGCGCTACGCCTCGAGGTAGTGCCCCTGCTGGAGCGTCTCAACCCGCGTCTCACGGAGACGCTCGCCGACACGGCCACGATGGCCGCGGCCGAGGCCGACGTATTGGAGGCGGCTGTGACGGCGGCAGCGACGAGAGTCGCTCTGCCGCCGGCGCCGGGAGAGCTGGCCGCATTCGACGTGCGGGCGCTAGCCGGCGAGACGCCGGCGCTGCGCTCTCTCGTGCTACATCATGCCGTGCGCGCCGCGCTGGGTGGCGAGTCGCTCGTGGAGCGGCTCCCGGTGCAGGCGCTGCTGGCCCTGGCCGCGCGACCGGACGAGGCTGGGCGCGCGAGCCTCGGGCGGGGTCTCGAGGCGGTGCGCGCCGGCGGCCGGCTGCGGCTGTGCCGGCAGGCGCCGGCCCACAGGTGCGAACCGGTCGTGGTGGAGGGCGCGGCGCTCAGGGCCGCCGGCCGCGAGGGCTGCGCCCTCGCGTTCTGCGGCCGCGCCTACCGCGCGCGACTGGTGCCCGGCTTGGCGCTGGACAGGCCGGCGGCGGCGGCCGGACAGGCCTTCGCCGGTCTGTCGCGGGCACCGTGCCGCGTGGCGTTGCGTCACGCGCGGCGCGGGGAGCGCTTCGAGCCGCTCGGCCTGCGTCGCGAGACCACCGTGGCGCGCTTCCTGGCGGGCGCCGGTACCTCTACTGCCGAGCGCGCCCGCGCCGTGGTGCTGGACATCGACGGCGCCGTTGCCTGGGTAGGGTACGTAGCGGGCCGCGGCGCTGCCCGGCGTTGCGGCAGGGTTGCGCAAGGCTTTCGCGTGAACGAGAGTACCTGCTGTACGCTGCAGGTCTTCCCGGAGGATCCGTGAACGCTCCTATCGCCGAGGTGCTCGTTGGTCGCGACGAGCTGGCCGCCAAGGTCGACGAGCTCGCCGCCCGCATCTCGCACGACTACGAGGGCAAGGAGCTGCTCCTCGTGGGTGTGCTCAAGGGCGCCGTGTTCTTCATGGCCGATCTGGCGCGCCGCATCGAGGTACCGGTAGCGCTCGACTTCATGGCCGTGTCGAGCTACGGCTCGTCCACCGATTCGTCCGGCGTGGTCCGCATCCTCAAGGATCTCGATCTGGAGATCGCGGGGCGCGATGTGCTCATCGTCGAAGACATCATCGACTCGGGACTCACCCTGAGCTACCTGCTCAAGAACCTGCGCAGCCGGCGGCCGGCCTCGCTCGAGATCTGCACCCTGCTCACCAAGCCGGCCCGGCGGCGCACCGAGATCCCGTGCAAGTACGTGGGCTTTGAGATCCCCGACAAGTTCGTCGTCGGCTACGGTCTGGATCTCGCCGACCATTTCCGTACCCTTGACTTCATTGGGGTCCTCGACCCCGAGGCGGCGGCGGAGATCGTCGACCAGTCCGGTTCTTTGCTGTAGTCAGACGGGTATGCTACTCTCGCAGGACGGGCCGTTGCAGGCTGAATCAGCTTGCCCAGTTACGGTCCGCAATGGCGGTCCAGAAGGGTCCATGTGAGCAGGTTCATTCGCAGCGCGCTTTTCCCCATCCTCATCGTGATCGTGGTCGCGCTGCTCGTCGAGTATTACGCCAGCAGTCGCAATAGCAGCGCCACGGCGAAGCCCGTGTACTCAGCTCCCGGGACGGCCACACTGCAGGTCGTCAATCACGATCTGCAGAACGGCATTGTGCGGAGCATCGTCGTCGACCCCACCGCGAGCGTGGCGCAGGTCACGCAGGTCCCGCAGACCGGCAACGTCCAGTACTTCGTCACCGGCATCCCCAACGTGACGGCCTTCGAGCAGCAGATCAAGACCGGCTATCCCAAGGTGCCGGTCAGCGATGGCACGGTGAACCCACCGAAGACGGTGCAGCCGAGCTTCATCAACGACCTCATCAACGGGAAGATCGCCAAGGTCGTGATGGACACCAAAGACCAGCTGCTTACGGTCACGCTGAGCGGCTCCAAAGCCGTGCAGTACCAGGTCGGCTACGGCGATCCAACCACCACGACCCAACTGCTGAACCAGTACCAGGTTACCTGGGACGCGACCAGCCCCAAGTCGGCCTGGTGGACCAGTGCCCTCACCTTCCTCATCCCCATGGTCCTCATCATCGGCGTCTGGATCTTCATGATGAACCAGATGCAGGGTGGTGGCTCCAAGGTCATGAGCTTCGGCAAGAGCCGCGCCAAGCGCGTCAGCGTCGACTCGCCCAAGGTCACCTTCAAGGACGTGGCCGGCGCCGACGAGGCGGTGGAGGAGCTGCACGAGATCAAGGAGTTCCTCGAGAACCCCAAGAAGTTCCAGCAGCTCGGCGCGCGCATTCCCAAGGGTGTGCTGCTCTTCGGCCCTCCCGGTACCGGCAAGACGCTGCTCGCGAGGGCCGTGGCCGGCGAGGCCGGCGTGCCCTTCTTCTCGCATCTCCGGCTCCGACTTCGTCGAGATGTTCGTGGGCGTCGGCGCCTCGCGCGTGCGCGACCTCTTCGAGCAGGCCAAGCAGAACGCCCCCTGCATCATCTTCGTCGACGAGATCGACGCCGTCGGTCGGCACCGCGGTGCCGGCCTCGGCGGTGGCCACGACGAGCGCGAGCAGACCCTGAACCAGCTGCTCGTCGAGATGGACGGCTTCGAGATGAAGGACAACATCATCCTGATCGCCGCCACCAACCGGCCCGACATCCTCGACCCGGCGCTCCTGCGCCCCGGGCGCTTCGACCGCCAGATCGTGGTCGACCGCCCCGACCGCCCCGGCCGCAAGGCGATCCTCGAGGTGCACAGCCGCGGCAAGCCCATCAGCAAGGAGATCGACCTCGACACGCTGGCCGCGCAAACGCCGGGCTTCACCGGCGCCGACCTCGCCAACCTGGTGAACGAGGCCGCCCTTTTGGCGGCGCGCTACGGCAAGAAGGTGATCGACATGCACGAGCTCGAAGAGGGCATCATGCGGGTGCTCGCCGGTCCCGAGAAGAAGACCCGCATCATCAGCGAGAAGGAGAAGGCGATCACCGCCTACCACGAGATGGGCCACGCCCTGGTCGGCCACTTCCTCGAGTACACCGATCCCGTGCACAAGATCAGCGTGGTCAGCCGCGGCCAGGCCCTGGGCTTCACCATCTCGCTGCCCACCGAGGATAAGTTCCTCACCACCAAGGGTGAGCTCATGGACACCCTGGCGATGACGCTCGGCGGGCGCGCCGCCGAAGAGGTCGTCTTCGGCGAGATCACGACCGGCGCCGCCAACGACCTAGAGAAGGCCACGGCCACCGCCAAGCAGATGATCATGCGCTACGGCATGAGCGAAGAGCTCGGTCCCCGCACGCTGGGCCACGACCAGTCCATGCCCTTCCTGGGACGCGAGTTCCAGCAGCAGGCCGACTACTCCGACGAGGTGGCGCGGCAGATCGACGACGAGATCCGGCGCATCATCGAAGACGCCCACCAGCGCGCCCGCGACCTGCTCACCGAGAAGCGTGAGATGCTCGACCGGATCAGCCACATCCTCATGGAGCGCGAGACCATCGAGGCCTCGGAGTTCCAGGCGCTGGTCGACGGCGTGTCGGCCGAAGAGGTGTTCCGCGAGCGCGACGCCAAGGCTGTGCGCGGGCGTGAGAAGGCGGCGCGCGACCGCGACAAGCGGCCCACACAGTCGCCGGTGCCCAAGCCGGCTCACGTGAATCCAGTCAACCCCGAGACCACCTGATACAGTCTGGATCACGAAGTCGTGGATCTCGCGAAGATAGAGCAGGGAGTCAGCCTCATCCTCGAAGGAATCGGCGAAGACCCCCAGCGACCCGGCTTGATAGGTACGCCCCGTCGCGTGGCCGAGATGTACGAAGACATCTTCGTCGGCATCGGCGCGCCCGATCCCGCCGAGCTGCTGGTCGCTATGGACGGCGATCACCATCGCGAGATGGTCATCATTCGCGACATCGACTTCTACTCGGTCTGCGAGCATCACTTGCTGCCGTTCGCGGGCGTGGCCCACGTGGCCTACATCCCCAGCAAGGACGGCCGCATCACCGGGCTCTCCAAGCTGGCCCGCGTAGTACGTCAGGTGGCAGCCCGGCCACAGCTTCAGGAGCGCATCACCTCCGAGGTGGCGGACGCCATCATGCGGGCGCTCCAACCCGCGGGAGCGTTGGTGCTCATTCAGGCAGAGCATCTCTGCATGTCGATGCGCGGTGTGCGCACCGCGGGCTCGCGAACTGTGACGAGCGCCGTGCGCGGCATCATCGAGTCGCACGACGCCACGCGCGCCGAGGCCTTCGCGCTCATCAACGCGCCGCGCTGAGCGTCGTCGCCGTGCCGGCTACGCCCACCTGCTGTCTCGACCTTCCGTTTCCCAGCATCATGGGTGTGGTCAACGTAACGCCCGACTCGTTCTCAGACGGCGGCCGGTTCTTCGACGCCGACGCGGCCCTCGCCCAGGGTCTGGCCCTGGTGCGCGAGGGGGCGGGCATCATCGATGTCGGCGGCGAGTCAACCAGGCCGGGCTCCGAGCCGGTGGCCCCAGACGAGGAGCTGCGCCGCGTGCTGCCCCTGGTAGAGGCGCTGGCCGAGCGGGTGGGCGCACCGGTCTCGGTCGATACTGCCAAGGCCGAGGTGGCGCGACGTACTCTCGCTGCCGGGGCGGGCATCGTTAACGACGTCACAGCCTTGCGCGGCGATCCGGACATGGTCGAAGTCGTCGCGCAAGCAGGCTGTCCGGTGTGCCTCATGCACATGAAGGGGGAACCCCGCACCATGCAAGACGAGCCGCGCTACGACAACGTGGTGGACGAGGTCCTGCGTTTTCTCGAGGAGCGCATGGCCTTTGCTCTCGCCCGCGGCCTCGCCGAAGATCAGCTACTCGTCGATCCCGGCATAGGTTTCGGAAAGACCGTAGAGCACAACCTGGCCCTCCTGCGCCAGCTGCACCGCTTCGCCGAGCTCGGCCGGCCCGTGGTGCTGGGGGCGTCTCGCAAGAGGTTTCTGGGAGCCATCCTCGGGGTCGGGCCGGCCGAGCGCGGCATTGGCACCGTGGCCACCACCGTAATCGGCGCGCTGGCGGGGGTGCACGTCTTTCGCGTACACGAGGTCAAACCCAACTTCGAGGCACTCCGTGTAACACTCGCCGTGCTGGAGGGCGCGCCAGCCGCGTAACTCGCGGCCGGCCGCGGCCGATGCCTCAGGGGGGAGGTTCACATCATGACGCACAGTCTTTCCATCTCGGTAGAGGGCATCGAGCTTCGGGGACAGTGCGGGGTCACCGCCGAGGAGCGGGCGGTGGGCCAGATTCTGGTCGTGGACGTTCACCTCGAACCCAGGGAGTGCGCCGGCGCCGAGAGCGACGACCTCGCGGGCACCGTCAACTACAGTCGCGTGGTGGACACCGTGCGCGGCATCGTCGAAGGTGGCGAGTTCCGCCTTCTGGAACGTCTTGCCACGGTGATCGCCGACGCGCTCTGGGACGAGCACGAGCTCGTCTTTCTCGAGGTTGCCGTGGCCAAGCCGGCGCCCCCCGTGGCTATTCCCATCACCGCGGCCCGGGTCGCCGTCGTGCGCAGCGCGTGAGCGAGCCGGCGCGCAGCCGCGTGTTTCTCTCGCTGGGGTCGAACGAGGGCGACCGCTTGGCGTACCTCGAGGCGGCACGAGAGGCGCTCGATGCGCTGCCGGCGACCACCCTGGTGGCGGCCTCGCGGATCTTCGAGACGGCGCCCCAGGACTACGGTCCGCAGCCCTCCTTTCTCAATCAGGTGGTATGCCTCGAGACCGGTCTGCAGCCGCTCGACCTGCTGCGTCAGTGCCAGCGCATCGAAAACGAGCACGGTCGCGTGCGCGGGTTGCGGTTTGGCCCTCGCACGCTCGATGTCGATATACTCCTCTTCCAAAACGTGGAGTCGTCGGAGTCCGAGCTAGTGCTGCCGCACCCTCGCATGCTGCGACGCGCGTTCGTGCTCGTCCCGCTGGCGGAGATATATGGCTGGGCGCGCGGGATGCCCACGCTCGACGTCGTCGCCCTGGCGCGAGACGCCGCTCGCGGGCAGGCAGTGCGGCCCTACGATGTTCCGGAGGCGTGACGGTGAATGACCTACGCAGGAAGTCCCTAACGGTCGGCGTCGCGCCGGCTGGCTACTGAGGGCCGGGCATGCCGCGTCCGTACATCGCGAACCGTTCCAACGAGCCGCTTCATCGGCGCACCTTCGACGTGCTCGTGCTGGGCGGCGGGATCGCCGGCCTTACGGCGGCCATCGGCGCGGCCCGTCGCTGGCGCGTGGGACTGCTCACCAAGTCCACGTTCGACGACACCACCACGTTCCTCGCGCAGGGCGGCATCGCCGCGGCGGTAGGCCCGTCGGACTCACCCGACCTGCACTTCCAAGACACGGTCAACGCCGGCGACGGTCTGTGCGACGACAATGCCGTGCGTGTTCTAGTCAACGAAGGTCCAGACCGGGTGCGCGAGCTCATGGAGATCTGCCCGCGCTTCGACAAGGTGGATGGCGAGATCGTCCTGGGGCGCGAGGGCGCGCACTCGGTGGCCCGGGTCGTGCACGCCGGCGGCGACGCCACCGGTAGCGAAGTGTCCAGCGCACTGGCCGAGGCGGCTCGCATGGGCAGCCGCGTGCAGCTCTACGAGAACGAATTCGTGATCGACCTTCTCACCGTGCAGGGACGCTGCGTGGGGGCGCTCACGTTGAACCTCGACGACGGCGGTCTCACGCTCAATGTAGCGATGGTCACCGTGCTCGCCACCGGCGGTGCCGGCCAGGTGTACGGCCGCACGACCAACCCGCTGGTGGCCACCGGCGACGGCCTCGCCATGGCCTACCGCGCCGGTGGGGCCATACGCGATCTGGAGTTCGTGCAGTTCCATCCCACCGGTTTAGCCCTTCCCGGCCAGGAGACCGTGCAGCTCATCACCGAGGCTCTGCGCGGCGAGGGTGCCTATTTGCGCAACGCCGCGGGCGAGCGTTTCATGACCATCTACGACCAGCGCGCCGAGCTGGCCTCGCGCGATGTGGTGGTGCGGGCCATGGTGGCCGAGATGCGCCGTGAAGGCAGAAACCATGTGTACCTGGACGCCACCCACCTCGATGCCGCCATGCTGCAGCAGCGCTTCCCCACGGTCACCGCCGGCCTCGCCAAGCACGGGCTCGACCTTGGCAAACAGCTCATCCCCGTCGCACCCGTGTGCCACTACTCGGTCGGCGGGGTCGTTACCGACGTGTGGGGTCGCACCACCGTGCCGGGTCTGTACGCCAGCGGTGAGGTGGCCAGCACGGGGGTGCATGGCGCCAACCGGCTGGCCAGCAACTCCCTGCTCGAGGGCCTGGTGTTCAGCGATCGGGTAGTGCGCGACCTCGACCGCTACATCGGCCGTTTGGGTGAGGACGTGCGCCGTCTGCGCTTCGACCTGCCGGAAGCGGCGCCGGGCGCCGCCCGCAGCGAGGCTGCCGGCGCCCGGCGCCGTCTTACCACCATCATGATGGAGAAGGTGGGCGTGTTGCGGCGCGGCGAAGACCTGCAGACGGCCCTGGTCGGGCTTAACGAGCTCACCTCAGAACTGAGCTTCGCCAGCCTGGGGGCGGCCGAGTACGAGCTGCTCAACATGCTCACCGTGGGCACGCAGATCGCCAAGTGCGCGTTGCTGCGCGAAGAGTCGCGCGGCGTGCACCTGCGTGACGACTTCCCCGCGCGCGACGATCAGAACTGGCGGCGCCACGTGACCCTGCGCCTGCCCGCCCAGGAGAGAGAAGAAGGTCTCATCGGCAAGGTGGAGCGCTCGTGAGCGTGCGCGCCTACCGGGAGGCGGCTCGGCAGGCGGCGCGCCGGGCGCTGGCCGAAGATCTGGCGGGCTACGGCGACATCACCGGTGCGGCTTTCCGCGGCGACGGTGTCGCCCTCGTGGTCGCGCGCGAGAGAGGCGTGCTCTCGGGGTTCGCCGCCCTCGAAGCCACGGCGGCGCTGGTCGACCCGGCCTTGCGGGCCGCATCGCTGGTGGCCGATGGCAACTCGTTTGCCGCCGGTGTCGCGGTGGCGGAACTACGCGGTCCGCTGGCCGCGATCCTCGCCGGCGAGCGCACCGGCCTCAACTTTCTCTGCCATCTTTCCGGTATTGCGACGCTCACGGCCTCCTATGTGGCGCAAGCCTCCGGCACGGCGGCGCGCATCGCTGCGACGCGCAAGACAACGCCGGGTCTGCGGGCGCTCGAGAAGCAGGCGGTGGTTCACGGCGGCGGCACGCCGCATCGCTTTGGTCTGTTCGACGGTGCGATGATCAAGGACAACCACGTGCTTGCCGCCGGCGGGGTTGCCGCGGCGGTTGCTCTCGTGCGCGGCGGTGCCGCCCATCTCCACGGCCTCGAGGTGGAGGTCGACACGCTCGAGCAGCTCGACGAGGCGCTGGCCGCCGGGGCCGGCATAGTGTTGCTCGACAACATGGACACCGCGGCTGTGCGCGAGGCCGTGTCGAGGGTCGCGGGGCGTGCGCTCGTCGAGGTCTCCGGGGGCGTCAGGCTGGAGCGCGTGCGCGAGCTCGCCGCGGCGGGGGTCGACGTGATCTCGGTCGGGGCGCTCACCACAGGCGCCCCCTGGATCGACTTCAGCCTCGAGCTGGAGGTGTGACGGTGCTTCTCGTGGTAGACGTGGGCAACACCCAGACTCACGTCGGCCTGAGCGACGCCGGCGAGGTCGTAAACGAGTGGCGCATGGCTACGGTGCGGCATCGTACCAGCGACGAGATCGCCGGTCTGCTGCAGGGGTTCTTCTCTCTGCGCGGGGAGCGCGTGCGAGAAGCGGTCGACGAGGTAGGCATAGCCTCCGTGGTGCCGCGACTCACGCAGCAGTGGGTGGAGATGTGTGCCAAGCATCTGGGCGTGACGGCCTTCGTGGTGGGGCCGGGCGCGCGCACCGGCATGCGCATCGCCATGAAGAACCCCACGGAGGTGGGCGCCGATCGCATCGTCAATGCTGTGGCGGCGTTCGCCAAGTACGGTGGACCATGCATCGTCGCCGACTACGGCACCGCCACCACATTCGATGTGATCTCGGCCGAGGGCGACTATCTGGGTGGTGCCATCGCGCCGGGCATAGAGGTGTCTCTGGAAGCTCTCACCACGCGCGCCGCGCGGCTCGTCAAGGTGGAGCTCGTCGAGCCCGAGCACGCCATCGGCAAGTCCACCACCGAGGCCCTTCAGTCGGGCGCGGTGTACGGGTTCGCCGGCGAGGTGGAGGGCATCGTGCACGCCATCTGGGAGGAGCTCGGTGAGAGAGCCCGCGTGATCGCGACCGGGGGCCTGGCCGAGATGATCGCCCGCCACACCGACGTGATCGACGTCGTCGATCCATTGCTCACCCTGCGCGGCATCGAGATCGTCATGCGCCGCCAGCAGCGGGCCTGACAGCGGGAGACCCGGCGGTGGCGCCCGCGCGCAGGCCGGAGCCCGGCCGCGGCGCGGCCACGCCGCGCGGCGGCCCGCCGGCGGACGGCGGCGTGGTGCCCACCGCTCACGAACCGCTGCGCGCCCCCCTGTCGATCGGGTCTCTCGATCTCGACCGGCGGGTCTTCATGGCTCCCATGGCCGGCATCTCCACGGTCGCCTTCCGGCGCAGTGTGCGCCGCTGGGGCGCCGGCCTGGTGTTCACCGAGATGATCTCGTCGTACGGGGTGCACTACCGGAACCGGCGCACGCTCGAGTACCTGGCCTGCGCCGCCGACGAGCACCCCATCGGCTACCAGCTGTTCGGAGCCGACCCCGCCGTGATGGCCCAAGCCGCGCGCCACTGCCGGGCGGCGGGCGCCGACCTCATCGACATCAACATGGCATGCCCGGCGCGCAAGGTGCTCAAGACTGGGGCCGGCGCGGCCTTGCTGGGCGAACCGGTCCGCGCTGCGGCGATGGTGGCTGCGGTAGTCGACGCCGTGGGCGGCGAGGTGCCGGTGACGGTCAAGATCCGGTCTGGGCTGCGCGGCGGCGACGAGGCCGGGCGCCGGGCGGCGCCCGGCCTCGTCGCCGCGGGCGCCGCCGCGCTCTGCATCCACCCGCGTACGGCCGCCCAACTCTACCGCGGCCGTGCCGACCACAAAGTCACGTACGCCCTGGCCGCCGAGCTACCCGTGCCGGTGATCGCCTCGGGCGACGTAGACGGCCGAGACGCGGCTCTCGCCCTGCTCCACGGCGGCGCCGCCGCCGTGATGCTCGCCCGTCACGCTCTCGGCAGACCATGGCTGTTTGCCGAAGTGCTCGGCGGCACCTCACCCCCGCCAGAGGCCGAACGGCTCAAGGAACTGAGGCTGTTCGCCGAAGATGTGCTGCACGACATGGGTCCCCGCGCGGTGGGCCATCTGCGGCAGTTCTGGCAGAGGTACCGGCGTAGCGGAACCATCGACACGACGCTGGCGCTGGCGCTCATGCGCGCGCCCGACGTGGTTGCGGTGCGAGGCCTGCTCGGCCTCTGACGACCGCGAGCGCCGCGTTTGCGCTGGCGGAAAGCATGGCCTATACTTGCTCGCCTGTTCGGCGCGCGGTCTCTATTCGGGGCCGCGTTGCCGTGTTGAAGAGGAGGAACCAGTGGTCGACCGCGAGATCATCCTCACTCCCGAGGGCTTCCAGCGCCTCAAGGAGGAGATCGAGTACCTGTCGAGCGTCAAGCGCGACGAGGTGGCGGAGCGCATTCGTGCGTCGCGCGATTTCGGCGACATCTCAGAGAACTCTGAGTACGACGACGCGAAGAACGAGCAGGCCATGCTCGAGGCCCGCATTTACGCTCTCGAGGAGCGTTTGCGTAGCGCCATCGTCATCGACTCTGACGCCATCACCACGGATAAGGTGGGCGTGGGCACCAAGGTCACTCTGCAAGACATGAAGGCGGGCGACGTGGTGCAGTACTCCATCGTCGGCTCGGCCGAGGCCGACCCCGCCGCCCACAAGCTCTCCAACGAGTCTCCGGTGGGCAGCGCTATCATCGGCCACAAGCCGGGCGACAAGATCACCGTGAGCGTTCCCCAGGGCTCCAAGAAGTTCAAGGTCCTGGCCATCGAGAAAGCCTGACGCACCTCGCCGTGGACGCAGAGCGGGAACACGGCGCCGACGTGTTCGCCGAGCGGCGCGCCAAGCTGGCCGCCTGGCGCCGGTCGGGCGATGCGTATCCCACAAAGTACCAGCCTCGCGACGAGATCGGACCTCTACATGAGGCCTACGCCGGCCTCGCGGCCGGTCAGGACTCCGCCGCAGTGCGCCGTGTCGCCGGCCGCGTGGCGGCACGGCGCGAGCATGGCAAGCTCACCTTCGTGGTCGTCAAGGATGCCAGCGGCGAGATCCAGCTCTTCGCGCAGCAGAACGTTCTCGGCGAGGACCGCTACGCGGCCCTCGCCGACATCGACCTGGGTGATTTCGTGGGCGCCGAGGGCACCGTCATGCGCACGCGGCGCGGCGAGCTGTCGCTGCGCATCAGCTCCTGGCAACTGCTCAGCAAGTCGCTCCGCCCGCTGCCCGAGAAGTACCACGGCCTCAGCGACGTAGAGACGCGGTACCGCAAGCGCTACCTCGACCTGGTCGCCAACGACGACTCCCGTAGCGTGTTCGTGAAGCGTGCCCGCATCATCAGCGCCGTCCGCGGCTTTCTCGACCGGCGCGGGTTTGTAGAGGTGGAGACGCCGGTGCTGCAGCCTCTGTACGGCGGCGCCTTGGCCCGGCCCTTCATCACGCATCACAACGAGCTGGAGCGCGACCTCTATTTGCGCATCGCCACCGAGCTCTATCTCAAGCGCTGCATCATCGGTGGTCTCGACCGCGTGTACGAGATAGGCAAGGACTTTCGCAACGAGGGCGTGAGCTTCAAGCACAACCCCGAGTTCACCATGCTCGAAACCTACGAGGCCTACGTCGACTACCACCATGTCATGACGATGGTCGAAGAGATGGTCGCCGAGGCGGCTGGCGCCGTCGGCGACCTCAAGGTCAAGTTCCGCGAGCACGAGATCGACCTCACGCCACCGTGGCCACGCCTCACCATGCGCAGCGCCGTCGAGAACGAGACCGGCATCGACATCGGCGCCGACGAGGCGCGCACGGTCGGCGACTTGCGGGCCGCCATCGCGGCGAAGGGGCTGGCGGGCACGGTGCCGGCGGCTCCCACCTGGGGCACGCAGGTCGACGAGCTGTTCAGCGAGTGCGTGGAGCCCAAGCTCATCCAGCCGGTGTTCATCACCGAGCATCCCCTCGAGACGAGCCCGTTCGCCAAGAAGACGCCACACGACCCGCGCTTCGTGGAACGCTTCGAGGGCTTCGTCGCCGGCATGGAGACGAGCAACGCCTTCAGCGAGCTCAACGACCCCGACGACCAGCGCCAGCGCTTTGAACAGCAGATGGCAGACCTCGCGGCCGGCGACGAGACCGCCCACGTGCTCGACGAAGACTTCCTCGAGGCCATGGAGCACGGCATGCCCCCCACCGGCGGCTTGGGCATGGGCATCGACCGCATCGTGATGATCCTCACCGGCGCCTCCTCCATCCGCGACGTCATCCTCTTCCCGCAGCTGCGCAGCTAGGCCGGTCAGGAAGGCCGGCGTGGCGGGAGGGGCGGCGGCTCGCAGGGGGCGTTCGCTTCGCTCACTCCGCTCGGCAAGCTTGGCCGCTGTTCGGCTGGTTTTTGACGAGTGCGAGCCTGTCGCCTGCGGCGGCCTTCTCGCCGTCGTCAACCCCGGCCTCGGCAGCGTCCGCCTCGCGAGCCCCCTGCGAGCCGCCGCCCCTCCGCCGCGCCGGCCGCGGACGCGCCGCACCGGGCGGCACGAGCCCTGCGTAGCGCCCGGCGCTGCCGTGCGGCTCGCGATGTCTCTGGGGGCGGGCGGCGAAGCGGCTTCGCCCGCGCCGCAGGCGGCCCTGCGGACCGCCGCAAAAACAGCGGAGAAGTTCGGACGGCGGCTCGGAGAGATCCCCAGTGTGACGCAGCTCTCGCAGCTGTGTGACCTCGCACCCCCACCGCTTCCCGGGCGGCCCGCAGGGCCGCCCCGCGGCGCGGGCGAAGCCGCCTCGCCGCCCGCCTACTGGAGATGGTCGCGGGCGGCGCCACGCACCGGCGAGGCGCCGCCCGGTGCTGCGCGTCCGCGGCCGGCGCGGCGCAGGGCCAGCGCGCCGCAGGAGGCTCACGAGGCGGCCGGGGCGAGGTAGAGGTTGAAGATCCTCCAGAGACGCTCTTGGTAGAAGAGGGATCGTCTACCTCGTGCGAGCGCCGGCCTGATCGCCGAGTGGAGCGAGCGAATGCGAGCGCCCTCCTGTGGCGCGCTGGCCCTGCGCCGCGCCGGCCCCCCCTGACGAAGAGGCGCGGGCTCTCCACGCCTACCGAGGCGACCGGCGCGGGCCCTCGGGTCGCGTCTCGTTTTGAATCGGGTACCATTAGGCTACGTCACGCCTCCAGGGGGTAGGCTGGGGGTTGAGAGCGAAAGCATCAGCGGCCGCCCCGCTTGTAGCCACCGTCACGGGGCGCCGTTTGCGAAAAGGAGAAGCCGGATGTTCGAGCGGTTCACGGAGCGCGCCAGGCAGGTTGTCGTCCTCGCCCAGGAAGAAGCCCGGGCGCTCAAGCACAACTACATCGGGACGGAACACCTGCTGCTTGGCCTCCTGCGCGAAGAGGAGGGCGTCGCGGCACGGGTGCTCGACGGGCTCGATGTGTCGGTCGAAGAGGTGCGCGCCGCGGTGGTGCGCATCGTCGGATCGGGCGAAGAGGCCCCGCAAGGACAGATCCCGTTTACGCCACGCGCCAAGAAGGTGCTCGAGCTGGCGCTCCGCGAGGCGCTCAGCCTCGGTCACAACTACATCGGCACCGAGCATATCCTGCTCGGCCTGGTGCGCGAAGACGAAGGCGTGGCGGCGCGCATCCTGCTCGACCTCGACGCCGAGCCCGAGAAGATTCGCAACGAGGTCATGCGCACGCTCAGCGGCCCTGGCCGGCGCGGCCAGCAGCAGGCCGCCGGCGAGAGCAAGCGGTCGGCCAAGGTGCTCGAGCAGTTCGGCCGTAACCTTACCAAGCTGGCCGAAGACGGCAAGCTCGACCCGTGCATCGGGCGCACCACCGAGATCGAGCGCGTGATGCAGATCCTCAGCCGACGCACCAAGAACAACCCGGTGCTCATCGGCGAGCCGGGCGTGGGCAAGACGGCCATCGTCGAGGGCTTTGCGCAGCGCATCTCCAATCACGAGGTCCCCGAGCTGCTCAAGGGCAAGCAGGTCTACACGCTCGACCTGGCCGCCCTGGTGGCCGGCTCCAAGTACCGCGGCGAGTTCGAGGAACGCCTCAAGAAGGTCATGAAGGAAATCCGCGACACCGGCGACATCATCCTCTTCATCGACGAGCTTCATAACCTGGTGGGTGCCGGCGCTGCCGAGGGCGCCATCGACGCGGCCAGTATCCTCAAGCCGGCGCTGGCGCGTGGCGAGCTGCAGACCATCGGCGCCACCACAATGGACGAGTACCGCAAGTACCTCGAGCGCGACGCCGCCCTGGAGCGCCGCTTCCAGCAGATCAAGGTGGCCGAGCCGTCGGTGGAAGAGACGGTCGAGATTCTCAAAGGCCTGCGCGACCGGTATGAGGCCCATCACCGTATCCGCATCACCGACGAAGCCCTCACCTCGGCGGCCGAGCTGGCCGATCGCTACATCAGCGACCGCTTTCTGCCCGACAAAGCCATCGACCTCGTCGACGAGGCCGCCAGCCGCATGCGCATCCGCACCATGACGGCGCCGCCCAGCTACCGTGAGCTCGAAGACGAGATCTCGTCGGTGCGCAAGGAGAAGGAAGCCGCCATCGAGGCGCAGGAGTTCGAGAAGGCGGCCAACCTGCGCGACAAGGAGCGCAAGCTCAGCCACAAGAAGCTCGAGCTGGAAGACCAGTGGAAGACCAGCGACGAGGGCATGCGGGCGAGCATCGGCGAAGATGAGATCGCCGAGATCGTGAGCATGTGGACGGGCATCCCGGTGATCAAGATCACCGAGGCCGAGAGCAAGAAGCTCCTGCGCATGGAGGATGAGCTGCACACCAGGCTCATCGGTCAAGATCCGGCGGTGCGGGCCGTGAGCAAGGCAATCCGCCGCAGCCGGGCCGGGCTCAAGGATCCCCGTCGCCCCACCGGCTCGTTTATCTTCCTGGGCCCCTCCGGAGTGGGCAAGACCGAGCTGGCGCGCACGCTGGCCGAGTTCCTGTTCGGCGACGAAGACCACCTTGTGCAGATCGACATGAGCGAGTACATGGAGAAGCACTCGGTGTCGCGGCTGGTGGGCTCGCCGCCCGGCTATGTGGGGCATGAAGAAGGCGGTCAGCTCACCGAGGTCGTGCGCCGCAAGCCGTATAGCGTCATCCTCTTCGACGAGATCGAGAAGGCGCACCCCGACGTGTTCAACATCCTGCTGCAGATCCTCGAAGACGGTCGCCTTACCGACTCGCAGGGGCGCACGGTCGACTTTCGCAACTCGATCCTCATCATGACCAGCAACATCGGCGCCGAGCTGATCACGAAAGACACACCGCTGGGCTTTACGCAGACGGCCGGCAAGGGCATGACCTACGACGACATGAAGAGCCGCATCACCGGCGAGCTTAAGCGCATCTTCCGGCCCGAGTTTCTCAACCGTGTCGACGAGGTCATCGTGTTCCACAAGCTGGAGCGCGAAGAGATATCCCTGATCGTCGAGCTCATGATCGGACGGTTGCAGACGCAGCTCGCCGTGAGCGGCGTGAAGATTCAACTCACCGACGCCGGTCGTGAGCTGCTCACCGAGAAAGGGTACGACCCCATGCTCGGGGCGCGGCCGCTGCGGCGCGCCATCCAGCGCTACATCGAAGACAAGCTCAGCGACGCCATGCTGGAGCGGCAGTTCCCGGTGGGAACGGTGATCATGGTCGACTGCGAAGACGACGACACCGTGCTCACGGTCGACGGTGAGAGGGTCGGGGGCAGGGTAGAACTGCCCATGGTGGGGCTTGACGAGCCGGTCGCCCAGGGTGTGGTGCCGGCGGGGCCGCCGTCGCGCACAGACGAGTCTCCCGACGCTGGCGGTGCGGCGGCCGGCGCCTGACGGGCGCGAGGCAAGCCGCCGCGTCGTGAAGCAACACACGGCTTTCACATGTAGCCAGTGCGGTCGGCGCGAGGCCAAGTGGCTGGGCCATTGCCCCGACTGCGGCGCCTGGGACTCTTTCGTGGAAGAGGTCGTCACTGCGGCCGCGGCGGCACGCGGTCGCGGCCGTCAGCGCACGAGTGGCGCCGGCGGCAGTGCCATTAGCCCCGTGCGGCTCTCGGAGGTCGTCTCGTCGGCGACGGAGCGCTTCAGCAGCGGCATCGCCGAGCTCGACCTGGTGCTGGGAGGGGGCATCGTTCCGGGCTCATTGGTGCTCGTGGGCGGCGAGCCGGGCATCGGCAAGTCTACGCTTCTGCTGCAGGTGCTCGATCATGTGGCGGCCGGCGGCCGGCAGGTGCTGCTCGTGTGCGGTGAAGAGTCGGCCGCCCAGGTGAAGATGCGCGCCGAACGCATCTGCCGCGACCCCGGCGGCATCGGTGTGCTGGCCGACACGGAGCTCGAGGGGGTCGTGGAGGCGGTCGCCGCCGCCGCCCCGGCGCTGCTCGTGGTTGACTCTGTGCAGACGCTCTACAGCGACGCCTTCACTTCGGCGCCGGGCAGCGTGAGCCAGGTGCGCGAGGCGGCCGGGCGGTTTCTGCGGCTCGCCAAAGAGACGGGCACGGCGGTCGTCCTCGTGGGGCACGTGACCAAGGAAGGGGCCATCGCCGGCCCGCGCGTGCTCGAGCACATGGTCGATACCGTTCTCCAGTTCGAGGGCGACCGCTACCGCTTCTACCGCACGCTGCGCGCCGCCAAGAACCGCTTCGGGTCTACCAACGAGCTCGGCATCCTCGAGATGACGGCCGGCGGTCTGCAGGGCGTCGCCGATCCGTCGCAGCTGTTCCTGGGCGACGCTGAGCCGGCCGCCGGTGCGTGCGTGCATGTCGCGGTCGAGGGCAGCCGCTGCTTTGCTGTGGAGGTGCAGGCCTTAGTGAACAGGACGGAGCTGGCCCTGCCGCGGCGCGTCGCGGTGGGGTTCGACCGCAATCGTCTGGCCATGCTTGTTGCGGTTCTCGGGCGTCATGGCCACGTACCTTTGTCAACTGCGGACGTTTTTGTTACAATTGCAGGCGGAATCCGCATCGACGAACCTGCGGCAGATCTCGCCGTCGCGCTTGCCATAGCATCGGCTGAGCGTAACGTTGCGCTTCCGGCGAGGGTGGCGGCGATAGGAGAAATCAGCCTGACGGGCGGACTTCGTTCCTGCAGCCAAAGTGAGCGACGTGTTACCGAGGCCGGTCGTGCCGGCTTCGGCCGTGTGATCGCTCCCGCCTCCGATGCGCGACGCATCGGCGGCATCTCTGCAGGCGCGGCCGACGTGCGCGGGGCTCTCGCATCACTCCTCCGCGAGGGCGCTTTGCCGGCCGCTGGGGCCAAGAACGACGAGCGGGGGGTGTGAAGGGTGTACTCAGTCGGAGACAAGGTCGTGTACCCGCATCATGGCGCGGGCAAGGTCATGAAGATCGAGCAGAAAGAAGTGCTCGGACAGCAGCGCGACTACCTCACGATCCAGATCCTGCACAACGATATGACCGTCATGGTCCCGGTTGAGAACGCCGACCGCGCCGGGCTGCGCAAGGTCGTCGAGTCCGACGTGGTCGACCAGGTCCTCGAGGTGCTCCGCGGCGATCCCACCAAGATGCCCAAGAACTGGAGCCGGCGCTACAAGCACAACCGCGACAAGCTGAAGACAGGCGATATCTTCGAGGTCGCCGAGGTGGTGCGTAACCTCGCCATCCGCCATGCCGACAAGGGCCTGTCTACCGGCGAGAAGCAGATGTTCTCCAAGGCCAAGAAGATCCTTGCGAGCGAGCTCATGTACGCCCGTGACTTCAGCGAGGACGACGCCAACTCGTTCCTCGAAGATGTGCTCGAGGACATCCACATCGACGGGTCTCCGCTTGCCGACGAACCTCGAGAGCCTGCCACCGTCCTCTGAGGCCGGCTTGGCCGGCCCGTCTCGCAGGGGGAAGGGCGTGCTCGCCCCCACCGTGCGGCTGCTCTTGGCCTTGCTCGGTGCGCTCGCCGGGTATCAGATCGCCGAGCGTGTGCGCGTGTCGTCGTTTGCGCCGCACTTCGATCAGTCGGGCAAGGTCATCTTTCTCGTGGTCTTCACCGCCGCCGGTTTTGCCGTCGGGTATCTATGCGGCGTCCTGCTCTCGCGCCTCGTGCGCCGTGGCCTCGACCTCGTGGACGAAGTGCTAACCCGGGCCACGGGTGCCGAGGTGGTCGTAGGCATCGGCGGGGTGGTGGTGGGGCTCGCCATCGCGACGCTCATCAGCGTCGCCCTCGTGCGCATCCCCATCGTGGGTCCGTATCTTACGGTGCCCATCTACCTTCTCTCCGGCTATTTCACCGCCTACCTCTCGGCCAAGAAGCACGTTGAGATCCTGCGCCTGCTGGGTGTGCGCGGCGCCTTTGAGATACTTCCCGGCCTCACGCCCTCCAAGATCATCGACTCGAGCGTTCTCATCGATGGGCGCATTCTCGAGATCATCAACACGGGCTTTGTGGAAGGCGAGCTGCTGGTGCCCCGTTTTGTGGTGGAGGAGATGCAGCGCCTAGCCGACTCGGCCGACGCCGAGAAGCGGGTGCGCGGCCGGCGCGGCCTCGACTTCGTGCGGCGTTTGCAGAACAGCTCCGGGGCGGTACGTATCGACAACCGCGACTATGTCGACGTGGACGCCGTTGACACCAAGCTGGTCAGGCTTGGACGCGATCTCGGGGCGATGATCCTGACTACCGACTACACGCTCAACAAGGTCGCCGAGATCCAGGGCGTGAAGGTTCTCAACGTGAACGATCTCGCCAACTCGGTGAAGCCCGCCGTGCTACCCGGTGAGGTCATCGAGGTCAAGATCCTGCGCGAGGGCCGCGAGCAGGATCAGGGAGTAGGGTATCTTGATGACGGCACCATGATTGTCGTCGAGTCTGGCGCCCCTCTGGTGGGCGCCCGCGTGAAGGCCGAGGTGACGAGCGTTCTGCAGAGTCCCTCGGGCAAGATGATTTTCACCAGGGTGATCCTGTAGGCCGCTCGGCAGCTCTGACGGAAGGGGCGGAACACGTGGAGGAACAGCAGACCGAAGAGCTCTGGGTGATCGTCGCCGCGGCCGGCGAGAGCCGCCGCATGGGCCTGCCGGACGGCGAGTCCAAGCAGTTCCTGCTACTCGGCGGCGAGCCCATCCTCAATTACTCAGTACGGCGCCTTCTGGCGATGCCGCGTGTCGACGGCCTCGTGGTCGTGCTCCATCCCTCGCACACCGTGCGTTTCGCCGGCGAGCTCATCGCTTTCGACGACAGCAAGCCGTTGCTGATCGCCGAAGGCGGCCGCACGCGCTGCGACTCTGTGCGTGCAGGCCTCCTCGAGGTGCCGCCCACGGCGTCGGTGATCGCCGTGCACGACGGCGCCCGTCCGCTCTTCTCGCGGCACGTGTTCGAGAGCTGCCTCGCGGCGCTGGACACCGTCGATGGCGCCGTGCCGGGCATCGAGGTCAGCGACACGCTCAAGCGCACCGGCGCCACGGGTCTTGTGGAAAAGACCATCGAGCGCCGTGGCCTCTGGGCGGCACAGACTCCGCAGGTGTTTCGCGCCGGCGCTCTGCGGCACGTGTACTCGCTGCCCGATCTAAACGGTGCGACCGACGATGCGACCCTGCTCGAGAAGAGCGGGTACAAGGTCGGGCTGGTGCCGTCGACTCCCGCCAACGTCAAGATCACCACCCCGGCCGACTTGCCGCTGGCTGGGGCGCTCCTTTCGTGGGAGGTGGAGGCCGACGTTTAGGGTCGGGAGCGGGTACGATGCGCACCGCTTCGCCGACGGTCGGCGGCTGGTCCTCTGCGGGGTCGACATAGACCATGCGCAGGGACTTGCCGGGCACTCCGATGCCGACGTGGCTGTGCATGCCCTCATGGACGCGCTTCTCGGCGCCGCCGGTCTGGGCGACATCGGGGAGCTTTTCCCCGACACGGATCCGGCCTTCGAGGGTGCCAGCAGCATGGATCTGCTCGGCAAGGTCATGGCCTGGTTGAAGAAGGGTGGTTGGCAGGTCGGCAACGCCGACGTCACGATCGTCTGCGAGCGCCCGCGGCTGGCCGGCTACAGGCTCGAGATGCGCCAGAACCTGGCGCAGGCCCTGGGTGTGCACAGCGACGCCCTGAGCGTGAAAGCGACGAGCACCGAGGGAATGGGTTTCGAGGGCAGAGGCGAAGGCATCGGCGCCCTCGCCGTGTGCCTGCTCACGCGCGACGACTGACGCGCCGCAAGCTCCGCACGCCCACCGGCGCGCTGCGACGTGCGTGCCGACGAGGGACCGCCGCCGCCGGCAGACTGCCCACGCTCAGCTCTGCGGGTTGTCGTCCTTCTTCACGCTCTTCTTCTTCGCCTCATCCTCATCTTCCTCCAGGCCCTTCTTGAACCCACGGATGCTTTCGCCCATGGAGCGCCCGAGTTGAGGCAGGCGCGTGGCACCGAAGAGCAGGACGATGACAACGACGACGAGGCCGATCTCGACCGGGCCGAGCATGGCTACGATGACGCCGATCACGAGCGGGCCTAGGCTTGCCACATCGATTCTCCCTGTTGCGCGCGCTGCCCTCCTCTGGGGGTGGCAACGCGATTGGTTTGCCGGTGAAGCTGCCCTGACTATCCACTTTACGGCTTGCGTGGGGGGTAATCAAGGCGGCGCCCCGGCGCGTAGAATGATCGCGCTCGGAAAGCGCCGTAGAAACCATGGCAGCGGGGGTGAGGCGAGTGAGCGCGGGGCAGCAACGCTTAGGAAAGTACTCATTCGGCGTGGGCGACCGATTCGCTCACGAGGCGCAGGCGCAACTTCGCGCCTTTATGGCGGCCGAGGCGCAGGGCGTACCGGTCACGCCGGTGTGGAACAAGTCCAATCGCGAGCATGTCACGGTGGGGTCGGAACCGGCCAGCGTGCGGGCGGCGGCCGACGCCGCTGTGCAGGCGCTCGCCTGGAGGCACGCCTACTACGTAGATGCCGACCACGTCACGCTCGAGACCTTCCCCAGGTTCATCGAGCCGTGCGACTTCTTCACACTCGACGTGGCCGGAGCAATCGGACGTCCGCCGGCTTGCGGAGCCGTAGACGACTTTCTTGGGCGACACGGGGAGCTGCTCGGCCGCGTTGAGATCGCGGGCCTCGCCGAGCCTCTCGAGATGACGCGCGAGGCGGTGTCGCGGGCCCTGCTGCAGTACCTCAGCGCGGTCGCCGAGGCGGCGCACATCTACCGTCTGGCGGCGGCCGAGAAGGGATCCGAGGCCATGGTCACCGAGGTATCCATGGACGAGACGGCCGCGGCCCAGACTCCCGCGGAGCTGCTCCTCATCCTGGCCGCTATCGCCGATGCCCAGATCCCCCTACAGACCATCGCGCCCAAGTTCACCGGGAGGTTCAACAAGGGCGTCGACTACGTGGGTGACGTGGCTGGGTTCGAGAAGGAGTTCGCCGCCGACGTGGCGGTGGTCGCTCACGCGCTGAAGGCCTACGGGCTGCCGCCCGATCTCAAGCTGAGCGTGCACTCGGGCAGCGACAAGTTCTCCATCTTTCCCGCCATCCGGCGCACCCTGCGGGCCAGCGACGCCGGCGTGCATGTGAAGACCTCGGGCACGACGTGGTTGGAAGAGGTCATCGGCTTGGTCGAGGCCGGCGGTGAGGGGCTCGCCCTGGCGAAAGACGTGTACGCCGGCGCCTACGAGCACAGAGTTGAGCTCTGTGCTCCCTACGCCGGCGTGATCGCCATCAACGCGGCGCGGCTGCCGACGCCGGCGACTGTGCAACGCTGGTCTTCCGAACAGTTCGCCGCCGCTCTGCGGCACGAGCGCTCCAACCCGGCCTTCAACCGCGACCTGCGCCAGCTCGTGCATGTGGGCTACAAGATCGCTGCCGGCATGGGCCGCCGGTTCACCGACCTGCTCGAGTCCTGTGAGAGCGACATCGCGCGCAACGTGACGGAGAACCTGTACGAACGTCACATCAGGCCGCTGTTCATCGACGACTAGACACTACGGCCGCGAAGGCACACCCCTCACAAGCGAGGGCGAGGCGCAGAGAGGTGGCACGGTCGGGAGGGCGTCGTGAGGGCCTGCTCCAGCGCTGCGCGCCAGGGGGAGGGGCCGCGCGGGGCGCGCACTGGTCGCGACGCCCGCCCGCCCTTCCATCCGGCACTTTCACCCGCTCGCTAAAAGAGGCGTCTGCTGGCGCCGCTCCGCGGCATGATGGCGAGTCGTTGGGGGCCCGGCGCAGGTGCGGAGCCCGCTCGCGGCGCGCCGGCTCGACCGGCAGCGCGCACGGGGATGACGTCGCCGAGGATGGCCGGCCCGGCACGGACGGGAGCCGCGGAGGAGGGGGAGGGGGTTTCAGGAGGCTCGCGAGGCGGCCGCTGCGGAGTCGGTGGGTTGACGATGGCCTGCGGTGGCAAGCCGCTCTCCGGCGGCACTGCATTCGTCAACTCCCGCGCAGCAGCGGCCCGCGGCCGAGTGGAGCGAACGAAGTGAGCGCCCTCCTGAACCCCCCTCCCCCTCCGCAGCGGCGCACGACCGCGACGCCGGCCCCCCTGCGGCGATCAGGGCCCTCTGCGCTCGGTTCGGACCGGCTTGTCACGCAAGCAAGGGGGCCGAGGTCTTGCGACCTCGGCCCCCGTTGGGCTCTCGGTGCGGTGTCGCGGGGCGGCCGCTCAGGCCCAGATGCCGCGCGCCGGTGCGAACACCACGGCGATGCGAAACACCTCGCCGCCCTGAACGCGGAAGTTGTGCACGGTGCCCTTGGGCACGTAGAGGGCGTCGCCGGGCTCAACGTCGAAGTCGTCTTCGCCGACCTTCGCCTTGGCGCGGCCCGAGAGGACGTAGAAGACGTGGTCTTCCGCCTCGTGCACGTCGTCGAGCGCTCCTCCCTCGGGCTGGATCTCGGTGATATGGAACTCGAGCTGGGCGCCCGGGCATGACTTGGGGTTCACCAGCGGCCAGCCGCGTGTGACCTCGTGCTTGGGGGGATTCTGCGTGTAGTCGACGCTCTTGACGTGGCACACCTTGCCGCGCGCTGCCTCAGCCATCCCTGGCTCCTTTCTCGTGCTTGCTGCTTAGAGGTCTGTCTAGGGCTCGAGAACGACTTTCATGGCGCCGTCTCGGCGTTCCACGAATGTCGCGAGCGCCTCGGCGAACTGGTCGAGGGGGAACGTGTGCGTGTGAATACCTTCGGTGGTGACCGCACCGTTGGCCATGAGGGCCAGCGCCGGCGCGGCCGTGCTGGGGTTCGCGCGTACGCCGAGGATGTCGAGCTCGGCCAGCGTCATGGGGCCCCACGGCACGGTGATCGTATCGGTGGGCAGGCCGGCCATCACGATGCGACCGGCTTTGCGCGTGCACTTGATGGCGTAGTCGATGGCCGCCTGCGTGCCGGCGCACTCGACGGTGCAGTCCACCCCGACGCCATCGGTGAGCTCCATGACCTTGGCCACGGGGTCATCGACCTTCTCGTAGTCGACGCCGATCGCGCCCATGCTTTCGGCGAACGCGAGCCGCGGTCCGCGACCGATGACGATCACGAACTTGGCGCCGGACGCCCGCGCGTACTGGAACGAGAACTGGCCCACGGCTCCGGGCCCCGTGACCAGCACGGTGTCGCCGGTGGTCACGCGTCCGCGCTGCACGCCGTGCAGGGCCACCCCGGCAGAGTCGAGCATGGCACCCTGATGGTAGGTGAGGCCCTCGGGCAGCGGAGTCGCCGACTTCACCGAGGTGACGATGTACTCGGCATAGGCGCCCGGCGACGTGAAGCCGTAGTGGCGGTGGCCGGAGGCGTTATCGCCGTAGTTAAGGCACACGGTGTAGTGACCGGTCATGCAGTTGAGGCAGATGCCGCAACCCTTGTGCGCCTCGCCGGCCACACGCGTGCCGACGGCATACTTGGCGGCGACCTTCTCGGAGGCTTTGAGCTCGTCGGCGACGGCCACGACCTCACCGGCCCACTCGTGCCCGATCACCGCGGGAAAGCTGGGCGGCCAGAAGCCGGGGAACTTGCCGGCCACGATCTTGGGGTCAGTGCCGCAGATCGCTACGGCCTTGACGCGGCAGAGTACCTCGTCGCCCATGGGCTGTGGTGTGGGAACCTCCTGGATCTCGAAGTCGTTCGGCCCCTTGAGGACGAGGGCCTTCATGGTGGATGGAATGTCACTCATTGCTTCGCCCCTCTCTGGCGTCTTGTGGACGATGTGACGCGGTTGTGGCGGCCGTGAAACGCCGCATCTGCGTGGCCGCCGCCCGGTCGTCGGGTAGCGGCAAGATCTCACCGGAGAGCCAGCCCCGGTAACCGATCTCGGTGAGAGCTGCGATCATCTCGGCGAAGTTGACATGGCCCATGCCCGGCGCGTGCCGGTTGCTGTCGACCAGGTGAACATGGCCGAGGCGCGCGCCCGTCGCCCGGATGGCGTCGCCGAGATCGACCTCCTCGATGTTCATGTGGAAGCTGTCGAGCAACACCGCCACGTTGGGCTGGCCGATGCGTTCCAGCGCCGCGAGGGTCTCGGTGGCCGTGTTGAGCAGCGGCGTCTCGTAGCGGTTGATGGCCTCGATGAGCAGGGTCGTGCCGAGCCGTGCGGCGAACTCGGCGCACTCCTGCATGCTGGCGACGAAACGGTCGGCCGCGGCCGCGAGGTCGCCGTCTTCGGGCATCCTGCCGCGCACCAGCCCCACGATCACCGGGGCGCCGAAAGCGGCTCCGTAGGCGATCAGCTCCTCCAGGCGGGCGACAGCCCGGGCACGCGCGGCCGGCTCGCGGTCGCAGATGGAGAGGCCGTCTTGCAGGAACATGCGTCCGCTGGCGAGCGCCGCGAGCTCGAGGCCCGTCTCACTGAGCAGAGCCTCGAGGGCGCGGCGCTCGAGCTCGGCCGGCGAGCGCATGCTGATCTCGATGCCCTCGAAGCCGAGTTCGGCCGAGACCAGCGCGCACTCGCGCACGCGGTCGGCATACAGGAGCGGACCGAAGCCCGTGGGCCCGCTCGCCGTGGCCACGCACGCCTTCCAACTCATGGCACGTCTCCGTTCGTGGCCGCGTTACTGCTGGCCGATCATCGGCAGGGCGTTGATGGGCTTCCAGCCGGGGCTGAGCGGTTCGCGCAAGAACGGCTCCATCGCCGCGGCCGTGCGGAACGTGACCTCTTCCACGGGAGGCACCTCGCCGGCCGGGAACGTGGCCAGTATTTCGTCGACGATGAGTGTGAGGTACTTGCAGAACGCGGCCACGGGCCGCTTGGCCTTCCACGCCTCGGCGTGGGTCGGCTTGCCCACCACGCCCTCCGGCGTGCCGAAGAACTCGATCGCGAAATGCCCCTCGGCCTCGGACCAGCGCTGCGGACGGTGGTAGCCGTCTACCGAGTTGTTGAAGTGGCCGAGCGGCAGGTACTGCTTGGTCTCGGTCTCCACCGCTTGCTCCATGTCGACCATCTCGGGGAACAGAAGCAGCCCCAGGGAGGTCTCGGCTTCGTCGGCGTGGATGAACGGCGTGTCCCACCAGCCGCCCTGATCGGTGGTCCGGAAGAAGTCCTTCACCGAGCGGTGCCAGTCGATGACGCGGAAGATGCCCGGCAGCTGGTAGCGCTTGAGGAACTTGTGCATGGCCGTCTCGAGCATCCACAGGTGGCCGTGATTGTTGACGATGATCTGCTTGCGCCAGCCGTCGTTCCAGAGGCCGAGCATGACGTCGACGAGCGTCTCCTCCACGACCGATTCGCGCAGCATCACCGTGCCGGGCATGCCGAGGTGGTGGTACGGATGCCCGCCGTACATGAGCGGCGGCAGAGCGATGGCCGGGGCGTGGCCGTTGTGCTTCTTGGACTGCCGCCGCACGGCCTCGCAGAGGTGGCTCACGAACAGGGTGTCCATGGCGCTCACGGTCTGGCGGCCGTGGTTCTCGGTGCAGCCCACTGGGATGAGCACCACATCGTTCTGGCGGCGCTCCTTCTCGACCTGCGCGCGAATGGTGGTCTGCAGGTAGCTGCCCGGCTTGGTCCACTCGCAGGGCGTCGGGATGTCGTAGTCTTCGAGCACGGCGTCGACGGCCGCGTCGTCGGCTTCCCAGAGCTCCTTGAACATGCGCCCGACGGGTGTGTCTTCGAAGAAGAGGTCAGGCTGATTGGTGGTCAGCAGGCCCATGGTTCCTCCTTGCCGCTCTACAGTTGTGAGTGGGCCGCCCACCGCTCGCAGAGGGAGCGGGCGGCCTGGGCGATATGGCCGGCGGTGACGCCGTATTTCTGCAGCAGGTCGTCGTTCGGTGCCGACTCGCTGTACACGTCGGCGATGCCGACGCGCTTCATCGGTGTGGGGCGGTGCTCGCCGAGGGCCTCGGCCACGGCGCCGCCCAGCCCGCCGATGATGTTGTGCTCCTCGGCCGTGACCACGCGGCCGGTACGCTCGGCGGCGGCCACGATGGCTTGTACATCGAGCGGTTTGACGGTGGGCACGTGCAGGATGTGGGCCGAGATGCCCTCGGCGGCCAGCAGGCTGGCCGCCTCCACAGCTCGGCCCACCATGATGCCGGTGGTGATCACGGTGACGTCTGTGCCCTCGCGCACCGTCGCGGCGCGGCCGATCTGAAAGTCGTAACCATCGTCGAACACTACCGGGCTGGGGTCGCGCGTCATGCGCAGGTACACTGGGCCGCCGTGGCCGGCGATGGCGAAGACCGCCTTACGGCACTCGACGCTGTCGCCGGGCGCTACCACGGTCATGTTGGGCAGGGCGCGCATCACGGCGATGTCTTCGATGGCCTGATGAGTCTTGCCGGTCTTGCCGGCCAGCAGGCCGCTATAGGCGCCGCCGATCACCACCGGCAGCTTGGGCTGCGCGATCGACACCCTGATCTGGTCGGTGGTGCGCAGCGTGGCGAAGACGGCGAACGAATTGGTGAAGGGGATGAAGCCCATCGCCGCCAGGCCGGCGGCGATGCCCGTCATGTTCTGTTCGGCGATGCCCACCTGGAAGAAGCGTTCCGGGAAGGCCTGCTCGAACAGGTTCATCTTGCTGGACGATGCCAGGTCGGCGTCGACCGCGACCACGCGCTCGTCTTGCGCGCCGAGGTCGACGAGCGCCTGGCCGTAGGCGTCGCGCATGGCTACCAGCTTGGCCATCAGCGCGCCTGCCGCACGCATAGCTCGCTGAGGGCCTTCGTCTTCAGGTCTTCCGTCACCGTAGCCGAGTGCCAGAGGTGAGTGTTCTCCATGAACGAGACGCCTTTGCCCTTGACGGTGTGGGCGATGATCACCGTTGGGCGCCCCTTGGCGCGCGTGGCCGTGGCGCAGGCGTCGGCGAGGGCGCGTACGTCGTGGCCATCCACCTCGAGAAGGTTCCAGTTGAAGGCGCGCCACTTCGCCGCGAGCGGCTCGAGAGGCATGATCGTCGCGGTCTCGCCCATGAGCTGGATGCGGTTGGCGTCGACGATCGCCACGAGGTTGTCGAGGCCGAACTTGGGAGCCGCCATGGCGGCTTCCCAGACTTGGCCTTCCTGCAACTCGCCGTCGCCCAGGAGCACGAAGATGCGTGACGGCAGGCCCTTGAGCCGCGCGCCCAGCGCCATGCCGATGCCCACGCTGAGACCCTGCCCGAGCGAGCCGGAGCTCATGTCGACACCGGGGCAGTGCATGTCGGGGTGGGCCTGCAGAAGGGAGTCGAGCTCGTCGTACGTCTGCAGCATCTCTTCCGGGAAATAGCCGCGCCGCGTGAGCGCCGCGTAGTACATGGGGGCCGCATGGCCCTTGGAGAGGATGAACCTGTCGCGTTCCTCCCACCGCGGGTTCTCGGGGTCGAGGCGCATGACCTCGAAGTACAGTGCCGTGAGGATCTCGGCGGCGCTCAGCGACCCACCGGGGTGGCCGGCCTGAGTGTGGCAGAGCGTGGCGACGACCAGCCCTCGCAGGGTGTTGGCCAGCTCCGTCAGGCGCTCATCGTGCTCGGAAACCACGCTCGACCCTCCCCAGCAGCAGCCGCGCTGGTGATCCGCATAGTGGAACGACAACCCGAAAGGTGGAACACATCGCATGATAATCCCCGGGCGGTCGAATGCAAGTGTCGCGAGAGGCGGGGTCAGGAGAACCGCCGCGTCGCGCGTAGGCCTGGGTGCCGCGCGGGGGCAGCGCGTCGCAGGAAGGCGCTCGCTGCGCTCGCTCCGCTTGGCGAGCAGGCCGCTGCTGCGCGGGAGTTAACGAATGCGGTGCAGCCAAAGAGCGGCTTGTCCACCGCACGCTATCGCCAACCCACCGCCTCCGCAGCGGCCGCCTCGCGAGCTTCCTGCGGCGCGCTGCCCCCGCGCGACACCAGGCTTGACGCAGAGTATCCGCGGTCTCTGACCATGCCCTCTGTGGGCGGTAGAGCACGAGGCGGCTGCGCCGCTCGTCGGCTGCGCCGCTCGTCGGCGCGGGGGGCTTGGCAACGGCACCGCCCGGTTCGCCGGCGGCCTGACGGGCCGCCGGGCGCGGAGAGGGCAGCGGTTCATGAGAGGCGGCGCAGCGCGGGCGGCCCTCCCGTCGTGCCGGTGCTGCGTCGGCCGGCGCCAGGACGGCCCGCGCACTTATGGGTGACGTACGAATCTGGTTGCAGGAGAATGCGCGAAGCGCTATAGTGCCTGCCATGTCTCATCCGGGTGGCAGCCCGGACTTGCTCAAGGTACGAGGCGCTCCCGCGCCTTACAAGAGCCGAGGTCATCAAGAAGACGAAGGTGGAGATGCCACCGAGACTCGGTTCAGAGCAAGCCAGGGTATTGCGCCTTCTTCACGTTGACTCAGACGGGTTGTTCCTCGCCGGGCTCCGCGTCGCGCTGCCCCCAGAATGGCACGTCATATCCGCGCGGCTCGGCGAAGAAGAGCCGCCGGCGTTCCTCAAGCAGCCCTGGGACGTCTGCGTGCTGGGCATGAGCGAGAAGACGGTCCGTGGGGCTTTCGCCTGCCTTCTGCAGATCGGTCGCATGGGTCACCCTGTCGTTGCCTGGATGTCGCGCGACATCGCGTGCTGGATCCCCACCCTCGATTGCTGCGGCACCGCCGGCTACCTGTCGCGATCAGCTTCAGCCGAGGAGCTGAGAGTCGCCGTTCGCGCAGTCATGACCGGCACTGTGTTCGTGGATCGCCGGTTGCTGGGCGGTTCGCGGGCACCCTTACGGCGCTTGGCCGACTTGGGCATGACCCGTCAGCAGGAGCGCGTGGCGACTCTGTATGCGGTTCACAAGAACCGCCGACGCGTCGCCACGGCCCTTGGCCTGAGCGAGAATACGGTCAAATACCACCTGCGATCGATCTACGAGAAGACAGGGGCTTCGAGCCTGCACGGCCTTCAGCAGGTGCTGCGCTCACGGGGCTGGGCAGCGCCGCGGGCCGAGCAGCACCTCGGCGTTTGTGGACCACCCGCAGACTACCCGCTCGGGTAGTTCCCAGGACAAGTGCGTTCGTGACACTCTTCTCTCTGCGCAGCGGGGCCCGCCGGCGCGCCGAGACCGGCCTGGAAGAAGGAGGAGAATGCTGTCGACGCACGAGCAAGAAGAGGTCTAGGGCGTGCGTCTGCTCCATGTCGAATCTGACGAGCTGATCCTGCTCGGGCTTCGCCGGGCCGCACCCTCCAACTGGGATATCACATCGGTGCAAACCGTCAAGGGGGTTCCGCGACTGCCCGCCGAGGGAACCTGGGACGCTTGTCTCCTCGGGGTCGGCGACGATGATGCAGCGATCCGCAACGCTCTCTCCTGTCTCGTCCAGCTCAATCGCTCCGACTGCCCGCTCCTGGTGTGGATGCCGCCCGACGCCGCAGACTACATACCGGCGATGAGGGCCCTCGGCGTCATGGGCTGTTTGTCGCGATCCGCATCGTTCGAGGAGCTAAGCGCTGCGATCCAGGATGTCGTAGATGGCCACACGTTCATCGATCACCGCCTCCAGTGCGGAGCGTGTGACGAGGGTGAAGGCCTGGCAGATCTCGGCCTGACGCCGGCACAGGAACGTGTGGCGGCGCTGTACGTGCTCCATGGCACCCGCCGCCTTGTTGCCCAGGATCTCCTCGTAACCGAGAACACGGTCAAGTATCACTTGCACCTGATCTATCGGAAGACCGGAACGTCGAGCCTGCATGGGCTTCACCAGCTCCTCCGCTCTAGAGGGTGGGCGCCGCGAGACTGCAGTCAGTCTGGCGGGCAGCTGAGCCGCGATCGTCGCGAGAGTTCGCCGGAGCCTCTGCGGTCATCCGGGCCAGCAGAGGACCCACTCAAAGACCACGCGGCCGAGTAATTCAAGGCACTACCCGCAGACTACCCGTAGACCACCCGCAGACTACCCGCCCGGGTGGTGTACAGAGACCTTTCATCATGAGAGTGTGCAGTGGAGGTGTGTTCTCCGGTGAAGGGCCAAATCGAGCGTCGGATATTCATGGCACCCTCGATCGTCTGGCCGTGTGTTAGGGGCAAAAGCGAAACTCGGAGGTGGAAGATGAAGTCATTGGTCGGGCGTAAACGTATGGCGATGGCCGTGATGATGTCCTTGATGTGCAGCGTGCTGCTGCTCATCGCAGCCAGTGCATGGGCAGCGAACAGGCCGGGAACGCACACAGTTCCGGGATACTCGAACTACAAGTCGATCATAGGTATAACCGTCGCCCAGCACTGGTCGACCACGACCTATACGAATGAGCTGCACTCCAATTTGCACTACTATCTTACGACGCCGAAGAGTACGACAAACGACTGGTGGACGCTGCCTCCGACCTCAGTCGCCGGCAGCAGCAGGGGATGGAACTGGTACAGCACGACGAAGGACGGATCAGGTCAGTCGTACATCAAGGTGACCTTCAAGTGGGGCGTACCGACGCCCTGGGGTTCGGTGGGCGGCGAATTCACCGACACTCACGAAGGCAACGTGTTTGCCATGCCCCAGGAGGATCCTTACGTGACCTATCTGCCGTGATTATGTAACAACTATTCCACGTTGCCGGGCGAGCAGAGCTGTGCGTGCCCTGCTCGCCCGGGCTGACAAGGGGGGTCAAAGACGGATGTGGTGTCAGTGAACGCGTGTGCACCTCACGAAGGCGTATTCAGCCGACAGGTGTGCAAGCGATACCGTGCGTCGTCGGTGCTCGGGTCGGTAACCTTCGCGGCGCCAGCGGGCGAGGTAACGCTGCTCGCCGGCAGAAACGGAGCCGGCAAGACGACGTGGCTGCGCGTGGCGCTCGGCATGGCGCGGCCAGACCGGGGAGTGGTGCTCTACGGATCAGACGGCATCGATACCGTGAGGAGCAGGGCGGCGGTGGTGCCGGACGAGCCATCCGTGTACGGGCGCTTCAACGGACACGCGAACCTTAGGCTCCTCTCGGGGGTACGTCGTCCAGATCGCGAGCGACTCCGAGAGATCCGGGAGATGCTCGGGCTCGATGATGTCTTCCTTCGTCTGCGTGCCCGACGCTACTCTCTCGGTCAGAGGCGTCGCCTTGCGATAGCGGCGGCGCTCTTGCGCGAACCTCGCTACGTGTTCCTCGATGAGCCCACGATCGGGCTTGACCCGGTGGCGTGGGAGGCGGTACGCGCTGCCCTGAGAGACTTGGCCGGCCGCGGCGCCACAGTGATCCTGACCGGGCAGGATTTCGCCGAGATGGAGCGCGTCTCAGATCGCATCGCCATCCTGCACGATGGCTCGATCGTCTTCGAAGGCTCCGCCGAGGCTCTGCTCCGCCGGCGACCTCCTCGGGTACGCGTCGTCCTGGAGGACGCGGCGCAGCTGGCGGCGCGCCTGAGACGCCCGGCCACGCTACGCAATGCATCCACCGTTGACGTTGCTTGCGCCGACGATGACGACGCCGCGGCCGTCATCGGCCAGGTTCGCGCCGATGGCGCCACGTTTCGCAGCCTGTCGATCGAGCGTGACAGCCTCGGCGAGGCCTTCCTCGCGATTCACTCCGAAGGCGCGGGAGCAGGCGATGCAGAGCAGGCGTGACAGGCTTCTCCTGGAGGTCTCTCTGCAGGTTCGCAGCGCATGGGCGCTCGCCAGCATCGTGGTGCTCCTCTCCGGGCTCGCCCTGGGGAGCATGTCGAGTCTGAACAGCGCCCGCGCCATGAGCCATGCGCTGCTGGCGATGCAGCGATCGGAGGGGTCCGGGTTCTCTCAATGGCTGGCCCACGATCCGCAGGCCGCGCCGTTCCGTGATGAGCTGGGCAATGTTCAGCCACATATGGGCGCAGATCTCTACTTGACGATCTTCGGCGCCATCGGTCCGCTGCTTGCGGTGGTCTGGGGGTCGAGGGTCGTAGGCTCGGAGTTCTCTGGCAGAACGGTGCGCTTGCGCGCGGCGCAAGACGGGTGGGCGCATGCCGTGGCAGTGAAGCAGATCGTCATGGGCGCGGTTATCGTGATAGCGGCCATCGCGGTACCGCTTCTGGGTTTCGCCGCGGGTCGCGTCGTGTGGCAGGTGCTCTCGCGCGAGATGCCTGCCGTCAGCTCACTGTCGGCGCCGGCGAAAGCCTACTCTCCGGTTCTCGGCGCGCTCGTCGTGGCTGCCGGGGTCCTGCTGTACGGACTCCTAGCTTCATCTATCGCGCTCCTCACGCGCAGCGTGGCCGCGGGCATCGTCGTGGGGCTGGCGATCCCCTTCGGCGAAAGTCTCATACAGCGCTGGTGGCTGCCGCAGACGTGCTACAGCTATCTTCTGCGTAAGGTGCTCGTGTACAACGAGACGAGTCTCGTAGGCGCTCCGGCAGTGGCCAGGCCGCCCTCTTCCACGCTCCTCGCTTGCGGCGTCATGGGCGCATGGCTCGCGGCGCTCGTGCTGGGCTCCCGCTTGCTTGCCGGTAGACAAGAGATCAGCTAAGGGCCGGCCGCTCTTCCGGGAGGCCGATCGAGCCACCGGCCTCGGCACACAAAGCCGAGTCTCAGAGGCGCCGCGGCTCTCAGCCGAGGGGGCCGGCGGAAGGCCGGCCCCCTCGGTCGCGCTTGACGCTGGTGCTGTGCTGCGCTCGCGCCGATGCTCACGCCCTCCAGATCGCGATGTCTCCCACGTTGACGTCGTTGGTGGCGTCGATCGGGCCCATCTTCTGAGGCAGGTAGCCGGGCTTCTCGACGAGCAGGGTGTAGTCGCCCGGCTTCACGTCGCGCAGCCAGAAGTCGCCATAGCTGTCGGTCGTCGCGGTTGCGACCGTGCCGCCGCCCACGTGACTGGCCGTGACCTTGGCACCCTCGCTGCACTCGTCGACCTCGGGCTCGAACACCGCGCCGGCGATGAACGGCTGCGGTAGCCCGATGTAGAGCACGCGCGGCTTTACGTCTTGCCCGGGCTTGAGCGGGCGCGCCTCGGCGACGAGCTCCTTGATCTTCGGGTCGTCCTCGTCGCCGAAGGTGAAAGCGCCGGTAGGGCAGGCGTCTACGCAACGCGGCTCCGTCCAGCCGTCGTCCAGCAGATGCGCGCAGAACGTGCATTTCTGGGCAATGTTCAGGGAGTCGTTGAAGTAGATCACGTTCTCATACGGGCAGGCCGAGAGGCAGAGCTGATTGCCGCGGCACTTGTCGGGGTCGATGATCACGGCGCCGTCGTCGCGCTGATATATGGCGTCGACATTGCAGGCCGCGATGCAGGGAGCCTCGTCACAGTGCTGGCAGATGCTGTGCTCGTAGGTCACTTTAACCTTGGGCACCTGGCCGCGTACCTTGTCGTAGACCTTGTTCCAGAACTGCCCCGTGTCGGGCTGCGGCTTGGCGATCGGCGACCAGTCGTTGGCCACGTGCTCGTCCTTGCAGGCCACCTGGCAGTTGTAGCAGCCGTTGCATATATCGAGGTTGATGACGAGCATCTTGCCCATCATTCCACCCCCTCGATGCAGGCCTGCAATCCGGGTCCGGCGCACGGGTGAAACGGCCTCTCAAAGGCCTCCGGGTACTTGCGCTTGAGGTCTTCCATGTCGGTCTTCTCGATGTCGACCAGGAAGCCGCTCACGGCGTGGCCCACGGCGTTCTTGGAGGTCGTGTTGCGCGGCACGATGGTGTTGATGGCGCCGCCCCGGTCGATCTCGCCGGGCACGATGGGGTCCCACTTGGCGCCATGGTCGATGTAGACCACGCCGGGCATGACGCGTTCGGTGATGTAGGCGCCGGCGAGTACCGTACCGCGGTCGTTGAAGATCGACACGACGTCGCCCTCGCGAATGCCGCGCTTCTCCGCCTCGGATGGGTGCAGCCAGATCGGATGATACTGGTAGCCGTCGGGGCCGGTGACCTTGCAGGTCTTGATCTCTCGCAACCAGGTGATGTCGTCGTGCTGCGAGTGCACGCTCCAGCGCGGATGGTTGGAGCACACGAGCAGCGGATACCGCTTGGAGCGCTCGGTGCCGATCGTCTCCTCGTGGCTGATGCCCTGGGCGACCCACTTGGGCACCGGCGGGCGCTCGAGGTCGTCAGGGAAGTCTTTGAGCAGCCCGGTCGATTCGAACTCGAGCTTGCCGGTCGGCGTGGTGAGCGGGTACTTCTCGGGGTCCTTGTAGAAGTTGTAGAAGCCGGCCGGCACGTCTTCCCAGTCGTCGGCGGTGGGCACCACATAGTAGCCCTTTTCGTTGAGGTCTTCCCAGCTGACGAGATCGTCGCAGCGCGACGTCTGCCAGCCATACTTGATGAGCTCGGGGATGGTCTTGCCGCCGGTGTATGCCTCATACAGCCCGAGGCGCTCGGCGAGCTTGCAGACGATCTCGTAGTCGCTGAAGCTCTCGCCCAAGGGCTCGACGCACTTGTGCTCGGGGAACAGCAGGTTGTACTGGCCGCTGAAGATGTCGCCGGCGATGTCGTCTTCTTCCAGCTTGGTGTTGACCGGCAGGATGATGTCGGCCAGCAGCGCGTCGTTCTCCAGCCACGGGTGCTGGCAGAACATGAACTCGATGTCGGGGTGCCGCATGGCGCGCACGTAGTCGTTGCCCGTGTTCCAGCAGGTGATCCAGCTCGGCGAGTCGGTCCACACCATGTGGATCTTGGAGCAGCCGTCGGCCGGGTACTTGTAGTGCACAAACTGATCTGTGCGGTCGGCGCATTCAGACTCGCAGCCCCACCAGTCGCACTCGCCCTCGAGGATTGCCTTGGGCACGTAGGTCTTGGGGATGAAGGACGGGTGGTTGGTATCGTCGGGATGGCCGCCGGTGTAGGCCTTGCGCAGATAGGGCACGCGCAGCGGCCTGGGCTGGGCGTACTGATCGGGCTTGTCGAAGAGGCCCCACTCGATCATCTTGGCCTGATTTACGCCGGGCTTGCCGAGACCCTGCATGGCGAGACAGATATTCTGCAGGCGGGCCGGCTCGGTGGCGTAGGGGCCGCGGATGCCGGGGCCGCCGTTGCCGATGACCACTGTCGTGCGCTTGCTCGCCCACTCCTTCGCCAGGGCCTTGATCACGCGGGCGGGGACGCCGGTGATGGGCGCCGCCCACTCCGGCGTCTTCGCCACGCCGTCCTCTTCACCCATCACGTAGGCCTCGTACTTCTCAACGCCCACCGCGTGGGTAGCGAGATACGCCTTGTCGTAGGTGCCGTCCTTGAACCACTGGTGCGTGATGGCGAGGTAGAACGCTGCGTCGGTGTTGGGCAGCACGGGAATCCAGCGGTCGGCGTGCACGGCGGCCGCGTAGTTCAGGTCGGGCGCCACATAGATCTGCTTGATGCCGAGCTCGCTCCACCAGTAGCTCAGGCGGCTCGGGAGCTGGCCCTGCCAGCCCCACGGTGTCGTCTCCTGATCGCAGCCCCAGAAGAGCAGCAGCTCGGCGTTCTTGGCGATGTCGTAGAGCAGGTTGCTCTGCATGCCCTGGCCGACCGGCTCGCAGCCCCAGAAGTGCTTGCTGCCCCACCACCACCCCTCCCAGCTGTCGGGCTGACGGTTCTGCTGCGTAAAGCCACCCCAGAGGCGCAGCAACTTACGGCCGGCGCCGTGGCAGGCCTGCACCACCTTGTTCTCGCCGTGCTGGTCGCTCTGGTAGAGAAGCGCCGTGGGGCCGTACTTCTCCTTGATACGGTGCATCTCGCCGGTGATCACGTCGAGAGCCTGATCCCACGAGATGCGCTTGTACTTGCTCACGCCGCGGTTCTGCGGGTTACGCTCGCCGTTGGGGTCGAAGTCGACGCGCATCATGGGGTAGCGGATGCGCGCCGGCGAGTACACGCGCTTCTTGTAGGCGAGGCTGTACGGCGGGATGAGGGTCTTCATGCTGGGCTCGAAGGTGCTCCCCCGTACTTCCATCTTCCACGGGTTCATGTCTTCGCGCTTGTACTTCCAGTCGTAGTGCATGGGGCGGATGCGGATGATCTTGCCGTCTTTCACATCCACCATGGATGCGTTGGAGCCGTTCTCCGGCACGCCGCAGAAGCTGATGTCGCGCACCAGCGTCTTTTCGCCGCTGGCTCCCGTCTTGCTCATGTCTTCCGCCATGCCACTCTCCTTCGAGTCTCCCTAGATACGGAGTTGTCGCTCGCGCGCGGTTCGTAGTGGATACGGCGCCCCCGGGTGAGAGAAGATCGTCTCGCGGAGGCCCGAGGTCGGGCGTGCCGACCCCGGCAGTCGTGTTCACAAGCCCTGCTCAGCTTCGTCCTCCATCGACGTGCCTCAGGGGCGCCCGCCACGCGGACACAGCCTCCGCCATGCGGGCGATGGTAGGTTGCCTGGGTTGAGCTGTCAAGCACGGCGCCGTGCGCTTGCAGCCCTCGGCCACCACCTGATCGAAGCCTGAAGGAGCATCGCGCGATGGTGGCGAGCGGCGCAGTCTCCAAGGCGATTTCCTGCTCGCCCGGCCATCGCCTCTCCCAGCCTAGCGCATCTGTGTCGCAGCGAAGAGCGATATTGAACACAAGCCTGCGAGCTGGTATCTCTCGTCTGCGCGGCAGAGCAGTGGCGTGGAGCTTGAACAGCGACAGGACCGACGATAGGATGCCCGTACTGTGGGCAGGCATGTCCGCAGCGTGGGATGTGCGCCGCGACCGCGAGGCGTGGCCTGCCTGGGCCGCTTTCCTGAGGCAAAAGCAGAAGCGGAGGTCAAGGGAGCATGGGAGAAGTCGCAAGACTGACCAACTGCACGACCGGAGGCCCCGTCTTCGTCGATGTCGAAGACGGCAGGATCATTCGGCTGACGCCCATCGACCTTGACGACGACGACAAGGGCGACTGGGTCATAGAGGCGCGCGGCCACAGGTTCATGCCGCCGCGTCGCACCACGCTCTCTCCGCATGCTCAGGCGCAGCGCTCGCTGGTCTACTCGCCGAAGCGCATCCTGACGCCCCTCAAGCGCGTCGACTTCGACCACAAGGGCGCACGCAACACCCACAACCGAGGGGTCGCCGGCTACGAACCGATCACCTGGCACGAGGCGCTCGACATCATCGCCGACGAGATCACGCGCTGCCGGCACGAGAACGGCCCGGGTTCGATCCTCACCACCGAAAGCTCCCACCACCTCTGGGGCAACATCGGCTACCGACACAGCGCCTACAACCGCTTCTTGAACCTCATGGGATTCGCTCACGCCGCCCACAATCCCGACAGCTGGGAGGGCTGGCACTGGGGCGCTATGCCGATGTGGGGCAACAGCCATCGCCTTGGGATTCCGGAGCAGTACGATCTGCTCGAAGATGCCCTCAAGCACTCCGAGATGGTGGTCTTCTGGTCGGCCGACCCCGAGACCACCGGCGGCGGCATCTACTCCGCCTTCGAGAGCACCATCCGGCGCTTCTGGATGAAGGAGCTCGGGATCAAGATGGTGTTCGTCGACCCTTACTTCAACCACACCGCCGAGCTCTTCAGCGATAAGTGGTTCGCCCCGCGCCTGGGCACCGACGTGGCCTTCGGCCTGGCCATCGCCCACACATGGCTCGCTGAGGGCACCTACGACAAGGAGTACATCGCGACGCGCACCACCGGCTTTGACGAGTGGAAGGACTACGTGCTCGGCAAGACCGACCACGTGCCCAAGACGCCGGCCTGGGCCGAGATTGAGTGCGGCATACCCGCCCGCGAGATCCGCGCTCTGGCGCGCGAGTGGGGCGCCAAGAAGACCATGCTGGCCGCCGGCGGACTGGGCGGATGGGGTGGCGCCTGCCGCTCGGCCACCGGCAACGAGTGGGCCCGCACCATGGTGGCGCTGGCCGCCATGCAGGGCTATGGCAAGCCGGGCAGTAACATCTGGGGCACGTCGCAGGGCGCGCCGTCGGACTGCTCGTTCGTGTTTCCAGGCTACGCCGAGGGCGGCATCTCGGGCGACCCCGAGAAGTCGGCGGCGGCCTACCGCTGGCTCTACCGCATGTTCCCGCACGGCTCAGGATCGCACCCCACGGTCAACGTCCATGACTCCACCGAGGGGCAGGCCATCCCGCGGCTGCGCATTCCCGAAGCCATGATGCATGAGCGCTTCGAGTGGCGCGGCAAGGGGTTCTCGGGTTCGTCTATCGAGAGTCAGATGCAGAAGTACCAGTACCCGGCGCCCGGGTATCCCTTCATCGGCATGTACTGGCGTTACGGCGGTTCGTTCATCGGTACAATGCAGGAGACCAACCGCTACGTGAAGGCCTACCGCGAGGGCAAGGTGCCGTTCGTCGTCAACCAGAGCATCTGGTTCGAGGGCGAGGCGAAGTACGCCGACGTGATCCTGCCCGCCTGTACCAACTTCGAGCGCTGGGACATCAGTGAGTTCGGCAACTGCTCGGGCTACATCCCCGACAACCACACCCAGACCAACCATCGCGTGATCGTCCTGCAGAAGAAGTGCATCGAGCCGCTTGGCGAGAGCAAGTCCGACTACGAGATCTTCACCGCCGTGTGCGCCCGCATGGGCATCGGCGACCTCTATACCGACGGCGGCCGCGACGAATACGACTGGTGCAAGGCCTATTTCGCGGCCACCGACCTGCCCCGGTACATCACCTGGGAGGAGTTCGAGAAGAAGGGCTACTTCGTCGTGCCACTGCCCGCCGACTACACGCCGACGCCGGCCATGCGCTGGTTCGCCGAAGACCGCAAACGCGACACTCCCGACTGGGGCCCGCGACCGGGCGATACCGAGGGCCTGCACGGCCTGCAGACGGCGTCCGGCAAGATCGAGTTCGTGAGCTCGGCGATCATGCGTCTCCAGATGGACGTGGTCGACCCGGAGCGACCGGCTATGGGCCCGCAGTACATCCCCAGCTGGGAGGGCCACCATACCGAGGAGCTCTACGGCAGCTACCCGCTGCAGATGGTCTCGCCGCACCCGCGCTTCAGCTTCCATACCATGGGCGACTCCAAGGAGAGCTGGCTGAACGACGTCAAGGACCATCGCGTGCGCAAGGAGGACGGTCACTTCTACTGGGTGATACGCCTGAACGCCGTCGACGCGGCGGCGCGCGGCATCGCCGACGGCGAGCTCGTGCGCGCCTTCAACGACCGCGGCTCGGTCATCCTGGCTGCGCAGCTCACCGAACGTCTGGCGCCGGGCACGGTGCACTGCTACGAATCGTGTGCGGACTATCTGCCGCTCGGCGAGCCCGGCGCCTCGCCCGACATCGCCGGCTGCATCAACATCCTGACCAACAAGCGGTTCATCACGCCTACATCGACGGCCATGTCCAACAACTCCTGCCTGATCCAGGTCGAGAGATGGGAGGGTGAATCCCGATGAAGAAGTGGAACCTGGTCATCGACCTCGCCCTCTGCCACGACTGCAACGACTGCTTCTTGGCCGACAAGGACGAGTTCGTCGAGAACGATTTCCCGCCCTACTCGGCGGCCCAGCCCTGGCATGGCCACCGCTGGATGAACATCGAGCGCGGCGAGCGTGGACAGTACCCGACAGTGCAGACGGCCTACCTGCCCAAGCCCTGCCAGCACTGCGACGACGCCCCCTGTCTCACCGCCGACGGCGCGGTGTACAAACGCGACGATGGGCTCGTCATCATCGACCCCGTCAAGGCGGCGGGACGCAAGGAGATCGTGGCGAGCTGCCCCTACGACGTCATCTACTGGAACGACGACAGGCAGGTTGCCCAGAAGTGCACCGGCTGCGCCCACCTGATCGACGACGGCTGGCACGAGACGCGCTGCTCGCAGGTGTGCCCCACGGGCGCGATCAGGCTGGTGCTCGCCGATGACGCGGAGATGGCTCAGCTCCGGGCCGCCGAGGAGCTCCAAGCCTTCAGACCCGAGCTCTCGACCAGGCCGCGCGTGCACTACCGGAACCTGCACCGGTGGACCAAGGCCTTCGTGGCCGGCACGGTGGTCGACAAGATCACCGACGAATGTGCCGAGGGCGTCACCGTGGCGGTCGCCCGAGACGGTCGCCCGGTGGGCGAAGCCACGACCAACAACTACGGTGACTTCCTGGTGGACCGGCTCGAGCCCGGCAGGGAGTACGTGGTGACACTGACGGCCGCGGGCTACACGACGGCGACCCTGCGGGTGTCGCTCGACACCAGCCTCACGCTCGAGACAGTGTTCCTGGAGAAGGCCTGAGGACTTCTTCAGACTGCCCGTCGAGTGGGGTGAGGCAGCCGCTGGGAGGGCGCTAGTGAACGCGTTCGACATCGCCGGAAGGCACGCCGTGGTGGTCGGCGCCGGCGGCATCGGCACGGCGATCGCGCTCGGCCTGGCCGACCACGGCGTCCACGTCGCGGTGGCGGACTTGGACGGAGCCGCCGCCGCGGTGGCGGCCGGCGAGGTCGGCCGGCGCGGCGTGGACTCGCTGGGCCTCGCCGTCGAGGTCAGGGACGAGGGCTCGGTACGCCGGCTCGCAGCAGACGTCCTGGCCGCCTTTCCGAGGGTCGACATCCTGGTGAACGCAGCCGGCGTCACCGTGCGCATGAGAGCCGAAGCGGTGGCCATCGACGACTGGCGGCGCGTGCTCGAGGTCAATGCGACCGGCACGTTCGTCTGCTGCCGCGTGTTTGGCGAGGAGATGATCCGCGCGGGCGGCGGGGCGATTGTCAACCTTTCATCGGTGCGCGGGCGCTTTGGCGCGACGTTCGGTCAGACCGAGTACTCGGCGAGCAAGGGTGCGGTCGACGCGCTCACGCGCTCGCTGGCGGCCCAGTGGGCCGCGTACGGCATCCGCGTCAACGCCGTGGCCCCCACGTTTGTCGAGACCGATCTGACTCGCACCGTGCTCGCCGATGAGCGGTTCGCTGCGACTCTTCGCGACAGCATCCCGATGGGCTCCTGGGCGGACGCCGTCGATGTCGTGGGGCCCGTGCTGTTCCTGGCGTCGCCGGCCGCCGGATTCGTGACGGGGCAGATCCTCTACGTCGACGGCGGCCTCACCGCCAGGATCTAGCCCCTTCGGCGTCTGCGGAGTGGTGCGAGCAACCCCGGCGCACGAGGCCGCGACCGCCGTCGGATGCGAACTTGACCGCGCGCACGGCACTTGAGAGTATGTCCGCATCATGGATACCCTGTTCAGCATCGCAGACAGGTTGCGAGCGTTTTGCAGGGTCTGGGAGGGGCAGGTGCAGTCGTGACCGTTGAGGAACGCGGCGAACGGGCGGGGCCGAAACGCCGCGAGGGGGTACAGGTTATCGCCCGCGCGGCCGAGATGCTACGGCGGCTGGCCGCCGAGCCGCACGGCCTGACGCTCAGCGAGCTCTCGGTCCAGGTCGGGCTGCCGCGCTCCACCGTGCACCGCATCGTCTCTGCCCTCGCCCAAGAGGGGTTCGTCCGGCCTGCGCCATCCGGAAAGCTGCGCATCGGTCCCGCGCTGGTTGGTCTCGAGGTCTCCAGCCGGACCGACTTGCGCCACGAAGCGGGCCCGTACCTCGAACGACTCTCCCGCGAGCTGCGCGAGACTGTCGACCTCGCCGTGCTCGACGCCGGGGAGGTCCTCTTCATCGACCAATACACATCACGTCACACCCTGCGGATCGTCTCTCAGATCGGCGCTCGTTTTCCGCTTCACGCCACCGCGAACGGCAAGGCCTTGCTCGCGGCGCTGCCACCCGAAGAGGCCCGCAGTCTCTTGCCGAGGCGGCTTCCAGCGTCGACCGAGAACACCATCACCGACCGCGAGACGATGCTGCGAGAGCTGGACGAGATACGCGCGACGGGCCTGGCTTACGATCGCGAGGAGTTCACCATCGGCATCGCCGCCGTGGGCATCGCGGTACACGATGCCGCGGGCGCCCTCGCTGCGATCACTGTCGTCGCCCCGGTCGCGCGCTTCGCCGACAGCGAGGCGCGGATCTCGGCGGCCCTCCTGCGCACGCGCGACGAGATAGCGGCAGCCCTCAACGGCGGTTGACCCATCGACACGACCGGCGAGTCCGCGGTACGGCGACCCAAACTCTGCCAGATCTTCATGCAGCGCATCCCCTGGGGCCGCAGCGCCGACCCCCAGGACTTCATAGACGCCACCGTCTATCTCGCCTCCGCCGGCGCGCATCGCGAGGATAGGGCGTTCCAGACAGCTCGCGTGCGGTACCCGACCGGCAAATGAACGGGGTCTTGACACCGCGCTCCCGGCACGGATAACGTATCCGCAATACGGCAGCTCTGTTCCGATATGCGGACTGTCCCCGTGGGCCGTCCTTCGCAGATGTCGTGAAGGAGTGACGATGAGATCATCGACGGGCGGACTCGACGGGCGCATGCGCATCGTGGAGTCTCGGCCGCGTGGGTCCCTGGCGGCAAATGGCCGGGCGGCTCAGAGCAACGCCGAGCTGGTCCAAGGGCTGGTAGGTGTGGCCCACTCTGTGGGCCGGGAGCCTGCGAATGTCTGCTGCGCGGCAGCGATTCGCGGGGAGTGCTTGACTGAATCGCGGCCGCCTGTAATATCCTGTACTGTGAGTGAGCGTGTCCGTATGGCGGATAACACTGACGACCTGACCGAGATTGTCACCTCGGATTCACAGTGGGCCTGGAGAGGGTGTGTGCCGAGACCAAGGGGGCCTCGTCGGACGGCTTCTCCAGCCTGCTTCGAGTCGAGATCGGACCACAAAAGGGTTCGCGCGGCGGTCGCTGATGCCCGGTAACGGGTGTCCGCGGGACGCGCAACCGCGTCAGGGGAGGCGGGCATGGCAACGAAGGGGCATGGGCCCACGGATTCGCCGGATGACGTGGCGGCGGTAGTCAAGAAGCCGATCACGCGCCGGGACTTCCTCAAGGTCGCCGGCGGCACTGGCGCGGTCGTGGCCGCCTCGGGGGGCCTGGGCGGTGTTCTTGCCGCCTGCGGCAGCAGCAGCCCGAGCGGCGGCAGCAGCAGCGGTACCGGTCGCACCATCAAGATCGGGTTCGTGTCGCCACAGACCGGCTCGCTGGCTGCCTTTGGTGCGGCCGACCAGTACGCCGTCACGCGCTGGAAGGAGGCCGTCGGCAGCGGTATCAAGTGCGGTGACGGTCAGGTCCACCCGATCGAGTTCCTCGTGCAGGACTCGCAGTCGGACTCGAACCGCGCGGCCACCGTGGCCGGCGACCTGATCACGAACGACAACATCGACATCATGCTGGTGACCTCCTCGCCGGACACGGTGAACCCCGTGGCCGACCAGGCCGAGGCCCTGCAGGTGCCCTGCATCTCCAACGACTGCCCGTGGCAGCCATACTATTTCGGCCGCGGCGCGACCCCCGCAAAGCCCTTCAAGTGGACCTACCACTTCTTCTGGGGCCTCGAGGACATCACCGCCGTTTACACCCAGATGTGGGACGAGCTGAAGACCAACAAGCTCGTCGGCGAGATGTGGCCCAACGATGCCGACGGCCTGGGCTGGGCCAACGCGAAGACTGGCCAGCCTTCGCTGCTTCCCCAGTACCATTACAAGTGGGTCGACGGTGGTCGCTTCCCGGACGGAACTCAGGACTACACGCCGCAGATCTCCAAATTCAAGTCGGCCGGTGTCGGTATCGTCAGCGGCGTTTTCATTCCACCGGACTTCGTCAACTTCTGGAGGCAGGCCTACGAGCAGGGGCTTCATCCGCACGCCACCACCATTGGGAAGGCTCTTCTGTTCCCCGCCGAGATGGAGGCCATCGGCAAGATCGGCTACGGTCTGACAACGGAGAACTGGTGGTCGCCCTACCATCCGTTCAAGTCATCGCTCAGCGGCGAAACGTGCAAGCAGCTCGCCGACGACTGGACCAAGCGGACCGGCAAGCAGTGGGCGGGAACGCTGCTGCACTACGGTGTCTTCGAAGTCGCCGCCGACGCTCTGAAGCGCACCACGAACGTCGACGACAAGGAGGCGATCCTCAGCGCCATCGTCGCCACCGATATGCAGACTATCGCCGGGCACGTCACATGGTCGGCAGGTGCTCCGCTGAACCCCGTGAAGAACGTCTGCCGCACGGTGCTGGTCGGCGGCCAGTGGGTCAAGGGCACGCAGTATCCGTTCGACCTGCAGCTCGTCAACACCAAGCATGCGAGTGAGGCGCCGTTCAACGTCACCATCCCGGAGACCGGCAAGCTGACGCCTCTCACTGCCTGAGGCCCGATGTGACGTACTCGACCGTGAGCCCACCGCCACCGCCGATCGTCGGTGGCGGTGAACGATGACCGTGTTGCTCGAAACCACGGGACTGAGCAAGTCGTTCGGCGGTGTCCAGGTCATCGACGACCTGAGCATGCAACTCAACGACGGCGAAGCACTGGGCATCATCGGGCCGAACGGCGCCGGCAAGACCACCCTGTTCAACTTGGTCAGCGGCGTGTATCGGCCCGACGGCGGTCGAATCGTGTTCAAAGGCCGCGACATCACTCATCTGTCACGGCAGAATCGCTGCCGTGAGGGACTGGGGCGCACGTTCCAGATTCCCAAGCCATTCTCTGATATGAGCGTCTTCGAGAACGTCCTGGTCTGTGCGACGTATGCCCGCAGCCTGAGCGAGCGGGCCAGCTACAAACGGTGCGTCGAGACCCTGGAGTTGACGCGGTTGACCGACAAGGCCAACCAACAGGCCGGCAAGCTGACGTTGCTTAACCGCAAACGTCTCGAGCTCGCTCGCGCGCTCGCCGGCGATCCGTCCGTGCTGCTACTCGACGAGATCGCCGGCGGGCTTACCGAGGCCGAGGTGGACGAGCTCATCCAGACCATCCGCGACCTTCACGACGAGGGCTTTTCGATCATCTGGATCGAGCACATCGTGCACGCGCTGCTGGCGACCGTCGACCGCATCTTCGCCATCAGCGGCGGCCGCATGCTGATCGAAGGCAAGCCGTCCGACGTGATGTGTAGCGACGAGGTGCAGGCCTGCTACATGGGGGGGACGCCGATATGAGCCTCCTCGAGGTACAGAACGTCGATGTCTTCTACGGCGACTTTCAGGCGCTCTTCTCGGTCTCGTTCGACATCGCCGAGGGTCAGATCTTCGCGGTCATCGGCGCCAACGGAGCCGGCAAGTCGACCATGCTCCGCACGATCGCCGGCCTATCGCGGCCCCGCTCGGGCAAGATCCTGTTCGATGGTGAGCCGGTCGACCACGTAAGCACGCACGAGAGGGTGGCCATGGGCATCTCCATGGTGCCCGAGGGTCGGCGGGTGTTCGCCAGCCTGACCGTGAACGAGAACCTGCTGGTCGGCGCCTACAGCGGTCGCAAGGGCGACTGGACCCTCGAATCGGTCTACGAGCTCTTCCCGCTGCTCAAGCCGCTGGCCAAGCGCCAGGCCGCCAGCCTGTCGGGCGGTGAGCAGCAGGCCCTCGCCATCGGCCGGGCGCTCATGTCGAACCCCCGCCTCATGCTGCTCGACGAGGTCTCGCTGGGCCTCGCGCCCGTGGTCATCAAACGGATCTACGAAGCCATGGTCGAGCTGCCGGTGCGCGGCACCACGATCCTCGTCGTCGAGCAGGACGTGCAGCATGTCCTCACGGTCGCCGGTCACGTGGCCTGCTTTCTGGAAGGTCGGATCTCGCTCGAGGGAAAGCCCGATGAGCTGAAACCCGACGACATCACGGCAGCCTACTTCGGGATGTGAGCACATGAACTGGGTCAACGTCGCCCTTCAGGGGTTCCTCCTCGGGGGCTTGTACGCACTCTTCGCCGTCGGCCTGGCCCTCGTGTTCGGCGTCATGCGGCTGGTAAACCTGGCGCATGGCGATCTCGGGATCCTCGCCGCGTTCATCGCGCTGGGATTCATCAGGTCAGGCCACTTCAACCTGCCCGAGGCTGCGCTACTCAGTATCGTTATCATGTTCGCGGTGGGCTACGTGCTGCAGCGGGGGCTGCTGAACTTCACCCTTGGGACCGACGACACACGCCCCATCGTGGTCACGTTCGGCCTCGCGATCATCATCCAGAACGCGCTGCTACTCGCGTTCTCGGCCGACGAGCAGGGCCTCGACGCCGGCAGCCTCGAGACCGCCAGCTTTCACATCAGCAAGCAGATCGCTATCGGCTGGTATCCTCTTGCCGTGTTCGTTGTGGCGGTGGCTATCGTCGCCGGAGTGCAGCTCTTTCTGAGCCGCACCAAGCTGGGCAGGGCGTTCCGGGCGACCTCCGACGATCGCGAAGCGGCGGAGCTCATGGGCATGAACAATCGCCACATCTACAGTCTCGCCATGGCAGTGTCCCTGGCCACTGTGGCGATCGGCGGTATCGCCTTGGCCATCCGCACTTCGTTCGACCCGACGGCAGGGTCGTTCAACCTCATCTACGCGTTCGAGGCCGTCATCATGGGCGGCATGGGCTCGCTTTGGGGCACGCTGCTGGGCGGCGTCGTCCTCGGCCTCGCTCAGACGCTCGGTTCACAGGGGTTCGGCACCGGGTGGGGGATCCTCTGCGGCAACGTGGTGTTCCTGGTCGTCCTGGCGGTGCGGCCGAGCGGCCTGTTCGCGCGAACGGTGACGGCATGAGCGCCGGCAGCAAAGTGAACGCCGCCAGCGACATCGGCGGCGCCCGCTCCGGCGTTGATCTGCCAGCGTTTCGCGTGTCGCGCTCTACGCGGCTCCACCTCGTCGTGCTGGCCGTGTCGGTGGTCATCGTGGCCGGCCTCGCCTCCGTGCCGATATGGGCGCAGGAGAGTGTCACCCGCACTTTGATCACCCTTTTCGGGCTGGTCGCTCTGGCGCAGATGTGGAACCTTCTTGGCGGCTTCGCCGGACTCATCTCAGTCGGTCAGCAGGCCTACATCGGCATCGGCGGCTACGGGCTGTGGTTCTTCGGTGACGAGCTCCACATCCATCCCTTCGTCGCGGTTCTCGCCGCCGCCGGGCTGGCGGCACTCATCGCGCTGCCGATCGCCCCGCTGCTGTTCCGTCTGCGGGGAGGCTATTTCGCCATCGGCACCTGGGTATTCGCCGTGATCATCATGATCATCGTCTCGAACATCCAGACCACGGGCGGCGGCTCCGGCAAGACGGTCATCTCGGCCGCGCTGCTGCCGAGGACCACACGCATCTTCGGCACGTACTGGGTCGGTCTCGCGGTCGCCGTCGGGTCCATCCTCATCGTGTACCTGCTGCTCCGCTCGAAGCGCGGTCTCGCGCTCACGGCCATCCGCGACGACACGCTCGCGTCGCAGAGCTCGGGCGTGAACGTCTTTACCTCCAAGCTCATCGTGTACGTCGTTGCGGCCTTTGGCTGCGGCGCCATGGGAGCCGTGGTAGCGCTCAACCTCCTGCGTATCCAGCCGGCGGCGTCGTTCAGCATCAACTGGACGGCCTACGCCATCTTCATCGTCGTTATCGGTGGCTTCGGCAGCATCGAAGGTCCCATCCTGGGGGCGGTCATCTACTTCGCGCTGCAGCAGACTCTCAGCCAGTACGGGTCCACGTACTTTCTGCTCCTAGGCGTGATTGCCGTGATCATGGCGACCAAGGTACCGCGCGGCTTGTGGGGTCTGGTCACGGCGCGCGGGGACCTGCACCTGTTCCCGGTGAGGCGTGGTCTGGTGCTGGAGTCGCCGCCCAAGGCGGCGCCGAAGGCCGAGGCTCCGGTCCCGGCCGAGTAGGCGACCTGCGAAGGATCGCTGCGTCCGGCGGATGAAGTGCGCTAGGCTCGTTGGAGCCGGGCCCTCGGGAAAGCGAGTGAACCGACGGTGAGACCAAGACCCGGAGAAGCGCAACGGCTCAAGGGCAAAGTCGCCATAGTAACGGGCGGTGGCGGATCCAACAGCATCGGTCGAGCCGTCTCGCTGCGACTGGCGGAGGAGGGTGCCAGGGTTGCCGTCCTCGACATCAACGGTCGAGGGGCGGCCAAGGTTGCCGACGAAATCACGAGGTGTGGCGGGGATGCCATGTCCATCGTGTGCGATATCACTGAACTTGCGCAGGTGGAGGACGCCACGGGACGCGTGGCTGATGCTTGGACCGGCGGAGTCGACATTCTGGTCAACAACGCCGCCCACTTCGGCGCCATGGGCGAGTGGAGGCCATTCGACCAGTGGACCGTGGAAGAGTGGGACAAGATGCAGAACGTGAACGTGAGAGGCATGTGGTTCTGCGCGCGGGCTGTCTTCCCTTACATGAAGTCCCAGCATTGCGGCAGCATCATCAATATCGGCTCCTCCACATTGTTTGAGGGCGTTTCGGGCTTCATCCACTACGCGTCCAGTAAGGGGGGCGTCATCGGCTTCACACGCTCTTTGGCCCGCGAGCTCGGTGAGTATGGAATCCGTGTGAATGCCGTTGCCCCGGGCTTCACACTAAGCGACGCGCAGCTCGCTCTCACGGCCAATGAGCGCGAGTTTCACGACGTGAACCGCCAAAGACGATGTCTGAGCGAACGGAACGAAGTGCCCGACGATCTGGCCGGCCCCGTCGTCTTCTTTGCCTCGGAAGACAGTGGCTTTGTGACGGGTCAGACCCTTCTGGTGGACGGTGGGCTGAGCATGCACTAGCCGCTAACGGGGGGCGCCGGATTACGAGACGGTCGCCTCGCTGGCCAGCCTCTCCGCTGCCTGTTGCTCCACGCTCTGGCCGAGCACGTTGGGGCTGCCCTGCCTCAGGGCGCCCGTGGGGCAGACACGCACGCAGGCCGGCTCCAGGCCCCACTTCAGCCGCTCGCTGCACAGGTCGCACTTGCGCATCTTGCCGTCGGTGCCGAAGCGTGGCACCCCGAAGGGGCAGGCGATCGAGCAGCTGTGGCAGCCGATACAGAGGTCGGCGTCGACCCCGACGACCTGCGTGCTCTCCTCGCGGCGGATGGCCCCGGTGGGGCATGCCAGCAGGCAGGGAGCGTCCTCGCAGTGCATGCAGGCGAGGGACACGTAGCGAAGGTGGGCATCGGGAAAGGACCCCGTCTCGACCGCGAACACCTGGCGCCAGGCGGTCGGTTCGTCGCCCACTTCGAGGTCATTCTGGTCCATGCAGGCGACGGCGCAGGCGAAGCAGCCGGTGCAGCGCTCGACGTTCAGGTGGAATGCGTGGCTCACCGGTCGACCCTCCTTGTTGCAGGCTCCGGGGTCGCGTCAGGGGACCCTTCCTTCGGCTGCGGGCGTGGCGCGACCTTGCGCACGCTGCACTGAAGCGCCTTGAAGCCGGGGAACCCGGAGATCGGGTCGAGGTAGTCGGGGTCGAGCAGCAGGTTCACGTCGGCCTCAGGGGCACCGTGGTACATGTGCACGACGCCGGGCTGCCCGAGTTCCGTCAGGTTGGCATGCACGCGGACGGCGCCGGACGGCGTGGCCAGTTCGATCTCGTCTCCCTGGCTGATCCCCAGGCGTGTGGCGTCGGCCGGATTCAGATCGGCGGCCGGTCGTGGCCGCAGGCTGCGAGTCCACGGCAGCCGGTACGTGCGTGAGTGCACGAACATGGGCAGGCGCGATCCCGTGTTGAGGATGAAGGGATAGTCGGTAGCCAGGCCGGGAGATGCCTCGACGCTGTGCTGCGGCGGGCGATAGGTCGGCAGCGCCTCGGTTCCCAGCCGGGCGCCATGCTTGGCGAGCAAGGACGAGGCGAATTCCATCTTGCCGGAGGGCGTGGGGAAGCCCTTGTCGAGATACTTGCGCTCCGCGTCGGGCAGCGGGTCGGGGACCGGCATACCGCCGGGGTGCTGTTTGAGCTGCGCCACGGTCATGCCGCTCGGTTCGAGGATCCAATCCAGGGCGGCCTCGAAAGCCGCGTCCGGCGGCAGCGCCCCGCCAGGCGTGGGGTTGAGCAGTGGGTCGTCCAGCTCGAGACGCCGGGCGAGCTCGAAGACGATGTCGGTGTCCGAGCGGGACTCACCCACAGGGGGGATCGCCGGCTGAGAAAGGGTGACGTATTTCTCGGGGTAGCAGCGCAGCTCGCTGCGTTCCACCGAGCTGCAGGCCGGCAGAACGATGTCGGCGTAGCGGGCGGAGTCGGTGGCAAACAGGTCGACGTCGCAGATGAACTCGAGCTTCTGGATCGTTTCGAGGAAGCTCGCCGAGCCGGGGAACATCCGGTGATTGAGCCCGAAAGCGATGAGTCCCCGTAACGGGTAGGGGTCGGCGCTGTGGATCTGGCGCGGTAGGTCCATCGCCTGGGCCTGGTCGACGAGCTCGGCCCAGACGGGGAAGCGGGCGGCCCCCACCCGGGGCGGCAGGTCGGCCCAGCTCCGGGGCATCTCGAACTCGTGCTGCCGTGTGGTGAACCCCGCTCCGCTGATCTCGAGCCAGCTGAAGGGCGCGGCCAGGTTGCCGCCGCTCACGTCGAAGTTGCCGGTCAGGCCGATCAGCGTGAACACCGCGCGGTAGTTCTGCACACCGTTCGTGTTGTGACCCACGGGCGCGGCGCTGGGCATGAGAGCCGCGGGCCTGGTGGTCGCGTACAGCCTGGCCGCCGCCCGGATCTTGTCGGCCGGCACGCCGCTGATCTGGGCCGCGCGGGCAGGCTCGAAGCCGGCCACGTACGCGCGAAACTCGGCGAACCCGTGCGTGTGGGCGGCCACAAACTCGCGGTCGTAGAGCCCCTCCTCGATGATCACGTGGGCCATGCCCAGGGCAAGCGCACCGTCGGTGCCTGGCTTGAGCTGCAGGTGGATGTCGGCGCGAGAGGCGAGCGGCGTCTTGCGAGGGTCGACCGCGATGAGCTTCAGGCCGCGGTCGGTCGCGTCGAACAGGCCGCGGGCCATGGTGGTGTTGGAGTAGAACGGGTTGGCGCTCCAGACCATCAGGCACTGAGCGTTTCGCACGTCCGGCCCGGCTAGCTGCCCGTAGACCAGTTTGAAGGCCATCGCCGTGGCCGTGAAGCAGGTGCTGGACTCCGTGCAGAAGTTGGGCGACCCGAACTGCAGGGCCAGCCGCTGCACGAACGGGCGCGGCTGCTTGGGATAGCCGACGTAGAACACCACCGACTCGGGCCCGCTCTCGGCGCTCAGCCGCTGCAGGTTGGCGACGACGATGTCGAGCGCCTCGTCCCAAGAGATGGGGACGAACTCGCCGGAGCCGCGCGGCCCCACGCGCCTGAGCGGCGTGCGCAGGCGATCCTCGTGGTAGACGTACTGACGAGTCGCCGCGCCCTTGGAGCATAGGGTGCCGCCGTTGTGCGGGTTCTCTTGCGACCCCTCCACCTTGACGATGCGGCCATCGCGCACGTAGAGATCGAGGCCGCACTGGGTGGTCGGGTCACAGATCGCGCAGATCGACTTGCGCACTTCGATCCCGGTGTCGTCGCCCGGGATCTTGGCTCTCAGCCTGCGTTCGAGCTCGTCCATGTGATCCTTCTCGCCCATTCTGTCGCCGCGACCGCCTCGGCCACATTGACGTCGGTCCTGCGTGCAAGAGCGCAGGTCAACGGGCCGGCGGGAGCGCCGCTGCCCAACAGGTTGAAGCCCGCCAGACGGCCGCCCCGATAGGCCAGAGTGCACAGGCCGTCACTCTCGGGCCGCACCTCCAATCTATCGTACTCCTGCAGGGAACCCGCGCTCGCGAACAGTAGGTCGCCGACCTTCTGGATGTTGCACGAGATGCACCCGGCCTCCTCGGCGTGCAGACCGGCCATGTTGCGACCGGCCGCGCGGCCCTGCCGACGTGCGTTGGCCCACAGAGCCACCACGTGGTGGCGGCCGCTCAGGGGATCGATCGCCTGCGCCACATCTCCTGCGGCAAAGAGACCGGGAACGCTCGCCCTCATGTGCTCATCGACGATGATCCCGATCTCGGTCTCTACCTCGCCCTCGGCGACGAAACCGAGGTTCGTGCGGGACCCGGTGCAGACGACCAGGAGGTCCGCCTCCGCGGCGAGCGGCCGGGGGAGATCGCTGGTGGAGTCATCCCTGATCCGGAGGTCTCGCAGGCGGGCGACGAGTCGGCCGTCCGCGACCTCCACCGAGTCGAGCGTCACCCCCAGCATGAGCCTGTGACCCTTGTCGCGCAGGCGCTGCTCGATGAGCGCCGCGCAGTTCGGGAGAATCGCGAGGGGAAGCACCACGGGCTCCTTCTCCACGATGCACACGTCAATTCCGCTTTCCTGCAGAGCGTCAGCGACCTTGAGCCCGGCGAACGAGGCCCCCAGGACCAGGGCGTGCGGCCGTCGGCCCTCCTCAGAGGCGCGCGCCACGGCACGCGCCGCGGCTTCCTTGAGGCGGACGGCGTCGTCGAACGAACGCAGGCCGTAGACGCCGTCGGAATCGAGCCCCGGGATGGGCGGAAACGCGGTCCGTGCGCCGGAGGCCACGAGGCAGTTGCGGTATGCGTACTCGGAGCCTCCGGCGGTGATCAGGCGCTTGTCTCGGGGCATGAGCTTGACCACTGCCTCGTCTAGATGGGCGCGGATCCGGTTGTGCCGGTAGAACTCGATGCCGCCGAACGGAAAGCAACGGTGAGGCGCGATCGCGCCAGAGAGGTAGTAGGGTCCCAACATGGGGTTGTAAGGCGGGTGTGCGTTGTCGGCGAACAGATCGAGCTCGCCGCCATAGCCGGCGGCACGCGCCGCCTGCGCCGCTTCCGCCGCAGCGGCTCCGTTGCCGATGATGACGAGATCGAGGGTTTGAGGGGTCACGCGGCGATTCGCCGACCTCCCGCAGCCAGCCGCGACGGCCGGCGTGGTGAGAACGGCAAGGACATTCTCACCGGGATGCGTCTCTGGGCGGGCGACTCTGGGCAATCCTCACGGCCATATCCTTCTGGAGCACACTACGACGGGATCACGGCCGCCCTGCGGCCAACGTGCGAGGTTCAGACAAGTGTAACGCTGCAGGCGATGCTTGGCCACGTACAGACGAAGGATGGTCGGCGTGACTTATCGTCAGTAGTCGCGCAGGTTGTCGAGGCGCGCGGCGAGAAACTCCGCGAGCTCGCGGGCCTCGTCGAGGCCGAAGCGATGCTCGTGGGCCACGGGGGCGTCGCTCACCAGGGCCAGGGCTTCGCCGGGTGCGCACAGGGGTGCCTCGTGGCCGGCGGCGACGCGAAAGATCTCCACGCGATGCGGAGCCGTGCGCTTGTAGCCCTCGGCGACCACGAGGTCGAAGCCGGCAAAGAAGCGCTCGACGATCCCGGCCAAAGGCATCTCGCCCTCGAGGCTGGCGATAAACGCCAAGCGCTTCGGCGAGGCGATAGCGTAAGCCTGAGCGCCGGCCTGGCCGTGGCGCCACGAGTCTTTGCCGGGGTGGTCGATCTCGAAGCTGTGGGCGTCGTGCTTGACGGTACCCACGCGTAGACCCAGCCGGACGAGCTCGGGCACCAGCTTCTCGATGAGGGTGGTCTTGCCGGAATCGCTCTTGCCTACCACGGCCACAAGGGCCGGCCGCAGGCCGGCGCCGGGCCCCGCGTCGCCGCCTGCGGCGGCAGCCCGGGTGCGCTGGGCAGTGCTACGTGGCTCGGGCGGGCGATCGTTCATGGTGTTGATGTTACGAGACGGCGCGCCGTCGGGAAAGCCGCGCAGGTGGGGGCGATCGGCGCAAGGCGCCGATCGCCCCCACCTGCGCGCAATGAAAGGCGATCGGCTCTGGAGCGCCGATCGGCACACGGGGAAGGCCTACGGCCGCCCCACCTGTTGGGACCCTGTCGGGGAGCGCCTTACTGCCGCCCGCCTGTTGGGGCCCTGTCCAAGGTCGCGACCGCGGCGGGTTCGCGTCGCCGACGATCGGTCGCCGGCGGACACCCCAGGACTTTCGCGCCGCACTCAGGCGCGGTAGACGAGCACCTCGGTGGCCTTCACCGACGCCCACACGGGGCCGCCGTCGTCGAGCCGCAGATCGGCGACGGCGGCGGGCGTGACCTCGGCGACGAGCGACAGCGGCCCCTCGACGAGCAGGCGCAAACGGTCGCCGGCGATGTCGAGCACCCCGGCGGTGCCGTGCCACACGTTGCGCGGCGAGCCCTCCGGGCGGGTGCGGTACAGCGCCACGTCGCGGGGGTGTATTACGGCGAAGACGTCGCCCGTGACGTCGCCTTGGTCGGCGGCGATGATGTGCTGCCCGCCGGGCAGCTCAATGGCGCCGCCGTGCGTCTGTCCGCGAAACAGGTTGATGCCCACGAGGTCGGCCACGTAGCGCGAGCGCGGGTGGGCGCTCACATCGTCCGGCGAGCCTGTTTGGGTGACGCGACCCGCCTCGATCACGACGAGCTGGTCGCCCAGCGTCATGGCCTCCAGCGGGTCATGAGTAACTACGAGGGTGGTACCGCGGTACGAGGCGAGGTGCCGGCGCAGCTCGCGGCGGAGCCCGGCCCGGGAGCTGGCGTCGAGCGCCGCCAGCGGCTCGTCGAGCAGCAGCAAGCGGGGGTCGGTGGCCAGCGCCCGGGCGAGCGCCACGCGCTGGGCCTGGCCCCCCGAGAGAGCCCTCGGGTGCGCCCCGCCGTGGCCCTGCAGGCCCATGCGCTCAAGCCACTCGCCGGCGCGGGCGCGCGCCTCGCGACGGGAGAGGCCGTGCGTGCGCATGCCGAAGGCCACGTTGTCGAGCGCCGAGAGGTGTGGGAAGAGGAGGTAGTCCTGAAACAGCACGCCTATGGGCCGGCGCTCCGGGGGCACGCGAATGCCGGCCGTCGGGTCGTCGAGCACGGTGTCGTCCAGCTCCACGTGCCCTTGGCGAATGCGAATGAGTCCTGCCAGGGCACGCAGCAGGGTGGTCTTGCCGGCGCCATTGGGGCCGAGCAGCACCACCACGTGGCCGCCCGCGACGGTGAGCCCCGCGTCGAGGGCGAGGGTACCTCGTTGCAGAGCCACTTGAGCGCGCAAGCTCATGACCGCGACCGCGCCACTCTGTGCCCCAGTGCGCTCATTTCACGGGAAACCAGCGGCCGCGCAGCGCGACCAGCACGGCGAGCGACACCGCGAGCAGAACGAGACTCAGGGCCACCGCCGCCTGGGGGTCGGTCTGCAGCGCGAGGTACACCGCCAGGGGCATCGTCTGGGTGGAGCCGGGCAGGTTGCCGGCGAAGGTGATGGTGGCGCCGAACTCGCCCAGTGCCCTGGCCCAGGAGAGGGCGGCACCGGCTCCGAGCGACGGCGCGAGCAGCGGCAGGGTCACGCGCAGGAAGGTGGTCCAGCGCGTCGCCCCCAGGGTGGAGGCCGCCTCCTCGTAACGGCGACCCATGGCCCTCAAGCCGGCTTCGACGGTGATGACGAAGAACGGCATGGCCACGAAGGCCTCGGCCATGACGGCACCGGCCGTGGAGAAGGGCAGGGTGATGCCGAAGGCACGGTCGAGCCACAGGCCGACGAGGCCGTGGCGGCCGAAGGCCAGGAGCAGGGCCACGCCGCCCACGACAGGCGGTAGCACCATGGGCAGTATGACGAGCGCGCGCACCAGGTTGCGGCCGGGAAACGTGGCCCGTGCCAGCAGCCAGGCCAGCGGTATGCCGAACAGAGCCGAGAGGGCCACGGCGCTCACCGAGCACACCAGCGAGAGGCGCAGCGCCGTGAATACGCCGGGGGCGCTGAGGGCGCTGGGCATGGCGCGCCAGGGCGCGCGCACCACCATGGCGATGAGAGGGATGGCCAGGAAGGCGACGCCGAGAGCGGCGACGGGTACAAAGCCGGCCGGCGCGCGGGACATGCCGCCGGCACGGGGCCGGGCGAAGACCCTGCGGCGCGCGCCGGCGTCGACGCTCGCGCTGGGCGGGCCCGCCGGGGCCGCGTCGCCGAGGGCGGCGGCGGGCGCCCCGCTGGCGGGGGTCGCCGTCATGCTCCGGCGGCGGACGCGAGGAGCTCGATCATCAGTCCTGCGCCAGCGGCAGGAAACCGTATGCCTTGAGAGTCTGCTGGCCAGCGCTCGACAACACCAGGCTGACGAACGCCTGGGCGTCCTGTGCCTGGGTACTCGCCTTGACGACGGCGATAGGGTAGGTAGCGATCACGTTCTGGCCGGCGGGGATGGTGACGCCCTGCACCGTGCCCTTGGCGGCGGCGATGTCGGTGACGTAGACGATGCCCGCGTCGGCCTCGCCCAGCGCCACCTTGGTGACCACGCCTTTGACGCTGTCTTCCAGCGACACCGGCTTCACTGTGACGCCCTGCTTGGCGAAGGCCTGCAGGGCGTACTTGCCGGCCGGCACCTGCGGTGCCGCGAGCACGACCTTGAGCCCCGCAGCGGCGAGGTCGCTGAGACTCTTGATGCCCTTGGGGTTGCCCGGTTCAACGGCGATTGCCAGCCGGTTGCGAGCGAAGGTCGTGGGTTGGCCGGCAAGGCTCGCGATGGAGCTCATGGTGGTGTCATCGGCGGTCGCCACCACATCTGCCGGCGCGCCCTGCTGGATCTGCATGGCGAGGTCGGGGCTGCCGGCGAAGTTGAACGCCACCTTCACGCCGGGATGAGCCGCCGTGAACTGCTCCCCGAGCTTGGTGAAGGCGTCGGTGAGCGAAGCGGCGGCGAACACATTGATCTGCGCCGTGCCGTCGCCGGAGCCAGACGCGCCCGTGGTGGTGCCGCCACAGCCGACCAGGACCAGCAGGGCGGCCGTGACCAGGAGTGCCAGTGGTGCCAGGAGGAGGTGGTGCGTCTTGCGCTGTGGGCGCGGGCGCCGGGCCGCCCAACGAGCTGGCGCAGGCGGCTCGTGGCTGGCGGCCCGACCACGCCGGGTCGGACCCATAGACATCTGCAATGCTCCTTTCCAAGCACGGGGAGGTCCGGGCGTTTCCGTCCCGGGCCCACGGCGGCGCTACGGTGCACCGCCCCACGGTCTATCCGTGGTACGGCCCGGCGCCCATAGCGAATGCCGTAGGGCGACGGGCTTGGAGTTGCCACTGAAGATAGGGGTCGGCCAGGTAGATGTCAATTGCGGCAGTGGCCGCCGGGGTGCGCGGCGCCGGCGTCTAAGAAGGCTCGCGCAGCAGGCCGAGGCGCTCGGCCACGAAATGGGCCAGGCGCTGTGCCTCGTCCAGCCCGAAGCGCTGCGCGTGGGCGATGTCAGCGTCGCTTACCAGGGCCAGGCTTTCGGCCGGCGGGCACAGCGGCTCGTCATAGCCAGCACCCCTGCGAAACACCTCGACCACCTGCGGAGCCTCGTGGCGGTAGCCTTCGCACACCACCACGTCGAAGCCGGCGAAGTAGCGTGCCGCGATGTCGGCAAGCGGGAGCTCCGCCGGCAGGGTGGCGACGTAGGCCAGCTTGCTCGACGAGGCCACGGCGTAGGCGGCGGCGCCCGAGCGGCCGTGGCGCCAGGAGTCTTTGCCGGGCATGTCGATGTCGAAGTCGGGCACGCTCTTCACGGCCCCCACTTTGAGGCCCAGGGCGATGAGCTCGGGGATGAGCTTCTCGATGAGTGTGGTCTTGCCGCTGTTGGAGCGGCCGATGACGCCGAGCACGGCCGGCCGCGTTGCCGCGGCGCCGAGCCGCCGCTGGGCCTCCCGCCAGTCCTGCGGTGTGTTGACGTTGAAGAACGGCCTCGTGGAGTGGAACTCGACCTCCGCCACGCGCACGAGGGGCAGCAGGTCGAGAATGCTCAGCCTGCCGTCGGCGAGGAGCTGCTCTATCGGCGCGATGCACCCGGGACCGTAGACGGCGTGCAGGGGCTCCAGGTGGCCGTCGACGACGGGCAGTGTCACGTCCGCGCCGGAGAAGGCGGCCAGCACGCGCTCCACGGCCGGCTGGCCGGCGAACGCGGTGTCTCCGGCGAGCATGAACACGGGCGCGCCGAAGTGAGCCAGCGACGTGCCAATACCGCCTAGCGGGCAGTTGGGCAATTGATCGACCAAGAGCTCAACGCCGGCCGGCAGGTTCTCACCGAGCTGCCGCGGGTCGCGCAGCGACACTGCCACCGTGGGGAAGATGCTCTTCAGCAGGGCCACGTTGCGGGCCACGAGTGTGGCGCCCGCGAGACGCAGGAGGCGTTTGTCGCGGCCCATGCGGCGCGCCTCGCCGCCGGCGAGCACGACGCCGACGCTCACGGCTTCGCGCTGCGCTCCGCCTGCGTGGTCCATGCGGCAAGTGTAGCGCATCGTCCCGGCCCGGCAGCGGAGCCCTCAGCGTCATGGGGTGGCGCGCGAGCACGGTGCGTCGGGTGAGTTGCACGAGGCTCTGCAGAAGGTGAAGACGGCCGTCGTCGTCATTGGCTCGCCCATCCACATGATGCAGATGACCGGGGGAGCACGATGCGGAGCTGAAGATTCGCGCCTACGAAGCAGGCAAAGCCCTTGCGGTTCATGGGGTATGAGGCCACGAATCTCGGCCACATAGGCGATCGCCGCGGCCTCGGCCCGCGCGGCGTCGCAGTCGCGGATGGCGGCAACGATGGCGGCGTGGGAGTCGCTGACGAAGGTCTCCTCGCCCTCGAGCAGAGTCCGGTCGACGGGCAGGAAGAGATCGGCGCGCACGTCGTTCATGGCTTGCCCCGAGTGAACCCGTTGGTGGCAGGCCTTATGATGACCAGTGCCTACACCGGCCGCCCTCTGCGAGATCGGCAGGGCGGAGGGCGCTGGTCAATCATGCGTAGAAGGGCGACGATGACCCAGTCGGGAACAGACGACTCCGCCGGGCGCGGCAGCATGCAGGTCATTACTCGGGCGGCGGCGGTGTTGGCGGCGCTCGCCGAGAGCCGCGGCGGCCAGAGCCTCTCGCAGCTCGCTACCCGCACCGGTTTGCCCAAGACAACCGTGCACCGCCTCTGCCGGGCGCTCGAAGAGGTGGGTTACGTGCACGTCGATGTGGCTACCGGCCAGCGCGCCCTGGGGCCGGGCCTGCTCCGCCTGGCCGTGATCGGGCGGCGCGATCTGCGCACCCTGCTCGAGCCGCACATGGCCAGCCTGTCTCGCGAGCTCAACGAGACCGTCGACCTGGCGGTGCTCGACGGCTCGCAGGTGCTCTTCATCGCCCAGCACCCGGCGCCGCACCGCGAGCTCATGGCCATCGCCCGGGTGGGCGCCCACTACGCCGCCTACAGCATGGCGAGCGGCAAGGTGCTGCTCGCGGAGCTCTCGCCCGACGAGTTGCGCCGGCGTCTGCCGAGGAGGCTCGAGCCGCCGCTCGAGGGCAAGGCGAAGACCCGCGAGGCCCTGCTTCGCGAGCTTGACGACGTGCGCGCCACCGGGGTGGGGCACGAGCGTGAGGAGCTGCGCCACGGCATCTGTGCCGTGGCGGTGGCCATCGCCGACATCGACGGCAGCATGGCGTCAATCGCTGTGCCCATGCCTACGGCGCGTTTCTCCAACAGCGAAGAACGCGTGGTGGCGGCACTCCTCCGCCTGCGCGACGACATACAGGCCAAGCTGCGCAGTCTCTGAGGTCACGCGGGGCGCACGTCGGAGGTCGCCGGCGGCCCGCGGGCGGTCTCGGGCGCCGCAGTAGCTCGCCCCGTGTGCCGGCCCGGTGCTGCTTCTGGCGTCGCCTGCCTCCGACTTGGTCAGCGGCCACGCGCTCCACGTCGACGGCGGACCGAGCGCTCGCATCTGAGCTGGCGGGCCGTCGAAAGCCCAGCCGAACTCTGGCCCAACCGCTCGGCAGGCCGGCGTACTGCGCTGCGGCAGGCTCTGGCTCAGCGATACTTGACCTATCCAGTCCACCTGCACTAGTGTTCGCATCATGGATAGAGTCGTCCGCATGGCGGATGCTCTCGACGGGAACGAAAAGTGCACCCGAGAGGAGAAACGCGATGGAGCGAGACATCTGGGGCCTCGAGAAGATACGTGACCTGTTCGACCTGACGGGCAAGGTGGCCATCGTCACCGGCGGCTCGGGCGCCTTCGGCCAGGCCACCGCCAAGGGGCTTGCCGCCTACGGTGCCGACGTCGTGATCGCCAGCCGGCGGGTGGAGAACCTCGAAGCGGCGGCCGCCGACATCAAGGCGACGGGCGCCAACGTGCTGCCCGTGCCGTGCGACGCCACCGACCCGGAGAGCGTCGAGGCCATGGTGCAGAAGACGGTCGACGAGTTCGGCAAGGTGGACATCCTGGTCACCGCCGCCGGGCAGGCCAACCGTTTCGCCGCCGAGGAGTTCCCCATCGACGAGTGGCAGAACGTCATGGACTCGCTCGTCAAGAGCACCTACGTCTGCTGCCAGGCCGTGGGGAAGCGCATGATTGCGCAGGGCGGCGGCAAGATCATCACCGTCGGTTCGGTGCGCGGCGAGCTCGGCCACCCCGGGGGCTACTCGGCCTACGGCACGGCCAAGGGCGCCGTCCACCTGCTCACCAAGCAGCTGGCAACCGAATGGGCCAAGTACCACATCAACGTCAACTCCATCGCCCCCTGCATCTTCTGGACGCCGCTCACCCAGCAGGTGCTCGACGACCCCAAGCTCTATCAGATCTTCATGCAGCGCATCCCGTGGGGCCGCGCCGCCGACCCCCAGGACTTCATCGGTGCCACCGTCTATCTCGCCTCCGCCGCCTCGGACTTCGTCACCGGCGACATCCTCATGATCGACGGCGGCAGCACTGCCGGCTGACGCCGAACGGGCCGGGCGGGTGCAAGCCCACCCGGCCCGTCATCTGGAGCCGGCATCATGAGGTCTGATCGACGCAAGGGCGTCGATCAGGCAGACGTGGTGCGCTGGTGGCGACCGCGATGGGGGGCGGCGACGGTAGGGGCGTCTCTCGGCCCGCCCGGCCGGCGCCTACGCCCGCGCGACACGTGGCCGGGCGCCCCCCCGCGGCGCCCGGCCAGCAAACGAACGGAGTCCTTGACAGCGCGCTCCCGGCGCGGATAGCGTATCCGCAATACGGCAGCTCTGTTCCGAAACGCGGACAGCTCGGGTGCCCTGTTCACCTTCTTGGCGACAAGCAGCGGAGCTTCTGAGCCTCGTCGCGCCTCACGGCTCAGGCACGGCTCGTCGCCAACGGGCAGCCTGAACGCAAGGTTGCCCCTGCGACAGTAACGAGATCGAGGAGAGAAGGGCTACTATGGGGAAGAAGATATTTGTTGACCTCAGCCATCCGTTCGGTGCCGACATCCCGCTCTGGCCGTATTTCACCAAGCCGGTGGTCGACACCATGCACGGCTTGGCGAAATCCGGCGTCTTGAGCCAGAAGATCACGGTCGTGCAGCATAGCGGCACGCACGCTGATGCGCCGCGCCACGTGATGGAGCGCGACTTCGCCGGCAACCGCACGAGATACAGTCACGAGCTGCCCGTGGACGCCTATGTCGGCGACGCCGTCTGCCTCGACATCAAGGTCGAAGACTGGGGCCTCATCACCGGCGAGCACCTCGGCGACGCCTGCGAGCGGGCCAATATCAAGCCCGACGAGGTCAAGGGCATGGTGCTCTGCCTGCGGACCGGCATGCACCTGAAGTATGACGACAGCAAGGACTACTACCACTACTCGTGCGGCACCGGCCGCGAAGCAGGCAACTGGTTCCAGAAGTACATGCCCAAGTGCGTTGCCATGGACATGCAGGCACTGGACCACCCTCTGCACACGGCCATGGGCAAGAACGGCCCCACGCAGATGAACCTGCCCGGCAACTCGGGCCGTCCGATCACCGACGAGTACATCGAGAAGTTCGGTGTTGAGGCTTATGCCGAATTCGATCGCGACGTCTACATCGAGGTGTTCGGCAAAGACAAGTACATGGAGGCCTACGGGCAGCTGGAGCGTGCGGGTCAGCCGGGCACCTGGGAGCCCTGCCACAAGCTCATGATGGGCAACGGCATCGTCGGTGTCGAGAACCTCGGTGGAGATCTCGACAAGGTCGTCGGCAAGCGCTTCCGCTTCTTCGCCTTCCCCCTGCGCTGGTGGCTGGGCGACGGCTCGATGGTGCGCTGCGCTGCCGAGATCGACGAAGACGACCTGAACCCCGTTCCGGACAGGGTCTACAAGTACGGCGTCATCTGAGGGAAGGAGTGACGGTGGAGGTTACCCGCTACGACGAGGCGCCCGAGTACGTGGCACCCAAGCACATCAAGTGCTACGGCCTGCGCCTGCAAGGCTTCGAGGTCAGCAAGACCCGCAACTTCTGGATGGGCATCTCGCACTTCCTGCCCGGGGGCGGCGCCGAGCAAGACACCACGCCGGTCGAGAAGGTCTACTTCCTGCTCGAGGGCGAAGTTGTCGTCACCACGGCCGAGGGCGAGGCGACACTCAGGAAGTACGACTCCTGCTATCTGGCTCCCAACGAGTCTCGAGGCATCGAGAACCGCACCAACTCGCCGGCCACGATGCTGGTCGCGATCCCCTATCCGGAACCGCGCGATGTCTGACGGCTCCTGCGCCCGGGCGTGCCCCCCGCCACGCGAAACCGGGCGCTGGACCGTCGGCAAGGAGGCGTGAAGATGTCCGACCAGGGGCGTATCGCGGTCATCGGTGCCGGGCTCATGGGCCACGGTATCGCGCAAGTGTTTGCCTGCGCCGGTCACCCGGTGGCCGTTCAAGACCCGTTTCCGGCGGCTCGCGCCTCCCTGCACGAGCGCATCGCCACCAACTTGCGGCGCCTCGGCTTGTCCGAGGCGCCGCTGCAGCTGGTCAGCGCGCACGAGAGCGTGGAAGACGCGCTGAGCGGGGCGGCGTTTGTGTTCGAGGCGGCGCCGGAGGACGTGGCGCTGAAGCAGGATCTGCTGGCGCAGCTCACCGCGGTGGCCGACCCGGCCTGCATTGTGGCGAGTAACACGTCGTCCATGCCGGTGGGCCTCATCGCGGCCAAGGCCAGCGGCCGAGACCGGGTGATCGGCACGCACTGGTGGAACCCGCCCTTCCTCATCCCGCTGGTCGAGGTGGTGCAGGGCGAGCGCACCTCAGATGCCACCGTCGCCAAGACGATGGCCCTGCTCGGCGACGTCGGCAAGCTGCCGGTGCACGTGCGCAAGGACGTGCCCGGGTTTGTTGCCAACCGCCTGCAGCACGCGCTGTGGCGAGAGGCCATGGCGCTCGTTCAAGGAGGTGTGTGCGACGCCGAGACGGTCGACCTCTGCATCAAGAACAGCTTCGGGCTGAGGTTGTCGGTGATGGGCCCGCTCGAGACCGCCGATCTCGGCGGGCTCGACATGGTGCTCAGCATCCACGAGCAGATACTGCCGTCCATCGATCGCACGCCCGGCCCGCTGCAGATCCTCAAAGACAAGGTTGCGGCGGGCGACCTCGGCATGAAGACCGGCCACGGCTTCTACGCCTGGACAGAAGAGGAGATGGCTGCCACGCGGCAGCTGCTCGCAGATCACCTCGCCGCCGTGTGCGGCCCGGGCAAGCGGCCGCCGGGAGTCACGTCAGACCACTGACCGTTCACAGGAGTTGAGCACACCATGAGCAAGGTGATCATCACAGCGGCGCTGACGGGGCCGATCGCCACTACGGCCGACAACCCGGCCGTCCCCTCCACGCCCGAGGAGATCGCGGAGAGCGCCCGAGGAGCGTACGAAGCGGGTGCCGCGATCGTGCACATCCACCTGCGCCACAACGACGTGCCGACGGTCGACCTGGAGGTGGCGCGGCGCACGGTCGAGGCGGTGCGCGCCGCCTGCCCTGCCATCATCCAGCTCTCCACCGGGGGTCTCAACATCCCCTACGAAGAGCGCATGCGCATCGTGGAGTCCCGGCCGCGCATGGCGACGCTGAACCCATGCACCATGACGTTCGCCACAGGCGAGTTCAGCAACCCGCCCGAGAAGATGCCCCTGCTCGCCCAGCGCATGATCGACCTGAAGATCAAGCCCGAGGTGGAGATCTACGACACCGGCCATCTCGAGATGATGCTCGAGCTGCTCAAGAAGGGTTTGCTGGCCGAGCCCCTCCAGGTGTCGTTCGTGATGGGTGTGCGCGGCGGCATGGCGGCCGACCCCGAGATCCTCACCTACCTGGTCAAGCGGCTCCCGGCCGGCACCAGCTGGCAGGTCATCGCCATCGGCCGCGCCAACCTGCCGCTGACGGCGATCGGCCTGGCCATGGGCGGCAATGCCCGCACGGGCCTCGAGGATACCCTCCTGCTCGAGAAGGGCCGGCCCGCGGCGAGCAACGCCGAGCTGGTCCAGAGACTGGTGGGCGTGGCCCGCTCGGTGGGCCGGGAGCCCGCGACGGTGGAAGAGGTAGTGGAGATGCTCCACCTCGCGCCGGAGAGTGTTTGACAGGCGCGGAGGTGACGGCAGGACGCCCTGCAGAGCGGCGCAGCCCCGCACGTTCGCGAGGCGCCGCTGCGAAGTCAGAGCCGAGGCGCGCACGGGCACGGCGGCCGCCCGTCGTGTGGCCTGACAAGGTCAGCCTATGCGGATCACGCGCTTCTCGGTGACGATCACGCCCACGCCGAGATCGTGCGGCTCGCAGGGCAGCTCGTCGACGATCTGCATCTCGAAGGCCAGCGCGATGCGTGGAACATCCGGCCGAGTGAGAAGCAAGTAGTTGTCGTAGAAGCCGCCGCCGTAGCCGTAGCGCCGGCCGTCACGGTCGAACACCGAGCCCGGAACCACGACGGCGTCGATCAGCGTGGGCGCGATCTCAGCGAGCCCCTCGCGGGGCTCAGGGATGCCCCAGGCGCCCGGGGTGAGGTGGAGCTCGGGGTCGGCGACCTGAAAGGCGGCCATGCGGCGTGGTCCGAGTACACGCGGGAAGCCCACCGTCTTGCCTGACCGGAGCGCCCAGGCGAGCAGCGGCGCCGTGTCGATCTCGCTGCGAAACGAGGCAAAGAGCAGCAGAGTGTGGGCGGCACCGAGCTCGGGTAAGGCCTCTGCACGGGCGCAGATCTGGGCACCCAGGTGGGCGCGCGTGGCGGCGGACAGGGCATCGCGGCGAGCGAGCACGCGCCGCCGGAGGTCTTGCTTGACCCGCTGCAGGTCTTCTCGCGCAGCGGCCTCTCTGGCGTCGTCGGGCATCCTCTGGCCTTTCGCGATGTGCACCGGGTTGGCAACGCTTCGCAGGGGGGAACGCCTGCCGCATGTTCTCGGTGGCGCCTCCTTCGCCTATAGTATAGGCGAGCCACCCGGCGGGCATCCGGGCTGCGCTCGGGAGAGTGCTAGTCGCCTCACGCTGCGGGCCGGCGTGCGGCCGAGAGGATGAGCATGGCGTTGCGTTCCCATGAAGAGATCTCGCTGGCCACGGTGTTCGCACGTACGCTGCGCAATGTCATCGCGCTTAGCGCAACCGAGGAGCGCAGAGCTTGGCCGTCCCCGGACCAGGTACTGGGCGGTACCTCGGGCGAGAGCATGGCGCCTACGGCGCTTCTTCGCCTGGTCCAGTTCGCCATCCTTCCGGAGATCCTCGGCGCCAGCGCCGGGCCGGCCATCTACCTCGCCAGCAAACGGTTCAGCCGCGACCTCGACATTCGCTCCATCCAGGCGCTCAAAGATTGGTTTCGCGACATGCACCTGGGTGATCTCGAGGTCGAGGTAGACGAGGAACGCGTGCTCGTGAAGCTGGGCCACTGCCTGAGTTGCCAGCGGCTACCGGCCAACGGCACGGCCGTGTGCGACCTGGAGCGCGGCATCATCGATGGTGTCCTCGAGACCATCACCGGCACGGAGGTCTTCACCAAGGAGACGCTGTGCTGGGGTCTGGGCGACACCGTGTGTCAGTTTGAAGGTTATAGCGGAGAACAGGTCGGCTATCTCTATCACGAGAATGGCTTTCACCCCGAAGCGCAGCGTCGTCTGCTGGGGCAGCTGGCCGATCAAGCCGAGGTCGCACTCGACAACATGCGTCTGGTCAACGAGCGCCACGAGCGCGAGACCCATGACCAGCTCACAGGTCTGTTCAACTTTCGCCATCTCCGTGAGCGCGCGGCTTTCGAGCTTGCCCGCGCCGAGCGCTATGGTCGTAAGGTAGCCTTTGTTATGCTCGACTTGGACGATTTTCGCGCCGTCAACGAAGCCGTCGGCCGTGAAGGCGGCGACGACGTGCTCTGCCACTGGGCCGCGGCGCTCACCGCGCAGTTGCGCAGTTGCGACCTCGTCTGCCGCTACGGCGCCGACGAGTTCCTGCTCGTGCTGTCCGAGACGGCGGAACAGCAGGTCGACGCGGCGCTTGAGCGGGTGCTGAGCGCGACGCAACAGATCGCTCTCGAAACGGGGGGGCAGGCTTTCGCGCTCACCGCGTCGGCCGGCGTGGCTCTGTACCCCGACGACGGTGCCACGGCCGAAGAACTGGTCGCCAAGGCCGCGACCACCATGTACACGGCCCGGGCCGGAGGCGAGGGCCGCATCGCCTTCTACTCCCGGTCGCAACGTAGCTGATCCTCGTCGGGTTGGCGGCGCGCCTCGAGATCGTCGCCGTGGGGTCGCTGCACCGCGACCTCGAGCCGGCGGCGCGGCATTACCTGGAGCTTCTACGCCCTCTGGTGGCCGTGTCGGTGCGCGAGGTCAAGGAGGTGCCGCTGCACGCCCGGGGCGAGGGCGAGGTGCTGCGCGAGGAGGGCCGGCGCCTGCTTGCGGCGTGGCCGCGGGCGGCGGTCGTCGCGGCACTTGCGATCGAAGGTCGCAGGCTCGACACGGCGGCTTTCGCCGCCTGGCTGCAGCGAGGCTGGGAAGGCGGCGGCGTGGGGTTTGTGATCGGGGGCTCGCTGGGACTCGCCGGCGAGGTGCAGGAACGCGCCGCCGAGCGGCTGTCGCTCTCGGCGCTTACATATCCTCACCAGCTCGCCCGTGTGGTCCTACTCGAGCAGGTCTTTCGTGCCGCCAAGATCCTGCGCGGCGAGCCCTATCATCATTGACTCGGGCTTCGCGGGAGGGCGAGCGCCCGCCGGCGCGGCGCCCGCCGGGCGTGCTCACGCCTCTGCCCGCATCGCGCCGGTCGTGCTCGCTCGCTACAATGAGCGGCGGCGGCGTCCGGTCGCCGGCGACCGACGAGAAGATGGAGAGTGATGACTGACGACCTCTACGACCTGAGCGGCCTTTCCGTCTCCCTCGCGACCGTGCTGGCGGGGCTGCTGGCCGAAGCCGGCATCGAGGGTGACGCAGCGCCGGTCGTGGAGTTGGCGTCGCCCGGTCGACCCGAACACGGCGACCTCACCACCAACGCCGCCCTGGTGTGTGCCAAACGCGCGCGACGGCCTCCGCGAGAGCTCGCCCAAGAGCTGGGAGAACGCTGGCTGGCCGGTCCCGGCGCCGCGCTGTGCACGCGCGTCGAGGTCGCCGGCCCCGGCTTTCTCAACCTCTTCCTCGACGCGGCCTGGTACCGGGGCGCTCTGCAACGCATGCTCGGTGAGGGCCTCGACTACGGCCGCGGGGCGCTGCCCGTTGCCGCGCGCCTCAAGATGAATGTGGAGTTCGTTAGCGTCAACCCTACCGGTCCGCTTCATGTGGGGCACGCGCGCTACGCGTCCTACGGCGACTCTCTGTGCCGTATCTTCGCCTTCGCCGGTCACGACGTCACGCGCGAGTTCTACGTGAACGACTACGGCACGCAGATGGCGCGCTTCGGCCAGTCGCTCGCGGCCCGCTACGGTCAGCGCCTCGGGCTGAACACGCCCGTGCCCGACGAGGGATACCAGGGCGCGTACCTTCTCGATCTGGCCGATGCGCTCATCGCCGCGGTTGGCGACCGGTATCGCGAGGCCGTGGCGGCGGCGGCTCCCGACATGCTGCGCTTGCCACGCGAGGTCACCGATGAGCTCAAGGCGTGGGGCCGCGACGCGATCCTTGCCGAGTTTCGCGTGACCTTGGAACGTCTGCGCGTGGCATTCGACGTGTGGACTCCGGAGAGCACCCTGTATGCGGGCCGGGGAGGGCCTCGCGGCTTCGCCGGCGAGGTTGGCAAGGCGCTCGCCGATCTCGAAGGCGAGGACCTTCTCTATGAAGAGGAGGGCGCCGTGTGGCTCAAGACCACGCAGTTCGGCGACGACAAGGACCGTGTGCTCATCCGCTCCAGCGGCGATCCGACCTACTTCCTCTCAGATATCGCCTACCACCGCGACAAGATGGACCGCGGGTACGCGCACATGATCGACATCTGGGGCGCCGACCACCACGGCTACGTGCCGCGCATGAAGGCCGCGTTCACGGCGCTGCCGCCCCACGATCCCGACCGGCTCGAGCTCATCATCGGGCAGCTCGTGAACCTGCTGGAGAGCGGTGAGGCCAGGCGCATGAGCAAGCGTAAGGGCGACATTGTGACGGTAGACGACCTTATCGATGCGATTGGCGTCGATGCGGCTCGCTTCCTGCTCGTCGGGCGCTCACAAGACACCACTCTGGAGCTCGATATCGACTTGGCGGTGCAGCAGTCGAACCAGAACCCCGTGTATTACGTGCAGTACGCGCACGCTCGCATCTGCAGCATCCTCCGCAATCTGGCCGGGGCCGAGCCGAAACAGATGGGTGGCGAAGCTGAGCAGGGCCGGGGCTGGCTGCCCGAGGCCGGCAGTGCCCAACCCGCCTTGCCGCCGGTAGACGTAGGCGCTCACGAGCGCTCACTTGTGAAGGCTCTGGCCCGTTTTCCCGAGGTGTTGCTCGCCGCCGCCGGACAGCGCGCCCCCCATCGTCTCCATACCTACCTCGGCGAGCTGGCGGCGGAGTTTCATGTGTTCTATCGTCATTGCCGCGTGCTCAGCGACGATGCCGACGTCTCAGCCTTTCGCTCGGCGTTGTGTGTGGCCACGAGGGCCACGCTGGCACGAGGCCTCGATCTGCTCGGAGTGAGCGCCCCCGAATCCATGTGAGCCGGTCCGGCTGGGCCTACCAACCGGCGGACCAACGGCCGTGCGTGCGGAAGTCAGACGCCACGTACAGACGCACCAGACACCTGCGGGCGCGCCGAGCTTAGGCGCTGAAGTGCTCGTTGGCCCAGGCGCGCATCTCGTCGGCCTGCTCGGGCGTAAGCTCCTTCTTGAGCTTGAGAAGCTGCGACACGGCCACGTTGTACTGACCGCGCAAGAGGCGGTCCACGACGCTCTCCAGCACCGTCTGTGCCACCTCGCGCCCGGGAATGGCCGGCGTATACAGATAGGCGATGTTGGCCTTGTCCTGGTCGAGGAGGTGCTTCTTGACGAGGTTGTTCATGACCGTCATCACAGTGGTGTAGGCGATCTGGCGGCGCTCCCGCAGCGTCTCGTAGACCTCCCTCACCGTGGTGCGCTCGTGCTCCCAGACCACCGCCAGGATGTCGGCCTCGAGCGAGCCGATGCCCGTGAACGGCGCCCCCTTTGTGCTGCGCAACCACTTGGGATGAAGCTGCTGTTCCATCTCGAATGCCTCCGTCCTCTCGGGTGTGCGTGGAGAATTGCGACGCGCAGTACGTACCTAGTCCTACGTATTCCCGTCCGCGGCAAAGTCAAGCCATTCTACGCGTAGTAGAATGCTGCGCCAATGGGCGGCCCAGGGGACCGTGGCAGCGGCGATCCGTCTGCGCGGCTCGCCCCGTGCCCGACCGCACTGCGGCGACGGCACTGCCGGGGGACGTGCCGGCGCGACGAGGCGAGAAGACGGGAGGTTCACGTGAAGCTGTTCATCGCCATCGATCTCGAGGGTATCTCGGGCGTGGTGTCTGAGCTAGACACCGATCGTTCGGGGCCGGCCGCGACCGTGGCCAGGCAGCACATGCGGGCCGACCTCGAGGCTGTTCTCGCGGGCTGCGCGGCGGCCGGCAGCGGCGAGATCGTGGTCTGTGACGCTCACGATAATGGTCGCAATCTCGATGCCGGCGGTCTGCCCGGCAGCGTGACTCTAATCGGCGGATCTCCGGCACCACACAGCATGATGCAGGGTATCGGTTGCGGTTTCGACGGGGCGCTCTTCGTGGGGTACCATGCGCGCGCCGGCACGGCCGCGGCCGTTCTCGAGCACACATGGAACTACAAGGTCTTCTCCGTTCACGTGGGCGCGACCGAAGTGGGCGAGTTCGGCCTCGGCGCCCTGCTGGCGGGCCACTTCGGCGTGCCGGCCGTGTATCTCTCGGGCGACGACAAGGCCGCGGCCGAGGCCGCCGAGCTGGTGCCGGGCATCACGACCACCGTGGTCAAGACCGGCGTGACGCGTCTCAGCGCCGAGCTGCGCCCGCCCGGCGAGACGCACCGCCGCCTTACCGACGACGTCACTCGTGCCTTGGGAGCCGCGCGCCGGCCCGACCCGCTGGCCTGGTCGGGCGAGCCCCTGCGCCTGGTCTTCACGCGCGTGGAGTACTGCGATCTCGCCGCCGCCTGCCCTGGCGTCGGGCGCCTCGACGGGCGCACGCTGGAGGTCACCGGCGCGGACTTTGAGCAGGTCTACAAGACGTTTCTCGCCTGCCTCGCGCTCTCGGAGACGCAGGGCTAGCTCGCCTCGCCCCCGGGCCGCAGTTGCGGGCGCCTGGGCTGTGTGGTGAACTACGGGCGCGAGCGGATGTAGTGTAGTTGGTAACACGTCAGCTTCCCAAGCTGAAGATCGCGGGTTCGAGTCCCGTCATCCGCTCCAGATCATCCTCCAGCTCTCGGCTACTCCCTCAGTTCGCGGTGGACGACCTGGGGCGGCGCCGGCGAACGGTCGGCAGGTCGACGCGGCGCGGGGGAGGGACGGCGGGCGCCTCTGCTTGTTGGCACGGATACCGCGACTCAACCTGCCCTGGCGCTGGCGAGTTGACATAGGAGCAACACGCGGCCCGCTGCTGCGCCGCAGTTGACGAATGCGGTGCCGCCAGAGAGCGGCTTGCCCACCGCAGGCGATCGTCAACCGGCTGACTCGGCAACCGGGCACCTCGCGAGCCTGCCGCGGCGCCCTGCCCCTGCCCCCCGCCGGCCGCGTCGCCAGCCTCCCGTGACGCCCAGCCCTGCCCCGCACCTGCCGTGCCTCGCGTCGCGCGGCCTGCGCCGCGTTGCGGCGCTGCGGGTGCTCGGGCTCACCGGCGCTCGGCGGCCGCGTTCAACTACTGACTGCCTGCGGGTGCAAAGCGCCAGGTGTGTCAGGCAGCCGCCCAGCCTTCTGGCGCGGGCGCTCACCGGCGCTTGGTCGGGGTTCGTATCACTCACCGTGACGTCGCTCGTCACGGCGCTCGTCTCAACGGGTACCATTCTTCTGGGACTGTGCATCGGCGGTATCGGCGCGCGCGTGCTGCTGCTGCTCGGCGCTCGATGGGCTCGCCTCGGCGGCGCTCGTGGTGAGCCCGGTGACTGAGTCCGGCCAACGGCCCTGAGCTACACTGAAATGGAGGTGCGCATGCCGCCGCCGTCTGCGGCAACTCGAGCTTGCCGCACGGGCGGTGGTAAGATGCCAGCCGCGGGGGCGAAACCATGACCCACTCCACTTCAGACATACGCCGTCAGGCTACCCGCCTGCTGCACTCCGCCGCGGTCTCTCGCGAGCCGGTGTCGCTGCGCGACGTCATCAGCGCCCTCAACCTCGAGCTTGTGCAGAACACGCGCGAACCGTTCGCCTGCGAGGCGGCGCTGGAGCCCCTCGGCGACGGGCACGCGATCGTGCTTCAGGGCGGTGGCGATGAGCGCCGCCGCCGCTTCACGATCGCCCACGAGATCGGCCACTTCGTGCTGCACCCGCAACGTCGGCGCTCGGAGCGTGGTGGCTTGGTGAACGAAGCGGGTCGCGTGCTTGAGCGTGAAGCCGACCTGTTTGCCGCCGAGCTGCTCATGCCGGAAGACCTCGTGCGCGAGGCTGTGCGCGAGCACGGTGTCGATGCGCGGCGCCTGGCCGATCGCTTCGAGGTGAGCCAGCGGGCCATGCAGACGCGTCTGCAACGGCTGGGCCTGGCCGAGCGGTCGTCCGAGCGTTAGAGGCGCTCCGGCGCCGGGGCGCTGCTCCCGGGCGCCGCTCCGCCAGCACGGGCCAGCCCCCAGCGCCGCGACGGGATGCGACGGGGCCGCCGGAGCGTTCGTCAACCTCCGTGTCGCAAGACCCAGGCGAGTGTCGCCCGTGCCACCTCGGGCGAATGCCCGGGACCGTGGTGGCCGCCGCTGTCCAGGGCGATGAAGCGCGTGGGATCGGCCAGCACGGCCGCCAGACGGAGGCTGTGCGCGAACGGCACGTCCTCGTCGTCACGGGCATGCGCCAGCAGCACGCGCGGCATCCCCCGGGCGACCTCGACCAGATCGAGCCGGCGCAGAAACGGTCGCAAGGCCGGCGCGGCGAAGCGGGCCGGTTGCTCGCTACCCGCCGTCGCGGCCGGCCCCTCGCGACGCTCTGCCGCGTCGCGCTCCTCGTACGCGACGAGGCCGGTCAGCAGCGAAGCCCCGTCGGCCGGGCACAGCAGCACGAGCGAACGGAACAGCCGCGGATGAGCGTGGGCGGCAAGCAGCAGGAAGCAGCCGCCCATGCTCGCTCCGCGGGCCGCCAGCCAGGGCGCGCCGCTGGCGCGCAACAGCAGCCGGCCGGCGGCGACGGCGTCGTGCCAGCCGTCTGGCCCCAGCACGCCCTGGCTATCGCCGTGACCGCGGAAGTCGAAGGTGAGCGCCGCGAGCCCGGCGGCCGCGGCTTGCTCCCCCATCAGGGCGTGGTTCTCCTTGCGGCTGCCGGCCCCGTGGCATACCAGCAGTGCGCCGCGTGGCGGACCGGCCGGCCGGAAGAGCCGGCCGGCCAGCTCGAGGCCGTCGCACGCAATGGTGACGGGCACGGGCGGCGGGGAAGTCGGGGTCTCGAGCCCTGTGTTCTCGCCTCTCACGGGCCGAGTTTAGCCCACCGCCGCCGGTGTGATGTACTAGCGGCACGCGCGCGTCGCCCGCGGGCGGCGCCGTGCCATCCGTACTTGCATCAGCGGAGGTCACATGCACGAGGTCAACGTCGGCCACAAGAGCCTGGCCGACTACCGCTCCATCGTCCCCAAAGATCTCATGGCCGAGATCGACGAGCTCTCCCGCGAGCTTCACGGCCGCAAGGTCCTGCATGTGAACGCTACCGCCTTCGGCGGCGGCGTGGCCGAGATTCTCTACGCCCTGGTGCCTCTCACCAGCGACGCCGGCCTCGAAGCGCAGTGGCAGATCATGACCGCACCGCCGGAGTTCTTCAACGTCACGAAGAGCTTTCACAATGGCTTGCAGGGTCACACGGTAGACTTCCCGCCCGAGGCGCGCGAGCTCTACGAAAGCGTCTGCCGGGCCAATGCCGCCGAGCTCACGCGGTACTACGACTTCGTCGTCATCCACGACCCGCAGCCGCTCGCCATCCGCGATTTCGTGGCCCTCAGCCAGGATCGCGCCACCTGGTGGATCTGGCGCTGCCACATCGACACGTCGACGCCCGATCAGCACCTGTACGACTACCTGCTGCCGTCCATCAACGCCTATGACGCGGCCGTATACACCCTGCAAGACTACGTACCGCCCGGTCTCAGCGTGCCGGTGCGCGCCATCGCGCCCACCATCGACCCCCTGGCACCCAAGAACATGAAGCTCTCCAGCGAGGACGCCGGCTACATCGTGCGCCAGTTCGGCATCGACGTGGAGCGCCCTCTGCTGCTGCAGGTATCGCGCTTCGACCCCTGGAAGGACCCGCTGGGGGTGGTGGACGTGTATCGCTCGGTCAAGACCGTACACCCCGACATGCAGCTCGCCCTCATCGGTTCAATGGCGAGCGACGATCCCGAGGGCTGGGAGTACCTCGAGAAGGTGATCGACTACGTGGGCGGCGACCCAGACGTGTTCGTGCTCTCCAACATCGACAACGTGGGGTCGGTGGAGATCAACGCCTTCCAGAGTCACGCCGACGTGATCATCCAGAAGTCTACTCGCGAAGGGTTCGGGCTCACCGTGACCGAAGGGCTCTGGAAGGGGCGCCCCACCATCGGTGGTGCGGTGGGCGGCATTCCCCTGCAGATCGAAGACGGCGTCAGCGGCTACCTTGTGAAGTCGGCGGCGGAGTGCGCTCAGCGGTGCCTGCAGGTGCTCGCCGATCCCGAGAAGCACCGTCGCATGGCCTTGAAGGGCAAGGAGCACGTACGTCGCGAGTTTCTCACACCGCGGCTCCTGCGCGACGACCTACGGCTCTTTCACGATCTCCTCACGGGTAAGATAGGGTCCTAGCGGCGAGGCCGGGGCGAATCCCGCCTCGGGTGTGCGGCAAACAGGGGGCGGGGCGTGGCGCAGAGCAGGCAGACGGCCGGCCTTGAGGGACGCAAGCTGGTGGTGGCCGCCAACCGCGGGCCGGTGCAGTTTCATCTCGATCCCTCCGGCGAACCTGTGGTCACGCGCGGTCCGGGCGGGCTCGTCACGGTGCTCACCGAGGTGTTGCGTAAGCACCCCGGCACATGGATCGCCGCCGCGCAGGGCGCCGCCGAGGCCGAGCTCGCGACGCAGGGGCGTTCCGCCGAAGTCAAGGTCGGCGGCGATGCGTATCGCGTGCGCTACGTCGCCGTGGAACCCGAGATGTACCACAAGTACTACAACATCGTGGCCAACCCGATGTTGTGGTTCATCCAGCACTACCTGTGGGACCTCGGCCGTCATCCCGACATCTCTGCAGATGAGCTCGACGCCTGGTACAACGGCTACGTGCCGGTGAACCGTCTGTTTGCCCAGGCTATCGTGGACGAAGTCGGCGACCATGGCCTAGCCATGCTGCACGACTACCATCTCTACTGCGTCGCGCCTGAGGTGAGGGCCGCCCTGCCGCGGGTCTTTCTGCAGCAGTTCGTGCACATTCCCTGGGCCCAGAGCGATGCCTGGCTGGTGCTACCAGAGCGCGTCCGTACGGCCGTGGTGCAGGGTTTGCTCGGCAACGACATCGTCGCCTTCCACACACGGCACTATGCGGCGAATTTCCTGCAGTGTTGCTCCGACCTGCTCGACCTGCCCGTGAACATGCAGCGCCTCGCGGTGCAGGTGGGCGGGCGCGAGGTGTGGGTGCGGGCGTATCCGGTCTCCATCAACCCGGCGAGCCTGCGGGCAGCCGCCAGGGCGCAGCGCGTGGTGGCCGAGGAGCGCCGCCTGCTGGAGCACCGCCGCGAGTACCTGCTGGTGCGGGTCGACCGGCTGGACCTCAGCAAGAACATCATCCGTGGCTTTCTCGCCTTCGACCGGTTCCTCGATCTGCACCCCGAGTTTCGCGATCGCATCACGTTTCTCGCTCTGGTGCAGCCTTCTCGCGAGGATGTGGAGGAGTACGTGGTCTATCGCGAACGCGTGACGCGCACCGTGGAGCAGATTAACACGAAGCACGGCAACACCGACTGGATGCCCATCGACCTGCGCGTGCAGGACAACTTTCCCATGACGCTGTCTGCCTACCGTCACTACGACGCCCTCATGGTCAACGCGATCTTCGACGGCATGAACCTGGTCGCCAAGGAAGGCCCCATCCTCAACCAGCGCAACGGGGTGCTCATCCTCTCGGAGAACACCGGAGCGAGTGAGGAGCTGGGCGCCTTCGCGGTGAGCGTCAACCCGTTCGACATCGACGAGCAAGCGGACGCCATCTACCGTGCTCTCACGATGCGTGCCGCGGAGAAGCGCGACCGTCAGCGGCAGATCCGCTCGGTGGTGGCTTGCAACAGCATCGAGAAGTGGGTGAACGCGCAGTTCGCCGATATCGCGGCCAAGCTCTTGACGCAGCGCTGACCATGAGGCCGGCGGAGCCGCCAGCCGGTCGCCGAGCGGTCGTTTTAGCGGTCTCCCTCGCCGGCGTGCGCGCAGCGCGTCGCGGCCAGCGTGAGGTACTCTTCGGCCACGTCGATGCCTATCGACCTGCGGCCGAGTTCCTGGGCGACCAGCATGGCCGTACCGGTGCCGCAGAACGGGTCGAGCACCACGCCGCCGGACGGGCAGGTGGCCAGTATGGGCACCCGGCAGAGGTCGGCCGGGAAGGGCGCGTAGTGAGCTTCCCGGCCTTGCGTGTCTTCGGGCAGGATGTCCCACACGTCGCCGGGCTTGCTGCCGAGGGGGTGGTAGCGCAGGAAGTAGAAGCCGCGCTCCCGCAGCTCACGGGCGCGGCCGGAGACCGCGGCGGAGTCTGAATGGGTGGCCCGCTGGCGGTCGCGGATGACCATACGAAAGTCGCTCAGGCGGCCTTCGCTGAGCTCGCCGAGCGTCGCCTCGAGGGCCGCTTGGGCCGCCGCCTTCTCGGCCGCGTCCAGGGCCGTGGAGAGCTCAATCTGACGGCGATAGCGCACGCCTCGCACGCCGGTCGCCGAGATTACGGCGCCGTTCTCCACGCGCGCCGCGCGCGGCGCGTGCCGTACGGCGTCGGCGTCGTAGAAGTAACTCTTGGGCTGCCGCACGAAGTGAAAGAGCAGCTCGTGCACGTTGCGCAGCCTGTCGCGACTGCCGTCGGGCCCGCCCTTCACCTTGTGCCAGACGACGCTGTTGCGCAGCGTCCAGCCCTGGTCGTCGCCGAGGTGGAAGGCCACGCGCCAGGGGATGCCGAGCTGGCGCTTGCCGCGGTACGTGTCGCCCAGGTTGAGCCAGAGTGAGCCTTCGGGCTTGAGCACGCGGCGCAGCTCGCCGGTGAAGGCGCCCAGTGCCGCCACATACTCGCGCCAGCCGCCCTCGGCGCCGAGGCCGCCGCCGGCGTAGCGCCGGTGGCCAAAGTAGGGTGGGCTGGTAAGGCAACAGTCTACCGAGGCCGCGGGGAAGATCTTGAGGGTGAGCGCGGCGTCACCGCACACGAACAGGGGTCGCGGGTCGCTATCCGCAAGGTACTTCATAAGACGGGCCGCGACCCGCGACTCGCTCACCCTGCGAGCACCCGCCGGTAGATCGCCTCGTAGTCGCTCACCATGCGGTCTACCGTGAAGCGTTCCTCCACCGTGCGGCGGCAGACCGCCGGGTCGATCTCGGCGACCCTGTCCACGGCGGCCACGAGCTCGTCGAAGGTGTCGCAGACGAATCCGGTCTTGCCGTGCTCGACCACCTCGGGCACCGAACCCTGGCGTAGCGCCACGATCGGCGTGCCGGTGGCCATGGCCTCGATCATGACGAGGCCGAACGGCTCTGGCCAGGTGATGGGAAACACGAACGCCTTGGCGTGCGCGAACAGCTCCCGCTTGCGGGCGTCGTCGACCTCGCCCTCGTACACGATCTGGTGGCCGTCGATGAGCGGCTTCACCTTCTGTTCGAAGTACTCGCGGTATGGCTCCTGAAGAACACCGGCCATGATGAGCCGGTGCCCGGTGCGCTTGGCCGCCGCGATGGAGAGGTGAAAACCCTTGGCCTCGCAGACACGCCCGAAGGCCAGCAGGTAGTCGTCCTTCTGGGGCGTGTAAGGCCACTGCTCCACGGCGATCGCGTTGTAGGCCAGACCGGCCCAGTTCATGCCTGACGGGCCCATGGACTGCTGGTACTGGCTGATACCGATGTACGACACCTCGTCCCTGAACTGCTTGTAGAAGCCGTAGGCGGCCGCGTCGAAGGCGCAGTGCACCGTGTGCACCATGGGTGTGGCCAGATAGCGACCGAACGCGACGGCGAGAAAGCCCGAGTGGTCGTGGATGAGGTCGAAGCGGTCCTGCTCGATGTCGGCGAAGGCGAACGAGACGTGGCAGGCGTCGTAGCTCGTCTGGCCCAGCACCTCGGGCATCTGCACAGGGTACAGAGAGCGCAGCTCGGCCGCGGTGTGCGAGTCGCCGGTGGCGTACAGCACCACCTCGTGGCCGCGCGCCGTGAGGCCGTCGCAGAGCTGCTGCACCACCCACTCGGTGCCGCCGTAGCCGGCGGGCGGCACGGTGATCCACGGCGGAGCTATCTGGGCGATGCGCATGCACAGCATTGTATAGGACGGGCGGCGGCCGGGTGCGGCAGCGGGCTGTCCAACCCGGCCCCGAAGCGAGTAGAGTGACGGCGATGATCCTCTACCTCGACTGCTCGAGCGGCATTAGCGGCGACATGCTCGTGGCCGCGCTGCTCGCGCTCTCCGGAGCGCGGCCGGCAGATCCCGGGTTGCTGGACGACGTAGTGCGCCCCGCCCTGGCGGCGGCCGGCGTCGACCCGCGCCTGGGGTCTCTCGAGGAAGTCCGTCGCGGCGGCATCGCGGCGCTGTCGTTCAAGGTGGCCGACGGCGTGGGCTTCGCCACATTCGACGAGCTCATCATGAGCATGTACGCGTCAGACCTGGAACAGCCCGTCACCGATGCCGTGGCCTCCGTCGCGGAGCGCATGGCGGCGGCCGAGGCCGAGGTGCACGGTCGCGACGAGGAGCACCTGCACGAGCTCAGCGGCGTCGATACGGCGGTCGACCTCATCTCGGTCGCGGCCCTCTTGCACCGCCTTTCTCCCGAGCGCATCATCGCCTCACCGCCGGCCCTGGGCAACGGCAGCGTCGATACCGCGCACGGGCGGCTGAGCGTGCCGGCGCCGGCCGTGCTGAGCCTGCTGGCCGGCCTGCCCACAGCGGGCGCTGCGGATGCCGTCGAGGGTGCACCGCTGGGCGAGCTCACCACGCCCACCGGCGCGGCTCTGCTGGCCCACTACGCCGAGAGCTTCGGCGTCCTGCCGGCCGGTCGCATCGAGCTCAGCGGATACGGAGCCGGCCAGCGCGAGGTACCGGGCCGGCCCAACGTGCTGCGCGCCGTGCTCGTCGACCCCCAGGGCGACCCCGCCTCCGCGGCGGCAGTCGCCGGGCCGGCAGCGGTCGCCGACGATGCCGCCGGCCACGGCCCCGGCGACCACATCCTGCTCGAGACCAACATCGACGACATGAGCCCCGAGATGCTCGCCTTAGCGGCCGACACTCTGCGCGCCGCCGGCGCCGTGGATGTGTGGGTCAGCGAGGCGCTCATGAAGAAGGGTCGCCCCGGCAGCGTGCTGCACGTGCTCTCGGCGGGCGCCGACCGGCAGCGTCTGGCCGACCTCATCTTCGCCGAGACCTCCACCTTCGGCTTGCGCGTGCTGCCGGTGGGCCGCCTGTACGCCGAGGAGCGGCGTGAGACCGTCACCATCGGAAGTCACGAGATCGGCGTGCGTTTGGGCTACGCCGATGGCCGGCTCGTGACCGTCTCGCCGGAGTTCGAGGATGTGCGGCGCGTGGCGGGCGCCGTGGGCCGGCCGGCCAGGGTGGTGTACGAGGCCGCCCAGGCCGCGGCCCGGGCGCGTTTCAGCCGTGTCTGATGCCGCGGCCCGGCGCCATGTGTGGGGCACGGTCGCGGCGCGGTGGCGGGTGGCGGGCCCGCGGGCAGGCCCTTGACCAAATTGACCCTCTCGATTACGCATATGTAGAATGCGTCACAAGGAGCCGCCGGCGCCCGCTGTGCGACCCCGGAATAGTGAGCCCTGCGAGACGCGCGGAACAGTGGATACAAAGGAGGACGCGTTGACTTCGTCTGCGAAGCCCATTCGCAAATCACCGGTGCCGAGCGACATCGAGATCGCCCAGGCCGCTACCATGCAGCCCATCACGGCGATCGCCGAGAAAGCCGGCATTCTGGCGGATGAGCTCGAGCTGTACGGTCGCTACAAGGCCAAGATCGACTATATGGCCGTCCTCGAGCGCCTCAAGAACAAGCCGGACGGCAGGATCATCAACGTGACGGCCATCACCCCGACGCCGCTGGGCGAGGGCAAGACAGTCACGGCGGTCGGCCTCACAGAGTCGATGAACGCCATCGGCATCGACACCATGCTGGCTGTGCGCGAGCCCTCCCTGGGGCCGGTCTTCGGCATTAAGGGCGGCGCCGCCGGCGGCGGCTACTCGCAGGTCGTCCCCATGGAAGACATCAATCTGCACTTCACCGGCGACATCCACGCGGTCGGCACCGCCAACAACCTGCTCGCCGCCATGGTCGACAGCCACCTCATGCACGGCAACGAGCTGGAGATCGACCCGCTCACCATCTCGTGGCGGCGCTGCGTCGACCTCAACGACCGCGCCATGCGCGAGATCGTCAACGGTCTCGGTGGCCGGCTCAACGGCCTCCCCCGCCAGACCGGCTACGACATCACGGTGGCCAGCGAAGTCATGGCCATCCTCGGCCTCGCCACCAGCCTCAGGGATCTGCGTGAGCGCCTCGGCCGCATCACGTTCGCCTACAGCAAGACGGGCAAACCGCTGACCGCCGACGATATCGGCGCCGGCGGCGCGATGGCAGTTCTCCTCAAGGACGCTCTCAAGCCCAACATCGTGCAAACGCTCGAGGGCAACGCGGCGCTCATCCACGCGGGTCCGTTTGCCAACATCGCCCAAGGCAACAACTCGATCATCGCCGACAAGGTCGCCATGAAGCTCAGCGACTACGTGGTCACCGAGAGCGGCTTCGCCGCCGACCTCGGCTCCGAGAAGTTCATGGACATCATCTGCCGCTATGGCGGCTTCGCGCCCAGCGCCGTGGTCATCACCTGCACCATGCGGGCTCTCAAGATGCACGGCGGCCTGCCGCTCGACCCGGAGCTGCTCAAGGCCGAGAACAACGTCGCCCTGCAGAAGGGCTGTGAGAACCTGGCCAAGCAGATCGAGAACATGAAGCTCTTCGGCCTGCCCGTGGTCGTGACCATCAACCGCTTTGCCTTCGATCGCGACGGCGAGGTCGAGATCGTGCGCAAAGAGGCCATCGCGGCCGGTGCCGAAGACGCCGTGCCGATCAACGTGCATGCGCTCGGTGGCGACGGCGGCCAGGAGGCTGCCGAGGTCGTCAAGGCCGCCGCCGACAAAGGCGGTGACTTCCACTTCCTCTACCCGCTGGAGGCCTCCATCAAGGAGAAGATCGAGACCATCGCCACCAAGGTATACGGCGCCGACGGCGTCGACTACCTGCCCGAGGCGGAGGCCAAGATCAAGCTCTTCACCGAGCAGGGCCTCGACAAGCTGCCGCTCTGCATGGCCAAGACGCACCTTTCGCTGAGTCACGATCCGGCCCTCAAGGGCCGTCCGCGCGGCTTCCGCGTGCCGATCCGCGACATCCGTCCCGCCACCGGCGCCGGGTACCTGTACCCCTTGCTTGGCGAGATGCGCACCATGCCGGGTCTGGCCAAGCGGCCAGCCGCCGTGGACGTAGACATCGACGTCGAGACCGGGCGCATCGTCGGCCTGTTCTAAGTACCTTTGCGCGCGACCCGGGGTGCCGGCCGCCTGGCGGCGCCGGCGCCCCGCGGAGCCGCTTTCCGCGGCTCCGCCGATCCGGCGTCGGGCGTGACCAAGCGGCGTGCGTCACATCGGAGGTAAACGGTGAGTGATGGTCCCCCTATCTATGTAGAAGAGCCCCTGAAGGTCTACCTCGACGACTCCGCTTCCAAGAAGCCGGCGCCCGGCGGCGGCAGCGTGTCGGCCTGCGTCGGAGCCCTGGGAGCCGCCCTCGTCGAGATGGTCGGTAATCTCACCCGCGGGCGCGAGAAGTTCGCCGCGGTGGAAGACCAGATCGTGGCCCTCGTCGCGGCGTCGCAGGAGGCTCGCGCGCGCCTCGAGCAGCTGCTGCAAGAAGACACCACGGCGTACAACGGCGTGATCGCCGCCTTCAAGCTGCCCAAGGAGACCGACGAGGAGAAGGCCGTGCGGCGCGCGGCCGTTCAGGCGGGTCTAGTGGTGGCCGCCACCGTGCCGCTCGAGATCTGCAAGGTCGCCCTCGAGGTCTGCCGCCTCTCGAAGACGGCGGCCAGCCTGGGCAATCCGCAGGCGGTCACCGACGCCGGCATCGGGGCGATCCTCGGCGAGGCGGCCGTGGTGGGCGCGGCCCTCAACGTGAAGATCAACCTGGGATCCATAGAGGACTGCGACTACACGGCGGCGGCGGCGGCCCAGATCGACGAGATGCAGGCTCAGGCAGCGGCACTGCGCGCCGAGGTGCTCGCCATCACGCTGTCCAAGCTCTGACCATCTTCCGAACCTGACCATCTTCTGTACGAGACGCGAAAGGTACGCCATGGCAGCTCAGATCATCGACGGCAAGGCCATCGCCGAGCAGATCCGTGAAGAGATCAAGGCCGAGGTCGCGAAGCTCGCGACCTGCGGCGTAAAGCCCGGCGTGGCCACCATCCTGGTGGGCGACGACGGCGGCGCGCAGTTCTACCGCGGCCAGATCGAGAAGAACACCGCCACGGTAGGCTTCAACTACTACAACAACACCTTGCCGGCCGGCACGACCGAGACGGAGGTGCTAGCCCTCATCGACAGGCTCAACGCCGACCCTCACGTGCACGGCATCCTGGCACTCATGCCCATGGCCGGCGAGATCGACCAGAACAAGATCTTCAACGCCATCGCGCCGGTCAAAGACCTCGACTGCGTGAACCCGGCCAACGTCGGTCACGTGCTGCTCGGCGACCAGCTCTTCGCGCCGGCGACGCCGTCGGCCTGCATCGAGATCCTCGACCGCGAGGGCATCGCGCTGCAGGGGCTCGACGTGACCATCGTCAATCACTCGAACATCGTTGGTAAGCCGGTGGCGCTGCTCTGCCTCAACCGCAACGCCTCGGTACACGTGGTCCACGTGTTCAGCAAAGACGTGCCCGCCGCCTGCCGCGAGGCCGACGTGATCATCAGCGCGGCGCCGGTGCGCAACCTGATCAAGAAGAACATGGTCAAGCCCGGGGCCGTGGTGGTTGACGTGACCACGATGCGCGGCGACGACGGCAAGCAAGTGGGCAGCCTGGAGTGGGAGGGCGTCCTCGAGGTGGCCGGCAGCGCCACGCCGGTACCCGGAGGCGTGGGGCCGGTGACCAACGTCATGCTCCTCAAGAACGCTCTGGTGGCCTGCAAGGCACAGAACGCTATTCAGTAGCGGGGAGTGGCCGGGTGGCCTTACAGGTTGCACATCATCGTGGCTTCGTTCTTACTGATGATAGGAGTATCACGCTCATGACTTTCGCGCCACGTGAGGCTCGGCGTTGACGTGCCTCTCGCTAGACAGGTCCGATCGAGGGTCTCCTGTGCCGGATGCGCGTTGCCTAGTGGAGGTGCAGAATGCCTCGTCGTAACATGACCACCGACGACGAGCTCGCGAGCGAGGAGTCCTCCCTCGATCTCGGGCCACTCGCGCGCATCGTGAGCGAGCAGTACGCGTCGCCTGCCGACTTGATCCCACTGCTGCAGCGGGCCCAGCGCCACTATGGCTACCTGCCCGAGGCCGTCGTCGCCGAGATCGCTCGTCAGACGGGTCTGCCCGCATCACGCGTCTACGGGGTGATCACGTTCTACGCCCAGTTCTCGACTGTCCCCAGCGGTCGGCACAAGGTTTGCGTCTGCCAGGGAACCGCTTGTCACGTCCGCGGCGGCCACGGCGTCCTGCGCGCCGTCGAAGGCGAGCTGAAGATCAAGCCGGGCACCACCAGCGACGACCTCGAGTACACTCTCGAGACGGTCGCCTGTCTCGGAGCGTGCTCGCTCGCTCCCGTGATGACCATCGACGGGCAGTACTTCGGCAAGCTGACGGGCAGCAAGGTGACGGCCGCCCTCGGCCTGATCAGCGATGACCACGAGGGGAGCAGCAATGAGCAATGACGCCGCTGCAGCCGCTCTCGCGGCACGCCGTCTGACCTCCGCCGCCGCACTGGACCTGCATCGCGCCGAGTTGCGTGGTCGGCAGGGGGCCGAGACGACCGTTCACGTGTGCATGACCACAGGCTGCCGCGCCGGCGGGTCCGAGGGCGTCAAGGAAGCGCTCGAAGGCGACCTCGAGCGCCGTGGCTTGCTGGGAACGGTCGCGATCCGCGAGACGGGCTGCCGGGGCTTTTGCGCCCGTGGCCCCGTGGTGGTGGTCGAGCCCCTGGGGGCCTTCTACCAGATGGTGGAACCCGGCGATGCGCCGGACATCGTTGAGGAGACCGTCGTGGGCGGGCGGATCGTGGAGCGCCTCAGCTACCACGACATGGACGGCTCGTCGCGCGAGCGGATGGGCGACATTCCCTTCTTCGCCCGGCAGGAGCGCGTTGTGCTCAGCCATTGCGGCAGCATCGATCCGACCGATATCGACGCCTATATCGCGCGGGGCGGGTATGGGGCGTTGGCCAAGGTCCTGTCGGAGCTGTCTCCGAGCGACGTCCTGGAGACGGTGCGTGCCAGCGGGCTCCGGGGCCGCGGCGGCGGCGGCTTCCCCACGGGCGTGAAGTGGGGCCTCGCCGCCGCGCAGGAGAGCGCTGCGAAGTACGTGATCTGCAACGCCGATGAAGGCGATCCCGGTGCCTTCATGGACAGGGGTGTCCTTGAGGGGGATCCGCACGCGGTGATCGAAGGCATGGTGATCGGCGCGTATGCCATTGGCGCCAGTCAGGGATTCGTGTACTGCCGCGCCGAGTATCCCATCGCCATCAAGCACCTCGGCATCGCTCTCGTGCAGGCCGAGGCACTCGGCTTGCTGGGGGACGACATCCTGGGCAGCGGTTTCGACTTCCATCTGAAAGTCAAGGAAGGTGCGGGCGCCTTCGTCTGCGGAGAAGAGACCGCGCTGATCGCGAGCATCGAGGGCCGCCGCGGCATGCCGCGCCGGCGGCCGCCGTTTCCCGCCGTCAGCGGCCTGTGGGGCAAGCCCACCAACATCAACAACGTCGAGACGTGGGCCAACGTGGCGCCGATCATAGACCGCGGCGCCGAGTGGTACCGCTCGATGGGCACCGAGAACAGCCCCGGTACAAAGGTGTTCTCGCTGGCCGGGAAGCTCAACAACACGGGGCTCGTCGAGGTCCCCATGGGCATCACGCTGCGCGAGCTCATCTTCGACATCGGCGGTGGCATTACTCACAACCGGCACTTCAAGGCCGTGCAGATGGGCGGTCCGTCTGGCGGGTGCCTGAGCGAGCAGCATCTCGACCTGCCGGTCGACTACGACTCGCTGCGCAACGCCGGCGCCATCATGGGATCGGGCGGCGTTATCGTGATGGACGAGACCACGTGCATGGTCGACCTCGCCAGGTTCTTCGTCAACTTCACGCAGAACGAGTCCTGCGGCAAGTGCGTCCCGTGCCGTCTGGGCACCAAGCGCATGCTCGACATCCTCACGCGCATCACCAACGGCGAGGGCACCATGGAGGACCTCGACCGTCTCGAGACGCTGGCGCGCACCATCAAGGTCACGAGTCTGTGCGGCCTGGGCCAGACGGCCCCTAACCCGGTGCTGTCGACGCTCAAGTACTTCCGTCATGAGTACGAGGCCCACATCCTCGACAAGCACTGCGAGGCTTGTCAGTGCGAGAGCCTCGTGAAGGCACCCTGTAGCCATACCTGCCCGGCGGAGGTCGATACCTCGAGCTATCTCGCGCTGGTGGCCGCCGGGCAGTTCGAGGAGGCCATGGCAGTGCACCTCGAGCGCAACCCGTTCCCCAGCATCTGCGGCCGGGTGTGTCATCACCCCTGCGAGTCGATGTGCAAGCGCTCAGAGATCGACGATGCCGTTTCGGTCACTGCTGTGAAGCGGTTCATGGGCGATACGGTGACCTCGAGTGAGATACTGCACCCCAGGCCGCTCGATCAGGAGAAGCGCGTGGCCGTTGTCGGCGCCGGCCCGGCGGGCCTCTCATGCGCCTACCAGCTCGCACTGAGTGGCTTCCCGGTCACGGTCTTCGAAGCCCTGCCCGTGGCGGGCGGCATGCTCACCGTCGGCCTGCCTGACTTTCGCATGCCCAAGGACGTTGTGGCACGCGAGGTCGGCGCCATCGCCGACCTCGGCGTGGACATCCGCCTCGGCCAGGCCCTGGGGCGCGACTTCTCCCTGGGGTCGCTCCTGGGCGACGGCTACGACGCCGTCTTTCTAGCGCTCGGCACCCATGTGTCCAAAGCGCTCGGCGTGGAGAACGACGACGCTCCGGGCGTGCTGCCCGGCATGGACTTCCTGCGCGGCGTCAACCTTCACCAGGACGTTCAGGTGGGCGCGAAGGTCGCCGTCATCGGTGGCGGCTCGGTCGCCATGGACGCGGCGCGCAGCGCCCTCCGCCTGCAGGAGATGGCCGGTGTGCGGCGCGATGTCACGCTCGTCTACCGGCGCTCACGCGACGAGATGCCGGCCTTCGACTGGGAAGTCCTCGAGGGCGACGAGGAAGGTCTCAAGTTCCAGTACCTCGCGGCTCCAGGTCGCCTGGTGCTGGGGGACGACGGTCGTGTGGCGGGGCTCGAGTGCGTGCGCATGGAGCTCGGCGAGCCCGACGAGAGCGGCCGCCGCAGGCCCGTGCCTGTGCCGGGCTCGGACTTCGTCGTCGAGTGCGACACCGTCATCTCGGCCACTGGCCTCTCGCTGGATCTGGGCTGGCATGCGGGCGAGCTCGAGCTGACCTCTTGGGGTACGCTGACGGCCGACCCCGACTTTCACACGTCGCTGCCGGGGGTGTTCGCCGGCGGCGACGCGGTGCGCGGTCCCGCCACGCTCATCGAGGCCATCGGCGACGGTCAGCGCGCCGCGTTTGCGATCGAGCGCTACCTTACGGGCGAGAGCGCGCGCGAGGAGTGGCTGCGCACCCTGCAGGCGACCCGCAAGGTACCGCGTCGTGCCCCTGCCGACGCCGAGGAGGAGGTCCCGCGCGTCTTGGCGACTCACGTTGCCGCCGAGCAGCGCGTGAGGAGCTTCGTCGAGGTCGTCGAGGTGATCACCGCGGAGCAGGCCCGTCGCGAGGCGGGGCGCTGCCTGCGCTGCGATCTCGAGCACTAACTCCCGTAGGCGCTGGAGACTGTCTGATTCGGCACGACGCGAAAATTGCCTTTTGCCGAATCCGACAGTCTGAGGACGACCCTTGACATTTTCCGACGCCGGGTATCGAAATAGGCGTGCGGAATGGGTGAAAGACCAGGGGGGTCGGATGCCATTCAGTCTCGACGCGATCGATCGGAAGATCGTGTCTCTCCTACTCGAAGACGGTCGCGTTTCGTCGGCCGAGATCACACGGCGTATCGGCCATGTGTCGGAACGCGCCGTGCGGTATCGCATCGAGCGGCTCATCCGTTCGGGTGTCATCCGCGTCAGCGCCATCGTCAATCCTCAGGCGGTGGGCTTCTCGGTGATCGGCGACGTGCTCATTGACGTCGCCCCCGGCAAGCTGCAAGACGTCGCCGCCCAACTCGTCGAGATCCCCACCGTGAGCTACCTGGCGGGCTCCGTGGGCGAGGGCGACCTCAGCGTGCAGGTGTACGCCCGCGACACCGAAGAGCTTCTGCGCTTCGTGAACGAAGTGATCGGCAAGGTTCCGGGGGTCACCCGCACCAAGCTCGCCATGGTGCCGTGGAAGCTCAAGGACGTGTATCAGTGGCAGGTTCCCTTGGAGGCCGCTGCAGAAGGGAGGGCCATCGGCTAAGGCGTTCCACTGTACGTATGTCTCGTACCATCAACCACGGTATCGCCGGCGTGGGCCTGGCCGGTGAGCCAAGGGGACAAAGCAAGGGGGAAATGTGGCTGAAGAACTAGCCTTTGCCCGCAAGGCCAGCGGCCTCGTGCGTGGCCTCTCGATGATGGATGCTTTCGCCGTCGGGTTCATGAACCAGGGGCTCACCCCGAGCATCTGGTTCGCGATCAGCCTCGGTCTCGGCGTCTTCATGGGCGGCAACCTCATCATCGCCTGTATTATCTCGGCCGTGCTCGCCGGCATCGGGTTCCCGATCGTCTGGGGCGTGCTCGGCGGCTCCATGCCGAGGTCCGGCGGGGAGTACGTTTACAACTCACGCATCATCCATCCGATCTACGGTATCGCGCAGAGCTTCGGCGACGCCGCCATCTGGCTGATGTGGATCTTCGTGCTGGCCCCGCTGGCCGTCGATCCGGGCCTCACGATGACGTTCAACTACATGGGCCTCAACAGTGTTTCCAACTGGCTGACGAGCTCCACTGCGGTCACCGTGCTGATGGTCACGATCTTCAACATCCTGGGCTTCATCTTCGTGGTCTTCGGCATCAAGATCTTCGCCCTTACGCAGAAGATCGTGATGTTCTTCGGCATCGGCGGCTGCCTCGTTATCGGTCTCGTGCTCACCTTCTCGTCGCGCGCCAACTTCGTCTCCAAGTGGAACGCCGCCGCGGCGTCGACCCACTCGGCCAACTACCAGCAGTTCATCGCCAAGGTCGGCCAAGCCGCCGGCCAGATCGTGCCGCATACCTGGAGCTGGGGCCCGACCTTCGGCTGCATGGTGGCCATGTCGTGGCTGTTCGCCTACGCCTACTCCATCTCGTTCATTGGCGGTGAGGTGAAGCGCCCAGACAAGACCATCATCCTGTCCAACGTCTTCGCCATCGCCGTGCCGTTCGTGTTCATGCTCTGGATCGCGATCGTGCTCAACAAGACCATCGGCTACCAGTTCCTCAACGCCTCGGCCTGGAACGACAACAACGGCGGCATCACGGCGGTGGCCAACATGCCGCACACCACCAACTTCGTCGACCTCGCCGTGTACGCTCTCGGCACCGGGGCCTGGTACACCAAGGTGGCGGCCGGCTACATGGGCTTCTCGTATGTGGCCTTCACGCTGTGGTGGATCGCGCTTTCGTACCTCGCCTTCCCGCGCATCCTGTTCGCCTGGGGCATGGACCGCATGGGCCCCAAGTGGTTCACAGACATCAACCCTCGCTGGGCAAGCCCGGTGAAGAACTACATCGTCTGCTTCATCATCGGGGAGGGGCTACTGATCCTGCAGGCCTTGTGGCTCTCGAGCGTCATGCAGAACCTCATCGTCACCGGCATGCAGGTGACCTCGGTGTTCATCCCGACGGCGATCGCCGCTCTGCTGTTCCCGTACGTCAAACGGGCCAGGGGCGTGTGGGACTCCTCGCCATACAAGACGTGGATGTTCCTTGGCGTGCCGATCGTGGTCTGGGGCGCTATTCTCGACCTCGTCTACCTCGGTATCCTGCTCTACGTCTTCGTGTTCAACAAGGCGGCCGGCCAGTTCACGCTGGCGGGCGACATCATCATGGTCGTTGCCTGGGTCGCCGGCATCCTCTGGTACTTCTTCTGGAAGCAGCGCAGCAAGGCAGTCGGGGTAGACGTCTCGCTCACCTACGGCGAGTTGCCACCCGAGTGAACTAGCAGTACCGTGAGGGACGGGAGCGTTTCGCGCTCCCGCCCCTCACTCGTCTCTGGAGTGTGTAGATGATCAAACTGTTTTTCGTCACCGATGTGCACGGCTCGAACGTCTGTTACCGCAAGTTCCTGAACGCGCTGCCGATCTACGGGGTCGATGTCGCGGTGATGCTCGGCGACCTCACCGGCAAGGTGCTCGTGCCCTTGGTCGAGAAGGGCAACGACGCCTGGGAGTGCACCCTCATGGGCCAGCACCGCGACATCGCCACCAAAGACGAGCTCGCCGAGTACAAGAAGGTCATCGAGAACGCCGGCTACTACTGGGTCCATCAGACGCGCGAGGAGTTCGAAGACACGCGCGCCGACCCGCAGAAGATCGACACGCTCTTCAAGAGCCTGGTCTTCAAGCGCGTGCAGGAGTGGCTCGACCTGGCCGACGAGCGTCTCGAGGGCAAGCCCTACGAGATGTACATGTGCCCCGGCAACGACGACTGGTTCGTGATCGACGACATGATCGACGCGGCCAAGCTCATCCACCCCTGCGACAAGCGCGTCGTCGACGTCGGCGGTCACGAGATGGTGACCAGCTCGGCCTCTAACCCGACGCCCTGGGACACGCCGCGCGAGATGAGCGAGGTCGACCTCGAGGCGCACCTGCGCGCCCTCACCGAGCAGATCAAAAACCAGGAGACGGCGATCTACAACTTCCACGTGCCGCCCTACGGCTACTCGCTCGACCTCTGCCCCAAGCTCGACGAGAACCTCACCATGGCGGCCGAGGAGAAGATCCACGCCGGCAGCCTGGGCGCCAAGAAGCTGATCGAGGAGAACCAGCCGCTGCTCGGCCTCTTCGGCCACATCCACGAGAGCCGCGGCGCCCAGAAGGCCGGGCGCACGCTGCTCATCAACCCCGGCAGCGAGTATTCCGAGGGCATCCTCAAAGGTGTTATCGTCATGCTCGACAAGAAGAAGGTGAAAGACTACGTCTTCACGTCGGGCTGATCGGTAGCAGACGCCAGGTAGTGTGGAGACGCCGATCCCGAAAGGGGGGCGATAGCAAGACATGGGACAGTTCATACTCCCGAAGGACATACCGCTCGACCGGTATCCCAAGCCTCAGGTCTTCCTCGACGAGGGCAAGCGGATCGCCGAGGAGGCCCAAAAGCAGGGCATCGTCATGCGCGTCATGGGCCCGCTGGCGTTGCACTACTACTTCCCCGAGCAGATCGATCTGTACGCCAAGCTCGAGCGCCTTGGTGACCGTTACTTCACCGACATCGACTACGCCACCTACGGCAAAACACGTAAGCATTTGGTGAAGTTCATGGAGTCGGTCGGTTACGAGTGCGACCTGCAGACGATGGCTATGACCGGCACCACTCGCCATATCTACTTCGGCGGCAAGGTGCCCATGATCGACGTCTTCATAGACAAGCTAGATTACTGCCACGAGGTCAACTACGACGGCCGCCTGGAGCTCGACCCCTGGAGCGTGTCGCTGGCCGACATCCTGCTGCAGAAGCTGCAGATCTGGGAGATCAACGACAAGGACCTCAAAGACATCGAGTATCTCTTCACGGTCGCCGAGTTCGGCGAGGACGACACCAAGATGGTCAACGTCGGCTATATCGCGCGGCGCTTCGCCGACGACTGGGGCTTCTGGTACACGGGTACCACGAACCTCCAGCGCGTCAAAGATCACGTTGACAAGGTCGACGCCCTGAGCGACGAGCAGAAGGCCAAGATCAAGCAGGTCTCGGACAGCGTGAAGGCTCGCATCGATCAGGAGCCGAAGACCAAGAAGTGGGACAAGCGGTCCAAGAAGGGCACCAAGAAGCTCTGGTACAACACGGGCTTCTCCGACTGGTGATGCATCGCGGCGGGCGTGGCCGAGAGGCACGGTCGCCGCGTTGACCAACGAGATGCAAAGGGCCGGGGCGCCGCAGGCGCCCCGGCCCTTTGCTTTCGTGTCGTGCGTGTCGCGGTGCCGTCGCCTCAGTGCGCGGCGAGCTCGCCCTGCCGGTTGAGCTCGCGCACGCCGACCAGCACCTGGGCGAGGCGCTCCACCACCTGGTCCATCTGCTCGTAGGTGATAACCGCCGGCGGCTCCAGCCTGAAGGTGTGAGCATTGAAGAGTGTGCCGCCCACCAGCACCCCCCTGGCGAACAGGTCCTGGCTCACCGCGTAGCCGATCTCGGTGCTTTTGAACTGGAGTCCAATGAGCATTCCGAGGCCGCGGATCTCCGTGAACAGGTCGTCGTAGTCGGCGGCCAGCGCCTCGACCTTGCCCTTCAGATAGGCGCCCTTGTCACGGGCTTGCGCGGGGATGTCTTCTTCGAGGGTGGCGTGCATGGCGGCGATGGCCGCCGAGGTGGCCATGGGGTTGCCGCCGAAGGTGGTGGAGTGCATGTAGGGGTTTTCGAACATGCACTCGTATACGTCGGGGGTGGCGATGATGTTGCCGCACGGGATCACGGCGCCGCCGAGCGCCTTGCCCATGGTCATGATGTCGGGCGCCACGTCCCAGTGTTCGATGCCCCAGAGTGTGCCGGTGCGGCCCATGCCGGTCTGCACCTCGTCGGCGATGAACAGAATGCCCCACTTGTCGCAGATCTCGCGCACCTTGAGGAAGTAGTCGTCAGGCGGGATGATGGCGCCGGCCTCGCCCTGCACGGGCTCGGCGATGAACGCCGCGATGTCGAAGCCGATGGCGTCGCAGACGGAGAGCTCTTTGTCGAGCGCGTCGGCGTCGCCGTATGGCACAAAGCGCACGCCGGGCATGAGCGGGTAGAAGGGTTCGCGAAACTCCGCCTTGCCGCTCACGCTCAGGCTGCCGAACGACTTGCCGTGGAAGCCGCGGGTGGTGGCGATCATGCCGTTGGTGTGGCCGGGCTTCTTGCGCCAAGCGTGCAACTTGGCGAACTTCATGGCGCCTTCGTTGGCCTCCGTCCCCGAGTTACAGAGGAACGAGTACTGCAGGTCGCCCGGCGTGACCGTGGCCAGGATGTTGCTGAGGTAGCCTCTCATGGGGTCGAGCAGTTCCTGCGAATGCAGCGCCTGGTGCTCGAGCTGATCCCTGACCGCTTTCACCACGGTTGGATGGCGATGGCCGAGCATGTAGATGCCGAAGCCACCGAGGCAGTCGATGAACTCCTTGCCGTGAATGTCACGGAAGAGTGAACCCTCGTCGCTCCACTCCACCGACGTGTAGTCGCTGGAGACCGACTTGCGGTACTCGAGAATCCCGGGGTTGACGTACTTGTCGAAGTTGACTACGCAGTCGGCCACGACGGCGTCCTGCTCGTCGCGGTTGAGTACTGATTTCGACATCAACTCCAATGCTTTGCGCGACTCTCGCAGGGCCGCCTGCTTCTGCGAATCCTTCATTCGTCTCCCCCTGTCCTGTTGCAGTGTGGGCCGAAAAGTCCCCTGTTTGCGGTATAGTTCGTACATCCGACCGAACACCTCCCGACTGTAGCGCGAAATTGGCTCGGCCGCAATGTCGCTGGCGAGGGCCGGGCGGGGCGAGCGGTGATGGTAAGGTTCTGCTTGCAGAGGTGCAGATGTCGAAGGAACCAGATAGAGCTCCGTTAGACCCCACGGCCGAGCTTTCGCCGACCGCGCGCCGCCTGGTGGCGGCGGCGCGCAGGCTGCTCGCCCGTGAAGGCTTCGCGGCGCTCACCGTGGAAGGCGTGGCGGCGGAGGCGGGCGCGTACCGCGACTCCGTACGCTACTACTTCGGCAGCAAGGCGGCCTTCATCGCCACGGTGGTGGACTCCCTGGCTCACGACCAGAGTGCCGCGGCATTTGCCGAGACGCAGAAGCTGCCGGCGGGCGCGCCGCGCGTGCACACGTTGGTGGCGAGCGATCGTCAGCTCGTCGACGATCGGGCGGGCTTTCGCGACTTCTTCGCGATCCTCCCCCACGTCATCGTGGATGAGGAGCTTCGCATCAGGGTCGCGAGCTTGTACGACTGGTATCGCGACCTGTACGTGGCGGCCATAGGTGAGGCAGCCTCGGAGGAGCGCCGGGAGCTCCTGCGCAGCGTGGCATCCCTCATGGTGGCCGTGACGGACGGACTGGCCGTGCAGAAGCTCCTCGATCCCTCCAGCGTCGAGCTCGAGCCGTTGTTCGCCCTTTGGGAGCGCATCCTGCGGCGCGAGCTCCTCGGCGACGGCGACGGCGACGACGGCGGCCAAGGCTGAGCAGGCGACGCCGCCGCGTAACGCGCCGAGATGCTCTCTGCGACGATCCGCACTGGTTGGTGTCGTACGGCACATTTACAGCACCGGCACCGTAGTGTACGCTCGCGCCGTGTGCGCGGAGTCGCATGGGGGGCTTCGCCGGCCGCAAGGCCAGCACGTGGTACTAAAGTAGGAGGGTCAGTAGTGGCGCAGGGGACGGTGAAGTGGTTCAGTAACGAGAAGGGGTATGGCTTCATCGAACGGGAAGACGGTGACGACCTGTTCGTGCACTACTCCGAGATCACGATGGACGGGTACAAGACGCTCGCCCAGGGGCAGCGTGTGGAGTTCGAGGTCACCGAAGGCGACAAGGGGCTTCAAGCCTCCACCGTGAGGCCGGTCGTCTGACACGCGCGAGACGTGCGAAGGGGCCCGCCGGCTGTCCCAGCCGGCGGGCCCCTCTTCTTGTCCCTCCTGTGTGGCTGGAGTAATATAGCCGTCCCGCTTTTTGCGGCCCGTCGCAGGAGGAATGCACCATGATCGGTGAAGCCGACGTCCGCTACGTAGCCAGGCTCGCGCGGCTGCGCCTCGAGCAGGACGAGGTCGCCCAGATGACGGCCGAGCTCGCGACCATCCTGGCCCATATCGACAAGATGGCCGAGCTCGACATCGCCACGGTGCCGCCTACCGCGCACGTGCTCGATGTCGTCAACGTCTTGCGTCCCGATCGCGCGCGGGAGGGCCTCTCACGCGCCGACGCCTTGCGTAACGCTCCGGCCGTGAGCGACGACTGCTTTCGCGTGCCGAGGATGAGTTGACGGTGAGCGCTCTCGACCCGCGGCGGCTCACCGCTCGCGAGGCTAAGCGCTTGCTCGTAGACGGCGAGGTATCGTCGGCCGAGCTCACCAAGGTGTACCTCGACCAGATCGCCGCGGTGGAACCTCGGGTGCGCGCTTACATCCGGGTCACCCACGACAACGCCGCCAAGTACTCCACCAAGGTGGATCGCGAGATGCAGGCCATGCGCGGCCCTCTTGCCGGGCTACCCATTGCCATCAAGGACAATATGGTCACCGAGGGCGTCACCACCACCTGCGCCTCCCGGATCCTGCACAATTACATGCCGGTGTACACGGCCACCGCGGTGCGACAGGTGTGGGACGACCACGTGGTCATGCTGGGCAAGACCAATCTCGACGAGTTCGCTATGGGCTCCTCCACCGAGAACTCGTCGTATCACGAGACGCGTAACCCCTGGGACCTTGCCACGGTGCCCGGCGGCTCGAGCGGCGGCTCCGCCGCCGCCGTCGCCGCCGGTGAGGCGTTGTGGGCGCTGGGCAGCGACACGGGCGGCTCCATCCGTCAGCCGGCGGCACTGTGCGGCGTCGTCGGCATGAAGCCAACCTACGGCGCCGTGAGCCGCTACGGCCTGGTGGCTTTCGCCAGCTCGCTCGACCAGATCGGGCCGCTCACGCGCTCGGTGTACGACTGCGCCCTGTTGCTGCAGCACATCGTCGGGCGTGACTCTCGCGACGCCACCAGCGTCGACCTGCCCGAGCCGGTGCTCCTGCCCGATGCCATGCGCCTGGACGGCCTGCGCGTGGGCATACCGGCCGAGTACCTCGCGGCCGGCATCGACCCCGGTGTGCGGGCGCGTTTTGACGAGACCATCGCACGCATGCAGGAGCTCGGCGCAACGTGCACTCAGATGAGCCTGCCGCACACCGAGTACGCGCTGCCGGCCTACTACATCATCGCGCCGGCCGAGGCCAGCGCCAATCTGGCCCGGTTCGACGGCGTGCGCTACGGGCACCGCTGCGACGCGCCGGTGGATCTGCTCGACATGTACGAGCGCACCCGCGGCGAGGGCTTCGGGCCTGAGGTGAAACGGCGCATCATGATCGGCACCTACGCGCTCTCCGCCGGGTACTACGAGGCCTACTACGGGCGTGCCCAGAAGGTGCGCACCCTGGTCTGTCGCGACTTCGCCCGTGCCTTCGCCGAGGTCGACCTCATCGCCTCGCCGACCTCGCCCACCGTGGCCTTCAGGGTCGGGTCGCGCACCGCCGATCCGCTCTCCATGTATAGGTGCGATGTGTGCACCATCCCGGTCAACCTCGCCGGCCTGCCCGCCATCAGCATCCCCTGCGGCCTCAACGACGGCCTGCCGGTCGGCTTTCAGCTCATCGGGCCCGCCTTCAGCGAGAACCGCATCCTGCAGGCGGCGCATGCGCTGGAGGGCGCCATCGGCTTCACGTCGGTGCCCACGTTCGGCGATTCCTCGACGGATGCGAACGCCGGGTCGGCGGCGCCGCCCGGCGGTCCCCACCAGCAGGATCACGAGGGGGCGCAGTCATGACCGCCTGGGAGCCCGTGGTGGGTCTCGAGATGCACGTCGAGCTCGACACGCAGACCAAGATGTTCTGCGGCTGCAGGGTCACCAAGGGCGACGAGCCCAATACGCATACGTGCCCCGTCTGCCTGGCACATCCCGGCGCGCTGCCGGTGCCCAACCAGCGTGCCGTGGAGTACGCGGCCCGCATCGCCCTGGCGCTCAACTGCACGGTGACCAGGCACACCGTCTTCCACCGCAAGAACTACTTCTATCCCGACCTGCCCAAAGCGTACCAGATCAGCCAGTACGACGAGCCTCTCGCGGTGAGCGGCTGGTTCGAGTATTGGGTGGGTGTCGAGAAGCTTCGCTGCCGCATCAACCGCGTACACATGGAGGAAGACGCCGCGAAGCTTGTGCATGCCGGCGGCGACGCGGGCCGCATCGCCGGGTCAGACTACTCCATGGTCGACTTCAACCGCGGTGGTACGCCGCTCATCGAGATCGTGAGTGAGCCGGACATCCCGTCGCCAGACGCCGCTCGCGAGTTCCTGCAGCAGCTCCGTAACCTCGTCATCGAGCTCGGCGTGAGCGAGTGCAACATGGAAGAAGGTCAGATTCGCTGGGACGCCAACGTGAGCGTGCGAGCGGCCGGCAGCGACACGCTCGGCACGCGCACCGAGCTGAAGAACATGAACAGCTTTCGCTATCTGCAGCAGGCGCTCGAGGCCGAGATACCTCGGCAGATCGCGATCCTCGAGGCTGGAGGGCACGTCGATCTGGAGACGCTCCATTTCGACCCCGACACGGACACTACCACGCCGTTGCGCTCCAAGGAGGAGGCTCACGACTACCGCTACTTCCCCGAGCCGGACCTTGTGCCGCTGGTCGTCGACGCGGCCTGGGTCGAAGAGCTGCGCACGACGCAGCCGGAGCTGCCGGCGGCGCGCGTGGCGCGCTTCGTGGCGCAGTACGGCTTGTCGCGTGGCGACGCGCTCGTGCTAGGTAGCTCGCACGGTCTCGCCGAGTTCTACGAGGAAGTCGTCGCCCTGGGAGCCGGTGCCAAGCCGGCCGCCAACTGGACGATGGGCGAGTACCTCGCCCATCTCAACGCCGCCGGCCTGGAGGCCGGCCACGGTCATGTGACTGCCGAGCGGCTGGCCAGGCTGGTCGCGCTGGTCGAGAACGGGATCGTGTCGACGAGCGCCGGCAAAGAGGTGTTCGCAAAGATGATCGAGGAGCGCGCCGAGCCGGAGGCGGTGGTGACGAAGCACGGCCTCGGCCAGATCAGTGATTCGGCGGAGCTCGAGGCGGCGGTGGCCGCGGTGATGGCGGCCAACCCCGGTCAGGTCGAGCAGTATCGCGGCGGCAAGCCGCAGGTGCTCGGCTTCTTTGTGGGCCAGGTGATGAAGGCCACCGGCGGTCGTGCCAACCCGCGGGTTGTGAATGACCTGCTGCGCAAGCGGCTGGAGAGCTGAGCGGCGCGGCGGGAACGCTCTCTGGCCTCGCTTGCCTGGCCGCCGCCGCCTATGGAACAATGCAGTGACTTGCAGCCGCGAGCAGTCTGTGTCAAGTATCGCGAGCCGGTCTTCTCCCACACCGGACGCATCTTGACAGCAGCGTCATCCCTGGGGCCCGCAGGCGCGGCCGCGCCCGTTTAGATAGGTAGGTGCGTATGACCAGCGACCTCTCCAGTTTCGTCATCGCCAGCGCCAGGCCGGCCACGCCGGCCGTGCGCATCGACGACACGACGCTGCGCGACGGCGAGCAGACCGCGGGCGTCGTCTTCTCCAACCACGAGAAGGTGCGCATCGCACGTCTACTGGATGAAGTGGGTGTCCACCAGATCGAGGTCGGCATCCCCGCCATGGGCGGCGACGAGAAGGAGACGATCAAGCAGATCGTCAAGCTCGGCCTCGACGCCTCGATCCTGGCCTGGAACCGCGCTGTGGTCGAGGACCTCAAACATTCCATCAACTGCGGCGTCGATGCCGTGGCCATCTCCATGTCGGCCAGCGACATCCACATCGAGCACAAGCTGCAGAAATCGCGCCAGTGGGTGCTCGACCAGATCCGCGAGTGCGTGGCCTTCGCCAAGGATCATGACCTCTACGTCTCCGTGAACGCCGAAGACGCCTCACGCGCCGACCTCGAGTTTCTGCTGCGTTTCGGCCAGGCCGCCAAAGATGAAGGCGCCGAGCGCCTGCGCTTCTGCGACACGCTGGGCATCCTCGACCCGTTCGACACGTACAACGTCATCACGTTCTTGAAGAAGGAGGGCGGCTTCGACATCGAGATGCACACGCACGACGATTTCGGCATGGCTACCGCCAATGCGCTGGCCGGCATCAAGGCCGGAGCCACCTACGTCAATACCACCGTCAACGGTCTTGGCGAGCGCGCCGGCAACGCGGCCCTCGAAGAGGTCGTGATGGCGCTCAAGTACATCGGCAAGGTTGACATGGGCCTGCACACCAGCCGCTTCCGCGAGCTCAGCGAGTATGTGGCGGCGGCCTCGGCCCGTACCATCCCGGCCTGGAAGAGCATCGTGGGCACCAACGTGTTCGCGCACGAGAGCGGCATTCACGCCGACGGCGTTATCAAGAACCCGCTGAACTACGAGGCTTTCGCCCCCGAAGACGTGGGGTTGGAGCGCCAGATCGTGGTGGGCAAGCACTCCGGCTCGCGCACCATCTACCGCAAGTTCCAGGAGTTCGGCCTGGAGCTGTCGCAGGCCGATTGCGAGGGCATCCTGGCGCTGGTGCGCCAGACCGCCGTTGAGCTCAAGAGGGCGCTCTTCGACAAGGAGCTCATGTATATCTACCAGGACTACCTTGGGCGGCTCGGCGACGCCGTGCCCATGGGCAACGGCGTCTCGGCCGACGACAGCGCGGCGGCTGAGGCGGCGACGGTGGAGACCGCCGGCACGGCCGAGGTGCCTTCGTGACGGCACTTACGCTGGCCGAGAAGATCCTCGCCGCTCACGCCGGACTGAACCAGGTGGTACCCGGCCAGATCGTGGTCGCCGACGTAGACGTGGCCATCGCCCAAGACGGTACGGGGCCGCTCGCCATCCAGCAGATCGAAGCGCTCAACGGGGGCACCGTGAAGGCGCCCACCTGCGTATTCTTCATCGACCACGCCGCGCCGGCGCCACGCAGCGAGCTGGCCAATGCGCAGAAGGCGATCAGGGCGTTCTGCGCCGCGTCGGGCGCTACACTCAGCGATGTCGAGATGGGTGTGTGTCATCAGCGCGTGGCGGAAAGCTTCGCGCGGCCCGGCGATCTGGTGATCGGCGCCGACTCGCACACCTGCATGGCCGGCGCCCTGGGGGCGTTCGCCACCGGCATGGGTAGCACCGATGTGGCCGTGGGTATGGCCAGCGGCAAGACGTGGCTGCGGGTGCCGGAGACGTTTCGCATCGAGGTCTCCGGTGCGTTGTCGGACGGCGTTGAGGCCAAAGATCTCATTCTCACGCTCATCGGCACGCTGGGCGCCGACGGCGCCACGTACAAGGCTCTCGAGTTCGGGGGGCCGGGCGTTGAGGCGTTGCCCATGCCCGGCCGTCTTACGCTCTGCAACATGGCCGTAGAGGCCGGAGCCAAGGCGGGGCTCATGCCGAGCGACACCTCCACGCGAGCCTTCCTCCGCGAGCTCGGCCGCGAGGCCGCCTGGCGGCCTCTCGCGGCCGACCCCGGTGCCACCTACGAGCGCGTCGTCAGACTTGCCGCCGACGGCGTCGTGCCCATGGTGGCGAGACCTCATACCGTCGACAACACCTCACCGGCCGCCGACCTCAAGGGCACCAGGATCGACCAGGTGCTCATCGGCACCTGCACCAACGGCCGTCTTGCCGACCTGCGTGCGGCGGCGCGACTGCTGCGCGGGCGCCGTCGCGCGCCGCACACCCGCCTGATCGTCACGCCGGCCTCGCAGGCGGTGGCCCGGGCCGCTCTCGCCGAAGGCCTCTTCGACCTGTTCTGGGAGGCCGGCGCCGTCATCACCAATCCCGGCTGCGGCGCGTGCGTGGGCATCCATGAAGGCATTCTGGCCGACGGTGAGGCGTGCCTGAGCACCGCCAATCGCAACTTCCACGGGCGCATGGGGAACCCCGAGGCGTCCATCTACCTGGGCTCGCCGGCCACGGCGGCCGCCACGGCCGTGGCCGGCGAGATCCGCGATCCCCGCGAGCTTCTCTAGAAAGGAGGACGCCGTGGCCAAGCGCTACGACGCACCGCCGCCGATGGTCATTGACCCCAGCAAGCGGTACACCGTCACGCTCAACACCGATCTCGGCGACATCGTCATCGAGCTGTTCGCCGACAAGGCGCCCAACACGGTCAACAACTTCGTCTTTCTGGCCCGCGACGGCTACTACGACGGCGTCACCTTCCATCGCGTCATCAAGGGCTTCATGGCCCAAGGCGGCGACCCAACGGGCGGCGGCAGCGGAGGCCCCGGCTATCGCTTTGCCGACGAGCTCCACCCCGCCCTCAAGCACGATCAGCCCGGCATCCTGTCGATGGCCAACGCCGGGCCGGGCACCAACGGCTCGCAGTTCTTCATCACCTACCGCGACACGCCCCATCTGGACGGCAAGCACACCGTGTTCGGGCGCGTCATCGAGGGCATGGAGGTCGTTGAGGCCATCCCCGAGCGCGACCCCACGCGGGCCCGTGAGCCCGGCCTTGCCATGAACAACGTCACCGTCAGCGAAGAGGAGTGGATCATTGACTAGCCACCTCAGGCGGGCTAACGAGGGGGGCGGCGAAGGCACACCCCTCACTAACCACCGCAGGCGGGCTAACGAGCTTCTGCGCGGCAAAGCCTGGCTCTTCGGCGACGATATCTCCACCGATCACATCGCTCCCGGGCGGCTCTTTCATCTGCGCACCGATCTTCCTGAGCTCGCCAAGCATGTGCTCGAAGATGCCCGGCCGGAGTTTGCCGCCGGCATGAGCCGTGGCGATTTCGTGGTGGGAGGGCGCAACTTCGGCCTGGGCTCGAGCCGCGAACACGCGCCGCGCATCATCAAGCTGGCCGGCGTGAGCGCCGTACTGGCGCAGAGCTTCGCGCGCATCTTCTTTCGCAACGCCGTCAATGTGGGTCTGCCGGTGTTGCAGTGTGACACACGCGGGATCGGCGAGCACGACGAGCTCGAGGTCGATCTGGTCGCGGGGCAGGTGCGAGATCTCACCGCCGATAAGGTCATCCCGTTCGTGTCGTTGCCGCCCGTGATGGTGACGATCTTGAACGACGGCGGCCTTGTGGCACACATCAAGAAGCACGGGGGTTTTGCCCTGCCGCGGGGCTGAGCCCGGCCGGGCGTGCGGCCCGTCGCCGTCGACATCCATACTGCAGGAGTCGCATGAGCTACACAGTCACCCTCATCCCGGGCGATGGCACCGGCCCCGAGCTGGCCGCGGCCCTCGAGACCGTGATCGCCGCCACCGGGGTACCCATCGTGTGGGAAGTCCACGATGCCGGTGCCGAGGTGATGGAAGAGTACGGGTCGCCGCTGCCCGAGCACGTCCTCGAATCCATTCGCCGCACCAAGGTCGCCATCAAGGGCCCGATCACGACACCCGTAGGCCATGGCTTTCGCAGCGTCAATGTGACGCTGCGCAAGGAGCTCGACCTGTACGCGTGCCTGCGCCCCGCCAGAACCATGAAAGGCGTGCGCACGCGCTTCGATCACATCGACCTGGTGGTGGTGCGCGAGAACACCGAAGACCTGTACGCCGGCATCGAGCATATGGTTGGCGCCGACGCCGCCGAGAGCATCAAGATCATCACTCGCAAGGGCAGCGAGCGTATCGGGCGGTTTGCCTTCGAGTATGCGCGCAGGCACGGCCGACGCAAGGTCACTGCCGTGCACAAGGCCAACATCATGAAGTGTACCGACGGCTTGTTCCTGCGCGCCGTCCAGGATGTGGCGGGCGCCTACCCAGATATAGCGTTCGACGATGTCATCGTCGACAACTGCTGCCAGCAACTGGTGCTGCGGCCTGAGCAGTTCGATGTGCTCGTGTTGCCGAATCTGTACGGCGACATTGTCAGCGACCTCGTGGCGGGCATGATCGGTGGGCCGGGGGTTGCGCCGGGCGGCAACATGGGCGACTCGGCCGCCGTGTTCGAGCCCGTGCACGGCAGCGGTCCAGACATCGCGGGCCGCAACGAGGTGAATCCCACGGCGCTGCTGCGTTCGGCCGTGTTGCTGCTCGAGCACCTCGGCGAGGAGGCGGCGGCGCGGCGCATGGAAGACGCCATCGCCGCCGTGGTAGCCGAGGGCGAAGAAGTGACCCGCGATCTCGGGGGCACGGCCGGCACGAGCGTCATGGCCGCCGCCATCGCGCGGCGCATCCAGGCGTAGGTGGACAGGAGCGAGTCTCGCACCGGGCGCGCACATGTACCGGCACGGCCGCGGCCGCGGTGGGCTACAGTGGGGGGACGCCGCAAGCACCCCGCACGCGAAAGGCGCGCCGCCTGCTACGCCGGGCGCGCCCATAAGGAGGCCCCAATGGAGGAGCAAGACAAACACATCAACCTGCATGCCACGCCGGAGATGATGGGCGGTGTGTACGCCAACTTCGCCAACGTCAGCCACTCCGACTACGAGTTCTCCATCACCTTCGTGCGCCTCGACCACGAGAGCGAAGACCCGGGCGAGGTGAACGGCGTGGTGGTGAGCCGCGTCAACCTCTCGGCGCGGTTCATGAAAGAGCTCATGGAGGCGATGACCGACAACTACAGCAAGTGGCTGCAGGCGGAGAACATCAAGAACCTGCCCGAAGCCCCCGGCCGCGATTGACCGGCGTAGCAGGGTCAACGTGCGGGGCATCGCAGCCACACCGCACAGTAGTCGTCGCGCCGCATGCCGGCAGCCCCGCCGCTGCCACCCGCTCAGCCGCCTCTCGGGAGCCCGGTCGGCCTCGGCGGCTAGCCGATTCCTACACGGCGCGCCGAAATGTCCAAGCGCCCTCGATATTCGGCTCCGTTCTGCCGCGTGAGCAGGCAATTCGTTGCTCCGGGCAGGAGCTTTGGCTAGAATGGCGAGGCCTGTAATCCCACCGTCTTCTCGCCCCGTTGGCAGCCCCGTACACCGTCACGGAGGGGGGGAGGAGAACGTCGTCAGGAGGACGCATTGGACTTCTACCAGGGTAAGGTGCTCAGGATCGACCTGAGCGCGGGCACCGTCACGGTCGAGCCGCTGAACATGGAGTGGGCTCGGCTTTACGTAGGCGGCAAAGGCCTCATGCTGCGCTACCTCTGGGAGCTCACCGAGCCCGGCATGGACCCGTGGTCGCCTGAGAATCCGTTCATCGTCGCCACAGGCCCGTTCGCCGGCACCAATGTGAGCACGTGCTCGCGGGTGGTCGTGGGGGGCAAGAGCCCTGCCACCGGGACCATGCTCGACAGCTACATGGGCGGTTCGTTTGGCTCCATCCTCAAGTTCGCAGGCTACGACATGGTCATCGTCCGAGGTAAGGCCCCCGAGCTGAGCACGGTTCTCATCAAGGACGATGTTGTCTCGATCGCGCCCTGCGCCCAGTACGCGGGCATGAAGACCTCCGAGATCGAGGCGGCGCTGCGCGCCGACTTCGATGCCAAGATGACGGCGATCAGCATTGGCCCTGCCGGCGAGAGCCTGGTTCCCTGGGCCTGCATCTCCAACGACCAGTACCACAAGGCCGGTCGCGGCGGCACCGGCGCGCTGCTGGGGTCCAAGAATGTCAAGGCGATCGCCGTCGCAGGTACGGGCACCGTCACAGTCGGCGACCCCAGGGCGTTCCTCGACGACATCGAGCGCATCGACACCGAGTACATCCTCACCGACGACAACTACTGGGTGCATGAGGAGGGCACACCGGTGCTGGTGGCGCTCACCAGCGGCGGCGGCTGCCAGCCCGTGCGCAACTACTCCGAGGGCACCAACCCCGACGTGGCGAGCATCGACTCGGAGGCTTTCCAGAAGATCCGCGTGAAGAAGCGCGCCTGCTACCAGTGCACCCTGGCCTGTCGCAACTTCCACCGGGTGGAAGGCGCCGAAGGCGAAGGCCCGGAGTACGAGACCATCGCCCTGTGCGGCGCCAACGTGGGTGTTGCCGACATCAACGCCCTCATGAAGTTCAACAGTGAGTGCGATGAGTGGGGTCTCGACACGATCTCTACGGGCAACGTTCTGGGCCTGGCCATGGACATGACCGAGAAGGGCGTTCACGACTTCGGCGTGCGCTTCGGCGACCTCGAAGGGTACCGCAAGATCCCCGAGCAGCTCGCGACGCGCAGCGGCATTGGCGCGGAGCTGGCGCTCGGTGCCCGTGGCCTCGCCGACAAGTACGGATGCCCCGAGCTCGCGATGCAATCCAAGGGCCTCGAGATGCCGGGGTACGATCCGCGTGGCTCCTTCGGCATGGCGCTTGCCTACGCGAGCTCAGATCGCGGCGCCTGCCACATGCGCTCCTTCCCGATCGGTGCCGAAGTCGTCGAGGGGGCGATGCCTCCTGATACACTCGACACGAGCAAGGTAGTCTGGAACATCGACTTCCAGAACCACTACGCCTTCAAGTTCTGCGGTATCTGGTGCGATTTCTGGGCGATCGACTACAACCAGATGACTCAGCTCATGAAGCACCTGTGGAAACGCGAGGTGAGCGAAGACGAGCTTGCCGTGATCGGGGAGCGCGTATGGAACCTCGGGCGTCTCTACAACGTTCGTGAGGGCATTCAGAAGAACGACGACTACGTGCCCAAGGCGATGCTCGAGACGCCGTTCAAGACAGGCGTCTCGGCCGGCAAGACGATCGGCAGCGAGCGTTTCGCGGCGGTCATGGACGAGTACTATGCGGCGCGCGGCTGGGACGAGAGCGCCGTGCCCACCGAAGAGAAGCTCCAGCAACTCGGGATCGACGTGCGGCTGCCCGTCGACGATCGCTGAAAGGAGTCAGGATGCCGCACGTAATGATCAGCGCCAAGAAGTGCACCGGCTGCCACATGTGTGAGCTGGGCTGCTCGGCGTTCCACGAGGCGGGCTTTCGGCCGTCCGTGGCCCGCCTGTACGCCGACGTAAATCCCACGACCGCCGTCATCAAGGGCCACACCTGCCTGCAGACCGCCTGCGCGAAGTGCCAGGAGGTCTGCCCGGAGGATGCCATCGTCACCAAGCAGATCACGGTCAAGCCGTCCGGCGAGTTCGCGAGCAAGGAGAAGGTCGGCGAGTCGGTGGTCGGCCTCGTGCTCGTGGTCGACGAGCAGAAATGCACCAACTGCGGCGACTGCTACGACGTTTGCCCGTACGACGTGATTCACGAGCACCCCGAGCGCAAGGTCGCCTTCAAGTGCGACCTCTGTGATGGCGATCCGCAGTGCATCACCTTCTGCCAGAACAAGTACGTGTACGCTGTCGACCTCAAGGTCGACAGGAAGGAAAAGGAGTTCGTGAAGGCGAGCGTCTGACGATGGCCAGCGTCGCGGTCAAGCTCCCGGTCGGCATGCTCACGGCCAGCGGGGCGCGCCAGGTGGAGTGCGAGGCCAACACTGTGGCCGAAGCTCTCGAGAAGGCCGTTGCCGTGGAGCCGCGTCTCAAGCCGCGCATCTTTCGTGAAGATGGTCGCATGTGGGCGGGCGTGTTCTTGAACGCACGCAACATCAAGGCTCTGGACGGTCTCGAGACCAAGGTCGCCGACGGCGACATGCTTGCCGTGGTGCCGCCCATCTCCGGAGGCTGAGGCCGGCATGAGTGACGAGTCGGCGACGAAACGGCTGGAAGATGTGGCCCTGGTCACGGCCGTGCGCGGCCGTGCCAGTGTACGTCGCTTCCTGCCCGACCCGGTGCCGCGCGACGACGTGCGCGCCATGGTCACGTTGGCGGTGCGCGCCGCCAACGCGAGCAACGCGCAACCGTGGCGCTTCGTGGCGGTAGACGACGTCGAGACGCAGGTCGCCATGCGGCGAGCGGTCGACGACGCCCTCGACGAGATGGCCACCTGGCCCGAGCTCGCCGAGAGGCGACGAGAGATCCAAGCCCTACGGGCTTACGCTACCTTCTTCGTCGACGCTCCAGTGGTGATGGCCGTGTTTGCCGTGCCCTACGCGTCGCGCGGCGACGAGATGCTCATTGCCCGAGGGCTGCGCGCCGAAGAACGCGACCGCCTACGCGCCCGGCCTGATCTGCAGAGTATCGGTGCCGCCGTGCAGCTCCTCTGCACGGCGGCCCACGCACTCGGCTATGGCTCGTGCTGGATGACCGCCCCCGTGCTCGCGGCGCCGGTCCTCGAGACGTTGCTGAGAGTAGAGGCGCCGGCCAGGCTGGTGGCGGTGGTGCCCATCGGTCGCCCGGCGGGCGCTGCCACGCCCTCGTCGCGCCGGCCCGTGGAAGAGGTGCTCGAGTTCCGCTGAGCGGTGGGTGAGCGCGCCGCTCGAGGCCCTTCCCGGCGCGCCCGGCGATCCGCCTTTCAGACGATGCCGTGGCCGGCATGGCTTGCCAGCCGGCACCACCCCTCGGTACACTCGCCTCAGGCGCCACTTGGCCGTCTTGCGGCACTCTCCCAGTGGCCACCAGTGAAGGGGAGGCACGACGGTTGATCCACACCAGTAGCGACATTCGCGGCCTCTGTGTCCGCGCGCTCGACGGCTCTCCGCTCACGGAGGCCGAGCTCGAGGCTCTGCTCAGCGCCCGTGGCGACGATGCCGCAGCGGTCTTCGCCGCCGCCCGCGAAGCGCGCACCCGGACGTCTGGCACAAGCATCTTCCTCTACGGCTTCGTGTACTTCTCTACCTTCTGCCGCAACGAGTGCACCTTCTGCTTCTACCGGTCTTCGAATTCCCAGAGCCCAAGGTACCGCAAGTCACTCTCCGAGGTGGTCTCGATCTGTGAGGGCCTGGCCTCCTCCGGCGTCGTACTCCTCGATCTCACGATGGGTGAGGATCCGGCGATCCACACGAGCGCCGGCTACCGTGGCCTTCTGGAGATGGTGGGCGCGGTGAGCACCACCGCCGGGTTGCCGGTGATGGTGTCGCCCGGCGTGGTGCCCGACGATGTTCTGGCGGGCTTACGCGCCCGCGGTGCGGAGTGGTATGCGCTCTACCAGGAGACCCATACGACGGAGCTCTACGAGCGTCTGCGTCCGGGGCAGCCCTACAAGGCGCGCAGCGCGGCGCGCCGCGCGGCGCGCCGCGCCGGCCTGCTGGTGGAAGACGGTCTGCTCACCGGCATCGGCGACACCGCCGCCGACCGCGCGCATTCCATCAGCACGATGCGTGCGGCCGGCTGGGAGCAAGTCCGCGTGATGACCTTCGTACCGCAGGCCGGCACCCCACTGGCCACCGTTCAGCCGGCCGGCGACGAGGCGGAGCTGCTCACCATCGCGGTCATGCGCCTCGTCATGCCGTATGCCCTCATCCCGGCGTCGCTCGACGTGGACGGCATTCGCGGCCTGGAGCGGCGGCTCAACGCCGGCGCCAACGTGGTCACGTCGATCGTGCCCCCAACCGTGGGGCTCGCCGGCGTGTCGCAGGCCGAGCTGGACATAGATGACGGGTACCGCACCGTGGCCGAGGTGCTGCCGCACCTGGCCGGCCTGGGGCTAGAGGCGGGCTCGGCGGCCGACTATCGCGCCTGGCTCGCGGCCGCGCACACGCGTGCCGGGGCGCGGCCGTGAAGCTCCTGATCGTCGGTGGCAAGTTGCAAGGCACCGAGGCCGTGTATCTCGCCGGCAAGGCCGGCTTCGAGACGGTGCTGGTCGACCGCCGCGAGGCTCCACCGGCGGCGGGCTTGGCCGGCCGCCACGTGGTCACCGACATCACCGCCGACGAGGATCGCGCCCGCCTGCTGATCACCGCCTGCGATGCCGTGCTGCCGGCCTGCGAAGACCTGGCCACGCTGGAGTGGCTCGCGGCACGCGTGCCGGCCTGGGACGTGCCGCTTCTCTTCGATCTCGACGCATATCGCGTCAGTCAGTCCAAGGTCGCCTCGCAACGGCTCTTCGCCCACCTCGGCGTACCCCGACCTGCGTCGTGGCCGGAGTGCGGCTTTCCGGCCGTGGTGAAGCCTAGCTCGGCCAGCGGCAGTGAGGGCGTCAGCGTGGTTCACAACGGATCCGAGCTCGAGGCGGCTCGCACGCGGCTGCGGGCTGCCGGCCACGACGTCGTGGTGGAGGAGTTCGTGGTCGGGCCGTCGCTCTCGCTCGAGGTGCTCGCCTGGGGCGGCCGCGCGCTGCCGTTGCAGATCACCGGTCTCGAGTTCGACGCCGGCTACGACTGCCAGCGCGTCGTGGCTCCGGTGGGAGAGGGCGGGCAATCGCCCGACCCGCGTAACTGGGCCGGCGCTGTGCCGGCCGGGACGCTGGCGGCATTCGCTACGGTGGCCGCGCGGCTGGCCGGTGGCCTGAACCTGAACGGGCTCACCGACGTGGAGGTAATGGTGCGCGGCGCCGATCCCATGGTGCTCGAGATCGACGCCCGGCTTCCCAGCCAGACGCCCACCACCGTCTTCTGGTCCAGCGGTGTCAACATCGTCAAGGCCTTCCTGGACACGGTGCTGAGAGACGCCCTGCCGGAGGCGATGGACTGCGCCCCACGTCGCGCCTGCGTGTACCAGCACGTCAGCGCGCGGGGGGGTCTGCTGGCGGTGACGGGCGAGCACGTCATGGCGGGCGCGCGGCCCTTGCAAATCCTGCCCGGTTTTTTCGGCGTCGACGAAGCGCTCACCGACTACCGCCCCGGGGCGGAGCACTGGTCGGCCACGCTCATCACCACGGGGACGAGTGAGGCGCAGGCGCGCGCGGCGGCCGACGGGGCGGTGCGAGAGATCGCGGCGCACGAGCAACTCGCCCTCGTACCTGAGGCCGATGCCCGGGGGGAGGCGCTGCGGAAATGACCAGGCTCAACGAAGACGATGTGCGTGGGCTCGTCGAGAAGCTGCGCGCCTTCGAGACCGACCTCATGGGCGTGTGCGGTCTCGGTCTTAGAGAGCTGGCGAGCAACACCGTCGCCCAGCCGCCGCCGTGCATCCCTTTCAGAGGCACGCGCATCGCCGCCGTGCCCATCACCACCGGGGAGGGCATTATCTCCGGTTTCGCGCCCTGTGTGGCCACCATTCTCCGGCACCTCGGCTGCGCAGCGTGGGCCACGGCGCAAACGGACGTGAGAGGCATCCAAGAGGCCGTCGACGGGGGGGCCGAGGTGGTGTTCATGGCCGACGATCACCGGTTCATCGCCCTCAACATGCACAAGGCACGCTGCGTCGACGACGACCCGGCCACGGCCGAAGGTTACGTGACGGCGCTCGAGGCGGCAGCCGGCAGCCTGCTGGGCAGGGAGGTGCTCCTGCTCGGCCTGGGCCCCGTGGGCCGGGCCGCCGCCCGCCGGCTGCTGAGTCGCGGGGCGGTGGTACGGGTCGTCGAGCCCGATGCGGAGCGGCTGCAGGCCGTGCTCGCCATCGGACTGGCCGTCGCGCCGATCACGCTCGCCGAGGGCCTGGCTCGCTGCGATCTGATCTTCGACGCCACGCCGGCCGCCGGTCTCATCGACGCCGGCGACGTGAAGCCCGAGACGCTCGCCGCCGTCCCCGGCATTCCGTCGGCCTTTACGGCCGCCGCACAAGCCACGCTGGGCCCCCGCCACATCCATGAGGCGCTCGCTATCGGCGTGGCGGTGATGGCGGCGCGGGCGCTCGTCTGATCGTTGTAGAATCGGGTCATTGCGGGGGGTCGATCGAAAGGATCAGCGTGGACTCTAAATCCACGTAGGCGGGTGTAACTCCCGCACTCCCCGCCAGAAGAGCTCTCGCGGTGGTGGGCCGGCGCAGCGCAGGGGGCAGCGCCCCCCAGGGGCACGCTCACTATCGTTCGCTGCGCTCGGCAAGCAGGCCGCTGCTGCGCGGGAGTTGACGAATGCGGTGTCGCCAGAGAGCGGCTTGGCCACTGCACGCTATCGTCAACCCACCAACTCCGCAGCGGCCGCCTCACGAGGCCCCTGGGGCGCGCTGCCCCCTGCGCTCCGCCGGCCTTGGATGCGTGACCTTGGGCGGGGGCTGCGGGGTGGGGGATTGGTTGCGGGTGCTAAGAGCCGGCGCCGCCGTCGCGGGCTCGCGGTCAATGCGCGAACGTCACGGGGATGCTCACCAGGTTCTGGCGGGAGCCGTCTTCCATGGACTGGCTGTAGACGACGAGGGTGCCCCGCGTTGCGGAGGTACTGAAAGCGATCGACCGACGGAAGCTGCCGCGTCCCGGCGCCCCGCGGGTAGCTTGCACGGTCACGTTGACGATGCGCCGTCCGCTGCTGTCTAGCAGGCGGGCCGTGAAGGAGCCCTCAAACACTCTCGCCGTGCCGGTGAGAGTGAACGGGCTGGAGAGCACGGCTCCCACGCCCGGCTGCTCCACGAAGATGCCGGGCAGCACCAGGTTCCAGGGGTCGTAGCCGCGGCGCTGAGGGCTGGCGAACGTGAGCGGCTCGGGAGAGCCTGGTACCCCGCCCGGCACAGAGGTGAGCGGGCTGCCATTGACGGTGATCACCGTGCGCTTCACCGTGGGGAACTGCGTAAGCGTATACACCACCTGCGCCAGGCGCCGCGTGGCCACGGCGCCGGCCGCCTTGGCCGCGATCGGGGACGAGAGGTCGACGGTCGCAACGCCACCGCTGATGGTGAGGCCTTTGAGCCGTACGCCGGCCGGGATGTTTGTCGAGAGGCCGGCCTCCTGCTCCGCCGCCGATGGCCCGCTCAGAAGCGCGTTGAGTGCGGCCGTGGCGATGGCTGCGGTCGCCGGTACCTGACGGGTCGCCGTACCCAGGGCGTCGCCGCGCACGAAGTATATGGTCAGCGACGTCACGGCGGTCGTGGCCGACGGGCTGGCCGCAGGCGGTGCGGCAGTTGCGGACGGTGTCACCCCGCCCGTGGACGTTGGCGAAAGTGCGGGGGTTGGGCCGCCGGAAGAGCCGCCGCAGGCGGCCACACCGGCGGCCGTCGCCACCACGACCAGTGCGACGACGATCAAGAGCACCGGGAGCAGGCCGGCAAGTCTCGATGCCGCGCGTCGCGTCATGGTCCACCTCGAATCGTCGCGGATGGGGTCTCAACGTTCGCCGTCCCGGGCCCGCCTCCTGCCCCTCGTGGTACACTCGAAGGCCCCATGCCGACGGATCCCAACAAGGCCCGCTACTACCGCAAGCAGGTCCCTCTCTTTCGCCTCGTCGAAAAGATGAAGCTGTGGCCGTCGCGACGTGGCATCTTGCACGGCATCAAGGAGTTCGAGGAGCGCGGCTCCTACGCCATCGTGATCACCCACTGCAACAAGCACATGGTAGTGCATGACTCCAAGACCAGCCGCGCCGCCCGCTGGCTGCGCAACAAGTGGTACGCGGAGGCCTGCCCGCAGTGTCGCATCCCGGCATGGAAGCTGCAGAAGTACGCCTCGACCCACTTCAAGCGCGGCTACGGGTCGCATCTGCACGACATGTGACCCGGCCACCGCGCGCCGCTACAGCAGACGCCAGCTCTCCGGTCGCAGCTGCACCGCGGCCGGTGCCGCGAGCACCTTGTCGAGCGTGGCCAGTATGGCAGCCTTGTCGTGCGGCAGATGGCCCCCTACGGGCAGGTAGTTGGAGGCGTGGTTGCAGCGAAAGACGCAGTCGCTGCAGTCTAGGCCGGCGACGATCTCGCGAAGCTCGCGCAGCATACCTACGGAGTCGGGCAGCACCACCTCGCCGTCGGCTACCTTGCGGTGCATCGTGGTGCCAGGCGTGAGCATAAGCGTGAGAATGCCGATGTACTCGGGGTCGATCGCCGAGAGCGCTTCTCCGGTGGCCCTGCCGTGGACGAGCGAGCGTGCCCTGCCGGCCAGGCCCAAGATGGCGGTCACCGAGAGCTGGAGACCTGCCGCAGTGGCCCGCCGGCAACCCTCGATCTGCTCGGCGACCGTGACGCCCTTGTGGATCTCGGCGAGCGTTTGGTCGTCGCCGGATTCGAGCCCGAGGTACAGGAGCCCGAGCCCGTTCTCATGCAACGCCCGCAGCTCGTCAACAGTCTTGGCGAGCAGGTTCCGGGCGTTGGCGTAGCTGCTCACGCGCTCGAGCCCGGGTAGCGCCCGCCGCAGCAGGTCGAGGATGTCGTGCAACTTGCGCGGGCTTAGCGCGAGCGCGTCGCCATCGGCCAGGAACACGCGCCGCACGCGCTGGCGCGCGCCCGCCGGGAGGCTGGTGACGTCGTCCACCACTTCGTCGAAGGGCCGCACGGCGAAGGGTTTGTCGAGGTACGTGCCGCAGAAGTCGCAGGAGTTGTTCGAGCAGCCGTACGTGACCTGCACGATGAGGCTGGAGGCTTCGCTCGGGGGGCGGATCACGGCACCGTGGTATCTCACGGTGAAGATGCTAGCACGGAGCGGCGGCGGACGCCCCCGCCGACCGATGGGCGAACCCTGCGCTGTCCGCGCGTGGCCTCGCCGGCGGTCAGCCGGCCGGCTCGTGCGGGAGCCGCAGCCGCACTCCCGCGACCTCCTCATAGAGGCGCACCGGCGTCATCTCGCCGGCATCGTCGCCGAACTGCGCCCGGGCGCGCGTGAAGAGCTGCTCCACGACGGCACTCACCTCGGCCGGCACCCCGGCCGCGCGTGCCAGGTCCACGGCGAGCCTCAAGTCTTTGCAGGCCAGCGCCAGCGCGAAGCCGGTCTCGTAGTCTCCATTCTCGAGCAGCGGCACCAGGTCGCGTTCCATCAGGGTGCTGTTGGCCGGGCTCGCGATCAGCGCGCGCCGCAGCACCGAGAGGTCAACCCCGGCGCGTACACCGATCGTGAGCACTTCGGCGATCGCCACGAGCTGGTCGAACCACAGGAGGTTGAGCATGAGCTTGACGGCGTACCCCGCGCCGTGCGCACCGACGTGGAAGATGCGCTGCGGATCGCCCATGTGTGCCAGGATCGGCCGCGCCAGCTCGAGATCGGCGGCTTCGCCACCGACGAAGATCTGCAAGGTACCGGCCGCGGCGCCGCTCGCCATGCCGGCCACGGGGGCATCGAGCACCCGTATGCCCCGTGCGCGGCCGCGGGCTCGCACCCGCTCGGCGATAGACGCGGCCGAGGTTGACATGTCGATCCAGAGGGCGCGCTCGGGCAGGGCCTCGAGGGCGCCTCCCGCGCCGAGCATCACCTCCTCGACCGCCGCGGGCGTGGGCAGCATGGTGATCAGCATGTCTGCCGTGCCGCTGGCCTCCGCCACCGATGCCGCGAGACGGGCGCCGGAAGCGCACGCGGGAGCGGCTCTGGCCGCATCGAGATCGAAGACGCTGAGATCAAGGCCGGCCTCGGCCAGCCTGAGACTCATGGCCCCACCCATGTGCCCGAGTCCGACGAAGGCGATGCGCATGCGGCTCCTCCTCACCCCGGTCGAGGCACCCTGAAGAACGGATTTCTCGGGTCGTCGCGGGCGGCCAGAACGTCGGCGACCCCCGGCAGGCCATCGCGGGCGTTGCGCAGCGCCGTGAGTGTGGCTGCGCGATTGTTGGCAAACACGGCTTCTTCGTCATCGGCGTCGGGGTTCACCCACACGGCGGCGATCAGCGCGAGGTCGTCGAGGCGCTCCCTGTCGATGACGCCGTCTGCGAGCGCCTGGGTGACGCCGGCGGCGACGCCGGCCTGCGCCGCACCCCAGGTAAGGTCGCCGTGCCGGGCAGAGGCAATGGCCGCCTTGTTCACGAACAGCGTGGCGGGCTTGACCGCGAGGCCGGGCTGCAAGACTGCGACGAAGGGGATGTGGCCGGCCCGTGGTGTAGCCAGAGCGGTCGCCCACGCGACGCCCACCGGACCGTCGCGGGAGCCGACCACGGCATTCACGTGGGCGGCCTCCGCCCCTTCGCCGATAAAGCTCTCGCCGATGCGCATGTCGCCCATGCCCGCCTCCCTGGCTCGGACTTCAACCTCTGGGGCAGGCCGAGAGCTCGGCCGACCCTGCGTTTTCCGCCTCTTGCGATTCTCCCGTAGGGCCTGGGCGCTCAAACCGGCGAGAGCTGCGCGACGGGCGTGTGGCGCCGGCGAGGCACTCGGGCCGGTGTGCGTGTGTGGTCGGTTGTGGCGGATTGTGCTTGGTTTGAGGCTCTCGCGACTGGTATACTGCGCCGTGCCGCACCTCGGGGAACGGCGGGTGGGTCTCGAAGGGTCCCCGACCCTTCCTGGCACACCCGGCTTGCGGAGCACTCCGTTCTCCGATCTTGCGCGCGCCATACCTAGCTGTGTGGAAGTTGCTGTTGAGAGACGTTGGGAGGAGTCCAAGGCATGGCAGACATCTACCGAGAAGCAGCAGACGCCATCATCACCTCAGACCGCGCCGCCGCGGAGGAGGTCGCCCACCGCGCCCTCGACTCCGGCATCGCCCCCGGCGACATCATGGCGAACGGCTTCGTCAAGGGCATCCAGGAGGTCGGCGAGCTCTTCGAGAGCGGCGACGTCTTCCTGCCCGAGCTGATGATGGCCGCCGATGCCATGGCGGGCGCCACCGAGATCACCAACGCCGCCCTCGAGGGCGAGGCCGCCGAGGCCAAGGGCACGATCGTGCTGGGCACCGTGCAGGGCGACGTGCACGACATCGGCAAGGCTATCGTGATCGCCTACCTCAAGGCCAACGGCTACGAGGTCACCGACCTGGGCCGCGACGTGCCCGCCGAGAAGTTTCTCGCCATGGCCGCCGAGCATCACGCCGACGTGATCGGCATGAGCGCCCTGCTCACCACCACGATGGAGGAGCAGCGCAAGGTCATCAAGCTCGTCAAGGAGGGCGCCCTGCCCTACAAGACGGTGGTCGGCGGTGCCCCCTGCACGCAGCGCTGGGCCGACCAGATCGGCGCCGACGCCTACGCCGAAGACGCCAACGACGGCGTCAAGAAGATCGACGCGCTGCTCGCCAAGTAGGGCGCGAAAGAAGGCTCGCAAGACCGTGGCGGGCGGGGGCGCCGGTGGCGCCCCCGCCCGCCACGCGTCCGCGGGTGGAGAGTGACGGTACGGCCGGCTAGATGTTGAGGCGCACGCCGTCGACGTACATGAGGCTGCGGCCGGCGCGCTCGATGTTGGAGTAGCCCTCGCGCGTCATGAGGAGCCGCTCGAGGCCGAACCCCAGCCCCACCCACGGGTCGACGATGCCCCAGTTGCCGTCGAGCGCGTGCGGGCCCACGTCGGCCGAGCAGACCTCGGTGCCGTTGACCTCCACGTCGATCATGTCTCCGTACACCTCCGAGTCGGTGTGCACGAGCTGGTAGTCGGGGATGCCGGCGGCCTGCATCACGAGCCCGGCGAGCTCCGCGAGCCGGGCCCGGCATTCCTCCGCCGGCCGGCCCAGCTCCACCAGGTTGAGCATGGTGAACTCGTTCAAGTGGCTGGCGCCCTTGGTGTCGCGGCGAAAGCAGGAGCCGGCCTCGAAGATCCCGAACGGACGGCTCCAGATGCGCCCCAGCCGGCGCATGAGCGTGTAGAGGTTGGGCGCCAGCATTGGTCTGAGGCAACGCCCGTCGTCGAGCCAGAAGACCTGCTCGCGCAACGGGTGACCGTGCTCGATGCCCATCTTCACGAGCGACTCGGCGCTGATGATGAGCGGCGTTACTACCTGCGTAAACCCGGCGCCGGTGAGCGCCGCGCAGAGGTTCTCCTGGAGTTCCGCGAGCAGAGGCACCCGCCGGCCGCCGCGAAGCTCTTGCAGCCGCCGCCGGCCCTCCCGCACTAGTGCGTCCTCGAGGTGCTTGAAGGCGGCGTCGCGGGCCGCCCGGTCGGTGTAGGCGGCGCCGACGAGCGGCGCGTCTGCGCCCAGCTCGCGCAGGCGCTGTGCCTGGGTTGCGGTAAGGCGTACGCCGGCGGGTAGAGCCTCGGGCGGGCTCATCGCCGCTCGCTCTCGAAGGATGCGGCCGGGCGCCGGGAACCAGCAACCGGTTCGTTCAAGGGCGCTCGCGCCAGGTAGTCGGCGAGGCCCTGCCGCAGCGCCTGAGCCAGAGCCTCGACGTGATCGGGCCGCTGGCTCAGGCGCTCCTCGATCGGGTTGCTGAGAAAGAGAGGCTCCACGAGCAGAGCGATGCCGTGCGTTTCGCGCAAGATGCCGTAGTTGCGGCCCAAGCCACCGATGTAGGGTGCACCGGCCCTCTCGAGGCGACCACCTATGTACTCGGCCAGCCGCCGGCCGTGCTCCGAATAGTAATGGCTGCGCTGGAAGTAGTAGCAAGCCGCGCCACGTGCCTCCTGAGCCTCATTTGCGTTGCAATGCAACGACAGGAGGTAGTCGGCGGCGGCGGCGTTGGCCGTCTGGGCGCGCACATACAGCGGCACTGCCTCGTCGCGTTCGCGGGTGAGTCGCACGCGGCAGCCCTCGGCGCGCAGCAGCTCGGCGAGCCGCAGGCCGAGGGTCAGCGCCACGGCCTTCTCGGCGATCCCTGCCGAGGAGACATAGCCGGTATCTTGGCCGCCGTGTCCGGGGTCGACAACCACCGTCTGGCCGATGAGCCTGCGGGCCTCCATGAAACCGCCGTCGCGCTCGGGGATCTTCTTGCCCTCGCGACCCGACTCCGCCTTGCGGAGGGCCGTGAGCTTGACGATAGTGCTGTCGCCGACGATGCCGTCTACCAGCAAGCCGGCGTTACGCTGGAAGTCGAGCACGGCACGCTCCACGTTCTCGTCGTGCACGCCACGCTCGGCGCCGGCGTTGAAGCCCAGCAGATTGAGCTTGATCTGCACGGCCAGCACGTCGTCGCCGCGAAACGGCGGTTCACGAAGGTACAGCAGGCGGTCGCCCAGAGAGTAGCCGGCTTCTACCAGCTCGCGCCAGGTGTTGGCGCCCACGACGGCGTCGACCAGCAAGCCACGCTGCTGCTGGAACGAGCGTACGGCAAGCTCGGTGCTACGACCGAAGAACCCGTCAACGCCCTCTCGACCCAGCTCGAAGCCGCGCCCGCGCAGGCGGGTCTGGACGTCGAGGACTTCTTTGCCGCGCTCGCCGCGAGAGAGATTGCGCACAGGTGACTCCGGGTGATGGGCGTGGGAGCTGGGCCTAGGATTCTACACGACTCAAAGGCCCATGCCCGAGCGCACGCCGGCGACGATGAGGATGAGCACCGCGACGCCGGCGATGATGCGATAGATCACGAACAGGTTGAAGGTGTGCCGCTTCAGGTAGGCCATCACGAACCAGACGGCGAGTAGACCGCTGATCGCCGCGGAGGCGATACCCACGGCGAACGGCGTGGCGGTGCCGGCCGGCAAGCCGTTCTTGGCGACCTCGAGGGCCTTGACCGCCGCCGCTCCGCCGATCACCGGGACGCTCAGCAGAAAGGAGTACCGGGCCGCCGACTCGCGGTCGAGCCGCATGGCCAGGCCGGTCACCATGGTGATGCCCGAGCGTGACACACCGGGGCAGAGCGCCAGCGCCTGGGCCAAGCCGATCACGATCGCGTCCGCCCAGGTGAGCGCGTCGAGCTCACGGTCGAGCTTGGCCGCGCGATCGATCGCGTACATGACCAGGGCGAAGGCAATCATCACGACGGCGATCAGCCAGGGCTTGCCGAGGCGATCTTCGATGAAGGTTTCCAGGGCGACGCCGATGATGCCGGCGGGGATGGTGCTCACGAACAGCAGCCAAGCCAGGCGCGCCTCCGGCTCGGCCAGGCTGCGCCGTGCGATGCTGCGTACCCACGCACTCATGAGCCGCACGACCTCACGCCAGAAGAATATGAGCACGGCGATGAAGGTGCCCAGGTGCAGAGCCACGTCGAACGTCTTGTTGAGGTCGGGGTTGTTGAGCAGGAAGTGCCAGTTGAACAACCAGGGCACGAGGATCAGATGGCCGGAGCTCGAGATGGGCAGGAACTCGGTGAGACCTTGGACGATGCCCAGGATGATGGCCTGCAGTATGGTCACGGGGGTGCTCCTTCGCTGGCCGGCGCGGCGTGAGCGCCCGGGTCGCTGGTGATGTGCGCGAAGAGTTTAGCGCACGGTATACCTGAGCAGGCATGGTAGTCGACCGCGGGCCTGGCTCGCGGGGAGGTGAGGATCGCGATGGCGACAAGTCGTCCGGCGGTGGTGAACTGGAAGAAGGAAGGCCTGACGTTCGAGGGTGTCACGGCGCACGGCCGCCTGGACCTGGCCTCGGCGCTCGACGAACCGGGGCAGGGTGCCACCCCCATGGAACTGCTGGCTACCGCCTTGGCCGGCTGCACCGCCATGGACGTGGTGTCGATCCTCCAGAAGATGCGGCAGCCGCTCGAGGAGTTCCGCGTGGAGGTGAGCGGCGAGAGGGCCGCGGAGCATCCCCAGAGGTTCTTGAGCCTCACCGTCGTCTACCACCTCAAGGGCGCACTGGACGAGAAGAAGGTGCAGCGCGCCATCGAGCTGTCTGAGACCAGGTACTGCTCGGTCGAAGCCACCCTGAGGCCGGCGGTGCCCATCTCCTCGCACTACGTGCTGGAGAGCTGAACGGCTTAGGCGCGCCTCCGGGGGTCGCCCCCGAGGGCGTCCCCGGCGGGCGGTTTGGCACTACGGCCACCGTGTTTACAGGTGAACCGCCGGCCTGTACTATCGAACCAGGTTCGACCAGGCGAAGGGAGGCGCGTGGACCGCGATCACGAGCTGTCGGCGGTTCTCGCCGACGACACCCGCTACCACATCTATCGGGCCGTCGCGGAACGCCCCGGCGAAGACGTTACGGTGGCCGAGATCGCCGAGCACTTCGGCCTGCATCCCAACGTCGCCCGCATGCACCTCGCCAAGCTCGAGCAGGCCGGATTTCTCAGCACCGCCTTCCGGCGCAGCGCCGCCGGCGGTCGTCCCGCCAAGCTCTATCACCTCAGTGAGATGGTGCTTACCTTCGGCTTCCCGCCGCGACGCTACGAGATGCTATCGCGGCTCGCGCTCTCGGCTCTTGCGGCGGGCGGGTCGCGAGACGATTCCTTACGTGTCTGTCGCGAAGCCGGTGCCGCCGAGGGACGGCGGGCGCTCTCCGGGGCCAAGCGGTCGCCGCGCGACGCCGCCGTGGCCGCCGGACTGGTGCGCAAGGTCGCCGAGGAGCAGGGCCTGCTGCCGGAGGTCACGTGGCGTGCCGGCGCTCTTCAGGTCGTCGTTCACAACTGCGCTTTCCGCGAGCTCTCCGGAGCCGATCCGGACCTGGTGTGCGCCATGCATCGCGCCTTTCTGGAGGGAGTGCTCGAGGTGGTCACGGCGGGTCTTGGGCGTCTGCGCATCAGTCCCGACGATTGCCGCATAAGCTGTGGGAGCGCGAGCTGCGAGCTCCTGTGCACGTTCTCCCCAGCTCATCAGGGGCAGTCGGGCACGGCCCGGTGATAGAGTAGCTGCCGACCCATTCCGCCGGAGGGGCCAAATGACTGTCGACGAGGCTATCAACGACCTGCTCAGCATCTCCACCGACGTGCGTCACGTTGCCGTGCTCGACGCGCAGGGCGAGGTGCTCGCCGCCGGCCCCGGTGAGGCCGGCAGCGGTCTCGCGGGCGCGGCCAGACGGCTCTGGGAGCTCGCCGTCGCCCGTGCGGCGGCCGCCTCCGCTGCGCCACTCGAGCACGTCGTCGTCGAGTCCGCCGGGGGAGCCGTGGCCGTGCTAGAGGGTCAGGGGCGGCGTATCGTCGCCGCCACCGGAAGGCAGCCGGCCGTCGGCCTCCTGATCTTCGACCTGCGCACCTGTTTGAGCGACGCCTTTGCGGAGACAGAAGGCCAAGCATGAGGCTGCGCACCGTCACTCTCGTTACCGTCGCCGCGGGCGTCGCCGGGGCGACCGTCTGGTGGCGCCGGCGGCGCGGCGCCGCGGCGCGACCGCGCATACAGCTTGGCCTCGGCGACGGGAGCACCGTCGCCGCCGACCCGGGCGACGCCTCCGGCGGCGAGATCACCGCCGCGGCGGCGGCACTGCGTAGCGCGCTCGGAGCCGACATCTGATGGATCTCGCCGCCTTCGACCGCGGCCTTCTGCAGGCCACCATCGCTCGTGCTCTGCGTCGCGGCGGCGATTTCGCCGAGGTGTACGTGGAAGACCGCGACAGCCTTGGCGTGCGCCTCGAAGACGGGCGCATCGAGCAGACCAGCGGCGGTCGCGAGGTGGGCGCCGCGGTGCGCTTGCTGTCGGGCGAGCACACGTTCTACGCGTACAGCGATGCCGTTGACGAGGCCGGCCTGAGCGCCGCCGCCGACGCGGTCGCGGCGGCCGTGCGCGACGGCGGTGCCCAGGCCGTGGTCGAGCTCGGCGCGGTGCGCAGCGAGCCCGGGCGTCATCCCGTGCGCATCCCCCCCGATTCCGTCGCCATCGCCGAGAAAGCGGCGCTGGTGAGAGCCGCCGACGAGGCCGCGCGAACCTGCGGCTCCGAGATCGTCCAAGCTATCGTCGGTTACGCCGACACGAGACAGCGTGTGCTCATCGCCAATTCGCTCGGCGAGCTGGTGGCCGACGACCGCACGCGCACGCGGCTCAGCGCCCAAGTTGTGGCGCGTCGCGGCGAGGTCATCCAGACCGGCCACGAGACGGTGGGCGGCAGCGCCGGCCTGGAACTGCTCGACGAGGCCACCGCGCGTGCCCTGGCCGAGGTCGCGGCCGGCAAGGCGCTGAGCATGCTGGACGCGCGTCCGGCGCCCGTGGGCACCATGGCGGTGGTGCTGGCCAACGGGTTCGGCGGCACGCTGTTTCACGAGGCGTGCGGCCACGGTCTCGAGGCCGACGCCATCGCCAAGGGCGCCAGCATCTACGCGGGTAAGCTCGGCGAGGTGGTGGCCGCGCCCATCGTGCATGCCTACGACGACGGGTCGCTCGTGAACGGCTGGGGCTCTCAGGCGTTCGACGACGAGGGCGTGCCCACTCAGAAGACACAGGTCATTGCCGACGGTCGCCTTACCGGCTATCTCTACGACCGCCTGCGCGCCCGCGAGGCCGGGGCCAAGCCTACCGGCAATGGTCGCCGGCAATCGTTTCGCCATGTGCCCATACCGCGCATGACCACCACGTACATCGCGCCCGGTGACGCCCAGGCCGCCGACATCATCGCGGCCACGCGCCAGGGTTTCTACGCCAAGAGCCTGGCCGGTGGTCAGGTGGAGCCGGCCAGCGGCAGCTTCGTGTTCGGTGTGGCCGAGGGCTATCGCATCGCCGACGGGCGTATTGCGGAGCCGTTGCGCGGCGCCACCCTGGTGGGCAACGGCATCGACATCCTCATGAAGATCGACATGATCGCCGGCGATTTCGATGTGAAGACCGGCATCTGCGGCAAAGACGGCCAGGGCGTGCCGGTCGGCACCGGCCAGGCCACGCTGCGCATCGCCGAGATGACGGTAGGAGGTACGGGCTGATGTTCGCCGTCATCGATGCGATCCTCGAGCGGGCGCGCACGAGTGGCGCTCACGAGGTGGAGGTGTACGGCGAACGCTCCGTCGTGCGGCGCATCAAGGTCTACCGGCAGGAGGTCGAGCAGCTCACCGCCGCGGAGCGCCGCGGCCTCGGGGTGCGCGTCTTTCGCGATGGAGCGGTGGGGCATGCCTACACCTCGGACCTGAGTGACGGCGCGCTCGACGATGTTGTGCGGCGCGCGCTCGACCACGCCGCGGTGAGCGATCCCGACGAGTTCTCGCGGCTGCCCGAGCCCGGTGGCGAGCCGCCCGCCGTGCGGCTTTTCGACCCGCGGCTGGCCGCGGCCACCGACGAGCGCCGCATCGCAATGGCCATGGCCGTGGAGGAGGCGGCCCTGGCCGCCGACCCGCGCGTGAAGACCGTCGAAGACACCATGTACGTCGACGGCGATGGCGAGATATTCATCGCCAGCAGTGCCGGCGTACGGGGCAGCTATCGCGCCAACCAGTGCTACGCCTTCGCCTACGCTCTGGCCGAGCAGGACGGCAGAATCGAGACCGGCTACTCCTACACGGTGGGGCGGGCGCTCGAAGACCTCGATCCGCACGGGTGCGGTCGCGAGGCCGCCGAGAGGGCCTGCCGGCTGCTCGGCGCCCACAAGTGCCCATCCATGAGGGTGCCGGTGGTTCTCGACCCGTTTGTGGCGGCCGCTTTCTTCGGCGTGCTCAGCTCGGCACTCACCGCCGACGCGGTGCAGAAAGGCCGTTCGCTGTTCGCCGGGCGAGAGGGACAGCAGGTTGCCGCCGAGCTGTTGCAGCTCGACGACGACGGAACCCTGCCCGACGGCCTCGACAGCGCCCCTTTCGACGGCGAGGGTACGCCCTGCCGGCGCACACCACTCATCGGCCACGGAGGTGTGCTGCAGGGCTTCCTCTACGACGCCTATACAGCACGCAAGGCCGGCCGCAGCTCCACCGGAAACGGCCTGCGCGGCTCGTACCAGGGGCTTCCCGCGGTGCGGCCCACTAATCTCGTGGTTGGCGGGCCCGTGACGCCGGTGGCCGATATCCTGGCCGGGATAGAGCGTGGGGTGCTCGTCAGCGACGCCGTGGGCGTGCATTCGGGCGCCAACCCCATCTCGGGCGAGTTCTCGGTGGGCATCGCCGGCATCCTCATCGAAGACGGGCAGCTCACTACCCCTGTGCACGAGGTCACGCTGGCCGGCGACATCATCGGCATGCTCAGCAACGTGCGGGCTCTCGGCGACGACGCCCGCTGGGTGCCGAGCGGCAGCATCCTCACGCCATCGGTGGCCATCGACGGTATGGCCATCAGCGGCACCTGATCCGGGCGTCGCGACGCGCCATCCTCGCCACCGAAGGGAGCCATGTGACCGACCTCGGCCAGCGCTTGCTCGAGGCGAGCTACCTGGAGGGTGACTTTCTCCTTCGCTCCGGCCGGCGCAGCAAGTTCTACCTCGACAAGTACCTGTTCTCAACGCAGCCCGATCTGCTGCGCGACATCGCCGCCGGACTGGCACGGAAGCTCCCGGCGTACGAACCCGTCGACCTGCTGGCCGGCCCCGAGTTGGGCGCCGTGGCCATCGTCGCGGCCGTGTCGCTGGCCTGCGGCAAGCCGTTCGCGATCGTGCGCAAAGGAGAGAAGGGGTACGGCACCGACAAGGGCATCGAAGGCCGTGCCGAGCCGGGGCAGACGGTGCTCATGATCGAGGACGTGGTCACCTCGGGTGGCGCCGCTATCATGGCCGCGCAGAGGCTTCGCGAGGCGGGCCTGCAGGTGCCGGCGCTGCTCTGCGTGGTCGACCGCGAAGAGGGCGGCCGCGCGGCCATCGAGGCCGAGGGCCTTACCTTCGACCCCCTGTTCACGGCGACCTCGCTGGGTATCAAGAAGCCGTAGGGCAACCGCGTCTGGTCAACACACTACGCGCAAGCTGCGTAGCGCCGGGTCTTCGGGGCCGTGGACCTTCAGGCCCGTCGCCGCGCCCTCCTCGAGGTACGCCACGATCTCGGCCGAGATCTGTTCGCCGGGGCCCAGCACCGGGATGCCAGGCGGGTACGGTGTGACCATCTCGGCGCTGACGCGGCCGGCACACTCGCCCAGCGGGAGAGCCTGGGAAGGCGCGAAGAAGGCCTCACGTGGAGAGAGCACCTGGCGCGTGAACGCCGGGGGAAGGGCCGGCGGGGCAGCGGCAACGCCGCCGCCCCGCCGGCCGAACCGCCCGGCGCAGTCGGCGAAGGCCGCCACCAGCGTCTCCATGTCGGCGTGCGAGTCGCCGTGGGTTACGTTGAGCACCACATTGAGCGGATCGGCGGCCTCCACGGCGATGTGGTAGTCGTTGCGGAGGATCGTCTCGAGCCCATATCCGCTCTGCCCCAGATCGGCCGCAGACACCGTGAGGCGCGTGGGGTCGAAGGAGGCGACGCCGCGCCGCGCCAGCATCTCCTCACCCAGGCAGCGCACGCCGGGGAGAGCGCTCAGCCGGGTCCGCGCCCACGTCGCCAGGGCGATGGCGCGGCGCCACAGCTCGGCGCCTTGGGTGGCCATCTGCTGCCGGGCGGCGTCGATGCTGGCGTACATGAGCACCTGCGGGCTGGTGCTCTGCGTGAGACGCACCATTCCGTCCAGGCGTGCGAGATTCAGGCGCGCGCCGCGAGCCATGAGCACCGAGGTCTGGGTTATGCCGCTGATGAGCTTGTGGGTGCTCACCACGGCGGCGTCGGCGCCGGCGCTCATGGCGTCGGGCGGCAGCTCCGGGCAGAAACGCAGGTGCGGCCCCCAGGCCTGGTCGACGACGCACGGCACGCCGGCCGCGTGCGCCGCCTCGGCCACTGCCTGCACGTCGGCGCCGAGACCGTTGTAGCTCGGCGAGGTTACAAAGATGGCCGCAGCCCGCGGGTGCGCGGCCAGCACGCGCTGCGCGTCGTCGACGCTCACATTGAGCGGGATGCCCCACTGCCGGTCGATCTCGGGTTCCATGTAGACGGGCATGGCGCCGGAGAAGATGAGGCCGGCCAGCATGGACTTATGGGCATTGCGCGGAATGATGACCGTATCGTGCGGACCGCACAGAGTGAGAACCAGAGCGTGCACACCGCTCGTCGACCCGTTGACAAGAAACCAGCTGCGCTCGGCCCCCCAGGCGTCGGCGGCGTACTCCTCCGCCAGGCGGATCAGGTGCGTAGACTCTCGCGTGTCTTCAACGCCGCCGGCCACGGCCACATCGGCTTGCAGGCAGGCCTCGCCGAGCAGCTCGCGCAGCCCGTCGGGAGCGCCTTTGCCCAGCTTGTGACCGGGCGTGTGAAACGGCGTGTATGCGGCCGCCCGATGCCGTAGCGCAGCGTCGAGATAGGGTGTGTCGTGCTGATCGAAGCCCACAAGACCTCCTCGTGAACGGTGCTCCACCGGCCGTGTGCAGGGGCCCGCGTAGCATACCAGCCGTTCTGCGGGCTCCTCAGCGACGTCGAGGAGGGCGTTCATCCGGTGGGCCGGCGCGGCGCCCGGGGCGGCGCGCCCCGGAAGGGCGCTCACTTCGTTCGCTCCGTGCGGCCGCAGGCCGCCGCTGCGCCGCAGTTGACGAATGCGGTGCCGCCAGAGAGCGGCAGCCCACCGCAGGCGATCGTCAACCGCGGACTCCGCGGCGGCCGCCTCACGAGCCTTCCGGGGCGCGCCGCCCCGGCGGCCTGCCGACCGTTCGCCGGCGCCGCCCGTCTCCCTCACGTTCGGGTGACCCCCCGCGCTCAGGTGATAGACTGAACCGTGTTTTGCAGGAGAAACGATCCGCCGAGGAGACAACCATAACCCTCGAGTCAACGGTAAGAGTCCGCTTCGCGCCGAGCCCTACGGGCACGTTGCACATCGGCTCGGCGCGCACGGCCCTGTTCAACTTTCTTTTCGCCCGCCATTGCCACGGCAGCTTCGTGTTGCGCATCGACGATACCGATGCGCTGCGCTCGGAAGATCGTCACGAAGAGGCGATCCTCGCCGACCTGCGCTGGATGGGCCTCAACTGGGACGAGGGTCCAGACGTGGGTGGGCCACGAGGGCCGTACCGTCAGAGTGAACGCCTCGAGGGGTACAGGGCGGCGGCGCAGGAGCTGGTCGCGGCCGGCGGGGCCTACCACTGCTTCTGCCCGCAGGAGCGTCTCGCCCAGCTGCGCGTCGCGGCTCTCGCCGCTGGCCGTCCGCCGCGGTACGACCGCCGCTGCCTCGGGCTGCCGCCTGAGGAGGTGCGGCGGCGCCTGGCAGACGGCGAACCCGCGGCGCTACGTTTCAAGGTGCCCGGTGGCGACATCGTGATCGACGATGGTGTTCGCGGTCGTGTGGTGGTGAGCAGTGACGCCGTCGGCGACTTCATCATCGTGCGCTCCGATGGGGTCGCAGGCTACAACTTCGCCTCAGTCGTTGACGACCACGATATGGGCATCACGCACGTCATCCGCGGCGACGATCACCTCACCAACACCGCCCGCCAGCTCCTCCTGTTCAACGCGCTCGGCGCCCAGGCCCCGCGCTTCGCGCACCACTCCATGGTGCTCGGCGCCGACGGCGGCAAGCTCTCCAAGCGCCACGGAGCTACGTCGGTCGGTGAGTTCCGGGAGGCCGGCTACCTGGCCGCAGCGATCGTCAATTACCTGGCGCTGCTGAGCTGGTCGCACGGCGAAGACGAGATCCTCGACCTGCCCCGGCTCATCGCCGAGTTCGACATCGAGAAGCTCTCGCCGAGCCCCAGCATCTTCGACCAGGCCAAGCTCGACTGGCTCGACCACGAGCATATCTTGGCACTCTCCGCGCAGGAGCACGAGCGCCTCTTTGCGGCACGCCTGCCGGCCGGTACGCCGCCGCCGGCGGCGGCGGCGCTGGCGGCCGCCTTCCAGCCATCGCTGATCGCCTACGGCCAGGCGGCGGCGCTGGCGGCTGCCGTATTGCAGGCGCCGGCTCCGCCGGCGAATCTCACGGCGGCCGTGATCTGCGCCGCCGCGCAGCTTGGTGCCTTTCGCGTGCGGCGCGCCGGCGCGCCCGACTGGCTCACCCCTGCCGCCGCGCGCGAGCTGCTGGCCGCCTACCGCGCCTGGGGTAAGCAACGGGGTATCGGCGCGCGCGATCTCCTCATGCCACTACGCATCGCCCTCACCGGCGTCGAGCATGGGCCGGAGCTGCCGTTCGTGCTCGCCGCGCTGGCCCGCGCCGAGACGCTCGCAAGACTGGACCATGCCCTCGCCGGGAACCCTGCCGGCGAGCCCACGACTACCCCGGGAGACGCACCGTGATCCGCCTCTTCAACTCGCTGACGCAGCAGAAGGAGCTGCTTGAGCCACGCGACCCCGGCAAGGCCGGCGTGTACTGCTGCGGCCCCACCGTGTACAACCTCGTGCACGTCGGCAACGCGCGCCCCTACGTGGTGTTCGCGGTGCTGCGCTCATGGCTGCAGCATCGTGGGCTCAGCACCACCCTCGTCACTAATATTACCGATGTGGACGACAAGATCATCGCCAAGGCCAACGTCGAAGGGCGCAGCGCCGCCGCCGTGGCCCGGGAGTTCACGGACGCCTATGTCGCCGACACCGACAGGCTCGGCATCCCTCGTCCCGATGTGGAACCACTGGCCACCGCGACGATCCCTGAGATCATCGACCTCGTCTGCCAGCTCGTCGCTCGCGGGCACGCCTACGAGGTAAACGGCAGCGTCTACTTTCGCGTGCGCAGCTTCGCCGAGTACGGCAAGCTCAGCAAGCAGCGTATCGAGGAGCTCGAAGAAGGCGTACGCGTGGACGGCGAGCCCGGCAAAGAAGACCCGCTCGACTTCGCCGTGTGGAAGGCTGCCAAACCGGGCGAGCCGGCCTGGGACAGCCCCTGGGGCGAGGGACGTCCCGGCTGGCACATCGAGTGCTCCGCCATGGGCCTACGCTACTTGGGCGCCGGTTTCGACGTGCATGGCGGCGGGCGCGACCTCATCTTCCCGCACCACGAGAACGAGATCGCCCAGAGCGAGGCTGCCGGGCTGCCGTTCGCCAGGGTGTGGATGCACAACGGCATGATCCGCAGCGAGGGCGAGAAGATGGCCAAGAGCGTGGGCAACATCTTCTTGCTGCGCGAGGTGCTGGATCGCTACGAGCCGGGTGTGGTGCTCACCTACTTCCTCACCACGCACTACCGCAGCCCGCTGGAGTTCTCCAGCGAGAAGCTCGAAGAGGCCAAGGCCGCCCACGGGCGTTTGCGCGACGCCCTGGGCGACCTCGACTTTCGCGTCGCCAACGCCTCGCGAGCCAGGGCCCAGGGTGAGCAGCCTCAGGTCGCGGCGCGCGCCGGGGCGGCCCGCGCCGCCTTCGCCGCGCATATGGACGACGACCTCAACACGGCCGCGGCGCTGGGTGAGCTGTTCGGCCTGGTAGGCGACACCCATCGCTACCTGGCCGCAGTGGACCGCGGCGAAGTTCCGCTCGACGCCGGGGCGCTGGCACAGGTGCGCGAGGTTCTCGCTGAGGCACTTGGCCTGCTGCTCATCGAGGTGCCGCCGGCGAGCGCCGAGCTCACCGAGGTTGGCAGTGTGGCCGGCGACGAGGCTCACGCCTGCGCGACCGGCGAGATGGCCCTGCTGCCGGCGGCTCGCCTCGCCGAGGACGGGCGCTGGAGCGACATCGCGCTGGTCTATGTCGACCGTCTGAGCTGCGCCGATGCCTCGTACGCCTGCGCCCTGCGCGACCATTACCGAGCCGAGAAGGACTGGCCCAGCGCCGACCGCGTGCGTAGCGAGTTGCAGGCCGCCGGCTTCGAGGTGCGCGACACCTCGCAGGGCACGCAGGTCGTGCGCACGGGCTGAAGCGGGACCGGCGGTCGTGCCGCGCCGGGCAAAGGACAGGCGAGACGATGGACTGGATCTACGGGCGTAACGTGGTGCGGCTGGCCCTGGCGGCCGGCTCCCGGCGGCGCGCCCACAGGCTCGCCGCCACCCAGCCGGCCTTGAAGGCGCTGCGTCTTGTGCTTCCCCGCGGCCTGGCGATAGAGACCGTCAGCGCCCACCAGCTCGATGAGCTGACCGGCAGTCGCGACCACCAGGGCGTAGCACTGCAGGTCGGCCCCTTCGTCTACGTCGCGGCGGAATCGTTGCTGGAAGGGGAGATCATCGTCGTGCTCGACGAGGTCAGCGACCCGCGCAACGTGGGCGCGACGGCGCGCAGCGCGCTGGCCGCCGGGGCCGCCGGCCTCGTGGTACCACGGCATCGTGCGGCGGCCGTTACGCCGGCCGCCGTGAAGGCCTCGGCCGGCATCATAGAGCATCTGCCCGTGGCCCAGGTCACGAACACCGTCGGCTTCCTCAAGCAGGCCAAGGACTCCGGCTTCTGGGTGTACGGTGCGACCGGTGAGGTGGCGGTCTCGTACCTCGACCTCGACCTCACCGGCCGCGTGGTGCTGGTGTTCGGCGCCGAGGGCCGTGGCCTGCGGCCACTGGTGGCGCGCACCTGTGACGCCCTGGCGTCGATCCCCATGGCGGCACCGGTGGAGAGCCTCAACGTGAGTGTGGCGGCCGCGCTCTTCCTCTTCGAGGCGCGCCGCCAGCGCCACGGCGCTCCCGGGTCTGGGTCGGCTGGTGAGGGAGCCTCTTGACCGGCACCGTCTACATCGTCGACGGCTACAACGTGTTGCACGCCCTGTTTCAGGGTGCGCGGAAAGAGGAGATCTTCGCGCGCCGCGACTGGCTCACCGACCAGCTCGCCGGTTTTGCTGCCCTGCGCGGCGCCACGGCTGTGCTGGTCTTCGACGGCCACGGTCCGCGGAGCTCGAGCTGCTCACCCATCAGGGGGGCGCCCGTGGAGGTCTGCTTCGCCGGCGGGCGTTTCACCGCCGACACACTCATCGCGCGGCGCATCGCCGAGCAGCCAGCCGATGTGAGCGTGATCGTGGTGTCGGCCGATCAGGAGGTGCAGCGCACCGCGGCGAAGGCCGGCGTGAGCCGCATGACGCCGCGCGAGCTGGGCGCCGAGCTGGGCGGCGGGGGCGAAACAGGGCAGGCTCTTGACTCTGCCTCAGACTCTACTAGAATGCCGTCACGGCTTGAGGATAAAGTCGACCCTGAGACTTTGCGTCGGTTGGAGGATCTACGCCACAAGCCGAAGTAGGCGCCTACGGGTGAAAAAGGCCGCTTTGCAGGGGCAAACGAGCGGAGGTGGGGCAAGCGATGACACGCCAGGCCGACCGCAGCCGTACGTCGGGATCCTCCCACAACGTTCAACCCTTCAGTGAGAGTGCCGACTTCTCGCTCGTACAGGCGTATCGACGCGGCAGCCAGGCCGCGCTCGACGCTCTCATGCTGCGGTACCACCAGTTCGTGCGCCTCAAGGCGAGTTCCTACTTCCTCGCCGGGGGCGACGCCGAAGACCTTATCCAGGAGGGCATGCTCGGCCTCTACAAGGCCGTTCGCGACTACCGCGACGATCGCCAGGCCTCGTTTCGCAGTTTCGCCGAGCTGTGCATCACGCGCCAGATCATCACTGCCATCAAGACGGCTACGCGTCAGAAGCACGTGCCGCTGAACGGCTACCTGTCGTTCAGCCAGTCGCCTAACGACTCCACCGACGACGGCGATTGCTCACTCGGCGACGTGCTTCCCGGCCCCAGCACGCACGACCCTGTCAATCAGGTCATCAGCTCGGAGGAGATCGACAGCCTTACCGTGTGCCTCACGCGCATGCTCTCGGACCTCGAGGGCCGCGTGCTGCGGCTCTACCTGCAGGGTTTGAGCTACGAGCGCATCGCCGCCGAGCTGGGTTGTGACTGCAAGACCGTCGACAATGCCCTGCAGCGCATCAAGCGCAAGGTCGACCTGCATCTCGAGGGCCGCAAGGTACTCAGCTGAGCCGCCGCTCGCCGCCGCGGCGCCTGGGCGCTGTCGTCGGCGCGCCGTCGTCACCGGTCAGAGCCTCTCGACAGGGTCCCAACAGGCGGGGCGGCCGAAGGCCCTCCCCGTGTGCCGATCGGCGCTCCAGAGCCGATCGCCTTTCATTACGCACACCCGCAAGACAATCGGCGCCTCGGGGCCGATTGTCTTGCGGGCTCAGAAAGCCATCAGGCTGATGTCGTGCCCCTGCTGCTGTACGAGCAACTTGAAATCGTGGGGGTTGCTCGCTACCTGCGCGGCGTCGCTCAGGGTGATGAGGCCGTCCTCGTATAGCTTGAGCAGGGCCTGGTCGAAGGTCTGCATGCCGTAGAAGTCGCCTTCCTTGATGGCGTCGGCGATGAGCATCGCCTGATCGGGATCGAGAATGAAGTCGCGGATGCGGTTGGTAGCCACCATGATCTCGATGGCCGGCACGCGGCCGGCACCGTCGGCGCGTGTGAGCAGGCGCTGCGAGATAATGCCCTTGAGCGTGCCCGCCAGCATGATGCGCACCTGCTTCTGCTGGTGAAGCGGGAAGAAATCGATGATGCGGTTGATGGTCTCGGTGGCGTCGATGGTGTGCAGGGTGCTCATCACGAAGTGGCCGGTCTGCGCCGCCGTGAGTGCCGCCTGCACGGTCTCGGTGTCGCGCATCTCGCCGATCAGGATGTCGTCCGGGTCTTGGCGCAGCACATACTTGAGGGCGGTGACGTATGAGTCGGTGTCCAGGCCGATCTCGCGCTGGTTGACGATCGACTTCTTGTCTTTGTGGAGCACCTCGATGGGGTCCTCGACGGTGACGATGTGACGTCGCATGGTGTTGTTGATGTGATCGATCATGGCCGCCAGGGTGGTGGTCTTGCCCGAGCCGGTGGTGCCGGTGACGAGCACGAGGCCGCGCGGCTCTAACGCCAGACGCTTGATGATGTCGGGCAGGTGCAGCTCTTCGAAGCTCGGGATCTTGGTGGTCACCTGGCGCATCGCCACGCTGATGCTGCCGCGTTGACGAAAGACGTTCACACGGAAGCGCCCCAGCGTGGGGGCGGAGTAGGCGAAGTCGATCTCGTTATGCTCGCTGAAGCGACGGATCTGCTTGTCGGTCATGATCGAGGCCGCCACATCTTTGGTGTTTTCGGGCGTAAGCGGCGGCTCGTCCATAAGCGTCAACTCGCCGTCGACACGGAGCACCGGCGGACTGCCGGCCTTGATGTGCAGGTCGGACGCGTTGTGCGCCATCATCTCGCTGAGAAGGTCGTCGATGGGTTTCACGTGGCACCCCGCAGGTCGTTCGCTCTCTCCGATCCTTCTTCGGCATCTGACGCAAAAAGCTTACGTCTGGGGAGCCGCGCGAACGGCGTGCCGCGCTCTCGCTAGCCCGCGGGGAGCGTCTTCGCGCGCTCGGGTGAGCGACGGCTTTCGGCCCTAGAACCGGCCGCCTATCCAGGCGTCGCGGCCCGTGTAGGTGCCGTAGCTCACCACGGCGCCGGTGTACGGCGCCTCGATGATCGTGGTTCCGCCCACGAAGATTGCCACGTGGTGGCTGAATGACGGGCTGCCGAAGAAGACGAGATCGCCCGGGCGCAGATCGCTGAACGGCACCGGCATGCTGGCGTGCTGCTGCTCGCTGGCGGTGCGGGGGATGCTGATGCCGGCTTGCGCATAGCAGTACTGGGCGAGGCCGGAGCAGTCGAAGCCGCTGGGGGTGTCGCCGCCCCACACGTAGGGCACGCCGAGGTAGCGCTGCGCGATGGCCACGATCTCGGGGTGGCCGGGGCTGTTGGGATCGACCTTGGGTATCGGCCCGGAGTAGCCCTGCAGCGCGAGCTTGGCTCTCAGGGCGGCCTGCGCCTGCATGCGCTTGATCTCGGCCTTGAGGCCCTTGGTCATCTTCTTGAGCTTGGCCTCGTAACCAAGAATCTGAGTCTTTCTCGCGGCGCAGTCGGTGACGAGCTGGGCGGCGGCCTTCTTGTTGAGGTCGAGCTGCAGGCGGCGATCTCTGATAGCACGCCGGTAGGCGGCGATGGCGTGGACGGTGTCGACGTCGCTGATGCCGAGCCGCTGCATCATGTTGAGCTCGGTCACCATGTCGTCGAAGCTGTTAGACGAGAAGAGCACGTCGATGATGCTCACATCGCGCGCCTTATAGATGTCTTGGGCGCGCGTCTTGAGCTGCTGGTTGGCGGTGCGCAGATTGCGCCTGGCCACGGCCAGCAGTTGCTCGTTCTCGACGATCTGAGCATTGACCGTCTGCAACTGGCTGCTGGCCTGGTCGTACTTCTCGGTCGCGATCTCGGCCTGGGTGTAGACCGTCTGCAGCTTGCCCTGCACCGCCTTGAGGCGGGCTTTCTTGGCGGAGATCGGGGAGGCGGCCGCCCCGGCAGTGAAGACGAGGCAGAGGGCGCACACGCCCAAGATGAGGGCGACGTCCAGGTGCCGCGAGCCGTTCGAGACCTTCACGTGCGTCGGTTCCTTTCGTGCGCCGCCCGTGCGGGTCGCGCGCTGGCTAGCAGAGGTGAGCGAATGCTGAGGTATTCGAGCCTGGGAGGTGGTTCCCTGTACCGCGCAGCGGGTCTTCGGACCAGCTGCGAGACTCTTAGAAGCGTCCGCCGATCCAGGCGCTGCCGACGCTCCCGTAGCGCACATCGGCGCCGGTGTATGGCGCCTCTATGGTGGAGCCGTTGCCCACGTAGATCGCCACATGGTAGCTGAATCCGGGGCCTCCGTAGAAGACGAGGTCGCCGGGTTGCAGGGCGGAGAGGGGCACCTCGGTGCTGGCGTGCTGCTGATCGGTGGCGGTGCGCGGTATGCTCACGCCGGCCTGGGCGTAGCAGTACTGGGCGAGCCCGGAGCAGTCGAAACCGGAGGGGCTCTCGCCGCCGTAAACATAGGGGACGCCGAGATACCGCTGGGCGATGGCGACGACTGCCGAGCGCCCCGTGCCGCCCGGGTCGGGGATAGATCCTGCGCCGGAGCCTCCGCCGCTGGCGCTAGCGCTGGCGGCGGCTTGCGCGCGGGCCTTCGCCGCCGCGGCGGCCGCCTGCTCGGCGCGGTTGATCTCGCTCTTGAGCCCGGCCGTCATGTGCTCGAGCTTGCCCTTCAGGGCGAGCACTTGCTCTTTCTGCGCACCGCGTGCGCGGACCAGCTTGGTCGCCTCGGTCTTGTCGGCGTTGAGCGTGACGCGGCGGTCTTTGATGTCTTGCTTGTAGGCGGCGATAGATCTGACCGTGTCGGCGTCGTTGTCGCCCAGCCGCTGCATAACGTCGAGCTGGGTAACCAGGTCGTCGAAGCTGTTGGACGAGAACAGAACGTCGATCACACCCACATCACGCGACTTGTAGATGTTCTGGGCGCGCGACGAGAGCTCCTGGTTGGCGATGCTGAGGTTGTATTCGGTTACCTTGAGGAAGTGCGCGTTCTGGGTCATCTGCTGCGTGACGGCGGAGAGCCGGCTGTTGGCCTCGTCGTACTTCTCCACCGCCGTGTCGGCCTGGCGATAGACGACCTGGAGCTTGGCCTGCACTTCGCGCAGGCGTGCCTTCTTGTCGGACACGGGTGAAGCGGAGGCCTGGGCGGAGAGAACGAGGGAGACGAGGAGAGTACCGAAGAGGAGGAACAGGACTGCGATTCGCCGTTTGCCGTTCACTCATCGCCTCCTTGTGGGCGTCTCGCCGGGTGGTGATACGCCCTCCGTGAGGTGAGCTTCGCATGCAAGCTACTCACCAGCTCAAGTACGAGACCCTAGCACCCGGGGTGAGATCTGACAACCGTCCCCGGAGGCGCGCCGCGGCCTCACGGCGATCGTTTCGGCTTGGCCGTCGGGGGCGGCAGCGGTGAGACGGCAGGGCCCTGCCGGCGGTGGGAATGCTGCTCCATGGAGGCAGATGTGGCGACGGCGGAGAAGCCGGCCGAGAGAGGCCGGCGTAGCGTGCTGAGGCAGCCCGATTGCCTGGGTTGCGCGCGCCCTTTGGGCTGGGTTCTGCTCGCGCTCTGGCTGCTCAACGCGGCCGATCTGCTGCTGACTCGTGAGGCGCTCTCGCTGGGCATCGCCAAGGAGGCCAACGGCGTGATGAGCTTCTTCCTGGCCGCCGGTCCGCTGCCGGCGATGCTCTTCAAGCTGGGCGTGGCCACGGCCGGCGCGGCCTGCCTCTGGTGGCTGCGCCGCTATAGGGTAACCCTGGTCGCGGCCGGGGCGCTCACGCTCGTCCTCGGCCTGGTGGTGCTCTACCAGATCGTGCAGATCGTTCTGGTTATTGGCGCGTGACCGGCGAGTCGGCGCCCACACCACGGCTGGTGCCGGGTGGCGTGGGTCGTGGCCACATGCGCTTGAGCGCCTTGACAAACGCCTTGTTGCGCTCGTCCCGGCGCCAGTTACGGATGATCACCATGCCCCAGCCGTGGAAGAGCAGCTGCTTGGTGAACTGGAACGTGAAGATGTAGCGCAGCCAGGTGCGCAGCGAGTAGAAGCGCATATAGCCGCGCAAGACCTCGATCTGCAGTTCGTAAGGCGTCATGAGCTTCGGCTCGAAGACGACATGGTGCGCGTCGTAGAGCTCCCAGCGCTTGTCGAAGATGCGGCCGGCCGCGTCGAGCTCCTCGTACTGAGGTGTGCCGGGCAGTGGCGTAAGGATGTTGAGCATCAACGTGTCGATGTGGTTCTTGATGGCAAAGGCGACCGTATTGCGCACCGTCTGCACGCTGTCGGTGTCGGCGCCGAGCACGAACATGCCGTGGCTCTTGATGCCGTACTCGTGCAAGGTCTTGATGGCGCGCTCGATGTCGGCGACCGTCTGCGACTTCTCGTAGCCGTCCAGTGTCTCCTGGTTCACGGACTCGAAGCCCAGGTAGACGAGCCCGCAGCCCGCGCGCTGCATGAGATCGAGCAGCTCGCGGTCGCGCACCACGTCGCTGCGCACCTGCGCCGACCATGAGATGTGCAGGTCCTTGTCGATCATCATCTGGAGGAGGCGCTTGAGGCGCGTCTTGTCGGCGGCCATGTTGTCGTCGTAGAAGAAGACCCGCGTGGGACGCTTGTCTTCGAGCTCGGCAATGACGCTCTCGGCGCTGCGGAAACGGTACTTGCGTCCGAACATCGCGGTGACCGAGCAGAAGTTGCAGGCAAATGGGCAACCCCAGCTAGTCATGATGGGCGTGGTGTTGAGCTTCTCGCTGCCGACCAGCAGCTTGAGGTCTGGGAACGGCAGCGTATCGAGGTCGGCACAGCGCTCGCGCAGAGGATTGTGCACGGCCACGCCGTCGCGCAGGAACGAAAGCCCGGCCACCGTATCGAGCTCGCGCGAGCCGGCGAGGGCCTCGGCGAGCTCCAGCATGATCTGCTCGCCGCCTTCTCCCCGGGCCACGTAGTCGGCGTGCTCGAGAGCCTCGTCGGCCATGAACGTCACGTGCGAGCCACCGACGATCACGGGGATGCCGCGCGAGCGTAGACGGTCGGCGAACTCATAGGCAGTGGTCGCCGTGGACGTGGTGCTCGAGAGGCCGACCAGATCGGCGCTGTTCACGTCTTCCCAGTCAATGGGCGCCATCTGCGGGCTGTAGATGAGCACGTCGTGGCCGTGCTGCTTGAGGGTCGCGGCGATGATAGGCAGGCCGAGGCGAGGCAGCAGGACCTTGGCCCAGACGTGCATCCCAGGCGGCTCTGGCTCGATAAGACGGATTTTCATGCTTCTCCTTGAAGATGCGGCCGGTGACAGGTGGCCGGAACGGTCGGGGCTGTGTCTGCGGCGCGAGCGCCACTGAATGGGCTGACAAATAATAGTAGTCGTTCCCGCAGCCCAAAGGAAGTCTGGCACGCGCACCCGACGGCTCCGCCGCGCCTGGCCTAGAACAGTCGCGCACCCGCCAGATAGAGAAGACCCGAGACCAGGGCGGCGGCCGGCAGCGTGAGCACCCAGGCGACCACGATGTTGCCGGCAACGCCCCAGCGCACGGCCGAAAGACGCTGTGTGGAGCCTACGCCCATGATGGCCGAGGTGATGGTGTGCGTGGTAGACACAGGGAAGCCGAACTTCGTGAACAGCAGGATCACGCTGGCCGCGCTGGTCTCGGCCGCGAACCCGTGGATGGGGTCGAGCTTGATGACCTTCGAGCCCAACGTGTGGATGATGCGCCAGCCTCCGGAGTACGTGCCCAGGGCCATGGCGAGCGCGCAGGCGATCTTCACCCAGAGCGGCACGTAGAAGGTCGAGATCTTGCCGCTGGCGAACAGCGCCAGGGCGATGACGCCCATGGTCTTCTGCGCGTCGTTGCTGCCGTGCGTGAAGGCCACGGCGCCGGCCGAGACGGGTTGCAGGATGCGAAACCAGCGATTGACCGGACCGGGCGGATGATGTCGTACCAGCCAGATGAGCCCGGTCATGAGCAGCCAGGCGAACACGAAGCCCAGAAATGGTGAGCCCAGCATGGGGATGATGATCTTGTGGATGACGCCGCCCCACATGACTCCGGAGAACCCGGCCTTGGCGATCATCGCCCCGATGAGGCCGCCGAAGAGCGCGTGAGACGAGCTCGACGGGATACCGAAGTACCAGGTGGTGAAGTTCCAGACGACGGCGCCGATGAGCGCCGTAAGGACGAGAGGCAGGGTGACCAAGTTCGTCTGCACGATGCCCTTGCCGACCGTGGTGGCCACGGTGACGAAGACGAGGGCACCGAGGAGGTTGAGGCAGGCCGCCCCGAAGACCGCGAGACGCGGTGGCACCGCCCGCGTGGAGACCGAGGTGGCGATCGCGTTGGCGGTGTCGTGGAAGCCGTTGGTGTAGTCGAAGACCAGCGCGACGGCGACGATCGTGACGAGTAGCAGCACGTGCCGGCTCAGGTCACTTATGCTTCAGGACGATGCTCTCGATGACGTTGGCGACGTGCTCGCACTCGTCGATGGCTGCCTCGAGCATCTCGTAGATATCCTTCCACTTGATGATGTCGGTGCACTTCATCTCGCCGTCGAACAGGCTCGCGATCGCCTCTCGCTGGATGCGGTCGCCGTCGTTCTCGAGGCTGTTGACGGCGATGATGCGCTCGTCGAGGCCCTTGGGCTTCTCGAGGTTGTCCATGCACTCCTTGAGGATGGGCGTCGCCGTGGCGATTACCTTGGCCTGGGCGCGGGCTTGCTCAGTGGGCTCGCCAACGCGGTAGAGCATCATGGCGTCGGCGGCCGCCTCGATGCCGTCGAGAATCTCGTCGGTGGTTGCCACCAGGTCGTAGATGTCTTCGCGATCGATGGGCGTGATGAACGACTTGTTGAGGCGCCTCACGATGTCGTGCACGAGCTTGTCACCGACATGCTCATGCTCGAGGATCGAGGCCGCGAGGGATCTCTGATCGCCGCCGTTCATGAATTTGACGAGCAGCTGGGCTGCGGCATCGAGGTTCGCGGCCAGCTCTGAGAACATGCGGAAGTAGTCCTGCTCCTTGGGGACCAGGCTGAGTCTCACATGGGCTCCTTTCCCCTACCTGCCCTGTGCCGCGCGTAATGCTATCCGTTATGGGACGCACCGCAACCCCTCAGCGAAAGCTCGCCGTAGGCCTCAGACGATGCTCTGAAATCACGCTCTGTCGAGCGTCGTCACGCTCGCAAGAAGTCGTCCGCGCGCGGTTGCCAACGGCTCCATCGTTCCGGTAGCCTTCGGTCACGCAGGGTGGGGAGCCGCGAGGCTTTCATCTGCGTGCCACTGACTTCTTGCCGGGGCGGACGCCGCGCGTCGCCGGCAGTGAAGGATGTGCTTTGCGGACTTGCGGACGTAGTTGTTCTAAGGAGGATCCAGTGGCAGACGAGCTCTACGATCAGATGAAGCAGAGCGTGATCGACGGCGAGGCCGAGATCGCGGAAGAGCTGGCGGCCAAGGGTCTCGCGGCCGGTCTGCCGCCCGCCGACATCCTCGACAAGGGCTTCGTCAAGGGCATCGAGGAGGTCGGCGACCTCTTCGGCAGAGGTGAGTTCTTCCTCCCCGAGCTGGTCCAGGGCGCCGAGGCCATGAAGGCCGCCGTGGCCGTCCTGCAGCCGGCCCTGGACGCCTCCGGCGGCGGCCGCCAGACGATGGGCACGGCGCTCGCCGGCACGGTCGCCGGCGACATCCACGAGATCGGCAAGACGATCGTCTGCAGCATGCTCAGTGCGGCGGGCTTCACGGTCACCGACGTGGGCTGCGACGTGCCGGTCGAGACCTTCGTCGGCAAGGTCAAGGAGCTCAAGCCCGACCTGCTGCTGCTCTCCGCCCTGCTCACCACGACGATGCCCAACCAGCAGAAGACCATCGAGGCGCTGAAGAGCGCCGGCCTCAGGGAGGGCGTCAAGGTGATGATCGGCGGCGCCCCCACGACGCGCGCCTGGGCCGACGAGATCGGTGCCGACGGCTACGCCGAAGACGCGATCGAGGCGGTAGCCACGGCCAAGGGGATCCTCGGGGTCGGCTGAGCCCGTCGAACGTACGACGCACCGTCGCAGGGGACGGCCGCGCGCGGGCGCGGCCGTCCCCTGCTTGCGTGTGTGAATCCCGTTGCCATTCGATAGAGTTGGGGGCAGATGCCAGCCGACCACGACGCATACTTCGAAGAGGTCGAGGCCCGCTTCGAGCAGGCGCTCGACTTCGATCTGGGCCTCGAGGAGGAGTTCCAAATACTCGACCCGGGCTCGCTGGCGCTGGCGCCCGGCTTTGAGACACTTCGCGACGCGGCCGCGGATCGCCTCCGGGGGCGCATCGCCCCCGAGCTGCTGCGCTCCGAGATTGAGGTCTCCACACCGCGCACGCTGCATTTCGGCCAGGCGGCCAGGCAGCTTTTGCTGAATCGCGCCGAGCTGTTCGCCCTCGCGGACCGCGAGGGCTATGCCCTCGGCGCCACCGGCACCCATCCCTTCTCCGGCTGGAAAGATCAGGAGATCATCGACACGCCTCACTACCGCCTGGTGGAGGACCACCTCAAGTACGTGGCCTGGCGCAACAACACCTGGGCGGCTCACGTGCACGTGGGGGTACGGGGCCTTGATAGGGCCGTGGCCGTCTGCGACGCGATGCGCACGTATCTGCCGCACCTTCTGGCGCTGTCGGCGAACTCGCCGTTCATCGAGGGGGTGTGGACCCGGCTGCATTCGGCGCGTACGCAGACGTTCGTGCGCATGTTCCCGCGCTGCGGTATTCCCGATGTTTTCGGTACCTGGGCCGAACACCGGCGCTTCTACGAGGAGCTGATCGACACCAACTGCATCCAGGAGTTCACACAGATCTGGTGGTCGGTGCGGCCGCACCACCGCTTCGGCACCGTGGAGGTGCGCATCTGCGACGCTCAGACCGAGTCGTGGCAAAGTCTTGCGATCTCATCGCTGGCGGTGGGTCTCATCGCCCACCTGGCCCGGGTCTACGACGAGGGCATGCCCCTGCCCATCCTGCCGACTCGTTACGTGGAAGAGAACCTCTGGCGGGCGATCCGCCACGGGCTCGACGGCAAGCTCGTCGACTGGGTCATGCGTGAGGAGCTTAGTGCGGTCGACGCCATCCGTCATCTGCTGGAGCTGGCGGCTACGAGGGCCGACGACCTGGGCCTCACGCCACATCTCGCCGGGGTGGAGCGCATGCTGGCCGAAGGCAACGGCGCGCAGCAGCAGGTTAAGGCTCACCTAAAGGGTGAGACTCTGCCCGAGGTCTTCGCCGCGACCGTACGCCGGGCGCATGTCACATCGATCGCAACAACAGCCGACCTGCGGGAGGATCGCCGTGACGGACAGTGACCCGGAACAGAGCGACGTGCTGACCGACGAAGAGCGGTCGCGCGCCATCCGCGACCAGCTCAAGAGTACGCACGCCTCCGATCTGGCCTATGAGATGGCCGTGAGCCTGGTGAGCTTCGGCTACCAGAAGATGGGTCTCACCGACGAGACTCGCGAGCTGCGCGACCTCGGCGACGCACGCCTCTCGATCGAGCTGTTGAGGGCCAACGTCGAAGTTCTCGAACGCGAGACCGGCGAGGCGTACGCCCGCGACCTGCGGGCGACGTTGGCGCAGATGCAGCTTGGTTACGCGCGCGCCGTGCAGCTCGCGGCGGATGCGCAGCAAGCGCGGCCGCCGGCCGCGGAACAGCAGCCGGCGGCGGAACAGCAGCCAGCCGCGGAACAGCAGCCAGCCGCAGAGCAACAGCCGGCGGCCGCAGAAGTGCCGGCCGCGGCGCAACAGGCGGCCGAACAGCCGGCGGCCGATCGGTCTGCCGCTGCACCCGCCGCGAAGAAGCCGGCCGCGAAGAAGCCGGCCGCGAAGAAGACCACCGCCGCGAAGAAGACTGCCGCCGCGAAGAAGCCTGCCGCCGCGAAGGAGCCGGCCGGCGAGGGGCCGGCGACTGGAAGGCCGGAGTCCAAAAAGAAGCGCGGCGGCTCTACTCCCGCGGCCGGCTGATCACGCCGTACAGCTCGGGGCGGCGATCGGCGAAGTAGGTGTGGCCGCCGCCGTCACCGGCCCGTACGCGGTCGACCAGATCGCTGTCGAGGTCGGCGTAGAGTGTCTCGTCAGCGGTGCCGCCTCGAGCGATCACATGGCCTCGCGGGTCGACGATGCAGCTGGCGCCCAGAAGCTCGCCGGAGGGGCTGGGACCGGCGTGGCCGGCGGCCGCCAGGTAGCACCCGTTCTCAAGCGCCCGCGAGGCGGTAGCCAGACTCCAGATGTGCCGGCGCCGTGCCGCGAAGGCCGACGGCGCGAGCAGCAGGCGAGCGCCGCGCAGGGCGAGCACCCGGGCGATCTCGGGGAAGGCGAGCTCGTAGCACACGGCGAGGCCGGCAGGCCAGCCGGCCAGCGGGCCGCTCCAGAGCTGCCGGCCGGGAGCAAACCAGTCTTTCTCGGCCTGAAAGAGGTGTGTCTTGTGGTACAGGGCGGGAGGCGCGTCCGGGCGCAACACGGCCACCGCGTTGAACAACGCCTCGCCCTGGCGCAGCGGCAGCCCCAGCACGGCGCTCAGGCCGAGCTCGTCGGCGGCCGCCTGCAGGCGGCCGAGGGCATGCTCGGCCTGAACGGCCTTGAGCGCCAAGCGCTGGTCGAGGGCGTAGCCGCCCAGGTAGAGCTCGGGGAAGACGACGAGCTGCGCGCCGTCGGCGGCACACCCCTGCAACGTGCGCAGGCAATGCGCCGCGCGGGCGGGTACTTCGCTGGGGATATCGCGGACCTGGACGACCGCGAGGCGCAAGCCGTCAGACTCCTGAGAGCGCCCAGAATCGGCGTTCTTCGAGCGTCTCCTGTGGCTCGACGATGAGGAACTCGTCGTCGTGCGGGCCGCTCATGAGCTTCTCGAGGAACCGTAGCGAACCCGTGAGGTATTCGAGCGGCAGGTTGTAGAACTTGCTCACGGTCTCGAGGTAGGGGCGGGCGTCGTCGAGACCCGGCACGCCGGGCGTGTTGATGACGGCCACGCGCGTGTAGTTCTGCAGGATGAGGCGGGCGACGTAGGCGGCCTTCTCCTCACCGTACCTGGGGATGATCTGCAGGTAGTCCTTGTAGGGATCGTCGATATAGTCGACCCAGCCGCGGGTGTAGTAATAAGTGCCCGGCTGGCGGCTGTGCTCCTCCAGGTACCGCTCGCGCGAGCCGAGCAGCAGTGAGATGCAGTCGTCGACGGCCGGCAAGATGAGGCGGTGCGGCCCGGCCTGCAGGCCCACCGTGCCGTTGCTGCAGCGGCCGCAGCACAGCAGGATATCGCGAGCCCCGGGCGTGGCGGCAATGCGTTCCTGCACCGTAGTACGCAGCTTGTCGGGGTGATCGTGCAGCGCGCCCTCGAAGAACTCGACCTCGTAGCCCGGGTTCACGCATTCAACTTCGTTGCGGAGGACCTCGCAGCTTATGATCTTGGGCGGCGCGCTCATGATCACATGGTACCCGAGGAAGCGCGCCGTGTCGCGCGGCCCGGGTGAGGTCCGCGTGGGACGTGTGCTCGCGCGCCACGCCTGCGATAGCATTGAACGGCGCTTCCCCGAGAGGACTGCCGTCGCGACGCGTGCCCGGCGCGAGCCGCCCGAGCCACGTGCGCGCCAAGATCCAAGGAGGACTCCGTGAGTGTGAACAAGCTGCTCGTGGCCGGCGCGGGCCAGATGGGTGCCGGCATCGTTCAGGTGTCGGCCGTCGCCGGCTTGGACGTGGTGATGATCGATGTCGCCGACGAGTTCATCGAGCGCGGTATGGCCGGCATCACCAAGGGCCTTGGCCGCCTCGTAGAGAAGGGCAAGCTCGAGGCGTCCGCGCGTGACGTCGCCCTGGCCCGCATCACCACGGGCACAGACATCGCGGCCGGCGCCGGGGCCGACCTGTTCATCGAGGCGGCCCCCGAGGTCATGGGCGTCAAGCAAGATCTCTTCACACGCGCCGCCGCCACCCTGCGCGACGACGCCATCATCGCCACCAATACTTCGAGTCTTTCGGTGACCAAGCTGGCGGCGTTCGTGACCAACCCGGCGCGCTTCGTGGGCGTCCACTTCTTCAACCCGGTGCCCATGATGGCGCTGGTGGAAGTCGTAAAGGGCGCCCAGACGAGCGCCGCCACGGTGGCCGCCGCGCGTGCCTACGCCGAAGACGTGGGCAAGACGCCCATCACGGTGTCCGACTCGCCGGGGTTCGTGGTGAACCGCATACTCTTCCCGATGATCAATGAGGCGGCGCAGGCGTTCGCCGAAGGCGTGGCCAGCGCCGCCGACATCGACACGGGCATGAAGCTCGGCACGAACTGGCCCATGGGGCCGCTGGCGCTCGCCGATCTCGTCGGCCTCGACACTACCAAGGCCGTGCTCGAGACGTTCGCCCGCGAGATCGGCGGCGAGAAGTACCGGCCCGCCGCCGTGCTCGGCGAGATGGTCGACGCCGGCAAGCTGGGTCGCAAAAGCGGCTCGGGCTTCTACGAATACGCGTTGACATCATGACGGCTCCGCGCGAGGGTTTTGTGCAGATCTACACCGGCGACGGCAAGGGCAAGACCACGGCCGCCCTGGGTCTGGTGTTGCGGGCTCTCGGTCAGGGGCTGCGGCCGGCCGTGGTGCAGCTCATGAAGTCGGACCCTAGCTGGGGCGAGATCGTCTCGCTGAAAAAGCTCGGCGTGCCGGTGGAGCAATGCGGCCTGGGCCATTGGGTGACCAAGGGCGAGGCCTCGGAAGAGGACCTCGCCGCCGCGGCCCGCGGTCTCGCGGCGGCCAGAGGGCTGGTCGAGAGCGGCGACTACGACCTCGTGGTGCTCGACGAGCTGGTCACGGCCCTGTTCTTCGAGCTCATCACGCTCGATGCCGTGCTCGCCATGATCGCCGCCAGGCCGGCCGCTGTGGAGCTCGTGATGACCGGCCGCCGGGCGCCCGAGGAGCTGATCGCGGCGGCCGATCTGGTCACCGAGATGCGCCCTCTCAAGCACTACTACGAAGCCGGCGTAGGGGCTCGCCCCGGCATCGAGTTCTGACCCTCCGCCGACGTGGACGGCGCGGCCGCGGCCCCGCCGTGACAGGGCGTGGCCGTGGCCCTGCCACGACGGCGTGCCGGCGTGGCCACGCCCCCGATGGCCGATGATAGGATTTCGTTCGTGACTCACACACTCATCTATCCGCATACGACCGTGCACAATGCCGCCGGCCACCTCGAGATCGGTGGCTGCGACGTGGTCGACCTTGCGCAGCAGTTCGGCACGCCCCTGTTCATCTACGACGAGCAGACGCTGCGCGACCAGTGCCGCGCCTACCATGCCGCGTTCGGCGCCCGCACGGAGCTCTACGAGATCGTGTACGCGAGCAAGGCCTTCAGCTGCCGCGCCATGTGCGAGCTCATCGCCCAGGAGAACCTGTCGCTAGATGTGGCCACTGGCGGCGAGCTCGCCGCTGCCCAGGCCGCCGCCTTTCCCCCCGAACGCATCTACTTCCACGGCAACAATAAGTCGGTCGCCGAGATCGAATTCGGGCTAGACGTGGGCATCGGCAGCTTCGTCGTCGACTCGTTCGAGGAGATCGCCCGGCTCGAGGCCGCGGCCGCGGCGCGCGGGCGCTGCCAGCAGGTGCTCGTGCGCGTCACTCCCGGCGTGCGCCCTAACACACACGACTTCGTGCAGACCGGTCAGCAGGACAGCAAGTTCGGGCTGGGGCTCGCCGACGGACGCGCACACGAGGCGGTGCGCCGTCTGCACGAAGCGCCTCACCTCCAGCTCGTGGGTGTGCACGCGCACATCGGCTCGCAGATCTTCGAGCTCGACTCGTACCGCCGCGAGGTCGAGATCCTCTTCATCGCGCTGGCCGACTGGCGCCGCGACTTCGACTTCGCATGCTGCATCTTCAACATCGGCGGCGGCCTGGGCATCCGTTACACCCACTCCGACATGCCGAGCTCCATCGCCGAGTTCGCCGAGGCGAGCGTGAGCGCGGTACGCGAGGGTGCGGAGCGCCACGACATGGTCATGCCCAAGCTGTTCGTGGAGCCGGGGCGCAGTATCGCCGGCAAGGCCTGCGTGACCGCGTATACCGTGGGCACCGTCAAGGTGATCCCCGGGGTGCGTACCTACGTGGCGGTCGACGGCGGCATGAGCGATAACCTGCGCCCCATGCTCTACGACTCGCGCTACGAAGCCATGCTGGCCAGCAAGGCCGAGGCGGTCGCCGATCAGGTGGTCACCATCGCCGGCAAGCACTGTGAGTCCGGCGATGTGCTGGTGCGTGACGTGCACATCGCGGCGCCGGAACCGGGCGACATCCTGGTCACCCCCAGTACCGGAGCCTACGGCTACGCCATGGCCAACAACTACAACGCTCAGCCGCGCCCGGCCGTGGTCATGGCCGGTGGCGGCAGGGCGCGGGTCATCATCGAGCGAGAGACCTGGGACGATGTACTGCGCCTGCAGCGTCCTCTGACTCAGTGAGCTTCCCACGGACCCGGAGGGCACCGCAGTGGACAACGTAGGCATCGGACTCCTCGGCTTCGGCACCGTGGGGTCGGGCGTGGGCCATCTTCTGCGCAGGAACGCCGAAGATATCAGCCTGGCGACCGGCAGGAAGGTCTACCTCAAGCGCGTGCTCGAAAAGGACCCGGGCTTCAGCCATCCAGACCTCGATCCCGCGCTCCTCACCACGCGTTTCGAAGACATTCTGGAAGATCCCGAGATCGGCGTTGTGGTGGAGCTCATCGGCGGGGTGGGAGCGGCCCTCGACTTTCAGCTTCGCGCCCTCGGGGCCGGCAAGCACGTGGTTACGGCCAACAAGCAGCTGCTGGCCCAGCACGGGGCCCAGCTGTTCGACGCCGCCGAGGCTACCGGCGTACACCTGCGCTTCGAGGCCAGCGCGGTGGGCGCCGTGCCGGTGATCAAGGTGCTCCGCGAGTCGCTGGTGGCGGCCGAGGTGAAGACGATCTTCGGCATCGTCAACGGCACCACCAACTACATGCTGAGCGCCATGGCCGAGACCGGCGCCGAGTACGACGAAGTTCTTAAAGAGGCGCAGCGCCTGGGCTACGCCGAGGCCGACCCCAGCGAAGACGTGGGTGGCAAGGATGCGGCCGCCAAGATGGCCATCCTGAGCTCCATCGGCTTTCACAGCCGCACGCGTCTCGACGATGTGGACTACGAGGGCATCACCGGCGTCACATCCGCCGACATCGCCCACGGCCGGCGCCTCGGTCTGGTGGCCAAGCTGCTGGGGGTCGCCAAGCTCGTGCACGGCAGCATGAACGTGCGTGTGTACCCGGCGTTCATACCGCAGAGCCATCCGCTGGCGGGCGTCACCGGCGCGTACAACGCCGTCTTTCTGGAGAGCGATGCCTTCGACAAGATCATGCTGTTCGGCCCCGGGGCCGGGAGCGTGCCCACGGCCTCGGCCGTGATCGGTGACATCATCTCGGTGGTCAATACCGTGAAGGGCAGCTTCGTGCGCAACTGCATGTGCTACAAGAACGTGCCCTTCTTTCCGGCGGCCGACATGATCTCGAGCTTCTACCTGCGGCTGCGGGTGAGCGACGAGCCCGGCGTGCTCGCCAAGATCGCGGCGCTCTTCGGCGCACACGGAGTGAGCATCTTCTCGATGGTGCAGGAGGGCGGTGGCGCCGCCGCCGAGATCGTTCTGCTTCTGCACCCGGTGCGTGAGGCAGATTTTTTCGCGGCGCTGAGCGACATCAAGGCGCTGCCTGACGTGCAGGGCGAGCCCGCCTTCATCCGCGTCGAGGGCGAGGCTGAGAACAAATGGAGGGCGTGATGACAAAGGGCAAAAAGGGCCGCATCGGGATTCTCACGGGCGGCGGTGACATCCCTGGACTCAATCAGGCTATCCGCGCCGTAACGCTGCGCGCCCTGCGCGAGGGCTTCGACGTGGTGGGCGTGCGCCGCGGCTGGGCCGGCCTCGTCGAGCTCGTGCGCGACGAGGGCGCCGATAACACTGCCTGCTGGCTGCCGCTTAGCGAGGCACTGGTCAACCGCCACGTCTACGTGGGCGGCACCTTCTTGCACTCGTCGCGCACACGGCCCAGCGCCGTGCCCGCCAACGACGTGCCGGAGCATCTGCGCCACAAGTACACCGCCGAGAAGAACGACCTCACCCCCGAGGTGCTCGCCAACCTGGAGTATCTGGGCATCGACTACCTGGTGCCCATGGGCGGTGACGACACGTTGAGCTACGGCGTGGAGCTCGGCCGCCACGGCTTCCCCGTGGTGGCGGTGCCCAAGACCATGGACAACGATGTGCCCGGCACCGACTACTGCATGGGGTTCAGCACCTGCGTGACGCGCACCATCGAGTACGCCCAGCAGGTGCGCACCTCGGCCGCCTCGCACGAGCGCATCGTGGTGCTCGAGGTGTTCGGCCGCTACGCCGGTTTCACCGCCCTGCTGCCCACCCTGGCCGGGGCGGCACACCGCTGTCTCATCCCCGAGCACAAGTTCGACATGGAGCGCGTCGCCGAGCTGCTCGTGAACGATCGCAACGCGCATCCCGACAAGCTCGCCGTGTGCCTGGTGAGCGAGGGTGCCATGCCTGAGGGCGGCGAGATGGTGTTCATGGGCGGCGAGAAAGACCAGTACGGTCACGCCAAGCTGGGCGGCATCGGCCAGAACGTGAGTGCGATGATCAAGGAGCTCTCGCCCCAGTTCAACGGTGGCCGCAAGATCGACATGATCAGCATGAATCTCGGCTACCTGGTGCGCAGCGGCGCCCCCGATGCCATCGACTCCATCGTGCCGGTGGCGTACGGCAACCTGGCCGTCGACCTGCTGCTGCGCGGCGAGACCGGGCGCATGGTGGCGCTCAAGGACGGCCACTACGACTCGGTGCCCATCGACACGGTGGTGGCCTTCAAGAAGCTCGTCGACGTAGACAAGTTCTACGACACCGACCTGTGCCGGCCCAAGTTCGACGCGTTTGAGCACCAGCCGATGCTCGTGTTCGGGGGTGGCGGCAGCGCATGATGCGCAAGCGCGTGCTGCTGGTTCCCGATGGCATGGCCGATGAGCCCCAGGCGGCTCTCGGCGGGCGCACGCCGCTGGAGGCCGCCGAGACGCCCGCCATGGACGGGCTGGCGCGTGGTGGCGTGGTAGGTCTGGTGCGCACCATTCCCGCGGGTATGCCGCCGGCCAGCGACGTCGGCAACCTCTCCGCGCTCGGCTACGAGCCGGCGGCCGTGTACACCGGACGCAGCCCGCTGGAGGCGGCCAGCCTCAATGTGGGGTTGGGGCCCCTCGACGTGTCATATCGCGCCAACCTCGTCACCATCCGCGACGGGGTCATGAGAGACAACACAGCCGGTCACGCGAGCAACGAAGAAGCGCGCGCCTGCTTCGATGCGCTGCAAGCCGCGCTCGGAGACGGCACCTTTGAGTTTCATGCCGGCGTGACGTACCGGGGGCTGTTGCTGTGGCGTGGCGGCGAGGTCGTGCCCTGCACGCCGCCGCACGACATCCTCGACCAGCCCGTAGAGGGATACCTGCCGGGAGTCGCGGCCGGCGTCGCCGACACGCCCGCGGCAGCGCTTGGCAACCTGCAGCGCCGCGCCGACGAAGTGCTGGCCGGCCTGCGCCCCGACACTCAGGTGTGGTTCTGGGGCGAGGGCCGCAAGCCGCGCATGCCCAGCTTTCACGACCTCTACGGTCTGAGTGGCGCCGTGGTCGCCGCCGTCGACCTGGTGCGCGGCATCGGCCGTCTCGCCGGGCTGGACGTGATCGACGTGCCCGGTGCCACCGGCGACCTCGACACCAACTACCGCGCCAAGGCTCAGGCCGCGGCCGCGGCGCTCGCGAACCACGATCTCGTGTGGTTGCACGTGGAGGCACCTGACGAGGCGGCTCACATGGGCGACCTGAACGAGAAGGTGCGGGCCATCGAACGCGTCGACGCGGAGGTGCTCACGCCTCTGCTTTCTGTCTCGCCGCGGCCGGCCGTGATGGTTCTGCCCGACCACTACACACCGCTGGCCGCCCGCACGCACTCCGATCCGCCGGTGCCTTTCGTGATTAGCGAGCCGCTGCCCGGGGCGGGCGGTGGCGGCGCCATGTCGTTCGGAGAGCACGAGGCCGCCAGCACGGGGTTGTTCGTGCCGAGCGGCCCCGACCTCATGCGCCTGTTCCTCGAGGCGACGGGGTAAGAACCCCGCGTCGAAGGCCGGCTACTGAGGCTGGCGCGAGGAGCGGGGCGCCCGCCGTTGAAGCACACTGCGAGGCCATGAGCACGTCGTCACAACATCCCGAGCGAGACGATGCCAACCAGGAGCGGCAGCCTGCCGCGGGCCGGGAGCCGGTGGTCACCACGACCGCCGAGCGCTACGTGATGAGTGGCGGTCGCACGCCTCGCCTGGCGATCAAAGAAGACGACCTCTTCCTGTATAGCGACGCGCTCGGCCAGGTGCCGGGCCACGAGAACTCCGTGCTCGGCCTCTACTACCGAGACACGAGGTACCTGAGCCGCTGCGAGCTCTCTATCGCCGGCCGCCAGCCGGTGCTTCTCTCGTCGACGGCCGAACGCGGCTACTCATCCACCGTGGAGCTCACCAACCTCGAGGCGCGCGCCCCGGACGGGCGCCTGCTGCCGCAGGCCACGGTGCACGTGCGGCGCACGCGCTTCCTTGCCGACCGCTACCACGAAGTTCTCAGGGTGCGCAATTTTCATCACTCCGAGGTGCAGCTCGTGCTCGACCTACACTTCGAGTCTGATTTCGCCGACCTCTTCGAAGTACGCGGTCAGCGCCGCCGCCGGCGCGGCACGCTGGTGCCGCCGAAGGTCGACGGAAACACCCTCACACTGGCGTATCTGGGCCTCGACGACGTGCTCCGTAAGACGGTGCTCACGTTCACGGATGCTCCCGAGTCGATCCGGCAGGGTCGCGTGCGGTATCGCCTGCGACTGGCGCCCGGCGAGCGCGCCATACTGCGCTACGACGCGCAGATCGTGGCGCCCGACGCGCCACCGCCGCGTGAGGGCGACGCCAACGCAAAGCTCGGCGCGCTGCGTCACGAGCACGAGCGCTGGGACTCCGGCGCGACCGACATCTTCACCGACAACGAGCAGCTGAACCTGGCGCTGCGACGCGCGCAGGACGATCTGCGTATACTCTCGGCGGAGGTCGACGGTTATCGCATCCCGCTGGCCGGTCTGCCCTGGTTTGTGGCTCCTTTCGGCCGCGAGCTCGTGATCGTGGGTCTGGAGACCCTCCTGCTCGACCTGCGCTGGTCGCAGGCGGCCGTAGACTTTCTGGGGCGGCGCCAGGGCACGCACGACAGTGCCTTTCGCGAAGAGCAACCCGGCAAGATCATGCACGAGCTGCGCCGCGGTGAGCTCGCGAATCTTCACGCCGTGCCCCACACTCCCTACTTCGGGTCTATCGACGCCACCCCCCTCTGGCTGCTCCTGGTGGCCGAGCTCACCATGTGGACGGGCGATCTCGACGGCTTCGACTTGCGGCGCGACTCGGTGGCGGCCGCTCTCTCCTGGATCGACGCCTACGGTGATCTGGACGGCGACGGGTTCCTGGAGTACGAGCGGCGCTCGCGCATGGGCCTGGGCAATCAGGGCTGGCGAGACGCGGCCGACGCCGTGCTGCACACCGACGGCACCCCAGCCCGCGGACCCATCGCGCTCGCCGAGACCCAGGGGTATGTGTACTACGCGAAGCGGCGTCTGGCCGCGGTGTACAGCCAGCTCGGCGACGTGGAGTCTGCCGAGCGCCTCTCGCATGAGGCCACCGCCCTCAAGCGTCGCTTCAACGAGCGCTTCTGGATGGAGGACGAGGGGTTTTTCGCCATGGCCCTCGACGGCGAGAAGAAGCAGGTGAAGAGCATCTGCTCCACGATCGGCCACGCGCTCTGGTCGCGCATCGTGGCCGACGAGCACGTGGCCGCGGTAATCAAGCGTCTGATGGCGCCTGACATGTTCACGGGATGGGGCGTGCGCACCTTCAGCAAAGACATGAGCGGCTACAACCCGGTGAGCTTCTACAACGGCAGCGTGTGGCCCTACGACACGGCGATCATCGCCAACGGCATGAAGAAACACGGCTATGCGCAGGAGTCCAACCGCCTCGTGCGAGGCCTCGTGGAGGCCGCCGTGGCGCACGAGTACGCGCGCCTGCCGGAGCTGTTCTGCGGCTTCACGCGACAGTCCATCAACAGGCCGGTGTCGTATCCCATGGCCTGTGCGCCCGACGCGGGATCGGCCGGAGCCCTGTTTCTCGCCCTGCAGTCGATGGTCGGTATCTACGCGCAGGCCGAGGAGAACACCGTGTACGTGCACAACCCCGTGCTGCCGAGGTGGCTCGGCGAGATCACGTTCGCCAACTTGAAGGTAGGCCGCACGACCATGCGCCTGCGTTTTCGTCGCGAGGGCAGCCAGACCACCTTCGCGGTGCTCGACAAGCAGGGCCCCGGGCGCATCGTGGTGGTGGAGTGACGATGGCGCGGCTCACCATCGCCCACATCTCCGACATTCACGCGGGCTCGCCGTATTTCGTGCCCAGCCTGATGGACCGTGTGGTCGTGGAGCTCAACGAGCTGCGGCCGGATGTGGTGGTCTGCACCGGCGATCTCACCGAGATGGGCTTTCGCCAGGATTATGTGGTGGCTCACGAGTACCTGCAGCGGCTGGAATGCCCTCACGTGGTGGTGATCCCGGGCAATCACGACGCGCGCAACGTGGGATACGTGCACTTCGAGGAGCTCATCGGGCCGCGCTGGCAGACCCTGCAGGTGGGTCCGGTGACGATCGTCGCCGAGGACTCCACCGAGCCCGACCTGGACCACGGTCAGATCGGCCGTGTGCGCTACGAGTGGCTCAAGTACCAGTTCTCGCGCCCCGCCACGTTTCGCCTGTTCATGCTGCACCATCACCTGCTGCCGGTGCCCGGCACCGGCCGGGAGCGCAACATCGTCTACGACGCCGGCGACCTCCTCGAGGTCCTGCAGGAATGCAATGTGAACCTCGTGCTCTCGGGCCACAAGCACGTGCCGTACGCCTGGCGGCTCGAGCGCCTCTTCGTGGTCAACGCCGGAACCTGCAGCTCGCAGCGCCTGCGCGGACGCACCAAGGCCTGCTACAACATCGTGCGCCTCGACGGCGACGCCGTGGAGGTGGTGCGCAAGTACCCGTTCCACGGCACCGAGACGCTCATCAGTTTCGTGCCGTCCACAGCATCGTTCGAGAAGTACATCTGCTCCGTTCCGCAGGAGGAAGGGCGATAGACCGTTCGCTGCCGCGTGCCGTCGTCGTGGTGGACGGCGAGCACTACCCACCCGTGGTGAGCGCCGCACTCGAGGGACTGCGGCCGCGCTACGAGATCGTCGCCGGGCTCTTTGCCGGTGGCCGCGAGAAGCTGCGCGGCGACGCATCCGTCGTGCCCGGCCTGGCGACCGAGCTCGGGCTGCCGTGGCTGGACGACCTTGAGCTGGAAGGCACCCCGCACATGGTGCTGAAGACGGCGCGGGCCACGCTGCGCGCGGCGCACGCCGACGCCCTGGTCGATCTCTCCGACGAGCCGGTGATCGGGTATCGCGAGCGCTTCCTGCTGATGAGCGCCGCCCTGGCCGAGGGCGCGCGCTACGTGGCCGCCGACGCCGAGCTGCGGCCACAGCGCTTCGCACGGCTCGAGGCCATGCCGGCGCTGGGCGTGATCGGCACCGGCAAGCGCGTAGGCAAGACGGCGGTGAGCGCCTGGCTGGCGCGGCGCCTCGATGGGCGTCTGGCGGCGGCCGGCGGCGTGCTGGTGGTGGCCATGGGTCGTGGCGGTCCCCCCGCGCCGGAGCTGCTGCCCCGCGCCGAGCGGCTCGGCGCGGCCGAGCTGCTCGCGGCCTCGCGCCGCGGCCGCCATGCGGCCAGCGATGCCTACGAGGACGCCGTGCTTTCGGGTGTGAGCACCGTGGGCTGCCGGCGCTGCGGTGGCGGTCTGGGCGGCGCCGCCTTCGACGACAATGTGCGGGAGGCGCTGCCGCTCGTGGAGGCGAGCGCAGCCGCCCTGGCCGTCATTGAAGGCAGCGGCGCCGTGGTGCCGCCGGTGCGCTGCGACGCGACGGTTTGCGTGGCGGGCGCCGGCCAGCCGCCCGACTACGTCACGGGCTACCTGGGCACCTACCGCCTGCTTCTGAGCGACGCCCTGGTGCTCACGCAGTGCGAGTCGCCGTTTGCCGAGCCCGGCGAGGTGGCCGCGCTGGCCGCCGCGGCGCGCGCCGTGAACCCCGATCTGGAGGTAGTCTCCACGGTGTTCCGGCCGCGGCCGGCGCAGCCGATCCGCGGCCGCAAGGTGGCCTTCTTCACCACGGCGCCGGAAGGCGCCGTGCCGCGGCTCAGGCAAGCGCTCGCCGACGACCACGGCGCCGAGGTAGTGCTGGTGAGCCCCGATCTCGCCGATCGCGGCAAGCTCGTGCCGGCCGTGGCGCGCGCCGTCAGAGACGCCGACGTACTCCTCACCGAGATCAAGGCCGCGGCGATTGACGTGGTGGTCGAGGCGGCGGCGGCGGCCGGACGCGAGCTGGTGTTCTGCGACAACGAGCCGCTGGCCCTGCAGGGTAACCTGGGGGTCACGGTAGATAGGCTCGCGACGCTGGCTGCCGAGCGCCACGCGCGGCGGCGCGCCGAGCTCTCCGCCGCGGGAGGCTGACCTTGGCCGGCGAGCACCAGGAGCCGATCGTCGGCCAGGGTGGTCAGGCGCCGTTCAGCAAAGGCCTCATGGCGCAGACGCTCATGGCCACCGGCCTGGCGCCGGAGAAGGCGTACGCGGTGGCGGCCGCCGTGGAGCGGCGCCTGCGGCGCCGCGGGCCGGCGGCCCTTTCGATCGTCGATCTGCAGGAGATCGCTCACCAGCAGCTAGGCGAGCTTCAGGGCGACATTCTTATCCAGCGCTTTCGGCAGTGGCAGAAGCTGCGCCATCTGGAGACGCCGATGATCGTGCTCATCGGGGGAGCGACCGGGGTGGGCAAGAGCACGCTGGCCACCGAGCTGGCGCATCGCCTGGGCATCACCCGCGTGATCAGCACCGATATGGTGCGCCAGACCATGCGGGCTTTCTTCGCCGCCGAGCTCATGCCCGCGATTCACACTTCGTCGTTCGACGCGGCCGCGGCGGTGCGCGTGCCAGTGCCTCGAGAGACCGATCTCGCCAAGGTGGGCTTCATGGAGCAGACCAAGGCCGTCTGTGTGGGCCTGGAAGCGCTCATTGCGCGGGGCATCGACGAGGCTCAGCAGATGGTGGTGGAGGGCGTGCACATCGTTCCCGGCTTTCTCGACAGCTCGCGCTGGCGCGAGGCGCTGGTGCTGGAGTTCGTTCTCGCCGTGGGCGACAAGAACAGGCATCGCGGCAACTTCACCGTGCGTGAGTGGGAGACCGGCGGCATCCGCCCTCTGCGCCGTTACGTCGAGCACTTCGCCCAGATACGGCGCATCCAGAAATTCATCGTCGGTCGCGCTCAGGACTTGGGTGTGCCGGTGATCGACAACGGCAGTCTCGACGAAAACCTGCACGAGGTGCTCGGCACTATCCTCCACCGGGTCGAGGAGTACGGCGCAACGGCGGAGGGTCCGGCCGCTCGCGCGCGGCTCGCCGCGGGGCCGCAGTCCGCCCCCGGCGTGGAGGTACCGGGGGGCGACGCCCGGAAAGCCGGCGACGATGCCCAGGAGCCGGCGGCAGGTCAGCTATAGTTTGCCGCCGTCCGTCCGATATACTAGGCATCCCCCGACCCGGCCAATCTTCGCCGGGTGCCCGGCGTAGACCGGCGGTGGGGCTCCGCATCAGTCCACGACCCCCTCGCTTCGAGGTCGCGCCATATGGGGTCGGCACACGGTCGTGCGACCGCACGGCAGAAAGGTTACTGGGAATCCCTTGCGCGGTATGACATACTCTACATCGGTGTCCGCACGGACTCCGTCTTCCATCGCACTATCCACCTGTACTCGTTCGACATCTCCCGAATGCCGTGGCACCAGGCCGCGCAGGGTGATGTCAGAGGTCCCGGGAGCCAATGAACGCTGACGAACACACAAACCAGATGACCGTATCCATCGAGCCGACCACCGTGACGCCCGAGACGGCGCCGCCGGCCGGCGCACCCGAGACGCCGCCGCCGGCCGCGCCGGAAGCGGCGGTCGCGTCGCAGCAGACGCCGCCGGCTGCGCCGGAGCCGGCGGCCGACAAGGTGCAGGCCGATACGCCGGCGGCCGACAAGGTGCCGGCCGAAGTGGCCGCGCCCACCTCCGTAACGGCACCGGTGGCCCCGGCCGAGGCCGCTGTCGCGGCCGGCAGTGCCGCGGCTGGGGAAGTCTCCACCGATGGCGCCGGGTCCTCCACCGCGACCGTGGCGTCGCCCGCCGCCGCTCCCGCCCCGGAGACGGTTCCGGCGGTCAGGCCGGGCGGCGACGGCGATCGGCCCCCTCAGCAGGGCGAGCGGCGCCCCGACCAGCAGCGGCAGCAGAGCGGCGGCAAGGGCAAGGGTCGCCGCGGTCGCGACCGCGACAAGCAGCGCGGCGGCGAGCAGCGCGAGCCGCGCGAGCCGCGCGACGACCGTCCATCTATCCCCTGCACCGGTATCCTCGACGTGCTGCCCGACGGCTTCGGCTTCCTGCGCACCAGCGGCTTCACGCAGGGCGACCGCGACGTGTACGTCTCGCTCAGCCAGATCCGTCGCTTCGGTTTGCGCCGCGGCGACGAGATCCAGGGGCAGGTGCGCGAACCTAAAGACAATGAGAAGTACAACGCCCTGCTGAAGATCGATGCGGTCAATGGCATCGACCCTGAGATCGCCCGTAAGCGCCCCGTGTTCGAGCAACTCACCCCGCTGTACCCCCAGGAGCGTCTGCGCCTGGAGACCGAAGACCACGACACGGCGGCGCGCATCATGGACATCATGTGCCCCATCGGCAAGGGTCAGCGCGGCCTCATTGTGTCACCGCCGAAAGCGGGCAAGACGACGATCCTGAAGAAGCTGGCCAACTCCATCGCGGTCAACAACCCCGAGGTCGACCTGTTCGTGCTGCTCGTCGACGAGCGCCCCGAAGAAGTCACCGACATGGAGCGCTCGGTGGTCGGCACCGTGGTGTCCAGCACGTTCGACCAGCCCAGCGAGAACCACGTGCAGGTCACCGAGCTGGTGCTCGACCGCGTCAAGAGGCTCGTCGAGATGGGTAGAGATGTTGTGGTGCTGCTCGACTCCATCACGCGCATGGCGCGGGCCTTCAACCTGAACACGCCGGCCAGCGGTCGTATTCTCTCCGGCGGTGTCGACAGCACGGCGCTCTACCCCCCGAAGAAGTTCTTCGGCGCGGCGCGCAACATCGAAGAGGGCGGCTCGCTCACGATCCTCGCGACGGCGCTTGTCGACACCGGCTCGCGCATGGACGAGGTGATCTTCGAGGAGTTCAAGGGCACCGGCAACATGGAGATCCGGCTCGACCGGCGCCTCGCCGACAAGCGCATCTTCCCGGCCATCGACATCGATGTGACCGGGACGCGCAAGGAGGAGTTGCTCATGGAGCCGGCCGAGGCCGCCGCCGTGTGGAAGCTCCGCGGCGTGCTCCACAGCCTCGACCCAGCCGCTGCCATCGAGCTGCTCATCAAGAAGGTGCGCGAGACCAAGAGCAACTCCGAGTTTCTCAGCGCACTGCAGAAGAACTCTCGCTAGCTGTATCACGGCGCTACGGGCAGGCGGCCGGCCGCGCCACGTTTGGCGCCGGGAACGATTTCAGGCGGTGCGGCAGTTCGTGCTATCATGCCGCTTCGGCCCCTCGTGGGCCGTACACGTGAGAACCGGGTTTGCTCCCAGAAGGGATCCGTCGCGATGAAGAAAGACATCCATCCAAAGTACGAAGAGGCGATCGTGCACTGCTCGTGTGGCAACACCTTCACCACGCGCAGCACCAAGGCGGAGCTGCACGTCGAGCTATGCTCGCAATGCCACCCGTTTTACACGGGCAAGCAGAAGCTGGTCGACTCGGGCGGGCGCGTAGAACGCTTCAAGCGCCGCTACGATAAGAAGCAGGAACCGAGCAAGGCCTGACGGGGGCGGAGCGGTGAGCGCCGAGCTCCGCGTCACACTCCTCCAGCACACGCCCGACCCGGATCGCGCAGTGGCGATCGCGGGCCGGCTCTGCTACGCACCGGTCTCGGCCGCCGAGCTCAAGCAAGCTATGAGCGACGACGACGTCGCCAAGCTTGTGCGCATCCTGGTGCGCTCGGGGCACCACTCGGCACTGGAGCACGCCTCGTTCAGCTTCGCCATCGACGGTGTGTCGCGGGCGCTCACGCACCAGCTGGTGCGCCATCGCGTGGCCAGCTACAACCAGCAGAGCCAGCGGTACGTGAACTTCGGGGCGGGCGACAGCTACGTTCTACCGCCCTCCATCGCCGCCAACGCGGAGGCTCAGGCCGTGTTTCTCGCCGCCATGGAGCAGGCACGCCTGGCCTACGACAGGCTTGTCGAGCTCGGCCTGGCCGAGGGCCGCTCGCGCGAGAGTGTGCAGGAAGACGCGCGCTTCGTGCTGCCCAACGCCGCCGAGACCAAGATCGTGGTCACCATGAACGCGCGCGAGCTGCGCCACTTCTTCCAGGTGCGCTGCTGCAACCGCGCCCAGTGGGAGATCAGGGCGCTGGCCTGGGAGATGCTCGCCATGGTCCAGGCGCTGGCGCCCAACCTGTTCGCCGGCAGCGGCCCGGGCTGCCTCTACGGCACGTGCCCTGAGGGCAAGATGACCTGCGGCACGCCGTACAGGGTCGCCGGCACTGCCGAGCCCGGCACCGCCGAGCCTGCCGCCGGTTCGGGCTAAGCACGCGCCGCCCGGCGGCCGATAGCCTTTCCAGTATGAGACCACGTCTGCTTCACAGCGCTTCGCTCCTTCTCGCCGCCGCCGCGCGCCGCGCCCAGGTGGGTGGTCAGGCCGTCATCGAGGGCGTGATGATGCGCGGCGTCGACCACTGGAGCCTCGCCGTGCGGCGCCCCGACGACAGCATCGGCGTGCACGAGTATCCGCTGGTGAGCTGGATGATCCGCTACCCGGTGCTCAAGGCGCCCATCGTACGCGGGGTCATTGCCCTCGTGGAATCGCTGGTCATTGGCGTGCGCGCTCTTACCACGTCGGCCAACGAGTCGCTCGGCGAAGAAGAGCAGCAGCTCGGCAAGAAGGAGATCGGCGTCACACTTCTCGTCGCCTTCGCCTTCGCCATCGGACTCTTCTTCTTGGCGCCGCTGTTTGTCGCCGGGATGTTTCGCCACTGGCTCGGCACGAGCTTCCTGTTCTGGGTGGTCGAAGGCCTCGTGCGGGTGGGCATCTTCCTCGCCTATCTGGCGATCGTCAGTCAGGTCAAGGATCTGCGCCGCGTCTTCGAGTATCACGGCGCCGAGCACATGAGCATCCACGCCCTCGAGCACGGCGACGAGCTCACGCCGGCCAACGTGCAGAAGTACACCACCCTGCATCTGCGCTGCGGCACCTCGTTCCTGCTCATCGTCATGGTCGTCTCCATCTTCGTGTTTGCCCTCGTGCGCTGGCCGGCGTGGTACTTGCTCGTCGTGAGCCGCGTCGTCCTGGTGCCCGTCATCGCCGGGCTCAGCTACGAGATCATCAAGATCGCCGGACGTCATGAGAGCAGCCGGGCTGTACGCGTCATCATGGCCCCGGGCCTGGCGCTGCAATGGATGACCACGAAGCCGCCCGACGAGGCCCAGGTGGAGGTGGCCATCGCAGCGCTCGAGCGCATCATCGCGCTCGAGCCGCAAGACCGCCCGCCAGTGAAGGGCGTGGAGGTCATGGCCTGAGCGGGGTCGCCTACTCTTGGGTGATCTTCGACGCCGATGGCACACTCTTCGACTATCAGCGCGCCGAGGCTTGGGCGCTGCGCACAACCTTCGACGACTTGAAGCTACCGTATCGCGACGAGCTCGCATCTCTCTACCGCGCCATCAATCTGAGCATCTGGGCAGAGCGCGAGAACGGCGAGGTGAGCAGTGCTGAGATGCGCATCGAGCGCTTTGTGCGTCTCTTTGCGGCCGGCGGTGTGAACGCCGATCCTTTGCTCTTCAGTCCCGCCTATCTCGCGAATCTCGCCCGTGGCTCGCAGCTCCTGGAGGGAGCGGAGCAGGTGGTGAAGACGCTCCACGGAAGCGGGCGTGTGCGTCTAGCGCTGGCCACAAACGGCCTGCACGAGGTGCAGCGACCCCGAATCGAGCAATCGGCCATCGGCGCCTGCTTCTCCGCGGTGGCGGTCTCCGACGAACTGGATGTGGCCAAGCCCGACCGGCGATTCTTCGACGCCGTCTTCGCGCTCATGGGTCAGCCGCTGCGGGAGACAGTCTTGATGGTGGGCGACGACCTCACCCTGGACATTGGCGGTGGCAGTTCTTACGGGCTCGACACCTGCTGGTTCAATCCAGAGGCCCGATCTGCGGACGGAGGTGTTCGGCCACGATACGAGATTGCTGACCTCGAGAGTTTGTTGGCGATCGTTCTTGGCTCTGCCAGAAGCGAGCCTGCTCCGCTATAATCCAAAGCGTCCCCCCTCGCCCCGACGCCGAGGCTCCGTGCATGGCCGCCATCGACAATCTCATCGAAGAGATAGAGCGCTCCTACGAGGAGCTCAATGGGCAGCTCGCCGCCCCCGAGGTGCTCGGCGACCACGCGCGCTACGCCGACGTGGCGCGCCAGCACGCCGAGCTTCAGCAGGTCTATGAGCTCGCACGACACTTCCGCGAGGCGGAGCGCAACGTGGCCGACGCCGAAGGCCTCCTCGGCGCCGATTCTTCCGACGTGGAGATGCGCGAGTTCGCTCAGCAGGAGCTGATCGACGGTCGCCGGCTGCTGGACGAGCTCAGCGAAGAGATTCGCGTGCGCATGCTCACGCGCGACCCCAACGACGGCAAGGATGTGATCATCGAGATCCGCGCCGGCACGGGTGGCAACGAGGCCTGCATCTTCGCCGGCGAGCTGGCGCGCATGTACACGCGTTACGCGCAAGCCAAGAACTTCGAGGTAGAGATCCTCTCCGCCAACGAGAACGACGACGGCGGCTACAAGGAGATCACGCTCGAGGTACGGGGCCAGGGCGCCTATTCGGCGCTCAAGTACGAGGGCGGCGTGCATCGCGTGCAGCGTGTGCCGGTCACCGAGGCGGCGGGGCGCATTCACACCTCCACGGCCACGGTTGCCGTGCTTCCCGAGGCCGAAGACATCGAGGTCGACATCCATCCGAACGACCTGCGCATCGACATCTTTCGCGCCCGCGGTCCCGGTGGGCAGAGCGTGAACACCACTGACTCGGCGGTGCGCATCACGCACGTGCCCACCGGCGTCTCGGTGAGCTGCCAGGACGAGAAGAGCCAGCTTCAGAACAAGGAGCGTGCCCTGCGCATTCTGCGTGCCCGCCTCTTCGATCTGGAACAGGCGAAGCAGGACGAGGAGCGCGGCGAGGCCCGCCGTAGCATGGTGGGTAGCGGCGACCGCGCCCAGAAGATCCGCACCTACAACTTCCCTCAGAACCGCGTGAGCGATCACCGCATAGGGCTCACCAGCCACCGCATCACCGAGGTCATGGAGGGTGAGCTGGACGAGTTCACCGAGGCTCTCGCCGCCGAAGACCGGCGCAAGCAGCTGGCGGCGGCCGGCGGGGAATGACGGTCGAACGGCGTTCGGGTACCATCAGGCTGGTCGTAGACCGGTCCGATGGGGGGCGTCGTGACAACCGATGGTGCCCATGAGGCCAAGATGCACCTCGCTATGGCGATCTCCATGACCGTGGGCGACGCGTTGCGCGCCGCCGCACAGCGGCTGCGCGCCAGAGGCTCGCGCTCGCCACGACTCGACGCCGAGCTGCTGCTCGCCGAGGCGCTCGGCGCCGACCGCGGCGCGCTCTTTCGCGCCCCCGAGCAGACGCTCACGCTGCCGCAGGCCGAGCGCTTCGAGCGCTATGTGCGGCGCCGCGAGGCGCGCGAGCCGGTGGCCTACATCCGCGGCCGGCGCGCCTTTCGCACGATCGAGGTGGAGGTCACGCATGCTGTGCTCATCCCCCGTCCCGAGACAGAGACGCTGGTTGACGTGGCGCTGGAGGCGCTCGCCGCCGCCGGCCCCGCCCCGTTCACGCCTCTGGTGCTCGACGTAGGCACTGGGTCGGGCTGCATCGCCCTGGCGCTGGCTGCCGAGAACCCGTTCGTTCAGGTCGTTGCGGTAGACATCGACGAGGCCGCGGTAGAGGTCGCCCGGCGCAACGCGACACGCCTCGGTCTCGAGGGGCGGGTGGAGGTGCTGCGCAGCGACTTGTTCGCCGCGCTGGCGGCGAGCCGGCGCTTTGACGTGATCGTCGGCAATCCGCCGTACGTGCCGGCCGCCGAGTACGAGGCACTGGAACCCAATGTGCGTGAGTACGAGCCGCGCCGCGCCCTGCACGGCGGCGACGATGGGCTCGCTGTGTACCGGCGGCTCATCCCCGCGGCCGCCGCGCGCCTGCGGCCCGGCGGCACGCTGGCCGTGGAGGTGGGGCAGGGTCAAGCCGGCGCCGTGCAAGAGCTGTTCGCGGCGGCGGGGCCCTACGCCCCCACCGCGTGCAGACTCGATCTAGGCGGCACCCCGCGCGTGGTGTACGCGCGTCTGGAAGGATAACGATGCGTTCCGAGAAGGCGCGGGCTATCGTTCTGGCCTCGCGGCCACTCGGCGAGGCCGACCGCATCCTGCGCCTGTTCACGCGCGAGCTGGGCCGGGTCGACGCGGTGGTCAAGGGCGTTCGCAAGACCACATCCAAGTGGGGCGGCCGCCTGGAGCCGTTCAACGTCTGTGACCTGGTGCTGTACCCCGGCCGGTCCCTGTACACAGTCACCCAGGCGCATCTGGTGGACGTGTTCCTGCGTCTGCGCGACGACCGCGAGGCGCTCACCGCGGCGGCCGTCGTCTGTGAGGCGGTCGCCGGCCTCACGCCCATGCACGAGCCCGAAGAGCGCGTGTTCGCGCTGCTGCGCAACACGCTCAGGGAGCTCGACCGGGGACTGTACGGGCCAGCTTTGCAGGCGCCTCTGCTGCTGGGCGCATTTCTCAAGCTGCTCTACGAGGCGGGCTACATGCCGGTGTTCGACCAGTGCGCTTCCTGCGGAGGCGGCGAGATGGCCCTGGGGTTCTCGAGCGCCCGCGGCGGCCTCGTGTGCGAGCAGTGCCTCGAGGGCGCCGCGCCCATCACCCCGGAGGCCATCGCGGCGGTGCGCGAGGTGGCCGAACGGCCGCTGCCCGAGCTCCGCTGCGCGGAGCCCACCGCGGCCGCCGAAGAGGCCCTGCGTCACCTACACGACCTCTACGCCTACCACACTGGCACCCGGCTGAGGGCCCTGCGGTTCGCGCGTTCCACCCGTTAAGAGCCTATCCCGGTAGGGATGTGCGACCGGGGAGTTCGTGGGCCCACAGTGCGGTGCGGCTTCGCCGCCCCCCACCAAAGCGTGCCTGCGGGGGCTTTTGGGGCGGTTCCGAGACGGTTCCCTCGTAGCCGAGCTACGTGGGAGTCCGGGGAGGGGCCGCGAGCGCGGATGTGCCCACGGGCACATCCGCGCTCGCAGGCCTACCGGGAAAGGCTAAGCAGGGCGCTGTGCAGAGAAAGAGGCGCCGGCCGTGATTGAGCGGTCCGCGGCCGGCAGCCTCCAGCGGGTCGCGTTCGCGTCGCTGGCGCCCCTGGTGGTCGGGGCGCTCGCGTCGCCGTCGCACAACCCGATGGGTGGCTGACACCGTCGTGTCTGCCGCCTGAGCTCAATGTACCCGTTTGTCGCACTCCGTTGCAGAGAACGGCTGTGGCCCCGGGTGCCGGCCTCGCGTTGGCTGCCGGGCAGCCGCCCTGCTACAATCGGCGGCCGAGCGCTCGCCCGGAAAACCGGGCGGTCCCGAGCCGGAGGACAAGTGAGGCCCCTTCCCACTTTCCAGGACAGTATCGAAAGGCTGCAGGCCTTCTGGCAGCAGCAGGGGTGCGTCATCGTGCAGCCATACCACACCGAGGTTGGCGCCGGCACGTTCAACCCGGCCACGTTTCTGCGCTGTCTCGACGCGCGCCCCTGGCGGGCCGCCTATGTGGAACCGTCTATGCGGCCGACAGATGGGCGCTATGGCGAGAACCCCTACCGCCTGGGCCACTATTACCAGTACCAGGTCGTCATCAAACCCTCGCCGCCCGACATCCAGGATGTCTACCTGCGGTCGCTGGTGGCGCTCGGCATCGACCTGCGGCAGCACGACGTGCGCTTCGTCGAAGACAACTGGGAGGGCCCTACGCTGGGCGCCTGGGGTCAGGGCTGGGAGGTCTGGATAGACGGCATGGAAGCCACGCAGTTCACGTACTTCCAGCAGCTCGGCGGTTTCGATCTCGACCCCATCACGGTGGAGCTCACCTACGGCCTCGAGCGCCTGGCCATGTACCTGCAGGGGGTCGACAACGTCTATGACCTCGTGTGGTCTCGCTGGGACGAAGACGGCTCACCCGTGACCATCACCTACGGCGATGTGTACCGCGAGAACGAACGTGAGTTCAGCCGCTACAACTTCGAGGTGGCCGACACCGAGATGCTCTACCGGCACTTCCGCGAGCACGAGGCCGAAGCCGAGCGCTGCCTGGCCGCCGGTCTGCCGGTGCCCGCCTACGACCACGTGCTCAAGTGCAGCCACGCTTTCAACATGCTCGACGCCCGGGGTGTCATCAGCGTGACCGACCGCACCATGCACATCGGGCGCGTACGCGATCTGGCGCGTAAGGTCGCCGGCCTCTACCTGGAGGTCGCCGGAGAGGCGCGCGGGCAGGGCGCCGGGAGCGGCGCATGAGCATGCTGCTCATCGAGATCGGCTGTGAAGAGCTGCCCTACAAGGTGTGTGAGTCGGTCGTGCGGCAGCTCCAAAGGTCAGACGCGGGGCCCGGCCTGGTGCACCAGCTTCTCGCCGAAGAACGCCTGCTGGAGCCCGGCGCGCCCGACCCGCAGGTGCTGGTATCTCCGCGGCGCATCGCCGTGCTCGCCGCCGGCGTGCCCGAGCGCCAGACCGCCAAGGTGCAAGACTTTCGCGGCCCCAAGGCCGAGATCGCCTACGACGTGGAGGGCAACCTCACCAAGGCCGGGCTGGGCTTCGCCCGCTCGCGCGGCGCTCAGCCGCACGATGTGCGCCGTGAAACCCTGAGCGGCGGCGAGTTCGCGGTGGTCAAGGTGGAGGCCGAGCGCCGCGAGGCAGTCGACGTGCTGCCGGCGCTACTGCCGCGTGTCATCACTGGTCTGCAGGTCCCACGCGGCATGCGCTGGGGCAAGCGCCCGGCCGGCGAGGACGACTACCTGCGTTTCTCGCGACCCATCCGCTGGCTGCTGTGCCTGCTGGGGTCCCGGCCCGTGGCCGGGAGCTTCTACGGCCTGCCGGTGGGCGACGTGTCACAGGGTCATCGGGTGCTCGGCTCCCCCGTCGTCATCGACAAGGCGGAGCACTACGAGCGCCACCTGGCCGAGCAGAAGGTGATCGTCTCGCAAGGCGAGCGCCGGCGGCTCATCGTGGCAGGGCTCGAGGCCCGCGCCGCCGAGCTCGGCGGCGTGTGGTCAGATCCGGGCGATGTACTCTCCGAGGCCGTCTACCTGGCGGAGTGGCCGAGTGTAGCCCGTGGCGAGATCGCCGCGTCGCACCTGCGGCTGCCCGACGAGGTGCTCGTGACCGCCATGCAGAGCCATCAGCGCTACTTCCCGGTGCAAGACGGCGACGGCCGCCTGCTGCCCGCCTTTCTGTATGTGTCGAACGGCGCTCCCGAGGCGGCCGAGCTGGTCACGCGCGGCAACGAGCGCGTGCTCGGCGGCCGTCTGGACGACGCCGAGTTCGCCTATGACCGAGACGTCGCCGAGGGCCTCGAGGCCATGGCCGACCGCCTCGGCGAGGTGGTATTTCACGAGAAGCTCGGCTCACTCGCCGACAAGGCGCATCGCCTGCAAGGGCTGGCGGCGGGTCTGGCCGCCGGGCCAGGCGCGGGGCCAGGTGCGGGGCCGGGCGCCGGGGGCGGGTCGCGGGCCGGCGCGGCCGGGGCCTCTCCCGGGGGCAACGGCTCCTCTGCGTCGCTGGCCGAGACTCTGCACGCGGCGGCGCGCCTCGCCAAGGCCGACCTGGTGAGCCATGTGGTCATCGAGTTCCCTGTGTTGCAGGGCGTAATGGGCGGCATCTACGCCATGTCCGGCGGTCTGGGCGAGCCCGTGGCCCAGGCTGTGGGCGAGCACTACCGGCCGCTCTCGGCCACCGCACCTCTGCCCGGTTCGCTGGCGGGGGCCTTGCTGGCGGTCGCCGACAAGGCCGACAACATCGTCGGCGCCTGGGTGGCCGGCCAGAAACCTTCGGGCTCACGCGACCCGTACGGGTTGCGGCGCGCGGCCATGGGCATCGTGCGCACCGCTCTCGAGTATGGCCTGAGGTTCCCGGTGGCCGGCTTGCTGGCCTCGGCCGCCGATCAGTTCGAGCTGCAGGGTATTCAGGGGCTCGACGACGCCCGCCGCGGGGCCATCGTCGCCGAGACGGCGGCCTTCGTCGCGGAACGGTTGCAGGTGCTGCTGCTGGACGAAGGCCTGCCGTTTCCCGCCGTCGAGGCGGCGCTGGCGGCGCCGGCCGGCGACGTGCCGGCGCTGGCCGCCCGGGCCCGGGCCTTCGCCGCGCTCGCCGGGCGCGACTTCTTCGAAGACGCGGTAACCGCCTACAACCGCTGCGCCGCGATCGCCAGAGGCGCGGCCGGGGCCGGCTCCGCCGACCCGGCCCTGTTCAAAGAAGACGCCGAGCGCGGGCTGGCCGCGGCCTACGAAGCTGCGCGCGGTCCGCTGCTCGAAGCCCTCGCTCATCTGGAGCTGGAGAGCGCCGTGAAGGAGGCGGCCGGCCTGCGGCCGGCCGTCGATCGCTACTTCACCGACGTGCTCGTGATGGACCCCGACGAGGCTGTGCGCGCCAACCGGCTGGCGCAGCTCATGTCTGTCACCCTCCTCATCGGCCAGATCGGCGAGTTCAGCCGCCTGCCGTCTGCGCAGGCGTGACGTATTCGGCAGGAGTACACTCCGCGAGCGAGGCTTTGCGGCAGGGTATCGAGCGACCAGGAGGTCTGATGACCAAGCACGTCTACCGCTTCAGCGAGGGCAACAAGGATATGAGGGAGCTGCTCGGCGGCAAGGGCGCCAACCTCGCCGAGATGACTCGCATAGGCTTGCCCGTGCCGCCCGGCTTCACGATCACCACCGAAGTCTGCAACCACTACTCGGCGCATCACGACTACCCCCAAGGGGTTGACGAGCAGGTCGAGGCCGCGCTCGCCTCCCTCGAACAGGATACCGGCAAGAAGTTCGGTGACGCCGCCAACCCGCTGCTGCTCAGCGTGCGCTCGGGCGCCCGGGCGAGCATGCCTGGCATGATGGACACCATCCTCAACCTGGGCCTCAACGACACGACGGTGCAGGGTGTGATCGCCGCCACCTCCAACCCGCGCTTCGCCTACGACTGCTACCGGCGCTTCGTCTCCATGTACGGCGACGTGGTGCTGGGCTGCAAGCCCGAGCACAAAGACGAGCGCGACCCCTTCGAAGAGATCCTCGAGGCCGCCAAAGAGGCCAAGGGCGTCAGGTTCGACACCGAGCTCGACGCCGACGATCTCAAAGACCTTGTCGTCAAGTTCAAGGTGGCCGTCAAGGAGCGCACCGGCAACGACTTCCCCGACGACCCGCTCCAGCAGCTCTGGGGCGCCATCACGGCCGTGTTCGGGAGCTGGGACAACGACCGTGCGGTAGCCTACCGCCGCCTCTACGACATCCCCGATTCGTGGGGCACGGCGGTCAACGTGCAGACCATGGTGTACGGCAACACCGGCGACGAGTCTGGCACCGGCGTGGCCTTCACGCGCGACCCGGCCACCGGCGAGAACGTGTTCTACGGTGAATTTCTGGTGAACGCGCAGGGTGAAGACGTGGTGGCCGGCGTGCGCACGCCGCGCCCGGTGAGCGAGCTCAAGGAAGTGTTCCCGCCGGCCTACGCGGAGCTTCTCGAGGTGCGCCAGACGCTCGAGCGTGAGCTGCGCGACATGCAAGACTTCGAGTTCACGGTGGAGAAGGGCCGCCTCTACATGCTGCAGACGCGCAACGGCAAGCGCACAGGCCTGGCCGCCATCCGCATCGCCGTCGACATGGCCGAGTCGGGGCTCATCACGCCCGACGAAGCGCTCATGCGCGTTGAGCCGGAGCAGCTCAACCAGCTCTTGCGGCCCATCTTCTCGCCCGAGAGTCGCAAGCAGGCGGTCGCGGAGGGCCGGGTGCTGGCCAAGGGTCTGGCCGCCGGACCGGGCGCCGCTACCGGCCAGGTGGCCTTCAACGCCGCCGACGCCGACGCTATGAAGAACGCCGGCCAGCAGGTGCTGCTGGTGCGCATCGAGACCAGCCCCGACGACATCCGCGGCATGACCGTGAGCGAAGGTATCCTCACAGCGCGCGGCGGCATGACCAGCCACGCGGCGCTGGTCGCGCGCCAGATGGGCAAGGTCTGCGTGGTCGGCTGCGAGGCGCTCGACATCGACTACCGGGCGCGCACCATCACGGTAGATGGCAAGGTGGTACACGAGGGCGACTGGCTCTCCATCGACGGTTTCACCGGCGAGGTTATCGTCGGGCAGCTCGAGACGAGGCCGAGCGAGGTGCTCCAGGTGCTCATCGAGGGCTCTCTGAAGGCCGCAGAGTCGCAGACGTTCAAGTACTACGACGACATGATGAAGTGGGCCGACGCCGAGCGCCGGCTGCTGGTGCGCGCCAACGCCGACCAGCCCGACCAGAGCGCCAACGCCATCAAGTTCGGCGCCCAGGGCATCGGCCTGTGCCGCACCGAGCACATGTTCTTCGGCGGCGAGCGCATCACGGCGGTGCGCGAGATGATCTTGGCCGAGAACGTGGCCGACCGTGAGAAGGCCCTCGCCAAGCTGCTGCCCATGCAGCGCGCCGACTTCGCCGGTATCTTCCGCGTGATGGGCGAGCTGCCGGTCACGATTCGCACGCTCGACCCGCCGCTGCACGAGTTCATGCCGCACACTGCGGCCGAGCAGCAGCAGGTAGCTGCGGCCATGGGCGTCACGGCGGAGCAGGTGGCCGCCAAGGTCGCCGACCTGCACGAGGCCAACCCCATGCTGGGCCACCGCGGCTGCCGGCTGGGCGTAGCCTACCCCGAGATCACCGCCATGCAGGTGCGCGCCATCCTCGAGGCCGCCTGCATAGTGAAGAAGGAAGGGGTCAACGTCCACCCCGAGATCATGATCCCGCTGGTGGGCATCAAGAAGGAGCTCGAAGACCAGGCCGCCGTGGTGCGTGCCGTGGCCGAGCAGGTGTTCGCCGAGCAGGGCGTCACGGTCGACTACATGGTCGGCACCATGATCGAGATCCCGCGCGCGGCGCTCACCGCGAACCAGATCGCCGAGGCGGCCGAGTTCTTCAGCTTCGGCACCAACGACCTCACCCAGATGACCTACGGGGTGAGCCGCGACGACGCCGGCAAGTTCCTTCCGCTCTACACCAGCGAGGCCAAAGACATCTGGCCGGCCGACCCGTTCGCGACGCTCGACATTGAGGGCGTGGGGCAGCTCGTGGAGATGGGCATCCAGCGCGGCCGCTCCTCACGGGCCAACCTCAAGGTCGGCATCTGCGGTGAGCAAGGCGGCGACCCGGCCACGGTGAAGTTCTGCCATCGCGCCGGCATGAACTATGTGAGCTGCTCGCCGTTCCGCATTCCCGTGGCGCGCCTCGCCGCGGCGCAGGCGGCTATGGAAGAGCGCAGCGAGCTGACGCTCGAGAAGTAGAGGGGGTCCGCCGCGTGGCCAAGCTGGGCGGCGAGATCGTGACTGTGCTCGGCGGCGGGCGCGAGCTGCGCGTGCGCGAGGCGCGCGCGCGGGACTCGCGCCCGCTCGCCGAGCTGGTCGACGCCGTCGCCTCCGAGCCGGAGGCGACGCTGCTCGTGCTGCCGGGGCAGGTCGGGCCGCGGGTTTGGCGGCGGCGCATCGGCGATGCCCTGATTGACTCGCGAGCGCTGCTCCTGGTGGCGACCGTCGACGGCGAGCTCGCCGGCGACCTCAGCCTGCGGCCCGATCCGTATCACGGTTCGCCGCACGTGGCCGTCCTCGGCATCGCGGTCGGCAAGCAGTGGCGCCGTCTCGGAGTGGGGAGCGCGCTCATCGAGGCCGCCGCCCAGTGGGCCGTGAGCCGCGGCGTCGTAAAGCTGGTGCTCAGCGTGTTTCTCGAGAACGAGGGCGCCATTTGTTTCTACGAGGCCCACGGCTTCGTGCGTGAAGGGCTGCGTCGCGCGCACCTCCGTCGCGGCAGCGAGTATCATGATGAGGTGCTCATGGCGCGTTTTCTTACACTCATCCCCTGAGGCGATGGACCGCCGTCGCCTACTCATAGCCCTGGTCACCATCGGGCTCGTGATCTTGGCTTGCCTGCCCGCGGTGGTGGCCTTCGGCCTGGGCTGGCTGAGGCTACCTCACATCCAGCCCGTGGGGGTTCCATCGGCGCCCGAGACCACGTCCCCGACTGCGTGGACGCTGTTCGCTCTCTTCTACTTCGCATGGATGGCGGCGCTCACCGTGGTGCTCGTCTGGTCCTACGACCATCTGGACTACCACTGGCAGTACCATGAGCGCCGGCCGCGACAGCCCAGAAGGCTACGGCGGCGGTTGGTCGCCACGATGAAGTTCCTCGAGGCCCGGGAACGGACGGGCGTGCCCGCCGCGCGCCGCCGCGCCCGCCCGGCTCCTCCGCCGAGTGCGCCTCCACAGCCGTCCGCCAAGCCCCGAAAGCGCCCCTGATGCCACGCATCGCCAAGGCCAGCGTCGACCAGGTGCAGGCCACCGCCGACATGGTCGAGATCGTGGGCCAGTACACCGAGCTGCGCAAGGCCGGTGCCAACTTCAGCGGTCGCTGCCCGTTTCACGAGGAGCGTACGCCCTCGTTCTCCGTGAACCCGGTGGAGAAGCTGTACTACTGCTTCGGCTGCGGTGCCGGCGGCAACCTGTTCGGCTTCGTGCAGCAGAAGGAGAACCTCGACTTCGCCGCCGCCGTCGAGTATCTTGCCGACCGCTACGGCATTGCTCTGGAGTACGAGGAGTCCAGCGCTCGCGGCGACGCGCAGCGGCATCGCCGTGAGCGGTTGCGGGCGTTGCTGGAGCAGGCGACCGTCTACTACGAGCGCGTGCTGCACGACGCCCAGGCGGCCGCGCCGGCTCGCGAGTACCTGGCCCGGCGCGGTCTGAGCGACGACGTGTGCCGCCAGTTTCGCCTAGGCTACAGTCTGCCGGGCTGGGAGAAGCTGCGCGACGCCGCGAGGGCGAAGAAGTTCAGCGACGGCGACCTGCTGGACGCCGGGCTCGTGATTCCCGGCAAGCAGGGTCGCCCGTACGACCGCTTTCGCGGGCGCATCATGTTTCCGCTGGCCGACGATCGTGGGCGCACGCTGGGCTTCGGCGCCCGCACCATGGGCGACGAGAAGCCCAAGTACCTGAACTCACCGGAGACGCCTCTCTACCATAAGAGCGAGGCCGTCTTCGGGCTGCACGCCGCCAAGACCGCGGCCAGCCGCGAAGACCGCGTGTACGTGGTGGAGGGCTACACCGATGTGCTGGCGCTGGTACAGGCGGGGGTGCACAACGTGGTGGCGAGCATGGGCACGGCGCTCACCGAGCAACAACTCAAGCGCCTGTCGCGGCTCACCAGGAACCTGTACCTGTGTTTCGATGCCGACGCCGCCGGCATCGGCGCCATGAGCCGCGCGCTTTCGCTGGGCCGCAAGATGGGTCTCCTGCTGCACGTGGTGCGCATCCCCGAGGGGCTAGACCCCGCCGATTACGTGTTGTCGGGTGCCGGCGCCGGCGGTTTCGCGGCGCTTGCCGCCGACGCGCAGACATTGCTACAATTCCACGTCCGCTTGGCGCTGGCGACTCACGATCTCGACAAGCCCGACGGAAGGGCACGCGCGTTTGCGCAACTCAAGGGGGTCCTCTCCGAGGCGGTCACGCCGATCGAACGCGACGAGGAGTTGCGGTACATTGCCGATCGCCTGCAGCTCTCGGCCGAGAGCGTGCGCTACCTTATCTCCGGGGGCGGACGTCCGGCGGCCGGCGGGCATGCCGCCGCAGAAGACCGCCGCGGGCCGCCGCAGGGCGGCGGCCCGGCGGCCGGCAGCGGCGGCGCCCACGAGCTCGAGGTGCGCTTTCTCGCCGGCTGCCTGGCGCAGCCCGACAAGGGTCGCACGGTGCTGGCCGGCGTGGAGGAAGACTACTTCGCCAGCGCCGAGACCCGCCGGGCGTTACGGTCGGTGAAGTCGCGATTGGAGCTTGACGGGGCAGGGAATATCCTGCAAACCGCGGTAAACGGGCGGGACGAAGAGCAGCGGGTCGGCAGCGACCCGGGCGTTATCGACGAAGCCTTGGCAGAGATCGTCGTGCGTGCCGGACGCGAACGCTTCACGGCGACGGTCGTGGACGAGTTGTTTTTGCGGCTGCAGGAAGCGCACGTGAGCCGTCTCATCGCGAAGCTCAAGCTTGCGGTTAGGACTGACGAGACTGGGAGGCAGAGCGGCGAACTGGTGAGATTGCAGGCCGTGCGCCGCACGTTGCGCGAGGCCATTCGCACCATCCCGGTAGACGAAGAGCCCTGAGAGGGCTAGGGGACGAGAGACTTGACCGAATTCGCAGAAGATCGCAGCAGGCCCGCGGAGTCCGCCGAGCTCGCGATCGAGGAGGTCCGCGTGCTCGTTGACGAAGGTCGCGAGCAAGGCTACCTCGCCAGCGACCACATCGCCGACGCGCTGCAAGACGTCGAGCTCACCCCCGACCAGATCGACGGCATCTACAACCTCTTCGCCGACCTCGGTATCGACATCATCGAAGGCGATGTGGTGGTCGACGAAGGCCCCGAGGCCAAGCCTGAAGAGGAGGTCATCCCCAAGCTCGACCTCTCGGTGAAGACTCCCACCAACGATCCCGTGCGCATGTACCTCAAGGAGATCGGCAAGGTACCGCTGCTCACCGCCGAAGAAGAAGTCTCGCTGGCCAAGCGTATCGAGCGGCGCGACATGGAGGCCAAGCGCAAGCTCATCGAGGCTAACCTGCGCCTGGTGGTGAGCATCGCCAAGCGGTACGTTGGCCGGGGCATGCTCTTCCTCGACCTCATCCAGGAGGGCAACCTGGGGCTCATCCGCGCCGTCGAGAAGTTCGATTACCGCAAAGGCTACAAATTCTCCACCTATGCCACCTGGTGGATTCGCCAGGCGATCACGCGAGCCATCGCCGACCAGGCGCGCACGATCCGTATCCCGGTACACATGGTCGAGACCATCAACAAGCTCATCCGCGTGCAGCGTCAGCTCCTGCAAGACATCGGTCGCGAGCCCACCCCCGAGGAGATCGCCGCCGAGATGGGCACCACGCCGGGCAAGGTGCGCGAGATCCTCAAGATCAGCCAGGAGCCGGTGAGCCTCGAGACCCCCATCGGCGAAGAAGAAGACTCGCAGCTCGGCGACTTCATTGAAGACGAAGATGCCACCATGCCGGTCGAGGCCGTGAGCGAGATCATGCAGAAAGAGGAGCTCAACATGGTGCTCGGCACGCTCACGCACCGCGAACGCAAGGTTATCGAGCTGCGCTTCGGCCTCAAGGGCGAGCACCCGCGCACCCTCGAAGAGGTGGGCCAGAAGTTCGGCGTCACCCGCGAGCGCATCCGCCAGATCGAGGCCAAGACGCTCGCCAAGCTCAAGGCCTACCGCGACTCGCAGCGCCTGCGCGACTTCCTCGATTGAGCGGCTGCGCCAGGCGAATCAACGTCGGGGCCGGCGTAGGCGGCATCCGACACTAGCCGCCGGAGCACCGCCGCGCGGCATTTGTCGCCTCATGACGGGTACCCTATAATCCATCGTCTAGAGCGGTCCTCGGTAGCTCAATGGTAGAGCATTCGGCTGTTAACCGAAGGGTTGTAGGTTCGAGTCCTACCCGAGGAGCCAGCCATTCTCCGGGCGTCGCGGCTCTGCCGCCGGCGCCCGTCGCGCATTCTGCCGCGCTGTGGCGCGAACGGCGGCACCGGCCGCGCTCCCGGAAATCACGGGTGGGACCTTCGTCGCCTGAACGGCGCGCTCTTACACGTGACGGGTAGGTAGGCCCTACAGCATCTCGCGAGGAGGCACCTATGGCGGAATCAGAGGAAGACCTCACAGACAGCATCAGAACCGAGGTCGGCAACGACTGGCTGGCCGGCATGGCGGAGCGTCTGGGCACGAGTGCCGGGGCGAGCGCGGTGTTCGGGCCGCCAGTGGAGCGCGGCGGAGTGACCGTGATCCCCGTGGCGCGCGTGCGCTGGGGCGTGGGCGGCGGGCGCGGTCGCAACAGAAAGCAGGAGGGTGAGGGCTTCGGCGGGGGTGGAGGTGTGCAAGCCGCGCCGCTCGGCTTCATCGAGTTGCGCGACGGGGCGGCGCGGTACCGCCGCGTTCAAGACCCTTTACGCCTCGCCATCGTGGCGCTTCTCCTGCCGCTCTCGTGCGCGCTCGCCGGCGCCACGATGATCGCGTCGCTCACCATGATGGCGCGCTCGCTGCGCAGCCTCTTCAGCTTCCCTCGCTTGCCGCGGCCGTTCCACTTCACCCGCGAGTAATGCCCCTGGGGCACACGGTGCCCCGCGGCGAGTCGGTCTGGGTGAGCGGCCACGGGCCCGCGTACGTGCGGCGGGGCGGGGCCGCTCCCTTCGGCCCCGCCCCGCCGCACGCCGTGCAGTGGCGTGCGCGGCGCAGTTCCCCCGTGCGCCGCTCGTCCGTTACGTCAGATCGTACGCGGCCTCACCGAACTCCGACTCGTCCAGACCCTTGAGCTCCGCGGCGTCGGGTACGCGCACTGGACCGAACAGGTTGATGAGCTTGAGGATGAGGTATGTGGCCACGAACGCATAGGCGGCCACGACGATGGTGGCCAGCACCTGCCAGCCGAAAAAGGTGACGCTGCCGGTGATGAGGCCTTGAGCGCCGCGCGGGTTCACCGACTTGAGGGCGAACACGCCCAGCAGGATGGCGCCCATGAAGCCGCCCACGCCGTGCGCGGCCCACACATCGAGGGCGTCGTCCCACTTCATCCTCTCTTTGAAGATGACGGCGCTGAAACACACCGAACCCGCGAGCACGCCCACGATGAACGCTGCCCATGTGGGGATGTAGCCGGCGCACGGCGTGACGCAGGCGAGGCCGGCGACGGCGCCCGTGAGGGCGCCCACGAGGCTCGGCTTGCCGTCGCGCCACCACGAGAGACCGAGCCACGTGCACATGGCGATGGAGCCGGCGATGTCGGTGTTGACCCAGGCCTGCGCGGCGATGCCGTTGGCCGCCAGGGCCGATCCGCCGTTGAAACCGAACCAGCCGAACCACAGAAGGCCGGTGCCGAGGGCCACGAAGGCGATGTTGTGTGGCAGCCCACGCTCACCGGGGGCGAACTTGCGCTTGCCCACGACGAAGACCGAGGCGAGGGCCGCGAAGCCGGCGCTCACGTGCACCACGAGGCCGCCGGCGAAGTCGAGCACGCCGTGCTGGGCGAGCCAGCCGCCGCCCCAGATCCAGTGCACGAACGGGATGTAGACGAAGATGCTCCAGAGCACCAGAAACCACAGGTAGCTCTTGAACTTGACACGGTCGGCGAACGCGCCGGTGATGAGCGCCGGGGTGATGATGGCGAACATCTCCTGGTAGACGAAGTGCGCCTGCGCGGGAATGTTGGGCGCCCACGGCCCGGGCAGATGCCCGACGTGCGAGAGCGCCGCCCAGTGCAGGTTGCCGATGACTCCCCCGATGTCGCCCGAGAAGGCGAGCGAGTAGCCGAAGAACACCCAGATCGTGGTGACGACGCCCATCGAGATGAACGACTGCATCATGATCGCGAGGAAGTTCTTCCGCCTCACGAGGCCGCCGTAGAAGAAGGCTAACCCCGGGGTCATCAGCGACACCAAGGCGGCGCAGATGAGGACGAACGCAGTGTCGCCCGTGTTGATTCCGCCCATGCGAAATCCTCCTATGAACGTGCCCGTGCCCCGAGGTCTACCCGCTCAAGGGAGTACGTCGCCTGGTGTTCCCCGCAGCTCCGAACGCTGGCCGGGCTCGATGGGGATGCCCTCGACCCATCAGCCTGATTGGCACCATTCTCAGGCACGCGCGAACGTTGTCAAACTGGCGGATTGTCCACGCGCGACGAGGGCGCGCGGACAATCCGCCCAGGAACACGTGGTCAGGCGAGGTCGTAGGCGGTCTCGCCGTGCAACTCCTCGTCGAGGCCCCGCACCTGCACGGCCTCCGGCACGCGCACGTGGCCCAGCACGTCGATGACCTTGAAGATCGCGAACGTGACCACGAAGGTGTACACGAGCGTGATGCCCACCGCGCCGAGCTGCAGGGCGAACTGCTTGGGATGGCCGTCCATGAGACCGCTGGCGCCATCGACCGAGGCGAACGCGAACCAGCCCACCATGACCGAGCCGAACAGGCCGCCAACACCGTGCACACCCCACACATCGAGGGAGTCGTCCCAGGCCAGCCGCTTGCGCAGCAGCACCGCGCCGTAGCAGATCCAGCCCGCCGCGAGCGAGATGAACACGGCGGCCCAGGTGGGCACGTAGCCGGCGCACGGAGTCACCGCCACGAGGCCGGCCAGCACGCCCGTGAGAGAGCCCACCATGCTCGCCTTGCCGATGCGCACCCAGTCGGTGAACATCCACACGATCATGGCGCAGCCGCCCGCGATGAAGGTGTTCACGAAGGCCTGCGCGGCGACGCCGTTGGCGGCCAGCGCGTTGGCGGGATTGTCTCCCAGCCAGCCAAACCAGAGGATGCCGAGGCCGATGGCGATGAGCGGGATGTTGCTGGGCTTCTCCTCCTCACCGGGTGCGAATACGCGCTTCTTGACCACGTAGATGGAGGCCAGCGCCGAGAACCCGGCGGCGCCGTGAACTACCATGCCGCCGCCGAAGTCGAGCACGCCCCACTGCTGCAAGAAGCCGCCGCCCCAGATCCAGTGAGCCATGGGCACATACACGAATAGGCTCCAGAACGTGAGGAACACGAGGTAGCTGCCGAAAGGCACGCGGTCGGCGAAGGCGCCGGTGATGAGCGCCGGAGTGAGAGCCGCCACGGCGAGCTGGAAGATGAAGAAAGCGAGGAAGGGGATGGTGGCGCCATACTGGGGGTTGGGCGCCTGGCCCACGTGGTTCAAGAACACGTAGTTGAGGCCGCCGATGACCCCGTGCACGTCGTGGCCGAAGACCAGGGTAAAGCCCACCGTGACCCAGATAAGCGTGACCACGCCCAGCGAGGCGAAGCTCTGCATCATGATGGTGATCACGTTCTTGTGGCGCACGAGCCCGCCGTAGAAGAACGCCAGGCCGGGAGTCATGATCGCTACGAGTGCCGCACAGAGGAGCACGAACGCGGTGTCGCCGGGGCTGATGTGAGTCATGCCGACTTCCCTCCAAAGGACGATGGTGCCGTGTGAGGCGGCCGGGGCCACCCGCCCGGACCGCCGTAGGTGCGCCTCAACACTGTGAGCGAGCGGCGTACCCGTCAATCGGCCAAGCGGACAGGTACGACGCTTGCGGTGCGACGTTTCGGCCGGGCGCGCGTCGCCGGGGTGCTGCGCAGGCGCTGAGGCGCCAGAAGGCGCTCGGCACGCGGGCCGCTGCTGCGCGGCAGCCGCCGCGCGAGCGCTTCGTCAGTGGGGCCGGTGCGGCGCCCAGGGCGGCGCGCCCCGGCAGGGCGCTCACTTCGTTCGCTCCACTCGGCACGCGGGCCGCTGCTGCGCCGCAGTTGACGAATGCGGTGCCGCCGGAGGGCGGCTTTTCCACCGCAGGCGATCGTCAACCACCGTCTCCGCAGCGGCCGCCTCGCGAGCCTTCCGGGGCGCGCCGCCCTGGGCGCCGCGCCGGCCACGACGCGCGGCACCCGCGGGCCCTGCCCGCTCGCGCCGGCGCGACTGCCCGAGCATGGTCTGCGCGCCTTACTGCGCGCGCGACCGCGAGACGCGCCGGGCCGCCGCGCGCGCCGCGCTATCTTGGCAGGCGAGCGCTTACGCTCGCTACGCTCGTGCTTGTCGATCTCGACGGGTGACCGCTTCCCCGACGGCCCAGAAGGGCCGCCGCGTGGCGCCGGCGTAGCGGCGCGCCGCCCGCCCATTCCCGGGCGTCGCGCGCCACGGCAGGGTCTCGCCAGGGGACGCGCGTCCGCGCCGGCCTTGCTGACGAAGCCCTCCCGAAATGCGCTGCCCCCGAGCTGTGGCGGCGCGGGCCGCCCTGCGAGGTTCAGTCCAGGATCAACCGCTGCGGATCGACGTCGTTGCGCAAGATGCGCAGCTCTTCGGCGCTCGGTGGCACCGCCGCCGTGGCGCGCGACACGTCGAGGGCGAAGCCGGTGTGCTCCTGCACCTGCGCCCCGCTGACGCCCTGGTAGAGCTCCGCAAGGTACATCTCATGGGTGTGCTCGGCGAACTTGAGCACGCCGAGGTTGGTGACCACGGCCAGCGGGCCGCCGCGGCGGTAGCCCGCGCGGCGGCGCGAGTCGCCGCCGCTGAGCCAGCCCGGCGTGGTGAAGTAGTCCAGCTTCTCCACGAACTTCTTCAGGCCGTGCTGCATGAACACGATGTAGCCACTGGCCAGCGAGCCGGCGTCGCAGGCGCCCCCGCTGCCGCTGAAGCGTACCGTGGGGTGGTGGTAGTCGCCGATCACGGTGGAGTTCATGTTTCCATACTTGTCGATCTGCGCGGCGCCTAGGAACGCGATGGTGTGCAGGCGCCGGTTGGCCACGTAGCTGAACGCCTCCACGAGCCCGGCGTTGAGGTTGGCGTATGCCATCACCCGGGGGTCGGCCACGGCCATGGGCAGCTCGTCGAGGCGCGGCCCGACACTGCCGGTCTCGAAGAAGATGTGGGCGTGAGGGGCGTGGATGCGCTTGGCGACCGTGGCCGCCAGCATGGCCACACCGGTGCCCGCGAAGAGCACATCACCGTCTTTGATGAAGCGCCCCGCGGCGATGGCCATCATCTCGCGAGAGGTATAGGCGGGCGGCGTCGGCGACGTGCCCGCGCCGGTCCGCGTGCCTGTGGGCTCGGTCATGTCGCTCACCTCCGGTCCAGGCCGAGCGCGTAGCCGGCCACCGTGTTGGCCCTGATGCGCGCGAGCTGGGCACCCCCGACCTTGTCGAGATAGCCGTCCCAGCTCTCCACGCCATAGACCCACTCATCCAGGTAGGCCTGCCAGGTGTGATCGTCCTTGGCGGCCACCTTGTAGAAGTTCAGATGGGCCGGATCGTAGTCGTAGAAATAGCGGCACGCCGTGGGGTGCGCCCCGTAGGGCACCGGGACGACGGCATCCACCAGAAACGGCGGCAGCGCGTTCTGGTCGGGGTCGATGCGCAGGTAGTCCTCGGGGACGATCTCCTCGCAGGTGACGATCACGGCGCCAGCACTCTTGCACTGCTCGAGATCGGCAAACGTGAGCCCCTTGATGCGCACCGTACCGTCGGTGCTCACCTGCTGGGCGTGGATGATTGACACGTCGGGAGTGAGCGCGGGAAGAAGCACCACCTCGTCGTCCTCGTGGTCGAACGGGTCGTTGATGACGATGACCTTCTCATGCGGGATGCCATCAGTGCCGCGCAGCTCGGGCGGAAAGCCTGCTCGGTTGACGACATCGGTGCCCAGCCCCGACTTGCTGGGGATGAACGGCACGCTGAGCGCGCCCGCCAGAAAGCGCAAGCTCATCATGTTGTTGGTGTAGTCCTCAACCTGCACCTCGCCGCGCTCCACGGCCTTGCGAAAACGTACGCAGGTGGGGGCGAAGCGGCCGTTGCCGCCGTAAGCGATGTCGAGCCGGCGCACGCAGCCGGCGCCCACCAGAACGTCAAGCGCCTGGCCGTTGGAGTGCGCCACCAGGTGCAGGTCCTTGACGCGTTGGCGCGCGATCTCATACACGGCAGCCATGGGGTTGCGATTGATCGTGAAGCCCCCTACCGCGAGCTGGCAGCCGCTGGGAACGAAGCGCCGCACGGCCTCGCCCATGGTCATCAACTTGCCGTTCAGGCCGTTGTGCTCAGCCATGTGCCGTCTCCCTCCTTGGCCGCCAAGAGCGCCTCTTAACGCGAAAGCCCCCAGCGGGCACACTTGCCTTCACTGGGGGGCGCGACCGGGGCCGGCCGGGGGAACAGCCACCGGCCGGCGGTCACGCGGCAGCGGCATCATGATACACGCGGGCGACGGCGATGCAACAGAAGGCCGCCGATGTCGCGGCTGCGCGTCTCTGCGGGTCGCGCTGCTGTGCTAGCATTGTCGCACGATGGACGATGTCACGTTCCTCTTCTCAGGCTACGCACGGCTCCCCCAGGATGTCTCGCACCAGGCGATGTACAAGCGGGTGGGCGTTGTGGTCGAGGTCGACTCGCGCGGCATCATCACTGCCTGCAGCACGTCGCTCATGATGGACGTAGCGCGCGAGTTCTTCGGCGGGCTGCTCATCGGCAGATCGGTGCTCGCCGAACGCCGCGAGATCGAAGCCGTCATCCGCTACCGCTACCGCGGCCACTCGCAGGGCGCCCTTATCTCGGCGCTCACCAAGGTATTCGAGGCCGTCGACCAGTCACCGCTGGTGCTGGGCGATACGCCGGGGCGCGCACCGGGCGCCACGGGTCGCGACGCGGGCACCGAGACCTACGGCTGAGCACGGCGGCCGTAGCAGCCCCAACCGGCGCAGCTCCAACGCGGCGTAGGCGCAATCAGGAGCGCTCAACCCGGCGCGGCCCGCTCGTCGTACAAACGGCCGAATGTTCCTCCATCCTGTCGCAACGGCGGGGCTTGCTCCGCTGGTCAGGGGGTGTACTATGGGCCTGCTGCACCACTGACCGCGGCCGGGCGCCGTCTCCGCCCCCTGCGCTACAGGTCTTGGACCCCCAGCGAACGCTTCGGCGTCCCCTGGGGGTTTCGTCGTTTTTCAGGGAGTCTGAGGCGCTGAGCCGGCCCGTCTACGCCGTGGCCGCGCCGGCCGAGAGCCATGGGAACCACCGTCCCTGAAGGAGGGAGCTGCATGGACTTCCGTTACACCACCGAGCAGAACATGTACCGCGAGGCCATCCGCGAGTGGCTGGTGAAGAACCTCGAGCCGCGCGCCCGGGCCATCGACGAGGCCGAAGACGGCATCCCGGACGACATCACGGCGGGCATGGCCGAGCTGGGCATGTTCGGCGTCACCATCCCCGAGGAGTACGGGGGCATGCCGCTGCCCGACGACGAACGCCTCATCTACGCGATGATCACGATTCAGGAGATCGCGCGCGCCGATCTGAGCATGAGCACCCCGGTGTACACCCTTCTCACCATCGGCTGGTCGTACATGATCAACCGCTATGGCAGCGACGAGCTCAAGCAGGAGGTGCTGCCGGCCGTGGCCGCCGGCAAGGCGTTCGCCGGCATTAACACCACCGAGCCAGGTGGCGGCTCAGACCTGAGCGCCATCAAGACCATCGCTCCCTGGGACGAGGCCAGACAGGCCTACATCCTGAACGGCGAGAAGGCCTACGTGAGCGGTCCCAAGGAGTGCGCCAAGTGGGGCGCCCCGAGTGGTCACTGCACGCTCGTGAAGACCGACCCGAATCAGGGCCACAAGGGCATGACGTTCATCTGGGTGCCGGCGCACCTGGACGGCATCACGTACACCGTCTACAAGGACATGGGCCGCATGGGTCTCTCTACCGGCGGCTGGATCTACAAAGACGTGGAGCTGCCCAAGAAGTACGTGCTGGGTGAAGAGGGCAAGGGCTTCTACGTGAACATGGACGGCTTCAACGCGGCCCGCGTGCTGGTGGCGGCGGCCTGCCTGGGCGGCGCCGAGAAGGCCCTCGAGATCAGCGGCGAGTACACCGCGCAGCGGCGGACGTTCGGCAAGCTGCTCGGCAAGTGGGAGGGCATCTCATTCGAGATGGCCGATGACTGGATGCAGCTCGACATGCTCAAGCTCAACCTGCTGCGCGGCGCCTGGATGATCGGCCAGGAGCACACCAGCCCCGGCCAGTTCAGCCGCAAGGAGATCAACAAGGTCATCAGTACCTGCAAGTGCCTGAGCCCGGCCCTGTGCCACGACATCGCCCGGCACGGCATGATGTACCACGGCGCCTTCGGATACACCAAGGAGACACCGCTCGAGATGCTGCTGCGCGGAGTGATGAGCTACGAGGTAGGCGCCGAGGGCGGCCTCATGATCATGCGCGGTATCATCGCGCGCGACGTGTGGGGCGAGTCGCACAACCCGTTCAAAGATTGACCTGCGCCGGTGGCGCAGCGGGCGAAGCCCGCGGAGCCAGGTCGGCGCAGCGGAATCTTCGTCGGGTGCGGCGCAGCGGCACCCGACATGCCTGTCAATATTGAGACGGTGAAACGAACCGAAGGTCGGTAGGAGGCCGCCACATGGAAACTGTCGAATGCATCGTGGTCGGTGGCGGCCTCGCCGGGCTCTCGGCGGCCTACGGCCTGGCCGCGGCCGGCGTGGAGGTGATGGTGCTCGAACGCGGCGACTACTCGGGTGCCAAGAACGTCACCGGTGGACGGTTATACCTGGAGCCCATCCGCGGTCTCTACCCCGAGCTCTGGGACGAGGCGCCCTTCGAGCGGCCGGTGGCGCGTGAGCTGGTCACCATGATGGGTGACAGGGCGCAGACCACGGTGGAGATCGCCGCCGAGCGTTTCACCGCTGGCAAGCCGCAGTCGTACACCGTTTTGCGCGCCAAGCTCGACCAGTGGCTCGCCGAGAAGGTCACCGAGAAGGGCGCGATGGTGGTGCCCAACATGAAGGTCGACGAGCTGCTGCGCAAAGATGGGCGCATCATCGGCATCCGCGCCGGCGAGGACGAGATCGGCGCCCAGGTGGTGGTGGTGGCCGAGGGCGTGCTGCGCCTGCTCGCCAGCGAGGCCGGCCTGGCCGAAGAGCCGCGGCCGGCTCACCATGCGCTGGGCTTCAAGGAAGTCATCGAGCTGCCGGCCGGGGTGATCGAGGATCGCTGGCACCTGAATCCGGGTGAGGGCGCCGCCCAGCTCTTCATGGGCGCCTGCACCAGGGGCATGATGGGAGGCGCCTTCTTGTACACGAACAAGGAGAGCATCTCGCTGGGCCTCGTCGTGGGCATGAAGGCTATGATGGAGCGCCGCGAGAAGATCGAGGCCGATACCCTGCTCGAGGGGTTTAAGGATCTACCGCAGATCAGGCCGCTGGTGGCCGGCGGCACGGTGGCCGAATATTCGGCGCACAGCATCCCGGAGGGCGGCATCAGCCAGGTGCCCAAGCTCGCCGGCGACGGCTATGTGGTGGCCGGTGACGCCGCGGGCCTGAGCCTCAACGCCCTCATCACGGTGCGCGGCATGGATTTTGCCATCGCCAGCGGCTACCACGCGGCCGCGGCGGTGCTCGCGGCACGAAAGGCCGGCGACTTCTCGGCGGCCGGCCTGGCGAGCTACGAGGGGTCGCTGCGCGACAGCTTCGTGCTCAAAGACCTGGAGACGGCGCGCCATATTCCCGCCTTCATGGAGAACCCGCGGCTGTTCACACACTATCCAGACGCCGTGGGCCGCCTGATGGCGAGCGTGTACACCTTGGGCGCGAGCCCGCAGAAGGGTCTCTGCCGGACCGCCTGGAAGGCTGTGAAGCGCGATTTCCTGAACTTGGCGACGTTCAGGGACGCCTGGTCGGCGAGGAAGATCTGAAGGGGGTGGAGCGGATGGGCATGAATATCGACGCCAAGCTCGGCCTTGATGTGTTCAAGCTCGACAAGGAGCCGCATATCGTGATCGATACGGCGGTCTGCGCCAGCGTATGCGTGAACCGGGCCTGCCTGTACGTATGCCCCGCCAGCCTGTACGAGCTGGACGACCAGGACCGCATGACCGTCAATTGGGAGGGCTGCCTGGAGTGTGGCACCTGCCTGATCTGCTGCGACGCCCGCGCTCTCACTTGGAAGTACCCGCGCGGCCAGTTTGGTGTGCAGTACCGGATGAGCTGAGGTGACTCGAGTGGACATCGTCGTCTGCGTGAAGACCAACCCCGACCTGCAGATGGTCCGTATCAAGGATCGTGAGGCGGTGCTCGAGGCCGTGCCGTACAAGGTCGGCGACCTCGAGAAGAACGCCCTGGAGGCGGCCATCGTGCTGCGCGACGCGGCCGGCGGCAAGGTGACGGCGCTGTGCGTGGCCGAAGGCAATCGCAAGGCCCAGGAGACCATCAAGGAGGCGCTCGCCATGGGCGCCGACGAGGCGGTGATCGTGGCCGACGCGGCGCTGGTCGAGGCCGACCAGGCAGCGGTGGCGGCCGCTCTCGCCGCCGCCGTGAAGAAGCTCGGCGCCGGCGACCTCTTGCTGTTCGGCGAGGGCTCCACCGACAACTACACCGGCCAGGTGGGCCCGCGTGTGGCCGAGCTGCTCGGCCTGCCGCAGATCGGCTACGCGCGCAGAATCACGGTCGGCGACGCCGGCGTGCGCGTGGAGCGCAGCATGGACGATATGCTCGAGACGCTCACGGTACCGCTGCCGGCAGTGGTCACCGTGGTGAGCGAGATCAACGAGCCGCGCATCCCCAGCCTCATGAACATCATGAAGGCCAAGAGCAAGCCCCTGCAGGAGTGGACCTTGGCCGATCTGGGTCTGAACGCCTCCGCCCTGGTGCCGCAGCGCGAGATCGTGAGTAACCTGGCCGAGGAGCAAGACCGTAAGCACATCCTGTTCGACGGGAGCGCGGCCGAGCAGGCCGATGCCTTCGTGAATGCCCTCATCAACGAAGGCGTCCTGGGGAGGTAACCATGGCCGAGCTGCTGGTATACAGCGAGAAGATCGCGACCGCCCTCGAGCTGGTCGCCGGGGGACGCGAGCTGGGGGCGGCCCTCGGCCACGGCGTGAGCGCCGTGGCTCTGGGGCCGGGCGCCGGGAGCGCGGCGAGCGAGCTCGCCGCCGCCGGCGCCGACAAGGTCTACGTGAGCGAGGCCGGCGCCTTCGAGGGCTGGCCGGCCGACGCCGTGGCCGCCGGCCTGGCACAGATCGCCGCGGAGGTGGGTGCCTCCGTGGTGCTCATGGGCAGCACGCGGCGCGGCAAGGAGACGGCGCCGCGCCTGGCTCAGAGGCTCGGTGCCGGCTGCGTGACCGAGGTGAACAGCCTGCGGGTCGAGGGGGGCGAGATCATCGCCAGCCGCTACGCGTTCGGCGGGGCCACCGTGGCCCGCGAGAAGCTGCGCACGGCCGTGAAGGTGTTCGCGGTGATGCCCAAGACATTCACGGCGGAGGGCGGCACGGCCGCCACGCCTGGCGAAGTCGTCAATAGTACGATTGACGTGCAGGCGGCTGTCACGTTGGTTGACCGGCGCGCTAAGGAGGGTGCCCACGTGAGCCTCGACGCGGCGCCGCGTATCGTGGGCCTGGGCCGCGGCTTCGGCAAGCGTGAGGATCTGGTGCTCGGCGAAGAGCTGGCCGGCGCCCTCGAGGCCGTGGTGGGCTGCACCAAGAGTCTCGCCGACTTCGAGTGGTTCGGCGAAGACCGCATCATCGGCCTTAGTGGCGCCAAGACGGCGCCCGATCTGTACCTGAGCGTCGGGGTCTCCGGTCAGATCCAGCACACCGTGGGAGTGGTGGGCGCCAAGCTCATTGCGGCGGTAAACAAAGACAAGGAAGCGCCCATCTTCGCACTCGCCGACTATGGCATCGTGGGCGACCTGTACGAGGTGGTGCCCGCCCTCACCGAGCGGCTGAAGGGTGTATGACGACGTACCACGTCTGAGTCATGCATGCGACGAGGGTGACGGCGTTCCGCAGTGTGCGACGATCGTGCGGGCGCACTCGCGTGCAGAACCATCTCGGGCGTGCCAAAAATGCTCCGGCGGTGAGAGACGGCTCCGGCCGGGGCACATCGGGCGGGGCCGCCAAGGCGGCCCCGCCCTCCTTCGTCAGGGCCCGCCCGGCGGCGCGGGCGGCCGCGACTTGGGCGGCGAGTGGGGCGGCGGGTGTGCCGCCGCGGAGCTCGCCGCCGGCCCTTCGCCCGTGGGCACTGCCTGTGACCGCCTGAGCGCGAGGAGGTCGCGGGCCAGCGTCCAGCCCGCCGAGCACAGTGGGATGGCCAGCAGCACGCCGACGATGCCGGCCAGCGAGGCGCCGATGAGCGCCGCGATGAACACCACGAGTGGCGAGAGCGTGAGCGTCTTCGCGTAGACGATGTTCTGCAGAACGTTGTTCTCGAACTGCTGGTACACGATGAAGAAGATGATGACGACGACGCCGTCGGTAACGCCGCCGGTGGCGAACGCGACCACGGAGACGATGACGGCGCCGATGGTGGCTCCCACGAGCGGGATGATATCGAGAATGGCGACCAGCACGGCGAGCGTCTCGGCGTAGGGCGTGCCGACGATCTTGAGCATGACGTACGAGGCGAGGCCGGCGACCACGCTGATCGCCAGGTTGCCGCGCACGTACCCGCCGGTGGCCCGCAGGAAGTTCTGGCCGATGCGCTCCGTCCAGCGTCGCTCCTCGCCCTTGAGCACGCCGAGCACCGAGTTCCAGGCCCGCGGCCCCTCGATGAGCAGCATCACCATGATGACGAGGATCGTGACGGTGGCGGCGACGATGGACGCCGCCTTGGTCACGGCACTCACGATGGTGGCCTGGTTGCCGGCCAGCACATGAAACACCTGGGCGGGTGTCACCGCCGACAGGCGCTCGATCACGTGAAAGCGTGTCTCCAAAAAATGCAGGCTGCCGCCGGTGCTGAACACCGAGTTGACGAGGCGCGGCAAGGCCCGAATGAAGGTGTTTGACTGCAGCACCACCGGCAGCGCGATGGCGACGATGGCCGCTACCAGCCCCGCAATGGTCACGAGCGATACGAGCAGCGCGGCCACGATGCGGCCGGAACCGTGCCGCTCCAGCCAGGCCACCGCCGGTTGCAGCGCGATGGCGAGGATCACCCCGACGAGCACCCAGAGGAGGATGCTGCGGATCTTCACGAGGAAGAAGACGAGCCCGACCATGGCGAGCACTGTGAGCGTGATGACGGCCGTAAGCCGGACGAGCTCGGAGGTGCGCATAGGGGGTGGCCACTGAGGTCGCGAGCCCCCGCTCATGCCGGTCGACACCTCCGCCCCTTCGAGTGCATTCGTTGTGCCTCAGAGCGTATCATTGCCGGGCATGCGTGGGCCTATAGCTCAGTTGGTTAGAGCAGCCGACTCATAATCGGCCGGTCGCAGGTTCGAGTCCTGCTGGGCCCACCACCGTTGTCACTATTACAACGTTCTCCCTGCAAGCGGGCAGCTTCTGATGTCCGGTCGCCTACCCGATCGCTACCCACTCCTACGGGATCGCAGCCACTTGAGCGCGTCGGTCCACCAATGCTCGTCGCCCCGGTCGTCACCGTACGGTTTCGGCTGGACGAGCCGGAGTTGAGTATCACCGCCATGGCGTCTCTCAGCATGTTGGCGACAGTCCGTCGTTCTCGATCTGGAGGTCGATGGTGCCGTCGTGCTGCAGGCTGTGGGCGCATTGGCTGCGACTCCAGCCGTAGCCCTATCAGGCCCGGCAGTTATTGCCGCGCCCCCTGTGGCAAAGCTCCAGGAGCCTAGGCAGGGATCGGGTCGATGGGCGCAGCATCGCCCAACCTGAGATGGATCATGTACTGGATCCTTAGCAAGTCAGCCACCATCCCTATTGCCTTGTTCCGCAACCCGGGGACTCGAGTGCGATAGTAATAGTAAGTGTTGATGATTCGTATTCTCGGATCCCAGGAAGCAACGTCGTCCGTTCTCTTCAAACCCCAGACCAGGTGTGATTGCTCGCCAAGGCCAGAGCTTTCGATCACCTTCTTGTTGCAGATCTTCACCCCCAGCGGTGAGCTCGCATCAAACACGATCTCGCTTCCCGGATACCTATCGATCAGACGCACGATGAATGCCTTGATCTGCGGCTCTTCGAAGTAATAGAAGACGCCTGCTGCCATGAAGAGCACGTTGCTGCCGACTTCAATCACCTCCAGCCAGTCGTCTTCCAGGAAGGATGTGGCAAGGAATCTTCTTCTCTCGCTCTCCCTCAGGAATCGGCTCCTGAGCGCGATGACATCCGGAAGGTCCAGGTCATACCACTTCAGCATGCCGTTGTCCGTGCGCTCGAACGTGGTGTCTAGACCGCAACCGATGTTCACAATGGTGCCGTCCGGATATCGAGTCAGGAACTCCTTGACCATGCGATCGTAGAAGAGACTGCGCTTGATCCAGCCGAGTTGCGTGAGCGCGTCTATGTTCCTGGTCAGTGGCGAGAAGTCAAAGGCTACCCGGGTCATGATGTTCAACGCAGCTTCGTCCACGAGCAGCGGCTTCGGCTTCCGTGACTCCTCGGCACGGCCCCAGAGCGGCAGGAACAGGGTCTTCTGCACGTCACCCAGACTGACGTCTACACGTTCTGGCATCATTCGGCTCCCTGGCAGTCGTCGGCTTCGGCGTTGGCCGACAAGCTAGACGATGTCGGCATCGTGCCCAAGGTCGCTGGCAGAGGATGCGAGCGCTGCAACTGCGGGCTGGCGACCGCCGTCACGGGTTGACAGAGCTCCCGCCGCGCAGACCTTGATGCACCGGCGGCAGCCCAGGCACCGATCGCCGGCGCTGACGACGGCGTGGTGGTGAAACCAAACGTCGATCTTGCCGAGGACCGATTCAGGGCAGACGGCGATGCACTCCCAGCAGGCCTCGCAGCGCGAGCGGTCAAGCGTGACGAACGGCGACGCGACTCGCCGGGCGCGAGTCACGGCCCCACCACGGCGTGCGTCACAGTCAGGAACAGTACCCCGCCGACGAGGGCTAGTGCGGCAAAGGCTTCGCGCGTGGGCAGCGCCGGCCAGACCGCTTTGGCGCGCAGATACTTCAGCAGAGCACGCCGATTAAGCACCGCGTGCCACGTGCAGAAGAAGACGAACATCACGCCGAGCGAAGTGTGGACAATTGACCACCCGACGCGGGCGCCCGCGTCGGACAAGTGCCCGGCGAGATGGTCGGCAAGTCCGGTGGTCGGCAAGGCAAGACCGGAGAGGAGGGCGCTGAGCGCAACGAAGCCGCGCTGGTTCCACCGGTGTGCGGGGGTCGTGTCCACGGATACTCTCTTCGACCTCGGCGTTCTATCGCCGACGTTGGGGACTGGGCGCGATGGCATCCCTCAAGGCGTGCAAGACCTGCATCGTGGTCTCGATCGACTGCGGATCAAGGGCCGCGGTGAGGCCCGATTCGCGCTTGTGGGCCTCTGCGTGGAAGGCAACCATCAGGCGGCTGCCGTCCTCAGTGAGGACGATCGGTCGTCGGCGCCCGTCACGGTCATCCTTCACGCGTGAAACGAGGCCGAGCTGATCCAGGCTGGCGACGAGCCGCGAGACGGCGGCAGGATCGACGCCCAGCTCGCGTGACAGCGCCGAGACCGTCGAGCGACCGTCGGCCAAGGCGAGCTCCCGAAGCACCTCGAACTGCGCCCCTGAGAGCCCGGTCTCGACCGTCAGCTGCCTGAGGAGCTCACGGTATGTCAGGAGCACCTCACGCAGCAGATGAAGGTAGGGCGCGCCCGAGGTGTGTTCGAAGAGCCCCTGGTCGTATGCAGCGCCTTCGGAATTCAAGAGATGATCCATCGGTTGATATTGTTGACTAAGTCATTGTCTGTGTCAACCACTTCCTCGGCGCAGCAATTCCGAAGGCTCGATGTCTGAGGCGAGTGTTGATCTCGGCGAGTGACTGCATGCGCGCCAAACTCCGCTGGTTCTATTCGAGCTGGGGCACCCTCGCGAACTCGAACGTCACTCGAACAACCGGCGGACCTCGGGTCGAAGGTTCGAAAGCTGTCCACTTAGGTCCACCAACGTTGTCACAATGACAACGTTTCCCCTGCAAAACGGCATGTCCCGATGTCCGGTCGCCTACCCGATCACTCCCACGTGCGACCAGCACACCCACTGTTGCCTTTGTTCACGGTAGTATGTGCCTCATGGGTATCGACGAAGCAACGCTCGCCACCATCGTAGGGCGCCTCACCAAGGCGGCTTCGCCAGCACGCATCATCCTTTTTGGCTCGCTGGCCGCTGGTACGTCTACGAGAGACAGTGACATCGATCTCCTGGTGGTGGAGGACGAGGTTGACGATGTGCGCGCCGAGAGCGTGCGGCTGCGGATGGCTTTGGGCGACCTCGGGCGCCCACTTGACGTCTTGGTCATACGCACGGAACGCTTCGAGAAGACTGAGGACGTGATCGGCGGCATCGCCTACCCGGCCAACAGATACGGCGTGGTGCTGTATGAAGCCGTATGACGCGGAAATCGAGGCGCTCGCCACCGACTGGCTCGCTAAGGCCGAGATTGATCTCCTGGCCTGCGAAGGCCTTTCGGTACCCGGCATTGAACTCTGGGAGGCGGTCGCTTTTCACAGCCAGCAAGCGGTGGAGAAGGCGCTCAAGGCCTTGCTCGTTTGACACCAGGTGGAGTTCCCCAAGACCCACGACATCAAGCGACTTCTCGATCTTCTTGCGGGCGCCGACCCTGTTCTGGCAGAAGCCTCTGTCCACGCAGTCGAGCTGACTCCCTACGGCGTCGAGTATCTCTACCCGGGCGAGTACCCGCCGGTTGACGCGGATGGCGCGAGTGCCACCCCGGCGGTCGCGCGACGGATCTGCGGAGAGGCTGCCCAGCGCATCCGACGCGGGTAGCCCTCTTCTGGTCTCAATCCTCCGGCGAGTTGCCGGCCGCCCGCCGCGGCGGCCTGGTTGGCCAGTCAGCTGAGAAGCCCGCGACTACGGTGCCAACAAGCGCTGGACCTCCTCACGCAAGTTCGAGAGCTGTCTGGTTAGGTCCACCAACGTTGTCACTATTACAACGTTCTCCCTGCAAGTGACTAGCTTCTGATGTCCGGTCGCCTACCCGGTCGCTGACAGCAACTGCCGCAAGGTCGGTCGCACCCCGCTGGCGGCGCCTCGCGGGTGAGCCGGTGCAGCATCAAGCGCAGCGCCTCGCGCCAGGCCGCACTTTGGGCTGACTGCAAGTGGAAGTTGCAGTTGACACGTACTCCAGCTCGTGCAGAATAGCCGCATGGGCAGAATGATTCCTCGTACACTGGGTGCCAAGCTGCTTGCCTTGGCTGGGCCGTTTCCGATCATCTTTCTCACCGGTCCCCGCCAGTCGGGCAAGACGACGCTTGCCAAGGCTACGTTCCCGAGCTACCGCTATGTCTCTCTCGAAGACCTTCAGAACCGCGAGGAGGCACAGGAAGACCCCCGCGGCTTCCTCGGCAGGCTGCTTGGAGAGCCCGGCACGATCCTCGACGAAGTGCAGCGCGTGCCCGATCTGTTCTCCTACCTGCAGGTCGCCGCCGACGAAGGCGCTCACGGTCCGTTCGTGTTGACTGGCTCGCAGCACTTTCTGCTGAGCCAGCGCGTAAGCCAAACGTTGGCTGGCCGCGTCGCAGTCCTCGAGCTGCTACCGCTCTCGGTGGCGGAGCTTGCGCAAAGGGCGGCGCGCGATCCCGCTGCCTGGGAGGTGGGGCTGCGGGGCGAGTGCGCGACGGGGGCGACGAGGTCCGGGGTGCCTGGCCTCGATGATTGCTTGTTCGCGGGCTTCTACCCGCGCATTCACGACCGCGGCCTCGACCCGGCTCAGTGGCTCGACGGCTACGTGCGTACCTACGTCGAGCGGGACGCACGCCTCGTCGGCTCGATCGGCGATCTCGGGGCGTTCACACGGTTCGTGGCCTTGTGCGCAGGGCGCAGCGGGCAGCTCCTCAACCTGTCGGCGCTGGGCGGCGACGCGGGGGTGAGCCATACCACCGCCCGTGCGTGGCTCTCCGTGCTCGAGGCGAGCTACCTCGTTGCCCTAGTGAAGCCGCATCACGTCAACTTCAACAAGCGCGTCGTCAAGACGCCCAAGCTGATCTTCCTCGACAGCGGTCTGCTCTGCCGGCTGCTTGGGTTGCGCCGCGCGGCCGACCTGGCTGTGCATCCGTTGCGCGGCGCCGTCTTCGAGAGCTTCGTCGTCGCGGAGCTGATCAAGGTGTTTCTGCATCACGGCGAACGTGCTCCGCTGTACTTCTGGCGCGACAGTCATGGCACCGAGGTCGACGCCGTCCTCGACTTCGCCGTGGCCAAAGTGGCAGTCGAGGCGAAGTCCGGAGCGACTGTGGCTGCCGACGCGTTTCGCGGCCTCGATTCCTATGGCGCTCTCTCGGCTGGTCACGGGGTGCTCGCCTACGGAGGCGACGAATGCTATGAGCGGCGCGGTCACGTCGTGTGCCCGTGGTGGTCGCTCACGTGAGTGCTGCCGGCTCCAGGAGAGCCGGGGCGAAGAGGCGCGGGCTATGTCCTTGATGGGCCATGACCACTACCTTTGGCGGCAGAACTCTCCAAGTGGCTGGACGCCATTGACGCCGAGGGGTCGGTGACCGGCTAGAGGAGACGACTGTCACGAGGGGGACCGTGCCCGCCAGGTCTATTCTGCTTCTGGATCGTCGACGCTCAGCGGCGGGCTGAGATCGTCGTGTCAGCAAGCCGCTGCACCTCGGGGCGCAGGTTCGAAAGCTGTCCACTTAGGTCCACAAGCTGCGCGAAGTCTCCTCCTACCTGCTATCAGTGGACGGCACGTCATGCCGCGAGCGCGTTCTCAAGCACTCACAGTCGTGGAAACGAGATGCCGCCCCTCAGCGGCGAAGCAACGGGAGGAAGATCGCGTCGACGATCTCTTCAAGAGCCGCTTCGGTCATCGGCGCAAGGGTCATGGTCAGGTCGTGGTGGACGAGATCGATGGGCAGCCGGGCGATCCGCGGGGTGATGCGACCAGAGACCTTGACGTGTCTTTGCAACGGAGGAGCACTACCCGTGGCTGATCAACCCGACAACGAGCCCCTCGGCCCGGCGTTCGCCAAGCTCGCCGCCGTCCTGCTCGTCGGCTTCATCGCTCCGGTCCTGGACCTCACGATCGTCAACGTGGCCGTCGCGACGATCGGCCGCGACCTGCAGGCCTCGGTCGCCCCCGTCCAGTGGCCGAGGCCCGCGCCAAACGCTGACCAAGCACACCCCGCAGCCGCGCCGACGAGAATGTAGCCGCCGCTCCGAAGAAGGCACCCGACTGACGTAGAAGGTCGACCGATATCAGGGGTCCAGGTCAGCCGCTGCACCGTTGATTGGTGGTCACCTAAGGCAGTATCTCGACGTACCCGTCCGTTCCATGCACGCGGATCTGCTGCCCATCTCGGATCAGCGTGGTGGCGCTCTCTACACCCACGACGGCGGGCAGGCCGTACTCCCGCGCGATCACCGCGCCATGGGTCATCAGGCCCCCCACCTCTGTCACCAGGCCCTTGATCGCGACGAACAGGGGCGTCCAGCTGGGGTCCGTGGCGGCAGTGACCAAGATGTCGCCCGCTTCGAGATCGGCCTCCCCCATGTCCAGGATGACGCGGGCCCGCCCCTCGACGGTTCCGGCGGAAACCGGCAGGCCGACCAGCGCGCCCGCCGGCAAACCGTCGCGTCGGTACGCCCCGGCGACGACCTCGCCGTCCGACGTGAGTACCCGGGGCGGCGTGAGCGCCTCATAAGACCGGAACGCGTCCTTGCGCCGGCGGATGAGCTGGTCGTCCACCTGATTCGTGCGCACGACGTCGTCGAGCTCCTGGAGCGCGAGGTAGAAGATATCTTCCTTCTCACGAAGTACGTGCGCTTGCACGAGGCGCTCGGCGTCACTCAACAAGGCCTGCTTGTAGACGAAGTAGCGGCCGACCATGCCGTACTTCGGATACTCCCGGTACCCGATGAAGGTCCTGACGCGGTCGATCATCTGCTTGGCCTCTTCGGCCTTCTGCTCGCCATCCGGCAAGGCCCGCAGGCGCTCCAGCAACTCCTGTTCCCACTCCTGTGGCCTCCTGCCGCCCTTGCTCGAAGCGCCGCTCGCCCTCACCAGGCTCGAAGTTACTTTATGTTGCCGAGGATCATGGGCATGAGCGTGG
>CAVVTV010000026.1:0-13684 GCA_963751215.1 uncultured Thermoleophilia bacterium | reverse complement strand
ACCACCGACTTAAGATCGCCGCCAAGTGGACAGGTCACCCGTTCATGTGCCACGCCGGAAGATACTGCCCAGGGCCATGTCGCCGACGCCTCGCCGCTCGCGGCGAACCTTCGGCGGCTGACCTGCGTCCCCTCTGCGTCCCCGCTACCGTGATGCTGGTGGTAGTCTGAGGGTAGCTGGAGACACATGACGACCGCAGTAACCGACCTCGAGGGGGCCTCGTGCGCAGTCTGCGACACGCCGCTCTGGTAAGCGGCCGTGCCGTTGGCTTCCGACCGGTCGCGGCTCGATGCGAAAAGGAGAGCTCGTGAAGAGCAGCATCACACGTAGGCGCTTGCGGTACGTGCTGCCGGCTGCCTCGATCGGCGCGGCTGCCGTGATCGCTCTGGTCGTGGCGGTCGGCTTCACGCCGGCAGCGCACTCGGCCACGGTCGCTCCTCCGGCATGGTTGACGACTCTCGCAGAGCAAGTGGCCGGCAACAGCGGCGACTCTTCTCCCACCGCCGCCCACTATGCGCTCACGACCGAGGGTGACGCGGCTCCCGCCGTCGGCCTGGTTACGAGCAACCTGAGCGACGCCGGGCAGGCCAGGTACCTGGTGGTTCTCACGGGGAACTTCACAGATGTGCACGCCAGAGTCCCTCTTGGCGCGAGTGACCCAAAGGGCACGACGATCGCGTTCACCGTGAACCCCGAGACCCATGGCATTCAGGATTTCGGTCTCTCCAATGGTGTAGATACGTCGACGGTCAGTGGCATGGCACCTTTCAGCTTCTAGGGATCGCCGGCCGAAGGGAAAGTACCATGTCGATCAGGAGTGCTCCTTTCTACCTCGCGCTGGTCGCGCTGCTTGGGCTCATACTCGCCGCCTGCGGCGCCAGCTCCACCGAGACCACGCACCCCTCGGGCATCGACGGCATCGTGCTCTTCCAGGGCGGAGAGCAGATCATGAGTCTCTCGCCACTGCCTGACGGCTTCGGCTCGGACGCCCAAGGCCGCCCCGACCCCTTCCCCAGCGTGCAGGTCGCAGGCCACGTCGGGGACGCACGCCGGGGAGAACGTCGCCAAGGTCAAGCCCAACGCCGAGGCTCTCTTCTCGGTGAACCTGCCGCCAGGCAGCTACGTGCTCTGGCCGCTGCTGCCCCTGAACGGCGGCGTGGCGCATCCACACGACCGTCACGGTGCACGCCAGCCAGCGCACACGCGCAATGGTTTTCGTCGAGGGCATGTAGTGCCTCGCGACCCCTTGCAGGGTGTGCCGGCGACGCTGTGCACGAGACGCGCGAGAGTGACCAGCCCATTGTGAGCGGCACGCTGGACGTACGGGCGTGGGCCGCCCATGGCCTGAAGCAGATCAGCCGCAACGACTGGATCGTGGTCGCCGGCTGTCTCCTCACGCTGATCGGCGTGAGCTTGAAGTGGTACACGACCTTCGCAGACCTCATCGGCGCCATCTCGACCAACGGCTGGCACTGTGGCCTCGCCGTGGTGGTCTTGCACCTCGCGCTGGGGGCGGCAGCGCTGGCGCTCATCGAGGCCCTCGCTCCGTCGTTCTTCCCCACGGGTCGGGCCATCATGGTCCTCGGCGGCCTCGCCGTCGTCTTCGTGCTCATCGCGATCATGCGAGAAGCCGGGCGGCAACAGCGTCGCCATGGGCCCCGTTCGCGGCCCCTATGGCGTCGGCATCTTCCTCGCCCTCGTTGGCGCCGCCCTCGTCACCTTGGCTGGCTTGCTGAAGACCAGTGGCGCCTGCGGGCGTTGGCAGACCCACGTTGTCGATCAGGAAAGTCCATCTCGCTCTCGCCAAGATCAGCCCCAGCGCCTGGATCGTGGCTGGCGGCTTTCTCCTCACCGTGCTCGGTATCAGCTTGCGCTGGTACACAACGGACTACGGCGTCCAGGGCCTCATCGCGACCAACGGCTGGCACTATGGCCTCGCCGTGGTGGCCTTCCACCTCACCCTGGGGGCGGCCGCGCTGGCGCTCATCGGGGCCTTCGCTCCGTCGTTCTTCCCCACGGGTCGGGCCATCATGGTCCTCGGCGGCCTGGCCGTCGTCTTCGTGCTCATCAGGATCGTCGACAAGACGACCGGCCTGCCGGGCATGTCGGGCGTCATGGCCGGCCCGTACGGGGTCGGCATCTTCCTTGCCTTCGTCGGTGCCGCCATCGTCACCCTGGGCGGCTTCGTCGAGGCGAGGTGGCCGATCTGAGATTCGTCGCCGTGCCCGTGGCGTGGCTACCCGCCTCCATCGCTCGGCGCCACAGGTCCGTCAGACCTGCACGGCGTCCGAAGCCGCTGCACAGGGCCCTGGCGCCGACGGCCTGCCGACGCCCTCGCGACCTTCAAGTGACGCCAATTGGGCCATATAAGGTGGGCCAAATCGGCACTCTCAACAGCAATGCCAGCGCGCCCGCCGTCACCATGAGCATATTCGTAATGACCGCCTTCCGGGACAGGCTTACTGAGAGGCGCTGCGCCGTCTTGGCACGGAGAGTGCCTACGGCGATGGCGGCATCAGGGGCGGCGGCTGGCTTGGCGGATCAAACCTGTCGAGATACGGACGCCAGCGGTCCGCATCCGCCGCGCGAAGCCAGTCCATCAGCGCAGGCCGCTCGGCGTGTTCGTCCAGGACTCTCAGCAAGCGCGCCCGCGTGGTGATGCGGCGCGCGAGCGCGAACTCAAGGTACTGATTGAAGGCACGCAAGACGGTCGCCCGGAAGTCGGTGACCACTTCCCAGGTGAGCGGGGGCGCATCCCCGCCGTGCACCGCTGCCGAGCGCACGCCATCGTAGAGGAGGTAGGTCTTGCTCGGGTGAATCATGTACCCGGTCGTTGCCAGGCTGAGCATCGCCTGACGGAAGGCGAGGTCATGACCCTTGAGCTTCTCGGAGCGGTCGCCGAGCATCGCCTCCAGGGAGAAGAACAAGAAGAGCAGGGCCGCGAGCGGTTCATTGGCAAGCAGGGCTCGCTCGATCCACGTCAGTGCCAGGTGGGCCTTGCGCTCGAGATCGTTGCGCGGCTCGGGCGCCAGCTTGCTGATCGGCGAGTCGACGACCACCCCCAGCCGCTCTCCCGCGAAGGCGATCGACCAGGCGCGTCATGTGGCAGACGTGCACCCAACGCGCCGCAGGCAAATGCGTAGGCGTCGGCGAGTCGAAAGCGAAGCTCACGGTCGTTCGTGAAGCGATGAGCCCGCAAGGCCACGCGCAGCATGCGCAGAGCCCTGCGCGCGATGATTTGGGCTCGCTCCCCCATGCGGGCGTAGCTCGTTCCGCGCACAGCAACGGCGGCAACCGCCCCCACGGGAGGATCCAGTCTCACGTCCAGCTGAGCCGCCTGCACCTCGGGGTGGTCAACGGGAAGCAGGCGAATGCCAAAGACCGAGACCTCGGCCGCGACGCTAAGGTGTTCAGCGGGCAAGTAGCAGACCTCATCGAGCACCTGCCGGGCATGCGCTCGCACAAACGCCGCGACGTGATCCTTGTGCTTCTCGGTCAGGCAGAGCGCGACGAAGTCGCGCAGGGCGTCGTCAACGGCCTTGTCGAGGTGTTCGAAGCGCAGATCGGCGAGCAACGCTGCCTTGACGGCGCAACGTGCCTCGACCTCATCGTTCGACAGATCCGCCAAGAACTGCGGTTGGCCGTCGGGGTCGCTCGGCGGGAGGAATACTGTTGCGCCCCACGGGCGATCGCCTCCCCGGGCGCGATGCAGCAGTGCTTGCAGTCGCTCCAGGGACTTCTCAGGCGGCAGCGGTGATCGCATGCGATCATTGTAGTCTGCGAGGCGTTCTGGCGCCGATAGGACCGCCTTCAGGGGCGTGATGCGAGGAGAGCATGCCCTGTTGCTGGACACGCCCGACAGGGGCTGCTTCGCCCTCCACCCCGTCGGCCTCGCGTCGGCACCGTCGCCCCCGTGCGGCAGCTTCACCGCCACCACAGGTTCAGCACTGCTGTGCGCGAGTGGAGGTCAGGACTCTTCGTCGTAGGCCCTTGAGCTACCGGGCGCGGCGGGCACGCTGGTGCTCCAGGGGCTCACGGCGTGCGGCTCATGATGCGTGCCGCCTCCACGAGGATGGCCTGCTCGAGCTCCTCGTCGGAGAACTCAGTGTACTGGCGTTCGTACCTGATCGGGCCGCCCTCCTTGCCCGTATGCTCCGTCTTGGTCGCCGCGTCGAGGCCGAGCAGCCTGGCGCGGCGCTCCATGATGCGCAGGGCCCGGTCGATGGCGTGATCATCACCGCTCTGCACGCGCCGCCAGAGTGCGAGCAGCATGGCGTCGAGGCGCGTCGAGCTCGAGGGTGCGCAGCTCCTCGGCCGGCTCTGCGAGCGTCGCCTTGAGCGCCGCAGTGACGGCCTTGTAGGCGCCCTTGGCCTGGGCGTAGCCGAGCTGGTCGGCGATCACCTGGTAGGTGGCCGCCGGCCTTGCGCAGCTCGAGCGCCTGCAGATGACGATCGTGGGCCCTGCACGCGGCGCGTCTGGCTGATCACTGTGGCCCAGCCTTGTTTGGCCCTCTCGAGGGTCGCCTGCTTGCCAGTGAACGCCTCCCAGCGCGCGACGGCCACGTCGACGAAGGCCGGCGAGAGCTCGAGTGCGTAGCATCTCCGACCGCTCTGCTCGGCGGCGATGAGCGCCGTGCCGATCCCGAGAAGGGCTCGTAGAGGAGGCCGCCGGGGGGGTATGCCAGCCGATCGGGCGGCGGACGAGCTCCACCGGCTTGATCGTCGGGTGCGTGCCGGCGACGCCCTCCTCGACGCCCTCGCCGTTGGCGATCTCCCAGACCGCCTGCTCGTTGTCCGGCGGCTTGCTGTCGGGCCGGTGACCCTCGGCCAGCCCACCAGCATAGGCTCGTAGTCCCACATGAACCAGGACCCTCCGTCGAGCACTGGGCGGCTCTTCTTCCAGATGAGCACCTGGTGCGGCAGAAGGCCGACCTCGCGCCAGGCCGCCAAGATGACCTCGGCTCGCATCATGGCGAAGCACTGGTAGACGGCGGCGTCGTCGATGAGCGCCTGCTCCAGGGCTGCGCTGAGGAAGTCGCGATAGAAGGCGCTCGCCGTGCTCGGGGTCGACTGTAGGCGTCCCAGTGCTTGTCTTCTCCTCGGCGGAGATCGCACTGTCCGTCCTTGCCCCGGTCTGGCGGGTGGTTGCCGCCGTCGTAGTCGACCAGGTAGGGCGGGTCGGTGGCCATCAGGGCGGCGCGCTCGCCGGCCATCAGGCGCTGCACGTCGTCTTCGTTGGTGGCATCGCCACAGAGCAGGCGGTGCTGACCCAGGAGGTAGAGGTCGCCGGGCCTTGATGACCGGCTCCTTCGGGCGGCTCGGGTACCTCGTCGGGGTCAGTCAGGCCGCGCCAGCGAAGTCGAGGGCGATGCGGTTTGCCCGCGCCACGGCCTCGAGCAGCTCGGCGAGGTCGGGGTTCTCGATGCCCGCAGCAGCTCGGCGAGCTTCTCCTTGTCGCGTCGTGGCCATGGCGCCGATCGGGTCGAGGCTCGCCAGGATGACGGCCTCCTCCTCCTCGGAGAGCTCGACGTAGACCACCGGGCACCGTGGGCTGCCCGGCGGCCATGGCGAGCTCGACGCGCAGGTGGCCGTCGATCAGGTGACCGGTGGTGCGGTTGACGATCACGCTCTGCACGAGGCCGACCTCGCCGAGCACGTCGGCGAGGGCGCGCTGCTGGCCCTTCGCGGTGGACTCGCCAGTTGCTCGGGTTGGCGATGCAGCTGCTCGGGCGGCTCCTCGCTGTGAGCGACGATGCGGTTCTGCCAAGGTGCGATGGTGTTTGTGTGCGACATGGTCGGTCGTTCCTTTCTAAGGAGTCGACGGGGTGGGGCAGATCTCAGGCGCCAGGGACCTCGCTTTCCGGCGGCTCACCAAGGATGTGGAAGACGAGGTTCTCGAGCTTGCCGCCCAGCTTGGGAATGGCTCGCTCGTACTGACGGCGGACCTCGGTCGAGGGACAGGCGACGAGGACCCTGGCGGTCTGCGAGGCCGTGGCGACCGTGGCAAACGCTACCCAGCGCTCAGCAGGGATCTGGCGGCTCATGGCCTTGCCTCACTATTCTTCAGGGGCACGGGGTCTGAAGAACAGAAGTGCGAGACGCTCTCGCCGGCGGGCAGCGGCCAGTACCAGCCCCGCGCCCCAAGCGCGGGGGCTGGCGCCCGCCGGGAGTCTCGCAAGCGACTATTCTTCAACGGTCTCCTCTTAAGGATGAAAAGTAGAGAGCGCACGTCACGACTCCTCGAGATCCAGGGCCCCTTGCGCGCACGGCGGGAGGCGCCAGAAGCCCTGGCCTTCGCGCTCTTCGCCTCGCTCGCGTGACCGGCCCCCTTCTCGGCACTGATTACTCCCGCGCGGGAGAGCTCCCCGATCGCTCGGTTCAGCGTGCTCGGCGAGCAGTCGAGACCCGCGTGAAGCTCCTCGATCGTCCAGGCGTCGTCGCGTACACGCCGGCAGCACCCTCAAGACGTGGTCCTTGGCGCGCACCATGACCACGTCAGCCTTGGACGCCCACCAATTGAAGTGACCGGCGTCCGTGAGCTCGACGATGAGCTTGCCGGTCATGCCGACGAGACGCCCGACACCGTCAAGTTCGCGCTGACGCAGGCTGGTGTCGCCTTGGCCGGCCTTGCGCTGCAGGTGCACGATGTGGTCGGCCTCGCCGCTCGCGGACGATGAGCCGCGACCCGACTGACCGACCTCACCGCCGCCCTTGCGATCGTGGCGCAGGAAGAGCACGGCGATGTTCTCGGCGGCGATCAGGCGCAGGGGCATGACGGCTGCCGCCATGGCGGGGCGTCGTTCTCGTCGTCCACCCCCGCCCAGCGGGCGAGCGTGTCGACCACCAGGAGCCGATGTCCTTGGCCAGGCAGTAGCAGCGCACCAGTTCGCAGATCTCGCCCAGTCGCGCACACCCCGGCCCTGCAGGTCAATCAGCGACATCCACTGCAGGCCCGTGTTTGCTCGGTGAGCAGGCGCGCCTCCGCGAGCGCCTCACGCCAGGTGACGAGCCACTCCTCGGTCAGGTAGAGCGACCTTGACCCTCCGTGGGCGCATCGAGGAAGGGCACGCCGTGGCAGACCGACCACAGTAGCAGTCGAGGGTGGAGGCGCGTCTTGCCGTGCTTCGGGTAGGCGTCGAGTTCGCGCGACCGTGCCGCGCGCCAAGCGCAAACGGACGCGGCCGACGATGTACTCCGCGCCGCGGGATGTTCCATGAGCGGCAATTCTGCAACGGAGTCGATGGGCAGCGGGCTCGCCTCGGTAGCCTCATTAGTAGACCGCTTCCACTCGTTCGGCCGTAAGCCCCCGCCAGGTGATCGGCAGCATCCTTGCCCGCCTTGGCTTCCACCACGCACACGCTCCCGACGACGCCCGCACGACGACCGAGCGAATGGCTGCGTGCTCGGCCAGGCTCGTCCTTGTCGGCAACGATGATCACCTCAGCGCCACTGAAGTAGCACGCATACTCGTCGCGCCACTTGCCCGCGCCGCCCGAGTTGCAGGTGGCGACGCCGCCGGCAGCGACGATCGAGGGCATCCTTCTTCACCTTCGGTGATGTAGATCGTCTTGGCTTCAGCCCCGGCGGTGATCGAGCTCGGGCAGACGAAAGAGCAGACGCGCTACGCCCTGGAGATTCCAGACCCAGCCCGTCGCCGACCGTTCGGACGCGCTGACGGAAGTCCTTTCGTGCGAAGCGCACGCCCTGATAGACGAGCTCGCCGGCCTCGGACGTGTAGTCGTAGGTCGCAACGGTCTCACCGGCCTCGCCCGCGTGGCCTCGACGAGCCAACCGACGGTCAGGCCATGTCGCTAAGTCGTTCCTCACGCCCGACCACTCGCAGCCGGCCAGGCAGGCGAAAGGCCAGCTCCTCATGCTTCGTCTTGCCAGAGATGCAGACTGGGATCGTCGTCGTCATGGCAAGGACAGCGCACCATGAAGCCGCCGTTGCCGTCTGACCTCGGGGCCGCCGCTGCGCGCGGCGATGTGTTCTGCCAATTGACGAACGTCCACGGTTCGACATATCTCCCGGCAGGATCAGGGACTGGCCTCGAGGCCGAGCAGCGCCAGCAGCTTGGCGGTCGGCACGAGCAGCCGGTGGAGAGCTTCACGGTCGGCAGGGAGCCGTCTCGTGCCGCGGCATACGCTGTGCTTCTGCCGATGCCGAGCAGGGTGGCGGCCTCCTCAACCGAGCAGGTGCGGCGTTGACGGAGCGCCTGCACGTCGACGTGCGAGGCGGCGCGCTCTCGGGGCGGGCAGCTCTTTGAGGGCTCTGCTTGTGCTCGTTTCATGACTTGCGTCCGTCCTCTGCCGTTCGGTATAGTGACCTTATCTTATGTACCACTAGGGTTATTCCATGACGATGAGTGCGTGATCACAAGAGCTGTTGACGTCACAGGAGAGGGTAACATGTCCACCGAGACCAGCTCCCAGGGTGAGCTTGTGCCCTACGAGTGGCGCGCCCACGGCGTCAACGAGCTCATCCTCAGAAACGGCGTCTTCCACGTCCGCACTCATGCCAAGAAAGGCGCGCCGGAGAGCAGCGAGGTCCTGCGGCGCTTGCTGGGCCCGGACGGCCCGGCGCCGATGCCGCGCCGCGAGGCGCTCGACTATGAACCGCTCCAGGCCCGCACCCTGCCCAACGCCCTGGCACGGATCGCCGTCACCTGCGACCGGGAGTCGGAGCGCAACCGCCTGCGGCGACGCGAGCTGCGCCGGCGCTACCTCGCTGCGGGCAAGGCTCGCGACGAGGCCGGGTGGCTCGCCGAGGCCGTCGCCGGGCAGGAGGCCGAGCGGGCGGCGATCAAGGAGATCACCTACTTCTACCATCACTACGGAGACCTGGGCTTTCAGCTTCTCAGAAAGAAGGGCTGGCCGGACTCGGGCGAGCCGCTGGGCTGGATCATCGCCGAAGCCAAGACGGTGAGCTTCGCCTTGGCGCTGATCGATGCCCTCAACCGTCACGACCGCCGGGATCTGAAGGCAACGCTGGCGAGCCGGCGCCAACCCGACCTGCCCTCACACGACGGAGCGGCGAAACGCTCCCTCTCAGACAAGCTCGTGCGCTACGCCGTCTGCCGCGATGCCCGCCATCACGGCCGCCTGATCGACCTCACGGCGAAGTCCTGGCCCGATCCCGACGTTGCCTGGTACGACGCCACGGCGGTGTACCGTCTGCGGGGCGATGACGAGGCGTCGCTCTTCGACCACGCCGGCGAAGTTGCTGCCGATCTCGTGCGCCGTCATCTGCCCGGCCAGGAGTACGGCTTCTTCTGGCGCGAGGCTCGTTTCATCGAAGCACCGGCACGAGGCCCGCTATTGCGCGCCCTTTGGCTGCACGTCAGAAACACGGCGATCGACCGTGCCGAGGTCCGGAGCTGTCAGGAGTGCGGAGCACGCTTTCTCGTGACGGACCGTCGTCAGCGCTTCTGCCCCCCTCAGGCGGTCGGGGGCAAGTCGCGCTGCCTCGCCCGTCGACAGATGCGACTCCGGCGCCAGGGAGGACCGAGACCGCAGCGAGGTGAGGAGGAGCCCTCATGAGAGGCCACGTCCGCCACCGCGGCGATGAGCGCGCCGGCAGCTGGGAGTACATCGTCGACATCGGCCTGGCGGCGGCGCAGCGGTGCACGCTCTGCAACCAGCGCTTCTGGATCGAGCGCCGCCCGCTGGAGAGCTGCCCGAAGTGCGGCGGGAGCTCTACGGAGACCGAGGAGCGCCGCCGCGAGACCAAGGCCGGCTTCGCCACGCAGAGGGAGTGCCAGGCAGGCGATGAACAAGCTGCTGGTCTCGGTCGAGGCGCACAACTACACGGCGCCGACCAAGGCCAACGTGCGCCAGTACCTGACCAAGGAGTGGCTGCCGGCCGTGAAGGCCACGATCCGCCCCTCGACCTACAACTCCTACGTGCAGCACGTCGAGTGCCACATCGCGCCGCACATCGGCTCCGTGAAGCTCGCCAAGCTCACCGGCAGCCAGGTCAACGCCCTCTACGCGAAGCTCGCCGAGTCGGGCGCCAAGAGCGGCAAGAAGGGTCTCTCGCCGATGACCATCCACCACGTGCACTCCTGCCTGCACAAGGCCTGCAAGGACGCCGTCAGGTGGGGGCACATCGCAAGGAACCCGCTCGACGCCGCCGACCCGCCGCGGAAGAAGGGCGACGGCACGCGCGAGATGCGCACCTGGACCAAGGAGCAGCTCAAGGCGTTCCTCGAGACGGTCCATGATGATCGTCTCTACGCCCTCTGGCACACGATCGCCTTCACCGGCATGAGCACGCGGCGAGGCCATCGGTCTCCGCTGGTCGCGACGTCGACCTCGAGAACGCGAGACTCTCGGTGCGCCGTGCCCTGATCCCCACCAACCGCGAGGTGGTGGTCAGCGAGCCGAAGACGGCCAAGGGTCGCCGCGTCGTCGCCCTCGACCCGGTCACCGTCGAGGTCTTGAAGGCCCAGGCCGCGCGTCAGCTCGACGAGCAGAAGGAGTGGGACGAGGGCTGGATCGAGATCAGGGCTCGTGTTCACGGCCGAGAACGGCGCCGCCCTCGACCCCGAGTCGGTCTCGCGCTACTGGCGGCAGGCGGTGAAGAAGGCGATGCTGCCGCCGATCAGGTTGCACGACCTCAGGCACACGCATGCCACCCTGGCCCTGCAGGCCGGCGTCCATCCCAAGGTCGTCAGTGAGCGTCTCGGGCATGCCACCGTCTCGATCACGCTCGACACCTACTCGCACGCCATCCCGGCGATGCAAGAAGAGGCGGCGGCGCTGATCGCGGGGCTGGTGTTCCTGCTACGGACACCGTCTAGCCAGCTGCCCGATATTCGTCGAGACCAGACCGCCCCTTCGCCTTACAGGCGCGACTCATCCGGCGGCGCCGACCCGTCCACGGTGTTTGCGGCGACTATTCCCGCCCCCTCGACTTCGCTGGGCCTGCTCCCCACGATTGCTCGCGCCTTCTCATATGAAGGCCAGCCCATCGTCTTGAACGATGGGCCTATCGCAAAGAGCAAGAGCCTTAGCCCCGTCTCCCAGAACACAGGGTGAGACGGGACACCTCGCGTTGAGGAACGTACATGCCATCCACCGCTGCGATGAATGGATCGAGACCGCGGTGGTGCGAGTGGACCGCCTGGCTGCCGCGACTATAGACGTAGCGACGAAGGCCCTGAAGGGGACGACCATGCTAGTGGGTCGGTAATGTCCGACCCAGCGTCGTGCCAGCCCGCCAGTCGCGGCCCCAGTGCTTGTCAGCGACAACTGCTTCTCTCGGTGATGGTTGGCAGCCGTTTGGGATAATCGGGCCGTCCTCAGACTCCGTCACCTCCTCGCTCGAGAGAATCGGTAGCCCCGCCTTGGCCCAGTCTGTGTTCTCCTTCAGATGCCAGTGGTGGAACTCAGAGTAGAGTCGGTTCAGGCGATAGGTCGGGTTCGCGGCGATCCAGGCGAGATTGACGACGTTCTCGTACAGGACTCTCAGGAGCACAAGCGCATCGACCGCGTTCCTTGTGGGCATCAGTAGGGCCATGCTCTCGGCCGTCGTCATCGCCTTCGCGAGCAGTGCCGGCCCGGTTAGGTGTTCCCAGCGCTCACGGTTATCGGCCGACTCGGGCCACGCTCCAGGCAGGGACGACCAGACGAGTTCACCGACGAGGCGTATGCGCCGTGTGATCGACTCCTCTTCTGCTGGCAGCATCCTGACGCTCCTCCGCTGGCAACCCACGTCCCCGCAGGGCATGACAACCAGGATAAGCCAACCGGCGAAGACAGTGCCATGTGGGACTGCAACTGGGCTGTTGGCTGAGCTCAAACCGCCAACGGCGGGGTCAGCGGTCTCGATCACGCTGGACACCTACTCGCACGCGATCCCCGCGATGCAAGAGGAGGCGGCGGCGCTGATCGCGGGGCTGGTGTTCGCGGCTGATCGGCTCTCCCCGACGTAGGCGGCAGAAGCGGCGACCACTCCATGCCGCTCAGGAGCCGACTCACTGAGCCCGTGCCACGCGCCGCCGGCTCGCTCGGCGACCAATGGGCTGCCCGACTACGCTTGCTGGAAGTTCTCGGCGATTCTCGGATACTGCTCATCGAGCAGGGAATGGAGCGCTCGAATGCTCGTCCCAAGGTCGGCTACGCGACGCTCCGCGCTGAGATCGGCGACGGCGCTACTTGGCTCTTCCTGACGCTCCTTTAGCACGCGAATATACTCGTTCAGCCCGTGCAGTCGACCGTAGACCCCGATCACTTGCGTTTGTATGGGCCTGGCAAGGAACGCGGCATACCCTTTGGTCATCAGCGCAGCCCAGGCTTCATCCTCAGGTAGTTGCGCGTTTCGAAAAGGGTGTCAAGCCAGCCAAGATCGGACTGCAGCTCAAATCGCAGCTTAGCAACCGCTTCTCGCCGCTCAGCCCGTCTGCTCGCCTTCCGTTGCAGCCAGCTCAAAAGCGACGCGCAACAGCACCTGCTGTGGCGCTCAGGACTGCGAGACCGAACTAGGCATCGGCTGCCCCCTTCCGCGTCCGAAGTGCGCTCCGGAGACCGCTTCTGCTCGAGACGCTTCGTCTTCTGCGCGAGACAGTACCACTCAGCGCACAGCCGGGGGAAGGCAGCTTGCCAAGAACCGCTCTAAGAACTCGTTTCACAATGATGCCCGTAGCCGCCTGAAGCAGATCAGGCAGCAAGCGAGATTCAGGAACGCCTCGTGCATGTCGGCTCGCCGCTCGTAGCGCACCAGCAGGCGACGGAAGCCGTGCAGCCAGGCGATCGTGCGCTCGACGACCCATCGCTGAACGCCGAGGCCTGAGCCGTGCGGCGCGCCGCGCCGGGCGATCTGTGGCGTATCCTCGCTTGCGGACCTCGCGCCGGTAGCGGTCGTGATCATAACCACGGTCGGCGAGCAGCGTGCGCGGCCGTCGAGCGGTCGTCCGACGCGGCCACGCAGCGGCGGCACGGCATCGAGCAGGGGCAGCAGTTGGGTGATGTCGTTACGGTTGCCGCCGGTCAGGATGCAGGCGAGCGGCAGTCCGCTGGCGTCGGCGAGCAGGTGGTGCTTGGAGCCCGGGCGGCCACGATCGACCGGGCTCGGGCCCGTCTGGGCGCCCCCTTTTTGGCCTGCACCTGGCTGGAATCGACGACCGCCCGCGAGAAGTCGATCTGGTCGGCTGCCCGCAGGCGGGCCAGAAGCAGGGCGTGCAGCTCCTCCCAGACCCCGGCGCGCTGCCACTCCTCGAGTCGCCGCCAGCAGGTGATGCCGCTGCCGAAGCCGAGCTCGGGCGGCAGGTGCCGCCAGGCGATGCCGGTGTGCAACACGAAGAGGATGCCGCAGAGCGCCGGACGGTCGGGCAGGCGCCGGCGGCCGGGGTAGCGAAAGCGGCGCGCGTGAGCCGGCAGCAGTGGCGCGATCAGCTTCCCAGAGCTCGTCGGGCACGATCCATGGCGGCGTGGCCATCGGCCTCCTCCTCGACGCGATGACGATCGTCGAGTTGGTTCGCCATGAGATAGGTCAACCTTTATTGTGAAACGAGTTCTAAGGCCTCCGCTGCCCGAGCCGATAGCGCCAGCTGTGCCGTCCGGTGCTCAGCCGTACTCTCCTATGATCATAGGTCTCGTCGGCAGTTTGTCGGCATCTGGGCCGATTTCGAGGCTTTGGAGTCCACGACCACTATCGTCGCAGCGCCCTATGCAGGAGTTTTGT
>CAVVTV010000025.1:0-895799 GCA_963751215.1 uncultured Thermoleophilia bacterium | reverse complement strand
CCACCGTTGTCAAGACGACAACGTTCTTTCTGCAGACAGTCACGGTCGTCCGCTCACCGTGCCTCGCGCACATGACCGCTCTCAGCTCCTGAATCCTTTCTGCCTGCAATCTCGCGCTCGCTCTACGTTGAAGAGTCGCGCTTGACCTGTGCGCCCGGCGGTTTCAATCGTGCGCGAGCCTTCGGCGCGTCAGGTGCTGCCTGTTAGGTCCTCTCCACGTACCGCTGCCAAGAGCGCGGCGCACTCCCGCATCAGTACGGGCACATCGTGCTCAGCGATGAGCCAGACGACGGCGTCGTCGACGGCTGGATACTCGTGCGTGAGCTGGTTGCGGAAATCGACAATGCGACGCGCGTGCGTGATCTGAGCGAAGACGTGCGGCGTTAGGCGCGAGAGGGCAGACACCGCCTCGCCGACGATGATGAACTCACGCTCCACGGCCGAACGCACCAGCCGGTCGGCGCGGTAGGCGGCAAGGTCGAGGCCCGTCAGCGCGCTCGCGATGGCCGCGCAGGCCTCAACGACGTCATTCAAGTAGGCGCGCGCGTCACGCTGCATAGAGGAGCTGCTTCTCGCGCTCGATGGCGCGAGCGATGTAGGGGTTCTTCACGGCGCCGACCATCACGAGATGGACGTCAGCGCCCAACAAGCCGCGCAGCTCATCAAGCAGGCCGAAGTAGGCCTCGACCAGCGCATAGGATTCCGAGGGCTCGAACTCGACGAGGAGATCGACGTCGCTCTGCCCGGGCACGAAGTCGTCCCGCAGGGCCGATCCGACGCTTCCAGGCGCACCACGGAGTGCCGCGCGCAGGCAGCAGCTATGGCATCGTGCTCACTCTGAAGGGCCAGGACCACGAGCTCACCTCCCGACGGTCGTCCTTGCGATGATGCGCCCCCAGGCCATGATACGCGCGAAGACGGAGTGGGGCTAACTACTACTCTGCAGACTGCGTAAGACCTTGAACGGTGGCACGCATCCACGGCTCGACATCTGTGCGACACCAAGCGTCGGACTTCCTCTGGACGCTCTGGAGCTTGTCTGATCAGGCCCTCGAAGCTGGTTGCGCGTCGTCGGGGCAGCATCAGTTCGCACATGGGGCGCGAACGGGCGACTCAAGCCCTGACATACGGGCTACAAAGCGTCGAACAGCGACCTCACTTCGTGGCGAAGGTTCGAGAGTTGTCCACTGAGGGGCACCACCTTCTGGCTCCAATCCGACGCCTTCCCGAACGCGAAAGCGCTGCTCAGAGCCATTTCCTGCTGCGTTGGATCAGTGCGAAATCGAGCACAGAAGGCGAATCAGCCAACATTCAGCCAACGCGCGGAGTGTGTGTCAGTGGGTCTCCATGGGCCTGCGTGCGCCTCGACAGAATTACGGTCGGCCAGGAGATGGCTAGCGGTTCCCGCGGTTCGGTGTTTGAGGTGGTAAGCGCTGTATGCCCCTCCCCACCTGGGGCTTGCGCCGCCACTATACAGTGTTACTATATAGCAGTAGTCGGTATCACCGAGTACCGAGAGAACCGATGAGGACCTGCGATGGACGACCTGACCGAGATGCTGAAGGGCACGCTTGAGGGCTGCGTGCTTGAAATCATTAGGAGCGAAGAGACCTACGGGTACGCCATCACGCGTCGATTGAACGAACTCGGCTTCGCCGACGTCGTCGAGGGTACGGTTTACACCATCCTGCTGCGCCTGGAGAGGAACGGGCTCGTCCAGGTGGCGAAGCGCCCGTCCGGGCTGGGCCCGCCGCGCAAGTTCTACGCACTCAACGAAGCGGGGCGCGAAGAACTCGCGACGTTCTGGGCGAAATGGGAGTACGTCACATCACGGATCGACAAGCTCAAGGAGAGCGCGGAATGAACTTCTGGGAGACCATCACAGGCAACGATCTCACTAGGGAGTGGAAGGCGTTCGAGGCGCGGGCCGAGGCATTGCCCGCCGACTATCGCGCGGCGTGGGAACAGATCACGGTTCACCTCTTTCCCTACGCCGGCTTCACGGGTCGCAACCTGATGCCGATTCTTGACGGCGCTCTGGGGCTACTCGAAGAGACGGCGTCCGACGGGCAGAGCATTCACGAGGTGCTGGGCGACGACATCAAGAGCTTCTGCGCGGCGCTGGCCGGCGGAGAAGGAGCCCGGAGCTACCGCGACCGGTGGCGCGAGCAGTTGAACAGGAACGTCGCAAGGAAATTGGGCCAGCTCGGAGGCTGACGTGGGCATTCAAGACATCATCGAGGGCAAGAGGCAATGGCGGGCTCACATGGCGCGGGTCAAGGCACTGCCACCGGACTACCAGATCGTCTACAAGGAGATTCAGAAGTACCTCTTCAAGATCGGACCGGTGGACTTGGCTGACGGGACCCTGCTTTCAGGGATTGTCGAATTCTTCGAGGAGGGCGTCGCTGCCGGCAAGGGGGTCCCGGAAGTTGTTGGCAACGATGTCGCGGCCTTCTGCGACGACTTGGTCAAGGACTCGCGCACCTACGCGGACATATATCAGGAATCCATCAACCGGGAACCTCGCACGGGCGACAAGTGACAACCGTCAACTCAGGGCACTGGCGGCCGAGAACGGCGTTCGCTTAGCCGACTGGTGTCGGCAGACAACAACGAAGGAGAACGGCATGGCACCCACCCGGGAGCGGGATTCTGCGATCCACGTGCAGGGTCTGGAGAAGTCCTACAAGGAGCTGCACGTGCTGCGTGGCGTGGACTTCGACGTGGAACGCGGCAGCATCTTCGCCCTGCTCGGCTCCAATGGGGCCGGCAAGACCACGGTCGTGAGAATCCTCTCCACGCTGCTCAAGTTCGACGCAGGCACAGCCAGCGTCAACGGCTTCGACGTCGTCAGGCAAGCGGCGAACGTGCGGGAGTCCATCAGCCTCACCGGGCAGTTCGCCGCCGTCGACGAAGTCCTCAGCGGGCGGGAGAACCTCGTGCTCATCGCCCGGCTGCGGCACCTCAAGGATCCGGCCAAGATCGCGGATGATCTGCTCGAGCGCTTCTCGCTGACCGACGCGGCCGTGCGGAAGGTGTCGACGTACTCTGGTGGCATGCGCCGCCGCCTCGACATCGCCATGAGCCTCATCGGGAATCCGTCGATCATCTTCCTCGACGAGCCGACCGCCGGGCTCGACCCCCAGGGACGCACCTCAGTGTGGCACGCCGTCAAGGGACTCGCCGAGAACGGCACGACGGTACTGCTCACGACCCAGTACCTGGACGAAGCCGAGCAGCTCGCCAAGCGGATCGCGATCCTGCACGAGGGTCGGATCATCGTGAACGGCACCCTGACCGAGCTCAAGCAGCTGCTCCCGCCCGCCAAGGTCGAATACGTCGAGAAGCAGCCGACCCTCGAGGATGTCTTCCTCGCTCTCGTCGGTGACGGCAAGGACGGCGACGCCGGCTGGACCGCAGCGTCGGCACGAACGAGGAAGGAACCACGATGACCAAGCATTTCCTCGGCGACACTGTCGTCCTTGCGGGACGATCCCTGCGCCACGTCACGCGCAGTCTGGACACCATCATCACGACCACGATTACGCCGATCGCCCTTATGGCGATGTTCGTCTACGTCTTCGGCGGCGCGGTCAAGCACGGGTCGGGCGCCTACGTGACCTACCTGCTGCCCGGCATTCTGCTCATCACGATTGCTTCCGGCATCTCCTACACCGCCTTCCGGCTCTTCCAGGATGTGCAGGGCGGCATCTTCGAGCGACTCCAGTCCATGCCGATCGCACGGTCGTCGATCCTGTGGGCCCACGTGCTGACCTCGGTGGTCGCCAATCTGATCTCGCTCGTGGTCGTCGTGCTCCTCGCCCTCCTCATCGGCTTTCGCTCGGGGGCCGGAGTGCTGACGTGGCTCGCGGTCGCCGGCATCCTGATCCTGTTCACCCTGGTGTTGACGTGGATCGCCGTCATCCCCGGTCTCTCGGCGAAGTCGACGGACGGCGTCAGCGCGTTCTCCTACCCGCTCATCTTCCTGCCATTCATCAGCTCGGCATTTGTGCCCACCGCTACCATGCCCGGTCCGGTGCGCGTCTTCGCCGAGCACCAGCCGGTGACGGCCATCGTCAACGCGATCCGCGACCTGTTGGCGCAGCAGCCCGTCGGCACCGACATCTGGATCGCCCTCGCTTGGTGTATCGGCATCCTCGTCGTCGCCTATGTCTTCGCCATGGCCACCTACCGTCGCAGGATCTCCTAGGGCCTCAAGCTCGACGGTGAGTTCGTCGTTCAGGCCGACCAGCTGCCCCGGCGGCGCGACCTTCTCCAGTGCTGTGCCTGTGCCCACGGTGCCCTCCTACTACCGATACGGTCTGGTTCTCGGTTGCCAGGACCATGAGGGCTCTTCTCTGGCCTGACAGCAAGTCGCCTGGAGACAGTTGTGCCCGACTTCCCTACGGTCACGACGCGAGGCCGGGCTCCAGGCCTCTCGTATGCCTACTTCTCCAATGCTTCGATGAGCGCCTCGCGCTGGCGAACGGTGAGGCCGGCGAAGGTCTTCTTCGGGCTTACCTGGCAGCGTCCGAGGAGGCCTGCGACCTTGGCAGGCCCGTAACCCGGCGGGGCCAGGAGCAGGCCCGTAACCCTGCGGGGCCAGGAGCACCTCTGCCACCTTGGCCGAGGCCAGGTACTGCGGAGGGTCGCTGATGAGGGCGTCGATGGAGACCGCGCCGCGTTTCAGTTCGGTCTTGAGCGCCGCCCGCGCCGTGCGCACCACGTTGGCCTGCGCCAGTGCTGCGCGGCGCTGATCGCCTGAGCGCCCGGGGGCCCGGGGGGCCGTGTCCGTGGGCAGGACATGGTCGGCAGTATCCGAGGGTGGGCAGCTGGCCGCGTCGTCGCGCTCTGCAAAGGATTCTGACGCCATGCAGATCTGAGGGACCTCCGTCACCCCGTAGGGACCGCCGCAGCGCTGCCCGTCCGGGCTGGAAAGGCCGCCCGCGGCGAGGTAGCGTTCCAAGCGTGGGCCGTAAGCGTGCCCGAGTCCGCGAAGCAGGAGGGAGGCTGCGCTTTGGAGCAGCGACACATCGGCAGCCTCGAGGTCTCCTTGGTCGGCCTCGGCTGCAACAACTTCGGCCGGCGGCTTGACGCGGCCGGCGTGCGCCGCGTCGTCGATGCTGCCCTCGCCGCCGGGGTGACGCATTTCGACACTGCCGACGTCTATGGCGAGGGGGCCTCCGAGACGCTCCTCGGCGAGGCCCTCGGGAGGCGCCGCCAGGACGTCGTCGTCACCACCAAGTTCGGCATGGGCGAAGCGAGCCGGGGGCTGTCCGGCGGCGCTGCGAGAGTCGTGAAGCGCTCCTGCGCGCAGAGCCTGCGCCGCCTGGGCAGCGACTACATCGACCTCTACCTGCTGCATCGTCCTGACCCCTCGACGCCGATCGCCGAGACGCTGGCGGCGCTTGAGCGCCTCATCGCCCAGGGCAAGGTGCGCGAGATCGGCTGCTCGAACTTCTCGGCCGCGCAGCTGGCCGAAGCCCGGGCGGCGGCCGACGCTCAGGGCCTGCATCGCTTCGCCTGCGTAGAGAACGAGTACAGCCTGCTGCAGCGCGAGCCCGAGCAGGCCGTGCTCGCCGCCTGCGCCTCACTTGACCTCGCCTTCGTGCCCTTCTTTCCGCTGGCCAGGGGCCTGCTCAGCGGCAAGTACCGCGAGGGCCGGCCGGCGCCCGTCGCGACACGTCTGAGCGCTTCCAACGATCCGTCGGCAGAGGCCTTTGTGGACGCACGGCTGGCGCTCGTCGAGCGGCTTGCCACCTTCGCCGAGCGCTGCGGCCACAGCTTGCTCGAGCTCGCCCTCGGCTGGTTGGCCGGTCACGAGCGCATTGCCTCGGTGATCGCCGGTGCCATGTCGGCCGAGCAGGTGACCGGCAACGTGGCCGCGACCACGGCCTGGAAGCTCGGCGCCGAGGAGCTCGCCGAGGTCGATCGTCTTACCGCTGCCAGCGAGGCCGAGCCAGGGCCGACAGGCCCGAGGTAGCCAGCCCGAGAGTGGCGCCGACAGCGCCGGATGCCGCCGTAGCGCTCCTCGGCAAGTGGTCGGCGGCAGCGTCGTGTGCGGCGGCTTCTTGGGCTCCACAGGCTTGCAAGACCTGAGTCCACGCGACACAAGCGGAGCAAACTTCCGGCCAGATCGCCGGGAGCGTCGCGTCACGACCGGCCTGCGCGCGCCACCGGGCGCGAGTCAACCAGCGTGAAGTCGCGTCAAAGTAGCTGTTGCAATAAGCTTGCGCTTGCCGTACCGTCGCCTTATGCACCACGCTCGCGAGACATTGCGCCAGGCCGGCTACCGCCTCACGCCGCAACGCATGGCGGTCTGGGAAGCGGTGCGCCGCGGCGGCCGCCACCGCACCGCCGAGGAGATCGCCGCCGAGGTGCAGCAGGCGCTGCCCGAGGTGAACGTCTCCACCGTCTATCGCACACTGGAGCTGCTGGTCGGCCTCGAGCTCGTCCAGGAGACCAGGCTCGCCGGGGTCGCCATCTTCTACGAGGTCGCCCCCGCACCGGTGCACCACCACTTCGTCTGTGAGCGCTGCGGGGCCGTCGGTCACCTCGACGACGAGCTGCTCGAGCCCGTGCGGCAGGAGTTGCTTGAGTCTGCTGGCTTTCGGGTGAGCGAGGCGCGCATGACCGTCTTCGGCCTCTGCCGCGACTGCCAGGTGCCGGCAGAGGCGAGCTCGGACTGACGACGAGCCACGAAGAGGTGAGAGCAGGCGGGGCCATGCGGAGCGACGAGCCACGGCAGAGCGCTGCAGGAGACGCCATGACACCCGCTACGCCACCAGCCTCGCGATCGCGACCACGCGCCGGACGAAGCCGTCTCTCGCCGCCGGAATGGACGCGCGTCAGCGGCATGGCGGCGACCATCGTGGCTCTCAACGTCGTCGGCTGGGGCTTGCTCATCGCCGCCACCAGGCACCACTTGCAGCTCTCTCGTAACGACATCTTCGGCATCGGCACCGGCGTCCTTGCCTTCACGCTGGGCATGCGCCATGCCTTCGACGCCGATCACATCGCGGCGATCGACAACACCACGCGCAAGTTGATGGCAGAGGGCAAGCGACCCCTGAGCGTCGGCTTCTTCTTCTCCCTGGGCCACTCGACCATCGTCTTCGTGATGGCCGTGCTCCTGGGCTTTGGCATCCGCGCCCTCGGCGACCAGGTCAAGAACGGCAGCTCCAGCCTGCACCGCATCACCACCATCTTCGGCACCGGTGTCTCGGGCCTGTTTCTCTACCTCATCGCCGCGCTGAACATCGTCGTCCTGGTCTCCATCGTGCGCATCTTCCTCGACATGCGTCGGGGCCGCTTCAGCCATGAGGAGCTCGAGCGCCAGCTCAACCAGAGGGGGCTCATGAATCGCTTCTTCGGACCGCTCTCACGGCGCATCGACACGCCCGCGAAGATGTACCCGATCGGAATGCTCTTCGGCCTCGGCTTCGATACCGCCAGCGAGGTCGCCCTGCTCGTGCTCTCAGGCACCGCCGTGGCCAGCGGCCTACCCTTCTACGCGATCCTCTCGCTGCCGATCCTGTTCGCCGCCGGCATGAGCATGTTCGACACCGCCGACGGCTGCTTCATGAACTTCGCCTACGGCTGGGCCTTCTCGCGACCGATTCGCAAGGTCTACTACAACATCACGATCACGGGATTGTCGATTACCGTGGCCCTCGTGATCGGCACGATCGAGCTGCTCGGCCTGCTGGCAACTGAACTCAACCTGCACGGCCGCTTCTGGGTCGCCATGGCCAACTTCGACATCAACAAGGCCGGCTTCTTCCTCGTTGGCACGTTCGTTGTGACCTGGGTGGTGGCGCTGCTCATCTGGCGCTTCTTCCACGTCGAGGCACGCTGGGACGCTGCCGCCGCGCGTGCCCGGGGATCGCAGGCACCCGCGGAAGGCGCTCGCTAGAGTACGTCGGGCGCGCCGGCAGCGTCTCTGTCACAGAGACGCCTCGTCAGTGATCGAACAGGCAGTCATCGGGGGCCTCGCAAGGTTCGCTACGCCCGAGAGGCAGCCTGCCCGCCACCCTGGGCTTGCTCCTCAGTGAAACACGCGGACCGACTGAACGCCTACCAGGAATGCGGCGCACGTCGGATGGATAGTCCCTTGCCTCGGCCATGGCGATCCATCGGCCCTGATGGTCTCTCTGTCTTCGCGAGGCGCGCCAGGCGATCGTTGCCTATGCATTGGCGGCGCCAGGAGTCAGCCGCACAGGGTGTGCCCGAAGCTATTCCAGATGATGGGCAATCCGTTGGCCGAGCCGCCTGAACGCCTCCGCCATCGACGAAACAGAGAGGGACGCGTCTATCTTCCGCCGCCACGCACGCATGTCAGCCTCGGACTTGAGGCCGCGCATCATCGGTAGTCATGTCCGCGGAGCCTTCGTGTGACGTTCGCCAGGCTCGCCACCGCTGTGCGCCCAGGGTCCACCGGGCGTCCATCGCAGCGTGAATGGTTCTCCGCGCTCCAGGGCGCTGATCGGCTCCTCGATGAACCGACGGAGCGCATCGCAAGCTTCCACAAGGTCGAGAACGTCGAGTCCGTTCCTCGCGAGAAACCCCCGCCACCGGTTCCGCGTCGTTGCGTCAGCAGAAAACACCGATGACAGAGGGGCCAGCGACGCCATACTAACCTGCGTGCCTCGGCGTTCGAATGTCCTTCGCACAGCCTCGATCAAGGCCGAACCCTCGAAAGCCAGCCGTTCCGAGAGGACCAGCACGTCGTAAATGTCTTTCATGCGACTGTTGACCATGCCGTGCTCGGCCATTGCATGGAGCTTCTCCGAGATCACGGCCTCGACAGGGTATGCGCGAAGCCGCGGCGCCGGGAAGTCGAGAAGTGTGGGGAGCACCACCTCCCTGTGGCGCTCGACCACAGCATCGCCGAATCCCACGTCGACCTGAACATGAAGTTTCGCGCTGCCGAGCTGCCCTGCGATCTGCAGTCGCTTGCCCTGGTACGTCTGGCCCTCTCGGATTTCGGCCACCGTGATGCTCTCGGGGAAGAACTCCACGCCGTCGTCCTCGACCGGCTCGGCACAGATCTCAGAGAACACGTTGCACAGGCGCTCCTCGGAATCCTCGCCAAACCCGAGTAGGTCGATATCGCGTGTGGGCCTGTGTGGTTCCTCCTCCCACACGACGAAGAGCGCCGCACCTTTCAACATGAACGAGTCGGCGTGTCGCGATCTGGAGAGGCGATAGAGAAGACGCTCGCCAGCGTATCGCGTGAGGGTGAGGTTGAAGTCTTGGCCCGGCGAGCGAGTCAGTGCTTTCAGGCGGTCGAAAGCCGGCGCGGCCAGGTCGGTCGGCGGCCGTTTCGTCATTCTAGCGATTCCAGGTACGGCCTCATCACGGAAGCTGCTCGCAGCTCACTCGCGCACTCCCATAGCTCGTCTACCGTAGCCAGGCGCTGTCGGTAGGAGTCGTGAAGCGCCTCGATAGCAACGTCGAGCCCGATCTTGTTGCGGTAGCGAAAACAGTCGACCACGGTCTTTGCGGGAGAGTAGACGCGGACGACCACACCCTCAATGCCTCGCTCCTCGATGCCGGTGGTCAGCGCCGCGCCCGAGAAGCGGACCAGGCGGATGGGGAGGCCAGCTTCACGAGGAGCGCGGGCCTTGCGATCAACCGCAAGCCAGACCTCGGAGGGCGCCTGGGTCGTGAGCCCGTGGAGGCTGAGCGCCGACAGGAGACAGACGACGCCGTGAGGGACCCGGGCTGCGACCTCAGCGAGTGAATGGTGTTCGGTCCACTGCGCGTCGGCGGCAACGTACAGGCCACGGCCCACCCGCTCGACCATCCCGAGGCGGCGCAGCCTCGTGAGCCAGATCCTTGAGAATCCGGCGGCCTCAAGATCACGAGCACGGATGGCGCCCCTACTACGCATGAAGGCCAGAACGCTATGTGCAGACGAGCGCGCCATGCCGCAATTGTTGCAAAACGTTGGCTCATGTCAACAGTGACCGACGTTTAGTAACAATCAGCGAACCCTTTTGCACCCCTGCTGATCGGCGAAACCCTTGGGACCGCCAATCACCTGGGGCCCCGTTTCGCGCCTGACCGGACACACCGCCAACGCTCCGCCAACCCGCCTCCAACGCCCGATCTGCCCGTACCTTGTCGATCGCCGACGCTGATCCGGCCAGATCGTCCCTGGCTTGTCGCTGGGTTCAGCGTGCTCCCTGTCGCATACGTCGTGCGGCCCGACGGCCAGTTGCACGCGAGTCACGGTCGGCCGTGCTCCTGAACATTAACGGATGCATTCTCGGCATCGCCGACGTCTGACAGAGAGAGGCAGTAAGACGGGACCGCGTCCATGGCGTCGAGACAGTAGTATGAGTGTGGCTGCGGCTGGCTGGGAGGAAGCCGGTGCACGACTCCATTGGAGCCGAGTCAACTCCGCGAGATCAGAGCGGCACGAGGGACGATAGCCCATCGGAAATCGATGCCGGCATCGTGCGCGCCGCCCAGCGCTGCGATCACCGTGCCTTCGCGCTCATCGTCGACACGTACCAGGAGCGTCTCGGCGCGCTCGTCTATCACCTCGTGCAGGATCAGGGTGCGATGCAAGATGTCATGCAGGACGCCCTGCTGCGCGCTTACCGTGCACTGCCGCAGTTTCGCGGTGAAGCGGCGCTTGGCACCTGGTTGTATCGCATCGCCTACACGGCGGCCTTGGACCACTTGCGAAGGCAGGGACGGCGCCCGGAGCTGATCTGTGAAGACCCGTTGCCCTTCGACGCAACCGCCGCCTATGACGACCACGCCGAGCGTGCCAGTTTGCGAGACGCGATCGCGCAGGCGTTGACGGCGCTCCCCGTCGAGCAGCGTTTGACCCTGCTGCTCGTCGACCGCGAAGACCTCAGGTATCGCGAGGTGGCAAGAATCATGGGTGTCTCACCCGGAACCGTGTGCTCGCGCCTGCAACGGGCCCGCGGGACGCTGCGCGCTGCGTTGCGTGAGCGGGGCATTGGCACCGGCCGGGCGAGCAGTAGGGAGGTGCGATCATGAAGGGCGATGATTCGCGCGGCAAGCGTGACCCCATCCTGGGCGATCTGCTGCGCAAGACGGTCGCTGTTCCGGCACTGCCCGGCGACTTCGGCGACCAGATCCAGACGCGTCTGACCGAGATCGACGCACAAGCAGGCAAGGCCGTCGTCACACATGCCCCGGGCCGCCGTGCCAAGCGGTGGGCTCTTGTGGCGGTCGCCGGATTCGCCGCGCTCGCCATGACATTTGTCGTGGCCGGCAGGTACACCGTCCGCGACTACACGCAGCCCCAGCCGGCGTCTGCCGCCGAAGTGGTCGCACGGGTGCGAGAGTGCCTAGCTAGGTTCGACACGATTTCGGCGACGGTCTCGACCTACTCGGCCGATGTCGAGGGTCCTTCTCTCGACACCTACGGGACCGGGTGGAGAACCAGCGCCCAGTACTTCGCCAAGGCGCATGTTAGAGGACACGCCGAGCTCGAGGCGCAACCAAGTCAGCTCATCGCCACCAACGACGGCAAGATACGCCTGACATCGCCCTTGCCCGAGCACGTGGCGAAGCCTGATCCCAACGGCAAGCTCACGCTCGAACGTGATGTCCCGGCCGTGAGGGTCGAGACGAACAACGACCAATCCGGGACATCGAGCTTGTACGTGCCCGCGTACTCATTCACGAGCCCCAGCTTCTCGTACGCAGACCACGGAGAAATAGCGGCTGAGTCCGTTAACACTCCCATCGGTCCGCCAGATTGGCAGCAAGGCGCACCATACTGGGTGACCGTGGCCATGGTCGATTACGCGAATGCGCTCTCGCTCCTGGCCCACGGAACCGTGAGAGAGACCACCTACGACGGCCGACCCGCCCTCGTGGTGGCGGCCAACGTGACCCCCGGACCGGTGGTCGTCTTCAAGAAGACGGGCGACTACATGGTAGCTCGGGACTACGACCGCTTTGAGATGACCATCGACAAGGCCACATGGTTTCCCGTGCGCTACACGGCCAGCCTCCACGGGAAGATCGACCACGATACCCGGCTGACCGACGTACGGCTCGATGTCCCCGTGGAGAACGCGCAGTTCGAGCCGGCGTTCCCGAAGGGCGTCAGAGGGGGGCCCATAGACGAAGGCTTCCGCCGAGTCGATCTCGACGAGGCAGTGCACGCTTTTGGCTACCGGCCCCTGGCGCCCACTTCGCTGCCCGATGGGTTCAAGTGCTCCTTGGCGGCTGTTGCCCCGAAGGCGGTCTTCGATTTCTTTGTCGGGCATAAGCCAACCGTTGACAACCGCCGCCGGATTCCGACCTACGACGTGACGGCAATCAAGTATCGCAGGGGATTCCTCTCGTTCACGGTCACCACGCGGCGCGCGAAGGGCATGCACAATCCGTTGCTCGCCGATCCGTTCGAGCCCGGACAATGGACCAGTCTCGCGCCCGAGGAAGTGAAGACGGTGACGCTTCACGCTGGAGCGTTGGCCGGCGAGAGGGCGAAGCTCGCGCTGCCGGTGAGCGGTGTACCGCATCTCTGGGCCTTCCACGATGGTCTCATGGTGACGATTGGCGGCGATCTCACCGCCAGGCAGTTGCTCGCTGCCGCCGAGTCGCTCGCGCCTCTTGGGCCGTAGAGGGCCGGAGAGCCACGCACGCTCATGACGAGACGCGTCATGGCTCTGAGGATCATCGCGACTCGACGAGCCGCTGTGCTTGGCAACCATGAACCACATGATCCCCAGTGCGGTGATGCGCTTGCCCGATTCCGAGGCTGAGTTCCCACCGTGTCGACGCCCCCCACGTCCGAGACTGGCCATGGATCGCCGCAGCGGGCACAGCGCTCGAGCCGGCAACAGTGGCCGTTCTCGTTGCCACCCGCCCCCCCGATGGCGACGAACGTGCATCCCCTAAGCTTGCAGACGATGCTCATTGTGGCTCCTTGTTCGACGCTTCATCTGCCGACGACTATGGCACAGCGCGACATCGAGCACCACGGTGTCGCTCCGCCTGTTGCGGTCGGCGATCAGCTCCGCGGATGCTGAAACACGGATGACTGACAGCTCTTGACCTGCGAAGCCGACTCACCGTTGAGTGCATCGCGAGATAAAGTCCGCAGCCAGCAGGAGGCAGTCTTCAGGTCACGGCCGACCGCGTGGGAGCAATCGTCGATTTGGACGAAGAGACGCTAGGTCTTGACGCCGCGGTGGACCAAAGCGGAGAACTCGAACCTTGACTCCGTCAGCGGCGCGGTCCGAGACACAAGCCCTGGGAGCGCAGCCAACGCAACGCCAACGCGCTAGTTCTGCGCATGAGCAGAGGCCAACGCCATTCAGGATGATGAAGCGACTCGATCGCGTGTCCGGCTGATGCGCGTTGCTAGCCGGCATCACTCAACTGCTCCAGCAGTGCCACGCACTCGGAGCGCAAGACAGGCACGTCGTGCCGGGCGATGGAGTAGACGGTCTCATCGTCGATCTGCGAGTACGCGTGCACGATCTGATTACGGAACCCGACGATCAGGCGCGCATGCGAGACGCTGGCGGCGAGGTCGGCGTCCTGCCGAGCAAGCGAGCGAGCGGCCTCGCCGATGACCGTGAACTCACGCTCTACGGCCGAACGAATGGGGCGCCGCTCGCGGCACGTCCCCAGATCGATGTTTCGCGAGCACCTCGATGATCGCATCGCAAGCGTCGACCACGTCAGCGAGGGAAGCGGCCGTGCTACGCGGCATAGAGCAGCTGCTTGGTGCTCTCGATATCGCGAGCGATATAGCGATTCTTCACCGCACCAGTCATGACGAGGTCAACATCGACCCCCAATAGGTCGTGCAGCTCCCCCAGTAGGTCGAAGTAGGCGACTGCCTTTTCGTAGCCGTCCATTGGCCCGAACTCCACGAGTAAGTCAACGTCACTCTCGCCGGGGCGGTAATCGTCGCGAAGAACCGAGCCGAAGGCATCGAGACGTGCCACACCATGCCCGGCACAAAGCTCAGCAATCGCCTGTCTGTTGTCACGTAGCACATTCACCATGCAGAACACCTCCACGGACTATGCTACCCGGTCACGACAGCGCAGGCCACGATGACGGTCGCTGCAGAGCTGGCCGCAATCAGGCTAGCAGGCCACTCACGCTCGTCAACGAGGCGGCATCAACTTCGCAGATGGGCTGCGAACGGGCGCGAGTCAGGCCCCTGACGCGCGGGCTACATTGCGTCGAGCAGCGACCTGAGCTCGTGGCGCAGGTTCGAGAGTTGTCCACTGAGGTGCACCAGCTTCTGCCTTCAATCTTGCACGTCGTCGAGCGGAAAGTTCCTGCTCAGGGCCACTTCTGCTTGGCGGCAAGGTCGTGGTGCGCTGCAGCCAGGGTCACCTCTTTACGACCACCTGGTCGTCCTTGGGCTCGTTTACGTCGATTCGCCTCCGCTCTGCCAGGTTCAGCGGCGTCCGGTCGGCAATCACTGGTCTCTCGTCAAACCCGCGAGTGACTCAGACTTGACTGACGAGGACCGGCGGATGGTCGAGCAAGGCCGCGATATTCCATCGCTGACGGACCGCAGCCGATAGAGAAAGCGCCGCGCCGAGACAATGGACCGTCAGAAGTCCTTCGGCACGACAACGCTCGCGACATCCAGGGCGGTCAGCGCTCGGGTACTGCTCGATCCACGTCGCCAAGGGCCTCACCCTGCGCGTCGGCGGCTTTCAGGCGCAGAGTCACGGGGAGCTCAAGGAGATCGATACGGGCACGCTCGTGCTCACCACGAAGCGCCTCTGCTTTGCCGGCCGGCTGCACTCCCTTGAGGTCGACCTGCGCAAGCTGATCGCAATCGATGCCTACTCGGACGCCGTCGCCATCCGGCGAACGGGCAAGGAGAAGACCGAGTTCTTCTTCGGCCTCGACCACCACCGCTACTCCTTCACCGTGCAGGGCCGCTCCTACTCTGAGCCCTTGAGCGGCCTCATCTTCAAGTATGCGATCGAGGGGCTGCTGGCGCAGGGCGGCTGAGGAGGCGCCAGCGAGCGCGAACGGCGTCGCCAGGGCGTGGCGGTGCGCGACGCCGGCCCAATCGTTCTGGGGCACGGCACGGTGCTAGCCACCGATACGATGGTCTTCTCGGCACCTCCGAATGGGGCCAGCGCAGCCGACCACGACTGTGTGTCAAGGGCGTATTCATGTAACCGGACAAGCCCTCGCCACAGGGGTGCGCCGGCTGACCCTCAGTCAGTGACCGGCGAAGTGGCGTGCCACAGCGGCGAACGCCTCCTTGGGCTCCCAGGGCATGTCCGGGTAGACCATCCCGTGACGCCCGCCGGGCAAGGACTTCACGAGGGACATGGAGTCCATGTCGAGGTCGTGGCGAGGATCGTCGTCGGCGTAGGCCCCGGGTGTCACGAAGGTCGACAGCAGGGCTCCGGCCACCCCCGAACGTTCGAGTTCGTCGAGGGTATCGGCGAGCTCGCGGGCCTGCATGGCTTCGTCACGCTGGAACGTCCCCTTCAGGCGGGGCCGGACGAAACGCCCGATCACCGGTCGCGTGTGGAGCCACAGCCGGGTGGTGTCGGTGACCCCGAACCCCAGGGCGCCTGAGCTCTCGGCACCATGGTAGGTTCGCATCCCGAACTCGGTGACGATCACCGGCTTGCCCGTTGACAGGAATGGTTGGAGCATGTCGACGTAGCGGTCCTTGATCCGCGCCTCGCGGTAGTGGTCGACGCCCACGTAGTCGAAGAGCCCCCAGTCCACCTGCTCGAAGGCGAGCGAGGCGTAGGTGAGCGGGCCATCGAACCCGGCGCGCAATCTGGGCACCAGGGCGGCCAGGTACGCATTGAGGTTCCCGTTGCTGAGCAGCGCCGGTTCTCCCTTGAGGCGTTGCAGGCGCTCGGTCACGCTCTTGCCGGCGACGATCCCCTGCATGAAGAGCGTGAGTTCGCTGCCGGCGACGAAGACCACACGCCCCAGATGGGCCGCCCCCGTCCGTGCCGCCGCCTCGGCCGCTGCGACCAGTCGGGCCGCGGTTTCCTCCAGCGAGTACTCGAAGAAAGCCGGAGAGAACCACACCTCGATGCCGAGTCCGAGCGCGATCTCGGCGACAGCCGTCATCCGTCCGACGTCACTGCCCACGATCCGCACGGCGTTGGCGTGCAGGTCATCTCGGACGATCTCGAGCTCGCGGCGCACCACCGACATGTCGAGTGCCGTCCGGCGCGTCGAGATGGCATATCCCGGGCCGCGGAACATCGTCCCCGTGTCGTAGTGGACTCCCTGGTGCTGCACGTCGCCTCGATCCTCGCCCCCCCGCCGCCCTAAGAACGTGATTTGAACTGGGGGAAGACGCCCACAAATGGCGTGATTGGTGTTCATGACGTGAGCCATGTCTCTTCAACGTCGCAGCTCACGCCGCAGTACATGCTATCGCTATCCGTCGGACTTGACCGACAGACAGTGGGAGATCATCTCCGCTTCGTGGGCCGGCAGGCAGGGTCACGGCGGTCTTGAGTCAGTGCGTCCCCAGAGCCCAAGCGCCGCCGCCGAGTTGCTCCTGAACAAGCTGCCGTCCCTGATGTAGCGCCGCAGCATGGTCGTCGAGCGGTGGCCCGTCTGGCGCATGATGTCGCGCTCCTCGACGCCGGCCAGCGCCGCCGCCGTGGCATGGCCGGCCCGCAGGCTGTGGCCGGCGAAGGCTCGCGGGTCCCGGCCGAGCGCCGCGACGTAGTGCTTCACCAGGAGCGCCACAGACCTGTCTGCAAGACGCTCGCCACCGACGTGGCCGCAGCGATCGACGGCACGGAAGACCGGCCCGTCCTCGATGTGAGCAGCCTCAAGCCAGGCCGTCAGCGCCCCGACTGGGTAGGTGTCCGTGTTCTGACCGAAGGGAATGCCGACCTTACGCCCCGCGCCCTCCTGGCAGCCAAGCCAGCAGAATCCGGCCGAGGATGACGACGATATAGAGCGTGAGCGCCGTCTCGACGAAGCCGACGATCGAGATCACGCTGCTTCCCCCTCTCGTCGGTCGCTCACTGCCGATCGAGGACTGCGTCTGGGGCAGGCCCACTCGGCTCACAGACGAGAGTACCCCGCGCGGCTCCGGTTTACCTCGCGGACGACAGGCCGATCGAGGCGCTGCTGATCGCGCGCAGCAGGCCGCGGGGCGCCGCGGCGCGAGTTGCGCCTGCCCCAGCTTGCAGGGGAGCAGCTCGAGCTCCTCGACTAGTGCTTGCCTCCAGCTGGCTCTCGCCAGCCTGCGACGGCGGTGTTTGCGCCGCCGTCCACCCGTGGTAGGTGAGAGGTAGTGATCACGGGCCAAGATGGGAGCTCTCTGATGGTGGACGGCAGCACAACCTGGAAACGATTGATCGCGCGGCGGCCCCGGCATGCGGCCGCTGGGCCGCAGCACGGTGATACGGGCGCGCCGCCTACGCCGAGCGAGCTGCGTCAACGTCATCTTGAACGCCTGCGGACCCGGGGCATCCCCCTCTGGAGCGAGGCACCAGAGCACTGTGACGGCTGTGGCCGGGCGCTGCTCGCCGGCGAGCAGCCGCTGCTCCTGCGCCGCGGCGATGAGCTCCTGCTCGCCTGCCCCCTCTGCGCCGGGCGCCTCTGCGATGCCGGTTGCCTGCGCGTCAGCATCGAGGCAGGCAAGAACGGCGAGCAGGAGGCGCCCCTCCCGCTGGCCAGCTGACGTGACGACACGGACGGCCCATGAGCGGCCTGATCTTGAAATATGCGATCGAGGGGCTGCTGGCGCAGGGCGGCTGAGGAGGCGGCAGCAAGCGCGAGCGGCATCGCCAGGGCATGGGGGTGCGGGACGCCCGCCCAATCCCTCTTGGCAGACTAGGCGCCGGCGCCTAGTCTCTGGTCGTCTTCTTCAAGACGTAGTCGAAGTAGCGTTCGGTGGTGCCGTCGGGTGAGGTCCATTGGGCGCGCAGGCGTGTCTTCTTCACGGCCCTTCGTAGGGCTGAGAGCAGCGCCCGATTGAGGTCCTTGGCGGTCGGTCCCGCAAGCTCCGTCTCAACGAGCAGCTCGCCTTCGGTCTCGCTCACGGCTCCTTCCGTCAGGAGCTTGTCGAGCACCGCCTTCACGGCGGCGAGGTCGTCGCTACTCACGCGTGCGCTCACTCTGAAAGACGTGTCCGTCATGCCGCGGTCCTTTGCCGGTCTGCAATCTGGCACTACGGTCAGTCGGCAGCCGCCCCGGCTTCGCCGACGATGGACCCGACCACGCGCTGTGCCTCACTTCCCATTATAGTCAGGCCATCTCAGTGGGCGCGTGCTTCCGGCACGGGCTGCGGGTGATCAAGATTGGGTCGACGATAACTGTTCAGTTTTGGACCGGCGTTGACAGCCGCAACGATCACGGCGATGTCATCCCCCGCGAAGCGACCGTAGGAGCTCCTGTGGCCGAGGCGCGCATCGTCGTCGTGGAATCTCTCTGCAGACGCGTTGCGACCTGAGGGTCTACGCTTCGTAGGAGGCCGCGCGCGGTACAAGGTGACGCTGAGACCAGTTTCCTGAGGAGGCCGACGATGCAGTACCGACAGCTGGGCAGTAGCGACCTGCAAGTCTCTGAGATCGCCCTGGGGTCGTGGTTGACTTACTCCGGGGGTGTGAGCCGCGAGCAGACCGAGGCCTGTACGCGGGCTGCCTTCGAGGCGGGCATCAACTTCTTCGACACCGCCAACGTCTACGGCCGCGGCGCCGCGGAGCAGGCCTGGGGCGAGATCCTGTCGGACTATCCGCGCAGCTCGTTCATCCTTGCCACCAAGCTCTTCTGGCCGATGGCCGACGATCACAAGGGCGGCCTCTCGGCGAGTGAGGTGCACGCCCAGATCGACGCCTCGCTGGCGCGCCTGCGGACCGACTACGTCGACCTCTACCAGTGCCACCGCTTCGACGTCGAGACGCCGATCGAGGAGACCATGGAGGCGCTCAGCGAGGTAGTGCGGGCCGGCAAGGCGCGCTTCATCGGCTTCAGCGAGTGGACCCCCGAGCAGATCCGCGCGGGCCTCGAGGTAGCGGCTAGCGAGAAGTTCGTCTCCTCGCAGCCGCAGTACAACCCGCTCTGGCGCGGCCCCGAGCGCGAGGTCTTCGAACTCTGCGCTCGAGAGGGAATCGGCCAGATCGTCTGGTCGCCCCTCGCCCAGGGGCTGCTGACCGGCAAGTACCTCCCCGGCCAGGCGCCGCCACCCGAGTCACGCGCCGCCAGTACGGCCATGGGTTCGTTCGTGCAGCGCTGGCTGCGTGAGCCGCTGCTCGAGGCCGTACAGCGGCTGCGCCCCGTCGCCCAGCAGGCCGGCCTGCCGCTGGCCCATCTGGCGCTTGCCTGGGTGCTGCGCCGCGACGAAGTCGCGGCGGCGATCGTCGGCGCCTCACGGCCGGACCAGGTGCTCGACAACGTTCGGGCGTCCGGCGTGAAGCTCTCGCCCGACACGCTGGCGGCGATCGATGAGGCGCTCGGCGACGCCGTGGTGCGTGACTTCGAGCTCGCCTACGGCGCCGCTGCGGGCGTCCGGCACCGCTAGAGTTGGCTATGCATTGGCGGCGTCAGGAATCAGCCGCACAGGGCGTGCCCGAAGCCATCCCACATGACGGACAATCCGTTGGCTGATCAGTCCACGAACCGCGAAGGCGGGGTTCTGGTGTGGCCGACTCAGCTAGTGAGCGGTGTGCCTTCGCCGCCCCCCTCGTTAGCCCGCCTGCGGTGGCTAGCCCCTCTCGCCCGGGACCTCGGAACCGAGACCGCCGACGACCTTTCCCGGCAGGCTGAGCTTCATGCCCTGCCGCACCAGGTCGTCCTGGATCTCAGCGACATCGAGATTGCGCGGCGAGAGGCCTTCGCGAACGGCGATCGCCGCCGCCGTGCCGGCTGCCTGACCGGTGGCAAAGCATACCGGGATCAAGCGGAGCTGGACCATAGCATCGGCCTCGGCCGACAGGCAGCGCCCGGCAAACAGAAGACCGTCGACGTCGCGCGGCACGAGCGACCGATAGGGGATGCGCATCTTACGACGCACGTACGGTTTGGCTACGGTGTCGGGGAACGGGGTCGAGACCACTTCCTTGAGTGTCGGCGAGGCGAGCCCGGTGATGCGCCGCGTGCCGCGCACACCGACTTGGGCTGCGGTGCACTCAAGGCGCGCTCGCTGAAAGCCGTCTAGCCTCTCCCTCAAGAATGCGATCAGCTTCATGGTGTGCCGACGGGTAACGATCTCGGCTCTGGTCACATCGTCGGGGTCGATGCCGTTGACGCCGAACATGCTGCCCGACCACAGGTTGATCTGGCCCGGGTAGCACAGCTCGGCGGCAAACACGCCGGGGGCCCACTCCTTGGAGTGCACCTCCAGGTCGAACGAAAGCTCTCCAGCCGAGACGGCATCTTCGACCAGCGCGCGCAGGCGACCCCAGCTGCCAAGCTGCGCGAGCGCACGCTGCGTGTCGACGTCGACGACGGTCGACATGAGCGTCACGGGCAACGGCCGCTGGTCAACCTCGTAGGCCGCACCGGCGGCGGCTGCGAGGTCGCCGTCGCCCGTTGTGTCGATCACAAGACTGGCGCGGATGGCCGACCTTCCGGCCTTGTTCTCGACGATCACGCCGGTGACTCGTTCGTCGGCGCACAGGCTCCCCGCCACGCTCGTGTGCAGCAGCAGCTCGGCCCCGGAGTCGAGCAGCAGGCCGAGCAGCTCGTACTTGAGGATCTCGGGGTCGACGGCGATGAGCCCCTCGACGGCGGGGTCGTCACCGAGGTTCGCGCACTCCTGGTAGGTCCGCGCCTCTTGCAGTCGCATGCGCACCTCGCCATTGATGCCGTTGTCGAGCGGCGGGACGGTGATCACGAGGCCACCGGTGGCGAGCCCGCCGAGATAGCCGTAGCGCTCCAGGAGCAAGACCCGGGCGCCGAGGCGCGCGGCGCACGTGGCCGCGGCCACCCCGGCGACGCCGCCGCCGCAGACCACGACGTCGACTTCGTCGTAGACGGGGATCGTGCGCTTCTCCTCGGTCACTTGGTCCATGATGCGTCGGCTCCCTTCGGCCACAGCCTTCCTTGCGACATCGCCTTCGCTGCGCTCATCATGCCGTCGCACCCGCTTCCTTCACGACCTGCTTCAGGCGTGCGTAGCCTGGCAGGTCGCGGTAGAAGCCGTCCAGCGGGTAGCAACCCGACACCTCGCCGAACCCGGGGGCGATGTCGCACCAGCTGCAGGCGTTGCAGATGCGCCTTGACTGCAGAGGTCGCCCGGCGAGGACATCGGCTACGATCTCCGGGTAGCTCAAGGCCATACGGCCGATGCCGATGGTGTCGGCCCAGCCTTGCGTCACGGCCGCCTGAGCGACGTTTGGCAGCCACTGCTGCAAGTACGAGTAGCCGCTGCCCACGTGGATGAACTCGGGGCGCGCCTTCTTCAGCTCGGCGACCGCCCACACGAGACGAGCTACGCCGACGAGTGGGTCCTCGGGGGGCCGATGTGGCGCCACGGGCAGCGAGAAGTACGGTTCCATGACGTGCGCGTTGTACTCGGCGCCGCCTGAGGCCGAAACGAGTCGTATGCCCAGGTCGGCGAGGAGATCGAGGAAGGCCAGCGGTTCTGTAAGGTCGGTGCCCAAGCCTGTGCCGTCGCCCCCGAAGGCGTAGGGATACCCCGCCTTCCCCACCGCGGCCGGGCGCGGGCAATCGCTGTCACCATCCCCGAAGGGCACGAAGTCGACGGCGCTGAAGCGCACCGCTATCTCGAGGCCCGGGGCCTCGCTGCGAATGCCGGCCACCACTTCGCGCAAGAACCTGGTGCGATTCTCGAAGCTGCCACCGAAAGGGCCCGGCCGGTCGACGGCACTCAAGAACTCATGACCCAGGTAGCCGTGACAGTGTTTGATGTCGACGAAGTCGAAGCCCGCCCGCTGGGCGAACTGCGCCGCGCGCACGAAGTCGGCGATGACCCGCTCGATCTCGGCGTCACTCATAAGCGCCCCATCGTCCTGGGCGCAGTAAGGCTCGTCGAGAAGCGGGTGATGGTAGAGGGTCCGAGGTTCCGGGCGGTCCATGGCGTGGGGTCGCGAGACGCGGCCCGAGTGCGTAAGCTGCACGCCGACATAGAGGTCGTCGACCCTGCCGAAGTGCTCGCGGTGCGTCTCGACCAGAAGCTCGCGCAGGGCCGCGATGTCGGCCAGCGTCTCCTCGAGCATGATGAGCTGGCTCGGGCTGCCTCTGCCTTCTGGGCAGACGGCGATCGCCTCGGCGCCGAAGATCAGCTTGGCGCCGCTGAGGCCCCAGCGCTGCCAGCGCCGGCGGGTGAGGTCGGTGGGCCGACCGTCCGCGGTGCAGTCCCAACCTTCCATCGGCAGGATGGCGAAGCGATTGCCGATGGTCCGACCGTGCAAGGTCAGCGGCTGGGCGAGCGGAGACTCCGGGCCCGACCGCAGTACTTCATCGAATGGCAATGTGACGTCGAGCGACTCGAAATAGCGCAGCAATGACGCTGCATCCTGTATGCGACCAATGTTGCGCATGGGCGTCTAGGCTCCTCCTTAGTGCGGCACGAGCTTGGTGCGGTGCGTGCCCAGCCCATACCACAACGAAGTCGTCTCGGCCAGGCGGGCCGGAGTCGTAGGTGGTCCGCGGCCCTGGCGGCAGGCCGGCCGGCCGCGGCGGGGGCGGAGCGCTCGCTGCCGCCCCCGCCGCCTGCTCTCGTTTGCTTCGTCCTACTTACTCATCGGCAACCAGGGCCCCTACCTTCTCGCCCAGGGTCTTGTCGCGCGAGTTGATAATAAGGGCATAGATCGCTGCGACGACGATGAGCGCCAGGGCGACGTAGGGGAACCAGTCGTACGGCCAGGGTTGGCCGGGCTTCACCAGCTGATACAGCGGGTAGACGATGGCCGCCGTGCCGACGAGCGGCAGGATGAGGTCTCTGACCACGCTGAACTCGCTGCGGTAGTGCTTGAGGTAGAAGATCGGCAGCGACAGGTTCGCCACGGCATAGACCACGACGACCAGGATCGTACCGAGCGTCGAAGGCTCGGCGAACAGCACGATCGGCGTGATGTGCTGTGCCCAGGCCCAACCGAAGCAGCCAATCAGGCCGATGGCGAGGAAGAGCAGCAGCGCGTTCACCGGCGTACCGCGCTTGGCTGAGACCTTGCCCAGCCACTTAGGCAGCAACCCTTCGCGGCCGGAGTTGAACATCAGGCGGGCCTGCGAGTTTACGGCGGCGATGAGGCAGCCGACCGTCGAGGTCACGCCGGCGATGTAGGCAAGGAAGGCGAGAAACGCCAACTGCTGGCCGGCCACCGCGATGAACGGGATCGGTGCGCCACTCAGCTTGGTGACGTTCTCACCGAAGGCCTCCACCGTGGCGTAGGAGAACAGCACGAAGCTGCAGAGCATGAGGGCGACGCTGGCAAACAGCGCCCGTGGGATGTTGCGCCGCGGCTGGTCGGTCTCTTCGGCCATCGGCCCGGCTGCTTCCCACCCGATGAACAAGTAGACGGCCAGCGGGAAGCCCAGGCCGAGGCCCTTGACGCCGCTCAGCAGGTAGTGCGGGTTGAACGGGTGCAGCGTAAGATGGCCGCCGTGCTGGATGAGGGCGATGACGCTCACGAGCACCAGGATGGTGAACTCGAAGGCAAAGAAGGCGCCCGCCCAGCGCACTGAAATGTGCACCCCCCGAATCATGAGGTAGGCCGCCCCGCCCACGAACACAAGCACGAAGATCGGCCACGTCCATGTCGGGAACGAGTGGAAGTAGTTTTGCAAGAACATCGTCATGAACCCGCCGGAGATCGCCATGATCGAGAAGATGTTCACCAGGTAGCCGCCGATGAGCACGATGGCGGTCGTGAGAGCGAAGACGGGCCCGAGCGCCATGCCGATGAACGTGATGAACGACCCCGTTGAAGGGTGGACGTGCATGTAGCGCGAGAGCGTGTTGGCGAGAAAGGCGACGGCGATGCCCGCGGCGATGATCGTCAGGGGTGACGCCACACCCGACGTGAGGGCCAAGAAGCCAAAGCCGAAGAAGAAGCTCATCGCCGGTGCGATGTCGGCCATCGTCGACGCGGCCACCTCGAACGGGCCCAGCACGCCTTTCTTGAGACGGTGGGGCTGATCGAGCAGACCGATCTTGGCTTCCGAGCCTGTGGAAACTGCCCGCGACGGCGGAGCCGCCGCTTCTCCGGCACCCATGGCTCGAGTGCCGTCTGAGTCGTTGATATCCATGTTGTGTCTCCCCCTTACCTGCAGGTCCGTGCCACCGGATGCGTGAAGCCGACTGAGGTGCCCTGAGCCGCCCCTTTCACCCCCTTGCCGCCGGGTCCGGTGGCGTGATCGCCGCCACCATGGGCTGGAGAATGTCGACGATTCTGTCCGCCTCTGCGATCGTCGTCGTACAGGGCGGAGCGATCACGATGCGGTTCGAGCCCATCTGGCGCAGGTGAAGACCCGCCTGACGCGCTTGATCGAGCACCGGCATGATCGGGCCCACGGGCGGGTCGAACATGGCCTTGGTGGCCTTGTCGGCGACGATTTCCATGGCCAGCATGAGACCCAGGCCGCTGTGCGTGCCGACGCACGGCATGGGCATGAACTCCTCTTCGATGCGCTCGGCGATGTGCGCACCGACCTTGGTCGCGTTCTCCGCGATGCCCTCGTTCACGTAGACGTCGATGGCGGCCATGGCTGCGGCGCAGGCGATCGGCGCGCCGCTGAAGGTGTACTGGTGCATGAGCGAGACGCCCCGCAGGCCGTCCCAGATCTTGTCGTTGAAGGCAACGGCGCCGAAGGGAACATAGCCGCCCGTGATGCCCTTCGACATCGCCATGACGTCGGGCACCACATCCCAGTGCTCGATGCAGAACATCGTGCCGGTGCGGCAGAACCCGCACATGACTTCGTCGGCGATCATGGCGACGTCATACTTGGTGCAGATCTCGCGGATGATCGGCCAGTACTCCTTGGGCGGCACGAGGAACCCCGACGCGCCGAGCTCGGGTTCGGCGATGAAGGCGGCGATGTTCTCTGCCCCCTCGGCCTCGATGACCGTTTCCAGGAAGCGCGCGCAACGCACGCCGCAGCTCGGGTACTCGAGGCCGAACGGGCAGCGGTAGCAGTAGTAGGCGGGGATGTGGAGGTAGCCCGGCGCCTCGGGGCCGTAGCCTTCCTGCATGGCCGGGATCCCGGTCATGTTCATGGGCCCGTTCCCGGTGCCGTGGTAACTCATGTAGAGGCTGATGACCTTGCGCTTGGTCGGCTGCCCGACTGCGGTGAAGTAGCGGCGGACCAGCCTGGCGGCGGCGTCGGTCGCCTCGCCGCCGCCCGAGGTAAACCAGAAGTGGTCGAGATCCCCGGGGGTGACGCTCGCGAGCTTCTGCGCGCACTCGACCATCGGCGTGCTTGAGTGGCCGTAGTACTGCCCAACGTGTTGCAGCTTGTCGCTCTGCGCCTTTATGGCCGCGATGATCTCGCGACGGCCGTGCCCCAAGTTTGCGCTCACCATCTGCGACGAGGCGTCGAGGTATTCTTTGCCCTCGGTGTCACGCAGCACGATCCCTTCAGCCGAGTCATAGATCACGCCGAGCGTCTCGCCGAGCGGTATCTGGGCGTGCAAGATGTGCTCACGGTCGTATTTGACTAGCTCTTCGGTGCGCGCACTGGCCATCGTGTCTGCCACCCGTCCTTTCGAGCAATCACTTGCCGGTCCGCGAGGAGTCGCACTTGCACTCCCCTGGCATAAAACGATTTATGCTGATATAAAACGATTTACCAGTAATGTCAAGCAAAAGGGCTCAGGCGGTGCCTTAGGAGGAGTAGTCCTGCTCCAGCGGGAGCAGGCCGATCTGGGTCATGTTGACCACGCGCGGCTGGCAGAGGGCGAAGGCCACGGCGTTGGCGCAGTGCTGGGGTGAGAGGGCCTCTATCTTCTCGAGATCATGCTTGCCCTCGGGCAGGCTGTGGATCATCGGCGTGTCGACCAGCCCTGGCTCGATGAGAGTGACGCGCACGCCGTAGGCGAGCGCCTCTTTGCGCAGCGCGCCGCCCATACCGGCCACGGCCCACTTGCTGGCGATGTACATCGGCTCGCCGACGTAGGTCACCCTGCCGGAGACCGAGGCCATGATGACAATGTGCCCGTCGCCCCGGGCCTTCATGAACGGCAAAGTGGCGCGGATGGCGTACGCCGTCCCCAAGACGTTCGTGGCGATCATTCGCTGCCAGTCAGCCGGGTCGGCGTCGACCATGTTGCCTTCGATATCGGTGCCAGCGTTGGGCACCGTGAAGTCGATCTTGCCGTAGGTGCTGATGCACGTCTTCGCGAGGCGCTCCATGTCTGCATAGTTGGCCACGTCGCCAGCAACCCCGGTCGCTTGTCCGCCGGCTGCCCCGATCTTCGCCACCACGCGGTCGATATCGGCCTGCGTGCGAGCGCAGCACACAACCTGCGCGCCGAGGCTGGCCAGCTCGCACGCAATAGCCTCGCCAATACCCTTGCCGGCGCCCGTGACCACGCCCGCCCTACCTCTAAGATCAAAGTCAAGCATCTCCCTCACCTTCCTGGCCAGGAGCCAGTCGACTCTCCTCATGCGCCCAGGACGGTCCGCCAAGCGCTGCTCAGGAAGCCCCTGCGAAGATGACCGCCTTGAGCTCTGTGAACTCTTCGATACCGACATCGCCGATCTCGCGGCCGATACCGCTCTGCTTGTAGCCGCCCCACGGCAGGCCCAGGGGTGCGCAGGCCCACGTGTTGTTGACGAAGACGGTGCCGGCGCGCACGGCTCTCACGTAGCGCTTGGCCTTGGCCGTATCGCTTGTCCACACGCCGGCGGTCAGACCGTAGACAGTCTCGTTGGCAATACGGATCGCCTCCTCCTCTGTGTCGAAGGGGATAGCCACCAGCACGGGCCCGAAGATCTCCTCCTGGGCGATGCGCATCTTGTTGTCGACGTCCACGAACACGGCGGGGCGATAGAAGAATCCCTTGCCCTCGACGCGCTTTCCGCCGCAGGCCAGAGTGGCACCCTCCGCGAGGCCGATCGCCACATAGCGCTCCACGACCTCGAGTTGCTCACGCGACGAGAGCGGGCTCAACTCCGAGGCCGGATCAAGACCGGGGCCGATGCGCAACGCTTCGACACGGCTCACGACGGCGGCCACGAACCTGTCGTAGATGGAACGTTCGACGAGCAGCCGCGAGCCCGCGCAGCAGACCTGGCCGCAGTTGCCGAAGGCGCTGAACACCACGCCGTCCAGGGCCGCGTCCAGGTCGGCGTCGGCGAACACCGCGTTGGGTGCCTTACCGCCGAGCTCCAGGCCGACCTTCTTCACCGTCTTGGCCGCCTGCGTCATGACGTGCCGGCCGACCTCTACACTGCCGGTCAGGGTCACCATGTCTACCAGCGGCGAGCCCACCAGATGATCTCCGACGCAGCTGCCGGGACCGACCACAACCTGGAAGACACCTCTGGGCAGACCGACGTCGTCGAAGATACGCGCCATGCCGAGCGCCGTCAGCGGCGAGATGCTGGCCGGCTTGACGACGACCACGTTGCCGGCGGCAAGAGCCGAGGCGAACTTGAAGGAAGCCAGCACCAGCGGAAAGTTCCACGGGCACACCGCGACCACTACGCCGACGGGCTCGCGCACGAGCGCCGTGGGCTCAGTAATCGGCTGCTCCGCAAGAAGGCGCTCGGCAAGCTCGCCGGCGTAGTCGAGAAGGTCGGCGACACGGCTTATGTCGCCCTGGCCGTCGCTCATGAGCTTGCCCATCTCGAGGCTCTCCCACCGGGCTAGCTCGTCGACGCGCTCGCGAACCAGGGCCGCGGCGGCATGTAGGACGGCGGCCCGCTGTGCGGCGGGCGTTTGCGGCCAGGGGCCCTCGTCGAACGCTCGCCGTGCCGCCAGGGCTGCGGCCTCGGCGTCTTCAACGGTGCCGTTGGCGACGCGCGCTACGACCTCTTCGGTCGCCGGGTCGACGATATCGAGCATCCCCCCGTCGTGGGCGTCTACCCACTGACCGTCGATGTACATCTGAAAATCGCCCAGGGCGCTCGCGGTGGTGGCGCCATCCTCGGCGAGCCTCTGCCTGTCAACGCCCTTGTCCATGGTCACTCTCCATCTCGCTGGTCGGTTTCGGCCGCGCTGGTCACAGCGCCCGCCGTTCGAGGAGCCCCGTCGCGCTCGCCGGTCGCTCCGCGATCGCCTGCGCAGCCGTCGCGTGGCGGCGCCGTTGAGGCGCGCACGACCAATTCGAACGGCAGATACTCGGCGCCTCCCTCGGTGGCCTGTAACCGGTCAGGCGCGAGCAAGCGCCAGGCGGCAAGACCGAGGTCTCTAGCCGGCACATGGATGGTGGTAAGCGGCGGGTCGCTGTGCTCGGACATGACGACGTCGTTGAAGCCCACCACGCTCACATCGGCCGGCACGCGAAGGCCGTGCTCACGCAGGGCGGAGATAGCGCCGAAGGCGACCTCGTCGGTGGCCGCGAAGATGGCCGTGAACTCCGCTCCCGACGCGAGCAGCCGGGCAGCGCCCTCTGAGCCACCTTCCAAGGTTAGCGGGGTCTGAACAACGAGTCGCTCGTCTGGTGGCGCGGCCACCTGCATGAGGGCGGCACCGTAGCCGGAGTGGCGGTCCTGCACGGTCGTCGACTTGAGAGGGCCGCCGAGAAAGGCGATGCGCCGGTGTCCGAGCTCCACCAGGTGTGAGACGGCGCACTTGGCGGCGGCCACGTCGTCGACCGCCACATGGGGGATGTCGAGCTCGTAGCGGCCCGCGGCCACAACCGGCACGCCCTGCTCACGCAGGCGCTGCACGGCAAGCGCCACCGGCAACGTCGCGGCCGGGCCGCGAAGCTGGCCACCGATGAGCACCACGCCCGCCGGCTTCTGGCTGAGCAGCATCGTGAGATAGCCTTCGAGCTTGCCTGCGTCGCGGTCGTCATTGCCGACCAGCACGACGAGACCGGCCGCGACGGCTGCGTCCTGCAGGCCACGTACGACGCCACTGAAGTATGGGTCGGTGATGTCGTGCACGATCGCCCCGACGATCTCACTGCGACCGGTCACCAGCGCACGGGCGACCGAGTTGGTGACGTAGTTGAGAGCGTGGGCCGCCTCCTCCACGCGCCGGCGAGCGTCGTCGCTGACGGGATAGGACGAGCCGCTCAGCACCCGCGACGCCGTCCCCGGCGACACTCCGGCGAGCCGCGCCACGTCGCGAATGGAGACGCCGCGCTGACGCGGGACGGTGGGCTCGTCGCGGCCCATCAGCGCTGCACCCGAGCCGACACGCCGCGCACGAGACCCTCTACCTCGGCGAAAGTCGCCATGGAGGTATCCCCGGGCGTCGTCATGGCCAGCGCCCCGTGGGCGGCCCCGTACTCGAGCGCCTGCTGCAGGTCGCGACCCGCAAGCAGGCCATAGATGAGCCCCGAGGCAAACGAGTCTCCGCCGCCCACGCGGTCGAGGATCTCGAGCTGAGGGCGCAGCAGCGAACGGTGCAGGGCGCCATCGGCCCAGCAGACCGCGCTCCAGTCGTTGCGACTGGCCGAGACGACGGCGCGCAGCGTCGTCGCCACCACGCGGATGTTGGGATAAGCGGCGACCACCTGCGCCATCATGGCGCCGTAGCGCTCGGGGTCGAGTGTCGAGAGGTTCTGGTCGACGCCCGCGACCTCGAAGCCGAGGGCCGCGCTGAAGTCTTCCTCGTTGCCCAGCATCACGTCGACGAGCGGGACAATGGAGCGGTTGACCTCGCGGGCATGGTCTTGACCACCGATGGAGCGCCACAGCGAGGGTCGGTAGTTGAGGTCGTAGGAGACTACCGTGCCGTGACGCCGGGCGGCGGACATGGCCTCGATAGCCACCTCGGCAGTGGCCTCGCCGAGCGCCGCGAAGATGCCGCCGCAGTGGAACCAGCGAACGCCCTCGGAGCCAAAGATCGCGTCCCAGTCGAACTCGCCCGCCTGAAGCTGCGACACGGCCGTGCCGCCCCTGTCGGAGCAGCCGACCGCGCCCCGCACGCCAAACCCGCGTTCGGTGAAGTTGAGACCGTTGCGCACGCTGCGACCGACGCCGTCGTAGGGCACCCAGCGCACATGGCTCTGGTCGACACCGCCCTGCAGCATAAGGTCCTCGAGAAGGTGGCCAACGGGGTTGTCGGCGAGCGCGCTGACGAGGGCTGTGCGCAAGCCAAAGCAGCGCCGCAGGCCGCGCGCTACGTTGTACTCGCCGCCGCCTTCGCAGACGCTGAACGAACGAGTCGTCGCGATGCGGCCCTCTCCCGGGTCGAGCCGCAGCATGACCTCGCCGAGGGCCACGAGATCCCAGCGGCACTCATCGGCGGCACGGATGTCGAGGATGCCCATCGTCTCCCTTATCGCCACTACGAGGCGGCGGGTCGCGCTGCGCTGGCAATCTCGCGTGCCTGGGCAGCGAGCGCACGGATGGTGTCGAACTTACCGGCGGCGATGAGGTCCTTCTTCACCATCCAGCTGCCACCACAGGCGCTGACCTGCTTGATCGCCAGGTAGGCGGCCAAGTTGTTGGGACCTATCCCGCCGGTGGGCACGAACCGCACTCCTCGGAACGGCGCCGCCAGGGCTTTGAGATACGCCACGCCGCCAGCCGCTTCGGCGGGGAACAGCTTCATGAGCGACAGCCCCCGGGCCAGGGCCATGCTTACCTCGGTCGGGGTACACACGCCGGGCATGATGGACACGGAGCGCTCGAGCGCGTACTCGACGACGGCCGGATCGAAGCCGGGCGCCACTATGAAGTCTGCGCCGGCGCACAGAGCGGCCTCGGCCTGAGCGACACTCAGGACCGTACCCGCGCCGACGCGGATCTTGGGGACGGAGGCAGCGATCGCCGCAATCGCCTGCGCCGCAGCAGCAGTGCGGAACGTGATCTCGGCACAGGGCAACCCGGCCTCGACCAGAGCGCGAGCAAGTGGTACGGCGTCTTCGACCCGGACGATCTCGACCACCGGGATGACGCGCAGGGTGGCGATGAACGACTCGAAGTCGGGACTCGTTGCGCCCGCGCCGACCGCGTCCTCTGAAACCACCAAGAGCCTCCCGACTTCCTACTGATGCAGTCGAAGTTCAGCACAGCGTGCCTCGAAAAGCAAACGGTTTATTGGCTAAGCATCCCGGGACGACGATGCCACAAGGCTCGGGACGACGGGCGACAGGGATGCGCTGGTCGGTCCCGCAGCGTTGCCGCACCGCCCCGCGCATCCATCGAAGTACACGGCAGGTGCGATCAGACGAAGTCCGTGTTGCTTCGACGCGGAGGTCAGTGTGCGTCGTCGTCAATGCGGCAGAGACGCACGGGGGAGTCACAGCCCTATCTCACTGTCGGCGGCCCCATGTCGCGCCGTGCATCCCCGCAGCCCCCCGCACGGCGGAGACTACGTCGCGGGTCTCTCCGTCCCAGCCCGAAGCAGCGAGATGTACGGATCGTAGGCAAAGCGCCGGCTCCGTGCGCCCCCTGTCGTCTCTCGTAGCAAACCGAGGTCGCAGAACTTGGACACGAGTGCGTTGGCGCCGTTGAACGTGATGCCCAGGTACTCAGCGACGTCGGAGACAGACGTGACCGGCCTGTCATAGAGGCGGTCGAGCAGACGAAGACTGTTCGCTGTTCGCAGCTTCGTCTGCAGGAGCTCCGTGTGTATCACGCGGAGTGCGAGGATGTCGCGAACCGTGGCCGCGGACTCGCTCGAGACTTCGATGACGCCGCGCAGGAAGAACTTCATCCATGCTTCCCAATCGCCTCTATCTCTCACCGCCTGCAGCCGGTCGTAGTACTCGGTCCGATTCCGCTTGAAGAAGTAGCTGAGATACAGCAGAGGTCGCTCGAGGATGCCTTGCTGACAGAGCAAGAACGTGATCAGCAAACGCCCCATACGCCCGTTGCCATCGAGGAATGGGTGGATGGTCTCGAATTGACTGTGCACCAACCCGCACTTGATGAGCGGCGGCAGCGGCCGCCGATCATGCAAGAACCCTTCGAGGTCTCCCATGGCGCGGTTCATGTCATCAACGCAGGGCGGCACGTACATGGCTTCGGTGAGGCTTGTTCCCATTGGCCCGACCCAATTCTGAGACCGTCTGAACTCGCCAGGTTCCTTCTCGCCTCCGCGGACGTGCTCAAGCAGACGCTCGTGAATCTCCTTGACTAGTCTCAAGGACAACGGCAGCTCCTTGATGCGTTCTAGGCCAAAGTTCATTGCGGCCACGTAGTTGACCGCCTCTGCGACGTCGCCCGGCACGTCGGCCGGCGGCGCACCAGCCTCGAATTCGAGCACGTCGTCGAGCGAGGCCTGCGTGCCCTCGATCTGCGAGCTCAGCACAGCCTCCTTGTGGACAAACATCGCCACGAAGAGATCGGGATTCGGAAGCGTGGCAGCCACACCGTCCAGCCGGCCAAGGCGGTGATCGGCTGCAGACAGCAGGCTGGCGAGTTCCGCATCTTGCCGGAGCGGCGGCGTCGGTGGCAGCGGCTTTGGGACGAATGCGCGGTAGCCAGTTGGCTGATTCACATATCTTCCCGCGCGATCTGAACTGACTTGCTTGGGCATGGGCGACTAGCTCCGTTATCTCAGTAGAGTTCGATTCGTTGGCGTGAAGCAGCCCCTAATCTAACACAAGCGCCTATTCAGTTCGATAATGATCTCGCTATCGCACTGGAGTGAGATTGCACTGGGTCGATGGCGGACTGGATCGATCCGGCAAACGTGGGCGCGGCTCTCGCTCAGCTTGAACGCTGGCCGCAAGCCCGGCCGATGGTCATTGCGCGCTTCCTCAGCACCCGGACGAGAAGACTCCTGAGCGAGCGCGGAGCGAGCTGGGCGGACGCGACCGGCAATCTCCGGGTGGCATTGGCGCACCCTCCAGTCTTCGTCGAGCTGGCGGGTGCAATCACCAACCCCTTTGGCCGGCGCGACCTCCCACTGAGGTCACTCAAAGGAACCGGCTCAGCGGCGGTGGTGCGTGCGCTCTGCGACTATCGACCGCCGTTTACGGTCAGCCAGTTGGCTCGCGATGTCGGCCTGCCGGTTGCCAGCGTGTTAAGAGTGGTCGATCTTCTACTCAGAGAAGCGCTGCTAGAAAAGGCGAGCAAGCGGGGAGCAATCGTCTCGGTAGACTGGCCGGGTCTACTCTCCCTGACGCCCTTGAAGCCCTCGTCGACCACCATCAAGCGCTGGTGGTCATCGGCGCGCAGGCGGTATGCCTGCATGCTCCAGACGATGACCTCGCCGTGGCCCCCACGACAACCGATGCCGACCTCGGGCTTGATCCTGACCTACTGGGTAACTCGCCCCTGCTCGAGGACCTGCTGCCAGCCGCCGGCTTCGTGTTAACCGAGGAGCCCGGCATTTGGCTGTCCCGACATCGGTCGACGGTGGATCTCATCGTGCCCATATCCAATCGGTGATGCGGGCGCGTACGATGTTGGTCGTTGCGGACGGCGAGGTCGGCACGAGTGTTGGGATTACCCCGCCGTTGCAGAATCGAGCACGGAACGCGAACCAGCCAACATCCAGCCAACGTTGGCGGTGTGACCGATGCGTCTCTGTGGAGCTGAGTGGACCTCAAGCCCCGCAACGAAGGACGGGCCTCCGTTCCTCCTCAGAGGTAGCTCGTGCCGAGGCGCACGTGGTTGTGCGTGCGCCGCTCGACGAGCCCGGGCGCAACGACGCGCGCCCCGAACTCGTCTACCGCGGCGGCGATTCACACAACCACGTACACGCCGACAGCGTCACCGACGACGCGGTGGCTTCGAGATCGTGATCTGACGTGGACGATTCGCGTCACTCGTCTAACGTGACGATGGCCCGCCTAGTTCCTCGAGACCATCTCGAGGTAACGGTGCGGGGCGTAGCCGCTCACCGCATGGCCCCCGATCATCACGAACGGAAAGCCATCGGCGTGGTGGGCGCGCATGTCGGCGGCGATCTTGCGCCGCAGCTCAACTCCCACCTTGTCGAGCTCGATCACGGTCGCGTCGATGCCGCGTTGCCGAAAGAATGACTTGGCCTGCCGACAGGCATCACAGGTGCTCAGCGAGATGAGCAGCACGGGCGGAGTGGTCAACGGTACCTCCGGTAGATCGTATCCTTCTTGCCTGTAACCGTTATTCCCAGTGATGAACATCGTCCGGCAAGCCGACCTGCCAGGGCCGCGGCGTCGCTGGGTCGCCGGACCTTGGCGCCTGTCGCTCACCTGGCAGAGGTGAAAGCGCGGGCTCGTGATGAGCTGCTGCACCTTCCGCTCATCGCAGGCGCACGCAGCGGTGCCGGGCGTTGCCGATGACCGCCCGTCTGGATACTCCCGGTTGCCAAGCGCGCCTATCCGCCGTGCGAAGTTCCGCTCTCAGCGTGCCCAGCGACTCGGCTCGGCCACCGTCAACCCGAGCACCGCCAAGTCGTCTTTCAAGCTGCCGGCGCTGAACGCCATGACGTCGTCGAGAACAGCCCTGAGGACCTCATGCGGGCCACCATCGACGCCGGAAAGAAGAGCAAACAGCCGCTCCTCCCCATAGAGCTCCGAACCGCGGCGCGCCTCGGTGAGGCCGTCGCTACAGAGGAAGAGCAGCTCCCCGCGCCCAAGACGCGTCTCCGCATGCCCGAACTGCACGCCCTTGAAGGCACCGGCAGGCGGGCCGGTCTGCGACAGGTTCGTGATCGTGCCGTCGCCATGGACGATGACCGTCGTGGTGTGGCCGGCGTTCGCATAGGTGAGGCGGCCGTCTCGCACATCGAGAATGGCGAAGAAGATCGTCACGAACGAGTCTGGCGGCGTCGCTTCGTGGATGACCTCGTTTGTCAGGGCGAGGACCTTCGCCGGCGTCTTGCCCCCCTCGAAAGCGTGGGCGCGGATGGTGTGCTTGACCAGCGAGGTGAGCACCGCCGCGTCGATCCCCTTCCCTGCGACGTCGCCGATGGAGATGCCGACGTGGTCCGGCTCAGGCTCGAAGAGATCGTAGAGGTCGCCGCCGACTCGCGCCGCCTCGTTCGCAGAGCGGTAGGCGTGGGCGAACTCGATGCCGGAGATCGATCGCGGCATCGCAAGCAGCGCCTCTTGCAGCCGGTCTGCGATGTCGCGCTCTGCCTGGAACTGGCGGATGTTCTCCATCGCGATGCCGAGCTGATCGCCGATCGCCTCACAGAGGGGAATCTCCTGCTCAGCGAAGATGCTCTCGGCGGCGAAGCCAAGGGCGACGACTCCGAGCGTCCTGCCATGTGCCTTTGCCGGGAAGGCGACCAGACGTTGGCCTTCCCTTTCCTTCGTCGAGATCGGCTCGGTGGCGTTCAGAGCAGCCTTGTCATCGTGAGCTACCTGCACCTTGCCGGAGATGATCGCCCTGCCCATGGGGCTGGTATTGTCGATGGGGAGGTCCTGTGAGACCACAGGGGACCCGGACGGAAAGCCGAAGGTCGCGACGGCACGGGCCGCCTCTGCGCCGTGATCGACCAGATAGACGCTGCCGTGCGCCGCGCCCAGCAGGCGGCGCGCAACCTCGAGGATGCGCTGTCCAAGCTCGCCTGGCTCCAGCGAGCGGGCCGCTTGCGACGCGACCTCCATGAGCACCTTGGTGCGTGCGAGCTCGACGGCCAGCTCGGCGGTCCGGCGCTTGACCCGCGCTTCGAGCTCGTCGTGCGATCTGCGCAACTCCTCCTCGGCTGCGGCCCGCTCTCGCGCCACCTCCGCTGCCTCGAGTGCGAACGAGAAATCATCGGCAAGCGTCGAAAGGAGACGGACCTCCTCCTCGTCGAAGTAGTTCGCGGTGTTGGAGTAGAGCGTGATGACGCCAATCGTGCTGCCGGCGATCTTCAGCGGAAAAGAGGCCGAGGAGAGGAAGCCGCGCCTTGTCTGCTCCTTGCGCCAAGGCCCCATCACCGGGTTGCTCGCCGTGTCATTGTTAATGAAGGGGCGACCCTCGCGCATGGCGATACCCGTCGGTCCGCGACCCTCAGGAACGTCGTCACGCAGCGAGATATTCACGGCGTCGAGGTAGCCTTCGGCGCGGCCATACTTGGCGCTCACCCGAATGCGCTGCGTCTCTGGCTCGACGAAGCCTATCCAGGCCAGCGCGAAGCCACCGTCTTCGACCGCGATCTTGCAGGCTTCCTCGTAAAGGTCTTGCTCTGCGCGGATGCGGATGATGGCCTCGTTGACCTTGCCGAGCACCGCGTAGAGGCGGTTCACCCGGCTGATGTCATCGAGTGCCTTGCTCGCGGCTGTGACCTTGCTCGGCATGGCGGGAGCTACGGTATCAGAGTGCCGCTCATGCGTCCTGTGACGTCATGCCGGCGATGGTGCCGCTCGCATTTGGCCGGTTGACACTGTTCCCGAAACCAACAAATGATCAAGCGACCATTTGAATGACTTCTGGAGTGCCGCGAGTCACTCGACGACGGCGACGAGCGACCAGGCTGGGCACGTCGAGCGGTTCGCCGCGAGGGAGGGTGACCATGGCTTCGGTCGATGAGCTGTCGGGCATGCGCCGCCATCCAGGCGTGCCTCGCCGACCTGGAGCCGGCGCCATGACGGGCGGCCCTGCACATGACCTGAGGGCGTGTTGCCGATGAAGGGCCGCGAGTACAAGCGCGCCGTCTACGGGCAGTTCGCCCTGATCGGCAAGGCGCTCTGCAGTGGCCCACGGCTGGAGATCCTCGACGTTCTGCAGCAGGCTGAACGCACCGTCGAGGTGCTGGCCGCCGAGGTCGGCTTCTCGGTCGCCAACACCTGTGGCCGGCGGGGCATCGTCGATGGCATGGTGCGCCTGTCGGTCGGCTTGGAGGATGCCGACGATCTCATTGCCGACCTCGAGCAGGCCTTGGCATGACCGGCCCGCGCGGCCCGGGAGCGCCGCAGCCAGAGAAGATGCCGTGCTGCCCAACCCCAGAAGTGGGAAGACAGCTCCTGTTGAATGCCCTAACGAAGGTGGGTGGTCAGACATGATGTGGGATTATGGTGGTGCCTGGGGCGCGTGGATGTTCCTGTTCATGATCGTCTTCGTCGTGGCGATCGTCGTGGCCGTGGTCTTCCTTGTGCGTGGCCTTTCGTCGCCGGGCCAGGCGCCGCGGAGCTCGGGTCCCGAGGGGCCGAGCCCCAAGGACATCCTCAAACGGCGCTATGCCGCCGGCGAGATCGACCGCGAGGAGTTCCAGCAGCGGCTTCACGACCTTGAGTTGTAGCGGGCGGCGGTGTTCACCCCATGAATGAGCGCACGATCTACCTGGACTACAACGCAAGCACGCCCATCGCGCCGAGCGTGCAGGCGGCAATGGCACCGTTCCTGGCCGAGCACTACGGCAACCCGTCCACCAGCCATTGGGCCGGCGCCCCGGCGGCGCAGGCCGTCGCCCATGCTCGCGGTCAGGTCGCCGACCTCCTGGGGTGTTCTCCACAGGAGGTCGTGTTCACGAGCGGCGGAACGGAGTCCAATAACACCGCGTTGCAGGGAGTGATGCTGGCTGCCGGAGAAGGCCAGCGACATATCATCACGACCGGCATCGAGCACCCGGCAATCATCGAGCCTTGCCGATTCCTCAGACGCTGGCTCGGCGCAGAGATCACGTTTGTGAGGGTGGATGCCCACGGTCTCGTCGATCCCGATGACATCGCCAAGGCGCTGCGCCCCGATACGGCGATGGTCTCAGTCATGCATGCCAACAACGAGGTTGGGACGATTCAGCCGATCGCCGAGATCGCCCGCATCACGCACGATGCCGGCGTTGTTCTGCACAGCGATGCCGCACAGTCGGTGGGCAAGATCGACACGAAGGTGGATGAGCTCGGCGTGGATCTGCTCTCAATCGCGGGGCACAAGTTCTACGGACCCAAGGGCGTGGGCGCGCTCTACGTGCGCCAAGGAACCATGCTCGAGCCCTTCATGCATGGCGCGGGCCACGAGAGCGGCCGACGTGCCGGCACAGAGAGTGTGCTGCTCGACGTCGGCCTCGGCGCGGCTGCCGCGCTGGCGGGCGATCTGTCCTGGACCCGGGCCGTGCAGGAGCTGCGGGATCACCTGTGGGACAGGCTGCGGCTTGTATGGGGCGCACAGGTCATGCTCAACGGCCATCCCACACAGCGTCTGCCCAACACCCTCAACGTGAACTTCGTCGGACATCGCGGTGCGGATATCCTCGCGGCCATGCCGGAAGTAGCCGCCAGCACCGGCAGCGCGTGCCATGCGGATGCGATCACTCTCTCACCCGTGCTGCAGGCGATGGGAGTCGCCCCCGAGGTCGGCGCAGGCGCGGTTCGCTTCAGCTTGGGTCGCATGACCACGCATGATGAGATCGAGGCGTTGACGGAGCGGCTCGCGGCCATCCTTGCAAAGAGCCGGCATGGGCGTATAATAAACCGGTAGCCGGTTTATGATTGAGGTAGGCGCCAGTGCCACGAACGGTCGACGCAGTAGCGTACGCGACTCGGCGAGAGGCTTTCGTCGAGGTCGCCGAGGGCCTCATCCAGGCGAAGGGCTACGAGCAGCTGAGCATTCAAGACATCCTTGCCGAGCTCGGTGCGTCGAAGGGTGCCTTCTACCATTACTTCGGTTCCAAGGCGGCACTCCTCGAAGCCGTCGTCGAGCACATCGTCGAGGCCGCCATGTCGTCACTGACACCCCATGTCACCGATCCCGCCGTGCCTGCCCTGGACAAGCTTCGGGGTGTCTTCGTGGGCATCGCGCAGTGGAAGGGCGAACGCACCGAGCTCATGCGGGCGCTCATTGAAGTCTGGCTCTCGGACGAGAACGCCATTGTTCGCGAGAAGCTCCGGCGCAGCCTGGTGCCTCGTCTTGCCCCGCTGCTGGCCGCCATCATCCGTGAGGGCGTCGCCGAAGGCGTCTTCGCGGTAGACTCGCCCGACGGCGTGGCGCGCGTCCTCGTCTCGCTGATCCAGGGGGCCAATGACACGGCCCTCGAGCTCTATGTCGCTCGTCAGGCCGGCGCGGTCTCGCTAGCCGCCGTGGAGCGCTTCTTCGCGGCCTACACCGCCGCCCTGGAACGACTCCTCGGTCTGCCCGCAGCGTCGCTGATGTTCCCCGACCGGACAGTGCTGCTCAAATGGTACGGCTGACGTGGCACGGTTGACCAGCCGTCTCCCGGAAGGGGAGCAATGACCGCCGCCATCGAGACCGCGAAGCTGACCAAGACATATGGCAAGAGTCGCGGCATCACGGCACTCGACCTCGAGGTCCAGACGGGCGAGGTCTTCGGCTTCCTCGGGCCCAACGGGGCCGGCAAGACGACCACCATCCGCCTGCTGCTCGACCTCATCAGGCCGACCAGCGGCCGCGCCCTCGTTCTGGGCCGCGACAGCCGCCGCGAGAGTCTGGCGATCCGCACGCGCAGCGGCTACCTGCCCGGCGAGCTCAGCCTGTACCCGAAGCTCACCGGCGGCGAGATGCTGCGCTACCTCGCCAACCTTCGCGGCGACGTTCAGTGGGATTACGTGAACACTCTTGGCGAACGGCTCGACTGCGACCTCGGCAGGAGGGTGGCCGACCTTTCGACCGGCAACAAGCGCAAGCTCGGCCTGATTCAGGCGTTCATGCACCGGCCCGAGCTGCTCGTCCTCGACGAGCCCACGTCGGGCCTGGATCCGCTGGTGCAGCACGAGTTCTACCGCCTCGTGGACGAGGCTCGAGACGCGGGGCAGACCGTGTTCCTGTCGTCGCACGTGCTGCCCGAGGTGCAGCGCGTCTGCGACCGCGTGGCCTTCATCCGCGAGGGCGAGCTGCTCGCCGTCGAGGACGTCTCCGGCCTCACCGGCCGGGCCGTGCGCGAGATCGAGGTCGTGTTCTCGGAGCCGGTCCCGCCCGCGGCCTTCGAGGGCGTCCCCGGCGTTAGTCACGTCTCGGTGAACGGCAAGGGCGCCTCATCGTTGCGGCTCACCGTCTCCGGGTCGCTGGACGCCGCCATCAAGAAGCTGAGCGAGTTTCCCGTGCTCGACCTGACGAGCCGCCTGCCCGACCTGGAAGACGTCTTCATGACCTTCTACTCCGAGGAGGGCGACGATGTTGCGTAACGCCTTCTTCAAGAGCTTGCGAGACCAGGCGCGCCCTCTCGTCATGTGGGTGATTGGCGTGGGCTTCTACGTGGCCTTGCTCATGTCGATCTACCCCAGCATCCGAGGCAGCGCCAATTCCCTGCAGGGCTACATCAGGAGCCTGCCGTCGGCGGTGCGCGCCGCCTTCCTGGGACCCGGGGGCGATTTTTCCTCACCGGTGGGCTACGTGAACGTCGAGCTGCTCTCGTGGCTCGCGCCCGTGGCCCTCATCGCCTTCGCGGTGGCGGTCGCCGCCCGCGCCCTCGCCGGAGAAGAGGAAGACGGCACCTTGAGCCTGGTGCTGGCTCACCCGGTCAGCCGCGGCCGGCTGGTGCTGCAGAAGTACGCCGCCATGGTCGTGGCCGTCGCCGTCCTGGGGCTCGCCTTCTGGCTCGCACTCTGGTCGGCTACGGCGATCGCCGGCACGCCCGTCGGCGCCGGCGAGCTGGCGCAGGCCCTGCTGCGCCTGACGCTGCTCGGCCTGGCAGTCGGCAGCGTCACGTATGCCGTCGGTGGTGCCACCGGAAGGCGGCAGACCGGCATCGCCGCCGGCGCCGCCGTGGGCGTGGGCATGTACCTCCTCAATACGCTGGCGGGCATGAACGCGACGTTCAGGCCGCTCCGCTTCGCGTCCCTGTTCCACTACTCGGGCGGTGCCTCGCCGCTGGGGTATGGCCTCGGTGCTGGCGATCTGGCGATCCTTCTCGGAACGTCGGCGATCCTGCTGCTGGTGACCCTCGTGCTGTTCGCGCGGCGTGACGTGCGCGCGTAGTCCGCGGTGGAGCGGAGCGTAACCTGCACCACGCGACTGGGGTCTCCGGGGTCTTCAGCTCGTGCCCAGCCCTGTCGATAGGTGCCAGGAGGCTGTCGTCGCGCGGACCGCCGATAATGGCGCAAATGGCGCCGGTCTCGGCTCACGGTCGCGACACATCTCCTGCCTCATGGAGAGGGCCCACAAGAGCAATGAGCACGCGGAGGCGCGATGTTGGGTCGACCGTCGCTGAGTGGATCCGCCAAGGCCACGTCGAGGGATGCGTCTGTCGCGGGCGGCAGGCTGCCAGGCCCGCCGCCGGCAGGCCGCAAGCCGCCGCCGACGCTCGCCGCATGGCAGCCGCAGACGGCGGCCTCCGGCCGGGAGCCCGCGCCGCGGCAGCGGACACGCCTCGTATTCGCCGCCGTGCTTATCGTCGGGCTCTCGCTGCTCAGCGTCACGATCGCGGCGCACCTCCGGCGGGTGCCGGGCACCGGTACGCCCCAACCTCAGCCGCTCGTCGGCCACGCGACCAGTGCCTCGTCGCCGGGGACCGCGTCCCTCGACGACCTGGGCTTGGTCGCCTCCACGGTCGCTGCCGCGCTAGTAGACGTCAACGCCACGCTGACATTTCGATCTGGCGAGACGGCCGGCACGGGAATCGTGCTCAATTCATCGGGTCTCGTGCTCACCAACAACCACGTAGTCAACGGCGCGAGCGCCGTCAGCGCCACCGACATCGGCAACGGACAGACCTACTCTGCTACAGTGCTTGGCTACGACCGCGATCAGGATGTCGCACTGCTTCAGCTGAACGGCGCTTCCGCCCTCGTGACGGCGCGGCTCGGCGACTCCTCCCGGGCGACGGTCGGCGAGGCGCTGGTCGCGATAGGCAACGCCGGCGGAGTCGGGGGCCCGCCCCGCGCGAGTGGCGGCTCGCTCGTCGCGCTCGACCAACAGATCATCGCGAGCGACATCTATGACGCCACCTCCGAGCACCTCAGTGGCATGATCGAGACCGATGCCGCCATGCAGCCGGGTGACTCCGGTGGACCGCTGGCAGACAGCGCCGGCCAGGTCATCGGCATCGACACGGCCACGTCGAACGGGTACTCGTTGGGTTCGACGAAATCCCAGGGCTTCGCCATCCCCATCAACACCGCGTTGGCGATCGCCAAGCAGATCGCCAGTCAGGATGCCTCGGCCGGCGTGCATGTCGGCCCGACCGCCTTCCTCGGTGTCGGGTTCGAGAGCGGCTCGCCCCAAGAGGGGAGCAGTGCCGGACTCGGCGGCCAATCTGGCACCAGGATCAGCGGCGTGGTGCCAGGCTCGCCGGCGGCACTGACCGGCCTCGTGGCCGGCGACACGATCGTCTCGCTCGACGGCCAGGCGGTCGCCTCGCCGACGACCTTGACGGCCCTGCTCGGCCGCTACCGGCCGGGGGACCGGGTCGAGATCCGCTGGGCGGACGAGGCGGGGGCGCCGCACGCAACCACGGTGCAGCTCGCCGCGGGGCCGGCGGCCTGAGGCCGGCGCGGCAGCGGCCGCGCCGGCATCATGCGGTCGGGAAGTCACTGAGCGTACCTCTGGACGGGCATCTCCAGAGGCGCCGGACCAGCGGCGAAAACGGCGCGGCAGCGCAGGTTTGCCGTTCACGGGCGAGCGGGCAGAACCGCGACGTGATGTGTGAACTGTCCCGGCTTCTCACCACTCTCAAGGTTGATGGCCGCACGCTAACCTGTGAGCGCGCCGTGCTGATCAGTCAGGGTGACGCCGAGGCGCCCACCGATTGGGGCCTCAGCATCTTCGGCGCGCGAGCGTTCGATCTGGCGCGCACAGGCGCCGCGCACAGCTTCTCGGCAAGCGACGGCGCCGGCCGGCGCTACAGCGGATGGGTGTACACGGACCCAGGCTCCAGCCCCTGGCACGTGCACTTGCGTGGCAGTGGCGCGCTGCACCAGTTGCGCGATGTCGGGTTCGACGAGGTCGTGGAGCATCGCCGCAGCGGCGACAGTCATGCCCGCCGCTAGAATTTCGCCCGTCCGGGCCGGACCGCGGCCAACGGAAGGGGTTGTGACCGACGAGGCGGTGAGCAGAAGACGAAAGACGACGCGGGGCTGAGCCGCCTCGAGGTAGTCGGCCGCGCTGTCCCGTTGCGGGGCATCTGCGCGTGCGATGATGGGCCCGCCGGGGGGCGGAGGAGGTCAGGGTGGGAGCTGAGGACGGCGGCAAGGTTCGGCGCGGCCATCGCGGTCGTCTCACGCTACGCACCGCGCTGGTGCTGGGCATGTGGGCGCTCGCCTTGGCCACGGCGAGCGCCGCCTATGCGATCAATCGTCCCAATGTGCTCAACGCCAGCGGTGCGTCGGCGCAAGACATCAGGACGCTGATCTTCGAAGTGTTCGGCATCATGAGCCTGGTCTTGCTCACCGTCTGGGTCTTGCTCGCCGTGGTGATCGTCAAGTTTCGCCATCGCCCCGAGTCGGAGGCCTCGCAGACCGCCGGCGACCTGCGTCTCGAGATCGTGTGGACGGTCATCCCCTTGGCCATCGTCGCGGTGCTGCTCACTCTCACGGTGCGCACCACCCACCAGCTCTCGTACCCCGATCCCGCCGTACAGGTCGGTGTGGTGGCACATCAGTGGTGGTGGGAGTTCGATTATGGGCCCCAGCACTTCAACACGGCCAACGAGATCGACGTGCCGGAAAGTCAGGTCGTGGGGGTCAGCGTGCGCTCCGCCGACGTGATCCACGGCTTCTGGATTCCCCAGCTTACGGGCAAGGTGCAAGCCATCCCCGGAAGCATCAATCACGACACGATCGTCGCCCTCGTGCCGGGCAGCTACCGCGGTGAATGCTCCAACTTCTGCGGGGTCCAGCACGCGCGCATGGACTTCGTGGTGAATGTCGTCACGCCCGCCCAGTACACGGCCTGGCTCACCCACCAAGCACAGCCGGCCGCCACACCGACCGGCACGGCCGCCGTGGCCGGTGCGCAGCTCATGCCCACGATCGCCTGCGGCGGCTGCCACACCGTGCGCGGGACCACCATGCACGGCAGCTTCGCCCCCGACCTCACGCACTTCGCTAGCCGCGGCGGCATAGGGGCCTTCACCGTGGTCAACACGCCGGCCAACCTGCTCAAGTGGCTGCAGAACCCGCAGGCGGTCAAACCGGGCTGCAAGATGCCGCAGATCCCGCTGCCCTTGCAGCAGCAGCAGGAGCTCGTAGCCTATCTGGAGGAGCTCAAGTGAGCGACGCGATCCTGCCTCTCGACATGGCTGCCGAAGCAACGCGGCGGCGCGGCCTCGGCGCCTGGCTCACGACCACCGACCACAAGAAGATCGGCATCCTCTACCTCAGCACGGGCTTCGTGTTCATGCTCATCGGCGCCGGCCTCGCGGTGCTCATGAGAACTCAGCTCATCGCGCCGAACATGCACTTCCTCACACCTGAAGAGTACGACCAGGCCTTCTCGATGCACGGCACCACCATGATCTTCCTGTTCGCCATGCCGTTGATCATCGGGCTGGCCAACTACCTGGTGCCACTGCAGATCGGCGCGCGCGACATGGCGTTCCCGCGCCTCAACGCCCTGAGCTACTGGCTCTTCGCCTTCTCCGGGATACTGCTCTACAGCAGCTTCGCCTTCGGCGGCGCGCTCGACACGGGCTGGTTCAGCTACGCGCCGCTAACCGAGGTCGCCTACTCGCCCCACGACGGCGTCTCGTTCTGGATCGTCGCGCTCGTCTTGCTGGGCGCCTCGTCGATCATGGGCGCCATCAACTTCATCGTCACGATGCTGCGCTTCCGCGCCCCCGGCATGGGGCTGTGGCAGATGCCCATGTTCTCGATCGCCACCTACATCAACTCGTATCTCATCCTGTTCGCCTTCCCCAGCCTGACCGCGGCGATCGCCATGCTGTACCTCGATCGCCGGTACGGGACCATGTTCTATAACTCGTCGAAGGGCGGCGCGCCGATCATCTGGCAGCACCTCTTCTGGTTCTTCGGGCATCCCGAGGTGTACATCCTCATCCTGCCGCCGTTCGGGATCGTGAGCGAGGTGGTGCAGGTCTTTGCCCGCAAGCAGCTTTTCGCGCGCTCGGCGATGATCATCAGTCTGGTGGTCATCCTGGCCCTGAGCTTCATGGTGTGGGGGCACCACATGTTCACCACGGGCTTGCCGACAGTGTTCAACACCGCCATCGCCGTGACCAGCATGCTGATCGCCGTGCCCACCGGGGTGAAGATCTTCAACTGGCTGGCGACCATGTGGGGAGGCTCGCTGCGCTTCAAGACGCCCCTGCTGTTCTGCTGTGGCCTCATCGCGCTGTTCACCATCGGCGGCATCAGCGGCGTCATGCTGGCCTCGGTGCCCTTCGACTGGCAGGCGAACGATAGCTACTTCGTCGTCGGCCACCTGCACAACGTGCTCATCGCCGGCACTGTGTTCGCCGGCTTCGCCGGCGTCTACTACTGGTACCCCAAGATGACGGGTCGGATGCTCAGCGACCGCCTCGGCAGGGTGCAGTTCATCCTCAGCATCGCGGGTGTCTCCCTCATGGTGCTGCCCATGTACGGGCTCGGCCTCCTGGGCATGCCGCGCCGCATGTATACCTACTCGCCGAACGTGGGCTGGAACACGCTCAACCTGATCGTGTCGATCGGCGGCTACCTCATGGCGACCTCGTTCGTCGTCCTGGTCTACAATCTCGTGCGCAGCGCACGCGCCGGCGAGGTGGCCGGCGACAACCCGTGGGGCGCCTGGACGCTCGAATGGGGCACGAGCTCGCCGCCGCCGCCCGGCAACTTCCGCTGGCTGCCACCCGTTCGCGGCCCGCGCCCGTTGTGGGACCTCCAGCATGCCGGCGAGCCGGGAGGCGGCGCGGCGCCGGCAGGGAGCAGCGCGGCGCCGGGAGGCGCGGCGACAGTGACCACGATGGCGTCGACAGGGGGCGCGGCGGCGGCGGTGACCATGATGGCCTCACGCGAGCCGGCAGCCGCCGCGGCGTTCGCGGCCGGCGGCGGCGGCACAGTGCTCACGGCCGAACCCGAACAGTCGACGATCATCCCGTTTTTCGTCGCGGTCGGCATTCTCATCATGGGCGTCGGCCTGCTCACCACCCTGGTCGTGACCGTGCTCGGGGCGCTCTTCCTGGTTCTCTTGCTGGGCGTCTGGATGGCGTCCCGCTGGAGGCAGCCACAGACCGAGGATCTCACAGGCCGGCGCTTTACGTTCTTCGGCGTCGCCATGTTCGCCTTCATCGGCTCAGAAGCGGTGTTCTTCGCCGCGCTCATCTTCGCCGACATCCACCTGCGCATCCACAACAACAACCTGGGTGTGGCCAGCCCACTGCACACCACCTTCCCCGCCATCAACACGGCAATCCTCATTCTGAGCGGTGTTGCCGCCCACTACGCGCAGGCGAGCTTCCACAAGCGCCGTATGGCGGCCTTCAACGGGTACCTCGTGCTGGCGGTGCTTCTCGGCGCCACGTTCCTCGGCGGCCAGCTCTGGGACTACGCGCACGCAGGCTTCGGGCTGTCCAGCGGGCTTCTGGGCTCGACCTTCTTCACGCTCACCGGCTTCCACGGCCTGCATGTGCTCTGCGGCCTCGCGGCCCTCATCTTCCTGTTCATACGTGCCACCAGGGAGCGGCGCCGGGGAGTCGCCGAGCCTTCCTCGGGCACCATGGGGATGGTCGACGGGGCCACCTACTACTGGCATTTCGTGGACGCGGTGTGGGTGGTGCTCTTCGTTGTCGTCTACCTGCTTTAGACCTATCCCGGTAGGCCTGCACGCCCGGATGTGCCCGTAGGCACATCTCTACCGGATAGGCTCTCAGCGCAGCGAGGTCCCGTGGTCGTCGTGGAGCGCGACGACGGCGGCACGCACGGCGTCGGCGGTGCGCGCGTAGGCGCCCGGGCCGCGTGGCGGAAGCCCGTCGAGCTCCACCGGAGGTCCTACGCGTAGCTCCACCCAGGGGTGGTGCGCCCGGCTGCCGTCCCAGATCTCCTCGGCACCGACGATGGCGGCGGGAATCAGCGGTGCGCCGCTGCGCGCCGCGAGGAGTGCGACGCCGCGCTGAAACGGAGCCACCTCCCTCTGGCGATACAGGTCTCCCTCGGCGAACACGGCGATCACCTGGCCCTCCGCGAGGAGCTCCAGAGCGCGCCGCACGGCTCCCGGGTCGGGCCTTCCCTTGTTGATGGGAAAGGCGCCCAGGCGCCTGATGATCGGCCCTACGAAGCCACGCCGGAACTGAACCACGTCGGCCATGAAGTGCAGGGTGCGGGGCAGCGCGATGGCCAGCAGGATGGGGTCAACATCGCTCGGGTGGTTCGAGACCAGGATCGCCGCGCCGCGCGCCGGCAGGTTGCCGGCGCCCGTCACCCGAAACCGCCCGTACAGGCGCACCACCGAGACGAGCAGCACGCGGGCGAAGGCGTACAGCCAGGGATCGCCGCCGACGCGCAGCGGGAGCCGTGTCATCACGGCGCCTTGCTGTTGGGCGCACGTACAATCGGCTCAGCCGCTCGTACCGGAGGATGCCCATGACGTTTCATCGCCTCAGCCTGTCTGCCAGGCTCAAGCCCGCGATCGCCGCCTTCGTGGGTCTGCAAGCTGGCTTCCTCATCGTCATCATCGTGCTCAACCAGGCTTTCAACGTGGGTGCCACCGTCTGCTTCGCCGCCTCCGGGCACGCCGATCGGCTGCGTGCTTTCATTGTCTGGCAGATCATCGGCGGCGTCTTCGGGCTCGGCGTGCAGTTGACCTTCGCCGGCATCGTGCGCTACTGGTCGGTTACCGGCGCCAACGTGGTGGGCGTCGGCCTGGCCTTCGTCTCGGCGCAGCTCTTCGCCGCCTACCTCATCTTCAACGAGTCTTTCCAACTCCCTCAGTGGCTGGGCACCGCCTTCGTCTTCGTGGGCGTGGTGCTGGTCGCCCTCGGGCATCACTGAACCGCGTGGCGGCCCGGCGAGCTCGAGGCCCATGGCCCGCAGGGAGGGCGCAAACCAGGCGCACGCCACGACCAGGCTAAGGAGCGCGGCGGCCCCGACCAGTAGGGCCGTGACGCTGCGCGCGGCGACCACCCCCGAGGCCGCCTGCGAGAGCGGCACGAGGCCCACCGAGGCGAAGATGATCAGGCTCATCATGCGGCCCATGAGACGTTGCGGCGTGCGTGCCTGGATCCACGTGAAGAACGAGACCGTCAGGTAGCCCGCGGCGAACCCCATGCAGGCCGCGGGAATCACGGCACCGGCCAGCGAGTGGGCGAGGCCAAGGCCCACCAGCCCGAGGGCGAACCCCGCGCAGACGGCCAGCAGCACGTGGCCGAGCAGTCGCGCGGGGGGCCGGCGTGCCGCGCCGGCTACGGCCAGGCCCGCCAATGAGCCACCGCCGAAGGCAGACATGATGGCGCCGAAGGCCTGGGCGCTGCCGGCCAGGCGCAGCTTGGCCAATGCCGGCACACCCACGAGCAGCGGCCCCACGGCGAGGAAGTTCACCGCCAGGATCAGCACCAGCAACATACGCAGCAGGGGATCGGCCCACATGTACGAGAGGCCCGCGCGAATAGACCCCCACACGGAGCCGTCGGCGGCGCGCGCCTGCGCGCTGCGCTCGCGCGCCGACGCCCTGGCGTCTACCTCCATGAGGGCGAGGAGGACGAGCGAGACGACAAATGTCGCCGCATCGACGATGAGGGCAAACCCCACGCCCTCGAGCCCGCCGCGGCCACCGACGAAGGCGGCGATCAGGGCGCCGGCCAGCACGGGCCCGATGAACTGGGCCACCTGGTCGAGTCCCTGGACGGTGGCGTTGGCTGCCGTGAGCTGCCGCTCGGCGGCGAGCTGCGGCACGATCGCGCTCTGGGCCGGGAAGAAGAAGCCGTCGGCGGCGCCGAACGCCAGGGCGATGGCGCCGACCGTCACCACGCCCACAGCGCCGTTGAGCACCAGCACGGCGAGCAGCGTAACGAGCCCCAGGCGGGCCAGGTTGGAGCCCATCATCACCCGCCGTGGAGACAACCTATCGGTCAGCGCCCCGCCGACCAGCATGAAAGCCGCCCGCGGTATGCCCTGCAGGGCCAGCACGAGCCCCAGCACCGCCACACTGGAGGTCAGCTGCAGCACCAGCCAGGGGAGGGCGATGAAGTAGAACTGGTCGCCGATCAAGGAGATCCCCTCGCCCGTGACCAGCAAGCGGAAATCGCGTATGCGCAGCAGGCTCATCATGTTCGGTAGGCCTTTCCGGGTTCCCGTACGATGCCTTCCCGTGTCACGATGTTCCACACGTAGCAATGGGAAACCTGGCCAACATCCAGCGCGGCTGGCGCCGCTCCTTTCTGAAGCACCACGCGTTGCTCACCGCGGGTCTCGCCGCGCTGGCCGTCGTGGGTGTGCTCTACTTCTTCGCCGCGGTGGCCACGGCCGAGGCATTGCGGCCCATGTACGATCCCGTGCAGCGCACCATCAGCGAGCTCGCCGTCGGCCGTTACGACTATCTGCAGATCTCCGCTTTCGTCGCCCTGGGGCTCAGCCTGGTGGCCCTGCCGGGGGGCCTCTGGATCCGTGTGCGCCGCACGCTTCTCTCGCGGCTCGGGATCGTCCTCATCGCGGCCGCCGGCCTCGCCTCGCTGGTCGCCGCCGCCTTTCCCACAGACTTGCGCGGGGCAGCCGTCGAGACGCTCGCCGGTGAGGTTCACACCACCACGGCCAGCACCGGGTACGCCTGCCTCATCACCGCCATGCTTCTGCTCTCACTCCACTTTCGCGGCGACCGCCATTGGCGCTCGTTCCATCCGCTGTCGCTGGCCCTCACGGTGGGTGGCATGGCGGCCCTGATAGCCATGGCGGCAACAGGAAGCAGTGGCGATCTTGCCGGTCTCATGCAGCGCCTCATGACGGTTCCCCTGCTCTCGTGGGTCATGCTCACGGGCATGCACGCCGCCCGCCTGGCGCCCGTCAAGCGCGCTTCCGACCACTAGGTGAGCACGTCCTTGCGCGTAAACACCGCCCAGGAGGCGAGCAGCGCCAGCGCCACCGTCGTCCCGTAGATCACGAGCGCTTTCAGGATCGGCTGCCAGTCGATCGGGTAGCGGAACAGGTTGAGAAACACCAGCCGGTAGGTCGAGTACGTGTACGGGCTCATGAAATCGAACACGCTGAAGGCGTTGAGGATGGTGAGCACCGTGAACACCCCGATCGCGATGATCGCCGCCGTGAGGCTCGAGTTGGTGAGCGTCGAGATGAAGAGCGCGATCGTCAGCGAGCACACGGCCCCGGCGACGACGAGCACGTAGGCGGCGCCGATCAGCGGCAGCGCCTGCGACACGGCAAGCGTCGTGCCCGACAGGGTAACGAGCGGATGCACGCCGAAGGCGGCCGCCCCCACGGCCAGCGCCACCGCCGCCGCCAGGGCCGCGCCGGCCAAGGCGTAGAGCACCGCCACCGCCCACTTGGTGAGCAGCACGCCGCTGCGACTCACCGGGCGCGAGAGCCAGGTCTTGAGCGTGCCCGCCTCGGCTTCGCTGGCCACCGACGAGGCGCCGCCCATGGCCGCGATGATCGGCAGCAGAAACGACGCCAGAGCGATCAGGGTCGCCAGCATCACTAGCAGGCCGTTCTCGCCGACGTGCGCCACGAACGGGGGTTCGCCGGGGGCCTGCGGGCGAGGCTTCTGCAGGGCGCCGGCGGCGATCACGATGAGGGGCACCAGCACCAGGCCCAGCCAGCCGATATACGTGCGCCTCTGGTGCAACACCTTGATCAGCTCCAGGCGCAACCCCATCACGTGAGGATGTCCTTGCGCCGAAAGATCAGCCAGGCCACGCCCAGCAGACCCGCCACGGTGGCACCGTAGGTGAGCAGCGCGTTGCGGATCGGCGCCCAGACGATCGGATCGCGGAAGAGGTCGACGAAGGCCAGGTCGTAGCTCGTGAACGTGTAGGGCTTCATGAAGTCGAAGTAGCTGAAGCCATTGAGGATGGTGAGCACGACGAACACCACCATGGCGCCGATGGCCGCGGTCAGGCTCGAGTTGGTCAGGGTAGACATGAGCAGCGCCAGGGAGATCACGCAGAGCAGCGCCGCCAGGATGAGCAGATTGGCGAGCACGATGCGCCAGAGCCCGGCAGCGATGCCGATGGTGGTGCCCGAGAGCGTCGTCAGCGGATGGACGCCGAACGCCAGCCACCCGCCCACCAGACCGCCGACCGCCACCAGCACCATGCCGACGATCACGAACAGGATGGCGACGCCCCACTTGGAGAACAGCACGCTGGCGCGGCCCGCCGGCCGGCTCATCCAGGTTTTCAGTGTGCCGGTCTCGGCCTCTCCGGCCAGCGGGTAGGCTCCCGCCATCGCGGCGACCAGCGGTAACAGAAAGAGCGACAGCGCGCCGACCGCCGCCAGGGGCACGAAGATACCGTTGTTGGTGATCGCCGCGAAGAAGGGCGGCCCCTGGCCGGCAGCGGGCTTGGCGTTGGAGAGGGCAAGCGCCAGCACGATCAGCAGCGGCACGGCGAGCAGTGAGGCCCAGCCCACGTAGGTCCGCCGCTGGAAGAGGATCTTCACGAACTCGTGCCACAGGCTGCGCATGGCCGCCTACGTCGTCCCTGCCGGCCGGCGCTGCGCGCGCGGGTCTACGTCGGAGCTCTGGGTAAGCTCGAGGAAAAAATCCTCAAGACCCTGCTCCACGGCCGGCACCACGGCGCGCACCTTGATGCCGGCCGCGACCAGGCGCTCGATGAGCTCAGACACGCCTTCTTCGCCGCTACGCACCACGAGATAGTCCTCGTCCCAGCTCACGGCCTGCGTCCCGAAGAGGGCGCGGGCCGTCTCGGCGGCTCTCTGCTGATCGGCGGTCATCACCTTCACCGCGTCCTCGCGTGGCCGCAGGGCCGACACGGGTCCTTCGATCACCGTCCGGCCTCGGTTGATGATCACGGCGCGGTTGCACACCTGCTCCACCTCGTGGAGCAGGTGTGAGCTCAGGAACACCGTGGTGCCGGTCTTGCCCAGCTCGCGCACCAGCTCGCGCACGTCTTTCATGCCCTGCGGGTCGAGGCCGCTGGTAGGTTCGTCGAGGATGATCAGCGCGGGTTTGTTGAGCAGTGCATTGGCGATGCCGAGGCGCTGCTTCATGCCGTGCGAGTAGCCGCCCACCTTCGTGTCGCCGCGGGCCAGCAGACCGACGATGTCGAGCACCTCGCTGATGCGCTCTTCACTCGCGTGGCTGCCGGCCGAGCCGATCAGGCGCAGGTTCCGCCGTGCCGTGAGGTTCGCATAGAAGCCCGGTACCTCGACAAAGCCGCCCAGATGCCGCAAGGCCTGCACGCGCTCGCCAGGCACGCGGTGGCCCAGCACATCGACGTAGCCGCTGGTCGGGAAGATGAGCCCGAAGATCATGCGAATGGTGGTGGTCTTGCCGGCGCCGTTCGGCCCGAGAAAGCCGAACACATCGCCCTTGCACACCTCCAGATCGAGGTGGTCGACCGCGCGCAGCTTGCCGAAGTCTTTGGTGAGCTGATGGATGGCGAGCACGACGGGCCGGTCTGGGCAGGCCTGGGGTTGGGCGCCGCCCGGGGCGCCCGCGCCGGCGCGGGCGATGGCCGCGGGCTCAGCCGCGTCCGGCCGAGAAGCGGGCCGTTGGCTGCCGGCGGGTGCTGCGGGTGGCTCGGAGGGCGACGACATCTCGCCTCCGGTAGTACCCAGGCCAGCGGAGGCCGACACGTCGGCGGGCCGGCACCTCGGCGGGCGTCGGCAGCGCTGTCCGGCCGGCGGGAGGGGCGGCGCGGCCGCCGGGAGGGGCGACGCGGCCGCCGGTACCGCCGGCCGAAATCCCCCGCGGCTTCAGAGCCTCTCCCGGTAGGGATGTGTGACCGGGGTGTTCGTGGGCCGACAGTGCGGTGCGGCTTCGCCGCCCCCCACCAAAGCGTGCCTGCGGGGGCTTTTGGGGCGGTTCCGAGACGGTTCCCTCGTAGTCGAGCTACGTGGGAGTCCGGGGAGGGGCCGCGAGCGCGGATGTGCCCACGGGCACATCCGGGCGTGCAGGCCTACCGGGATAGACGCTCTTACGCTGCTCTGGCCACATAGTCGACGGCCTCGGCCTCCTGCGCCCACGTGAAGCGCGGCTCGCCGACGACGCCCGCGCGGTCCATCGCCTCTTTCAGAGAAGGATCGGCGGCGAACGCCTCCGCCTGCTCCTTCGACGGGAAGCGGTTGATGACGGTGATGTCGTTGGCATCCTCGAAGCCACGATAGATCTCATGGCCGGTGGCGCCGTGGCGCCGACGAACTTCTCCGTGCTCGTCGAACACGGTCTTCCATGCGTCGTAGTCGCGTACTTTCTGCTGCACGATAACGATCATGATCGCCTCTTCGCGTCAGGTTCATCTCTCAATATCAGCGGAGGCGCCGCCCTTCACTGGCATCGGACGCCCTTCCGCAATAGTGCCTCATGACCCTCAGAAGACCTTTGCAAACACGTTGACGCCGCGCTCACTACGGTGCTCGCCGGTCTATCGGTACAGACGCACCAGAACTCCGTAGCCGAGCAGCCACACGATGAAGTAGAGGCCAAGGAAGAGTGGCACGGCGACGCCGTGCGTGAACACCAGGGCGATCGCGGCGGCCACGATCAGCCACACGATGTGCACCCTGCGGCGCGAGGGTTTGCGCTGACGCAGCATGATTGCCCGCAGTCTACAGAACGCAGGTCCGCGCGGCGAGCCGTCTGGCGCTCGGATCTCCTGCGCCGGACCGAGCCTCCCGCAGCTCTGCGCCGATCGCTCCCTCTAGCTCAGCTCGCGGACGACCGCCGTGCCGCCGGCCGCGGCGCGCGCCGCGGCGCGCAGGCGGCGCGCTCTCTGCCGCCGCAGGGCCCTGCGGCGCCCACTCGCCATGAAGGTGATGATCCCCGCCGCGATGGGCACGGCGAACGCCGCCCAGAGCGGGAAGTTGCGCTGGACCAAGACGAAGACCGCCACCTCCACCAGCGCGGCGCCGACGACCACCGCCAGCGCGCCCGCGAGAAGGGTTTTCATGGTCCCTCCAGGTCGTAGTGCCATCTCCGGCGGAACGGTAGCAGCTCAGTGTGAGAGACTGGTGTGAGCCCGCTGTGAGAACCCTGTGAGGATGCGCCGCGCCGGCGGGCGCGCCCGCCCCGCCGGTCGCCGGGGGCCGGTCGCCGGCGGCCGCACGAGCACAGCGCCGTCGCAATGCGGCACAATAGGCGCGTGAACTACGTCAAGGCCGCCCAGCCGCGCGTCGTCGCCTTGTTTCTCCTGACCGTCCTGGCGGCCATGCTGCTGGCTGGACGTCCACGGCCCGTCCTGATCGCCGTCGTCATCGCTGCCACGGGGCTCACGGTGGCCGGCGCTGCCATTCTCAACAATGTTCTGGAGCGCGAGCCCGACAGGCACATGGGGCGCACCCGCCGACGGCCCACGGCCACGGGGAGCCTGACCCCGCGGCGCGCGCTCGCCGCGGGACTCGCCTCCACCGCTGCCGGGGCTGGTATCCTCTGGGCCAGCGCCGGCGCCGTGCCGGCGCTGCTCGCGCTCAGCGGCGCCGTCTACTACGCGCTCGTCTATACACTCGTGCTCAAGCCGCGGACGCCGCTCAGCGCCATCCCCGGCAGCCTCGCCGGCGTGTTTCCGCCTCTGATCGGCTGGGCCGCCGCCGGGGCGCCGTGGACCGCTACCATCGTGTATCTCTGCGCGCTCATCGCCGTGTGGTCGCCGTCGCATTCCTGGGCCCTCTCTCTGGCCCACGAGGACGACTACCGGGTGGCCGGCATCCCCACCCCCGCTGTGAGCTACGGCGCGCGCACGGCGCGGCGCCAGATCCTGGCCGCCGTCGCGGTGCTCACGGCGCTCACGCTGGTGCCGTTCCTGGCGGGCCTCTACGGTGTGCCCTATCTGGTGATCGCAGCGGCCGCCGGGCTGGCCGCATGGTACTTGGCGCTGCGACTCTATGTGCGCCAGTCGCGCAGCGCGGCCTGGGTCTTCTTCAAGTTCTCCGGGCCCTATCTGGCGGTGATCATCGCCGCCATGCTGCTGGATCGGCTGCCCTAGAGCCTGTCCCGGTAGGCCTGCCCGCCCGGATGTGCCCGTGGGCACATCCGCGCTCGCGGCCCCTCCCCGGCTCCCACGTAGCTCGGCTACGAGGGAGCCGTCTCGGAACCGCCCCACTCGGCCCACGAACACCCCGGTCACACATCCCTACCGGGATAGGCTCTTGGCCACAGGACGCGAGGGCGCTCCCCACGAGAGCGACGCGCTCCTTCGCCGGCGGCGGCATACCGCCAGTGTGATGAGTGCCACACAGGGCGGCGCCACGATCACCAGCACCTGCAGCGACGTCAGCAGCACCGGCTGCCTCACGCCCAGCAGCACTGCGAACACATCGTTGCCGCCGGCCACCAGAAGCACGACGAGAAACGTAACGAAACCGGCGCCCACGGCCGTGCGCCAGGGGCGCTCGCGCGGCAGCTCGAGCACGTTGTGGAAGGCGGCGTCGCGGGTGACGAAAGCGTCGATCCAGGGCCACGTGTACAGCGCGCCGAAGATGAGGCCCGGCAGTACCACGGCGGGCCAGAACACGCCCGGCAGCAGGAACCATCCGATGCGGATGTTCCACGCGGGGAACAGGCGCACCGCGCCCTCGAGCCAGCCCATGTACCAATCGGGCTGGGCGGCCGTGGTCGAGTTCCAGGCGTGGTAGGGCCCGTAGAGCCACACCGGGTTCACCTGAACGAAGGCGCCGAGCACCGTGAGCACGCCCGCGCAGAGGAAGAAGTAGCCGGCCGTGCGCAGCGCGTAGGCCGGCACCAACGGCGTCCCCATGATAGTGCGATCGTCGCGGCCTGGGCCCGCGTACTCCGTGTGGCGCTGCAGCCAGAGCATGCCCAAGTGGAGGCCCAGCAGACCGGCGATCGCGGCCGGCAGCACGAAGATGTGCACAGGGTAGATGCGGGCGATGAGACCGCTGGAAGGGAACTGCCCGCCGAACATGAGCGATGCTAAGTAGGGGCCTAGGAAGGGGATCGACTCGGTGATGCCGTAGGCAATGCGCAATCCTGTGCCCGAGAGCAGATCGTCGGGCAGGGAGTACCCGAAGAGCCCGTTCAGGCCCGACGTGATGAGCAGCGTCAAGCCGATCAGCCAGTTGATACGCCGCGGCCGCCGATAGGCGCCGGTGAAGAACATGCGCAGCATGTGGATCGTAATCGCCGCGATGAACACGAGCGCCGCCCAGTGGTGCACCTGCCGCACCAGCAAGCCGCCCCGTACCAGCATGCTCAGATTGATGGTCGAGGCGTAGGCATCGGACATGGGCACGCCCACCAGCGGCCGGTAGGAACCATGATAGACGACCTCCACGCCCGACGCATGGAAGAACAGCACCATGAAGATGCCCGTGACAACCAGCACCAGGAACGAGTAGAGCGCCGTCTCGCCCAAGAAGAACGACCAGCTATCGGGGAAGATGTGACGCAGCTCCTTGCGCAGCAGTCCGCTGCCACCGAGGTTTCTGCCCAGCCAGCGCCCCAGGAGCCGGGCGGGAGAGCGCCGCACGCCGAACGCTTTGGCCAGGCCCGTGATGCGCGACGGCTCGTTCATGTGGCGTTCCAGAAGCCGGGGCCGACGGACTCATGAAAGTCACTCTGCGCCACCAGGTATCCCCGGGCGTCGATGGCCAGCGGCAGTTGCGGCAGGGGCCGGCCGGCCGGACCGGCCAGCGGCCGCGCGCCGTGCAGCACGTCGAAGGCCGACTGATGGCAAGGACACACGAGAAGCTGTGCCTGATCCTCGTACTGGGAAACAGCGCAGCCGAGGTGAGTGCACACGCGTGAGTAGGCCACGAAGCCCTGAGGGCTCCAGCTCTCACGCCCGGGGAGGGGTTGCAGCTGGCCGGTGGGTGGATGGAGCAACGTAACCTGCGAAGCGGCGCCCTGCGCCATGCCCTCGGGGAACGCCACGAGCAGGCCACCTCCGGCCAGCGCGTCGCTCTTTATGGGGGTCCCGTCGATCGTCACTAGACGGGTGCCCGGCCGCCATCCTGTGGCGAACAGCTTCCGCCGCGGCCGCGGCCCCAACGCCCCGGCGAGCACCACCTGGCTGAGTCCGAAGACCGCCAGGCCACTTACCAGCAGGGTGGTCAGGAACCGCCGCCGCGTGATCACCCTGACATCGTCGTGCACGTCGTCGGCCAGCGCCGCCTGCTCTTCGAGGTCGTGCGGAGGCACGGGGTAGACGTCTTTGGCGACCTCGTCGCCGGCGAGGTCGCGACCCCAGTAGGCCAGGGCGACGCCGAAGCCGACCAGCGCGGCCGCCAGGAAGCCGCCGATCCAGGCGCTGTCGGCGTTGAGTGTGAACGCCACCGCGAAACCCACGCCGCCCACGACGACCGCCAGCAGCCCGGCCGCCGCAGGCCAGCCGGGCCGCAGTTCGAGGTCGCCGCCGGCGTCGGCGTCGCGTGCCTGCTCGATGCCCTGTGAGTCGTCGGCGGGTGGCCGGGAAGTGCCGTTCTCGGGCGTGCTCATGCGTGCGCCTTTCGCGACGGCCAGGCGAGCCACACACTGACCACGACGAGTGCGACCAGGCCCAGAGCCGCCACCGCGCCCTCCGGGACCGGGCCCAGGTAGCCAAGCCCGCGTCCACCGGGCGACGGCGGGCGCACGATCGCCGCTTGAACGTATAGTGCCACGGCCATCTCCTGGGTCACGTCGAACGTGGTGCCGGCGAAGGTGGGCATGTTGCTGCGCCCGTAGATCATGGCGGCGATGGCCTCGGCCGCCGGATAGTTGGCGATGTCGGCTGCATTGCGGCCCTCCGCCATGGCCCCGCCGCGGCCCGTCTCCCCGTGGCACCCGGAGCAGTAAAGATGAAAGAGCTGGCCGCCGTCGGCGATGCGCGCCGCATGCGTCGCCGGGTCGGCGATCTCATGAGCAACGTAGGCGGCCACCAGCTCGATCTGTGCGGCTGTAAGCGTGTGGTTGAAGGGCGGCATGACGATGCCCCCCCGCGTGGCCATCTCGGCCACCACGGTCGGCGAGCCCTCGGCCAGCAACGGCGGTCCGAACGCTCCCGTGCCCCGCGGTCCGTGACAGCCGGAACAGTTCTGGGCGAAGATGCCCGACCCCGGCCCGGGGATGACCGACGAGAGGTTGGCGGCGGCCGCCGGCGGCGGCCACACCAGCGGGGTGCAGGCCCGCAGCGCCGAGACCGACAGCGCCGCAACCGCCAAAACGAGCGTTACCGCGGGGAGTGCGCTGCGCCGGAACTGTCTGCTCATGGCGCGCCGACCGGCCCCCGGCCGCCCGTGCGCGCCGCCAAGCTCCACCCGACTAAGACCCACACCACCCGGACCCCCCAAAGTCCTACCTACCCCGTAGACAAGGCAACTGTTCCCCGTGCCTGTGACCGCCGAAACGCCTTCTGCGACGAGCCGTGTTTCAAACCCCCGCGCGACTGGGAACCGCTAAACCGCTACCGGGGTCGTAACGTGTGGTACTGGGGGGCAAGTTGACTGCGTTTGCCGCATCTGTGGTGCTCTGGCCGGCGGCCGTGTACGCGGCTCTCGTTTTCATCATCGTGGCGGCCATACTCGTCGTCTCGTACCTCCTCGGGCCGCACCACGCCGAACAGAAGACCGACGTGCCCTACGAGTCGGGCATCGACCCGGCCGGCCCGCTGCCGCGACGGCTCTCGGTTGAGTTCTACCAGGTGGCCATCTTCTTCGTGGTGTTCGACCTGGAGGCAGTGTTCATCTTCGCCTGGGCGGTGCAGGCACGGCGCCTGGGCTGGACCGGCTATAGCGAGATCGTGGTGTTCGTGGCTCTGCTATTCGCCGGCCTCGTATATCTCTGGAAAGTGGGTAGTCTCGACTGGGGGCCGGCCGGTCACCGTCGCCGGCTCCAGCGGGAGCACCGCAGGTGACACCGGCAACGACTGCGGTGCAGCCGCCACGCAAGGAGAAGCCGTGAGCCCACGGAGGGGAGCCGGACCGTCGCGCACGGCGCAGGCCTTGCAGGCCATCGTCGAGCGCGAGGCGCAGCGTGCGGAGGCGCAGCCCGTCGTTACCGCAAGCCTCGAGCAGCTCGTCGCCTGGGGACGCAAGAACTCGCTCTGGCCGTTCAGCTTCGGCCTTTCCTGCTGCTTCGTCGAGATGGCCACCAGCCTCACGGCGCGCTACGACATCGCGCGCTTCGGCGCCGAGGTCATTCGCACCTCGCCGCGCGAAGCCGACGTGATGATCGTCGCCGGCACCGTGTTTCAGAAGATGGCCCCCAGCGTGCTGCAGCTCTACCAGCAGATGATGGAGCCACGCTGGGTCATCTCGATGGGCTCCTGTGCCAACTCGGGCGGCATGTACGATGTCTATAGCGTGGTGCAGGGGGTCGACAGCTTCCTGCCGGTAGACGTGTACGTGGAGGGCTGCCCCCCGGCGCCGACGGCGCTCATGGAAGGCCTGCTGCTGCTCAAAGCGCAGGTGCAGATGGAACGCCGTCCGCTGAGCTGGACGGTCGGCGGCCAGCATGTGAGTAAGCCGGCCGACATATCGCTGCGCGACATACGGCGGCCGGCGCGCGCCGCCACCAACGAGCTCGCCCAGCAGGACGAGGTGTAGGTGTGGACGGTTCGTCTTCACCTGCCGCGCTCGTCGCCGAGCTGCAGGCACGCTTTCCGGCCATTCCTTTGCAGGAGCAGCAGACCGCCGACGGCATCCCCACCGTGTGGCTGCCGGCGGAGCACGTCGGCGATGCGCTGCGCTACCTCAAGACGGAGGCGCGCGAGCCGTTCGCCGCGCTCTATGATCTCGGCGGCATCGACGAACGCCTGCGCGTCACGCGCGAGCGGCAGCCAGACTCCGACTTTACGGTCTTCTACCACCTGCTCTCGTACGGTCGCAACGCCGACGTGCGCCTCAAGGTGGCCCTGCGCGGCGAGCATCCCAGCATACCCACCATCACCCATCTCTGGCCGGCCGCGAACTGGTACGAGCGCGAGCTGTGGGACATGTTCGGCGTGAACGTCGCCGGCCATCCTCACCTCGAACGCCTGCTCCTGCCCCCGTGGTGGGAGGGCCATGCCCTGCGCAAAGAAGGACCGTCGCGGGGCACCGAGCTGGGCCAGTTCGCGATGCCGGCCGAGAGGCTCGCCGCGTGGCAGGAACAGCTGCGCTTCAAGCCGGAGGAGTGGGGGCTGCCGCGCAGTGAAGACGATCCCACCCTCATGTACCTCAACATCGGGCCGCAGCACGGCGCCACCCACGGTCCGTTTCGCGTGATCGTGGGCCTGCGCGACGAGGAGATCGTCTCCTGCATACCGGATATCGGCTACCACCACCGCGGCGCCGAGAAGATCGCCGAGCGTCAGACCTGGCACACGTTCATCCCCTACACCGACCGCATCGACTACCTGGGCGGGGTGACCAACAACCTCCCCTGGGTCCTGACCGTGGAGAAGCTCTGCGGCATCGAGGTTCCCGAGCGCGCCCAGGTGATCCGCGTGCTGCTCTGCGAGTTCTACCGCCTCGCCAGTCACCTCGTGTTCTACGGCACCTTCGCCCAAGACATCGGGGCGCTCTCGCCGGTCTTCTACATGTTCGAAGATCGCGAGCGCATCTTCGACGACGTGCTGGGGCCCATCTGCGGCGCCCGCATGCACCCCAACTGGTTCCGCATCGGCGGTGTGGCCGAAGACCTTCCGAGAGGCTGGGAGCAGCCGTTGCGCGACTATGTCGACTACCTGCCGGCGCGCCTCGACGAGTACGACCGCCTGGTGATGGATAGCCGCATTCTCAGGGCGCGCACGATCGGCGTAGGCGCGCTCAGCGCGGCGGACGCCGTGGAGTGGGGCGTGACGGGTCCCAACCTGCGCGCCGCCGGCGTGCCCTGGGACTGGCGCAAGCAACGACCTTATAGCCACTACGACTGGTTCGATTTCGACGTACCGGTGGGTTCCACCGGCGACTGCTACGACCGCGTCGCGGTGCGTGTGGAGGAGATGCGCCAGAGCCTGCGCATCATCCGCCAGTGCCTGGACGGCATGCCCGCCGGACCGTACAAGTCGCCACACCCCCTGGCCACACCCCCGGCCAAGGAGCCCGGCACCATGCACCACATCGAGACGCTCATCACGCACTTCCTGGGTGTGAGCTGGGGTCCGGTGGTGCCACCCGGCGAGGCCTGCATCTACACCGAGGGCACCAAGGGGCAGTACAGCTACTACGCCATCAGCGACGGGCAGAACTGCGCCTATCGCGCCAAGATCCGCACACCCTCGTTTCCTCACCTTCAGGTGTTGCCGCTGCTGGCCATGGGCTACGAGATCGCCGATCTGGTGACCATCCTCGGCAGCATCGACTTCGTGATGGGCGACGTAGACCGGTGAACGGTCGGGGAGACACCTGGCGATGAGCCTCAGCGACGTGGAGCTTCGCGATCTCGACGAGATCCTCGGGCACTACCCCGACCGGCGCGCGGCGGCCGCCACGGCGATGCGCGTCGTGCAGCGGCACCGGCGCTGGCTCTCCGACGAGGCGCTCGCCGACCTCGGCGCCTACTTGGCGATGAGCGTGGAGGAGCTAGACGGCCTGGCGACCTTCGGCAACATGCTGTTTCGCCGGCCGGTAGGGCGCCACGTCATACTGGTCTGCGACAACTTCGCCTGCTGGTCGCTGGGGTACACCGAGCTCCGCCGAGCCCTCGAAGCCAAGCTCGGCGTGGCCCTGGGCGAGACCACCCGCGACGAGCGCTTCACGCTGCTGCCCATCGTGTGTCTGGGGGCCTGTGACCGGGGGCCGGCCATCATGGTCGATGCCGACCTGCACGGGCCGCTCACGCCAGAAGCGCTCGACGACGTGCTGGAGGCCTACGCGTGAGTGCCGCCGATCTCAAGGGCTGGCAGCACCCAATGACCAAGGCCATGCGCCTCGACGGCTTGCCGGCTTCGCTGGACGACTACCTCGCCGCCGGAGGCTACCAGGGGCTCGAGCGGGCGCTGCGCGACCTCGAGCCCCAGGAAGTCACGGCCGCCGTGAGCGAGTCCGGCCTGCGCGGGCGCGGCGGCGCCGGGTATCTGACCGGCCGCAAGTGGAGCACCATGCCGCTCGGCGCGGACGCGCCGCGGCCCAAGCACATAGTATGCAACGCCGACGAGATGGAACCCGGCAGCATCAAGGACCGCTTTCTCATGGGCCACAATCCGCATTTGCTGCTGGAGGGCATGCTGCTCGCCGGCTACGCCTGCCAGGCCGACACCGGCTACATCTTCCTGCGCGCCCAGTACGATCATCCCCGCGTCGCTCTGGAGCGGGCCATCGCCGAGGCCCACGAGCACGGCTATCTGGGCGAGCGCGTGATGGGCTCCCGGTTCTCCTTTGAGATCTACGTGCACCTGAGCGTGGGGCGCTACATCTGCGGCGAGGCTTCGGCCATGCTCAACGCCCTCGAGAGCCAGCGGCCCAACCCGCGCGCCCGACCGCCGCATATGACCGGCGCGGGACTGTTCGCGCGGCCCACGGTGGTGAACAACGTGGAGACATTCTCGGCGGTGCCCGGCATCGTGCGCAACGGGGTCGAGTGGTGGAAGGGCATCGCACGTTCGCCCGAGGGCGGCACCAAGATCTACGGCATCGCCGGACGTGTGGCCTGGCCCGGCTGCTTCGAGCTGCCCGTGGGCACGCCCATGCGCGAGCTCGTGGAGGTGCACGCCGGCGGCATGCTGCCGGGCTACGAGCTGCGTGCCGTGATCCCCGGCGGCGCCTCCACCGCCTACATGCCGGCCGCCGACCTCGACGTAGCCATGGATTTCGAGAGCATGGAAAAGGTGGGCACCCGTCTGGGCACGGGCACACCGGTGCTGCTCGACGATCAGACCTGCCCGGTGGGCATGACGCTCAACCTGATGCAGTTCTTCGCCCAGGAGTCGTGCGGCTGGTGCACGCCCTGCCGTGAGGGCCTGCAGTGGACGACGACACTCGTGCAAGGCATCGAGGAAGGCCGTGGCCGGCGCGACGATCTCGAGCTGCTTGCGGAGCAGGTGTGGCTGATGGGCCCGGACAAGTGCTTCTGCGATCTCGCCCCCGGCGCCACACAGCCGCTCGAGGCGGCGCTCAGGCTGTTCCGCGACGACTTCGAGCAGCACATCGAGGAAGGGGCGTGCCGGTACGCGCGCGGCGGTTCCGACGCGCCGGCCATGAAGGGGACGGTGTGGTGAGCGAGCCGGCCGGCAGCGACGCACGGCGAATGGTGACGGTCGAGATCGACGGTCACCGCTTCAGCGTGGAGGCGGGCCGCAACATGCTCGACGTCGCCCTCTCGCTGGGGTTCAACCTGCCGTTCTTCTGCTGGCATCCCGTGATGGGCTCCATCGGGGCTTGCCGGCAGTGCGCCGTGCGCCAGAGCTGGGTGGGGCGCGACGGGCGCGAGCAGAGCGAGATCGTGATGGCTTGCATGACCGAGGCCCAGGAAGGCACGCGCATCGCGATCGACGACGAAGAGGCCGTGAGGTTCCGGGCCCGCATGATCGAGCTCATGATGATGAGCCATCCACACGACTGCCCCGTGTGCGACGAAGGCGGCGAATGCCATCTGCAAGACATGACCGTGATGACGGGCCACAACCTGCGGCGCTACCGGGGCCTCAAGCGGACCTTTGAGAACCAGGATCTCGGTCCGTTCGTGACACACGAGATGAACCGCTGCATCACGTGCTACCGCTGCACGCGTTTCTACAACGACTACGCCGGCGGGCACGACTTCGGCCCGTTCGGTCTGCGCAACCAGATCTTCTTCGGGCGCGAGCACAGCGGCACCCTGCAGAGTGAGTTCAGCGGCAACCTCATCGAGGTGTGCCCCACCGGCGTGTTCACCGACAAGACCCTGGCCCGGCATTACACCCGCAAGTGGGACCTGCAGACGGCCCCCTCGCTGTGCCCGCACTGCGGCCTCGGCTGTAACACCCAGCCGGGCGAGCGCTACGGCAGCCTGCGGCGCGTGCTCAGCCGCTACAACGGCGAGATCAACCGCATGTTTCTCTGCGACCGCGGCCGCTTTGGCTACGAGTACGTCAATGCGGCCGCGCGAGTGCGCCGGCCGCTGCTCGCCGACCCGCTACCGGAGCCTGGCGGTGACGCCCCGCTGACCGCGCTGCCGGACGCGACGCTGGCCGACGCGGCACCAGCGGGCGAGAACGAGCAGCCGCGGCACTACGGCCGGACTCAGCGTCCGGCCAGCGTCGAACAGGCCCTCGGTCGTGCCGGATGGCCACTGCGCAAAGGGCGGGTGATCGGCATCGGCTCGCCGCGTGCCTCGCTGGAGGCCAACTTCGCGCTGCGCGCGCTAGTCGGCGCCGAGCGCTTCTACGTGGGCATGTCCGACAGAGATCACGAGCTCGTCGGGCTCGCCCTCGACATCGCTCGCGACGCGCGTGTAAATGTGGGCGCGCTGGCCGACGTGCAAACCGCCGACGCCGCCTTCGTCTTCGGTGAAGACGTGACCAACGTCGCGCCCATGCTCGACCTGACGCTCCGCACCTGGCTGCGACTGCGCCCCACGGCGGAGGAGGAGCGCGTGCACATCACGCGCTGGAACGACGCCGCCATCGGCCGCTTCAAGCGGCGCGAGCCGAGCGCCCTGTGGATCGCCAGCACACACGCCACCAAGCTCGACGAGGTTGCCAACCAGACCTGGCAAGCCGCTCCCGACGACCTCGCGCGGCTGGTGCTGGCACTGGCCCACGCTCTCGATCCGGGCACGCCCGCCGTGCGCCGCCTCAAGGTCGCCGAGCGCGCCCGGATCGAGGTCTGGGCGGCGGCGCTGGCCGCCAGTCGCCGGCCGCTGATCGTGGCCGGAACCGCCGGGGGCAGCGCGCCACTCCTGCAAGCGGCGGCCCGCCTGGCCCGCGTGGCACCCGGCAGCCGCCTCATCCTCACCACTCCGGAGCCCAACAGCATGGGCCTGCGCATGATGGGTGGCGGCCGGCTTTCGCAGGCCTTCGCCGCCGTGGCGCGGGGCGCAGCCGACACCGTTGTGCTGCTCGACAACGACCTCTACCGGCGCGCTCCGGCGCTCGTGGTCGACGACTTCTTCTCCCACCGGCCGCTGGTGATCGCTCTGGCCACCGTCGCCGACCGCACTTCACGGCAAGCCGACGTGGTGCTGCCCTGCGCCACTGTGGCCGAATCGACCGGCACCTTTGTGAACAACGAGGGCCGCGCGCAGCGCTTCTTTCGCGTGTTCGCGCCACAGGGCGACATACAGGATCCGTGGCGCTGGCTGAACGACCTCGGCGCTCAGCGCGACTGGTCGGCACAGCCGCCCTGGGCCGACGGCGACGCGGTCGTGGCCGCACTCGAGGCCGAGTTGCCGCAGTTTCGTGGTGTGGCCGCGGCTGCGCCGCCGGCGAGCTGGCGCCACGCCGGCCTCAAGGTCGCGCGCGAGTCTGCCCGCTGGAGCGGGCGCACCGCGGCCGACGCGGACGTGAGCGTGCACGAGCCCGCGCCGGTGGCCGACGCAGATTCGGCTCTCGCCTTCTCACTCGAAGGTCTGGACCCCAGTCACACCCCGGCCGCGCTCTTCACTCGCTACTGGTCTGCCGGCTGGAACTCAACGAGCGGTCTGCACAAGCTCCAGGAAGAGGTCAATGGGCCCCTGCGGGGCGGCCCGGTGGGCACGCGTTTGCTCAACCACGGCTCGTCGTTCGGGCCGCCCTCGGCCGGCCTCACTGGCGGCGCGGCGACCGGCCGGGCCGCAGCGCGCGAGCCGCGGCCGGCCGAGGGTTCGCCCTTCACAACCCCCACGGCACCACCCGCCTTCCGGGCGGGCGCGCGCGACTGGCTGCTGGTGCCGGTACACCACATCTTCGGCTCGGACGATCTGAGCATGTACACCCCCGGCATCGCCGAGCTCGCGCCCAAGCCGTACATCGCTCTGAACGCCGCCGACGCGGAGCGGCTGGGCTTGATCGCCGGCGACCAGGTGAACCTCTGGCTGCCGTGGCTCGACCTCAGTGCTCCCTGGAGGCTCGTGCCGTCGCTGCCTTCCGGGGTCGCCGGCCTGCCGGTGGGTCTGCCCGGCATGCCTTTCGTGGCTCTGCCGGCGCGGGGCCGGCTGAGCCGCGCCGGCGCCGGCGAGATGCCCGCCCCGTCCGCCGGTGCTCCGCGCCCCCGCAGCCCAGAGCCGGGAGGGCCGTCGTGACGGGCCTCGTCGCCTCCGTCACCCATACCTCGGGGCTCGCGTGGCCCCTGCGGCTGATCATCCTGCTGGTGGTGCTCATCGTGGTGCTCACCATCGCCGCCGGCCTCATCTGGTACGAACGCCGGCTGCTCGGTCTGCTTCAGGACCGTCTCGGACCCAACCGGGTCGGCTTCGCCGGCGTGCTGCAAGTGCCCGCCGATACCCTCAAGATCCTGTTCAAGGAGGACTGGATCCCGCCGTTCGCCGACAAGAGGGTCTTCGTGGTCGCGCCGGCCATCGTCCTCGTCGCGGGGCTGCTCTCGTTCATCGTCGTGCCGGCCGGCAGGACCATCGTGGTCGCCGACCTCAACATCGGCCTGCTCTTCTTCCTCTCCATGTCGTCACTCGCCGTGTACAGCGTGGTCCTGGCGGGCTGGGCGTCGCACAGCAAGTACTCGCTGGTGGGAGGGCTGCGCGCCGCCGCCCAGATGGTGAGCTACGAGGTGTTCATGGGGCTCTCGCTGGCCGGTGTGGTGATCATCGCCGGTTCGTTCAACCTTGGGCAGATCGTGCAGAGTCAGCGTGGCCTGTGGAACGTGGTGCCGGAGTTCATCGGTTTCGTGGTGTTCGTCATCGCCGGCCTGGCCGAGACCCGGCGCCTGCCGTTCGACCTCGTCGAGGCCGAGAGCGAGTTGGTGGCCGGTTTTCACACCGAGTACTCGGGCATGAAGTTCGGCATGTTCCTGGTGGGCGAGTACGTGGGCATCACGCTCATCTCGGCGATGATCGCGACACTCTTCTTCGGTGGCTGGATGGGCCCGTGGCTGCCCGGGGCGCTGTGGCTGCTCATCAAGACGGGCGTGTTTCTCACCTTCTTCATCGTGGCGCGCGGCACGTTTCCGCGGCCGCGCTACGACCAGCTCATGGACCTGGGCTGGAAGGTGATGCTGCCGCTCAGCTTGGTGAACCTCCTGGTTACTGGGGCCGTCGTGGTCGCGAGGCACGGTTAGATGGACCGCCCGCCGTCAGATGTACCGGCCCAGGCGTCTGTGAGGCCACCGGCGCCCACGCATCCACCGCTCACCACGGATGTGGTGACCTGCAACCAGAGGGCGCGCCGCGGTCAAGGGCTAGTAGCGCGTGTGGTGACCACCGTGCGCACCACACTGGCCGCCGTAGGCATCGTGATCGCGCACGCCTGGCACCGCCGCGACACCGTGCAGTACCCCGACGAGATGATGTACCTGGCGCCCCGCTACCGCGGGCGCATCGTTCTCTCGCGAGACCCAGCCGGTGGCGAGCGCTGCGTGGCCTGCTACCTCTGCGCGGTGGTTTGCCCCGTAGACTGCATCGCCCTGCAGGCCACCGAAGACGAGCACGGCCGGCGCTACCCCGAGTGGTTTCGCATCAACTTCTCGCGCTGCATCTTCTGCGGGTTCTGCGAAGACGCCTGCCCCACCTATGCGATCCAGCTCACGCCCGACGTGGAGATGAGCGAGTACGCCCGCGCGAACATGGTCTACGAGAAGGAAGACCTGCTGATCGCCGGCCCCGGCAAGTACCACGAGTACGACTTTTACCGCGTCGCCGGGGTGGCGATCGGCGGCAAGAGCAAGGGTGAGGCGGAGGACGAGGCGCCGCCCACCGACGTCCGCGACCTGCTGCCCTGAGACGATGACCGTCCTCTTCACCATCGCCGCCGTCGTAGCCGTGATCTCCACGATCCTCGTGATCACGCGCTCCAACCTGGTGCACGCGCTGCTCTACCTGGTGGTTTCGCTGTTCGCGGTGGCGGTGGTGTTCTTCTCGCTGGGAGCACCGTTCGTGGCCGCCCTCGAGGTGATCGTGTACGCGGGCGCCATCATGATGCTCTTCGTGTTCGCCGTGATGCTGCTCAACGTGCGCGCCATACAGTCACTGCGCGTGCCCGGCAAGGCGTGGGCGGGACCGCTGGTGCTGGTCGCGGTACTGCTGGCGGAGATCGTCTACGGGCTGAGTCGCGCGGGCGGGCCATCACTGAGCACCGCTGCGATAGGGCCCGAACAGGTGAGCCGCTCGCTCTTCGGCCCCTACGTGCTCGGCGTGGAGCTTGCCTCGATGTTGCTCCTCGTGGCCCTCATCGGAGCACGTCATGTAGCCGGACAGCGCGACGAGGCGTTCGCGAGGCCAGGCACGGACGATGACCCGAGGGTCGACGAGGCGCGGTCTCGGCGCCACCGCGGCCCGGGAGAGGACGCCCGCTGATGGCCGCCGTGTCTCTCGATCAGGGCCTGATCCTGGCCGCCGTTCTGTTCCTCATCGGCTTCGTAGGCCTGCTCGTGCGGCGCGACCTCATCATCGTGCTCGCCTGCATAGAGATCATGCTCAACGCCGCCGGCCTCGCGTTCGTGGTCGCGGGGGCGCGCTGGGGCCGGCCCGATGGCCAGGTCATGTTCCTGTTCGTCCTCGCCATGGCGGCGGCCGAAGTCTCGGTGGGGCTGGCGCTGGCCATCCGCTTCCGCCAGGTCTTCGGACGGCTCGATGTAGACAGTGCCGACAAGATGAAGGGCTAACGGTGCTGCGCCTCCTCTGGACGATCCCGACCCTGCCCGCGCTGAGCTTCGTGGTGCTCACACTGCTCAACGGACGCTTGAGTCGCCGCGCTGTGGCTCTGATCGGAGCCGGCGGCGTGGGCATCTCGGCCGTCGTGGCGCTTGCCGTGTCGCTCTCGTTCATGGTGTCGCCGCCGCCCGGTCATGCCTACCGCCAGGTGCTCTGGACATGGTTCGACACCGGCGGTCTGCGGCCGCAGATCGCCTTCTACCTCGACGCCATGACCGTGATCTTCGTGCTGGTGATCACGGTGGTGGGCTTCTTGATCCTGCTCTACTCCGGCGAGTTCATGGAGGCCGACGAGGGCTACACCCGCTTCTTCATATACATGAACCTGTTCGTCGCCGCGATGCTCGTCCTGGTGCTGGCCGACAACCTGCTGCTGCTCTACGTGGGCTGGGAGGGCGTAGGACTGTGCAGCTACCTGCTCATCGCCTTCTGGCACAAGGACGTGCAGAACGTGTACGCGGGGCGCAAGGCCTTCATTGTCACCCGTGTGGGTGACACAGCCCTGATCGCCGGCCTCTTCCTGCTGTTCACGCAACTTCACACGCTGGAGATCCAACCGCTGATGGCCCAGGCCACGCGGAGCTGGGCGACCGGCAGCGGCTTTGCCGTGGCCGCGGCCGTCCTGCTCCTCGGCGGCGCGGTAGGCAAGTCGGCGCAGATTCCGCTGCAGACGTGGCTGCCCGACGCCATGGCCGGCCCTACGCCGGTGAGCGCCCTCATTCACGCCGCTACGATGGTCACCGCCGGCGTGTACCTCATCGCGCGCACCCACGTGCTCTTCACGCTGGCACCCGACGTGCGCCTGGCGGTGGCCGTCGTCGGCACGGTCACCCTGCTCTACGCCGGCTTCTGCGCCATCGCTCAGCACGATATCAAGCGCGTGCTCGCCTACTCCACGATCAGCCAGATCGGCTACATGTTCCTCGCCCTCGGCGTGTCCGGCTGGTCGGCGGCCGTGTTCCACTTCATGACGCATGCCTTCTTCAAGGCACTCCTCTTCCTCGCCGCCGGCGTGGTGATTCAGGCCCTTGGCGGTGAGCACGACATGCTCAGGATGGGCGGCCTGCGGCGCCTGCTTCCGGTGACTTTCTGGGCCACCGTGGTGGGTGCCGCCTCGCTCTCGGCCCTGCCGCTGATCACCGCCGGCTACTACAGCAAAGACCTGGTGATCGCCACCAGCCTCGGGTCTCTGAACGGCAGCCTGTGGCTCTGGCTGGCCGCCGTAGCCGGCGCCTTCCTCACGGCCGTCTACACCTTCCGCCTGGTGTTTCTCGTGTTCTTCGGCGCGGCGCAGACACGGGTCACGCTACGGCCGCGCTGGCGCATGACCCTGCCGCTGTACGTGCTGGGCGCGCTCTCCATCGTGGGAGGGTTCGTGTGGATGCCGTCGAACCTCGGCGGCTTCCACCCTCTGGCGCGCTTTCTGCAGACGGCGCTGCCTCCGGCACCGACCACCACAGGCGGCTTCGCCGGCAGCCTCGCGGCGGCGATCGCCGCCCCTGCGGCCGTGCTGGCCGGTATCGCCCTCGCCTACATGCTGTGGGTGACGCGTCGCGCCGCGACGGCGGCGTTCGCGGCCCGTCCCACGGCCCACGTGGTGCAGCAGTACTGGTTCGCGGGATGGGGCTTCGATTGGCTCTACGAACGCGTCTTCGTGGGCCCCGTGAAGTGGTTCGCGAAGGCAGCCCGCAACGACCTGGTGGAACCCTTCGTGAGCGGCCTCGCCTGGCTCAACGTGCAGGCCTGGCGAGGGCTCAGCGCCTCACAGAACGGGCTGCTGCGCGCCTATGTGGCCGTGGCCGGCGTGGGAGTGGCCGCCATCATCGCCTTCGTGGTGTTCAGGTGAGGCGGCCGTGATCCTCATCTTGTATATCGCCATCCCCGCCGCGGCCGCGCCGCTCGCCTGGCTGCTGGCGCGCAGCCGTCCCACTCTGGCGCGCTGGACAGCCGTGCTCGGCAACGCCGCACCGCTGGCCCTGCTCGCGGGGCAGTGGGCGGCCCAGGCCGGCCGCCTGCAGACCGCCTTCGCGGCCCACGGCCCCGGCCCGGCCGGCCTCATGCAGGGCGCCTGGCTGGCCCACATCAAGGTTCCCTGGATCGCGCCGCTCGGCATCAGCTTCTTCCTCGCCGAAGACGGGCTCACGGTGATCATGCTGGCGCTCACCTTCGGCCTCGGCCTGCTCGCCGTGCTCGCCTCGTGGCGTGGCATCCATGAACGCGTCGGCTTCTTCCACTTCATGCTTCTCTGGACCACGGCGGCGCTGGCCGGTGTGTTTCTGAGCTTCGACCTCTTCCTCTTCTACTTCTTCTTCGAGATGATGCTCGTGCCCATGTACTTCGTGATCGCACTGTGGGGTCACGAACGGCGTGTGTACGCCGCCATCAAGTTCTTCATCTTCACGCAGGCCAGCGGTCTGCTCATGCTCATCGCCATTCTTGCCCTGTACTTCATCCACGGCCGCGCCAGCGGCACCTACACCTTCGACTTCCCGCAGCTCCTGGGCACGCGCATGGCCTCGTCAACGGCCTTCTGGCTCATGCTCGGCTTCTTCGTCGCCTTCGCCGTCAAGCTCCCGGTGGTACCGCTGCATACTTGGCTGCCCGACGCCCACACCGAAGCACCCACGGCCGGCTCGGTGATCCTGGCCGGCGTGCTCATCAAGATCGGCGCCTACGGCATGATCCGCTTCATGGTGCCGCTGTTTCCGCGGGCCGTGTTCGACGTTCGCACCGCCGGCCTCGTGCTGGCCGTGATCGGCATCATCTATGGGGCGGTGATGGCCTACTCGCAGACCGATCTCAAGCGGCTCGTGGCCTACACGAGCGTGAGCCACATGGGCTTCGTGCTGCTCGGCGTGTTCGCCTGGAACACGCTGGCCCTGCAGGGTGTGGTCTTGCAGATCGTCTGCCATGCGTTCTCCACGGGTGCCCTGTTCATCCTCGTCGGCGGGTTGCAGGATCGCCTGCACACCCGCGACATGGCTCACATGGGCGGTCTCTGGCAGGTGGCGCCCAAGATGGGCGGCACGGCCATGTTCTTCGCCATCGCCTCGCTGGGGCTGCCGGGCCTGGGCAACTTCGTGGCCGAGTTCCTCATTCTGGTCGGCACGTGGCGAGTGAGCATGTGGGCGGCCGTGCTGGGTGCGGTCGGGCTGGTCTTCGCCACGGTGTACGCCCTCTGGATGATGCAGCGCGCCTTCCAGGGCGAAGAGGCCCACGGCCTGCACTTCAGCGACCTGGTGCCTCGTGAGACCGGCATGTTCGCGGCGCTGATCGCCGCGCTCGTGGTGCTCGGCTTCTACCCCCAGCCGGTGATCACCACGGCACGCCAGACGGTGACCGCCCTGCAGCAGGTCGCGGCCGCCGGCGTGGCCCAGAGTACGCCGCTAAGCGGCGCCCAGGGGGCCGGCGCTGGAGCAACCGCGGCGGCGCGCGCAGTTGCCGACCGCGTCGCGGCGAGAGGCGGTCGGCCGTGAAGCCCGGCGACCTCATCACCCTGCTGCCTCTCATCGTGCTCAGCGGCTCGGCGGTGATCGTCATGCTGGTCGCCGCGTTCCGGCGCTCCCACGCGCTGGCCCTCGTGCTCACCTTGCTCGGCCTGGCGGCCACGGTGGTCAGCCTGTTCGTGGCCGCCACTGGCGTGCCGCGGCAGGTGACCCCGCTGCTCGACCTCGACACCTACGCCCTGTTCTTCATCGGCCTGCTCGCGGTCGCCACGGCCGCGGTGGCCCTTCTCTCGTGGGGGTACCTGCGGCGCCTACGCGTGCCGCCCGAGGAGTACTACGTGCTCCTGCTCGGCGCGACGCTGGGTGGCGCGACACTCGTGGCCAGCACGCACTTCGCCTCGTTCTTCCTGGGGCTCGAGATCCTGAGCGTCTCTCTCTACGCGCTCATCGCCTATCCCATCTTTCGCGAGCAGTTCGTGGAGGCGGCCATCAAGTACCTGGTGCTCGCCGGGGCCACGTCGGCCGCCCTCATCTTTGGCATGGCGCTGGTGTATGCCGAGACGGGCAGTATGACGGTGAGCCAGCTCGCCCCTACGCTGGCCCAGGGGCTCAGCGGCAGCGGCGCCATCGTCGCCGTGGGGGTGGTGCTGATCGTGGTCGGCGCCGGCTTCAAGCTCGCCCTCGTGCCCTTTCACATGTGGACCCCCGACATCTACCAGGGCGCACCGGCGCCGGTGAGTGCCTACATCGCGACCGTCTCCAAAGGCGCCATGCTGGCGCTTCTGGTGCGCTTCTTCCGGCCGGTAAGCCTGCACCACGGCGCCACCCTGTTCCTGGTGTTCACCGCCATCGCCCTCGCCTCCATGGTCGCCGGCAACCTGCTGGCCCTGCGACAGCGCAACGTCAAGCGCATCCTCGCCTACTCGTCCATCGCGCATCTGGGCTACGCGCTGGTCGCCTTTCTCGCCGCGGGGCACGCCGCCGTGACCGCGGTGACCTTCTACCTGGTCGCCTACTTCGTCACCACCCTGGCGGCGTTCGGGGTGGTCACGGTGCTCTCTCAAGCGGAGCGGGACGCCGATCTCATAGACGACTATCGCGGCCTCGCCAGACACCGGCCGTGGATGGCCGCCGCATTCTCGATCGCGCTCTTCTCGCTGGCCGGGATCCCGCTCACCATGGGGTTTGTGGGCAAGTTCTATGTGGTCACCGCAGGGGCCGGGGCGGCGCTGTGGACGCTCGTGATCACGCTGGTCCTGAGCAGCACGGTCGGTCTCTATTACTACACACGGATCGTGGTCGCCATGTATGTGGAACCGGCCGACGCCGAGCGGCGCGCGCTGAGCGCGGCCATACCCGGCGCCTCCGGCGCAGTTCTCGCCGCGCTCACCGCCCTCCTCTTCGTCTTCGGCGTGTACCCGAGCCCGCTCATCCACCTGATAGAGCGCGCGGTCTCTACGCTGCCGTAAGGGCGCCTCTGCCGCGTTCAATCCGTCAAACGGAAACGCCATACGGCCAGCGCGAACAGCACCGCCGACCAAGCCAGGGCGACGCCGAGGGCGGGCAGCACATCGGACACGCCGAAGCCGCGCACGATGATGCCGCGCAAGCCGTCGAGGATCCAGGCGGTGGGCAGCAGATGGCCGATGAAACGAAAGGCCGAGCCCGTGATCTCGAGTGGGAACCAGGCGCCGGAGAGCGCCGACACGCTCATCGAGACGATCACCGTGGTGGCCACCAACGCCTGTTCACTGGTGAGCAGTGAGGCGAGCAGCAGGCCCAGGGTAGACGCCACCAGCGACAACGCCAGCATCATGAGCAGCAGCGCCGCCGGGTTGCGCAGGTAGTCGACGTGAAACACGAACTGCCCCACGCCCAGCAGGATGATCTGCTGGACCAAGGTAATGATGAACATGCTCGCCGACTTGCCGGCGATGACCTCCCAGCGGCGCACACGCGTGGTCATGAGGCGCAACAGCGTGAAGTTGCCGCGTTCCACGATGAGTGCGACGCCGGCCGTCAGCAGGCTGAACATGATGAAGTTCACAAGCATGCCGGGCGAGCTGAGCACGAAGCCGCTCGGTATCTGGCCGGAGGCGGCACCCGCCTCCACGACGCGCACCACCGCCACGGGGTGTGCCAGCGACTGCGCGGCGAGCGTGCGAGACGTGGTGAGGGCGGCGCTCGCTGCGGCGGTGCCCCCGGCCCGCCCCGCCGAAGGCCCGGCCACCGCCACGGCGGCCCGCGCGGCGCGCTCGGCCTCGGCGATGCGCCCGGCGACGGCACTCACCTCGGTCTGGCACGTTTGCCCGCCGCTCGAGCCCGCGACGCTCACCACCGTGAGGTTGCCCGTCCGGCCGGCGGCGAGGTCGGCCGAGAAACCGGCCGGTATTACCAGCGCCGCCGCGATCTTGGCATCGTCAACGGCCTTCTCGGCGGCGGCCTGGCCCATGAGCTGCACCTTCACCACCGACGACTGCCGCAAGGCGCTCACCAGCTCGGTGGCGGGCGCACCGCCGTCGCCGTTGCTCACCGCCATGGGCAGGCGGCTGCCGCCGCTGGCGAACATCACGCCGAAGAAGGATGTGAAGAGCAGGGGCATGATCACCGTGAACAACAGCGCCAGGCGATCGCGACGCGTCTCCACGAGGTCCTTAACGACGAGTGTCCAGACACGCTTCACGGCAACCTCACGCGTACCTTCTGCGAAAGCCCAAGACCGCGCCGGCGAAGAAGACGAGCGCGAAGCCCAGCGGCACGAGCAGGTTCAGCGAGATGTCGGTGACTCCGCCACCGCGCATCACCGTGTCCCAGCCGTGCAGTAGCCAGCCGTTGGGAGTGAGCTTCTGCACGGTGGCGTACGTGCCCCCGACCGAGGCCGTCCCCGTGAAGTTACCACCGAGCAGCGCGAGCACCAGATACACCCCGGAGCCGATGGCCCCGGACTGCGCCGGCGTGCGCACCAGCGAGATCACCAGAAGGGCGAGCCCAGCACTAACCGCCGCGCCCACCAGCGTGAGTGCCGTCACCGCATCGAGCCTGCCCCAGGCGATGCTGAAGATCACGCGGCCCGCGATCAGCAGCACCACGGCCTGCACAGTCACCGTCAGATACACGCTGACGAACTTGCCGCCGATGATGGTCTGCCTCGAGGTGGGCGTCGTGAACAGCCGCGGCAGCGTGCCAGCGCGGTCTTCGGTCAAGATGGTCCGTGCCACGTTGGACGCGCCAAAGAACATGAAGAAGATCATCATGCCGGCGAGGATGGTGGCCGTGACGCCCACGTTCTTGGTCTTCTGGCCGCCCGGCAACTGCGGCGGCCGTTGCGTCACGTTGGCGCCGGCAGCCCCGCCGCCATCCTTGATGAACGTGGAGGCGGCGCTCAGGGCGAGGCTGCTGGCGCGGCTCGCGTGACCGCCGGCCACGGCCAGCCCGGCCGCCGCGGCGGCGGCCGCCCGCGCGCCGTTGAAGGTCAGCAGCGCCTGATTGGCGACGCTCTCGACGATCGCCCCGCCGAGCTGATCGGTGGGGTTCTGGTAGAGCTCAACGTAGGCGCGCCGCCCCGTAAGGTTCTGCCCCAGGAGCACGCTGCTCAGATTCGTGGGAATGACCACGGCCACTGCCGTCTTGCCGGTGTCGACGCTCTTGCGTGCCGCGCCGGCGGTGGAGAAGCTGGTCACCGTCAGGAGTTTCTTGAGCCCGGGGCCCCTCATGGCCGCGGTAATGACGGACCCGGCGCGCACGGAGCTCGTCGCCGCCGGGGCGCCCACCAGCGCGCCGGAGTCGCCGTCGGCCACCGCCACCTTGGTGGCTGCGATGGAGAAGTTGCTGCCGCCACCGAAGGCGAGACCCAGCAGGGCCGCCAACGCCAGTGGCGCCAACAGCATCATGGAGAGCGCCGGCACGTTGCGCATGGTGCTGCGCAGGTCTTTGACGGCGATCGCGAAAACGCGGCTCATGGGCGCGGAGCCGGGCATGGATGCCTGGCGTCGGTCATCGGCGCATGCCCGTGCTACTCCCTGAGCGCCCGCCCGGTGAGGTGCAGGAACACCATCTCCAGGTTGGGCTCCGTCACGTTCACCTCGGTGATGCGAGCGCCGGCCGCGGCGGCCGCCTCGAAGAGCCGCGGCAGCACCTGGTTGGCGTCTAGCACGATGAGCACGGCGCGGTCTTCTTCGACGGCCGCTTTGGTCACGCCCTCGATCTGTGCCCAGCGCTCCACCATGCCCTCGAGGTAATGATCGACGCAGAGCATCACGCGCGTCTCTTCACCGACGATCTTCACGAGCTCGGCGTTAGTGCCCGCGGCGATCATCTTGCCCTGGTCGATGATGCCGATGCGATCGCTGAGCTCCTGCGCCTCGGCCATGTAGTGAGTAGTGTAGAGCAGCGTCATGCCCTGATCGCGCAGGGCGAGGATGCCATCGAGGATGGCCCGCCGGCTCTGCGGGTCGATGCCCACCGTGGGCTCGTCGAGGTAGAGCACCGTAGGCTTGTGCAAGAGCGCGACACCGATGTTGACACGCCGCTTCATGCCTCCGCTGAACTTCTCGATGCGGTCCTTCTGGCGGTCGACGAGAGAGATGAGCTCGAGCACCTCGTCCACGCGTTGCTGCAGGGCCGGCCCGGCCAGGCCGTACATCTTGCCCCAGAACACCAGGTTCTCGCGGGCGCTCATGTCGGGGTACAGGGCGATGTCTTGCGGCACCACTCCGATGATCTCCTTGACGGCCTGCGCGTCGCTCACGATGGAGTGACCGCCGACGCGCGCATCGCCACCAGTGGGGCGCAGGAGGCAGGAAAGCATCGAGATGGTGGTGCTCTTGCCGGCGCCGTTGGGGCCCAGGAGACTGAAGATCTCACCGGCGGCGATGGAGAAGCTCACCTCGTCGACGGCCAGCACACCTTTGGGTGGATCGTACTGCTTGCGCAGCCCTTCGACCTCGACGATAGCCAACGCCCGCCCTCCTCTCGCACGCCTGCGTGCTGACTTATATCACCGCCGGGGAGGTCGGTCACGGAACTTCGCGCCAGGCGTTTGGCACGCCGCGGCCTCTCTCCTGCCGTGGTGGCCGGCAGTGAAGGGAGGGAGGCTCGAGGTCGAGACGGGCGCGAAAAATGCGGCCTACGGCGTGGTGTAGGCCTTGAGGCACACGTTCGTGGCGGCGTACCCAGGTACCGTGCAGAGGTCGGTCCAGTAGGCGCCGTCGGGGCTCACGAAGCTTTGCCCAGGCGCCGCGGTGGCGAGCGAGTCGTACCCGGCGATGGGCGCCTCTGCGGGCACCGGGTACGCGTACTGCGGAGTAGTCTGCTGCACGGCGACGACGAAGGGGCTGCCCTGCGTAAGCGCCACCGGCACGTTCAGCTCCACCGTGGTGAACCCCGCGAAGGCCGTGGTGCCGCTGGCCACCGGGGTGAGCTGGGCAAGGGAGGGGCCAGCGTACACCACATAGCCGGCATCGCCCGACGGCACGCCGAACCCAACGGCCGCGAGCGACTCGTTTGCCAAGGCCGTGAAGCTGTTCGCGAACCACCCGGTCTGCGAGCCCGTCCAGCCCAGGTTGTCGGTCTCGCCGAGAGGGTCGTACTGGTAGCAGCGCGCGTAGTTGGAGACCGCTTCCACCCGCGGGAACACGCTCACGTCGGTGTCGATGAGGGCATCGTAGTAACTCACCCAGAAGTACCCTTTGGCACCCCACGCTCGGCCCCAGCTGTTGCGACACAGAAAGGCGCCGTTGCCCGGCGGACGCTGGGCGAAGTTCTTCGCGGCATAGCGGTCATCCCAGCCAACGATGTCGATCGCGTGGTTGGGCGCGCTCGGTCCCCTGTAGTAGTAGGCGTGGCTTGCCGCGCGGTAGCAGCGGGGCACGAAGTCGATCACGGCGTACAGGGCGCCGTAGTATTTGAGCTCGCCCTTGATAATGTTGAGGTCACGGGGAGCCGAGGGCTCCGGCAGGCGCACCCACGATTGCACGTGCTTAACGGCGCTCAGCCCGGGCGGCGTGCGCGCGGATCCATAGGGCTCGCTCGATGCGTTCACGGGGCCGGACCAGCGCAGCAGGTAGGCGGCAGCCATCTGATCGTTGCCACCGCCATTGGCGCCCCAATCGAACCCGGATTGCCGGCAGAGGTTGTCCACCGAGAAGTAGTGCTTCTCGGCGGGGAGAAGGGCCGATTCGAGCGCGCCGAGCGAGGCGAACGCCCAGCACGTGCTAAGAAGGCCCTGGTCGCGCACCGGGCTCACGCGATGGTATCGCCGCAGATCGAACCTCACCGGGTACAACGACGCGGCGCCGGCGCCGGCCATGATGCCTCTTGCCGCCAGCAGACGGGCGGAGGGCGCCACCGTCACCGGCGGCAGAGGCGAGGGCCGGTAGCCCTGCCCCTGCAGCATGCCGGCCGGCGACGGACTGTACGCGAAACGGAGCGTGGCGACGAAATCCGTGGCAGGAGCCGCCCGCCGCGGCTGCGCGGCAGCCGCCGGGGGCGGCGCGAAGAGGGCGCCGCAGGCGAGCACTGCGACGGCGGCGGCGAAGCACGCGCGAATTCTGCCGGTCCAGCCTGTGCCTGAGCCACACGTCTGCACGGGTGACGCTCCCTGGTTGCTCTACCAGGTGGTGTCGTCGGCCGGCTTCCCGTGGCTCAGATGGAAGCCGCCTCATCTTCCGACGGGAACGAATCGGGAAGAGATACCGCAGGCGGCCGGGGCCGCGATCAGGCGTGCGGCGAGAGCGCGCCGAGAGGCCGCAGCACGCACACCGGCGTCTGCTCATGGCCCTGGCCCAGGGGATTGTCGCGCATCAGAGTGACCACGAGGTCGCGGTCGACGCTGGGCGAGCTCCCGAGAACGGTGGCAGTGAGATCGTTGGCGTCGATCACGGCCATCTGAACCGCCCCTCCGGCTGCCTCGCTCAGCAGATGTGCGAGCCTGGTGGCGACGCCGTCGGGATCGGCCGGGCCCAGCTTGGCGTGCGTGTTGTGCGGCGGTAGCGTGTTGTGGGTGGGGCCGTCGATGGCCTCCACGTTGGCACCGGCGACCTTGTAGAAGAGGCCGCGCTTGCCGATCGCCTTGCCGGCCGCGGAGGCCGCCGCGGCCGCGATGATGCGCGTCGCGCCCGCCTCGTCGATGGCCAGCTGCATGGTCTCGGGAATGCCCAACCCGATGCCGTGTGGGGTGCGTGTCACGGCCCTGCTGAGCACTCTGGCGAGGCGCGTGGGGTGAATCTCGCCGAGCGCGTAGCTGCGGCCCTGGCTCGCGGCGATGGGCTTCTCGGCCATGACCACGATGTCACCGGGCTTCACGTGCGCGACCACCTGGCGGTGCATGAGCTCGCCGAGATCGTCGCCGCGGCCCACCAGATCTGTCTTCAGCGGCAGACGCGCGTACACCGCGCCGCGCCGGGTGGCGAACAGGTGCTTCATGGCGTTGGGCCGGTACTCGGCGAGCAGTCGCGCGGCCTCGGCCGCGGCGCCGGTCGCCGCGGTACCCTGCGGGCCCGCGCCGGCAAGCAGTTCCGGCACCCGCGCATCGCCGGCCTCGGCCAGCGTGCCCCGGTGCCGCGGCCCAATCTGCGCCGCCGCCGTAAGCGCCGCTTCGCCGTCGGCGTCGTAGAGCACCACGCTACGGTCGCAGAACTCGCGCAGCCACAGCTCAACGTTGGCGGCTCGCCAGAAGAACATGCTCTCTTCCACCTCACCGCGGCAGCAGGCGCGGAAGGCGCTCACCACGGCGGCGCCGTCCCAGTAGGCACGCGCCTGGAAGGACGGCGACTGGTACAAGCTCGTGAACGCCGCGCGCCGCGCCTTGATCCAGCGCATCTCGGGCGTGGTGAAGCCCACCTTCCAGCGCCGTAGGCGGATCTTCTCGGGCAGCGTGCCTTTGAGCGCCGCGCGCAGGATCCAGCGACTCCAGCCGTGCTTCACGAGTGCGGTGTCCGGCAGGCTGAGGATGCGCGCGACGAGCTCCTGGTCGAGGTAGGGCACGCGGCTCTCGATGCTGAACGCCATGGAGTTGCGATCCTCGTAGCGAAGCAGGCAGGGCAGACTGTAGGTCAGCAGATCCTGGAGCAGACGCTGCTTGAGGTCGTCCTGCGAGCGCCCGTAGCCGGGGTCGCGGGTGCGAGCGATGAACTCCGGTCTGAGCAGGCGGCCTGTGGAGAGACGTTTGCGCCGCTGGCTCAGCCTGCGTCGGGCCAGCGGCCACAGCACGTCGCGCGCGGCGGTGGCCTCATGACGCAGCTCGGCGTACCGCTTCTGGCGGCGAAGCTGGCGCAGGTACACGAGCTGGTACGGCACGTAGCCGGCGATGAGCTCGTCGCCGCCCTGGCCGTCGAGCAGCACCGTCACCTGCTCGCGGGCACTGCGCATGACGCACCACTGCGCATACGGGCCAGTGCTCACGATGGGTTCTTCCTGATGCCAGATGAAGTCGCGCAGCTCCTCCACGAACTCGGGCGACGTGGGGCTGGTGTAGGTGGTGTCGGCGCCCGTGCTCTGCACGGCCACCTCGATGAACCGGCGCTCGTCGATCGGGTCGCCATCGAACACCGCGCTGAACGTCTTGAGCTGCCCGCGCAGCGACGAGGCGTCCGGCGCCTCCTCTTGGAGCAACTCGCTCATGAAGCTCACGATGGTGGTGGAGTCCAGACCTCCGCTCAGGCACGATCCCACGGGCACCTCCGCGACGAGGCGGCGCGCCACGCTGAGTCGGAAGAGCTCGCGAAAGGCTGCCGGGTCGGGACTGCCGTCGGCGCTGAGCTTGGGCGCCCAGTATGGCGTGCTCGCAAGCGGTGCTGTGAGGGGGCCGGTCTCGGGCGCCGGCGCCGGGGCGGCTGCGCCGCCGGCGCCGTCAGGCGCTCCGCCGGCACCGTCCACCAGCGGCACCTCCACCCAGGCTGCCGCCGGCACATGGTAGATGCCGGTGAAGAACGTCTCCGCGCGGTGATCGTGAAAGCCGTGGTGCAGGTACTCGAACATCATCTGCTCGTCGGGCTCCGCGAGCAGCTCCGGGTCTTGCAGCAGCGCCTTGATCTCGCTGGCGAACAGCAGTCGCCCGCTGCGCGGTGAGCGAGCATAGAACAGCGGCTTGATGCCGAAGTGGTCGCGGTTGAGCACCAGCTTGCCGCCGCCCCCGGTCTCGCGGAGGTCGACGGCGGCGAATGCCCACATACCGTTGAAGCGCGCCGCACAGGCCGGACCCCATTCCTCGTAGGCGTGCACGATGACCTCGCTATCGCAACTCGTGCGAAAGCTATGGCCGGCGGCCTCGAGCTCGACACGCAGCTCCCGGTAGTTGTAGACCTCGCCGTTGTACACGAGCCAGACGGTCTCGTCTTCGTTGGCGATGGGCTGATGGCCGCCGGCGCGGTCGATGATGCTGAGGCGCCGGTGACCGAGACTCACGCCAAGGCGCTCGAAGGAGCCGGCGTCGTCGGGGCCGCGATGCACGATGGCGGCACCCATGCGCCCGAGAAGTTGCCGGTCGGGCGGGCCGGCGAAACCGAAGATGCCGCACATGCGCGGGTACTCTCCTGGGGTGGGTGGTCGACCGGCGCGGCGGCTCTTGGCGCCCGTCGCGCCGGACAACAGTATCACAGGGCCGGCGGCCGGGCGGCCCCCGGTGTGCGTGCCGCCGCTCACCTCTTGCCGCCGTCCCGGCCCGCCGGCTACACTCGGCTCCCCAGCCGCCCTTGCCGGGCCGCTTACGGCTTGCCGGGTCCCGGTCCCGCACAGTTTCCGCGGCACCGCGGCCGGGCAGATCACTGGCGGCGGCGCAGCGCGCGCGGCGGCCGCCCTCGGCACACGTCACGCGCGTCCAGGAGACTCGGAGACCGGGAGGAGCGGAATGCTCATCGGCGCGCACGTGAAGGCGTCGGGCGGCGTCTGGAAGGCGATCGCTAACGGCGTCGAGATAGGCTGCGAAGCGGTGCAATTCTTCGCCGGCAGTCCGCGCACTTGGGCGCCCACTCTGTACAAGGACAAGGACGCGGCCCAGTTTCGCGAGGCACGCGCCGCGTCGCCGATCCGGTTCGTGGTGATCCACACCATCTACCTCATCAATCTTGCCAGCCCTAACGACGAGTTCTACGAGAAGTCGGTGACGGCACTGTCGGGTGCCGTCGCGGCGGCCGAGCAGCTCGGCGCCGAGGCCGTGGTAACCCACGTGGGTTCGCACCACGGCGCCGGCTTCGCCGCCGGCCTCGGACGCGTGCAGGCGGCGCTGCGAAGGACCCTGCAGGAAAGCGAGGGCTCGCCGGTGCGTATCCTTCTCGAGAATACGGCCGGCGCCGGTGGCACCATGGGCGTCGACTTCGACGAGCTCGGAGCGATGATCGCCGCCGCCGACGCACATCCCCGTCTGGGCGTCTGCCTCGACACCGCTCACATCTTCGAGGCGGGCTGCGATCTGCGCACGGCCGCGGGGCTCGACCAGGCGCTCGCCCGCCTCGCCGCGGCTTGCGGCCGCGAGCGCCTCGCGATGCTCCATCTGAACGACTCGAAGACGGCCATCGGCTCTAACCGCGACCGGCACGAGAACATCGGCGCCGGAGAGCTGGGCCTGGAGGCGTTTCGCACGATCGTCGGTCACCCGGCGTTGGCCGGTACCCCCGGCATCCTCGAAGTGCCGGGCTTCGCCGGCGAAGGCCCAGACCGGCGCAACATCGAGATCCTTCGCGAGCTGCGCGGCGGGCACCATGAATGAGCGCACCAGGATTCATCGTCGTACGTAAGGAAGACGCGCTGCGCGCGCGCACGCTCCTCGCAGAGATGGGGCCCGGCGGCGACCCCTGACAAGAGCCGCCGCACAGTGGGTATACTGCCGGTGCGTCGCGCTGCGACGCCGTCGACCCGGACCCGCGAGGTGACGCCATGGAGCTCGTACCCGTGACCACCATCCAAGACGCCGGTCTTGCCAACGTCGTGAGAGCGGTGCTCGAGCAGGCCGGGATCGCGGCCATCGTCGCCGGCGGGGGCGGCCGAGATGTATATCCGGTACCGTCCGTGCACCCCTTTGAGATTCTGGTGAACGAGACCGACGCCGCACGCGCCAGGGACGTGCTCGCCCAGTACGACACCATGCCCGACGACGCCGACGAAGAGGAGTAGCGCGCCCGCTTCTGCTACTATTGGCTTTCTTGCAGCGAATCTCCGGCCCTGCGGGGCTGCTTTCTCACGGGGGTGACGATGTTCGGACGCATCTTCGGGCGCGGCAAGGACGACCCGGACCAGGCCGTCTGCGCTGAGTGCGGACGTACCCTTCTCGCCGGCGAATGGACCCAGACGATCGTCGACGCCGATGGCCGCGAGAGGCTCATCTGCTCGCTCTGCGGCCAGAGCCGCTCGCCTGGCGACGACGAGCCCGTGAGGGCGGCGCCGACGCCCGCCAACAGCGGTCGTGTGCGCGAGTCGCGCACCGAGGCGCGCGACTCTCACAGTGAGAGCGACGCGTTCTGGAGGGCCATCAAAGACAAGGAAGCCGAGATAGAGCGGCTCCAGGCCCAGCTCGCTCGCGCCGAGGCCGAGAAGCAGGAACTCGCCGGGCGCTTCGCTCACCTCGACGCGGAGGGCGGCCGCGCGGCGCCCGCCGAAGCCACCGGAGCCTCCTTCGGCGCTCCGGCCGAGGCCACACCATATAGCCAGACGGGAGACTCGTCGGAACCCGGTGAACGCACCTGGGGCGAAACCCCGGCAGAGTTCGCCGGCGAGCTGGCGGCTCTGCGCCAGCAGCAGGCGCCGCCGGCAGCGGCGCAGCCAGCCGTGGCGGAGGCCGCCGGCGAGCCTCTCGCGGCCGGGCCGGCCGCGAGCGAAGCGCCGGCCGACACGCCGGCCGTCGTGTTCGAAGACACGCAGCCTCTCCCAGCACTGGCCGACGAGGGCATCGCCGAGGCTACCGAGCAGGCCGGCACAGCGGGCGCCCTGCTCGGCGAGCCCGCCGATACCGGCACAGCGGAGTCGCAACCGCCGACCACCGTGCCGCCGCCGGCCGCCGAGGGGGCGGCTCCCGAGACCGCCGCACCCGCCCCACAGCCCGTTGCCGAGGCGGCGCCCAGCGCCGCCGACCTCGAGACCGAGGCCGCTGCGCTCACGCTTCTCCAGCGTGGCGTCGACTTGCTGAACGTGAGCCGCGTACCGCGCAAGATCGCCGAGACCAACGAACAGCTCGGCCTTCCGTCGGTGCACGTGGGTTTCGACGGTCAAATGGTCGCCGCCACCTTCATGTGGACGATGGGCTGGTACCTGTTTCACGTCAACCTCCAGAGCGGCGACGTGCGCATGGTCGATCGCGGCTATGAGGAGCTCCCCGGGCTGCGCCCCAACGCCGGTGTGAGGGCCGACGGCACGGTGCAGCTCGCCCCCGCCCAGATCAGCCGGGCCGCGCTGCAGCGCGCGCCGGCCGTGAGGTCGCCGGACCCGCAGGCCGAGGCGGCGGCCAACCAGGCGCCGACCCCACCCGAGTCTCCCAGCGCGGCCGCTCAGAAGCCGCCCGAGATACTCAGTAAATCGCTGCTCGGGCAGCGCAGTGACGACGAGTCGGCGTCCTGGGAGAAGACCCAGGCGCGAGATTTCGATTGGGATCGCTGAGCGGCTAAGGGCCTATCCCGGTAGGGATGTGTGACCGGGGTGCCCGTGGGCACATCCGGGCGTGCAGGCCTACCGGGATAGGCTCAAAGCGCGCTGACGCTGCCGCCGGCCGTTACCGGCCGCGCGCGGTGGAATCGGCCGGGTGGCGTCTGACGGCGCCACCCGGCCGATTCCACCAGCGGCGCCAGCCTCGAGCCCGCCGCGACGCCGGGCGTGTCACAGCGTGGTGCCGCCCAAGGTGCCGCCCATCATGCCGCCGAGCATCCCGTTGACGAGCTGCTTCAGAGGCAGCGCCTTGGCTGGAGGAGTAACCGTGACAGGCTGGTTGAAGGCGGACATGGCAATGGTGGCCTTCAGAGTCATACCGTTCACACCCCGCGTGCCGTTCTGACCGGCGGAGTCGAGCGCCGCGCTGAGCGCGGCTTTGTACATGAGGCTGTCGCTCACCCCGATCCAGCAGTCGACCGCCACGTTCTTGAGGCTCTTGGCGAGCTCCTCGGTTTGCGCCTTGCCTTGGGCCAGCCCCTGCTTGAACTGCTGACCCTGAGTACCCAGCTTCTTGGCCAGGGCCGGATCGGCGGCAGCCTTCATGAGCGCAGCCACCAGCTTCCGTGGATCGGCCGTGGCCCTGATGTGGTACACCTGCGTGCCGCCGAGGTTCTCGGTGCCCAACAGCCGATACGTGGATCCCCACAAAGAGGGATCGAGTCCCAGGCTCTGGAGCTGCTCCGTGGGCGACGCACCCTTCTGGGCCTGCGTGTCCAGGCTCTTGGCCGTCTTGGCATCGGCCACGTACCACTTTCCCAGGTAGCCGACCCAGACCTTGGCGCCCTTAGCCATGATCCCCAGATCAAGGCTCTGCCCCGCGATCCCCACGTTCATCGTGAGGTCGGCGGCCAGCGGGCTGCTAGCGCTCTTGCCCTCGACGTGCAGCGACATGGGCTGCGAGAGCAGGGCCTTCTGCGAGGGGTCGGTCATCGTACTGGGGTCGCCCTTGACCACGAGCGCCAGGTCGGCCGTGAACGACGCGCTCTTCAGGTCCTTCATCTTGGCTTCGCTCTGCCTGACGATCTGAGCGGCGGACTGGGTGGCAGCGGCCACGGCGGCGGCGGGAGAGCTGCCGGGCGACGATGTGCTTCCGCCGCAACCCACCGCCAACGCGGCGAGCAGAAGCGCGAGAACCAGCACCGTGCCCGTCAATAGGTACCTGCGACGCATGAGGCGGTCCTCCCTCTGGCGTGGTTACCCCCGAAACGCCGCCGGCGCGGCGCCACCTTTTTCTATCGACCGCGTGTGGCCCCTGCTTTAGGGCCCGGAGGGTGGCAGGCTACGCCTCGGTCACGGCCGCTTGGGAGAGATCACGACGGCGCGAAAAGGCTCGTTGCCCTCCGACACCGTCTCGACCCGAGCGTGATCCTTGAGGTGAAGATGAATGACCTTGCGCTCGGCCGCGGTCATGGGTTTGAGCGTGACGCTGGCCCCCTCGCGAGCCACCTTCTGCGCGCTGCGCTCGGCAAGTGACTTGAGCGCCACCTCGCGCCGCTCGCGGTAGCCTTCGGCGTCGACGATCACCTGGCGCCGTTCACGGCGATCGCCGTTCACCACGATGGCGGCGATGTACTGCAGCGCATCGATGGTGGCCCCGTGGCGGCCGATGAGCAGGCCCAGGTCGTCGCCGGAGATGTTGGCTCTCACGGCATCGCCGTTGTCGGTGGCACTCACCGCCGCCTCGATGCCCATGAGCCGCACCACCGTGTGCACGAACTCGCGCAGTGTCTCGGCCCCGGCCGGCACCTCGCCGGCGGTGCGCTCGGTGCTCGGACGCAGGCGAGCCTCCACCTGAGCCGCCATCTTGCCGCGTCCAAACAGACCGCCCTTGGCGCCTTCTTCGACCACCACAAACTCAACGTCGACTTCGTTCACGTACGGGACCACTTTGCGCAGCTGGTCGAGCGCCTTGCGCTTGGCCTCCTCTATAGTGGCCGCACCGGCGATGGTGGCGAACTCGGTCTCTTCGTCTTCGCTGTCGTCGACGGGATGAAGGTCGTCCAGCTCTGCCATCGCTACCCCCGCTCCGCGTTGGAGTGACGAAGGTCCGGCGAGCGGCTTGTCAGCCGCCCGCCGGACCGCTCTTGCTCTTGCCCTGGTTGGCCGGCGGGCCCGGCCTGTGCCTACCCTTGCCGGGAGGAGGCTTGCGCGCACCCTTCCTCGGTGTCTGGGTCGCACCCTTGCTGGGCTGCTGACCCCGGCTTTGCCCGCCGCCGCCCTGCTTGCCGTCGCCCTGCCCGCCGCCCTGCTTGCCGTCGCCTTGCTTGCTGCCGGCCTGCCTGCCGCCGGTCCGCTGCGCGCCGGCCGGCTTGTCACCCCTGGCGGCGGCCAGCTCGGCGGCCTTCTGGCGTCTCTTCTCAAGGATTTCATCCGACTTGGAGCGTTCGTTCTGGGCCGACAGCACCGCCTCCATGAAGCGGCTGCGTTTGACCGGCTTGGCAGCCATGGTCGCCAGATCTTTGGGCTTCATGACCCGCCGGATGATGAGCTGCTGGCCGACCGTCCAGAGGTTGGTGGTCACCCAGTACACGAACAGGCCCGACGGGAACCGCAGAAGGATGAAGACGAAAATGATGGGCATCGCCCGCATGAGGTACTTCTGCTGCTTGTCGGTGGTAGGCGTGAGCATGAGCTCGGTGGAGACGAGCTGCGTGACCACGTACAGGATCAGAAGAATGTAGGTGGGGTCACGCTGGCCCAGCCCGCCGACGCCGGCGGCGAACGGATGAATCCAGAGAAAGCCGGCGTGGGAGAGCGCGTTGATGCTGGCCCGGTTCAGGTACTCGGCCCGGCCGCTGATGGCCGCGTACAGGGCGATGAACACCGGTAGTTGGAGAAGAAGAGGCAGGCAGGAGGCGAACGGGTTGACGTGGTGCTCCTGGTAGAGCTTCATCGTCTCCTGCTGCAGCTTGGCGCGGTCGTTCTTGTACTTCTTCTGCAGCTCCTTGATCTTGGGCTGAACCGCCTGCATGGCCTGCGCCGAGCTGAACTGCTTCCAGGTGACGGGGAACAGCACGAGCCGCACGATGACGGTGAGACCGATGATGGCAAAGCCCCAGGTCCAGTTCGGCCCGAGTCCCCACGAGGTGAAGACAGAGTTGAGGTTGACGAGGATCCAGTGCAGCAACTCGACGAGCTGCTTGAAGATGGGTATTCCGTAGATCTTGTTATACATGGGCACTCATCTTGGACTGGCGGTGAGCGTGCTCGTGGCGTGGCGGCACGGGATCGTAGCCGCCATTGCTGAACGGGTTGCAGCGCAGCAGACGCCAGGAGGCGAGGCCGAGGCCGCGCAGCACACCGTGCTCATGCAGCGCCTCGATGGCGTAGTTCGAGCACGACGGATAGTACTTGCACCGCGGACCGAAGAGCGGCGACAGGGTGTACTGGTACACCTTGATGAGTGCAACGAAGGGCCAGCTCACGTTCGGCCCGCCTCGTGCAGCACGCCGGCCCGGCCGAGCAGCTCGCGGACGGCCGCGCCCACGACGCCCTTCTCGCCGGCGCCTTCGCGGGCGACGAGCTCAAGCAGTTGCGGTCGCGCGATCAGCACGAGATCGTACTCCTCAGCCAGATGCCCCGCGCAGCCCTGAAAAGCCTCGCGGAGCAGACGTTTGACGCGATTGCGGACGACCGCGCCGCCCAACTTCTTCGAGACCGACAGCCCTAGTCTCGGCCCTTCTGTGCCGGCCTCGACGGGCCGCTTGAACGAATAGAGAACGAGGAACCTGGAGGCCGTAGAGCTCCCCTGCCGGTAGATGCGTTGAAAGTCGGAAGATCGCGAGAGGCGGGGGCGCTTGGTGGCCATCGGCCGTTTGACTAGGCCGAGAGGCGCTTGCGCCCCTTCTGCCGCCGTTTCTTGATGACCAACCGACCCGCACGGGTGCTCATGCGCTTGCGGAAACCGTGCGTCTTGCTGCGCTTGCGGGTGTTCGGTTGATAGGTCCTCTTCACAGCTTCCTCGCTCGATTGCCGATACTCAGAACGTGCAGTATAGCCGTGCGGCCGAGGCCGGGTCAATTTGGCCAGGCGCGACTCGGCAACCCGGAGCAAGCCGCGCGAGCGCCCGCGATGAACAGACCTCGCCAGACCGGCAGGCAGCGGGCCGCAACCCTCGCGGCGACCCGCCCTCGCCTAAGCTTTTCCCTGCATTCTGCCGATAGCCGGAGTGAAATCGCGGCAAGCGGAGACCGGGATCATGCTACTCCACGGATCGATCCACAGGTTCAACCTGGCGAGCGTTCTGCAATTCCTCGCCCAGAACGCCAGCAGCGGCGTGCTCGAGGTGCGCGATTTCGAGGAGTATGGCTTCGTCTACCTCGTCAGCGGGCAGGTGGAGGGGATCTCCCTGCCCATCAGCGACGAGAAGCTCGGCACTCGCCTGGTCAAAGCAGGGTGCCTCACCGAGCAGCAGCTCGCCGAGGTGCTCATGGAAGACTCGAGCCTCTCTCACGACGAGAAGAAGTTCAAGCCGCTCGGCCAGCGCCTCATCGAGCGGGGGTTTACGAGTGAGTCGCGCATCCGCGAGGTCATGGCCAGGCAGACGCTCGACCAGGTCTTCGAACTGGCCCATTGGCAGAACGGCGAGTTCCTGTACGACGAGCCCGAGCAGATGCCTCACTTCCAGGTAGCCATCCAGGGAGACGTGCAGGAGCTGCTCATGGACGCCTGCCGTCGCATAGACGAGGGCGAGCTGGCGCGCAAGCAAGGGACGATTGTGGAGAACGAGGTGTGCTACGCCTGCCCGGTGGACGACGAATGTACCGCCGAGATCAAGGCGAGGCATCTCAAGAAGGACGTGTGCCTGTGGCGCGAGATGGGAGCGGTGCTCGACGAGGGCTACGACCGGCTCCGCGACGCGCGGCTCATGTACCGGTCCAAGGAAGAAGACACCAAGGCGACGCTCGACGCCTCGCTTGAGTCCGACTGAGCGCCAGACGGCGCGCACCTGCGCCCCGAGTAGACTCCCTGAGTGCCGGGTAGGGAGTAGACCATGACGGGAGACGGCGCCGACAGCGGGTTCCGCGGCATCCTGGCCGGCACCAACGACGCTGGGCAGGAGAACGCCGCGAGAGCCGGGGACCATCCATCGCACGGTGGCGCGCTGCGGCGTAACCCCATAAACGGCAAGCTGACGATCGTCGCCCCGGGAAGAGCGGACCGACCTACAGACTTGCACGCCCGAGGCGCGGCGCAGGCCGCCACACCATGCCCGTTCTGCGCGGGCAACGAGGCGCTCACGCCGCCCGAGATCGAGGCTTGGCGCCCCGCGGGCGGCGCCCCCGACACACCAGGCTGGCGCATCCGCGTGGTGCCCAACATGTATCCGGCGCTCGAGGGCCGGCACGAGGTCATCGTGCACTCACCCGATCATTCGCTGGAGCTGGAAGACCTGGACGACGGGGGCCTCTCCGAGGTGCTGCTCGTCTGGCGCCGGCGCATCGCCGCACAACTCTCCGCGCCCGGGGCGGCCGCTGTCACCCTGATCGTCAATTGCGGTGCCGAAGCCGGCGCCTCACTCGCGCACCCCCACGAGCAGCTTCTCGGTACGCCGGTGGTGCCGCCGTTGCTGCGCGACGAGCTGCGGCGCTTCGCGCGCCACACGCGCCTCAAGGGCGGCTGCGCGCTGTGCGCGGAGATGGCCGCCGCCGGTGAGCGCCTGGTGTTCGCCGGCGACGTGTGTGCGTGGGTACCGGCCGCCAGCCGCTTTGCCGGCGAGCTGTGGCTGGCGCCGGCGAAGCACGAGGCCGACTTTCGCGAGGCCGAAACGGCTCCGTTGGCCGGCGCTCTACGGCGCGCCCTGATCGCGGCCAAGGCCGCGACGGGCGGCGCGCCGCTCAATTTCTGGTTGCACACCGCGCCGGCCGGCCTGCGAGGCGTGTTTCACTGGCATCTCGAGCTGGCACCCCGCGTGGCCACCATCGCCGGCATCGAGCTCGGCTGCGACATCACCCTGGTCGGTGCCGATCCCGGCGCCGCGGCGGCCGCGCTGCGCGGTGCACTGCCCCGCGCCTAGCCACCACAGGCGCGCTATCGAGAGGGGCGGCGAAGGCACACCCCTCACCAGCGTCAGCCGGCCAGCGGATCCTCCGGCGGCGTTTCGCCGCGCCGCAGAGCCAGCTGGCCGCATGCCGCCGCGATCTCGCCACCGGGCGAGCGCCGCACCGTGCAGCTCACACCCGCCTCCTCCAGCTTGCTGCGCAGAGCGGCCATATCCGCGGTCCGCGGCCGCGCGAAGGGACCGCCGGTCACGTTGTAGGCGATCAGGTTGAGGTGGTAGTGCGGCGGCCGCACGCGATGCGCCAGCACCTGCACCTGCTCATCGCCGTCGTTCACCCCGCGGAGCACCACATACTCGAACATCACCTTGCGATGCGTGCGCCGCACGTACCGGGCACACGCCGCGAACACCTCGTCGAGCGGGTACGTACGATTCAGGGGCACGAGCCGGTCGCGCAGCTCATCGGTGGCGGCGTGCAGGCTTACCGCCAGGTTGAGCTGCAACGGCTCCGTGGCGAAGCGCTCGATGCCCGGCACCACTCCCACGGTCGACACCGAGATGGCACGCGCCGCCAGGCCAAATCCCGCTTCGTCGTTGAGTAGCCGGCACGCCCGTAGTGTCTCGTCGTAGTTGTGAAAAGGCTCGCCCATGCCCATGAACACCACGTTGGTCACGCGCCGGCCGGCGTCGCGCAGCCGGCGCGCGAAGTGGAACACCTGGTCGACCATCTCCTCGGCGCTCAGGCTGCGGCGCAGACCCAGGCGGCCAGAGGCGCAAAACGTGCAGCCCACGGCGCAGCCGACCTGCGTGGACACGCACACCGTGGCCCGCGAGCTGTACATCATGAGCACCGCCTCCACCGGGTGGCCGTCGGCAGTGACGAACACGGTCTTCTCAGCGCTCCCTCCGGGCACCACCACGGAATCGACCGCCTGCAGGGTGAGGGGGTGCAACCGTTCAGCCAGGGCACTGCGCAGGGCGAGCGGAAGTGTGGTCATCTCGTGCATGTCGGTAACCAGCCCACGGGTGAGAGCTTGGTATACCTGGCGGGCCCGATACGGCGCCTCGCCCAGCTCGGCCACGACTGTGGCGATGGCGTCGGGATCGATCATGCCCTCATTGTATCGCCGCGTCGGGCAAGGAATGTCGGCGGCGTGGGCGAAGAGTAGGCCGGCAGGCTCCGCACACGCCTGAGTAAGGACGGAAAGAACACATGACCACCGTGCAGATCGTGGGCATCGCCGTCGCGGCGGCGGTCGTCGTGCTGCTGGTCATCGCGCTTCTGGTAACGCGGCGCCGCAGCGAGCGACGTGAGCAGCCGCCAGACGCACCCGCCGGATCGTTTCTCGACGAGGCGCCGAAAGACTCCCTGGCCCGCCTCGGCAAGCCGGTGCAGCCGGTAGAAGATGTGACCCTCGACCCGGAGGCGCACCGCGACGTGCCCACCGCGCCGGCAGACACCGCCCCACCGGCGGACGACCCCTCGCTGGCCGATCACCGCGCGCCCGTGAAGGACAAGAGCAGCGACGACATGCCAGATTCCCCCGCGCCCGACGAGGGCTCCCCCACCTCCGCAGACCAAGACGTGGGCGCCGAAGCTCCGGCGCCGGCCCAGGCCGCCGAGGCCGACCGCCCCGAGGCCACACCCGCGCCCTCCGCCGGCGCGCCGTCTGCGCCCCCAACCGGGGCACGCAGCCAGTCCATGCCACTCTCCGACATCATCGTGACCACGAGCAACAAGATGGTCAATCTGCAGGATCCCGAGGTGCGGCGCATGCTCACCGACCTGGTGACGTTCGAGATCGACCAGGCTACCCAGTTCCGCCAGCAGGGTCAGACCATCGATGCTGTTCTGCAGCTTACCGAGGCCGAGAAGATCTCACGCGCGCTGGGCATGCACGAGTCTGCAGAGCACATCCACGAGATGATGAAAGAGATGCGCGCGCAGACCTGACGCTAGTTCGTCAGGCTCTGCAGAGGGGCGGGTATGCGGCCCCCGCGTCCCACGAAGGCGTCGTTGCCGGCACGGCTCACCGCCATCACGGGACCTTCGCCGAAGAGGCCGCCGAGCGTAACCCACTCGCCGACCCTCTTGCCGCTTGCCGGAATGAGGCGGGCGCCGGTGGTCTTGGAGTTGATCATGCCGATCGCCATGACGTCGGCGATCATGCCGGCCAGAGCGTTGCGCCCTATATCGCCGGGTACCACGATCATGTCGAGGCCCAGGGAGCACACCGCCGTCATGGCCTCCAGCTTCTCTATGCTGAGCGCGCCGTCGGCGGCCGCCTGGGCCATGGCGCGATCTTCGCTCACCGGGATGAACGCACCCGAAAGGCCGCCGGTGGATGAGGTGGCCATGGTGCCACCCTTCTTCACCGCGTCGTTCAGCATCGCCAGCGCCGCCGTGGTACCGGGTGCCCCCACCTGCTCGAGGCCCATGCTCTGCAGGATCTCGGCGATGGAGTCGCCCACCGCCGGCGTGGGGGCCAGCGACAGGTCGATGATGCCCATCTGCGCATCGAGCATCTGCGAGGCCTCACGAGCCACGAGCTCACCGACGCGCGTGATCTTGAAGGTGGTGCGCTTGATGAGATCGGCCAGCTCGATCAGGGATGCCTCGGGGTGGTTGGCCACCACGTTGCGCACCACGCCCGGGCCTGAGATCGCCACGTTGACACTCACCTCGGGTTCTCCGCTGCCATGCAACGCGCCGGCCATGAACGGGTTGTCTTCGGGCACGTTGCAGAATGTGACGATCTTGGCGCAGCCGATGGAGTCTTGAGCCGCCGTCTTCTGTGAGACGGCGAGCAGCACCTCGGCCATGCGCACCACGGCGTCCATGTTGATGCCGGCCCGCGTGCTGGCTACGTTCACCGACGAGCACACGCGCCGCGTGCCCCCGATGGCCTCGGGGATGGCGTCGATGAGCGCCGCGTCGCCACGCGTGAACCCTTTCTGCACCAGGGCGCTGAAGCCGCCGACGAAATCGATGCCGATCTCCTCGGCGGCCGCGTCGAGTGCGTGCGCCACTGAGACGAAAGCCGCAGGGGCGTCGCTGCCCACCACGTGAGCGATGGGCGTGAGTGACACGCGCCGGTTGACGATGGGGATGCCGTACTTCTCCTGGATCTCGTGCGCGACCCCCACCAGCCGTCCGGCGCGCTGCACGATCTTGTCGTGAATGCGGGCCGCCGTGCGGGCCACGTCGCGCCCCGCGCAATCGTCCAGTGATATGCCCATGGTGATCGCCCGCACGTCGAGGTTCTCCGACGTGATCATGGTGACGGTCTCGAGAATCTCTTGATCGGTGATGAAGACCACGTGCGACTCCTGACGGCGACGGAAGGCGCTAGATGCGGTGCATGAACTTGAAGATGTTCTCGTGCTGCACGTGAATCTGCAGGCCGACGCGCTCCCCGGTGGCCGCGAGTGCCGCCTTGAGATCGGCGATCGTTGTCTCGCCTTGCTCGAACGACACGAACATGATCATCGTGAACATGCCGTTGGACACGGTCTGGCTCACGTCGTCGACGTTGGCGTTCTGCTCGGCAATGGTGGTCGCGACCTGGGCGAGAAGCCCGTGGCGGTCAGAACCGAGAGCGGTGACAATGACGCTGGTACGCATGGGGCGTTCCCTCGCAAGAGATGGCCGGGGACAGGCGGATAGTATACTAGACGACGATTCTCATGCCCTCTTCTCCCGGCTCCACAGACGCCGTGCCGCCTCCCGTCCCCGGCCGTTTTGACCGCCTCGACCGCGAGCTCTCGCGCCGTGCGGCCCTCGCTTGGCCACATCCGCGCTGGGTCACGCTGCCGCTCGGCGCTGTGTCGTTGACGGCCAACTACGGGGTCCTCTGGTACGCCGTCGCGCTACTGCCCTGGCTGTTCGGCGAACCCCGGCCGTTGGCCCGGGCCCTGTATGTGGCCGTGCCCGTCACGGCCGTGGAGGCCACGGGATATGCGATCAAACGTCTCGTGGCCCGGCCGCGTCCGCCCATCGCCGATCCCAGCCAGCCGCGTCAGATCCCGCTACCGGCGAGCAAGTCGTTTCCCTCTTCTCACGCGAGCATGGCGGTGGTCGGCGCTTTCACCGTCGGCCTGCTCTACCCGGCCCTGCTGCCGGCCCTCATCACGCTGGCGGCAGTCCTGTGCTTCAGTCGGGTATACCTCGGCGTCCACTACCTCGGAGACGTGCTCGGCGGCGTGCTGTACGGCCTGCTCTGGGGCGCACTCTGGGTCGCCCTCGTGCACGTGCCTGTCTGAGATGTCGGGGCTGCGCACACGCGGAGGCATGCTCGCCGTAGCCGTGGCGGTGGCACTCGTGCTCGCCATAGGGCTCGCCGCGGCCGGCGCCTTCTCCGGGGGCGGGCACGCCCAACCGCAGACCGGCCGGCCGTCGGCCTCCGTGTCGTCCACGCGCAGTGGCGACATCGCCTGGGTCACCGCCAAGACCTTCGCCCACGACATCCACCCACGCGTGGCCAACACATGGGGCGAGATCAAGGCGCGCGCCTTCATCTTCGGCGACCTGCAGCAGTACGGGTACTTTCCGCGCACCCAGGAGTTCATCGCCGGCTCCGGCGCACGTCGGGTGCACTCCGCCAACATCATCGCCGTCAAGCAGGGCGAGTCGGACACGCAGCTCATCGTTGGGGCTCACTACGATTCCGCACGTCTCGGAGAAGGCTACGTCGACAACGCCACCGGCATCGGGCTGCTGCTCGAGACGGCCGCCCGCATGAGGCAGCGATCCTCGCCCTACACGATCGTCTTCATTGCCTTCGGCGCCGCCGAGAGTGGCCTGGCCGGGTCTCGCTACTATGTGCACACGATGACTGCCCTCGAGCGCCGCGCCACCGTGGGCGTGATCGATCTCGACGGCGTCGCCGGAGGCGCCCGGCTCATGGTCGCCAGCCGTCCCGGACGAGCCACGTGGCTGCGCGGTGACGCGCTGTCCGCCGCCCAGAGCCTGCACATCGCGCTGGCTCTCAGCCCAGCCGGCGCCAGGGTTCCGCGAGGTGAGATCACGGCGCCCAGCGACGATCAGCCGTTCGCCCTTGCCGGCCTGCCCACGGCCCTGCTCACGTCCCTCGACTGGCGGGCGCTCTACGGCGCCGGCCGGCGCCCTGCGGCGACGACGCCCCGCCTGCCCCGCCTGTCTTTCGCGCGCGCAGACCTTACCACCCGAGTGGAGAAGGCCTACCCCGGACGCGTGCGGCGCCAGCTCAACGCCGCCTCACGCCTGCTCGAGACCCTGCTCACCGCCAAACTGGAGACGCACTCGTGAAGCTCGGCATCGTCGGCCTACCCAACGTGGGCAAGACCACTCTCTTCAACGCGCTCACGCACGCCAACGCCGCCGCCACGGCCTACGCTTATACGTCGGCCGAGTCCAACATGGGCGTCGTGGCCGTGCCCGACCCGCGCCTCGACCGTCTTCACGAGGTGCTCGAGACCCCCAAAAAGGTCAACGCTACCATCGACGTAGTCGACATCGCGGGTCTGGCCGAGGGAGCCAGCCGCGGCGAGGGCCTGGGCAACCGCTTTCTCGCCGACATCCGGGGAGTCGACGCCGTGGCGCACGTGATCCGCACGTTCACGAATCAGGAAGTCGCGCACGTACGCGACTTCATCGACGCCAGGGCCGACGTCGACCTCGTCGAGACGGAGCTGGTGCTCAGCGACCTGGAGCTCGTGGAGCGCCGCGTCGACAAGGCGCGCAAGGCGGCACGCAGCGGCGAGCGCGCGGCCCAGCGGGAGCTGGCGGTGCTCGAGACGCTGGTCGCCGAGCTCGAGAAGGGCCACCTGGCGCGCGGCCTCGAGCGCGCACCCGAAGACGCGGCGCTCTTTCGCGAGCTGGCCCTGGTGAGCGACCGGCCGGTATTGTTTGTGCTCAACACCGACGACGACCAGGCCGCCGGCGACGCGCTGAGCGCCCAGTCCGACTTCGTCGACTGGGCGCGCGGCCGCGGCGACCAGGTAGTCGCCGTGGCCGCGCGCCTCGAGGCCGAGCTGGCCGACCTCGAGCCCGAGGAGGCGGCGGAGTTTCGCGCCGAGCTGGGCGCCGGCGAAGCCGGCGCCCTCGACGTCTTCTTGCGCGCCGCCTACGAGGTGCTGGGCTACATCACGTTCTTCACAGGTGACTTTCGCAGCAGCGAATCGCGCGCCTGGCAGCTGCCTCGCGGCTGGACGGCCAAGCAGGCGGCGGGCCGTATCCACAGCGACATCGAGCACGGGTTCGTGCGAGCACAGGTGGTGGCCATCGACGATCTTATCGTCCTGGGCTCGTTTCATGCCGCCCGCGACAAGGCGCTGCAGCGCACCGAAGGCAAGGAGTACGTGGTGCACGACGGCGACGTGATCAACTTCATGCACACTGGTTGACGCCGCCGCGTGACGCCCGCTCAGCGCGGCCACGCGCAGCCGGCGCGGCCACGCACGGTAGCTCGCCTGCGGCGGCTAGTGCGCCGCCCGGCGCGCCCCGCGAGCCAGGCGGCGCAGGCGTCCGGCCGTGAAGACCAGAATGGCGGCGTACAGGATGCCGAACACCCCGATCGCCCAGGCGATCTCCACGACGTCGTCCTGCGGGAAGGCGATGAGGGCGATGCCGCCCAGCAGCGAGAAGCCGCCGGCCAGCAGCAGCGAGATCTCACCGGCGGCCAGACGGCGCAGGCGCACGCCTGCCTCGATCTCGAAGAAGCCCGTGACGATGGCCCAGGCGGCGAGCAGCCATAGCAAGCCGAGGCCGGTGATATCCGGCCAGACGAGTGCCGCCACGCCTACGCCCGCGCCTACGACGCCCTCGGCCAGCACCAGCCACCACTGATCCAGCACGTCACGAGCCACCACGGCCACGCCAGCCAGCACCAGCCCATCGGCCAGGGCGAACGTGGCGAAGACGGCGGCCAGCACCTTGGCGTCGATGCCGGACCAGAGGAGCACGGCGAGACCGAAGGCGAGAGCGACGACGCCGCGCAGGGCGATCATCCACCACTTCTCACAGAATCCGATCAAGACTCCGCTATCGTCAACCCACAGCGCCGGAGACGCAAGCGACATCGGGCGGCACGGGCACACGCTGCTAGAATCGAGGCGCTATCAGAGACGACCGGGTGGGTGACCTCGTGCTCCGACGTTCCGCGCAGCGATTGGCCAGGCACGGCTACATCCTCGCCACTCTGGCGATCGCGGTCGCGACCGCTCTGTTCCTGGTCGGCCGTTCAGACTTCTCCAAAGATCAGTGGGCGCTCTTCTACCTGCTCATCATCTTGCTCGTGGCCAGCGTGGCCGGTACCGGGGCGGCGGTACTGGCCGCCGTGCTCGGCTTCCTCGCCTGGAACTTCTTCTTTCTGCCGCCCTACTACACGCTCTACATCCGCGATCCGCAAGACTGGGTCTCACTCGTCATCTTCCTCGTGGTGGGCGTGATCGTCGGCATCCAGGCGGGCCGCATGCGCGAACGCGAGACGCGCGCCGTGGCGCGCGAGCACGAGACGGCGGCACTCAATCGCGTGAGCGCCGAGCTCGTGTCGCAGACCTCCACCGAGACCATGGCCCGGGCCGTGCTCTCGGAGGTCATCGGGCTGCTCGGCGCGGCGTCGGCCAGCCTGTTCGTGGCCGAGAGCGACGGGCTGCACGACTACAGCGCCTCGCCCTCATCCGCTCCCGGGAGCGCCATGGCGGAAGGAGCCGAATGGGCGTTTACGCACAATGAGCCTCTGGGCGTGCCCGATCAGTCCGACAGGCATCGGGGAGCCGGAGAAGCGCCCGCCTTTCAGGCGGTCGGCGACGCCGGCGGCATGTATCTCCCGCTGCGCAGCGCCTCGGGCACCTCGGGCGTGCTCACCATCGCGACGCGCGTCGACGGCCGCCAGTACTCCACCGCCGACGCCCGGCTGGCGGCCTCGCTGGCCAACCTCGTCGGCGTGTTCCTCGAGCGCCAGCGGCTGCAGGCCGCGGCCACTCAGGCCGAGGCCGGACGTGAGGCCGACCGTCTCAAGTCCAGCCTGCTCTCCTCAGTATCACACGAGCTCAAGACACCGCTCGCGGCCCTCACCGCCACGGTGAGCAACCTGCTGGAGAGCGACCTGGCCTGGGATGAGGCGAGTGTGCGCGACGAGCTGCGCGCCATCGTCGGCGACGTAACCCGGTTGAACAACAGCATCGGCGCGCTCCTGGACCTCTCGCGCCTCGAGGCGCGAGCGTGGGAGCCGCGCCGCGAGCTGTACGATCTGGCCGAGATCGTCGCCGCGGGCCTCGACGCGCTGCCGGCCCACGAGCGCACACGCATCCGCCTCGACCTGCCCCAGGAAGCCCCTGTGGTGAATGTCGATTTCGCGCAGTGGGCCCGGGTGGTACAGAACCTGCTCGAGAACGCGGTGCTCTACGCGGGTGGTGACGCCGCCGTCACGGTGGGCGCTCGGGAGACGCAGCGCGCCGTGCGTTTCTGGGTGGAGGACGAAGGACCGGGCGTAGCCACCGACGAACACGAGGCGGTGTTCGAGAAGTTCTACCGTGGTCGTGGCACCGGCACCAAGGTGCCGTCGGGCACGGGGCTCGGGCTGGCCATCACTCGTGAGATCGTGCACAGCCACGGTGGTAGCATCCACGTGGAAGACGTCAAGCCTCACGGCGCCCGATTCGTGATCGTACTGCCCGTGGCGACCGACGGACCGTCGGCGGAGGAGACCGCGACATGAGCATCCCCGAACGCCCCACGCACATCCTCGTAGTGGACGACGAGGAACAGATTCGCCGCGCCCTCAGGTCGATCCTCAGCACGCGCGGCTACACGCTCGACCTTGCGGCTACGGCTCACGAGGCGCTTATGAAGGCCATTGACGATCCCCCGGACCTGGTGGTGCTCGACCTGGCGCTGCCCGACCGCAGCGGCATCGAGGTGTGTCGCGAGCTGCGCACCTGGATGACCTCGCCGATCCTCATCCTGTCGGTGCGCTCGGCCGAAGCGGACAAGATCCAGGCCCTCGACGAGGGCGCCGACGACTACCTCACCAAGCCTTTCTCCGCCGGCGAGCTGCTGGCCCGCATCAGGGCCCTGCTGCGGCGGGCCGCGGCGCTCACCTCGCCGCCGCCGGTGGTGGAGGCCGGCGAGTTGCAGATCGACATAGCTCGGCGGCGCGTGAGGCTGAGAGGCGAAGAGATCGCCCTTACGCCGACGGAGTTCGATATCCTCGCCTTCTTGGCCCGCAACGCCAACCTGGTGGTTACGCAGAAGATGATCCTGGAGCACGTCTGGGGACCGGAGTGGGCCGAAGACGCGCAGACCCTCCGCGTGCATGTGAGCCATCTGCGCAAGAAGATCGAGCCCACGCTGGGAGGGCCGCGCTACATCATCACCGAGCCCGGCGTGGGCTTTCGCTTCGCGGCCCCCGAGGCCGACGACGCAGCTGAGCTGTAGGGGGCCTGTCTGCCGGCGCTGCGCCAGCCCCGCGCGAGCCGGCGGCGCCCGTCACCCTCATTTGCGCGCTACCTTTATGGACCCTTTACGCCGCGACCCCTCACCTTCACGGCGCCTTTAGGGCTGCCGGGGTAATTTTCGCTATGAGCGGGTTCCGCCGCTCGCTGCGGCGTGCACATCTGGAGGACCGTGATGCTGGTGCTCGGGGAGATAGGGATCTACCTGGTCATGATCGTCGCCATCGCGGTGGCAGCTTCGATGACTGTGTGGCTGGTCGTGGCCAGCCTTAGGGAGCGACTCGCCTTGCGGAAGGCCACCGGCACGGCGCCAGGCGCGACGGTGCCGGCGACCTGGGCCGGGGCAAGGGCACAGTCAAGCGCTCGGCAGTCTCATCTGCCGGCCTCTCAGACTCGCGCCTAGCTCTCTTCACGGCATCTTCACTTCGCGACGGCACCGCTTTACGCGATTGTTACAGGACTGCCTGTACCCTGCCGTGCGCAGTAGGTGCTGAGAATGCGGCCGCCGTTCGGCGGCCGTTCGCTGGTTTGGTAGTAGAGGGGCTGGGCAGAATGCGGGGGAACGTGAAGGCCGTGAGTGGGGCGTGTTGGCCACGGCGGTCGACCTGGAGGGGGCATGGCTGATCTCGCGTTCGTAGCCATCGTCATTGTGTTCTTCGTGCTCGCCATCGAGTATGCGCGCCTTGCGCCGCGCCTCTAGAGAGCACACGTGAACTGGGCGTACCTCATCCTCGGCATCGTGGCGGCAGGCCTCATAATTTACCTCTTCTACGCCCTGCTGCGGCCCGAGAAGTTCTGAACGTGCCGGCGAAGACCGCATCATGACCTGGGGCATCCTGCAGATCGTTGTGTACGTCGTCCTGCTGGCGCTCATCGCCAAGCCCCTGGGCGCGTACATGGCCAAGGTCTTCCGCGGCGAGAAGACCTTCCTGCACCCCGTGCTGCGCCCGGTCGAACGCCTCACATACCGTCTCTGCGGTGTCGACGAGACGCGAGAGATGGGCGTCGTCGCCTACGCCGTCTCAATGCTCGTCTTCAACGTCATCGTGCTACTCTTCATCTACCTCGTGCTCCGGCTCCAGGGCCACCTGCCGCTCAACCCGGCCCACGTCCCCGACATGAACCCCGCCGACGCCTTCAACACGGCCGTCAGCTTCGCCACCAACACCAACTGGCAGGTATACATTCCCGAGACCCAGGTCAGCTACTTGACGCAGATGCTGGCGCTGGCGCGCGAGAACTTCGTCTCGGCGGCGGTCGGCATAGCGGTGGCGGTGGCGTTCATCCGCGGCCTCACGCGCCACTCGCGCCGTGAGCTGGGCAACTTCTGGGTCGACTTCACGCGGAGCTTCCTCTATGTCCTGCTGCCGCTCTCTGTCATCCTCGGGCTGGTCCTCGTCTCGCAGGGCGTGGTGCAGAACCTCAACGCGCCCACCAAGGCCGTGACCGTCGAAGGCATCGCGCAGACCATCGCCCAGGGTCCATTCGCCTCGCAGGAGAGCATCAAGGAGCTCGGCACCAACGGTGGCGGCTCCTACAACGCCAACTCGGCCCACCCTTACGAGAACCCCTCGCCCTTCACCAACTTCCTCGAGATGCTCGCCATCCTGGCCATCCCGGCCGGCCTGACCTACACGTTCGGGCGCTTCGCCGGCAACCAGCGACAAGGGTGGGCGCTCTTCGCGGCGGCCATGGTGCTGCTGTTAATGAGCGTCGCCGTCATGTACGCCAGCGAGCAGCGCGGCAACCCGAACTTCACCAAGCTCGGCGTAACTCAGGCCGCCACCGCGACGCAGGCAGGCGGCAACATGGAGGGTAAAGAGGTCCGTTTCGGGATCTCGGCCTCCGTGCTGTTTTCGACAGTCACCACAGACACTTCGTGCGGGGCGGTCAACAACAGTCACGACAGCCTAACACCGCTCGCCGGCGGCATGGCGATGCTCAATATCGCCCTCGGCGAGGTGGTCTTCGGCGGTGTCGGCGTCGGCATCATGGGGTTGCTGGTCAACGCCATCCTCGCGGTGTTCATCGCCGGGCTCATGGTAGGGCGCACCCCCGAGTACCTGGGCAAGAAGATCGAAGGACGCGAGATGAAGCTCGCCGTGCTCGCCGTGCTGTACTTCTGCGTCACGGCCCTCGGATTCGCGGCCCTGGCTGCTGTGCTGCCGGCCGGCACGCACGCGGCGCTCAACTCCGGCCCACACGGCCTCACCGAGATTCTCTACGGCACGATCTCGGAGACCGGCAACAACGGCAGCGCCTTCGCCGGCCTCACGGCCAGCGGCAGCTTCTGGGCCACCATCGGTGGGTTGTGCATGCTGTGGGGCCGCTTCTTCTTCATCATCCCCTGCTTGGCCCTGGCGAGCTCGCTTGGGGTCAAGAAGTCAGTGCCCGAATCGAGCGGCACCTTCCCCACCACGGGCGTGATCTTCGTTGTGCTGCTCGTCGGTGTCATCCTCATCGTGGGCGCGCTCACCTACTTCCCGGCGCTCGCCCTGGGGCCGATCGTCGAGCACTTCCTGATGAACGCCGGCAAGCTCTTCTGAGGCTGAAACCAACGCCATGACCGAACAGACACTGGAACCCAAGGCCAAACGCAGCGCAGCCTCCATGCGCCAGCTCATCGGGCCGGCCATCGCCAGCTCCTTCGCCAAGCTCGACCCGCGCGAGGTGGCGCGCAACCCGGTCATGTTCGTCGTCGAGGTCGGCAGCGTCATCACCAGCATCTACTTCGTGCTCGACCTGATCCGTGCCAGCGGTGACACGGCGTTCGTGGGGTCGGTCACCGGCTGGCTGTGGTTTACGGTGCTGTTCGCCAACTTCGCCACGGCCATGGCCGAGGGCCGCGGCAAGGCCCAGGCCGCGACGCTGCGCAAGACCAAGACCGAGACCCCCGCCAACCTGGTGACGCCCGACGGCGTCAAGCAGGTCGCGGCGGCCACGCTGAGGAAGGGCGACGTGGTCGTCGTCTCGGCCGGCGAGACGATCCCCGGCGACGGCGACGTCATCGAGGGCATCGCCTCGGTCGACGAGTCCGCCATCACCGGTGAGTCGGCACCCGTCATCCGCGAGAGCGGCGGCGACCGCAGCGCCGTCACCGGCGGCACGCGCGTGCTCTCCGACGAGATCAAAGTCATGATCACCTCCGACCCGGGGCAGACCTTCCTCGACCGGATGATCGCCCTGGTCGAAGGCGCCGAGCGTCAGAAGACGCCCAACGAGATCGCCCTCACCATCCTTCTGGCCGGCCTGACGATCATCTTCGTCATCGTGATCGTCACGCTCGAGCCCTTCGCTATCTACAACAAGATCCCGGTTTCGCCGACGGTGCTCATAGCACTCATGGTCTGCCTCATCCCCACGACCATCGGTGGCCTGCTCTCGGCGATCGGCATCGCCGGCATGGACCGGCTCGTGCGCCACAACGTACTGGCGATGAGCGGGCGCGCCGTCGAGGCCGCCGGCGACGTCGACACGCTGCTGCTCGACAAAACCGGCACTATCACCCTTGGCAACCGCCAGGCGGCCGAGTTCCTGCCCATGCCGGGTGTGACCGAGCAAGACCTGGCCGACGCGGCTCAGCTCGCGTCCCTCGCCGACGAGACGCCCGAGGGCCGCTCGATCGTCGTGCTGGCCAAGGAGTTCGGCATCCGCGGGCGTCACATCGATCCCGAGCACGCGGAGTTCATTGAGTTCACCGCCCAGACACGCATGAGCGGCATTGACGTTGACGGTCACTCCATCCGCAAGGGCGCCGGCGACGCCGTCGTAACGTGGATCCGCCAGCGCGGTGGAGAGGTTCCGGTCGAACTCGAGCAGACGATGGAGGCCGTCTCCAACCAAGGCGGCACGCCGCTCGCGGTAGCGCGCAACGACCGCGCCCTGGGGGTCATCCACCTCAAGGACATCGTCAAGGGCGGCATCCGCGAACGGTTCGACCAGATGCGCTCCATGGGCATCCGCACAGTGATGATCACCGGCGACAACCCACTCACAGCGGCGGTCATCGCCAAGGAGGCTGGCGTCGACGACTTTCTCGCCGAGGCCACTCCCGAGGCCAAGATGGAGCTCATCAAGCACGAGCAGCAGCAGGGCAAGCTCGTCGCCATGACCGGCGACGGCACCAACGACGCCCCGGCGCTGGCTCAGGCCGACGTGGGTGTTGCCATGAACACCGGCACGATGGCAGCCAAGGAGGCCGGCAACATGGTCGACCTCGACTCCAACCCCACGAAGCTCATCGAGATCGTCGAGATCGGCAAGCAGCTGCTCATCACGCGCGGCGCGCTCACGACCTTCAGCATCGCCAACGACGTGGCCAAGTACTTCGCCATCATCCCGGCCATGTTCATGGTCGCCTTCCCGCAGCTCGGTACGCTCAACGTCATGCGCCTGCACTCGCCCAACAGCGCCGTTCTCTCGGCCGTCATCTTCAACGCCATCATCATCGTGCTGCTGATTCCTCTGGCCCTGCGCGGCGTCAAGTTCCGTCCCGTCAGCGCCGCTGTGCTGTTGCGCTACAACCTGCTCGTCTACGGTCTCGGCGGCGTGATCGCGCCGTTCATCGGCATCAAGATCATCGATATGATCCTGGTCGCCCTGCACCTGACCACCTAGGATCGGGAGCGCCGGCATGAAGTACATAGGCACAGCCCTCCGCATGACCATCGTCAGCGCGGTGCTGCTCGGGCTCATCTACCCGCTGGCCATGACCGGCGTGGCCCAGGTCCTGTTCCCCAGCAAGGCCGACGGCAGCCTCATCAAGCGCCACGGCCAGGTCATTGGCTCAAGCCTCATCGGCCAGCAGTTCACGCAGGCGAAGTACTTCCAGCCGCGCCCCTCGGCGGCCGGCAAGGGCTACGACGCCATGGACTCGTCGTTCTCCAACCTGGGCCCCACGAGCAAGGTGCTGATGTCGCGCATCCAGGCCGACGTCAAGCAGCTCCTGGCCGCCAACCCCACCCTGAAGCTCGGCGACATCCCGGTCGACATGGTCACCACGTCGGCCAGCGGCCTCGACCCCGACATCACCGTGGCAAACGCTCGCGCTCAGGCGCCGCGTGTGGCCGCGGCGCGCGGCATGAGCCTTGCCGCCGTGTTGGCTCAGGTGAAGGTACACACCGCGGGCCGCGAGCTCGGATTTCTTGGTGAGCCATGCGTGAACGTGCTCGCCCTCAACCTCGCCTTGGACGCCGCGCAGAGCACAGCGGGGCCGTAATGGCCGGGCAGGAGCCGCAGGCCGGCGACGAGCTCCAGGGCGAGCAGTTCTCGCTGCGCACGCTGCGCAAGCGCGGCCATCTCAAGGTCTTCCTCGGGTACGCCCCCGGCGTGGGCAAGACGTACACCATGCTAGGCGAGGCCCACCGCCGGCGCGTACGCGGCGAGGATGTGGTCATCGGCTTCGTCGAGACACACGGGCGCAAGGAGACCGCGGAGCTCGTCGAAGGCCTGGAGCAGGTGCCCCTGAAGCGCCTCGAGTACCGCGGCCGGCAGTTCGAGGAGCTCGACACCGAAGCCATCGTCACTCGTCGACCGGAGTGGGTGCTCGTCGACGAGCTGGCCCATACCAACGCACCCGGCACGGTCCACAAGAAGCGCTGGCAGAGCGTAGAGGAGATCCTCGCGGCCGGCGTCAATGTGATCACGACAGTCAACATCCAGCACATCGAGAGTCTCAACGACACGGTCTACCAGATCACCGGGGTGCGCGTACAGGAGACCCTGCCCGACGCGGTCCTCGACCATGCCGACGAGGTAGTGCTCGTCGATCTCACCACCGCCGCCCTCATCAACCGTCTCAAGCGCGGCGTCGTCTACGACCTCGACAAGATCCCCGGCGCCCTCAGTAACTTCTTCCGCCCGGGCAACCTGGCCGCGCTCCGCGAGCTGGCCCTGCGCAAGACGGCCGAGGAGGTCGACGAAGTCCTCGAGACATACATCGCGGAGCACGAGACCGAGCACCCCTGGGCTACCGAAGACCGCATCATCGTCTGCGTGCGCCCCGGCGCCATAGGCGCCAAGCTCGTGCGCCGCGGCTTTCGCCTGGCCAAGCGCTTCAAGGGCAGTTTCTGGGTGCTCCACGTGAAGACGCCCGGCCAAGTGCTGGCCGCGGGACGGCGCGACATCGGCGTGCTGTTCGCCCTCGCCCGGGAGCTCGGCGGCGAGACCGTCGAGGTAGACGGCGACTCCGTCGCCGAAGAGATCTTGCGCTTCGCCCGCGAGAAGCGCGCCACCTTCATCGTGCTCGGCCAGTCCAAGCGCTCGCGCATGTACGAGATCGCCCGCGGATCGCTGGTCGCGCGCATCATGCGCGGCCTCGACCATGTTGACGTGATCGTGGTGGCAGACCCCAGCCTGGCCTCGTCGGCCCCGCCGCGGCCGGAACGAGACGAGCACCCTTGACGGCTCCTTAACATCGGCGTCGGACGTAGCTTAACGTCTTCTTAACACCGCAGGCCTTCTGCTTAACAGATTCTTTACTGCCGCATCTCTAGCGTGCGCCGGAGGCACAAGTCGGGCCGGCCGCGCACCTCAGACGGCTCTTCCTGCTCCGCCAGCACTGGGCGCCGCTGTTTTGCACGCCCGTCTGACCGGGAGTAGAGTGCCGAGATGTGCCGTAACGCCGGCTCGCTTGTCGTGCGGCGGCGAAGCAACGACGGCAGTTGGCTGAATGGATATCTGGGCACTTCCCGAAGAGCGGGTCTACGACGAGCTGGGCACATCGCCCAAAGGCCTCGATGAAGACGAGGCCTTCAAGCGACTCAGCCAGTACGGCCATAACACCCTGCCGGCCAAGGTGGGGCGGCCCATCATCTACCGCTTCTTCGACCAGTTCACGACCCTCTTCGCGATCATGCTGGAGGCGGCCGCGGTGCTCGTCTTCATGGCGGCCATGCTGTCTCATGGCTCTGACCGTCAGGACCAGATCAACGTGATGGTCGCGATCATCGGCGTGGTGGTCCTCAACGGCGTCATCGGATTCTTTCAGGAATACAGAGCCGAGAAGGCGACGGAAGCCCTGCAGAAGCTGGTGCCGGCGAATGCCAAGGTCGTGCGCGACGGCGAGGTGACGGTTGTCGCCGCCGCCGACCTCGTACCCGGCGACGTCATCGTGCTCGAAGAGGGCGACAGCATCAGCGCAGACGCCCGCGTGATCCGTCAGTACGAGATGTCGACCATCAACATCGCCCTCACCGGCGAGTCCGACGCGATGCGCAAGACGGCCGACCCCATCCTCGAGGAGGAGCTTGCCGTCATCAACATGCCGAACCTCGTCTTCATGGGCACCAGCGTGGCGGCCGGCACGGGCCGGGCGATCGTCTTCAACACCGGCCTGAACACTGAGTTCGGGCGCATCTTCTCGCTCACGGCTGGAGTATCTCAGGAGAAGTCGCCGTTGCAGCGTGAGATCGACCGCATGGCACGGACGGTGTCCATCATCGCGCTCGCCTGCGGCGTCCTGCTCTTCGTCCTGGCTCTGGGGGTCTTCAAGTTCGGCTTGGTGGCCGCGCTTCTCTTTGCCTTGGGCGTCATGGTGGCGTTAGTGCCGGAGGGTCTGCCAGCCACCATGTCGGTCGCCCTCGCCATCGGCGTGCAGCGCATGGCCAAGGTGCAAGCGCTCATCAAGAAGCTGGCCGCGGTAGAGACGCTCGGGTCGACCAACGTCATCTGCACCGACAAGACGGGCACGCTCACCAAGGCCGAGATGACCGTGAAGACACTGTATGTCGCGGAGGAGGAGATCGACGTCACCGGCGCCGGGTACGCGCCGGAGGGCGGCTTCGTCATCGGCGACACCACGCTCCCCAAAGACGAGGCCAAGCAGCGCCTCGAGGTCATCATGCGCGCCATGACCTTCTGCAACGACTCCAAGGTGCTGCCTCCTACCGATACCGCAGGCTGGCGCGTGATCGGCGATCCTACCGAGGGCTGCCTCCTCGTGGCCGCGCAGAAGGCCAGCTTCGATCTGCAGGCGGAGCTCATAGAACGACCCAAGATCTACGAGCTGCCGTTCGAGAGCGTGCGCAAGCGCATGTCTGTGGTGCACGTGGAGGGCGATGGGCAGAAGGCGTACGTGAAGGGCGCGCCGTCCGAGACGATCTCTCGCTGCACTCATGTGCGACTCCGCGACGCGGTGGTGCCCCTCAGCGACGAGATGCGGGAGCGCATCGTGGCGCGGAACGACGAGATGTCGCGCCAAGCCTTGCGCGTGCTCGCGGTGTGCGAGCGCGATCTGCCCAACGATCTCACCGACTACTCACCGGACACGGTCGAGACGGATCTCACCTTCGTCGGCCTCGTGGGCATGATCGACCCACCCCGTCCGGAGGTCACCGAGGCCGTGGAGCAGGCCCTTACGGCCGGCATCCGCATCATCATGGTCACGGGCGACTACGGCCTGACAGCCGAAGCCATCGCTCGCCGCATCGGCATCGTGCGCGGCGACCGCAGCGTGCGCGTGATCACCGGCGTTGACCTCGTGGCGATGAGCACTGACGACCTCAAGGAGGAGCTCACCAAGCCCCAGGACGTGATCTTCGCGAGGGTGGCTCCCGAGCACAAGATGGAAGTCGTCTCGGCCCTGAAGGAGATGGGTCTGATCGTCGCCGTCACCGGCGACGGCGTGAACGACGCCCCGGCTCTCAAGAAGGCCGACATCGGTGTCGCCATGGGTCTCAGCGGCACCGACGTGTCGCGCGAGGCGGCCACCATGATCCTGCTCGACGACAGCTTCGCCAGCATCATCAAGGCAGTCGAGCAGGGCCGCGGCGTCTACGCCAACGTGAAGAAGATGGTGACGTACATCTTCTCGCACAACATGGCCGAGCTCTTCCCCTTCGTGTTCGCGGCGCTCGGCGGAGTGGCCCTGGTGCCCCTCGGCGCCCTGCAGGTGCTGGCCATCGACCTCGGCTCAGACGTGCTGCCCGGGCTCGCGCTCGGTACCGAGCACCCCGAGCCCGGCGTTATGAACCTGCCGCCGCGGCCCCGTTCTGAGCGCCTGCTGAGCCTCCCCACCATGCGGCGCGTCGCGTTCATCGGCGTCATCCAGTCGGTGTTCGCGGTGAGCGGCTTCCTGTACGTGCTGCTCTCGCACGGCTGGAGTTGGGGCGACGGCAGCTGGATGAATCCGACGAGCGTGCACTACGCGATCTACCGCGAGGCCCTCACCATGACGCAGGCCGCCATCGTGGCCGGCCAGGTGGCCAACGGCTTCGGCTGCCGCACTGAGCGCCAGTCGATCTTCAAGATCGGCATCTTCACGAACAGGTTCCTGCTCATCAGCGAAGTCGTCGGCATCGGCATCATCACGGCCATCAGCTACGTGCCCTGGATCGCCAACATCTTCAAGACCGGACCACTCACGCTGGCCGACTGGGGATTCCTGGCTGCGGCCGCCGTCACTTTGTTCTTTGCCGAAGAAGCGAGAAAATGGTTCTTGCGCCGTAAGGACGCAAGCATCGCAGCGAGCGCCAGCACCACCGCTACCGGGAGGGAGACAACCTGATGAAGGTGATCATCGTCGGTTGTGGTCGAGTGGGGGCCTACACCGCGGCGGCCCTCGGCCGCGAGGGCCACGAGGTGGTGGTCATCGACAAGGATGCCGACGCCTTCCGTCGCCTGCCCCCCAACTTCAACGGCACCAGTATCATCGGCTACGCCTTCGAGCGCGAGACGCTGGAGAAAGCCGGCATCAGGGAAGCCGATGCCCTGGTGGCCTCGTGTGCCGGAGACAACACCAACGCGGTCACGGCACGCGTGGCCAAGGAAGTGTACCGCGTGCCCGACGTGGTGAGCCGCATCTACGACCCGCAGCGCGCCGAGATCTACCGCCGCTACGGCATCCAGACCTTCGCGCCCACCGCGTGGAGCGCCGGCAAGATCATCGAGTACCTCACCAGCGGCAGCATTGAGCGTGAGCTCACCTTCGGCAACGGCGAGGTCGAGATGATCGCCGTGTTCGTGCCGACGCACATGGTGGGCAAGTCCATCAACGACTTGCGCGTGCCCGGCGAGATCCGTGTGGCGCTCATCGTGCGCATGGGGAGGGGCATGCTGCCCGTGTCGGGCACTACGTTCCAGGAGGACGACCAGGTACACGTGCTGGTGCACGAGTCGGCCGTCGACAAGTTCCAGAAGATGATGGGGTGGAAGTCATGAAGGTCATCGTAGCCGGCGCCGGCACACTTGGGCGCAGGGTGGCGGGCTACGTCGGTGGCAGCCACGACGTTACCGTCATCGAGAAGGACGAGGCGCGCGCGCAGGCGCTGGCCGAGGAGTTCGGCTACCACGTTGTCCACGGCGACGCCGACGAGCCCAGTGTCATGCTGCAGGCGGGCGCGGAACGCGCCGACGTGTTCGTGGCCGCCACCGGCCACGACGAAGACAACCTGGTGGCCTGCCTGCTGGCCAAGAACGAGTTCAAAGTGAAGAAAGTCATCGCCGCGGTGCGCAACCCACGCAACCGCTGGCTCTACAACCGCAGCTGGGGCGTTGACGTAGGGCTCGACTCGGCCGAGATAGTAGGCCGTCTCATCGAGGAGGAGGCGACGCTCGCCGACCTGGTCACCCTGCTCGACCTGCGTGAGGGTGACGTAACGGTGACCTCCATGACGGCCACCGCAGACAGTCAGCTGGCCGGGCGGACGTTCGCCGAGCTGCATATGCCGAAGGCCTGCCACCCGGCGGCCGTGCTACGTGGCAGCGAGATCATCATGCCGGGGCCAGATGTGCGCATCCAGGTCGGCGACGCGCTCCTCGTCATCGCCGGCCCAGGCGGAGAGTGCAGGCTGGACGACATCGGCTGACCCCCGCGCCGGCCGCGACCAGAGGCGGGGGCGGCGCAGCCGCCCCCGCGCTCAGGCCTCGTAGACGCGAACCTGGTTCTTGCCGCCGCGTTTGGCGGCGTACAAGGCGCGATCTACCGCCATCAACAGCTCGAGGGCGGTGGTTCCGTGCTGGGGATAGAAGGCGACGCCGACGCTGATCGTCATGCCGGCGGCGGCCGGCGGCCCGGCGAACCGCTGCCTCTCAGTGGCGACGCGTAGCGCCTCGGCCACACCGGTGGCCTCCTCGACCAGCGACCCCCGCAAGCGAGCGGCGGCAGTCGCCGCTCCATCCCCGGCGGTCTGAGGCAGCAGCACTACAAACTCCTCGCCACCATACCTGGCGACCATGTCGATGTTGGTGCGTACGGCCCCTCGTAGCAGGGCGGCCAGCGACCGCAGCAAGCTATCGCCGGCAACGTGACCGTAGGCATCGTTGAACGCCGTCAGGTCGTCCACGTCGACCATGAGCAGCGAGAGCGCGGACCCGTAGCGCCGAGCCTGGGCGAGCGACTCGTCGAGGCGCATCATGAAGGTGCGGCGGTTCTGCAGCCCGGTGAGCTCATCGACCGTCGCCCGGCGTTGAACGAGGGCGCGCAGGCGGGCCTCGGCGACCGCCGCCGCTACAAGGCTCGCCATCGTCTTCGTTAGCACGAGCTCGTCCTCCGCAAAGCGGCGCTCACCACGAGCCTCGGCCACGTCGATCACGCCGACCGCCGCGCCGCGCCAGCGCAGCGGCACGGTAAGGGTGGCTCTCTCGCCCCCTGCCTCGGCGGAGTCCTCTCTCGATGGTGACCCAGGCTGAGACCCGGGCCCGCCGTCGGAGTACTCGATGAGGGGGTCAGGTCTCGTCAGTGCCCGGTGGCCACGGGGCCAGTGCTCGCCGTCCATGCGATGGCTGAGCGTTTCGCGATCGGGCCACACACCGGCGGCGCGATGGTGCGCCGCGGCAACCAGATCCCCTGACTCCTCGTCGAGCACGAACACGCTGCACCGGCTGACGTCGAGCGCCGCCAGGAGGTAACCACCGACACGGGCTAGGAGCGTATCGAGCTCGCGCGCGGAGGCGAACTCCTCGACAGTGCCGGCCACCAGTTGCGCCGCCTGCCTTCTGCGCTGCAGCTCGCCCAGGAGCTGCGCCCCGGAGAGTGGCACTGGCGCTTCGGCCGCGAGCGCGGCGAAAGCCTGCCTCTCGCTAGCGGAGAAGACCCGCGCCGCGCCGCCGTCGACGCCGGCAAGGAAGCCGATGACCTCTGTGCCGGAGAAGACAGGCGCGACGATGAGGGCCCGCGTCGCCTGGCGCCGCGGCGCGGCGCGCTGCGCGGCCGTCGCGTCCTGATCTTCGTTCCAGCAGGCCACCGTGCCCTCGGCAGCGGCGCGCGCCGCCGTGTCGCTCTCGCGCACACCGCGACGCCAAGGCCGCGCCGGCGCGCCGACGTCTGCGGCCGGGTCCCAGGTGGCCAGCACGCGCACAACCCCGGCGGGACGCTCGCGGGCGAGCGCTTCACAGCGACTGAGTGCGAGCTCGCGCACGGCGCGGCGGCAGAGGCTCTCTAGTATCTCCTCATACCCTGCCGACCCGTCCAAGCGATAGCCGTCGCGTCCCGGCGGGCCGCCGAGGCCCTCGGCGGTTTCCCTATCGTCGTCAGCGGCCAACCCGCGACACCCCCTGGTGGACGGTCGAGTTGCAGGCGAGCGCGGCACATGCGCCCGGACGCCCAGCGAGCATATCACCGCATGGTCACCTCTCCTGTTCACCAGCAGGTGTGTCCACCCCGTAGCGGGCAGTGGGAGCTCTGCAGACGGGCGCTGCAACCATGAGCATGAGCGGGCCCGGCTATCGGGCCCCGTGATCGTCGGATAGACTCCTTCCGGTAGGGCCACGGGAGGCGCGATGGCGGTCGTCGAGGTCGAGCACCTCAGCAAGCAGTTCGGCACGAAGGTGCTGGCCGTCGACGATGTGAGCTTCGCCGTAGACGCCGGCACGGTTACGGGGTTTCTGGGCCCCAACGGGGCGGGCAAGACCACCACACTGCGCATGCTCGTCGACCTCGTCCATCCTACCGGCGGAACCGTACGAATCCTAGGAGGACGATATCGTGACCTGGCAAAGCCCACGACCCGGGTGGGGGCACTGCTCGGCGCCTCGGGCTTTCACCCCGGCCGCTCCGGGCGCAACGCCCTGCGAGTCGTGGCCAGAGCGGCCGGACTAGGCTACGAACGCGTGGAAGCCGCGCTCGACATGGTCGAGCTCGGCGGGTCGGCCGGGCGTGCCGTCAAGGGCTACTCCACCGGCATGAAGCAGCGTCTCGCCCTGGCCTGCGCGCTGCTCGGCGACCCCGAGGTGCTTCTGCTCGACGAGCCGGCCAACGGCCTCGATCCTGAGGGCATGAAGTGGCTGCGCGACTTCCTGCGGGCACGCGCCGCGGAGGGCCGCACCGTGCTGGTGTCGAGCCATGTGCTGGCCGAGGTCGAGCAGACGGTCGACCGCGTGCTCATCATCGGCAAGGGTAAGCTGCTCGCCCAGGGTCCCATCTCTCAGCTCGCCGCCAACAGCGCCCCCGTGGTGCGTGTGCGCAGTCCCCAGGCCGAGCACCTCGAAGCCCTGCTACGCCGCGACGGCGCGGGCGTGAACCGCCTCGACAGGGCGCTGGCCATACGCGGCCCGAGCAGTGCTGAGGTAGGTGAGCTGGCGCAGGCCAACGGCATCGTGCTGCACGAGCTGCTCACCGAACAGCCGAGCCTCGAAGACCTGTTCTTGCAGATCGCCGGCACGAGGAGGGAGTCTTGATCGACCTCATCCACGCCGAGTTTCTCAAGCTACGGAGCACACGCACGGCCCTCGGACTGTTTATCGCCGCGGTGGTGGTGAGTGTGGGCCCGGCGATCCTGGTCATGTCCCTCTTTCCCCACAACACCCTCACCGACCAGAGCGGAGTCAGCGTGGCCGCGATCGCCGGCCTCACCATTGTTCCGGTGTTGGCCGTGGTCTTCGGCATCCTGGGGATGACCAATGAGTATCGCCACGGCACCATCACCTACACCTACCTGGCAACACCCCGTCGCGGCCTGGTGATCGTGGTCAAGCTGATCTGCTATGCCGCCATCGGCGCCGCGGTGATGGCCGCTACCGCGCTGCTCGTGGTCGCCGCCATCGGCGCCATCGCGGCGCTTCGCGGCGTGCAGGTTCCGTGGTTGCAAGCGTCGAACATTGACGATCTCACGACGTTACGCGACATCGCCCTGTTTCTCGTGACGGTCGGCTTCATGACCGCCTTCGGGGTCGGGCTGGGGGCGCTGTTTCGGGCGCAGGTCCCCACCGTGGCGGGGGTGCTCATCTGGGCGCTGTTCGTCGAGAACATCATCGCCGTCATCAAGCCCCACATCGGCAAGTTCCTGCCCTTCACCGCCTTCCAGCAACTCGACTTCGGAGCGGCGCAGAGTGGTGACGCCGCGTCGTCGGCGCTCGCCCGGCCCCAGGCCTTCCTGGTAAGCCTGGTCTACATCGCCGTGGTGAGCATCGCGGCGGTGTTCATCTCGATGCGCCGCGACGTCACCTGAACGGTCATCCAGTTCTGCCCACGGGGCATACCAAGCTCAGAAGAACGGCGCCGAGATGGCCAGATAGAGGTAGCCGGAGTAGGGCTCCCAGCTGAACTGTACGTTGATTGCGCGTGCCTCTGCCCGTTGGGCATCGTGCCGCCCTCGTGGTCGTCGCCGTCACTAGGCTAGCTACCGGGCAGGGAGAGGGAGCACACCACGCGGCGTCGAAGACTTAGCCTGCGGGACCGCGCCCATGGTGGGAGCGGCGGTGGCCGAGAAGTCTGCAGGCCGACTCCAATGCGGAAGTGATGAGATGAGCCGAGCATTCGTGAAGGAACCCGACGAGGGCTCGCCCGCCGAAGGCCTGCCGGAGAGGCAGATCAGCGAGCACACCAACTACGTCACACCGACGGGCCTGCGCCGACTCCAGGAGAAGGTGGGCGAGCTGGAGGAGCAACGTCTTCTGCTGCGCGTGGCCGTGGACGCCGATGATGCTCTGGCGGAGGAGCAACTCGAGTACGTCGACCGCGACCTGCGCTATTTCACGGCACGCCTGGAGAGCGCTGTGCTCGTGGACCTCGCGAAGCAGCCCCGGCGGATGGTCAAGTTCGGCGCCACCGTGAGCGTACGTGAGGGCGGCGGCACGCAGCGCAGGTTCGCCATCGTGGGCGAAGACGAGGCCGATCCGAAGGTGGGCAAGATCAGCTACGTGTCGCCCCTGGCCGAGGCACTACTGGATGCCCGCGTGGGCGCGACAGTCGTGTGGCGGCGGCCGGCAGGCTCCCGTGAGCTGACCATCGAGGCGATCGACTACCAGGAGGAGTAGGCGGCCGGCCCCCACCCTGCGCCATCTTCCGCCGCGCCTCAGTCTTCGAGCACGACACCCAGCTGCGGCTGCTCGCCGAGGAGCAGATCGGTGATGCCCTTCTCGGTGTCCCAGCCGTACGTTGGGGTCGGATCGTCGTCGGTCATGATCGCTAGAGCCCAGCGCTGGGAACCCTTCACTAGCCATGCCGCCTGGACCATCAGATGGTTGTCCAGGCCCAGCCAGCCCGCCTTGAAATACACCGTCCAGCCGGCCGGGCCGGCGGCGGCCGGAATGCCCCAGCGCTGCATCCGCGTGACGCCCGAGAGCAGCGTGCGGGCGAAGCCCAATCGCGAGGCAGGCACGTACTTCTCGTAGTTGTAGAAGAAACGCGCCTCGTCGGCGGCGGAGACGCGCGTGTCGATCCAGCCGCTGCCCTGCTCGTAGTCTTGCATGCCGGCGAGCTTCGCGACCCTGGTCATGCCTTTGCTGCCCACCACAGCGAAGATGGCGTCGGCAGAGTCGTTGTCGGAATCCTCGATCATGGCGTCGGCGGCCGCGTCGAGCGTGGCGTCGGGCGCCGGGTGCAGGCGCAGGTAGCCGACCAGTAGGATAGCTTTGGCGAGACTCGCCGCCTGAAACGGCTCGTGCTCGTGGTAACCCGAGGCCCTGCCGTTCGTGTCCACCACGGCGACGGCCACCTTGCCGCTGCGGCGCGCCGCCCAGGCGACGGCAGCGGCCGTGTTCCCGGCACTGGGGAAGCCAGGCAGAAGCGGCGCCAGCACGCGGAGCCGGGCGGCCGCGGCAAGAGACTCCGTGTGCCCCTCGGCGTCGTTGACGTGAACCAGGTATCGGTAGTGGCCCGGCGGCAGATTGATGCGCACGGTGAGCGTCTGCCGCACGCCGGCCAGAACAGGGTCGCCGACGCGGCGCACTCTGACGGGCGTCCCGGACGCTGTGACGATTGCCACGGAGGCGGTCCACGACGTGCCGGCGGGCGCCTCGACGCGGTACCGCAAACGCGCCCGCTGGCCGCGGTGCACGGTGACGGCGGCGAGGGCCGCGGTGCGAAAGGCCGCGGCCGGCGGGGACGAAGTTCCCGCCGCCGGCCGTGGTCCCGCGCGAGCGCCGCCGCCACGCGCGAGAATTACCGTGACGCCGCCATCGACGGCGACGGCCACCAACGCGACCACGAGCACCGTGGCGAGCAGCCTTCGAGTGCGACGGCGTAGCCGCTCGCGCCCCTGCGAGCGGTACACAGTCCGTCGCGGGCCGGCACTCACCGCTCGAGGAGGCGCGCCGTGACGCCCGCAATGGTGTCTAGACCATAGTGCGACGGTGGATTGCCGTCGGTGAAGACCGCAAGTCCCAAGGTGACGTTGCCGCGCTCGAGCCGTGCCGCCTGATTGGCGAGGATGTAGTCGCCCAGCCAGCCGCCCTTGAAGTACACGTGGTAGCCCAGCGGCTCGGCGGCCGGCGGTATGCCCCAGCGTTGGCTCGGCGTGATGCTCGAAAGCAGTCCGTTCGCGTACGAGCGGTAGCGCCTGGGGACGTACTGCTCCATGTCACGAAAGAAGCGCGCCATGTCGGCCGCCGTGATGCGCGTCGTGATCCAGCCGCCATTGGGATGGAATCCCCGCATGTGCGCGGTTCGGGCGAGGCTCACCAGGCCGCTGCGCCCGACGATGCCGTAGACCACGTCGGTGGCGCTGTTGTCGGAGAAGTCGATCATGCGCATGAGGATGTGGCTCATGCCGCTCGAGACGGTGTGATGGTGACGCAGATAGGCCACCAGGAGCATCGACTTGACGACGCTGGCACTCTGGCACTCACGAGTCGCGTGGAAGCCGTGCAGCGTGCCGCCGCTGTCGACCACGGCCCACGACACGGCGTCGGCCCTGCCGGCGGCCCACGCGGCCGCATTGCGTAGCGCCTCCGCCGTAGGCACCAGCGGCGGCAGCGGTGCCAGCATCAGCAGACTCTTGGTGGTAGCCAGTGCCTCGGGCTGCGCGTTGCCGTCGACGGCGTGCACGACGAGAACGTAGTGACCGGCGGGCAAGGTGAGTCGCCCGCGCCAAACCAGGCGCACGCCCACATCCTTGCGCGCGTTGTGCACGAGGTGACGCTTCACCACGCCGCCGCCCGTCTGCACCATGAGCTCGACGCGCGCCGTGGAGAACGCGCCGCTGGGGTCGTCAACACGATACGCGATGCTCGTGGTCTGCCCGCTGTGTACCTGCACGTTGGCGAGAACGCTGGTAACTAGCGTGGGCACCGGCGCCGCGCTTGGCACCGAGCTCGGAGATGGGCTGGGCACGGTGGCGGCAGGACTCGACGGCGAGGCGCTCACCGCGCCGGTCCAGCACGCCATGGCGAGAAACGCGCCGCCAAGCGCCGCAGCGCACACCGCGGCCCTGAGGGTATTACACCGGCTCGCCCGCCCCCACGTTCTCATGGCCGCATTCTAGACGCACCACTGCACTGCCGAAAGGGCGCGCGGCCGTGGCACCAGGCGCGGCGAGCCGCGCCCAGAAAGCGGTGGCGGAGCGACATGGGAGTCGAACCCACCCAGGACGAGAGCATCGCCCCGCAGACGGTTTTGAAGACCGCGCCGGTCACCGGACCGGAAGCCGCTCCGCGCGGGTCCATCTTGCCATGAGAGGGCGCGGCCGTCACCCGCGCCGGGCGCGCGCGCTGGCGGCCGCAAGGGCCCCGGCACAACCCTGGCCGGAGGGCCCCCGTCGGGGCGCCCTCCGGCTTGGACGAAGTGGTTACTTGCCGAGCGGTGCGGTCATGCCGTGATGATCCTGGTGGCGCTTGTATTCGGAGTCCATCTCGAGCAGGCCGCCGGGGAACTCGTAGGCATTCATGAGGCCCACGTAGTCGTCGGCACTGAACTCCTCGGGCACGTGCACGCCGGCCTCGGGGTTGCTCTTGTAGCCCTGCAGCTTGCCGGTGCCGAGCAACTCGAGGGTAATGACCGGCGTGAACGCGGTCTGGGCGGTGACGACCTGGATGCCGTACTTGGCGACGCACTCGGCGTTGTCGGCGATCTGGTAGAGGTAGATCTCGCGGACCATGCCGTCCTTCTTGCCGCGCACCCAGGTGCCGGCCGCCGTCTGGCCCACGTAGTTCTTGCCGATCTCGCTCGGATCGGGCGCGGCCGCGGCGATCACGTCGCGCGGCGCTACCTCGACGCCCTTCACCTTGATGGGCGTCTTCCTATCCATGTTGGTGGACTTGAAGATCTCGATGGCCTCCATGAACTCATCGCCGAGGGCGTACTTGAAGGTCGCCTTCTGGTTACCCTTGAGGAGGTGAGCCGTGCGGCCCAGCGAGATGACCTCCTCGTGCTCGACGTGGGCGATCTCGACCCAGCCGATGCCCTCGGGCAGGAAGAACATCTCCTTCTCGGCGAACGGTTCGACTGTGTACCAGCCGCGATCCTTCTCCCAGATGATGGCCGGCTGTGTGCATTCCTCGATGGTCGTCCAGATCGAGAAGCCGAAGGAGATGCCCTTGGCGCCGGGGATCTCGAGGTTGGAGCCGTCGCGAATGCCGATCTCTTCGATCTCGTCGAAGAAGTGGTCGGCGGCGTAGCGCGCCAAGTAGTCGGCCATGCCGGGCTCGACGCCGAAGCCGGCCAGGGCGAGCTTGCCGCGCTTCTCGAACTCGGGACCGAGCGGAAACTCGTGATCGCCGAGCTTCACGCCGCATTCGCCGACGCCGGCGGGATTGGGCTCGGAGACGGTCATCGCCGTGTCGAGATAGTGCGTCTCGGCGTGCAGTGCCGCCTGCAGAAGTTGCGGGTTGAACTCGGGGGCGCACAGGTTGCAGATGATGTCGACGCCGTGCTTCTTGGCAAGCGCCGCGACGCCGGCTGGGTCGCTAGCATCGACCTTCTCGGCCACGAAGCGCGCGTCGCCGAGCCTGGCGGCGGCAGCCTGTGCCTTGCCCAGATCGTAGTCGGCGAGCACCATCTTCTCGAGCCATTCGCCCTTGGGATCGCGGCGATGTGCGATCTGGGCCATGGATTCGCCAACGCCGCCGGTTCCCACGATAAGCGCCTTCATGCGACTTCCTCTCTTTGAGGTCTCCAAGTGCGACCCGTGGAGAGCACAGCGCGGCAGGGAGAGAACACCCAGGGCGCAGATGGGACCCCTCCACGGGTTCCGATGAGCGATATTGTATAACCTTCAACACCGATTTCCAGTGCCAAGTTGTCAACCGTGAAGGTTTGCCTAGGGTCGGACGGCGCCGGTACACAGTCGGCTTGTTCGTGAGCCGCATGGGCAGCCACGATCATGGCGCTAGGGCCCCACCTTAGGGCCCCACCTTGTACATGGTGCGCTCGGCGAGGCCGGTGACGACCTTGGCGTAGCCGCCGAGCTCCCCGTCCAGCTCCTGATCGCCGGTGTCGACCAGGAGCGGGCGCCCCTCGAGGGAGAGAAGCTTGGCTCGGGTCGCGATGATGATGATGCGCGGCGGGCCCACACGACGGATCACGGCTGGGCTGATCTGCTGATTGCCGCGTCCGAACACATGGCCCTGGCCACCGATGACGGTGACGACGATGTGTGCTTCCGCGTGCGCCTCCAGAAGGCTCAGGAGATCGCGCTCCCCGAGGTCCGATCCGGCGAGCGCGCCGTCGCAGATGACGTCCACGCCGAGCAGCGTCTTCCGCAGTCCGAGACGACTCATGATCGTGCGCGTGGTGGTGCCCGGCCCCAGGATGTAGAGAGCGCCGGGCCGCATGCCACGGATCACCTCGGTGGCCACATCGTTGAGGGCGTGCTCCTCGCCGGCCACGCCGCCGGCCTTGGCGCTCTGCGTAAGACCGCGGGCGTAGGGCACCACCATGTAGCCATAGAGCTGCGCCGAAACGCGGCCTTCGCGAAAGGCTGCCTCGTCGATATCCATGACCTCGCCCTCGCGCAGCCGCACCGCCACAGACGTGGAGTGCAGCAGCAGGCTGGCAAGGTCACCCGCCGCCGCCGGCGTGGTCGCATACACGGCCGAGTGGATCTTCACACCGGCGGGCACGCCGATCACCGGCACGCGGTCGCCCACCACGGCGCAGATGTCGCGCGCGGTGCCATCGCCGCCGGCGAAGAGGATCAGGTCCACGCCGGCGTCCAGGAGCGCCCCGGCCGCCTCGCTGGTGTCGGCCGCAGAGGTCATCACGAAGTCGTCGCCGCTGAGGCGAGACCGCCGGCCGGCCCGGCGCGCCGTCTCGCACGCCACGAACGTGGGGCGGCCCGAGAAGGAGCTCAGCACGTGGGGCTCAAAGCCGGCCGCCCGCGCCTCGTCTTCGCCCATCTCTCCCGGCCACGTGACGATCTTCAGGCGATCATGCAGAGGCGCGAGGCGCGCGAGGGCCAGCTCCGCGCGACGCGGAGCGTCGCGCGGAGCCCCCAGCTCGAGCGCCCGGCGTACGATCTCAACACCGTCGCTGCCTTTGAGCCCCACCCGGCCGCCCACGCCCGCCAGCGGGTTGACGATGAGGCCGAGCTTCTTCATCGCCACGATCTGGCGACGCGCCGCAGCACGGCCGCCGGCGCGCGCCGCATCACGCCTTCTTGAGGATCTTCTTCTTGTAGGCGCGCCAGGTGAAAGCCCACTGCTTGGGATCCTCGAGCGCCTCGAGCCGCCGCACCTGGCCTATCGGCTGAGCGTGCGGCGCGCCCAGCACCGTCTCACGCTCGGAGTAGGCTTCGTCGCTGATCTTCCTGATGGCTGCCGCCCACTCCTCGAGGTCGGCCTTGCTGTAGGTCTCGCAGGGCTCCGGCGTGAACGGTTCGGGTACTACCCAAGGGTGGTGGCTCATCCAGTAGCTCTGGATGGCGAAGTCGATCATGCGGTCGCGCACCGCCTCGGTGCCCACCCCGGTGTCTTCCTTGAGGCGCTCCAGGCTGTAGCGCACCTGGTCGAGCCGGCGGTGGCCTTCGGCATACGGCCGGCTCACGCCACGCACGCCCATGAGCAGCCTGTCGAGATAGTTGTTGTTGAGCACGCTGATCTCGGCCACCTCTTTAAGGCCTTCAGGGCCCATGCTTCGGATCCACGCGTAGGCCCGGATGACCCCCATCCAGTTGCCCAGAAAGCCGCGCACCTTGCCGATGCTCTGTGGCCGGTCGTAGTCGAGGTGGTACTGGTCACCCACGCGGGTGACCAGGGGAACCGGCAGAAACGCTGCCAGCTCATCCGTGCAGAGATAGGCGCCGGTGGCCGGGCCCTCGCAGCCGTGCGGGCTGCTGAACGTCTTGTGAAGGTTGAAATGGCAGGCGTCGAAGCCGGCGTCGCGGGCCCGCGCCAAGCCCAGGATGCCGTTGGCGTTGGCCTGGTCGGTGAAGGCCAGGGCACCGGCGTCGTGCAGCACCCTCACATACTCGTCGATGCGCGGGTTGTAGATACCGGTGTCTTCGGGGTTGGTGATCATGCAGCCCACGGTCTTCTCCGACACGGCCGCCTTAACGGCCTCCAGGTCGGGGTAGCCGTTCTCGTCGGGCATCACGGTGACCACCTTGAAACCGGCCACCATGGGCGTGGCGGCGTCGCAGGGGTGCGAGAAGATCGTGGTGATCATCTCGTTGCGCCGCGACAGCTCTCCCCTGGCGGCGAAGTAGGCACGCATGACACATGCGTTGGTGTAGACGGCATGCGAGCCCCCGCCGGGCTGCAGGGTGACGGCGTCCATACCGCTGAGGCTCTTCAGGTACTCGCCGCAATCGTGCACGATCTGTAGCAGGCCCTGCAGGGTGCTCTCATCCTGCAGCGGATGCAGGTCGGCGGCCTTATGGTGGCGGATCAGCTCCTCGTGCATCTTGGGGCTGTATTTCATCGTGCAGGTGCCCTCACCGATGTCGCTGCCTAGGTCCATGCCCATGGTCATCTGCGAGAGACGCAGGTAATGGCGCAGTGCCTGGTGCTGGCTGATCTCGGGCAGGTCGGGAGCGGCCGCGCGGGCCATCCCGGAAGGGATGTAGTCCGCGGCCTCGCCAACCGCGGCCGTGACCTCGGGTTCGGCCAGCGGCACGCAGATGCCGCGCTCGCCTGGCACGCTCTGCTCCATGATCAGTGGTTCGTTCCAGCGCGCTGCGTGGTAGTCGCGTAGCAGGCCGCCGTCGCGGCGCAGTCTGGCGATCTGACTGAGCTTCGCCTGCACGTCATCGGTTGCCTGATCGCGGAGCGGTGCCCCTCCGCCGGCCTGCTCGATAGCTTGCCCACGGTGGCTACTGAGCGGTGCCCCTTCGGTGCCCCGCTCGATAGCCTGCCTGCGGTGGCTATTCATGCCAGAACCTCCGTGACGGCCGTGGTCAAGCGCTCGACGGCTTCCTTGCCGTGAAACTCGGTCACACAATACAGGGCACTCTCGCCGAGCTCGGGAAACTCGGCGCCCAGATCCTTGCCGCCGAAGATGCCTCTGGCGAGCAGCCCGCGGTTGACCTCGGCGACCGTCGCGCCGGCGTCGTCGAAACTCACCACGAACTCCTTGAAGAACGCCGGGGACAGCTTGATCTGCACCCCGGGGATCTCGGCGAGCAGCCGGGCGGCGTAATGTGAGCGGGCGATGCAGGTTTCGCCGACCTCCTTGAAGCCCTGCGGGCCCATGACCGTCATGTACACGGCGGCGGCGATCGTCCAGAGCCCGCTGGCCGTGCCCACCCAGTCTTTGCCCTGATCGCGCGCGCCGTAAGAGGTGCGGTCCGGGATGGCTTCCGCCACGGCGTACTCGCCGGGCGTCGCGGTCTCTAGCAGGGTGTACAGCTCGAGCGGGCACTCCTCGGCGTAGCGCGGGTCGTCGTCGCGGAAGGCGATGAAGCCCGAGCATCCGCCACCGGCGTGCATGTGCATGCCGAGCGGCTGGATGTCGCCGCAGGCGATGTCGGCGCCCAGCGCGCCGGGAGGCGTGAGCACGCCCAGCGTGATGGGGTCGACACCGTTGATGGCCAGGGCGCCGTGGCTGTGCGCCAGGCGCACGATCTCGGCGCCCTGCGTCTCGATGAAACCCAGGTAGCCGGGATTCTCCCAGTACACGGCGGCCACATCGTCGCCGAGCTTGGCCGCGAGATCGGCCAGATCGAGACGGCCGGTCACCGGGTCGTAGTCCACGAGATCGATGGCCACGTGCGTGGGCATGACGGCCGGCTGGCACAGGGTTCGTGCCTCCGCGAGACGCATGCTGCTCATCGTGCGCGGCGCCAGCACGCGCCGCCGCTCCGTGAGGCGGCTCGCCATGCGAAAGGCACGGCCGCACACGTCGCCCCAGTCGTAGATCGGGTTCGCCACGACGTCCAGATCGAGGAGCTCGCCGAGCTGGCTGTTGAACTCGAAACGAGCGATGTACTTGCCGAGGTCGCTGTAATCGCCGCCGCAGTAGGCGCTGAGGAATTCGGCGCGTTCGATGACCTCGTCCACTACCGCCGGCACGTAGTGCTGCCAGCAGCCCGCGCCGCAGAAGTTGAGTGCCTCCTCGGCCGAGGTGTTCCTGTTGAGGAGGTCCATGCAGTGGCGTTGCAGGTCACGCTCGGCCAGGATGGCCGGCGGAATGTTGAGCGTACCCTTGAAGCGCAGCCTGTCGGGGATCTCGGCGTAGATCTCCTCCACGCTGCTCAGCCCCAGCTCGCGAAGCATGGCCTGCTTGGTGGCCGGCACCGAATTGGGGATGTAGGGGTGGATGAACGGTTTGCTTGCCATGGTGGCCCGACCTCTCCTTTCACGCTCGCGACAGGGTGCGAAGAAACCGTCGCCGGCGAGCGTGTCGGCGGAGGCGACGGCGTGGTGGACGTCGGCTACGGCATGGGCATGACGGTGGCGGCCACGACGGCGTCCGCCGCTACGACGGCGGCGAGGCGCTGGGCGACGGCGCGGGCGACGGGTTGGTCATGCCGTACTGCTTGAGTAGCCGGGCGCTCACCTTGGAGAGCTTCTTCTGCCACTTTACACGGCCCGGTTCCACGAGGTGCCAGAGATCGCGAAAGTCACCACTCACCAGCCCGATGTCACTCACGAAGTCGATGTAGGGGATGCTGTACTTCTGGGCCAGGCTGCGGCAGTCGGCCGCGTAGCGTCCAAGAGGGGCATCGAGGCGATGGCCGATGATCTGCATGTTGAGCGGAAGGTTGATGAGCACCGGGTGCAGCCCGGCCGTCAGGCAGGCCTGGACCACGGCCTCGAGCTGGCCCTCGTTGTAGGCATAGCGCTGCTTGAAGATCGGGTAGGTCTTGGCGAGCCATTGGTGCAGCACCTGGCGCTTCTGGGCGTTGCTGAGGATGCGCGACACCGTGAACCGGTGCTGGTAGTACGGCTGGACGGTGCCGAGCGGGCCCAGATGGGCCGCGGTGCTCGCCGTGCGAGCCTCGAAGGTCGGCCCACCGGCGGTGGCGGTGCCCGGCGCCACGCGCGTGTAGCGGCCGACGTTGATGCCGATGAACACGAGCGACGGTTTAGGCAGCATCTGGCTCACGATCTTGAGATCGTTGTCGTAGGTCTGATTGCACGCCCCCAGGTTGTAGGTGCGCAGATGAATGCCCGCCATCCTCTGAAGCTGGTAGCACCACGTCAGGTCGTCGATCGTGCACTCGCGGGCGGCGGAGCCACCGAGGAGGTACACCACGGGGACGCTCACCGGGTGATCCTTGAGAGCCTGCAGCTGCGCCCACACGTGGCGCCAGTCGTCGCCGGCGCGAAAACGGATCGCCGTGCCCTTGCCGCCCGGGGTGGTGGTGCGGGCAGCCGTGGCACCCGCCCCGGAGGCGAGGTACGACCCTGCCCCAAGCAGCCCGGCTAGCACGACGATGACCGCCAGCCAGGTGGCCGATCGGTGGCGTTGCCCTGGAGTCGCCAAGGGCGTCGTGCTCCCGGCGAACGTCATCCATCCCTCCAGACTCACTGAACGGTCCTTCAACTTCGCTAGCTTACACGCGCGGCCGTGGCTCCGCCACGCCCCAACGTTCCCACGCCCCAACGTTCGGGTCGCGGGCCAGCGCTCCTCGTCAGAACGTGCGCGTCACCTTGTTCAGACCACGCGGCGCATCCGGCTGCAGCCCGCGAGCCAGCGAGAGGTGCAGGGCGAGCAGCTGCCCGGCGAGCACCGCCACCAGCGGCGAGAGCTCCTCGGGCACCGCCAACGGCACGGGCAGCGTGGTCGCCGCCCCGGGCACCGCCGTGCCCGGGTCGGCGACCACGAACGTCTCGGCTCCGCGCCGCTGCAACTCCTCGCAGAGCGTGAGCATGCCGGCCAGGGTCTTGCCGGACGTCGCGTACAGCAGCGCCGGGTAGCGCGGTTCCACGACGGCGATAGGGCCGTGCATGAGGTCGGCGGCCGAGAACGGCGTGGCGGCGAGGTAGCAGGTCTCCTCCACCTTGAGGGCGGTCTCCAGCGCCGTGGCGTAGTTGTAGCCGCGGCCGGCCACCAGCAGCCGTTCGGCGTGGCTCAGGCGGGCGGCCACCTGACGTACGGCGTCTTCGGCAGCGAAGGCCGCCCGCATGGCGGCCGGCACGTCGCCGGCCAGCGCCTCGCTGAGCCGTTCGTCGCCGGCCCAGGCGGCCCAGAAGAGAGCCAGGGCGGCGAGCTGGCTGGTGTAGGTTTTCGTGGCGGCCACCGCGCGCTCGCGGCCGGCGCCCGTGGCCAGCACGCGATGCGCGGCGCCGGCCAGCACGCTGCCGTCCTCGTTGGTGATGGCCAGCGTGAAGGCGCCGGCGCGGCGTGCCTGGGCCACGTAGCCGGCCACGTCCGGCGTCTCACCGCTCTGGCTGATGCCAATCACGAGGCAGTCTCTGAAGTCGATGGTGGCGCCGTACACCGTGGCGGCGCTGGGCACGGCCAAGCCGGCCGGCAGGCCGGCGAGTATGGTGGCCAGATACTTGCCGTACACCGCGGCGTTGTCGCTCGTGCCGCGCGCGGCGTAGAGCACGAAGCGCACCCCGGCGGCACGCGCTTCGCGGGCCGCCTCCCGGTACGGTTCGGAGTCGGCCGCCAGACGAGCCACCACGTCGGGCTGCTGCAGGATTTCGTCCCTCATGACCGTCATCGCCGACCGCCCTCTCTGCGCCCTGGTTCTTGCTGTTCACGCCGTTTGGGTACCATGATATAACATACACAGCATACAAAGTAGACACAGTATATGAACTGGCGTGCGTACGCGCCTCAAGCCACGAGGAGCCGCATGAACTTCGAGAGTGCCTACCCTCGCTTCGCAGCCCGGTCGCGCAAGCTGTTTGCGACCGCCAGCGAGGTAATCCCCGGCGGCGCCGGTAGCAGCGCCCGCACCGTGAAGTTCGGCTGGGAGCCATACCCACCGTTCATCGCCCAGGGCACCGGCGCCCGGCTGCGCGACGTCGACGGCCATGAGTATGTCGACTACCTGCTAGGCCTGGGCCCCATGATTCTCGGCCACCGTCACCCTGTCGTCACGAAGGCGGTCTGCGACGCCATCGCGGAGTACGGCACCTGCCCGGGGCTGCCCTACGAGCTCGAGGTCGAGGCCGCGCGCAAGGTGGTCGCGGCCGTGCCGAGCGTCGAGATGGTGCGCTTCACCAACTCGGGCAGCGAGGCGGTGGGCACGGCGGTGCGCCTGGCGCGGGCCTTCACCGGGCGCCGCATCCTGGTGCGCTTCGAGGGTCACTACCACGGCTGGCAAGATACGGTGTACTGGAGCAACCACGTCGACCCGGCGGCGGCCGGGCCGGCCGCCTCGCCACGGCCGGTGGCGGCGGGCCCCGGCGTGCCGCTGGAGCTGGCCGACACGCTGGTCGTGCTCTCCTGGAACGACCCCGAAAGCTTCGTCCGGCTGATGCGCGAGCGCGGCGAGGAGGTGGCGGCCGTCATCACCGAGCCGGCGGTGTTCAACACCGGCTGCATCCTCCCCGAGCCCGGCTACCTCGAGCTGCTGCGCAGCGAGACGCGCAAGTACGGCGCCCTGCTGATCTTCGACGAGGTCATCACGGGCTTTCGCTTCTGCCGCGGCGGCGGCCAGGAGTGGTTCGGCGTCATGCCCGACCTCACGACCCTAGCCAAGGGTCTCGGCGGCGGCTTCCCCGTGGCCGCCATCGGCGGCACGCGCGAGGTGATGAGCATGATCGCCGACGGGCGTTACTCGCACTCGGGCACCTACAACGCCAACGTGGTGCAGTGCGCCTCTGTCTCGGCGACCATGGACGTGCTCTCCGAGCCGGGGCTCTACAACCGTCAGCGGGCGGTAGGCGACCGCCTGGCCGACGGGCTCAGAACACTGGCCGCCGAGGCCGGCGTCCCCGTGCGCGTGGAAGGCCTCGGCACCGTCTTCCAGCTCTGGTTCAGCGAGCACCCCATCAAGAACTGGCGCGACGCCGCCAAGTACGCCCACGAGGCGCGCTTCAAGCGCTGGTGGCAGGAGATGCTGCTGCGCGGCGTGCTGTTCCACCCCAGCCAGTACGAGAACCTGTTCGTGTCACTGGTGCACACAGATACCGACGTCGACGAGACCCTGACCCGGGCCGCCGACGCGCTCGCCGCGGTGGCCGCCGGCCCCGGCGACGCCTGAGAGGAGGGCTCATGAGCCTGCTGGACGCGCACGCACCGGTCACACCGACCGTCCGCCACCCGCTGCGCTACGAGCGCGTGATCGCTCTCATCGAAGATATTATCGCCGCCCGCGGCTTGCAGCCGGGCAGCCTGTTGCCGACACAGCACGAGCTGGCCAAGATGGCCGGCGTGAGCCTTATCACGGTGCGCCGCGCCCTACAGGCGCTGGAACAGGTGGGCAAGGTGACCGGACACCAGGGCGTCGGCACGTTCGTCGCCCGGCCGCGCATTGTCAGCGACCCCGCCCGCAGCGGCGGCCTGCTGGGCACCTTCGGCGAGCAGGCCCAGCCGCGCCAGGTAGAGACAGAGGTGCTGCAGCTGCGCCCGGGCTCACCGCGCCCGGCCGTCGCCCACGCTCTGCGCCTGCCGCCCGGCGACCTCGTGTGGCAGCTCTCGCGCCTGCGCCGCATCGACGGCCAGCCGCTGATCGTCGAAGACGCGCTCATCCCCCAGCGGCTGGCCCCCGACCTGGGCCGCCAGCTCGGCATGCTGAGCGGCTCGCTCTACGAGCTGCTGGCGCGCGACCACGGCCTAGTCGACGACCACGAAGAGCAGTACCTCGAGGTCATCACCGCCGGGCGCCGCGAGCGGCGCCTGCTCGAGCTGCCGGCCAGGGCCAAGGTGGCTCGGCTGCGCGGCGTGAGCTTCACCGCCCAGGGGGTGCCCTTCGACTGCTTCGAGCAGGTGTACCCCGCCGACGAATTCGTCTTCTACATCTCCGGCCAGACGGCGCGCCGCCTCTTGCGGCCGGCGGACCTCAACGATTGGGGAGTGACAGCCGTGCGCGAACCGGGGTGACCCTCGACACCGATTTCTCAGAGAGAAAGTGGGGACAAGATGTCAGCAGCAGCCACACCGTCGCCGGCCACGGGCACGCCGGGCAAAGGTCTCAAGGCCGGCGCCCTGAACATCGGCGACGTCGTCATCATGGCCCTGGCGAGCTCGGGGCCAACGCAGAGCATCGCAGTGGGCATTGTCGGCCTCTTGGTAGCCGTGATGTACCACACCTTCCTGCCGATCCTGATCTGTTTCATTCCCATGATCGGCATCGCCGTCGGCTACCAGCGACTCAACGCCTGGCAGCCGAGCGCCGGCGCCACCTACTCGTGGGTCGGCCGCGCCCTCAACCCCCACGCGGGGTTCTTCGTAGGTTGGATCATGCTGATGTACTACACCATCGGCACCACCAGCCTCACCGTGCCGCTGGGCACCTACTTCCTGACCTTCTTCAGCAACTCGGCGGCCAACAACAAGTACGACGTCGCCATCGTCGGGTCGCTGCTCAACATCCTGGTGCTGGTCGTGGCTGCCTTGGGCATCAAGCTCTCGGCGCGTTTCAACTGGGGCTGGGCGGTCTTCGAGTACGCGCTCATGATCGGGTTCTCGATCGTGGCGCTGATGATGATCTACTCCACCGGCCTCTCGGGGTCGCTGCACACCTTCTCGTCGCTCTTCACACTGCCCAAGAGTGGTCTCATCACCGGCCTCCTGATCGCCATCTTCCTCTACTCTGGCTGGGACACCGCTGCCTACGTCGGCGAGGAGGCCAAGGGCAAGCAGGCCGGCAGCGCCGCGATCCTCAGCGTAGTGATTCTGTTCGTGATCTACTCGTTCGTGATCTTCGCCTTCCAGGGCGTCGCGTCGTTCAACACCATGAAAGGGAACGAGGCCAACATCCTCGCCTTCGTGGGCAACCAGATCGGCGGAGGCTTCTGGAAGAACGTGATGATCGTGGCCGTGCTGGGCGGCACGCTGGCCTCGTTGCAGGCGGCCATTGTGAGCTCCGGCCGCATCTCGTTCGCCATGGGCCGCGACCGGGTGTTTCCCAAGTTCTTCGACAACGTGCACCCGCGCTATCGCACGCCGTGGAACGCCACCATTCTGCTGGGCCTGCTCAACGTGGTCTTCCTGTGGGGCACGACGCTGTTCAGCAGTATCGGCACGGCGCTCGACAACATCGTGAGCACACTGGGCATCATGGCGGCGATCTTCTACCTCATGACGGCCATCACGGCCATCTGGTACTACCGCAAGGTGATCGGGTCCAGCACGGGCAATGTCATCCTCGGCGGCATCATGCCCGGCATTGGCGCCGCCTTTATGGCCTTCGTGATCGTCTACTCGCTAGCGACCGGCCAGCTCACCTCCACCAACATGATCTTCGGCTTTGGCCTCGCGCTGGTTGGCCTGGTGCTGTCGTTCATCTCGGCGGGCGTCGGGCACGCCAAGTTCTACAGCGACCCGAGCACCAGCTTTGGCGACAAGGTCGACGCCGCCTTCGACGCAGGCGAACCGCCCAGTGTCGGGCCGGGGAACTGACGTGACGCCGCCCGCCAACCAGACAAGCGAAGGCCGTACGGCATGCGCCTGGATAGGCCTCGACCTGGGCACGTCGGCACTCAAGGCCGTCGCCCTGGACGATGATGGGCGCGCGCTCGCCGAGACCCGCCAGGGGTACCACACGGCGCGGCCCGGCCCAGGCCGCGCCGAGCAACGGGCGACCGACTGGACGGCGGCGGCGCAGACGGCCCTGCAAGAGCTCGCCGCCGCCGTGCCGCCAAAGTCGTGGGCGGGTATCGGGCTGTCGGGCATGATCCCCACGCTCGTCACCCTCGACGCCGCAGGCGAGCCGGTCGGCCCCGCCTTCACCTGGGAGGATTGCCGCGCCCAGGACGAGGCCGCCGAGATGCTGGCCGAGCTCGATGCAGCCGAGCTGTACCGCAGCACCGGCCAGCCGCTCGACGGCCGGTACCTCCTGCCAATGGTGGCCTGGATCGGGCGCCACGAGCCGCAGCGCCTGGCACGCACGGCGCTCGTGGCCGGCGCCAAGGACTACCTCTTCGGCTGGCTCACCGGAGAGGTGCTCACCGACCCCAGCACCGCCACCGGGTACGGCTGTTACGACTTGCACACCGGAACCTGGTGGCCGCACGCGGCGTCGCTGGCGGGTGCGCGGGCCACCGGCGGCAGGCCCGGCTTCCCCGGCCTGCCGCCCGTCGTGCCATCCACCCAAACACGGCCTCTGGCGGCCGGCATCGCCCAGCTCCTGGGCGTACCGCCGGGCCTGCCGGTGTGCGCCGGCGCCGCCGACTCGGTGCTCGCCGCCGAGGCGCTCGGCGCCGTCACACCGGGCGCGGTCGCCTACGTGTGGGGCACGAGCGCGGTCATCCTTGGTGCCGCTGAGCAGCCGCCGAACGACCCCGACCGGCGCTGCCTCATTACGCCGCTGGCCGTCGACCTCTGGGGCGTCGAGATGGACCTGGTGAGTACCGGCGCGGCTGTCGGCTGGCTGGCCCACCTGCTAGGCTTCGGCGACGGCGGGCAGGCAGAGGTGTTCGAGGCGGCCGCGGCGGCGCCCGACGGCCTGGTGCCGGCGGCGTTGCCGTTCGTCGGCGTGGGTGAACAGGGCGCGCTCTGGGACACCCATGTGCGCGGCTCCGTTGTCGGCCTCGATCTCTCGCACGGGCCCGGCGACGTGGCTCGCGCCGTGCTGGACGGCATCGTCCTCGAGAGCAAGCGCTGCCTCGAACGGCTGACCACGATGGGCCTGCCGCCGGGCGAGGTGCGCGTGGCGTGGCGCCGCGCCAGCCCCTGGTTCTGCCGCCGCCTGGCCGACGCGAGCGGGCGCACGGTGGTGATCGGCGACCCGGCGGTTACCTCGTCGGCGGCCGGGGCGGCGCGCCTCGCCGCGATCGCCGCCGGGGCCGAGCTGCCACGAACGGTCGCAGAGGGCCTGCGGATCGAGCCAAATCGCACTGCCGCCCTGCTGTGGCGGCGCCGCTGGGCACAGTACGAGCAGTTGCTCCTGCCGCTCAGGCGCCTGTACCGGACGTGGCCTGGGCCCGACGACTGAGGGCCAGCGCTCGACGGGACAGCGTGGTTAGACTTGCAGTGACGGCGTCACGTACGCTGTGCGCCGTGCACCGGTTCTGGGCGGTCAGGCCAGCCGCCAGCCACGGGCGGCGAAAAGGCGACTGCGCGCAGAGGTTTGACTTGTGCCCGAGCCTAGAGTTCAGAGCCCCTCAGTAGTACAGCTCGCTCGGTCCCTTGTACTCCTGAATGGTGTTGCCGCCGTCTATGACAACGAGCTGGCCGGTGATGTAGCTGGCGTCGTCGGAGGCCAGGAAGCAGATGAGCTTGCCCACCTCGGCCGGCGCGGCGGCACGCCCAAGGGGCGTGTTCTGCGCCCCGGCCCGCTCACCCTCGGTGGTCGAGCCGGTGTCGATCCAGCCGGGGCCCACGGCGTTGACGGTGATGCCGTGCTTGGCCAGGTCGAGCGCCAGACCGCGGGTCATGCCCAGCACGCCCGCCTTGGCGGCGCAGTACGCCGATTCTTCGGGGTTGGCGACTACAGGCCCGGTCACCGACGAGACGTTGACGATGCGCCCGTAGCCACGCTCGATCATGCCACTGACAACGGTACGAGTTACATTGAACTGGGTCTTCAGGTTGATCGCGATGCCGAAGTCCCACTGCGCCTCACTCAGGTGGGCGAAATCGGTGAAGTCTTCATCCATGCCCTCGACGACCATGCCGGCGTTGTTCACCAGCACGTCGATGCGGCCGTAGCAGCCTACGGCTTCGGCCACCGCCTTCTGCACTTCGTCCATCTTGGTGAGGTCGGCGCTGTGCGACGAGACGGTGAGACCCTCGCCGCGCAGGATCGCGGCGCAGTCGTGCACCTTGGGCGAGATGTCGACGAGAGCGAGCAACGCACCCTCCGCGCCGAACACGCGCGCCGTGTTGAACCCGATGCTGTTGGTCTTGGCGACCCCGGTGATGAGGGCCACCCTGCCCTCGACCCTGCCCTTGCGTTCCATGCTCTCGTCTCCCTTGCTCGCGGCGCGCCCGCCGGCCGCCGGCGACGATCCGCGCCGGGGCGTACCCGCGATGCTACGTGGCCTTCGCCGAGAAGCAAACGCCGGGGAACGGCGGGGGTGCCAGACCCGCCGCTCAGGATCGCCGGCGGCGCGCGAGCCGCTCGTCGCCACGGCGCAGGGTAAGGCCCTCCTTGTCGAAGTGCTCGAGGAGGGCCTGAGCATTGCGCCGCCCGCAGCTCAGACGGTCGCGAAACCCGGCGAGAGTCACTCGCCCGTCCGCTGCCAGCATGGCCACAAGCTCCTCGCGGGCGTGATCGACCGCGGCGGCGTCGAACCAGAGATCCTTGTCGAGCCGCACCAGGTCGGCCCGCCGCGTTAGCGCCTCGAGAACCTGGGTGAGCTCGCGAGGCGTGCGCCGCAGGTCTTCGGCCAGGCCGGCCAGAGTGGGCGGGGCCAGAGGCTCCCCACGCAGCCGGCTCAGAAGGTCGCGGGCCAGCTCCGCCTGCTCGTCGCCTAGCACACCGGCCCCGGCGGGAGCGTAGCCGCCCTCGCCGGCCACCAGCGCGCCGCCGGCCACCAGGTTGTGCAGAAGCAGGTCTACGTCGGCCACCGACAACGCCGGAGCCAGCGCGGCCAGCTCCGCCGCGCTCGAGAACGGCCGCTCCGGCCGCGCGGCGGCGCGCTGAGCGGCGCCGGCCAGAAGGGCCTCGCGCAGTGTCGCCAGAGAGCCGGCCACGAACCACCGCGCCGCGCTGGCGCGGACGGCGCCCGGGGCGCCGGCCGAGGCTAGCGGCTCGAGCTCCCCGACGGCGGCGGCCGCGTCCAGCTGGGCGCCGGCTTCGCCGGCGCCCAGGCCCACGGCCACCAGATCGGCCACCGTGATGCCCCCCAGACGCTGGTCGGCGGCGAGCTCCAACGCGGCGGCGCGCACGTCGCCGCCCCGCAGGGCAGCCAGAAACGCGGCGTGACGCTCGCGCTCGCGCCAGCGCCGCGCACCGCCGGCGAGCACCTCTCCGCCACCCACCGTGGCCACCGGCGACAGGGTGCGCAGGATGAACCGGTCGTGCGCCTCCACCGCGGCCTCGCCGTCCAGGCGCACCACAACCGCGACGTCGGTACCCGGGGCAATCTCGCGGCCCTCGAGGGGCGCCACTCTGGCTAGATACTGCGCCGTGCCGTGGTGCAGCCGCAGGCGGTCTCCCGTACGTAGAGGACGCGCACCGGGCAACACCCTCACCCAGGCATCGAACCGCCGGCTCACGTGCCCGGCGAGCGCCGGCGCCACCAGCCAATCGCCACGTCGCAGCGCGTCGCGATCCAGACCACGGAGGTTTACGCCGGCGCGGCTGCCGGCGCGCACCACCTCGGCTTCATGATCGTGCACCTGTAGGCTACGCACCGCGGTGCGCGCACCGCCGGGCAGCACGACCAGCGTATCTCCCGTTCTGATCTCGCCGCGCCACACCGTGCCGGTGGCCACGGTGCCGATGCCCCTGAGGGGAAACACGCGGTCGACCGGCAACCTGGCCGGGCCCGCACCGCGGCCCGCCACGACCTCGGCCGCGGCGCGCTCCAGAGCGGCCAGCAGAGCGCCGATGCCGCGCCCGTCGCGGGCGCTCACGCTCACCAGCTCGCACTGCGCGTAGGGCGTGCCGGCGAGAAATTCGCGCACGTCGTCGGCCGCCATCTCGAGCAACTCATCGTCCACCAGGTCGGCCTTGGTGAGCGCCACCACGCCGTGACGCACGCCGAGCAGCTCGATGATGGCCAGATGCTCCACCGTCTGCGGCATCACGCCGTCGTCGGCGGCCACGACCAGCAGGAAGAGATCGATGCCCGTTGCGCCGGCCACCATGGTGCGCACAAAGCGTTCGTGTCCGGGCACGTCGACGACGCTCAGATGGCCGCCACCGGGCAGCGGCAGCTCCGCGTACCCAAGCTCGATGGAGATGCCGCGCCGCCGCTCCTCCCGCAGGCGGTCGGTGTTCTTGCCGGTGAGCAGCGTGACCAGGGTGGTCTTGCCGTGATCGATGTGACCGGCGGTGCCCAGAGTGAGAGGCGCCGGAGCGGCGGCGCCCGCACGGGACGGTGTCTGCTCCGCGGTAACGGGCACCAGGGATCCCCTAGGCCAGGGCCGCGAGCACGGCCTCGGCGAGCTCCTCGAGCTCCTCGTCGCCCACGGCGAGCAAGTCGAACACAAGGCGCGCCTCGTGTACGCGGCACACTACCGCGGGCTCGCCCAGACGCAGCGCCGCGACAATGGCGCCCACATCGTCCTCGGAACCCATGCTCACCGCCACGGCGGCACTCGGCACCTCGGTGATGGGCAGCGCCCCCGCACCGGCGCGCCCCGCGGTGTCGAGTAGCTCTACGCGCTCAGCCTGCAGGGCGAACTTCGCCGTGCGGGGGCCGGTGAGCAGGTCGCGCAGGCGTGCTGCGCGGGCCCTCACCTCGTCGGGCGGAGCCGCCAGAGCGGCCAGCGTGGGGATGCTCCTCACGGCCGCCGCCGGGTCGAGGTACAGGCGCAGCACAGCGTCGAGCGCCGCCAGGTCGAGCTTGTCGATGCGCAGAGCGCGGGCCAGCGGGTGCCGGCGCATGGCATCTATGGAGGCGGCGTGGCCCACCGCGATGCCCGCCTGCGGACCCCCGAGGAGCTTGTCGCCGCTGAACGTGACGATGTCGGCGCCGGTGGCGATGCTGCTCTTAAGCGAGGGCTCCTCGGCGAACAGAGGCAGGTCGGCCAGGGCGCCGCTGCCGAGATCGTCAACCAACACCGCGCCGAGACCGTGGGCCAGGGTCGCCAGCTCTTCCAGGGTCGGCTCGGCCGTGAAGCCCACGATGCGGTAGTTGCTGGTGTGCACGCGCAGCACCGCCCGCGTGCGGGGGCTCCAGGCGTCCTCGAAGTCCCTCAGGTATGTGCGGTTGGTGGTGCCGACCTCGACCAGCTCGGCGCCACTCTCGCGCAGGATGTCGGGGATACGAAAGCCGTCGCCGATCTCGACCAGCTGGCCGCGCCCCACCAGAACCTCGCCGCCCCTGGCTACCGCGGCGAGGGCCAGCAAGACTGCGGCGGCGTTGTTGTTGACGGCGAGCGCATCTTCGGCGCCCGTGACCGTGCAGAGCACGTCATGGATGTGATCCTGGCGAGAGGCGCGAGCACCGCTCGCCAGACTGTACTCGAGGTCAGTGTAGCTGCTGGCGGCCATGACCACCGCTCTCACGGCCTCCGGGGGGAGAAGGGCACGACCCAGGTTGGTGTGCACCACCACGCCGCCGGCATTGATCACGCGGCGCAGCGACGGCGTGACGGCCGCCGCGAGCAGACGTGCGACCCAGGGGACGAGGGCGGCCGGAGTGAGGTCCGCCGCCTCCGCGGCGGGCGCCTCGCCGGCCTCCTCGCGGGCCAGGATGTCTGCCCGTAGCCTCTCGATCACGGCACGCACCGCGTCTACCACGAGGTCATGGGCGTACCGCTCCAGCAGCTCCTGGGCGGCGGGTTCCCGCAGGACTTCGTCCACCGCGGCCAGCGCGCGCAGTCTCTGCTGATGCGCGGCGGTCTGCTTGGCCTCATCAGCCATGGTCACCTTCTGACTCGTCGTGCCTCTCGCCGACCCCACGGTCATCCCCGGCGCGGCGCATGCGCATGCCCGTCACGATCATGGCAAAGACCGCGAGCCCCAGCGCGAAGTACAGCTGGGTGCCCTCCAAGCCTATATCGTGTGCCACGCCGGGGGCCTCCAGGCGACCGACCACCAGCACGATCGCGAAGGAGACGAACACCGTCTGCGCGATAGGCCAGAAGAACCGTGGCTGGTGCGCGCGAAACCCCCAGCCCGTCGCATACATGGAGAGAGCAACCACGGCCACGCAAGCGACTCCGATGAGCACCGCCAGGACTACCTGAACGACTATCTGACCGGCCGCTTTGCCCGCCGCCCAGTGCCACACGGTGACCCCTGTGCCGAGGCCGAAGACGATTACGGCGAGCCACGTCAGGAAGGCGATTGCGCCTAGGGCGCCGATCATCATGAACGGGATGACGGAGACCATGCGCAGAGCCAGGCCTGGTTCGTGCCGCTCGGCGGCCCTCACATCGTCGTCGCTCGGCTTCCACCCCGCGTCGCCCGGCCGTCGCTCGGGACTCACCGAGGCTCACCGGCCCCACGCGCCATCGTTCAGCGCTCGATGAGGATGCTGCCGGCGGTAGCAGGGGGCTCGGCGGCGACCACCTCGCCGATCGTCCAGGCGTCGACGCCACTGCGCGCCAACTCGGCCAGCATATCCGAGTGCTTGTGCGGCGCCACCGCCATGAGGAGCCCGCCGGAGGTTTGCGGGTCGCAGAGCGCCAGGAGCAGCGGGTCGTGCAGATCGACCTCGCCCAAGCGTGGCCGCACGAAGTCGCGGTTGTGGCGCAGGCCGGCGGCGTACAGCCTCTGGCCGATGAGATCGAGCACGCCTTCGTGCAGGGGCACATCGCCGGCGCGCACCACGGCGGCCCGAGCCGCGCCGGCACCGCCGGCGTCGAGCATCTCGCCGAGATGCCCGAGAAGGCCGAAGCCGCTTACATCGGTGCACGCCTGCGCGCCCACGGCGACCATTGCCGCGGCGGCGGCCGCGTTCAGGGTGGCCGCCTGCTCGATGGCCGGCATCATGTCCGCTTCGCTCAGAAGACCTTTCTTGAGCGCGCTCGCCAGCACACCGATGCCCAGTCGCTTGGTGAGCACCAGCTTGTCGCCTGGCTGCGCCCCGGCGTTGTAGACGATCTCCCGTGGACTGGCAACACCCGTCACCGCCAGACCATACTTGGGCTCCTTGTCGTCGATGGAATGGCCGCCGGCCAGTTCGGCACCCGCCTCCACGACCTTCTCGGCCCCGCCTCGCAAGATCTCGGCCAGCGGCGGCATGCCCAGCGTGACCGGCCAGGCCACGAGGTTCATGGCCGTGAGCGGACGGGCACCCATGGCGTAGATATCGCTCAGGGCGTTGGCGGCGGCGATCTGGCCGAACCAGTAGGGAGAGTCGACGATGGGCGTGAAGAAGTCGACCGTCTGCACCAGGCAGAGGTCGGCCGCGATGCGCGTGACGGCGGCGTCATCGCGCGTCTCGAGCAGCCGCGCGAACTCCGGAGAGCTGCGCGGGAGAGCGTCAAGCACGGCTTGCAGGTCGCACGGACCCAGCTTAGAAGCTCAACCGCTCTTGGCCGCGTATTGTGTGAGGCGAATCTTGTCGGTCATGCGCCAAGCTTACCGCACAGCCGCCAGCGGTGAACGCCGCTCAGCGCCCCCCGAGCCACTCCTCCAGCGCGACCAGCGCCTCAGCGAACCCCTCGCGCCCCAGGCCGAAGCGCACATGCGCGTCGTCGTAGCCGAACATTCCGGAGGGTGCGAGGAACACGCCGGCCTCCTCCACGAGCGCTTTGCAGAAGGCGAGCGCGCCCTCACCGTCGTGCAGGCGCGCCAGGGCAACGCTGCCGGCGCACGGCGCTGCCCAGGAGAACACTTCGGGACGCCGTGCGCAGAGCTCGTCGAGACGCGTCGCGTTGGCCCGGATGCGCGCCAGGTTACGGCTCACTATCCACTCGCGGTCACGCAGGCCCATCAGGGCGAGCAGCTCGCTGGGGGCACTGCCGCAGATGGTGGTGAAGTCCTTGAACGCGGCGATGGCTGCCAGCAGCCCGGCATCGCGCGTGGCGAGCCAGCCCACACGCAGGCCGGGCAGCGAGAAGCTCTTGGACATGCCGCACAGGCTGACGGCCTTGCGGTAACGCTCCGCCGCGGACGGCAGGCGCGTGGTCGGGTCCTGCTCCAGCCAGCGGTACATCTCGTCACTGAAAAGGTACACCCCGGCGTCGGCCGCCAGGCCCAGTAGCTCGTCGTACTCGGCCGTGGTGGGCAGGTAACCGGTCGGGTTGTGGGGGAAGTTGGCGACGATCAGCCGCGTGGCGGGCCGCAGCGCACGACGCACGAAGGTGGGGTCGAAACGCCAGCCCCGCTCTTCGTCAGGCTGCCAGTACGTAACCTCACAGCCGATGGTCTCGGCGAGGCTGAATAGCGACTGGTACCCCGGGTGAGTGACGATCACGTGATCGCCGGGCTCGAGAAGCGCGTTCATGGCCAGAAAGATGCCCTCTTCCGGCACGATCTCGAGTACATCGTGGCGGCCGATGCCGGAATAGAGGGAGGCGATCTCCTCCCGCAGCAACGGCAGCCCTGGAGACTCCGTGTAGCCCAGCCGCAGGGCCTCCCACAGCTCACGGCACTCGTCGTCGGCGCGGTTCACCAGCGCGCCCATGGTGACGGTCTCGCAGTCCGAGCTGGACAGGAGATGCCTCACGCTGAACTCGTAGCGCGAGAAGTAGCGCTCGAGGTGGAACGTGCCGGGCCTCATGGCTTCCTTTCGCAAACGGCGACGACGCCCGCTGCGTCGCCACTCGCGAGGCATGGTACCAGAGCTGCCGGCAAACAGGGCGAAGCGCCCCCCAAGCCGGTTTCCCCGGCCGGCGGAGCCGGCGAGCCGGCAACACGTTTGCCGCGCCGGCCGCCGTGGGCATGTCAGCGGCAGCAAGAACCGCGGCCGGGCCGGCGCCGCAGCGCTCGGTCGCCCAGCCCGAGGAGGTACGTCATGGCCGATGCCAAGAGCCGCGCCGACGCCGTCTGGGAGGGTTCGCTGGCCCGTGGCAGCGGCGCCGTGAGCCTCGCCAGCGGCGCCACCGAACCGCTGCCCGTGACCTGGGCCTCGCGCACCAACCGCGGGGCCGGCGCCACCAGCCCCGAGGAGCTGGTGGCGGCCGCGCATGCCAGCTGTTTCTGCATGGCCCTCTCGCACGAGCTCGCCGAGAACGGCACGCCCCCCGACAAGCTCGAGGCGAGCGCGACGGTGACGTTCGCGGCTGTGGACGGAGGCTTCAAGGTCGCCAGCTCCGCGTTGACGGTGAGAGGCACCGTACCCGGCCTGGACGCGGTCGGTTTTGCCCAGATGGCCGCCGCCGCCAAAGACGGTTGCCCCGTCTCGAGCGCGCTCAGAGGCAACGTCGAGATTACTCTGACGGCCGTGCTCGTCTGAGAGCCGCGGGCAACGGCCTGCCCGAGGTTCGCCCCCGTGCGGGCCACCTCCGTGGCGGCGTCGCTGCCACCGTCGGGGTTCCACCGGCGAGTGCCCGCCGTGTATCCTTGGCACCATGGTGGGGCTGAGCCATGGTGGAGCACGCGCAACCGGCAGAACGGCCGCGACGGCGACCGCGCTGCTCTTCTTTGCCCTGGCTCTCTTCGCCGTCCGGGCGCCTGTGGCACACGCCGACTCTTCGCAGTGGCAGTCACCGTTTGTGCTGGCGCCCAACATGGGCCTGGACCAGCAGTACGGCTACGACCCGGCCTACACTCGCAATGTTCCATCCTTCGACGCCGAGAACCGCGCCTACATTCGCAGCCGCACCGCCGACGGCGCCAACTCCACCTACGTGCACACGCTGAGCGACGGCACGTGGACGCAGCTCGACTTCAGCGCGACGCTGAGGGATGCGTTTCCAAACTACCAGGGCACCGTCGGTGCCGGCGGGACGCGCAGCGACGGCATCATCTTCGACACCCAGGACCGCGCCTACAATCCGCTCACCGTGCGCCTCAGCAACGGCAAGCAACGCAACGTGCTCATGGTCTCGTGGGACTACTGCCGCACCTGGAAGGTGTTTACGCTCCCCGATGGCTACTTCACGACCGAGCAGTGGGTAGGTCACAACGAGATCGACGGACCGCCGTTTCTGGCCTTCTGGCGGCCGTTCGCCGGCCCCTATGCCGGCCACCGCGGCCATCGCTACGCACTGTGGGTGACGCAGCCGCGGCTCGATGGGCAGAACCTCGTCGTGCCCACGCCCACGCTCGTCACCACCGCCTGCCTAGGACTCAGCAAAGACTCCGGCGGATCGTCGTTCGCCGTCACGCACGGCGACTCCACCTGGTTCGTGTGGCCCGGGAGCTCAGCGAAACAAGCGCCCGGGGTGCCGCAGTACGTAGCCTGCTACGACCACCTCACGGGGAGCGTGTCCACGCCGCAACTGCTCGCCGTTACGCCACCCTGCAACGACCCGCATAGCAAGCCCGGCATCTGCATCGACAGTCAGGGCATCCTGCACGTCGTGTGCGGCACCCACGGGACCGCCATGCCGTACACACACTCCCTCGTCCCTTACTCGTGCGACGACGGCTGGAGTGCCCCGGTACCGGTGCTCAGCGACGGCTTCGTGAACTCCGGCCCCACACCCACGCAAAGCGGACGCCAGACCTACAGCGCCTTCGTCTGCGACTCCCACGATACGCTGCACTTGATCACCCGGCAGTGGCGCCGCGGCGTCGACGCCTACTTCCCCGGGCTCCAGTACGGCGCCCTCGTGGCGCAGAGCTGCCCCGCCGGCGGCACCTGGAGCGAGCCGACGGTGATCGTGGTGCCGGCGGCCCCCGGATACGCCATCTACTACCAGAAGTTGGCCCTCGATCACAACGACCGCCTCTTCCTTTCATGCAGCTACGACGGCGGCGACGATCTCTGGGAGCAGCGCGCCTGGAGTGTAGCCATGGGCGTTCTCGGCCGCGGAGAGATCACGCCCGGCATGTACCAGCGCCGCATGCTGCTGGTCTCGGACGACGGTGGCGCGACGTGGCGCTTTGCCCAGGATTCCGACCTCTCGCCCACGCCCACACCCACACCCACGCCGAGCGCTTCCTCCGCCCCCAGGCGCAGCCCGACCGCCGCCGCGCCCCCGGCGGTGAGCTGGTTCAACCCGCTGCCCCAGGGCAACCAGCTGACCGCAATAGACATGGTGAGCAACGCCTCCGGCTGGGCGGTGGGCACGCACGGGACCATCCTCGAGACGCAGAATGCCGGCGCCACCTGGCTCAACCAGACGTCGCGGACGACCGCCAACCTGTTTGCCGTGGCGGCCGTCAACCGCCGCTACGCCTGGGCGGTGGGCATGGATGGGCTCATCCTGCGCACCTCCAACGGCGGGCTCACCTGGCAGCAGCAGACCGCCGGCACAACCGCCTCCCTGTTCGGAGTGTGCGCGATATCGGCGCGCCAGGCGTGGGTAGTGGGGACTCGTGGCCAGGCCTTCAGAACCGTGAACGGCGGGCGTACCTGGAGCCACTGCACCACGGCTACCGCCGATAACCTCCTCTGCGTGAAGTTCAGCGATGCCCGCCACGGTCTCATCGCCGGCGCCTTCGGTTACGTGTTCAGCTCGGTCAACGGCGGGCGCACCTGGCACAGGCGAACGTCTCACACCACTAACAGCCTGTTCGCGATCGACCTCAAGGGCAAGCTTGCCTTCGCTGCAGGCATCAAAGGCACGGTGCTCTGGAGCACCAACGGCGGCATGACGTGGCGGCAAGGCGTCAGCGGCGTAACGGCGCACCTCGGCGCCGTCAAGATAGTCTCCAAGAAGGTCGCCTGGGCCACCGGCAGCGCCGGGACGGCCGTGTACACCGCCAACGGCGGGCGCACCTGGAAGCACAAGAAGCTGCCCGTCAACGGCATGATCGGCGCCCTCGACGCGGGCACCACCGGCCAACTCTGGGCCGCGGGGGTCGGAGGCGCCGTGCTGCGTAGCAGCGACGGCGGCGCGACTTGGCAGAGGCTCACCAGCGGGCCCACTGACTCGCTAGGCGACATCGTCTGGCACGACGGCGCACTCTGGACGGTGGGAGAAGACGGCTGGCTGGCCGCAGTGACCGCGAGCGGCGGGTGGAGAACCGTGCACGTCAACAGCACGGAGACGCTGGCCGGCGTGGCCTTCGCGGGCAAGGAGGGCTGGGCGGTGGGCGACGATGGGCTGCTGATGCACAGCGGCAACGACGGCCAGACGTGGACGCGCCTGCACACGCTGCCGGCCACCGCCGACTTCGCGAGCGTCGCGGCACTGGGCGACGGCCGCGCCTGGGCGGCCGGCAGCAACGGGCTGCTGCTCAGCACCACCGATGGGGGCGCCACGTGGCAGGGCGGCGACGTAGTGCCGACGGATCTGCACTGCGTGACGTTCCTCGACGCGACGCACGGCTGGGCCGGCGGGGGCGCACCGTCCGGCGAGGGCCGCGCGGTGGTTCTGCTCACCGGCGACGGCGGCGCCACGTGGCAGAGCGTGCAAGTGCCCATCTGGGGACGCGTCCTCGCGCTGTGCTTCGCCGATACGCTCCACGGCTGGGCGGCTGCCGAAGACTGGGGGGAAGACGGCGACGCACCCCAAGGTGTCATCCTGGCGACGACCGACGGTGGTCTCACCTGGACGCGGCAAGCGACCTCACCCGAGGTACTCACCTGCGTAGCCATGGATGCCGGCGGGGACGGCTACGCCTTCGGCGCGCAGGGCGAGATGCTTACCTCGTTCGACGCAGGCGCCAGCTGGCAGGAACAGAGCACCGGCAGCGACAACGCGCTACAGGCGGTCGCGATCGGCGATGGTCTTCCCGGCGGGGTGATCGGCTGGGTCGCCGGCGCCGACGGCACGATCCTGCGCCTGAAGTAGACGACGGCGCCTCAAGACCGCCCGACCGCCAAACCACCGAGGGCGAGAGTGGCGAGCGCCGCCCATCTCGCCGCCCCCGAAGGCGAGCGCCGGCCCGGCGACCTCAGAGGCCCAAAGCTGCCGGTAGCTCGGCCAACGACTCGATGCGCGGCAGCGACAAGTCCGCGGCGCGCCCCGCGCGGTCGAGCAGTATGGCGCCACAGCCCACGGCCTGCGCGCCACGCACATCTTCCTCGGCACTGTCGCCGACCATGACGGCGGCACCAGGCGCCACGCCGAGGCGCTCGAAAGCCCCGAGAAACGCCTCGCGGGCGGGCTTCTCGAAGCCCGTCACGGCGCTCGAGAGGGCCACCTCGACGTAGCCGTCGAGGGCGAAGTGAGCGAGCACCTCCTGCGGGCTGTGGCCGACAGCATTGCTGAGCACCGCCATCCGTATGCCCGCCGCCCGTAGCCGGTCGAGACAGGGCAGCACATCATCGTAGAGAGCGAAGTTCTCGACCCGCGACCAGGCCGCGGAGATCGCCTCCACCGTAGCCGACACGGCCTCCGGAGCGCCGCCCCCGAGACCTTCGACGACGGCACGGGCGATGGTCTCGAGAAGGCCAGCGGCAGCGGCGGCCTCAGGCTGCCCGCGGCGCGCCGCGACGGCTGCGTACGCGGCCTTCTCGGCCTGAGGCCAGCGCCGCGGCTCGAGACGCAGGCCAAACCGGGCGCCCATGCGCCGGTACCCCGCGGCCGCGAACTGGTCGCCGGGGCGCAGGAGCGTGTAGTCCAGATCGAAGATCACGGCTACGGGCGGGAGCGCCGGGAGGGCGGCGGCCCGCTCGCCGGCGCGACCGACCAGCTCGCCGGCGCGGTACGAGGAGCGCACGAAAGGCGCTGCCGTTACCAGCATGCCAAGCTCGGTGCCGCGCCGCGCGAAGCCGGCGAGCTCCCGCGGTGGAACGTAGCGCGCCACGGGCAGGCAGCCGGCGCACGGTTGCAGGTACTGGCCGATTGTCACCAGATCGACTCCGGCCGCAGCGCAGTCGGCGAGCACGCCGGCGACCTCGTCGGCGGTCTCGCCGAGGCCGACCATGAGCCCACTCTTGACGAGCGGCCTGCCTGGGGCGTCGGTGTCTGCGGCGCGCGCCCAGGCGGCCGACCGGCGCAGCACCTCGAGCGAGCGGAGGTAGTCTGCCTGCGGCCGCACCCTCGCGTACAGGCGCGGCACGGTCTCCAGATTGTGGTTGAGCACGTCGGGGCAGGCGGCGAGCACGGCGCGCAGCGCCGCATCGTCGCCGCCCAGGTCGGGGATGAGCACCTCGACGGTGGCCGCCGGCAGCCTCTCGCGAACGGCGCGTACGGCGGCCGCGAACTGAGCGGCGCCGCCGTCCGGCAGGTCGTCGCGAGTGACGCTGGTGACCACCACATGCGTGAGACCCAGGCGGGCGGCGGCCTCGGCGAGCCGGCCGGCCTCGCCGGCATCGGGTGGGCCGGGAAAGGCGGCCGGCGGGCGGGCGGGGCGATCGGCCCTTTCGCCGGCGTGATCCACTGCGCAGAAGCGGCAGGCGCGCGTGCAGACGTCGCCGAGGATCAGAAACGTCGCCGTGCCCGCAGCGAAGCACTCCCCTTTGTTGGGGCACCGCGCCGCGCGGCACACGGTGTGGAGCGCGAGCTCGTCGAGCAGGGCGGCGGTGGCGCGGTACTGCCGCGGCCCCGGCGCCTTCACCTTGAGCCAGGCGGGCTTGCGCGAGGGTGCGCGGCCGGTCACAGGCTGTGCACGCCGCGCCCCAGGCCGCCCAGAGCCGCCTCGCCGATCGCCTCGGAGAGGGTGGGATGGGCGTGGATGGTCGCCGCCACGTCGGCCAGCGTAAGCCCCGCGTGGGTCGCCAAGGCGAGCTCATGAACGAGCTCAGTGACATGCGGCCCGATCAGACTCGCGCCCAGCACGCGCCCGCCGCCAGGTTCGCAGACGATACGCACGAAACCGTCAGCATCTCCTTCTACCACGGCCTTGGAGTTGCCGTTGAAGCGCACGTGCGCCACCTGCACCTCGCGACCCTCGGCCGCGGCGCGGTCTTCGCTGAGGCCGCAGCTCGCCACCTCAGGCGAGGTGAAGACGCAGTTGGGCACCACCCGGCGATCCCACTCCAGCCGCGCGCCGGTCACCGCGTTCTCGGCCGCGATCATGCCCTGGTGGTAGGCCCAATGGGCGAGCAGCGGCCAGCATGCCACATCACCGGCGGCGAACACGCCGTCGAGCGTGGTGCGCAGCGTCTTGTCGACGACCACGAAGCCGCCCTCGCCGATCCGCACGCCGGCTTCGGCATACCCCATGCCGTGGCTGACCGGGCGCCGGCCCACGGCCACCAGCACGCGTTCCGCGGCCAGCTCGCGGCCGCCGGCCAACCGCAGGGTCACACCGGCGGGGCTCAGCTCGGCCGCCTCCACGGCCGTCTTCACGAGCACCTCGATGCCGGCCTTCTTGAAGGACTGCTGCAGCGCCCGCCCAACGCGTCTGTCTTCGCCGGGCAGGAGCTGGTCGAGCATCTCGATCACGGTGACGCGCGTGCCGAGCCGCGCGAACACGCCGGCGAACTCGCTGCCGATCACGCCGCCGCCGACGATGAGCAGGCTCTCCGGCAGGTGATCGATCGTGAGCAGCTCGTCGCTCGTCATCACGCGCGGGTCGTCGAAGTTGAACATGCCCATGCGCACCGGCTCAGAGCCGCTCGCCAGAATGACCGCGTCGCCTTCGAGAGCGGCGCCGGCGGGCAATCGTGAGCCATCCGGCAGAGCGGCCCCCTCGGCGAGGACGAGACGGCCTGGGCCGGCGAGCGCAGCCCGCCCGGCCACCACCTGCACCTTGCGCGCCTTCAGGAGGTGGGCAACACCATCGCGTAGCTCCGCCACCACGGCGTCCTTGCGTGCCATGAACGCCGCGAAGTCGAGCGCAACCGGCCCGGTGCTCACGCCGTAGGCCGGCGCCTCCTGCGCTGCGCGCAGGCGCGCCGCGCCGGCCACCATCGTCTTGGTGGGGATGCAGCCACGGTTCAAGCAGGTGCCCCCGATATGGCCTGCCTCGACGAGCGTCACCTCGGCGCCCAGCTGGGCGGCCCGACCGGCCGCCACGTAGCCCGCCGGGCCACCGCCGAGCACCAGAATCTTCGTCATGCCTGCCTCCCAGGATTCATCGTCGCCTGCTGACCTCATCATCGCCGCAGGGGGGCGCGGGTGTCATCCCGCCAGCCCGCGCAGCGCCGCCTCCAGCCTCACTAGCACGCGGTTCCAGATCATCTCCGCCGCGGGCGCGACGCCGGCCCCGGCCAGCCCTTCACCCTGCCAAGGCTCGCCGAGCAGCGCCTCGAGCGCGTTGACCAGCTCGTCGGGCGGGCGACGCTCGAGCACGCTGCCGTGCACCAACACGCGTCCGGCGCGCCGCGCCTGAGCCATGGCCAGCACCTTCTCGCCGCGCGCCAGCAGGTCGTATCGCAAGGTGCTGGCGAAGCAGAGCGCCGAACGCTGGTAGGGTTTCTCGCGGCCGCCGTCCAGAGGCACCTCGAGGTCACTGAGGGCGGCGGCGAAGGCGCCGGCGACGAGCTCGTAGGGCACGGCTACGTCGAGCCCGGCGCGAGCACCCGAGGCGCGCTGCCCGCCGGCGATCGTCGCATCCGGCGCGAACACCACGGCAAACGACCACTCGAACTCTTCGCCGTGCAGCACCGCGCGGCCGCCCGAAGGTCGCCGGACTACGTCGAACGGCAGGCCGGGTGCCTCCGGCACCTTCTGGAACTTGCCCACGCTCAACGCCGGCGGTGCCCACACGTAACGCCGGGCGGTCACCGTGTCGGCGCCGTCGAGCAGGCCGTCGTCGAGCGCCATCTGGGCGCCGCCGGCGGCCCGTAGAACGGGCAGGACCTTGACGATGCTCATCTAGCGATCCCTGCTGGGTCGCCGCGGCTCAGGCGCCGTCCTCCGCATCACCCGGGAACCGCTGGCGTAGCACGGGGTGACGGGCGGCTTCGGCTTCGTCGAGCCGCCGCACGGGCATGCCCAGAGGCGCATCGTGGAGGAGCTGCGGGTCGTCGCGCGCCTCGCCCACGATGGCCCGTAGCGCCGCAATCAGACGGTCGAGGTCTTCTCTGGACTCCGTCTCGGTGGGCTCGATCATCAGAGCCTCGTCGACGATCAGCGGAAAGTACGTGGTGGGCGGGTGCACCCCGTAGTCGAGCAGCCGCTTGGCCACGTCGACGGCGCGCACACCGCGCTGGCGTAGCGGCGTCGCCGAGGCCACGAACTCGTGCATGCAGCGGCGCGCGAAGGGCAGGTCCAGGACGTCGCGAATGCCCTCCATCACGTAGTTGGCGTTGAGAACGGCGGCCTCGCTGACACGCCGCAGACCCTCCGGCCCCAGCGCGCGGATGTAGGTGTAGGCGCGCACCAGCACGCCGAAGTTGCCATAGAACGTGCGCATCTTGCCGATCGAGAGGGGACGGTCGTAGTCTAGGCGAAACCGGCCGTCGTCGCCCTTGACCACCACGGGCACGGGCAGAAACGGCGCCAGCTTGTCGCTCACCACGATGGGACCGGCGCCGGGGCCGCCGCCGCCGTGCGGGGTGGCGAACGTCTTATGCGTGTTGAAGTGCACGATGTCGAAGCCCATGTCGCCGGGGCGCGACACGCCGAGGATTGCGTTGGCGTTGGCACCGTCGTAGTAGAGGAGGCCGCCGGCCTCGTGTACCAGGCGGGCGATCGCCGTGATGTTCTCGTCGAAGAGCCCCAGCGTGTTGGGGTTGGTGAGCATGAGGCCGGCGAGGCCGTCGCCAAGGACGGCGCGCAACGCCGGGAGGTCGATGCCGCCGCGCGCGTCGCTGGCCACCGGGACCGGCACGTAGCCGGCCATGACCACGCTGGCGGGATTGGTGCCATGGGCCGTGTCGGGGATGATGACCGTGCGCGGGTCGACGCCCCGCGCAGCGTGATAGGCGCGCATGAGCAGCAGGCCGGTGAGCTCGCCGTGAGCGCCGGCGGCCGGCTGCAAGGTTGCCACCGAGAGGCCGGCGATCTCGGCCAGCCAGCCGCCGAGCTCGTGCATGAGCTCGAGGGCACCCTGGACGAGGCCTTCCGGCTGATACGGGTGCAGACCGGCGAAGCCCTCCAGACTGGCCGCGACTTCGTCGATCTTGGGGTTGTACTTCATGGTGCAGCTGCCCAGCGGATAGCTCCCGCTCTCCACCCCGAAGTTGAGAGCGGAGAGGCCGGTGTAGTGGCGCAGCAGCTCGATCTCGCTGACCTCGGGCAGGCGCGCCGCGGCGCCGCGCCGCAGCGCCGCCGGCACGAGCTCGTCCAGCGGGATCTGCGGCACGTCGAGCGCCGGCAGGCTGAAGGCCCTCCGGCCCGGGCGCGACTTCTCGTAGATCGTCCTGCGCTCCGTCTCAGCCATCGCCCACCTCCTCGCCGGCCAGGAGAGCCGCGAAGGCGTCGACGTACGCGTCTATCTCGGCGCGCGTGCGCTTCTCGGTGACGGCCACCAGCAGCACATCGTCCAGAGTCTCGCCGGCGAAGCCGGCCGCGAAGCGGCCGGCCGGAACGCCGGCGAGGTAGCCCCGCGTCACCAGCGCGTCGACCAGATCCACAGCCGGGAGAGGCAGGCGCACGGCGAACTCGCGAAACACGGGTCCGCCGGTGAAGGCCGTGACGCCCGGCAGCGCCAGAAGGCGCTGCCGCAGATAGGCGGCCTTGCGCGCGCAGAGTTCCGCCAGCGCGGGCAGCCCATGATGGCCGAGCCAGCTCAGATACACCAGCGCCGCCAGCGCGTTGAGAGCGTGGTTGGAGCAGATGTTGGAGGTGGCCTTCTCGCGGCGGATGTGCTGCTCGCGGGTCTGCAAGGTGAGCACGAAGCCGCGTCTTCCTTCGAGATCGATGGTCTCGCCCACGAGGCGCCCGGGGATGCGGCGCATGAGCGCCCTGGTGACCGCCATGAAGCCCAGGCCCGGCCCACCGAAGCTCATGCTGTTGCCCAGACACTGCGCCTCGCCGACCACCACGTCGGCGCCGGCGGCGGCGGGCGTCTCGAGCAGACCCAGCGAGAGCGGGTCGGCCACCACCACGAAGAGAGCGCCGGCCGCGTGGGCGAGCGCGGCGGCGGCAGGCAGGTCTTCGAGAGCGCCGAAGAAGTTGGGTTGCTGAACCACCACGGCCGCGGTGTCGACGTCTACGGCGGCGCTGAGCTCCTCGGGACCGGTGAGCGCGCCGTGCCTCAGATCGACGACCTGAGGGTGCGGCCCGCAGCCTACCGTCTCGGTGGCCAGCACCTGACGATACTCGGGGTGCACGCCGGCCGACACGACCACCTTGCCGCGACGCGTCTGGCCGCCGGCCATGATGGCGGCTTCGGCGAGAGCCGTGCCGCCGTCGTACAGGGACGCGTTGCTCACGGCCATGCCGGTGAGCTCGCAGATGGCTGTCTGGTACTCGAAGATAGTCTGCAGCACACCCTGACTCCGCTCCGGCTGGTACGGCGTGTAGGCGGTCGCGAGCTCGGAGCGGCCCACGACGGCGGCGACGACCGCCGGCACGTAATGGTCGTACACCCCCGCCCCCAGGAAGCTCACGAGCCGCGTTGCCGGCGTATTGGCCGCCGCCAGGCGGCGCAGCTCGCCGAGCAGTTCACCTTCAGACAACCCCGCGGGCAGCGCCAACCCCTCGCGCCGCCGCACCGCCGGGGGATCTCGGCGAACAGATCCTCGATGGAGTCGGCGTTCACGACGGCGAGCATCGCCGCCACGTCGGCGTCGCTGTGCGGCACGAAATCCATGCGCCAGCCCTCGGCCTCAGGCCTCGTCGAGGAAGGCCCTGTAGGCGTCGGAAGCCATGAGATCGTCCAACTGGTCGGGGGCGCTCAGCCGGATGCGGATGAGCCAGCCCTCGCCGTAGCAGTCATCGTTCACGCGCTGCGGCTCGTCCTCGAGCGCCGCGTTCACGTCTACGACCTCGCCGGTCAGCGGCGCGTACACGTCGCTGACCGCCTTCACCGACTCCAGCTCACCGTACGGACTGCCCACCGTGACTTCGTCGCCCACGGCCGGCAGATCGGCGTAGACGATCTCACCCAGGGCGTCCTGGGCAAACCAGGTGATGCCAAACACGGCGTCGTCGCCGTCGACCCGCACCCAGTCGTGCTCCTTGTAGTACCTCAGTTCCTGCGGATAGGTCTCGTCGGCCATCGTTCCTCCTGTTGGAGCTTCATTCGTCGCCGGCCAGCTTCTGGACGGCGCGCGCGACAAGCGTGCTCTCGGGAGCCGCCGCTCCCGACACCGGCCAACAAAAAAGACAGGGTGGATTCACCACCCTGTCTGACAGCCGGCGTCTCAGCGGCGGCGCTCTGTCATCCGGGGGCCCGTCCGGCCGCGCTCCGTTGGCCTGAGAGTTTCGGCGCCAGCGACGCCTTGCCCCTTCGGCGCCCCCAGTGCGGCGGGGGCTCTCGCACGACTTTCACCCGGGCTGCTTATCGCGCTGGCCCAGCCGAGCCACTGTAGCACGCCGCCGCGCGCACACACAACGTCGCGTCGGACCTCCCGTGCGCGCTCGCCCGGATGCCCACGTCGGGGCGGACGTGGCGTGCGAGCTCCTTAGAGAACGGTCCGCGCGACGCGCCCATACTTCCGATGGTACGGTTGTCGCGATGACCGACCGAGGTCAACAGCAGAGACATGCTCCCGGTGGCGATGGCCCGGCCGGCGGCGACGCGCAGGCCGGCCTCACTCGCCGCGGCTTCTTGACGGCGGCGGGACTCGCCGGAGGCCTCGTGCTTGGCGGCGGTCTCGCCGCCCGCCTCCTGCCTTGGCGCGGCTGGTACGACGGCGTGGCCGCAGAGCTGGACCCCTCGGGCGCCTTCCTGCCGCACGATCAGGGGACGGTACGCTACTACAGCCTCGCATCGCGCTACGTCAAGGGCCCGGTGGAATACGGCCTGGCCTGGCCGCGTGGCGTTCGCCCGGGCACGCCGCTGCCCGTATGCTTCTGCTTGCCCGGTCGCGGCGGCGGGCCACCCATGGGCTTGGCCGGCGACGTGGCGCGCGCCGTGGAGAGCGGTACCGTGCGGCCGTTCGCCTTGGCCGGCATCGGCGGCGGAGTCTCTTACTGGCACGCCCGTGCCTCGGGTGAGGACCGGCTCTCTATGCTCCTCGAGGAATTCATTCCGCTCTGTGCCGAGCGCTACAAGCTCGGCGGGCAGGGCCGCAAGCGCGCGATCATCGGCTGGTCGATGGGCGGGTATGGGGCGCTCCTCGCGGCCGAGACCAGGCCGAGCCTGTTCGCCGCCGTGGTCGCGGTGAGCCCGGCGGTGTGGACCTCGTACGCCGCCATGATGCTCGGCCCACGCGACGCGTTCGACAACGCCGCAGACTTCGCCACCCACGATGTGATCGCGCACGCCGCCAGGTTGGCGGGCACCAAGCTCCGCATCGATTGCGGCACCTCGGACCCCTTCTACGGCTACGTCACGCACCTGGAGGCTGCCCTGACCAAGCCGGCCGCCGGGGGCTACGCACCTGGCGGCCACGACAACGCCTACTGGCAACGCGTGGCACCCACCGAGGTCAGGTTCATCGGGCACGCGCTGGCCGGCTGAACGCCGCCCGCGACGCCCGCGACCAGCCACGCTCTTGCGTCGCGGCGCGGGGCCGTGGCTGACGCCGGCGGCAACGGGTACACTACGCACACACCGCGCAACGTCCGCCGCAGACAAGCCGCTACGCGGGCGCCGCAGGCACAGCGCACGGCGTCCCCGGAAGCGACACGGCTCACCAGGTGAAGCGTGCTGGACCATTCCGATATCGGCATCTCCACGGGCGCCTACCTTGGGCTGCCGCTGGCGGAGGCCCTCGCGCGCATCGCGGAGCTGGCGCCGTCGGCCGAGGTCTGCTCGTTCGGGCGCCACTCGCTGCTCGAACCCCAGAACGTACGTGCCATCGCGGCCTCGAGCCTGGCCTTCAGCGTGCATGGGCCGTTCTTGCACGTAGAGATCGGCAGCCGCTCGTCGGTGCAGGCCGTCATGCAGGTTCACAGGCGCCACATGGAGGTCGCGGCCGAGCATGGTGCCCACCTCTACGTGGTGCACCCGGACCTGCAACCGCGGCCGGGTCCGTGGAGCCGCAAGACCGCGGCCCGATTGGAGCGCGCCTTCGCCGAACTGGCCGCTCTTCAGGACGAGCTCGGCCTTTGCGTGGCCGTGGAGAACCTGCACCTCGCCAACCGCTCGCACTTCACCACGCCGGGTGATCTGGACCTGCAGGGTCTCGGCCTCGCCCTCGACGTCGGCCACGCCGCCCTCACGGGCACGCTCACCAACTGGCTCAGCGACCCGCTCACGACACTACGCCATGTGCATCTGCACGATAACCAGGGTCATCGCTGCGGCGACCAGCATCATCCGCTGGGCAGCGGGGTGATCGATGTCGCTCCCGCCATGGCCGCAGCCCGCGCGGCCAACGCGACGATGGTACTCGAGCACCTCAACGAGGCCGATGTGCTCACGAGCCTCGAGCATTTACGAGCCCGCGGCCTCCTCTCCAGACCGGTCGGCTAGCATGCCTCTCGAGACCTCCGAGCCTGCCGGCCGCTCCGGCCGCGTGCCGGAGCGCGCCCGGTTTCTGGCGCGTTTCGAACCGTTCAAGAACCTCGACCGTGGCCATCTCGAGCGTGTCGCGGCAGCGGTGGTCGAGCGCATCGCCCTGAAGGGGGAGACAATCCTGGTGGAGGGTGGTCTGCCCGGCACGCAGCTCTATGTGGTGCGCGACGGCACCCTCGAGATGCTGCACCAGGAAGTGGTCGTCGACATCGTCGCCCACGGCCAGCTGTTCGGCCATCCTACGCTCCTCACAGGTCTCGCCCCCGAGTTTACGGTGCGCGCCCGTGAGGACTCACTTCTGTACTGCATCCGGCGCGACGTGGCGGTCGACGTGCTGTGCCGCCCCGAGGGCGTGCGTTTCGTGGCGCGTAGCGGCCGCGACCGTCTGATCGAGGCGGCCAACACCATGCGCGCTTTGCCGGACGTGCGCGCGCAAGCCGTTACGTCACTGGTTCGCTCGACTCCTTTATTCTGCGACCCCGGCACTACCGTGCGCGACGCCGCCAGGCTTATGGCAGTAGAGGGTCGCTCGGCCCTGCTCGTACAGGTGCCCGAGGGGCTCGGCATCGTGACCGACGTAGACCTGCGCGACAAGGTGGTGGCCGGCACGATCCCCCGCGAAGCACCGGTGAGTGCCGTGGTGACCGTGCCCGTGAAGACGGTGAGCGCCGAGGTCACGGCAGCCGAAGCGAGCATCGAGATGATGGCCGCCGGTGTGAACCACCTTCCGGTGGTCGACGCCGGCGGCAGCGTGGTCGGCATCCTGTCTGCCAGCAGTCTCATGACCCTCGATGCGCGCAGCCCTTTCGCGCTGCGCCGCACCATCCTCGCGGCGCGCTCGGTGGACGGTGTCGTGGCGGCCGCGACCGACGTGCCCAAGCTCTTCGTCGACCTCGTCGACGCGCACGTGGATCCTCCGGGGCTCACACGGATCCTCACCGTGCTCAGCGACGCCATGACCAAGAGCCTCCTCCAGATCGCCTTCGCCGAGCACGGTCCGCCGCCCGTGGATTTCGCTTGGCTCGCGCTGGGCAGTAGCGCCCGCAGCGAGCTCACCCTGGCCTCGGACCAAGACAACGGCCTCGCCTACGCCGACGCCGACGATCCCGCCGTGGACGAGTACTTTCGCCTCGTCGCCGCCGACGTGAACGACGGTCTCCGCCGCTGCGGCTTCAGCCTCGACCCACACGACGTGGTCGCACGCTCGCGGCAGTGGCGCATGTCGCTGTCGGCATGGCGCGCAGTCTTCTCCGATTGCCTCGAAGGTCGCGACCTCGACCGCCTGGCGCGCGCTACCGTGTCGTTCGACTTCCGCCAAGTTGCCGGCGAGCTGGCGGTCGCCGCGCCGCTCACCGACATCATCCGGCAGGCCCCCGGCCACCGGCAGTTCCTGGGAGGCCTGGAACAGCTCGGCACCAACATCCGGTCTCCGCTCTGGGGTCTGCGCCAGAAGCTCATGGGCAGTGTCGACATCAAGAAGAGCGGCCTGCTGCCGGTGCAGAATCTGGCCCGCTTCTACGCTTTTTCGCGGGGGATCACCGCGACGACCACCCTGGAACGTCTGGTCGCCGTGGACGAGACCGGCGGGCAGGAGACCAGGGATGAGAGGACGCTGCGCGAGGCGTACGTCAGCATGACGCAGCTGCAGCTCGAGCACCACGCCGACGACATCCGCGAAGGCCGGCCGCCCAGCAATGTGCTGGACACGGCGGCGCTCCGACCCCTCACGCGGGTAAGTCTGCAGGAAGCCCTCAAGGTGGTGGCCGCGGCCCAGAAACGATTCCCGCGGCTAGCGGCGCTACGCTAGGCCGCCGCGGCCGGCGAGCGGCGGCGAGCTGTGCCCGGCGGCCCGACCCGCGCGGTGCAAACCCAGCGGTTAGAGCCGGCGCCTGCTGGGGGAGCAACGCCGTATGAGACGCGAGCCACGAGCACAGTCGCGGCGGGCGGTCTGCGTGGCGGTCTGCGCCCTGCCGGCGTTGATGGCGCCCGTAAAGGACGGCCGCGGGCTGGCACGCCACCTCTCGCCTGGCACACCTCTCGGCCCCGTGGTTTGATTCTCGCCCGGAAGATACATATAGTATTTTTATATGTATCTGCGCTATCAACCGCGAAGCAGCACGGAGGCCCCGTGACAGCACCCGGGGAACCACGCCCCCTCGTCGCCCAGTGCATGGCGGTGTTGCGCGACTTCTCCTGCCGGACCCAGCCGCTGCACGCGGGAGCGTGGGGCGAGCTCGAGGTGCCCATGAGCCAGTTGAAGGCGGTGTTTGCGCTTATCAGCCGGGGCTCCATGTCGGTGGGGCACCTGGCGCGCGTGCTGGCCATCTCGGAGCCGGCCGCCAGCGTGCTCGTCGACCGGCTGCAGAGCACCGGCCTGGCATTGCGAGAGAGCCACCCAGAAGACAAGCGCAAGACGCGCGTCGTGCCTACCCCGAAGGCGGTCGAGCTTGGCGAGCGCCTGCTGCGGGTCAAGGAGGAGCTCCTCGCGCTGTGGCTCGGGCGACTCGGCGATGACGACCTGCGCGCTCTCACGCGTGGGATGAAGGCGCTGCTGGTGGCGGCAATCGCCACGTCGAGCGACACGCCACAACCCAGGGAGCGACTATGAGTGCGTCCGGCGGCGCCACGACCGCCACTCGAACGCGCGTCACCAGCCCCGCTGGCACGGCACCGGGCAGCCAGCCCTGGGGCCTCACGCTCAGTCGCAACCGCATCATCCTCGTCGTTGTCAGCCTCATGCTCGGCATGCTGCTGGCGGCGCTCGACCAGACGATCGTCGGCACGGCCCTGCCGCATATCGTCGCCGACCTCAACGGACTGCAACACTACGCCTGGGTGGCGACCGGCTACCTGCTCGTCTCCACGGCGTCGATGCCCATCTGGGGCAAGCTCTCCGACGCTTACGGGCGCAAGCGCTTCTTCATCATCGGCATGATCATCTTCGTCGTCGGTTCGGCCCTCAGCGGTCAGTCGCACTCGATGAACGAGCTGATCCTCTTTCGCGCCCTCCAGGGGCTCGGCGCCGGGGCCATCATGCCGCTCGTGCAGGCCATCCTCGGCGACGTCTTCCCGCCCGCTCGCATGGCTCGCTGGATGGGCGTGCTGATGAGCATCTTCGCCCTCGCCACGATCATCGGACCGCTGCTCGGCGGCTGGATCACCGACAGCGTCGGCTGGCGCTGGGTGTTCTACGTCAACCTGCCGGTGGGCATCGTGGCGATCGTCTTCGCCGCCTTCGCGCTGCCCGGGCACCTGCGCGTGCGCCGTCACGTCATCGACTACTTCGGCGCCGCCCTGCTCGTCGCCGCCGCCGTGCCCCTCCTGCTCGCCTTGAGCTGGGCGGGCAGCAGCTACCCGTGGGCCTCCTGGCAGGTAATCGGCTCGCTTGTCTTCTCCGGCCTGATGTGGATTGCGTTCGTGCTGCGTGAGCGCCGCGCCGCCGAACCGGTGATCAACCCGGGACTCTTCGGCAACGGCATCTTCACCATCTCGGCCGTCGCCAGCTCCCTGCAGTCGGCCGGCATGTTCGGCGCCATCATGTTCCTGCCGCTCTTCGTGCAGGGCGTGCTCGGCGAGTCGGCGACCAACTCCGGCGTCATCCTCATGCCACTCATGATCGGCGCCATCGTTACGAGCATCGGCGCCGGCCAACTGCTCACGCGCACCGGGCGTTACAAGGTCATCGTCGTCGTGAGCTTCGTCGTCGCGGCGATCGGCATGTTTCTGCTCTCACGCATGGGCGTCGCCACCACGCAGGGCACCCTCGCCCTGTTCATGGTCGTGCTCGGTTTGGGCCTCGGCGTCTCGATGAGCGTGTTCACCGTCATCGTGCAGAACCAGTACCCGACGCAGCGCTTCGGCGAGGTGACCGCTGGGCTGCAGTTCTTCCGCTCGCTCGGCTCCACCGTGGGCCTCGCCGTCTTCGGCTCGTTCCTCAACAGCAGCTTCGCCTCGTCTCTCCGGGGCGCGCTCCCGGCTCCCCTGAAGGCTCTCGATCGCGGGTCGGCAGCGCAATCCATGGCGAACCCCCAAGTGCTGCTCTCGAGCGGCGCTCGCGAGCGGCTCAGCGCCCAGTTCTCGCGCTTCGGCGCCCAGCATGAGTCGCTCTTCAACGCCTTCATGAGCGCCGTGCGTCACGCCCTCTCCACGAGCATCACGAGCTTGTTCCTACTGGGCGTCGTGCTCATGGCGGCCGCCCTGGTCGTCGTACTCTTTCTCAAGGAAGTCCCGCTGCGGCGGGCGCACATGACGCTGCAGGAGGCCGAGCTGCTCGCCTGCGAAGCGGAAGGCCCTGCCGCCGGGGGGCAGACGCCGGCGGGCTCGGCCGCCGAAGGCGGGCCGAGTCCGGCATGACGCGGCGGTAGCGGTCTGGCGCCGCCGGCGCGAACCGTCGAGCCCCAACGAACGTCTCCCTATAGCATCACCGTCACGTCTGAAGGGAGACCCTCACGAAAGCGCAGCGGTCAGCGATCCCCTTGGCCTTGATCCTGGCAGTCGCGGTGCTTGCCTTGGCCGGATGCCGAGCCGCCGGCGGCGACGCCCACGTGCTCGACGGCACCGCCTGGCGACTCTCGGGATGGACGGCAAGCTCCCTCGACCCCCGTGCCTTCACGATCACGGCGACGTTCGCGGATGGCAAGATCTCCGGGAACTCGGCGGTGAACGCCTACGGCGGCCCATACGCGGCGCACCCTGACGGGGCGTTCTCCGTGGGCGAGCTGGCCGTCAGCGCGATGGGCGGGATCGGGCCCGACATGCGGGCCGAGCAGGTCTACCTCACGCTCCTCGGCCAGGCGAAGTCGTTCCGGCGAAACGGCGCCAGGCTCACTCTGTTCGACCGGCGGGGGCACGCCTCGCTGGTCTTCCGGGCAACGGTGCCAAAGAGCGGATGAGAGGCCAGGGGACTCGCAGCGCGGCGCACAGAAGAGCGAAGAAGGGAAGGGGAGGAGATGGCTGGCGAGGAAGGACTCGAACCTTCAATCCCCTGATCCAGAGTCAGGTGCCTTGCCAATTAGGCCACTCGCCAGCGCTGCCTGCGGGCACCCGGAGTCTACCGCCCGACGACAGCTTCCTCAAGCGTGCCGCCGGGTAGGAGCCAGGGCCGTCAGGCCGTGTCGTGCCGCCCCTGCGCCTGCAGCTTCGCCCAGGTGTCTCTAAGGCCGAGCGTGCGGTTGAACACGAGCGCACCCGGCGCCGAGTCGGGGTCGGGGCAGAAGTAGCCGAGCCGCTCGAACTGCACCGTCTCGCCGGCCGCAAGGCCGGCGAGCGACGGCTCCACCAGGCAGCCCCGCAGAACCGTCTCTGAGTCCGGATTTAGGTCTTCGAAGAGATCGCCCCCGTAGGCTCCGGGGTGCGGACTGCGGAAGAGGTAGTCGTAGAGGCGGACCTCCGCAGGCACAGCCTGGGCGTCCGACAGCCAGTGCAGAGTGCCCTTCGGGCGACGACCGTCGGGGGCGTCACCGCCGCGCGTGGCCGGATCGTAGGTGCAGCGCAGCTCGACGACGCGGGCGGTAGCGTCTTTGACGACCTCGCGGCAGGTGACGAAGTACGCCGAGCGCAGCCGTACCTCGCGCCCGGGGGCCAGGCGGAAGAACCTGTGCGGCGGCTCCTCCATGAAGTCGCCGCGCTCGATCCACAACTCTCGCGAGAAGGGCACCGGGCGGCTGCCGGTCGATGGATCCTCCGGGTTGTTGGGGACCAGCACCTCCTCCACCTGGCCTTCGGGGTAGTTCTCTATGACGACCTTGAGGGGGTCCAGCACGGCGAAGCGGCGCGGCGCCACCCGGTTAAGCACCTGGCGCACCGCGTGTTCCAGCATGCCCACCTCGACGACGCTGTCGGTTTTGGCGACTCCCACGAGGGTGGCGAAGTCGCGGATGCCCTCCGCGGGGAAGCCCCGCCGGCGGAGACCCGACATGGTGGGCATGCGGGGGTCGTCCCAGCCGCGCACGTGCCCCTCGTTCACCAGGCGCAGGAGCACGCGCTTGGAGAGTACGGTGCGCGTGAGGTTGAGTCGCGCGAACTCGTACTGGCGCGGTCGCGACGGCACGGGCAGGTTGTCGATGAGCCAGTCGTAGAGAGGCCGGTGGGCCTCGAACTCGAGCGTGCAGATGGAGTGCGTGATGCCCTCGATGGCGTCCGATTGGCCGTGGGCGAAGTCGTAGGTGGGATATACGCACCAGGCATCGCCTGTGCGGGGATGCTCGGCATGCAGGATCCGGTACAGGACCGGGTCACGCAGGTTGATGTTCGGCGAGGCCATATCGATGCGGGCGCGCAGCACCCGAGCCCCGTCGAGGAACTCGCCGGCGCGCATGCGCGCGAACAGGTCGAGACTCTCCTCCGCCGGCCGGTTGCGCCACGGACTCTCGCGGCCGGGTTCGGTGAACGTGCCGCGATGCTCGCGAATCTCGTCGGCCGAGAGATCATCGACGTACGCCTTGCCGGCCTTGATGAGGTGGACGGCCCACTCGTAGAGCTGCGCGAAGTAGTCCGACGCGAAGTAGAGGTGTTCGCCCCAGTCGAAGCCCAGCCAGCGCACGTCGGCCTCGATAGCGTCGATGTACTCCTGCTCTTCCTTCATGGGGTTGGTGTCGTCGAAGCGCAGATGGCAGCGGCCGCCGAACTCGCGGGCGATGCCGAAGTTCAGGCAGATCGACTTCGCGTGACCGATGTGGAGGTACCCGTTCGGCTCCGGGGGGAAGCGGGTGACGATAGACTGGTGCCGGCCCTCGCGAAGGTCGGCGGCGACGATCTCACGGATGAAGTCGCCACGCTCGGGTGGGGATGGCGTCTGGCTGCTCACGCGGCCGAGGATAGCACAGCAGGCCGCGCCACAGGGTTCGCGGCTCGGCCGGGGAGCCAATCGTGGTCGCTGCCGGCCGGCCGGTCAAAGGCCGAGCATGCGATTGACCCGCTGCTTGTCGAAGCCCACGATGGGCCGGTTGTCGATCACGATGACCGGCACACCCGACTGACCCGTACGCCGCACCATATCGGCCGCGGCCCGTTGGTCACGGCTGACGTCGATCTCGGTAAAACGCACCCGGTGCTGGTTGAAGTAGGCCTTGGCCAGACGGCAGTACGTGCACGTCGGCGTCGTGAACATGACGACTTTGTGTCGACCAGCGGTCATTGCGCCTCGCTTGCGAAGACGGACGATCGGTCAAAGGCGACCAGCCGCCACGCGCGGGCCGCGGCGGTCGCCACAGAGAGGGGGATTCAGACGCCGTCCGGGGGATCATGCAGTCTGACCCGCCGGCCCGTCGTAGTGACCCGGAAGAACGCCGGGCGAGCTGCCGCACCGGACCAGCGAGCTACAGGCATCATCGCCGCTGGTACTTCCTCGCATGACCATCGCCTAAACCCCGCGTGCGTGACGCAAACGTCTCTGGCTCCTTGACACGAGCCCGCTACGGGGTATCGTGGCCGTATACCCCACGGGGTATCAATCACGGGGTGTGAGGCACGGCCGGGGAGGGAGACATGATTCTTCTGGTGGTGGTCGTTGTACTGGTTGTCTGGGTCGCGACCGCGAGGGATGTTGTGCGGCGCGTCGAGCTCGGCGCCGGGCGTCGCGTGGCCTGGGTCATCGCTACGCTGCTGCTGCCCATCGTCGCCGTGCCCGTGTACTGGCTCATCAGGCCGCTGCCGCGCCGCAGCGCTCCCGCGACGGCACCCGCTGGCACGCAGACGCTGGCCGACCTCATCCCGGGGTGGGCGCCTGATCAACCGGACGCCTGCGAGCAGGCAGACGCCTGGGCTCGCAGCGCTTCCAGGGTACGTCCGGCGCCGAGCTTCTACACGTGGCTGCGGGAGAGCGGCCTCGCCGAGAAGTACCCGGTCTGCGTGACCCGGCTCGTGCGAACGCTGCTCGGCGGCGAGCGCCGGCCTTCTTTCTTCGCCTGTCCCGAACTGGGCGCGCTCACCGGCGTCTTGGAGCGCTGCATCGACGATCAGGACGATCTTATCGCCGTCAAGAAGCACCTGCGGCTTCTCTGCCCGGCCGTGCCGACGCGCGATCAGGGACCGGGAGCGGCCGTGGAGGCTCGGCGTCCCCGCATGGCATGAAGCTTGTCGGCTGCAGCGTCTTTCGCGCCGAGTTCGAGCACGTACTCGGCCCTGAGACCGTCGTGACCTGGTTGCCGGCGGGGCTGCACGTGACTGAGGAGCGCCTCGGCGAAGCCATCGGCGCGGCGCTCGAGGGCACATCGGGGGGCGGTTGCCTGTACGGCCTTTGCTACCCCGATATCGACGTGATACTGCGGGCGCACGCCGCCCGCCGCCTGCCGGCGCGCACCTGCGCCGAGGCATTCCTCTCGCCCGAGACCCGCGCCTCCTTCTACGCAGCGATACTTGATCCAGGGCAGCGTCAAGCCCGTAGCCCAGTTGATAATGAAGAACACGAAGTTTGGTCCCATCTGACAAATGAAAGCATGCTGAACGTGGCTGCCTAGAGGCAACAACGGTGTTGAACGTTCTACAGATCTTTCACCGATGCCATCTGAGCTGTGCTCCCCCTTGCATGCCTGCCCCCGAGGCCACCGAGGAACGAACCGGCTGAGGACGTGATGCCAGCCTATGCCGGTGGTTCTAACTTCGGGGTCTTGGTGGGCGCACCTGGATTCGAACCAGGGACCTCTTCCTTATCAGAGAAGCGCTCTAACCGACTGAGCTATGCGCCCGCAGGGGCCTTGGAGTCTAGAAGGGCGACGACGAGGCGTCAACCGCCGCCGAGCGTCAACGCGGGCGGCAAGTCGGCCACCTGACATCGCGGCCTCCCCGCCCGGCGCGGCAGCTGAGGCGGCCATCGCCGAACGTACGCGGTGGACGGTGTGAGCCACCCCGAGCCTGACGTATACTCACTACAGGATGGACGTTCAAGAGATGGTCATATACGGCGTCAGTTTCGACGTCATCGGCAAGCAGCCGATCGTGCTCCTCAAGACCGTGGAGGGCAATAGATTCCTGCCCATCTGGATCGGTCATCCGGAGGCCGCGGCGATTCTCATCAAGCTGCAGGGTACGAAGCTGCCGCGGCCGATGACCCATGACCTCCTCACCAGCATCATCGGCCGTTTCGAAGCCGACGTGCGGCGCATCACGGTGACGGAGCTGAAGGAGAGCACCTTCTACGCCACCCTCACGCTCACCAAAGACGGCGCCGAGATAGATATCGACTCGCGACCCAGCGACGCGCTGGCCCTGGCGGTGCGCACCGACGCCCCTATCTTCGCCTCCACCGAGCTGATCGACGAGAACGCCATCGAGTTCGAGCGCGAGGTGGACGACACCGAGGAGATCGTCGAGAGCTTCCGCGACTTCCTCGAGAGTGTGTCGCCGGAAGACTTCCGTCACGCCGAGGGCACACCCGACGAAGAGGCGTTCGCCGCGGACCAAGAGCTCGACGAGGAAGACGAGGGCGACGAGGAAGACGAGGGCGACGAGGAAGACGAGCGAAGACGACAGGCCAGGCCACGACTGAGGCGTGAGTATCCTCGCGGGCCAGAACGGAGGACCAGGGTGGCGACGGCAGCCGACGATCCGGTCATCAGGCAATTCCGCGACCAGATCTCAGACAACGACCTGAAGATCATCGCCGCCGTTAACCGGCGCCTCACGCTCGTGAAGCAGCTCAAGGCGTACAAGGAGCAGGTGGGCGTCGAGTTTCTCGACCCGGCGCGCGAAGAGTGGATGCTCACCTTCGTGTGCCGTGCCAACAAGGGTCCGCTCAGCCAGGACGGCGTCGCCGAGGTCTACCGAGATATCGTAGCGATCACCAAGCGCGAGGCCGCCGCCGAGTAGCTACTCGAGTCAGGCGGCGATACTCGCGCCGGCGGCCGAGGCCGACAGGCCGAGTGGCATAGCCGCCACACCCATGCTGATGAACGCATCCGCCATCACTCGGGCGATGCGCGAAGCGTCGGTTGCGAGGCTCGCGAAAGCGATGAGGCTGGGGCCCGAGCCCGAGACCGCGACGGCCGCGGCGCCGGCGTGCTGGGCGGCCAGCCAGGCCGCGCGGCCGCCCGGGATGAGCTTGAGCCGGGCGGCCTGATGCAGGCGGTCCTCCATCACTTGGCCGAGAAGCTCGTAGTCGCCTGTGCGCAGCGCCTCCACGACGAGCGGCGCGCGGCCGACGTTGAACACCGCGTCTTTCATGGAGACCTCGGTAGGCAGCCAGGCGCGCGCCGTGCGCGTGCTGATGGCCAGATCGGGCACCGCCAGCGCCACGTACACCTCGGGCACCAGGATCTTCTTGGTGAGCAGCCGATCGCCGGTCCGCACCACGATGGTGAGGCCGCCGAGCAGGGCCGCCGCCACGTTATCTGGGTGGCCCTCGATGTCTGCGGCAAGCTCAAGCACGTGCGCCCGGTCGAAGGGCCGGCCGAACAGTGTGTTGGCGCCCAGCAGCCCGGCGACGACCGCCGCGGAGCTGGACCCCAGACCCGACGAGAGAGGGATGCGTACTTCGCTCAGAATGCGCAGGCCGGCCGGCGCCGCGGCGCCGGCCTCCTCGCAGAGACGCAAGAACGAGGCGGCCACAAGGTTGGTCTCGTCCTGCGGCAACGCCGCCCCATGCTCGCCTCTCGTGATCACCTCCACGGCGTCGCCCTCGAGGGTGAAGCGCACGTCGTTCCACAGATCGAGCGCCAGGCCGAAGCAGTCGAAGCCCGGGCCCAGGTTGGCCGAGGTGGCCGGCACACGCACGCGACAGGTGCTGCCGGCCGCCGCGCGAGCCGCGCTCATGGCCGGTCGTCCGCCGGCGACGTTGTGCCTGCGGCGCGCCGCCGCCACCTCATCACACCGTAGACCATCAGCACCACACATACCGCGATCACCAGGTAGTCGGCGTAGTGCAGATACGGCTGCACCTTGTGCCAGTTGCTGCCCAACTTATCGCCCACGTAGCCCAGCATGATCACCCACGGCACGCAGCCGAGCACGGTGTAGAGGGCGAACTTCCCGAAGCGCATCTTGCCAAAGCCCGCGGGCAGCGAGATGAAGGTGCGCACGAGAGGCAGGATGCGGCCGAAGAACACCACGGGCGCGCCGTATCTGTCGAACCAGCGCTGAGCTGTGTCTAGATGATGCGGCCGCAGGAGCACGAAGCGGCCCCAGCGGTCGACGAACGGCCGCCCGCCGTAGTAGCCCACGGCGTAGGCGATCGCGGAGCCCACAAGGTTGCCGGCCACACCGGCCGCCACGATGCCCCAGAACGAGAGCGTACCGGCGCTCACCGCGAACCCCGCGAACGGCATGATCGCCTCGCTAGGCACCGGGATGCAGGCGCTCTCCAGCACCATCAGGACGAACACCGCCGGCAGACCCCAGCTGCCGATGAGGTGGGTCGCCCACTGCATCACGTCATTGATGATGGACTGCATCCGCACAGGGTACCGCAGGCAACGGGGTGAGCGCGAGTGCGACCGGTAGCCCCCTTCGGAGCCCTGTGGTAGTTTCCTGACTCGACCGCACGCCGCAAGGAGGCACGCCACATGGCTGTCGGACTCATGGACATCAAGGGGCAGTACACGGAGCTGCAGGACCGCCTCGAGGCGGCCGTTCTCGAGGTGCTACGCAGCGGGAGGGTCATCCTCGGCCCCAACGTGAAGAGCTTCGAAGAAGAGGCCGCCACCTACATGAGCACCGCCGGTGCCGTAGGGGTAGCCAACGGCACCGACGGGCTCACCATCGCCCTGCGGGCGCTGGGGGTGGGCGCCGGCGACGAGGTCGTAACGACGCCCTTCACGTTCTACGCCACGCCCGAGGCCATCGCCCAGACGGGCGCCAAGCCGGTGTTCGCCGACATCCTGCCCGATACGCTCAACATCGACCCCGCCGCCGTCGCGAACGTCATCACCGCGCGGACCAAGGCCATCGTGCCCGTCGACCTGTTCGGCCTGCCGGCCGACGCCGATGCCATCAAGGCGGTCGCCGACGCGCACGGGCTGCCCGTGGTGGAAGACGCCTGCCAGGCCTGGGGCGCGGCCTACAAGGGCCGCCGTGCCGGGGCGCTCGGAGACCTGGGCGTGTTCAGCTTCTTTCCCACCAAGAACCTGGGCGGCTTCGGCGACGGCGGCTTGGTCACGGCACGCGACGCCGACCTGGTGCAGAAGGCACGTGAGCTGCGCTTTCACGGGAGCAAAGACAAGAAGACGTTCACCGACATCGGCTTCAACTCGCGCCTCGACGAGCTACAGGCGGCCATCCTGCGCATCGAGCTCGAGACGATCGACACGTGGAACGCGCGTCGTGCCCAGGTGGCGGCCTGGTACGATCAGTACCTGCCGGCCGACGTGCGGCGCCCCGCGGTGCCCGACGGTCTCACGCACGTGTACCATCTGTACGTGCTGCGTCACCCGCGTCGCGACGCCATCGCCGCGGCCTGCAAGGAGCGCCGGGTAGATTGCGCCGCCTACTACACCACGCCCATGCAGCTTCAGCCGGTGTTTGCCGACATGGGCCATGCGCCCGGCGACTTTCCGGCCACCGACGCGGCGGCGGCGCAGAACCTCGCCGTGCCGATGCACCCCAATCTGAGCGAAGCGCAGGTGCAGGAGGTGGCGGCGGCCGTGGCAGCCGGGCTCGCCTGAGACAGACGTGACGACGTGAGCGCGCCGCTGAGGGTCTGGATCGACATCACCGATGCTTCGCACGTCGTCTTCTTCGCGCCGATCGTGCGGCGCTTCGAAGACGCCGGGCATACGGTGACGGTGACGGCGCGCCGCTTCGCCGGCGCCGACCTGGTGCTACGACGCTACGGCCTCGGCGGAGTGCTGGCCACTGGGCACCGCGGCGGCGGCTTGAGCACCCGCGCCGTGGGGCTCGTGAATCGCACCGCCCAGCTGCTGGGCTCGGCCTCCAGCGGAGCCTTCGATGTGGCCGCCGGCAGCCACGCCACCGATTTTGCCTTCACCGCCTGGACGCTGGGCATCCCCCAGATGACCTTCCTCGACGACGAGCGCCTGCGACGCAGCAATGCCGTGAACGTGCGCCTGGTAGACGAGGTCGCGGTGCCCGACGTGCTTACGCCGGCGATGCTGGCGGCTCATGGCGCCCCACGAGACAACCTCTTCCGCTACCCGGGCTTCAGGGAGGAATACTACCTCTACGATTTTCGGGCCGACCCGGACGTACTGGACCGCCTCGGCGTGGAGCGCCGCCACGTGATCGGCGTGGTGCGCCCGCCGGCGGTGGCGAGTGATACCGGCTCGGGCGGGGCGGGCGGCGCCCGGCCGGCGGGCGAGGCAGCGCTCGCCGATCTTACGCTCGAGCTCGCCGGGCGGCGCAACGTCACTCTTGTGGTGGTGGCCCGCGACCAGGAGCAGCGCCGCAGGTTCCTGGCCCGCGGTGGCCGCGGGCTCGTTGCCCCGGAGGGTCTCCTGGTCGACGCCGCGAGCCTCATCGCCGCCGCCGACTTCGTGCTCGGCGCGAGCGGCGTGATGACGCGTGAGGCCGCCGCTCTGGGCACGCCCGCATACACCGTCTCGCGCCTCCCCGTGGCCGCCGTAGACGCCGCCCTGCTGGCCGACGGTCGCCTCAAGCGCGCCGTCGCGGCCGGCGATGTTCTGCTGAAGAAGAAGGACGGCCGCACCGCTCCGCCGGCGGCCGCACCGCGCGACCCCATGATCTTCGTCGATCGTCTCCTCGAGCTGGCCCGCCACCGCTCCCGGCGGGCGCGCCTCGGCCGCCTCGTACGCGAGATCGGCGGGGGCGAATCGTCACCGTTTGTCTGAAGGGCGCCAGCGACCTCTAGCCGGGCGGCAACCTAATGAATGCGATAAGATGCACGCATGGACATTCGCCAGATCAGGCTCTTCTGCCGCATCGTCGACCGTCGCAGCTTCTCGCTCGCGGCCGAGGAGAATCACATCACACAGCCGGCCGCCAGCCAGCAGATCCGCAGCCTCGAGCGCGAGCTCAAAACAACTCTTCTCGATCGTTCACGCCGCACCGTGACGCCCACCGACTCGGGTCACGTGCTCTATCGCTACGGTCGAGAGATCCTCGATCTGCATGAGCGTGCCTGCACCGAGATCCTCGATCTCGGCGAGCTCGTGGCCGGGCACGTGATGGTGTGCGCTTCCACCGGCCCGGGCGAGCACGTGTTGCCGGCCATGCTCACGCGCTTCAAGGAGCGCTGCCCCGGGGTGAGTGTCTACCTGCACGTTGACGATACTCAGGCGGTCATCGAGCGCGTGGTTGATCGCGAGTTCGAGATCGGCGCCGTGGGCGCTCCTACACTGCGACCCGACGTGGTTGTGGAGCCGCTGGCCCATGATCAAGTGCTGCTCGTCTGCAATCCGGCACATCCGTGGGCCCGACGCGAGAGCGTGACTCTTGCCGAGTTAGCCGCCGAGCCGCAGGTGGTGCAGCAACAGGGCGCCGGCATCCGCGCCGTAGTCGATGAACGCATGAGCGCCGTCGGCGTGCCTCCGGGGAGCATGAACATCACCATGGAGATGGGCCTCATGGAGTCGGCCAAGCAGGCCTGTATCGCCGGCGGTGGCGTGACCTTTCTCAGTCGCTGGGCGATCGATCTGGAGCTCTCTCACGGCGTCCTCGTGCCGGTCGCCATCGAAGACTTCGAGATCCATCGCGATTTCCACTTCGTGCACTCCAAGAACCGTGTGCTGTCACGCGCCGCCGAGGCGCTCCTCAGCTTCTTCCGGGAGGAGTACGGATCTCCCGGTGTGGCGGGTGACCCGCGCGAGTGACCGGCAGACGAAGGGGCGGGCCTGTGGCCCGCCCCTTCGTCACCCGTTCGTTGCCGTGAAGGGTCTCAGCTCGCGACGCCGACCTTCAGCGGCCGTGTGTGAATGCCGCACTCGCCGCCGCACTTGCTTGTCCCGATCCAGCGGCCGTCGCGTTCGTTGGCGCCCGTGGTGATGTGCGTGCACGGGGCGCAGCCCAGCGAACGGTAGCCCTCGCCGTACAGCGGGTTCACCGCGACACCGTACAGAGCGATGTACTGCCAGATCTCACGCTCGTGCCACAGCAGGATCGGGTTGAGCTTGAGCAGGCCTTCATCGCGCTCCTCCACCTCGAGGTAGTCGGTGCGCGTGCGGCCCTCGGTGCAGCGCAGGCCGGTCACCCAGCAGGTGACCCCCATCTCTTCGATCGCCTGGCGCACCGGTTGCACCTTGAGCAGGTCGCAGCAGCGGTCGGGATCGGTCTTGTAGAGCTCGTCGGGGATCTCCACGTCGCTCCGGAAGACCTGCGTCTCGGGGTACTTGGCGACGAGGCCGCTCATGAACTGCTTGGTCTCGGCTGGCTTGAAGCGAGTGGTGACGATGAAACCGCGGATGGCGGGGTTCACGCGCTTGGCGAGGTCCCAGACCACCACCGAGTCTTTGCCGAGGCTGTTGGCGACCACGAGACCGTCGCCGTACTCCTCATAGGCGTCGCGGATGAGCGAGAGCGAACGGTCGACCTTCTCCTTGAAATTCAGGCCGTTGACTAGCGAGTGGATCTCGTCAGGGCTGGTTGCGAACCGCATGTGGTTCCTCCTGGCTGTGGGCCCCGCCGGCGGCACTGCCGGCGAGCATCGTTTCTTTGCATACTACTTATCTCTGAGATTATCGAACGTGATGCGGCGCAGACTAGCAGGCACGCCCGCACTCGTCAACCCTTCGTCAAGCGAAAATCATGCGATGGGCTTATTTGACAGATAAGCGAGGTGCTCCCATACTCGCGCAATTCCTCGCCCGGTGGTCGCGGCGATGACCGACAATCCAGGCCTCAGTCGTCAGGAGGTACCGATGACAGAACTCGACGAGAGCGTGGCCACAGTCGCGGCCACAGCTGAGATCGAGGAGGCGCTCCCGCCGTTTCGCCCGGCGCCGCAACCGACGGCCGGCTGGCGCGCGCGCTGGGCCGCGGCGATCGCTGCCTGGGCGGTGGTCGTCGGCACCGCGTATGTGGCGGTCGGCAGCCACCTGAATCCCTATCTCAGTCTCACCGGCCTGCTCGTCGGCTTCCTCGTAGGCCTCACCGGCATGGGCGGCGGCGCGCTCATGACGCCCATCCTCATCTTCTTCTTCGGCTTCTCGCCGACCATGGCGGTCGGCACCGATGTCACGTACGCCGCGGTCACCAAGATCTTCGGGAGCTGGCGCCACTGGAAACAGGGCTCCGTCGACCTGCCGCTGGCCTTGTGGCTGGCCGCGGGCAGCGTGCCCGCCAGCCTCGTCGGGGTGGGCGCCGTGAACTACCTCAAGCACAACTACGGCGACCTGCTCAACAGCATCCTGTACCGCGCCATCGGCTTCGCCCTGATGGCCGTCGGCGTCTTGCTGGTTATCAAGGTCGTCATGCACGTCGACCGCAAGCACAGGCGGGAGAACATCCGCCTCAGCGCCCGCGTCAAGACCCTTACCGTCCTCCTCGGGGCGGTCACCGGCCTCGTCATCGGCCTCACGTCGGTGGGCAGCGGCACGTTCCTCGGAGTCTTTCTGATCCTGTTCTATCCGCTCGCCACCGACCGCATCATCGGCACCGACATCTTTCACGCCATGATCCTCTTGCTGGCGACGGGAGCAGCCCAGATCGCCGTCGGCAACGTCAACCTGTGGATGGTGGGAGCCCTGCTCATGGGCTCGATCCCGGGCGTGCTGATCGGGTCACAACTCACGCTGCGCGCGCCCACGAGGCTCCTGCGCATCATCCTCGCGGTCGTGCTGTTCATGAGCGGGTTAGCGTTGCTGGGCAAGGCCTAGCCCGCTAGCACAGGGCCGCATGGCGCAACGCTGCCCGAACGCGTCTGGTACCATCTAGGCAGCGCCGCGACCGGCGGACGTTACCACGGGAGGACGATCGATGTTCGACTTTCTTAGGCTTCCCGAGCGCACGAGCAAGCCGCGCGAGCGCGGTCTCACCCACGTGCTCGACAAGGGTTACAGCCTCGATCAGGTGCGTCAGTTCGTCGAAGTGGCCGGCGACTATGTCGATATCGTCAAGCTCGGCTGGGGCACGGCCTACGTCACACCCAACGTTGGCGAGAAGGTCGCTCTCTACCAGGAGCTCGGCGTGCCGGTCTGCTTCGGCGGAACCTTTCTCGAAGTATGCCTGCGCCAGAACAAGCTCGCCGAGTTCATCAAGATGGTCCACCAGTTCGGCATGACCTCGGTCGAGCTCTCTGACGGCACGGTCGCCATGCCCGAGGCCGACAAAATCGCCCTCCTCAAGCGGCTCACCAAGGAGTTCCGCGTGCTCAGCGAGGTAGGCAGCAAAGACGCCGAGGTGGTCATTGCTCCGTACAAGTGGGTCGATTCCATCAAGCGCGAGCTCGAAGCCGGCGCCTGGAAGGTCATCACCGAGGGCCGCGAGTCGGGCACGGTAGGGGTCTACCAGCCCGGTGGCGAGATCAAGGAAGGTCTCATCGACGAGATCCGCGAGGCGGTCGACCCGGATCAGCTCATCTTCGAGGCGCCCATCAAGCAGCAGCAGAGCTGGTTCATCCAGCATTTCGGCAGCAATGTAAACCTCGGCAACATCCCTCCCGAAGAAGTGATCTCGGTGGAAACGCTCCGCGTGGGCGTGCGTGGCGACACCCTTCTGCAGTTCCACTGAGTCGCAACGTGAGTCTTTTCCTGCTGCGTCACGGCGAGACCGATTGGAATCGCCAACCCGCGCGCTGCCAGGGCTGGGCCGAGATCGGCCTCAACTCCGCGGGTCGCGCCCAGACCCGCGCCCGCGCCCGTGAACTCGAGGGGCGCGGCATACAGCTCATCGTCACGAGTCACCTTCAGCGCGCCCGCGAGACCGCCGAGATCCTGCACGACGAGCTTGGCGACGAGCTCCCGCTCATCCTCGACCCGCGCCTGGCCGAGACGCACCGCGGAGACTGGGAGGCGCGCCTCTTCGGCGAGATCACGCAGACGGACGCAGACACCTGGCGAGCGTATCGGGAGCACCCCGAGGGCTTCCGGTTTCCCGGTGGGGAGAGCCTGCGGGAGCAGCAGCGTCGCGTGCTGGGCGCGTTGCGAGACGTTGCCCGCGACGGTCGCAGGGCGGTACTCGTGACGCATGGCGGGTGCATGCGCGTGACACGCTGCTTTCTGCGGGCTGAGCCGGACGGCTTGCCCGGCGGTCTGGCCGCCTTTCACGACACGCACACCGATAACGCCACACTGGACGAGGTGCCGGTCCAGGGGCTCGCCCAGCGCATCAGCGCTTTCCTCGCAGGGTTGGCCGCCGCCATGTGGTAGCCTTCGGTCCCGTGCACACCCGCAGGCTGAATACGCTCGCCCTCGTCGTCCTCGCGGCTGCCCTCATCCTGGGCACGGGCGTGCGCCTGAGCGCGCAACACTCCAACGTGCACGTGCAGCACGACGAGGCCTGGTCGTACGCGAGCGCCTCGGGCCGCCTGGGTGCGTTCATCAAGGCCATGGACGGCGGCCTGAATGACCGCTGGGTGCCGGCTCGTAGCTGGCGGTACTTCTGGCAGTCGGACAGCCTCGGCGACCTGGCCCATATCGGGCCCGACCTGGCCCAGTACGACGTGCACCCGCCCCTCTACTTCTACCTCCTGCACCTGTGGCTCATGGGCCTCGGGATGCACCACTGGGCGGGTCTTGCGCTCAACCTCGTCTTCGCTCTGTTCACCATGCTCGCCCTGTACGGGCTGTCCCGGTCTTTGGGCTTCAGGCGCCTGGAGGCGGCGCTCGTCACACTGGTGTGGGCGTTAAGCCCCGCCGTGGTGAGCGTTTCGGCGCTCACCCGCCAGTACGACCTCGTAGGCTTGGTGACCGTGCTGTTCGTCTGGGGCCTCGTGCGCGCCACCGCCTCAAGGGGCACGCCGGCAGAAACGCCGGCGCCCTGGCCGGCGGACGCGGCGCAACCGGCGCCGGTAGCGCAGGCGATGGCCGGGCCACGGCCCGGGCGGCGCTGGCCAGACGTGGTGTGGCTGGCCGCTGCCACCTGCGCGGCGCTCATGACCCACTACCAGACTGTGCTGCTCGTCGCCGGCGGTGTGGTATTCGTGCTCGGCGGAGCACTGATCTCGGCCCGCGCCCGGTCGCGCGGCCGCAAGCCGTGGAAGCCGGCCCTGCTCGCCCTGATCTGCGGCACTGTCCTGGCCGGCCTGCTCACCCCCGGCTTCACGCATGCCTTCGGTCGCGAGGGTTCGCGGCTCCCGCACTTCTCACCCACGGTCTTCGTCGACAAGCTCGGTGCGATCGGCAGAACGCTGGCCCAATCCGCCGGCCTGCCGGCCCGTGTGGCCGCGGCACTCGGCGTCGCCGTGATCGTCGCCGCTCTCGTCGCCGTGCTGGTGCCGCGCTCACGCACCGTGCTCGTCGCGAGCGCCAGGCACGCCCGCCCCGGCTGGTGGACGGTGCTGTTCTTCCTGCTCGTCACGGGAGGCGGCATCTGCGCCCAGAACCTCGCCTTCCTCAGCATGCCGCCGCTCATCAGCGCGCGCTATCTGGCCATGGCGTGGCCGTTCTGCGCGTTTCTGCCGCTCCTTCTATGCGCCCCGTGGCCGCGGCTGCGCCCAGCGCTGACCGCGGCCTTCTGTCTGCTTCTGCTCCTGCCCGTGACGGTGCTGGCGCCGCTCCCCTACGGACATGCCGATCGCATGCCCATCGGCAGGCTCGACTCGGCCTCCGCCATTCTGGTCGACAACGTGGGCGTCGGGCAGTTGCCGCGTTTCCTCTGGTCCGTGCCGGGCGGCACGCCGGTGTACGTTGGTACGCAAAGCCAGCTTCTCGCCCAGCCGCAGAACTGGCTAGGCAAGCTCGGAGGACGCGCCTACTACGTGGGCTTCATCGGCAACGGTGACACGCATGCCGGGCGCAAACGCATCCTTGCTCTCCTCGGCGGGCGGTACGCCGTCGACCGTGTGGCTCGCAGCAAGCTCGCCGACCTCTACCTGATCATGCCGCGGCCGTGACCGCGGGACGGTAGGTTGTGCATCTCACTGGCGATTGCTCAGGACCTCCCCACGCAACCACCAGCGGCGCACCACGGGGTCACGCGGCAGCCTGACGACCAGGCTGAAAGCCTGCGTCTCGCCCACGAGGCTGGCCACCCCGTTCTGCTGAACCTCGATCCAGCCGTGCCACTCACCGGGGATGTTCAGCGGTACCCTCGCCTTGATCACCCGCGACTCGCCCGGCTGCAGACTCAGCGGCGCCTGCGAAACCATGTCTTCGCTGGCGTCGCCCGGTCCGCGCACGGCGAGGCGAATACCTCCCAGAGCCAGCGGCTGGCCGCCGCCGTTGGTGATCACGAAGTGGATGCTCACCGGCTTGCCGACCTGGTGCCGGCGTCCGCCGACCATGACGCTCCCGGCGAGCGCGACCAGGCCCGGCTGCACGCTGGGGGCCGGCGGATCCACCACAGCCACGCGGGTGTCCGACGGATCACCTCCGAGCTGGGTCATGAACGTGTCGACATTGCTGATCCAGTTGGCGGTGCCGACCGGGCAGTACCGCGGTGCGATGGCGCCCACGGAGTAGAGACCCGCACCATAGTAGAGCGGCCCGGCGAGCCCTGCCGCCACATGGCCGATGGCGTCGTCCCACGAAACGAAGTCGCTCTGTAACCAGGTAGGACCGCAGAACCAGTTGAAAGCGTTGTTCGCACTCTGGTCGCCGTTCGATGAGTAGAGGAATTGACCGAACCCCGTCTCCGCGCCGGCGATGGCTACCAGGAAGGCTGGATCGACGCCGTACTCGTCACCCTGCGCGACGAAGGTCGCGCCGCTGCCGACCATAGGCGAGCCGTGCAGGGCCAGATAGGCGTCGATCTGCGCGGCGTCGGGAGCCGCCGTCGCGGCCGGCGCCTGTGCGCCGGCCGCGACGGCGGCCACCAACGCGGCGACGAGTGCAACGAGCACCATCGCGCGCCGCCCGTGCACAACACCCCGCACGAGCCAGATCCTGGGATGGTGGCGCAGTATCTCGGCCCCCATGGCCGTGGTCCTTTCCGTGCCGACGCGGACATACAGTATACCTGAGGGCACCGCACGGCGGCGGCGCGGAGCCCGGCGCGCGACCAGCCGCGACAACGCTGGGACCGGCCACACCCCTGAGGCCCGCACGACCTCCCCGGGAGCGATAGGATGACACCGTGAGCGAAGATCCCGCCATGAGTCATGCCATCTCGTCACGCGACGCCTGCGACGATCGCTTTCCCGGGCTGCAGGTGCTGCGCCTCATGCGCCGCGCCATCGCCCGCCACAACCTGGATCTGCACGGCCTCTGCGTGCTCACCGAGGCCGGCACGGGCTACCGGCGCGTCACCCCGGTCATCGCCGCTCTGGCGGGCGCCGACGAGGTCTACGCCGTGGCCCGCGACAATGCTCAGACTGGGCGCCGGCAGGCCGGGGAGCAAACCATGTACCTGGCCGCCCTGGCGGGCGTGCAGCATCGCGTACATGTCCTGCCCACGCGCCTGCAGGCGCCGCTCGCGAAGGTCGATGTGGTCACCGATCTGCCGGGCGTGCGTCCCGTCGACGAGGCCGTACTGCGAAACGTGCGAGACACCGCCGCCGTCACTCTCATGCATGGCACCGCCGAATGGCGCGCGGCGGACGTCGACGTAGCCACCTGCCGCCGCCGTAGCGTCGCCGTGGCGGGCGTAGACGAAGACGCCATCGACGCCTATAGGTACCTCCCCGTGCAGGCGCTATGGGGACTCCTGCAGCTCGGCGTAGAGGTGGTGGGCGCGACCCTGGTCCTGGCCGGAGCGGGCCTCGCGGCCGCCAATGTGGTGCACGGTCTGGCCCAGGCCGGGGCTCGTCTGCTGGTGGCCGCGCCCGAGCGTAGCGGGCGCCTCAGCCTGTACGGCGGCGAGAAGGTCGCGGACGGCCTCGCCGACGCGATCGCTCGTGGGCTGCTCGCCGAGGCCGACGCCCTGGTGCTTTGCCCGTCGCTACCCGCAGAGCGCACAGTTGGTCCCGGCGCCTGGGCGGACGCGGCCGAGCTCTCGGCCGCGGCGCCACACCTCGCCATAGTGAGCCTCGCCGGTGACGTGGACTGGCGCGGTCTGGCCGGCGCCGGCTTGCGCAGCTGGCCCGGCGCCGATGCCGACGCGCCCCGCGATCTCCTCCCGCAACCCTTGATCGACTTGCACAGTGCCGGCCTGAAGGTTGGTGAGGCCATGACGCGAGCCAGGCGTCGCGGCTCTTCTCCGCTGGCCGCGGAGCAGCTAGCCGCGGCCGAGGCGCACGCCGAGCAGTTCCCCAAAGACCTCGGCACCGCCCGTCGCTGAGAGCCGGTCCGCTCGGGCTCCACATCACGGCGCGCACCCCCCGCCGCCGGCGGCCACTGGCTCGCGGTGCCACAGGCCCACGATCGCCGGTGGTAGAATGTCTCGCCGGCCAGGGCGCCACCGGCGGCCCGCGGTTCAGGCGACCCGCCGGCCATCGACCTTCCCGGCGAACACGAGAAGCCGAGACGCAGAAGGGGGCCGACATCGACCTCACCGAGGGCGGGAGCCCAGCGCAGTGAGCGGTCCGCCGGCCGGCGGCCAGACCGGCCAGACCGACCACGGCGCGCGCGTAGAGGCCCATCGCAGTAAGCTCCTCGTCGTCGCCAATCCCTATCCGCCGATGGCGAGCGCCGGCACCACTCGAGTGGTGCGGTTCCTGCGCTACCTGCCGCAGCACGGCTGGCAGCCCACGGTGCTGACGGCCACGGCTGCCGGGCCGGCGGTGGAGCCGCCCGGCGTGCCCGTGGTGCGCGCGCCGGTGCTCACTCCCAAGCAGCTCCTGGGCGGCGGTCGGCGCAGCGCTCGCCTCAACGCGTGGATCAGCGTGCCCGACCCCTATTTCACCTGGATCGGGCCGGCCGTGCTCAAAGGCCGCGAGCTGCTGCGCGGCGAGCGCTTCGATGTCATCTTCTCCAGCTCGCCGCGGCCCAGCGTGAACCTGGTGGCCGCGATGCTGTCGCACGCCAGCGGTCTGCCCTGGCTGGCCGACTTCCGCGACCCCTGGGCTACCTACGCATTTCGCACCTACCCCACCCCCCTGCACCGGGCCGCCCACCTGCGCCTCGAAGCCTGGGCTTTGCGGCGGGCGGCGGCCGTTACGGCGGTGAACCGGCCGATCGTCGACGACCTCGTCTCACGGCATCCCTGGCTCGCCGGCCACGTCCACGTGCTCCCCAACGGGTTCGACCAGGCCGAGACGGCCGACCACGTCTCTCTCAGCGAAGGCTTCTGGCTGGTTCACACGGGCCGGCTCTACGGGCGTGAGCAGCAGGTGAGCGCCCTTCTCACCGCACTGGCGGCCCTGCCCCCCGATGTCAAGATGTTGTTCGTCGGCGTCGACGAGAGTCGCATACGGCCCGCCGCCGAACGGCTCGGGCTCGGTGACCGGGTGCGCGTGAAGGCGCTGGTGCCGCACGAGCTGGCTCTCGGCTATCAGCGCGCCGCCGACGGTCTGCTGCTCGTGAATGGGCGGCGGCCGGAATCGCTCTCGAGCAAGGTCTTCGAGTACCTGCAGGCGGGCCGGCCGGTGTTCGCCGTGTCGCCGGCCGGCTCGGCCGCCCGAGCCCTCTTCGATGAGGTCGGCGGCGGCACGTGCGTGCACCCCGACGAGCCCATGGCCGAGCCGCTGTCGGCGTTCGTGGCGGCCGCACGCGCGGGTCACGCGCCACTCGCCGACCAGGCGGCCCTGGAGCGCTACGCGGTGGGCCGCCTCACCGCCGAGCTGGCACTGCTGCTGGACACCCTCAGCGGCCCCCGGTGAGGGCGGCGGAGAGCCGCGCCGCGATGCGGTAAGATGGGCACATGAGCGGTAGCGCCGGACCATCATCTGAAGCGCCGGCCCGGTCTCGCTTCGGCAGCCGTGACGCCGCGCTGATCGCGGCTGGAGCGGGCCTCACCATCGTGCTCGCGGCGGTGGCCACGAAGAGGCCCGCCGAGGGCCTCGGGCTGCTCGCCGTGGTCGCCGCGCTCGCCGCGCTCCTCCTCAGCCGGCGGCGCATCGCCCGTCTGGGCATCCGCACTCTCCTCATCGCCGGGGTGTTGCTGATGCCGGCGGCGGCCCTCCTGGGACCTTCCCTGGCCCTGCCCTCGCAGCCGCAGCTCTTCCTCTATCGCATCCTGCTGGCCCTCGTCGTGTTCGTGGGCATCACCTATCTGGTGGGGCGTCGCGAACCGTTACCGTTCGCGGCCAAAGACGTAGCTCTGCCCATCACCCTGTGGTTCGCGTGGCTCCTGATCGGCACACTATGGGCCGGCGACAAGGCCAGCTCGCTGAGGTACGTGGTGGTGGTGTTCACCATGGTCGCCCTGATGGCGGCCACGGCGGCGACCGGGAGCAGCCGCCGTCACCTCAGGGTGTTCGGCCTGCTGATGATCCTGACCTACGCGTTCATCGTGGGCTTCACCGTCCTCGAGGCGGGCGTGGGCATCCGCCTGCCCGTGTCGGCCCTCTACAACGCCATCAACAGCTCGCAGACGTTCGCCGTGACCAGCGTGTTCCACAACCAGAACGACCTCGCTACCTACCTCGCCCTCTGCTGGCCCTTCATGCTCGCCGCCTTCTTCTTCACGCGGCGCCGCATGTGGCTCATCCTGGACGTGCTCTTCATCATCCTGGGAGCCGCCGCCTTCGTGCGTAGCGGCTCGCGCTCAAGCCTCGTCGCCGCCGGCATCTCGACGCTCGCCGCTCTGGTGCTCTTCGCGCGCCTCGGCCGCCGGCTGGGTCCGCGGCTCAGCACGCGTTCCGGCAAGATCCTCGGGGCCTGCGTGGCCATCGTGCTCGTGGCGGGCGCCGGCTACCTGCTGTTCAACAACTCGCAGAGCACCATGCTGCGGCAGTTCCGTCTGGCGTCGCTGCTCGGCCAGGAGAAGACGGGCTCAGGCTCGGGGGCCATTCGCGCGAGCCTTAACGCGCGCGGCCTGGAGATCGCCGGCGGTAGCTACCTCGTGGGCGCCGGGCCAGGCCAGGCCGAGGCCATCATCTCCTCGGGCACCAACGCTCTGGGTATCTCCAACCTCCACGACTGGTGGCTGGAGACGTACGCCGACGGCGGCGTCGTGGGCTTCGTGCTGCACCTTACGTTCTACCTCCTGCTGGTGATCGGGCTCTGGCCGCTCGCCCTGCGCGACCCCGATCCTTTGGTGCGCTATCTGGCGAGCGGCACGGTGCTGGCCTTGCTGGGATTCACCGTCGGGGCTCTGGGGCCGAGCAGCTCAGTGAGCTTCGCCCCCATGTGGATCATCTACGGACTGGGGCTGGCTCTCATCTCGCGCTCCCGCCTGGCGGCCGCCGAGCGGCAGAGGACGCTCGCGACGGGAGGTGCAGCCGCAGGCGACGCCGCCGACCGGGGTAAGTGCCCGTGAAGGTGCTCGTCGTCTCACACCTGTACCCGTCGCCCGGCATAGAGCGGCACCTGTTCGTGCACGAGCAGATCCTCGCGTTGCGCGAGCTGGCCGTGCAGGCCCGGGTGCTCAGCCCCACCCCGTACGTGCCGCGCCTGCTCTGGCGCGACCCCCGCCAGCGGCGGCGCGGCCAGAAGCCGCTGACGGCGGTGCGCGACGGTGTCGCAGCCGAGTATCCCCGCGTGCTGCAGCCGCCGCGCAGGCTGTTCTTCGAGCACGTCGGCGACATGGCCTACTACCGTCTGCGCCACCTGCCTTCGCTGAGGAACGCGCAGTACGATCTCATCCACGCCCATCAGGCGCTCCCCGACGGCGCTCTAGCGCAGCGCCTGGCGCGAGACCTGAGAGTGCCATATGTGGTCACCGTGCACGGCGCCGACGTGTACCAGCACTTGCGCAGCGGGGGCGCTGTGGCGCGCCGCACCCGGGACGTGCTGGGAGGCGCCGCCGCCGTGATGGCCAACTCGAGTGCCGTTGCCCGGCTGCTGGCCGATGTGGTTCCAGCGGAGCGCCTCACGGTGGTGCTCAACGGCACCACCGGCCTGGGTGAGACGGTCGAGCCGGCGTCAGACTACCTGCCCGGCGAGCCCCTGGTGCTCACGGCCGGCTATCTCATCGAGCGCAAGGGCATGCGCGAGCTCGTGGCGGCCGCCGGGATCCTTCGCCGCGACGGACGCCACGTGCATCTGGCCTTCGCCGGCGACGGCCCGCTGCGCGATGCCCTCGCGGCCCTGGCCGTCGCGGAAGGCGTGGCCGCCGAGGTGCACCTGCTCGGCCGCGTGCCGCACGCCCGTCTGCTTGCTCTCATGGCGCGCGCCGATGTATTCGCCTTGCCGAGCTGGGACGAAGCCTTCGGCCTCGTCTACACCGAGGCGATGGCTCAGGGCACACCAGTGATCGCCACGACAGGCGAAGGGCCCGAGGACTTTATCGAGCAAGGCGTGAGTGGGTATCTGGCTCCGGCTCGCGACCCCGCGGCACTGGCGAGTATCATCGCCGCAGTGCTGGACGACCCCCGGGCCGCAGCCAGGGTGGGCGCGGCCGGGCGGGCGGCCGCGCTGGCGCTCGACTGGAGGCGCAACGCGCGCCTCACGGCCGACGCCTACGCCCGAGCTCTGTCGGCGGCACGCTGAAAGGACGAGCATGCTCTTCGAGAAGTTCCTGAGGGCTGCGGACAAGCAGCCGCCGGCGGCGGTGTTGCAGGTGAGCTACAGCTGCGGCCTCGACATCGTCCGCGATCTGGGCCGTCATGGCGTGCCCACACTGGCGCTCGACGCCGACCCCAACGCCCTCGGCCTGCGCTCCCGGTACGCCGCCGGCGCCGTGTGCCCCGACCCGTTGATGGACGAGGAGGCCTTTCTCACCTATCTGGACGATCTGGGCCGGCGCTTGCCTCAACGAGCCGTGATCTTTCCCAGCCACGACCAGTACATCTGGCCGCTCTCGCAACAGGCCGAACGGCTCGCGCCCTCTTGGATCGTGCCGTTCTCCCGCTGGGACGACATGCAACACGTGTACGACAAGCGGGCCCAGATGGAAGCAGCCTGGCGGGTGGGTATCGACACCCCCAAGACGGTGTTCGTGAACTCGTCCGCGGAGCTCGAGACGGCGGCCGGAGAAGTGCCCTTTCCCGCGGTTCTCAAACCGGTCGAGTCGCTCGCCTTCAAGCTGCGCTTTCACCGCCACATCATCGACGTCGCGACGCCGGCTGACCTAGCGCGGGTCTACGGCAAGGTTGACGACTTGGGGACGCTCATCCTGCAAGAACGCATCCCGGGCGCCGAAGACCAGCTCTACACGGTGGGCTCATACCTCGACGCCGGCTCACGCGCCCTGGCTGTGTTCACCGGTCGCAAGCTGCGCCAGTACCCGCATGCCGGCGGGAGCTGCCTGGCCGGGGTGAGCGAGTGGGTGCCCGACCTCGCCGACGCTGCCCTGCGCCTCCTGCAGGAGCTGCACTTCCACGGCGTGAGCCAGGTGGAGTTCAAGCGCGACCCGCGCGACGGGCGCTTCTGCCTCATGGAGATCAACGCACGGCATTGGAAGTGGCATGGCCTCTCCACCGCCTGCGGCGTCAACCTGTCGCTCGCGGCCTACAGCGACGCCGCTGGACGTCCGTTTGTGGCACCGCACCAGGTCGACGGGATCAAGTGGATCGTCGCCAACAAAGACGTGCCGCTGGCCCTGCTCGAGATCGTCCGCGGCCAGCGTAACGCCGGCGCGTATGTGCGGTCCCTGCGCGGCACGCGCGTCGACGGGTTGCATGCGCTCAGCGACCCCGTGCCCGGGTTGCTCAACGCGTATCGCGTGGTACGGCAGGTCGTGACGCGTGAGCAACGGGCGCGCGTCGAGGTGTGACGCCGGGGTGCGCCCGCCCCTGACCGTCTTCAGCGATGCGCCGCAGGCGTTCGCGCCCCGCGCTGCCTGGACCCTGCAGACGATGCTGGCGCCGCTGGGGCGCCGGCTCGTGCTCACACGCGAGCCGGCGCACGCCGGCGCCGCCGCCCTCGCCTACACGTCTGCACCGGTGCCCGGCGTGCCCACCATCCCGTGCAGCGCCGCGGCGCTCGCAATGCTGGCCGCCGAGCGGCCGCTGCCGGCCGGCTCTTTCGCGCCGCGGTCAAGCGCCGCCGGCAGCGCCGTGGGCGCCTTCGCGGCGGCTCCCCCTGACGGCCCTTCTGACTTCGCCGCCTCCTTCGATGTGCTCGCCTCGGCGTTCGTCTTACTCGCCTGCTGGGATGAGCACACCTCCTCGGTGCGCGACGAGTTCGGGCGCTTGCCCTATGCGGCCAGCGTCTTCGCCGCGAACCCGGCCCTCAAGGTCGAGGAACCGGCCGTGGACCGCTATGTGCAGCTCCTGCGCACCGTGCTGGAGCCGCGCCTCGCGGAACTGGGTCTAGAACCCCTGCCGGCCCCCGGCTGGATGTGGGACGACCGCGAATCCACCATCGTGCCCGGGGGCGACGGCCGGGCCAGCCCCGGGGCGCGCTTCGCCGTCGCCCTCACGCACGACATCGATCACCTGTGGCGCTGGACGCCGCGCGAGTTCGCCGCGGTCGGCTACCGCAGTGCCCGCGCCGTGAGACGTCGCGACGGCGCCACCCTGCGCTGGGAGCTCGGCGACGTGGTCGACTGGGCTATCCGCCATGTGCCGTCGCACAGCGACTCCTACTGGACCTTCCCGCAGATGCTCGACGGCGAGAATGTGCGCGGTGTCTCGTCCACCTTCTTCGTGATCGCGCACCATTCACACCCCCGCGACGGCATTCAGCCGCGCGTCTACCAGAGGCACGTCGGCCGGGCTCTGCGCCAGCTCGCCGACGCGCGCCGGGAGGTAGGCCTGCATGGCAACGACCGCGACCGTCTGGGCCCGCCGTCGTTGATCGCCGACCGCCGAGATCTGGAGGCACGCGCGGGCTCGCCCGTGCGCGGCATGCGCTACCACTACCTGCGCTGCCTCTATCACGAGACTCTGGCGCACCTGGAGCAGGCGGGTTTCGAGTACGATTCCAGCATGGCGTTTGCCGAGCACGAGGGCTATCGTTGCGGCGCGTCGTTCCCATTCCGCCCCTACAGCCTGCGGGAAGAGCGCCCGCTGCGCCTTCTGGAGCTGCCCCTGGCAGTGATGGACACGAGCCTGGCGGGCGCCCAGTACCGGGCTCTGGCGGCGGCCGCGGCGGAACACGTCTCGCGCGCCATCTTGAGCACGGCGCAGGCCTCCGGCGGCGCCGCCGCCATCCTCTGGCACAACCTGCGCTTCGACCGCCGCGCGGCCCGCGGGTACGACGACGCGTACTGGCATCTGGTGGAGTGGGCCCAGGCCCAAGGGGCCTTCGTGGGCTCCGCCGGCGCGATCGTGCAGCGCTGGCGGCAGAGCGTCGAGGATATGCCGGGATGATCCGCGTAGCTCATCTCTCGGTGGTGCACAAAGCGGACGATCCGCGCATCATGGAGCGCGAGTGCCGCACGCTGGCCGCGGCCGGGTACGCGGTCACCTATGTCGCCCCCGGGGCGCAGACCGGCCGCGATGAGTACGGCGTGCTGCGCACGCCGCTACCGGTGCGCGGCCGCGCCACGCGCTTTCTCAGCGTCGTCGAGATCGGGCGCGCGCTTCGTACCCTGCAACCCCACGTGCTGCACGTACACGACCCCGAGCTGCTCACACTCTTTCCGGCGCTCAAGGCCCTGGTGCCGCGCCTGGTGTACGACATGCACGAGTACGTCCCCCAGGCGGTCGCCGCCAAGCACTACATCCCCGCCGCAGCACGCCCGCTCGCCGCACGTCTCACGGCGCAGGCGCAGAAGACCCTCGCCGCCCTGGGCAACGGCGTGGTGGTGGTCACGCCCGAGCAGCTCACGGCCCTGGGAAGCGCCCCACGGTTGCGCCTCGTGCTGCCCAACTACCCGCGCGTAGAGCGATTCTCCGCCGCACAGCCGGTCGCGCACCTCGCCGCCGACCCGCGTCTCAAGCTGATCTACATCGGCAGCCTGTCTCGCAGCCGCGGGTGCGAGACCATGCTCGACGTGATGGAGAGGCTCGCGCCGGGCGACGCGGTGCTGTATCTGGGCGGCACCTTCGCCGACCCGGCGCTGGAGCGCGAGGTTCGGGCCCGGCTCCAGCGCGGTCTTGACGACCGCGTAAGGCTCCTGGGCCGCATCCCGCCGCTAGAGCTGCCGGCCTATCTAGCGGCCGCCGACGTGATCTGGGTGCCGTCGCAGGCCAGCCGCCAGTACGCCCACCCCACCATTCCCACCAAGCTGTTCGAAGGCATGATCATGGGGCTCCCGGCACTCGTAAGCGACCTGGAGGGTCGCGGCGCCCTGGTGCGCGACGAGGGCTGCGGCCTGACGGTGCCGCCCACCGTGGACGGCCACGCCGACGGCGTACGCCGGCTGCTGGCCTGTCGCGACGACCTGCCGGTCATGGGTGAACGAGGCCGCCGGGCGGTGCAGCGCCGCTACTCGTGGGAGGCGGTGGCCGCGGACCTGGTCGCGTTCTACGCCTCCCTCTGCGCCGGCCTGATCTGAGAACGGTATACTCTCCAGATACTCTGACCCGACCGACTGCGAGGGCTTTCGTGAACTGGGACGTCTACGACTACCACGCGCCGAGCGGCTCATACATCGCCAAGGATCTCATACACGGCGACGACTTCGATCATGGCCTGCAGTGCATCATCGACCCCGACGTGGTACTGGGTAAGGGTGTGAGGCTGGGACATCGCGTGCACCTTGCCTCCGGCACGCGGGTGCTCGACGATGTCGAGATCGCCGACGACTGCGTTACCACCGGCGTCTGCTTCATCGGCAACCATGTGCGCGTGCGCACCGCCTCCTGCATCTCCAAGAGCGTCATCGTCGACGACTGGTGCTTCGTGGCCGCCGGCATCATGAGCTCGCACACCAAGAATATCGACCACGCCCGCCCGCGAGCCCCCAAGCGCCAGCTCATCACCCGCTTCGGCTACGCCAGTGTCATCGGCAGCCGCACCAACACGAGCGCCGGCGTGAGCATCGCGCCCGGCGCCATCGTCGGCTACGGATCACATGTGGTGGTCGACCTCGAGGTGCCGAACGGCGTGTACTACAACGACCCACACCCTTACGCCACCCTGCAGCGAGAGCTCACGCCAGACAGCCCATACTTCGTCGAGATCCCGGCCGACTACGTGCCCCACCAGCTCCTGCCCGAGCTGCTCGAGAAGTATCTGCCCTACGCGCCGCGCTGAGGAGCACGGCACCAGAGCGCCCGGCGCCCGCGCCTTCGCACCGCATGACCGTCACCGCCGCAGACATCGTCGCCTTTCTCGAGGACGAGGGGCAGCTGCTGCGGCTCGCCGGCACGTCGCGCGAGACCGCCGCGAGCGTCGTCGTGGCCGCGGTGAACACGCATCAGGCGGCCGGCGCGGCCGACATCGCCTGGACGAGGTGCCTGGAGGCGGCGGCCCAGTTCTCCGGCGCGCTGCTGCTCTGCGGGGAGGCCGGCCCAGAGGCGGCGGCCGGCCCTGCCGAGGCGGCCGACGACCGGGCTGAAGGGTGCGCCCGCCCGGTCGTGATCTGCCGCAATCCCCGTCTGGCCATGGCCCTCGTGGTGCAGCGCTTCTTCGCCCACCTGGCGGCCGACCGGGAGGCGGAGTTCGCCGACCCCAGAGTGGTCGCGCTCGTGGCCCACAACCGGGCTTGGGTGAAGAACGCCACCGTGGGCAGCAACGTGGTGATCGGGCCGCTGGCCACCATCGGCTGCAGCGGGATGGGTTTCGAACGCGACTCGCAGGAGCGGCTGGTGCGCTTTCCACAGCTCGGCGACGTGGTCATCGAAGACGACGTAGACGTGGCCGCTCATGCCACCGTGCAGCGCGGATCCATCGGTCACACGATCCTGCGGCGCGGCGCCAAGATCGGGCCGCACGTGAACGTGGGTCACAACGTCGCCGTGGGCGAGGATGTGCTGGTGGCCGGCCACGCTCAGATCGGGGGCAGCACCTGCATCGGTGCGAGAGCCGTTATCTGGCAAGGCGCCACCATCGCCAACGGCGTCACGGTGGGCGACGGTGCCACCGTGGGCATGGGAGCGGCGGTGCGCAAAGACGTCGGGCCGGGAGAGGTGTGGGCCGGCAACCCGGCCCGCCGCATCCGCTGACCAACCAGGGGAACGACCGAGAGGTGGTTCGCACGTGAGCATCGATCGCTTTGCCAACGTCCTCGTCCTGGCGCCGCACACCGACGACGGCGAGTTCGGCTGCGGCGGCACCATGGCGCGGCTCATCGAAAGCGGTGCCAAGGTCACCTACGCCGCGTTCAGCACGGCCGCCAAGAGCGTACCCGAAGGCTTCCCCAAAGACGTGCTCAAGCACGAGGTGCGGGCCGCCATGTCGGTGCTCGGCATCCCCGCCGACCAGCTCAAGGTGTACGACTTCGAGGTGCGCACCTTTCCCACCGTGCGGCAGGACATCCTCGAAGAGATGATCGTGCTGCAGCAGCAGATCAAGCCCGACTGCGTGCTCCTGCCGGCGCTGGTTGATCTGCACCAGGATCACAAGACGGTCGCCGAGGAAGGCCTGCGGGCCTTCAAGCGCACCACCGTGATGGCCTATGAGATCCCCTGGAACAACCTCAACTTCTCACATCAGGCGTATGTCCGCCTCGAGGCGCGCCATGTAGACAAGAAGGTTCGTGCCCTGGCGTGCTACGAGAGCCAGGGTCATCGCAATTACACGAATGAGCAGTACATCCGCAACGTAGCCCTCACGCGCGGCATTGACGTCGGCCTCGATTTCGCCGAGGTGTTCGAGGTCTACCGCTGGATCATCTGAAGGCCCGGCCGGCGGCCCGCGCATCGACGCCGTGACCCTTCCCCCACTCAAGCTCGTGCTCACGGCCGCCGGCTGCCCCGGGGCAGCCACGCTCATCCGCATGCTCAAAGGCAACGGCGAGCGCGAGATCGCCATCACCGGCGTGGACCTGCGTGACGACGCCGTGGGACGCTTTCTCTGCGACTCCTTCGCGACGGTGCCCGCGGGGGCGGACGACGGGTATGTGGAGGCGCTCGCCGACGTAGTCGCCCGCGAGCGCCCGGACGTGCTCTTCGTGCAGTCTTCGGCCGAGGTCGGGCCGGTGGCGCGTGCGCGCGCCACGTTCACCGACCTCGGCGCCCGCGTGCTGGTCGCCTCCCCCGCGGCCACGGCCGCCTGCAGCGACAAGGATGCCATGCACGCGGCGCTGGACGGCACAGGCGTGCCCCAGCCGCGCGCGGTCGTTCCGGCCTCGCTCGACGAGTTCGTGGCCGCCGCCCGCGAGCTGGGGTATCCGGACGTGCCCGTGTGCTTCAAGCCGCCGGTGGCCAAGGGCTCACGCGGCTTTCACGTGCTGCTGCCCCGGGTCGACGCTGCCTGGCAGCTGCTCAACGAGCGCGGCGGCAACCTGCCTCTCACGCTCGACGACTTCGTCGGCGTCATGCGCCCCGTGGCGCCGTTCCCACGGTTGCTGCTCATGGAGTACCTCGAGGGCATCGAGTATACCGTCGACGCGCTCTGCGCCGACGGCGAGATCGTGCTACACCAGACGAAGACCCGCGAGGCCATTCATGCCGGTCTGGCGATGTCGTTCAAGACGGTGGAGCGGCCCGACCTCGTCGCCCTGTCACGCGAGATCTGCCGCACGCTGCGCCTCGACTGGTTCGTGAACGTCCAGTTCAAGGGGGGCAAGCTCCTCGAGGTAAACCCGCGCGTGTCGACGTTCGTGTATCAGGACGACTTCAACCTCCCCTATCTTGGCATCAAGTACGCGCTCGGCGAGCTGGGCGCCGACGCCGTCGAGGCCGCTCAGGCCCGCGTGCGCCCATCGCGCCGCACGGTGCGCTACTATGACCAGATGTTCTGGGACGTGTAGCCGATGCACATCCTCTTTCTGAGCCACTACTTCGTGCCCGAGAACAACGCTCCGGCGGCGCGGGTGCACGCCCTGGCGCGCGAGTGGACGCGCTTGGGCCACCGCGTGACGGTGCTCACCTGTGCCCCCAATGTGCCGGCCGGCGTGGTGTACGAGGGCTACCGGAACAAGCTCTGCCAGACCGAGGTTATCGATGGCATCCGCACGGTGCGCGTGTGGACCTACCTGGCGGCCAACCGCGGCCGCCTGCGGCGTGGCCTCAACTTCCTCTCGTACCTGGCCACCGCCGGCGCCGCCGGCGCCGTGATGCGGCCTCGTGCCGACGTGGTGATCGCCACCTCGCCGCAGTTCTTCGCCGGCTGGGCAGGCGTGCCGGCGAGTCGTGCCCAGCGCGCCCCCTTCGTGCTCGAGATCAGGGACATATGGCCGGACTCCATAACGGCGGTCGGGGCACTCGGAGAAGGCCGTGTGATCGGCGCGCTCGAGAAACTCGAGCGCGCCCTCTACGACACGGCCGACCACATCGTCGCCGTGGGCGAGGGCTACCGCCAGAACATGATCCGCAAGGGCGTATCGCCGCAGAAGATCTCCGTCGTGACCAACGGCGTCGACGCGGAACTCTTCGTCCCGGGTCCAGGCGACGCCGCGCTCCGCGAGCGCCTCGATCTGGAAGGCAAGTATGTGGTCACGTTCGCCGGCACCATCGGCATGGCGAGCGGCCTCGAGGTCGCGCTGGGCGCCGCCCGGCGCCTGCGGCAGCGTGGTCGCGACGACATCGCCTTTCTGCTGATCGGCGACGGCGCCGTGCGGGCCGAGCTGGAGGCCGCGGCCCGCACCCAGGGGCTTCACAACGTGGTGTTCACCGGCCTCGTGCCGCGTGCCCAGCTACCCCGCTACCTGGCGAGCAGCGACGCCTGCCTCGTCCACTTCCGCAAGCAGGAGCTGTTTGGCACGATCCTGCCCAGCAAGTTCTTCGAGGACGCCGCCATGGAGAAGCCCATCCTGCTGGGCTTCGAGGGCGAGGCTCGCGCGCTGCTCCACGAGGCCGAGTGCGGCATCGCCTTTGAACCGGGCAACGACGCCGCGCTGGCTGAGGCCGTGGAGAAGCTCGCCGCCGACCCTGCCGAGGGCCGCCGGCTGGGGGCCAACGGCCGCCGCTTCGTGCTCGAGCACTTCGACCGCCGCAGGCTGGCCCGAGAGTACCTCGACATCATCGCGCGGGTGCGCGCCGACCACGCTCGGACGGCGTTCCTCTAGGCGGCCGGCACGCGCCGCAAGGCGCCGGGCTGCAGGCAGCCGGCAGCCACGGTAATATGGCACGATGAACTCACCCCCGGAGGAGCGCATGAGCAACGACGACGCCACCACCATCGATGTTGGCTCCTGGCTGCTGACCCTGGTACGCAACTGGTGGGTCATCCTCGGCCTGCTCATACTGGGGGCGGTGGTTGGCGGAGGCGTCGCCTTCGCCTCGCCCAAGGAGTACACGGCCACGTCATCGGTGTACATCGGCCAGACCACCGACGCCAACGGCAACGCCATGGCGGGCCTGAACTCCAACTCCAAGGCGGCCACCGAGCTCCTGGCCAGCGATGTCGTGCTGGGCCAAGCCGCCAAACAGACCGGCATGGGAGAAACCATCGGCCGGCTGCGCCGTGACACCACGGTGCAGACGCCGTCGTCGACCGTGAAGACCACCACCTCGGTGGTCAACATCGTCGTCATCAGCGTCACCGACACCAAGAAGGCGCGCGCGGCGGCGGCCGCTAACGCGCTCGCCGACGTGCTCGAGCAGAACATCAGCCCCGGCGTAGATACCAAGATCGCCGTGCTGCAGCAGCAGCTAGACACGGGCACGGCGGCGATGAACCTCTCGGTGGCCCACGCCGACGCCGCCGAGAAGAGTCTCGCCGAGATCGCTCGCTCGAACGCCTCGCCCGCCGAGAAGGCGACGCTCGAAGCACCGTACGTCGCCATCGCCACGGTGGCCGAATCCGAGCAGGCGACGCTCTCCACGGCCAACCAGAAGACCCAGCTCATGCTGCTCGTGGCCAAGACCGTAGAGAAACCGAGCATCCTGCACAAAGCCGCCATACCTAGCTCCAAGAGCGGCCCAGACACCAAGCTCGACGTCGCCGCGGGGGCCCTGGCGGGCATCGTCGTCGGCATTATCGCCGCCTTCGTGCGCCGGCGCCTGAGCGAGCGTGCGGCGCCTGCCTCGGGCGCGGGCGCCGCGGCGTAACCGGCGCCGTGCGGCGCGGCTTGGCCGCGATCGCGGCTACAGGTCGTAGGCTTGCGGCCGACGGTTGGCGAGCGACGGAATCTGGGCGCGCACTTCCGCGAGGCGCTCCAGGTTGAGGTCGGCCACGCAGATGCCTGCACCGTCCTCCACCTCGGCCAACACCGTGCCCCACGGGTCGACCACCATGCTGTGGCCGTAGCTCGTGTAGCCCGGCAGATACTCGCCCACTTGACCTGGGGCGACTACGAAGCACGTGTTCTCGATGGCCCGGGCGCGCAGCAGGATCTCCCAGTGGGCCGCGCCCGTGAAGGCCGTGAACGCCGCCGGTACGAGTAACACCTGAGCCCCACGCAGAGCCAGCGAACGGTAGAGCTCGGGGAAGCGTAGGTCGTAGCAAATCGTGAGGCCGACGATGACCCCATCAACCTCGGCAGTGACAATCTCGGCGCCTCCCTCCAAGACGTCTGACTCGCGATAGACGCGGCCGCCGCTGACCGCGTCGAAGAGATGGATCTTGCGGTACACCGCCCTCGGCCGCCCGTCGGGGCCGAACAGCGCGGAGGTGTTGAACACGCGCCCAGGCTGCGGCGTGGGCTCGTATATGGAGCCGGCCAGAACGTAGACGCCCAGCCGCCGAGCCAGCTCGGCCAGGGCGCCGTTGCTGGGGCCGCCCACGGCTTCGGCGCTGGCCACGATGCCGGCGGCGGCGCCCTTGTAGGCCCACGTCTCCGGTAGCGCCACGAGCCGTGCGCCGGCGGCGGCAGCCTTCTCGATGAGCCCCGTCGCGGTGCGCAGTGTCTCCGCGGTATCGTCGCGCGTGTTGAGCTGCACGCAGGCGACTCGCAGCGTCACGGCGTCACCTCCGGCCGCTCGGCGGCGACCAGGCTGAGGATCTCCCACGCAACCGTCGCGGCGAGCGTCGCCGTGAGGTGGGAGCTGTCGAGGTCGGGCAGCACCTCCACCACGTCGGCGCCCACGATCTGTAAGCCGCGACAGGCCCGCAGCAGCGCCAGGGCCTGCATCGAAGAGGGGCCGCCGCACTCCGGTGTGCCGGTGCCGGGCGCAAAGGCCGGGTCGACGAAGTCGATGTCGAACGAGAGCACGGCCTTCCCGGCGGCGCGCTCCACGGCGGCTGCCACAGCCCCCGTCCCGAGCTGAGCCAGGTCGTCCCAGGGGAAGACCGTAAACCCCATCTCTCGGTCATTCCCCAGCTCGCTCACGTGGTACATGCCACCCCGCGTGCCCATGAGCGTAGACCGGCGCGGGTCGATGAGTCCTTCTTCCACGGCACGCCGCACGGCTGTGCCGTGAGTGTACTTCTCGCCGAAGTCCTCGTCGTTGGTGTCGCTGTGCGCGTCGAACAGCAGCAGCGCGAGCGGACCGTGCGCGGCGGCGGCGGCGCGCAGCTCCGGCAGGAGCACGCCGTGATCGCCGCCGAAGCAGATGGGCAGCACGCCAGACTGGTGGATCACGCCCAGTGCCTCCTGCATCTTGTCGTAGGAGCGATCGGTGAATCCAGGCACCACCGATGCGTCGCCGTAGTCGATCGCCGAGATGCGCTCGAACAGCGCCACGCGGTGGGCTGGATTGTAGTAAGGGCGCAGCGTGAGAGACCCCTCGCGCACCGCTTTGGGCCCGAAGCGCGCGCCGGCACGAAAGCTCACGCCGGTATCGAAGGGCAGGCCGATGAAGGCAACGTCAACGTCCTCCAGGCGAGTGGTATGCGGGAGCCGCAAGAATGTGGAGATGCCGGCGAAACGTGGTGACTGCAAGGGGTCCGCGGGACCGTACCCTTTCATTGGCACCTCCAAGGGGGAGTTCGATTCATGCCCGGCAAGTCTACTTGGTTAACGTTTCGCGCAATTGTGGCCGATGTAGTTCGTGGGTGATATTCCGGCGGGTGAGCAGCGGGTGTACGAGGCCCGGCCAGCGGGGGGGCTGATGTCAGGCGACAAGATCCGCATTCTCGTCATCGACGACGACACAGAACTGACCGCGAGTATCGCGGTCATCCTCGCGGGCAACGGTTACGAGGCTCTGATCGCGGACGATGCCGAACACGGCCTCGAGCTCGCCTACACCGAGCATCCGCATCTCGTCCTGCTGGATGTCGGACTGCCCGACATGGACGGCTACCAGGTGTGTCGAGAGCTGCAGTTCGGATACACGAAAGACATCCCTGTCGTGTTTCTCACCGCCAAGACCCAACTGGCCGACATGATCGAGGCCAATCGCAGCGGGGCGGCGGCCTATGTTACCAAGCCCTTCCGCAGCGAGCATCTGCTGCAGACGCTCCGCGACGTGCTACGCGACACGTCTGTGTATCGCGACGAGATCACAGGCCTTCCGACGCTCGCCAACGTGCAGGTTGAAGTGCAGCGCACCCTCAGCGCGCGCAGCCAGCTGGGCATCCTCTACATAACCGTGGACGGTGTGCAGGCGCTTGAGCAGATGCAGGGATTCGAGGTGGTTGACGACGTCTTTCGCATGATCGGCAAGCGCCTGACCGAAGCCCGCGGCCAACTGCTTCGCAACGAGGACTTCGTGTCTATCTCGAGCCTGGGCAACGCGTTTCTGGTGATCCTCTCGCCGGCCCGTGACCACAGCCTGATCGAGGAAGACGACCTTCTCTCGGTGAAGCTCAGACTCGAGCAGCGACTCCTCGAGCGCCTGGGCGACGACCTCGAGACCATGCTCTTCGCCACGATCGACCTCCACGTGGGTTGCGCCCGGCTCTCACAGTCGCCCAAGGTGCGTTTCAAGCGTGCTCTGCTCGCGGCCATCGATGCGGCGACCCGCGGCATTCAGGTGGAACGCGAGCGCAGCAGCCACCGCCTGCGCGACGAGCTCGACAGCGTGATCAGCGGCGCCCAGATCTCGTGCGTCTACCAACCTATCGTGGCCCTCGACGACTTCTCGGTGCTGGGCTATGAGCTGCTCGCCCGCGGTCCGGCGCACAGCGAGCTCCACCGCCCCGACACCCTCTTCGAGGTCGCGCGCGCCGAGGCGCGCGTGCAAGAGCTTGATCGAATCTGCCGCATGGCGGCCACGCGCGGCGCGTCTACCCTGCCCCCGCACCTCTTGCGCTTCATCAACACGGAGCCCATCAACCTCTTCTTCCACTCGCGCAGCGATCTCCTCGTGCAAGAGTTCGTCGACGCGACGCCCAAGGACCTGCGCCCGCGCACGGTGATGGAGATCACCGAGAACAGTGTGATCGAGGACTTCTCTCGCATGCGCCAGGTGGTTCGCACCCTCCGCGAGCAGGGGTTTCGGATAGCCATCGATGACGCCGGCGCCGGCTATGCGGGCCTGCAGACAATGGTGGAGATCGAGCCGGACTTCATCAAGCTGGACATGAGTCTTACGCGCAACGTGGAGAGCTCGCTGGTCAAGCAGAAGCTGGTCGGCACGCTGCGCGACTTCTGCCGCGAGGCCGGCATCACGCTCATCGCCGAGGGTATCGAGACTCAGGCTCAGCTCGACACCCTGGTGGCGCTGGACGTTGGCTACGGCCAGGGCTTTCTGTTCGCCTATCCCGGGTCGCCGCACCCGCAGCAAGACACCTTCCGCCCGGCCGGCATGGTACAATCGCTGCCATGATGACGAGCCCAACCACCGGCAGGCGTAGCGGGGCCAGCGTGCGGGACGCCGCAGGCACACCGCGCGCCAACCGCCGCTCCAGCATGGGCGACCGTCGTCGCTGGCTCTGGCGCGCTTAGCGCGCCCATTCCAGACATCCGCGCGGGCTAGGCCCGCAACCCCGGCCACCCTCAGTGGCCTACCCGTACCCGAAGCAGGAGAGCACCCGAAGTGCACCACACCGCTTTGCATCGTTCGAGAGGAGGTGCGTCATGACGCGTAAGAAATTCGTCCTTGACGAGGAGAGGATCCCCAAGGCCTGGTACAACATCGTGGCCGACCTCCCCGAGCCGCCGGCGCCGCCGCTGCACCCCGGCACCCTGCAGCCGGCCGGCCCCGACGACCTGGCACCGATCTTCCCGCCCAGCATCATCGCGCAAGAGGTCTCGGCGGAGCGCTACATCGAGATCCCCGACGAGATCCGTGAGATCTACCGCATCTGGAGGCCGTCGCCGCTCATCCGTGCCACGGGCCTGGAGAAGGCACTCGACACGCCCGCCAAGATCTTCTACAAGTACGAAGGCGTCAGCCCGGCCGGCTCGCACAAGAGCAACACGGCCGTAGCGCAGGCCTACTACAACAAGAAAGACGGCACCACGCGCCTGGCCACCGAGACCGGCGCCGGCCAGTGGGGCAGCGCCCTCAGCATGGCGTGCCAGATGTTCGACCTCGAGTGCATGGTCTACATGGTCAAGGTGAGCTATCAGCAGAAGCCTTACCGGCGCAGCATGATGCAGCTCTGGGGCGCCAACGTACTGGCCAGCCCCACCGACCAGACCAACGCCGGCCGCGCCGTGCTGGCCGAAGACCCCGAGTCACTCGGCAGCCTGGGCATCGCCATCAGCGAGGCCGTGGAAGATGCGGTCACCCATCCCGGCTCCAAGTACGCGTTGGGCAGCGTGACCAACCACGTGCTGCTGCACCAGACGGTGATCGGTGAGGAGGCACTCCTGCAGTGCCAGGACGCCGATGCCTACCCCGACGTCATTATCGGCTGCGTGGGCGGTGGCTCGAGCTTCGGCGGCATCGCCTTCCCCTTCCTGCGCGAGAATCTTGCCGGCAAGACCAAGACGCGGTTCGTGATGGTCGAGCCGACGGCTTGCCCAACGCTCACCAAGGGCCGGTTCGTCTACGACTTCGGCGACGAGGCGCAGACCACACCGCTCTTCAAGATGTACACGCTGGGCCACGACTTCATGCCGGCCGGCATCCACGCCGGCGGCCTGCGCTACCACGCTATGGCCCCGCTCATCAGCCACGCGTACAACCTGGGCTTGATGGAGGCCGTGGCTGTGCCCCAGACCAAGGTGTTCCAGGCGGCGCAGCTCTTCGCCCAAACCGAGGGCATCGTGCCGGCGCCGGAGAGTGCCCACGCGATCCGCACGACCATCGACGAGGCGCTGGCGGCCAAGGAGGCCGGTGAAAGCAAGAACCTCCTGTTCAACCTCACCGGTCACGGTTTCCTCGACCTCAGCGCCTACGACGCCTATCTCGGCGGCAAGCTCGAAGACTACGAGCATCCCGAGGAAGCCATCGCCGCCTCGATCGCGAGGCTTCCAAAGGTCGATTGATCACTGCAACGACAGTGCTGGGGCGGCGGGGCTACCGCCCCGCCGCCCCAGCACGACGCCGGCAGATCGACGGGCTCTACGGCAACGCCGGCAGCTCCACAGTGAGCACGGCACCGCCGCGCGGTCCGTTGGCAGCCTCGATGGTGCCGCCCTGAGCCTCCACAAGACCGCGGGCGACGGCGAGGCCGAGCCCCATGCCCTGCGTATCGCGAGCCGCGTGTGAGCGGTAGAAGCGGTCGAAGACGAAGGGCAGATCGACAGGGTCGATGCCGGGGCCGGAATCGGCGACGGTGAGCCGTGCTTGCCGGCCGCGGAAGACCGCGGCCGAGGCGGCACGGTCCGGGCCGGCGGGGGACGGGCCTGAGTGGGCCGCCGCCTCCGGGGCGACGCCGGGAGGGCCGCCGCTTGCGGACACGGCCAGCACAACGCGCCCACCCATCGGCGTGAACTTGAGCGCGTTGTCGAGCAGATCGGCGGTCGCCTGCAGGAGGCGCTCACGGTCGGCTCTGACCATCACAGTCTGCAGATCGTCCGACAGGGCGACGCCTTTGGCGGCGAAGGCACCCGCCACCGCGTCGCGCGCCGCACGTGCCACGTCGCTCAGGTCGAGCCCCTCGTATTCCACGCTCAGATCCTCGCTCTCCAGCTCGTTGAGACTGTGAAGGGCGCCGAGCAGGTGGTCCAGCTGCTCCACCTCGGTGTCGATCGCGCGCAGGGATTCCGCTGTGGCCGGCACGGAGCCGTCTTCGAGCAGCGCGAGGCGCGACTGGATCGCGGCTAGCGGCGCGCGCAGCTCATGTGAGAGATCGGCAGTCATGTCGCGCCGCCACTGCTCGTCGCGCGCGAGGCGGTCGGCCATGGCGTCGAAGGCCACGGCCAGCGCGCCCACTTCGTCGTCGGCGCGCGGCGCCACTCGCACGTCGAGGTTCCCGGCGGCCACGTCTTCGGCCGCGTCGGCGAGCTCCTCGAGCGGCCCCGTGAGACGCCGGCTCAGCAGGAGGCTGAAGAGGAGAGCCAGGGCCACGGCAACCAGCGCCGCGATCACAAGGTTGCGAAGGAGCGTGTCTTGATAGGCGGCCTGCGCAGCGCCGCGAAGGTCTCTCGGCGCGTACACGTCGACGCTTCCGACGGTCTTGGTGCCCACGGTCAAGGCGTAGTGACTCACCACGAGCTGGCTGGCCTTGAGCGATGTCACCCCAGAGGCCGACGCACCGGCGGGCAGCCCCTGAGCCGTAAACAGGAGGTTGCCGCCCAGTGTGTACACCGCCACGTCGACGCCGTCGGCGGCGGCGACGCGGCTGATCGCAAAGACTGCCGTCGCGTCCCATCCGCCGGGCGCGCGATAGGTGCCGGTTAGCGTGCTCACCAGCACCGCGTTGCGCGTGCGCTGCACCTGGGACAGGTAGCTGTCGAACCGGCTGCCGCCGGAGGCGTTCACGATCACCGCAGCTACGATAACGGCCAGCACGGCCAGCGCGGCGTGCGTGATGGTCAGGCGCAGACGCAGGCGGCGCCTCATCGCCGGCCGTCCGCGAACAAGCGGCCACGGCGGCATACTGCGCACGTCGCGCGCAGTGCCCGCGCCTCTGCCCCGGCTTGGCGGCGCCGTGCAGGGCCGCCTCCTTTCACCGCCGGGGTGGGGGTGGCAGAGTTCATGGGCTCATCTTACCCTGGGTCTGACGGAGCTCGGTTCTGATAGGATGCACGGCACGCCCAAGGAGGACTCCACTGCCCAACCTCAAGGTGTATCGAGCCGCCTGGGTGGTCGCACTGGTTCTCGTCGTGGCCGCTCTCTTCACCCTGGGGAGGCCCGGCACCCCGAAGCTCAGCAACGAACCGGTCACGTTCGACGGAGCGCGGGCCATCGCCGACTTGCGCACTATCGTCACGGACTACCCGCAGCGGGTCGCCGGCAGCGATCGCGACAACCGCCTGGCCATGTGGCTGGTCCAGCAGTTCAGAGACGCCGGCCTGGAGACGCATCTCGAGGGCTTCCCGGCCAGAGTCAACGGCAAGGATGTAGCCCTGCAGAACGTGTGGGCCGTGTCGAAGGGCAGCACGCAGGGGTCGATTCTGGTGATCGCTAACCGCGACATCCTGCCTCTCGCCACGCAGGGGGCCAACGACAACGCCTCGGGCGTGGCCATGCTCCTCGAGCTGGCGCGGTCGTTCACGGTCACGGCGCACAGCCACACGATGATCTTCCTCAGCACGAGCGGAGATGCTCTCGGTGCTCTGGGAGCCCGGCATTTCGCGCAGGAGAACCGCGTCAGCAACTTGCTAGCCGTGATCGCCCTGCGCAGGGTCGCCACGCCGGACCCCGCCGGTCTGGCCCTCGACGGCTGGAGCTCCAGTGCCAAGACGGCGCCGCCCTGGCTATGGTTGCTGAGTGCGCCGGCGGCGCGCGTCGGCGCCAACATGGACGCGCTGCTGCCCACCGTGCCGGCGCAGATCGTGCGCCTGGCCGTGCCCACCAGCTCGGGCTCCCAGGGGCCCTTTGTGGCCGAAGGCGTGCCCGCCATCACGGTCTCGGCGGCGGGGCCCAGGGTGACCACCGAGACCGACACGCTCGACAACGTGTCGAGCGAGACGTTGACCAAGGTGGGCACAACCGTTCAGTCGATGCTCATGGCCGTGGACGGAATGCCGACGCCCGGACCCGGAAGCGGTGGAACGATCTTTCTCACGCACCAGCGCACCTTGCCGGGCGCCGCCCTGGCAGCCATCCTCGCCGCCCTGTTGTTGCCGCTGGGCGGCGTAACCGTCGATCTGCTCGCCCGTTGTCGGAGGTCACGCGTGAAGTTGCGTCCGGCCATCGTGCGGACGATCCTGCATCTGGCGCCCTGGCTCGTGCTCCTGATCATCGTCTATCTGGCCAACGCCGTCGGCCAGCTTCCCAAGAGTCCGGGCGCCGTGATTCCGCCGGAGGCCCGGCTCGTTGCCAATCCGCGCTACTTGCGAGTCGTCGTCCTGCTGGCCTTGATGGTGCTTGCCTACGCCTACACGGTCGCCGTCGAGCACAGGGTCGCACGCCGTGTGCCTGCCGACCCACGGGCCACTATCTTCATGGCCCACGCCGTCCTCCTGGTCGTCGCCCTGCTGGCCTTGCTCATCGACCCATACTCCGTGCTTCTCTTGCTGCCGGCCGCCCTGCTCTGGCCGCTGGCGCGGCCCGGCGGGTGGGCCCGATCGATCCTGCCCGCCTATCTCGGTCTCATGATGATCCCCATGGTTCTGGTCTACTACGGCATGCGACTGGGCATCGGCAGCAAGGTCTGGTGGTACTTCTTCCTTCTCCTCGAGAACCGCACGATCCCCGCCGACGTGGTGCTACTGGCTGTCTTGTTCCTCTCAACGGCAGGCATCCTGGCACACACCTTGCACGAGCGAGGTGTAGCCCCCGGCGCGCTGGCGTGGCCGGCCATAGAACGGCGCGGTCCCGAGCGTCCGAGCGACGCAGAGTGGGTCGCGGCGACGGGCATAGAGCCGCGCCAGCCTCGACGGTCGCGACGGCGGCGCCGAGGACCGCCGAGAAGGTAGTTCCCCACGGCGTGCGCGAAGACCGGCGGCGGCGCGTGGCGCGCGGTCAGTAGTCTTCTTGCGAGAGCGACTCGTCGATGGTGGTCTCAACCTCGCCGGGGAGCTTGACCTCGTCGGCCTTCGGCACCGGTTTATCGCCGCTGTCGCGCGACAGCAGCGCGGCCTCGCCACTCATCATGGCGTCGAAGGCCTTGGCCTTCAGGCGAGCCCGCGTCTCCTCTATGCGACGACGCATCTCGGCCTGGTCGATGGAGCCTTCGTGAGCGGCTGTCTCGTCCGCGGCGACCGGCTCGGCCGGAACGTCGGCGACAGCCTCCGCCTCCACGAACGGTGCTAGCTCTGGCTCTACGACGGGCGCTGCCTGGACGACCGGCTCGGGCGCGAGCACCGGCGGGGTCGCGAATGGCTCGGCGGACTCGGGCACCGGGGGCATATGCACGTCCGCGGCGGAGGGCTCCACGACGGGCGCGGGCTCCACGACGGGCGAGGGCCCAAAGACGGGTGCCGGCGCTTCCTCTACGACCGGCGCGGATTCGGCCGCCGGCGCCGGCGGCTCCTCCACGATCGCCGCGGCGGGTGGCGTGATGTCGGCCTCTAGCCCGGCCCGCGCCTCGGTAACGGGCTCGGGCACCACCGCCGGCTCGGGGGTCGCCGACGAGGCGGGCTCCGCGGCGGGCTCACCGACGGCCTTGGGCTCGACCACTGCCGGCCCGGCTGTAATGAGAGTCTCCTCCTCGTCGTAAGGGATCTCCCAAGCTCGCGCTGGGCTCGCAGCGGATGGCTCGGCCTCGGCCGACGGCGCTTCCACATCCGCCTCGGGAACTATCGGCGGCGGTGGCACGGGGCCTTCCAGCGGGGAGGCCACGGTGCTTTCCACGGCGGGCTCGGCCACGACAGGTCCCGCGGCGGCCGGTTCTTCGCCCACGGGCTCCGCGGAGGGCTCCGCCACAGCCACGTCCTCTTCGCCGGCAAACGACTGCGCGAGGTCGGCCTCCACGCCGGTGCGCGTCTCCGCGATGCGTTCCCTGAGGTCTTCGGATGCGCCGACCTCCGCGGCAACCTCGGCCGTCTTCAGGAAGGGTGCCTCCTCAGGTTCCAGGAGCGACACCCCCCCGGCGGACTCGGCGGCGGACTCGGCGGCGGACTCGGCGGCGGACTCGGACGGCGCCGGCGCGGTCAGCGGTTCTGTCTCCACGGCGGCCGGAGACTCGGGCGACTCCGCCACGGCTGTCGCCGCACCCGAACCCCACGACGCCTCGCCATCAGGCTGCGGATACTCGTCCGGCGCAGCCGACAGCAACCTGCTGGTTGCGCCGCTGATCAGTTGCTCGCGCAGCTCACGCCCACTCTTGGGGGCGAACAGCACGGCGACCGTTGCTCCCATCGTGAGCCCGAGCAGAAACCTCATGAGCCGCTTCATCGCTGCCTCCTTGACCACCGCTGCCCAGCGTGTCGCCAGCCGCACGCGCACGCGAAGCCGGCTGTGTGTACTTCGGAAGAAATGAGCCTCGACTTTACCAGTCTACAGTGATGTATACGTTTCCCCGCGGCACACTCCTGCACACTGGCCTCATGCCAGCCGAAGTATCGACACGCGGTCGTTCTCGCCGGCGCTCACCAGCACCACCCAGCGGATTCCATACCGCTCGGTGATCTCGGCGGCCGCCGCCGACAGCGCAGCACTCGCGTCCTTGCCCACAAAGGCCATCAGCGGCATCATCGGGCGGTGCTCGATCTGCACGCGAACACCCTCCTCGGATTGCTTCAGAAGGATCGGATCGCTGCTCAACCCGCGCAGCAGTGCAACACAGTTCGGAGCGAGCTCGATGACGCTCTGAGCGCCGGCCACTGCATGCGCCTGGTCGTCCAGATCCGCCTTCATGCGCCGCGCATACCACCACACCGCGGCGAGCGCGATCAGGGCCACGGCGACGAAGACGATGATGATGTAAGCGGCGCTACTCATCGTCCTGCTCGTGTTCCTCCGGCTCCCCAGACCCGGCCCGCCGCTTGTCTTCCTCGAGGCGGGCGGCCATCTCCTGCTCAACCCCGCGTATCGGCACGTAGTACCGCCGTCCTGAGAGCTTGTCGGGCAGATACTGCTGCTCCACCCAGCCGCCATGCGCGTGAGGATACGCATAGCCCACCCCGTGCCCGAGGTTCTTGGCTCCGCGGTAGCTCGCATCCCGTAGGTGAGGCGGCGGTGGTTGGTTGCCCTCGCGCTTCACGTCGTCCAGAGCTGCGTCCACGGCCGTGTAGGCGGCATTGCTCTTCGCCGCGAGCGCCAGATACGTGGCCGCCTGGCTCAGGTTGATGCGGCACTCCGGGAGGCCCACGAACTCCACGGCGCGCGAGGCCGCGACGGCCACCTGCAGGGCCTGGGGGTCGGCGTTGCCCACGTCTTCGCTCGCAAAGACGATCATCCGCCGGGCGATGAACTTGGGATCCTCGCCGCCGGCGAGCATCGACGCCATATAGTACACGGCCGCGTCTGGGTCGCTGCCCCGCAGCGACTTGATGAAGGCGGAGATGGTGTCGTAGTGGGCGTCCGCGCGGTCGTACGAAACGGGGCTCTTCTGGGCCGCGTCGCGGAGGTCGTCGACGGTGACGGTGAGGGGCGCCGCCACGGTGCCGCCAGCGGCTCGTGAGCGCCAGGCGGCCTCCAGAGCATTGAGCGCCACGCGCGCATCGCCACGCGCGATCTGTGCCAGGAAGGCGAGTCCGCCGGCGGCGAGCGTGACCCCCCTGCCGCCCAGGCCGCGCTCGGCGTCGCCGAGCGCGGCCCGCACGACTCCCTCCACAAGCTCGGCCGCCAGTGGCTCGAAGCGATAGAGCTGGCAGCGCGATATGAGCGCCGAGTTCACCTCGAAATAGGGGTTCTCGGTGGTGGCTCCGATGAGCGTCACGATGCCGTCTTCGATGGCCGGCAGCAGGGCGTCCTGCTGGGCCTTGTTGAAGCGGTGGATCTCGTCGATGAAGAGGACTGTGCGCGCCGCGTTGAGGGCGCGCGCTTCGCGCGCGCCCTGGATGGCGGCGCGCACGTCGGCGGTGCCCGAGTTGACCGCCGAGAGCTGCACCAGGCGGGCGCCCGTCTCGGCGGCGATGATGCGCGCCAGCGTCGTCTTGCCACTACCCGGCGGCCCGAAGAAGATCATCGAGAAAAGCTCGCCGCCCTTGATGGCTGCGCGCAGCACGGTGCCCTCCCCGACGATGTGCGCCTGGCCGACAAACTCGTTCAGACCGCGCGGTCGCATGCGGGCCGCCAGCGGCGCTCCGGCCGCGACCTGCTCGTCGCTCATGGAGAAGAGGTCCATGACGCCAGTCTAGTGCTTGCCGGCGACGCTCGCCCCCACACGACACGTTTCTTTTCTGCTACTATCGCTACGATGCGGAAGGTGCTTGTCTTGAACACCACGTACGAGCCGCTGAACGTGTGCAGCGTCCGGCGTGCTCTGGTGCTCCTGTTCAAGGACAAAGCCGAGGTTATCGAGCAATCCGGCTCCACCTACCGCAGCGAGCGCGCCGTCTACGAGCTGCCCCACGTCATCCGCCTGCGAACCTATGTGGCCGTGCCGCGCCACAGCACGGCGGCACGCATCTCGCGGCGGGCGGTGTTCGCCCGCGACCGTCACCGTTGCCAGTACTGCGGCAGCGAGCGCCATCTCACCGTCGACCACGTCGTCCCCCGCTCCAAGGGCGGCGCCGACACCTGGGACAATCTCGTCACGTCGTGCGCCCCGTGCAACCGCAAGAAGGGCGACCGCCCGCTGCACGTGGCCGGGCTCAACCTGGCCCACAAACCGCGACCGCCGGAGCCGGCCGCGTTCGTCTGCCTGCACGTGGAGCACATCCACGAGAGCTGGCGACCGTACCTCAGCTTCGCTTCGTAAGGGACCGCTCGGGCCCGCTGCCGGGTCTGCGCCGCGCTGCGCCGGTGGATCCAGCCTCTGCATCGTAGGAATGCTATACTCCCCCGCGTGATAATCGACGCCAGCAGAGAGCCCCGCCTGCAGTTCGACGATGCCGCTCCCTTCGCCATCGACAGCTGCGAAGTGCAGCGCGACATCGAGCGGTCCACGCTCACCAACATCCTTGTCGACGGGGTCGCCCTTGCCCTCCCGATCGGCTCGCGTATCACCCTTTGGGCGGGGCCCAACGTGGTGTTCGTAGGCAAGGCCGTCGACGAGGCCAACGTCCTCGATCTCCTCTCCACCGAGAGCGACGACGAACTGCACGACGACGAGACGATCTAGGGCCGTCGCGAGGGAGGATCGAGCGTGAAGGGACTGATCCTCAGCGGCGGCGCCGGCACTCGGTTACGTCCTATCACCCACACTTCGGCGAAGCAGCTCGTGCCCGTGGCGAATAAGCCCGTGCTGTTCTACGGCCTCGAGGCCATGCGCGCCGCCGGCATAGAGGAAGTGGGCGTCGTCGTCGGCGAGACGCGGGACGAGATCGCGGCCGCCGTGGGAGACGGCAGCCGGTTCGGCCTCAAGGTAACCTACCTGCCGCAGGAGGCCCCGCTCGGGTTGGCGCACGCCGTGCTCATCGCCGAGGAGTTTCTCGGCGACGATCCGTTCGTCATGTACCTCGGCGACAACCTCCTCAAGGAGGGCATCGCGCCGTTCGTGCGCGCCTTCGACGAGCACCGTCCGGACGCACTCATCCTGCTGCAGAAGGTCGCCGATCCGCACGCCTACGGCATCGCCGAGCTCGACGGCGACGGACACGTGGCGCGGCTCGTCGAGAAGCCAACCGAGCCGCGCAGCGACCTGGCGCTGGTAGGCGTGTACCTCTTTACGCCGGCCGTCTTCGAGAGCGTCAAGGCCATCAAGCCTTCGGCGCGCGGTGAGCTCGAGATCACCGATGCCATCCAGAACATGATCGACCGTGGCCTGCGTGTGGAACCGCACACCGTCACGGGTTGGTGGAAAGACACCGGCAAGCTCGAAGACATGCTCGAGGCCAACCGCCTCATCCTGAGCGGCATCGCCCGCGACGTGCGCGGCGAGGCCGTAGACTGCACGCTGGACGGCGCCGTGCAGATCGGCGTCGGCAGCCACCTGCAACGTTGCACGGTTCGCGGACCGGTGGTCATCGGCGCTGGCTGCCGCCTGAGCGACACCTTCATAGGGCCCTACACCTCCATCAGCGACGGCGTGGTGGTGGAGCAAGCCGAGATCGAACATTCCATTATCCTCGAGAACAGCCGCATCTGCCGGCTGGGCGCACGCATGACCGATAGCCTCATCGGACGCGACTGCGTCATCGCGCACAGCGATGCTCTGCCGGTGGCGTACCGATTTATGGTGGGCGACTCCAGCCAGATCGGGATCCTGTAGATTTGCACGACATACCGCTGGCGGAAGGGGACTGAAAGAGATGATCGACGGCGTCATGACCAAGAAGCTCAAGGTGATCCCCGATGAGCGCGGTCGCCTCATGGAGTGCCTGCGCAACGACGACGAGCTGTTCCTCAAGTTCGGCCAGTTCTACATGACCACCACCTTGCCGGGCGTGGTCAAAGGCTGGCATCTGCACGACGTGCAATGGGACAACGTCGTGTGCGTGAAGGGCATGATCAAGCTCGTTCTTCACGATGGCCGCGATGGCTCGCCCACCGAAGGGCAGACCGACGAGCTGTTTCTGGGCGAGCACAACCCCATGCTGGTGCGCGTCCCCAGCGGTATCTGGCATGGCTGGAAGTGCGTGAGCCCGGATGAGGCGTTCATCGTGAACGCGCCTACCGAGGTCTACCGGTACGACGCCCCCGACCAGCGCGAGCTGCCGCACGATTCGCCCGAGATCCCCTACGACTGGGATGTGAAGCTGCGCTAGGCGCAGCCGGCGAGCGATGCTGCGCTGGTTCGTCACAGGCGCCGGCGGCCAACTGGCCACCGCCTTCGCCGAGACGCTCGAGGGCGAGGTCTTCCTGAGCCGGGAGGCCGCGCTCGACATCCGCGATGCGGATGCCGTGCGCGCCGCCGTCCACGGTTTCGGCCCCGACGTGATTCTTCACACCGCGGCGTTCACCGACGTCGACGGCGCCGAGGCTGACCCACAGGTGGCCGCCGACGTGAACGTCCAGGGCACGCGCAATGTGCTCGCGGCGGTGCGCGGCACGCATACCACCGTCGTGTACTTCAGCACCGACTACGTCTTCGACGGCACCAAAGGCAGCCCCTACGTGGAGAGCGACGCTCCACACCCCCTGGGAGTGTACGGGCGCACCAAGCTCGCCGGCGAGCAGCAGGTGCTGGGGTGGCCGCGCGGCCTGGTGCTGCGCACTTCGTGGCTGTTCAGCGAGACCGGCCACAACTTCGTGAAGACCATCCTGAACACCGCGCGCCGTCGGGCGACGAGCGGCCAGCCGCTGCGCGTGGTCGACGACCAGGTCGGATCGCCCACCTACGCCGGCCACCTGGCGAGCGCGGTCAACGAGGCGCTGGGCAGCGGCCTGGGCCCCGGGCTGTACCACATGGCCGGCAGCGGCTACTGCTCCTGGTGCGAGCTGGCGCGCGAGGTGGTGCAGCTCGCCGGCCTCGAGGTGGAGGTGGTGCCGATCGGCACCGCCGAGCTGGGCCGGCCGGCCCCGCGGCCGGCGTTCTCGGCGCTCGCCAGCGAGCGGTCGGCGCCCCGCCTGCCGCACTGGGCCGAGGGCGCGGCCGCAGCCGTCGACAAGCTCACGTCCGCCGGCTGAGCCGACGCACACTACTGGCGATCCGCCGGCCCGCGGGGGCCCCGCGGCGGGTCCGCCGAGGAGGCAACATGAGGCTCGTGGTCACCGGAGGTGCCGGGTTCATCGGTTCCAACTTCGTGCGCTACATGCTGCGGCGGTACGAGGACCTCGAGATCGTGAATCTGGACAAGCTCACGTACGCCGGCAACCTCGAGAACCTGCGTGACGTCGAGGCCGACGAGCGGTACTCCTTCGTCAGGGGCGACATCTGCGACGCCGGCCTGGTGCACGAGGTGCTCAAGGGCGCCGAAGCTCTAGTGAACTTCGCCGCCGAGACGCACGTCGACCGGTCTATCAGCGGTCCGCAGGATTTCATCCGTACCGACGTGCTGGGCACCCATACGCTCCTCGAGGCAGTGCGCGAGCTGAACGTAACGCGCTATCTGCAGATCAGTACCGATGAGGTGTACGGATCCACCGCGACCGGGTCGTTCAGCGAGGCGTCCGAGCTGGCCCCATCTAGCCCGTATTCGGCCAGCAAGGCGAGTGCCGATCTGCTCGTGCTGGCCTACCATCGCACCTACGGCACCCCGGTGCTCATCACGCGTAGCTCCAACAACTACGGTCCCTGGCAGTACCCCGAGAAGATCATGCCGCTGTTCATCACCAACGCCATCGACGACCAGCCGCTACCCCTGTACGGCGACGGACTGAACGTGCGTGACTGGTTGTACGTCGAAGACAACTGCGCCGCTATCGACGCCGTTCTGAGCGGCGGCCGCGAGGGCGAGGTCTACAACATCGGGGGCGGCAACGAGATCGACAATCTCACGCTCACGCGGGGGATCCTGGAGCACCTGCACAAGTCGCCCGACCTTATCAGGCATGTCGCCGACCGGCCGGGTCACGACCGTCGCTACTCCATCGAGTGCCGCAAGGTGCAGACCCTGGGCTGGCGACCGGCGACCGCCTTCGCCGCCGGTCTCGAGCGCACCGTCGCCTGGTACCGTGACAACCCCGCGTGGTGGCGCAAGATCAAGACCGGAGAATGGCGCACCTACTACGAGGCGCAGTACCGCGAGCTATGAAGCGGGAGTCTGGGGGCTCACGACGAGCTCCGACGGTTTAAGCAGCCGCCGACCCCAGGCGAAGTAGGTCTTGTAGTAGCTCGACGTGTCGAGCGAGGAGATCGTGACGCCGTCGGTAGATCCGGTGGACTGAATGAACCACCCGTTGCCCAGGTAGAGGGCTGCGTGGTAGATGGAGATGACGCTGGACTTCGGCCCCTTGGGCCCGAAGAAGATGAGGTCGCCGCACTTGAGGTTCTGGCGCGTGATACGCGGCTTGGCCCCAGCCGCCATGTCGTGGGCGCCACGCTCGTTCACGGTGAGGCCGTAGCCGAAGTGCATCTTCATGATGTAGAACACCAGGCCCGAGCAATCGAACCCGCCGGCCGCCTGGTGGCCATAGGGCGAGTTCTTGGTGGGATACTCGCCTCCCCAGACGTACGGGTAGCCGACGTACTTGAGAGCGAACGACACGATCTGCTTCTGGCGATTGCTGAGCGGGGGGAAGGTCACGTTCTGGTAGTCGGCCAGGCCCCACAGCCCGTACTCGTTGCGGGCCTGGAAGCCCCGCCAGAGCATGTAGGCCACCTCGGCGCGGTCGATGGGCTGGTTGGGCGTAACCTCGAGACCATCGGCACCTGCGGGGTGGTTGTAGCGCAGCTGCAACTGCCGCGAGGCCACGATGTAGGGCAGGTAGCTTGGTGCACCGGTGGTCCAACCGCTGTTGGGCTCCCAGCGCGAAGGATTCAGAGTCGAGAGCAGCGACCAGTCGGCGCTCGGGTAGAGGCCCTTGAGCCAATGCACGATAGAAGTCTCGGCGCCCCGCGCCGTGACGGAGGCGGTCGGATCGAAGTCACCGCTCTTGTCGAGACCCATGTAGCGCAGATGCAGAGCCACCTGGATGACGTTGTAGTAGGGATCGCTCGCGGCCACGTCGTTGATGGCCACCGGTGTGACGAGCGCGCCGTAGTGCCCCGAGGCCACCACGAGGGCGCGGGCTAGCAGCTCCCTGGTCAGCGGGGTGTTTGGCTCGAAGGTCGTGCCGTAGTCGTCCATCAGATACTGGCCGCCGGCGCTGCGATCGGTGATCGACGTGATCGCCGAGTACGCCCAGTAGGTCTTGGGCACGTCGGTGAAGCTCTGGGCCGTGGCCCGCGGCGCGGTCACAGCCGTGAACGCGACCGTGCACAGCACGGTCGCGGCAACAACCAGCGCTCTGTAGCGGGATCTCGCCATGACCTCATCCCTGTCATCGGCGCAGCCGGCGACACCTTTAGCCCCGGCGGGCGGAGCCGCCTCGCGCCGACGCCTTCTCGCCGCCGCCCGTTCTCCTCAGCGCGAGCGCTCAAGGGCAGCACGTCCGGGCGCAGGGTAGACGGCGGGGGCGCGGGCCGGCCGGAGCGGTAGGCAGGCGCCCATGCCGCACCGGCGAGGCGTAAAGAAGAGGAGAAGGGCGCCGCTGCCAGAATCAGACCCGGCATGATCAACCCACGTCACAGGCCGCAGAGTACGCCCGGCGCCACCGGTCGCCCCGCGCGCCGGGGCACGCTGGCGCCCGCCGGCGCCCTGGCCGTCCTTGTCTTCCTCGTCGCGGTGGCGCCGGCCGCTGCGACGTCGACGGCGACTAGCTTCACCATCAACGGCCACGGATGGGGCCACGGCATAGGCATGTCGCAGTGGGGGGCCTACGGATACGCCAAGCACGGCTGGACCTACGCCCAGATTTTGCGCCACTACTACACCGGTACCGCTTTCGGCGACAAGCTGGCCAACAACGATATCCGCGTGCTCCTGCGCAGCGGGCTCAAGTCGGTCCAGGTCACCTGCCCCTCAGCCTACACGGCGCAGGGCACGGGCACACCGCTGCCGATACCCGCCGGCACCACGGCGACCACAACCTACGTGAACGGCAAGTACCACGTCGTCGCCGGCTCCCTCACCAGAGATTTTGGCGCAGCCGTGACCTTCACCCCCACCAAGGGCACGCTACGCATACTCACCGCCACTGACCTCAAGGTCACCGGGGCTTATCGGGGGGTCATCCGCGTGCTGCGCGCGGGGGGCGCTCTCCTCATGATCAACCAGCTACCGATGGAGAGCTACCTTCGCGGAGTGGTTCCTCACGAGGTCCCGCCGTCCTGGCCCTTGGAGGCGCTCAAGGCGCAAGCCTGCGCGGCGCGTGCCTACGCGGAGTGCTCGCGCAACCCCGGCGCGGCCTGGGACGTCTACACAGACGTGCGCGGCCAGACCTACATGGGTGTGAGCAGCGAAGACCCGCGCACCGACGCCGCGGTGGCCGATACTGCCGGCGTGGTGCCCAGATACGACGGCAAGGTCATCACCGCCTACTACTTCTCATGCTCCGGCGGGCGCACCGAGAACATCGAGTTCGGCTGGCCGGGCGCGGCCCCGGTGCCGTATCTCAAGGGAGTCAACGATCCCTACGACTACTACGGCACGCTCCACAACTGGGGACCGCTGTACCGCGCTTCATCCCAGCTCGCCGGTCAGCTCGGAGCAGCGGTGGATGGGTCGCTGCGGAGCATCTACACCGTGGTGCGCGGCACATCGCCGCGCATCGTCAAGGCCGCCATCATCGGGAGCAAGGGCATCACCTTCATGGACGGCAACATGCTGCGCATGAAGGCCAACCTCGACAGCACCTGGGCGATCTTCAGGAGCATGTCCATCACGCCCGCGCCCGCCGATCATGCCTCCATCGGCGTCGGTGGCGGCGTTACCCTCGCGGGCCGCGTCTATCCGGCTCTGGCCGGCGGCTCTACGGTGACCCTCAACTCATACTACGGCGGAAAGTGGCACAGCCGCAGCGTGACCACGACTCCCGTATCCCAGGACCTGGGTCAGGGCTTCAAAGCCGCCTACTCCGCCTACAGCCAGACCGTGAGCCCGGCACAGACCACCAGGTACTACTTCTCGTCGGGCACGGCCGCATCGCCCACCACTACGGTCACCGTCAACTGACGGCGCTCCGCGCGCCATCACCGGAACACGAAGCGACCCGGGCCTGGTAGGGGTGAGGCCCGGGTCGCCGTGCGCCTTCCGCGAAAGGGGCACGGGGGCAGGACGACCGCGCCGCCGGGAAGGACGGATCTGATGCTTGTTGCTACACCGTCAGGGCTCCGGCCTCTTGAGGCGGAAGAGCTCCGCCGGCGTATCGGGCACCGCGTGGCGATGGATCTCACCCTCCACCATGTACAGCACGTCTTCGGCGATGTTGGTGGCGTGGTCGGCCAGACGCTCCAGGTAGCGGGCCACGCTGAAGAGCAACACGATTGCGTCGAGATGCTCGGGATCGGCGCGGATGATGTTCTTGAGGTCTTCGATGAGACCCGCGTAGAGCGCGTCGATCTCGTCGTCGGCGGCCAGCACCACCCGCGCGGTGAGGGCATCCTGGCGCACCAGCGCGTCCAGGGCCTTCTCGAGGATCAGGCCGGTGCGGTCGGCCATGAGGGCGAAGCCGCGCGGCACCGGTACCGGATGCTCGCGCGCGAGTTGCAGGGCGCGCTCACCCATGTTGGCGGACAGGTCGCCGATGCGCTCCAGCTCGCTGTTGATCTTGATGACGGCGACGATGAAGCGCAGATCGCCGGCCACGGGTTGATAGAGCGCGAGAAGCTTGAGGCACTCCTCCTCCACGTCTACCTCTTGCTCATCGATCACCGCGTCGGTGAGAACGACCCTGTGAGCCTTGTCGACATTGCGCTCCTCGATGGCCTGAGAGGCGATACGCAGGTTGTCTTCCACGAGGGCGCCCACGGCGAGCATCTTGCGCTTGAGCCTGTCGATCTCACGTTGAAGATGTGTCATCTCGACCTCGCGGCTCAGCCGAAGCGGCCGGTGATGTACTCCTCGGTCTGCTTCTCCGTGGGGTTGGAGAAGATCTGCGTGGTAGGCCCGAACTCGACGATACGTCCCTGAAAGAAGAAGGCTGTGTAGTCGCTGACCCGGGCGGCCTGCTGCATGTTGTGAGTAACCAGGACGATCGTGTACTTGTTCTTGAGGGTGAGGATGAGCTCCTCGATCTTGGCGGTGGCCACCGGGTCGATCGCCGAACACGGTTCGTCCATGAGCAGCACGTCGGGCTCGGCGGCGATGGCCCGGGCGATGCAGAGCCGTTGCTGCTGCCCGCCCGACAGGGCGTTGCCAGGCTCGCTCAGCTTATGCTTGACCTCGTCCCAGATAGCCGAACGCTTGAGGGCGTGCTCCACCCGTTCGGCGAGCTCCGCACGGCTGAGCTTGTAGTGCTGGCGCAGGCCGTAGGCCGCATTGTCGAAGACGGTCATGGGGAAGGGGCTGGGCTTCTGGAAGATCATGCCTATGCGCCGCCGCAGGTCGAGCAGGTCGGTCTGTGACGACAGCAGGTTGCCGCCGTCGAACAGCACCTCGCCGGTCGCGCGCTGGTCGCGGTACAGATTGAAGATGCGGTTGTAGGTGCGAATATGCGTCGACTTGCCGCAGCCCGACGGACCGATCACCGCCGTTACACGGTTCTTCTTGATCTCTATGGAGTTGCCGAACAGGGCCTGGCTCTTGCCATAGAAGAAGCTCAGGTCGCGTACCGCGATCTCAGTGGGCAACGAATCGAAGTCTTCGCCTGTGCCCCGCCGATCCTCGGCCACCTCCAGGCGCGGCGGCACCACGGTCGCCTGCCCCTCTCGTATCTGTGTGCGTTCATCCACAGTGATCCCTACCATTCCTTGCCTCTCTGAAAGATCAGTCGCATGACGATGTTCATGCCCAACACGGCGACGATGATGAGAAGAGCGCCGCCCCACGCGAGGTCGTTGAAGTGCGGAAACGGCGATTGCGAGAAGTCGTAGATGGTCTTGGTGAGGTTAGCCACGGGGCCGCCGAAGAAGCCGCCGGGGCCGAACAGGCCCGTCATCCAGTACGGGCTGCTGAGCGCCGTGAAGAGCAGCGGAGCAGTCTCACCGGCGACGCGCACCACGGCGAGGCTGGCGCCGGTAACGAGCCCGCCGCGCGCGGCCCTGCAGACCACGCCGAGCGTTACCCGCCAGCGCGGCGCGCCCATGGCGAGCCCCGACTCGCGCAGCTCGTTGGGCACCAGGTTGAGCATGTCTTCGGTGGTGCGGGCCATGACTGGCAGCATGATGAAGCCCAGGGCCAGCGACCCCGCGAAGCCCGAGTAATGGTGAAGCGGCGCCACCAGGATGGCGAAGATGAAGATGCCGACGATGATGGAGGGCACGCCCATGACCACGTTGGCGATCATGCGGACCGCGGTGGCGAGGCGACCGTTGCGCCCGAACTCGGCGAGGTAGACGCCGCCGAGAAAGCCCGTGGGTATCGCGATGAGGGCCGCCACCGCGGTGATGAGCAGCGTGCCCACGATGGCATTGGCAAAGCCCCCCGAGGTAGACATCGGGTCTTGAGGTGTGGTGTGCGTGAAGAAGGCCACGCTCCAGGCGGGGGCCCCGCGCACGATCACTTCGCCGAGCAGAAGACCCATCACCGCGATGCCACACGAGGCGCCTATCCAGGCGAGCACCTTCACCGCCAGGTCGGCTGCCCGGCGACCGGCGATGGAGCGGCGGCGCAGCGGTTGCCGCACCACGGCGCTCATGCGCGCCCTCCCGTGGCCCGTCGCACGCGGCGCAACCAAGCCTGCGCCAGCACCTGGAAGAAGATCGTGATGACGAAGAGGATGAGCCCAAGTTCTATCAAGGCACTTACCTCCGATCCACTCGCTTCACCGAACTGCTGCGCGATGAGCGAGGCGATAGACGTGCCCGGGTCGAAGATGGAGTGCGGCAGGCTCGTGTACGCACTGCCGATAAGGTAGGCCACGGCCATCGTTTCACCGAGCGCCCGCCCCAGGCCGATGAACACCGCCCCCACGATGCCACTGTTGGCGTACCGCAGGCTGATCTTGCGCATGACCTCCCAGGTGGTGGAGCCCATGCCGTACCCAGCCTCCTTAGTCACCCCAGGCACCATCCTGAGCACGTCGCGCGACACGGCGGTGATAAACGGCAAGATCATGAAGGCGAGCACGACGCCGGCGGTGAAGATGGACAGCCCACCACCTTGGAACTGCGGCCCGGGCCTGATGCCCGGGATGTGACCGAGCGGCGTGCTCAACACCCAGGGCACAAGCCTGCTCTGCATGAAAGGCACGATCACGAAGAGGCCGACCATGCCGAAGATGATGCTGGGGATGGCGGCCAGCATCTCGATCGCGGTGCCCACCACGCGCGACACCGCGGGCGGCACGAGCTCCACGAGCAGTAGTGCGATGACCATCGCCAGGGGCACGGCGATGACCATCGCGATGAGGGTCGAAAAGATCGTGCCGCCCAGCGCCGCCAGGGCGCCGTAGTCGCCGGTGGTGGGCGACCACGCCACCGTGGTGAGCACCTTGGTGCCCAGTGCGGTGATGGCCGGCCACGACCTGTACACGAGAATCCCGCTGAGGCCCACCATGGCCACGGCGACGGCGACGCCGCAGGCCGTGGCGGCGCCTCTGAACAGCGGGTCACCGACGCGCAGGCGGCCACGCGGCGCCGCTTGAGGGGCGCCGCGTGGCAAGCCTGGTTTGACATCTATCTCTACAGTGCTCACGGTTCCTGCCTCCCGTGACGTCGTAGGGCTTCTGTTCTCGGGACTGCTGCTACTTCCAGACGGGGGTGCCGTTCGCCGTGATCGTGCTCCACACGTTCTTCTCGATGAGCTTGTAGGACGCCGTCGGAACGGGCACGTAGTCGAGAGCCGTGGCGTCGCTCTGGCCGCTCGTGTAGCACCAGTTCCAGAAGTTGAGCATGGCCTTGGCGCGACTCGCGTCAGTCTGGTCCTTCTGGACGAGGACGAAGGTGGCGCCGGTGATGGGCCACGAGCTCTTGCCCGCCTGATTCACGAGCAGCACGTACATGCTCGGCAGGGCGGCCTTCCAGTCGGCGTGAGCAGCGGCGGCAGAGAAGGTGGCGAGGCTCGGCTTTACCCAGGCGCCGTCCTTGTTCTGCAACTGCGTCGTGGTCATGCCGGCCTCCAGGGCGTAGGCGTACTCCACGTAGCCGATCGACCCGCTGAGCTGCTTCACGCTGGCCGCTACGCCCTCGTTGCCTTTGCCGCCCACGCCCACCGGCCACGGGATGTCTTTGTCGGCCCCGGCCGTCCAGATGCTGCCGGCGGCGTCGGTAAGATAATGGGAGAAGATCCAGGTCGTGCCGGAGGCGTCGGAGCGGTGCACGACATTGATCTTGGTCGCGGGCAGGCTGACTCCCGGGTTGAGAGCCGTGATGGAGGGATCGTTCCACATGGTCGTCTTGCCCATGTAGATGCTGGCCAGTACGTCGGGGGTGAGTTTGAGCTGGCCATCACTCACGCCACTCAGGTTCACCACGATCACGACGCCGCCGCACACCATGGGAAACTGGGCGAGCCCGTTGCTCTGCAGGTCGGCCTCTTGCAACGGCGCGTCAGAGGCGCCGAAGTCGACGTTCTTGCCCTCGATGGCCGAGATGCCGCCGCCCGAGCCGATGGACTGATAGTTGAGCTTCACGCTGTTGGAGGCGCCATACTGGGCCCCCCACTTGCCGTAGATCGGAGCGGCGAACGACGAACCTGCGCCCACGACGATGCCGGCGGCCATGGGCACTGGGGTAAGTGTCGGGCCGGCGGCCGCGGGGCTCCCACTAGGGGTGCTGGTGCTGGGGGAAGTGCCGCCGCAGCCTACGGCTACCAGAGCAGTGGCCGCGACCGTCGCGACGGCGGCCATGACCAGCACCGTGCGCCTCGATCGTGCGGATTTCGTCATTCGTAGACCTCGCTTTCGCGTCTCCTTTGGGGCTCCGTCTTTCCCTGACAGATGGCAGCCGTGGTCCGTCTGCCGAGGGGCAAGCTACCCGGCCCGGGTTAGCGAATGGTTAGCGGAACGTCAGATTGTCGCGAGGCCGGATCGCTCGGGAGGCGCTGCCGGCACACAGGCGGAGCATCCGAGACACGCGACGGGCGGGGCTCCTCCCGGAGCCCCGCCCGTGCGGCGGGTGCCGCCATCCACGCGATTACCGGCGCCCGACGCAAGACGCGGACCGCCCTCGCTGAGAGCGATCGCGACGCGGACGCGCGCGCCTGCCAGGGAAAGGCCGGGTCGGCCGACCGCCGGCGGCCCCGCATGGTCATGCAGGTGTCAGCGCACAGGCTAGAGGGTCCAGGTAACCGTTCCATGAGGTCCGGGTGAAGCGCAAGATACGGTCAGGTTTGGCGATGGTGAGAGCACTGCGGGCGCGCGATGAGCGCCCGGGGCAGGCTTGGCGGCGAGGGCGAGGTTGGTGGCGCCCGGCGAGCCGTCAGAGGCGCGGCAGATGGATGCGGAAGGTGCTCCCCCCGCCGACGACGCTCTCCACCGAGACGCGGCCGCCGTGGGCTTGGGCGATGTGCTTCACTATCGAAAGGCCGAGGCCGGTGCCGCCAAGATCGCGGCTGCGGGCCTTGTCTACCCTGTAGAACCGCTCGAAGAGTCTGGGTAGGTGCTCGCGCGGAATGCCGGGACCCTGGTCGGAGACGCTGATGGTGTTTTCGCCGAAAGCCTGGCCTAGGGCAACCTCCACGAGCCCGCCGGGGGGGCTGAACTTGATGGCGTTGTCGATGAGGTTGACCACGGCCTGCTCGAGGAGCGGGGGGTTCACGGGTGCCAGCACCGAGCGCGGGCTCGACACGCGAATACCCACCCCCGCGGTCTCGGCCTTGTGCTCGCACACGTCCACGGCGACCTGAACCACATCGCACACGTCGGCCTCCTCCAGTGACAGGCCTTGCTCGGCGCCGCTCTGCTCCAGCGTTGACAGCACGAGCAGGTCGCCGATGATGGAGTTCAGGCGGTCGGCTTGACCGGCGATGATGCGCACGAAGCGGAGCGCCGTCGCGGGATCGTCGAGGGCACCGTCTTCGAGCGTCTCGGCGAATCCCTTGATAGAGGTCACCGGGGTCTTGAGCTCGTGTGACACGTTGGCGACGAAGTCGCGGCGCACCACCTCGAGACGCTTGAGACGCGTGATGTCGTTGAGCACGACTACCGCGCCCACGGCGGCAGAGTCTTCGCTCGCGCCGCGCAGCAGGGTGCCGTTAGCCTGCAAGAAGTGGTCCTCAAAGCCCACGCGCACGACGATATCGGCCTCCACCGGCTCCTGCCCAGAGAGCGTCCTGGCCACCACTTGCTGCAGATCGGGGTTGCGCAGTACCTCCTGGATGGTCTTGCCCTCGGCCGCCGCCGGCTCCACGGCGATGAAGCGGGCGGCGGCCTCGTTGACGGCGATGATGCGTTCCTCGGGGTCTACCGCGAGCACGCCCTCAACCATGCTCGAGAGCACAGCCTCGCGCTCGTTGCGCTCCCGGGTGAGCGTGCCGATCTGGTCGCCGAGCACCTCCGCCATCTGGTTGAGACTCTCGGCGACGGCCGCGAACTCCTCCGTGCGCGGCACATACACCTTGCGCGTGAAATCGCCGCTGGCCAGCCGCTCGGCGCCGCTCCTGATGTCACGCATCTGACGGCTGATGCGCGCCGAGACGAGCAAGCCGACAGCGGCCGCAAGAACGGCGAAGAGAAGGGCGCTCAGGCCGATGCGCACATAGAGTGAGTCGAGCTGCTGGTTGACGGTGGTCAGTGGTATGGCGGCGCGCACGACCGTGTCAATGCGGTTATCCTCGATGGAGGGCACGGCGACGTACATCATCTCTTCGTGCAGCGTGGCGCTGCGGCGGATGGCCACGCCGGCGCGGCCCTGCATGGCCGCTATGAACTCGGGCCGGTCGCTGTGGTTCTGCATCTGGCTGGGCACACTCTCGGAGTCGGCCAGGACCTTGCCGAGAGGTTCGCCCGGCAGGCCGGCGGAGATCACCGTGATGCGCGTGCGCGACTCTGAGCCGAGAAGATCCACGAGCTGCTCGAGCTGTTTGGGCGCGTAGCTGCGCACGTCTGTGGCCAGCTGGGCGCGCACCAGCTGCGCCCGCGCGAGGAGCTCGCTCTGGGTATGGGAGAAGTAGAACGAGCGCGCCGACTGCACCGCGTAGAGTCCCACCGCCGCAGTGCAGAGCACGATGACCACGAGGTAGGTGGCGTAGATGCGCCAGAAGAGCCGCCGTCTACGCATGACCTACTCGTCCTGCAGGCGATACCCCACGCCGCGCACCGTCTCGATGTAGGCGCCGCAGGCGCCCAGCTTGCGACGCAGCGAGACGATGTGCACATCGACCGAGCGATCGGTCACATAACGATCGTTGACGAATACTTCGTCCCCTTGGGCGGCGTCGACTATCTGCTGTCTAGTGAACACCCAGCCGGGGCGCTTTGCCAGAAAGAGGATGATGCGAAACTCTGTGGCCGTGAGCTCCACGGGTTGACCCTTGACCTGCACCTGGTGCCGGCCGGGGCGGATGGTGATCTCTTTGATGTGGATCGTGACCTCGTCGTCGGCCACCTCCAGACCTCGCCGCAGCACCGCCTTGATGCGCGCCGTGAGCACCCGCGGGCTGAAGGGCTTGGTCAGGTAGTCTGAGGCGCCCAGCTCGAGCCCGGCGACCACGTCGGCCTCGGTGCCCTTGGCGGTGAGCATGATGATGGGGATGTTGCGAGTCTTGGCGTCGCTCTTGAGTCGCCGGCACACCTCGAGGCCGTCGACGCCGGGAAGCATGAGGTCGAGCACTACCATGTCGGGCATCTTAGTGCGTGTGGCGGCCAGGGCGTCTTCCCCGGTGGCGACCACGGTCACCTGGTAACCCTCTTTGTCGAGGTTGTACTTGACGAGCTCGAGGATGTCTCGCTCGTCGTCAACGACGAGCACGCTCTCTCTTGCCATGGCCTCCGCCGTATGCCGACTTGGTGCCGGCGTTGGAGCCTACCGCCTGGATGTTAGGACTCCGTTAGCATAGTAGCCGGACGAACAGAAAGCGTACCCGGCAGACTGCGCCCCGCGAAGCATTCCCGCGCCGGCGCCGCAAAGGAGGCGAGCGATGAACGAGCGCTGTGACGTGCTGGTGGTCGGCGGCGGGCCCGTAGGGGTCTGCGCCGCCCATGCTCTCGCCACGGCGGGCGCCGCTGTGGTGCTCGTCGAGAAGGAAGCCGACGTGTGCCCGGCCGCGAGTGCCGCCCACGGCAACTGTGGCCTTCTCGTGCCCAGCGAGGTTCTGCCGCTGGCCTCGCCGGGCGCGCTCGGCCACGGTCTGCGCTGGCTGCTCGACAGCTCCAGTCCCTTCTACATCGCCCCGCGGCCACGACCCGCGCTGCTGCGCTGGTTATGGCTCTACCGGGCGGCGGCCACCGCCACCAGGGCGCGGACGGCGATGCCGATCCTGCGTGCCCTTCAGGTGGCCAGCAGCGAGCTCCACGACGCGCTGGCCGCCGATCACGCCGGGCGCTGGCTCTTTCACCACGACGGAGTCGTGGTCGCCTGCGAGTCGCCGCGCGCCCTGCAAGAGGCCGCCGCGGAGGCCGCGGAGGCACGCACCCTCGGCGTGCGCGCCGAGCTGCTCACGGCGGCGCAGGTCGTCGCGCGGTTCCCCGGCGTGCGTGGCGAGATCGCCGGCGCGGTCTTCCACCCCGACGACGGCCACCTCGACCCGCGACTGTTCACGCGGGCCGTGGCCGAGCTTGCGGCGGCTGCCGGTGCCCGAGTACGCCGCGACACGGAGGTCATAGGGTTGGAGCCGGCCGCGGCCGCCGTCAGAGTAATCACCACCCGCGGCGACGTCGACGCTGACCAGGTGGTGCTGGCCGCCGGCGCCTGGACGCCGGCCCTCACGCGAGGCCTCGACTACGCACTGCCGGTCGAGCCGGCCAAGGGCTACAGCGTAGACGTCGACCGGCCCCCCGACTTTCCCGAGCTGCCGCTCTATCTCGGCGACGCTCACGTGGTGCTCACGCCACTGGCCGACGTGTTGCGCCTCGGCAGCACGCTGGAGCTGTCCGGCTGGGACATGCGCATCCGCCGCCCGCGCGTCGCCCGCCTGCGGGCCGGCGCGCAGCGCGTGCTCGGGCTACCGGCGGACGGGCCGGTGCGGCAGATCTGGCGCGGGCCGCGGCCGGTCACGCCCGACGGCCTGCCAGTGGTGGGTCGCGTGCCACGCCGCGCACGGGTGATCCTCGCCACCGGTCACTGCATGGTCGGCCTGTCGCTGGCACCTGTCACAGGGCGGCTCGTCGCCGATCTGGCCGGCGGCAAGTCGCCAGCGCTCGATCTGGAGCCGCTCTCGCCGGCGCGCTTCTGCTGACGGCGAGGTCGTGTCGCCGACCTCTCTCATTCAAGGCCTCGTTGAAAGAGCAGCCTCGTGACGATGTTCACGCCGAGCACGGTCGCGATGATCAGCAAGGCGGCGCCCCACGCCATCTCGATCAGGTGCGGGTACGGCTGCTGGGCATTGTCGTAGATGAACTTCGTGAGGTTCGCGACTGGCCCGCCGAAGTAGCTCGACCCGCCATGCATGGTAAGCATGTATTGACTCCCCAGGGCCGTGAACAAGAGCGGCGCAGTCTCGCCGGCGACGCGCACGACGGCAAGGATGCCCCCGGTGATGAGGCCGCCGCGCGCCGCGCGCACGATCACTCCGAGGGTCGCTCGCCAGCGGGGCACACCCATGGCGAGAGCCGACTCGCGCAGCTCATTAGGTACGAGGTTGAGCATGTCTTCGGCCGTGCGGGTCATGACCGGCAGCATGATGAAGGCGAGGGCTATCGACCCCGCGAATCCCGAGAAGTGGTGGCTCGGGAGAACGATCAGCCCGTAGGCGAACATGCCGGCGATGATGGTCGGCACGCCGAGCACGATGTTGGTGACTGAGCGAATCAGCGTGGCCACACGCCCGGTGCGACCGAACTCGGACAGGTAGATCGCCCCGAAGAAGCCCAGCGGCAAGCCGATGATGGTCGCACCCAACGTGATGACGATCGTGCCGACGATGCAGTTGGCGACACCCCCGCCACCGCTAGTGGGCTGCGGTGGCAGCTTGGTGAAGAACGCCAGGTTCCAGGCGCCGATACCGTGTACGACGACGGTGACCACGATCCAGCCCATCACGGCGATGCCGATGGCGGCCCCAATCCAGGCGCCAGTCTTCACGAGCACGTCGACAACACGACGGCGGCCGACCGAACGCCGCCTCATGGGCACCAAGGCAAGGCCGTCACTGGTGACGCTCACGCGGAGCCCCCAGTCATGCGCCGGGCGCGCGCCAGCCACACCTGGGCGATCGCCTGGAAGACCATGGTGATGACGAAGAGGATGAGCGCGAGCTCGATCAGCGAGCTCGTCTCGAGCTTCGTGCCGGCCTCACCGAACTTCAGTGCCATGGTCGCCGACACGGTGGTACTTTGCGCGAACAACGATCGCGGAATGCCAAACAGCCCACCGCCGATCACCATCGACACTGCCATGGTCTCGCCCAGGGCACGGCCGAGCCCGAGAAAGATGGCGCCGGCGACGCCGGACAGCGCGTAGCGCATGCTTATGCGCCGCATGACCTCGTAGGTCGTCGAGCCCATGCCGTAACCGGCCTCCTTGGTCACCTTGGGCACCATCTTGAGCACGTCGCGCGTAACGGCGGCGATGAACGGCAGAATCATGAGGCTGAGCACGATGCCGGCCGTGAGCATGTCGGCGCCAAAGGGCGAGCCGCCGAACAGGGGCAGCCTGCCGAGCGGCGTCGACTGCAGCCAGGGCTCCACGTGGTTGCCCATCAGCGGCACGATGACGAGAAGGCCCCACAACCCGAAGATGATGCTCGGCACGGCGGCCAGCATCTCGATGGTCGTGCCCAGCACCCGCGACACGAGTGGGTGGACAATCTCGACGAGCAGGAGCGCGATACCGAGGGCGAGCGGCACAGCGATGACCATCGCGATGAGCGTCGTGACGAAGGTACCGAAGAGACTCGACAGAGCGCCATACTGGTTGGTGCCCGGGTCGTAGTTGACATGCGTCAGCGGCTTGATGCCGAGCGTGTGCACGGCCAGCCAGGAGTTCTTCACGAGCACGGCGATAAGAAGGAACATGGCCACGGCGACCGCCGCCGCGCAGGCGGCCGTGAACCACGAGAAGAGCGGGTCGCCGAGAGCGAAATGGTGGCGGCGCCTGCGGGCCCGCGGGCCGGCATCGCCCTCCGCGCCTATCTCGACTTCTGCCGTGCTCATGTGGCTATCCCCCTGACAGACTATCGCCTACCGGAACGGCCACCTCAGACCCGCGAAGGCGGCCCATCTCAAGCGAGGGACGCTAGCCGACGACTGCAAGGAAGTGATAAGCGTCGTGTGAAGACTTCGTTGCGGCGCAAGACCGCAAGAGGCCGGGCGGCCGCTTTCGCGGCCGCCCGGCAGGGGCTGTCTGCGTCCGGCTATCGTCCGGGACTTCGTCGGAAGCGCGGCCGCCGACGTTAGCCGGAGAGGAGCGCGCCCCGGGCGATGCGGCTAGCCCCCTCTTTGGCTGGGGTCACCAGCAGGGCTTGCTTCCGGCCTTGATGTTGGAGTGCCAGACCTTGGTAATCGCCTTCACCGCGGCGCTCGGCAGCGGCACGAAGGTGAGCTTCTTGGCGTCACTGATGCCGGTGCTGCTCGTGAAGGCCCAGTTGAAGAACTGGAGGATGGCATGACCCGTGGCGTAGCTTGGCTGGGCACGACGCACCAGGATGTAGGTCTCGCCGGTGATCGGCCATACCGTGGCGCCGCTCAAGTTCTCGAGATTCGTGACGAAGCCGTTTGTCCAGGTGTAGCTGGCATGGGCGGCGGCGGCGGCAAAGGTGGTCTGTGAGGGCTGCACCCACTTGCCGGAGAGATTCTTCATCTGCGCATAGGCGATGTGACCGCTCACTGCCCAGGCATACTCATCGTAGCCAATGGCACCCGAGCGCTGCTGGACCGCGGCAGCGACGCCCGACGAATGGAGAAAACCGGGTCCGGTGGGCCACTGACCCGACATGGCTCCGGCCGCCCAGGGCCAGGCGGGGTCGACCATCTTCAGGTACGTGCTGAAGATGAACGTCGTCCCCGACGAGTCCGAACGGTGAATGGGCGTGATCCTCAAGTTCGGCAGGCTGAGACCAGGGTTGAGCGCCTTGATGCGGCTGTCATTCCAGTTGGTGATCTGCCCCATGTAGATCTGGGCGAGGACTGTCCCGGTCAACTTCAGCTTCCCCGCGGACACGTGTGGAATGTTCACGATCGCGACGATGCCCTCGATGCACGAGGGGAACTGGACCATCTGGGGCGATGCATTGAGCGCCGACGGCGCCGTGGGCTTGTCGCTGGCGCCGAAGTTCACGGTGCCGTTGGTGATCTGCGTGATGCCCGCACCCGACCCGACGCCGTTGTACGAGATCTTGGCGGGGCTGTAGTTGTAACCCCACTGCTCATAGAGAAGCTGCGGCGCGGTCGCGCCGGCACCCGTGATGGTGGGCTTGGCCAGAGCCGTCGCAGCGCCGCCCAGCACGGCAAGCCCGACAGCGATGAGGATCGCGGCCCGCGCCGGCCACGACCGTAGTGGTCTTCTCGTTGTTCTCATAGATTTCTCTCCTTTGCTTATGGTCCGGCGCGTTGGCGCGCGGCTCCGACTAACGCGGTCGACTCTAGACAGCAAGCGTGAGTGCTCCGTGAGAGACCGGTGAAGAGGGTGAGAGATGCCTGTGGGAGGAATGTGACCAGGCGATGTGGGAAGCGTTCACTGCTCGCACGACCGACCAGCCGACCGGCCCACCCGGATCGGCAGGCAGGCAGTCACTTCACTGCCTCGTCAACGGCACATGACACGAGCAGCGGGCGCCCGAGGGCGCCCGCTGCTGTATTCACCGACAGTGCGCCTCGTCGCTTGTGGGGCGCCAGCGGTGGTGTGGTCAGGGAGTGGTGTAGGTGAACCAGTCGGCCGCCGCCTGGCCGCTTTCGCCCGCCGCATTGACCACTTGGACATCGACTATGCCCACACCGTCAGGAACGGTAGCCGTGATCGAGGTGTCGGAGACCACGGTGAACGCCGGGGCAGCGGCCGCACCGAATATGACCGAGGTGGTACCCGTGAACTTGGTGCCGGTGATCGTCACGGTGCTGGCGGCCGCGCCGCTGGCCGGACTGACGGCGGTAACGGTGGGAGCGGACGAGGGGGCCGGCGGAGCAGAGAAGGTGAACCAGTCGGCAGACGTCGGCTCGGAAGTGCCGGCCGCAGTGGTCACTGACACCTCGACTTGGCCCGCCACACTAACGGGAGACGTAGCCGTGATCGTGCTGCCGGATACCACGCTGAACGCGGTGGCGGGCAGCACGCCGAAGCTGACGGCCGTCGCGCCCTTGAAGTTGGCCCCCGTAATGGTCACCGCGGTGCCGCCGGCAGCCGGGCCAGTCACCGGATTGAGCAGGGTGATCGTGGGTAGGGGGGCCATGAACGCGTATCGATCTGCGGCAACCTTGGCGCTCTTGCTACCGGACATGCCCACAACGTATACATCCACGGTGCCGGCCGCGTGGTGCGGCGCAACAACCGTGAGCTTGGTCGCCGACTTCACATGGAGCTTCGTCGCGGCTTTCGTGCCGAACAGGACCTTCTTGACCACGCTCTTGCCAGCGGCCTTGAAGTTCTTGCCCGTGATCGTGACGGTGGTGCCACCGGCAACAGGCCCCGAATTCGCACGAACCTGGCTGACTACTGGGCTGGCGGCGGCGAAGGCAAAGCTGGCTGAAGCCAGGCTTGCGATCGTCAGCGCGGCCAAGGCCAGACACAGGACTCCGGGCAGCCTCAGTGCTGGCCGACTTGATGAATGCACTCTACGTCCACGTATCGTCATGATGTTTCCTTCCACTGGCTTTCGCGCTCGGCGCGCCTCTCCACTAGCGGGCAGACTCTAGAAGCGGCGTGTGAGTTGGACGTGAAGGTCAAATGAGATGTGTGCCATCTCTCAATTGGCAGCGCGTGAGGAATCGGTGAGGGCTCTGTGCGGCTTGGCCGGACTGCGCGTCATGAGGCCTCGGCGGCGACACTGTGGGCGTCCTCTGTGGGCCGCCCGCTCAGGCTCAGGTCTCAAAGCGGTAGGGGCAGGGCATAGGCCTGGGCGGCGAGCACGCCCGTGATCACCAGGGCCGCGCCGAAGATGATCATGGCGACTCTTCCGTGACGGCTGCCCCACGCCAGGGAGGCGGTCCGCCGCCAGCGGCGCAGCAGCCTCGCATGGAGAGCTTTCGGCGGTTGTGGCGCCGGGTCCATGAGGGCCACCAGCAGCCACTCAGACGGCGGCGTCTCCGCAGCCTGCTCCCCCGCCGGCATATCTTGGACGTCGAGCATTGCTCTTGCACCCTCCCCGATAGCTGGCCGACCGTGACCCCGCAGGGTCAGTGTGAGTGTCGCAGGGCTACGTGCAGACCGCGCTAGAACCGCGTGAGGCGGCGAAGAATGGTACGTGAGGATGGTGTTGCCACGGTGACGCCCGGCAGCCTCGCCGACCGCGCCGACCTCAGGCGAGGATGGCTTCGTACACCGCGCGCCAGTCGCCCATGTCGGCGAAGACGTAATCGGGGGCGTGCTCGGCAAGCTGTTCGATGCTGTGCCGGCCGGTGGCTACCGCAATGGTCTTCACACCGAGCTCGACCCCGCAAGCGATGTCGGCCGGCGTGTCGCCGATCACGGCGATCTCCTTGCCGTCGAAACGCCGGCCGGTAAGCTTCTCGGCCCGGCGCAGCGCCACGGCGGGCAGGTCGGGTCGCCACCCCGAGTCGGAGCCGTAGGCCCCAACCTTGAACAGCGCTGCGAGACCCGTGGGAGCCAGCTTGAGCCGCGCCCCGGCCTCCATGTTTCCGGTGAGCAGGCCGACGAGCACGCGCTGGTCGGCAGCCAACGCCGTGATCAGCTCGCGCACACCCGGTAGCAGCTCCATGCGTCCCCGTGCGATCTCGCCGTGCAAAAGTTCGATGTAGCGCTCGAGGCACGCCTCGAGGCGCGCACCGGTCACATCCCGTGAAGCGCCCAGGCGCGTGGCCAGGGTGGCGACCGCCCGCGGGGTTGTTTCCCCGTCGAGCCTGCTTACGGCCTGCCGCGCTTCGGCGGCGCCCCACAGCGCGGCGAGATCTCGCACGATGCCGGGGTCGGTGCGCCCGTGGAAACTGTACTCCCCCAGCTCACCGTGCACGCCGTAGACGTCGTCGATGGCCTGAAGAACGGCGCGTCCGCCGGCGCCGTGGGCGTCGATGAGCGTGCAGTCGATGTCGAAGAGAGCGAGGCGATCCACGGCTCGATTGTATCGAATCGCGGGCCGCAGAAACGGATGGTCGGGGCCGACCAGCGGCTTCGCTAGGCTACTGGCCGCGGTCGGCCACCGTCCGGCCGCGGCGACGCGCGATCAGCCACCTCCTTGCGGCGGCTTGCCGCCGTGGCACGGGCAGCTCGCCGGTTGGCCGAAGCCGTTCAGATGACAGGCGTTGCACTGCAGCGGCACCTCGCCGCGGGGAATGTGCTCGCCCTCCTGGGGATGCCAGGTTGTGACAGTTCTGGCATGGTCCCTGGTTGGCGTGCGGCGCGCTGTGGCAGTAGCTGCAGCTCTGGGTTCCGTTGGTATGGCACGCGAAGCACTCAAGCAGCACTGGCCCCCCGCTGCTGCCCTCGCGGAGAGCCGAGCGGAGCGCTCGCGGCGCAGTCGGCGCCGGCGCCGCTCTCAGCTCGCTATCAGGCTCGACTCAGGAGCCCCCAAGGTGAACGACTCAAACTGGCCACGTCGGTTGGACTGGTTCAGGAGGAGCACCATGGGCAAGCTACTGTCCCGTACAGGCACGTTTCTCTCGGGCGTAACGGCCACTATACTTGTGGTGGTGCTGCTCATGGCCTTCGGGGTGCTGCCGGTCAAGGTCGACCAGACCACGATAGTGCGCCAGGCGGCCGCCACTCAGACGGCGAGCACGACCCAGACCGCACTGAGCGGCAGCGCCCTCACTCCTTCAGAGATCTACGACAAGTACTCGGCCGGCGTGGTCGAGATTCTCTCTACCTTCTCGCAGAGCGGTGGACTGGGCCTCTACGGCCAGAGCGCCTCGTCTTCGGCCCTGGGCTCCGGCTTCGTGGTATCAACCGACGGCTACATCCTCACGAACGCTCACGTGGTGGAGGACAACGGCCAGCGAGCCAACTCGGTGGCAGTCGTGTTCAAAACTCCCACCGGAAGCACGGCCGACAACAAGCGTGTCACGGCCACGATCGTCGGCCTCGATGAAACCAGCGACGTGGCGCTGCTCAAGGTGAACCCGCAGCAGGCACCCACTCTCGACCCGCTGACGCTCGGCGATTCGAGCACCGTGCAGGTGGGTGAGAACGTGGTGGCCATCGGTAACCCGCTGGGCTACGACTTCTCCGTGACGTCGGGCATCGTCTCGGCCACCAACCGCAACCTGCAGTCGCCTAACGGCGCGGTGATCCCGAACGGCATTCAGACCGACGCGGCGATCAACTCCGGCAACTCGGGCGGCCCCTTGATCGACTCCTCCGGCCGGGTGATCGGCATCAACGAGCAAATCGCCTCGCAATCGGGCGGCAACCAGGGTCTGGGGTTCGCCGTGCCCATCAACACCGCGGCCAAGGTGATGCAGCAACTGAAGACGAGCGGCAAGGTGACGTACGCCTACCTCGGCGTGCAGGGGCAAACCCTCACCGCCGACGTGGCCAAGGCGCTCGGCGTGAAGGTCGATCAGGGCGTGCTGGTGGCCGATGTGGCCAGCGGCAGCCCGGCCGCCAAGGCCGGCCTCAAGGGCGGCAGCCAGGAGACCGTGCTGCAGGGCCAGGTGTACGTAGTTGGCGGCGACGTGATCGAGGCCATTGACGGAAAGGCCGTGGCCGGCGCCGACGAACTGTCCGCCGTTATCACCGGGCACAAGCCAGGCGACACGGTGACGCTCACGGTGCTCAGTGGAGGCAGCACCAGGCAGGTGAAGGCGACACTCGACGCACGGCCCACTGGCGCCTGAAGCACGGCAACGCTTGTGAGGGCCGCGTGCTTCGGCTATCATATGAACACGTGTTCATGTGTTCATACATGGGGGCCACTCTTGGCCGACGTCGTGAGCCCCGCAGTCGCAGGCCCTGCGATCTGCGGCAGAGACGAAGAAGCAGCTCTGGATCACTGCGACATCGTTGTCGTTAACCCAGAGCGCGTGCGGGCCGTACGCCGGGGGCTCATGACCCCCGCTCAGGCCGATGAGGTTGCCGCGGTCTTCAAGGTGCTCGCCGACCCCAGTCGCTGCCGGCTGGTGGCGGCCATCATCGCGGCCGGGGAGCTGTGCGTCTGTGACCTCGCGGCCACGGTGGAGATGAGCGAGTCCAACGCGAGCCACCACCTGCGCGTGTTGCGGTCGTTCGGCCTCGTGCGCGCCCGGCGAGAGGGCAAGATGGTCTTCTACTCCCCCGACGATGCGCACATCCGCATGCTGCTCGACACCACTCGTGAGCATGTGCTGCACCGCGCGGACGGCCACGACGCTCACAACCCGCCGCGATGACCCGGCAGACTTTGGAGCTGGCCCTGCTGCTGCCCCGCGAAGCCGAGTGCAGGGGGTGCGTCGACGAGGTGGGCCGCGAGCTGGCTCGCCTGGAGGGCGTGAACGGCGTCGCCGCGGATGTGCCTCGCGGCCTGCTCACCGTCAGCTTCGACGAGTCTCTGCTTAGCGGCGACGACCTTCGCGTCTTCGCGCGTCGCGCCGGCGCCTTGGCGCACTGCCTCGACCACTGCCCCCTGGCGGTGCACGACCACGGACAGCTCGATCTGCTCACGCCGTTGCCCGGCGAAGACGGTGGCGAGCATCGCCTGCTGCACGTCACCGGCATGGACTGCGCCGACTGCGCCCTCAAGCTGCAGAGCGCGCTGCGCCGGGAGCGTGGCGTGAGCAGCGCTCAGGTCAACTTTGGAGCGGCCACGCTGGCCGTATCCTACGACAGCGCCACCACCGGCTTGCCGAGTGTGTTCAAAGCCGTGCAGCGGCTGGGCTACGATACGGTGGAGCGCCGTGCGCTGGCGGCGGCCGCGCAGACCGCCGACGCCTCGGCCGACGCCTCGGCAGACACTCGCCCGTCTGCCGCCGGCGGCTGGCTGCACACCCGCCGCGCTACTCTAACGGTGATCGCGGGGGTGTTCGTGGCCGCCGGCTTCACGGCGGAGGCGCTGGCGCCGCCCGCCTCGCCGTGGCTCTTCGCCGCGGCGGTGGTCGCGGGCGGGGCCTTCGTGGCCCGCGCCGCCTTCTTCAGCCTCCGCGCGCGCCAGGTAGACATGAACGTGCTCATGACCCTCGCCGCCGTGGGTGCCGCCGCCATAGGTCAGTGGTCGGAGGCGAGCCTGGTCACGTTTCTCTTCGCCCTCGGCACTCAGCTCCAGGTGGCGACACTCGAGCGCACGCGCCGCGCCATCACCGGCCTCATGACGCTCACGCCAGCGCGGGCTACCGCGCTGCGCGCCGGCGCCGAGGTCTCGCTGCCGATCGAGGCCATAGTGGCGGGCGACGTTGTTCTCGTGCGCCCCGGCGAACGCGCCGCCGTCGACGGAATCGTGCTCGAGGGGCATGCCGCAGCCGACCAGGCGCCCATTACCGGGGAATCGCTGCCGGTAGCCAAGGCGCCCAGCGACCAAGTGTTCGCCGGCTCGATCATCGAGGGGGGCAGCCTCCGCCTGCGCGCCACCACCAGTGCCGCCGACAACACCATCGCCAAGATCGTCCATCTGGTGGAAGAGGCGCAGGCGCAGAGGGCCCCTGTGGAGACTACCGTCGATCGCTTCGCGGCACGCTATACGCCGGTCGTCGTGACTCTCGCGGCGGCGGTCGCGTTCGTGCCGCCGCTCCTCGGCGCGCCCTTCAACACGTGGTTCTATCGCGGGCTCGCACTGCTCATCATCAGCTGCCCGTGCGCGCTGGTGATCTCCACGCCGGTGAGCATCCTCGCGGCCCTGGGACGGGCCACGCGCCACGGAGTGCTCATCAAAGGCGGCGTGTACCTGGAACAGATGGCCAAGGTGAAGGCCGTCGCCTTCGACAAGACCGGCACGCTCACCGCCGGCAAGCCGCAAGTTACCGACGTGATCGGCTTCGACCGCTCCTCGGCGGACGAGGTACTGGGCATCGCCACCGCCCTCGAGCAGCTGAGTGAGCACCCGCTGGCGCGGGCCATCAGCGCGCACGGCCGGGGCGCCACGCCGGCGGCGGAGGCCTTCTGCGCCTGCGCCTGCGACTGCGACGACCACCGTCACGTGCAGGACGTCCGCGTGGCACGGTTTCGCGCCGTGCCCGGGCTGGGGGTTCGCGCCGAGGTGAACGGCCGCCTCTGCTTCGCGGGGCGGCCCGAGCTGCTCGGCCCCCACGCCGGCGACCCTGCGCTCGTGCAGGCCATCGAGCACCTCGAGCGCGAGGGCAAGACCGTGGTGGCCGTTGGTGACGAGCACGGACCATTGGGCGTGATCGCCGTCAGCGACCCGCCCCGCGCAGGCGCCGCGGCCGCGGTGCGCGAGTTGGCCGGCCTCGGCGTCGACGGTCTGACGATGCTCACCGGCGACAACCTGGGCACGGCCACCGCGGTGGCCGATCTGATGGGCATCGCCGACGTGCGCGCCGGCCTCATGCCGGCCGGCAAGGTTGACGCCGTCGCCGAGCTGCGCGAGCGCTACGGAGCGGTGGCGATGGTCGGCGACGGCGTCAACGATGCGCCGGCGCTGGCCAGCGCCAACCTTGGCATCGCCATGGGCACGGCCGGCTCCGACGCCGCCCTCGAGACGGCCGACATCGCCCTGATGGGCGACGACCTCGGGGCGCTGCCGCAGACGCTGCGTCTGGCGCGCCGCACCTCGCGCATCATCTGGCAGAACATCCTGTTCTCGGTGGTCGTGAAGGCGATCTTCCTGACTCTCGCTCCGCTGGGCCTGGTCACGCTGTGGCTTGCCGTGTTCGCCGACATGGGCACTTCGCTGCTGGTAACGGCCAATGGTTTGCGTCTGTCACGCGGCCCTCAGGCGCCGGGCGTACAATGACAGCGTGAGCGTCTCTGCCCAAGACAGGAGGCACGTTTGGGCGTCGTAATCTACACCAAGCCGGGCTGCCCGTACTGCGTGGCCGCCAAGAAGGACCTCGAGGCGCGCGGCGTCGGGTACGAGGAGATCGACGTGACTGCCTCGGCCGACGCCATGCGCAAGCTCACAGAGCTCACCTACGGCGCGATGCAGGTCCCGGTGATCGTGGAGGCCGACGGCGATGTGAGGGTCACCCCCGGAGGCGGCTGACGGGTCTGAAAGCGGCGCGCGTGACGCGCCGTTCAGAAAGCGCCCCGGTCGTCTACTTGGCGAGCGGCAGCCCCGCCTTCTTCCATGCCAGCAATCCGCCACGCACGTGCGCAACATTGGCGAAGCCGAGGCTGCGCAGCCGCCTCGCCGCGCCCGAGCTGCGATGGCCGCTCAAGCAGATCACGAGTAGCTCATCATTGCGCTTCAACCTGGTCTCGTCCCTTTTGATGAGCCTGGGAGGAACATTGACGGCGCCTTTGGGGTGGGACCCGCGAAACTCGGCCACCGAGCGCACGTCCACGAGCCTTGCGCCGCGGCGCACCTGGTCGTAGGCCTCCCGCACCTCGATCTCGGCAACGGCGAGCGGCCGGACGGCAGTTCCTGTCGACCCCGAATCACCCGCGGCAGCGCGGCTAAATGGCCACACCATCGTGCTGAGGCTGCTCCACGAGGCCGTCGTAGAGCACCTCGAAGGGGCCGCCGGTGAGGATGGAGTGCAGGGTACCGTAAATGCGTCGCACCGGTTCGCTGCTATAGAAGGCATCGTGGGCGTCGAGAGACTCCCACTCAGTCTCGAAGACGAAATGGACATCGCCGAGGGTGGCTTCACGCCCCTCGTCATGAAGGGCACTGGCCAGCGGCGACATGCCAAACGACCGTAACACGCGGTGAGCCGAGTGTCCGGGAGCATCGCTCACGTGGCCGGCGAGCTCCCGCAGGGCTGCTTGCGCCCGGTGCTCCGTGCCCTTGAGGACGCTGAACATTGTTTGACCGACGATCATTGAGAGTCGCTCCTTGTCAGGGTGCTGCTCATTCTGTTGTACCCGTGGAGCGTGGATTGGAACGGCCTCAGCGCACGACTTGGCGGAAGGCCGCCCGAAGGGCGGCCGGATCCAGCGCCGCCGCACCCTCGCCGCTCCATACGATCTTGCCGGCGCGATCGATGATGAAAGCCAGCGGCCGCACCGTGCCGTCTTCGCGCAACGCGCCGTAGGCGCGCGCCACGCTGCCGTCGTCGGGGAGCAGGGGAAAGGTCGGGGCCGGGCCGGCCAGCTCGGCGGCGTCGGCGCGACTCGCGACGCACACGGCCAGGAGCTGGCCGCGCAGGCCCCACAGCCCGCCGGCGGCCGTGCCGAGCTGCTGAAGGGCCTGGCCGGCAGCGTCGGCCTGCGAGGGCAGGAACACAAGCACCGGGAACCAGTCGCCGCGATACTGCCTCAAGTTGATCTCATTGCCGTCCACGGCACTGATGGCGAAAGCCGGCGCCTCGCGGCCGACCCCAAAGGTGTAACCCACGTCGACAACCTCCTGACCGTGCGGGCGAGCCCGTCCGCCACGTGAGCATATCAAAAGCGGCGGGCGGTGCCCCCGCACCGCCCGCCGCTGCCTTCAGGGTGCTCGTGCTACGCCAGACCGCTACTGCACGACGATCTCGGCGTGCATGGCAGGCAGGGCCACGTGCAGAGTGCACAGGTAGTAATACGTGCCGGCTTTGGTGAACGTGAAGCTGAACGTCTGGCCCTGGCTGAGATTGCCGCTGTTGAACAAGCTGGTGGTCGCCGCGGTGGTTGACAGGCTGACGGCCGAGACGACGGTGTGCGGCACCGAATCCTTGTTCGTCCAGGTGACCGTGGTGCCCACCTTGACGGTGAGCGTCTTCGGCGTGTAGGCGAAGTTCTGGATGGTCACCTGCGCACCGCCGGCGGCCGGCGGCGCGCTGGCTCCGCCGCCGGGGCTGGAGCCGCCGCAAGCGGCGAGCATCAGCACTCCCGCGAACGCCACGACCGCGACGATGGTCCACGGCTGCGCGAGTCTACCCCTGTTCATGTGCGCTACCCCTTCACCTTCTCGGAATCGCTGCCTCGGGAGCGGCCCATGAGGCGAGTCTTCCCCCGCGCGGTGAGTTGCCGCCCCAATCGCCGATGACCGCGTTAGAAGGTTCTGTAGCTCTCCCTGCCGGCCGCACACACCGGACACTTGTCCGGTACGTCACCGATCACGGTGTGGCCGCAGATCAGGCACACGCTTACCGGCACGGCGTCGATGTCACCGCCGGCGAGCGCCTTCTTGCGAGCGTCGGCATACATGCGCCGGTGGTCCTGCTCCGCCTTGAGCGCGTACTTCACGCTGCGACTCGCCTGCGCATTGGCCTGCTCCTTGGCGATGGCGGCGTAGGCCGGGTACATCTCGTCGATCTCAAACGACTCGCCGGCGTGCGCGACCGCGAGATTGTCGGCCGTGGAGTTGATGCCCCTGAGCACACGCAGATGGTTGCGCGCGTGCCGTGTCTCGGCGTACGAGATGGCACGAAAGAGGCTTGCGATGTTGGGCAAGCCCTCTTCGTCCGCTTGCTCGGCGAACACCATATATCTCTGGGCCGCCTGGCTCTCACCGGCGAAGGCGGTCCTCAGACTCTCCTCGGTCATGGCATTCAGCTCTTGCGGCTTGGGGAGCCGTCTCTCGAAGGCCTCGTCCATCAGAACTCCCTGAAATGTGCCCCGGCCGTACCGCACACAGGGCACTCGTCGGGAGCGGCGCCGATCACGGTATGGCCGCAGATGGGGCAGACGTGCACGGCCTCAGCGCCGAGGTCCTTCTTGCCCTCTACGCCCTTGAGCGTGCCGTCGTAGATTGCCTGGTGATCCTTCTCCGCCGTGAGCGCGTACCGAATGCTGGTCTGGGCCGACCCGTTCTCCTGCAGCTTGGCCACCGCCGCGTACGCTGGATACATCTCGGTGATCTCAAAGGTCTCGCCGCCCCAGGCCGCCTTCAGGTTCTCAGCGGTGGTGCCGATGCCGCCGAGCACGCTCAGGTGGTTGCGTGCGTGCGTGCTCTCGGCGAACGCGACGGCGCGAAACAGACGCGCCACGTTGGGGTAGCCTTCGGCGTCGGCGACGTCGCCGAAGGCGAGGTATTTCTGCGACGCCTGGCTCTCACCGGCCAGCGCGGCGGCGATGTTCTGGCCGGTCATGGCGCCCCTGTCTTCGGGCGCGGGTGGGGTGTTCTTGAAAGGCTCAGCCATGATCTTGCGCTCCTCCATTTGACCTGTGGTACGCGGGCCTGCGCCCGGTGACCCTGTCGCGACTCAAACACAGGGGACGGACCCCAATGGTACCAGTGGTAACGGCGGCGCCCGGCGGCGGTGCCGGGGCCGCAGGTGCTCGGGCGCAGCGCGGCTCAGGCGGCCTGGGCGTCGGGCCGCAGAGCCGGCACCAGCCGGTGCAGCACGAGGTGCACCTGGCGCGGGCTCACGTGATCGAACAGCGCATAGTAGAGCCCGGGGTTGGACTCGCTGCGCGTGAACTGGGAGAGGTCGATAGTGTGGCCCGCAGCGGTGGCCGTCCGGGCCTGCTGCGCGTCGATCGCGAGAAGCGCCGCAGTGGCCGGATAGGCACCGTCGCCGCACAGCTCGGCAATGTCTTGCGGATACGACCACAGCGATAGCGCGAGCGGCTCGTCGCCGACCTCCGCGACGATAAGACGCACGCCGGGCGCCACCGGGCCGGTGAGGTCGAAATGGCGGCGCGCCACGCTGCGCGCCAAGTCGACCGCTACCTGCACGCGCCGGACCTTCTCTTGTATGGCTATGGGCTCGGGTCGTGCCATCGTCTCCCTCCTTTGCGCTGCGCAGCGTCCCCGCCGCTCGCTTTCGAGGGCGTCATTCCCACGCCCTGCGGGAGGTAAACCCTTCCCGAATAGGGCTTACTCCTCGGGGCGATCCAAGGCTGCCGCGCAGCGCAGGTCCGCCGGCCCGCATTGAAGGACTATTTTTGTCCGCTATTGGGCACAACGACGCTAACGCTCGGGATTTAACCTACAGCGAACGCAGCCACAACGGTCTCAGATACGGGGCGCCTCCGGGCGCCCCTTCCGCGTACGGGTACCCGGGCGTCGGCGGGCGTCCGAAGGCAACGCACCCACGGCACCCTACGGCCGGCCCAGCCCCAGCCTTTCGAGCTCTGCATCGGCCAGAGTGCGCACATCGCCATCGCTGAGCGCGCGCCATGGGTCGGCGCAGACGGCACTCAGCGCGTCCCACGGCAGACACTCCAGGGCACGGTGCGCCAGGTAGCTCTCAAAAGCGGGCTCGCCGGCAGACGCCGCGAGGCCGGCGCGCACCGCGGCCACATCGCGCCGCCACCCGAGCCGCACGGGCAGGTAGAGCATCAGCACCAGGGCGGCCGGCAGCACGCCCACGCCGAGACCGCTCACCATGGCCACCCGGAGAATGCCGCTGTGACTCGCCCGGCCGCCTGCCGCCACCTCGGCGCCGGTGGTCTTGATCTGGTCGGCGAAGCTGCCGATGCTGCCACCCACGAGGGGAATGCCTCCTACGGCTCCAAGGGCCTCGCCCGTCTGCCTCACGGCCGTGCCGATCTTCACGACGTCACGGCTCAGACCCGCCTGGGCGCGCATGTCGTGCCAGACGAGCACGCCGACGCCGACCCAGACGATCAGCCAGACGACCGCGCCCGCGTCCATCCACCTGACCGTCCGTGAGTTGAGTTGACGCGTGCCCACCCTCATGGTGCCTCCTCGCCTCGCCGCTGGGCGCAACTCTAGCCCATGACGCAGGCGGCGGACGTCCCGGCGTTGCCCAGTGATCCGAGACGCCGCCCTGGTTCCGCCGGCGGCCGCGACGATGTCCGCGAAAGTTTCTGCCGTGCGATTCGTTGTAGAGGTACCTGGTCGCATGACCAGCGGGATATCTGGCGAGTCCCAAGAGGGTAGAGTGACCTGACGGCCGGCGGCGAAAGCCGCCGGCCGTCGCACGGACACAAGGAGACGGCCGGCCTCGCCTCGCTAGGCCACGACCGCACCATGCTCTGACCCTCCGCGGCGTAGACTCTCGTCATGCGCATCGCCTTTCTGGGAGACAGCCTCACCGAAGGCTCACCGGGAGCCGCCTTCTTCCCGTTGCTGGAACGCCTACGGCCACAAGACGAGCTGCTCAACCGCGGGCGTGCCGGCGACACCGTGAGCGACCTGCTCGTACGCATGAGGCGCACAGGCCTCGAGCGCGCCGCCGCGGCCTTCGTATGGGTCGGCGCCAACGATGCCGTGCTCGGGACTTGGGACGATTCCGCGCCGGGCAGCGGGTGGAGCTGGACCGAGCGCCTCGCGCGCCTTCGTGGCGACTATGAGGAGCTGATCGACTGGACGGCGGCGCGAACGGCGGTCGTGGTGTGTGTGGAGCCCGTCATCCTCGCTGCACCGGGGTCCGTTTGGGAGGAGCACGCGGCCGCTGTGGCCGGCCTCGTCGCGAGCTTGGCGCGACGGCGACACGGCTGCCTGCCTGTAGACCTGCGCCCTGCCTTCGCCGCCGCCGGCGCTCGCGACGAGGGGCCGTTTACCATTGATGGGGTACATTTCACGGCAGCCGGCGCAGTGGTTGTGGCGACCGCGTTCGCGGCGGTCATTGAAGACATCGAACGGGGCGGCACGGCCGCCCCCGGCGAAGGAGGATGACCGTGGCCCACCGTGTGCGCAAGACCGCTCTCTTCGGAGCCATCGCCGCCGCGGGCCTCGCGGCCTGGACGGCCGGGCGGCCGCGCCTGCTCACCTGGGGCGCCAGCGGCGACGAGGTGGTCAGGTCCCTTCCGGGCGACGACCTGGTCGCCAACCCGATGTACGTAACCACTCGTGGCATCACGGTCCGGGCGCCGGCCGCCGCCGTATGGCCCTGGCTCGTCCAGCTTGGCCAGAACCGCGGCGGCTTCTACACGTACGATGCTCTCGAGAATGCCTTCGGCCTGAACATCCACAGCGCCGACGAGATCAAGCCGGAGTGGCAAGCCCTGCACGTGGGCGAAGACTACGTGACGCTGGATCCCCAAGAGCAGATGAAGATGACGATCGTCATCATGGAGCACCAGCGCGCCTTTGTGATCCGCGCCGGGGCGCCCGGCGAGGAGCCGCAGCCTCCAGGAGATGTGTTCAAGGGTGAGATCTGCTGCTCTTGGGGGTTCTACCTGGAGCCGGTCGACGACCGCGCCACCCGCCTTATCATCCGCTGGCGCGCCGCCTGGGCCGATTCAACGGCCGCCAAGATCGCGAAGCCGCTCGTCATCGAGCCCGTGCACTTCATCATGGAGGAGCGCATGCTGCGCGGGCTGCGCGATCGCGCGGAGGCAGCCGCCTGACGACTGCCGGCCGGCCGCCGGCCCTGACGAATGCGCCTCCGCCCGCGACCTCCAGAACACGGCGGGGCAGGGAGAGGGGGCGCGAAGATACCGCGCACGTACCTCGACGGGGGTACAGGCGGCGGAAGCCGGCGCGGCCTCCCGGCCTTGCCTACCTCCGCCGCCTGTACCCCCTGCCGCGTCACGCCTTCCCCCGCCGGGGTAGGACGCAGGACCCGCATATCCCCCTCCCGTCCCCGCAATTGACCACCCCTGGGCGATTCGCCGACGGCGCAGGCCTCGTAGCCTGCGGGCGTCACTCTACAGGAGGCAGTCATGCAGCCAGTCATCACCGAGCACCCCGAGCTCGTGCCGGCCCTTCAGGAGCTGGAGGCCGAGTTTGCCGGCGGCGGCGCGTCCGTTGTCACGGCCCGCGGCCTCACCCGCACCTACGGCAAGGCCGACACCATGGTGCACGCCTTGCGCCAGGTGGACGTCGACATCAGCGAGGGTCGGCTGACGGCCGTGATGGGTCCGTCGGGCTCCGGCAAGTCGACCCTCATGCACATCCTCGCTGGTCTGGACCGCCCCACCGCGGGCCGTGTGAGCGTCGCCGGAGTAGACATCACCGGCCTCAAGGAGAAGAAGCTCACGCAACTCCGCCGCGACAAGGTGGGCTTCATCTTCCAGACGTTCAACCTACTGCCCACGCTCACGGCCGACGAGAACATCGTCCTGCCCATCTCTCTGGCAGGGCGTCGCGCCGACGAGACCTGGCGGCGCACCGTGGTGGACGCCGTGGGTCTGGGCAACCGTCTCAGGCATCGTCCGGCCGAGCTTAGCGGCGGCCAGCAGCAGCGTGTCGCCGTGGCTCGCGCGCTCATCAACAAGCCCGCTGTACTGTTCGCCGACGAGCCCACGGGTAACCTCGACTCGCGCACCGGCGGGGAGGTGCTGCGCCTGCTTCGCCGCTCCGTCGACGACTTCGGCCAGACCGTGATCATGGTTACGCACGACGCCGGTGCGGCGTCCATCGCCGACCGCGTCATCTTCCTCAAAGATGGGCGCATCGTGCGCGACCACGGGCGCATGACCCGCGACCAGATCTACGACACCATCAAGCATCTCGAAGATCGCCCGGCGGAGGCCTGCGCCAACATCCCCGCGACGATCGCCGGCGAGAGGACCTCGCGATGATCCGCCTCAGCATACGCAGCCTCACCAGCCGCCCGCTGCGCACGGTTCTTACGGCCCTGGCCATCCTGCTGGGCGTGGCCATGATCACCGGCACCTACGTGCTTACCGACCAGATCGATAACGGCTTCGCCAGTATCTTCGACGCGGCCATGAAGGGCACGTCGGTGGTGGTTTCGCCCAAGACGAGCTTCAGCGGCGGAAGCAGCGGCGAGACTCCAGCGCTCAACGCCGGGATGCTGGCGCAAGTGCGCGGGCTTCCCGGCGTGGCCAAAGCCGCCGGCACGTACGAGGCGACGGGCGCCGCCATCGTGCACGGCAAGGCCGTGCAGACCGGCGGCGCTCCCACGCTGCTCATCGGCGACCCCGGCCAGCCGTTCAACGCCTCTACTACGATCAGCGGGCACCCGCCGATGGCCCGCAACCAGGTGAGCATCACCCGCACCTGGGCGGCCAAGGAGAACCTCAAGGTGGGCGATACCTTCGCCGTGGCCGCCCCCGCCGGATTGCAGAAGGTCAAGGTCGCCGGCACGTTCGACTGGGCGTCCTCCTCCCTCGGCGGCACCGTCATGATCGTCGGCCGCACGCAAGACGTGCAGCGCTGGGGCGGCCAGCCCGGCAAGTACACGTCCATCGACATCGCCGCCACGGCGGGCGTGACCTCCGAGGAGCTCGCCAACCGCGCCAGAGCCGCGCTGCCCGACACCGTGAAGGTGCAGACCGGCCAGCAGTCCGCCGCCGAGCAGACGCAGCAAACCGCGGCGTCACTCAACTCGTTTCTCAAGCCGGTGCTGCTGGCGTTTGCCGGCGTGAGCGTATTCGTAGGCGCCTTCATCATCTTCAACGCTTTCTCCATCACGGTCGCGCAGCGGCGGCGCGAGTTCGCCATGCTGCGCGCCCTGGGTGCGAGCCGCCGTCAGGTGCTCGCCGCCGTGGCGGGCGAGGCTCTCGGCCTGGGCGTGACCGCTTCGGCGGTCGGCATCCTCGCCGGCCTGGCGGTCGCCAAGGGCATCAACGCCCTGTTCAAGGCGATGGGCGCCGACATCCCCACGGCGGGGTTGGCGCTCGCGCCGCGCACGGTCCTCATCGCAGTCCTCGTGGGGGTTGGAGTCACTCTTCTTTCGGCGCTGGTGCCGGCTCTGCGTGCCACGCGGGTGCCGCCGGTGGCGGCTCTTCAGGAGGGTGCCGCCCTGCCACCCACGCGGTTCGCCAGGTTCTCCACCGCCGGCGCGCTGCTGCTCGGCGGCCTGGGCGGCGGTGCTCTGGCTTACGGCATCCTCAGCAGTGGCACCACCACTAGCCGGCTACTGCTCATGGGCCTGGGTGCGCTGCTGCTGTTCGTCGCCATCGCCATGCTCGCCAAGTACATCGTGCGGCCCCTGGCCCGGGTGATCGGCTGGCCGCTGGAGAGGCTGGCGCATACCAGCGGCCGCCTAGCCCGCGACAACGCCGCGCGCAACCCATCGCGCACAGCGGCCACGGCGGCGGCGCTCATGATCGGGCTCGCCATGGTGGTGTTCGTGGCCGTGTTTGCGCAAGCCCTCAAGAGCTCGTTCACCGGGTCCATCACCACGGCCACGCGCGCCGACCTGGTCGTGCAAGACCGCAGTGCCTTTCTGACCATGCCGCAAAAGGCCGTCACTGCGCTGCAACGTGTGCCCGGTGTGGGCACGGCCGCCGGCGCGGCTTTCGCTCAAGTGCAGCTCCGCTCAGGCGACCTGACCACGATCTACTCCGTCGATCCCTCGCTGTGGGGTCGGGTTTGGCGCTTCGAGTGGCTGCGCGGAGGCAGCGATGCCCTCCTCGGCCGCCTCGACGCCTCGCACGTGCTGATCGAGGAGCAGTTCGCCACGGCTCACAAGCTCACCGTCGGCGACGGCTTCACGGTGACCGCCCAGACCGGCACGCACGCGCACCTCACCGTGCTCGGCGTGTATCGCGACCCAGTCGCCCTCACGGGGATGGTCACGAGCCTCGCCGCGTTCCACCGCCTCGGCATACCTACCGCCTCTGCGGTCACCCTGGTGCGCACCACGTCGGCCAACGGCTCGCCCACCACACAGGCGGCGGTGCAGAAGACCCTGGCCGGCTACCCTACGCAGAAGGTCATGACTCGCTCTCAGTACCTCGCGCAGGTCAACAAGCAGGTCGACCAGATCCTCACCATGTTCTACGGATTGCTCGCGATGAGTGTGATCATCTCGATCTTCGGCATCGTCAACACGTTGGTGCTCTCCGTGCACGAGCGCACCCGCGAGATCGGCATGCTGCGCGCCATCGGCGCCACGCGCCGGCAGCTCCGCCAGATGGTGCGCTACGAGAGCGTGATCACCGCCGTCATCGGCGGGCTGCTGGGCACCGCCGTGGGCGTGGCGTTCGCCTACGTCATCACCACCCAGCTCGGCGGGCAGGGCTTCATCTTCTCGCTGCCCTGGGCGCAGCTCGGCGTGTTCCTGGCGCTGGCCGTCGTGGTGGGCGTGGTCGCCGCCGTGCTGCCGGCCCGACGGGCCGCCAACACGCGCATTCTGGAGGCCATCCAGTACGAGTGACGTCCACCCGTGGCCGGGACCCTTCCCCCCGGGGGCCCGCACCGCTGCAAGAAAGGGCCGGGCCGGTGCTGCCGCACCGGCCCGGCCCGTCTGCGTGTCCGCCGCAGCCCGCGGTCTCTTCGCGACTACACGAACTCACGCGTGTCCACATCGCCGCCAGGCTCTACCGCGATCTCGCCGCGCGCCACCCTCAGCACAATCTCCGCGACGCCCTCCGGGGGGGCTCCCTGGAATGCGTTCATACGAGTGGCCGCTCGCCAGGGATGCACGCACACGATGCGCTTGTCGGGGTGCTCCAGGGCGAGCGCCTTGGTGAAACCGCGCACGCCCCACTTGCTCGCGCAGTAGGGCGCCAGGGTGGCGGTGCCGTGCAGCGACGCCGTGCTGCCGATGTTGATCACTGCGTCGGCGATCACCGGCAGGAACACCCAGGTCATCTTCATGAGGCCGCTCAAGTTGACGGCGAGCTGGCTCTCGATCTCACCGAAGTCCTGCTCCAGGAACGGCTTCCACACCACCACGGCAGCGTTGTTCACGAGGATGTCGACGGCAGCGAAGCGGTTCACCACGGTCTCGAACAGCGTGCGCACGCTGTCGTCGTCGGCGGCCTGCAGCGACTCCGCGAGAACGTCCGGAGCGCCCAGCTCGCGGCAGCGCCGCACCACCTCCACGGCCTCGGCATGGTGCTCGAAGTAGGTGAGCGCCAGCCTGCTGCCGGCCGCGGCGAAGCGCAACGCGATCTCACGGCCGATGCCGATGCTCGCGCCCGTGACGAGGACGGTCTTGCCTGCCAAGTCCGCGGCCATAGACGCGATGGTAGCACGGCGGCTACAGCGGACCGCGCTGCGCGTGAGCGCCTAGAACAGCGCCAGAAGGCCCGTCGGAGCCGGAACGATGTAATCGGGCGAGGCGCTCTCAAGCTTCGCCGCGGAATGCCATCCCCACGCGGCAGCGATCGTTCCGACGCCGGCCGCCTTGCCCTCGATGATATCGCCCACGGTGTCGCCGACGTACCACGCATCGAGGTCCTCGCCGAATTGACGGCAAGCCGCCTTGATCTTTCGCACCTTGCTCGTGTCGCTGTCTGAGCCGAGAATGCCGCTCACGCCGGTGATTCCGTGTCGCCTGAGAAAGTCTGCGACCAGTGCGCTGTGACTCGACGTGACTACCACGACGCAGTGCTGTTCCGCGAGACGCGCCACAACATCCGGTATGCCCTCATACGGCGCGGGGCCCCCGCCATCGACAGAGACCACAGCGGCAAGGGCGTCCTCGATCGCCTTTGCGACACTCATGGGAACGTGTGCCGTAGCGAGCGACTCGAACCAGTTGCCGTCGTCGAAGGCGACGATATGTTCGCGGCTGGCCAGCTCGGGGAACCCGTGTGCTATCAGAATAGGCGGTACGACCCCGCAGAAGACGTCGAGAGAATCGGCGATGACCCCGTCGTAGTCAAGCATGATGAGCTTGCGCTGCGCGCCACTTCGGGTGCTACACTGCCGGCCCTCGGAGGGCCCCTTCCTTTTCACACCTGACCTCGCCATCCGCCCTGTCCAGCAATCGTAAGCGATGACGCTCCGCGAAGCACGCACCGTGGCAGGGGCGCCCTGAGCAGACCTGTGCGCCATGAGCGTGCCTCGACGCAATCGCGCGTCTCGGTTTGCCGTCGACTTCCCGTGGTGACAACCCGACATGGCCGACACGCCGACACCCGCTACAGCGGTCACCGGGGACCTGCGTGATGAGATGCTTGACGAGGGCCGCAGGCTGGTCGATGCGGCCCGTTCCCAAGGCCTCACGTTGCGGCTGCTGGGAGGCTTGGCGGTGCGGCAGCACTGCCACGACCACGAGCTGTGCGCTCGAGACTACTCTGATCTGGACATGGTTGCCCCTGCCAAACAGGCCCGTCGTCTTGCGGCGCTGCTGGCGACGTTCGGCTACCGCGAAAACTTCGAGGTGAGCAGCGCGTTGAACGCGGCGTTGCAGTTCGTGCGACCCTGCGAGCATGGCGCCCGCCCGGCGAACCCCGCCCATGCGGAAGACCATATCGATGTCTTTCTCGACACCTTCCGCATGGATCACGATATCGCTCTCGCCCGGCGCCTCGAGATCGAGCCCTATACGCTCTCGCTCTCTGACCTGCTGCTCACCAAGCTGCAGATCTTCAGGCTGAACGACAAGGATGTGCGTGACATGGTCACTCTTCTCGGCGACGCCGAGGTGGGCGACGAAGACGCACCCGGAACGATCAACGGCCGGTACATAGCCAGGCTCTGCGCCGATGACTGGGGGCTCTTCCACGACGTTGCCATGAACCTTCAGCGCGTGCACGAACGGGTCGCCATCTTCGCCTTGGACCCACCGCAGGAGACGCGCGTGCTGCGCGGCGTGACGCGGCTCATCGCCGCCATCGACGGCACGCCGAAGACACTGCGCTGGCGTCTGCGGGCTCGCGTCGGCACGCGCACGAACTGGCACAATGAACTCGAAGGCCAGGACTGACCTCAGACCTTCACACGTCTAGAGTGACTGCCTGAACACCCGTAGTCGCGAGAAGGGAATAGCTACGTGGAGCCTTTGCGATTCCGCCTTGACCTGGAAGCGCCAGTCGTTGACAAGACGCCTGAAGCGCAGAGAGTCCCCCTTGCCACCCTTGAATGTGGACCATTCCGACACGGCGACCCCGTCGTGTATGTCGCGCGCATTCGCATGGAAAGACCTTGCGTTCATGCGGAGCGCCGCGATCAGACCCGAATGGACTCCGCGCAACCTCTCGGGCGGGTGGACTGTTGCCAGTGACACGGCGGCGCGTTCCTCGAGTGCAGCTACGCGCCGCATCTGTTCCTCGGCCGCCTTCCACTTGCGGCCGCCCACTCTTCCCGGGATGCGGATCGCCTTCCCCGCCGATCGCCACGCCGTCTCCCATTCGCTGAGCGCCGGCTGAACTCCGCCGAGGTACTCACTCAACGCCGCTTCCTCGGTCAAAGGAGTCACCGACGCGCACTCCCGCCAAGTGCGGCCCGGCAGCACGTACCTGACCGGCGCCGCCTTAGGCGGCGCCGTTGAGAACACCAATTCCCAAGTCTAGGATGCATGAGTGGTTCTCGTCCCGCCAAGTCATATTCCCGTGTCCGTACGTCTCGATTGGTCCGGCGAGATACCTCCACGCACACAGGCCACACGGTCACATGAGAAGATACCAGAGGCGATGCCCGTCGGCCAGGCGTCACGATCTTGTCGAGCCACGGGGTCAACTGGCCGATGGCTTGAGGGCGCACGTCTCGTAGGCCTGGGTTCTGGCGAGGTTGGGGAGCCAGAATCTTCGCGGCCGAGATCATCTCACGTGATATCGGGATCGTCGAAGAGTGCTGCGGGGAAGACACACTGGTATGAAATGGCGTTCGGGCAACGGAGGGACGGTCGATGAAGCCGACCTCGAGCAGATTCGGGGCTTGTACGCAGCCCTAGGGCTGGGCTTCCCCCCGGAGGCACTCAGGGTCTTCGGCGACGGCGATGCGACCGCCAGCGACGAATGGTGCGCAGGATATCGTGGTTCGACGTCGCGCTGCCTCAAGGCAACTGAGTTCTCCAGCAGGGAACTCTTCACTCTGCCGCCCGCGTGGGACGTCATGCGAATCGTCGTTCGTAATGTGAGGGGCGAGCGGGTGAAGCGCGGTGACGTGGTGAGTGTCACGGGCCACGTCTATTGCCGTCCTCGCGGTAGTTGGGCCACCGACCGCTTCCCGTTCCTGCATGTGTGGACGATGTGCGCTGGCAAGGTGCTGCGTTTCGAGAGTTACTTCGACGGCCTCGAACTGCGGCGCATGGGACGTATCGAGGGCTGCGCCGCGGCGTAGCCCAGTTCGCGCTCCTTTAGCCCTTCAGCCCTCCTACATCAGGTGCTCGGCGCGCTCCACCTCTTCGACGTCGTTGTACCACTGCTTCTTGGTGCCCACCTTGGCGCGCAGCTTCCAGCTCAGCGACTTGGGCTCCTTCTCGATCATCTCGAGGAGCTCGTCGATATGGGCGGCGATGACCTCGCGGTCGCCCTTGGTCAGGGCGTCGTACTCACCGAGCAGTGTCTTGATCTTGTTCAGGTTGGTGGTCGAGGTGTAGTAGAAGCCCCAGTCCTTGGCCATGATCTTGCTCACGTACTCGCCGTTCACGACGCCGCTCTCGCCGGCGCCGATGCCGTGCTCGAGAAGCAGCATCATCACATCCTTGACGTCCTTCTCGTTGATGTGGACGATCTGCAGCTTCTCCAGCATCAGGCGAGCCAGGCTGAGCGTGCGCGGGTCAACCTCCAGCCCCCCCTTCTCCCAGCTCACCACGTGGCACATGTTCAGCTTGTCGAAGAAGACGTCGACGTGCGGGCGCGCGTTCGTGGTGTCGTAGTAGATCTTGCGACCGATCATGAGACCGGGGGTCAGGGCCGCGTTCTGCGACTCGTAGCCCAGGTCCTGAAGGAACAGCTTGTCGATCGCCTTCTCCTGCTTGTAGTAGGCCGCGAAGTCGATATCCGTCAGCACCCGGTTCATCGAAACCTGGAGATCCTGATGCACGGGGCACTGAATGCGAAACGCCACCGCTCCCAACAGGCGCAGCGTGATGCCGCTCTTGCCCGCCGCGTCGACAATCTCCAGCGCCAGCCTTTCGAACTCATTGTGGTCAGCTTCCATGTCCCTTACCATCCCTGTCTCTAAGATTGCCTCCAAGATCAGAGCCTTCGTTCACACACTGCCCTCGCGCGATACACCAGTCTGCGCCTTCCAGACACGACACAGCATTCCGCGCACCTGTGGCAGCCCTTGGGCCGGGTCGCAGTTCTCATCGCTGTCGCCCATGACCACGGCCGAGTTCGACTCCCAGACGCCTGAGAGCCCGGGCTCGCCCTGTGCCTGCTCGGGAAACCACCAGCCGTGGGGCGCGCAGACCACGTCGGGGTGGGCCGCCTCGTCGAGCTCGGCGCGCAGCTTGATCTTGCCGGTGCGCGTCTCGAGGTAGACCCAGTCGCCCTCGTTGATGCCGTCCCGGCGGGCGGTCTCGGGATGCATGCGCAGGCTGGGCTCAGGCTCGAGGGTGCGCAGCGCCTCGATCTGGCGGCCGGCGGTGAGGTAGAAGGGGTGGTCACGCTGACCGACGAAGTAGATCAGCGGGTAGTCTTTGTGGAGTTCTGGGCTGCTCACCGGGCTCTCCGGCGGCTCTTGGTAGCCAGGCAGCGGGTCGTAGCCGAGGCGCTCGAGGATGCTCGAATAGAGCTCGACCCTGCCCGAGGGCGTGCCAAACCCGGTCTTCTCGTACTTCCTGAACTCAACGTCGGGGCCGTGCACGAGGTGCTCGGCGACGAACTCCTTGAAGGTCAGCCCCAGGGGCTCGAGGCGGTAGTCGTAGAGCTCCTCGAGGTCCTTCCAGGGCCAGTACTCGCCCTGGCCCAGTCGCACGGCGAGCTCGCGATAGAACCTGTAGTCGGTCCAGCAGTCTACCGGCGGCGCGACGGCCTGCTCGCCGGAGTAGTAGAAGCAGGTGGCGTCATCGCCGGCGTCGAGCGCCGGCCGCTCGAGCCAGGTCGCGGCGGGCAGCACGTAGTCGGCGATCTGCGCCGTTGGCGTCAGGAAGAAGTCCATGACGACGAGCAGGTCGAGGCTGGCGAGACCCTCGTAGATGGCCTTCGTGTTCGGGTAGCTCATCAGTGTGTTGTTGCCGTCGGCGATGAAGGCCCGCACGCGGTAGGGCTGGCCGCTGGCCATCGCTCGCCAGATCGAGGGCGCATGGGCGATCGTCCCGCCGGCGCACTGGTTGGCGTACGGCCTGCCCCAGACCGGCTCCATGGCCGCGCTCGTGAGGTCGAAGCAGTGCCAGCTGAGTACCTTGAAACGGTCCGCGCCGAGCTGCTTCGCCTTCTGTTCGGCGGGCATCAACTCGTTGAGTTCCATCTCCGCGGAGGTACGGATCTGGGGGTGGTAGCCGTAGAAGACCTCGCCCCCGGGCACGTCGAGGTTGCCGGTGATGGCGCGCAGAATGCCAAGCGCCCTGAGGGCGTTCGTGCTGTTGGTCTGCATGTCGAGCGTACAGCCCCACGGGATGATCGCCGGAGGCGTCGTCGCATACAGGCGCGCCGCATCCCGGATCAGCGCGGCCGGCACGCCGGTGATCTGCGCCACCCGTTCCGGCGGAAACTCCCTGACCCGCGCCGTGAGCTCCTCAAAGCCGACCGTCCACTGCTCGACGAACTCGGCGTTGGAGAGCTCCTCCTCGATGATCACGTTGAGCCAGCCGAGGGCCAGAGCGGCGTCGGTGCCCGGGCGCAGCTGCAGCCAGAGGTCGGCGTGTCCAGCGTTGAACGACTTGAAAGGGTCTATGACGATCAGCTTGGCTCCGGCATCACGAGCGGCCTTGACCGCCATGTACTCGCCTACCCACTTCTTCGGCTGCGGATCGTGGCCCCAGAGCACGACACAGCGCGTGCCCTCGTAATCGGCCGTCTGGTGCCAGCCGTACGTGGTTCTATTCACGGAGGCCGTGTTTCCCATGCAGACGAGCAGCGGCGAGGTCCAGTTGGGGCTGCCCAGTAGGTTCATGAAGCGACGGCTCATGTCGTGCGGCATGGGCCCACCGGCGCCGATCGACGAGGACACCGCCTCGGGGCCGTCCTTCGCAATGATGCGCCGCAGGCAAGCCGCGATGTCGTCGAGCGCCTCCTCCCAGCTGACCTCCTGCCACTCGCCAGAACCACGTTCACCGACCCGCCGTCGCGGGCGCAGCAAGCGGTCGGGATGACTGACGAAGTCGGCGCCGCGCATGCCGATGCGACAGATGCTCTTCGGCATCAGTGGGTGGTCGGGGTTGGCGGTTATCCTCACGACCTTGTTCTGCGTGACATCGACGTGGGCAAGCAGGCCACAGTAGAGGTCACACCCGCCGCACACTATCCTCTTGAGTTGCTCCGACACGCGAAGTTGCCTCCCACTGAGGTAGACGGGCTGACGACAGCCGGCAACACTGTCGCGCAAGGGTTCGTCGCCTAGCTCCTAGGATGGGTCCAGTGTGAAATCCAGTCAATACGGCGCGGCGGTCAGGCCGGGACGCCGCCCAACTCTTGAACGCCAGAAGGACGTTAGTTCATACTCTGCCCGTCGTCTCCGCGCGGTCCGCGGAGCCGCCGACGCGAAGTCATTCTCGCCGACCGACCGCCCAGCGGCAGGGGCCGCCCTCCTACCACTGCGGCAGTCAGTCAAGAGAGTGCTAATGGCCACACTGCGACGACTGTGATGGTGACACCATGATGGACTATCAGAACTTCATTGACGGGGAATTCGTGCCCTCCAGCGGGGCGGCCTGCCTGAACGTGTCGAACCCGTCGAACGGGCAGCTCATCTGCACTGTGCCGGACAGCTCCGCGGCCGACGTCACCGCGGCGATCTCGGCGGCCGAACTGGCGCAACGGGAATGGGCACAGCGACCCGCCATCCAGCGCGCCCAGGTGTTGCACGCCATTGCGGCGAGAATCCGCCAGCACGCTGACGAGATCGCCCGTGTCATCACTGAGGAGCAAGGCAAGACCCTGGGTCTGGCGGGAGTGGAGGTCGCCTTCACGGCCGACTACATCGACTATATGGCCGAATGGGCTCGCCGCATTGAAGGCGAGATCCTCGAGAGCGATCGCCTGGGCGAAACCATCTTCGTGTTTCGTCAGCCAATCGGTGTCATCGGCGGTATTCTCCCCTGGAATTTCCCCTTCTTCCTCATCGCCCGCAAAGCCGCTCCTGCGCTGGTGACAGGCAACACCATCGTGATCAAACCGAGCGTTGAGACGCCGCTCAACGCCGTGAAGTTCTGCGAGATGATGGTTGAGGCCGGAGTGCCGGCTGGGCTCATCAATGTTGTGCACGGTCGGGGCCGTACTGTGGGCAAGGCGATCGCCGGGTCATCGAGAATCGGCTTGATCACGCTGACCGGCAGCGTCGAGGCGGGGGCAGCCGTGATGGCCGAAGCTGCGCCGAACGTTACCAAGGTGAATCTTGAACTCGGCGGCAAGGCACCGGCAATTGTTATGGCGGACGCCGATCTCGAGCTCGCCGTCCAGGCCATCAAGGCGTCACGCATCATCAACAGTGGTCAGGTCTGCAATTGCGCCGAGCGAGTCTATGTGCAGCGCAAGGTGGCGGACGAGTTCACGACCAGAATGACCGCGGCGATGGAAAGTACGCACTACGGCGATCCGCTCGCCGATGCGCGCGTGGAATACGGCCCGATGATCAACGAAACAGAGTTTCGCAAGGTGGATGCCTTGGTGCACGGCGCTGTTGAGGCCGGCGCCACGGTCACCACCGGAGGTCACCGCGGACGCGGAGACGGCGGGTTCTTCTACGAGCCCACTGTACTCACCGACGTCAGGCAGGAGATGGAGATCATCCGCCGCGAGGTCTTCGGCCCGGTTCTCCCCATCGTGACCTTCGACGAGATGGACGAGGCGGTGGCGTACGCCAACGATTCAGACTTTGGGCTCACGTCATCGATCTACACGCGCGACCTCGACGTCGCCATGCGCGCCTGCCACGAGATACGTTTTGGCGAAACCTATGTCAATCGCGAGAATTTTGAAGCGATGCAGGGCTTCCATGCCGGCTGGCGGAAGAGCGGAATCGGGGGTGCCGACGGAAAACACGGCCTCTACGAGTTCCTTCAGACGCACGTCGTCTACCTGCAGCGGCAGGCGACAGACTGACGCCCCGCAGAATCAAAGATACCGGCCCGGTCATCGACTGACCGGGCCGGTGAAGCTAAGCTCAGGTCTCGTCCGGAAGTCCCGACTCCCCATACGGCGTGTCGCTCTGCACCTCGATGTCGCTCAGAAGCGCCGACACATCCGGTTTGTACGGACCTTTCAGCCGGACGGGGATGTCCACGCGCATCGTCGTCTGCGCAGGGGCAATGACCGTGTTCACCCTCACCTCGGACAGACTCGTGCCCGTGCCGCGAAGTCCCAGCTTCTGGCGTATGTTGCCACGATGAAAGGTCACGGTGGCCGGTGACAAGTACAGTGCGCGAGCAATCTCCACCGTTGTCTTCCCCGCCCTCACGAGCTGCAAGACTTCATGCTCTCGCCGGCTGAGACCGTGCGAGTAGACCGGTCGGGAGCCGCCGGTCTGCAGCAGGGGGCTGGCGATTTCGTTCAAGGTCTGCTTCACCACATCGAGAAGAGGCGTCAGTGGATGGTTGGAGAGGGCGGCGGCGATGCGGTCCAGCGTGGGCAGCACCAGCAGTTCGATGTTCTCAGCCAGCACACGTCTGCGCTCCTCGAGGTCGCTGCGTCTCTGTTCCATGAGAACCTGCAGGGCCACGTTGTGCCTCTCAAGGTCGCGCGTCCTCTCTCGAAGCGTGGCCTCGGACCTGGCGAGAGCCTTCTCGGTCTCTTTGCGCTCGGTCACATCCACACCCAGCACGAACGCCATCTGCTCGTGTCCGACCACGAACGGCACCACCGTAGCCAGAAGCCACTTGCGGGTGCCCGCAACGTCGACCTCAACTTCATGTGCCTCAGGGGCGTTCCCACTGGTTGCATCGAGAGCACCCGGATCGCTGGTGTGCTGTATCAGGTCCTCGGGGAAGACCGCGGTGGCGGGTTGCCCCACGAGCTTGTCTCGTCCGACGCAGAACAGACTCGTCGCGGATTGGCTGACGTCCACCAGCACGCCGCTCCCGTCTATCAGGAAGGCCGGCATGAGAGCCTTCTGGAAGAGGCCTTCGCGCAACCCGGCCGACTCCTCGCGCGCCTGAGCCAGGCTCTTCTCGAGCGTGATGTCACGCAGCCCGCCCGCCATCCACTCTGCGTTGCCATCGTCTCCCGGGATGACGATTCCCCAGTCGCTGATCGAGATGTAGCCGCCGTCTCCGCGCCGCAGCCGATATTCGCTGCGAAAGGCCGAATTGCCGCGCAGCGCTTCATCGTTCTCAGCTACCATCCGGGCGAGATCCTGCGGGTGAACGCGCGCGAACCACTGCTCCACGATCCTGGGCACCTCGAGATCCGGTATGTCCAGCAACTCCTTCATGCCCGGGACAATCATCGTCCCCGTGGGCACGTGCCAGACGTACCACACCGCGAAATGCGCCTCCACAATACTTCTGAGCATCGTGTCGATGACGATTGACGGTATCTCTCTGGCCGGCGCATCACCTACGAGGGGATCTGAGACGAGCCGCAAATACAGGCCGCCGAATTCGAACTCTCTAGACGGTCGCGAATGCTCGTCAGCGCCGGGCCCTGACCCCACCACGGCGTCGTCCCGCTGACTGACGACCACGGCGGGAGCCTTTCGCCAGCCGAGCACCGTCGTCAGAGCAGAGCGAATCTCCGTCGAACTGCCGTGCGACGACTTCGCATCGTCGGGTGATGAGGGTAGAGAGTCGTCAGTCGGCTGCTGTACTCGGACTGTCCCCACGCTGTCCTCCTGCAGGAGTCACGCCAGATCCCACGGCGCTGGCGCGCTTCGGGCGCTGCTCCTGCATAGATTCGCGACACGTGCGAGCGGGATGGGAGACCGGCTAGCACCGGTCGCCCGGGATCCCCACGCACTGCTCATAGGTTCCTCCTAGGGTTTAACCGTGACAGACCCATTGTACACCACTCTATGCGAGGACGTCTCCCATTGTGTACAGTCAAATTGATCTCAGGCGGACGTTGTGTACAGTCATCTGCAACGAGGTCGATTCGGACAGAAATCACCTGGGGGACGTCTCAAGAATCGGCCGACGCCGGATTGGGGGTGAAGGGGAGGCCAAGCCCAGCAGTGTACCTACCTTTGGATCGCCATCGAACTTCAAGAGAGGTGGACTATGGCGCAGCAAGTAGGACAGGGAACACCCGGGGGGGAGCTGTTCGTGCGGCGAGCCTCCGGCCTCACAAGGACAGTCAGTCCATGGAGCGCGCTGGTCTACGCCTTCGTCTGTCCGACGATGACCTTCGCCTTCCTCTACTACACTCAGGAACAGACCTTGTACGTGGGCGCTCACGGATGGCTCACGAGCTTCACCATCCTCTTGCTCATGCCGATCGCTCTCATCTATGTGTTCATGTCGCTGAGCATGCCGCGCTCGGGCGGAGAGTACATCTACGTGAGTCGCATCCTGCACCCACTACTCGGCTTCATCGCCAGCTGGACCCTCACCTTCGTCGGCATCAACTGGTCGGGCCTGCTCTCGCAGTGGGCCGTGAACTGGGGGTTGGGCAACTTCTTCCTCACAGAGGGACTGGCGTCGAAGAATGCGACTCTCATCTCCTGGGGCAAGTATCTCAGCATCACCACTCCAGATAACAGGTTGGTGATCTGGATCATCTCAACGGCCGTCCTCGCCTCCGCATTCCTTGTCATGTCCTTAGGTACCAAGGCCGTGATGAAGGCCATGTGGACCGTCCTCGTCTTCCAGTGGGCGATGTTGATCACGTTCATCGGCGTCTGTCTGTTCCTCGGTGGCCAGGCCCACACCATCGCCGGATTCGAGAAGGTTCAGGGGGTCAAGTGGTCCACGGTGACGACCGCGGTGCATTCGATGTCCAGCGGGGCAGGTCTGCCGGCGTACACCCTGGTAGCTACCCTCATCGCCGGCCTCGTTTTCGTGAACCTGAGCACGCTGGGCAACACGTACGCGGCCAACATCTCCGGCGAGATCAAGAAGGTGAACACGGCCATGCCTCTCGCCATGGTAGGGTCCATGGTTCTGTTCTTGGTCTACTGGCTCGTCTTTACCAATGTGACGGACTACGGCCTTGGCACCAACACCATCCGCTCCCTGGCTTTCATGGAGACCCAGGGGAAGGCCAGCAGCATGCTCGGCACGTTCCCGCTCATCAGCTATATGGTCGTGTGGATGACGCAGAACTGGTTCCTTGTGGCCCTTGCCGGCCCGCTCGGCTTCCTAGTCGCCACCTGGGGCGGCGTCCTCGGCCTCTCCTTCGGTCCGGTCCGGAACCTGTTCGCCTTCTCCTTTGACGGCCTGCTGCCCGGTTGGCTGAACAAGATCGCTCGAAACGGCTCTCCCAATCGTTGCGTTCTTTTTGCCTTTCTCATGGCGTGGGTGATCCTCACCGTGGCCGTCTTGACCACCTGGTATAACTTCATCACCTACACGGTGACCATCTGGATGGTTGGCTGGGTGATCCTCGGTGTCGCCGCCATGGTCTTCCCCTGGGTCCGCAAGGACATCTTCGAGAAGTCCCCGCAACTCGTGCAATCGAAGCTGCTCGGCGTACCGTGGATCTCCATCCTGGGAACCTTGGGAGTGGTCGTCTCCGGAATCAGCCTCTACTCGACCTTCCTTTCGGGCACAACCCCGGTCATGAACACCAAGAACCTCGCCTGGACTGCGGCCATCTCCGTTCTCCTCCCGATCGTCATCTACTTCATCGCCACGATCTACCAACGGCGCAAGGGCGTGCCGATGTCGTCGCGCTTCAAGACGGTACCGCCCGACTGAGGCGCGGCTTGTCCAATGGCTTGAGCCTCGGCATGGCGGCAGCGGCAAAGGGCTGGGTCGGATGCGATCCGACCCAGCCCTGAGAAAGGTGACCTGCATGGCAGCAACACGCATCTTCTTCACCACCGATACGCACGGCTCCAGCGTCTGCTTCCGGAAGTTCATCAACGCCGGCAAGTTCTACAGCGCCCACATCCTCATTCTCGGAGGAGATATCACCGGGAAGAAGGTCATACCGTTTGTGCGACAGGCCGATGGCTCGTTCAAGGTCAATCACCTCGACCGGGAACACGTCGTCAAGGAGGACCAGGTCGAGGCGTTTCAGCGGAACATCACCGACATGGGCTACTACCCATATATGACTGATCCTGAGGGGATGGAGGAGCTAGGCGGGGATACCTCCGCTCAAGATGCCATCTTCAAGGATCTTATGAAGCAGCGCATCAGGGAGAACCTGCAGTTCGCCGAGGAGCGCTTGGAAGGGACCGATATCAAGTGCTACGTCCAACCCGGCAACGACGACGAGTACGACATCGACCCGCTCTTCGAGGGCGGCAACCGGGTTGTGAATCCCGAAGGCAAGGTCATCGAGATCGACGAGCACTACACGATGATCAGCACAGGACACGCCAATATCACGCCCTGGCACTGCCCGCGTGACGTCCCTGAGGAGCGACTTCAAGAGATCATCGACGCCATGGCCGGCCAGGTCAGCGATTTCGACCACTGCATCTTCAACTTCCACTGCCCACCGTTCGACACGGTGATCGACCAAGCTCCCCAACTGGACGACCAGATGCGGCCGACTCTCGAGATGGGCGGCAAACCTCACATGGTTCCCGTCGGCAGCCCGGCCATCCGTCAGGCGATAGAGAAGTACCAGCCCCGCCTGGGCCTGCACGGTCACATACACGAAAGCAGAGGGTCGCAGAAGTTGGGTCGAACCCTGTGCCTGAACCCCGGTAGCGAGTACGGCGAAGGGGTGATGAGGGGAGTCATCGTCGACATCGACAAGAAAGGCGTCAAGCACTTCACCTTCACGTCGGGGTAAGGCGCACGTTTCCTGACCGGCGCGGCAAGTGTCGACCTATGAACGAAGGCTCTGATCCTGGCATCTCGACAGAACGGACTGGCGAAACATATGGAAGAGGATCTCAAGGAGTTCGGAAGGCTCGCGGTGGATCAAGCTGACCACAATGAGTTCGAAAGGCTGGCGCTGGAGATTGTCGACGCGGCGGGCAAGAGCGGCATCACGCTGCGCCTGTTGGGAGCGGTGGCGTTTCGCATTCAGTGCCCCGTGCATCAGGATCTCCAGGTTTCGATGAACCGGGTGCTGACGGATATCGACTTCGCGGCCTACTACAAGCAGGAGAAGGCGATCGACAAGCTGTTCCTTCAGGACCTGGGCTACGAGTCGCAGAACGCGGCCCTGACCCCCGGTCTCATGATCGGTCGCAAGATCTACTACGACACCACGAACGCGCGCCCGCACGTCGACGTCTTCTTCGACAAGCTGAACATGTGCCACGTGGTGAGCTGGGAGAAGGGGGGGCTGGAGGTTGACCCGCGCACGCTCAGCCTGGCTCGCCTGATGCTGGAGAAGCTGCAGATCGTCCACATCAACGAGAAGGACGTCAAGGATGTGATGATGCTGCTTCTCGAGCACGGCATCGGCGCCGGCGAGAGCGGCGTCGTGAACGGCGAGTACGTGAGCAAGATCATGGCCAAGGACTGGGGCTTCTACTACACCTCGACCACCAACCTGAACAAGATCAAGACACTGCTCGGTGAGTACGACGCCCTGACCAAGGGCGACCGCGAGGTCATCGCCGCCCATATCGACGAGCTCCTCGAGATGATCGAGAAGGAGCCCAAGTCGCTGAGCTGGAAGCTGCGCGCCAAGGTGGGCACCAAGAAGCAGTGGTACAACGACGTCGAAGAGGTGGAGCGCGCCGAGCACCTGATGTAGGAGCCATGGACGACATGTTCGACATTGTCGAGTTGTCCGGGGAGCCGGCGCGCCACTGCAGACACAGCAACTAACAGTCACACGCGGTAGGAGGTATTCGATGTTCGAGATGTCGACACAAGAAGCTCTCAGGCGTGACAGGCAGTTCCTGATTCACGGCTGGGGCTACATTCCGATTGACGTCGTAAGGGGCGAGGGCTCGAAGTTCTGGGATTCCGACGGCAAAGAGTACATCGACATGCTGTCGCAGACGGCCGGGGTGGTTGGCGTCGGGCACTGCAACCCCAAGGTCGTCGCGGCCGTCAAGGAGCAGGCTGACAAGTCGATGCACCTCTTGACCTCCTTCGTCAACGACCCACGCACGGTCTTCTCAGAGAAGCTCGCGGCCGTTGCCCCCGGGAGGATGAAGAACAACTGCAAGATGTACGTCTCCAGCGGCGGTTCCGAGGCCAACGAAGTGGCCCTGAAGATGGCCATGATCGCCACCGGCAAGAGGGAAGTTATCTCCACCTACTTCTCGTACCACGGGGGCACGCTGGCCGAGCTATCATTGCTGGGTCAGTCATACAGCTCTGGAGGCCCTTGGCCTCGCTTCCCCGGATTCAGCCAGATCCCGAACGCCTACTGCTACCGCTGCTACTTCGGCCAGGATCCCGCCTCCTGTGGCCTTGAATGTGCTGAGGCTCTCGATTCGGCCATCAAGTATGGGAGCGGCGGCAACGTTGCGGCCTTCATTCAGGAGCCGGTTCCGGGCAACGGCGGACATATGGTTCCGCCGAAGGCCTACTTCAAGCGCATACGCGAGATCTGTGACAAGCACGATGTCCTCTACATCCTGGACGAGGTTCAGACCGGTGTGGGCCGCTCGGGCAAGTGGTGGGCGTCGGAGTACTTCGACGTTGAACCCGACATCTTCACCACGTCCAAGGCCATTGGTGGCGGCATGCCCATTGCGGCAACGGTGATCAGGAACGGCATCCTTCCGGAGTCGCTGATCGATGACCAGTGGCAGATCTTCACGTTCGGCGGACACTCGGTGTCGTGCGCGGCAGGGGTAGCGGCCATTGACTTCATCAATGAGGAGAAGCTGCCCGAGAAGGCTGCGCGGCAAGGCGAGCGCCTGACCAAGCGGCTGAACGAGATGATGGCCAACCACAAGTCCATCGGCGATGTCCGCTCTATGGGATTGTTCATCGGCGTCGAGATCGTCAAGGACAAGGCCACCAAGGAGCCTTGGAATGAGGGAGCCGGCAACATCTTCGGTCTCGCTCTGGACAAGGGCGTCTTGTTCGGCACCAACGGGGCACGCGGCTTTGGCAACATCGTCAAACTGAAGCCACCGCTGGTCATTACTGATGCCGAGGCCGACAAGGCTCTCGACGTCCTCGAGGAATCCATAGTCGAGAACGAGAGATCGCTATCGGGAGCCCCAGCTCTGCAGCTGTAGTAGCGGCAAGGCCACCGCTGGCGACTGACACCGGTTAGCGTCCCGGGACGTGGTGTAACGAGAGGCCTTGAGAGTGGTGCCCGGCGCCGAGGGCTGCAAGCCGTAGGCAAGCAGCCCTCGGCGCCGGCCAGGTGAGGCGAATGGATCGAGTGGCGGGCTGCGAGTGCGCCCTACCACGCGTTACGTGTACCGCGTTGCTTGTCGCACCCCTCACAGAACCACAAAGGAGGACATCCATGGGCAGGCTGAGCGGCAAGGTGGCGATGGTAACTGGCGGTGCCATGGGCATAGGACGCGGCACGGCCATGCTTTTCGCGCAGGAGGACGCCAAGGTCGTGGTGGCCGACGTCGATGAGGCGGCCGGCCGGGCAGTCGTCGACGAGATCCGCGCCGCCGGCGGCGAGGCTACGTTCGTGAGGCTCGACGTCTCCAGCGAGGGAGATTGGCAGCGCGCCATCGGGGAGGTCGTCGCCGCCTACGGCAAGCTCAATGTGCTGGTGAACAACGCGGGCATCTCACTCGGGCATGACGTCGAGGAGACCACCCTCGACGAGTGGAACCGGGTCATGGGAATCAACGCCACGAGCGTCTTCCTGGGAATGAAGCACGCGATCGCGGTGATGAAGGACAGCGGCGAGGCCTGCTCGATCGTCAACCGTTCTTCGATCGACGGACAGGTCGGCGAGGCCGGTCTGTTCGCCTACTGCGCATCGAAAGGCGCGGTGACGATCATGACGAAATCGGCGGCGCTGGCTGTTGGTGCGAAGTCATACCGCATCCGCATCAACTCCGTGCACCCCGGCTATGTCCACACTCCGCTGACCGAGAAGGAGGCGGCCGACTTCGGCCTCACGCCGAAGGAGTATTTCGCCAAGGTCGGCGCCCAGCACCCAATCGGATTCATCGGCGAGCCGGTGGATATCGCCTACCTCGATCTCTACCTTGCGTCGGACGAGTCACGGTGGGTCACCGGGGCGGAGTTCACCATCGACGGCGGCTGGACAGCGCAGTGAGCGCACAGGGGTTGGCGGCTGGCGACTGTCGGTTCACGTGACTTGTCAGGAGAACAGGATGAGTGGATATTGGGGAAAGCTCGTTGAGGTAGATCTCACCCGCGGGGAAAGCAGGACACTTCCGTTTCCCGAGGCGCTGAGGCGTGATTTCATTGGCGGTACAGGACTGGCTGCGACAATCCTCTACGAGCAAATTCCAGCCGGAGCAGACCCACTTGGGCCGGACAATGTCCTGGTATTCGCCACCGGTCCGTTTCAGGGCGGCAGCAAGATCCTGGGCAGCGGACGATTCACGATGTGTGCGAAATCGCCGTTGACAGGGCTCTTCGGGGAGTCCACCGGGGGCGGCTACAACGCCGAGGAGTTCAAGAGGACCGGATTCGACGCGCTCGTGGTAAAGGGCAAGGCTGCCAAGCCGGTCTACCTTTTCATTCATGACGAACAGGTGGAGATTCGTGATGCGTCACACCTGTGGGGCAAGACCGACGCCTATGAAACGGAAGATGCGATCAAGGCGGAGTTGAAGGACGAGAAGATTCAAGTCGCGCCAATAGGTGCTGGCGCCGAGAATCTCGTGCGCTACGCAGGGGTCATCTGCAACCACGGGCATGGCTGCGCCGGCCGCACGGGCATGGGAGCCGTCATGGGCTCCAAGAACCTCAAGGCGCTCGCCTTTCGGGGTTCGCACAAGGTTCCGATCGCTCGCCCTGAGGCGCTCAAGGCGCTCAAGAAAGACTACAACGAACGCGCCAAGAACGCCGATTTTGCCAAGGCGAACCGCGAGCTCGGCCAAGCGATGGCCGTGGCACCCCGCGAGGAAAACGGGCTTCTTCCCATGAAGAACTTCCGGGATGACCGCTGGCAGGAGGGCGCGCGCAAACTGGGAGCAGGTGAGGGGCTTGACTTCAATGCCGTCCTTAAGCCGAAGCCTGATGCATGCTCAAACTGCATCATGGGCTGCCATCGGCGGGTGACCATCAAGGATGGCAGCTATGCCATGGACAGCTATGGGCCGGAATATGAAACCCTGGGCATGATGGGTTCCGATTGCCTCATCGACAACCTCCTGGCCGTCAACAAGGCAAACGAACTCTGCAACCGCTATAGCGTCGACACGATTGACTTCGGAGGGGTCTGCGCTTTCGCCATGGAGGCCTTCGAGCGAGGCAAGATCACGAAGGAAGACCTCGGTGGCATCGAGCTCAGGTGGGGTGATGGCGACGCCATGATTGCCCTGCTGGAGAAGATCGCGAAACGCGAGGGCCGAGTTCCGTATCTTCTGGGCGAGGGCTTGAAGCCGGCGGGAGAGGCGCTGGGGATTCCCGATGCGGCGCTGCACGTCTGCGGCGCGGCCGTCCCCGCGCATGATCCGAGGGCCTTCCTGTCCATGGCTGTGGAAACCGCCACCTCGATGAAGGGAGCAAGCCACCTGCACGGATTTCCCGAGGCCATCGAGCTGGGCGTCACGTTCCCGGAAACCGGAAGAGACGAGTTGGTCAACCCGCTGCCGCCTCACAGCTCGGAGTACAAGGGGCTTGCCCAGATGAAGTACCAGGATCGGATGGCGGTCTGCAACTCGGCCGTTGTCTGTTTCTTCTACGAGTTCGCCGGGCTCGATTTCACAATGCTCACGGACCTTCTCAACGCCGTGACCGGTTGGGACCTGAAACCAATTGAGCTGGTTGAGACGGGTGAGCGCATCGTGACCCTGATGCAGATGTTCAATCTCAAGCATGGGGTCGTGCCCACGAGAGACTATGTGCTGCCGCAGCGGTTCTTCACCTCCCACGCAGAAGGCGGCGCCGCAGGGATCACGATTCCGTTCGATGAAATGGTTGGGGAATACTATCGTGAGCGTGGTTGGCCTGATGGCATTCCCTCTGCAGACAAGTTGGCTGAACTCGGGTTGGCCTCGATCGTCCGTTAGGAATCAGCCCACTGCTCCGGTGTGCCGGTGGGCGGAGACGTCCAAGGAGTGATGGCCCATGTCCATCAAGGTCCGTTTCATGGCGAACATATGGGAGCTTGTTGGCAAAGATGAGACCGATCTCGAGGTAGAGGTGGATGCTGATCCGCCGCCCACAGCGCGTGACATGATCATGGCCGTGGCCGAAGCCGAGCACAAGGACTTCAGCAGTCTGCTTCGCACGGGTGAAGGCGGTTCCTGGAGCGGCCTTCGAGTCGTGCGAAACGGGGCTGTTCTGTCTTCGCTGGACGTCCCGGTGGCCGATGGCGACGTGCTCGTCCTGGTCCCCTTGTTGGGGGCAGGGTAGGGGGGAATCAATGTCCAAGGTACGCCTCGTCTCGCCGGGACCTTCGCCAACGAACGGTCTCGAACGCGCGCTTGTCGACGCTCTTCCCCCGGACTCTCTTAGATTCAGTGAGCTCTATCGGGGTATCTATGGCCGCGACGCTTCCTACTACGACTACCGTCCGCAAGCGGTTGTGCGAGTCTCATCGGTCGCGGAGGTGCAGCGGCTGTTCGCCGTGGCCCGCGGGCAGGGAGTGCCGTTGACCTTCCGCGCGGCCGGCACCTCACTCAGCGGGCAGACTCTCGGGGCAGGCGTCATCGCCGAGCTGCGCCTGGCGTGGAAGGGCGCCGAGGTCCGAGACGGCGGTGCCGCGGTGTGGTTTGAACCCGGCGTCATCCTCGCGCAGGTAAACGATTTGCTCGAACCTCTGGGACGCAAGCTCGGCCCCGATCCCGAGTCAGCCAGGGCGGCCATGATGGGAGGCGTTCTGGCGAACAACTCTGGTGGCCAGCAGTCAGGAGTCGAGCGAAACGCCTACGCCACCTTGCGAGCGCTCGAGTTCGTGCTGCCCAATGGCAACCGCTACGATACGGCTCGCGCTGGCGATCGGCGGCGCTTTGAGGCTCAGGAACCGGCGATCTCGGAGGGACTTGCGGCCCTGCGCGATCGGGTGCGGCGCAGTGGGGCCCTGTCTGAGCTGATCCGACGCAAGCACCGGATCAAGAACGTCATGGGCTACGATCTGCGGTCCTTCCTCGACGCTGAGGACCCTATCGATATTCTCGCCCGCTTGCTCATCGGTTCCGAAGGCACGCTGGCGTTCATAGCCTCGGCGACGCTCGCGACCGTGCCTCTTCACCCGCATTGGATGGTCGGCCTGCTGTTCTTTCCCACCGTGACCGAGGCCGTAGCCGGCGTGCGTGCGCTTGTCGACGACGGGGCAGCGACTGTCGAGCTGATGGATAGGTCATGCCTGCGTGCCTGGAGCGGTAAGCCGGGGGCACCGGCCTACCTCGATGAGCTGCCGGCCGATGCCACCGCCGTGCTGGTGGAGTACCGCGCCGCCAGCGTGGGGGAGCTCGACGAGAGGCTTGCCTCAGCCCGGGGACTCATCGACACCTTCAGCCTCGTGGCTCACGAGCCGCTGACGGCAGACCCGTTGACCCGTGAGCAGTGGTTCGCTCTGCGCTCGGCCATGTTCCCCCTGGCGGCGGCGACTCGGCCTCCTGGAACCAGCGTCGTCATTGAGGACGTCGCCGTGCCGCCCGATGGGCTGGCTGAGCTCATCCTCGGGCTGCGCGGCCTCTTTGCGCGGTACGGCTACAGCGACACTGGCTTCATCTTCGGCCATCTGGCGGCCGGCAACGTGCACTTCATCACCCTCGACGACCTACGCAGCCCCGCCGGCGTCGAGCGCTTCGGCCTCTTCATCGAGGACCTGGCTGGCTTAGTGCTAGGGCTCGACGGTTCCCTCAAAGCCGAGCATGGCACTGGCCGTGCCATGGCGCCCTTCTTGGCACGTGAGTGGGGTAACGAGGCAGTGGAGGTAATGCGTGAGGTCAAGCATCTTATCGACCCCGACTGCATCCTGAATCCCGGCGTGCTGCTCAACGACGATCCCAAGGCCCACTTGGCCCATGTCAAACGCACGCCGATCATTGGCGACGACACCGTGGACCGCTGCGTGGAGTGCGGTTTCTGCGAGCGGTTGTGCCCTAGCCGTGCGCTTACCCTCACCCCACGTCAGCGCATCGTGGGTAACCGAGTTGCGCTCGAGTTCAGCGAAACGGGCGAGGTCGACCGTGCCGCCGCGGTCTGGAACGAGTACGCCCACGATGGCACAGATACCTGCGTTGCTGACGGACTGTGCGGCACCGATTGCCCGGCGGGTATCAGCGTCGCCTATCTCACAGACCATCAGCGTGCCGAGATGCACGGTGCTCCGCTCGCGCAGCTCATGGACCTCGCCGCCCGGCGTTTCGGCGTGGTTGAGCAGGTCCTTCGCCGCGGCATGAATGTCGGCCGCACTGTCGACGACCGCCTGGGTGCAGAGGCCATGGTATGGGCAACGGACGCGGCGCGCCGTCTCGTCCCCGAGCTGCCACAGTGGTCGCGCTCTTTCACCAAAGCACCGCGCCGCATTTACTCCGAACCGGCCGATCCGCAGCTCGTTTACTTCCCAGCCTGCGTGAGCCGCATCATGGGGTCCTCGACGCTCGGCAAGGACAGCCTGATGGTCACCGTGCTTGGCGTGGCCAACCGCGCCGGCCTCTCTGTGCGCCTGCCCCGTGATGCTGCCGGCCTGTGTTGCGGACAGATCTGGGAGCACAAGGGGTTCTTTGCCGGGCAGGCGACAATGGCGAACCGCCTCGTCGCAGCTTTCTGGCGCTGGAGCGAGGGCGGAAGACTACCCATCATGTGCGACGTGACATCGTGCGCACGCACGATGCTCGTGGAGCTTGAGCGCCAACAGTTCGGTGCCCGGGAGCAGCTCTTGAGCGAGGCTAACCTAGAGCGCTACGGAAAGCTCAGAATCATCGACCTCGCCGAGTGGCTGCACGATGATGTGTTGGGCCAGCTCGAGATCAAGCGCAAGAAGAGAAGCGTGGTCGTGCATCCGACCTGCGCCTGCACGCAGCTCGGGCTTGGCAAGAAGATCGCCGCGATCGCTGCAGCATGTGCCGAGGAGGTCACGATCCCCTCGTCACTTGGCTGCTGCGGTGCCGGTGGAGATCGCGGCTTCCTCTACCCGGAGCTCGCCGATGCCGCCATGCACGATGAGGCCGACGAGATCAAGGGGAAGTCCTTTGACGGTGCCTACTCGTTCGCCAAGACGTGCGAGATCGTCCTCACCGATCGCACGGGGCGTCCCTATGAATCGCTCATCTACTTGGTCGACGAAGTGACGGCCTAGCGTCCGGCAGGATAAGCTCGCCACGATGGAGCCACGCGCCAAACGCGCTCGCTCATGCGCGACTGGTGTGGCCAGCGCGACAGGCTTGCCACACCAGTCTCTACCCCGTCTCAGTAGCGGTGCCCGGCGCCGGGGCAGCCGACCTAGAGAGCCCCAGTCACGGCGCGAGCGTCGCGAGTATTACGCCTCTGCAAGCCACCGGGTGTAGTCGGGATCGCTGACGCCGCGCTCAGCCCGGCCGACGCGGTCCATGCCCCATTCCATATAGTCAAACTTGATCTGGGAGACGGTGTGCTGAATCATCGCCCACACCGCCCACCAGATCGCCGAGACGCTCTTATAGAGCATCATGCGGCCGAACATGGCCTCGTTCATCTCGCCGAGGTACGTCTCGATGACCAGCCGCTCCTCTTCACGCGAGTACGGGTGTTCCATGACGTGGTCGCCGAGGTCGAAGTACGGGTCGGTCATGCCGCCGTACTCCCAGTCGATGATCCACATCTTGCCCTCGGCGTCGATGATGAAGTTCTCGGAGAGCAGATCGTTGTGGCAGGCGGCGTCCGGGACAGGACGACGCGCCACTGCCCTCTCGATGTCGTCCATCACCTTAAGCATCGCCTCGAGCCGCTCGGGCATGGGCGCGTTGATGTCGCGTGCGACTTTGGTATAGCGGCGCAGCATCTCGAAAACGTCGATCTTGTTGCCGAAGACGGCCTTCTCGTGAAACACCCTGACCGTCTCAATGGCCTGCTTGATGTGCTCGGGATGCCCGGCCATCGTCTCGGGGTGCATGATCTCGCCGTCGACGAAGACGATCGCCATGGCTTTCTCGGGCTCGATCACGTGAGCCACCTGCGGCGCCACGCCGGCGCTGGCGGCGGCCAGCATGCACTCGCGCTCAACGTCGCGGTCGATGAACATGTCGGTGCCGGCGCCCGGCACGCGCAGCACGTACTTGCCGCCGCCGGGGTTGTCCCAGCCGCCGTTCACCCAGACGGTGTAGTTGTGATTCGTGATGCCCCCGCCGAGCTCTTCCCAGCGAACGTCCTTGCCCTTCCAGTCCTCAATGCGCGGGATGATGTCGTCCGGGCTTAGGTGAGCCATTGCGTGACCTTTCCTCGTATGCCTACTGCCTGCGGCGCTGATCCCCTCTCACGGCGAGGGCAGCGGCAACGATTCGGCGCCGGTGAATCAACATGGTTGTCTGGTTCAGCGCCCGATCAAGGCCCTGGCACGCTGGTAGACGTTCTCGACGGTGAAGCCCCACTGCTCGAACAGTGTGCCGGCCGGCGCCGAGGCGCCGTAGTGATCGAGCCCGATGACCTCGCCACCCTCGCCCACCCAGCGCTCCCAGCCGAGAGTGGCACCCGCCTCGACCGCCAGACGAGGCCGGCAAGCGGGTGGGAGCACGCTGTCGCGATAGGCGGCGTCCTGGCGCGCGAAGAGCTGCCACGAGGCCAAGTTGACGACGCGCGAACGCACGCCCTCAGCCGCAAGGCGCTCATGGGCTGCCAGCACCAGCGGAACCTCGCTGCCGCTGGCGATGAGGATCACCTGGAGTTCGCCTTCGCCGGCGGCGTCAGCCAGCACGTAGGCGCCGCGCGTGATGCCGCTCGCCGGCGCGTAGGTAGAGCGGTCGATGGTGGGCAAGTTCTGCCGGGTGAGCATCAGGGCCACCGGACCGTCGTCGTGCTTCAGCGCGAACTTCCAGGCCTCGACCGTCTCGTTGGCGTCGGCCGGGCGCAGATCGATCCAGTTGGGTGTGGCGCGCAGAATCGCGAGGTGCTCGATGGGCTGATGCGTAGGCCCGTCTTCGCCCACGCCGATGCTGTCGTGGGTGAGCACGTAGACCACCGGCGAACCCATGATCGAGGCCACGCGCATGGCCCCGCGCATATAGTCGCTGAACACGAAGAACGTGGCCACGTAGGGGCGCACACCACCGTGCACCGCCATGCCGTTGGCGATCGACGCCATGCCGTGCTCGCGCACCCCGAAGTGGAAGTTGGCGCCGCCGGGGGTGTCGGCCTGCTGCGCAGGCATGTCTTTGATCCAGGTGTTGTTGGACGGCGCAAGGTCGGCCGAGCCGCCGATGAGCGTGGGCAGGTGAGGAGCCAGCGCGTTGATGACCTTGCCCGAGGCCGCGCGCGTGGCGAGCGCGCCGTCTTCCGGCTTGAACACCGGGAGGTCGACGTCCCAGCCGTTCGGCAGGTCACGGTTCCAAGCCGCACTCCACGAGGCGGCGCGCGCCGGGTCGGCCGCGCTCCATGCGGCGTGGCGCTCGCGCCACGCCGCATGCACGGCGGCGCCGCGTTTGCCGGCCTCCTCGTAGAAGGCCTTCACATCGTCCGCCACGAAGAAGGTGGGCTCCAGCGGCCACTCGCAGGCCTCTTTGGTGAGCTTGACCTCCTCGGTGCCCAGCGGCGCGCCGTGCGCCGCCGCCTTGTCTTGCTTGTTGGGCGAGCCGCATCCGATATGCGTGCGTACTGCGACGAGCGACGGCCGCACGGTCTCGGCCTTGGCCGCGGCGATGGCCGCGTCGACGGCGTCCACATCGTTGCCGTCGGCGACCCTCTGCACATGCCAGCCGTAGGCGACAAAGCGCGCCGGCACATCTTCGCTGAAGGCCAGGTCGGTGGACCCGTCGATGGTGATGTGGTTGTCGTCGTAGAGTACGATGAGCTTACCGAGCTTCTGATGGCCGGCAAACGAGGCGGCCTCGCCGCTGATGCCCTCCATCATGTCGCCGTCACCGGCGAGGACGTAGGTGAAGTGGTTCATCACCGCGGGGCCGTCACCGTTATACGTGGCGGCGAGGAAGCGCTCGGCGACGGCCATGCCGACGGCATTGGCGAAACCTTGCCCAAGTGGCCCTGTAGTGGTCTCCACGCCGGCGGTGTGCCCCTGCTCGGGATGCCCCGGCGTCTTGCTGCCCCACTGGCGGAAGGCGCGCAGGTCATCGAGGCTCAGGTCGTAGCCGGTGAGGTGCAGCAGGGAGTAGAGCAGCATGCTGGCGTGGCCCGCCGAGAGCACGAAACGGTCGCGATCGGGCCAGGCCGGGTCGGCCGGATCGAAGCGCAGGTGGCGAGTGAACAGAGTGTGCGCCACGGGCGCGGCGCCCATCGGCATGCCCGGGTGACCGGACTTGGCCTTCTCCACGCCGTCGACGGCGAGAAAGCGGATGGTGTCGATGCAGCGCTCTTCGAGGGTCAGTTCACTCGCCACGGGGCTCACCTGCGTCCTTTCGTTCCCGCCGTCAGGAGCTAGGGTAAGGAAGCGGGAATCTGGTGTCTCGTTCCATCAAGTGCCCGCGAAACCCACCTCAGCCGCCCTCCCCCTCGGCGAGAGGAAGGGCGGCTGGGTATGTCATGCAGGCTTGGCGCTGGCGTTCGGGTGCGTCACTTCTTGCCGAAGTACGCGCGCACGAACTTCACGAAACGCTCGCTCTCCTCGGGAGTGCCGGGCGTCACGCGGAAGTAGCCGTCCTTGCCGTTGATGGGCTTGATGCTCTTGATGAAGAGCTTCTCCATGTCCATGGCGGCCTGGACGATCTCGCCCGTGGTCTTGCCGGTGACGGAGGCGTCGACCAGCATGTAGTTGCCGTGAGCGGGGTACGGCTTCAGGCCGACGGCCTTGAGCTCGGCCGTGAACTTGTCCATCCAGTCGTTGTTGTACTTGACCTTCTCCTTGACCTCTCCGGTCTCGAGGATGGCCTCGGCGGCGGCCATCGCCATGAGGCTCAGGTTCCAGGGCAGGTACATGAGGTTGAACGCATCGACCACGTCGGGATGAGCGACGACATAGCCGAAGCGGATGCCGGCCAGGCCGAAAGCCTTGGAGAACGTGTGCGAGAGGAACACGTGCGGGTACTTCTTGACGAGATCGATCTTGGCCTCGACCTGCGGATGGTAGTCGAGGTAGGCCTCGTCGATGCAGAGCGGGATACCTAGCTCGCAGAACTTGATGAGGTCGTCGTCGTCGATGAAGATGCCCGTGGGGTTGTTCGGGTTGATGATGAGCATGAGCTTGGTCTTCTCGGTGACGGCGTCGAGCATGCCCTGCACGTCGTACTGCAGGTCCTCGTCGCGCAGCGGCACCTGAACGGACTTGGCGCCCATCAGGCCCGCCCGCGACGGGAACATCTCGAACGTCGGGATGGAGCACAGGAACTCGTCGCCCGGCTGCATGAAGATACGCATCATCCCGTCGATGGTCTCGGATGACCCGTTGGCCAGGGCGATGTTCTCGGCGGCCACGCCGTGCAGCTCGCCCAGCTTGGTGCGCAGGCGATAGGCGCGGTCGGGGTAGCGGTTGCCCTTCTTGGCGATGTCGGTGATGGCATCGACGACCGCCGCCGACGGCGGTACCGGGTTCTCATTCAGCATCATGCGGCCGCAATCGGGCTGCGCCCATGCCTTATCGAGGATGCCGGTGTTGTACTCGGGCGCTGTCCACACCCACGGCACGATCAAGTCTTTGACGTTCTTTGTCGTCGCCATTCTCGTGTATCCTTTCGTCAGGAGGCTGAGGGGACCGCGAGGCAGCTGCCCGCGAAGTCGACCATCTCGTTAGTGGCCTTGGAGAACGCCTCTGCGGTCCTCACGAGTGCCGGGTGAGTGTTGTACTCGGCGCGAGTGTAACCGTCTTCCTCGTAGGCCCGCTCGAAGTACGGGATACGCATGAGCTTGTCCATAACTTCTTTGGGCGGGTCGACGTCGATGCGGTTCTCCTGGAACTTGATGTCGTCGGGCGCCGGGAAGTTGATGACCTCGTCGATAAGGGTCGGCGGGCAGGTGACGACGATGTCGGCGCCGGCCTTCTCCTCGAGGTGCCAGATGCGCTGCTTGCCGTCGATCGTGGGGCCCAGGCGTAGCGAGCAGGAGAGCATCTTGCTGTGGTAGCCGCGCTCCTTGACGGTACGGTAGGCCTTCTTGAAGATAGCGAGCTCGGCCAGACGCACGTCGCCCTCGGTGAGCTCGATGCCCTTCTCCTTGCCGGCGTCACGCAGACCACCGAGGTCGCCATAGCGGGCCTCCATGTGGGTGATCACCGAGCGCCACTTGGAGAGGTCGACGCCATTGGCCTTGGCCTTCTCGAGGCCGCGACTCACGGACTTGGCGCAATCGAGAAGCTGCGAAAGGACGAAGGTGAGGGTGTTGTTAGTGGCGATGCCGCGCGAAGTGAGCTCCTCGATGATGGGGTAGCCCTCCGCGGTGCCCGGAACCTTGACCATCACGTTGGGGTTAACGGCGTGAATCTCGAGCGCCTGCGCCAGCATTGCTTCGCCGTCGAAGGCACTACGCGGGTCGACCTGACCCGAAAGGAAGCCCTCCTTGTAGCCCGACGCCTCGAACAGCGGCAGGAACATGTCGGAGCCACGCTTCACGACCTGCTTGTAGAGAGCCCAGAAGAGGCCCTCGGTATCGAGGTCGCTATTCTCCGCGAGGATCTCTGCCGCGACGGCCTGCCAGTACGGTGGGTCGTCCTTAATGGCGGCGAGGGAGAGCGGGGGGTTGGTGGTAACGCCGCGGAAGAGCTGGCCCAGCGGGTTGTCTATGTCGTACATACGCTTGAACTGCGCCTTCAGGAGATCCTGGTCGCCGGGCTCCGCTTTGGCGAGCATCTTCTTGCACCAGTTGGCGAAGATAACGGGAGACGAATCCCACCAGATCTCCATGCCGGGACTGACTGCGACCAGGTCTTCCAAGAGATTGCGTTCGTGCATTTCTCCCCCTAAAGGATTGTTTCCTCGAATGCGACGCCGCGCTCAGGGGCCGTGCGCCGATTAGCTGTGCAAGGACTAGCGTTTTGCTCATCTAAACCAAACATTCGGTCACTGAAGTGCACAACTTCGCTCCTTTGGCCACATAGTAGTCCACGTTTCCCAAGCTGTCTAGCGCTTCCGTCCGGCGCCACCCTGGCAGCTGCCGGGCGCCCTCGACGTCAGTTTCGGCGACCTTCGACGACCCCGTGAACCGGGCACTTTCTGCGGGGCGACACTTGACACAGCGCGGCCCGTACCCGATTCTTGTGCGACTATGTGCGGTTTTGCCAGATTGGACGAGCGTGAAGCGCGCCGATAACCCGATATACCCAGTCGAGATGCCGGATGCTTCCGACATGATCCCGGCCGAACGTCGCCAGCGCATCGCCGCGATTCTGGGCGAGCGTCGCGCAGTGCGCGTGTCGTCGCTGAGTGAAGATCTCGGTGTGTCTGAGATGACCATCCGCCGCGACCTGGAGCGTCTCGAGGCCGAGGGTCTGCTCTCGCGCACACACGGTGGCGCGATCCTCAAGCAGCGCATGGTCGAGGAGCCCGTCTACGTCAACAACGTACTCTCGCACACCGACGAGAAGCGACGCATCTCGGAAGCCGCCGCTGCCATGATCCAGCCCGGCGAGACCGTGTTCCTGAGCTCGGGCACCACGGCCGCTCAGGTGCTTCGCCATGTGGATCCTCACCTCGAGGCCCGCATCGTGACGCACAATGTAGGCGCCATCGCCGAAGCGCAGGGTCTGCGCATAGAGCTAATCATGCTGGGTGGCCTCTACCGGCCTAAGCTCAACGCCTTCGACGGCTCGCTGCCGGCCGAGGTGCTCGGCCGGTTCCACGCCAGCAGGATGTTCTTGAGCGCCGATGGCATGAGCCTGAGAGAAGGCATGACCACGCCCAGCGTGGGCATCGCCGGCATCGAGCGGGTGATGATCCGCCAGACGCGCGGCGAGGTGATCGTGCTCGCCGACAGCAGCAAGATTGGGGTGGTGGGTGACGTGGTCATCTGCACCCTCGACCAGGTCGACACGGCCATCGTCGACGACCAGGTTAGCGACAGCGTGCTCGACGAGATGAAGCGGCTCGGACTGCACGTGGTGGTGGCGTAGGCACCGCCGGCCGCGGGATCGCGACGCGAACGCATCCCGGCACTGGGCCGGGCACCAGAGTCTAGCGGGGGGACGTAGCATGATCGTGGGAATCACGCCGGAAGAAGTGATCGCGCGCATCGCCGACTGGCAGGGCAAGGATGTGTCGTTCGAGATCCTGGGCGGCGGCATCACCAACCGTAACTACCTGGTCAGTGTCGGCGCCGACCAGGGATCGGCGGCGACCGCGAAGTTCGTCCTGCGCATCCCCGGCGACGGCACCGATACGTTCATTGACCGCACGCGCGAGCTCAAGAACCACGTCGCCGCGGCGGCGTCCGGCGTAACACCGCCGCTCCTCCACGTGATCCAGCCCGGCGACTGCACAGTGGTGCCCTTTATCCGGGGCGAGACCATGCACCCCGAGTCCATCGCCGGCCATCCGGAGCGTCTCGAGAAGATCGTCGCGGCGATGCGCACCTATCACGACAAAGCCGTCTTCGACAACGAGATTCATGTGTTCGACATGATCCGCCAGTACCTGGGCATGGCCGATGACGTGCACGCTCAGCGACCGCAGGAGACAGACTGGATGCTCGCCCAGGCCCGTCGCATCGAGACTGCCATGGAGCGCGACGCACCCGCCTTTACCGCCTGTCACAACGATCTGCTCTCCGAGAACTTCATCCTCGCGCCGGACGGCAAGATGTGGATCATCGACTGGGAGTACGGCGGCATGACCGACCCCTACTTCGACCTCGGCGACTTCTGTGTCGAGCACCCCCTCAGCGAGGACGAGGAGAAGCTGGTGCTTGCCGCGTACTGCGGCGGCCTGGACGAGCATCGTTACGCGCGCATGCAGCTCCACAAGCTGGTGGCCGACCTCTGGTGGAGCATCTGGGCGATGATCCAGGCGAGCGTCTCCAAGCTTGACTTCGACTTCTACGACTACGGCGTGAACCGCATTCGCCGCTTCCAGCGAAACGCCGCCCACCCTGACTACGAGGCGTGGCTCGAGAGCGTGTGAGACACCGCCGGCGAACCCCGAGCCCGGCGCCGCACAAGGGTGGCGCGTAGCCAGAGATCAACAGCCGCCGGAGGCGAGCCTTGGTGCCGGACCGCCGCGCGGGCCGGCGGCGCCTCCCGGCGCCGCCGGCCCGTCTCTTTCACCCTGCTGTTGCGACCACCCCCGAGGCAACCCCCCAGCGGGGTCGCCGCAGGCGAACCACGTGTGCTCAGCGATCTTGGGCCGCTGAGCTTCCGTCATCTCACCGTGCGGTGCGACCACCCCCGAGGCAACCCCCCAGCGGGGTCGCCGCAGGCGAACCACGTGTGCTCAGCGATCTTGGGCCGCTGAGCTTCCCGTCATCTCACCGTGCGGTGCGACCACCCCCGAGGCAACCCCCCAGCGGGGTCGCCGCAGGCGAACCACGTCTGCTCAGCGGCCCTGGGCCGCTGAGCTTCCGTGTGCACCCGTGCACTAGTCCGGCGGAGCCGGACTAGTGCAAACCCGTTTTCTTCTTGAACTGCTCGACGCAGTTGATCTCGATATCCAGCAGCTCGGCGATGCGAACCTTGGCGGCTATGCCCTTCGCGATACCCGGCACACCTGTGATGGTGCCGATGTCGAGCTCCTCGCGCAGCCCTCGCATGAGGGTGGGGTCAGACAGGTCGAGCGGCGTTACGTGCAACTTGTCGGCAACGTACTTCTTGGCTTCCGTGATCCTCATCTTCTTGAGCTCCATCCGTGCCACCAGATCTCCAGCGGCCCGGATTCCGCCCATCGACGAGGCCAGCAGATGCGCCATGTGCATGCCGGCGGGGTCACCTGTGCCCACCTACAAGCCGTCGGCCTTGCCGATCTCGATCATCGCCGCGCTGCAGCGCGTAACCACATCGACGGCCGGGGTCTCGAACATCGGCACACCGCCGACGCCCATGCCCACGTTTGGATGTACCGGGATCTTGGCGATCTCGGTGCAGGCCTTGACGAAGGTCAGGGCCTTGGCGAGGTTCCACGGCGTGGTCTTCTTGGTGTTGGTGTTCGAGACCGGGCCGAAGATCGCGCACCCGGCCTCTTCGCACACCTGGAGCTGCTGGTGTGGCCACATTCCGGCGAGCCGCTTGCCGTTGTACTCGAGCTGGCCGTGGAAGCCGAGCACCATCTCGGCCGACATGCCTATCTCGACGGGCAGGCCGGTCTCATTGGCGACGTGATCACAGGCCCTGAGCACGGCCTGGAACTCGGCGTCCCCAGTCGACGCGACGGTATCGAAGTCGATGCCGTCGGCGCCCATCTCGACCATGCAGTCGCTCATCTCGATGCAGTCCGCGAGGCAGACCTCGCCGGCCGCTTCCTGCGTGGCGCGGGCCTCGGCGATCTTCCCGATGGGCATGAGATCGCTGGGGTTCTCAAACGATCCGTCGGGCCGGTAGTAGAGCCCCAGGTTGGGCATGAAGCCGTAGAGCAGGGGGAAGATGGTCGTCTCCATGAGGAGCTCGACATGGAGCATCTCGAGCGCCTTGAGGAAGCGCTGCGGCTTCACAGAGTAGTCGTTGTGCGACACCTCCATGGAGTCGAAACCGAGCATCGACTCGAAGAGACGCACGCCGACTTCGCGGTTCACTGGGGCGACCACGCCGCTCGACATGCGCGAGGAGTTGAGCGCGTTGACGCAGCCGTCCTTCGTCATCACGACCTCGTTGCCGCGCTGCACGCCCCAGATGCGCGTGGGGGCGGCGAACATGTCGACGAGGTAATCGATCTCGTTCTCGGTGAGCACCGGGATCTTGGCCTTGGTGGCGGCGTACTCGGACCCCTCCTCGAGGTCTCTGCGCAGCTCGTCCCGGGTGAGCTCGACGTTCGAGCTGTCGCCCATCCTTGTCAGTATCTTCATCAGTGTGCAGCCTCCTTGTTCGTCTCGGATGAAGAGGGACTCAGAACTGTGGCCGGCCAGGACAGGCCGGCCTGACCGCCTGAGGCCGTCTTCTTGCTTTCGTCAGCTCCCGGTTGCGGGGCGGAGGATCATTCGCCCCGTTCCCTCGCCCGGGGTGGGTTGAACGGCACGGCCGTACCGGATGCCCCAATCGTCGGCGAGGTGTATAGGCGACATGGTCCTGGTTGATCGTGTGCTCGTGGTTATCGCGGGGTTTGCCGGAGGTGAGGGGAGTACTTCCGCGCCCGGCCGATGCCGGCCGGGCGGCGGCTCGGCAGAGCCGAGCCGCCGCCGCGACCACGTGAGTTAGCGCGCTTTACTCCACAGGGATTTCCTTGGCGACTGCTTCCAGAGCCATGCCTTGGCGCTTGCGTACCGCCCAGGCCACGATCCAGATGACGATCGCGGCGGCGTACAGGATGCCCATGAAGATCATGGAGCTGCCGTTCTTGTAGCCGACGCCGTAGGTGTTGGTTGGATCGTAGATCCACAGGTACAGGTTGAAGACGAGGAACGCCGAGTAGGCGGCCGCGACGATCGCCATCCACGGCACGCCGAGGATCTTGCCCTTGGGCAAGGCCGAGTTCTCCCAGATGCCCTTGACGCGCCAGGGCATGACCATGAACGCCAGGCCGGAACCGAGGAACATCACGGCGATGACGAGCGTGGCGTCGTAGGTGAGCTTGATGAACGAGGGCTGGTAGGCATAGAGGGCCGACACGATGACCGACGGGATCGCCATGAGCAGGAGCGCCACGACCGGCACGCCGCCGGAGGTCACCTTGGCCACGCCTTCAGGAAGGATGCGGTCGAAGGCCGAGGCGAAGATCATGCGCGTCGACGAGAGGAACACCGTCCCCCACCAGCCGAAGACCAGCAGCGAGATGGCGGCGATGAGGATGACCTGGAAGGCCGAGTTGTTGACGACCCAGGCGATCATGGCCGTCGGCGAGAGGTAGTCGCCGTGTTGCGGTGTGCTCTTGATGTAGGCGTAGATGACGCCCTCGTAGCCGTTGGCCGACGCCATGAAGAACTTGTACCCCATCGTCTTGGTGACGAGCACCAGGAAGAGAATGCCGATCACGGCCGCCGACAGGAGACCACCGCCCATCTGGTAGATGTTCTTGCGGAAGTCCTTGGCGCCGCGGACCTCGCCGTACAGCGTCGCACCCCAGTTTGGCCACAGCAGCCAGAAGCACATGAAGGGGATCAGCTTGAAGGTCTGCCAGACCGAGCCACTGAACATCGAGGTCGGCATGCCGGAGCCGCTGTTGGAGAGGGTGCTGGCGTAGGCGTTGTGGACGCCGTAGAGGTGCAGGTTCTCGCGGTTGAACGCGTTGATGAAGCCGGTCTTCGAGGTGACGAGCAGGATGATGCCGGCCACGAGGACGCCGGCCAAGCCGATCCAGAGGGCCCACTTCTGGAAGGTGGCATAGGCCTTCATGCCGATGGCGACCAGGTAGGTGGCGAGGGCAATCGTGGCCAGCGACGCGACAAAGACGCCGTTGTGCGTGAGCAGCCAGTCCGCGCTGCCGCCGGCACCGAGGATCCTCAAGATCGGGTTGATGAACGAGTTGACGCACAGCGCGCCGTAGATCGGGATCCAGAGCCAGAGGATGAACCACCAGCCCGTGGCCCCTAGCACAAACCCGACCGAGCTGTGAAACACGCGTGATTGCCAGACGTAGTCGCCGCCGGCGCGCGGCATCGCGGAGATCAGCCCCGCATACACGACCACTTCGAGGAGCACCAGCACCGTGGTGATGACGACCGCCCAGAACACGCTGCCGCCGGGGATGAAGACCGCGTACAGAAAGCCCCAGATCCCCAGGAAGATGTTGGTCGAGAAGAACGAGTACCTGAAGCCGTCTGTCGACGACCAGCCCTTGACGAGACCGCTGGCCTTTCTTACAAACAGAGTCTGTTCACCCGTGGGTGACGCGTTTGTCGCCATAAGCTCAACCTCCTAGCGCAGACCGTATTGAACGACGTCGAGCATGTCGTTCCCCCCATTTCTACAGACGTCGGAGAGTGCTCACCCCGAGGTTAGCCTGTAGCGCTTGACCTTGCTCTTGCCGTCGAGCTCCAGAACGCAACCGGAAAGCATGCCTTCCACGTACGAGCTCCCCGGGTTGATCGCCAGAGTGCGCCCGATGCGCACCGCGGCGCGGCTCTCGTGGATATGTCCGTGAAGCGAGAGAATCGGCTGGACTTCTTCGATCACCTCCCTCACGGCCGTTGAGCCCACGTGGGCGGAATCCTGACCTTGAACCGTGAGCGTATCCCAGTCGATCTTGGGTGCTACGTCGAGCTGCGTGTCGAAGGGCGGCGCGTGCAGGCCCAAGACGAGACGATCGGGCGCAGCCGTGGCCTGCTTGATGATCGCCTGGATGCGCTCCTTGAGCTTCGGCTCGTCCTCTTCTCGCGGAGTGTCCCACGGGGTGAGGTTGGTCCAGCCACTGGAGGCCAGCTGGAATCCTTCCGGCAAGTCGATGATGTTGCCCTCGCCCACCTGGATCTGCGTCGACTGGGCAAGGAGCTCGTCGATGTCGTGGCGGTCGTCGTTGCCGGGGCACACGACGCACTGGATGCCCGAGCCCGCGAGGCGTTCGTCGGCCCAGGTGACCCAGTCCTGGACCGTCTTGCGCATCTGCTCGTGAAATAGCTCGTCGAGCTTGTCCTGGTCGGTCGTGTACCCGTCCCTCTCTTCGGGAGTCATAACGACGGGGTAGTAGCCGTGGTCGCGGATGAGCCGCACGTGGCGAGCCAGCTCCTCACCGCCGTCGAGATCGTGCCTCAGGTCCTGCATATGGTAGAGGTAGCGGTCTGAGCCCTGGTCGATGATCGGGACCACTGCCTTGCCCGTCATATCGCCGCCGAGAATAAGGACGTCTACCTCGTAGTGCTTGGCTGAGTTGATGAACTTGCGCCAGCAGACCTCGGATCCGTGCACGTCTGTGGCGAAGAAGAGCCGCACTTTCACGTTCTATGTCCTTTCGCTGTCCGCGTATGGGTGTGCATCCGTCCCCCTTCTCGCTCCTGTGCACAGCTGCCCAGCAGAACTCCACGTGGGCACGCTGCTGAGTCGGCCGGACGCTGATCCCAGATAGATGCTTGTCCTACCAGAAATCTGAGGCCCTGTCGCGGGAAGAGAACCCCGGCCCGCACCGCTGTACTCTTTGAATCCATCCCCGGAGCCCACCCCCGCGGGCACATTCTTGAAACCGTCCATCACGAGCGCACCGGGCGCAAGGGCGATGAATCGGTCTGTCGGGATGTGAAGTCACGCTCATCATGACGCCTGTCGCGGACATGGTCACGCGTTTCACAAGCCGGCGTTATCTTGACCGCTCAAGCGCTCCCCCGCTAGTCACCCCCGAGGCAAGAACGAGCGACCCATTTGAGAGAGTCGCAGTGGACGCGGCCCGTCAGATGCGACGCACCCCCCATGACCTCCGATTCGGCAGAATCGAACAAATGATAACTCATAATAGGCTCGTGGGGCGCCGCGTCAAGTGCGAGTTTGTGGGAATGAGTCCGCACGCGTGCATTTCGCGCGTTTCTTCAGAGGCTGGCGTGACGCCGCGAGCGGCGTCGCCGCAACCGCAGATAGTGAGGTCCGGGGCGGTGGGCTCGCGCTCACCGCCCCGGCCCTCACGGATCCCTGAACTGATCAGATCAGTTCGAGGTCATGGCGAAGCAGGCAACGCTGTTCCACAGACCTGGACGCCGCACAGGGGCAGATTCGGTGGTCGCGGCTTGGGTCTGAGATGGGCAGTCCTCCGGCTCGGCGATAGTCGGCGCGGCGCTCGTACCGGACGCGAACGGTAGCCTGACCAGGCTGAAGTCGGTGGAACTCACGCGCTGATGCAGCCACGCGTGGCAGGTGGAGTGCTTGTCGAAGGTCCCTTTGAAGTCGTCCTTCATCGCTTCCGACCTGCACGCCGCTGGCGCATCGGCGCTCGTCCGGGGCGCGGCGATGCTCCCGGGGCCGGAGGCTGCGGGGCGGAACGGGGGCGCGAGCTCGACTTCGCGCTCGCCGCCGGTCCCGCGAGCCGCACCAGGAGCATGCTCAGCACGAACGGGACGGCCGGGACCAGCACAAACACGACGGCAACCGCTCCTAGCTTCGCGCTGCCGAGACGCCCGACGACGACACTGCCCACCGCGAGAACGAAGACCGCCGCGAACAGAGAGGCCGCGAGACGGCGCGAGAACAGGCGGTCGACGAGAAAAGCGGCATTCACGTTCAACGCGACCATGAGGACCGCGGCAGCCGCGGCCATGGTCAGCGCGAAATAGGTCACACCCTGTGCCGCTCCGACTGTTCGACTGACGGTGGCGCCGTGGAGGGCGTTCACCACGACGTTCAGGGCGCCATAGAAGGTGATCGCCAGAAGACCGAGGCGCGCAAGAGCGACGAGGCCCACGACGAACCCCGACCCCTGCCTACCGGTGGGAGGTCGGCTCGACTGTCCGTCGGAAGGACGACTGCTCATCACCTATCCGCCGTGACCCATGAAGCCACGACGAGATGCCTGGACAATGTGTCGGGGAGCTTGTGCCATGGCCTCTTCCTGCTCGGACGAGATGAGGTGCGGACGGGGTGTGGCGTCTGCCACACCCCGTCCGCACCGCCTTCTGCTTGATCCGATGCGAATGCTGCAGTTGTTAGTTGGCCAGCTCGAGTTCGCGCTCGATGGCCGCCAGTTCTTCGGGCGTGCCCTGGACCTTCGGGCCCTTGAACCATTTGCGGGCCGAGACGGCATACCAGATGCCCGCGCCGCCGACCACGATCAGCACCGCGATCGGCGCATAGTTGAAGGTCAGGCGGGTGATCGGCTTGTACTGAGGCAGCATCAACACGATGACGATGAACACGACCCACACGATCGCGATCCAGCCGACGATCGGACCCCAGGTTTTGTGCAGCTCATACGGGCCCGGCTTGAACGCCGACCCGTTGATGCGTCGCAGGAACACGGGCGTCAGGTAGGCGATGTACAGGCCGATGACCGCGATCGAGGTCACGGCCCCGTAGGCGGTCGAGTTGATGAGGTAGGGCGCGGCCAAGATCCACGCCCCCACGGCGCCGAACCAGGCCGAGCGCACGGGCACGCGGCGCTTTGCGCTGACGTGATGCCAGAACTTCGAGAACGGCACGGCGCCGTCGCGCGAGAAGGCGAAGATCATGCGCGAGTTGGCGGTGACCGACGACATGCCGCAGTAGAACTGCGCCCCGATGACGATCAGGATCATCAGCAGCGCGACCGTCCTGCCGGCGGCGAACTTGAAGACCACGGCCCACGAGACAAGGGTCGTGTTGGCCAAGTCGGAGTAGCTCTTGAACGTCTGCCCTCCGAAGACGACGGGGTGCACGAAGTGCGGGATCGCGTAGCTCACGCCAGCGAGCAGGATGAAGCCGGCGATCAGCGAGACCCAGATGGACCGGACGATGCCCTTCGCCGCCTGCACGTTCGCCGAGCGCGTCTCCTCGGACACGTGGGCGGAGGCGTCGTAGCCCGTGAAGGTGTACTGCGCGTTCAGCAGGCCGACGATGAAGACGTAGAACGGTAGCGAGTACCCCGAGAACCCCGCGAAGGCGTCCCAGCCCTTGCTGCCGAACATGAACGAGGCGGACTGGTGGGCGTGTGAGGAGGGCGCCCAGTAGAGGATGATGACGATGACCGCTACGCCGATCAGATGCCAGTAGACCGAGACGTCGTTGAGCAGGGCCACCAAGCGGACGTTGAAGGTGTTCAGCAGGCCCTGCACGAAGAGGATGAGGGCCAGGATGGCGATGACGTGTCCCGGCGACGACCAGTACGCGTTGCCGGTCAACTCCGAGAGGAAGGCCCCGACGGAGTAGGCGCAGCCGAAGCTGATGCCGGCCGTGACGGCGACTTGGCCGAGCAGGTTGAACCAGCCGGTAAACCACGACCAGATCGGGGCGCTGTCGCCGGGCGCCAGCTTGGCGGCCCAGTAGTACAGGCCGCCGGCCGTCGGGAAGGCTGAGCAGATCTCGGCCATCGACAGGCCCGCGAAGAGCACCAGCACGCCGACGAGCAGCCAGCCCCAAAGCATGACTGGCGGGCCGCCGTGCTGCAGGCCGAAGTAGTACAGCGTCAGGCAGCCCGACAGGATCGAGATGATCGTGAAGGAGATGGCAAAGTTGTTGAAGCCGCTCATGCGGCGGTCGAGTTCCTGGGCGTAGCCCAGCTGGTGGAGTCTCTGAGTATCCTCGTTCACCGCAGCTCCTGGACCCGCCGGCGGTGGCGCCTCGCTGCCTCCCCCCATTTCCAAGGGCGGTGTGTGCAAGTCGTCGGCCATGGCTGCCTCCAGAGTTCCAAGATGGCCTGGGCGTGATGCTAACAGGTGCTATCTTGCCTGCATTCGTGCGGCTGTCAACACTCCGCACATGAATAGACATGCGCTCCTGCAGCTCGCGACCCCACGAACCCATCGCGTAGTAAGCTGGCATCACCTACCAAATCTGTCACGACTGAATACCAAATGGCTGACGGAAGCTTGGGGTGTTGTATGTCTTTCCAGGCACATCCACTTCTTGGATAACTCACTCCGGTCGTCAGACACTCCTCCTCTGGCAAGGGGTTGTCATAGCTGATGGGCAGTCTCCTCCACAACCGGCGGCGGAACCAAAGGCGTCGAACATGTAGAGCAGATGTCAAGGAAGCGAACACCCAGATAACATGTCCGTTATGCGACTCGTAGTGTTTGGTATCTCCGGCCCCACCGGGAGGTTGCTCGCGGAGGGCGCCCTGAAACGCGGCCACAGAGTGACCGCGCTGAGCGGCGCGGCGGGAGAGCTCGGGTCCTTGCGCGGGCACGTCCGCGGCGTGCACGGCAGCGTGCTCGACGGCGGCGCCGTGAGTGACGCGGTCGACGGCCAGGAGGCTGTTCTGGTGGCCCTCGCCGACGCGCAGAGCGGGCGGAAGCCGGCCATCGCCCAGGGCACGCTCAACGTGATCCGCTCCATGCAGCGGTACGGGGTGCGACGGCTGGTGGTGCTGTCCGGGGCCGGCGCACAACCGGGAAACGACGCCAACCTGCCGTGGTTTCACGAACGCATCGTCAAGCCGCTGTTTCTGCGGCGCCAGCACGCCGAGCTGCGCCGCATGGAGACCACCGTGCGCCAGAGCGAGCTCGATTGGACCCTCGGTACGCGCCGCGAACCTGGCCGACGGCCCGGCCCGAGGAGGGTACCGGATCGGGCCGGGCTTCTCGCTGCCGGGCGGCACCAGGATCGTTCGTGCCGATCTCGCCGCGTTCATGCTCGACGAGCTCGAACGTCGCGATAACGTGGGCCACGCCGTGGCGATCGCCTACTAATGCCCGTAGGCGACGCAGTTGCCGTAGCGCTATTGAGCGACTCGCTGAGGCGTAGCGTAAGCAGCGAGGCGGACTAATGCCCGTAGCTAACGCAGTACCCGTAGTGCTATTGAGCGCCTCGCTGAGGCGTAGCGTAAGCAGCGAGGCGGACTAATGCCCGTAGGCGACGCAGTTGCCGTAGTGCTATTGAGCGCCTCGCTGAGGCGTAGCGTAAGCAGCGAGGCGGACTAATGCCCGTAGGCGACGCAGTTGCCGTAGTGCTATTGAGCGCCTCGCTGAGGCGTAGCGTAAGCAGCGAGGCGGACTAATGCCCGTAGCTAACGCAGTACCCGTAGTGCTATTGAGCGCCTCGCTGAGGCGTAGCGTAAGCAGCGAGGCGGACTAAGCCTATCAAGCGGCGCATGCGCAAGGGTTCACCGCCGGCCCAGCTCGAAACGCAGCGCCGGCTCCAGTTCGGGGAAGGCAAAGCCAAAGCCGCGTTCGCGAAGGCGCGCCGGGACGGCGCGCTGGCTGGCCAGGAACATCTCGTCGCCCATGCCGCGCAAACCGTGCGCCACGATCATGCGGGGCACCACGAGCACCGCCGGGCGGCCCAGCACGCGCCCGACTGTCTTCGTGAAGTCGGCGTTGCTCACGGCCTGCGGGGCGCTGATGTTTACGGCTCCGCTCAGGCCATCGTCGTGGAGGATCCATTCGAGCGCCGCCAGCGCATCGTCGAGCTGCACCCAGCTCCACCACTGGCGGCCGTCGCCGAAACGCACACCCAGACCGGCCCGGAAGGCGGGGAGCATCGTGGCGAGCGCTCCGCCAGCCGCGCTCATCACGAGGCCGAAACGTGGCGTCACCACGCGCACGCCGGCGTCAGCCGCAGGTTGCGCCGCCGCCTCCCAGGCACGGCACACATCGGCGAGGAAGCCGGCCCCCAGCGCGCTCTCCTCGGCGATGTCTTCGTCGCCACGCGAGCCGTAGGCGCCCACCGCCGAGGCAGAGATGAACACGGCGGGCGGCGTCTCCATTTGCGCCACAGCGATCGCCAGCGTACGGGTCGCTTGCAGCCGGCTGTCGAGAATGGCTCGCCGCCGCGCCGCCGTCCAGACGGCGGCGATACTCGCGCCGGCGAGGTTCACGACGGCATCCACGCCGGCCAGCCGGCTCGGGTCGAGGCGGCCGCCGGCCGGATCCCAGAAGACTTCGTCTGATCCGGCCGCCGGCCGCCTCACCAGCCGCAGCACATCGTGGCCGGCACCGGCGAGGTACGTCGCGAGGCTCGCGCCGATCAGCCCGCTGGCTCCGCTGATGGCGACCTTGAGACGCGCTCGCTCGCGCCACTGCGCGTGTCGCTGCAGATCGCCTCGTGTGCGCGCATGGCGGAAAGCGAAGATGCGCTCCAAACGCGAGTCCACCCGGCCCGCGAACATGTTGTCGCTCAACCCGCCCCCTGGCAGGCGGTACTCGACGTGGTCGACCAGCTCACTCTCGGCCTCTCCCTGGGGCACAAAACGCTGCGTGTGCTCCCAGGTGCGAAACGGTCCGTGCACCTGGCGATCGACGAACTGCCGACCGGGGACGACGGCGGAGCGCTCGGTCACCCAGCGGCCTCCGGCAGGCCCCACGCCATAGGTAATCACCAGGCGCGCACCGTGCATCATGGCAGGGACCTCCCTGACCGCTGCCAGCCGCTGCCAGGGCGGCATGAGCCTGCCGCAAGCGCTTGGACGCGCGTGCCAGTCGTAGAGATCGGCGGCCGACACGGGCATACGGCTGTGCCATTCGCGGACCGGCACCAACGTCCCCCTCATCCTAGTCGTTGCCGGCGTTGTACCCCAGGTCGTCGCGCCTCGTACACCGCCGACCGCGGCGTGCCTCAGTCGTGAGTGACCTGCGAGCGCGAGCGACGCCCGCTGTAGTAGATGAGGATGTCGAGGACGATGCCCGCGGCGAACACGACCGTGCCCCAGCCGGCGAGCCCCCCGAACGAGTTCTGGGCGATGGCGTAAGCTATGGTGGTACACGGCGCCAGCACGAACCCGACGATGCCCCAGACGAACGCGATGCCGGCCCTCATCAGATAGTCGGTGAACAGCCACAGGCCCAGAAGGATGAGCCGCGGCGAGGCCGTGACGATCCCGACGAGCAGGCAGCAGCCCATGTGTACTCCTTTCGCGCTCGCGCGCGTACGACGTCAAGCCGAGCCGATGTGGGCCACACGGTACCACGTGACGCCGCGCGCGTCCGTTGGCGCGCGTGTCGGCCGTCGCAGTGCCTCCGCCCGCCGTCGCGCGCGCGCCAACGGCGTTACGCCGGCACCCTGGGGGTAGGCCACGGCCGACCCTCGAGGAGGCCAGCCATGAGCGACGCACGCCACATCTTGATCATCGGCGCGGGCACCGCGGGCACACGCGTGGCGAGAACCGTCGCCAAGGCGGGAGTGCGGGTGACCGTGGTCGAGTCCGGCGAGTTCGGAGGCACGTGCCTATGGCACGGCTGCGTGCCCAAGAAGGCTCTGTACACGGCCGCTCAGACTCTCCGGGAGGCGGGCGAGGCGGTCCGCATGGGGTTCACCGGGCTCGCCATGGTGGCCAGAGACCCGGGCGTCCTCGACTGGACGCGCCTCATGGTCTGGAAGAGTGAGATGCAGCACACCTACGCCGGCGATCAGGAGGGCCTGCTCGCCGACCTTGGGGTGGAGCTCGTGCACGGAGCGGCCCGGTTTGTCGCGCCCGACGAAGTCCGGGTCGACGCCGAGGCCTTCCGCCCCAGCCACGTGCTCATCGCTACGGGATCGGAGGCCGTCAGGCCGCCACTACCGGGTTTTGAGCTGGCCGACACCAGCGACGACGCCCTCGCCTACGCCCACCGGCCCGACTCCCTGGCGATCGTCGGCGGGGGCTACATCGCCATGGAGATGGCCGGCATCTACGCCGCCTTCGGCACTCGCGTGACGCTAGTGGTGCGCGACGCGCAAGTCTTGAAGGCCTTCGACCCCGAGGTGGCGGCCGTGGCTCGAGAGACCCTGGAGGCCTTGGGGGTCACCGTGCTCATGGATACCACTGTGCGGGCCCTCGAGGGCGGCACCGGCGAGCTTACGCTGCGCATGGTAGACGGGCAGGGTCGCGAACGCCTGCTCTCCTGCGAGCGCGTGCTCGCGGCCACCGGCCGGCGGCCGGCCATCGCCCACCTCGACCTGGCCGCCGGCGAAGTGGACGTGGACGAGCACGGCCGGCCGGCCCTCGATGCGGGCCTGCGCAGCACCAGCAACCCGCGCGTATGGGTCGCCGGCGACGCGGCCGGCGGCACAGCGCTCACGCCGGTGGCTGGCCTGGAGGGCGAGCTCGTCGCCCAGAGCATCCTCAGCGACCAGTCACTCCCCGTGGATCTGGGCGGCATCCCCTCGACGTGCTTCACGGTGCCCGAGGTCGCGCGCGTGGGGCTCGGCGAAGCCGAGCTGGCCGCGCGCGGGACGCCGTACCTTGTGGCGCGCGGCACCTTCGAGTGGGTCGCCCAGGCGATCATCAGCGATCGCCGCGGCGGGCTCGTGAAGCTGCTGGCCACCGCCGACGGGCGCCTGCTCGGCGCGCATCTCGCCGGCCCGCACGCCGGCGACCTCATCTACACCCTCGCCGTCGCGCTGCGCGCCGGCGCCACGCTGGACGATCTGCAGGCGGCGCGGGCCATCCATCCGACCTTGAGCGAAGCACTCAACTGGGCATCCTTCGCAGTGGAGGTCGTCGGAGCCTGATGGTGCCCTTGAGCCCGGACGCGTGGTCGCCGGCGAGCAGGAACTCGGGGCTCGCGGGGCCCAAAGGGATGGGCCGCGGCGACCGCGGAAGCGGTCGCCGCGGCCCATGTGGGGCCAACGGCTCCCGGGCGCTGGAGGTTGAACCACCCGGGTTGTGAGGCGCCGGCACAGTGGGGGCACACTGTACATCTGCCGGCTCCGAGACGGCCGGGGGGGCAGCCGTCTACACCGTTCTTGGCTTGATACGCAGTCTCTCCTCTGAATGTGAAGTCTGTGTTGCGGCGACATTGAGAGACGTTGCGCCCGTCACCACAGACGGCGTCTTCAGGCGGGCGCGCTGCTTTCAGCGAGGTACGCCATGCGGCCACAGGCGACGCGCGCGAGGGCGGTCAGGCCTCGGGGGTCGTCTCGCCTCCGTCAAGGACGTCACGATACGCTCCGTACCCCTCGGCCTCCAGATCATCCTTGGGGATGAAGCGCAAAGCGGCGGAGTTCATGCAGTACCTTAGACCGGTCGGCTGCGGGCCGTCGTTGAACACGTGGCCCAGATGCGACCCGGAGGCGGTGCCACGTACCTCGCGGCGCGGCGCCACGAGCTTGTGGTCGGTACGCGCGGCGACGGCCGCCTCGTTCAGGGGACGACTGAAGCTGGGCCAGCCCGTGCCCGAGTCGAACTTGTCGCGGCTGCTGAAGAGCGGTTCGCCGCTGACGACGTCTACGTAAATGCCGTCGCGGTGCTCGTCCCAGTATTCGTTGGCGAACGGTGGTTCGGTGCCGTCCCGCTGGGTGACCTCGTACTGCATCGGCGTGAGCTTCGCCATGAGCTCGGCGTCGTTGGGCTTCCTGGTCTTCATGAGACCTCCCGGAGTTATTGTGCTAGGCGCCTCGCGCGGCCCGCCGTGGACTGGTGTGTTGCCATCCATTTCTCGTGCGGGGGCACGCGCTCGCCGACCACGTACAGGAAGTAGTAGGCGCCGGTTTCGCCGAGAAAGCGGAACTCGGCGCGCAGGGCCGCCACCGTGGCCTCGAAGGAGCCGTGCGAGCGCAGCCAGCCGGCGAAGCCGCCGGGCGCACCGTCGAGAGCAAGCATGGTCTCGGCGTTGTGCACGGTGGCCTCGATCTTGCGGCGGTTGCGGATGATACCGGCATCGTCGGCCAGGCGCTCCACGTCGTCGCCGCCGAAGGCGGCCACCGTGGCGGGCTCGAAACCGGCGAAGGCACGCCGGAAGCCCTCCCACTTGCTCTCCACCACCTGCCAGCTGATGCCGCTCTGAAACGCGGCCTTGGTCATGACTTCGAGGTAGTCGGCGAGCTTCGCGGGCTTGATCTGCTGGGGAGCTTGCATGGGGGTTGACCTCCGGGGCGCTGCTGGCGGGCTAGCCGCTGTATTCCCGCGCCCGGACAAGGCCACGCGGAGGCGCGAGACTGCGAGGCGTGGCCGAGGTGTGCCACTGCCCGCATGTGGCTATGCTCTATAGTGCAGACCACACGTGCGAGGGAACACATATGCCATTAGGCGGATACTGCACGGTGTGCAGTCGCTGGGTGTGGCTCACACCTTACGGTGAGTGCCAGAACGGCCATCCGGCCAGCGCCGTGCGCGATGTACAGCAGCTCAAGGCACAGGCGCAGCCGGAGGTGGTGAGCGAACCCGAGCCCACAGCTTCGCCGCGGGCGCATTTTCGCTGGTGGTGGCGCCATTCCCTGTGGATTCCCTGGACGTTTACGGCCGGGTTCCTCAATTGGGTGGCGTTCATCTACATAGGTGTGCGCGCCAAGCACCTGCCGTGGACGCTGCTTGGCTTCGTCTATCTCACACCGCTGGTGCTCACTATCCTGGCCATCGGCACGCCGCTCTTCCAAGCGATGATCGCAGTGCAACTGGTGGTTTCGGCGGCCTCCGTGGTGAACGCTCTCTACCTGCGCCCGTACTACCGTGCCCTTATGTTCGGTGACGTGCCGCCACGCGCCCTGCCGGCGCCACCGCAGCCGCCGCCGCTGATGGCCGCCAGCCAGCGCCCGCAACTGCCGCGCACCACCGACGAGGCCACCGCCGAGGTGCTGCAGCCGGCGCGCCGGCAGGTGGACGCGATCCTGGCAAGCGCCGGCGCCATAAGTAAGGTCGAGGTGCGCGACCAGGTCGTGGGCCTCTGCCGCACGGCCGATCAGATCATCGCGGAGCTCGCCGCCCAGCCTCGCAAGCTCGACGCCGCAAGGGGCTTTCTCACGTACTATCTCGACGCCGCTCAGCGCATTGTGGAGGGGTACGTTCACCTCCGCGCTCGCGGGTCGTCGTCAGCCGACATCGAGGGCACGCTCACGCGCGCCGAGGGCTCCTTGCGCGTGGTGCAGCAGGCCTTCGATCGTCAGCTCGCGGGCGTGCTCGAAGACAGAGCGCTCGACCTCGACAGCGAGATCGAGCTGCTCGAGAGAACGGTGCGCACCGAGACCATGTTCAGTAGCCAGACCGGGGAGCTTTGATGACTGACGAGATCGAAGCGGCACACACGGCGCCCGACACTACGGCGGAGCGCGCCGACGTGCCGGCCGCCGGCCCCCTCGACGCGACCGATCTGGCCCGCGTCGCGGAGATCAGGGCTAACGTTGACGTAAGCGACGCGCAGAGCGTGCTCGGATACGGGCTGCCGGCGCAGGGTCGGATCGCTACTTTCGCCGATTCGCTGCTGGGCGACGTGCGCAACAAGGAGGCCGGCGCCGGGGGAGCGGCGCTCACCGACCTCCTGAAGAAGGTCCGCGAGCTGGACGTCGACGCCCTGAGCACCGGCTCGGCCAGGGGTCGTATTCCCATCGTGGGAAGGTTCGCCAACGCATTCGACCGTTTCGCCACGCGCTATCAGAAGGTAGCCACGAGCATCGACCGCATCGTCGACGCCCTCGAGCGCTCGCGCATGGCTCTGCTCAAAGACATGACCGTCCTCGACAAGATGTTCGAGCTCAACCTCGACTACTTGAAGCAGCTCGACGTCTACATCGCCGCCGGCGAGCAGGCTCTGGAGGAGTTGCGCACCGTGAAGATCGCCGCACTCGAGGCCGAGGTGGCCGCCTCGAGCGACGTCATGGCCGCGCAGAGACTCACCGACTTGCAGCAGGCGGCCGGGCGCTTCGAACGCCGCCTTCACGACCTCAAGCTCACACGTATGGTGGCCATACAGACGGCGCCCCAGATCCGCCTCATCCAGAGCAACGATCAGAACCTCGTGGAGAAGATCCAGGCGAGTGTGCTCACCACGATCCCCCTGTGGAAGAACCAGGTCGTCATCGCCATCAGCCTGTATCGCCAGCAGAAGGCGCTCGAGCTGCAGGCGCGGGTGAGCGACACGACCAACGAGCTTCTCGCGAAGAACGCTGAGCTGCTCAAGACGGGCTCGGCCAAGGTGGGCCGCGAGGTGGAGCGCGGCGTCATTGACGTGGAGACGCTGCGCAAGGTGAATGCCGATCTGGTAGCGACGCTCGAAGAGACGATCAGCATCCAGGAGGAGGGTCGTGCCCGCCGCCTGGAGGCGGAAAGCGAGATCGGGCAGCTGCAGACGGATCTGCGGCAGAAACTGCTCGAGCTGCGCGGCACGGCCCCGCAGATTACCGCGCACGAGCCGCCAGGGATCAGCGATCGCCAGGCACCCTGAGGCGTATGGTGGCGCGCCGCCGGCCAGATGAAGGCGCCGCGCGCCGTTCACGGTAGAGCCAACCAGGGAACATGAAGCCAATGAAGATCGGCATCATAGGGTCAGGCAACATGGGCCGCGCGATCGCCCGGCATCTGGCGGTCGCGGGCCACGAGATACGCGTGAGCAACAGTCGCGGTCCGGCGTCGATGGCTACTAGCGCGGCGGGCCTTGGGCACGGTATCGTGCCGGCCACGGTCGCCGAGGCCGTGGCCTTCGGCGACGTCATCTTCCTGGCTGTACCCTACAAGGCGGTTGACGACGTGGCTGTCGCAGCTCGGTCGTGGGGCGGCAAGATCGTCGTAGACGTGACCAATTACTACCGTCAGCGTGACGGCGCGGCCCTTGACCCGCGCGACGAGAGCTCCAGCGCGATCGTGGCGGCCAAGCTCCCCGGCGCGCGAGTGGTGAAGGCTTTCAACACCTTGTGGTTCAAGCGGCTGGAGACGGAGTCCCGACCCAGCGGCGCAGAGCAGCTCGCCGTCTTCTACGCCGGCGACGACGGCGAGGCGCTCAAGGCCGCCGCCGGGCTCATCGAAGAGTGCGGCTTCGCGGCCGTATACTCCGGCTCTCTCGTCGAGGGCGGGCGCCGGCAACAGCCGGGCTCGGCGATCTACAACGTGCCGCTGCACCGCGACGAGGCCGAGGCGCGACTCAGGCAGGCCGGCTGACATAGGCTCGGGGACGAGTTTCATGAACATCGCGATCATCGGAGCCGGCAACGTGGGAAGAGCTTTGGCCGGTTCGGGCACGCGGGCCGGCAACGCGATCACCATCAGCTCGGCGAGCGGCAGCACCGCCATGGCCTTTCTCAATATCTCCCTGCAGATGCGCCACGGGTGGAGCCGGCAGGCGGGCTGGAAGCTGGTAGGGCCCGCCGGAGATGCATTGTGAGCACGGAGACGAAATGACCGTCGTTATCACCGGTGCCTCAGGCCATCTGGGGCGCCTCGCCGCGCGTTTCGCCCTGGAGCGCCTCAAGCCGTCTGAGCTCGTCCTCGTAACCCGCAGCCCGCAGACTCTGGCCGAGCCCGTGAGCCGAGGGGTAGCGGTGCGCCAGGGCGACTTCGACGATCCAGCCTCGCTGGCGGCCGCCTTTCGCGGCGGCCAGAGCCTGCTGCTCATCAGCAGCGATGCGATCGGCCGACGGGCGACTCAGCACCGTGCCGCCATCGCCGCGGCGGAGGCTGCCGGCGTACAGAAGCTGGTGTACACATCGTACTTGAGCCCGGTGAAGGGCAATCCTCTGGGCATCGAGGCCGACGAGCACCGGCTCACCGAGAAGGTGCTGCGCGCCAGCGGTCTCGCCTGGACGATACTGCGCAACGGTACATACGCCGAGGCCCAGGTGCCGGCGGCGGCGGCGGCCATCGCCAGCGGCCGGCTGGTCACCAACGCCGGGGCCGGACTCGTGCCCTACGTGTCGCGTGAAGACTGCGCGGCGGCCGCCGCGGCGGCGGTCATAGGCGAGGGTCACGAGCACACGACGTACGAGATCACAGGCCCGGAGCTGCTGAGACAGGAAGACGTCGCCGATCTGCTCGGCGAGCTGAGCGGCCGACCCGTAGAGGTCGTTCATGTTGACGACGACGCGTACGCGCGCTGCTTGATGTCGCGCGGCCTGGCGGAGCGCCACGCCCGCAGCCTCACCTTGTTCGGCGTCGCCATGCGCGAAGGCTATTTCGAGGTGCTCGGGACGGCCGTGCACGACCTCACCGGCCGCTCGCCTCTCTCGCTGCGCGACGTGTTCACGGCCCACCTGGAGGAGTTGCTGCAAGCGGCGTGACCCGCGCCTGCGGCCCGACAGGCGTATGCTGTGCAGCATCTCGGGCATCCCGCCGCGTCTGCGAAAACCACGAGTACACGCCCCCGTCACCGGGTAACAGCCGCCAAGGAGTCCGGGCCGAGCCACGAAAGGGCATGATGACCGCCGACACTATGCGCAGCAAAGCTCTGAAGATCCGCCTCATCGAGCCCGCCGCGCCGAGCCTGCACATGTGGTCGTACTCGCACTATCCACGCCTCGGCCTGCCCATCATTGGTGCCGCGCTGAAAGCGGCGGGCCACGACGTGCGCATCTACTGCGCGCAGATGACCCCCGTCGACCGGAGCGACCTGCTGACGGCCGACCTGGTGGGTCTCTCGACGACAACCTCCACGGCGCCCGCCGCCTACGAGCTGGCCGATGAGCTGCGCACGCACCGTATCCCGACCATCATCGGCGGCTCGCACGTAACCTTCCTGGCCGACGAGGCGCTCGAGCACGCCGACTTCGTCTGCCGCGGCGAGGGCGGCGAGGCGCTGATGCTCGAGCTCGTGGACGCTCTCGCAGGCCGGCGCGAGCTCGACGACATCCGTGGGCTGTCGTTCAGGAGACACGGCCGCACCGTGCACAACGAGCCGCGCGAGCGCTGCTCCAGCCTCGACGCCATCCCGGTGCCCGACCTCTCGCTGATCGCCGGCTACAAGAAGCTCAGAACCATACCCATCATGACGAGCTGGGGATGCCCCTTTGCCTGCACGTTCTGCTCGGTGACGGCGATGTTCGGCCGCAAAGTTCGCGAGAGGAGCGTGGAGGGCGTGCTCGCCGAGCTCCGGGCCAAACGGCCCAAGCGCATCATCTTCTACGACGACAACTTCGCGGCCAACAAGACCCGGCTCAAGAAGCTGCTGAGGGCGATGATCGAGAACGGCGTCACCGTGCCCTGGCAGGCTCAGGTGCGCACCGACGTGGCTCGCGACCCGGAGTTGCTCGATCTCATGCGGCGCTCGGGTTGCGATCGTCTCGCTCTCGGTCTGGAGTCCATCGATCAGGCGACTCTCGACAGCTACGCCAAGGCGCAGACGGTCGACGACATCGTGACCGCCATCGCCGCGCTGCACGCCCACGGCATCCGGGTTCACGGCATGTTCGTGCTGGGCGCCGACGAAGACACCGCCGAGACGGCGCGCAAGACGGTCGACTTCGCCCTCCGCCACGGCATCGAGACATTGATGCTCAATGTGCTCACCCCCGCCCCCGGCACCGGGCAGTTCGCCGCGATGGAGGCCGACGACCGCATCTTCTCGAGGAACTGGCGGCTCTTCGACGGCCAGCATGTGGTCTTCAGGCCGCAAGGGATGCAGCCGGCCGAGCTGCAGCGCGAGGTGCTGCGCGGCTACCGCCGCTTCTACTCATCAGGCCGCTGGCTGCGATATCTGCTCAGGCTGCGGTGGGGCGAGCTCGCCATCCACTCCTGGTGCTGGTGGTTCGCGCGTAGCTGGCACCTCGACGGGCGCAATCGTGCCCATATGAAGACGCTCTCGAGCCTCACGGAGTCTGCCGAGACCAGAGCGTCCGCGCCGAGCGGCGCCAAGGTGACCGCCTAGGGCCGCCACCGCAAGCCGGCCGGCAGCGGCCGCCGCCGGCGACGCGAAAGACGGCGACGGCCGGCCTACAGATATGCTTGCAGCGCGCCGCGGCGCCGCACGTCGACGCTCGCGCAGTGGAAGCCGCCGCCGATGGTCTCGAAGTCCCAGAACGGACACTCGATGGGCTCGAAGCCCCACTCCTTGAGCTTGCGCACGAAGCGCTTCTCGCCGGCCGACACCACCACGCGCGTCTCGTCGAGCATGACCACGTTCATCATGATCCAGCGGCTGCAGTTGTACATGGGGTGCGTGTCGGGCATCTCGGGCGGTGGGCACACCAGCACGTCCCAGCCCGCACGCGCGAACATCTCCGGCACCTCGACCACGCGCTCGGGGTTGATGAGGAGCTTGCCGGGCGCTAGCGGCGAGAAGGTGGCGTCGATGTGCATCGGATGCGTGTCGTGAATCTCGATCTCGTGCACGCGGTAGTCGTCGCCCAGATGACGCCGTAGCCACTCGATGCCGAAGCGGTTGCAGCAGCTCGAGCGAGCGATGAACACGTCGCGGCCGCACTTGATGGCATCGGCTGCGTCGAATAGCGGCTCGAACTCGGTGAGGATGAAGCGCTGTGCGTCGTGTTCCGCGGGCGCGACGAAATCATTCACGTAGGTCTCGCCGGAGAGCTGAGGCCGGGGCGCCGAAAGCCATTTCGCCCCGGCCCGGAAGTACTCCTTGCAGAGGCTCTTGTAGGCGTGGTGCTCGAAGTAGCGGCTGCGCCAGCCCATGGGCGCCTCGATAATCTGATCGCCGATGATGAGCAGCACATCTCGCGGCATCAGCGCGTAGCAGCTCGAAGCGACCTCCCAGTCGGGCGTGCTCAGCGGGCGTTCATAGGCGAAGGGCTCTGGGCGACGCACGGTGACGCCGACCTGCTCCAGGAGGTCGACGAAGGCTTCGACGTCACGTTCCGCTTTCTTCAGCACATCTACCGGCCACGGGGTCGCGCCCCGGGCCTTGAAGTACTCCCACTGGCTCTGATCATGCACCACCGCCGGCATGATCGTGTCCCACGGTGGGATGAGTGTGGTGTCGTCAACGCGGCCGACGATCATCTCCTCGAGTGGATCCCACTCGTTGAACGTGCTCACGACCGGCGCAGCGTGGCCGGCGGCGGGCGTAGCATCATTCGACATCGGGTCCTCCGCACGATCGGTTTCGCCCCGATGCTGTCAAGCGGCACCTGCCGGCGTCAAGCCCCACGGCGCACGCTCCACCCTCGCCTCAGGGCCGCGACCAAAGAAAGAGCGGGGAGCCGTCGTGACGGCACTCCCCGCTCGCGGTCGCGCTATGACCAGTTGTCGGTTCTCGTTCAGTCACCCCTCAGTGAGAGGCGCGGAGCGCCCTTTACCTTGCTCCGGCGATCACGCTATCTACCCCTACAGCCCCGATGCCCAGGGCCAGTGCACCGGCCGCGACCAGGGCCACAAGCCTGCGATTCATGGTTCTCGCCTCCTCTCGGCGAAGGATCCTTCTTCGCCTCGGCGGCCGGCTCCGATGGCCGACCCGCAGCCATGATTGCCCGGGCCGATGAACAGAGCATGAACCGCGCGGCGCGTCAGCCGGTCGCCGGCAGCGAGATGGTCATCGTGGTGCCCTCGCCCGGCGCGCTGACCGTGTGAATCTCGCCGCCGTGACGGCGTAGCGTCCATTGCACGATCGAGAGGCCGAGACCGCTGCCGCCGGCGCCCCGGGCCCGCGAGTCTTCGGTGCGATAGAAGCGCTCGAAGATATGCTCGAGGTCGGCCGGAGCGATGCCGGCGCCCTCGTCTCTCACCACGATCTGTACGGCCGAGCCTTGGCGCTCGAGGCTCACCCGCACCGTGCTGTCGCGCGCCGAGGCCTCAATCGCGTTCCTGATCACGTTGCGCAGAGCCCGTTCGAGGTGAGCGGTGTCGCCGCGCGTACGCGCGGCGCCCTCAGGCGCTGCCCACGTAAGCCGCACGCCGCCCTTCTGGGCCACCGTCTGCAGCTCTGCCACCGCGCCGCGCGCGAGCTCCGCCAGGTCCAGGACCGCGAAGCGCAGCTCCTCTTGGTGGGCGTCGATGCGCGAGAGCGTGAGGAGCTCGTCGACGATCACACTCATGCGGTCGACCTCCTCGAGGCCGCTCTCCAACACCGGCCGCGCGGCCGTGCCGGCCTGTCCGCCGCGCAGGGCTACCTCAATGTCGGCCTTCATGATCGCCAGCGGCGTGCGCAACTCGTGCGAGGCATCGCTCACGAAACGGCGCTGAGCGGCCATGTTGTCGCGGATCGGGCGTAGCGTGCGGCGCGCGTACCACAAGCCCACGACGCCTACGGCGACGATGATCGCCCCGTCGACCGCGATCAGCTGCAGGCGCAGCCGGCCCACCGACTGGTTCACCCGACCCTGCTCGCTCTCTGTGGGCTCGCGGCCCGAGGTGATCACGTTGTGCAGGTCGGTGGACACGCTCTGGTACAAGATCACGCCCGAGGCGATCACCAGCAGCACCACGATGACGGCGAACAGCGCGGCCAGCTCCAAGGTGGCGCGCGCGAAGACGTCGCCCGCCGGCGGGCGCCTGGTCATGCGCTCCGCATCCTGTAGCCTACGCCGCGGACGGTCTGGAACAGGCTCGCCTCACCGCCACGGTCCACCTTCATGCGCAGCCGTCTTACATAGACATCGATGACGTTGCTGAAGGAATCGTACCCATCGTCCCAGACGTGGTCGAGGATCTGGTCGCGGCTGAGCACCGTTCCGGGACTGCGCATGAAGAGCTCCAGCAAGGCGAACTCCTTGGTCGTCAGCTCGATCGGCTGATCGGCGCGGCGCACGCTGCGCGCGGCCGGGTCGAGCACGAGATCGCCGATGCGCAGCTCTACAGGCAGGCTCTGCGGCGGACGCCGCAGCAGCGTGCGCATGCGAGCCAACAGCTCGGCGAAGGCGAACGGCTTGACCAGGTAGTCGTCGGCGCCGCTGTCGAGGCCCCGGACTTTGTCGGCCGTGGTGTCCCGGGCCGTCAACATAAGCACCGGGAGGCGTTGTCCGCGAGCCCGCAGATCGCGGCACAGGCTAATGCCGTCCATCCCGGGCAGCATCACGTCGAGGATGAGCAGGTCGTACTGGCCCTCGCGCGCCAGGATGCGTTTGCGCGCCGTGAGGCCGTCGCAGACGACGTCCACGGCGTAGCCCTCGTCCTCGAGCCCACGCTCGATCGCCAGGGCGAGTTTCTTGGCGTCTTCAACGACAAGAATCCGCATGGACCCGTTCTACCCACCCGCGGTGAAACGGAGCAGAGCCGCGCTACGTGCGCTCCGGGCAGCACTCGGGAAGCGGCGGCGGAGCGTCCAACGCGCAGCTGTATTCATCGGGCATGGGCCGGCGCGTGGTCACACCGTGATTGCTGATCGTGGCCAGCGCCAGTAGCCCCCCCAACATGCAGGTTACGCCGGCCATGAGCATCGCGTTGCGATAGCCCATCGAGAGAATGCCCGCGTGCAGGTAGCCGGCACCCGTGATGCCGGCCAGCGCCGGCAACGCGGCCACGGCGATGAGGCCGGCGGCGCGCGCCACGGCATTGTTGACCGCCGAGGCCACGCCGGCGTGCTCCACCGGCGCCGCAGCGAGGACCGCCGCCGTAAGCGGCGCCACTGTGAGTGACAGGCCTAGCCCGAAGACCACGATCCCCGGCAAGAAGGTGGATGCGTAGGGCGTGCCGGCATGCACGCGGGCAAGCAACGCCAGACCCACGCCAGCGACGATCGGTCCCAGGCTCATCGGCAGCCGCGGGCCGATGCGCTGCGCGAGCCTGCCGGCCCTGGCGGAGAGCCCCAGCATGAGCAACGTGACGGGCAGCAGGGCCACGCCCGACTCGAGCGGTGTGTAGCCGAGCACCAGCTGAAGCTGGATGGGCACCAGGAAGAGCGCGCCGCCCAAAGCGCCGTACACGATGAATGTCACTGCGTTCGCGCTGCTGAACTGGCGGGAGCGGAAGATGTTCAGCGGCAGCATCGGATATCGCTCGCGAGCCTCCACCAGCACGCAGGCCGCGAGCGCCACAAGGCCGCCCACCAGCGCCGCGACGACAATCGCCGACGTCCATCCCGCGGTGGGTCCCTCGATCAGACCGTAGATCAGACCGCCCAGCCCCGCCGAGGCCAGCACCGCGCCGGGCACGTCCAGCCGCCCGCGCACGGTGGGATCGCGCGTCTCCGGCACGCGGCGCAGCGCAATCCACACTACGGCCACCACGAGCGGCAGGTTGATGAGAAAGATCAACCGCCACGACACCGCCTGGATGAGGTAACCGCCGATGAACGGGCCCACGGCGGTCGCCACGCCCGCCAGCCCCGACCACAGGCCGATCGCCTGGGCGCGATCGTCCTTGTGAAAGGACGCCTGCAGGATCGCGAGACTTCCGGGTGTGAGCAGGGCGCCGCCGATACCCTGCAGAGCGCGCGCCACGATGAGCACCGTGGCGGTCGGCGCCAGGCCGCACAGCAGCGAGGCGACCGCGAACCAGATCACGCCGGTAACGAAGACCCGACGGCGTCCGTACCGATCACCCAAGGAGCCGCCGAGGAGGATGAGCGCGGCCAGCGTGAGCGTGTAGGCGGTCACGGTCCACTGGAGCGTCGCGATGCCACTGTGAAAGTCGCGCCCGATGCTCGGCAGCGCGATGTTCACCACCGTGCTGTCAAGAAAGACGATGCCTGTGCCCAGCACAGTCGCGACAACCACCCAGCGGCCCGCCGCCGTCTTGAGCCGCAGCCCGCCCGCCGCCATTGGAACCGTTGTCACTCAGCATCACCTAGTATCAGTCATTTCCCCGAACGAGCCCTGCCGACGCCAACGTGTTAGGCGCGCCAACCACCGGCACAGTCAGGAAGGCCGCGCGCTGCCCTCGAGAGCGAGGCGCACGATCTCGTCGCACAGCGAGGGAAACGAAAGACCGTCGGTCTTGGCGGCGAGGGGTAGCAGGCTTTGCGGGGTGAGACCGGGGAGGGCGTTGACCTCGAGGCAGTACGCGGCGCCCTGGCGGTCATAGCGAAAATCGACGCGTGAGTAGGCGTTGGCTCCCATGCCCAAGGCCGCGTGAGCCAACCCGGCGAGATGCTGAAGCCGCTTCGCTTCGCCGACCTCGATGGGCGCGGGGCACAGCTCGCGAGTGGCGCCCGGCTGGTACTTGCTCGCGTACCCCCACAGGGCCTCGCCGGCGACGATCTCAATGACCGGCAGCACCCGCCGTCCCACGACGCCCACCGTGAACTCGCGACCGCCCGCGAACGGCTCCACGAGCGCGGCCTCCCCCATGCTTCGTGCCAGCGAGAGAGCCGTCTCGAGGTCATCCGCCTGCTGCACGCCGATCGACGAGCCGCCACAGTTCGGCTTGACGACGAAGCCTTGGTCGAACGCTTCACGATCCTCGAGCTGACCGGCTTCGGGCGAGCCGCCGTCCACCACCACCACTCCGGGAATCACAGGCACACCGGCGGCCGTCATGAGCCGCTTGGCCACGCTCTTGTCCCAGGCGAGCGCACAGGCACGGCTGCCCGGGCCGGTATAGGCACAGCCGAGGAGATCGAGAAACGCCTGCATGTGCCCGTCTTCACCGTGGCCTCCGTGAAACGCCAGGAACACCACATCGCAGGCCTGCAGCTCGGCGTGAAGATCTGCGCTGAGCAGGCGCTCGCGGGTGAATCGCCGTCGCTCGGCCAGCTCCGCCGGCGACGGAGGCACCTCGGGCACCGGCACCACGGTGCCGTCGGCAGCCACCGGGACGAAGCCGCCGAGCGGCCCGCTGCGCGCGCCCAAGTCTGTGATGCCTACCGTGTGCCCCTGCGCCGCCAGGGCCTGTGCCACCGCCCCGCCGGAAGTGAGCGATACGTCTCTCTCGGGGCTATCGCCGCCGGCAAGAACTGCGATCCGCATGGGTTCCGCCTCCTCGTCTGGCGTGGCCAGTTAGACACTATTGTACGGCCACGCCAGGCGAGTCGCCTGTCGCCTCGGGCACCTCGCTGAAATCGTCTCCTCGGGCGCTCTCACGCCTACGTCAATTCGCAGGTCCCTAGGCTGATGTCACAGGACGGCTTCTCGACATCGTGCACGGCCGAGGTGAGCCGCCACGAGCCCGGGGTCCAGGTGGTCACCAGCGCCGCCACGAATCCGGCAAAAGCCACGCCGCCAGCCACCAGCAGGCCCGTGGAGAAGCCCGCGGTGATGGCATGATTGAGGACACTAACGGGCACGGCGGATGCGCCCGTGGCGACCCCAGATCCCGTCGCCGCCGCGCCACTTGAGGCGACGCCTGACGCAGCGCCCGCCGCCGTGAGCTGACTCGTCACGCTGCTCGCCACCGATGTCCAGGCGATCGTGCCTATGGCTGCGAGGCCGATCGCGCCGCCGATCTGCTGGGCGGTGTTCAGCAGTCCGCTGGCCGCCCCCTGCTCGCGGTTGTCCACATGCGAGACCACCATCAGCGTCAACGGCACGAACAGCAAGCCCATTCCCACGCTCACCACGAGCGAGGGTGCGAGCATGTTACTCCAGTAGTTGCCGGTCTCACTGAGTCGCGACAACCACACGAAGCCGAGACCGCTCAGCAGCGGGCCGATGAGCAGCATCGGTCGCACGCCAACCCGGGTCACGAGGACCCTGGCGACGAACAGGTTCACCGCGATAAGCACCACGGGGAACGGCAGCCAGGCCAGCCCCGCCCTGATCGCGCTGTAGCCCCAGACCGTCTGCACGTAGAGGGTCAGGAAGAAGAACACCGAGAACAGCGCCGTGCCCACGAGAAGCATCATGACGTAGGCACCCGAGCGACGGCGCGACGACAGCAGGTGCAGGGGTAGCTCCGCGTGAGAGCTGCGGCGCTCGATGAGCGCGAAGGCCACGAGCAGGATCGCCGATCCCGCCAGCGAGCTGATGGTCGTCGCGTCGCTCCAGTGAGAGATGCCGTTCTGGCCGGCCGCCGCATGAGTCAGGCCATAGACCAGCAAGGCGAGACCTCCCGAGCTGGTGATGACCCCGGGGATGTCCAGGCGGCGGCGTACCTTCTCGGTGTGCGCCAAGGCGAGCGGCGCAAGAGCAACCACCATGGCGCCGATGGGCACGTTGACGAAGAGCACCCAGCGCCACGAGACATAGGACGTGAGAATGCCGCCGAGCAGCAATCCAACGGCCCCGCCGGCGCCGCTCATGCCCGCGTAGACGCCTAGCGCGCGGTTGCGCGATTGGCCCATCGGAAACGTGGTGGCGATCAACGCCAGCGCGGTGGGTGCGGCTAGCGCACCACCGCAGCCCTGAAACACGCGGGCGGAGAGCAGCCAGGCCTGGCTGGTCGCGAATCCACCGAGTAACGATCCGATAGAGAAGACCAGCACACCGATGATGAAGATCCGGCGACGGCCGAAGATATCGCCCAGGCGACCGCCCAGCAGTAGGAAGCTACCAAACGACAGCGCGTAGGCGGTGACGACCCACTCGAGGCCACTGCCGCTGAACCCCAGCGCACGCTGGATGTGCGGCAGAGCGACGTTCACGATCGTGGCGTCGAGGACGATCATGAGCTGGGCTGTGGCGATCACGAAGAGGGCCAGGCCCAGATGCCGCGGAACGTGCGCACCGGCGGCCGCCTCATGCCGGGCCCGGCCCGAAAGAATTTCAGTAGACATTTGGATTTCTCCCCAGAATCGAGAGGCGCTCGCGAGATGGTCTGCCGGCCCTGCGAGCGCTCCGGAAATAGCAGGATGCTTTTGGTCCTGATTCCTCGCCGGCGCGCGGGCTAAACGGTGGACAGACACGCGCCGCTCGCCTAACTCACCATCTCCAGCTCGCAGGCCTCATTGTCGCCGGCTGGTCGGTCGAGCAGCGACACCGAATCGGGCACCACGTCCTGGCGCGGCGGAATGGCGATCGCGGCCAATGTCGCCATGCCCACGGCCGCCGCGCCCACCCATAGCGCCGCCGTGAGGCCGTGGACGAACGCGGTGGGCGTGAGATAGCTGCCGGCAGCCGAGAACACCGAGGCCAGCACCGCCACACCAAACACACCCCCAACTTCACGGACGGTGTTGTTCACGCCGCTCGCCTTGCCTTCTTCACTACGGAGCACGCTGGACAGCACAAGGTTGGCCACCGGCGCGAAGTAGAGAGACATGCCCACGCCAGCCATCACGAACGCCGGCACCAGCTCCAGGTAGGGCACGGTCGGCGTGCTCACCACGGCCATCCAGCCGAGCGCGGTGGCCATGAGGGCCATGCCGGCGATGAGCAGCGGCCGGCTGCCGATGCGGTCCGAGAGGATGCCGGCGACGGGCGCCACCAGGATGGGCATGGCCGTCCAGGGCAGCGTGCGCAGCCCTGCCTGCAGCGGCGAGTAGCCTTGCACAAGCTGGAAGAACTGCGCCAGCAGGAAGATGGAGCCGAACATGCCGAAGCTCATGAACACCGAGGTCAGGTTGGCGGCCGAGAACGCGCGCCGGCGGAAGAAGCGCATGGGCACCATGGGCTCCTTGGCGCGCAGCTCCCAGGCGACGAAGGCCAGTACCATGGCGCCGCCGGCGATCATGGGAAGGAGGACTCCCAAGCTAGTCCATCCGTGCGCGTTGCCGCGCACCAGACCCCAAACGACGCCGAACAGGCCGATGCTGGCCAGCGCGAGGCCAGGCAGGTCGAGCGAACGGCTAGGCCCACGCGTCTCGCTGAGGCGGAAGAAGGCGACCGGCAGCAAGGCGATACCGATGGGCACGTTCAGCCAGAAGATCATCTGCCACGAGAAGCCCTGCACCACCGCGCCGCCGATGACCGGACCGAGCGCCACCGCCAGTCCGGCGGTACCGCTCCAGATGCCGAGCGCGAGGCCGCGGCGGGCCGGCGGCACCGCAGCCGACAGGATGGTGAGGGTCAGCGGTGTGACGATCGCGCCACCTACGCCCTGCAGGGCCCGTGCCGCGATGAGCGCGTCGATGCTGGGCGCCACAGCAGCGAAAGCCGAGCCCAGCGTGAAGATCGCGAGGCCAACCAGGAACATGCGCTTGCGCCCGAAGCGATCCCCCAGCGCGGCGCCGGTGAGCAGAAGCACCGCGAACGTGAGGGTGTAGGCGTTGACCGTCCACTCGAGGCCGGAAAGCGACGCGCCCAGGTCATGCTTGATCACGGGCAACGCCGTGGTCACCACGAGGTTATCTAACGAGACCATGAAGACGCCCACCGATGCGACGATGAACGTCCAGATGGTGATGGCCCGTGTGCTCATTGATCTGTCTCCTTTGTTGAACCGTTGAACCGTGCCACATGGCCTGCTGGAAAATAAGTGACCAATCACTTATTTCCGTGGCGCCCATGGCCGCGCGGGCGGCGAACGCCACCCGTCCGGCGAGCTGTCAGGTGATTGGCCGCCTCCCGGGGACGGGGAAGCCCATGGGGCACACGACCCGCGCCCAATCGGCGTCGACCTCGTTGAGGTCCATGGCCGCGGCCACGTTCATCAGCATGCCTTGCGCGAGCCAGTCGTGCACGGCGTCATCAGACGCGCCCGAGGCCGACTGCACGAAACGCACCAAGCGCAGGAACTCGTCTCTGACCACGTCGGCGACCTCGGGATCGGTGCAGGCCGCGTAGGCCTGCATCTGCATGAGGAGCTTGTCGCGGTCCTCGAGCAGCTTGTGGTAGGCGAGCCCCATGGCCATGAGAACGGCCTCGCTGCCGGCCTCCTCGCCGGCCTCGGCCGCCGCGCTACGGAAGGCGGCCACGGTGCGCTCAAAGCAGCGCCGCACCGCGGCGATGAAGAGCTTCTTCTTCGTGCCGAACAGCTGGAAGAGATACGGCTGCGAGACCCCGACCCTCCTCGCGATCGCCTGGACCGGCGTGCCGTAGAGGCCGCCGACGGCAAACTCGCGGGCGGCGGCTTCGACGATCTCGCGGCGCCGCTCTTCTTTGCTCACACGCGTCGTAGCTTTCATGGGAGGCAGTGTACCATAAGTTAGTGGTCACTAAACAACTTGCCGTTCGCTGCCCCCCGAGCGGCGCCGATGGCCCTGGGTTCAGCGGGTACACTTGTGCCCGGCGGCCCATCGCGGGCCGCATGAACTCTGCCTTGAGGAGGCCGCAATGGAACACGCCCGTACCGTCGCCCTCGTGACGGGGGCTTCGTCCGGCATCGGCGCGGCCGTAGCCGACCGACTGGCACGCGGCGGTCGCGACCTGATCGTCGTGGCCCGTCGGCGGGAGCGGCTCGACGAGCTCGCCGCGCGCCTAACCGGCGATGCGGGCGCGACCGTAGACGTTCTGGTTGCCGATCTCACCGACACGCACGATCTCGAGCGTGTCGCGGAGCGCGTGGGCGCCGAAGAGCGGCTCGACCTGCTCGTGAACAACGCCGGGTTCGCCGGTTACGGGCCCTTCGTGGAGATCGCGGCCGACGTGGCCGCCCGTCTCGTCGCCGTGCACGTCGAGGCGCCGCTGCGACTCTGCCGGGCGGCCTTGCCAGGCATGATGCGGCGCGGCGCCGGAGCGGTGGTCAACGTTGCCTCGCTGCTCGCCCTCAGCGGACCTTTGGAGATGCCCATGCGCGGACGCGCCACATATGCCGCGGCCAAGTCGTTTCTGCTCACCTACACACAGCTGCTCGCGCAGGAGCTCGCGGGAACGGGTGTGCAGGCCATGGTCTGTCTGCCCGGCATGGTGGAGAGCGAGTTCCACGGCGTGGGAAGCGCCAACTCACTCTCGGGCATGCCCCTCATGACGGCCGACGACGTTGCCCAAGCCATCGTGGCCGGCCTCGAGCTGGGCGAGACGGTGTGTGCCCCCGGCCTTGAAGACGCCGGCGTGTTCGAGAGGCTCCGTGAGGTGCAGCAGCAGGCCCTGGCGGCGGCCAGGTCGACCCAACTGGCGGCGCGCTACCGTCGCTAGACAGTGTGCGGTGCACCTTCGCCGCCGCTCACTAGCCGCCGCTCGTGATGCTCCGCGCCAGGTCGTCGGCGGCCACGAGGCCGCCATGCACCGGGATGGTCCCGGCCGAGAGCACGCGTCCCTGCGCGCCGTCGAGCAGCGCGTACGACACCACAACGCCCCCCATGAATTTCAGCGGGATGCGCTTACCGCCGAAGAGTCCGGAGAAGAAGTTCTTGCGCGCGTAGGAGGCGCCTCCCGTCATGTCCAGCTCGACGAGGAGCACGAGCGACCCCTCGCCGAGAGTGCGCCGCACGACCTCCTCGCGCAGGACACGCGTGACGAAGGGTTCTTTGGCGGTGCGGGCCGAGCCGCCGCATGCGGCCATCAACGCATCGGCCAGTGCGGCGGCGTCGCGCAACTGCTTGGCCACCGGCGTCCGTTGCTCGGCGGGCAGCGACCCGCCGGCGAGCTGCCTGGCCTTCGCCAAGGCCTCCGCCCGGCGATCGGCAAGGGCGAGCAAGTCGTGGATCACCCCTTCTCTGGCACTACCGCCAGAACCGCCGGAACCGCCGCCGGAGCCCGTCGGCGCGGGCGCGCCGCCGCGATACACCGAAGGCAGCGTCACGGCCATGCGCATGCCGTGGATCGCCCCCGCCACGGCGAAGAGGAGCTGCCTCTCGGGCATCGAGACCGTCACGCCCGCCACCGAGAAGTCGGTGCGCAAGAAGCCCAGGAGCTTGGTGACGGCGTCGATCGCGCCGCCCGCGACACCCACGGCCGCGGCGATCTCCTCGCCGGCGACACCTAGGCGTTCGGGAGCAAGCAGGTTGTCGGCCGCGCCGAGGGCGTCGCCGAGCCTCTTCATGACCACTTCCTTCTGGACGTTGAAGAGGACGAGCTCGTCGAAGGTGGGTGGGCTCGCCGCCGGGAACACCGCGACCGGGCTGCTCGGGCTGATTGCGTGGACCGTGGTGGCCAGCTTCTCCGCCGCGCCGGCCAGAGCGCTAGCGGCGAGGAGGCCGCACTCCATCTTGCCGGCGCCCTCCTTGAGCTGTACGGCACCTGTGTAGGGGCCCTCCGGGACGGCGGCGACGGCGTCCTTCAAGATCGTCGCCTGCGCGTCTGCCCTGGCCTTGGCGGCCTCTGCCGCGGCCTTCTCTGCGTCGGCCGTGGCCTTGGCGGCGGCCGCCGCCGCAACCTCGTCGGTCAGCCGCTCCGCGCCATCGGGCGAGGGGTCGACGCCGTTGCTCCTGCCGGTCAACACCATGACGGCCTCCGTTTACGTGAGATGGTGCGTCGTACGACTGATACGACAGGACCTTATACACCTCACGCAACGGCGTCTGCGACAGCCGCTAGAACGCTCCCCACTGCTGGTTGCCGGGGATGTAATGACTCGGGCAGATGAAGCGAAACATGTTGGCGAACCTGTGCGCGCGCGCGAGTTGCTCATCGCTACGCGCCTTCTCGGCGGCGAGCTGGCCGCCGAAGACCTCGTCGAAATACTGGTCGGCGGCCGCGCGCCGGGCTGCCTCGTCGGGGAACTCGTCGCGAATCTGACGCAGCTCACCGACGTCCAGCCAGTAACCCCCACACTCCGGACACTCGTCAACCGTTACGGCCCGCCTGGCGCTGAAGAAGTGGCGCATCATCACCGTGTGGTCGAGGCAGTGCGGACACATGTAGCGGACCGTCTGGTCCAGGGTCACGCCGGCTGCCCGGGACAAGCTCAGCAACTCGTCGCCGGCGTACTCGTTGGGCTCATCTAGCTTCTTGAGCTCGAAGGCGTCGAACCAGATGCCGCCGCATCCGTCGCGGCACACGTCGAGATCTACGCCCCCCGCAGTCACGCGAGAGAGCGTGCCGTGGCACGCGGGACATTCCATAGCAGACCCCTTTCACTTCGGCTGGCCGCCACAGCATAATCGTGCCAGGCAGCGCGTCCAAGGGCGACGTGACTCCCAAGCCTCGGGCCGCTCTCGAGCTAGGCTCGGACAGTTGCCCGGGGAGCGCAAAGACCCTAGGATGATATGTAGCCGTGGTTGGCACGCTCAACCACGGCGACCTGCGGAGTCCCTGTGCGAGGGGCTGAGAGGGCGCTTCCTAGCGCCGACGCATACCACCTGACCGCCCGTGCCGGGCGGCGGCGTCGCAAGGGCGCTGCTGGGTAATGCCAGCGAAGGGAGACGGACTCATGGCGCAACGCGCATCCCTCCGCCGCAGCGGACCGCAGTGGTGCGGCCCGCGACCCATCTCGGCCGGCGATCGCCGCACCGGCCAACGGCCGGCCCCGTACCACGAACCAGGAGGATGCACGCCATGTCTAGCACCGATCCCGAGAGCAACGACACGGGTCTTCAGTTCTCGATCTATCCCTTGCGACAGCCCGACATCGACGCGCCCATCAGGGCCGCCATCAAGGCCGCCGCGCTGACAGGCATAGAGGTCACCGTGGGCAGGTTGAGCTCGCTGGCCCACGGCGATGAGAACGCCGTGTTCGCGGCCGCACGGGCCGCCTTCGACGCCGCATCGTCGTCGGGCCCCACGGTCATGATCGCCACCTTCACCTCCGGCATCCCCAGCGACGAGACGGTGGCCGAGATCCAAGCCGGTGTCCACTCATGAACAAGCACGAGAACCACACCACGACCGGCAGGAGGTTCGGTCTGGGCAGGCTGGACTCGTGGAGCACACGAGACATCGTGGTGGCCGCGGTGTTGGCCGTGGCAGTGGGCGTGATCTTCTGGGTGTGGGACCTGCTCTGGGCAACCGCCTTCGCGGCTATCCCGTTTCCCTATAGCTACCTGCTGGTCGGCCTCTGGATGGTTGGCGGCATCTTGATTCCGTACGTCATCAGACGGCCGGGCGCGGCGCTGGTGGGGGAGCTGGTCGCGGCGTTCGTAAGCATGATTCTGGTCAACCAGTGGGGAGCTCTGGTGATGGTGAGCGGTCTGGTGCAGGGGGTGGGCGCGGAGCTGGTGTTTGCCTCCGGGCGCTGGCGCAACTACTCGCTTCCCGTGCTTCTTGGCGCGGGAGCGGTAGCGGGCGTGTTCAGCATCCTCTCCGACAGCTTCTTCTACAGCTACTGGCAGATCTACACGCTGGGCTCGATCTTGACCGGCATCGTGCTCGTGGCGCTGAGTGCGCATTCCGCTCACCCTGGACACCCATTCCGCTCGCAAGCCGATCACCTCTTCCGGGCAAGGCGATCACCTCGCGGAGCGAAGCGACGCGTGTTGTTCTACGAGTACCAAGTGATCGGCTTCAGGTCAACTTGTTGGCGCGCTGCGGAGCCTGCTTGCGCATCGAGTCTCCCTTCATCTCGATCCTCACGGCGTGGTGCACGAGACGGTCGAGCAGCGCGTCGGCGATGCTCGGATCGTTGATCAGGTGGTGCCATTCGGCGACCGGCAGCTGGCTGGTGACGATGGTTGAGCGGTTGCCGGCGCGATCGTCGACGACGTCCATCACGTCGCTCGCGGCCTGCGCGTCGAGAGCGGCCAGCCCCCAGTCGTCCAAGACCAGCAGGTCGATGCGCGCCAGCTTCTCGATCGCTTTCAGGTAGCTGCCGTCGGCACGAGCCAGGGCAAGCTCGAAGACCAGGCGCCCGCTGCGCTTGTAGAGCGCCGTGAATCCACGCCGGCAAGCGCGATCGGCGAGGGCGCAGGCCAGGTAGGTCTTGCCCAAGCCGGTGGGCCCGGTGATGATCACGTTGCCGGCGGCGCGCACGAACTCGAGTCCGCCGAGGTCGAGCAGCACCTCGCGGTCGAGACCACGCGGGGTGCGGAAGTCGATCTCCTCGAAGGCCGCCGGCATCTTGAGGGCGGCGTTCTTCAAGCGCCGTGCCAGACGCGAGGCCTCGCGCGCCGTCCACTGCGCCTCGACGATCAAGCCGAAGCGCTCGGCGAAGGAGAGCGCGGGGTCGCCGCCGCGCGCCAGCTCGGCGCCGAAGGCCTCGGCCATGACGCCCAGCTTCAAGTCGTAGAGCCTGTCGGTGGTGGCATCGTTGTTCACGTTCGCTTCTCCTTCTCTTGCTTCCGTGTCAGGTGTAGTAGCCGGCGCCGCGCACGTTCTCGTGATCTCGACCCGGCGGGCGGGGATGTTCTGCGAGCGGTTTGCGGTCGAGGCCTGTGTCGAGCATCGATTTCACCGACTTGTAGGAGCGCGCCCCGTAGGCGAGAGCGCGCTCACAGGCGGCCTCGAGGCGCTCGGGGCCGTAGCGGTCGGCAAGACGCAAGATGCCGAGGCAGCTGCGAAAGCCGAGCTCGGGGTGCGGGCGGGCGGCCATGATCGCCTCGCAGAGGGCGGCTGTCGCCGGCCCCGTCTTGGCCGCCCAGGCGCTGATGCGCGCCGGCGTCCAGGAGGCGACCTCGCGGTGCGCGGCCGGCATGTGCGCGGGGTCGGTGGTGGCGCGGCCACGAAGTCGCGAGCGTACGTGCGCGGCGACGCGCCCGCCGTCGTGGTAGACCTCGAGGGTGCTCTCGGTAAAGACCAGCTCGACCTGCTCACGGGCGAGGTGGTAGGGCACCGAGTAGTAGTGGCCCTCGAGCTCGACGTGGTAGTCGATGTGCACGCGGGCGCGCTTGCGGCGCCGGTAGAGGTAGGGCTCGGCGGGCAGGGCGCGCAGCGCCGGCGCCTCGAGCTCGGCGAACACGCTGGCGCGGCTGCCGGGGAGCTTCTTGAAGGGCCGCTCGTTGAGACGGCGCAGCTGCTCGGCGATCGCCGCGTTGAGCTCGGCGAGGCTGAAGAAGGTGCGATTGCGCAGCACCGCACAGATCCAGCGGTAGGCGACAAGCACGCCATTTTCGACCTTGGCCTTGTCGCGGGGCTTGCCGACGCGCGCAGGCACCACGGCCACGCCGTAGTGGGCGGCGAGGTCTGAGTAGGCGGGGTTCAGGTCGGGCTCGTAACGGTCGGCCTTCTGTACGCCGGTCTTCAGGTTGTCGGGCACGACGATCTCGGGCACGCCGCCGAAGAAGGCAAAGGCGCGGCTGTGGGCGGCCAGGAAGGCCTGAGTGTCCTGCGAGAGCGAGGCCTCGACATAGGTGTAGCTCGAGGCCCCCAGCACGGCGAGGAAGAGGTAGGCGGGGCGCACTTCCCCGGTTTCGCCGTCGACGACCGCCAGGGTGTCGCCGGCCCAGTCGACGAAGAGCTTCTCGCCTGCCTTGTGCTCGCTGCGCATGACGACGTCGATCTTCGCCGCCCAGGTACGGTAGCGCTCGCAGAACCAGCTGTACTGATAGCCCTGCGGATGAGCCTGCTTGTACTCGCCCCAGAGCAGCATCAGGGTCACGTGCTTGCGCGCCAGCTCCGAGCGCACGTGCTCCCAGTCGGGCTCGCGCACGTCGACGACCACCTCGCCCCTGCGGCGATAGAGGCGGCGCTTGAGGGCGGCTTCCGAGGTCCCCTCAGGCAGGGGCCAGCCGAGCCCCGCGGCCTTGAGGCGCCCCACGGTCTCCGAGACCGTCGAGCATGAGACACCGGTCGCTCGCGCGATCTGGCGGTTGGACAGCCCCACGTCGAGCTTCAGGCGCAGGATCTCTTTCGTCTTTCGCATGGACAGTCTCCCGTACGCCAACCCGGCCTCCCTCGCGTGAGTGAACGAGGTCGAGTGTGACGCTCCTCTGCCATGCGTCGCTTCGGGGCCTTTCGGCGATTCCGCTCAGCGGGCCAGAAGTGATCGGCTTGCGGGCGGAATCACTGATCGGCTTCGAGCGGAATCGGTGATCGGCTTGGGGCGGAATCGGTGATCGGCTTCGAGCGGAATACGCAGCGCTGAGCGGGGCGCTCCTCGGAGGCGCGCTCTCCAAGGCCATCGCCGACCTGCTGGCCAGAACCGGGGTGTTGTCGGGGCTCGCGATCGGCAAGGTAGCCACGCGGCGCATAGGGTGATCGAGGCCGACCACATCAGCTTCCGCTACCCGGACCGTCGGCTACCGGCCCTGAAGGACGCCAGCTTCGGCGTGGGCGCCGGCGAGTCGCTGCTCGTGCTCGGCCCCAGCGGATCGGGCAAGAGCACACTTACCCTCTGTCTTGACGGGCTCATCCCCAACCTCGTGGCCGGCGAGTTCAACGGCGCGCTTACGGTGGCGGGCCTTTCGACCAGCGAGCATCCTGTGCACGCCATGGCTCGTCACGTCGGCCTCGTGTTCCAGGACCCGGAGGCGCAGTTCTGCACGCTTACGGTGCAAGACGAGGTCGCCTTCGGTCTCGAGAACCTGCGCACACCGGCGGAGGCCATCGACGCCAAGGTCGCTGAAGCGCTCGCCGCCGTAGGCCTCGGCGATCTCCGCGAGAGGCGTCTGGACACCCTCTCCGGCGGGCAGAAGCAGCGCGTGGCCTTGGCCTCTGTACTCGCCCTGGGTCCCGAGGTAGTGGTGCTGGACGAGCCCTCGGCCAACCTGGACCCGGCCGGGACGCGTGAAGTGTTCCGCCTGCTCCGCCGGATGGCCGCCACGCGAGCGCGCACCATCGTGGTGATAGAGCACAAGCTCACCGAGATCGTCGATTGGATCGACAGCGTGCTGGTACTAGGCCGCCAAGGCGAGGTGCTGTTCCGTGGCGGTCCTCGGGCGGCCTTCTACGAGGCGGGGGAGGGTGTGGAGCAGATCGGGATCTGGCGTCCGCAGCCGGCCGTGCTCGCCCGCCGGCTGCGGCAGATGGGCTGGGACGTTCCCGGAGAGCCCCTGACCGTGCCGGAGGCGGTCACGGCCCTCGCCGGCACGCCCGGGCTGGTGGAGCGGCTGCGACGGACGCCGCCTCACGCCGGCGAAGCAGGCCTGCCGGCGGCGGGCGGTGCCGATGGTGAGCAGGGCCTGACTGTACGGGGACTCAGCTTCAGCTACCCCGGCGGCGAGATAGTGCTGCACGACGTATCGTTCGAGCTGCGCCGGGGAGAGTTCGCCGCGCTGGTTGGCGAGAACGGAGCGGGCAAGAGCACGCTGGCCTCGCTACTCTCCGGCGTGATCAGGCCGCCGCGCGAGACTGTGTACCTCCGAGGGGTCGACATTGCGGAGCTCCCGGGCCGCACCCTGAGCGACCAGGTGGGCCACGTCTTCCAGAACCCGGAACATCAGTTCGTCGCCGACACGGTGCGCCACGAGGTGGCCTACAGCCTGGCTCAGTCAAGGCGCCGTGTGCTCAACCCGGAGCAGCGTGCCCTCATCGAGACCACGCTGCATAGGTTCGCTCTCGAGAAGCTGGCAGATGCCGACCCGTTCACGCTGAGCCAGGGGCAGAAACGGCGCCTGAGCGTCGCTGCCATGCTGGTGCGCGGCCAATCGGTCCTGTTTCTCGACGAGCCTACGTTCGGCCAGGACCGCGAGCAGGCGGCGCGGCTCCTGCAGATGCTGCAGGAGGTGTGGCGCGAAGGACACACCATTGTGGTGCTCACCCACGACATGGAGCTGGTGGCCGAGTACGCCCAGAGAGTGCTGGTGCTGCGCGAGGGCCGGCTGCGATTTCAGGGGGAGCCACGCGCGTTCTTCGCCGACGCCGCCCTCGTCGCCGAGACCCACCTGGAGCGACCGGCGCTGGCCGATCTCTCGGCCGAGATGCAGCACGCCTTTCACACCCGACCCGATCTCCTGACGAGCGCCGACTTTCTGCTGGCGGCCGGCTCCCCATGACCTTTCTCGAACGGCGCAACCCAGCCGTCAAGCTCCTCACGCTACTGGTCGTCTTTGTGGGCCTCACGCTGGTGTTCGATCCGGTCACCCCGGCCGCGTTTCTGGCGCTCGCGTTCGCGGCCGGATGGGGCCTCGGAGGCGTCTCTCCCCGGCTGATCCTGCGCGTCCTGGCACCCTTTCTTGCGGCAACCATCGGCATCTTCCTGGCCAACATCCTCTTCGGCAGGGCGAACGCCGGGGCGGCGGCACTCTTCTCAGTGGGATCCATACGGGTGACGCTGCCTGCCCTCCGCACGGCCGCCTCGCTGAGCTTGCGCATCCTCTCGTTCGCGGCCTTCAGCGTTGTGTTCGTGAAGACCACCGACGCGTCTGCTCTCATCCTCAGCCTCATCCACCAGTGCCGGCTGCACTACCGCCTGGCCTACGGAATCATGGTCGGCTACCGGACCTTGCCGCTCCTGCAAGGTGAATACGAGACCATCCGGGCGGCCCACCGCGTGCGAGGGGTGCGCGAGCGCGAGGGGCCACTCGGCCTGTGGGGCAGGGTGAGACGCTACTCCGTGCCGCTCCTCGCCGGCGCCGTGAGACGCGCCAACCGCGTCGCCCTGGCCATGGACGCGAGGGCCTTTGGTGCCTTCCCCGAGAGAACCTACCGCCGCACGATGAAGGTAACTGCGGCGGACTGGACGTTTCTGGGCTGCACCGTCGCGGCTTCCGGCGTCCTCATTCTGGCGCTGCACGCCGCCGGGCTGGCCCGCTTTGGCGTGGGGGTCTGAGCCCCTGACCGGCGCCGCGTGACTAGGGCGCCTAGCGGAAACCCTTGGCGAGCTCGGCCTGCCGGGAAAGCGCGCCGAGCAGCACGGCCCTCATGATGTCGAGCGCGTCGATGACGCGCCGGTCGGCGAGCGCGTAGCGCACACTGGTACCTTCGCGTTCGGTGAAGACGAGCTGCCGTTCGCGAAGAACCTTGAGGTGCCGCGACACCGTGGGCTGCGGTACGTCGAGCGTCTCCGTGATCTCGGTGACGGTCTTGGGGCCTTCGTGAAGGGCGTAGAAGATGAGAATGCGCTTGGGGTCTGCCAGCGCCTGACAGATGTTGGCGTGCAGAAGGTTGACTTCTCGCTCGAGGCGCTCGTCCACGATGATGCGTCCTCCCTGGCGGTCTGCCGACCACGACTGCCGACTGCGGCGAAAGAGTCGTCATTCGCATATGCGGCTATCCGAATAGCGCTGTGATTATCGACCGTGACGTGGATTGTGTCAAGTGTCACAATCGCAGCCCATGGCGCGCTAAGCGCGCTGGGCACTCATCATCGGCTTGACCGTTCATCCGGATGGGCGTATATAAGCAAGTATGCAAACGATGCCGCAGAGAGTTCCGGCGCCTGCCGAGCTCAGACCAGTGTTCCGCATGCATGCCGAGCTGTGCAAGGCGCTCGCCAACGAGCATCGTCTGGCGATCCTCTACGACCTGAGCCAGGGCGAGAGATGCGTCGGCGACTTGGCGGCGGAGGTCGGCATCTCTGTGCACCTCATGTCGCAGCACCTGAGGCTGCTCAAGGAGCGGCAGCTCGTGCAGTCACGCAAGGAGGGCCAGACCGTTTACTACTCCATCACGAACTCGAAGTTCATCCAGGGCTGCACGCTTATCCGTCAAGCCCTGATCGAGGAGCACCAGGCGCGTGGAGAGTCGTTGCTGGCGGCGGAGCTTCTGGACGCCATTCAGCACATGCCGCTGCCTGGAGCTCAGGCACAAGCCCCAGAGACCTACGCGGGCGAAGGCCAGCTTCCTCAGACCGAGCGATAGGGGAGGTACAGCGTCAAACAGAGCCTATCTGCGCCGGCGCTTGCGAAAGAGAACACAAGCACAAATCCCACGAAGGAGCCAACCATGAGCCAAGACCTCAGCAGCATCCCGGTTGAGAAGGTAGTCGACGCGCGTGGCACGTCCTGCCCTGGACCGATCCTCGCCGCCAAGAAGGGCATCCCGGGCGTCTCGGTGGGCGGCGTGATGGAGGTACAGGCGACCGACACGGGCACGCAGAAAGACCTGCCGGCCTGGTGCAAGAAGATGGGTCACGAGTTCCTGGGCGTCGTTGAAGAGCCCGGCTTCATGAAGCTGTTCGTCAAGAAGATGAAGTAATGACGGCTGAGGCTCAGGCAAACGAAGGCCAGGCGTCCGCGCCCCGCATCCTGGTCTTCTCCACCAATAACATCTCCGACCCTGGCATCGACCTGGCCGGCAGCTCGCACATGCACTACTCGCCCAGCGTCACGGTGATCAGCCTGCCCTGCACGAGCGGCATCAAGCCGAGCTGGCTGCTGTATGCCGTGCAGCAGGGCTTCGACGGCGTGTTCATTGCCGCCGACGGCGACGAGTGCGCCTACCTTCCCGACTGCAGTGAGCGCACTGCCGGCATCATGGCCGATGCTCAGGCGCTGCTCGCCGAGAACGGCTACGAGCCGCAGCGCGTGCGCATGGCCGCGATCTGCTCTGTGTGCGCCGAGCCGTTCACCAACTACATGCACGAGTACTCGAGGTCCCTGGCCGATCTGGGACCGTCCCGGAAGGCGACCGCATGAATAGCCGACGTAGTGGGGCTATCGAGCGGGGCGCCGCAGGTGCACCGCTCAGTAGCCAGCGCAGCCAAGCTATCGAGCGGGGCGCCGCAGGTGCACCGCTCAGTAGCCAGCGCAGCCAAGCTATCGAGCGGGGCGCCGCAGATGCACCGCTCAAGTACGACGCACTGGTGGTCGGCAGCGGCATCGGCGGCATGGAGTCGGCGCTCAAGCTCGGCGACATGGGCTACAAGGTGCTCGTCGTCGAGAAGGCGCCCAGCGTGGGCGGCAAGATGATCCTGCTCAGCAAGGTCTTCCCGACGCTCGACTGCGCGAGCTGCATCTCCACCCCCAAGATGGCGGCGACCATCCATCACTCCAACATCGACGTGCTGACCTACGCCGAGGTTGAAGGCATCCGCGGCGACGGCAACGGCGGCTACCGCGCACAGATCCGCCAGAAGCCGAAGTTCGTCGACGAGGCCGCCTGCACCGGCTGCCGCCAATGCGAGATGGCCTGCAACGTAGCCGTGCCCGACGAGTACAACGCCGACATGGTCTCGCGCCGTGCCGCGTACATCGCCTTCCCGCAGGCTGTACCAAAGAAGGCCGTCATCGACCGCGCCGGCGTCTCGCCCTGCACCAACGAATGCCCGGCGGGGATCAAGGCGCACGGCTACGTCGCCCGCGTGCGCAGCGGCGAGTACGACCAGGCCTTCAACCTGGTGCTCGAGACCACGCCTTTGGTCGGCAGCCTGGGACGCGCCTGCTACGCACCGTGCGAAGAGCAGTGCACGCGCGGCGAGCTCGAGGGCCCGCTGGCGATCCGCCGCCTTAAGCGCTTCATCGCCGACCGGCGGTACGGCCAGGCGGAGCCGAAAGCCATTGAGCAGCCTGAGCGCAACGGCAAGAAAGTCGCTGTGGTCGGCTCGGGCCCGGCCGGCCTCACTGCCGCGTGGCAGCTCGCGCGCAAGGGCTACGGCGTCAAGATCTTCGAGGCGGCCCCCTTGCCAGGCGGCATGCTCCGCCTCGGCATCCCGGCGTACCGCCTGCCCAACGACGTGGTCGCCGACGACGTGAGCAATGTCACCGCCATCGGCGTTGAGATCGAGACCGACAAGAGAGTCGACGATCTCGAGGCGCTCAGGCGTGACGGCTATAGCGCGGTGCTGGTCGCGACCGGTACGCACAAGTCCGTGCGGCTCCGCGTGCCCGGCGAGCATCTGGCCGGCGTGCAGAGCGCGCTCGACTTCTTGCGGGCCGTCAAGCTCGGCGAGACGGTCGACCTGGCCGGCAAACGCGTGCTCGTGGTCGGTGGCGGCAACGTGGCCATCGACGCGGCGCGCAGCGCGCGCCGCCTCGGTGCCGCCTCCGTCGCTCAGGCGAGCCTCGAGTGCTGCGACGAGATGCCGGCCCACGACTTCGAGGTCGAAGAGGCCAAGGCCGAGGGCATCACGCTGCACGACGGCTGGGGCGTCGACCATTTCGAGGGCACCGATCACGTGGAGCGGGCAGAGCTCAAGGTCTGCACCTGCGTGTTCGACCCCGAGGGCCGCTTCCACCCCGAGTACGACGAGGGCCGGCGCAAGAGCCTCGAGTGCGATGTTGTGATCGTCGCCGCCGGCATGGGTGCCGACACCGAGGCGTTCGGGCTCGAGACCAACGGCAATCGCACGCTGAAAGCCGACCGCGGCACGCTGCAGACCGCCGTGTCGCACATCTTCGCCGCCGGCGACGTGATCAGCGGCCCCTCAATGATCACTACGGCCGTCGGCCAGGGCCGCCGGGCAGCCTTCATGATCGACCGCTACCTTCAGGGTGCCGAGCTCGACCCCACCGCGTTCGACGAGGCGCTGCCGGTCGTTGACAAGGCCGCCGTGCTCGCCCGGCAAGACGTGTACGACCGCCGCGAGCCGCTCGAGTCGAGCGCCGCCATGAGCGCGGCTCCCACCGACTTCAGCGAGACCGAGGCGCCGATGAGCGAAGAAGAGGCCTTCCTCGGCGCTGCCCGCTGCCTCGACTGCGGCGTGTGCTCGGAGTGCCACGCCTGCGTCGACGTCTGCCCGGCCGACGCGATCAAACTCGACATGCGCGGCCAGGACATAGAGGTGGACGCCGGCTCGGTGATCCTGGCCACGGGCTTCAGACTGTTCCCCGCCGACGCCAAGCCGCAGTACGGCTACGGTCGCTACAGAAACGTCATCACGGGCATGCAGATGGATCGCTTGCTGGCGCCGACGCGTCCGTACAACGCGGTGCTGCGCCCCAGCGACGGCAAGGTGCCCGACAACATCGCCTATGTCATGTGCACCGGGTCGCGCGACGAGACCGTCGGCAACCCGCTCTGCTCCAAGATCTGCTGCATGTACTCGGTCAAGCAGAACCAGCTCATCATGGGCGCCCTGCCCCTCGCCGACGTGACCGTCTACTACATCGACGTGCGCTCGGTGGGCAAGGGCTACGACGAGTTCTACCAGCAAGCCAAAGACATGGGCGCCAGCTTCGTGAAGGGGCGCGTCTCGGGCATCAGCGAGACCGAAGAGGGCAACCTCGTGCTCCGTTACGAGGACATAGAGAACGGCGGCACGCTTACCGAGACCGAGCACGACCTGGTCGTCCTGGCCGTGGGCGTGCAGCCCAACGCCGAGGCGCCGGGCCTCTTCGACGAAGGCGCCCTGGCGCTCGACGACTACTACTACGTCGGCGAGGCCGACGAAGACCTCGACCCGGGCCGCACCAACCTCCCCGGCGTGTTCGTCGCCGGGTCGGCCTCGGGGGCGAAAGACATCCCCGATTCCATCCTGCACGCGGGCGCCGCGGTGGCGCAGGCCGCCGCTCACCTGGAGAAGGCGAAAGTGAAGGTGTCGTCATGAGCGTCCACCGCGGGCAAGCTGTCGAGCGGGGCCTCGAAGGCGCACCGCACCAAGGCCGCAAGATCGGCGTGTACGTCTGCCAGTGCGGTGGCAACATCGGCGACTACGTCGACGTCGACAAGGTCGTCGCCGCCGTCGAGCACGACCCCGATGTGGTGGTCGCACGCACGGCGATGTTCACCTGCTCCGACGCGACCCAGCAGGAGATCGTGAACGACGTGGAGGAGCAGAAACTCGACGGGCTCGTCGTGGCCTCGTGCTCACCCAAGCTTCACACGTTCACCTTCCGCGACGTCGCCAGGCGTGCAGGCATGAGCCCGTTCCAGTACACGCAGGTGAACGTGCGCGAGCAGTGCTCGTGGACGCACACCGACGACCACGAAGGGGCGACGGAGAAAGCGGTGCGCCTGGTGCGCGCCGGCATCAACCGCACGCGCCTCACCGAGCCGCTCGAGCCGATCGTCGTCGAGACGACGCCCAAGAGCCTGGTGGTGGGCGGCGGCATCGCCGGTCTGCGCGCGGCCCTCGGGCTGGCCGAGATCGGGCTCTCCGTCTTTCTCGTGGAAAAGGAAGGCCAGCTCGGCGGCTGGGTCGCCGGCTTCGCCGCCATGTACCCGCACGGCCGCAACGGCGCCGATCTGACTCGCAGGCTGGAGGAGGCGGTGCGCGCCCACCCGGCCATCACCGTGTTTACGAGCGCCGAGCTGATCAGTAAGTCCGGCAGTTTCGGCAACTACCATGTGACGATCGCCGTGAACGGCGAACGGCTCGAGACGATCACCGTCGACGTCGGCTCCATCGTCGTCGCCACCGGCTTCGACACCTACCAGCCGGCGGCCGGCGAGCTGGGCTACGGCATGGAAGGCGTCGTCACCCTGCCCGAGTTCAAGAAGATGGTCGACGAGTCGGCCGGCCCCCTCGCGTACAACGGCCGGCCGGTCAAGACAGTCGCCTACGTATACTGCGTGGGCAGCCGCCAGGGCGAAGACGTAGAGGGCGGCCACGCGTACTGTTCGCGCTACTGCTGCACGGCGGCGGTACACGCTGCCCTCGAGGCGGCCGCCAAGGGAGATCCCGAACTGCGCCAGTACCACCTCTACCGTGACATGCGCACCTACGGCAAGTACGAGCTGCTGTGGGCCGAGTCGCGCGAAAAGGGCTCGCTGTACCTGCGTGTGCCCGAAGACGAGCCGCCGGCGGTTGAGAGGCTGCCCTCCGGCGGCCTCAAAGTCACCACACGCGACCTCCTCACCGGCGGCGAAGAAGTGGTGATCCCCGCCGACCTCGTGGTACTGGTCACAGGCATGGTGCCGCGCGAGAACGACGAGCTCGTCAAGACCCTCAAGCTGCCGGTCGGCAACGATGGCTTCTTCAACGAGATCCACCCCAAGCTCCGCCCCGTCGAGACGGTCGTCGACGGTGTCTACATCTGCGGCGCCTGCCAGTCGCCAAAGAACTCGGCCGAGAGCGTCACCAGCGGCCTCGCCGCCGTGACCCAGAGCGGGGCCATCCTCAAGCGCGGCATCGCCGAGCTCGACCCGATGGTGGCGACGGTCGACACCGACGCCTGCACGTGGTGTGGCAAGTGCCTCGAGGCCTGCCCCTACGACGCCATCGAGCAGGTCGACGAGGGCGGCAAGGCGATCGCCAGCGTCATCAGGACCGCTTGCAAGGGCTGTGGCGGCTGCGTGCCGGTGTGCCCCAGCGAGGCCGTAGACCTGCAGGGCTACACCGATGCTCAGATCAAAGCCATGATCGACGGCCTCCTGGAGGTGAGCTGGTCATGACACCGATGACCAGCGGCTCGGCCGCCAGCGGCCACGCCGCCATCAAAGAGGCGACGGCGGTCAACCGTAGCGTCCGCGAGATCATCCGCGATGAACAGGTCATGCGCCGCCGCATCCTGGCCGCGCTCGCCGACGGCCCGCTCACGGTGCCCGAGATCGCCGCGGCGCTCGAGCGCCCGTCCCACGAAGCCATGTTCTGGGTGATGGGCCTGCGCAAGTACGGCTGGCTGGCCGAAATCAAAGAGGTCACCGACGAAGGCTACTACCGCTACCAAGTGGTGGAGAGGGAGGGGTCATGACGACCCTCGTCAACCCAGGGTTGGCAGCGGAGCTCGAACGCTCCGATGAGTTCAACGCCGACGCCTGCATGAACTGCGGGGTGTGCTCCGCCATCTGCCCCATGGGCGTTGACGTGCAGCCGCGCAGGCTGTTTCGCTACGTGCTGCTCGGCATGGAGCACAAACTAGCCGAGGAGACCGAGACCGTGTACTCCTGCCTGCTTTGCAAGATGTGCGAGGAGAACTGCCCCGCCGGCGTGCACATTGCCGAGAACGTGCGCTCCTTGCGCCATCACATCAACCGCACCGTCTTCGGTCTCTAGGAGGAGATGATCATGCCTCTACCGACCGGCGACGTCATCGGCATCCTGGCCGACAACCTGCGCCTGAGAAGATCGGTGCTGCCGCTGCCCGCCAGGGTGGCGACCAACTGGACCCTGGGGCTCGATCTGCCGCGCGGCGGCGAGACCGTGCTCTACACCGGGATGATGTATCAGCTCATCCCCTACATCGAGGGCCTGGTGAAGGCTGAGCAGCGCCTGGGCGACTCGTGGCTCGCCAAGTGGACCGGGTTCGGCCGCAGAGTGAACCGCATCGTCAACGTCTCGGCCTTCATGGCGCGGCCCTCGGCCGAGGAGCGCGCTCGCTACGACCAGGTGCCGATAAACGTCGTCCATCTGCTGCGCAAGGCCGGGGTAGAGTTCGGCGTCCTCTATGAGGATGACCTGTACTCGGGCGCCCTGGCCTACGACCTCGGCGCCGACGAGGTCGTCACCGAGCATGCCCGGCGTGTGTATACGGCTCTCAAGAAGCACGGAGTGAAGACCGTGATCACCATCGACCCGCACACCACGACGATGCTGCGCAGCGTGTACCCCAAGATACTCGAGGGCTACGACATCGAGGTGCGCAGCTACCTCGAAGTGCTCGCCGAGAAGGGCCTGACGCCGAGCTCGGCTTTCGACGACCACATCGCGATTCACGACTCCTGTGTCTTCGCCCGCTACGAGGGCATCGTCGACGAGCCGCGCGAGCTGCTGGCAGCCGCCGGCGCCACCATCTGCGACCCCGAGAACACGGGTCGCCAGACATGGTGCTGCGGCGGCCCAGTCGAGTCCCTCTACCCGGCCAAGGCGGCCGCCAACGCCGAGAAGCGGGTGGCACAGCTTCGCGCCGCCGTCGGCGGCACGGCTGGCAACGGCGGCGGCACGCCGGCCGCCGTCACCATGTGCCCCATGTGCTACGTGAACCTGAGCAACGCGGCCGGCGACACCATGCGGATCAAAGACATCTCACAGTACCTGCGCGAAGCCTACGCATCCTGAGGAGGAGGCTATGGACGAACAGACCCAAGCGGTTGTGGAGAACGTCGACGACGTACCCGTGGCCACGACCAAGAAGACGATCATCGTGTTCAGCGGTGACTTCGACAAGATGATGGCGGCGTTCATCATCGCCAACGGTGCCGCCGCCATGGGCGACGACGTCACCATGTTCTTCACCTTCTGGGGCCTCAACGCGCTGCGCAAGCCCGAGAAGATACAGGTGAAGAAGCCCAAGAGCATGCTGCAGGCCATGTTCGGCGTCATGATGCCGCGTGGCGCCAACAAGCTCGGCCTCTCCAAGATGAACTTCGCCGGCATGGGCGCCCCGCTGATGAAGAAGGTCATGAAGGCGCAGAACGTGATGACCCTCGATGAGCTCATCGCCACGGCCAAGGAACAGGGAATCAAGCTCGTCGCCTGCACGATGTCGATGGACGTGATGGGTCTCCGCGAAGAGGAGCTCATGGACGGCCTCGAGTTCGCCGGCGTTGGCTCCTACCTCGGCGAGGCCGACGAGGCTAACGTCAACCTATTCATTTAAGCGGAGGAGCCACCGTGGGCTGACTGTCGCCCGAGCACATCACAAGCTGCGAGGCGGACGCTGTGCAGGTCCTCTCGAGCGCGACGGCCAGGGTTCGCCTGAGCGCACCCCGAGGCGCCGTTGCGGCTGCCGTGCGCTCACCAGTTTCGACAGCCCGGAGGTCGGGTACGCCGCTCGCATGAATCGCGCCGGCGACGATGTGAGACACGCTTGAGCCTGCCCACGCGACCGCTCGGCAGCAGCGGCCTCGAGATCAGCGTCGTCGGCCTGGGATCCTGGGCACTCGGCGGCGGCGGCTGGTCGTTCGGCTGGGGCCCGCAAGACGACGAGCGCTCTATAGACACCATCGTGCACGCGGTCGACCTCGGCGTGAACTGGGTAGACACGGCCGCGGTGTACGGGCTCGGCCACAGCGAGGTCGTGGTGGGTAAGGCCCTGAGGGCATTGCCGGCCGCGTCGCGACCGTTCATCTTCACCAAGTGTGGCCTCACCTGGGACGACGCCCACCCCATGACACCGGCACAGATGGTAGTCACCCCTGAGACCGTGCGACGGGGCGCCGAAGACTCCCTGCGGCGCCTCGCCGTTGACCACCTCGATCTCCTTCAGATTCACTGGCCGGACGGCCAGAACAACCCTCTCGGGCCCGCTTGGGAGGAGATGCTCAGACTGCGCGACGAGGGGCTGGCCCTGGCCGTGGGGGTCTGCAACTTTCCGCCCGACCTTCTCGACCGCTGCGAGGCCATCGGCCATGTGGACTCGGTGCAGCCGCCTTTCTCGCTCATCGAGAGGTCGGCGGCGACGCGGGAGCTGCCCTGGGCCGCGGCTCACAACGCCGGGGTACTCTGCTACAGCCCGATGGCGTCGGGCATCCTCAACGACACCTTTCGAGTGGGGCGCGCGGCCGAGCTGCCCGCCGATGACTGGCGCCGGAACAGTGAACCGTTCAGAGAACCGGCGCTAAGCCGCAACGTTGCTCTGCGCGACGCCCTGCGGCCCATCGCCGCTCGTCACCACGTCAGCGTGGCTGCCGTTGCGCTCGCGTGGGTGATCGCCTGGTCCGCGGTGACGGGGGCAATCGCCGGCGCGCGCGCGCCGAAGCAGGTGGACGGCTGGATCGAGGCACACGCCATGTCGTTAACCGTCGCCGACCTCGCGGAGATTGGCGCCGCGCTCGGCAGCACCCGAGCCGGCGAGGGTCCGGTCTACCCGCCCCGACCCTGAGCGCGGTGCCGGCCGATCTAGACTTACGGCCCGCTGCCGGGCGCCCGCCGAAGGACGGCCGGCGGCGACCGCCGAGGACCGCCGCCGGCCGTCACGATTACGCCGTAGCGTGGAATAACCGGGACATAACTGCTTAGGAGTTCGGAGGCAAGATGCTCACGCTCTATCAGGCCGAGTGGTGCCCCTACTGCCACCGCGTCCGGCAAGTGATGACGGAGCTGGGCCTTACCTACACCACCGTCAACGTGCCGGCCGACCGCGACGAGCGGGCCGAGGTAGTGGCCCTCTCCGACCAACCGGGCATACCGACGCTGCGAGACGGCGACAGAGTTCTCAGTGACTCCGATGAGATCATCGAGTATCTGCGCGCGACCTACCCCGCTCCACCCGATGCCGAGAAACATGCCGCACTGGGTGCCTGGCGTGCGGCTGGGCTACTCTCCTTGCCCCCTCGGGCCGCGTTGGCGCGGCTCAGGGAGCTCCTGCAAGAGAAGGGGTTCAAGATCGTCGCCCAGATCAAGGGCGACAAGATCAGCGACCGTCTGCCCGCCGACTATATTTTGCTGGAGGTTGTCGTGCCCGTCGCCGCCGTGAAGGTGCTCGAGCTCGACCCACTTGCGCCGGCCGCGGTGGTGCTGCCGATGGCCGTTATGCCCACCGGGGACGGTGGCAGCGTGGTGGCCTCGGCTGACCCTGTGGCACAAGTCTGGCTTCTCGGCGAGCCGCCCCTGACAAAGATTCAGACCGCAGTGAAGGAGCGGCTGGCGGACGTGTTGAACGGGCTCTGAGGGTTCACAGACCACCCGGCGGCTCCACCCGCACGCGACCTGCGCCGCGGACCAGCCGGGCGGCGTACAGTTCGGTCTGTTTGCCCCTGATCGCCCATACCAACCACGTGCCGCTGACGATCAGGAGATCCGGGGCCTCACCCGGGGCAGCGGCCAGCGTGATGATGAACTGCCGCTGCTCGGGCGCGAGACGGCCACCGATGAGTTCGACGGCGCCCGCCCCTCCCGGACGGCTTTCACTCCATACAGCCAAGTCGCCGGACACGGCGGGCGAGGCCTCACCGGCGGCCGACCCTGAAAGCTTGACGACGTGGTGCAGGCCGGGATCAGAGGCGTACACCGAGTCCGGCGACTGCTCCTGAGCGTCGGGTGCGCGCTCCTTCCATACGATGGCGCCAGCCCCGGCCGACAAGCCGTCGATGGGCCGCGCAACGGGCATCGACGAACGCCGACCTGACGCGGCGTCCCACCAGGCCAGCGCCTGCCCGGCTGCGCCCGGTCCGCGCGGTTCTACGTAGAAGACCCGCGTGCCCGACACCGCGAGCACGCCGCCGTCGGGCTCAGAGCTGGAGCCGACGCGCCGCGGTGGCCCGCCGCCGACACCGCAAGAGAAGATGCCGGCGTCACGTCCGCGCGCCGGCGGCCCCTGCCCCGCGAGCCTGCTGCGGGCGTCGTGCCAGGCGGCCTGCTGGCCGTCGAAAACGAGCCCGTCGAGCGCCGGGCTATATGCCCCCGTGTCGCTCGTGGCGCCCCACTCAAGCTGCGTCAGCGGTCGCGGCGCGACGGAGCCACGCGTGGCCGCGCAGACACGCGTGCCGACGAGGACGCCACCGTCGCTCGCACGTCGCCGCAGGTTCGTGTCGATCCACGCCACTCGACGCGCTGCGAGCGCCCACGCATCCAGGTGGCGATGCGTGAAGAGGGCCGTGAGCCAGGCGTCTGTGGTCGTTCTTCTGGTGTGCAGGTTGACGCGGACCACGGGACTCGCCACGGTGCGCCCCGACCTCGACTCCTCGGGGAGGCGCCAGAACACGCTGCCGTAGTCGGCAGCGACTTGGGCGCCGAGCGGCAGCGTGGCCACGTGAAAAGCCGCGGATGCAGCCACGATCTGCGGTGACGACGTGGCGCGCGGCGACGAGCGTGCGCCACATCCCGCGGCGGTGGCAGCCGCGACGGCCACGGCAGCCGCGACGGCGGGCAGATGGACCCATGGTCGGAATCTCACGTGCCCTTCTTCTGTGGCTGGACGCTGTAGACCCGCAGCGGTGAGTACTTGGCCGCCGAGTCACCCTCTATGTCTTGGAAGAACGGGTTGTCGACGACAAGGGTGCGCCTGGTGGTGGTGGCATGCATGCCGGTGAACCAGGCACCCTGTGTGTCATTGACCGTCCGGGCTACACGAAAGCGAGTCCGCGATCTCAGGTCATACCCGTCTACGCCGCACGTGGCTGGCCGCGAGATCTGAAAGAAGAGGTAATGGCCGACAAAGCAGGGTTCGACGGCGCTACGCGCCAGAAGGCAGGGATGACCGGGTAGCTTGAGCGCGAACAGATCGCTGCCGGCGGTATCGCCGTTCCATGCCAGCGCCCAAGCCAGCCAGCGACCGTGCATGGCGACGAGCTTCTCGAGCATACGCCGGTTGTGCAGCTTGATCACGGCGAGCCGCCGCCCGCCGGCAAGTGTGTACACGCGCACGCGCAGTGAATACTGACCGCGCCGGCACAGCTCGCTGACCCACACCCTGCCGTCGGCCATGCCGACGCTGGGAAACGGCAGCCGGGCCGGCGAGCGCCGCACATACAGCCGGCGACGATGGGCCAGATCGGCCACGCCGAGGAAGCCTCGCGGACTTCTCTGGGGACCCTCGTTGACGGTCCAGGCCACAACGCCGCCCGAGACCTCCCACAGCGGCCGGGAACGCCGCGACGTGAAGCCGCTATCGACGAGGAAGGGTTTGCCGATCGTCAGACCTTCGACCTGAACCGGCGCGGCATACAGGTACCAATGAACCGGACGCACGGTATCGTCGCCGGAACTGATCTCCTCCCACACCATCCATGTGTCGCAGAGCCGCACTTCCATCACCTGGGAGCCGTGCGTGGCGTTCACCGGCCCCGGCAACGCCTGACGAAGCGTGCCACGGCCGAGGTTGAAGAGGTAGATGGAGCAGTAGGGGTCGGTCTGCGACTCGTGGATGAGCGCCGCCAGGTGATCTGTGTAGCTGTAGACAGACAGGTCGCTGGGCAGATCGTACTGGCGGCAGGCGAGCACGGCGCCGACCGCGGGAACCTGTTGTTGGCGCTGTCGGTAAGGGTAGGTCGCGGTCGTGCCCGGCGCCGGAAGGATCGGAGGGCTTGTGGTCGGAGCGCTAGTGGTGAGCGATGCGAGAAGGCTGGCTGAGTACGGCGCGGGGGTGCCGGTTCGCGGGCCATGAACGGCCCGCGAACCGCAACCCCAGCCGAGCAGGACTGCCGCCAGAACCGCCCCCGCAACGAGGCACGTACGTCCGAGCTTTGGCGACGACTCAGGCATGGTCGGGATCACCTGGCTCTAATAGATCAGGAAGCGACGGTCGGCAGGCGACGTGGCCTTGAGCACACCGTCTGCCACCTGGCCGCGCGGATACCATTGATGGCCGTAGGTCTGCCCGCCGTCGGAGTAGTAGTCGGCCTCGTTGAACGAGTCGTTGATACGGATCTGATTGCTGTGCGGGCTGGTCGGCTGCCAGTCGTACGCTTCGGTGGTGATGATGTGCCCGGTGTGGTCGTGCGTGTAGCGGTTCCACGTAGCAGCGAGAATGTGGTAGTCGCCGGCTGCCGGATAGGACTTGTAGCCGACGGCGAACTGCACGTTGTTGTAGACGTCTTGGGGGCTGGTGCAGATGGGGCCCTGGTTGTAGTCCCTGCCTGTGAAATGGCGCAAGGCGTTGTCGACCATGGTGAAGTCGGTGCCATCTGACGTGGTGCCCATGTAGCTCGCCGCTTGGCTCTGCGTGATGGCGTGATTCCAGTACTCGCTGATGATCTGTACGGTCGCCGGTCCACAGTAGTGCCCGTTGATCTGCTTGTGGCTGGGAGTGGTGAGCACCAAGGCAGCCGGGATTCGCACCATCGGCGTGACCGTCGCCTGGGGGCCGGCGGCGGCGGCCGACAACCAGTCTCGGTACACCGCGTCGGCGGCGGCCTTCTGGGCCGCCTGCTGCGCGCTGAGGGCGTCGGGCAGCGGCGTGGGTGCGCAGATGCTGCCCGATCCCGGAGCATCGGCATGCGCGGCGGGCGCGAGCCCGGCGGCCGCGATAGCGAGGCCCGCGCACAGTGCGACCACCGTGAGCAAAGCACAGCGAAGATTCCGCATGAGTCCTCCTTCTCCTCTACCTTGGCCTCCGACCGGGTAGTCGGAAGCCCGCGAGGCACCACGCGGCGCTGGCCCCTGCACGCGCACCCGGACTCACCTCCTTGCTAAATGCGGTGGTACGCGGCACTGCCTTCTGTGGCGATGCGTCAGAGAAAGTACCTGGGCGTGAGATGCGGAGACAGGGTGACAACCACCCCTAAGGGTTGACAATCCTGATTGCCAACGGGCTGCCGCGAGGTCGCACCCGGGAGCACTGCGGCCTCTACTCCCAGCGGAAGACTCGCAGGCTGACGAGCGCCGCCAGCGCCCCGCCCGCGGCCACGGCCATAAGCTGCGTCCAGTTCGAGCCTCGCCCCACCCACGGGTCGACCATGGTCAGCACGGAGTGGTAAAGGGGCAGCGCCTCGCCGACACGCAGCATCCAGGCAGGCAGCAGGTCGAGCGGCGCCGAGGTGCCCGAGACGAACAGCATGACGAACCACAGCAGCAGGCCCACGCTCTGGGCGGCGCGCGCACTGGGCGCCAGCGAAGCCAGCAGCACGCCCACGGAAGCGAAGCAGAACACGGCGATCACATAGGCCACGGCGACCTCAGCCGGGGCGGCCGGCACCCGGGCGTGGTAGACGACGATCCCCAGCACCACGATGGTGAGAGCGCCCACGAGCGCAACACCCAGGCTCACGAGCAGCTGCGAGCCCAGCAGGGCCGCCTCCGAGACGCCGCTGGCGCGGAAGCGACGCAGCACGCCGCGCTCGCGATACGAGCTGATGTGCACCGGCAGCGAGACCGTGCCCAGAGCGGCGATCACCAGGGCGATGTAGCTGGGCACATACCAATCCATCATCCTGATGCCGCGGTAGGCTCCGTGGCGCATGGTCTGATCGCCGAAGATGCCTCCCAGCAGCACCAGCACGAGCACTGGGAAGGCGAACGAGAACAGCAGGGTTACGGGCTCGCGCGCCAGCAGCTTGATCTCGATCCACGTGAGCTTGAGAAGGACCCTCACGCCGGTCCCGTCACGCGACGCTCGCCGCCCATCTTCTCACTCCTCCATGACGTGACCGGTGAGCGCCAGAAAGACGTCTTCCAGACTGGGCTGCTCCACGTGCAGATCGGACGGGGTGAGACCGTGGCCCACGAGGGCGGCGGCGGCGTGCGCCAGCACTGCTCCGCTGCCCCGCACCTCCACCCGCGCGCCGTGTCGAACCACCCGGTCGACGCAAGGTACCTCATTCAGCCAGCTCACGTCCGCGGCGTCGGTGCTGAACACGACGGTCACGAACTGAGCGTGAGAGGCCACCAGCTCCTGCGGCGTGCCCTCGGCGATGATGCGGCCGGCGTCCATCACGGCGATACGGTCGCAGAGTCGCTCCGCCTCCTCCATGAAGTGGCTGACGAGCACCACCGTAGTGCCCATGTCCCGCACGCGCCGTACCAGATCCCAGGCAACGCGCCGCGCGCCCGGGTCGAGGCCGGTGGTCATCTCGTCGAGAAAGACCAGCTCCGGGCCGTTCACCAGAGCCAGAGCCACGAACAGCCGCTGACGCTGCCCGCCGGAGAGCGTGTAGAACGACGCGGAGCGCTTCTCGGCCAGGCCCCACTGCTTCATGACCTCACGCCAGTCGTGTCCGCCCGGGGTTATGGACGAGAACAGGTCGAGCGCCTCCCATACACGAATGTGATCGGGCAGGCGCGACTCTTGCAGCTGCGAGCCGATGCGGCGGCGCATCTCTCGAGCCTGCGTGCACGGATTGAGCCCGAGCACCCGCAGATCACCGCCGTCGGCCACGCGCAAACCTTGCAGACACTCCACCGACGTGGTCTTGCCCGCCCCGTTGGAGCCCAGCAAACCGAAGATCTCGCCACGCTCGACCTCGAAGCTCGCGCCGGCCACGGCCACGACGTCTTTGTAGCGCTTCTGCAGATCGTGGGCAACGATAACGGGAGGCATACGATCAAGAGTACCCGAACAAGGAGCGGCGTGCCGTCGGCGAGCACCTCGGCCGGGTCGAGACACCCACCTGTGGCGTACGGCCCTGGCTGGCCACCGCCGGCGGGCTAGCGTGTGGTGAGGCGCAGGCGCACCGGACACTAGGGCGTGCTGAAACCGCCGAACAGCGAGAGGGTGCCGGGCGGCAGCTCAGGGTCTGACCAGCGGCCGAGCTCGCGGAAGCGCTCGCGGCGCAGCAGACGGCGCTCCTCGGGAGGCACGATGTCGAGCTCGGACAGCGCCTCCGCGATCGCCTCGCCGACCCGCGCCGCGGCCAGCTCCGGGTTGTGCTGAGCGCCGCCGCGCGGCTCCTCGATGACACGCTCGATGGCGCCCACCTCGAGCAGCTGCGAAGCGGTGGGCCTGAGCGCCTCGGCGGCCTGCGGTGCAAACGACGCGTCGCGCCACAGGATGGCGGCGCAGCCCTCGGGTGTGATCACCGAGTAGGTCGCATTCTCCTGCATGAGAACGCAATCGGCCACGGCCAGGGCCAGAGCCCCTCCGGAACCCCCCTCGCCGATCACGGTGGCGATCACCGGCACGGTGAGACGCACCATCCTGAGCATGGTCTCGGCGATGGCCCGCGCCTGACCGCCCTCTTCCGCCGCCACGCCCGGGTACGCGCCCGGCGTATCGACGAAGGTGAGCACCGGCAAGCCGTGGCGCTCGGCCAGCGAGAACAGCCGCTGCGCCTTGCGATAGCCCTCGGGCAGAGCCATGCCGAAGTTGTGCGCGGTTTGCTCGTCGAGGGTGCGGCCCTTCTGATGGCCTACCACCAGCACGGCGCGGCCGCGGAACCAGCCCAGGCCGCCGACGATGGCGGCATCGTCGGCGCGCAGCCGATCGCCCTTGAGCTCCTCGAAGCCGTCGATGAGCAAGGCGATGTAGTCGCGGGTGCGCGGCCGGTCTTTGTGGCGCGCCAGCTCGACAGTCAGCCAGGTGTCATGACGGCGTTTCTCGTGCTGGAGGCTCTTCAGCCTCCCCTGGAGCCTGTCGATCTCTTCCGACAAATGGATTCCGGGCATAAGCGGCAAGCGCCCGAGCTCGCTCAAGCGCTGCCTGAGCCAGCCGGCTTTTGCCTCTTGCTCGCGATCGTCTTTCTCCTCGGTCAGGTTTCTCACCTCCCCCCAGGAGTCGCAGGTAGTTGCCGAGGCGCACGCGCAGGTCTTTGCGCGGCACCACGGCGTCGAGGTGGCCGAGCGCTAGGTTGCGCTCGGCGCTGCCGAAACCCTCCGGCAGCGCCTCCCGTGTGGTCTCGGCGATCACCCGGGGACCCGAGAAGCTGAGCAGCGCCCCGGGTTCGGCGATGCAGATGTCGGCGAGCGTCGCGAAGCTCGCCACCACGCCGCCCGTACACGGGTCGACCAGCACCGCCACGAAGGGCGAGGCGACCTCGTTGATGATGTCGACGGCAGCGCTGGTCTTGGCCATCTGCATGAGGCTCAGGATGCCCTCCTGCATGCGCGCCCCGCCGGAGCTGCACACCGCCACCAGCGGCAGGTCGTCGCCGGCAGCCAGCTCGGCACTGCGCCAGAGCTTCTCGCCCACCACGCTGCCCATGCTGCCACCCATGAAGCCGAAGTCCATGACGGCCAGAACGCACGGCGTGCCGTCGATGCTGGCCTTGCCGGTCACGATGGCTTCCGGGAGACCCGTCTTAGCCTGCGCCTCGCGCACCCGCTCCGGATAGGTTTCGATGTCGGTGAAGGCCAGCGGATCGAGGGTGGTAACGGAGGACCACAGCTCATGGAACGAGCCCTCGTCGACGAGCTGCCTGATACGCTCGCGGGCGCCGATGCGCACGTGAAACCCGCAGTGAGGGCACACCATGAGCGCGGCGCGAACCTCGGCGAGGCTCGTCCCTTCATGACATGAAGGGCACTCCCACTCGGGCCTCACAGGGTCGCCGCCGCGACGCTCGATCTCGATGGTGACGTTCATGGGCGGGCGTGCCGGCCGGCTCGCCGTCAGCCGTTGAAGCGGCGAAAGACGAGGGTGGCGTTGTGGCCGCCGAAGCCGAAGCTGTTGCTGGCGGCCACGTCGACGCGCAGGAAGCGCGACTGGAGCGGCACGTAGTCGAGGTCGCACTCCGGGTCCGGGTCGGTGAGGTTGATCGTGGGCGGCACCAGGCTGTTGACGATGGTGAGCACCGTGGCCACGGCCTCGATCGCCCCCGAGGCACCCAGGCAGTGGCCGATCATCGACTTGTTGGATGAGATCGCCACCTTGTAGGCGTGCTCGCCGAGAGCGATCTTGATGGCTTTCGTCTCGGCGATGTCGCCCGGTGGCGTGGACGTGCCATGGGCGTTGATGTAGTCGACGTCGGTGGGCTGCAGGCCGGCCTCGGCGAGGGCCATGCTCATGGCCCGGGCCTGCGACTCACCACTGTCGTCCGGCAGGGTCATGTGAAACGCGTCCGAGCTCATGCCCGAGCCGGCCAGCTCGGCGTAGATGTGCGCGCCACGGGCTTGGGCGTGGGTGAGAGACTCGAGCACCAGGCAGCCGGCGCCCTCGCCGATCACGAAGCCGTCGCGGCCGGCGTCGAAGGGCCGAGACGCCAGGGTTGGAGCGTCGTTACGCAAGCTGAGCGCGCGCGCGGCGGCGAAGCCGGCCACGCCCACGGCGCTGATGGGTGCCTCGCTGCCGCCCGCGAACATCACGTCGGCGTCGCCACGGCCGATGATGCGCGCCGCGTAGCCGATGGCATCCGAGCCGGCCGCACAAGCGGTGCAGGTGGCGCTCACCGGTCCCTTGGCGCCCAGCTCGATAGAGACGTGCGCCGCCCCCATGTTGGGGATCATCATGGGCACCAGCAGGGGGTTGGTGCGGTCGGGGCCCTTCTCGATGAGCCTCTCGATCTCACTCTGCAAGGTCTGCAGGCCACCCACGCCGCTGCCGATCACGGCCCCGACCCGGTCGCCCTCGGGGCGCGCGTCGAACTCGGCGTCGGCGGCCGCGTTCTTGGCGGCCGCCACCGCGTAGCGGCTGAAAAGGTCGAGACGGCGCACCTGGCGCTTCTCGATGTACTGCTCCGGGTCGAAGTCGCTGACCTCTCCGGCGAAGCGCACCTTGAAGCCGGTTGCGTCGAAGCGCGTGATGGGCCCCACGCCCGACTCGCCAGCCACCAGCCGGCGCCAGAACGTGTCGACGTCGTTGCCTAGCGGCGAGATCACGCCGAGACCGGTGACGACGACTCTCGTGGATCCTGTCATGCCGTGGTTCCGCCGTTCTCCACTAGATGCCGAGGCCGCCGTCGACGGGCAGCACGCAGCCGGTGACGAAACGCGCCCGCGGCGACGCCAGGAACACGACCGCGTTGGCGACATCGTCGGTGGCGCCTATGCCCCTGAGCGGGGTGGCGTCGACGATGAGCTTGCGCGTCTGCTCGGGAAGCGCCTGTGTCATGGGCGTGTCGATATAGCCGGGAGCGATGGCGTTGACCCGCACACCGCGCACGCCCAGCTCCTTGGCGAGCGATTTGGTAAGACCGATGATGCCTGCCTTGGCCGCGGCGTAGTTGGCCTGCCCCGCGTTGCCACGACGGCCCACCACGCTCGAAAGATTGATGATACAGCCCGAGCGCCGGCGGAACATCTTGCGCGCCGCCGCCTTGCTCACCAGGAAGGTGCCGCGCAGATGCGTGGCTACGACCCCGTCGAAGTCGGCGGCGTCCATCATCATCACCACGTTGTCGCGGGTGATGCCGGCGTTGTTGACGACGATGCCGAGCGGGCCCAACTCGCTCTCCGCCCGGTCGACCATGGCGTTGACCTGTGCTTCGTCGGAGACGTTCGCCATCACCACGAGGCCCTTGCGCCCCAGCTTCTCGATCTCTTCCACCACGGCCGCGCAGGCGGGTTCGTCGGCAAAATCGTTAACGACGATGTCGGCACCGGCCGCAGCCAGGCCGAGCGCGATGGCACGCCCAATGCCGCGGCCGGCCCCCGTTACCAGCGCCACCGATCCGCTCAGGTCAAGCTCTACGCTCACGTGACCCCCCAATAGCCGGCGTCTTCGCGCAGCGCCTCGATTGAATCGGCATCGGCGGCCCGTGCCACCGTGACTTCCGGGGCGATGCGCTTCACGAGGCCGCTCAGCACGCTGCCGGGACCGACCTCAAGAAACGAATCATATCCTGCCTCACGCATGGTTTTCACAGCCTGAGTGAAGCGCACCGGCGAGACGAGCTGCCGCGCCATCAGGTCGACGAAGTCGCCGTCCTCGAAGCGCAGCGTGCTGACCGAGAAGAACCGCGGGTGCGGCGTGCTCCACTCCGTGCTTTCGAGCTCCCTGCGCAGAGGCGCTTGAGCGGCCGCGATGAGCGGCGAATGAAAGGCTCCGCTCACCGCCAGCGGGATGACCTTGCGGGCACCGGCCTGCGGCGCGCGGGCGGCGAGACCGTCCAGGGCCGCCCTGGTGCCGCTCACCACCACCTGGCCGGGCGAGTTGAAGTTGGCCGGCCATACTCCTCCCAAGCCGGCGCAGAGCTCCTCGACCTTCTCGTCGGACAGGCCGATCACGGCCGCCATGCCGCCGGGGTTGGCCTCGGCGGCGCGCAGCATCTCTTCGCCGCGCCGCCGCACGAGGCGCAGCCCGTCGTCGAACGACACGGCGCCGGTGGCGACCAGGGCGGAGTACTCGCCGAGGCTGTGACCGAAGGCGGCGTCAAAGCGCAGGCCGGCCGCGGCGAGGATGCGATACACGCCGACGGAGTTGGCCAGCAGAGCCGGTTGCGTCACGTCGGTGCGGGCCAGCGTCTCGGCCGGGCCGAGAGCGCAGAGCTGCTCGAGGTCGAGCTGCAGCACCTCCGACGCCTCGGCGTACACCTCGCGCATCTGCGGGTAGGCGGCGCAGAGGTCACAGCCCATGCCGAGGGCCTGCGAACCCTGGCCGGGGAACATGAGGGCAAGCTTGTGCACGCCCGCCGCGCGGCCCTGCGGGCCGGCGGACGGCTCAATAGGACTAGTCATGACGTCCTCCGGGACGTGGTGTGGTGTTTCCGCCTGAGGATTCCGCGAGCGGGCGCGAGGCACCCGCCGCTACCCGTGCAAGTGTCGGCCGCCGCGTGCGCGACGATCACAGCTCCCACTTGGTAAGGCACGATCCCCAGGTGAGCCCAGCGCCGAAGCCGGCCATGAGCAGCGTGTCGCCTTTCTTGAGGCGGCCGTTCTGGCTCGCCTCATGCAAACAGATGGGGATGCTCGCGCACGACGTGTTGCCGTAGCGGTCGAGATTGGCGAACACCTGCTCCGTCGTGAATCCCAGCCGCCGGGCCACCGACTCGATGATGCGGATGTTGGCCTGGTGCGGCACGAACAGGTCGACGTCTTCGACGCTCAGGTCGGCGTCGCCCAGCACCTTCTCACAGGATCCTTGCACGGTGCGCGTGGCGAACTTGAAGACCTCGCTGCCGGTCATGTGCATGGTGTGCCGATGGCGGCGCACCGTGTCTTCGCTGGCCGGCTCGCGACTGCCGCCGGCCGGCACCAGCAGCTTGGCCGCACCGCTGCCGTCGTTGCCCAGGTCGAAGCTGAAGATGCTTCCGTTATCGGTGGGCTGCACCAGCACGGCGCCGGCGCCGTCGCCGAATAGCACGCAGGTGGCGCGGTCTTCCCAGTTGAGCATCTTGCTGAGCACCTCGGCGCCCAGCACCAGCACGTTGGTGTAGATGTTGGCCGAGACGAACGCCGTAGCGATCGCGAGGCCGTAGACGAAGCCGGTGCAGCCGGCCTGTACATCGAAGGCGCCGGCGTTGGTGGCGCCGATCTTGTGAGCCACGATGGAGGCCGTGGCCGGCATGATGTGGTCTGGCGAGATGGTCGTGACGATGACCAGATCCAGCGCCTGGGGGTCGAGGTCGACCGACTGCAGGCAGCGCCGCGCGGCGACCTCGCCGAGATCGCTGGCGGCCTCGTCCGGCCGCGCAATGCGCCGCTCGCGGATGCCCGTGCGAGAGGTGATCCACTCGTCGGACGTGTCGAGGTTCTGCGAGATCTCGTCGTTGGTCAGCACGCGCTCGGGCACGTATACGCCGAGCGCCGAGATGCGCGCCCCGCGTACCAGGCCGCGGCGCAGACCGATCACAGCTTGGCCTCGCCGGCGGCTATGGCGCCGGCGTCGACGATGGCGAACATGAGCTCGCCGCGGCAGGCCATTTGGCCCTCCACCGTGGCCACCACCTTGCACTTGCCTACCGGCCCGTGCACGGCCAGCATCTCGGCCTCGAGGCGTAGCGTGTCGCCGGGTTTCACCACGCGCTTGAAGCGCACCTTGTCGATGCCGGCGAACAGGCCGATCTTGCCGGCCGCCTCGCCGGCGCTGGCCGCCGCGATGGTGGCGGTTTGCGCGAGGGCCTCGACGATGAGCACGCCGGGCATCACCGGATTGCCGGGAAAGTGACCGGCGAACCAGAAGTCGTCGGCGCGCAGCGTGCGAGTAGCTACGCAGCGCACGCCCGGCTCGAGCTCCGCAACATCGTCGACGAGAAGGAAGGGCGGGCGGTGTGGCAGAAGCGCCTGAATCTGGGCGCGGTCGAGTGTCACGAAGGCCTCAGTTCTTGCGAGCGCCGCGCACGGCGACGCTCGAGCTCGAGGTAAACGGCGGCGGCGGCGGCGAGGGCCCAGCCGATGATGTTCTTCACGGGGATGGTGCGGCCCCCGGGGAGCGGCACGCGACCCAGCGCGTCGTCGAGCCACTGCAGGGTCTCGTCGACCGTCTGGCCGAACGACTTGGCGGCGGGAGCGGCGTCACGCTCTATCGCCGCCGCGACGCGCTCGGCAAAGCCGGGCGGCGGGGCCAGCTCGGCCCGCCCCCAGGCGGCCAGGGCACAACGCACCGCGCCCGTCTGAGCGAGATCGACAGCGCAGTCTGGGCAGAAGCTCAGGTGCGCCTGCAACTCGGCCACTTCGAAGTAGCCCAGCTCGCCGTCGATGTAGTGGTTGATGCGCTCGCGGAAGTAGCTACAGTCCATCAGCCCGGCTCTCCGATGCCGCCGGCGCGCAGGCGCAGACGAAGCGAAGCCCGGCCGCGGTGCACCATGACCTTCACGGTGCCCAGCGGCTGGCCGGTCGTCTCGGCGATCTCCTGATAGGGCATGCCGTACACGTCACGCAGCACAGTGGGCACGCGGTAGTCTTGCGGCAGGCCGGCCAGCGCCTCTACCAGCATGGCCGGCGTAACGCCGTCGCCCAGCTCCGGCGCCGCTTCGTCGGCCAGCTCGGGCACTTCTACCGGCTCGGGATGGCGCCGCTCGCGACGCTTGTAGTCGACCGCCGAGGTGAGCGCCAGGCGAAACAGCCAGGTAGAGAACGCCGCCTCTCCGCGATACTGCGGGAGCTTGCGAAAGCAACGCAGGAAGGCCTCCTGGGCCGCGTCTTCGGCGTCGGTGTAGTCGCCGAGGACGTTGTAGGTCACCGAGTAGACCATGCCTTGATACCGCTCCACGATGAGTTTGAAGGCCTGCACGTCGCCGCCGCCGGCACGCGCCAGCTCGGCCGGCGAGGGATCGGGCAACGCAGCCCATTTACTCAGGTTAGACGCAGTCATGGCGGCGGAAGTTACAGCGCCCGGCGCCGAGCCCGCCGGTCAACCCACGGGTTGGCTGCACTCAGGGTGCGAACGCCAGAGCGGTAGCTGGAGCCGATCGTGTCGGGTGGGGAGATGGGCACGGCATTTCAGTGTACACCTGCGAGCAGTGGCAGGGCTTCGACACAACCGTGCGAAACGACTAGGATCGCCAGTGGCGTACGTACAACCGCGAGGTGGCCGATGACTGGTGTGCCCGTCCTGCAGGAGCTGCACGTGGAGTGCTTCGGCGCGACGCTGCGCATGTCCTGGAAGTGGGCTCGACCGGCGGCCCCGACGATGCGCGTGATGCGTTCGTCGCGCTGCGCCTGCGGATCGCCCGACGAGCACCTCTCGGGCGAGTCCGGGCAGACCCTGATCTATGAGGGCGCGCAGGCCGGCCTCGTCGACCTGTCGGCGCCGCAAGACGACGACCTCTTCTACACCGTGTTCGCCCGGCGGCGCGACCCGCACGCGTCCTGGCGACGGCCCGTCTGGGTGTGGGTGCATAGGCGTGGCTATCAGCCGCAGGCCCTCGGTCTACCTTCTTCGGGCGACAGCACCGCGATAGCGGATCACTACGTGCGCGAGACCCTCGCCGGCGAGCGCTTCGTCGAAATCAAGGGCGACACCGAGGACGCGCCAGCCATCCAGGGTCCCCGTGACCTCGTGCACATCGCCATCCCGATCGCGCTCGTCGTCGCGCTGGCCTGCTTTCTCATGGGCGTCGACCGGCGCCTCATCACGGTGGTCGCCCTCACGCTGGCGATCGGTGGGCGGCTCACAGACGGTGAGCGGCCCGACTTCCGCCGCTTCCTCACCTTCCTGGCCATCCCGGCGGCGGCCACGGTGTTCATCTTCCTGGCTACGGCGATCATGTACTTCTTCTCGGCGAACCTGCCGACCGCGTTGGACATCCGGCCGTCGCAGCTTCTCGCGCCTCTGTACCCGGCAGTGCTGCTGGTCGCGGTGGCCGCAGTCTGGGTGTTCAGCGGCCGCCTGGGTCGCGACTCACAGGATCGCCAGTGGTGGTGGGCCCTGGTCGTAGGTCTCGTCGCCCTTGGCGCCGTGATCCCGCTGGCCGGTTGCGCCCTGGCTGTGGTGCTGGGCGGGCTCGACTACCGCTCAGACGCGAAGAGGTGGCGGCAGACGGCCCGCGAGCGCGGCGCCGCGCTACAGGCGCAGCGTGAGGCGCTGACGCGCAGGGTGTACACGCCCTGGCTCGACGCGAAGGACGAGACCAAGTAGCGGCGTCCGCGCCGCGCCCGTGAGGCCCCCCGCGACGCTCGCCACACAGCCCCTCAGACCCGCCGCTCGCGGAGCGCCTCGGCGACGATGGTTCTGAGGCCGGCGTCTTGTGCGTCGCTCAACGTGAACAAGCGGTCCTGCCCGCGCAGCCGTTCGGCCTTGGCGTGCACCCGCTGGCCGAGTGTGAGGGCGCCGTCGGCCACCCAGCGGTCGTGCCCGGTGTGGTCGAGGAGGTCGCCGGTCCAGAACTCGCGGTGGTGCCGGCGCGTGTACCTGGTGCCCAGGAAGTTGCCGCCGGGGCCCGCCGCGACGATGTCCTCGATCGCCAGGGAATCGTCGTCGACGGCTACCTCACGCATGAACTGGCGCGCGTAGCCGGCCAGCTCGTCGCCCAGCACGATGGACTCGTACGAGCTCTGCAACCCTGACTCGAGGTAGCCGACGTCGTGCAGCAGGGTGGCCCGCGAGAGCGAGCCGTAGGCCATGGAGAGGGCCGCCTCCGCGGACCATTGCTCGTCGAGCGTCTTGGCGTCCGACATGCCGGCGTAGGAGAAGCTGGGCAGCCCGTAGTAGCGCGCCAGGTCGCAGCCCGCCTGCTGGGCGAGCAGGCTCTCGGGCACCACGTAGGGATCGTTCATGGTGCGCATGTCCATGGCGCCGGTGCCGACGCCGTACACGAAGGGCGCGCCGGGCCGCACAAGCTGGTGCAGCACGAGGCCGCTCAGCGCCTCGGCGTTGCCCACCAGCACGCAGCCGCCCACGCTGCGCGGGCCGGTGGCGCCGGCGTTGGGCGCCGGCGCGTAGATGAGCGGAATGCGCAGCTCCGCGCAGCCGATCACCTTGGTGAGCGCGTCGGGGTCGTGCCTGAGCGGCGGCGACGGCATGGCGTAGATAGCAAAGCTCTCCGCTTCGCCGCAGAGCGCCGCCATCTGCCGCATGCGGCCCAGCACGCTGCCGTCGCGCGGAGCCACTAGCAAAGGCTTGCGCGTACCGCGCAGCATGGCCTCGACCTGCACGAGGTCGTCCACCTCTTGGGCCGCGTCTTCCGGCAGGCCCATAGACATGACGAAGTCGATGTTGGGTAGCCGCTCGCAGAGTGCCGCCATGCCCTCCACGTCGGCGCGGCGGGCCCGGCGGCGCTCGCCGCTCTGGGGGTCGCGCACCCACAGCACGTCGGAGCCGGTGCCGAAGTACACCTCGCCATCACGCAGCATGAGCGGCCGTGTGTCGCCGCCGCGGGGCTTGAGCGGCCATTTTCGCGGCGCACTCCTGAGGGACTCGTCTACGAGCCGGGCCGGGAGGCGCACACACCGACCCTGCACGTCGGCGCCGCCGCGCTGGAGCATCGCCAAGGCAGGCTCGTACATGACCTCCACGCCCACGCTCGCGAGCAGCTCCAACGTGACCGTGTGCAGGCGCGAGCACTCGGCCTCGCCCCAGACACTGAGGGTCGCCCTCGACATGGAATGGTTCCTCCCGCGCACCGGCCGCCGGGCCGGCGCCGTTCCCGGCATGATTCCTGATTCGCGGGCCAACACTACCGAGTCAGATATTACCCTGTCAAGCAGGTACATTCCGGGTATGAGTGCACAAGTGTCCTGGGGCCAGTGTAAGATAAACCAAGTAACCCGTGACGGCGGAACCAGCGCATGGATGCAGCGGCGGCCAAACCGGCAGACCCGGCCATCATGTTTGAGCCCATCGGCGACGAGGCCGCCTGCCTGCACTGGCTCTGGACGACCCTCTACGCGCCTGACGGCTCACACGCGGTGTGCCGGCACTGTCGCACGGTGCGCCGCTTTCACCGCGTCTCGCGCCGCCGCGCCTATGCCTGCGACCACTGCGGCGCGCAGATCTACCCGACGGCCGGCACGTTCATGGAAGGCTCGGGCCTGAACGTGGCCACCTGGTTCTCGGCAGTCTCACGCGGCGCGGGCGGCCACGGGCACGCGGCACCGCGAGCACTGGCCCGCGAGCTACACGTGAGCTACAAGACCGCCTTGCGCATGAAGAGGCGGATCGCCGGCGCGCGCCACACCGGCGGGACGGATGCCCGTCTGCTCGAGAAGCTACACAGGCAAGACATGGGGCACGAGGCCGGCGACGTAGGCGGCGTACCGCGCGACGGCGTACCGCGCGAGCGAGCGTCGCAGGCGAGGGACCACATCCGCGCGGCTGCCTGCCGAGCGTTCGCGGCGCGGGGGCCGGCGGCCACTCGCATCGCCGACATCGCCCGCGAAGCCGGCGTTTCCAGCGCCATCATCCACTACTACTACCGATCCAAGGACGAGGTGCTTCTGGCGGCGCTCCAGTGGGCCAACGAGCACACCAGCCGCTGGTTGCAAGAGTTGCGCGACACCGCGACCGACCCTCTCGAGCTGCTGCGCCGCACGCTCGAGCTGGCGGTGCCCTCCGAGGGTGTGCTACACGATGAGTACCTTCTGTGGCTCGAGGTGTGGGCGCGCCTGCGTTTGCATCCCGGGTTGCTGCCCGAGTGCGCGGCCATGTCGGCCCGCTGGACCGGCTTCATCGAAGACGTCGTCGCCGAGGGGGCACAGGCCGGCGTGTTTCACCCGCTCGCGCCGCCCGCCGAGCTGGCGCAGCGGCTCGTGGCGGTGTCCGACGGCTTCAGCTTTCGCGCGGCCATCGGCTACGCCGGCATGCCGGTGCAGCGTGCCAGCGAGCTCCTGCTGAGCTTCGCCGCCGAGCAGGTCGGCGTGCCGCTCGCGGAGCTCGCCGGACGCTGAGGCCGGCCGTCGCTAAGCTGCGGCAATCCAGCCCCGGGGTAAGCTAGCCTCCATGAGAACGTTCTTGCGTATCCTCAAGCTGCTCGCCGGCTACAAGTGGCTCATGATCGTGGGCTTCGTGCTGGCTTTCGCGCAGATGGGCCTGGGGCTCGTGGTGCCGCGCCTCATTCAGCTCACCATCAACAACGCCCTGCTGGGCGGCAAGACCCGCCTGCTGGTCACCTACGGGCTGGCGATGCTGGGCATCGCGCTGGTACGGTTCGTGGTCGCCGTGGGCCGTCGCCTTACCACCGGCAAGGCCAGCCTGGGGATCGAGTACGACCTGCGCAACCGCGTGTGGGCCTACCTGCTGCGGCAGCCGGCGGGATACTTCGACCGCTGGCCCACCGGCCAGCTCATGAGCCGCGCGGTGGCCGACGTGGAGAACGTGCGCATGTTCCTGGGCTACGGCCTGGTGTTCTTCAGCACCAACGCCGTGATGATGATCGCCGTGGTGGCGTTGCTCTTCGTGATCGACTGGAAGCTGGCGCTCATCTCGATGGCCTTCCTGCCCGCGCTGCTGCTTGTGACGGTGCGCTTCAGCCGGCGCCTGCGCCCCATCCTGCAAGACGTGCAGCAGAAGATCGCCGACGTCACCGAGGCCGCCGAGGAGAACGTGGTGGGCTCGCGCATCGTGCGCATCTTCGCCCGCGAGGACGACGAGCTGATGAAGTTCAGCGAGCGTAGCTACCGCGTCTTCGAGGCCAGCGTGGCGGCCGCCCGCGTGAGAGCCACTTACATCCCGCTGATCGCGTTCATACCCAACCTTGCGGTCGCGTTTCTGCTGTTCTACGGCGGACGGCAGGTGATCAACGGGCAGATGTCGCTGGGCGCGCTGGTGGCCTTCTACACCTACCTCATGATGTTCATCTACCCGGCGCAGGTGATCGGCTGGCTCACCGGTCTGGCGCAGCGCGCGGTGGCCAGCGGCAACCGCGTCTACGAGATTCTCGACGCACCGCTGGAGATGGAGGAGAGCCCGACCGCGCAGCCGCTGCACGCGCCCGTCGAGGCGCCCGCGGCGGCCGGCGCCGTGACCTTCGAAGACGTGTACTTCAGCTACGGCGACCGGCCGGTGCTCGAAGGCGTCAGCCTCCAGGTACCGGCCGGTCGCACGGTCGCCCTGGTGGGTCACACGGGCTGCGGCAAGACCACGCTCACCAACCTCATCCCGCGGTTCTACGACCCGGCCGCGGGACGCGTGCTCATCGACGGCCAGGACGTGCGCGGGCTGCAGCTCTCCAGCCTGCGCGGCCACATCGGCATCGTGAATCAGGATCCGTTTCTCTTCAGCCTTTCGATCGCCGAGAACATCCGCTTCGGGCGCCCGCAGGCAACCATCGACGAGGCGCGCGCGGCGGCTCGGGCCGCGCAGGCCGACGACTTCATCGACGCCCTCCCCGAGGGTTACGAGACGATCATCGGTGAACGCGGCTTCACCCTGAGCGGCGGCCAGCGGCAGCGTATCGCCATCGCCCGGGCGCTGGTCATGGACCCGCGCATCCTCATCCTCGACGACGCCACGTCCAGCGTCGATGTGGAGACCGAGCTCAAGATCCGCCGCGCCCTGCGAGATGTAACCCACGGACGCACCACGTTCATCATCGCTCACCGGCCTTCGACCATCACGCTGGCCGACGAGATCGTGGTCATGGACGCCGGCAGGATCGTGGAGCGCGGCACCCACAGCGAGCTCATGGCCGCCGATACGCTGTATGCGCGCATGTTCGGCCGCGCCGAGGCCGAGCACTGCGAGCTTGACGTGGTGGACGTGAATGAGCCTGCCGCGACGGGTGCCCGCGACGCTGCCGGCCCCGAGAGCGCCTGATGGCCACCGCCTCCCGTCACGCCTCCGGGCCGCACGGCAGCGGTGCCGAGCTTGAAGACCTGCGCGGCTGGCACGCCTTCGTGCACCTGGCGCGCGAGCTCAAGCTCGCGCGGCTCGCGCGGCTCGCGTACCCGTACCGCCGCCGCGCCATCCTGAGCGTCGTCGCCATGATCGTGGTCACCTTCAGCGGTCTGGCGGTGCCGTATCTCGTCAAGGTGGGCATCGACTCGGGCATCGGCGCCAAGAACCTCAACGTGCTCACCTGGGTGATCGTCGCCTTCGCCGGCGTGAGCGCCCTCAACCTCGGAGCCAGCTACCTGCAGACGTACCTAACGAGCTGGGTCGGCGAGCACATCGTCTATGATTTGCGGCGCAACCTCTTCGCTCACCTACAGAAGCTCAGCCTCGACTTCTTCAGCCGCCAGCGTACCGGCTGGATCGTGAGCCGCCTCACCAACGACATCGATGCGCTCGACCAGCTCGTCACCGACGGCGTCACCTCCCTGGTCACGAACTCGCTGACCTTCGTGGGTGCCATCGGCTTCCTCTTCGTCCTCGATTGGCGGCTCGCGCTGGCCACCCTGAGCATCGTGCCGTTCCTGATCGTCGCGACGCTCATGTTTCGCGCCCGTTCGGCGGTCGCCTACGCGCTGGTGCGCAATCGCATCGGCGACGTGACCGCCCGCCTGCAGGAGTCGCTCTCGGGCATGCGCGTGCTGCACGCCTTCCGCCGCGAAGAGAGCGACTACACCGCGCTCACCACGGCCAACGCGGCGTACCGCGACGTCAACTACCGCACCGTGGTGCAGAGCGGCCTCTTCTTCCCCTTCGTGGAGCTCATGTCGGGGATCGCCGTGGTGATCGTTCTCTGGTATGGAGGCACTCTGGCGAGCGGCCACGCCCTGCAGATCGGCGTGCTGGTGGCGTTCATCGGCTACCTCAACAGCTTCTTCGACCCCCTACAGCAGCTCAGCCAGCTCTACAACACCTTTCAGGCCTCGATGGCCGCGGTGCAGAAGATCTACAAGGTGCTCGACACAGACCCCGAGCTCAGGGACGCGCCCGATGCCGTGACCCTGCCCGAGGTGCGCGGCGAGGTGGAGCTGCGGCACGTGACCTTCGCCTACAACCAGGGGACGCCGGTGCTCCACGACGTGAACCTGACCGTCGCCGCGGGACGCACCGTGGCCCTCGTGGGCGCCACCGGCGCCGGCAAGTCGACGGTCATCAAGCTGCTGGCGCGCTTCTACGACCCCGGCGAGGGGGCGGTGCTGATCGACGGGCACGACCTGCGCGAGGTGACCAGTGTTTCGCTGCGCGAGCAGCTCGCGGTGGTGCCCCAGGAGGCGTTTCTGTTCAGCGGCTCGGTGCTCGACAACATCCGCTTCGCGCGGCCGTCGGCGGACGAGGAGGAGGTGAAGCGTGTGGCCCGCATCGTGGGGGTGCACGACTTTGTGGACTCGTTGCCCGACGGCTACGACACCGAGGTGCAGGAAGGCGGCTCGGCGCTCAGCACCGGGCAGCGGCAACTCATCAGCTTCGCCCGGGCGCTGCTCGCCGACCCCAGGATCCTCATCCTCGACGAAGCCACTTCAAGCGTGGATGCCGAGAGCGAGCGCCGCATCGACCGGGCCATGGAGGTGCTCTTCAGCGGCCGCACCAGCGTGATCGTAGCGCACCGTCTGAGCACGGTGCGCTACGCCGACGAGATCATCGTGGTAGACGGAGGCAGGGTGGTGGAGCGCGGCACGCACGGCGAGCTGGTGGCCGCCGGGGGTCGCTACGCGGCGCTGTACACGCAGTGGGAGGCCACCGGCGAGGCGGTGTGAACCGCACGCGAAGGCGCTAGAGCGCGCTGGGCTCCTCGGCCGCGCCGCCCTGCGGCGCGGCCGCCTCGATCGTGCGTGGGCCCGGGGCGAACCAGCCGCCGGCCATGTCACGCTGCACGGGCAGCACGGGCCGGCCGGCCCAGAGACGCGGGCGCAGCCAGCCGTCGGCGCGCACCAAGCCGGCCGGCAGCGGCAGCGGCGCGTCACGGTCGATGCTCACCACCGTGATGCCGGCGGCCGTCAGGTCGGCGACGCTTACTGGCTCGGGCACATCGCGCAGGTGGCCGAAGCACGAGCGGTATTCGATAAGGCGGCCGTTCCAGCCGCCGGCCGTGAGGCCGACGCCAGCGGCCGCCCCAATGATGCCGTCGTCGGTGCCGCCGTGACCGCTCAGGTGCGCGCCCTCGGCGGCGACCCGCGCCTCGGCCTGCGTGACCACCTCCACGGCGGCCCTGCGGCCGAAGTCAGCCAGAGCCGGCAAGGCCGGGCACCCATCCCAGGCCACGCAGAGGCCGGGGTCGCTGCCCTCCATCCAGTGGCGTTCCAGGTGGGCGATCGCCCGCGCGACGATGTGGGCCACCAGCTCGGGCGTGGGCACCGCGGCGACGCCGGCGGTGGCAACGGCGGCGGCCTCCGGGCTGTCGGCACGGTCAACGCCCTTGGCGCGGTCCACCGTGACGGCGAGCTCGCCGTCCTCGACGTCGACCATACACACGGCGGCGCTATTGTGCGACGTGTAGGGCACCTCCGGATGCACGAGGAGCTGCTGCCGCACCACGGCCCACAGACGACAGCCGGCAGGCAACTCATCTTCGAACCAGCGACCAACCTTGCCCGTGCCACGGTCGGCGTCGATGGTGTCGGTGTCGTCGAAAGCTACATAGAGTCGCGCCCGGCGCGCTCGCTGGTGATCGCTCAAAGATGCTCCATCCTCATCGGGTCCATGGCAGGGTCAGCCGTGCGCATCGCGGCGCACGCGGGGTTCACGCCGTGCTCGGCGGCAGGCGGAGGGTCACTGTGCACTCGCCGTCACGCCGGTCGTCACGTCGGTCATCACGTCAGCGTCCCAGCGGCCAGAAGGGCGGATGGTACCGGGGACGCGTGTGGTCGAAGCCGGTCACCCGGCGAATTCGCGCCGCCATGATCGGCCAGGGGATGAAGAAGGCGGCCAGCACGATCGCTCCGGCGCCGAGCAACGCGCCCACGGGCAGCTTCGACTCGGGCGCCACCGGCGTCTCCGCCGTCGCCTGCGCGCCCTGGGCGGCCTTGAGCGCCACACCGCTCACGCCCCGCTCCGCCTGCACCCGGTAGCCGTTGACATTCTCGCTTGGTCCGGCGGTGCTCGAGGAGGAAGGCACGGTGATGTGGCTCGCCGCCGCCGAGGCGCCGCCGCCGTTCGTGGCCGCGCTCGCGCCGCCGGTCGCCGCCGACGAGCCGGTCCCCCCGCCGCCCGAGCCGCTCCCGGCACCGCCCGAGCCCGTGCCGGAGCCGGAACCGCCGGTGCCGCCGCTCACGGCCGGATACGTGTAGACGCCGCTGCCGCCGCTGTTGTCGCCGCCGCCGGGCTTGCTACCGCCGCCGCCTCCCCCCCACCGGTGCTCGGCTTCATGGTCTGGATCATCAGCGAGTCCAGCACCGGCGATACGTTCTGCTTCGCGGTGGTCAAGGTCACACGGTAGGCCAGGGTCTTGCCCACCGTGCCGGCCGGGAACGAGTAGGCGCGGCTGGTCCCGATGCCTCTGCAGTTGCGCCAGCCGCCGCCGTCGATGCTGTAGGCAACCGCCACAGCCGTGCCGGCGCCGCTCACATCGCCGTGCCACGTGAGTCGCACGAAGGCCTTCCTCTGGCCTGGCTGGCCGCAGTCGAGTGCGGTGGAGGTGGCCTTGGCAGAGCTCACATACCCGAGGGTCGTGATCTGGCCGAAGGCGCTGTCCGCGACGACCAGGCTGCCGTTCGCCGTGATCAGCGCTCCGCGCGGCGCGCCCTGGTCTGTGGAGCTGGCGCCGGCTGGCCGGCCCAGCACGCTCATGTCGTACACGGTGGGCGTGCCGCCATCCGCGGGCACCAGCAGCACGCGCTGGTTCCCCGTGTCGACGATCAGCGTGCCGCCGTCCGCGAGACGCTGCGCGTAGTCAGGGCCGTTCAGGCTGTCAGGCCCATCGCCCGGCTGGTCGGTTTGGCCGAACTGCCAGGTGATCTGCTTGCTCGCACGGTTGACCACGATGACGCGGTCGGCTTGCGAATCGGCGATCAGCATGTCGCCGTTCGCCAGTCTTTGCGGCGAACGCGGCTTCTCGAGCTGGTCGGCGCCGCTGCCCGACACGCCGGGTGTGCCGTACTCCCAGAGGATGCTGCTCGCGCTGAACCCGTTGCTGGGCGCCCCCGCCTTGTAGTCTGACCAGCGCACCTCGATCACGCGGTTGCCGCCGTTGTTGTCGGCGATGAGCACGGTTCCCGCCGACGTGTAGGTGGCACAGAACGGGTCAACGAGCTGGTTCACGCCGAGCCCAGGCTGGTTGGTGGTCCCATACTGCCATACCACGTGCTTCTGCTGGTCGACGGCGAACACGCGCGCCGTGTTGCGATCGGCGATCAGCGTGAGTTGCTGGCCGTCTACAGTGAAGCGCTGCGCCGAGAACGGCCGCTGCAGATCGGGGTCGTCGGCCGCCGTGTAAGTCCACACCGGCACGCCGGCGGGGGTCGTTTCGGCCACCATGTCGCCCGTTCGGTCGGCGAACAGATAATCGCCGTTGGCGAGTACCTGGATGCTGCGCGGGTCGGCGATCCCCCCCTGCGTCTTGACCGCCGCATACACCGGCGACGAGGCATCGATGCGGCCGAGCACACCGAACGACAGGCTCAGGCTCTGCGACCCGTCCACGCCCGTCGTGGCCCGCAGCGTGGCCGGCAGCGGCTGGAAAGCGAACGGGTGCCCGGCGGTTCCCTGATAGGTCACCGTGAGCGCGAAGGCAGGCGCGGCGGCGAGGCCCGCGACCGCCATCATCGCGGCGCACAGGCCGGCGAGAGCCGCGCCCAACCAGGGTCCGCGCGCTCGACGCGCGATCACGACGTCTCCCCTCGCTTGCCGTGCGGCGCGCCAGCGGCGAAGTACGGGATGCGCCGCAGGGCGCGCAGCAGCACCGTGCCGAGCAGGCCGCCGACGATGCCGAACACCAGATGCGTTGTGGCCGAGTAGCCGAGGCCGAGGGCGGCGAAACCGAGCGGTACGTGCAGCAGGGCGGCGACCAGCACCATGCTCGCGAGGTTGCCCATGTTGGCCGCGCCGCCGGCTACGGCAGCCATGGCGAAGGCCTCGAGCCTCCCCGGCACGACGAGGCACACGAGCTCCAGGGCGGCGCCCGCGGCCACGTACTGCAGCCACACGAAGGCACCCATGCCGCCCAGGCCGAAGACTGCGGCGACCACGCCGGCGACCACGCCGAGCAGCAGGCCCGCGCCCTTCTTGTCTACCAGGCCGCGAGCCACGATGAACACGGCGACCCACACGATACCGGCGTGGCCCGGCACGTGCAGCGGCATGCGGATGAGTGCCTTGCCGAGCAGCGCCAGATCGGCGAGCAGCACCAGCACGAGCAGGTCGCGCAGCGAGAGCGACCAGATGTAGGCGGTCTCACCTGACGATGATGGCCGTGACATCTCGCACTCGCTGCGCGAAACCGAGGGTTGGGCTGACGATCTTGACGGTGTCGCGCTGACTGAAGCTGAGGATGAGCCTGCCGTTCACGCTGACCGCGGGCAGCGTCATGTGGCCGCTGTCGCGCAGCCCCATGCCGCGGACGTCGAGTGCCGCGAAGGGGCGGCGCACGCCGGCAGCCGCCAGCACCGCCGGTACCGACGGACCCGCCTGCGGCTTGCCGTCGCTCATGATGTGGACCTCCGGCAGCGCGTGCAGTTGCGCCACGGTGAAGCTGCGCAGTGTCTTGCCGTTGCGCTCGACGCTCACGCTGTAGGCAGGCGCCGCGGGCGCGGCCCCCGGCGCCTGGGCGGTGCCGGTGAGGGCGCGCTCGACGACGAAGGCGCCGAAGACGAGAGCGACGAGCACGCCGGCGACGACGTACAGTCGCCGGCGTGCTCGCTTGCCTTGTGGCGGTTCGGCCATGCTGCTCGGCCTCTCCCCTTCACTTTACGTTCAGGTGTGCACCCTGATGTGCGTGGGGCTTGCCGTGGTGGCGGCGTACTTGGACGTCGCCGGAGAGTAGGCGACCAGCTCCCACCTGCCCGTGATGGCGAGCTTGATGGTGGCCTTGTAGCGCGACGCCGAGCCCCTGTTCGCGTCGGTCGCCGTGAACGTCTTCCTGAGGGCCCACGTGCCGCCCTTCTTGACGTAGCACTTGATCCTCACGGTCTTGCTGCGGGGCGTCATGCGCGGCGTCAGCGAACCCCACACGGCGAAGGACTTGCCCTTCTTCACCGTGGTCGGCGCCACCACGACGCCGAGCTTCACGCTGGGCGTCACCTTCACGGTCACGCTGGCGGAGCCCAGATACACGCCGGCGGCGGCGAACACCGCCTTGTAGCGCGTGGCCTGCGCGGGACTCACGGATGCGCTGTAGTTACCGCTCGCGTCGGTGACCGGTGAGACCACCGTCTGCCAGGCGCGACCCGCCACCGACGCCTGCACGTTCACGGTCTGGCCGGCGACGGCACTGCCGCCGCTGGTCAGCGTGCCACTGAGCGTCGCCTTGTGGCCCCACGCGACCACGCTGGCGGAGGTCTTCAGGGTGACGGCTGTCGGCGCCTGCGGCGTCGCAGCGACGGTGATGGAGCGCGGGCCCACGTTGGTGGCGGCGTCCTCGGCGCGCACCAGGTAGTAGTACTTCGTGCCGTTGGTGAGGCCAGTGTTTGTGTAGGTAGTGCCGTTCGTCACCGTGGCCACCAGGACCGGCGCCGAGGTATACGTGGCGCCGGCCGGCGGGTCGGTCCAGCGGTAGACCAGGTAGCTCGAGACGCCCGTGTTGTCGGTCGCGGCGCCCCAGCTGAGGGAGGCGCTGGTGTCGCCCGGCGTAACGCTGAGGGCGCCCGGAGCGCTGGGCGGGGTCATGTCGGCAGAGGGATCCCCGGGCACCGCCGGGAGCGCGATGTTCACGTCGGCCAGAGAGCTGCTGATAGCGGACCACGTTGTGGTCTGGATCTTGACGTCGAAGGGATTGCCGGTGCCGGTCGGCGTGCCGAGGACGAAATCGCCGTTGGCGCCGCCGGTGCCGTCCGGCGGTACGGAAGCGGTCGGAGGCGCCGAGCCCACGCTACGCGACAGCGCCCACACCGGGGTGTCGCCGGCCTTGTCGGCCTCGACGCGCTTCCCAGTGAAGCCGGTGGTGGTGGCGTTGTGCACCCAGAAGCCGTACTGCGCCCCAGAGATCGTGCCGCTCATGTCCATCACGGTGACGGTCGGCGGGGAGGCGTTGTTCTGCGTCGTGCCGGAGCCGCCGTCGGTGGGCTGCAACGACACGAGGAGACTGTAGAGGCCCGACTTGGTCGTGTCGCCGAACTTGAAGTAGTACCAGTTGTTGCCGGCAGTGAGCGCGCCCCCGCTGGTAGTGGTGGCAACGGGAAAGTCAGCCCACGAGCCGTCCTGGTTGTCCACCCATGTCTGAGTCGTGGGGTTCCATGTGAACCCACGGTTGGAGGTGCCCTGCGGAGACGCCGATGGGCTGAGGCGGATCTTCACGTAGTAGTTGGCGCCGGCGGCGGTCACCGGGTTGCCATTCTTGTCGAGCAGCGTGCCTGCCGCGGCCGTGAAACGCAGGGCGCAGACAGTGTGGTCGTTGGGCACGTAGAGCGGGTAGTCGCCGGTGCCGGGGCCGCCCGTGTAATCCGCAGCGGCGGCCAGCGCCGGCGGCGCCAGCCGCGTGACGCCGAGCAGCGCCAGGGCGCAAAGCAGGGTCAGCACGACCCCGAGGTGGATGCGGCTCAGCCGCCCGATGGTGATGCGCTGCATGCGTCTTCCCTTCCGGCAGCGGTCTTGTCGTGGCTGCCTTGTCCGGCTAATCGTCAGGCCCGAGCCGCGGCGCGGCGCCACCGGCTACGTAGCCAGCGCCGCCGCGAGGCCCGTCTCGCGCGTCGCGTACCCTCCCAGGCCGTCGATGGCCCGCTTGAACTCGTCGTTGTTGAGCAGCGCCAGGAGCGGCGCGAGCAGCGCACTCCGGTAGTGCTCGAGCGGCGTGACCAGGTCGTAGCGCTCCTCCAGCAGCGGGATGAACTCGAGCCCGTGAGCGCGCGCCGCAGGCAGGATGCCGAGCCCCACGTCGGCGGTGCCATCGGCCACCGCCTGCGCCGCCTTCTCATGGGTGCCGACCTCGTGCTCGTAGCCGGCCACTCGGGTGACATCGACGTCGGCGGCCGCCAGCAGGCGATCCAGCCACACCCGCGTGCCCGAGCCGCGGTTGCGATTGACGATCCGCGCGCCCCGCCCTACCGCCTCGGCCAGCGAGGTGAAGCCGCGCGGATTGCCCGCCGGCAGCATCAGTCCCTGCTCGCGATGAGCCAGGGTGATCATCATCAGCGATCTGCCGGGGAACAGTGCCTTCGCGTACGAGCGGTTGAACTCCCCGCTCTCGGCGTCGAGCAGGTGGCACCCGGCGATGTGCCCGAGTCCGTGGCGCAGGGCGATGAGACCCTCCAGGCTGCCCATGGCGATAGTTACCACGTCGGGTGCAGCGGGATCGTCCCGCAGGGTACGAGCAACCAGATCGAGGGCGAGATCGTCACTGCCGAGGATCACCAGCAAACCGCGCGCGCCGGCGTCGGGCAGCACCATGAAATCGACCGCGTAGGCACGCGCCGTGGCGCAGTAGTACTTCTCTATGTAGCCTTTGGTCGCCCGCATCTCCGCGAGCTCCACCAGACCCGCCTGCTGCAGGCTCATGACGTGGTGGCGCACCCACGCGGGATGATGCTCCACGGCGGCCCCCAGCTGCGTGAGCGTCGCCGGGCCGCGCATGAGCAGTTTAAGCAGGCGCAGGCGCTCGTCGTTGGCAAGCACACGCAGGGTGTCGATAGCTTCGATGTGGCTGATCTCTTCCATGGTGAGTCACTCTAAGCGGTTCCTTAGAGTGCTTCAGCTTCGCAGCAGGCCACGGGGCTGTCAACCGTCTGACCGCGCCGGGTGGGGCGTTCCTCGCGGCAGGTTCGGACGGTCTGCCGACCGCCAGTTGCTGCCCTCAGAAGCCGGCCGGCGGAGCCTCGGGATTGGGTGCCAGGCCGGGGGCCCCTGCCGGCCCCATCGCGTGCGGCGCCCTCACATCGCGCACCGACACCTGGATCACGCCCACCGCCACGGCCACCAGGGCGCTCGCCCACAGCACTGTAGAGATGCCGAACACCTCGGCCAGCGGCCCGGCCAGCGCCAGCCCCGCCGGGTAGAAGGCCAGTGAACCCAGGTAGTCGTAGGAAGACACACGGGAGATCATCTCGGGAGCCACTTCGCACTGCATGCAGGTCGTCCAGAAAGGATCGTAGAGGCCCCACTCCACACCCATCGCCGCCAGCGAGGCGTAGAGGGCCAACACGGGAGCCTCCATGGCCAGCAGGGCCACCGGCAACGCCGCCGCGCTCATGCCGGCGGCGATCACGAACATGGGCCGCGCCGGCCGCCAGCGCAGGCTCAGCAGACCGCCGGCGATCTGACCCAGGCCCATCGCCGTCATGGTGAACCCCCAGGTGCGAGCACCGTCGTAGGCGTTGGTCGCCACCACCGGCCCCAGCACTTCGATGGGGCCCTCTATGGCAAACAGGAACAGTGACGCGCCGGCCACCATCACCCACAGCCAGGTATGACTCGTGAACTCGCGCCAGCCGGCTGCCAAGTCGCGGGAGAAGCTCCGCTCGCCCGGCGCCTCCGCCACGGCGGCCGCGTCGCCGGCCGGCGCCGGGCGACGACGCGCGGCTCCCGCCGCGCGGCGGCCCAGAAAGCCGGCCGGCCGCAGCCGCCAGAGAAACGCGGCACTCACCAGGTACGTGAGCCCGTCGATGCCAATCGCCCACCCCGGGCCCGCGGCCGCCACGAGCACACCGGCGAGAAGCGCTCCGGCGGTGATTGAGCCGCTCATCACCAGACCCTGCAAGGCGTTGGCCTGCTGCAGCCGCGAGGCGCTCACCACCTCGGGCACGAGCCCGGTGTATGAAGGCCGAAAGAACGCCTCGCAGATACCCATGCCCACACCGAGGAGGGCGAGCTGCCACACGCGCGCCACGCCGCCCAGGAGCAGGGCGGCGGTCGTGACCTGGAGGATCGTGCGCAGGAAATCGGCGGCCAGCATGACCTTCTGCCGGGGTAGGCGATCGGCCCATACGCCGCCGACGAGCAGGAAGACCGTCAGCGGCACCACGTTGGCCGCCTCCACGACGCCGATGTCGGACGCCGAGCCGCCGATATGCAGCACGGCAAAGGGCAGCGCAACGACCGTGAACATCACGCCCACCGTCGAGGCGGTCTGCCCGATGAAGAGCTTGCGGAACTCCGCTTCACCGAGAGCGGCGAGGCTGTCGGCGACCGTGCCCATGGGCGCATCCTACAGGCTGCGACGGTGAATGCGCCGTCGGCGTGACGGTCCAGCGTGGCGAGCCGCAGCGTTACTCTGCCCGCCACCGTTCCGAACGATATACTACGCGCACACTGGAGCTTTCAGAACCGTGACCGAAGCACGCCAGAAGACATCCGCCGGTGGAGTCGTCGTCCGCAAGGAAGGCGCGCTCGAGTTGTGCCTGATCCGGCCGGTCGGGCGCACCGTGTGGGGCCTGCCCAAGGGGGGCCTCGAGGCCGGCGAAACGCCCGAGCAGGCCGCGCTGCGCGAGGTCTCTGAAGAAACCGGCATCCAGGGTGTGATCGACGAGAAGCTGGGCTTTATCGACTACACGTTCTACGCACGCGGCCAGTCGGGCCGCGTGCACAAGACGGTGCATTACTTCCTCATGCACGCCGTCGGCGGCGACACCGGGCGCCACGACCACGAGGTGAGCGAAGCACGGTGGGCCACGTTTCGGGAAGCGCTCAGGCTGATGACCTACCCGAACGAGCGTGACATCGTGCGACGCGCCGCTGCCACGTTGGGCGAATCGCTCGAGGCCTGACCCCCTACGACCACGCCAGCGGCGCGTGGACGAGGCGCGCCTGCTGCAGGCTGTGCGCAAGCGCCGAGAGCATCTCCCCGGCGTTGACGTCGACGTAGTCGTAGTGCGCGAGGGCGAACACGACCGGCGCGCTACCTCCACGGCCGGCACATTCTCCAAGCTGGCGGCGCAGCCGCTCGGCGGCTCCGGCCAGGCCGCGGCGGCTGATATCTGGCAGCAGCACCAGGAACCCGCCGTCCGACGTGAGGCCGATGCTGTCGTAGCGACGCAGGTTCTCGCGCAGGCACTCGCCGAGGGCGGGCATCATGGCTCCGTGCTGATCGCGGGCGCACGAGGCCGCGGCGGGCGCCGGGTCTTCCACGGCGACCTCCAGAAGGCCCAGTGACTGATCCATGCGCTGGCAGCGATTGACCTCGAGATTCAGCCGGTCGGCGATGCTGTGAGGCTTCATGGCACCGGTCGCGCTGTCGATCGGCGACGCCTCGTCGGCCTCGCGGCGCAGGTGCACGATGGTCTCCTGGAGACCTTCGGAGTAGCCGCAGGCGATGCGTTCGAGGGCCAGACGCTCGAGGGCCGCCAGCCGTCGCGATGCCTCGTGCGCCTCACGCGTACCCGCGGCGGCCAAAGCCGCGCACAGCTCCTGGCTACCTCCGGCGTACGCTTCGAGAAGGGCGGCCAGAGACATGCCCTGGCTGAGCCCGGCACCGCGGGCCGCCTGCTCGACGGCGTCGAGAAACGGTCTCTGGTCATGAGCTTCGTCGGCCAGCTCGAGATGCGACACGGCCGGTTCCCACAGCGCGCGTCCAGCATCACCGAGGGTAAGTCCGGCGAATGCTGCACCGATGAAATCGGTCATTATCGCCCCCTTGACGAAACGCGCGAGAAGAGCTGTCTCACGGTTCAAGTGTACCGTTATGCTGCACACTACACACACGTTATGAGCTCCGCTCGAGGAAGGTGAGGACACCATGCATGTGACGCTGCTCGGTACCAGGGGATGGATCCCCGGCGACCGGCGAGAGACCACCTGCTTCGCCTGCCGCGACGGCGACGTGCTCTTCATCTTCGATGCCGGCACCGGGCTGCGACGCCTTCTGGACCCGGCCACCGCGGAGCTGCTCACGGGCGTACGCGAGACACACCTGTTTCTCACGCACTTCCATCTCGACCACACCTGCGGCCTTGCCTACCTTCCGGGGGTGCTGCCCGGCCGCAGACTGGTCATTCACGCCGCCGCCGCCGAGATCACCGGGGTCGACCCTGAGGGGGCCGTGGCTGGGCTTCTGCACAAGCCGTACAACCCGACCAACTGGGAAGATCTGCGCGACTACCAGGTGCAGCCGCTGGCGGCCGGCGCCAACCTGGTCGCCGGGCACACCGTCAGGGTGCGCGCCCAGCACCACACCGACATCAGTGTGGCCTACCGCGTAGACGACTCCCTGGTGCTGGCCACCGACACGACCGCCGACCCGGCCACCGCGGAGTTCGCCTCCGGGGTCGGCCTGCTGCTGCACGAAGCGTGGTACAACGCCGCCGACCCGCGCACCGACGAAGCCCCGGCGGAGCTGCGGCCGGGCTACGCGGCGCACAGCGAGGTGAGCGCCGTGGCCGCCCTGGCCGCGTCCGCCGGCGTCGGACGCCTGGTGCTCATGCACCTCAACCCGTTTCACGACGAGAGCTACTACGCCGCCCAGGAGGTCGCCGGCCGCGCCGTGTTTGCGCGTACCGAGGTGCGCGCCGACGGCGCGGTGATCGATACTGACGCGGCGCCGGCCGAGCGGCCGTAAGAGGCCTCGGCCGGCCAAGGCTGCCATACTGTGCCGAGACGGCCGCACGTTTGACACACTGGCGAGCGCCCGCGAGGATTCGCCGGGAGGTACCGTCTTGATACGGTTTCGCAGCAAATGGTCGCTGATGGCGGCAGTGGTGTGCGCCGCGCTGGTGGTGTTCGTGTTGCCGGCCTTCGTCGCGTATCGGTACACCGCGCCGCAGCAGCGCGACGAGTTCATCACGCATCCGTGGCGCGGCTGGGGCTTCGCCTACGCGGCGCTCGCCGTGCCGGGTGACTCGCAGCTCAAGACATCGGGCATGGCCCTGCGCAAGGCCGACTGGCTCTTCAAGGGCACAGTCGTCGACCCGCGCGAGGTACAGCTGCTCTTCGTGCCGAGTCACCAACGATACGTATTCACACATAGCATCGGCAGCCGCATGGTAACCAGCACGGTGGTGCCCAGCTATCGCTTCATCTGGCAGGCACAGGGGGTCATCGACACGGCCTCCGCGCGTACCAGCACCATCGTGGCGTTGCTCGACTACCACACCGGCAACGTGCTCTACGACGTGCGCGACAATCTGACGCCACAGGAGCTTGCGCCCGCTACCGCGTCGCCCGAGCCTGAGATGCCCTCCGTCTCGCCGTCGCCCTCGAGCATACCTTGAGGCGGCCACGATGAGGCTTGTCGCCGTCGCCCTCAACGACGCCCCTTGGTTCAAGGCGATCGTGTATCTGGCGATCACGATCGTCGTCGCGCGCGTGGTGGACTACCTGCTCGGGCGCCGCGACCAGGCCATGATCAAGCTGCTCGGCAGGGCGCCCGGCCGCGCCGAGCACACTCGCTACGCCATGATCCGCCGCCTCGTGCAGGCGGTGATCTTCATCGTCGGCATAGCCATGGCTCTCTGGCCTTTCGCGATCTTCCACACCCTCAGCGGCACCATCCTGGCCTCGGCGGCGATCATCTCCGGAGTCATCGGCATCGCCGCCCGCACGCCGATCGCCAACCTGGTGAGCGGTATCGTGATCGCCTTCTCGCAGCCGGTGCGTCTGGGTGACTACATCCGCGTGGGCGACGTGTACGGCACGGTAGAGGAGATCCGCTTCACCTACACGTACATCCGCACGTTCGACAACCGCCGCGTGGTGATCCCCAACGAGGCTTTCGCGAGCCAGGTGGTGCACAACTACTCATTGGGCTCGCCGGGGAGCATGGTCACGGTGAGCTTCGCGCTACCTCTCTCGGCGGACGTGGACGCCGTGCGCCGTACAGTGCTCGAGCTGGCTGACGGCATCACCGCGCCACCTGAGGGCAGACGCAACAGCCTGCTGGTGGACGATCTCGGCGCCGACACCATCACCGTGAGCCTGAACGCCTGGGCCCGCGATCCATACACCCGGCGAGACGTGGCCAGCGAGCTGCGCGGCGCCATCCTGCAACGGCTGAGAGCCGACGGCGTGCTCGGCTCGGGCGCGGAGGCGAGCGGAGCTGTCTGAGAGCCGGCACGGGAGGTCGAACAAACCCGAGGGTCGGGCCGCCGGCGCGGCGCTGCCTGCCGGCGCGGCGCTGCCTGCCGGCGCGGCGCTGCCGCCGGGGCGCGCCGGCGCGGCGCTCGGTGCCGGCGCCGACGCAGAGCTGCCGCTCGCGACCGGGGCGGAGGGTACGGCTGGCCGTACAGCCGGACGGCCGCTGGTGCTCGCCATCGCGGTGTCGGCCGGCAGCCGGCTGCTCATCTTCGCCGTCGGCCTCGCGGCCGCCACCCTTATCGGCGTGGAGTCTCTGCCCATCGGCTGGCGCTTTCCCGCGCGCGCCGAGGTGTTTCACGGCGTGCTCGGTCATCTTCTCAACCCGTGGGCTCACTGGGACGGCGTGTGGTACATCAAGATCGCCACGAGCGGCTACGCCGACCACGACGGCAGCACGGCCTTCTTTCCCCTCTACCCGCTCATGCTGCGCTGGGCGGGTGTCCTCGTGCACAACAACCTGCTGATCACGGGCATCGTCATCAGCTTGCTCTGCTATGCCGGCTGCGTGTGGCTGCTCTACCGCCTGGTGCGCGCCGATTTCGACGATCAGCTCGCCTCCCGCGCCGTGATCTACCTCGCCATTGGGCCGCTATCGTTCTTCTTGCAAGCGGTCTACACCGAGTCGCTGTTTCTGCTTCTGTCGCTGGCTTGCTTCGTGTTCGCCCGCGAAAGCCGCTGGCGGCTCGCGGGCGTCATGGGCCTGCTGGCCACGCTCACGCGTAGCACCGGCGTCTTGCTGCTGATCCCGATGGCCTTCTACTACTATCAACAGCGTGGCTGGAAGCTGAGACGCACCGACTCGCACGTCGCCAACCTCTTGATGGTCGTGGAAGGGCTGCTGGTCTGGATGACCTATCTCGCGCTAGCCTTCGGCAAGCCTTTGCTGTTTTCGACTGCGCAGGCGCAGTGGGAGCGCGGCATGGCGGCCCCCAACTACACTGTGGCACACGCGGTGACCTCGGTGATCTGGGGGCTGCGGCGTCTGGTCTCGGCCGAGTACTACCGGGTGTTCTGGGAGGTCCCGCGTCCGGGCTCCGCCTACAGCACCGCCGGCACCAACATCATCAACCTGCTGTTTCTGGTGCTCGCGGGGCTGCTGCTGTGGTATGGCTTCCGCCGCCTGCCGGCGGCGTACTCGTTGTTTGCCTTCGTGTCGCTCGCCTACCCGCTGTGCTTCCCCTCCAAGTACGTGCCCCTCATGTCATATCCGCGCTTCGCGCTCACGGTGTTTCCGCTCTACGTCGCGCTGGCGCTGTACACCCGTGAGAAGCCTCGCGCGCATAGGGTGGTGGTGGTGGTCAGCCTTGTGATGCTGGCGCTGTTCACCGCCAAGTTCGCGGTGTTCAGCTGGGTGGCTTGAGCGCTATGGCGCGACGCGCTTGAACACCTGCACGCCGTCGCTGGCGTACACGGAGGCAAAGCGCTTGTCGTGCTCCAGCTTGTTCAGAGCGACCTCGTATGCAGGGAGGTTCTCCGTGTCGAAGACGAACGGGCGCTGCTCGTCGACCACTACCCAGGCGGCGGCCGCGTAATACGGGAACACGTAGGCCACGCGTCGTGCCGCAAGCTCGGCGCCCACGTTGTTATTGGCCGACACCACGGCGCCCGCCGGGATCATCTTCACGGCCGCGTCGAGGGCCAGGTCGTGAGGGATGCGCGAGTACGCCTGGCCGTCGTAGGCGGCGCCGGGTAGGGCAAACGGCAGCGGCCCCAGAAAGTAGTTGCCGCCCATCGCCGCGAGCAGCAGCAGCAAGGCGATGGTCACGCGGCCGGCGCGTTCTTCACGCAAGGCCTTCTCGGCGCGTCGCCACCCGCCGCCCAGCCAGCGCCACAAACGCATGACCCCGAGCACCGCGGCGACGTACAAGAAGGGGATCTCCACCGCCGTGTAGTGAAACGAGATGTCGCGCTGGAAGCTTACCGCCGAGAGTCCGTTGAGGAGCAGCTCCGGCGCCGCGCACACCAGCGTCAGCGGGCTCAGCAGCGACGCGAAGCCCAGGGGCCAGAGAAGTCTGAGCCAGTACTCGAGGTCTGACGCCGAAAAGAGCTGGCTCACCGTCTTGGCGGGGTGCGTGAGGGCCGTCTTCACCACCGCTCCGGCGCTCTGCCCATAGTCGCCGTAGCGGGCGATGAAGGCGCTCTGATTGCCGCTGAAGTGCGGGATGATCACCCAGACCGCGATCACGAAGTACACGGCGGCGACCGCCGTGACGATGAGCGGCCGCCACGATCGCTTGCGCAGAGCGAAGTAGACGCCCATCACGCCGAGCGCCAGCGGCACGGTCTCTTGGCAAGCAGCCGCGAGGATGAGAAAGGGCGCCGCCCGCAGCCAGCGGCCTTCCTCGACATAGAGAAACCCCCACAGCAACAGCGGCGTCGCCAGGGCGACCGGATGGAACTCGTTGAGCACCAGGAAGTCGAGAGCCGGGTAGAGCAGGAACGCGCCGGCGAGCAAGGCGCCGGCGCGGGGGTCGAGGGTCACGCGAGTGGCCAGCCGGTAGGCCGGCCAGGCGCCCGTGGCCACGATCAGCGACTGCAGCACCAGGAGCATGGTGGGGCTGGGCCAGACCAGCCACGGCAAGGCGAACAGAGCCAAGATGGGATCCACGTGCGAGCCGAGGCGCGACATCTGCCGCCCACTCATGTCGCCGCTCGTGATCTCGAGAAAGTGGCCGTGGGCGGTGTTGTACACGGCTTGCACCATGTTGCCCAGGTCGAACCGGCCATCCATGTAGGCGTGGTACTTGAGCCAGCTCAATACCGAGAAGACCACGGCGAAGAGCACCGCGCCGGCGAGCACATACAGAGCGTTGCGCCGGAAGAGCCGCGCCCGCCGGTCTGGCTCGAGCTCAACCACGGGCAACCCGGCAAGCAGGCGCGTCGGCCGCCGCGTGGTCGAGCGCCGGGCCGGAATAGCCGCCGGACCGGGCGCCCCCGGTGTGGTCGCGGCCCCCGCGCCGGCGCGTTCCGGCACCCCACTGCGGCGCACTGCGATTCTCTCGACGGCCACGGCGAGCCCGACGAACACGAGCTCGATGGCCGTCACCCAGAGGCGCAGCAGAAGCGCCCACGCCAGCGCCACGCCCGCGGTCAGCTGGCGCGCCAGCGAGGCGGTGAGCACCGCCTCACGTACCCCGATGCCGCTGGGAAAGATGAAGGCGGCCATGCCGATCACGTAGGCCAGCGCATAGGCCACCACCACCAGCGGCAGGTGGCGTACGCTCAGGCCGGTGACGGCGCGCGCCAGCAGCCACGCCCCGAGACCGGCCAGCAGCCAGGAGACCAGGTAGTAGCCAAGCAGCGCCAGCACGAAGCCCATGCGCAGCGTCACCTCCAGCGGCGGGCGGTGCAGTAGGCGCAGCACCCAGGCCGCGAGCGGACCGAACGCGCGCGGGTGCAGCAAGGCGATGATCACAGGGATGGCGATGAGGCTGAGCGCTGTGGCCCCGGGCCGGTACTCCCAGAACGGGAAGAGCACGGCGACGGTAACGAGTGCCGAGCACACCCCGAGCGCCTGTTCGTACACCATGGCCGCGCCGACCCGGTCTACGGGGAGTCCTTGCCCATGACTCATCCAGGCGCGGCCCACGAACATGAACACGTTGCCCGGCACGTACCGAGCCAGGATGCTCTTGGCCCAAGTCGCCATGGCCACCACCACGGGGCTGCGCACGGCGAAGCCCTTGAGCAGCAGCCACCAGCCCATCCCTTGCAGAAGATAGAACAGAAGGAAGGCCAGTGCCGACAGCGCCAGCCAGACGGGCCTGAACGTCCATCTATACTGCTCGACCGAAGCCCACGAGTGCCTGAGGTAGGCGGCCAGGAAGTACACCACGGCCACCACGAGCACGACCTGCACCGTGCGCACCAGCGGGCGCACCAGCGGTCGTCGCGCCCCCCCGCCGGCGCCCGCGGGCGTGTCCGGCGTGTGACTCACGCCCGCTCCAGCGCCTTCAGCAGCGCGCCGGCCACGGCCGCCGGCGTGAGCGACCGTCTATAGAGGGCGAGCGACGCCGCGCCGAGCCGTTCGCGTTCCTCGAAGGACAGCAGCCGGCGCAGCGCAGCAGCCAGGGCCGCGCCGTCGCCGGCCGGCACCAGCAGTGCGTCTTCGTCGTGGTGCAACAGCTCGCGCGCGCCCGCGCCGGCCGCGGTGATCACCGGGCGGCCGCAGGCGAGGGCGTCGTAGACCTTGTTGGGCACCACCCTGCCGGCCTTCTGCGACCGGCCGAAGACGCCCAGGCACACGTCGGCCGCCAGCGTGCGCCGGCGTAACTCGGCCGGCGTGAGCGTGCCGAGCCACTCCACGTTGGCGAGGCTGCGCTGCGCGATGCCGGCGCGGAGCTGGGCCGAGAGCTGGCCCTCGCCGGCCAGCACGAAGCGGAACGGCTCCTCGCGCAGCAGCTCGGCTGCCGCCAGCACGGTGTCGGCGCCATGCAGGGGGCTCCACTTGCCGTATTGGAAGACCACGAGCGGGGCGCTATCATCGAGGGCGCGGGCGCGGCCGTGAGCGCGCGGCTCCGGCAGGGCACCGACGGGGGCCACGGCCAGCCGCCGCCGCGGCACGCCCAAGTCGGCCTCATAGTAAGCGGCGTGCGCCCAGGTGTCTGCCAGAACCAGGTCGGCGAGCCCGAAGGCGACGCGATCCACCACCTTGAGGGCAGCAGCCTTAGCACCGCCGTGAGACACCAGGCCGCGGTCGCCGGCGAAGGTATCCCACAGCGAAACGAGGGGGTCGAAGACCAGGCGGGTGTGGCGCACGCCGGCCACGGCGCGGCCGAACGGCACCATGAAGTGGCCGGGATACCCGACCACCACGGCATCGACCGCCAGGTGCCGCGCGTGCTGGGCAAGGAGCCGGGCGTGCGCCGTCAGCACACCGGCGGCGAGCCTCAAGGCGCCGCCCGGCGTGGCCATCTGCGCGGCCGTGAGCTCCGGCAGCGGCGCGCGAAACTCAGGCACGGTCACGCCGAGCTCGCGCAACCCCGCGATGATCACCGTGTTTCGGGGGTAGGCAGGGTCGTACGTGCCGAAGTACGCGACGGCGCGGATCACGGTGTGCCGGCGGCGCCCGGAGCGGCGGGGGTGGCAGCGCCGGAGGCCGGAGCGACCGCAGTGGGAGGGGCTACGTCCCCGGCCCCGAGCACTCGCGCCACCTGCGCGGAGTCCGGCCCGTTGCGTGCCCGCGAGTTGGCGATGAGCTCGCCGATGAGCCCCAGCGAGAGTAGCTGCACACCCACAATGATGGCGAGCGCCCCGAGCAGCAGCAGTGGCCGCTGCCCGATGGGGTGGCCGAAGGCGACCTTGTCGATGGTCAGATACAGCTCCACCAGCACACCCGCGGCGATCATCACCGTGCCCGCCCCGCCGAACAGGTGCTGCGGGCGGTGGCTGTAGCGCCCCAGGAAGAGCACGGTCATGAGGTCGAGGTAGCCGCGCAGATATCGCTTCCATCCGTACTTCGAACGCCCGGCGGTGCGCCGCCGGTGACTCACCTTCTCCTCGGTCACGCGAAAGCCCGCTTGGGCCGCAACCACGGGGATGTAACGGTGAAGCTCCCCGTAGACGAAGATCGTCTCGACCACATCGCGGCGGTAGGCCTTGAGGCCGCAGTTGAAGTCGTGCAGCGGGATACCTGTGGCGCGCCGCACCGTCCAGTTGAAGAAACGCGAGGGCAGCGTCTTGTTCAAGGGATCCTGGCGGCTCTGCTTCCAGCCCGACACCAGGTCGAATCCCTTGTCCAGGCCGGCGATGAGATGCGGGATCTCGGCGGGATCGTCCTGGCGGTCGCCGTCGAGCGTAACGATGTATTCGCCATGGCAGGCAGCGAAGCCGTGCGAGAGCGCCGCGGCCTTGCCGAAGTTGCGCCGCAACTTGACCGCGATGAGGTCGTCGCGGCCGGCGGCCAGGCGCTGCATAGTCGCGAACGAGCCGTCGGTGGACCCGTCATCGACGAAGACGATCTCGTAGGAGCGGCCGGCGCCGGCGAGCGCCTCGTCGATCTCGGCGACGAGGGGCTCGAGGCTGTCGGCCTCGTTGAACACGGGGATCACCAGTGAGAGCTGTGCTGCCATATCGGCTCAATAGAATACATCGTCGGAGCGCCGGCAGGCCCGCAGGCTCGAGTGACGCGCGGGAGACGGAGCTCCAGGGATGCCGGAGTGCGCGCCACCGGCCGTCACTTCTGCCCGTCCGCCGGCCTCGCTCACGGCGCCGCCGGCGAACCGCCGCGGCGCGCTCGGCGTCTCCCTTTGGGGCTGGCAGGCCATGCGCAAGACTCGCTGGCCGCGCGACTGGCGGCTTGGTAGCATGGGCGTGCTGTCCCCGCCCCTGCGCGGATACGGGAAGGACACTCATGGGCAGGAAGACCTGGTTCGCGCTGGCGCTGGCTGCCGTCCTGGCGGTAAGCTTCACCGCCGCCTCATTCGCGGTCACGCCGCGAACCGCCTCCGACGAACGTTCCACGAAGATCACCAAGGGCCTCGACTACCTGCACGCCCGGCAGACCGACAAGGGCGGCTTCGGCACCATGGCCAACACCGCGTGGAGCATCCTGGCGGCGGTGGCCAGCGGCGAACGCCTGGGGTCCAGCGCTTGGACGGTCGGGGATGAGACTCCCTTCCAGTATCTCCAGGCCAACAGTCACGAGGCGGCGGCCGTAGGCTACGACGTCGACAACGCCCCGGAGTACTACGCGCGCGCCATCATGGCGTACGTCGCGCTCGGCCAGCCCGAACGGGTGCTCATCGCCGGCACGCCGCGCGTCGATCTGCTGACCGAGCTGGAGGGCTATCAAGACACCGCCGCCGCAGACTCGGCCACCTTGGGGAGCTTCTCGCCGTCGAGCTCTGATCGCGGCTTCCAGGCGGTGCACACCACCGCCTGGGCCATCCTCGCGCTCACCGCCATCGGCGAGCGCAGCGCGAACGATTTCAAGAACGCCGCTGCGTGGCTTGAGAGCCAGCCGAACGGCGACGGCGGCTTTCCCGCACAGGCCGGCAGCGATTCCAACATCGTCGACACGGCGCTCGCCATCCAGGCGCTGGAGCTAAGCACGACGGTGCCCAACAGCGTCATCAGCGGCGCGTCGAACTACCTCAGGATCCACCAGAACTCCGACGGCGGCTTTCCCACCAGCCCCGGCGGCGCCACCGACGCACAGGCCACGGCGGCCGCCATCCAGGCCATCGTGGCGATGGGCGAGACGCAGGCGAGCTGGGCGAAGAACGGTCACACGCCGGCGCAGGCGCTGGGCAAGCTCCAGATCAAGAGCGGCGCCTTCGACAAGCGGCGCAACACCGCGACCGCTCCGCTGGCCACCACGAGCTGGGCGCTCATGGCGCTGCGTAACCAGACGTTCACCAAGTTCCCCAAGAGCCGGCCGGCCGCGCTCAAGCCGTTCGCCTTTCGAGTGGCGCTGAAGACCATCGCTCCCAAAGACCACACCAAGTTCACGACCACGCGCATCGTGCTCATCCGCGCCACCTACGCCGACGGCGCCGGCGGCACCGGCGTCGACGCCAAGGCCTGCCGCCTGTACGTCGACAACGTCAATAGGTCGAAAGCGGCCGCCATCGGGCCCTACGGACTCCATCTCGAGCTCAAGAACGTGCCCGACGGAGCGCACACCTACGAGCTGCGCCTCGTCGACTACGCCGGTAACGTGAGGTTGGTGCAGCGCTCGTTCACGGTGGCTGTGCCGGTGGCGCCCACGACTCCCACCACGCCTTCCGAGCCCTATGTCCCTACCACCAAGCCCACGTATAGCGAGCCCACGCACACGCCCACTCCTTCGACAACGCTCTTCCCCGCCTCGCCCTCGCCCAGTACCAGTGCTTCGCCGCTGCCGGGCAGCAGCGCGGCGCCGGTGACCGGGCAGCCGGTCGCCTCGCCCAGCCCCTCCGCCGGCCCGGGAGCCGCCGGTAGCGGCGGTAGCGGGAGCGGCGGCGGTAGTGCGGGGGGCTTCCTCGGTGGTACCCTGCTCGCTATGCTTCCCATTGGCGCCGCCATCTCCTATCTGGTCCTCCACCGCCGCACGGAGGCGCTCAGCGCCGCCAGCGAGGGCACCGTGCTCAGTGGCGGAGGTAGCGCCTGGGAGCGCGCTAAGCGCGCCCTCAGCAAGTCCAAGGATCTCGTGAAGCCCGCCAGGAGCTGACCAGCGCATGAACGAACTTCAGCAGGTGATCTACAACACCTCGCGCGTGCTGCTGTGGCCGGTGCTGGTGGCCGCCATCGGCTGCCTCGTCTGGGTGCTCATCGAGTTCGGCTTCTTCCTCTACGAAGTGTGGCTGCGCTTTCGCTACCGCGACCTCGACGCCCTCGAGGTGCGCACCTTGCGGGCCCGCCAGGCGTTCGCCGACGGCAAGCCGCGTACCGCCTACCGCTACCTGCAGGAGAACAACTACTCCATCATCGTGGCGCGCTTCCTCTTCGATCTCATCCGCAACTACCAGACGGAGCGTCTCGCGGCCAAGCCGCTGAAGCTGCTGCAAGAGTACGAGTTCTATACGCTCAAGCGTCTGGAGCGCACCCGCATCCTGGTGCGGCTGGGCCCCATGCTGGGCCTCATGGGCACCTTGATCCCGCTCTCTCCGGCACTCATCGGCCTGGCCACCGGCAACACCACGAAGCTCGCGGTAAACCTCACCACGGCCTTCTCGGTCACGGTCATCGGCCTGCTCATCGGCGGCATCGCCTTCTCCGTCAGCATCGTGCGCGACCGCATGTACTCCCAAGACATCTCCGACATGGAGTACCTGCTGGAGCTGCTCGAAGGCCGCGGCGGACGCCTCAGCTCGGGACGCCGTCTGAGCAAGAAGGGCGTCTGGGACAGCGAGCCCCCGGTTGAGTACGAGACGGCCGCCGAGGACGCCGAGAAGACTCTAGCCCTGCCCGCCCTGGCCGAGGTGCCCAAGGAGCCCCTCATCCCCGTGGCCTCGAGCAATGGCGGCGGCGGGGCCGCGACGGCGGAAGACGAGGTGGCGGCGCACGAGGCCTTGCCGGGCGCGGCTCCTCCAGGCGCGGCCCCCAGCGAGGCCGGGCCAAGGCCTGCTGCGAGTGGCACGGGCGGAGCGCCAGGCGGAGCCTCGAGCGTTCCGGCGGAGCGCCCTCAGGCGCTGCCCGGCAGGCACCCGGCGGGGGCCGACGCGCCGGCGCTGAGCTTCAACGACCCCAGCATGGATTGGACGCGCGACGAGGATCCCTTCGCCGACCTGGGACCCGTCGATCCGGATGTGCCTTCCGGCGGCTCGCGCCCGGCCGGCAAGCCAGACAACTCTCGCTGAGGCCCCATGCCGGCGTCCGACGACCACCCCACCATCCACAACCTCGGCTCCGTCTACGAGGCGAGAGACGGCGGCTTGCGTTTCATGCGCCGGCGGCGGGTCGGCACCAGCGACCGCAACGGCGACCCTCTCGACGGCATCGTCAACCTGTTCGACGTGGCCATCGTGCTGGCTGTGGGGTTTCTCGTCGCGGCGCTCTCCGCCGCCGGTGTCTCCGGCCTGCTCACCAGCCAGCACATGACCATCGTCACCAACCCCGGCACGGCGCGCATGCAGCTGATCGTCAAGAACGGCAACAAGATCACCAAGCTCAACATGCAGTCGGGCAGGCAAGTGCAGGGAGTGGGCCAGCTGCTGGGCTCGTTCTACAAGCTCGCCGACGGCACCGTGGTCTACGTGCCGGCGGGTTCCACGGCGCCGACCAACTCTACTCCGCTGCCCGGCGCCACTACTACACCCGGGGCTACACCCACGCCGGGCACGACCGCCTACCCGACTACCAACCCCTACGCGACGCCCACGCCCTCCACGTCCGCGTCGGCCAATCCGGCTACTACGCCCACCCCGGGCGCCACGCTCTCGCCGGCGGCACCGCAGTAACGGGTTGCCGCGCCGCGACCCGGTGGGGCTTGACCAGACGCGGCCGGAGCCTCGCACGCTGCGGCCCCGGCGTGGCTACCGGGCCAGGGAGCGCAGCAGGCCCACCAGCCGCTCCAGCTCGGCGCGGTTCTTGAAGACGATCTGGATTGAGCCCCCGCGCTTGCCGCTGCGGATGCGCACCGGCGCCTCGAGGACTCCGTAGAGCTCGTCCACGAGGTCGGAGTGATCGGCGCCGGCGGCCGGCCGCGCCGCCGGCGCGGCCACTTCCGGCGCCTTCTCGGCCAGCTTCTTCACAAGAGCCTCTACCTGCCGCACGGTGAGCCCCTGCGCGACGATCTGCCGCGCCACGGTGCGGCGCTGCCCGTGATCGGGCAGCGCCAGCAAGGCGCGGCCGTGCCCTTCGCCGAGCTGCCCCAGCTCGATCAGGCCCTGTACCTCGTCGGGCAGCTCGAGCAGCCGCAGCAGGTTGGTCACCGCCACGCGGCTCCGCCCCACCAGCTCGGCAACACGCTCGTGGGTAAGGCCGAATTCGTCGACCAGCGCCGCGTACGCCTGCGCCTCTTCGATGCCGTTGAGGTCTTCGCGGGCCACGTTCTCGGCGAGCGCGATCTCGAGCGAGGCGATCTCGTCGGCCGGTCGCACCAGGGCGGGAATGTGGTCCAGGCCGGCAAGCCTCGCGGCGCGCAAGCGCCGCTCGCCCGCGATGAGCTCGTAGCGTGCGCCGGTTGACGCCCCACCCTGCTCCCCGCCGGTTGCCTCGCCGCCGGCCGGCGACGCCGCCGGCGGCAGCGGCCGCACCACTACCGGCTGCACCACGCCCAGAGCCTTGATGGAGGTGGCCAGCTCGTCGAGCTCTTCCGCCGAGAAGGCACGGCGCGGCTGGCGCCGGTTCACGGAGATCTCGGCGAGCGGCAGCTCGCGCAACCTGCCTTCGCCCGCCATGCCCGGCCGGGTTAGAGCCGCCTTGCCTTCGCCGATCAGGGCGCCGAGGCCCTTGCCGAGCGCTTTCTTATTGCTCACGAGACACGACCTCCTTGGCGAGATCGAAGTAGGCGTCGCTGCCGGCACAGGTGGCATCATAGCGCGAGATAGGCTTGCCGTGGCTGGGTGCCTCGCTGAGCCGTACGTTGCGCGGCACGACGGTCTCGAACACGTGCGCGCCGAGATGCTCACGCACCTCAGCCGCCACCTCGCGCCCCAGGCGCGTGCGCCCGTCGTACATGGTCACGAGCACCCCCAGGATGCCCAGCTCGGGGTTGAGGTGCTCCTGCACCAGCCTGACCGTGTCGAGCAGCTGGGCCAATCCCTCCAACGCGTAGTACTCGGCTTGCACAGGTATGAGCACCTCGCGCGCCGCGACCAGGGAGTCGATGGTGAGAATGCCCAGCGACGGAGGGCAGTCGATGAACACGTAGTCGTAGGCGCTCACGCGGCCGGCGAGCGCGTAGTCGAGCACGTGCTCGCTGCCCTCGCCGTGGGCCAGCTCGACGACCGCTCCGGCGAGGTCGGGGCACGAAGGCACGATCGAGAGATGCTCGACCAGGGTGGGCGCGGTGGCCTCGCCGAGCCCCGCGGCGCCGCCCAGCACGCCGTAGCTGCTGAGCCGTGGATCGTCCGCCCGCGCCCCCAAGCCCGCCGACGCATTGGCCTGAGGATCCATGTCGATGAGCAGCACGTCGAAATCAGCCTCGGCGAGGCAGGCGGCGAGGTTCACGGCGGTGGTGGTCTTACCGACCCCGCCCTTCTGGTTGGTCACGGCGATGACGCGGGTCACCGGGCTCCTTTCGCGGGTCATCGATACTAGCAGAAAGGCCGGACGCCGCGGCGCCGCGCGTCAGCCTGTCAGCGGCTTTCTGACTGCCAAGCCCTCGCGCCGCGGCAGAGAGGCGGGTGTGGGAGCGACCTTGCGAAACACCGCGCAGGCCGAGCCGGTCAGCGGCGAACGGGGCAGTGGCACGGTGGCCGCGGCGGCGAGGCCGCAGAGCGCGGCCACCACCTCGGCGGCGGGTCCTTCGTCGCGCAGCGCCCGTGCGGTCTTGCTCGCCACTACCACACCGCCCGGCCCCAGCAGCGGCGCGGCCAGCTCCAGCAAGGCAGGAAGCGGCGCCACGGCGCGCGCCAGCACGACGGCGAAGCCGTCGCGGCCCGGCGCGCCGACCGCGGCATAATGCTCGCTCCGCGCACACACGACGTGCGCCCGGGCGGCGAGCCCGGCGGCGACTACGGCCCGCGAGAGAAACGCGCACTTGCGCGCCGCCGCGTCGAGCAACGTGAGGCGGGCGTTCGGCAGCGACACGGCCAGAGGAATCCCGGGAATGCCGGCGCCGGCCCCCAGATCGAGCCAGCGGGCGCCCGCCCGTTCACGCAGCTCCGGCACGTCGAGCAGCGCGAGCGAATCCCCGACCAGGGTTGCCGCAACCTCTCCGCGCGTGCGCAAGCCCGTCACGTTGCCGGGCCACGCAAGGATGCACTCCACGTAGCTCGCGAGAGCCGCCGCCTGGGCCTCTCTGAGGCCAAACGCCGCGGCCAGATCGTCAATGGTCGCTGAACCGGTCATGCCGGCAGAGTACCACGGCCGCCGGCCCGGCTCTGGTCAGGCGGCGGCCGCCGGCCGGCCTTGGTCATGCGGCCACGGCCAGCTCCGCGTCTGCCAGCTTCTTCTTGAGCTGCTCATAGAACAGGCTCAAGGGGAACTCGTCGTCGAGCACGCGCCCAATCCAGGCCTGGGGATCCGCCTCGTCGGAGTACACGCGCCGCGCCGCCTGCCACTGCGAGCTCACGTTGGGTGTCACAAACTCCGCGACGAGGTCGTGCGCCATGATCCAGTACGAGACCTTGCTCGTGTCGATGCCGTGGCGATACAGCTCTTCGATGCGCTCGCGCAGCTCCGCCACGCCCTCACCCACGTGTTCCCAATCGATCAGCAGACGGTTGTCGGTCCACCTCACGTAGCCGCGGGCGTGCAGATAGGCGAAGAGCAGCTGGCCACCCAGGCCGTCGTAGTTACGCACCCGGTGGCCGGTTATGGGAAACCTGAGGATGCGGTCGAACAGGATGGCATACTGCACGTAACGGGCGAACGGGAAGCCGTCGCGTACCAGCTCGCCGGCGGTGCCGTACGTGGCCAGGTCCACGCGCAACTCCTCGAGCGAATACATCCAGTACGGCAGTCGCTGACGGATCATGAACGGATCGAACGGCAGGTCGCCATGGCTGTGCCAGCGGTCGTGGATCATGTCCCAGAGGATGTAGGTGTCGAGTGCGAGACCGCCGTTACCGGCCAGGGCCTCGATATCGGGCGGGAGGTCGATGCCCAGAACCATGGCGCCGCGCCGCACGGCACGGCGAAAGCGGGCCGATTCGCGGTCGCAGAAGATGGCGCCGAAGTTGTTGGTGGGACGTTCCGACAGGCTCACCATCTCGGGAAAGAGCACGGCGCACTCGCTGTCGTAACCGTCCGTGTAGTCGACGAGCTCCACCGGCACGAACTTCTGGTTTTCGTAGCCGCCGCGTTCGAGACGGTCGGCGAACTCGGGCCATGGGGTGCGCACCAGCAGCGCCTCGAACCTGGTGTCGGCCGAGGCGTTCGGGGTGTACATGGGAAACACGGCCAGGTGCTCAACGCCGTCGCGCCGGTTCTGCTCGGGCCTGAAGAGCGCCAGCGAGCGCATGAAATCGGGCTTCGCGCAGCCGCCTGCCAGCCACGCCTGCAGGTCGACGGGCACCTGTGCCAGGTAGGCCTCCTGATGCGGGAAGCGCGGCGCCAGCACCCTTATGCTCTCGAGCATGGCCGCCACATGGGCGCGCACCACGGCTACATCGTGCCGCCTCAGGTCTACCTCGCCTCTGGGCCCCTGAAGCGCGCGCAGGGCATTGGTCGCGGCCTTGAGACGCAGCCAGGCGGGATCCCCGCTGACCGCCGCGACCACGGGCTCGAGATCACGACGAAAAGCGGCCGCCGAGACCCAGTAAAGCAGATTCAGCCAGAGCCGTAAGTGATCACGGTCGCCGAGGTGATCGTCGCCGAACAGGTCGGAGTCGGCGATCACTACCACGCGGCCGGCGCCGAACTGCACGGCGGCCAGCAGGCCGGCCCGCGGCGGCTGGGCGGAGTCGCCGGTGTGCAGGACGATCGCGCCGGGCGCGTCGGCCACCACCGTTCCCGCGCGGCAGAAGCACACGTCGTCGACGAGATGCAGCAGCGCGCGCGCCTCACGCTGCGGCGCAGCGTAGCCGGGCACCCAGCCCGGCGTGCCGCAGCCGTGCGCGTAGTCGAACACGGTGGTGTTCTCCATGCGCAACCCGAAGCGTCGCAGCAGATCGTTGAGGTTGTTACCGTACTTCTCTTCTTCGGTCTCGCCCATCACCAGCAGTCCGCCGCCGCGCGCGACGAACGCCTCGATGGCCGTCAGCTCCACCTCGGAGAGGAGCGGCGAGTTGTCATTGACCGTCCGCTCCCAGCGGGATTCGGACGGATGCGCGATCACCAGCACGTCGGCGGCGGCCAGGGTGCCCTCCGTCAGTGGCCCGGCGACGCTGGCGGACACGGTGAAATCGCGCGTCGCGGGGGCCGCCGCGGCGGCGGCGTACGACGAGGCCTCCGGGTGCTCGGGCCGCATGACCCTCGCCACCTGCGGCCGGATCGACCAAGCCTCGCCGTGATACTCGTCGAACACCACCCGGGCGACCTTGCGCTGCTGCAGTGTGCCCAGCATGAGGCGCCTCCTTCTCGCGGGGGTCGGCCGCGGCGTCAAGCGCGCCGACGTGCCCCGTGTGAAGGTTTTTCCTTGGGTGATGACGGAGTCAAACCCCGCGCCGGGCGCGCCGGCGACTCAGACGCGCGAGTAGACAGAACGCGGAGCGCGTCGCTGCCGGGGCGCCGGCCGACGCGAGCGGTCAGTCGCCCCGCATCTTGGTGAGCACCAGCTCGGTGCCACCAGATTCCGGCTTGCGCAGATCAAAGTCGTCGACGATCGCGCGAATGATAGAGATGCCCATGCCACCCTCGGCGAGCTTGATCTCGGGCATGCCCTGGCACTCCGGGCAGTCGGCGTCGTCCTCGTGGAGCCCGCCGCCCTCGTCGCGGATCGCGATGATGACGCGATCTTCGCTCACCTTGAAGGCGAGATGCACCTGGCCGTCGCGGTGGTCGTAGGCGTGGCGCACGGAATTGGAGCACGCCTCGGTGAGCGCCAGCTTAAGATCGGCGACTGCATCTTCGGAATACCCACGACTGCGCAGCAGGCCGGAGAGGGCCAGGCGCCCGAGCACCACGTACTCGGCCTTGGCCGGAATATCGAGCTTGACTAGTTCGTCCACGGGGAGACATCCTACTCCGAATTGGGGTGACCAAGCCATCTGCCCGCTACTTGATCCTCACACGCACGTTCACGTTTTCTCCGCACATCGAACAAAATGTACCCCGCAAGGCAACATCCTCAATCGCGTAGCCCGTGCGCCGTACGAGCAATCTCCGGCAATTGGGGCACACGGTGTTCTCGCCCTCGTGGCCCGGCACGTTGCCGAGGTACACGAAGCGCAGGCCCGCGGCGAGGCCCAGGCGTACCGCCCGCTCCAGGGTAGGTATGGGCGTGGCCGGCAGGTGGGCGTACTCCAGATACGGCATGAAGCGCGTCACATGCCAGGGAGTCTCGGGGCCCAGCTCGGCGGCGATCCAGCCGGCGATGCCGGCCAGCGTGGCATCGTCGTCGTTGAGCGTGGGGATCACGTTGGTCACGATCTCCACATGGCAGTCGTGCTTCTTCTTGGCGCGCACCGCCGCCGCCAGAACTGGCGACAGATCTGGTATGCGGCAGAGCTCACGGTACTGCTCGTCGGTGAACCCCTTCACGTCGACCCGGTACGCGTCGATGTGCGGAGCGATCACGTCGAGCGCCTCCTCGGTGATGTATCCGTTCGTGACCATCGCCGTGTAGAGCCCATGCTCGTGCGCCACCTGGGCGCCGTCGAGGATGTACTCGAGCCAGATGGTGGGCTCGTTGTAGGTCCAGGCCACACCCTGACATTGATTGTGGTCGGCCAGCACCGGCAGGTTGCGGATGGCCAGTTCGCGCAGGTCGCGGGTCGCTTCACCGGGGTCGGCGTGAGCGATCTGCCAGTTCTGGCAGTGGCGACAGGTGAAGTTGCAGCCCACGCTGCCCAGCGAGAGCACCGTGGTGGCCGGGAAGAAGTGGTAGAGCGGCTTCTTCTCGATAGGATCGGCAGCGACGCTGCAGACGCGGCCATACGTGATGGCGTACAGCGTGCCGTCGCGATTCACCCGGGCTCGGCACACCCCGCTCTTGCCGGACGCGATGTGACAGCGGCGCGGGCACACCCGGCAGTCGACCGCGCCGCCCTCGGCGCGGTCATAGAGCATGGCCTCGTGCCATTCTGCCGCCTGTGCCATCATCGCGACACGCTCCTAGGCGCGCCGCAAGCGGCGGATACCGCGCTGTACGGAGTCGATGAGCGCGGCCTGCAACTCGGCGTTGGCCGCGGCGATGCAGGCCATCTGAAAGGCGGCGTCCGATCCCAGAACGGGCCGTTCGTCGAGGGACCGGCCGGCGGCGTCGCCTATCGGCACGCCGGCCTCCCTGCACAGCAGATAGAGAGCCGCAATGTCGTAGGGCGAGTTGCAGAGCACGTGGCCGCGCCCAACCCGGCGGAACTCTGCTTCCACCCACGGATGCGCCGCGATGATCGCCGGGCCAATGTCAACGTAAGCGTCGAGCTGCCCGGTGAGGATGCGCGTCACCGAGTAGGTCGCGGAGCCGATGTCGAAGACGCAACCGCCCACGGACGAGACATCGATGAGCTCTTCGAGCACACTCGCCAGAATCACGGCCGGCCGGCCGCGAAAGCCAAGCGTCCAGAACAGGCTCTCCAGATCGCTGCGCGCCGACGGCAGGAAAGCGATGTCGGCACCGGAGGCGCGCTTCATGCTGAACCCGGCGCCTCTCTCGGCGACGAAGATGTCGCCGCTTTTGATCTCCTGGATGACACCGGCCGCTACGTCGCCCATCGTCGGCACCGGCACAGCCGGCACGGCGGCGATGCTCACGCAGGCCATCTCGAAGCCCGCCGCCGCCGGCCGCGTGCCGTCGATGGGATCCACGATCAAGATCAACTCCGGGTCTTGGGCACCCTGCAACCCACCGTCTTCTGAGTAGAAGGCCCAGGTGGGAAGCTCGTCTCGCATGTGCTGGGTGAGCAGGTTCTCGGCCAGCTCGTCGATGCCGAACGTCACGTCACCGCCCACGGCGACGCCGGCGTGGACGCGCGCGGCGTGCGACCCCAGAGAGGGCAGCACCGCCTCCCGCAGACGCGAGCACAGCTCGACGAGCTTTCTGGTAGTGTCGTTCACAGGCTCTCCCCAGTAGCCACGGCCGGCGCACGTCCGGCGGCGGGGCCAACATCTTACCCTGCTATACTCGATCATGCCGACCAGCGGCCCACGATCTGGGTCACACATCGGCTTTGTACCATGCACCCACATCACGCCACACCATGAGCACCCCCGCCTCCGCTGCCGGCGCCATCGCCTATCGCCGCGGCAGTTCCATCTATCTCAATCTCACCAACCGCTGCTCGTGCTCCTGCGAGTTCTGCCTGCGCGAGTGGGCGGACGGCGTCTTCGGCGTGAACCTGGTGCTCGATCACGAGCCCGATGTGGACGAGGTCACCCGCGCGATCGAGCTCGAGTTTCTCGAGGGACCCGCCGAGGAGGTCGTCTTCTGCGGCTTTGGCGAGCCCACCATGCGCCTCGCCGTGGTGGTGGCCGTCACCGAATGGCTGCACCTGCGCCGCATCAGGGCGCGGCTCGACACGAACGGCCACGGCCAGCTCCTCAACCCCGACGCCGACGTGCCGGCGGCTCTCGCGACGGCCGGCCTGAACGCCGTCACGGTGAGCCTCAATGCCGCCGATCCCCAGACATACGACCGCATCTGCCGTCCCCTGTTTGGCAAGGCGTACAGGGCTGTCGTTCAGTTTGCCGAACAGTGTGTGCGACTGGGCATAGAGACAACACTGACCGCTGTCGACCAGCCGGCTGCCGACCTGGCCGGCTGCCGGGCGATCGCTGCCGCCATGGGCGCCGGTTTTCGCGCTCGTGGCTTGGTCACACCCGTCCAGCGCCGGCGCGCCGACTGATGCCGGCGGAGCGTGCTATTGAGCGCCTTGCTGGCCCGCAGGGACCAGCAGCAAGGCGGACTAATGCCCGTAGGGCACGCAGTGGACGGAGTGCTATTGAGTCGCCTTGCTGGCCCGCAGGGACCAGCAGCAAGGCGGACTAATGCCCGTAGGGCACGCAGTGGACGGAGTGCTATTGAGCGCCTTGCTGGCCCGCAGGGACCAGCAGCAAGGCGGACTAGGAGGGCAAACGATGAACGACACCGGCGCCCGCATCCTTCTCGTCGATGACGAGGAGGCCATTCTCAAGCTTCTCCGTTTTCCGCTGGAGAAGGAGGGCTACCAGGTAGTCACCGCGCGAGACGGCGAGGAGGCTCTCGAGACCTTCGCCCGTGAGAGCTTCGACCTCGTCATTCTCGACATCATGCTGCCGCACGTGGACGGCATGGAGGTGTGCCGGCGCGTGCGCGCCCAGAGCATCGTGCCCATCATCATGCTCACCGCCAAGTCGGACGAGTTCGACAAGGTACTCGGCCTTGAGATCGGGGCCGACGACTACATCACCAAAGACAAGTTCAGCCTGCGCGAGTTTCGCAGCCGCGTGCGTGCCCAGCTGCGCCGCGCTGAGATGAGCCGCAGCGCCGAGGCCGCCAAGAAAGAGGTCATCAGCGTCGACGAGCTCGAGGTCGATCTGCTCAAGCGCAACGTCATGGTTCGCGGCGCCAAAGTTGATCTCACGTACATCGAGTTCGAGATCCTCAAGACGCTCATCTCGCACCCCGGCCGCGTATACAGCCGCCAGTTGCTTCTGCAACTCGTCTGGGGAGACTCAGATTACCGCGACGCGCGCACCGTAGACGTGCACATCCGCCACCTTCGCGAGAAGCTCGAGCACGACCCCAAGGACCCGGAGTTCATCTTCACGGTCCGCAACATCGGCTACAAGTTCCGCGAGTTCTAGGAGGCGAAGGCGCCGTAGCGGCGCCTGAGCGCATCATGTTCCGCTCCGTCAAGAACTGGTTGACCATCCTCATTCTCGCACTCGTGGCCCTGGCGATGCTGGTCGCCTGGGTCTACGTGGTGCCGCCGCTCGCCAGCCGCCTCGACACGCAGAAGCTGGTGAGCCAGAAGGCCGACACCAACCTCATCCGCGACACGGTGGCGCCGTGGGTCCAGTACGACCCTCTGTCCGGCACGATGGTGATCATTGACGCGACCGGGTTATCGAATGCCGCGAACTACTTGGTCGACCGGTTCAACGCACAGGTCGTGCTCATCGGCAGCGATCTGACCCCGCGCTACTACTTCGGAGGGAGCGGCCAGTTCAACGCAAGTGAATACCCCATGGTCCGCCAGGCACTGACCACGGGCAAACGCGAGCAGGGCGTAGTGACCGCCGCGGACGGGCGTTCAGCCGTGACGGCCGTGCCGCTCGTCTCGAACGGCACGCCGTACGGCGTGGTGCTTATCGTCGCGTCGCTGAAAGATGTAGACAAGGCGGTGGCCCAGGTGCAGCAACGGCTGCTGCTGGCTACCATGCTGGTCCTGCTCATCAGCGCCGTGCTGGGCTACATGGCGTCGTACTTCATCGCCGGGCGGCTGAAACGCATCGAGCGCAGCGCCGAGGCTATCGCGGGCGGCGATCTAACGGTGGAAGTGCCCGCCTCAACGGAGGACGAGATCGGTCAGCTGGCGGCGACCTTCAACGTGATGGCCGGCAGGTTGCGCGACGCTTTCGCGCAGGTCGAGTACGAACGCGACCGTGTCGCCGCGCTCCTCAACGATCTCAGCGAAGGGGTTATCGGCCTCTCGGCGGAGGGCGCCGTGACGATCGTCAACCCTGCGTCGGCGCAGCTCCTCGACGCCCCCGTGCCGGTGGGCGCCGGGCTGGACGAGGCCCTGCCGCCCGACATCGCCGATGCCTGGCGCGACTCGCGTCGCGAGGGCGTCGAGCAGGTGGTGGTGTTCGTGCACGGCGACAAGACGCTGGAGGCGACCACCTACGCGATCGCTGGGGCGGCCGATTTTACCTCTATCGTCGTGCTTCGCGACGTAACGTCCCAGGCACGGCTGGAGCGGGCGCGGCGCGACCTCATCGCCAACGCCTCGCACGAATTCAAGACGCCCCTGTTCTCGCTGGCTGGGTTCCTCGAGCTTATCGACGAGGGCAATGTGAGCCCCTCCGAGCAGAGCGAGTTTCTGCAGCTCATGCGCCAGCAAGTCGACCGCCTGCGAAACCTGGCCGTGAGCATGCTCGACCTGTCCACCGTGGAGGCCGGCTCGGTGGAGCTGCAGCCCGAGGTCGTGGCGCTCGAGACGGTGGCTCGCTCGGTGCTCGACGAGTTCCAGGTGCAAGCGCAGCTCAAGGAGCTCCGGCTGGTTGTGGAAGACGGCGCCGAGGTCACCGCGTGGTGCGACGAGCAACGACTCGCTCAGGTTCTGCGGGCGCTGGTCGACAATGCCGTCAAATTCTCGCCGACGGGCAGCACGGTGAGAGTGGCGACCGGGATAGACAAGACCGCGGCCACCCTGGTGGTGAGTGACGACGGCCCGGGCATCTCGGAGTCGGAGTTGTCACATGTGTTCGAGCGCTTCCACCGTGGCAGCGACGACCGCGCCTCAACCTCGGGGGCGGGGCTCGGCTTGTCCATCGCCAGAGAGCTCGTCGAGATGATGGGCGGCAAGATCAGCGTGGCGTCGCGCGGCGGCGAGGGAGCGAGCTTCACTGTGCGGCTGCCGCGTAGCGCGGGCCAAGACCGAGGCGCCCGTGCCCGCCGCCGGCGCGCGGACGATTCATAATCCTTAATGCGCTCGGCAACGTTACGCAACCTGCCGATGCGAGTAGTTAACGGCCAGCGGAGTCCGTGAGGAATGCCGAAGGTGACGCGACCCCGACGGGCGCGTGGCGGCACCGGCGGGCTGGACGACGAGAAGGGATAGCCAAAATGAAACTCAGGGGTTTCTTCGTAGGAATCGCCGGCGGGGCAGTGGGGGCGGCGCTCGTCGTGCTCGTCCTCGTTCTGGTCTTCAACTTCGGCGAGGTCAAGCAGACGGTGGTGCCCGCCAGCGCTACCCAGTCTCCCGCGGTCTACGCGCCGACGGCCAGCCAGGGCATGACACCCGAGGAGATCTACAAGAGCCTCTCGGCCGGCGTCGTCATGGTGCAGTCCACCTTCGCCAACGCCGGGGCCAACCTCTTCGGCCAGACGCAGAGCGGTCAGGTCCTGGGCACGGGCTTCGTGGTCGACAAGAACGGCTACATCCTGACCAACGCCCATGTGGTGCAAGACCAGGGTCAGAACGCCAGCAACCTCACCATCGTCTTCAACAAGGGCGGGTCCAAGACACAGGAGGTCAAGGGAACCCTGGTCGGCGTCGACAGCGGCAGCGATGTCGCCGTGATCAAGGTGAGCCCGTCTGGGGTCGACCTTCATCCGCTCCCCCTGGGCAACTCGGACAGCGTCCCGGTGGGCGAGCCTGTGGTCGCGATCGGCAATCCACTGGGCTACGACTTCTCCATAACGGCGGGCATCGTCTCGGCCACGGGGCGCACCCTGGACGCGCCCAACGGGCTCAAGATCCCCAACGGCATTCAGACCGATGCCGCGATCAACCCGGGCAACTCGGGCGGCCCGCTCATCGACCCAACCGGCAAGGTCATCGGCATCAACGAACAGATCGCCACTCAGAGCGGCGGCAACGAAGGGCTGGGGTTCGCGGTGCCCATCAATGCCGCCATCAAGTCGATGGACCAGCTCAAGAGCGGCGGCACGGTGAAGTACGCCTGGCTGGGCGTGAGCGGGCAGACGCTCACTCCTGAGCTTGCCAAGATCCTCAACATGACGCCCACGCAGGGCGCGCTGGTGGAACAGGTGGCGTCGGGCGGTCCCGCGGCCAAGGCGGGCGTCAAGGCCGGCAGCAAGACCGTAACCGTGCAGGGCCAGAGCTTCACCGTCGGCGGCGACGTCATCGTGAAGGCCGACGGCACGCAGATTGCCAGCTTCGACGACCTCATCGCGTTCCTGGCGACGAAGAAGCCTGGCGACACCGTGACCCTGACCGTGGAGCGTGGCGGCAAGACGCTGAACATCAACGTGACGCTGGCGCAGCGCCCCGCCAACCTTTGATCGGCGAGGGCGCCGGCACCACCAAAACGGGTAGGCGCCCCACTGTTTTTGACAAACGATCGTCCGCCGGTGTATACCGGTCATCCGGGGCCGTACGCGGTCCGCAGCCGGTCATGACCGCCGCCACTGGAGGGTCGTTTGGTCAAGCAGCCGCTAGACGCCCGTATTGAGGCGATCCTGCCTATCGTGCGCGGTCTGGCCGAGATGTTCGGCCCAAGCTGCGAAGTGGTGCTGCACGACCTCACACGGCTGCCGAGATCCATCGTTGCCATCGAGAATGGTTCGGTCACCGGCCGCACCGTCGGGGGCGGGCCCACCGATCGCATGCTGCGCTCCCTGCGCAACAGCGACAGCAGCAACGACGTGCGCCTCTACGTGTCGTCGCACGACGGCAAGATCTTCAAGTCTCTGGCCGTCACCCTTCGCGACGCGGAGGGAGTGGCCTTCGGCCTCCTCGGTCTCAACCTCGATATCTCCGAGATCGTCCAGGCGCAACGCACGCTGGCCACCATGACAGCCGTCGGCCGCCTCGGTGGAGAGGCGGCCCCCGAGGCCGGCGAGATCTTCGCCGGCGACATCCGCGACGTGGTCACCGGCATGATCACACGCATCCTCGGCGAGATAGGACGCACGCCCGGCGCTATGTCGCGCGAAGAGAAGATGGAGGTCGTGAAGCGCCTCGAGGAGCGCGGCGCCTTCCTTGTGAAGCGCTCAGCCGAGCAGGTCGCCGAGGCCCTCGACCTGTCGCGCTACACGATCTTCAGCTACCTCAAGGAGATTCGCCACGGCGGAGACGCTACCGCGGCCGAAGGCCTGCCTGAGGTGACCCGCCTTTCACGAGGCCCGGAGTGAGCACCGGCGATCGCTTCGGGCGCTCGAACCCGGGTCTGGACGTAGCCACCGTCGCCGCCCTGTGCGACATCGTCGAGGGCACCGGCAGCCGCATTCTGGCCGTGATCGGCCTCGTCAAGAACGCCGGCAAGACCACGGTGGTCAACGCCCTCCTTGCGAACTGCCAATCTCTCTTTGGTCTCACTTCACTGGGTCTGGACGGGGAGCGCATCGACCACCTCACCGGGCTGGCGAAGCCGCGCATCTCGCCACCGAAGGGCACGCTCATCGCCACCACCCAGGGGTCACTGCAGCGCTCGCGCTACGACCTGGAGATACTCGAGGAGCTGCCCTACCAGACGCCGCTGGGCCGCGTGCTCATAGGCCGGGCGGGCGGGCACGGGCACGTTGAGGTGAGCGGCCCTACCACCCTCGCGGAGTTGCGCGGCACCATCGCCCGCCTGCAGGCGCTGGGTGCCGCTCGCGTGCTCGTCGACGGCGCCATCAACCGGATGGGCAGCGCTTCGCCGAGCGTCAGCGACGGTCTGATCATGGCCACCGGCGGCATGGTGGGCGACACCCTCGACGACGTCCTCGAGACCACGGCCCGCACGCTCGACATGCTCATGGTGCCGGAAGTATCGGCGAAGACGCGCGCTCTGGTGGCCCCTTTCGAGTCGCGGGGCGCGCGAGTAGTCGCCTTTGCCGCCGACGGCACGGCCACGCCGCTAGAGCTCGGGTCGGCGATCGGTGAGGGGGTTATGGTAGCCCGTGAGGTCGAGAGGCTACAGGCCCACACGCTGCTTCTGGGCGGCGCGCTGACCCGGGAGTTCGCCGACGATCTTGTCCGCGTGCTGCCCCCACGGCACCGGTTGCGCATCGTGGTTCGCGACGCCACGGTGCTGGTGCTGCCCGCTACCGCAGCGGCGCGCGTCACTCGACGTGGGATCTCGCTGGAGGTGCTCGCCTCGCTACATGTGCTGGCCGTTACCGTCAACCCGTTCCGCCTGCCGCAGCCCTACCGGCCGCGACTGTTCTTCAACGCGGTTGTGGACGCCGTAGGCCATCGCGTGCCCGTGTTCGACGTCGTGAGCGGCCGGGCGTCGCTCGCCGGCGAGGCACGGCCGCCCGGCGCCGTCTCTTCCTGACTGAAAGTGGGTGGCATGGTGACTGATGCGCTTCGCTTAGACGCCGCACTCGCAGCGCGCGCGCGCGCCGCGGCCGACGCGATCGCCGACGATATTCAGCGACACATCGAGCGACACACGACCGATACGACCGAGCGCGCCACCTTACGCCTTCTGGGCATCAGCGGAGTAAACGAGATCGACGTGCCTCTGGTGAACGTGGTGATCGAGCACGCCCGTGAGCTGCTCCCCGCAGGCATCATGCGACCGTTCGTCGACCTCATGCTGCAGACCGGCCGCGGCGCCCAGGAAGTGGCCGAAGGGGTGGCCGCCGGCGACCTGCGGGTGCTGGCCGTGCCCGACGAGCGGCGCGCCTCCGCAGAGGCGCGCGCCGCGGAGCTCGCGGCGGAGGGCGTGGCGCGTATCGATGCGGTGCGCGGGCGGCGCAACGAGCTCGTGGCCGCCCTTGGCGAGCCCGTGAAACCCTATGTGTATGTGATCGTTGCCACCGGCAACATCTACGAGGATGCCGCCCAAGCCAAGGCGGCCGCCCGTGCCGGCGCGGACGTGATCGCCGTCATCCGCACCACCGCCCAGAGCCTGCTGGACTACGTGCCCTTCGGCGAGACCACCGAAGGGTTCGGCGGCACCTACGCGACGCAGGAGAACTTCCGCCTCATGCGCGCCGCCCTCGACGAGGTGGGCACCGAGCTGGGCCGGTACATCCGCCTCTGCAACTACGCGAGTGGCCTCTGCATGCCGGAGATCGCCACCATGGGTGCGCTCGAGCGCCTCGACATGATGCTGAACGACTCCATGTACGGCATCATCTTCCGCAACATCAACATGCAGCGCACGTTCGTAGACCAGTACTTGAGCCGCCTGATCAACGCGCGCGCCGGCATCATCATCAATACCGGCGAAGACAACTACCTCACTACCGCCGACGCGTTCGAGAAGGGCTACACGGTGGTGAGCTCAGATTTCATCAACGAGGCCTTCGCCCTGCGCGCCAATCTGGAGCCCTGGCAGATCGGGCTTGGGCACGCCTTCGAGATCAACCCAGCCAAGCCCGATCAAGTGGTGTACCAGATCGCCGACGCGCAGCTCATCCGTCAGCTCTTCCCAGGCTACCCGCTCAAGTACATGCCCCCTACCAAGTACATGCCGGGCGACGTGTTCCAGGGCCACATCATCGACGGCATGTTCAACTTCACCGGCATCTTCACGGGTCAGGAGATCATGCTGCTCGGCATGCTCACCGAGGCTCTGCATACGCCACTGCTGCAAGACCGCTATCTGAGCATCAAGAACGCGAAGTACGTGTTCGAAAGCTGCCGCGACCTCGCCGGCGAGGTCACCTACAAGCCCGGGGGGATGATAGAGCAGCGCGCCAACGAGCAGCTGCGTAAGGCCGCGGAGCAGCTCGAGCACGTGCGTGAGATAGGCCTATTCGGGGCGCTCGAGGCGGGTGAGTTCGCCGACGTGAGGCGTGATCCGCAGGGCGGCCGCGGCTTCGAGGGAGTCTTCAGAGTTGCGCCGGACTACTTCAACCCGTTCTTCAACGCCCTGCGCGAGGGGCGCCTGAGTGGCCCGCCGGCTGGCGAGGGAGGTCAGCGATGATCGTCAGACCGTACGGGGACACTCGTGACGACGGCGTCATGCAGTTCTCGTTCACGCTGCCTATGCCGTACTCGGTGAAGGCCGCCGACGTGGGCAAGCAGTTCCTCGAGAAGCTGGGCTTTCACTCAGTGGGCATCGCCGAGTGCAAGGCGATCGACCCCGAGTACACGTTCTTCGTGGCGTACGGGCGCACAGACGACGGAATCGATCCCGACGAGGTGAAAGGCGACTACCTCGAAGTCGAGGAGATGGACTACTACGCGATCAACGCGCTCATCAAGGAGCGCTTGGGACGCAGGCTGCGCGTGGTCGGCGGCGCGGTGGAGAGCGACGCGCACACGGTCGGCATCGACGCGATCATGAACATGAAGGGCTTCGCCGGCAACTACGGCCTGGAGCGCTACCCCGAGATGGACACGCTCAACATGGGCTCGCAGATCCCGTGCGCCCAGCTTCTCAGAACGGCGCTCGAGCGAAACGCCGACGCCATCCTGGTCTCGCAGATCGTTACCCAGAAGAACATCCACGTGCAGCATCTGACGCAGCTCATCGAGCTCCTCGAGGCGGAGCGTGTACGCGAGCGCTTCGTCCTCGTGGTGGGTGGGCCACGCATCAACAACGCCTTTGCCAAAGAGCTGGGGTACGACGCCGGCTTCGGAGCGCGCACCACACCGCTCGAGGTCGCTTCGTTTCTCGCCCAAGAAGTCGTGCGCCGTCATGAGGTCGGAGCGACGGCATAGAATGTACGGTCGACATCAACCCATGTGTCGTGACGCAGAGCGTGGTTCACGCGGCGGGGGCTGCTGACCACACGCCAAGGCACTAGGAGGACACCGTGTCTGACAGCGACGTAGTTATTCTCTCCGCGGTCCGTACCGCCCAGGGACGTTTTCAAGGAGGCTTTGCCAAGACCGCAGCCGTCGACTTGGGCGCTCTCGTGATGACGGAGGCGCTCGCTCGCGCCGGCGTCAAGGGAGAGCAGCTCGATGAAGTGCTCTTCGGCAACGTGATCCAGGCCGGCCTGGGTCAGAACCCTGCCCGCCAGGCGGAGCTCAAGGCGGGCATTCCCGCAGACGTACCCGCGATCACCCTCAACCGCGTGTGCGTCTCGAGCGCCGCGGCGCTGGCCATGGCCGCCAACGCGATCAAGGCGGGCGACGGTGACATGTTCCTCGTCGGCGGCATGGAGAACATGACCCGGGCGCCGTGGGTGCTTCAGAACGGCCGCTCCGGCTACCGCATGGGCATGCCGAGCGACCAGATCTTCGACACCATGGTGCTCGACGGGCTCTGGTGCGCCATCGGCCAGTATCACATGGGCGTTACCGCCGAGAATCTCAGCGAACGCTTCGGCATCAGCCGTGAAGAGCAGGATGAGGTCGCCTACAGGAGCCACATCAACGCGGTGGCGGCCACTGAGGGCGGCCGGTTCAAAGACGAGATCGTGCCCGTCGTCATCCCGCAGCGCAAGGGCGACCCGCTGGTGATCGACAGCGACGAATGCCCGCGCCGTGATGCCTCGCTGGAATCGATGGCCAAGCTCAAGCCGTTCTTCAAGGAGGGCGGCGTGGTGACCGCCGGCAACGCGTCGGCAATCTCCGACGGCGCCAGCGCCGTGGTTGTGACCTCTCGCAAGAAGGCCGCGGAGTTGGGTCTCAAGCCCGTCGCCACACTCGTGAGCTACGCCACGGCCGCTGTAGAGCCCGAGATCATGGGCCTCGGCGAGACCAAGGCGGCACTGCTGGCCCTGGAGAAGGCCGGCCTCAAGGCGGGGGACGTGCAGCTCGCCGAGCTCAACGAGGCGTTTGCCTGCGTCGCGGCTCTGGCCATCCGCGAGGTCGGTCTCGACCCCGACATCGTGAACGTGAACGGTGGCGCGGTGGCGCTCGGACATCCTCTGGGCAACACCGGCACGCGCATGGTCGTCACGCTCATCCACGAGCTGCAGAAGCGTGGCAAGGAGATCGGGCTCACCGGCGCCTGCGTGGGCGGCGGCCAGGGCGCTGGCTCAGTCATCAGAATAGAAGGCTAAACGCACCGAGGCCTACGCTCGCCGTGCCGTAGCTCGGCGAGCGTAGACACCTTGGGGGAGGGAGTGAGAATGAGGGAGGGCAACAAGTTCGGAGCGCACCGGGTCCTCGAACCCAAAGGCGTGCTGCCGCAGCCCGCTTGGCAGATCGACAACACCATGGAGATCTACGACAACGAGATTCTCATCGATGTCGACACGCTCAACATCGACGCGGCCAGCTTCACACAGATCGAGGAGGCCGAAGGCGGTGACGTGCAGAAGATGGCGCGCCACAGCCTCGACATCATCGCCAAGCGGGGCAAGCACCACAACCCCGACACGGGCTCCGGGGGCATGCTGCTGGGCACCGTCAAGGAGATCGGCCCACGGCTCGCGGCCCGCGATCTCAAGGTGGGAGACCGCATCGCCACCCTGGTCTCGCTCTCGCTCACGCCGCTCAAGGTCGACGAGGTCATCTCGGTCAACAAGGACACGTGCCAGGTGAAGGTGAAGGGCGAGGCCATCCTGTTCGAGACCGGCATCTACGCCAAGATACCCTCCGACATGGACGAGGCCCTCGCCTTGGCGATCCTCGACGTGGCCGGTGCGCCGGCGCAGACGGCCAAGTTGTGCAAGCCCGGGCAGACGGTGTTCATCATCGGCGCCGGCGGCAAGAGTGGCCTACTCTGCGCCTATGAGGCCCGCAACCGCGTGGGCGTAACCGGTAAAGTCATCGGTCTCGTGCACGGCGACGCGGGCCGCAAGCGCCTCGAGAAGACCGGCTTCTGCGACCACATCTTCCAGGGCAGCGCCACCGACCAACTCTTCGTCTACGACGAGATGGTGAAAGCCACCGGCGGCGAGATGGCCGACCTCACCATCAACTGCGTGGACATCCCCAATACGGAGATGGCTTCGGTTCTCGCCACCAAAGACGACGGCATGGTCTACTTCTTCAGCATGGCCACAAGCTTCACCTCGGCCGCGCTGGGCGCCGAGGGCATCGGCGCCGATACCACGATGCTCATCGGCAACGGCTACACCAAGCACCACGCCGAAATCTCGCTGGCCGACGTGCGTCAGAGCCCGATCCTCATGGAGATCTTCAAGGAGACGTACGCGACCGGCGCCGGGAACCCCGCGCCAGTGAATCTCAAGGCGTAGGCGAATCGCAGGTCGGCGACGGATGGTGAGCCTGCGCCGGCCGAACGGTCGTCGGGCAGGGGGGGCGCTGCGCCCCTTGCCCGCTTCGGCACCAGCCCGCGACGGGCATGTTTCACGTGAAACATCGCCGGGCGATAGCCGGCACACCCGAACGACGGCCGTTCCTCACGGCCACTGCACGAGGCCGGCGGCTCGCGCGCCGCGGCGAACCGCCGGCCGAGCCTTCGCGGCCATGGCTATAGGGTATTGTGACCGTACACAGAGTCACACCACGTGGAGGCAGAGACTTGACGCATGAAGACGTAAAGAAGGCACTGGCGGCCGTCAACGACCCGGAGCTGCAACGCAGTATCGTCGAGCTCGACATGGTCCGCGACATCCTCGTCGACGATCAGCGCATCGGCGCGACGATCGTGCTAACCACGGCGGGCTGCCCCCTGCGCAATCAGATCCGCGCCGAGGCCGAGCAGGCGCTGACGGCGATCGCCGCCGGCAGGCGCGTAGAGATCAAGCTCGACGCAATGTCGTGCGACGAACGCGATGCCATGGCGACGCGTCTCGGCGAGCGTAACCAGCTTGTGCAGACACTCTTCGGCCCGGGCTCGAAGACCCGCACGATCGCCGTCGCCAGCGGCAAGGGAGGCGTCGGCAAGTCTACCGTGACGGCCAACCTGGCCGTGGCCCTGGCCCGCGACGGGCATGCGGTGGCCCTCATCGACGCCGACGTCTACGGCCCTACCATCCCTCTCATGATGGGTCTGCCACCGCTGCCGCCCGAGATGGTCGACGGCAAGTTGGTTCCGCCAGAGGCGTACGCCGTGAAGATCATTTCGATGGGCTTCTTCTTGCCCGACAACGAGCCTGTCATCTGGCGCGGCCCCATGCTCGGCCGTGCCATCGAACAGTTTCTCGGCGACGTGCTGTGGGGCAGCCCCGACTTTCTGCTCATCGATCTCCCGCCCGGAACCGGAGACATCGCCCTCACGATCGCCCAGATGCTCCCCGGAGCAGAGCTGATCATCGTCACGACGCCGCAGGAAGCCGCCGCCAAGACGGCCATCAAGGCGGCCAAGATGGCGCGCATGACGAAACAGCGGGTTGTGGGTGTGGTTGAGAACATGGCCTACTACGTCTGCCCCGAATGCGGCTCACGGCACCATATCTTCGGCCGCGGCGGCGCGTTTGAGATCGCGCGCCTGATGGACACCCGGCTCCTGGGCCGCATACCGCTCGACGAATCCACCCGCAAGGGCGGTGACGCCGGCGCTCCGGCCGCCCTCGATCCTGCGTCCACGGTTGGCGCGGCGTTCGGGCACATCGCTCGCCTCTTGGTCGACCCCACCGCCGTCGCGCCTGGCCCCGACCACGATAGCTGACTGGTGGGCCGGCGACGCCGGTCTACCTCCAAGGCAACCACGTACCCCGTCAATCCCGTAGACTAGGGGCATCCGGCGGAGGGAGCATCCGGCGGGCTCTCCACCGAGACACGGACGGCAAGCATGCGGGTAGGCAAGGCTGGCGGCAAAGAGTGGCTGCGCCTGGGCGAAGCGGCAGACGCCCTAGGCGTCAGTCTCAACACCCTCCGGCGCTGGACCGACTCCGGCAGACTCGCCTGCTACCGTAGCCCAGGTGGCCATCGGCGCTACCGTCGCAGCCATGTGGAGGCACTTCTCAGCCTGCAGAACGGCGCGCAAGGGGTACCGTCGCCCCGCGATCTCACCCGGCACGCCATCGAACCGGCCGCCAACGATTCGCTCCATACTTCCATGACGATGCTGGCGGCGGTAGCGGCCGACGGGCTCGGCGTCACGTCATGCATCATCGCCCTCCACACGGCAGACAAGACCATGAGGATCGTCGCCCAGTACTCGCGCAGCGGTAGCGTGCGGCGTGCAGAACTCGGCACCACGGTGCCACTGGAAAAGGCCCCCATCGCGTCCGAGGTGTTGCGCACCGGGCGCCGCCTGGTGATCGCCGACCTCAGCACTACCAAGCTCCTCACCCACGGCGAAGCGGAGATCTACCGCTCTCGCGGCGACGCCGCCGTCCTTGCCATTCCCGTGCTCGTCGCAAGCCGGGCCGCAGGCGTGATGGAGCTCGCCGACACGCGCTCCCCGCGCTCCTTCACCGGCGCCAACATCACCTTTGCGGAGTTCATCGCCGGCCAGGCTACGCGCCTGATCGACGGCCAGATCGGGGCGGGGCACGACGACGCCATGGTCACGGACGGTCTGACCGTTACAGCCGCCTCCCTCCGCCCCGCCGTCGCGGCCTTCCGAGCCGCCGGCGGAAGCACCGTCCAGGCATTGGTCGACACCCTTTGCGCCAAGCTGGGAGCCGCGGGCGTCCGCGCTCTGGGCTGCCTGCCCGAACATGGCGCCTTCGCACTGGTCGCGGCGGCCGCGCCGCCGGGCACGCCGCCGCTCCCCGCGAGTCCGCTGCCCCTGGTCGGCGACGTTCCCCGTGGCAAGCGCCACGAGATGGACCGATCACGGAGCACTCTACGCGTGCCCGTGCGGCTTGATGGCGCGCTCGTCGGTTGCCTCGAGGTGATCCTCACCCACCCCGAAGGCGTTCTCAGCCCCGAGCAGCTCACACTGGTGGAAGCCACGGCGACAGTGATGGGTCTGACTCTGGGCGGCGCCCGTGAGGAGCCGCACGCCCTCCCGCAAGCGGCTCTGCCCGACCACCCCGTTTCGGCTTCGGCGGTCGACCTGCCGTCGCCGGCCGGCGCCGCCGACGGCTCGCTCGACGCGGCTCTCAGCGCCCTGCGCAGGCAGCCCGGGCTCGACGTCTGCAGCCTCTATCGCATCGCCGGTGATGCCGCCGTGCTGGCCGCGCGCGCCGCCGACCAACCGCCGGGGCTGCCCGACTCCTGGCCGCTCGCCGGCAGCCCCACGGCCCGGCTGGCCTTGGCGCGACGCGCCACGGTCGTCGTTGCAGGCAGTGGCGGCGCGCCGAAGGCCGCCACGCGTTTCCTCGAAGCGCGTGGCTTGGCCGGCGCGCTCCTCGCCCCCCTGATCTTCGAAGATCGCCTCTTGGGCTTTCTCGAGGCTGGCAGCAGGCGCACCGCCGATCTGCGCGCCGCCGTGCCCATCGTCGAGATCGCCGCCGGGCTCCTCGCGGCAACCCTCGCCACGCATGACAGCGTCGCGCGCCTGCAGCGGCATGCGCGCGACCTGGAGCTCGTGATGGAGGCCGATCTGGAAGATACCGCCCGCCTCAGCACCGGCGAGGCGCTGCACGCCGTCGCCGAGCGCCTCGCGACGCTCAGCCACTCGCCGGTGGTCGACATCTTCGCCGTTGAAGGCGACACGCTGCGCGCCCTGGTGAGCTACGACGACGGCCGCTTCGACAGGGCCTGGGAAGGCGTCGTCATCCCGCTGCTGCGCTATCCCTGCGCGGTGCGGGCCTTTGACACGGGCGAGGTGAGCATCGTGACGAGCCTGGATGATCCGTCGCTCAGCGAAGAGGGTCGCTACTCCCTCGAGAAGTGGGGCTACCAGGGCCAGCTTTCCCTGCCCCTCATCTGGGGTGGCCGGGTGATTGGTCTGGCGCAGCTCTCCGACTATGTGCCACGAGATTTCAGGCCCGATCTGGAGCTCGTCCGCGGCCTCGGCCGGGTGGCCGCGCGGGCGCTACAGAACGTCATCCTCTTCGCGCAGGCAGAGCGCCACAGCCGGGCGCTCAACGAGCTCGTCGGGCTGGGCGATCTGAGCAGCCGCATGCGTGACCTGGACGCTCTGGTGCGGCGCGTAGCCGAGCGTCTTCAGGTGGCGGTGGATGTTGCCAACTGCGACATCTACAAGATGTGCGCCGATGGGCTGCGCTGCGTGGCGAGCTACGACCGCAGCGGCCACGACGAGCGGCTTGTGGGCAACCTGCTCGATCCGCTGAGCTACCCTACCGTGATCGCCGCCATGAACAGCCGCAAGATCCTCGTGGTCACCGCACCCGACGACCCTCAGCTCAGCGAGGACGAACGACGCATCTACCGCGAGTTCGGCTTCGCCAGCGAGGTGTGCATCCCGTTGATCGTCAATGACGAGCTCTACGGCGCCGTCGATATCTACGACACCCGGGAACGCGACTACGCCGAGTTCCTGGGGTTCTTTGAGAGTGCCGGCAGGTTGCTGGCCGGCGCCTGCGAGAACGCCCTTCTCTTCGACCGGCTCCAGCAGCGCACGCGCGCCTTACACGAGATCGTGGAGCTTGCCGCCGCCGCCGCCTTCCAGACCCGCGACCCGCAGGAACTACTCCAGATGATCGCCGAACGCCTGCGCGCCACCACGGAGGCAGCCGGCTGCGACATCTTCGCCCTCCAAGGCGAACAGCTGCGCTGCATGGTGAGCGTTAATGGCCAAGGCGTGGACCCCGCCGGGATCGACACGATGCCCGCCATGAGCCGGCTCCCGGCGACGATCATGACGCTGCCTAGCGCGGAGGCACTGGCTATTGCCGGCCCGGACGACCCGCGTCTCTCCGCCGACGAGCGCGACGAGATGCGCGCCCGCGGTTGCCTGAGCAGACTCTGCATCCCGCTTCTGGCCGGTGAGCGCACCGTGGGGCTCATCGACCTGTTCGATACACGGCCACGTGACTACGCCGAGTACCTGGATTTCACCGAGAGTGTCGGACGCATGATCGCCGGTGCCATCGAGAACGCCCGCCTAGTGAGCGAGCTTGCGAACGGTAACCGGCTGCCGCGAGATGCCACGCGCGCGTAAGGAAAGGCTCAGGCGGCCCGTGCGACATCCGTCGCCCACAGGCCGCCTGGGCCCGCTTCTCTCAAGCGCCCCGACGGTGCGCCGTGCGGCGCCGCCTACGCAGTGAGGAAGGAGCAGAGGTACTCTCCGACAGCCCTGTCGGAGTCTGAGAACTCCAGTGTCTGGAGAAGCCTGCAGAGCGTCTGGTCGTCGCTCACGACTGTCGCCCCCAGATGCTCGTAGCGTGCTAGCACACCCTCTACTGCCAGTTCTTTCTCCTCGCGAGTCACCTTCGTCCTCCCAGGCGTCCCTTTGCTCCGCTAGAAGTGTCGGCCTTGGCGGGCCTGGGCGCCATGGAACTCATGTTTAGGTGACGATGCCCGGACGGCGTGGGAAAGGACGCTCAGACGCGCTGCGAAGACGCCGCCACGACTAGCTGGGCCGCGAGCCGCGCGGCCACCGCAGCCGAGGAGCCATGCTCGGCGTTGCCAGATGTGACACCACAAAGATCCGCACAGGCCAGGCGCGCCCGGCCGGCGATGGCAAGAGCGATGCTCACCTCGGAGGGAGTGAGCCCGACGGGATCGTCCGCCTCGGCGATCACACTCAGATCCACCGACACGTAGACGGCTTCGGTACCCGTGGTGGCCGCTTCGACGGCTTCTCGAGCGACTGTTACAATGCCCGCCTCGGCAACGTCGGCGAGCGTGTAGCACCGCCCCCGCAGCCTGTCGCAGACGCGGCGTGCGCCGGCTTCGCCGGGCGCGCCACCCTCCCCGATAACCACGAAGTTGTGCGGTTCCACAACGCCCAGCTCCAGGGCTCGCGCCCAGCGCGAGGTGGTCGCGTGCGCCGGCTCCAGGTCGAGGTCGAGGCGAGGTGAGAAAGCGATCACTCCCAGGCGACCGCGCAGCTTGCCGGCGAGCACCTGAAGCGCCGGTACGGTAACCACCGCGTCGCCGCCCAGCAGCAGCGGACTCGCGCCGGCGGCGAGCACATCGGCGAGACGCTCGTGAGCGCGCAGCAGCGTGGCCGCGAGATCGGCAGTGTCTACCGCCACATCGCCGTAGTCGACCACGCGCAGGCCGGAGTCGCGCCCGGCCACCGAGAGCCAGCCGGAGTATTTCTCAGACGCCCTACGTACCGCCGCCGGCGCCTCGCCCCAGCCGCCCAACGGCAGCCCGACCACCGCCAGGTCGGCGCCCAGGAGACCGTCAGCAGTGCATGCCGGCGCGCCCATGAGCGTGGTGACCGGTGGGCGCGTGGGTGCCGGCAGCGCAGCGCGCGTAGCTCCCGCCTCTTGCCACAGCCTCTGCAACTCCGCCCGGTTCACCCGGCAAGTCTATGCTATCGTCGCCAGCGCAGGGAGGACCGGCCGGCGTGCGCTGGCTGGTCGTGCAATGGTGATCCTGTTCACCGGCCGATTCCCGGAAGGTGTGTACACCGTCGTGGCCGGCGACCTGCACTGGTCCACCCGCGTGACCGCCTGCAAGTTCGGGCTCACCCACCGGTATCCACCCTTCACTATGCAGGCGTCGCTCGCGGCGCCCGGCGCCGGGGGGAGCATCGCGGCCTCGGGGCCGGCAGACTGGCCACTGCCGGCAAAGCCTGCTCCGCCGGCCACCGGCTACCAGCCGGCACCGCCCCGTTTGCCACCGCCGCCGTCTCCGCTTCAGCCGCCGGCGCCGGCGCCTCCGCCGGCGCCCCGGCCACCCGGCTCACGGCCCTGACGCACGGCCCTGACGCACGGCCCAGACCCGTTCGGCTTGCCCGCCGCCTGGGAATGCCGTATAAGATACTTCCCCCGCCAGGGGACCCACGTGGGGCATTAGCTCAGCTGGGAGAGCGCCTGGATCGCACCCAGGAGGTCAGCGGTTCGATTCCGCTATGCTCCACCACGAAACTCCTGCAAATAGCGCTGCGGCAGCGGCCGCCACTGGGCCATTCTCGCCGCGATGTCCACATTCTGTCCACGACCCCATTCTGAGCTACTCTGCGTCCTCGTCGGACGCGGTCTTCGCTGCCGTTCCGGCCAGCTTCACCAGGTCTGCGATCTGCCCCGCGGCGGCCTCCTGCTGCTCCTTCAGAACGTGCTGGTAGACGTCCTGGGTGATGCGCGTGCTGCCATGCCCGAGGTGCTGAGAGATTACCTTCACTGGGATTCCGGCCTCCAGCCCGAGCGTGGCGTGGGTGTGCCGGAGGTCGTGAAGACGAATGCGCGGCAGCTTGGCATTCTTGATGGCTTCGCGGAACAACTTGGTCGCGCGCTCAGGGTGGAGCGGCTGGCCATTCTCGATCGTGAACACGTCCCCGATGCCGGTCGTCTAGGCGGGAAGACCAATCTGTTGAACGCCTATCTGGACGCCCTTGATGTAGGCCACGCCTTCGTGATTCTCGATGATCTTCACCGCTGGTGTCGCGGCGAGGGTTTGGAGGGCGACGTGGTGAACCGTCAGGACTCGCGTCCTGAAGTGCATCGTTGTCCTCCAACGCCTCCACCTTGAGACCCATCTCGCGAGCAGGCTCGATGTCGATGTGTCGTGAGTGGGAAGGGGTCAGGGCATGATCTCCAAGCGCCGTTCGGACCTTCTTCGCACGAGCGTCTGCGCAGGTCGGCGACCGTCAGCGGGGCCTTGGCGTCAGGGGCAGTGCCCTGCTGGCGGCGAAGGCCCGTGAGCGCCTCCGGACGGGACCGGGCGGTGCTGCGCCGACTACCGTCACTCTTGCACGTTGATCGGGCCGCCCACTCCCGTCTCGGCGCCCCTCGGGCGGGATGACCCCGGACGCAATCCTGGACTGGCGAACCCGAAGGGCGCACTCCTCCGACGTTGTTGGCCTCAGACCAGGAGCGTAGTGGTGAGAGCGTATGCTCCGGTCTCCGGCGTCAACACGGAGGGCGGACGATGGACCACTGCCAGACGTGCGGAAACCCTCTGGCCGAAGAGGCACGATTCTGCGCGAACTGCGGTGCTCCCGTGCCGGTGCCACCCGGGGCGACCCCCGTCGTGGTCCAGCAGGCCGCCGCGCCCGGGTCGCCCGGGATCGGCGTCGCCGGCTTCGTGCTGGCCCTGGTCGGGCTGTTCGTCCCCGTCGTCGGTGGCGTCGGCTTCATCTTCTCGATCGTCGGCTACCGGCAGGCGAAGCGCGAGGGACTGAGCACGGGACTCAGCCTGGCGGGGATCATCATCGGCGCCATTGCTACGCTCATCGGGATCATCATCGTGGTGCTGTTTGTCGGGGCCTTCAGCTTCGGCAGCTCGTCGAGCTCCAGCAGCAGCTCGATGCTGCCCTTCATCGCCTGGTGGGCGTAGGACAGCGTCGCCCGGAGAGGCCCGGCGATGACTTGCCGGGCCCGTTGCTCTCCTTCACGCTTCGGGACTGGACATGGGGAGGCGCGGGGGGTGTGGAGTTCGGTGTGGGGTGGGTGAGGCAACCGTGAGGAACGGCGAGGGCACCTTTCCTCACCCTTTTCGCTTCCGCCGTCCGATCCTCGACGCGACGCCCAGCTGTAGAGGCCAGCGGCCCCGTCAAGGCGCGGAGCTGTACTCATCGATCAGCCAAGCTTGGCCGAGCGACTCGCGTCTCACCGTGAAGTAGACGTGCTGTGAACCGCGCGGCCAGGCGCTGCCGGCGCGCGGCTCCACGCGCAGCGTGGTCTCAAGCTCGATGGCGGTCTGTCCAGGCACAGCCGTGAAGTCGGCGCGGAGCACCTTCAGGTGCGCGACCTCGCGACCCAGTTCGGGCGCCGAGACGTGACTGCCGCGGCGCACGAGGCGCTGCGCGGCGAGGTAACGGTCTTGATCGACGAGCCGCACGAAGGTGCGCACCACGCCGGTGGCGGCGGCGATCTGCGCCGGGCCCGCCTGTTCCAGCGTCGAGGCGACCGCGGCCGCAGCCGCGACCATCTGCTGCGGGGCGCCGCCTTTGACGAGCTGGCCCGGGGCACCGTCGCTGACGTACTTGTCCTCCTGCACCAGCCAGCGACCCCCCACCCACTTGAGAGCTAGCGTGTGATCGAGCCCTTCGCCCTCCTGCACGGAGCGACCACTCGCGAAGCTCGTGATATCCGTGGCGTGGCCGGCGAAGCTCGCGTCGCGGTTCTGCACGGTGAGCGAGACACTGGAGGGATCCAGACTGTCGATGGTCTTCGCGGCTCGCCAGCCATACTCGATCCACTGGGCACGCCTGCCGCGCGCGAGGTAGGTCTCGTAGGCGATGTCGGGGCTGCGCGGCACGAAGAACACCGGCAGGGCGGCGAGCGCCGCCGGCGTGACCGCCGCCGAGGCGCGCGCATGCAGATAGGCGACCGCAGCCCGTCCTGCTGGCTGGCTCAGCGCCGCGTCTCCCCAGGAGTTGCCTGGTGTACCAAGCGCGGCCGCTGCCGGACTCAACAGTGCCGCCGGGCTCGAGGGAGCCGTGCCGGTCGCCACATTGCCCGGTGTCGAAGAGGAGCGCGGCGAGGACGAGGGTGCTGCGACTGCGCCACACGCGCCTGCCGCTACGGTGATGAGCAGGGCACCAAAGAGCGCAGCGGCTCGTCGGGCTGCCACGATGCTCCCGGTCACGACGCCTCCATTCATGAGCATACGCGCCTCTCGTACCTTACCGCGATTTCGGCGACTGGCGGTAGGAGGCTGGAGCTCGCTGAGGTCGAAGCGCAGTCCGGCGTCTGCGTTTCGTGCGTCATTCATGACCCGACTCCGCTTCAGGTCTCAGCCTCTCCGCCTCCGCGCTACGGCGTGAAGAACATCATCAGGACCTTGCCCGAGTTCGCATCGACGAGGTCGACCCGGTAGCGCACCAGATGGGGCGGCGCCGACGAGCTGCCCGGCGGCGGTGAGGGCCCGCCGCTGCTCGCATCAATCGGCGCGGGGTAGGTGAAGACGCCGACCCAGCAGAGGCGACTCTCGATCGGGTCAACTGCCTCTTTCGTGCCGGGGACGGTGACACGGGCCAGCAGGGCACGAGCGGCAAGCCCCTGCAGGTTGGGTGCGATGGCGAGCGCCTGCGCCTTGCTGACGGGCGGCGACGCTGCGTTGGCTGCGGGCAGGAGCTTCGCGAAGCGGTTCACGATGACGCCCGCAGGCGGCAGCACGCGGGGGACGTCGGCGACGGGCACCGCTGCGACGGCGGCACGCGGCGTCGGCGAGGTCGATGCGGCCCTGCCGCCGCAGGCTGCCACGCTCAGCATTACGGCGGCGCTCAACGCCAGCGCGAGCTGCACATGCTTCGACGTCATCAGACCATCACCCCTCGGGCGAGACGCTGCGACGTGACCCAAAGACGTTCATGCAGTGAGCGGGGGTGACCAGGGCATGCGCTCACTTCGTGTTGAAGCCGAGCAGGAACTGGCCCGTCCGGGCATCGAGCAGGGCCACGTTGTGCAGCGCCAGGAACGGCGGCTCGGTCTTGCCGGGAACGCCACCGAGATCGACGTTGGTCGGCCTGCGGCGCGTGCCGATGACGACCCAGGCGAGCCAGTCGCGTAGCGGCTTGGTGGGGTTCTTGAGGCCGACGAAGCTGCCGGGTGCGGTCACGACTGCGAGCACGCCCCGCGCCGGGGAGCCGTCGACGTTCTCGTAGCCCGTTGTGGCCTTCTCTCGCGACATGACCGCGGTCGGCACCCGTGCCGGCGGCAGCATGAGCAGGACCAGGTGGCCGTCGAGCCAGACCCCGCGCGGCGGCAGTGCGGCGGGTGGATCTTTGACCACCACGGCGCGCGTCGCCGCTCGCTCTTCTGTGGGAGCGGTGATGGTCGCCGCGGCGACCCCAACCAAAGGTACCTTCACCTGCGTGGCCGGCTCGCCCCAGTAGTCGACGGTGAGCAGGTACCAGCCCGGCTTGACCTGGAAGTGGAAGCTCCCGTCGGCGGCGGTACGAGTGCTCACCGCGCGAATCTGCGCATCCGGACCAAGGGCCGTCACGACCAGACCGGCAGCGGGCCGCTCGGGCTGCGCGTCCCTCAGCAGGACTGTGCCGTTGACGTTCCCGGCGAGAGGGGGCACCGTGCTGTCTTGGGCGTTGGCGCAGGCTGCGAGCGAGGTCAACGCGAGGATGACCAAGCCGACGACACCGATGAAGCAGAGATGGCTGCGCACCGGGCCCCTCCAAAGTCGGCGGTCGCGCGCGGGTCGCTATCACGCCGCCCGGTCATGCAAGCACCGAAGTGCTGGTCCTTCGCGCGGACCTCGTAGGAGACGGAATCCAGCACCGAAGGTTCACTGCCGGGCCACTGAACAGCTGTCCCGCCAGAGCCGCTCGCGGTCGAAATGGCCTCGAATGGACCTCGCTTGCCCTGTCACACGACGCTAAGCGGCAGCACGCAACGTCACTGACGTGGCGGGCAGGCCAGCAAAGACCCTAGAGCGGATCCCGGTGGACGAGGTCGTGCATCGAGGCGGCAAGCGCATGAGCACTGCTGCGCAGCGACGTCCAGGACATGCTCCCCCGCGCGTGTGGCGCCATGCCGCTCAGGAACTGGGCGAGCCGTTCCGCCTGGTCTGGCTCGAGCGACATCGCGGCCTCGGCCCGGTCGCGCTTCCAGATGCTGAAGCGGACGTGCTGGGGATGGGCGAGGTAGACGGAGACGCGGAGCCAGCCGTCGTCGAGCGCCTTCGTGCCCCGGAAGTACTCCACGACCTTGGTGCGCTGCGGAGTCCCGCAACCAGGACAGAAGCGGAAGTCGTCCTCGACGCGCTTACCGCAACAAGCGCACGTGCGCTCCACTGCGCCTCCTCCTGTGGCCACCTACCGTCCCCTTCTACGCTCGATCCGCCGCTCCGTCAAGGCGTTGGGAAGGTGCGCCGAAGCGGTCGCTCCAAGGCAGCCGCTGCGCGCCCGTTCAACTGATGCGATCGTGATTGTGATCGTCCCCAGCGCGTGGCTCGGGTGGAAGACTGGTCGTAGGAGGTGCGGCGGAAACCGCGCTGCAGGTGGCTGTTTCGCTGCTCCTCTTCTGCGGCAAGCTCTGAGTGGAGGCGGAGATGAAGATTCTGGATCGGCATGACCGCATAACTCCATCCGTGTGGGCGGCTCTGGTCGCCCTTCTGCTCACGGTCGCCGCAGGCGTCTTCCTTGTCTTCTATCCGGCCTACCAGGGAGTCTCCGGCGGAGCCTCATCGAGCGGCGTGGTGACGAGCAGCAGCCAGAGCGCGACGCTCATCGCGGTGAACGGGTTCGGGATCGTCGTCGCCCTGTGCGTTCCGATCGCGCTCGCCGCACTCGGCCTGCTCGCGGCTGCGAGGAGGCGTCGCGTCCTGGTTTGGGTTCCTGGCGCAGTGCTGCTCGGCTTCGTCGTGCTGACGGGCTTCACCATCGGCCTGTTCTACCTGCCCGCTGCCATCGCACTGCTGCTGTCCGCGGGACTCACGGGCTCGTCGAGAAAGCTCGCTCGGCAGGTCTGAGTAGGCGCCCAAGGCAGGGTTTGGTGACCTTGGCCCATCGATCTTTCGTGACGGCTCGGACTCCATCACCTGGTCTGCGCGTGCTCGGGGGCGGGCAGGGTGGTCGCTCGGCGGTTCTTCGCTTCGACCCTCCCTACCTCCCCGCAGATCGCAGCCGACCACGTGAAGGCCTGGCAGACGGTTGGCAAGCTGCGTCGCCGGCACGGACTCGTGATGAGCGGGGAGCCGCGGGAGCCCGGCTACCGGGTCGAGGACGCTCCTGGGTGGACGAGGAGTACGGGGTCAAGCAGGCGCAGGAGTGGCTCGGGCACTTCGACCCGGCGACCACCCTCCGGCACTACGTGCGCCGCACCACCGCGGCGCGGGCGAAGGCCGTGGCCGGGCTCGACGAGGTGACGCGGGCGGCGCTGGAGCGGGCCGAGGAGCAGGCGCTCGAGAACTCCCTGCCGGTCGAGGACAATGTCGTCTCTCTCGCCAGCCGGCGCCGGTAGCCCTCCTCGACGCGCAACCCGCCGCCCGAGGCGGATGGCGTGCCGCGCCTCACTATGCGGTGGGCATTCACGCTCGCTAGACTCTGAGGCATGTCGTCGATCGTCAGAGCTCCGGCCGTGAGGCTCGCCGCCTTCGTCCTCGCCGGCTTCGTCTACGGGCTTGTCGTCTCGCACATCCCGTCGCCGAGCACGGTCGGGGTGTTCTGGGTGAGCAACCTGTCCGCCCCGTGGCTGCTACTCGCCTTCCTCGCGGGCTGGTCGCAGCGCTCGCGCCTGTGGGCGGCGGTGGCCGGGGCCTTGACGGACGTCGCCGCCATCGCCGGCTTCTACCTGACGTTCCTGCTGATCGACCCAACGACCGGCCGGCCCGACGGGCCGACGTCGATGCTCGCGCGCATCGTCGGCGGCATGGGCTACTGGCTCGGCTGGGTCGTCCCGGCGTGGGAGACGAAGGCCGTCCTCGCCGGTTTGGCCTTCGGCCTGCTCGGCTGGTGGTGGGGCCGCTCGCGCTCGCTGCTCGCAGGCGCTGCGGTCTGCCTGGCTTTCGTGCTCGAACCGGTCGCCTGGGCCCTCTACGACGGCCACCTGCCCCGCCCGGCCGTCATCTGGGTCGGCGAAGCGGTCGTCGGCCTCGCTGCGCTCGCGTGGCTCCTGACGGCGCGTCGGGGCAGACCAATCGCGCGGTCAAGCTGATAGCCGTGCGGGTGAGGTGGTGACACATGGGTGGTGCGCTGCCAGCGGCGGACCTGGTCTTCATCGCCGTCCCCGCCCTGATCATCTGCGTGGCGTTCTGGTGGCGTCGCGTTCCGCACCTGACGCTCCTGGTGCGCTGCCTCTTCATCATCTACCTCACCTGCCTCGTGGGCGTGACCCTCTTTCCGCTCCCCGTCGTGCCCTCCGAGATCAGCCTACAGCGGCAGATGGTCCGCAGTGATGGGGCCGCGAAGATCAGCTACAACGCCGTCCCGGGGAGGGGCGTCTTCCAGGACGTGCGCACGGCGAGGGAGGGGCACCGCTTCGGCGTGAGCTGGTCCCGCGCCCTGCTGCCGATCTGGGGCAACGTTCTGCTCCTGCTGCCGTTGGGCTGCTTCCTGCCTTGGCTCTGGGCGCGCTGGCGCCGCTGGCAGGCGACCGCCCTCGCGATTCTCGCGACGGCGATCGGGTTCGAGCTCCTCCAGCTGCTCGGCACGCTCGCCTACGGGTTCCCCTACAAGCACATCGACGTCGACACCGTCTGGCTCAACTGCATCGGCGGCATGGTCGGCTACGGGCTCTTCGTGGTGACTGCGCCGCTGCTGCGTCGACTCGGGCTTGAGAACCCGGGCATTGCAGAGTCGCCGGCGTCAGCTGACTGACAAGATGTGACGCTCGCGACCTCTCGAGACAAGCTCGCCTCGCGTGCCCGCGGGGAATGAACGTGAGGAGCACTGCTCCTCATCGGCCCGCCTCGTTCTCCTCGCCACCGCCCTGTGAGCTTCACCGCCGCCACTCGTTCTGCCCCCGAAATGGACTTTGAATGGGCTCCGATTACCCTGCTACACGACGCTACGCGATGACACGCGCTGACGTTAGCTTGGCGAAAAGGGCCGCAGAACAGCCGAAAAGTGTCACAGGGCACTACGCGATGGTGGTGGGCGACGTTGGAATTGAAGCAACGGCTGCCGTGGGTCAGGGAAGCACCATCCTCACGCGAAAGAGCATCTCACTGACGCTCTACGGGACGCCCTGCGGTGGTCCCATCGGCGGCGGCTCGCCGTCCCAGCGTGCAGGTGGCGGGCCGCCTCTTGCTCCGTTCAGTCGGTCAGACTGTAGTCCCGAGCTCCCCCGTTCGTGTCCACGGATCTGTCCACGGGACGAACGGAAACGGCCCAGTCGTGGCCTGAGACTGCTGATAACGGGTATGGGCATTATACTGCCGTTGTGCAGGCGTTATGTGAGACTTGAGCCGGGTGACTGCGACGCCTGATAACGGCCCGAGCCGGAATCGCACCCAGGAGGTCAGCGGTTCGATTCCGCTATGCTCCACCACCGTTGTCAATACGACAACGTTTTCGCTGCAAACGACATCATCGCTGCCTACCGGTCGCTCCCGTATCTCTGGCTGGTCCTCGGTGCTCATCGTGGCGATCTCGCGTTGTATCGCAGATTCCTGTGCGAAGACTGGCTGAGGGTGACGAACAGGGGAGGCGGGCATGTGGGTCGTCGGCGTCGACGTGGGCTCGGAGAACAACCTCTCGGCGGCGCCCGCACCAGACCGGTGCCCTGCTCCGTCACGCACTCGCTTCGAAGGATGGCGACGCAGCGTCCGTGAGGAGCTGGCGGGCCTGCCGAGCCGGGAGATGTCCGCGAGCCGTCTCCATGACGAGCACCCCGACGCGGTCACTGAGCGCCGCCAGCGTAGCCAAGAGGGACGGACCGCCTGCCTGCGGCACGATCGCCTCCAGCAGCCCTCTCAGCGTGTCGTCATCGACGTCAGCAGACAACAGCGCTCGCGCTGCTTCGGGATACGCGACGAGCTCCTGACCCACGAAGTCCACGTGGCCGAGACGTAGAAGCGCGCTGCAGGGAGGGCTAAGCTCGGGAATCGCCTTGCCACCCTGATGGACGGAGAGGACGCCGAGGAAGAAGCCTCCCTTGGCCTGCTGGAACAGGAGCTGCAGCTCGCCCGCTTCATCCATGAGCCTGCGGATGCGCTGCGCAGCGTCTCCGCTTGAGCCCAGCAGGCCTTCCGTAAACGCCAGATCGAGCTGGCCGTTCAGCTTGTCGTAGGCAGCGCCTGTGCTTCCGGCAGTGCGGAGAGCTTGCTCATGGGCCTGCGCCGCCATGCCCAGGCTGCCAGAGCGCCTGAGCACCGTCCCGCGCCGGCTGTGAAGCTCGACTTGCAGCGGGTCGGACTGCAGGAGCGGCGCCGCCAGGGCCCTGTCGAAGACCCAGAGACACTCATCGAGGTGCCCCCCCTGGGCGAGGAGGGTCCCTCTGATTACCTCCAGTTCCGCTTTGCGCTTGTCGAGCTCGTACAGATCGCAGAGCTCTCGAGATTCGTGCACTAGCCGGGCAGCCCTCCCATAGCGGCCAGCGAAGCAGTTCATATCGGCGAGGCCAGTGAGAAAGCCGGCGGTGCTCTGCTTGGGTGAGTGGCGGCGGATACGGGGCAGTGCTTCCTCACCTGCGCTGAGAGCTCTGCGAACCTCGCCGCGCATGAGGGCGCTCGTGGACTCGAGCCCCGCAACTTGGGCGGAGAGCTTCGCTGAGACCCCCCGACCGCAGCTCGCGAACGCGGCCAGAGCCTCATCGACCTCCTGCCACCGGCAGGAAGTTGAGAGGACGAAGGCCAGCATCGCGAAGCATGCAGCCTCCTGGCGCTTGCTCGCCGCCAGAGCCAGTCCTTCTCGCAGGTAATCGATGGAGTCGGCGTCGTCACCCGCGTAGAAGCAGCAGTGTGCCAGCTCCCTGCATGCGAGGTAGCGGCCCGCCCGGTCTCCATCGAGGGAGGCAAGCGCCATCCTCAGACGGTGGCGCGCCTCTTCCAGGCGGCCACCGCGGAGGAGGCAGTGCCCCTCGAGCAGCGGTGCCCAGCCAGAAGACCCTGCGCATTCAGTCCTCCGCAGCGCATCGGCCCATCGGGAGACGAGCTCCTCGCTGCACTCGTCGAGCACGTCGTGTCCGCGCTTTCTAAGGATGGTCAACGACGGCTGCGGTTGAGCGATGGCGAGATAGAGGTCGACGGCCGGGGCGACGAGGTCATGCTGGGCAAGCCCGTTCGCGGTCCGCAGCTGCACTGCGCGGCAGGCATCCTCGCCTTCCTCAAGGACGAGCCTGGTCTGCAGGAAGCGGCGAAAGAGGGGATGGTAGCGGTAGGCGCCGCAAGAGGGATCGCTGAAGGTGAAGATCTCGTTTGCCGCTAGCGTCTGCAGCAGGGTCCTTGCATCGCGTGACCCTGAGACTGTCTCTGCCAGCGAGGCAGTCATCGACTCGAGATGGCAGGTGGCCCTGAGGAACTCCCGCGTCTGCTCGCTCTGCCGCGCGTAGACCTGTTCTGCAAGGTAGGGGAAGACCTCACGCTCCAAGTCGCGACCCCCAAGGAAGTCGTCCATCCCAGCCGGATCCATCCAGCGGGCGGCCTTCCCTGCGAGCATCACCCCTGCAGCCCAACCTTCGGTCAGATGAAGCAGTCTCTCAACTGCATCGCTCAGCGGCGGCGCGCCGCTCTGTTGTTCCACGACGGCAGCGACCTGCTCGCGGTTGAAGCGCAGGTCGCTCCGGGTCACCCCGACAAACTGCCCATCGCGCGCCATCTTGGAGCTGCGGAAGGAAGGCTGTGCTCTGCTGAGCAGCAGCACGTGGACGGACGGCGGCAGATAATCCAGAAGCGCGGCGAGCGCGTCGTTGAACGCCTGTGCGGACGTGAGCGTTTCGTAGTCGTCAAGGACGATGAACAGGTCCTCCTCCGCAGCCCGCTCGAGCTCCCGAACGAGCATGACGACCAGCTCGGATACTGGGGGCCGTCCCTCTGATCCCGCGACCCGCTCCAGCAGCACCTCGCCGAAGGAGGGCCAGCGCTGACGCAGGGCGCGCGCGATCGAGCAGAGGAACGCCCGTGGGTCGGCGTCCAGGGAGTCCAGCCGGTACCAGACATGCTGCCATGCCAGATTCTTGATGGCAGCAGCCACGAGGGTCGTCTTGCCATAGCCGGCCGGCGCCCTAACGAGGAGCAGCTTGGCTTCTCTGGCCTGGGCTACCTTGGCCAGCTGGTCGGCGCGCACGCTCGGAGAGCGCAGCCTGGGTGGAGAGATCTTCGCTGCGAACAGAGGCGACGAATCGCCGCCGTACGTCATTGCCCGTCCTCCTGACGATCACCCCTTGGCGAAGACCACGAACATCGCAGTCCAAGAGAGGCTGCGGTGTAGTCTACCGGCTTTGATGATGGTGTGAAGGACCGCACCCGCGCACCCAGAGATGCGTGTGCGGTCCACTTGACACATCGTATCCATGAGATGGTATCCTTCCTCTGGCGTGATGGTGGCGCTGTCGCCGTCACTGCCGCTTTGCCGGGGCTTGGCTCGGCCGCCTTTGGGTCAGCGCTCATGCTGAGAACTGACCTCTGACACCGCGCTTCCTCATGGTCGTGAAGACTATGCAATAATTAGCCTATGCATGGGAATCATCAAGCGCCAACCGATCGAGACTCCATGGTCGACGCGGTGCTCACCGCCAGCCGCGTGCTGGTGGCGATCGCCGCTCGCTCGCTGGCCAATGCCGGGGAGCAGGTCACCCTCACTCAGTACAGGTCGCTCGTCATTCTCGCCTCGCGCGGACCGCAGAGCATCGCAACCCTGGCCGAGGCCGTATCAGTCACCCCGCCGACGGCCTCGCGGCTGTGCGAGCGCCTAGTTCGCAAGGGCCTCGTGCGCCGCCGCGGCGACCGTCACGACCGTCGCCAGGTGCGCGTCGCATTGACCGAGTCCGGCCGTGCCCTCATCGACGCTGTGACCCAACGGCGCCGGCAGGAGATCGGCGAGCTCCTCGCCGCGATCCCCCCAGAGGTTCAGCAATCAGTTGTCGTGGCCCTTCGTGAACTCGCCGCCGGCGCCGGTGAAGTGCCGGAGCAGGACTGGAGCAGCGGTTGGGACCTGTGAGCGAAGGGGGCCAGCCACCTCGTCCGAGTGGCCTGGTGTGGGGTCGTGCCGGTGCCGCCCGCGCCGGCCGCTGGCTGTCGTCGACCTCGTACCTTAAGAAGTGGATCGTGCTCGGCGTGGTGATCGGCGCCGTCGCCGGCCTAGGGGCGATCGTCTTCTACGAGGCACTCAGCCTCTGCACGCACTTCTTCCTCGGGGTGCTCGCCGGCTACCAGGTGCCTACTCCCGCAGGAGAGGGTGGACGTGCCGCGTCAGCCTCGTTCGCGCGCCCCTGGCTGCTGCCGCTGATCGTCGGCGGGGGAGCGCTCGTGGCCGGGCTGCTCGTCTTTGGCGTCGCCCCTGAGGCTGAAGGGCATGGCACCGACGCGGCCATCTCCGCGGTCCACCACAACCCTCGGGGGCTGCGCTTTCGCGCCGTCGTCGTGAAGATCGTGGCCTCGGCGCTCACTATCGGCTCGGGCGGCTCTGGTGGTCGTGAAGGGCCCACCGCGCAGATCAGCGCGGGCTTCGGCTCGCTGCTCGCCAGGGTGCTCGAGCTGGAGCCCGCCGACAGCCGCGTGGCGGTGGCGACCGGCATCGGTTCGGGCATCGGTGCCATCTTCGGAGCACCGCTGGGCGGTGCCGTGCTGGCGGCCGAGATCCTCTACCGCGACGATTTCGACCCCACGGCCCTGCTGCCCTGCTTTATCGCCTCGGCAGTCAGCTCCGTTGTGTTCGGGGCAGTTGAAGGGTTCTCACCGCTGTTCGGCTACGTTGGCGGCTACCACTTCTCCGACTCCTCACAGCTCGGCTGGTTTGCCCTGATCGGCATCCTCGGCGGGCTGCTCGGGCTGCTCTACGCCAAAGGCTTCTACGGCATGGTGGGACTCTTTGCCCGCTCGCCGCTACCGAGATGGGCCGGCCCCGCAATCGGCGGCGTGCTGGTCGGGGTCATGGGCCTCGTCGTGCCGCAGGTGCTCGGCACCGGGTACGGTTGGGTGCAGAGGGGTCTGGGGCCCGGGCTCCTGACGATCCCGCTGTGGATCATCCTCCTCCTACCCTTGGCCAAGATCCTGGCCACCGGGTTGTCGATAGGCTCCGGCGGGTCCGGCGGGATCTTCGGCCCGGGCATGGTCATCGGCGCCTTTCTCGGGGCGGCGGTCTGGCGGGTCTTCGAGCCCCTCGTGCCGGGCATGGGGCATAACCCGGCGCCTTACGTGATCATCGGCATGATGTGCTGCTTTGGCGGCATCTCGCGGGCGCCTTTGGCCGTCATGCTCATGGTCGCCGAGATGACCGGCAGCCTCTCCATGCTGGCTCCCGCCATGATTGCCGTGGGCCTTGCCTGGCTCATCGTACGCCGCAGCGACGACACGATCTATCGCAGCCAGCTGAAGAGCCGCGCCGACGCGCCCGCCCAGCGACTGCTGGCCGGCCTGCCACTCCTCACTGCCGTTCCCACGGCACGGGCCATGGCCCGGCCGCGGCTTGTTCTAGCGGCGCACCTGAGCCTCGACGAAGCGCGCCAGGCGCTCGATGGCGCCGGCGTTCGCGGAGCGCCCGTGATCGATGCCGCCGAGCGCTTCGAGGGCACGGTAGCACGAGCCGATCTTGAGGCACGAGGCGGCCAAAGTCGCGCAGTGGGCGAACTCGCAGACCCCGGAGCTCCGACAGTGCCCGTCTTCGAGCCATCTGAACATCGCTCTGGAGGCGTTGACCGAGGCGCCGCTGTCATGGGTGCCCGTGCTTGACGGCGACCGCCACGTCGTTGGCACGGTCGCGCTCTCGGATCTCATGCGCAGCTATCGGCGCGAGCTGCTGACGAACGTCGCACGGGTGAGCGGCCTTGCTCCGGGCAGCGCCGGCTTCGAGGTGAGAATCACAGCCGACTCACCGGCGGCGGGCAGGAAGCTGCGTGTAGCCGGGCTGCCGAAGGGCGTCATTGTCACTTCGATCACCCGGGGAGGCGAGATCGTCCTGCCCTCAGGAGACACGGTCATCGTTGCCGGGGACCGCCTCTCGTTGCTCGGCGAGCGTAAGGGTGTGGAGAGAATCGGTGAGCTCGCCCCGCTTAGCTCCACGTCACGATAGACAGCTTCGACGTGATCACGACGTTCTCGAGGCGGACGGCTTCTGGGGGTAGGTCAATAACGGGTAGACTTAGGCAATGCCGCCTTGGCGCCGCATCACGCTTGAGCAGTTGCATGACCGCCGCTGGGAGCTTCTGGCGCTAACCTCGGTCGGCGCCTTCATGGTGCCGCTTGACGGTAGCATCGTCTCGGTTGCCCTGGCCAAGATGGGCCCTGCCTTGAAGCTAAGCTTCGGGGCATCGATCTGGGTACAGATCGCCTACCTACTGGCTACAGCCGTGCTACTCATCCCCCTCGGCCGGCTGGCCGATGCACACGGGCGGGTGCACTTCTACCTCGCCGGTATCGTGATCTTCACCGCAGGATCGCTGCTCGCAGCGCTGAGCATGAATGGCGCCTGGCTGATTGCCAGCCGCGTGCTTCAGGGCGGCGGCGGCGCCTTGCTCGCCGCGACCTCGGCGGCGATCGTCACAGCCGTCTTTCCCCCGCAGGAGCGCGGTAAGGCGCTCGGCATCAACGTTATGGCCGTCTATATCGGCTTGGCGGTGGGGCCGGTACTGGGCGGACAGATCGTCGACCACTTGGGCTGGCGCTGGATCTTCTTCGTCAATATCCCGATCGGTCTCGTGACCTTCGCTTGGGGCTGGCTGTTGCTGCCACGCAGCGAGCGCCCAGCCGAGAAGGTACCGCGTAACGATCTCATCGGGGCAGCTCTGCTGGGCACCTTTCTCGTCTGCCTGCTGATACCCCTGACCTTCGCACCTGAGTGGGGCTGGGCGGCGGCGCGCACCATCGTCTTGCTCGCGGTCTCGGCGGCGAGCTTGGTCGCCTTCGTCTCTACCGAGCTGCGCATCACGGACCCGGTGCTTGACCTTGACCTACTACTGCACAACCGCCTCTTTGCCACCGCCAACACGGCGGCGCTGCTCAACTACATGGCGCTATATGGCATCAGCATTCTCACGGCCATCTACCTCGAGATCGTGCAGGGGCGGTCCGCCGGGCAGACGGGCTGGCTCATGGTCGCCCAGCCGGCGATGATGGCACTCCTGAGTCCCCTCGCTGGGCGCCTGAGCGACAGGCTCGGGTCGCGTCTGCTGAGCACCAGCGGCATGGTGTTGGTGGCCGCCGGCATGGTGCTGCTGGCAACCGTGCCGATCACCGCCGGGATCGCCCGCGTGATGGTCAGCCTAGCCGTGGTCGGTATTGGCATGGCCGCCTTCAGTGCACCCAACACGAGCGCCATCATGGGCAGCGTCGAGCGTCGCAAGCTGAGCTTGGCAAGCGCCTTTCTCAGCACCATGCGTGTCACCGGTCAGGCGCTGAGCGTGGCGGTGCTGGGTGGGATCGCCGCCAGCCAGCTCGGCGTCTCGGGCGCCCGTCTGATCTACACGAACGGCCAGGCGGTCGCTGCGGCACATGGTGGCACGGCCGCCGCGCAGGTCGCCGCGCGCATCGTCCAGAACTATGCCCTGGGCTACAGGTACGCCATGTTCACCGGTGCGGGTCTGGCGCTAGCCGGCGCGCTGGCTTCGCTGACGCGCCCCACACAGGCGGCGCAGGCGGCGCGCCCGCCATTGCGCCAGCCGCACGCTGATCACAGCGTCTGAGCAGTACCGCCCGGATCAGACTCATCTATCCGCGGACCTGCGGCAGTTGCGGCGGGTTACTCGCCCGAACCGTCGTCGATGCCCAGATCGGTGAGCTGCACCAGCGGCGCGTCCGGGTCGAACCGCACCACGAGCGAGCCGCACTGCGGGCAGGCCGGGTGCGGCACGTCGCTCGTGAACTCGCGGCCACAGCTCAAACACGTGGCACCGGCTGGTCTGTGTTCGAAGTGCAGAGCAGCACCCGCGAAGAAGTCGTCTTCGCCGGCCAGCATCTCGAAGTACATCTCTATGGACTCTTGCGTGAAATCGGCGGCCGGCGTCATGGTGAGGTATAGATCGGTGACGCGGCCAGCGCCGTTGGCCAGCGCCGTCTCGCGGGCGCGCTCGATGATCCCCTGGGTGATGCCGAGCTCGTGCAAGATCTACCTCCGTCGTCGGGCGCCCTTTCCGGCGTCTCGCTACTGAGCTAGTTCTACCACGCGGCCGTAGAATCGGACGCGCCACGAGGGCGGCAAGCCGGCCGGCTGATATCGCGACGGCGGCAAGGACTGCGCCGCGGCGCCGGCAGGGCCCGAACGACTCGTGAGTAGCGCCGCGAAAGACGTCTCCAGTCTCCGATCAGACAACGACATGGGGATTTCAAACGCCTTGATTCTGCGATAATCGTCTCTTGCATGCTTGTGCGGCGTGGCCTCTTCTGATAGAACCGCAGGGCACCGCCGTTGGTGCCAGTGCCTCCGGCGTGCGCGCCGCCCAGCGTCGCCCCGGAGGCAATCAGGAGGGAGTACAGATGAAGGTTCTCATTGTCGGAGCGGGTATGCAGGGCCAGGTGATCACCTGGAACCTCGGCCGTAACCCCGCCGTCAGCGAGATCGTCGTGAGCGACTACGACGAGGCACGGGCGGCGTTCGTGGCCGGCCAGGTCGGCAATGGCAAGGCAAGACCGGCGTTCATTAACGCCTCCGACACCGACATGATCGCTAAGCTCGGCGAGGGCGCCAAGCTCATCGTCAACGCAGTGATTCCCGAGTACAACATGGCGATCATGCATGCCTGCCTCACGTGCGGTGCCGCCTACATGGACATGGCCTCCGGCCAGACGAAGACCAAGACTATCGACGAGGCCTTCCTCGAGCAGATGACGCTGGCCGACGATTTCGCCAAGGCCGGCATCACCGCTCTGCTCAGCACCGGTATGGACCCGGGCGTGACCAACACCTTCGCCGCCATCGGCTATCAAGACCTCGACAGATGCCACGAGATCCGCATCAAGGACTACGCGCTTTTCGAGAGCCCCGTGCCGCTGCAGGTATGGTCGCAGGAGACCTACTACACCGACTGCGCCCAGCCGCCGCTGCTGTACGAGGACGGCGCCTACAAGCGCGTCGAGATCTTCGGGCGCCGCGAGCAGTACATGTTTCCCCAGCCCTTCGGCCTGGGCTGTGTGATCTGTCACGACCACGAAGAGGTCACCACCCTGCCGCGTCTGCTACCCAAGAAGTGGGGCGACAAGGGCCTGCGCTACGTCGACTTCAAGATGGGCGGCGACGAAGCCGGCCTTGACGCCGACCTGGCGCTGGTGGGCTCGGGCATGACTAGCAAGTACCCGCTGAAGCTCAAGGATGGCAGTGAGGTGCGGCCCATCGACGTGTTCGTCGCCACCTTGCCACCGAACCCTCCGGCCGACGAGCTTGCCAAGCTCGCCCTCGCCGGCGAGATCACCGACTTCGGCGTGGTTACCGTCGACTGCATCGGCGAGAAGAACGGCAAGCCGGCCAGCGTGAGCATCAGCATCTTCCCGCCCGATATCAAGTGGGTCAGCAGCCAGATCCCCGGCGCCACCTGTGTCAGCTACGGCACCAGCACGCCGTCGTCCATCTACGCCGAATTCATCGTCGAAGACAAGATCACCGACACCGGTATCGTGTGCCCCGAAGTCCTCCCGCGGGCCGTGCAGGACGCATTCTGCAACGAGTGCGTGAACCGTAACATGCCCATCACGCGCACCGACACCGGTCACCTGGCCTGACCCACGAACCACGCCTGACCTGAAGAGGGTTCCCTGAGGGCTCAGCGCCGCGGTGGCGCGAAGGGCCGGGGCTGCCGCCGCAGTCCCGGCCCTTCAGTTGCTCCGCGACGGCGGCCGCGCGGCCGCGCGCGGCGACTCGCTCACTGAGGGTCACGCAGTACCGGCCGCGTGAGGCAGGTGGGGCCCCCCTCGGCCTTGAACGACAGGGGCTCGCCGGGGAAGGTGACCACCTCGCAGCCGGCCTCCTCGAGCAGCCGCTGCGTCACCGGGCTGCCAGCCAGCATGATGCAGCGCCGAGGGGCCACGGCCAGCACATTGGTCGCCTGGGTATAGAGAAACTCCTGTTCCGGCACCTCGAGCAGGCGTACCTCGCGCCGCCTCAGCTCGGCCCAGAAGGCCGCCGGCATGAGCGGCGCGTAGGCGACCGCCAAATCTACGTCGATCGGGCTGATGAGGCTGAGCAGGTGCAAGCAAGCGTCAGGCCCCGCGAAGTACGGCAGGTCGTAGTCGAGCACCTTCGCGCCCAGCGGCGCCAGGAGCCGACGCAGCTGACGCACGCCCTCGGGGTTGGTGCGAAAGCCGCGCCCCACGGCGAGGGTGTCGTGATCGAGCCACATGGTGTCGCCGCCCTCCACGCGGCCGTCGCCCTCGATGCGGCCGAAGACGGGCACCCCATGACCCTCGAGGCTGCGGGCCAGCGCGGCCTCTTCGCCGCGCCGCAGCGTCTTACCCATGTTGAGCATAAGCGTGCCCTCGTCGGTTACCAGTGCCGGGTCGAAGACGAACACGCTATCGGCGTGCTCCGGCAGATGCTCGTCGTGATAGAGCACCTCCACATCCCAGGCGCGCAGAGCATCGGCGAGGGTGTCGTGGGCGGTGCGCGCCTGCTCCAAGTCGATGACGCCGGTGTAGTGCCACACGGCCGCATCGGCGGCGGCCATGGCCTCGTCGGGCCGCCGCACCAGCACCCGGCGCAGACGGCCCACCATGCCCTGAGCGCCGTATCCATCAGCCATTGGAACCCCCAACTACCGTGTGGCCCGCCTGCGGCGGCTGGTGTGCGGTGTGCCTGCGGCGCCCCGCACGGTGGCCCGCCTGCGGCGGCTACTCACCGAGGATCTTGCGCCGCCACGGCGCCCACGACGAAGGCCGGCTCATGTCGGCGTACTGGTGCACGGGTGTGTCGTCGTGCCGTTTGAGGACAAGGAGACCATCAGCGTCGCGCACGTCGAGGCCGTCGGCCTGCAGATACGCGAACATACTGATGATGCCCACAGCGTCGTGGCCGCCGCCCAGCTCGTCTACACTCAGAGTATGGTCGGCCAGGAAGCGCTTCCACGTGATCGTGAGGCGCTCCCAGGTGTAGGCCGCACGCAAGCCGCGGACCAGCAGCGAGAGCCCGGTCTCGTCGGCGCCCACAATGCGGCCTTTGCCCTGCCAGAACACGAGCGGAAACTCTTCACCCACCATCTGCAGGCTGCGGTACTTCATCGTCTCGATGGAGATCATGCTTCCTCCTCGTGCGGAACGTTCCCGTCAATGCTCCGGCCGGGGCACCAGACCGACGCGCTCCCGCACCTTCGCCAGCGTGCGCGCAGCGAGCGCCTCGGCCCGTTCGGCGCCGGTCTTGAGCACCTCGAGCGTGTACGTCTTGTCGGCCTCGAGCTCCTTGATGCGCGCCTGAATGGGGACGAGCGCCTCGGCCACCACGTCGCCGAGATCGGCCTTGAACTCCGCATAACCTTTGCCCTCGTAGCGCGCCACGATGTCGTCTAAAGGGTCGCCGCTGAGCAAGCCGTAGATGCCGAGCAGGTTGCTGAGAGCGGGCTTGTCGGGGCCGGGGCGCACCTCGCTGCCGGAGTCGGTCACCGCCCGCCTGATCTTCTTGCGTATCACGTCGGGTGAGTCGCTGAGCGCGATGAAGCTGCTCTCCGAGCCGGCACTCTTGCTCATCTTGCTGGTGGGATTGTCGAGGGCCATCACTCGCGCCCCCTCGCCGCGGATCACCGGCCGCGGCACCACGAACGCCGTGCCGAAGGCGTTGTTGAAGCGCTCGGCCAGGTCGCGCGTGAGCTCCACGTGCTGCTTCTGGTCTTCGCCCACCGGCACCTCGTCGGCGCGGTACAGCAGGATATCGGCGGCCATGAGCACGGGGTAGTCGAAGATCCCCACGCCGATGCTCTCGCCCTCGCCGCCGCCCGTCTTGTCTTTGAACTGCGTCATGCGGCGCAGCTCGCCCATGTAGGTGATGGTGTTGAGGATCCACGCCAGCTCGCAGTGGGCCGGCACGTGGCTCTGCACGAACACGATGGACCGCTCGGGATCGATTCCAGAGGCCAGGAAGAGGTTGGCCAGGTCGATGGTGCTGCGCCGCAGCTCGGCGCGCTCCTGGCGGGCGGTGATGGCGTGCAGATCGACCACACAATAGACACAGTCGTGCGTCTGCTGCATGGCCACCCAGTTCACCAAAGCGCCGAGGTAGTTGCCGAGATGCAGAGAGCCCGACGGCTGGATGCCGCTGAAGACACGCGGCCGGCGCTCGGGCTTGCTGGTGTGTGTGGCTTCACTCACGGGGGTTGAGTCTACCGAAGCGGGAGCGCCGGAGCCACTCGGACATTGCGGCCCCACGCCGCCAGGTGCTACCCTCGTCCTGAACCAAGGACGCCCGGCAACGGCCACGTGAGAGTCTGCGCCGCCATGTTGGCTGCAGACGCCGAAGGGGCAAGGTGTGCACCAGGATGTGCCACCGAAACTCTCAGGCTAACGGAGCGCGGTCACAGGGACCCCTGGAGCTTTCCGGACGCGGGCGCGTCCCGGCGGACAGGGTGATGGCGACATCGCTCTGTCCTTTGATGCTTAAGGGGGACCCACGTGGCTCGTAGAGAGTGGCAGGTCGTCAACCCTAGCGGCGCGCGCCGCGTGGTGGTCACCAAGGAGTTGCCCGGCGATCGCTGGATGAAGCTGCTCGCCGCCGCCGATTGCCGCGTGGAGGTGGCGCTGGGCGCCGCGGCCTTCGCCGCGCCCGAGCTGCGCGCCGCCATAGGTCCGCACTGCGACGCGGTGCTCGGTCAGCTCACCGAGCCGTGGTCGGCAGAGACGCTCGCTGCCCTGGCGGCGGCGGGCGGCGCCGTATACAGCCAGTACGCCGTAGGCTACGACAACGTCGACGTGGCGGCGGCCACGCGCCTGGGTCTGCCGGTGGGCAACACTCCGGGGGTGCTCACCGAGACCACCGCCGAGCTCACCGTGGCCCTAACGTTCGCGGCCGCGCGGCGCATCACCGAAGGCGATCGCTATGTGCGCGCCTCCTGCTTCACGGGATGGCTGCCATCGCTCATGCTCGGCAAGCTCCTCTGGCGTGGGCAGCTCGGCGTGGTCGGCGCCGGGCGCATCGGTGTGGCCTACGCGCGCATGCTCATGGAGGGCCACCGCATGAACGTCGTGTACTACGACCCGCGCCCCAGCGAGGCGCTCGAGACCCACGCCGCGCAGTTCAGTGCCTATCTCGTAGCGCATGGCGAGAGGCCGCTGACCTGCCGCCGCGCCGCGACGCTCGAGGAGCTGCTGCACGTCTCCGACGTGGTCAGCATCCACGCAGCGCTCGACGAGAGCGCACATCACCTCATCGGCGCGCCGCAGCTCGCCGCCATGAAGGAGCGCGCCGTCCTGGTGAACGCCAGTCGCGGACCGCTCGTAGACGAGGCCGCCCTCATGGAGCACTGCCGCACGCACCCTCATTTTCGCGCCGGCCTGGACGTGTACGAGCACGAGCCCGACCTGTATCCCGGCCTCGCCGACCTCGACAACGTCGTCGTCGTGCCGCACCTCGGCTCGGCCACCACCTGGACGCGGCGGGGAATGGCGGTGCTGGCGGCGCAAAATGCGGTCGCGGTGCTCAACGGCTGGCCGGTGTGGCCCATGGTCGAGACGCGCGAAGACGTTCTGCCGTTCGTGGGCGAGGGCGCACCGCCGGCCGCCGCCCCGAGCATCGTCAACGCGAACGATCTGGGCCTGCCGCGGTTCGTCCTAGAGCCTGCGACCGGGGAGACGGAGATATGAGCGACCAGGCACATCCGGAGGCCCCCCTGAGACGCACACCGTTCTTTGCCCGCCACGTGACGCTGGGCGCCAGCATGGTCGCTTTCGGAGGCTGGGAGATGCCCGTGCAGTACCCCACGGGCATCATCGCCGAGCACCTCGCCACGCGTGGCGGCGCCGGGCTCTTCGACGTCTCCCACATGGGGCGCTTCGTGCTGCGCGGGCCGGGCTCGCTACGCTTCCTGCAGCATGTGCTCAGCAACAGCGCCGAGGCCCTCGATCTGCTGCAGGCGCAGTACACGATCGTGCCCACGTCCACGGGCGGAGCCGTTGACGACGCCTATCTCTACCGCTTCGTGGAGGGCGAGTTCTTGCTCGTCGTGAATGCCGCCAACCGAGTGAAAGACTGGAAGCACTTTCAGGACCATCTCGCCGGCTTTCCCGACGCGGAGCTCACCGACGAGACCGGCGAGATCGCCATGCTGGCTGTGCAGGGGAGGGCGGCTCGCGACATGCTCAGCGGCCTCCTAGAGACCGGCGGCCTTCCCGAGCCGCTCCGCAACGCGCTCAGTGTGGCTACCCTGCGGCTGCCCCGCGTGGCACGGCCGGTGGAGGTACGCATCGCGCGCACGGGCTACACCGGCGAACCCGTCTGTTTCGAGCTGTTCCTGGCGGCCGAGGCCGGGCCGGCCCTGTGGGACGCCTTGGTGGAGGCGGGCGCCGCGCCCGCGGGGCTCGGCGCCCGCGACACGCTGCGTCTGGAGGCCGGCCTGCCGCTCTACGGCCACGAGCTGGGGTTTGACCCCGAAGGCCGGGAGATCCCGCTGATGAGCTGCCCGCTGGCCACGTTCGCGGTGAGCTTCTCGCCACGCAAGGGTGAGTATGTCGGACGCGCCGCGATCGAGCGGCAGCACGCCGCCTATGCTCGCATCCTGCGGCGTGACTACTCGCTGCTGCGCGACCTGCCACGGCTCACGCGGCCGCTCGCCGTAACCGGGCGTGGCATCGCCCGAGAGGGTTCTCCTGTGTTTCGCGAGGGCGCCCCGGCGGGCTGGGTGACGAGCGGCACCGCCGTGCCCTACTGGGACGTGGAGGGCGAAGGCCTATGCTCCACCCAGGGCGCCGCACACCGTCTGCGCGCGATCGCCCTCGCCTACGCCGACAGCCGCCTGGTGGAAGGCGACCCGCTAGAGATAGACGTGCGCGGCAAGCGCGTTTGCGGCGTGGTGGTGCCGTATCACCTGCGCAGCGACGCGCCGCCCTGCGCGCGGGCGATAGTCTGGGATCACGTGCCGCAGCTCGGCGGGCCGCAGCTCGGCGGGCCGCAGCTCGGCGGGCCGCAGCTCGGCGGGCCGCAGCTCGGCGGGCCGCAAGGCGGCGGCACCGACGTGAGAGCCTTGCGGCTCCTCGCCGGTGCCATCGAGAACCACGAGTGGCGCCAGCTGGAGTGCATCAACCTCATCCCTAGCGAGATGACGGCCTCGCCGATGGCTCGCCTGCTCAGCATCACCGATCCCGGCGCGCGCTACGCCGAGCACAAGAAGACCGAGGCCTTCTACGACCTCGAGGTCTTCTACTACCAGGGCACCGGCTACATCCACCAGGTGGAGCGGCTGCTTGCGGACGAGCTGCGCGCCTATCTGGGCTGCCGCGAGGTAGAGACCCGCGTGATCAGCGGCCAGATGGCCAACGCGGCAGTGTTCAGCGCTCTGGTGGACTACCTCAACCGGGCCGATCGCAAGGCCGAGCCGCGGCGTATCGCCAAGGTGATCAACAACCACATCGTCAAGGGCGGTCACCTGAGCGCCCAGCCGATGGGCGCCCTGCGAGACTACGTCGCCCGCGATCCGCGCACTGAGTTGCCAGCCGTGGCCAACATCCCGGTGCTGGCCGAGAATCCCTACAAGGCCGATGTGCCGGCCCTGCTCGAGGTCATCGACCGCGAGAGTCCGGAGCTCGTGATCCTGGGCAAGAGCATGGTGCTGCACCCCGAGCCGGTGCGCGAGGTGCGCGCGCATCTTGATGCCACCGGCAGCGCGGCGGTGCTCATGTACGACATGGCGCACGTGCTGGGGCTCGCGGGGCCCCGCTTCCAGGAGCCGTTCGCCGAGGGCGCCGACCTGGTAACCGGGTCGACCCACAAGACCTTCTTCGGCACCCAGCGTGGCCTCATCGCCGGCAACTGGAAGGAGCCCGACGAGAAGTGGGAGCTCTGGGAGGCCATCGAGCGCCGCGCCTTTCCGGGATCGGTGAGCAACCATCACTTGGGCACGCTGGTGGGTCTTCTCATGGCGGCATACGAGATGAACTACTTCAAGGACGCCTACCAGCACGCCGTGCTGGCCAACGCCAAGGCGTTCGCGCGGGCGCTCCGGGAGGCCGGGCTGGATGTGGCGGGCGACCCCGCCGTGGACTTCACCGAGACGCACCAGGTGATCGTGCGCGTGGGGTACGGCCACGCACCCGAGGTGGCCGGCCGGCTCGAGGAGAGCAACATCATCTGCAACTACCAGGCGACACCCGATGAGGAAGGCTTCACCGCCGCCGGGGCGTTGCGACTGGGGGTCTCCGAGATGACGCGCTTCGGCATGGGCCCGGCGGAGTTCGCGCGCGTGGCCGAGCTCATGGCGGCGGTCATCATCGCGGGCGCCTCCGTGGCCACCGAGGTGAAGGCGCTGCGCTCAGGCTTCGCCGAGCTTCGCTATTGCTTTACCGATCCCGAGTTCGACGCGCAGATACAGAAGTTGCACGCGCTGGTGTAAGCGTGGGAGCCGGCCCCCCAGACCCCCGCGAGCTCTTGCGCCACCTGTTCGGCGCCGCGGTGGCGGCGGCCGACCCGGCCCGGCTTGTGGCGGGCCGCCTCCCGCCGCCGCCGCCCGGTCGGGCAGTCGTCGTCGGCGCGGGCAAGGCCGCGGCCAGCATGGCGGCGGCCTTCGCGCGCGAGTGGCGTGCGAGCGGGGAGCCGACGGCGCTCGAGGGGCTGGTGGTGACCAGGTACGGACACGCGGTGCCCTGTGAACGCATCGCGGTGGTGGAGGCCTCACACCCGCTGCCTGATGCCGCCGGGCGCGAGGCGGCCGGGCGCATCCTCGAGCTGGCTCGCGGCCTCACCGCCGGCGATCTCCTCATCTGCCTCATCTCGGGCGGCGGATCGGCCCTCCTCGCGTTACCGCCACCCGGCGTGTCCCTCGACGACAAGCAAGCTGTGAACACGGCGCTGCTGCGTAGTGGCGCCACCATCACCGAGATGAACTGCGTACGCAAGCATCTGTCGGCGGTCAAGGGCGGCCGCCTCGCGGCGGCCGCGCATCCCGCTCGCGTGGTCACCTATCTCATCAGCGACGTACCCGGCGACGACCCGGCGGTGATCGCGTCGGGGCCCACCGTGCCCGACCCAACCACCTTCGGTGAGGCGCTCGCGGTGCTCCGCCGATACGGCATCGCGGCGCCGGAGGCGGTGACGAGGCACCTGCAGAGAGGGGCGGCCGGCCGTCGCCAAGAGACCCCCAAGCCAGGCGACCAGGGCTTCGCCGGCGATGATCTGGTGATGCTGGCCACCGCCCGTGACGCGCTCGAGGCCGCGGCCGGCTACGCCCGCGCCGCCGGAGTCGCCCCCGTACTGCTAGGCGAAGACCTCGAGGGTGAAGCACGCGACCTGGGCGCCGCTCACGCGGCCGTCGCGGCCGCCTGCGCCGCCGGCGGTCCGGCAGCGCGCCAATCGCTGCGCGCTGCCGTGGCGCGCGGCGCGGCCCGCCCGACGAGCAGCGTCGGCCGGCCCCCCGCGCCGCCGCTGGTGCTCCTCTCCGGCGGCGAGACCACCGTGACGGTGACCGGGTGCGGGCGCGGCGGGCGCAACGCCGAGTACCTGCTCGGGCTGGCCCTCGCGCTTAGCGGCCATCGCTCGGTATTCGCCCTGGCCTGCGACACCGACGGCATCGACGGCAGCGAAGATAACGCCGGCGCCCTGGTCACCCCGACCACCCTGGAGAGAGGCGGGGCCGCCGGTGCCGATGCGGGCGCCGCCCTGGCCGCGAACGACGCCTACGGCTACTTTGCGGCTCTCGGCGACCTCGTCGTCAGCGGCCCCACGCGAACCAATGTGAACGACTTTCGCGCCATCCTGGTCCTCCCTACCGCCGGCGGCGCAGGGTGCTGACGGGCACGGTCAGCTTCGCGGCAACGCCGCAGAATATGCGGCGGCCCTCTCACGATCCGTGCAGCATCCCGGCTGACCAGTCCTGAGCCGCAGAATATACTGCGGATTCATTGACCAGACGGATGCCCTGCGGCCATGGTAGGCGCGGGGTGCAGCCCAGCGGAGGCCTTATGAACGTTCTCGACCGTGACATACTCCTCGCCCTTCAGCGCGACGGGCGGCAGACCAATGCCCGCCTTGCCGAGCGCCTCGGCCTCTCGCCCTCGGCTATGCTGGAGCGCGTGCGCCGGTTGGAGCGGGACGGCGTGATCCGCGGGTACAGGGCCGACATAGCGCCGGAAGCGCTCGGGCTCGGCCTGCAGGCCTTCGTGGCCGCCGAGCTCGAGGCCCACAGCCGCGACCACATCGAGGGTTTCGAGCGCGGCATCGGCCGCGTGCTCGCGGTGCGCGCCTGCTACCACATCACCGGCCGCTTCGACTACCTCCTGCACGTGGCCGTGCAGGATTTGGAGCATCTCGGCCGGCTCATCAAAACCGACATCGCCGCCATCCCCGGCGTAGCCAAGCTGGAGACCCTCCTGGTGCTCAGCGCGGTAAAGGCAGACGCGGGCTGGCCGGCGTTCCCCGACGACGACTGAACCGGAGCGGCCGGGGCACAGGGCGCTGTCACGCGCCCCTGCATACCGGCCGGCGAGAGACGTCGTCGTCTAAACCATGGAGGAGCCATGACCGCCACCCCCACCGACCGCGACCGCCTGCGGGCGCGCCTGCGCGTACAGACCGTCGACGTGGAGGCGGTCAATGAGTTCCTGTGCGGCGAGCAGAACCGTCTGATCGGCGACCTCCTCGACCTCGTGGACAAGTACGGCGGTGTGACAGCCATCAACCGTGCCGCCCAAGACGCCGGCCGGCTGGAGACTCGGCTCGCGCGCCTCGCGGCCGAAGACTCGCCGTATCTCGCCGGCCTCGACTGGCTGGCGCGACAACGCGATAACGGCGCCTTCGTGACACTGCCCGAGTACCGCCGCGCTGTGCTCGGCGCCGCCGCCGACTCGACGACCTTCAACGAGACCAATGCCGTAACCCTCGAGATCAGCGCCTTGCAGTACTTTCCCTGGCTCATCGCCGAGGCCCAGAGGGCGATCGCCCGCCGCGAGCTCATGCCCGGTCGTTACATCCGGGTGCGCAACATGGCCGAGCAGAGCGCCCCGGGCGGCGACATCCTCGCCGTGGCCGCGGCCATGCAGATCATCGGCGCGACGCATGTGGAAACGCTCGACACCCGCGGCAGCGACGGCAGCAACGTGCACCTCGGCGGGCCGGACACCATAACCGGCTACTTCGGCGGCATCGGCCAGCCCAACGCGTACCCACTCATGTGGGCCGACGAGTATCTCCACTACCTCACCGAATACGGTATCCGCCAGGTGCTCAACGTGAACAGCGGCACGATCCTCGTCTCGCTGCTGCTCAACAAGCTGGGCGTAGGCAACGAATTCAAGGTCTCGGTGTTCATGGGTGTAGATAACCCTTGGTCGGTGCTGTGGCTGCTCATGGGTGCGCGCCTGCTGGCCGGCGCGGACGGCTCCACCAGCATGGCCGGCCTCAACCTCTCGAACTCGGTGGAGGTCGACACGCTCCTCGCTTGCGCCGATGTGCGTCGCACCCTGGGCCTTGACGACGCCGTGCGCTTCGAGCACCACGTCACGGAGGCCCACAAGAACATCGTGCGCCAGCCCTACAACCGCCGCGCCGATGTGGTGCAGGCGGCCGCGACGGTCCCCAACGTGAGCGCCAAGCACGAAGGCGGCGACCCGGCCGTGGAGGCGGGGCGCGAGCACCCCAGCGACATCCTCGACTACTTCATGCCCTGGGAAGAGGTGAAACGCCGTGGCCTTATGCCGGTGCTGGCGGCCAACTACCTCGACAAGCACGCGGCCGTGGGCCTCACGGCGGCAGCCCTCACGGCGGCCGGGATCGCGGTGAGGCCGGCCGCTCTGCTCCACGCGCCGGCCGGCGAGCGGGCCGCTTCCGCGGCCTGACGATGCAAAGTTCGCGGGCTTCGCCGAGGGCCGCTCCGAGCTCGAGGCGCCCAAAGACATCGTGGAGCGGGTGCTGCAGAACTCGCGGGTAGTGGCTCCGCTGGGGCGTGACTGTGCCCGGGAGGCGCCGACCACCGGCTAGGCTTGCCGCTCTCTCTGTTCAGTGCATTCGTCTACCGCGACCCATGACCTGTTAAGCATCCATCGCCGCTTGTCGACAAGGATTGACGGCATACATGCAGCGATATGGTGGTGGAGGGAGAGGTGGGCGGTAGCGAGGTTTCGGTCGTGCTCACCGTGGCGCGGCCCGGCAAGCCCAGTAGCGTCGACCCCTTTGGCGCCCTGGCAAAACCCTTCTCTCAGCGTCTCAGCGGCCGTGATGTGGCGATGGGCTGGATCCTCGCCGTCATGATCGCTTTCGGCGCGGGCGTCGGCTTCGCATTTCCCTACCTTGTGCGGCCCTTGATCGCCGTGCACCCGGGCGAGCAAAGCACTTTCCGCTCTGCCTGCGTCATCGCCGGCTTCTGCGTTGGCGGCTTCGCCTACGGCGTGGCTCGGTTCACCCTGTACCGCGCCAACCGGCGTCTTGCCCGGTTGGCCGCTTACGACAGCCTCACGGGGTTGTACAACCAGCGGCAGTTCGTCAGCGCCCTCGGCTCGGAGCTGGCTCGAGCAGAGCGCACCGGGCAATGCGTCAGCCTGCTGATCACCGACCTCGACCACTTCAAGCGCATCAACGACGAGCACGGCCACCTCGTCGGCAACGACGTGCTGGCCGCGGTGGCCGAGCGCATCGCCGGAGCAGTGCGACCTTTTGACGTGCCGTGCCGGATCGGTGGCGAGGAGTTCGCGATCGTGCTCCCCGGCGCGAGCAAACCTGAGGCCAAGGCCGTGGCCCAGCGCATCCGCGGCTCGGTAGAGCTGCGCAGCGACATGGGCCTGCCCGTGGTCACCGTGAGCTGCGGCATTGCGACGTACCCGGAGGATGCCCCCTCGACCCGCCTGCTCACCAGCCATGCCGACGACGCGATGTACGCGGCCAAGGCCGCCGGTCGCAACACAGTCTGTGCGTGGGAGGACATCGCAGGTTCGTGCTAGTACTAACGTGCGGTGAGCCTACGGCGCACCGCACGTTAGGCCCGCTACGCAGAAGGGCGGGGAAACACCTGAAGCGTTTCCCCGCCCGAGCTGCTCCGTTGCCTAATCGGCGTCGATCTCTTCTTCGGTTGCGCCGCTCTCGCTGACTACCAGCCGCGCCATGGCGCTGACAACATCGCCCTCGCGCATGTTCATCACACGCACGCCCTGCGTGGCGCGGCTGTAGCGCTGGATCTGGTCGGCGCGCATGCGGATGACCACGCCGTCGCGGCTCTGCAGCACGATCTCGTGGTTCTCGCGCACCACGCGCACGCCGGCGAGGTAGCCCTTGCGGTCGGTGAGCTGCACGGTGCGCACCCCCTGGCCGCCACGACCCTGCACGTGGTACTCACTCATGAGCGTGCGCTTGCCGTAGCCGTTCTCGGTGATCACGAAGAGATCGGAATCGTCGCGCGCGATGTCCATGGCGATGACCTCATCGCCCTTCCTGAGCGTCATGCCCTTCACGCCCGAGGTATTACGCCCGGTGGGCCGCACGTCGGCCTCGTGGAAGCGGATGGACTGGCCCAGATGGCTGACCATCATGATGTCGTCGTCGCCGGAGGTGTGCCGCACAGCCATGAGCTCGTCGCCTTCACGAACGCTGATGGCGATGATGCCGTCGGCCTTGAGGGGCGTGTTGTACGAGCCGAAGAGGGTCTTCTTCACCATGCCGTGCCGGGTGCCGAAGATGAGGTACTTGCCCTCGTTGACGTCGAAGTTGCGCGTGGCGATGACGGCGCAGATCTTCTCGTCTTGCTGCAGCGGCAGCAGGTTGAGCAGGTGCTTGCCGCGGGCGTTACGGCCGGCCAGCGGCAGCTCGTGCACTTTGAGGCGGTACACCTTGCCGACGCTGGTGAAGAACAGCAGGAAGTGGTGCGTGCTGGTGATGAAGAGGTGCTCGACCTCGTCTTCTTCCTTTAGCTCCATGCCGGCCACGCCGATGCCGCCGCGCTTCTGCTGGCGGTAGGTAGCGACCGGGATGCGCTTCACGTAGCCGGTCTTGGTAATGGTGATGGCCATCTGTTCTTCGGCGATGAGGTCTTCGAGGTCGATCTCGCCCTCGTCGGGCACGATCTCGGTGCGCCGATCGTCGTTGTAGAGGCGCTTGATCTCGAGCAGCTCGCCCTTGATGACCGCGTAGATGGCGACCTCGTCGCCGAGCAGCTCGCGCAGCTCCTTGATGCGCGCCAGCAGGCCTTGGTGCTCTTCGGTGACCTTGTCGCGCTCGAGTGCGGTGAGCCTCTGCAGCCGCAGGTCGAGGATGGCTTGCGCCTGCGGCCGCGTGAGCTCGAAGGTGTCCATGAGCGCTTCGCGGGCGGTGTCGACATCGGCGGCATGGCGGATGATGCTGATCACCTGGTCGAGGTTGTCGAGTGCCACCAGCAGGCCTTCGAGGATGTGGGCCCTGGTCTCAGCCTTATCGAGCTCGAACTTGGTGCGCCGGATGATGATCTCTTTCTGGAAGGCGATGTAGGCCTTGAGCATCTCCGGCAGCGTGAGCGTGCGCGGTACGCCGCCCACCAGCGCAATGTTGATGATCCCGAAGGTGGTCTGCATCTGGGTGTGCTTGTAGAGCTTGTTGAGCACGACCATGGGCACGGCCTCGCGCTTGAGCTCGATGACCACGCGCATGCCGGCCCGGTCGCTCTCGTTGCGCAGGTCGCTGATCTCGGTGAGCTTCTTGGTCTTCACGAGCTCGACGATGTTGTCGATGAGCGCCGCCCGGTTGACTTGGTACGGCAGCTCGGTGACCACGATCGCCGAGCGGTTGCCCTTGAGCTGCTCGGTGTGGGCTTTGGCGCGTACGCGTACGCGGCCGCGGCCCGTGCGGTAGGCCTCCTTGAAGCCGGCGGTGCCCAGAATGACGCCGCCGGTGGGAAAGTCGGGCCCCTTGATGAACTGCATGAGATCGTCGGCGGTGGCGTCGGGATTCTCGATGATGTACGCGGTGGCGTCGACCACCTCGCCCAGGTTGTGCGGCGGGATGTTGGTCGCCATGCCGACGGCGATGCCGGCCGCGCCATTGACCATGAGGTTGGGCACGCGGCTGGGCAGCACGGTGGGCTCGCGCCGTGTCTCGTCGTAGTTGGGCACCCAATCGACCGTGTTGGCGTCGATGTCGCGCAACATCTCGGTCGCGATGCGACTGAGGCGGGCCTCCGTGTAGCGCATCGCCGCCGGCGAGTCACCCTCTACGGAGCCGAAGTTGCCCTGCCCGTCGATCAGCGTGTAGCGCATGTTGAAGTCTTGCGCCATGCGCACCAGCGTGGGGTAGATCACGGCCTCGCCGTGGGGATGATAGTTGCCGGACGTGTCGCCGGCGATCTTGGCGCACTTGCGGTGCTGCTTGTTGGGCGCTAGACCGAGGTCGTTCATGGCCACCAGGATGCGGCGCTGGCTGGGCTTGAGGCCGTCGCGCACGTCGGGGAGGGCGCGGTCGACGATCACGCTCATCGCATAATCGATGAACGACGAGCGCATCTCGTCTTCGAGCTCTATGGGCTCGATCTTGCCCTCGAGTGTCTGCAAGACGTCAGACATCGAGGAACCGCACCTCCTTCGCGTTCTTCTCGATGAACTCGCGCCGTGGCTCGACCTTGTCGCCCATCAACATCGTGAAGACTTCGTCGGCCCCCTGGATGTCTTCCATGCCCACGAGCTGCAGGGTGCGGGTCATGGGATTCATGGTGGTCTCCCAGAGCTGATCGGGGTTCATCTCGCCGAGGCCCTTGAAGCGCTGCAGCTGGATGCCCTCTTTGGCGAGCTCGACGATCTCGACGCGCAGGTCTTCGTAGCTCTGCGCCTCGGCTTTACGATTGCCCAGGTGCAGCACGAACGGGGGCTTGCCTACCATCTCCTTGACGCGCAGATGCACGCGCTTGAGCCCCTGGAACTCGCGACCGGCGATGGCCGCGTAGGGAATGCGCAGGTTGACGGCGAGGCCTGTACGGCGTTCTACCAGCCGCGTGTCGGCGACGCGCTCTTCTTCGTCGACGCCCAGCACGTCGATAACGTAGCGCTTGTCGATGTCTTCGCGCAGGGCCTGCAGGAGCGCCTCGAAGGTGGGGAGATCGGCCTCGACCATAGGGCCGTTCTTGAGCCAGTCTATGAGCTCGCCGCCCCACTGGCTCTTGAGCTTCTTGACCCAGCCCTCGTACTCACCGAAGAGCTTGAGGAAGCGCTGATACTTGGTCTCGCTAAAGGTGAACCCCGTGGTGGTGTTATCGACGCGGATCTGCTCGAGCCGGCCGCGCAGGAGGATCTCTTCGAGCTGGCTCTCCTTGTGTATATACGTCTCCTGGTTGCCCTGCTTGAGCCGGTAGAGCGGCGGCTGGGCGATGTACACGTACCCGGCCTCGACCAGCGGCTTCATGTGGCGGAACAGGAAGGTGAGGATGAGCGTGCGGATATGTGAGCCGTCGACATCGGCGTCGGTCATGATGATGATCTTGTGGTAGCGCGCCTGGGCGACGTCGAACTCGTCGCCCAGCCCTGCGCCGATGGCGCTGACCATGGTGAGGATCTCGTTGTTGGCGAGCATCTTGTCGATGCGCGCCTTCTCGACGTTGATGATCTTGCCGCGCAGCGGCAGTATGGCCTGGAAGCTGCGGTCACGTGCCTGCTTGGCCGAGCCGCCCGCCGAATCGCCCTCTACCAGATAGATCTCGCTGAGCGCCGCATCTTTGATGGAGCAGTCAGCGAGCTTGCCGGGCAACGTACTACCCTCGAGCAGGCCCTTGCGTCGCGTAAGGTCGCGCGCCTTGCGCGCCGCGTTGCGCGCCCGGGCGGCGTTGACGGACTTGTCGACGATTTGCCGCGCCTCGGACGGATTCTCCTCGAGAAACTCCGCCAGCTTGGCGTTCACCGAGGTCTCGACCAGGCTGCGGATCTCGGTGTTGCCGAGCTTGGTCTTGGTCTGGCCCTCGAACTGCGGATTCTTGAGCTTCACCGAGACCAGCGCCGTGAGACCCTCGCGCACGTCTTCGCCGGAGAGATTGTCTTCTTTCTCCTTGAGGAGGCCCTTCTGCCGGGCGTAGTCGTTGATCGTGCGCGTCAGCGCCCCGCGAAAGCCCGAGAGATGCGTGCCGCCCTCGGTGGTGTTGATGTTGTTAGCGAACGTGAAGATGGACTCGTTGTACGACGAGTTCCACTGCATGGCGATCTCGACGGCGCCGTCGGCGGTCTCGTTCTCGAAGTAGATGATGCTGCGATGAATGGCGTCTTTCTCGCGGTTGATGTAGGCCACGAAATCTCTGATGCCGCCCTGGTACTGGAAGACGGTGCTCTCGCCCTCGGCGCGCTCGTCGTTGAGCTCGATGCGCAGGCCCTTCGTGAGAAAGGCCGTCTCGCGCAGGCGCTGGGCGAGCACGCGGAAGTCGTACTCGACATCCTCGAAGATGTCGGAGTCGGCGAGGAACGATACCGTGGTGCCCCTGCGGCCGCCTTTGGGGATCTTCTCGAGGCGCTCGAGGCCACCTATGGGGGCGCCGCGCTCGAAACGCTCGTGCCAGTGGTAGCCCTCGAGGTAGATGTCGAGCTCGAGCCACTCCGATAGCGCGTTGACGACCGAGACACCGACGCCGTGCAAGCCACCGGAGACCTTGTAGCCGGCGCCGCCGAACTTGCCGCCGGCGTGCAGCATGGTGAGCACGATCTCGGCGGCGGGCTTGCCGTATTTCTCCATGATGCCGACGGGGATGCCGCGGCCGTCGTCGACGACGGTGACGGAGTTGTCTGGGTTGATGGTGACGACGAGGCCGCTGCAGTAACCGGCCAGGGCCTCGTCAACTGAGTTGTCGACGACCTCGTAGACGAGGTGGTGGAGTCCGCGCGGGCCGGTGGAACCGATGTACATGCCGGGCCGCTCGCGGACCGGCTCGAGGCCTTCGAGGACCTGTATGTCTTGGGCGTCGTAATGCGGCTGCTTCACTCAACCTCGCAGTGTGCGGAGGGACTGGGCTGGGGTTCGAAGGGCAGGCCCGACGTGCCTGCGTAAGTATATCAGACGGTGAGCCTCAGGGCGACCCCGAGATCTCACCGAAAGTGCCGCAAATTCCGGGTTTTCGTCAACCTTCGGGGGCGCTATCGCGGGGGGGCTCGGGCTCCCCGGTGGATCCGCCCAACACGGCCTCGATGGCCGCCCGAAGCCGCTGATCGCGCACTCCCTCCGCCTGCGCCCGCGCCCCCTCGAGATCGGGCGGCGCGAACCTCTGGTGCCGGCATTCCTTCTTCGCCGCCGCAGGCTCGTCTTCCTGCTTCACGGCGGCGCCCGCCACCACGAAGCGGAACCTCTTGATGGGATGTCCGGGCGCTACCTCGTCCAAGCGCGCGAGGAGCTGACCACCGAGGTAGGTAAGCTCGTTGGCCCACACCGACGAGTTGCACTCCACGGTGAGCACACCACGCGCGAAGTGGCGCGCGTGGGCGCCCGAGGCGACCTGGTCACCAGCGGCGCGTGCCCAGGCCCCGTAAGCGCGCGCCTGCTCGCTCGTGGCCATCCGTGCGAGCGCCGGGTTGATGATGTCGCCCAGCCGGCGCGGCGCCGCGCCGCGCTCCCGCCCCGTGGGCGCGGGTCGGATGCCGCCTCCGGCGCCCTCGCCGCCGCGCGCGGCGTCATCGTTGCGGCCGTTCATAAGGCGTCATCCCGCGGCGGCGCAGAGCCTTCGGCGGTGGCCGCCGACGCCGCCGCGCCCGCCGCCAGCGATCCGCTCAAGGGCAGCTCGATGACGGTCGCCTGGGCCAGCTCCTCCTCCGCGAAGTAGTGACGGTTGGTGGTCGTGATGATGGCCTGACCGGCGGACGCCAGGATGCGCACCAGTAGCCTGCGGCGGGCGTCGTCCAGCTCGCTCATCACGTCGTCGAGGAAGAGTGTGCCCTTCTCTCCCGTGTCGGCCGCGGCCAACTGCTGCTCCGCGAGCAGCAACGCCAGTACGGCGGCCCGCTGCTCGCCCTGCGACCCGTACAGGCGCAGGTCGCGGCCGCCGCGCGGCAGCTCCAGCGGGCCGCAGGAGGGACCGGGGGGGACGCCCTCGGGGTGCACCCCGGCGGCCCGGACGCCTGGCGGCGCCTCGACCCCTTCAACGTCCGCCCCATGAGTGACAGTGGCCGGTGGCGGGGTGGCGGCCGGCATCGTCTCGGTGGCGGCCACCTCCACAAAGCTCAGGTCGTCCCGGTGCGGGCCGAACAGCGAGAGGCCGCGGCGCGTCTCCCCGGGGCGCCGCGCGTACAGCTCCTCGCGCAGGGCGTCGTCGTCGTAGGCCACCGCCGCCAGCTGGCTGGCCAGCCGCAATGTGAACCTGCTGCCGTCAGGCGCCAGGGCTGTGGCGGCGGCGGCGAAGTGGCCCTCGAGCCGGCCGACGAGATCGCGGCGGCGGCGGCCCAGGTCGCCGGCGCTGCGCGCGAACTGCGCGTCCCACGGGTCCAGGGTTACGCGCGCCGCGCCCTGCTTCACCGCCAACAACTGGGCGTTGCGCTGGCGCAGCGCCGTTTGAAACTCACGCGCCGCGGCGCCGTACACCGGATCCAAGGCGGCTGCGAACGTGTCGAGGTGCGCACGCCGCCGTGCCGGGCTGCCTTTCACGAGCAGCAGGCTCTCGGGGACGAAGATGAACACCTGGCTGCGGCCGCGAAGCTCGTCGAGCGAGGTGATCTCGGCACCGTTCCAGCGGAGCCGTTTGCCCTGTCCGGGCGCGTAGCCAATTTCGACCGCCTGAGGGCCGGAGGCGCGGCCGCTGAGCGCTAGTTCCACCCGCGTGAAGCCCTCGCCCCAGGTGATCAGCTTCTCCTCGCGCCGCGTGCGCGGCGAGCTGCCGCGCAGCGCGAACCAGGCGCCCTCGAGCAGGTTGGTCTTGCCGGTCGCATTCTCGCCCACCACCACGTTCAGCCCGGCGCCAAAGGCGACTGCGGCGTCGCAGTAGGAGCGAAAGTTGACGAGCCTTAGTGCGGAGACGAACACACGCGATACTCCTCGGCGCCCACGACGACCACATCGCCGGGCCGCAGGGTATGGCCCCGCCGCGTTTCTACCTCGCCGTTGACCATGACATGACCCTCCTGCACGAGCAGTTTCGCGTGCCCGCCGGTGGTCGCGGCGCCGGCCAGCTTGAGAAACACCCCCAGCGGCAGCGGCCCATTAACGGTGACGTCGTTCAGCTGCTCAGACGGATCGGCATGATGAGATACACGAAGTCGCCATCTCCACCACTGATCAGCCCCGGCCGTAGCGGGCTCGTGAAGCGCAGCAGCACACCTGGCTCGGCGATGGCGTCGATGCCGTCGATAAGATACGCGGGGTTGAAGCCTATCTCAAAGGCCTCGCCGGTAAACTCGATGTCAAGGGACTCCTCGGCCTGCCCAACGTCTTGTGTGAGCGCCCTCATGGTGAGCTTGTCGGGGGCGAACGAGAGGCGTAGAGGCGCGTTCTTCTGCGCCAGCAAACTCACGCGGCGGGCGGCCCCCATGAAGATGTCCCGGGCGAGCGTGACCTCGTGGTCGAAAGAGTCGGGCAGCAGCTGCTTGTAGTTCGGGAACTGACCGTCGATGAGCCGCGACGCGATCCACACGTCGCCAGCCGGGTCGCTAAGCTGGAAAAGCGCCTGGTTCTCGCTGATGGCAATGCTAATGTCGCCCGGGCCGAGCGCCGACGCCAGGCGCGCCACCTCGCCGAGCGCCTTCACCGGCACGATCGCCTGCACTTCGGCCGCCAGAGCCTCATCCAGCTTGGTCTCCTTGACGGCCAGGCGGTAGCTGTCGGTGGCGACCATCTTCAGGACATCGCCAAGAATGGTCATGAGCACACCCGTGAGGATGGGCCGCGTCTCGTCGCGAGAAGCCGCGCGGCCCACTTTACTCAGCGTGGCCACGAAGGGCTCACGCCCAACACTGAAGGCGCCGGCAGTATCGAACGTAGAAGTCTGCGGAAAATCGCTTGCCGACCAGGCGTTCAGGGAGAATTCGGCGCGTCCGGCACGGACTTTGACCGTCGCCTCGTTGGCCTCGACCGAGACCGTGTCGTCCGGCAGGTTGCGCACGATGTCGGTGAAGAGTCGCGCCGGTACCACGATCTCGCCGTCGCGCTCTACGTGTGTCGCCAGGCTTGCCTTGATGGAGAGCTCCATGTCGGTGGAGAAGAGCTCAAGGTTGCCGTCCGCCGCCTGCAACAACACCCCCGACAGCACCGGCAGGGCGCTTCGCGTAGATACGCCACGGGCCAGAATCGCGAGCTTGTCGACCAGCGCAGAGCGATCACACGTGAGCTTCATCCCGACTCCTTATGACAGTAAAGAGAAGATATCTCTCCTCGCCATCGTCATAGCCCCTGTTGACGGTGTGGAGAGAAGGGGTTCTTCCTGCATGGCAAGGATACTGACCTCTGCACGCTGTTGTGGAAGGCGTGTGCAGAACCGGACGCTCCTCGGCTGGGACCCAATCTCGTAGAGCGAAGCATAGCCGATGTGACGGGGTTTTGGCACTTCGTCCACGGGTTCACCTTGGAGATTGCACAAGCCGTGTGGAGAACGGCGCCGGGCGTGGCTCGCGGCGGGCCACCGCCCACGTAAGGGCTTAGCCGACTACCGAGCAGACTTGAGGCGCGCGGCGATGAGGGCCACGAGATCCTGGAGCTGGGGATCGTGCCCGTCCTTGAGCTGACGGTCGATCTTATCGATGGCGTAGATCACCGTGGTGTGATGGCGGCCGCCGAAGCGCGTGCCGATCTGCGGCAGCGACGCCTCGGTGAGGTCGCGGGCGAGATACATGGCGATCTGCCGCGCATACGACACGTCTTGCGTGCGGCGGTTGCCGCGCAGGTCGTTCACGTGCAGGCCGAACTGCCGCGCCACCTCGGCTTGCACCATCTCCACCGTCACCGGGTGCTGGTAGGCCTTGGGGAGGATATCTTTGAGGGCCTCCTTGGTGACCTCGACGGTGACTTCGCTGCCGCGGATAGAGGCGAAACTCACGGCGCGCGTGAGCGCCCCGTACAGCTCGCGGATGTTGGTGGTCACGCGCGCCGCGATCCACTCGAGCACTTCGGGATCGGCGATCTGGAATCCCTCCCACTTCACCTGCTTGCGCAAGATGGCGATACGCGTCTCGAGGTCCGGCCGGCTGATGTCTACCACCACGCCCTGACCGAACCGGGTGCGCAGGCGTTCTTCGAGGGTCTCCAGCTCGCGCGGCGGCCTGTCGCTGGTGATGACGATCTGCTTGCCGGCTTCATAGAGGAAGTTGAAGGTGTGGAAGAACTCCACCTGCGTGCCCTCTTTGCCGGCGAGGAACTGCACATCGTCGATAAGAAGGATGTCGTTGGTACGGTACTTGGTCTTGAAGCCCTCGACGCGGCTCTTGTCGCTGACGCCGCTGATGAAGTCGTCGGTGAACTGCTCGCAGGTGACGTACCGTATCTGGAGCTCGGGATGCTGCTCCAGGGCGGCGTGGGCGATAGCCTGTATGAGGTGCGTCTTGCCGAGACCGGTGTCGGCGTACACGAACACGGGGTTGTAGGCCGTGGCCGGGGACTCGGCTACGCTGCGCGCCACGGCCGTGGCGTACTCGTTGTGGGGGCCGGTGACGAAACGGTCGAAGACGTAGCGGGGGTTGAGGTCGGCGGCGGCGCGCACCGCGCGCGCGGTCTCGCGACGGCGTTTGGGCTTGGCCGCCGGGGAGGTCTGGGCCGGCGACGCAGCGCCGGCAGCGATGGGGTCGCTCGCCTCGCCGGCCGGCCCAGGCGCCGGGCTCTGCTGCGGCAGCTCCGCGGCGCGGGCGTCGACCACTACGCGCACGTTCACCTGGTCGCCGAGCACTTCACTGAGAGCCTCGGCGACCTGGCCCGCGAGGCGCTTCTCGATCCACTCCCGGGCGAAGTCGTTGGGCACGCCGATCACGAACGCCCCCTCGTCGAGCCCGAGCGGCAGGGTCCGGTCGAACCAGAACTGAAAGGCCGATTCGTTGAGGCGCCCGCGAAGATGCTTCTTCGCCGCGTCCCAGATGAGTGTCAGCTGGTCGTCCGTAGGTGCCCCGTCTTCGTAATCCCCGGGGATGCGGCGGCCCACCGGAGATGCTTGAGACCGTCAGTCAGAGAATGCTCTCGAGGAGGCGCAGACCCTCCTCATGCAAGGCTCGCTTGCCGTCGCCAAGCGAGTGTATCAACCCCATGTCCTGCAGTACAACGAGTTCCCGAAACGCCGTTGCCGGGGCGATGCCAAGCTCTCTGGCGATGGCCGTGGGCCCCGCCGAACCGAGCTCCATGAGGAGCACGAGCACCTTGGTCTGGCGGGTGCTGAGCTTCACCTTCGGCGCCCTCTCGAGCGCGGGCTGGTCGGGCGCGTGCGCCGGCATCTTGATGGTGAACACCGCACCGCCCCCGAGGTTGTCCTCAACCGTGAGCACGCCGCGCAGAAACTGCAGCGACTCACGCGCGATGGGTAACCCTGATCCTACGCCGCGGATGATCTGGCGCTGGAGAGCGGTGGCGGTGGTGAACCCGGGCCGAAAGGCACGCTCTTTGTCGTCCACGCCGGGACCATGGTCGGAGATGCGGATCGTCTGGCCGTTGTCCAGGATGGTGATCACCACGTCGCGAAAGTACGCGTGCAGGAGGTTCTCTATGAGCTCCTGGATGACGGTGTACGGCACCTGCCCGCCCTGCTCGCGGCAGCAGTGGTAGGTCTTCTCGGCCAGCGCGGCGATAAGGGCCGGCAGATCTTCCTCCTCTACGGCTACGACCCGCGGTGGAGAGGTGAGGGTGTCGTAGATGGCGATGCGCGGTGCCTCGGGACCCGTGGGCACCGAGGGCAGATCGCGTTCCTCGCGCGCCGCTGCGCCGGCGGCCGCGGCGCGCCCGGCGGACTGCCGGGCGACCGCCCCTTGGTCGGCCAACAACCTGTCGAGAAAGGTCTCCATAGGGTGGCCGAGTATAGCAGAGTGCGCCCCGCCCCCGAAACCGGAAATGGGGGCTTGCGAAACGTGCATTTGCAGCAGAATCGTCTGCGTTCTCCACAGGGTGTTCAAGATATGTGGAGAAAGCGCCGGCGGAGGCGCGAGGACGTGCCCAATTTGCGGGAGTTGTGGATAGTGGGATTTCACGCATGTGCGGAGGGCGGTCCGTGACGGCCTCTGGATGGGGTTGCAGCACGGCGTGCGGCGGTTGACGGACGCGAGCCCGTCACAGACGGTAAAGTACCTGCTAATCACGCACGTCCATGAGTCAAGAAAGGGTTAGGGCTCTGTCAAGACAACCCGTTGCCGCCAAGGCCTTATCCACGGTCGTTGTGAGCCTGCCAGCGCGGGAAAAGGTTGTTATCCACACTCTCCACAACGGACGGGTAACACAGGCCCAGGCGGGTGAAACGGGGTTGGCCCGGCGGCGGGCGCCTGCAGTATGCTGGGCGTGTCTGCGGAGCCCGGGCATGACGATCCGCGCGGGCGCCATGCGCCGCCGGCGCGTAAGCATCTCGCTGCCGAAGAGCAGCGGTGCAGCTGTCATCTGTGAGCACCAGTGAAGGGAGAGCGCGAATCATGAGTACTCCGCCGGCTCCCCCCTGCCTGATCGCCGCCGTGTTTCTCGATGGCGAGTATGAGGATGCGGACTACTACCGCGGCTGGGCGCAGCGCGCCGGCCTCGTGGTGGCGGCCGACGGTGGCGCGCGCTTCCTGCTCACCGCCGGCCTGACGCCTCAGGTGGTGGTGGGCGACTTCGACTCGCTGGCGCCGACCGCTGTGGAGCTCGTCCAGGCGGCCGGCGCAGAGCTTGTCCGCCACCCCGTACGAAAAGACTTCACCGACGGCGAGCTGGCGGTGGACGAGGCGCTGCGCAGGGGTGCGACGGAGGTGGTGCTCGCGGGCGCCCTCGGAGCCCTCGATCATACCCTGGGACACCTGGCCATACTGTGGCGCCTGGCGGCGCGCGGCGTCGCGGCGCGTCTGGTGGCGCCACGACTCACTGTGCGCGTGTTCGCGGCGCCGGCCGAGACTGCTCTGCGCGCCCCGGCCGGTACACGTGTCTCGCTCGTCCCGCTGGGCGGAGACGCCGTAGTGACCCTTGAGGGCTTCGCGTATGCGCTGACCCGCGGCACTCTTCCCGCGCAGACCTGCCTGGGCCTGGGCAACGCCGTCGCGCCGGCCGCCTCTGAACCCGGCTCACCGGGAGCGGCCCGCATCGTCGTGCACGAAGGCGACGTGGCGGTCCTGGTGGAGTCTGGCGCCGAGACGTTCCCGGCCGGCGGCAGCGCCCGCTGATGCGCGGACCCCGGGTCTGGCGGTGGGCAGCACTCGCGGTGGGCCTGCTAATCCTGGTCTTCGGCGTCATCCCCGTGCAGGCGACCGTGCATGCCCTCTCGCACGGGCACGACGACCTGCTCAGCTCGGCGGGGCACTTCTTCGAGAACGTGGTGTTCGCTCTGGTTCTCGCGGTGGCGTGGGATGGCTTGCGGGCCAGCCGCCGAGCGCTTCTGGGCGCGCTGTTCGTGGCGGCCGGCCTGGGGGTGGCGATCGAGCTTGTGCAGGCCTTCCTGCCTTACCGGGACGCCCAGTTGAGCGATGCTCTCCTCGATATCGCCGGCGCCGCCCTGGGGGTCGGGGTGTTCACTGCGGTCGTGTGGGCTCGGGTGCGGAGACCACGGTGGCGTCGCGGATGATGCTCGCCGCGACATCTTCGGCCGGCACGTTATAGGCTCGCCGTGCGACGAGGCTGCGGAGGGTTGTAACACGGCGCTCGCGCGACCCCGTGGGATCGCTATCTGGCTTGCTCTGCGGCTGCTTCGGGCTCACGATGCTCCTTGCGTCCTCTCTCGCATAAGTGAATCGGGCCGCCGGGCCGCGGAGTTTACTAAGATGCGTAAACAGTTGTGACTCCACCGAGGAGACATACGTGATCAGCATCCACGAAGCCATTGATACGGTGCTCGCCGCAGTGCGCCACAGGCCCGGCGAGGAGGTGCCGCTGCTCGAGGCGCTGGGCCGTGCTACCGCCGAGGCGATCGTCTCGGCGGAGCACGTGCCCGCCTTCGACAACTCGGCCATGGACGGCTTCGCCGTGCGCGGCGCCGAGCTCGCGGCCGGGCGCCGTGAGTTCACGGTCACGGTCGAGATCCCGGCCGGGCGCTGGGTAGACACCGAGGTGCCGGAGGGCGGCGCCGCCAAGATCATGACCGGCGCGCCTCTGCCGCCGGGCGTAGACACCGTGGTTCAGGTGGAAAAGACCACACTGCGCGGCGACGCGCTCACGGTGGCGGAGGCGGAGCGGCCGGGCGCCAACGTGCGCCGCGCGGCGGAAGATGTCGCCGAAGGCGACCTCCTGTTCCCGCGCGGCACATGTCTCGGCCCGGCCGAGATCGGCCTGCTGGCTTCGGTGGGCCTCCGCACGGTGGCGGTGGCGCGCCGGCCGCGCGTGGCAATCCTCGCCACCGGCAGCGAGCTGGTGGCTCCCGGGCTACCGCTCGGCCCCGGCCAGATCCGCAACTCCAACTCGTTCACAGCGTACGGCCAAGTGCTGGACGCCGGCGGCGAGCCCGTGCTTCTGGGCATCGCCCGCGACGACCTCGAAGAGACGCGACGTCTGCTCTCGCTGGCCCTCGAGCACGATGTGGTGATCAGCTCGGGAGGGGTCTCGGTGGGTGAGTTCGACTTCGTCAAGCAGGTGCAGGACGAGCTGGGTGTGGAGCGCCGCTTCTGGGGCGTGGCGACGAAACCGGGTAAGCCCCTGGCCTTTGGCACGCGTGGCGACACGCTCGTCTTCGGCGTGCCGGGCAATCCGGTGGCGGCCATGGTGAGCTTCGAGCTGTACGTGCGGCCGGCCATGCTGGCAATGCAGGGCCGGGCCGACATCTACCGGCCGTATCTGCAGGCGGTCGCCGAAGAGACCGTGAAGCGCACCAGGGAGCGCACCGAAGCTCGCCGTTGCCGGCTGGTGCACCGGGCGCACGGCTGGGGGTTCAGCACCACGGGCCCGCAGGGCTCCGCGATCCTGCGCTCCATGGCGGGTGCCGAGGGGCTGGCGTTCATCCCGCCGGAGTACCCCGGCGGCGCAGGGGAGTTCCTCGTCACCCTGCTGACCGGCAGCTCGGCCGAGCGCCCGCCGTACCCCGGCGGCGCAGCGCCGAAGTAGGCCGGCGCTACCGCGGCGCCGAGAGGGCCTTGAGCGGCGTCTCGCTCACCAGGGTGGCCCACACGACAAGGCGATGGCTGGCGCTGTAGGGCGGAGTGCACGTTGTGAGCACCAGCGCGTATCCGCGGTCGGCCAGCACCCCGGTGTTCGTGGGCAACACCACCGTCTCCTTGGCCACGGAGTAGCGGAACCTGGCGTACGGCGTGTCCAGCATGATGCGGTCGCCGACCCGCAGCTTGTTCAGGCTGTAGAACGGGGCACCGTAGGTTGTGCGATGACCAGCCACGGCGAACGGCTCTCCGGCCCCCGGGAGCGGAGTGATGGCGTAATGCACGGGGCCGTTGCGCAGCAGCGGGGCGTCGCCCGCCGGGTCGAGCCCGGCGCGTCCGGGGACACCCTGCTGCACTAGGCGGTCCAGGTTGATGCTGGGGATCCTGAGCCGGCCGATGGGATCGCCGGTCTTGAGCTGCGAACCGTAGAGCACGGCCAGGCGCTGCACGACCCTCGCCGGGGGCACCCCATGCGTGCGCGTGTTCACGGCCGCAGCGCTCGCCGCGAACGCGGCGGCCGACTGACGGTAGGCCGCGGCCAAGCGGTTCTGCTGGATCTGCGCGAAGCCCGCCGACCAGAACGGATACGCCAGCACCAGACCGCCGGCGATGAGCAGCACGTCGCCCGCGCGCCGCAGCCAACGGCTGGTCTCGCGGCCGCGTGCCGCGCGACGGCCTTTTATCGTGGGTGTCTCACCGGCGCCACGCCGCAGAGCAGCGACCCTCATGGCGGCATGGTACCCGCGGCTTCGGGCAGCTACAAACGTGCTAGACTGACGCCGCTCTTCCAGGAGGCCATCCGGTGCGATCCTCCAGCGACATCCACAACCTCTTGAGCGAGAGAGGCGTGCCGCATGAGATCCTTCATTTGCCCGCCCTTTCCGCCTCCGCCCGCAAGGCAGCCGAGGCCCTCGGCGTGCCCCAACCCGAGATCGTGAAGTCCCTGGTCTTCTACCTGGACGGCGTCCCCACCATGGTCCTGGTGCCCGGCGATGCGACCGTCGACACGGTCGCCCTGGGGCGCGAGCTGGGGGCCGCCGAGGTCACGCCGGCGCGCAGTCAGCAGGTGCTCGAGGTGACCGGGTACCGCCCCGGGGCGGTACCGCCCTGCGCGCTGAGCGTAGACCTGCCGGTGATCGCCGACCCGGAGGTCTTCGCCTGCGACGTGGTGTACTGTGGCGGCGGCACGACCACCACCATGCTCAAGATACGTAGCGCCGACCTCAGGGCGCTCGTGCAACCTCGCGTGGCGGCCGTCGCCAGGCGGGGCTGAGGTCGATCTTCTCTCATCTCCCGCACTGTCCGCGACGAAGCAAAGGACGCGCAGATGACGAACGCCCTCGCGCATACCATGGGCGCAGCCGGAAGGCTCGCCATCCTGCCGGTCGACGACCTCGAGCGGCTTGATGTGGCGGCGCTCCACGTGCTCGCCAACACCGGCGTGTCAATCCCGTCGGCGCGCGCGCGCGCCGCGCTCTCGACCCAAGGGGCCCGGGTTGACGGCGCGCGCGTCAGGCTGGAGCCCGAGCAGGTGCGAAGGCTGGTATCTCAGGCGCCGCCGACCATGATCCTGGGCGGCCGCAGCGCCTCGCCCCTCACCACCGGGCAGCGCTCGCTGGTCACGACCGACGGCTGTTGCGTAGAGATCTACGACCTCGAGAGCGGCGAGAAACGTAGCACCAGGGGCAGCGACGTGGCCGCCATCGCGCGGGCCGTCGACGCCATGCCCGAGATCGACTTCTGCTGGCCGGCGGTGAGCGCCCAGGACCGGCCCGTGGAGGTGCGTGGCCTGCACGAGCTCTATCTTGCCATAGCCAACACCGGCAAGCATGTGCAGACCGTAACGGTCGTGGAGCCCGGGCAGGCGGAGGTCGCCGTACAGATGGCGGGCGTGCTGGCTGGCGGCGGCGAGAAGCTGCGCGTCGCGCCGCCGATCTCGGCGCTCCTCGGCACGGTTACGCCGCTGGGCAACGACGCCGGCACGCTGGAGGCCGGCCTGATCTTCGCGGAGGCCGGCATCCCCGTGGGGTTCGTGACCATGCCCATGGGCGGATCGACGACGCCGATCACCATGGCTGGCTCACTGGTGGTGGGCATCGCCGAGGCGCTGAGCGCCGTATGTGTCATCCAGGCCGCCTGCCCCGGCGCGCCGGTATTCATCTGCTTCATCCCGAGTGTTATGGACTTGAAGACGGGCGACTTTACCGGCGGGGCGCCCGAAGACACGGTCATGGCGGCCGCGGTGGCCGACATAGGCCGGTTCTACGGCCTGCCCACGCAATGCGGCGTCAACTCCTCGGGCGCCAAGCTGCCGAGCTGGCAGTCGGCGCTCGACGACACGACTACAACCTACCTTTCTCTGGCCGCCGGTGTAGACATGCTGACCGGCGTGGGCATGGTCTTCGGGGGCCGCGTCTTCAGCTACGAGGAGATGGCCTTGGCGGCCGACATCGTCGCCCGGGCGCGCGCTATCGCCCGTGGTATCGACCTGTCGTCTCTGGGCGTGGGCCTTGACGATTCGCCGGCCGGCCGCGGAACGGCCGGCCCGTCCCTGATCGACGATCAGCCGCAGGCGTACGGGGCCGGCGGAGGCTGCTCCTCGGCGTTTCATCGCGCCCACGAGCGCATCTCGCGGATCCTCGACGAGCACGTGCCGCCCGCCCTGGATGCGGGCGTAGACGCTGAGCTGCGCCGCCTGGCGGGCGTAGGTGAAGGGCCTACCACATGAGCATAGCCCCACGGCCGGCTCTCGCCGGCGCGGTTCTGGCAGGCATGCTCGCCATGGCGTTGCTCTGCGGTGCCTGCGGGAGCGCGAAATCGGCGGGCACCGGCACCTCCGGTCCGGCGGGCAGTGCCGCCCAGCGGGCGCAGATCATACTGGGTCACGCGCCGGGGGGTCTTGCCAAGACGATCGTCGAGAAAGGCGTGCTGGTGGTGGCCAACGATGGCGACTACCCGCCGCAAAGCTATGTAGACTCCAAGACCAAGCGCCTTGTGGGGTTCGACGTTGACGTCGCCAAGGCCGCGGCGGCCATCCTCGGGCTCAGCGTGAAGTGGACCCATCCCACGCTCGCGCAGGTGCCCGCCGGCCTCCACAGCGGTTCCTGTGACGTAGCCATCGATTCGCTGCCGATCGCTCGGCAGAGTGAGGGGTCCATGGCGTTTACCAAACCGTACTACTACACCCTTGGCGAGGTCTTCTCCCTGAAGAGCGGGGCGCACGTGGCCGGTCCGGCGGAGCTTGCCGGCAAGACTGTCGGCGTCGCCATCGACTCCGTGTTCTACGAGTATCTCAAGGAGCGCACGACGGCGGTTGTAAAAACATACACGGCAGACACCGCCATCGCGCCCGCTCTGGTCGCCGGCACCGTCGACTACTGGATGACGGCTGCCCAGGTGGGAGCGTCCGCGATGGCGACGCAGCCGATCATGCGGGCGAGCAAGCCACTGGATACTCAAGCATTGGCTTTCGCGACGAAGCCTGGCGAGTCCGACCTCGTCGCGCTGCTGAACTATGCGATCGAGAAGATGCACTCCAGCGGGCAGCTCAGCTCCACGTCGAAGCACTGGTACGGGCTTGACCTCACCGTGAAGCCCTGACGGCGCGGCCTCTCGCCGGCGCCCCGCCCCGCGCCGCGGCGCTTGAGATTGGCGAGGCGAGGTGTATAAATGCGAGCCAAGACAGTTGGGCGAAGGGGGCCCAACCGTGAGAGTGTCCGCAAGCCTGCGTGCTGATCCGGCTTGGGAGGCCGGGCCACCGCCCGCCTGCGGCACACGGTCGTGTGAAAGGACGGGGGAATGAAGAGCACGAAGTCTGGCGTCATCCTCGCACTAGGCATCGCGGCACTGGCAGTCGGCGCGCTACTCGCAGGGTGTGGTAGCAGCGGCAACGGCTCGACCAGCCCCAGTGCCGCGGCGAGCTTGACGCCCACGCAGTCATTCACCAAGATTCTCGGCCACGCGCCCTCGGGCTTGGCCGCCACCATCGCCAAGCGTGGCGTGATGGTGGTCGTCGACGACGCCAACTACCCGCCTCAAAGCTCCATCAACAAACAGGGTACCCTGGTCGGCTTCGACGTTGACGTGGCCAAGGAGACCGGCAAGATCCTCGGCATCCCGGTCAAGCTCGTGACGGCGCAGTGGGACTCCATTCCGACCGGCCTGAACGTCGACCGTTTCGATGTGTCGATCGGCTCCATGACGATCACGAAGCAGCGCGAGAAGGCTCTTGACTTCTCCGCCCCCTACTACTACACGCAGGGTCAGGTGATCGTGAAGCAGGGGTCTCACACCTTCACCAGCATGGCGTCGATGAAGGGCAAGAACATCGGCGTTGGCACGCAGACGACCTACTACTACTACATGCAGAAGGCTGGCGGCATCAACCTCAAGGCGTACGGCACCGACGCCGACACGTTCCCAGACCTCAAGAACGGTCGCCTCGACGGCGTCATGACCGCCGATCTCACCGCCAACCAGGCAATTTCCGCAGGCTATCCCTTCGTGTTCTCCGGCAAGCCCTACTACTATGAGCCACTCGCCTTCGCCACCATGAAAGGCGCGACGGACTGGGTGAACCTCCTGACCTATGCCGTGAACACCATGCACCAAGACGGTTCGCTCTCTACCATGGCCAAGAAGTGGTACCACGGGTTCGACCCCACTCAGGCCCCAGCGGCGGGCACGCCCAGCTACGATCAGGCGATGGCTCTCCTCAAGTAGCGAGCCGGTCTTTAGCACACATCTTCACGTAGGTGTAGATCGGCCGGCGGGCCGCGATGCGGCCCGCCGGCCGATTCGACGGCAAGGAAGCAATCCATGATTTCTCGACCCTTGCGCCTGGGAGCCCTGCTCCTCGGAGCGCTGCTCATGGTCTGGATCTTCGCTCTCGCGCCCGTGGCTTCGGCGGCGGGCAAGCTACCGGTCGTCACGGGCACGGACCCGAGCAGCCAGGGGGCGGACACCGGCTGGGGCGGCGGCTCGGTGACGGTCTATTTCTCCAATGGGACGTCGCCGGTTGTTCCCAACTCGTGTCAGCTGTTCCTCAACGGCGCCAAGGTAGCGGTGCAGAGCGTTACGGAGACACCCTTCGTCAGCGGTGGGAGGCTGCAATTCTCCTTCAACACCAACTACACGCCTCCCAACGGCGACCTCAAGTTCAAGACCGTGCTCGTCACCAAGGCGGGCGAGCACGTGGACTATACGTGGAGCTACAAGTACGGTGGGCAGCCCAAGCCGTCGCTCATCAGCTGGCCGACGATGCGCACGTACTGGTGGTACATCACCAAGGGCGGCGTCATCACCGTCGAGCTCACGGCCATCTCGATCTGCATCGCCATGGCGCTGGCTCTCGCAGGCGCTCTCGGCCGCCTGGCCCGCACTATGAGCTTCAAGCAGGCGTGGGACAGGTACCACAGCTGGGGCTTCATCGGGCTGCACACGTTGCGCATGATCCCGTATTGGATCGCGACCTTCTACACCTCGCTGTTCAGAGGCACGCCGCTGCTCCTGCAGATCATCGCCGTGTACTACGCCATCCCGGCCATCATCGACTACATCCACGCGAGCTACTCGTGGTTCAACGTGCCCTACCCGAGCGCGTTCGTGGCGGGCGTCGCGGCGCTGTCGCTCAACTACGGCGCGTATCTCACCGAGGTCTTCAGAGCCGGCATGCAGGCGGTGCCCAAGGGGCAGGTCGAGGCGGCGTGGGCGCTGGGGCTCTCCGGTAGCCAGACGCAGCGCCGCATCGTGCTGCCGCAGGCCTTCAAGATCGTGATCCCCGCCGTAGGCAACGACTTCATCGCCCTCATCAAAGACACGTCCCTGGTGTCGGTCATCACCGTTAACGAGCTCCTGCATCGCGCGCAGCTCGTCGGCGGGGCGACGCTTCAGTACCCGTCCGCGCTGGTCGTCGCGGCGGCCGTATACTGGCTCTTGACCATCTTCTTCAGCTTCTGGCAGTCAAAACTCGAGCGCCGTATGGAGCATGATCGTGCAAGAGCCTGACAAGACCACCCAGACAGCCGCCGTCAAGCACGGCGGCAGCGACGAGGTGCTGGTCGAGGTCAGAGGCCTGCACAAGTCGTTCGGCAAGCTGCATGTCCTCAAAGGCGTCGACTTCGACGTGCACCGTGGCGAGGTGATCGTGCTGCTCGGCCCGTCCGGGTCGGGCAAGAGCACGCTGCTGCGCTGCATCAACTCCCTGGAGGAAGCCCAGCAAGGCACCATCCGCGTCGGTGACGTCACCGTGGAGTGCGGCCACTGGGGCCACGTCTACGAGCAGACAGTGCACCACGTCCGTCTGCAGTGCGGCATGGTCTTCCAGGATTTCAACCTCTTCCCGCACAAATCGGTGACGGAGAACGTCATCGAGGCGCCCATGCTCGTGAAGGGGATAAAGAAGGAAGATGCGGTGAAGAGGGCCAGCGAGCTCCTCGAGCAGGTAGGCCTCTCGGACCGCGCCGACTACTACCCTTCGCAGATCTCGGGCGGGCAGAAGCAGCGCGTGGCGATCGCTCGTGCTCTGGCCATGGACCCCAAGCTCATGCTCTTCGACGAGCCCACCAGCGCCCTCGACCCCGAGCTCATCGGCGAGGTGCTCAAAGTGATGAGGGATCTCGCTGACGAGGGCATGACCATGATCGTCGTGACCCACGAGATGGGCTTCGCGCGCGATGTGGCGAGCCGCTGCATCTTTATGGACGAGGGTGTGTTTGTGGAGGAGGATACGCCCGAGAACCTCTTCTTCCACCCGAGGCACGATCGCACCAAGTCGTTCTTGCGGCACATCCTGCCTAAAGAGGGCGACAACGTGGAGCGCGTCGCCGGCGGGGCGCCGCTGGGCATGGGCTCCGAGGCCGCCTACACGCCGCGCGTGGCCGACGAGTCTGGCGGCGCAGCCGACACGGCGATTCCGGAGATCCCGCTCTCGGACGGTCCGGAGGGCGAGGTCCCGCTGCCCGCGGGCGACGAAGAGCTCTAGAAGAGCTCTAGACCCGCACAGCGGCTCAGGCTGCGGCCGAGACAAGGGCCGGATGAGGGCGGGAGCGGCGTAGCAGCTCCCGCCCTCATCGGCGTCTTGCGGCGGCGGTGCGTCGCTCCGACACCGGGGCAGCGGGTCACGCCGGCTTCGCCTCGCCGGCACCCTTTGCCTAGCGGGAGAGGCTCTTCGCTCGCTCCACGGCGAGCCCGGCGTTGGCGCCGTAGCCGTCGGCGCCGACCTCGTCGGCGTAGGCCTGGGTGACGGGGGCGCCGCCGACCATCACCTTGAGGCCCTCACGCAGGCCGGCCTCCTTCAGAGCGGCGATCGTCTCGGCCATGTGCGGCAGGGTGGTGGTGAGCAGGGCGCTCATGCCGAGGATCAGCGGTTGGTGCTCACGGACGGCGGCCACGAAGGCGGCCGCCGTGACGCCGGTGCCCAGGTTGACGACCGCAAAGCCGGCACCCGAGAGCATCATCGCCACGAGGTTCTTGCCGATGTCGTGCAGGTCGCCCTCCACGGTGCCGATCACCACGGTGCCGGCCGAGGCCGAGTCGCCGGCCGCCATGTGGGGGCGCAGCAGGTCGAGGGCGCCCTGCATGGTGCGCGCGGAAAGCAGCACCTCGGGGATGAAGCACTCGCCGCTTCGCATACGCGCGCCGACCACCTCCATGCCGGGCAGCAGGGCCCCGTCTAAGATCTCGCGGGCCGAGGCGCCGGTGGCGAGCAGGGCCGCCGTCAAGGCGTTCACGGTGGCGGCGTCGCCCGCGATGAGGGCCTGCTTGAGCTGGTCTTTCATGAGGTGACGCCTTTCTCCCTGTCGGCGGCGGCGATGATGTGGCGTAGCTGCGCCGCCACATCCGCGTCGAGCGGTTCGGGCCGATGGCCGTCTACCAGCTCCACGGCCCGGGCGCGCGAGCGCTGGGCGAGGTCTGTGGCGCCCCTCGTCTCCCAGTCCTCGCGCACGCGGCGGTCGAGAACGGTGGGCTGGCTGAGCTCGCGCATGTGACGGAGCGTGGCGTCGAGGCTGAGAAAGTCGCCGAAGGCGCCCACCTGGGCGATGTCGTCCACCGCCAGCGTCTCGTCGTTTACGGGAATGCCGCCCAGCACGTGCTTGATCATCTTGGCGATCTCGTCGTCCATCACGAGCTGGCCGAAGTCGAAGGTGACGCCTGACTCGATCATCCCCGCACCGTAGATCTGGTTGGCACCTGCCAGCGCAGAAAGAAGCCCGGTGAGGGTCTTCTCGTGACCGGTCTGGGCGTCGCCGGTCTTGCTGTCCGCCTACAACCCGGCGACGAAGCTGGGCAGCAGATAGCGGCGAGCCATCTGGGCTGCGGCGGCGCTGATGAGGGCGAGCTCGGGAGAGCCCACGCTGGCAGTGGCCAACCTGAGGTCCATGGCCGTGGTGGAAGAGCCGTACATGACCGGGCAGCCGCGCTCGGTGAGCTGCGCCAGCACGATGCCGCTGAGCACCTCGGCGTTGTGCACCACGAGGGTGCCGGCCAGCGTCACCGGCGCCGACCCGCCGGCCATCGCCATGCTGAGGATCGTGTCGACCACGCCGGCGCGGGCCGACTCGATGATTACTTCCGTGGCGTCGCGCGGCAGCTTGAGCGGGCTGACCGGGCACACCCCGAAGCCCACCGGCGGCCGGCGGCGGAATGCGTCTTCCCCCCCGGCCACCACCGTGGCCATCTCGATGACCTTGCGCACGTCCCAGGCACTGGTGGCCTCGCTGCCCACCGGTTTGCCGGTATTGTGGATGGCCGCCTCCCACTTGTAGAGGCTGGACGTCTCCATGGGCACGTCCTGCGCGCCGACCGCCGACTCGTAGGTGTCGATGTTGGGCAGCGCGTCGACGAGACGGGCGACCTGCGCCACGTCCGCGATGCTGGGCTCGCGGTAGTCGCCGGTGCGCGGGTCGACGAGCATGATGCCCTCGTCGAAGTTGCTGAAGTAGACGCGGGTCGACTCGAGCACGATGTCGTGGGCCGGGTCGCGGCCGCAAAGGTAGACCTTCGAAGGGCACGCGCGGAGCGCTTCGTCGACAACATGCGCCGGGAGGCGCACTGTGTGCGTCTCGCGGTCGACCGCGCAGCCACCGTCGCTGAAGATGTCGAGCGGCTCGTCGTCCTCCACGAACACACCCGTGCGCTCGAGCACCTCGAGGGTCGCGAGATGGATGTCTTCGAGCTCAGCCTCGCTGAACACGTTAACGCGTAGACCACCACCGTGCGCGTGGCCGGCGTGCAGGTTGCGCTTCATGGTCTCCTCCACCAACTCTCCGCCAAGGGCGTCAATCTACGAGGGGAGCGCCCGAGAGTAAAGGCTGCGGGCCGAGTACCCGCAAGTTCGTTGAGCAATCGGCCGCGATGGCGCCGGCGGCGACGCAAGGTTCGTAGAGGTTCCGGCGGCGGTGATGTTCGGCGACCGCGTCCCACGCGTGACGGAGCGCGGGCCGCCTTGGCGCTCAGCTTGCCAGGCGCCTGCCACCGCCCGCCCGGGCTTCCACGGCCCCGGCCCGTGGGTCTTGCACGAGCATGTAGACACCCCGCCCTTCCGATAAGGAAGCCCGCAGCTTCGCGGTGTTGCCATGCAGTGCTAGACTGTCGGCGTGTTCGTAGCCTCCTTCAGCATCAGCACCATCAACCGCTCCTGCGGTCTGTAGGTCTGTCCGCTCCCCGCGGACGGGCCCTCGCAACCTGCACTCTCTACCGGCCCGACCGCCGACCGCCGTTACCCCTGACCCGATTGTCGGACGCCTGCGAGGTTGCTGCCCATGACTACCAGAATCGACCCCATCGCCCCCCGCCTCGCCTGGGACGTGCTCTCGCCCCATGACCTGGAGCGCATCCACGAAGCGTCACTCGAGATCATGGCGGAGGTGGGCATCCGCTTTCCCAGCGCGAAAGCGTGCGCCGTCCTCGAGGAGGGCGGCTGCCAGGTGGACGGCGTCACCCAGGTGGTCAAGTTCCCGGCGGATGTGGTGATGGAGGCAGTCGCCGGCGCCCCCAAGGAGTATGTGCTGGCTGGCCGCGACCCTGCCGCCGACATGCTCATCGACGGCAAGCACTGCTACCTGAGCAACGACGGCTCCGGCGTGTTCGTGTACGACCACCGGCGCGGCGAGAAACGGCCTTCCACCAAGCAGGACGCCGCCACCAGCGCGCGGTTCGTCGACGCACTGCCCAGCCTGAGCTATTACTGGGGTCCGGTGGTCACCTCGCAAGACGTGCCGCCGGCCAGCAAGGCCTTGCACGACGCCGAGGCCGTGTTCAATAACACGAGCAAGCACTTTCAGACGGTGACCACGGTGGGCGAGAAGCCGGCGCGCTATCTCATCGAGATGGCCGCGACGATCGCCGGCGGCAGCGCCGAGCTGCGCCGCCGGCCTATCCTCAGCTTCATGGAATGCGCCGTCGATCCGCTGGGCCACGACGGACCCAACCTCGAGGCCAACCTGGTGGCCGCGGAGCATGGGCTGGCCTGCGGCTTCATGCCCATGCCGCTGGCCGCCGGCACCGGTCCGGCCACGCTGGCCGGCAACCTGGTGGTGCAGAACGCCGAGGCGCTTAGCGGCGTGGCGCTGCTGCAGCTCGCTTTCCCAGGTACGCCATGCTTCTTCGCCGGGGCGCCCAGCGTGATCGATCTCAAGACCGGCGGCTACACGGGCGGCTCGCCCGAAGACTACCTGCTGGCCGCCGCGTCCACCCAGCTCGCCCACTTCTACGGTCTACCCATGGCGATGGGCACCATGGCCACCGGCGCCAAGGAGCCCGACTGGCAGGCGGCCATCGACGACTCGCTCAGCACGTTCGCCAGCGTCATGAGCTGCGCCGACATGATGAACGGCGCCGGTTTGCTGAACGGCTCCAAGATCCTGAGCTATCCGCACATGGTCATGGAGACCGAGATCTACGGCATCGTGCAGCGGGTCGCCGGCGGTGTGGAGGTCACGGACGAGACCCTGGCCTTGGACGTGATCAAGAAGGTCGGGCCGGGCGGCACCTACCTGGCCGAGAGGCACACGCGGCAGCATATGAAGGAGATCTGGCGCCCCACCGTGTGGGACCGCGCTCCCTATGACAGCTGGTTGCGCGAGGGCAAGAAAGGCGCCCTGCAGAAGGCCACCGAGATCGCCGACGAGATCCTCGACAACTACGAGCCCCTGCGGCTGCCCGACGACGTGCAGCGGGAGCTGCGCGCCATCGTGGAGCGCGCCGACCAGGACCTGGCGAGGCCCTAACGTGCCGGAGCCGTTCCCTATCCTCACTATGCCGGCGCGCCTGCAGCTCAGGGTCCTCAGCGAAGAGGGCGTGGCCCGCCTGCATGGGGCGGCCCTGGAGTTGCTCGGAGCGGCGGGCCCGGCAGCCGCGGAGGCGGCCCGCGAGGCGCCTGGCACGTTCGTTCTGGGCGGTCGCGCGCCTGAGTGCGATGTTGTCGTTGGCGCGCGCCTCTGCTGGCTGGCCGCCGGAGGGGCGGCCGCACGAGTGCGGCCGCGATCCGGCGGCCAGCCGCGCCCGGCCACCGGCGCCGACCTGGAGGAGGCCTGCCGTCTGGCCGACGCGCTCCCCGAGGTTGCCCTCCTTTCGGGACCGCCCGTGCGAGTGGCCGGCGAGACGGCCCTGGGCGAGCTGACACGCTGTCTCGCGAACACCGGCAAGCATGTGCAGGTTACGACGCTGCGCACGGCCGCGGAGGCAAGCGCCGCCGCGCGCATGGCGCTCGCCGTGGTCGGCGGCTCCGCGACGGAGCTCCGACGGCGCCCGATCATCTCACTTCGGGGCGCCGCCGAGGCGCTCGGCGCAGCCAGCGTGTTCGCTCGCGCCGGGCTGCCCGTAGGCGTCGTGGCCACACCCAGCACTGGGGGCGGGGAGGGGCCCCCGGCGGCGGCCGGCGGGGGGCCGGCCGCCGCCGGCCCCGACCTTGCCACGGCCCTGGCGCGGCACCACGCCGGCGTGCTCGCCGCCTGCGCCGCCATCCAGGCGGCCGCTCCCGGAGCGCCCTTCTTCTATCTCGCCGATCCGGCCCTCGCGGGCCTTGCGGCCGGCGGGCCCGAGGCGGCGATCTTCCAGATCGCCGCCGTCCAGCTCGCCGGCCTCGTCGACATCCCCGTGATCGGAGCCGGCATGGCCGGCGGCAGCCAGGCACCCGATTGGCAGGCATGCACGCAGAGCGCCCTGGCCTCGCTCAGCACCACCGCCGCGCGCTGCGACATCACGGCGGGCGCCGGTCTGCTTGGCGGCGGCGCTGCGTTCAGTGCTCAGAATCTGGTGATGGATTGCGAGATCTTCTCGTGGAACGCTACCATCGCCGGCGGCATCGAGGTGAGTGACGACACGATCGCGCTGAATGTGATCGAGAGCGTCGGCCGCGGCGGCAACTACCTTGCCGAGCGGCATACGAGGCGCCACATGAAAGAGGTGTGGCGCCCTCGCCTTCTCGATCGCAGCCCGTGGGACGCTTGGGTAGCCGCAGGCAGGCAGGGCGCCTACGAGAAAGCCACGGCAGTCGCCGAGCGGCTGCTCGCCGAGCAGCAGGTGACTCCGCTGGGCGACGAGGTCAGTGGCGTGCTGGCGCGCATCGTCGCAGAGGCCGGGCTGTAATATCCTGATACATAGATGTATCGCGCGGTGTCGCCGCCGCGCACCGTAGTGCCGGGCCGGCTGGGCCGCTGGCCCCGAGACCGTGAGAAGTTCAGGGGCCTCTCGAGAGGAGACAGACCATGACGAGGAGCTACCACGACATACCGCTCTTCAAAGACGTAACCGACGAAGAGTGGAACGACTACCACTGGCAACTGCGCAACCGTCTCACCACCACCGGTGACTTCGACCAGGTGCTCAACCTCAGCGACGTGCAGCGCGCCGACCTTGACGCCTGCATGGGCAAGTTCCGCGTGAGCGTGACCCCCTACTACGCGTCGCTCATGGACCCCGACGACCCCGCCTGCCCCGTGCGCATGCAGGCGGTGCCCTCACCGGCCGAGCTCGTGATTCACAAGGAAGATCTGAAAGACGCGGTGAGCGAAGACTTCGACTCGCCCACCCCGCGCATCACCCATCGCTATCCCGATCGAGTGCTGTTCGTCGTGACCGACATGTGCTCAATGTACTGCCGGCACTGCACGCGCCGCCGCCTGGTGGGCGGCACCGAGAAGATGGCGAGCCAGACCGACATCGACAAGGCGATCACCTACATCGAGCGTGCCACCGAGGTGCGCGACGTGCTCATCAGCGGCGGCGACCCCCTGGTACTTTCCGACGGTCAGCTCGAGAAGATCGTGAGCCGCGTGCACGCCATCCCCCATGTAGAGATCATCCGTATCGGCACGCGCGCGCCAGTCGTCTTCCCGCAGCGCATCACGCCCGAGCTGGTGACCATGCTCAAGAAGTACCAGCCGCTCTACATCAACACACACTTCAACCATCCCAAGGAGTTCACGCCCGAGAGCAAGAAGGCCTGCGACATGCTGGCCGACGGTGGGTTCCCGCTGGGTAATCAGACGGTGCTCATGCGGGGCATCAACGACTGCTCGCATGTGATGAAGAAGCTCGTGCACAAGCTGGTGCAGTACCGGGTCAAGCCCTACTACTACTACCAGTGCGACCTCGCCGAAGGCACGGCGCACTTTCGCACGTCGGTGGCCAAAGGCATCGAGATCTACGAGAGCCTGCGCGGCCACACCACCGGGTTCGCTGTGCCGACCTACATCATCGACGCCATCGGCGGCGGCGGCAAGACGCCCGTGTATCCCAACTACGTCATCTCGCAGGCGCCGGGCCAGATCGTGTTGCGCAACTACGAGGGCCTGGTCAGCAAGTACACCGAGCCGGAGGACTACGTGCAGCCCGAGTGCCACTGTGAGGAGTGCGAGGCGCGGAGGTCCCGTCTCGGCGTAGCCGGCATGTTCGACAGCGCCGTTCCCACCCAGGGCGACGTGTGGGCGACGCGCATGAAGAAGGTCGTCGACCGCAAGAACCGCATGAACGACGAGTCGGGGGCCGTGAAGGCGTAGGACACCCCGTACCTCAGACGGTACACTCGGCGGGCGCCGCCAGAGGCGCCTTGCCCGTGCTACCGCTGTAAAGGAGTCTAGCGTGCCCAAGGTCTTCGTGGAGCCCATCGGTGTCACCCTCGAGGTGACCGAGCAGGAGACGCTGTTCGACGGCCTCGTGCGCGCCGCTGTGCCTATTCCCACCGACTGTGCCGGCCGCGGCACCTGCGGCAAGTGCCTGGTGCGGCTGGGCGCCGGCGAGCTGAGCCCGCTCACCGAGCGCGAGCGCAGGCGCGTGCCGGAGAACCTGCGCGCCGACGGCTGGCGCCTGGCGTGCCAGGCGCACGTGCTTTCGGCGCGCGTCAGTGTGGAGGTGCGCGCCACCGGCGGGCAGCGGCGCATCCTCACCGCGTCGCGGCTGCATCACGGCGTCGCCCACCCGGCGGTACGCACGCAGGTGCTTGCCCTCACTCCGCCCTCGCTGGCCGACGCGCGCTCCGACCTGGAGCGCTTCGACGAGGCCCTGGGCGGCGTCGAGGTCCCCCTCTCGGTGCTCCGGCAGTTGCCCGATACGCTGCGCGCCGGCCAGTGGCACGTCACCGTGACGCGCTGCGGCAAGCGCGTCGTAGACGTGCGTCCCGACGCGGCCGCGCGGCCGCTCTACGGCGCCGCCGTCGACATCGGCACGTCCAAGGTGATCGTCTATCTCTTCGATCTCGGGCGCGGCGTGCTCATCGACCAGGAGGCCATAGAGAACCCGCAGATGCGCTACGGCGAAGACGTGATCAGCCGCATCGCCCAGGCCGTCGACCCGAAGGTGCGCTCCGACCTCGCCGGCGCCGTGCGCGAGGGCATCAACAGCGACCTCGCGGCGCTCTACGAGCGGCAGGATCTCGCCCCGCGCGACGTCTGCGACATGACCGTGGTCGGCAACACCGCGATGCACCACCTCGCCCTCGGCCTCTCGCCTCTCGGCCTCGGCCAGGCACCGTTCGCGCCGGCGGCGGCCGAGCCGCTCGCGCTGCGCGCGAGAAACCTCGGCCTCAACATCTCCCCCGAGGCTGGCGTCTACTTCCCGCCGCCCATCGCCGGGTTCGTCGGCTCCGATGCCCTGGCCGTGATCGCCGCCACGCACCTGGCGAGCAAGAAGCGGCCATCGCTGGCCATCGACATCGGCACCAACACCGAGATCGCCCTGGCCCACGACGGCAGGGTGACCGTGACGAGCTGCGCCTCAGGGCCCGCCTTCGAGGGCTACCAGATCAGGCACGGCATGAAGGCGGTGGCCGGCGCCATCGAGCGTGTGCACATCACGCGTGCCGGCGACGCCGTGGACCTGCAGACGATCGCCGGGGAGGCGCCCATCGGCATCTGCGGCTCGGGCGTGGTGGACCTCCTCGCCGGCCTGGTACGTGCCGGCGTGGTTGACCCCTCCGGCCGCATGACTAGCCATCCCCGCGTGCGCAAGGGCGAGGAGGGCCTCGAGTACCTGGTTGCCGACGGCCCGCATGGCGAGATCGTGTTCACGCAGCACGACGTGCGCAGCTTGCAGCTTGCCAAGGGGGCTATCCACACCGGCTGGGAGTTGTTGCTCGACACCCTCGGCGTGCCGCTCGCGGAGCTCGACCGCGTGTATGTGGCTGGCGCCTTCGGCAACTATCTCGACCTCGAGGCCGCCCAGTTCCTCGGGCTCTTCCCACCGCTCAGCCGGCGGCGCGTTGCCTTCGTGGGCAACGCCGCCGGCGTGGGCGCCGAGATGGCGCTCATCGACATCTCAGCGCGGCGCCGCATGGCGCGGCTCCGTGAGCGCATCGAGTTCCTCGAGCTCGCCACCGACAAACGGTTCCTGGATGTCTTCGCCGGCCGCCTCGGCTTTGCCGGCGCTTGAGCCACGTAACAGACTCAACGAGGGGGGCGCCGCAGGCGCCCCCCTCACTGAACCACGCAGCAGACTCAACGAGGGGCGCAGCGTAGGCGCAGTGCTCGCCGGGCTGCGCAGGGGAGTCAACGAAGGGGGGCGCCGTGGGCATATCGCTCACTGACCGCCGCCTGCGCGGCTACGCCGAAATCGCCGGCGCGTCGCTGATCCTGGGCACGTCGGCGACTTTGATTCAGGTATGTTCGATGCCGGCCAGCCTGCTGGTGGTGCTGCGCATGGGGCTGGCCGGCGTCGTGCTGGGCGTGATCTTCCTGCTGCGCGGCGGCGTGGAGGAGGTGCGCCGCTGCGGGCATCTGCGGCGCCTCATCGTGCTGGGTTTCGTGGTGGCCCTAGAGCTCATCTTCTACTTCGCAGCCATCCGGCTGGCCAGCGTGACCGTAGGGGTGGCGCTCGAGTACACGGCGCCGGTGTTCGTGGCGCTGGCCGCGCCGTGGGTGCTGCACACCCGGCGCCAGACGATCGACGTGGTGGCGGTCGTCGTGGCCGTGGGCGGCATGGCATTGATCGTGGTACCCAGCGTGGCCCTGTCGGCCACGCGCGGCAGCCTGCTCGGCATGGCCTTCGGCCTCCTGGCGGGGATCATGTTCGCCACCGCCATGATCCTCATCAAGACTGTGGGCGACGCGGTGCGTGGCACCACGTTCGCGTTCTTCTTCTGCCTGGGCAGCGTGGTACTGCTCACACCGCTCGCCGTGTGGCAGACGCTCGGCAGTCACTACCGTCTGAACTGGACCGACGTCGCCATCGTCGTGGTGAGCGGTCTCGTGTACACCGCGTTGTGCTTCAGCCTGTTCACCGATGGCATCCGTTTCGTGCGCGTCGAGCACGCCGGCATCCTGGGGTACATCGAGCCGGTGACCTCGCCGTTCTGGGCGCTGCTGCTCATAGGTCAGCGGCCGGCGCCTACTTCACTGGCCGGCGGTGCCCTCATCATCGCCGCCGGCGTGCTGGTGGTGGTGCTCGGCAAGTCGCCGGCGGAGACGCTCGTGGAGCCGATCGCGTGAGCGGCGGCGTGAGCGCCGGCTCAGGCGCGCGGCGGCCGGCCGGCCCTCCGGCACCCCAGGAGCGCCTGCGCGGCTATGTTGAGGTGGGTCTGGCATCGCTGGCCAACGGTTCCATAGGCGTGATGGTCACCTACGCGAAGATGCCGGCGTCCATGCTGCTCTGCCTGCGCATGGTGTTCGCCGCCGCCGTGCTCGGGGTGGTGGTGCTCATCAGCGGGAGCTGGCGCGACTTGAGCACTCCCGGAGTGCCTGTCCGGGTGCTCGGCATCAGCGTGGCCCTGGCGTTAAACCTCATCTTGTATTTCCTCGCCATCCGCTACACGGGGGTGGCGGTGGCCATCTTCCTTTCCTATCTGGCGCCGGTGTACCTGGCATTCGTGGCGCCGCGCATCCTGCACGAGTCCACGGAGCGCATCGTGTACGTGGCGCTTGGCGTCGGTCTGGCGGGGATGGGCGTGATCCTCGTGCCCGGCCTGCTGTTGCCGGGCACCCGCCTCTCGGCAGGCGGTCTTCTGTGTGGCTGGGCCGCCGGCGTGATGTACACGGTGTACTTGCTGTTCGCCAAGAGCCTGCGCTCGCGGCAGGTGCGCAGCACGGCGGTGGTGTTCGCACAGAGCGCGTTCACCGCGGCGGTCATGCTGGTGCCCGGCCTGCTCGCGGTAAGCGCCGCCCGCTACCACTACAGCGGCCGCGACCTGCTCATGGCGCTGCTGCTGGGCGTGCTCACCACGGCGTTCTCGTTCAGCCTCTTCATGGACGGCATGCGCTACCTTCGCGTGCAGCACGCCTCGATCATGGGGTACCTGGAGCCCGTGAGCGCCCCCCTGTATGCTCTGCTGTTTCTCAGCCAGGTGCCCTCGCGGTGGACGGTGGCCGGAGGCGTCCTCATCGTGGCCGCCGGTGTGCTCGTCGTGCTCTACGGCCGCGAGGAGCCCGCACCGGAGCTCCTGGGATGACCAGCCGCAGCACGAAGGACCGCGGCGTGGGCACGCCGGTCGTGACCGGCGAAGCCGCGCCTGGGCGCGCCTACGCCGCGCCGCGCCGCGACCCGTACGGCTACGGCATGGTGGTGGTCGCGTACCTGCTGATGGCCGGCAGCGCGCCGCTGGTAGCCTGGGCCGACGCGCCCGAAGCCATCATCCTCTTGCTGCGCATGGCCTTCGCCGCCGCGGCGCTGGGCATCGTCTTCTTGCGGCGCCCGATGCTCGCCGACTGGCGCCGTCCGGGAGCCGCCTGGCGGCTCATCGCCATGTCGGCGATGTCTTCGCTTACCTTGTTGCTGTTCTTCTTCGCCGTGCGGCACACGAGTGTGGCGATCGCCATGTTCCTTCTGTTTCTGATGCCCGTGTGGGTGGCGCTGGTTGCGCCGCGCGTGTTTCACTCTCCGCGTGAGCCGATCGTCGTCCCGGCCCTCGCCCTGGCGGTGACCGGCCTGCTCGTGATTCTCGTGCCCGATGTTCTCGGCGGGGGCCTCAAGGTCTCGCTCGTTGGGCTGCTGGCGGCGCTGGCCACCGGCTTTGGTTACGCGTCGTACACGCTGTCGGTGAAAGGGCTCACCGGGCGTGTCTCGTCGGCCACCATCTCTACGGCCGAGGCGGCCGGCGACACCCTGTTCGTGCTACCGCTGGCGCTCTGGCAATTCGCCAGCAGCGGCTATCATCTGGACGCTCGTGCCTGGATCGCCGCCGCCGTGATGGGCGTGCTCTGCACGGCGATCGCGTATACCCTGTGGGTCGAGGGTACACGGCGCGTGCGCGTGGAGCATGTGACGGTGCTGGGGTACGTAGAGCCGGTAGCGGGGCCGGTGTATGCCCTATTCCTCGTCGGCCAGACCTTGAGCATGTGGACCTTGATCGGCGGCGCCCTCATCCTGGGCGCCGGCCTGCTGGTGGTCGTATGCGGTCGGGCAGAGGGGGCCCAGGGCGGCGCCAGCACCACGACCGCCGAAGCGCAGCCCCTCTGATGGGCCGCCTCATGGCACCGTGAAGATGCCTTCTGTAATCGTGTCCGGTACGTTTCGACCGGTCGAAAGGAGCCCGTATGAACAAGCCTGTCGAGAGCGCTCCCAAGCTCGATCTCAGCAGATCCATGAGCATGCTCGAGGAGGCCCAGCGGCTCACGCCCGGTGGCGTGGGCGGCATCCGCCGGCCCTACAACTTCGTGGTCGGCGAGTACCCCGTGTTCATCACGCACGGGCACGGCGGCCACATCATAGACGTGGACGGCAACGAGTACATCGACATGCTCTGCGCCTACGGGCCGATCATCCTCGGCTACGTGGAGCCGGAGATCAACGAGGCCGTGAAGGCGCAGATGGACAAGGGCTTCTGCTTCAGCCTCGTGCAGCCGCTGCAGAATGAGCTGGAGGAGCGGCTCGCCGGCATCATGCCGTGCGGCGAGCAGACCATCCTCGTGAAGACCGGCTCGGATGCCACTAACGCCGCGGTGCGCGCGATGCGCGCCTACACGGGCCGCGAGAAGATCGCGCGCTGCGGCTACCACGGGTGGGGCGACTGGTGCGTGGAGCATCACGGCGGCGTGCCGCAGGCCGTGTGGGAGCTCACCAAGGAGTTCGAGTACGGCGACATCGCCGCCCTCGAGCGCGTCTTCGACGAGAATCCCGGCGAGATCGCCGGCGTGATCATCACCCCGGTCGGTCACCCGATGGCGAAGCCGATCATCGCGCCACCACCCGGGTATCTGCAGGCGGTCGTCGACTTGGCCCACAAGAACGGCGCCGTGGTGACCTTCGACGAGATCCGCACCGGCTTTCGCGTGAGCATGGGGGGTGCCAGCGAGCGTTACGGCGTTACCCCCGACCTGACCGCAGTGGGCAAGGCGATGGCCAACGGCTACTCGATCGCCGCCCTGGTCGGCAAGCGCGAGGTGACCGGCGTGTACGTCAAGGATGCCTTCCTCAGCTCCACCTACTTCCCCAACAGCCTCGAGATGGCGGCCAGCATGAAGTGTCTCGAGATTCTCGAGCGCGAGAAGGTGCAGGATGTTATCTGGGAGCGAGGCACGCGGTTCCTGGAAAGACTGGGCCAGATCGTCGACGCCAGTGGCGTGCCGGTGACCAAAAGCGGCATACCGCCGATGCCCTTCCTCACCTTCGATCACGTCGACGACCACTACAAGGAGCGGCGCACGGCCTTCTACACGCAGTGCATCCGTCGCGGCCTCTTCGTGCAGCCCTATCATCATTGGTACATCTGCTACCGGCACACCGAGGCCGACCTGGAGCGCGCCCTGGACGTGGTCGAGGAGAGCCTGGCCTGTGTCGTGCGGCAGTTTCCGTACGGGGGGTGACACGGATGGATAAGCTCATCATCACGGTGGCCGGTGTGGGCGCCGAGACCACCAAGGCAGCCCAGCCGGCCCTGCCGCTGACGGCTGCCGAGATCGGCGCCGACGCCGCTCGCTGCCGCGCGGCCGGCGCCTCCATGTACCACCTGCACGTACGCGACGCCGCCGGCGACCCAACGCAGGCCCGCGACGTATTCGCGGCGGCCATAGAAGAGATCCGCAAGCGTTCCGACATCATCATCCAGACGAGCACCGGCGGCGCCATGGGAATGACCGCCGATGAGCGCCTGCAGCCGCTCGAGCTTCATCCTGAGATGGCGTCGCTCACCACGGGCACGGCCAACTTCGGCGACGACGTGTTCTTCAACGATACCGCCCTCATGACCGAGTTCTACGCGCGCATGCAGGCCATGCGGGTGCGCCCCGAGTTCGAGATCTTCGAGGCCGGGCAGATCGACAACGCGCTCAAGCTGGTGAAGAAGCTCGGCGCGGCCGGTCCGCTCATGCACTGGGACTTCGTGCTGGGCGTGCCCGGTAGCATGAGCGGCGAGCCGCGCAACCTCGTGTTTCTGGTTGACCGCATCCCCGCCGGATCGACCTGGACGTGTACCGGCATCGGCCGCTGGCACATGCCGGTCACGATGACCGCGCTCGCCCTCGGCGGCAACGTGCGCCTCGGGTTCGAAGACAACGTCTTCTACCACAAGGGCGTGCTCGCCAAGGAGAACGCCGAGCTGGTCGGGCGCGTGGCGCGTCTGGCCGGCGAATGGGGCCGCGAGACGGCCACGCCCGAGGAAGCGCGGCAGATCCTCAAGCTGGTGCCGCGCGACGAGCGCGGCCCAGTGTGATGGGCCTCGTCCGAAAACCACCAGCGCGGCACGCCGGCACGCTCAAGTCCAGACCCCCGACTGTCGACAAGGTACATGGCGGGCGGGCCTGGCATGCCTCTGTTGCGACGCTCCTGTTGCGGGTACGCTAGGGGTACGTCTGCAGGCGGGCAAGGCGGGCGGGTGAAGCCCGCAGCGGGCAAGGGAGCCGGATGGCGTTCCGGAGCAAGAACCGAAACACCGAGCGTGGTGAGGTCGAGCTACTGCGCGGCCTTGTGAGGCTCGCCAACCAGATGCAATCCAACCTCGAGCTGGATGCGATCGTGCACGTCATCGCCACCGCGCTCAGCGAGACCTTCGGGTTCTGTGAGGCCACGGTGTACCTGGCCGAGCCCGACGGCATGACGTTCCGCGTGCACGCCACCGTGGGCCGGCATCCCGAGGTAGACCGGGAGCTCTTCAGCTACAGCGTTCCGCGCCGCATCTGGGAAGAGCTCTTTCTGGAGAAGTACCAGATGGGCTCCTCCTACTTCGTCGACCATCGCCGGCATGTCTGGACCGACGAGCAGAACCACTACCTTCCGTCCCTCGACCTGGGCAGGCGCGGCGCCGACGAATGGGCTCGCGACGACGACCTCCTCGTGCCCTTGTTCAACAAGAAGCACGAGCTCATGGGCGTTCTCGATCTCTACGATCCCGAGGACCGGGCACTGCCCACGCTCGAGCTGGTCAAGTCGCTCGAGGTGTTCGCCACTCATGCCGCCGTCGCCATAGAGAACGCGCGCCAGTACGAGCAGCTCGAGCATGCCACGGCGGCGCTGGAGACCCAGCTCGCCCTGCGCCACGCGCTGCTCGACCTGAGCGCGGCGCTCCTCTCCACCCTTGACCAGCACGAGTTGTTCGCCCAGGTGGCCGCCTTGCTCAAGGAGATGGTTGATTACGACGGCATGGAAATCCGCCTCGTCGACGAAGGCGCGGGCCAGCTGTTCTGCGCCTTCGCCGTCGACCGCGACGTGGAGGAGATGCGCGCCTGGCGCAGCTCGCTCGACGAGGGCGTGAATGGCTGGGTCGTGCGCCACAACGAGCCGCAGCTCGTCAACGACATGATGGCCGACCCGCGCGGGGTCCTGGTGCCCGGCACGGTGCGCGAGCCGCAGGCGTCGATCATCGTGCCGCTTACGGTGGGCGGCTGGGTGATCGGCGTGCTCACCATCGACCGCATGGGCGGGGCGACCTTCGACGAGCAGGAGCTCGAGCCGGCGATCCTGTTCGCCAACCTGGCCGCCATAGCTATTCAGAACGCCCGCCAGTACGAGCGGCTGGAGCGCACCTCTACGGCGCTGGAGAGCCAGCTAGCCCTGCGTCACCAGCTTCTCGACCTGAGCGCCACGCTGCTGGGCACCCTCGACCAGACCACGGTGTTTCGCGAGATCACGGGCATGCTCAAGGAGATGGTGGACTACGACGCCATGGACATCAGGTTGGTGGATGAGGCCCTGGGCGAGCTGGTGTGCATCTACTCACGCGACGACAACGCCGAGCAGATGCAGGCTCTGCGCATCCCCATGGACGCCGGCGTGAGTGGCTGGGTTGCGCGACACAACGAGGCACAACTCGTGAACGACATGGTTCACGACGCGCGCGTGCTGCAGGTGCCGGGAACTCAGCCCGACGAGGAGCAGGCCTCGATCATCGTGCCGCTCACCGTGCGTGGTGTGGTGACCGGAGTGTTGTGCCTCGACCGCATGAACGGCCGCAAGTTCGAGGAGCACGAGCTCGAGCCGGCCAAGCTGTTCGCCAACCTGGCCGCCATTGCCATCCAGAACGCGCGCACCTACGAGAACATGGAGCACCAGGCCATCAGCGACGGCCTCACTGGCATCTACAACTACCGTCATTTCCAGGAGACGCTTTCGGCCGAGGTAAGCCGCGCCGGCCGCTACAGTGAGACGTTCTGCCTGTTGATGATGGACCTCGATCACTTCAAGCTGGTCAACGACACCATTGGCCACCAGAAGGGCGACGATGTCCTGCGCGCGGTGAGCGGCGTGTTGCGTAGCTGCTCGCGCGAGTCTGACTACCTGGCGCGCTACGGCGGTGAGGAGTTCGTCATGATCCTCCCCAGCACCGCTCTGGGCGAGGCCAAGACGCTGGCCGAGCGCATCCGCGCGGCGGTGGCCGACCTCGCGGTCGATCACGCCGATCTCAAGGTAACCATGTCGATCGGAGTGGCCTCGTTTCCCGAGTCCGCGGCCGATAGCGACGGCGTGCTGGGCGCCGCCGACGCGGCGCTCCTGCACGCCAAGGCGCACGGTCGCAACAGGGTCTGTCTCTCGAACGAAGAACTCGGCGGGTTCGTTACCGAGCTCGAGGGCGACTTGGTTGCCCTGGGCCGCCGGTTCGCCTCGTTCATCGCCCTCGACGAGGCCGAGACCGCTGGGCTGCTCGCGGCACTGGCCGTGCACGAGACAGGCGGCGCGGTGCAAGACGAGGTGCAGACGATTCTGGGCAGCGGCCGCAACGGCGATGCCAAGCCCAGCGAGGCGCGCCGCCGCGCCGTGGACGCGCTCATCTACGGCAACGAGCGCTGGGACGGTTCAGGCTATCCCGAAGGTCGGCGCGGCAGCGCCATCCCGCGCGTTGCGCGAGCCTTCGCCGTGTGCCGGCGCTACGACGTAGCCGCCCATAACGGCTCCTCGGTGGACGACCTCCGCGAGGTCTCGGCCAAGGAGCTGGATCCCAAGATGGTGCAGCGTTTCGCGGCGATGCTGCGCGCCGACAAGGCTCAGCACAACTAGAAACACCCGGGCCGGTTCCACCGTGCGGCCACTGCCGCACGGTGGCGGCAGTGTGCAGAGGCCTCGACTCTGGCATACTAGGCGCCATGGATAACGTCCGGCCCATTCATCCGCGGCCTCCCAGCCGCCCAATCGGGCGGCGGGCGCGCCGGCGGCGCATCGTGATCGGCATCGTGATCGCGGCGATCGTCGTAGTTATCGCACTCTCCGGTCGCCTGCTCGGACTGTACGTCGATTGGCTCTGGTTCGGCGAGGTTGGTTTTCGCGGGGTGTTCTGGACGCGCATCTGGTGGCAGGTGCTCGTCGGCCTCGCCGCCGCCGCCGTCTTCTTTGTGATCGTCGCTTTCAATGTCGAGCTGGGGCGGCGCCTTGCGCCGACCTTCAGGGTCACCGAGACGGGTGACCTGCTCGAACCTCGCAGCGAGATGGTGAGACGTCTCGTGACCTACGGCGGCCTGGGCGTCAGCCTTCTGGCCGCCGTGCTCGCCGGACTCTCGGCGTCGTCGCAGTGGCAGACCTTCCTGCTGTTCTTCAAGCAAGTGCCATTCGGCCAGAAAGATGCGATCTTCGGCCACGATATCGGCTTCTACGTGTTCTCCGTGCCGATGTGGCAGACGGTGCAGACCTTCGTGTTCAGCGCCCTGATTGCAGGGCTCGTGTTCGCCACCATCGTGCATCTCATCATGGGAGGCATCGAGTACAGCGCGACCACGCCCAGCGCGCCGGGCGGAGCCGGCGGGCCCGGTGCAGACCGCGGGCCCGGCGCGGGTGCCGCCGGCGAGCGAAGCTCGCCGTTCGCCCGCGCTCAACGCCCCGGCGCCCCTCAGATCCCGCGCATCGATCTCAAGCTCGGCGGCCGCGCTGTGGCCCATCTCTCGGGCGTCCTTGCGGCCATCTTCATCGTCACTGCCGCCGGCCAGCTCTTCCGCGGCTGGAACCTGCTCTACTCAAACGACGGAGCGGCCTACGGGGCCGGGTACACGGATGTGCACATCCGCTTGCCGCTGACGTATGTAACCCTGGCGATCGCCCTTATCCTCGCCGCGGCGCTCGTGTACAACATCCGGCGGCGCAGCCAGTGGTGGCCCGCCACCATCGGCATCTGGATAGTCGCTCTGATCGTGTTGCGCGGCGTCGTGCCGGCCGTGTACCAGTCGGTCTTCGTGAACCCCAACCAGCTCACCAAGGAACGCACCTACATCTCGAACAATCTGGCCGCGACCAAGACCGCCTACAATCTCAACAACATCACCCAGCAACCGCTCTCCCCCAAGACTCCGCTCACGCCGGCCAAGCTCCAAAGCAACCAGGCGACGCTCCAAAACATCCGCCTCTGGGACCCGAATACGCTGGTCACCAGCTACCGGCAACTCCAGGAGCTGCGCCCGTACTACTCGTTCCTCGACGCCGATGTAGATCGCTACACCATCGGCGGCGTTCTCCGCGAGACCATGCTCTCGCCGCGCGAGCTCAACCTCGCCGGGCTGCCGGCGCAGTCGCAGACCTGGGTCAACCAGCACATCACGTACACCCACGGCTTCGGCGTGGCCATGTCCGAGGTAAACCAGGTCACCAGCGACGGCTCCCCCGACTTCGTCGTGCAGGACATCCCGCCGGTGAGCTCCCAGGGCTTCGAGCAGATCACCCAGCCGCGCATCTACTACGGCGAGCGCGGCACCGGCTACAGCCTGGTGAAGACCAAAGACAAGGAGTTTGACTACCCGGGCCCCAACGGCGACGTGTACACCACCTATGAGGGCACGGGAGGCATCCCCATCGCACCGCTGCTCAACCGTCTCGCCTTCTCCGTGGCGCTCGGTACCACCAAGTTCTTCTTCACCTCGGCGATCGACAGCCAGAGCCGCATCATCATCCGTAACGACATCCGTACGCGCATCAGCGATGCGGCGCCGTTCCTCACCCTCGATCACGACCCCTACATGGTGATCGCCGGCGGCAGGCTCTACTGGATCCAGGACGCCTACACGACGACCAGCCGCTACCCGTACTCCACCCCGCAAGGCAACCTCAACTACATACGCAACTCGGTGAAAGTGGTCGTGGACGCCTACAACGGCACCATGAAGTTCTACGTCTTCGACCCGCAGGATCCGATTCTGCGGACCTACCGGGCGGCCTATCCCTCGCTGTTCACGCCCGAGAGCCAGATGCCGGCGGCGCTCGTGGCCCACCTGCGCTACCCCGAGGACCTCTTCAATGCGCAGGCCGAGGTGTACTCCACCTACCATGTGAACAACGCCGACATCCTCTACAACAAGGGCGACCAGTGGGCGATCCCCAGCAACGTGTCGCTGAGCGGACCCGGCCCCATGTCGCCCTACTACGTGATCATGCGACTGCCCGGTGCCCCCAAGGAGGAGTTCCTGCTCATGCTGCCGTTCGTGCCCAATGGGCGCAGCAACATGATCAGCTGGCTGGGCGCGCGCTCCGACGCGCCCAACTACGGCAAGTCACTCAACTACGTCTTCTCCAAGAGCACCACGGTGTTCGGGCCCAGCCAGGTGGAAGCTACCATCAACCAAGACCCGGATATCAGCTCGCAGCGCACCCTGTGGGGCCAGCAAGGCTCTCAGGTGATCATGGGCAACCTGCTAGTGGTGCCCGTTGAGGACTCCCTGCTCTACGTACAGCCGCTGTACTTGCAGAGCACCCAGAACGCGCAGACGCAGCTTCCTCAGCTCAAGCGCGTGATCGTGTTCTACCGCGCGCCGGCGCCGGCCAACGGCCAGGGCAACGCTCAGCAGGTGGTGGCCATGCAGCCCACGCTGGGCCAGGCGCTTACGGCGGCGTTTGGCCAGAACCTGGCGAGCGGGAACGCCCAGAGCGGCACCACTTCGGGCACAACCGGCACCGGCGGCACAACCGGCACAACCGGCGTGGTCAGCGCCCAGGCCCGCGCTCTTATCGCCCGCGCCAACACCGAGTTCAGCGCCGCCCAAAGTGCCCTCAAGGCCGGCAACTTCGCCGAGTATGGCCGGCAGATCCGGGCGCTGCAGCAAACGCTCGGCAGCCTGCAGGCCCTCAAGTAGGGCGATTCGTCGTAGCTGCTGTTGTCTGAGCAGCCAACGCTTGGAAGCACGATCCTCCCGTGATTGCCTGGTATTAGGTCGGCCCACGTATGGTGTACGTGATAGGCTGACGGACGCGTTCGTAGCATCCTGAGAAAGGCCGCTGCCCCAGGGGAGCCGCCGACGCCGCGCCTGCGGCCCGTCGGCGGCGGGAGCAAGGCTTCGTGCATCACCCGCCTGGCGGATCGGGGCCATGGTGCCGCCTGGCAAGACAACACGTTCTGCGCCGTACGGCTCATGCCGCGGCGCCGTGCTACCGATAGGCCTCATGTGGAGCAGGCGCGGGTCTGGCAACCCGTGCAGCACGTGCTCCTCCGACTTGGGTAGGAGGAGTTACATATGAACGGCCTGGCAGGGGCACCGGGGAGTCCCCACGGGGCACGCGGTCGAACGGGTGGTTTCGCGCGCGGCTTCAGCATGGTCGAGTTGCTGGTCACGATCGTGCTTGCCGGCATCATCTTCGCGGCCATGGTGCCTTTGTTCGTCAACGCGATGAAGACGTCGTCGAGCGACAGGGAGCACATCACCGCCACCAACATCGCCCAGGACCGCCTCGAGAAGATACAGCTTCTGGCCGCCAACGGGCAGTACGGCGACATCAGCAGTAGCGACTCGACCAAGCTGCCCTCGGCGACCTTCGCCAACGGCCAGTTTGGCTCGTCCGCCGCCGTGAACGGCATGACGTACCAAGTCTCGTATGCCGTGACGCCCTACACCTCGACGACGCCCCACTACAAGGACGTAGTCGTGAGCGTCTCCTGGCCGGGCGGCCACGCCCCGGTGAGCGCGAGCACCGTGGTCACCGACCCCACCGTGCTCACCTACTCGTCGGGCTCGGGCTCGCCGGCCCCAACGCCCAGCCCGTCGTCGACGACCGGCGACTATACGCTGACGGTCACCGTCACGGCCGCCGATTGTACGTCGGCCGGGGTGACGGTAACGCGCACCGACTGCACGCCGAACGTGCTCCAGGTGCCCAACCTGCAGATTCCCACCGCCGCCAACGGCCTTCAGGTGGCGTGGACGGGGCTGGCCGGTGGGCCCAACATCATATACCACGTGGTCGTGCACTTCACGCTGAACGGCAAAGCCACGACACATGACTCGTACGTCACCCTTACCGGTGACACACCGATCTTCTTCGACACTCTCCACTAGCGTGGCGCGATGAGGCCCACGACGATGCGTATCCCGCCCCTCGGCAAGCTCCGCCGCCAGGCCGGCGTCACGCTTGTGGAGCTCGTCGTCGCCATGGTCATAATGGGGATCCTCACGACCATGATGGTTGCAGGGTGGATCTCGCTGCAGAGCTCCGACGCGCTCGCGGTGGACGCGACGACAGGCCAGGCATACGCGCGAGACGCGCTTGAACGAATCTCAAACGAGCTCCGCGATTGTCAGTCTCCTACCGGCGGCTGCCCGTTCGTCTCCATCGCCAACAACGAATGCGACTTCTACTCGGCGTACAACCAGGCGGGCGTGGCCGGCAGCGGCACCTCCTTCGCCACCACCGCGACGTTACGCCTGACGCGTATCTACATCGCCGCCGATGCGCAAGATCCCACGAGGATGGACGTGTGGTGGCAGCGCGATACCGACAACTCGGGCACGTTCACGTCTGCCGACCGGAAGATCTGCCTGGCGCGCTATGTGGTGAACGGCACGGCGCTGGCCCCCTTCAGTCTGTTCACCTACTACGACAAAACACTGACGGCCCTTTCGAGCCTGAGCGACCCGACCAAGGTGGCCATGGTGGTGGTGCGGCTGGCCGTCCAGTACGACTTGAGCACGAGCCATCCGCACTACATCGAGGTCGATACCACCCTGCGGCCACGCAACTGGGGCACGTGAGAGGAGTGGGCACGATGAAGCGGCACAGCCAAGAGGAAGGGTTCGGCTTGGTCATGCTGCTGTGCATCACCATGGTGCTGGTAATCCTGGCCGCCGCCGTGGTCATGGTTCTCGGCAACCAGCTGGCGAGCACGGCCCGCGACACCGGCACCAAGACCTCGATGGACTACGCCGAGGCCGCCCTGAACAGCGGCGTCGCCGCCGTGAGGGCCTGCACAAGCTTTTCGACGCCTGGGTTCGCGACGGCGAGCCAGTTGAGCAGCAACTACTACACTGCCTTGGGGTCGTCGGCGCCCGCGCCGACTATCACCGTCTACGACAATCTCGCCACCATCAACCCGTCGATCGACTATGACAGCGGAGGCCCCATATACGCCAATGACCCGGATGGCAAGGTGTGGGTCGACGCCAAGGTGGGCAGCGCGCATGTCCGTGAGCTGGTAGCTGTGACCAACCAGTCTCTGGTGTCGAAGTTCCCCAAAGCGGCGCTGTACGACGGCGGCGACGCCGGCTCTTCAGGTGGCACCATCACTATCAGCGGCGGCGACGTCTACGCGGTGAACCCCGACCTCACGCCCTATACCAGCGGCTCACCCTACCCATCGACCATCATGGCGGAGGGCAACATCAGCGCCACCTCGGCCACCAACCTCGCGGCGCCCACGAGCAGCGTTCAGTCTCTAGGCGTGCAGGCCAACGGCTCGGTCAGCCTGCCGGGCGTTGCGCACAACGGCAACCCCACCCACGGCGGTGTGGGCACCCTCAACTCCTACTTCAGCACCACCGACCAGGCCAAGCTGGCCACTTCGGCCAAGGCTTGCCTCACGCCGGCCGTGCAGGCACAGTTCGACGCCGCGGGCACGGTGGTGAACGCGAGCTCGCTGCAGACCTCCGCGGCGACGTACAACGCCGCCACCGATGTAGTCATCAACGGCAACCTCTCGCTCAGCTACACCAAGAACAAGACGTCCACCTTCAACTTCAAGTCGCTCTACGTGACCGGCAACGTGACGCTCACCGGCAACATCGTCGTCAACGCGACGGCGCTGCACGTGGGCGGCACCTTCACCATCACCGGCGCCACCACCGCCGGCCTTACCGATCAATTCGGGCCCATCTACGCGGTGGGCAACACGAGCTGGCAGGGCACTACCTCGGTGAAGACCACCAACTACACGAGCTCCGCCGTGGCGCCCGCAGCCATCTGGATCGGAGGCGTGTTCACGCGCGGCGGCGGCGCCTTCAACGACGTGTACGGCGACATGTTCTGCGTGTTCGCCGTGAACTTCACGCCCACGAGCGGCACATCCAGCGTGCTCTGCCCGCTGCTGGCCACCACGGAGATGATCACGACCAGCGGAAACATCACTTTCGGCACCTTGGCGCAGCCGATGGTGCTGTACATGGTGTGCGACAACGACAACCTGTGGACGCAGACCTGCAGCTGGCAGTCTGTAGGACAGTTCACCGGCATGATGATCTTCATGGAGGCGGGCGTGAACCTGGCGCCCGCATCCGCCTCGTCGACGCCGACCGTGCTCGGTTCGGTCATGACCATCGGTGGCGACGGCGGCATGAAGATCGGCGCCAATGCCCAGGTGGCCTACGACCAGGACGTGATAGACACCGTGTGCGGCACGGTCACCACCACCACGACGTCGGTCAACCCTGTACCGGGAACGTGGGAGCAGCTGCCGGCCAGCGGTTCGTAACCGGTCGCAGCGCCCATAGGCGTATGGCCCAGTTTCGTAACCGTCATTGCGGTGGCACAATCGGGGCGCGCCGGCGAACGCCGTAGAGTCAGCGGCGGGCTGGAGGCGGCGGCAAGTGGCCGCAGAAGGTGCGCCGAACGGCGACGTGCGACTCGCGCGCCACCAAACCGTAGCCTGCGCGGGCGACGTTTTGGTGGGGCAGGGCCGCCGCCGGCGGCGCCGAAGACGTTGGAGCGCTGCCCGGCGGGGCAACAGAAACGGGAAGAGGGGCCTCACGTAATCCCCGCCGCCGCCGATACCATCGCGTAGAACATACCCTAGCTATTCCGGAGGCAGGGAACATGAACAGGCTAACCTGGCGGGCCTGTCATGACGGCGCTGGAGCGTTCAGCGTCGTCGATCTGCTCGTCACCACCACCACCTCGGGCGTCGTCGTGGCACGCCGCACGGGCGGTGGCGGGGCATGAAGACACTCGGCCGAATCTCGCGCTCACGCGGCGGCTTCAGTCTGGTCGAGCTTCTGGTGACCATCATCATCGCCGGCATCGCCTTCGCCGCCATGATCCCCATGTTCGTCGGCGCGCAGCAGAAGAACGCCGGGGACTCCTTCCGTTCCGTCGCCCTGAGCGTCGCACAGGACAAGATGGAGAAGATCCGTGCATTATCGTACGATCAGATCACGGAGGCTAACCTCGATTCTTCGACCTTCGCCGGCGGGCAGTTCGGGACGTCCTGGGTAGCCTTCCAGAGTGGCGATTCGTCCCGCGACTTCACCATCCAGTACACCGTGAGCCCAGTGCCGGCCGGTGCGCCCGCGGGCAGCGAGAAGTTCAAGCAAGTCACCGTTGACGTGTATTGGACCGGGCCGCCACTGCCGGTCAAGCATGTGGTTCTCGAGACCTTGGTGTACCGGCAGTACGCGGGACCCGGCATCGTGAACTTCACGATCAGCCCGCTGATCCCCAATCCCAACGACGCGACGCAGCTCGAGTGGATCAACAGCGATCAGGTCACGTTCTCGGCGGCTGTCAACGAGACGGATGTGGCCTCCACCCAGAAGGTGCGCTTCAGTGTGTACGGGTCAAACGGCAAGCAGGTGGCCAGCCAGGACGTCACGAGCGGCAGCAACGGCGTGTACACCTGGACCTGGGACTCCACGGCGACGCCCAACGCGACCTACACGTTCGAGGCAACCGCTTTCTCAACTACGGGGTACCAGGGCAACACCGCGACGCAAACGTATGTGCTCGAACGCGGTGGGCCGCCCGCGCTGACCAACCTCACTGCCTCGGCCGGCGACAAAGTCGTAAGCGTGCAGTGGGATCCTTCGCCGGTCGGCAACCTCGACCACTACGAGGTGTGGCGCTCGACCACGTCGGGCGGCGAGACGCTGCTCGCGGGCGCGAGCCCCCTGCTCACGTCGGCAACCTACGTCGATACCGCGGTGACCGACTGGTCTACGTACTACTACGAGGTGTACGCAGTCGACTCGTTCGGCCTGCGCAGTCCCTCCTCGGCGGAGGTCTCGGCGGTGCCCGCGCCAGCCACCGACACCACACCGCCGACTGTGCCCACAGGACTAGCCGCGACGATTCCCAACAGTCCCACGGTGACGCTCAACTGGACGGCTTCCATCGACAACACGCCGGTGCCGGTGCCGCCCCTTACGACCGACGTAGAGGGCTACGACATCTGGCGTTCCGTGAACGGCGGACCATACAGCGAGCTGCAGAGCACAGGGTCCATCAACACGCTGTACAACGACACGACGGCCAACTGGGCCACGACCTATTCCTATGAGGTGAGAGCCTACGACTGGGCTCTCAACTTCTCCGCGTTCTGCGCGCCCGTCAGCATCTCCACCGGGCCGGCCCCGACCGGCAGCCTGAAAGTCACCAACGGCAACACCTCGACGGGCGCCATCCTGACCCTGATGAACGATGCCACGGGGACCTTCTATAATACCTCGGGCGCCGTCGTCGGAGGCTATCCGAGCTATTCAGCGTCGGTGAAGAAGAACAAGGCGATCACCTTCGCGGGAATCCCGATCGGCACCTACGACGTCGAAGCCTCGTGGAACGCGGGATCCACCTGGAAGCAGTTCGCGAAGAACGTCGTTACGGTGGGCAAGACCACATCCCTCACCGTGCAATGAGTGCTCCGACGACATCGCCACGGCGTCGCGTTCGTCTGCGCGACGAGAGCGGCCTGACGCTCATGGAGCTGCTCGTCGGGCTGGTCATCATGTCGATCGTATCGACCATGGTGCTCATGGGCTGGTTCGCGATCCAGAACTCGTACTCCTACACAATCAACAGTAGCGAGGCGCGCGACTTCGCGAATCAGGCTCTGGCGAGGATGGAGCTCGAGATTCGTGACGCCGAGGCGGGCCCGAGCGGGGTGGCCATCATCGATGCGGAACCTACCTCGATAACCTTCACGACGACCTTCAACCTCGCGGGTGCCACGGATCCGAATACACAGCCGGTTCTCACCGAGTACTACCTGCGGGACGATCCGCCCGTCAACGGTCAGCCGCAGGGCCAGTCACTGTGGCGGGTGCGCGACGATAACGGCAACGGCACGCTGACCGACGACACCCCGGTCAGGGTCGTCAAGAACGTCGTGAACTGCCTGGTGCCCGAAGGAGCACACTCGACCACCGACCTATTCACGTACGGCTACTACTCCTCGGACGGTGCCTACACGCAGGTCAACACGATCCCGGCGGGCAGCACTACTGTGCTGAGTGAGCTGCAGACCGTTCAGATACACCTCCTGGTCGACCTGAACCCGGAGCACTCGCCGATCTACATGGACCTGCAAACCACCGCACAGCCGCGAGACCAGCGACCGATCTAGGAGCGCACCGGTGACCATCATGAGAAGGAAGCGCAAACAAGAGGGATACGCCCTGATCCTCATGCTCGGGATCATCGCCGCCGTGGGCATCATGTCGGCGGGCATGGTAACGCTGCTCGGCAACGTGCAAAGCAACGGATCGGCGGACCGCATGCGCGTCAAAGCCTTCAACGTCGCCGAGGCCGCCCTCGACAACTCCCTGTACGCGCTGCAGATCAACTGGCCCTCCACATCGACCAGCTCCCTGTCGATCGACACCAGCACCTTCCGCAGCCTGTACAGCACTTCGGAGTTCCCCGACCCGGCGAGCGGACCATTCGTGAGCGTCGAGGCGTACGACAACCTGAGTCCGATCGACAAGACCGTGCAATGGGACAGCAACGGCGACAACACCATGTACGTGGAGGTGCAGGCCAACGTGGGTTCGGCCCAGGCGCGCATTCAGGCGGAAGCCCAGATGCAGTACTTCAACGCCGGGGTTCCGCACGGGGTGGCTCTCTACGCCGGGCAGAACCTGTATAGCAATGGCGGCGGCAACAATCCCAAGATCACGGACGAGGTTTCACCGCCGGCCGGCACGCCGTGCACCATCGACGTAGGCGGTACCATCGACGATCCTTCTGTGGCCGACACGGCTCACGGTATTCAGGAGAACGTGGGCGCGAACAGCCCCCCGATCAGCCAGGTCTTCCCCCAGTCTCTGGTCGACCAGATCAAGCAGCTCGCCGTCTCGGTGGGCCGGTACTTCAGCGGCCCCAACGCGGTGCAAGACGCCCTGAACAGCCCGCCAAACCCCTATTACAGCCCGCAGGGCGGCGAGTCGGGTCTCTGCGTCATCGAAAACCCGGGCAGCACCGTGTCGATCGGTCAGTATCCGAACAGCGTCACCCAGCCGGGCCTCTTCCTGGTCCTCGGCGCCGACATCGACATGAGCGGCACCAACGACTTCTACGGCGTTCTCTACACCGATCAGAACTGTGAGAAGGCCCACGGCACACCGACCGTTCACGGCATGCTGGTCTGCGGCGTCAACGGCGACTACCGCGGCACCGCGAACCTCATGTATAACGACAACGTGATCACCAACATCAGCAAGACGTTTCCGCTGAGCGTGCAGATGGTGCCGAACACGTGGCGCGAGATCCCGCCGCAGTGAGCCCGATTGGCCGCGCCGCCGCCGCGACGGCAAGGACGGCGTAAGCGCAGGCGGCAGAGGCGGAGTGCGAAGCCGGCGAGGGCGGGCGGCCCCATGGGCCGCCCGCCCTCGCATGAACGGGCCCGTTCGGCGCCGGCCCAAGAGCGGCGACGTTCCCCGCCACGACCTTCAGGCTGCTGCCTCGGCGGCGGCGGAGCGCCGCGCCTCGCCACCCGGCGGGCGGCGGCGAGGTCCCGGCGCCGGGATCCTGTCTGCCGGCGCCGCCGCGCGGCTCGGGGGGCGCCGCGCCGAGGGCGTCGTATACTACCTTTCCACGGGCGATTAGCTCAGGGGTAGAGCACCTGCCTTACAAGCAGGGAGTCGCTGGTTCAAATCCAGCATCGCCCACCAGACCTCTCGTCACCCGCTGCGGAAAGGTGCCGACGTGGAAGAAGCCGACGTGGACGATCGCTCGGCCTCCGAGCAACGCACGGCCGCGTATGAACGGCAGTCTCACGTGCGGCACGAGATGCGCGCCCCGCTCTCGGTGATGTACCCGCTGGTCTCGGTGCTGCTCGATGGCCGGGCGGGAGAGCTCACGCCGCAGCAGCGTGAGTACCTGCAGATCCTGGAGCGCAACGTCACGCGCCTCGAAGGCATGATCGCCAGTGCCCTGGACAGCGGCTGGCTGGATTGCGCCGCGGCCACGCACGAGCTTACGGCGGTGCCGCTGGCCGCGGCGGTCGAAGACCTGCTCGCCGTGCGCCGCATGGGCACCCCGTCGGACCCGCGCATCGAGATGCGCCTGGAGCCGGGCGCGGAAGCGGTGGCCTGGGCCGATCCCGGCTGGGTGCGCCAGATCGTGGCCGATTTGCTCGACAATGCCGTCCACTTCACGCCCTCGGCCGGCACCGTGCGCGTAGCGCTGACCGCCGGAGCCTCTGTCGACCCGCCGGCCGGCGAACTCGCCGCCGGCACGGACGGCGCCGGCCTTGATCTCCCGCTCGCCGCGCCCGCTCGCGTCACTATCCAGATTAGCGACGACGGTTGTGGCATGACGGCCGACGAACTGGAGCGCGCCTTCGAGTTCGGCTTTCGCGGCGTGGCGGCGAAAGAGCTGGGCGTGCCCGGCATGGGGCTCGGGCTCTGGGTATGCCGTGAGCTGGCGGTGGCCCTGGGCGGGGGCATCCATCTGCGCAGCACCAGAGGGGAGGGCACCACCGTGACGGTAGTGCTGCCGGCGGCGGCCGGCGGCCTGTGAGGCCGGCCGCGGATAGACCGTGGCTGGCGCCGCGCTGCGGGGCGCCGGGGCCGGCCCTCTCGCCGGCATCCGTCCGACCGGCACCCGACTCGCTCCGCACCCGTCTCGCGGCACACCGATGAGGGAACCATAGAATCGTGGCGAACCAGTAAGCGCATCGTCTTACGGCCGAACGTCCCGAGGAGGTCATCATTCCATCCAAGACCATCCTGCTCGTAGACGACGACCAGGACCTGGTGCTGGCCTTGGCGGCCATGTTGCGCCGGCGCAGCATTGAGGTGGTGGTGGCCAGCGACGCCGCGGCGGCGATTCGTGTAGCCATCAACGCGCGGCCGGACGCGCTGGTGCTCGACATCGCCCTGCCGGGCGGCGACGGCACCGCCGTCATGGAGCGGCTGCACGGGCTGCCGCAGTTCGCCACGGTGCCGGTGGTCATGCTCAGTGGCATGGACCCCAAGAAATACCGTGAAGCCGCGCTGGCGGCCGGGGCCGTCGCGTATCTGACTAAGCCCATCGATGAGAGTGAGCTTCTCGCGGCCCTCAAGGTGGCGCTCCCCGATCTGGATGTGTCGATGGACGCCGTTGCCGGGCCCGTGGACCTGGCCGGCAGGCGAATCTTGCTGGTCGACGACGACGACGACTTTCTAATGGCTACGGCGGCGCTACTGCGGCCCCACGGCGTGCAGGTGATCGTCGCCGGGGACGCGATCACCGCCACGTCGACGGCGGTCAGAGAGAGGCCCGATCTCGTGGTGCTCGACATCGGCCTGCCCGGTGGAGACGGTACCCTGGTCATGCGGCGTCTGCACGCGATGCCGCAGCTCGCGGGCGTGCCGGTGGTGATCTTGAGTGGCCGCGATCCCCAGAAGTACGGTGCGGCCGCCCTGGCCGACGGTGCGGCCGCCTACCTTACCAAGCCGGTGGACGAGCAGACGCTGCTCGACGCTCTCAGGGCGGCTCTGGGGGGCGTGTAACCGCGCGCCCGGTTGCTGCGCGGCCATGATGCCCGTCGCCGCGCGGCTTGCCCGGAGCCCCGTGGGCACGTGGTAGAGTGAACCGATTTCCCCCGGGGCGGGGGCACGTGCCGACGACCGCAGGAGGCAGACCTGGCAGGCAGCGCTTCAGCCCAGCGAGCGTTACGCACGCTTTTCGTCACCAACGACTTTCCGCCACGCATCGGCGGAGCCCAGTCTTACTACTGGGGCGCCATCCGCACACTCGATCCCGCCGAGGTCACGGTGCTTGCCCCCAAGCACATCGACGCGGCGGCTTTTGACGCCACCCACGCCTACACCGTGGTTCGGGCGTCCACGTCGGTGCTGTGGCCCACGGCGGCATTGCTGCGCCAGGTGGAAGACTTGGCCCGCCGAGAGGGGGCCGAGCTGATCCAGCTCGGCCACCCGTTGCCGGCGGGTCTTCTCGGCCCGCAGCTCAAGAAGCGCTGCGGGCTGCCCTACGTGGTGTTCCTCGGCGGAGCCGAGGTCACCGTGCCTGGCGCCGTGCCCGGCGTGAACAACCTCCTGCGCCACGTGCTCGGTAACGCGGCGATGCTCCTCACGGTGAGCGAATACACGGCCCGGGCCGCCGCGCAACAGGTGCACGGGACCGTGCCGGCCGAGGTGCTGCGGCCGCCGATCAGCGTGGACGAGTTCGTGCCGGCCGCCGCGGCCGAGGCGCAGCAGCTGCGCGAGAAGCTCGGCATCCGTGGCGAGCTCGTGGTGTGCGTGGGGCGGCTGGTGCCCCGCAAAGGGCAGGACAGACTGATCGACGCCCTGGCCCTGCTCACAGCGGAGTTTCCCGATCTGCATCTGGCCCTCATCGGCGAAGGTCGCCTTACTACCACTCTGTACGACCGCGCGCAGAAGCGCGGGGTCGGCGAGCGTGTGCACCTCACGGGAGCGCTCGCCGATGCAACTGTGAAGGATTGGCTGAAGGCGGCCGACATCTTTGCCTCGCCCTGCCGCTCGCGGTGGGGCGGTTTTGAGGTGGAGGGCTTCGGCCTCGTGTTCGCCGAGGCCGCGCTCTGCGGCCTGCCCGTGATCGCCGGCCGCTCGGGCGGCGCGCCCGAGTCGGTGCACGAGGGCGACACGGGCATGGTGGTAGACGGCCGCTCTGCGCAGCAGGTAGCGGCCGCGCTGGCGAGCATGCTGCGCATGAGCCCCGAGCGCCGCCGCGCGATGGGCGCCAAAGGCCGCGAGCTCTCACTCGCCCGGCACACGCCCGCGGTGGTGGGTGAGCGTTACCACGAGCTGCTGCGGCGGGCGGCCGGCCGATGAGCCAGGGCACACCCCCGGGCATCGAGTCGCGCGGCGATGCCATCGAGGTCGCCGAGACGGCTCCGCTCGACTCCGTGCCGCCGATCCCCGGCGTGGCGCCCGCGGGCGCCGCCACGCCGTCACGACTGCTGATGCCGAGCCTGTGGCGCATGCTCATCGGCATGCTCGGCGGGCTCGGCGTGGGCGTTGTGGTCATCCTTCTGGTGAGCCCGCACATCGCGACTCAGGTGCACGCCGCCCAGCGCGCCTCGGTGCAGCCGCTCTACCTCCTGCTGGCCCTGCTCTGCGTCGCCGTCGTGATCGTCACCGACGCGTGGTCGCTGCTCGTGCTGGCCCGCGTCTTCGAGCCCGGCATCGGGCGACGTCCGGTGATAGCCACGGCGCTCGAGTCGCACCTCATCGGCGGCGCCACCTCGTTCGGCGGGTTCGAGATCCCGTACCAGATCTTCATGCTGCGCCGCGGTGGCCTCACGGGTTCGCAGTCGGCCTCGGTGGTCATCCTGAAAGGGCTGGTGCACACCCTGTTGCTCGCGGTGGTGGCCCTGATCTCGCTGCTGCCCTGGGCAGGCTCACCCATCACCTCCTTGCAGCGCTGGCTGCTGCTATCCGCCACAGGGCTGCTTCTGGGCGTGTGGCTGGTGGTCTGGCTGTGGTTGCGGCGTCCCCTGGGCCGCGCCCTGGTGCCCAAACGGCTGCACGGCAAGCTGGACGAGCTCATCGTGGCGGCGCGCGCTTTCGGCGGCGCGCCCCGCAGAATCATCGTCGCGCTCATCGCCCTGCAGCTCGTGTACTGGGTAGCCATGTTCTCTATTCTCATCTGCGTGTTGCACGCCCTGGGTTGGCGCGGCTCTATTGCGCCCATCATCACCGGGCAGGCCGTGATGCAGGTGCTCATGCCACTCTCACCCCTTCCCGGAGGAGCTGGCGTGGCCGAGCTCAGCTACCTGACGCTCATCGGGCCGTCCACGCCGGCGAGCATCCACGTGTCGAGCCTCGTGCTGTGGCGCTTCTTCACCTGGGTGATCCCGGTGGCCGCCGGTGCCGTATCCATCGGTGTGCGGGGGGCGCATCATGCCCCATCTGAGGCGCGCCTACGCCGGCGTGGCGCCGAAGCGGCTCGGCGCGGCCCGGACGACATGCCGCAGGGCGCGGCTGAGGTGCCACGTGGCTAGTAAGCACCGTCGCTGGGGCGTGCGCCGCACCAGTCTCTGGATGGGCGCGGCTCTGGCCGCCGGCTGCATCCCCAGTGGCCGGCTCGTGACGCGCGTGCTCACCGGCGAGTCGCTGGTCGACGTGGGTGACGGCAAGCCCGGCTCGTCCAACGTGGCCCGCAGCGTAGGTTGGAAGCCGGGCGCCGTGGTGCTCGCCATGGATACCGGAAAGGCTTTCGCGCCGGCCGCCGCGGCGCGGCTTGCCGGAGCCGGCGACGGCACCGTGGCCGCGCTTGGCATTACGGCGATGGTGGGTCACATCGTCGCGGTCAAGGGGCGTGGCGCGGCGTGCGCGCTAGGCGCCGCCTTCGCCATGGACCCCGCGATGATGGCCATCGGCTGCGTGCCTCTGGTGGGCGGCAGCCTGCTGCACCGGCACGCTGAAGCGGTAGCCGTCACGGCTCTATCGTTGCCGCTGATCAGCCTGGCGCTGCATCGGCGGGTAGCCAAAGCCGCGGGGCCTCTGGCGATGATCTCGATCCTGATGGCCGCGCGCCTGCGTGGCACGGCGGACGCCGGCTGGCCGGCGGAGCCGGCCGTGTGGTGGTATCGCTTCTGGCTGGATAGGGATCATAGGGAGAGGGACTCGTCGGGCGGCGACCACTGAAGGCGAGGAGGCCATGCGCGTCGGGCTGGTGACACCGTACTCTTGGACGGTACCGGGGGGCGTGAACCATCACGTCGAGCACCTGGCTGCCGAGCTGGAGGCACGCGGTCACGAGGCCTGGATCATCGCTCCGGTGGGGGCGCTGTCGCCAGGCCGCCGCGCGGTAGACAGCCGGCGGCACCCGAACGCCGAGCGCTTTATCCCCATGGGCACCACGGTGCCCATACCCAGCAACGGCTCGCGTGCCTACCTCAACACCTCGCCCCGGGTGGTGATGCGCATGGACCGGGCGGTGCGCTCCCGGCGCTTCGATCTCATGCACGTGCACGAGCCCTTCACGCCCTCCGTGGCCATGGCCGCGGTGCTGCTCGCGGCCTCGCCGGTGGTGGGCACGTTTCACGCGGCGCTCGAGAAATCGACGGCCTACGACAGCATGGCGTGGTTGCTGCGCATCCTGAACAAACGCCTCGACGTGCGTATCGCCGTGTCGGAGGCGGCCCGCGAATTTCCCGCCAGCCGCTATCCGGATGCGTTCCGGATCATCCCGAACGGTGTCTCGGTGGAGAAATACGCCCCGGCGGTGGGTGCTGCCAAGGTAAAGGGCCGGGTGCTGTTCATCGGGCGCGCGGAGCGCCGCAAGGGCCTCATCGTGCTGCTACCCGCCTTTGCGCTGCTGCGCGAGCGCCTGCCCCACGCGACGCTGGTGATCGCCGGCGCCTCGCGGCGTCAGGTGGCCGACGTGTCGCGTCTGGCGGCGGGAGCGCCCTTCGACCTGACCGGCGTGGAGGCGCTAGGCTGGGTAGACGACGAAGAGAAGGTGGCGCAGCTCGCCAAGGCCGAGGTGCTCTGTGCGCCTTCGCTCTCCGCGGAAAGCTTCGGCATCGTCCTGGCCGAGGGCATGGCGGCCGGCGTACCCGTGGTGGCGTCAGACCTTCCCGGCTACCGCTCGGTGCTGGGCGACGGCGAGGCCGGCCGGCTGGTGCATCCCGGCGAGCCGGGCCTGCTCGCCGGCGCGCTCTACGAGCTGCTCCGCGATGAAGAAGAGCGCAACCGTCTCGCGGCCCGCGGACTGGCGGCCGCCGCCAGACTCTCGTGGACTCGCGTCACCGACAGCGTGGTTGAAGCCTACGAAGATGCCCTGGCGAGGCCGTTCCGACCGGGCCTTCACGGGCGCGCCGGCCGGCCGTGGTTCGGCGCGGCCCTTCTGGAGTACATACGTGATCCGACGTTGCGCGCGGATTCGGGTGGGCGGCGCGGCCCGGCGTAAATGGCGCTACCCGCAGATCGTGGCGGGAGCGACGGGGCTCGAACCCGCGACCTCCGGCGTGACAGGCCGGCGCTCTAAACCAACTGAGCTACGCCCCCACGAAAGGACGCTGACGGCCGGCCGTAAACCGGCCGCGGTGCAGCGAAACGGCAGTGTAGCACACGGCGTGCAGCGCGGCAAAAGGCGATGGCGTCAGGCCAGGGGGCCGACCGCCGCCTGCACGGCCTCAAGGATCTCAGCGGAGCGCACCAGGGCGGCCATGGCGTTGTGATCCGCGTAGAGCGGACGATCCTGGTCGAGGTGCGCCACATGGCGGCGGATCACCTCATGGGCCGCCTGCACGCCCTTGCCGGGGGTGAACTCGCGGAAGTCGAGAGCCTGCGCGGCCGCCATGAACTCGATGCCCAGCACGGCCTCGGCGTTGTCGAGGATCTGGCGGTTCTTGAGGGCCGTGTTCATGCCCATCGAGACGAAGTCTTCCTGGTCGGCGGCGGCCGGGATGCTCATCGTCGACGCCGGCGCCGCCAGCAGGCGCTGCTCCACGATGAGGGTGTCGGCGGCGTACTGACTGAGCATGAGCCCGCTGTAGAAGCCGGGATCGGGCGTAAGAAAGTCGGGCAGACCCTGGCTGAGGGCCGGGTTCTCCAGGCGGTTGAGCCGGCGCTCGCTGAGCACGCTCACCATCGTGACGGCCTGGCCGACGAGCTCCATCGGCAGGCTCACCGGCGTGCCCTGGAAGTTGGCGCCGGTGAGCGTGAGCTTATCCTCGGGCACGAAGATGGGGTTGTCGCCGACGCCGTTGAGCTCGATCTCCACCTGCGACTTGGCGAACGCCAAGGCGTCGTGCGCAGCGCCGATCACCTGCGGCGTGGAGCGCATGGAGTAGGCATCCTGCACCTTCGTCTTGATCCTGCCGGTGGCCAGGTCGCTGCCCTCGATGCAGCGCTTGATGGCCGCGGCGCTGCGGATGGCGCCGGCGAAACCGCGGAGCTCGTGCAGCTTGGCGTTGTAGGGCTTGAGGTTGGCGAGCAAGGCTTCGAGGGACATGGCGCAGGCGATCTCGGCCTGGCGCAGCCAGCGGTCGACGTCGTAGCACAGCAAGGCACTCATCGCGGTGAGCACGTTCGCGCCGTTGATGGTGGCGAGGCCGTCGCGCGCCTCCAGCCCCGGCTCGGGTATGCCGGCGCGCTTCAGAGCCTCGCGCCCGGGCAGACGTTCGCCCTGATAGAAGGCCTCGCCCTCGCCCATCATGAGCAGTGCCATCTGGGCCATGGGTGCGAGGTCGCCGGAGGCGCCTACCGAGCCCTTCGCGCAGACCACCGGTGTGACTCCGCGGTTGAGCATCTCCACCAGCGTCTCGGTGATCTGCAAGCGGTTACCTGAATTGCCGTGGGCGTGCACGTTGACGCGCGCCGCCATGGCGGCGCGCACCGTCTCCACGGGCGCCGGCTCGCCGATGCCGGCGGAATGGTTGTACACGAGATAGCGCTGGAAGTTGGCCACCTGCTCGTCGTCGAGCACGATCTCGCTGAACTCGCCGATGCCGGTATTGGTGCCGTACATGATCTCACGGGCCTTGATCTTCTCCTCGAGCATCGCCCGGCAGACGCCGATGCGCGCCGCCGCCGCCGGCTCAAGTTCCACCGCTTCGCCCTCGCGGGCGATGCGCACGAGCCGCTCGACCGTCAGCGAACTGCCGTCCAGAATAATGGCCACTGTGGCTCCTTTCGCCGACGGAGGCGCCGACCGCCGAAGTGTAGTATTGCATAAATAGTGGGTGCGGCGTGCCCTACGGCGCCCCGTTCACCGGACTGTTGAGCACGATCCCTCACGATGCAAGGGGCTGCCTGCTTAGTCCGGCATCACGGACGCAAAAGACGCGCCTCGAGCCGAGAGCGGTTCTCTGGGGCGGCGCTAGCCACCGCCGGCGGGCTACCGTGTGGTGAGCCGCAGGCGCACCGCATACTAGCCGCGCAGGCGCTGGGCGATCTCGCGGGCTACGGCCTCGACGATGCCCTGAGCTCGCGCCATGCCGAACTCCTCGATGCGCCAACTGGGCGCGGTGACGCTCACCGCCGCGTCGTTCACCGGCAGATCGATGGCACAGGCGATGGCCGTGACGCCGTGCTCGACGGCATCGGCGACCGCATACGACCTGGAACGGTCTTCGAAGGCGGCGCCGGTGGCCGTGTCGGCGAGGGGCACGCGCCGCCCAACCCAGCCACTGTGTCGCAGGGCGTACTGACTCTCCACCTGGTCGACGTAGATGGCGTGGTCGCCGTCGAGGACGATGAGGTTGGCCGTCTCGCGGGTCGCGTCTCTGAGGCGCACCAGATGGCCATGAGCGGCTACCCGCAGGTGATCGACCCAGCCTACCCTGGAGGCCAGGCTCACCAGCTCGAGCCCGAGTGAGTAGGTGCCGTCCGGGTCGGCGTGCAGGAGGTCGCTCTCAACCAGGTACGGCAGGATGCGTTGCACGGCCGCTCGTGACATGCCGGCGCCGCTCGCGATCTGCTGAAGGGTGAGACCACGCGACGCCATGGCGAACGCTCTGAGCACGGCGAGCCCATGGGCGAACAGCGGCGCTTCGGCGCTGAGCTCGAAGGCGGCACCGCCCAGCGACCAGGCCCGTTCGTTGGGACGGTACGCGACGAAGCGCCGCGACCTGAGGAGGTTGAGCAGACCGTACGTGCTCGACCTCGGGATGTGGCACGACGTGGCGATGATGCTGGCCGGGGCCGGGCTGGTACGGCGTCCGAGGAACTCGAGCACATCGAGCACTCGGGCGGCACCCCACGTGGTACCTTCTGCTTCTGGCTGCGAGTTCTGGAGCGTCGCCTCAACCTCCCTGGCCTGAATCCAGCATAGCGGCCGAGTGAACGCATCGCAACGAAAACGAGTTCAGCTCCCCGGACAGCGGGCGGAGCGCTCTTGATGTGCGTGGGGCCGGGCGTCAGGGTTGTGCCTGTAGTTCGCCAATGCCTCACCTGGAGGAGCCTACGGTGCCAGCCTCTGACTCGGATCTGCGGCCTCGCGTGGGCCACCTGACCTACCTGAGCGAAGACGACAAGCAGGCCATCTACGAGGCTGCCCTGGAGATCGTCGGCAGCATAGGAATGCGCGTGCATCACCGCCCAGCCCTCGAGCTGCTGCGCGCCGCCGGCTGCCCGGTGGACGAGCCCGATCTCGTGCGTATCCCTCGGGAGATTGTGGAGAAGGCCCGCGCCACGGCGCCGGCCGTGATCGCGGTCTACGACCGCGAGGGCCGGCCGGCCATGCACCTGGGCGGCTACAACAGCTACTTCGGCACCGGCTCAGACCTCATGAGTACCTACGACCTGGAGTCTGGCGAGCGCCGGCCGAGCGTCCTCGCCGACATCTCGCGAGCCGCCCGACTCTGCGACGCCCTGCCCAACATCGACTTTGTCATGTCGTGTGCCCACCCCAACGACATCGAGCCGCACCGCTCCTATCTGGAGAGCTTCAGGGCCATGACCACGAGCACTACCAAGCCCATGGTGATGACCTCGGAGCACGCCGGCGACCTCGAGGTGATGTGGCAGATCGCCTGCGCCCTGCGCGGCGGCGCCGAGGAGCTGCACGCCAAGCCCTACTTCACGATGTACCTCGAGCCGGTGAGCCCGCTGGAGCATGCCATGGAGAGCATGAGCAAGCTGCTCTTCTGCGCCGACAAGGGCATTCCGGCGATCTACTCGCCGGCCCCCCTGGCCGGGGGCACCGCGCCCATCACGGTAGCCGGCCACACCGCCCAGGGCACGGCCGAGTCGCTCTTCGGCCTCGTCATTCACCAGTTGCGCCGGCCGGGTGCGCCGTTCATCTTCGGCATCGGTCCGGCGGTGCTGGACATGTCTACTTCGCAGTCGTCGTACAACGCGCCCGAGTACCTCATGACGTTACTCTGCCAGATCGAGATGGCACGCTGGCTCGACCTGCCCAACTGGGGCTACGGCGGCACCTCGGATGCGCAGGTGGTCGACGCTCAGGCCGGCCTGGAGGTCGCCGAGCTGGCCTTCTTATGCCTCGCCGCCGGCTCGAACCTCAACCATGACGTCGGCTACCTCGATTTTGGCCTCACGGCATCGCTCGAGCTCATCGTCATCACCGACGAGTACCTCTCGCTCAACCGCCGCATCTTCGCCGGCGTCGAGGTCACGCCCGAGACGCTGGCCGTCGACACCATCCGCCAGGTGGGCCCCGGCGGCGACTTCCTGAGCACCAAGCACACCGCCAAGCACGTGCGCAGCGCCCAGTGGCGGCCGACCATCATCAACCGTCTGGGGCACGTGCGCTGGCAGGAAGACGGCGGGCTCGACCTGCGTGAGAAGGCCCGCCGCAAGGCCCTCAAGCTGCTCGAGACCCACCAGCCGCAGCCCCTCGCCGCCGGCCTTGCCGCGCGGATCGACGCCCTCGTGGCGGGCTTCGAGCCTGAGGCGTAGGTCGGCTGACCAGCGACGCAAAAGGAGGGCGACGGTGCCCGACCACCACTCGCCGGTGTGGCCTCGCGTGGGCCACTTGGCCTATCTGAGCGAAGACGACAAGCAGGCCATCTACGAGGCTGCCCTGGAGATCATGGGTAGCGTGGGCATGCGCGTGCATCACCCGGAGGCTCTCGAGCTGCTGCGGGCGGCGGGCTGCCCCTTGGAGGAGCCCGACCTGGTGCGCGTCCCGCGCGAGCTGGTGGAGAAGGCCCGTGCCACGGCGCCGGCCGTGATCGCCGTCGGCGACCGTGAGGGCCGGCCGGCGATGGACCTGGGCGGAGCCAACACGTACTTCGGCGACGGGTCGGCCGTCACCAGCGTCTACGACCTCGAGACCGGTGAGCATCGGCCCACGAGACTCGCCGACGGCGCCGACGCCGCCCGCCTCTGCGACGCCCTGCCCAACATCGACTTTGTGATGGCCTACGCGCACCCGGGCGAGGTCAACCCGCACGTCGCGCTTCTCGAGAGCTTCCGCACCATGGTCCTCAACACCGTCAAACCCTTGGTTGTAGTAAGCGAGCACGCCGGCGACCTCGAGGTGATGTGGCAGATCGCCTGCGCCCTGCGCGGCGGCGCCGAGGAGCTGCGCGCCAAGCCCTACTTCACCCTCTATGTAGAGCCCGTGAGCCCGCTGCGCCACCCCGTCGACAGCGTCGCCAAGCTGCTCTTCTGCGCCGACAAGGGCATCCCGGCGATCTACTCGCCCTCGCCGCTGGCCGGAGGCACCGCGCCCATTACGGTGGCCGGCCACACCGCCCAGGGCACGGCCGAGTCGCTCTTCGGCCTCGTCATTCACCAGTTGCGCCGGCCGGGTGCGCCGTTCATCTTCGGCATCGGTCCGGCGGTGCTGGACATGGGCACCATGCAGTCGACCTACAACTCACCCGAGTACCTCATGACGTATGTATGCGCCGTGGAGATGGCACGCTGGCTCGACCTGCCCAACTGGGGCTACGGCGGCACCTCGGATGCGCAGGTGGTCGACGCTCAGGCAGGCCTGGAGGCGGCCGAGCTGACGCTCTTGAGCCTCGCCGCCGGCAGCAACCTCAACCACGACGTGGGCTACCTCGACTTCGGTATGACCGCGGCTCTCGAGCTCATCGTCATCACCGACGAGTACCTCTCGCTCAACCGCCGCATCTTCGCCGGCGTCGAGGTCACGCCCGAGACGCTGGCCGTCGACACCATCCGCCAGGTGGGCCCCGGCGGCGACTTCCTGAGCACCAAGCACACCGCCAAGCACGTGCGCAGCGCCCAGTGGCGGCCGACCATCATCAACCGTCTGGGGCACGTGCGCTGGCAGGAAGACGGCGGGCTCGACCTGCGTGAGAAGGCCCGCCGCAAGGCCCTCAAGCTGCTCGAGACCCACCAGCCGCAGCCCCTCGCCGCCGGCCTTGCCGCGCGGATCGACGCCCTCGTGGCGGGCTTCGAGCCTGAGGCGTAGGTCGTGTCCGGCGCCGAGGTCATACCCGGTCGCCCGCCGGGTCCCGGCCGTGCCGACATCGCGCGCATTCACGAAGCGGCGCTCCGTGTGCTGGCGCGCACCGGCGTGGTGGTCATGGACGACGAGGCCGTCGCCTTGCTGCGTTCGCGTGGCGCGCGCAGCGACGGCCGCCGCGTCTACCTTCCTGGAGACGTCGTAGAAGCGGCGCTGGCGGTCGCGCCGTCGGCGTTCACGCTGGCGGGCCGCGCGCCGGCGCTCGACCTGCGTATCGGCGACGGGCATCAGGTGTACGGCTCCGGCTCGGGCTGCGCGTACATCCTCGAGGACGGTCGCGTGCGCCCGGGCGCCCTCGCCGACCTGCGCGCCGCGGTCATGCTGGGCCACGCCTCTCCCAATCTCGAGTTCATCAGCGACTCCATAGAGCTGCTCGACCTCCCCGAGGAAGTGCGCACCCGACGCGGCGCCTACGCCGGCGTGACGCTGAGCGACAAGGCCCGCGAGTGGGTGGCGTCCGAAGATCCCGACATCGATGTGGCGGTGCGCGTCAACGAGATCCTCTTCGGTGAAGACTGGCTCCGCCGGCCGAGGGCTCTCATCGTGCTCAACACCAGCTCCCCGCTGCAGATCTCGGGGGAGAACGCGCGCATGCTGCTGCGCTGGGCCCGGCTCGGCCAGCCCATGTGCGTGACCGCGTGTGTCATGGGCGGCACCACCGGGCCGGCCACGCCCGCCGGCGTGCTCGTCCTGCAGCACGCCGAGGTGCTGGCGTCGCTCGTGCTGGCGCAGTCTGCGGGCGAAGTCTGCCCGTTCATCTACGGGGGCGTCTCGGGTATGGCCTCGCTGCGCAACGGTGCGGCGCAGTTCGGCACTCCGGAGTTCGCCAGGCTGGCGGAGGCAACCGTTGAGCTGGCAGAGGTGTGTGGCCTTCCAGTACGAGCCGGCGGGGCGCTCACAGACGCCCATGAGCTCGACGCGCAGGCAGCCCTGGAGTCGGCTCTCGGGCTGGGCACGGCGGTGCGCGCCGGCGCGGACTTCCTCTTTCAGGCTACCGGCATCCTCAGCTCGTTCAACGTCCTCTCCTTCGAGAAATGGGTGATGGACGACGAGATGATCACCGCCCTGCGGGCCCTCCAGGAGCCGCTCGCCCTAGCCGCCGACGATCTTGCGGAAGACGTGATCGACGCGGTCGGCCCCGGCGGCAACTACCTTGCCGCGGGGCACACCAGGCGCCACGCGCGCGACCTGGACAGGGCTACCTTCCTCGTGCGTGAGACCTACGAGAGGTGGCGCGCGCGTGACGAATCCGATTTGAGGGCGGCCGCCGGCCGTCGGGTGAAGCAGCTTCTGGAGAGCTACCAGCCGCCGGACGATCTCGATGCGGTAACGCGCCGGCAGCTTGGCGACTGCTGTCTGGACTGATGCCCGCAGGCAACGCAGTGCCCGTGGTGCCCAGGCCCCAGACGATCGAGCGCGTACGCTCTTCGCGGAAATCGCAGCAGACTACCCTCTGCAGATGGGGCCGCGCACACCAGAAGGCGGGCCAGAAGAACGCCGCTCCAGTGACGTGGCGTTGGCGCTATGCTGAGAGCATCATCTTCCACTTGAGGCGGAGAGAATCAGATGTCGCGGACTCGTGAGGTTCAGCACACACTCTGCCGGATGTGCGACGAAGGATGCGGCATCGATGTGTTCGTCGAGGACGGCCGCATGGTCGAGATCCGTGGAAACAAGGGGCACATCGCGAACCGGGGCAGGCTGTGTGTCAAGGCCCGCGCTGCGCTGGACATCGTCTATCACCCTGAGCGCATTCTCACGCCTCTGAAGCGGACCAGCGACGGTTGGCAGAAGATCCCCCTTAAGAAGGCGCTCGACGAGATCGCCGCGCGCCTCACGGCGGTCAGAGAGCAGTACGAGCCGCGAAGCATCAGCGTGTGGAAAGGTGAGGCAATCGGCTTTGCGCAGCAGGAGTCGCTGGCTCGCCGGTTCATCCACGCCCTCGGAAGCCCCAACTACCTCTCCAACGACTCCATGTGTGCTGTCGCGCGCTACATAGGCCGCAAAGTAGTTGAGGGTGCCACCCCCTTCCCTGACCTCGAGAATGCCCGTTGCATCGTCTTGTGGGCTACCAACCCGCCCCACTCACAACCCAATCTGGCTCACGACCTCGCAATGGCACAGCGCCGAGGTGCGAGGCTCGTTGTCGTTGATCCGCGGCTCTCGACGATCGCCCGACGCGCCGACATTCACGCCCAACTTCGCCCCGGCACCGATGGCGCGCTCGCCTGGGGTCTTATCCACCAGCTCCTTGAGAGCGGCTCATACGACGAGTCCTTCGTCGAACGCTATACCGTCGGCTTTCCTGCCGTCGTCGAGTACGCCAGAGCCTTCACCGCGGAAGCCGTCGAGGAGGAGACGGGCGTGCCAACCACGACGACCCGGGCAATTGCTCGGGCACTCGGGGAGGCCGCGCCTCGGGTGGCGGCCTGCCTCGGCACCGGCCTCGAACAGCACGAGAACGGCGTTAACAACATTCGTGCCGTCGCGGTGCTCGACGCGCTTCTCGGCAGCCTAGGCCAGGACGGCGGCAACCGCTTTCTCGATGGGGCGCCGCTCGGGGAACTGAGCCTTGATTGGGAGCTGCCGCTCGAGCACCTCGGCCCTTTGGGCGCGGGCCGCTTCCCCGTGCCCTATGATCTCCATCGCGAGTGCCACAGCATGACGGCCATAGAGGCGATCCTCGGAGGCGACCCCTATCCCCTCCGCGCGATGATCGTCAGCGGGGCGAACCCGGCCTTGACCAATCCCAACTCCACCAAGGTCGTGCAGGCTCTGGCATCTCTCGATCTGCTGGTGGTGCGCGATCTCTTCATGACTGAGACGGCCGCTTTAGCACACTACGTGCTGCCGGCGGCGTTCTTCCTGGAACGGTCCGAGCTTCGCCCTCAACCGAAGCATCAGATCGTGACTCTGACCCGCGCGGTCGTCTCGTTCGCGGGCGTGCAGAGCGAGTACGACTTCTGGCACGATCTGGCTCATCTTGTGGGTATCGGTGAGTACTTCCCGTGGGAAGACGAGACGGCTCTTAATCGCTGGCTGCTCGAGCCGACAGGACTCACTCTGGCGAAGCTGGCTGCGCATCCCGAGGGGGTGCCGTACAGGCCCGTTCGCGTACCGCAGACTGACGAGCCGGTCTTTGACACGCCATCAGGTAAGATCGAGCTTGTGTCAGGGTACCTCAGGGATCTGGGCTACGACGAGCTCCCTGTGTACCGGAGTCCCGCCTACAGGCGGGCACCCGACCCCGACTACCCGTTCGTGCTCATGACAGGGGCGCGCACACTGACCCACGTGAACAGTCGATTTCGCAACGTTCCCCGATTACGGAAAACCCCCTCCAGTCCCGAGGCGGAGATGCACCCTCGTGACGCAGTCGCGCTCGGCGTGTCCGACGGTGACATGGTGCGGGTGACCTCGCCGATCGGCTCGCTCGTACTACCGATCAAGGTCATGGCCCCCGACGAGATCCTGCCTGGGAGCCTCCAGATTACACACGGCTGGACTGAGGCCAATGTGAACCTCCTCACGAGTGACGACCGGTTTGACCCTATCAGCGGTTTTCCCCTTGCAAAGGCGGTCGAAGTGCATGTCGAAGGGGTCGGCCGCGAATAGCGTCCGGTGCGCCGATGGGTCCCGCCCTTCGCGATCTGCTATGCAGTCGGCCTGCCTGGGCATGTGTCCAGCGGTAGGGACTGAGTTGCGTATTTCTTGACTCAGACGCTTCGGCCCCTCACTCTTTGATGCAAATCGCATACGCGTGCAGGAAGTGTGCCGTGGGGACTTGCTCTGTGCGCACGATTCGTGACACTGACTGAACTGTAGGGGGAAACAGATGTCGGATTCGCAGTTCCAGCAGGAGTATGGACATCACCTTCTTGACGAGGTGCTGGGCGGGAAGATGACGCGTCGCCAGCTTCTCGTGCGGGCATCGGTGATGGGCCTGTCAGCCACACTCGTCGGGCAACTTCTTGCCGCCTGTGGTGGCAGCTCACCGGCAGCGAGCCCGTCGGCCGCCGCTTCCATGACTCCCAAGTTGGGTGGCACGTTGCGGGTCGGCATCGTCTCACCGGTAGCCGCCCTCGATCCGACGACCATGTACGACAGCGCCTCCATCGCGATCGTGCAGCTCGTCGCCGAGTACCTGGCCAACGTCAATCTCGACCTCACCCTGCGCCCTGTCCTCGCGGAGAGCTGGAGCCCGGATCCAACGGCCAAGGTGTGGACGTTCAAGCTTCGTCAGGGCGTCACGTTCCAGAACGGCAAGCCGTTCGGTGCCGACGATGTCATGGCCACGTACAAGAACCTCCTCAACCCGAAGGGGTTTTCGGCAGCGCTCTCGAACTTTCAGGGCATCCTGACTGAGGCAGGCCTCGAGAAAGTGGACGATGCCACGGTTGCCTTCCATCTCGACCAACCTTTCGTCGACTTCCCGTACCTGGTCGCATCCCCGAACTACGACTGTGTGATCCTGCCGTCTGACTACAAGCTGGGCAGCTGGCAGAAGAGCCCGATCGGAACCGGCCCTTTCATGCTCACCGACTACAAGACCAAGGTGAGCGCCACGTTCAAGAAGAACCCGACCTACTGGGACACGGGGAAGCCCTACCTCGATGGTGTGCAGATCACGTTCAACGACGAGGTCGCGGCGCAGGGCCTCGCCCTGCAGTCGGGCAGTCTCGACATGATGTTTAACACGCCGGTACAGGGGTCTGAGGCGCTCTTTGCCGACCCGAACATCACCGTGCTTACGACGTCGTCGCCGCAGTACCGCGAGTTGCACATGCGCGTCGACACCAGCCCCTTTACCGACAAGCGTGTTCGGCAGGCACTCGCTTACACCCTTGACCGACCTGCCCTCGTCAAGGCGCTCTTCGCCGACAAGGGCATCGTGGGGAACGACAACATCTTCTATCCCGGGTATCCGCTTGCCCCCAAAGACGTCCCACAGCGTACCCAGGACATCGCCAAGGCCAAGCAGCTTCTGGCGGACGCGGGCTACCCGAACGGCATCACTATGAACCTCACGGTCGAGGAGTATCAGGAGATTCCGCATTACGCTACGCTGCTTCAGGCGATGGCCAAGCCGGCCGGGATCACGGTGAACACTCATCTCGTCACGGTGACGTACTACTACGGGTCGGGCAGCAACCAGCCGTGGCTCAAGGTGCCGATGGGCATCACTGACTGGGCGTTTCGCGTGGTACCCGAGCAGTTCTTCCTGCCGGCGTTCACGTCGAAGGGCATCTGGAACTCGGCGCACTTCAAGGATCCGGCGTTCGACACGCTGGCTACGCAATACGACACCTCGCTCGACGAGTCCACACGGCGCAGCGCGGCTAAGCAGATGGCTCTGATACTGCAGGACGAGACGCCGGCGATCGTCGCCTACTGGCTCAGTACAAATCAGGGTGTGCGCAAGAATGTTCACGGCGTGCTGATCGACGCAGCCCAGTTTGACTTGTCGACGACGTTCCTGTCATAGAGAGACACAACGGTCGCGGTGAGTAGGAGACGATGAAGCGGCTGATCGTCCGGCGTCTATTGTTGATGGTGCCGACCCTCTTCATCGTCTCCTTCCTGGTCTTTCTCATGGCTGAGGTCGTGCCCGGCGACGTCGGTCGATCGATCCTCGGGCCCTATGCCTCAGCGAAGCAGGTGGCGGCGCTCGATCATCAACTCGGCGTCGACAAGCCGTTCGTCGAACGCTACGCGAGCTGGGTCGGCGACTTCCTCATCGGCAAGTGGGGGGAGTCGCCCGTCTTGCAGCAGCCGGTGCTGTCATTGACGCTGCAGCGCCTCGCAAACTCGCTTCTGCTGGCGGCCATTGCCATCGTGATCATCGTGCCGACCTCTATCGCCCTAGGGGTACTCGCGGCCTTGCGACGAGACAGCCTGCTCGATCGCCTGATAAGCGTGACGAGCTTATCGCTCACCGTCATTCCGGAGTTCGTCAGCGGGGTGGTGCTGCTGGTGCTGCTCGCCGTGGAGCTGCATGTCTTCCCGGTCACAGGTCAACCCCCGCCCGGGTCCGGCGTGCTGACGCGCATCTACTACCTGCTCCTGCCCGCCATCCCTCTGATGTTCATTGAGATGGGCTACATTGCCCGCATGGCGCGTGCTGGCATGCTTGAAGTCCTTGACCTGCCGTACACGCGCACGGCGATCCTCAAGGGGATGCCGCGTCGCTGGGTCATCACCCATCACGTGTTGCGCAACGCGCTGCTGCCGACAGTGACCGTCATCGGCAATCAGATTGGCTGGCTGGTGGGCGGCCTGGTGGTCGTCGAGACGCTCTTCAACTATCCGGGTATCGGCAAGCTCATGGTCGACTCCGCAACGCTGCACGATGTTAAAGTGCTCGAAGCGACCGTCCTCCTGGTGGCAGTGATCTTCATGCTATCCAACCTCACCGCCGACGTGGTCGTCGCCTTACTCAATCCACGCGTTCGATTGGCGCGTTGATGAGCATGGCAGATGTCGTCTCCGTTCCGTCAGAGACCGCCGACGACACGAGTCCGTCGGAGGAAGGCCTCAGGCGTCGCTATGTCGTCCGCAAGCTGCTGCGCAGCCCCACCTTCCTGATCGGCGTGGGGATCCTTGCGTTCTGGGTGTTCATGGCGCTGTTTTCGACCCTGGTGACGCGCTATGCCCCCAACGCCATCGACCCGTATCACACGCTCAGCGGGCCAAGCGCACAGCACTGGTTCGGGACCGACGACAGCGGGCGCGATGTGCTCTCCCGAACACTTGCGGGTGCCAGGTCGGTGCTCGAGATTGCCCCCGTTGCGACGCTCCTAGCACTCTTGGGAGGCAGCGCCATCGCTCTCGTCGCGGGCTATAGACGAGGGCTGGTGGACGAGCTCATCATGCGCGGCGTCGACGTGCTTCTGAGCCTCCCCGTGGTGGTCGCCGGCATCGTCGTGGTGTCGGCCCTGGGGCATTCGACACCGGTAATAATCCTGGTGATCGCCGTCTTGTTCATGCCCAGCGTGTCGCGCACGGTTCGTGCGGCTGTGATCGCGGAGCGTGAACGAGAATACGTATTGGCGGCGCGGCTCAGGGGCGAGCGCCCCTGGTTCATCATGGTCCGCGAGATTCTGCCCAACTGCACGGCGCCCATCATTGTGGAAGGCAGCGTGCGTCTGGGCTACGCGGTCTTTACGTCGGCCACTCTGTCCTACCTCGGCTTCGGCTTGCAGCCGCCATCCGCCGATTGGGGCCTGACTATCTCGACCGGTCAGCAGGGGCAGTATCTGCCGGTCGCGCCGTGGACCGTGATCTTTCCGGCGATCGCGCTGGCGACCCTGGTGGTCGGAGCAAACCTCGCGGCAGATGGCCTGCGGCGGACGCTAGCGGAGTGATGGAATGAACGACGCCGTGCTGCGCATCGACGACCTCAGGGTCACGTTTCTCAGCCGCGACCGGATCTTGCCGGTGGTCAAGGGCGTGTCGCTCGAGATCGCACCGGGGTCGGCCTACGGCCTTGTCGGCGAGTCGGGGTGCGGCAAGACGACTCTGGCCCTCGCGCTGATGAGCTACCTGCCGCGCAACGGGCGGATCGACGGCGGCTCGGTGACGATCGACGGCGAGGACGTGTTCTCGCTTTCCGAGGAACGCTTGCGCCAGCTGCGTGGCACGAAGCTGGCAATGGTCTACCAGGATCCAACCTCGGCCCTCAACCCGTCTATAAAGGTCGGCGACCAGATCGCCGAGGTGTTCCGTTTCCATGAGGGACTCTCGTCGGGCGATGCGCGTGCCCGCGCTCGCGAGAGCCTCGAACGCGTGGCCATGCCGGACGCAGCGGCGACGCTCGAACGCTACCCGTTTCAGCTCTCCGGTGGGCAGCAACAGCGCGTCGTGATCGCCATGGCTCTTGCCGGTGATCCTCGCCTCCTGGTGCTCGACGAGCCCACAACGGGGCTCGACGCCACCGTCGAAGCGGAGGTGCTCGACCTCATCGAGGAGCTGCGCGGCAAGGTGAATGCGGCCATCCTCCTGATCAGCCACAACCTGGGCCTGGTCGCGCGCCTGTGCGAACGTGTGGGCGTCATGTACTCCGGGCGAATCGTCGAGCAAGGTCCGGCGAGGGACATCTTTACCGACCCGCGTCACCCGTACACGATGGGCCTCTTGCGCTGCCTGCCGCGATTCGGAGGGCGCAAAGATCAGATCTCCCTGGAGCCCATTCCCGGCGTAGTGCCGCCCCTGGGCACAACCATGCCGGGCTGTGTCTATGCTTCGCGCTGCTCGCTCGCGCAACCGGTGTGCACGCGGCGCGAACCGGATCTCTTCCCTTTTCCCGGAGAGGGCGCGATTGCGGCTCGAGCGGCGGCCGAGGCAGCCCCTCCCGACCCGGTGGCACCGTCGCCCAACGACGCGCGCCCGGTCGGCGATGCGGCACGGCACGCGCGCTGCTACTTTTCGGAGCGCGTGCCGGGTATGACCGTCTCGGGCGGTGGCCCACGGAAAGCGCGGACACGCACCGATCGCGGCGGCGAGATGCTGCGGGCGACCGGCGTTACCAAGGCGTTCGGAGACGGTGAACGCAAGCTGATCGCCGTCGACGACGTGACGATCGAGGTGGTCGCCGGCGAGACGTTCGGCCTCGTCGGAGAGTCAGGCAGCGGCAAGACCACCCTCGCCAACGTGATCGCCGGGCTCTTCGCGGCAGACGGCGGCGAGGTCCGCTTTATCGGCAACGTGCTCGCCGGCGAAGCAGCGCGTCGCGATCACGAGGCGCTGCGCACTATCCAAATGGTCTTCCAGAACCCGGACTCGACCCTCAATCCAAGCTGGTCGGTGCGTGATAGCCTCGGCCGTTCCGTAGCCAAGCTCAGCGGGCTGCGCAGGGCCGACCGGAAGAATCGCGTCGAGGAGCTCGCGCAACGCGTAAGTCTGGGGCGGCGCTATCTCGATAACAAGCCCTCCCAGCTCTCGGGCGGTCAGAAACAGCGCGCCGCCATCGCTCGCGCCTTCGCCGGCAGTCCCGCACTCGTCCTGTGCGACGAGCCGGCCTCCGCGCTCGACGTGTCGGTGCAGGCCACGATCCTCAACCTCCTTGCCGACCTTCAGGCTGAGCAGGGCGTCTCGTACCTCTTCATCTCCCACGACCTCGCCGTTGTGCGCTACCTGTCTGATCGCATTGGGGTCATGTACCTCGCCTGGCTCATGGAGATCGGCGCCGCGGAGGACGTCTTCAACCCCCCACACCACCCCTACACTGAAGCCCTTGTCTCCGCCATCCCGACGCTCGACTTCGACCATCCGCACCAGCGCATTCCGCTCCGTGGGGCAATTCCAAGCCTTCACAACCCACCGTCGGGCTGTCGCTTCCACACACGTTGTCACCGCTTCCAGGGCGACATCTGCGTGCGCGAGCTGCCTCCATGGCGCGAAGCGGCCGATGGCCACCGTTATCGCTGCCATATCCCTGTAGACGAGCTGCGCGCCCTTCAGCTTGGGGGAGACGCGCCCCCACCACTTAGCCGATAGCCCCGTGCTCTCCCGTGCGGGGGCTCCTCGATCTGCGTCTCAGATGCGCATCGCGGGCAGAGGCTGCATGACGATACTGTCTGCAGGACAAGCCGTCGCGCACAGACCGCAGCCGCGGCAGCGCTCGACATCCATGACGAGGTCTGCAGCTTGGCGGCTGGCCCGCGCGCCGCGAGTGGCATGCTCGCGCCAGGCGAACACCCCGAACGGGCAGCGTTTGGTGCAACGTCCGCATGCCGTGCACGAATCGCGGTCGAACGTGGCCACGTAGCGGCTTCGAGGCCAGAGCTTCGTCGCCCCGAGGCGCTCGCTGGCGAGTTGGGGAAAGCAGCAGTCACTGCAGCAGTTACACAGGGCACCCGAGGTTATCCGCGACGTAGGGGAGACAGCCTGCGCCGTGCCTGCATAGGCCTCCGCCTGCGTGGCCGCGCCCGGCTCTGCGGGTTGCACGGACTCCGCCTGCGTCTCGCTCGTATGCATCAGGCCGGCGCGGTCGGCCTCGCGGAGCACCTCAAGGGCGCGCTCTAGCGAGATCTCCCATCCTAGTCCGCGCGCGTTCTGAAAGCAGAGGCACACGTTCGCCGGCTTGCTACACCGTCCCGCGATCGCTCGGCAATCGCAGGGCCACAAGTAGATGTGTTCAACCCGCGCGAGTAGCGCCTCGGCCTCGTGGAGAAGCAGGTACTCCGCGTTCTCGAGCTTAGGCTGTGGCTGGGTACCTGCCTTTAGCATCTCGATTTGACTACGCTTTTCGGCAACGTAGCGGTCGAGGGCCCAGTCCGTCAGGCGCGCGCGAACGGGGTCCGGGATGTCCTTCCAACCTTCAAAGAGAGCCCAGATGTCGAAGCGGTCGCTGAAATCGGCCAGCGCGACCACCTCCGGCGTAGGCTGGTTCGCAATGCCTCGCCGGACGGCGCGCGCGAAGAACGACGGGGTTACCCATCGCGGCAGGCGAGCGGCCGTCTCGGCCAACGACAAGGGCCCCGTGCCGAGCGCCACGACCAACTCAATCTCGTCCGCCTCGAGGAAACGGTCGATCCAAGGCAGGGCCACGTCCGGTACGCCGAATGTGCCGGTTAGGGCGGCGATGGCCTCTGCCGATAGGGCGATCTCAGGTTCAGTCAAAGCATGGCCTTTCTCTGTGCACAAGAGCCGGGATGTGGACTCGCCAAGTGACGCCTCGGAGCCTGTCGTCGGCGACACCTCTTCTCCAGAGGATAGCACCTGGATGACGAGAGCATGACGATCGCCAGTCCCGGCGGCTCACCGGTAATCCAGCATGGCGGCCGCAACGACGGCTGCGTCGCAAAAGAAGTTCAGCCACCTGGACAGCGCGGCGGCGCCCTTGAAGCGGCTGCCGCCGGAGATCAGGGTTGAAGGGCGACGTCACATTGCGCGTGCGTCGCCGACAGGAGATGCGCGTCGGAAGCGAGGGGCAAGTGAAGACAGCAGAGTCCACGGCGACCGTCGGACCGCGCCCGGTGCGCGCGCCGCGCGGCACGGAGCTGAGTTGCAAGGGCTGGCAGCAAGAGGCCGCCCTGCGCATGCTCATGAACAATCTCGACCCCGAGGTGGCCGAGCGGCCCGACGACCTGGTCGTGTACGGCGGCGCCGGCAAGGCGGCGCGCAACTGGGCGAGCTTCGAGGCCATCTGCAGCACCTTACGGCGGCTGAAGGACGACGAGACGTTGCTGGTGGCCAGCGGCAAGCCCGTCGGCGTCTTCGAGACGCACGACATGGCCCCCCGCGTGCTCATCGCCAACGCCAACCTGGTGCCCGATTGGGCCACCTGGGACGAGTTCCGCCGGCTGGACGCCCTGGGGCTCACCATGTACGGGCAGATGACCGCCGGATCGTGGATCTACATCGGCACGCAGGGTATCCTGCAGGGCACCTACCAGACCTTTGCGGCCGCCGGCCAGAAGCACTACAACTCCGACCTGGCCGGCCGCCTGATTCTCACGGCCGGCCTGGGCGGTATGGGCGGCGCCCAGCCGCTCGCCGTGACCATGGCGGGCGGCGTGGCCCTGTGCGTGGAGGTCGATCCGGCGCGCGTCGCGCGGCGCCAGGAGATGGCCTACGTCGACGTCTCGGCGAACTCCCTCGACGAGGCCCTGGCGCTCGCCGATGAGGCCGTGAAGGCCAGGAAGCCCCTCTCCATCGCGCTGCTCGGCAACGCCGCCGACGTGTTCCCGGAGATCGCTCGCCGCGGGCTGGTGCCCGACCTGGTCACCGACCAGACCTCGGCGCACGATACGCTCAACGGCTACGTTCCGGCGGGCCTTGCGCTGGATGAGGCCCTGCGCTTGCGAGCCGCCGACCCCGACGAATATGTGCGCCGCGCCGTGGCGAGCATAACGGTGCACGTGGAAGCCATGGTCGCGCTGCAGCGCGCGGGCTCCCACGTCTTCGACTATGGCAACAACATCCGCGGCGTGGCCGCCGAGGCCGGTTATGCCGACGCCTTCGCTTTCGAAGGCTTCGTGCCCCTCTACCTGCGGCCGCTCTTCTGCCGCGGCAGCGGGCCTTTCCGCTGGGCGGCGCTCTCCGGCGACCCGGCCGACATCGCGCGTACCGACGCCGCCATGCTCGCGGCGTTCCCCGACAACGAGATGGTCACCCGCTGGCTCACCATGGCCGCCGAGAGGGTGCACTTTCAGGGCCTGCCCAGCCGCATCTGCTGGCTGGAGTACGGTGAACGGGCACAGGCCGGCGTCCTCTTCAACGACCTGGTGCGCCGTGGCGAGGTCAAAGCGCCCATCGTCATCGGTCGCGACCACCTGGACTCGGGCTCGGTGGCCAGCCCGTACCGCGAGACCGAGAGCATGCGCGACGGCAGCGATGCCATCGCCGATTGGCCGATCTTGAATGCGCTGCTGAATACGGCTGCCGGGGCGAGCTGGGTGAGCTTCCACCACGGCGGTGGCGTGGGCATCGGCAAGAGCCTGCACGCCGGCATGGTAGTGGTCGCCGACGGCACCGACAAGATGGAGGAACGCCTGCGCCGGGTCCTGACTACCGACCCCGGCACCGGCGTCATGCGCCACGCCGACGCGGGCTACCCCGAGGCCATTGAGAAGGCGCAGGAATCCGGCCTCGACCTGCCGATGGTCGCGCACGGAGAAGAGTGATGGCCGCCACCGCCAAGCCGGCCGCGGGGTCCGCATCCCCGCCGCAGATCGATCTCGACCGCGATCTGTGCAAAGCCTGCGGCATCTGCATCGAGCTGTGCCCGGAAGAGGTGTTCGACCGCGATGGTCTCGGCTACCCGGTGATCGCGCGCCCGCAGGAGTGCACGTCGTGCCTGCTGTGTGAGCTGCACTGTCCCGACTTCGCCCTCGAGGTCCGCCGCCGGCCGATGAAGCGGCCGGCCGGCAAGGCCGCGACGCCCGAGGCCATCGCCGAGGCGCATACCGACCGCGTGAAGGCGGCTCTCGCCGCGGGCCACGCCGGCGCCGAAGAGGCCGCGGATGTCGATTTCGGCTGCCACGACGAGGAGAGCTGAGATGCCTGCGACACCCGTCCTTCTGCAGGGCAACGAGGCCGTCGCCGAAGGCGCCATCGCCGCTGGGGCGCGCTTCTTCGCCGGCTACCCCATCACACCGTCCACCGAGATCGCCGAGACGCTCGCCAGGCGCTTGCCCCAGGTAGACGGCACCTTCATCCAGATGGAAGACGAGATCGGCAGCATCGCCGCCGTGTGCGGCGCCTCCCTGGCCGGAGCCAAGGCCCTCACCGCCACCAGCGGCCCCGGCTTCAGCCTCATGCAGGAGATGATCGGCTTCGCTTCCATGGCACAGATCCCCTGCGTGATCGTCAACGTGATGCGCGGGGGCCCGTCTACCGGCTTGCCCACCGAGCCCAGTCAGGGCGACGTGATGCAAGCCCGCTGGGGCACTCACGGTGAGCATTCGGTGATCGCTCTCGTGCCCAACAGCGTGCGTGAGTGCTACACGCTCACGGTGGAGGCTTTCAACCTGAGCGAGCAGTACCGCACGCCGGTCATCGTGCTGAGCGACGCGCTCGTGGGTCACATGCGCGAAGCGGTCATCCTGCCCGAGCCCGGTGAGCTGCGCATCGCCGAGCGCGGCGAGCCCGACGTCGACCCCGACGACTACGACACTGTGCAGAGTACCCTCGACAATATCCTGCCGCGACCGCCGCTGGGCTCTCCCTTCCGGGTGCACGTTACCGGTCTCGTGTACAACCGCAAGAGCGGCGCGCCCGACACCGGCGACCCCGCCGTGGCCAGCGATCTGGGGCGCTACCTGCGCGAGAAGATCTACCACCATCGCGACGCCATCGTGCGCGTGGAAGAGACCGGGATGGAAGACGCCGAGGTGGCCATCTTCGCCTACGGCTCCGTGGCCCGCTCGGCCCGCGCCGTGGTGCGCTGGGCGCGCGAGCGCGGCGTGCCCGTGGGCATGGTGCGGCCCATCACTCTGTGGCCCTTCCCCACCGCGGCCGTAGCCCACATGGCCGAGCAAGTGCGCACCGTGATCGTGCCCGAGATGAACATCAAGCAGATGAGCTGGGAGGTGCAGGCCGCCGTGGCCGGCCGCGCCAAGGTGGTCGACTACGGACGCGTAGACGGTAAGCTCATCACGCCGGCCGAGATTCAGAGCTTGGTGAAGAAGGAGTTCTACTACCACAGCTGGGGGGAGTCATGAGCGCGCTCGTCGACGAGCAACGGCTCGAAGCGGCGCCTGCCGACTGCAGCGCGCCGCGCATCAAGCCGCACACCACGAGTGAGATCGTGCCGTATCTGCGTACCCCGAAGACGCTCTGGTGCCCCGGCTGCTCCAACGGCACGATAACTCGGGCGCTCATCGACGCCATCCTGGGCCTGAAGCTCGACCCCGAGAAGGTCGTGGTGGTTGCCGGCATCGGCTGTAGCGGTCGCATCAGCGCCTATCTGAACTACTCCACGGTACACACCGCCCACGGGCGCGCTCTGGCTGTGGCCACCGGTGTGAAGGCCGCCGACCCATCCCTGCATGTGATCGTCGCCATGGGCGACGGCGACTGCTCGGCGATCGGCGGCAACCACTTCATTCACGCCGCCAGGCGCAACATCGACCTCACCGCACTGGTGTTCAACAACTCCATCTACGGCATGACCGGCGGTCAGATGAGTCCCACCACTCACCTTGGAGACAAGTCCACCACGAGCGTGTACGGCAACGTGGAGCCCGCCTTCGATCTCTCCGAGCTGGCGCACGCCGCGGGGGCGAGCTACGTCGCCCGCGGCACCGCCTGGGCCTACCGCCAGCTCGCCGACGTGATCGCCGGCGGTATCACTCACCATGGGTTTGCCTTCGTCGAGGCCATGGCCGTGTGCCCCATCTACTACGGGCGTTTCAACCTCTCCGCCGACCCCGCCGAGTTCCTGCGCAGTCAGAAGGAGCACGCCGTGCCGGCGAGCACGTTCGAGGAGGGCGAGTCACGCGGGAGGGAGCACTACCCGGTGGGCGTGCTGCACCACAGCGAGCGGGAGGAGCTCGGCGACGCGCTGGCGAGCGTGCGCGAGCGCGCCAAGGAGAAGGCCAATGGCTAATCACGGGAGCCGACCGATGCATGTAGAGATCCGCTTCTCGGGATCCGGCGGCCAGGGCATCCTGCTGGCCGCGGCGATCGTCGCCGAGGGGGCGACGGCCCTGGGCAAGAACGTCGTGCAGACGCAGAGCTATGGGCCGGCGGCCCGGGGAGGCGCCTCCAAGTCCGAGGTGATCGTCTCGGACGAAGAGATCGACTACCCGGAGGTGGACTCGCCCGACATCAGCCTATGCCTGTCGCAGGCCGCGTACGACAAGTATGCTCTCGACACGCGCCAGGGCGGGCTGCTTCTCTATGACTCCGGGCTGGTGCAGCCGGACGGCGGCCTCGAGGGGTGCAAGCTGCGAGGCCTGCCGTTCACACAGGCATCTCAGGAGCACCTGAAGAAGACGGTGGTCGCCAATATCGTGGCCCTGGGCGCCCTGGTGGAGATCAGCGGCATCTTGCCGGCCGACGAGGCCGAGCAGGCCGTCCTCAACCGTGTGCCGGCGCGTTTTCGCGAGCTGAACAGCGAGGCGTTTCGCCTGGGGCGCCGGCTGGCGAGCGAATCAGCGGATGGCACACGTGAAGCCTGAGAGCGGGGCCCGCCGGCGCCGTTCTCGCACCCGCTCGCAGGGAAGAAGCCATGGATCTGCTTGAGCACCAGGGCATGGCCCTCTTCGAGGGCGCGGGCCTGCCCGTTCTGCCGCGACGCCTGGTGGTGTCGGCGGCCGAAGCGCGGGAGGCCGCCGACGTGCTGGGCCTGCCGGTGGTGGTCAAAGCCCAGGTGAAGACCGGCGGGCGCGGCAAGGCCGGCGCGGTGCGCCTTTGCCGCACGGCGGACGAGGTGCAGACCGCCGCCGGCGAGGTGCTGCAGATGACGATCCGCGGCCAGAAGGTGGCGGCCCTGCTAGTGCAGCGCGCCGTCGAGGTGGAGCGCGAGATGTACCTGGCCATCTCGTCGTCACGGGCGCAGCGCGCGCCCCTGCTCATCTTCTGTCGCGAGGGCGGCGTGAACATCGAAGACGTCGCCCAGCGCGACCCCGCGGCCCTGGTGCGCACACCCATCGATCCCCTGCTCGGTCTGTGCGACTACCAGGTGCGCGATGTGCTGGCCGCGGCGACGCTGCCCGCCGGCCCGCCGCCCGCCGCCGCCGGACCAACCGTGCAGCAGCAGCTAGACGGCGCGCTGCGCGCCCTGTGGCGTCTCTACCGCGAGCGCGACGCGACGCTGACCGAGATCAACCCGCTGGTGCTCACCGGAGAAGGCGAGCTGGTGTGCCTCGACAGCAAGGTGACGATCGACGACAACGCTCTCTGGCGGCAGGGCGACGTGCCGCGTGACGAGAGTGAAGACGAACGCGAGGCCAAGGCCCGCAGGGCCGGGCTGGCGTTCGTCGCCCTGGAGGGCGACATCGGTGTGCTGGGCAACGGCGCGGGGCTCGTGATGAGTACCCTCGACCAGATCGCCGCCGCCGGTGGCGCGGCCGCCAACTTCTGCGACATCGGCGGCGGCGCGCGCGCCGACGTGGTCGCCGCGGCGCTCGACGTGATCCTTTCGTCGGGGCGCGCGCGCGCCTTGCTGGTCAGCATTTTCGGGGGTATTACGCGCTGTGACGAGGTGGCGCGCGGGCTCGTCCAGGTGCTCGGCGAGCTGCAGGTCGAGGTGCCCGTGGTCGTACGCCTCGACGGCAACGCTGCCGAGGAAGGCCGCGCCATCCTTGCCCAGGCACACCATGACGGCCTCACCGTGGCCGCGAACGCGGCCGAGGCCGTGCGGCTGGTCGTCGCGGCGGCCAGCGAGCAGACGGGCGTGACCGGCGTGACCGCGCGCCGGGCCGCCGCCACCGCCGAGCAGGCGGCCGCGGGCGCGGCGACACCCGGGGAGTCCTGATGGCGATCCTGATCGACGAAAACAGCCGCGTGCTCGTACAAGGCATCACCGGGCGCGAGGGTGGCTTTCACACCGCCCGCATGCTGGCCGCCGGCAGCGCCGTGGTGGCGGGCACCTCGCCCGGCAAGGGCGGTCAGACGGTGGCGGGCGTGCCGGTGTTCGACTCGGTAGCCGCGGCGCGCGCTGCCAGCGGCGCCGATGTGGCGGTACTGTTCGTGCCGGCGCGCTTCGCCCGCGACGCCATGATCGAGGCCGCCGACGCCGGTGTGGGACTCGTGGTCTGCGTGACCGAGGGCATCCCGACGCGTGACATGGCCGAGGTCACTGCGCATCTCGGCCGCCGCGGCACGCGACTCGTCGGCCCCAACGGGCCGGGGCTCATCACCCCCGGCCGCTGCAGCGCCGGCATCATGCCGGCCGACGTCTTCCGTCCCGGCGGCGTGGGTCTCATCTCGCGCTCGGGAACGCTGACCTACGAGGTGGTCTACGAGCTCACGCGCGGCGGCCTCGGCCAGTCCACCTGCGTGGGCATGGGCGGCGACCCCATACACGGTCTCGGTTTTCTCGAGTGCCTCGAGCTTTTCGAGGCCGACGACGAGACCGCGGCGGTAGTGCTCATCGGCGAGATCGGCGGCGACGACGAGGAGCGCGCCGCCCGCTTCGTAGGCGAGCACATGACCAAGCCGGTGGTGGCCTACATCGCCGGCTTCAGCGCCCCGCCGGGTAAGCGCATGGGCCATGCCGGCGCCATCGTGGAAGGCTCGTCGGGCACGGCCGCCGAGAAGAAGGCCGCGCTCGAGGCCGCGGGCATCCCCGTGGCGTCGGCCCCCGCAGACATCGTCGGGTTGTTGGAGACAAAGCAGCAGAATAGGCGGTCACAGTGACACAGATCACTATCGGCGACGCGCCGCTTACCATCGAAGACGTGGTTGCCGCCGGCCGCGGCGGCGCCTCGGTGACTCTCGGCGAGGCCGCGCGCCGGCGCATCGTGCGCGCTCACGAGGTGATCGCTCGCGTGATCGCCGACGAGCAGGTGGCCTACGGCGTCACCACCGGCTTTGGCCTTCTGGCCACCACGCGGATTCCCGTTGACAAGGTCCGTGAGCTGCAAGTGAACCTGGTTCGCAGCCACGCCGTGGGTGTGGGAGCGCCGCTGCCCCGCGAAGTTGTGCGCGCCGCCATGACCATCCGCCTGAACACCATGGCGCGGGGGCACTCGGGCGTACGCCCGGAGGTGGCGGAGCTGCTCGCGGCTTGGCTCAACGCCGACCTCGTGCCTTATGTGCCCTCGCGCGGCTCGCTGGGGGCCTCCGGCGACCTGGCCCCCTCGGCGCACCTCGTCCTCGCCATGATGGGCGAGGGCGAGCTCCTCACCGTCGGCGGCGAACGCATGCCCGCCGCGGGGGCGCTGGCCGACGCCGGCATGGCGCCCCTGGTGCTCGAGGCCAAAGAGGGCCTGAGCCTGCTGAACGGCACGCAGTTCATGGCGGCCATCGGTTGCCTTGCGGTGGCCGACGGCGAAGCCCTGCTCGACTCGGCCGACCTCATCGGCGCTATGAGCCTCGAGGGCCTGCGCGCCTCGGTAGGGCCCTTTGAGGAGCGCATCCAGATGTTGCGGGCGATCCCCGGCCAGCTCCTGACGGCGGCCAATGTGCGGGCCGCCACGGCCGGCAGCGAGATCATGCTCAGCCATCTCAACTGTGACAAGGTTCAAGATGCCTACTCGCTACGCTGCATCCCTCAAGTGCACGGCGCCTGTCGCGACGCTCTCGGCTGGTTGCGCGCGGTGATCACGGTGGAGGTGGACTCCGTCACCGATAACCCGCTGGTGTTTCCCGACACGGACGAGATCATCTCGGCCGGCAACTTCCACGGCGAGCCTCTGGCCCTGGCGCTCGATCTGGCGGCCATGAGCCTGTCGGAGATCGCCTCTATCAGCGAGCGCCGCACCTTCCGCCTGCTGACCAGCTCGCTGAGCGAGCTGCCTCCGTTTCTGACTACCGACAGCGGCCTCAACAACGGCTACATGATCGCCCAATACACGGCCGCGGCGCTGGTTGCCGAGAACAAGATCCTCTGCCACCCGGCGAGTGTTGACTCTATTCCGTCGTCGGGCGACCAGGAGGATCACGTAAGCATGGGCATGACGGCGGCGTTGAAGCTCGGCGATGTGCTTGCCAACGCGCAGAGAGTGCTGGGCATTGAGGCGCTCTGCGCGGCGCAAGGCATCGATCTGCTGGCGCCACTCAAGCCGGGAGTGGGTACCCAGGCGGGCTACGACATCGTGCGGCGGCTGACACCGACGCTGGGCCGTGACCGCTACCTGGCGCCCGAGATCGAGGCGGCGGCGCGGGCCGTCGCCGACGGCGCCTTCGCCGCCGCCGCCCGTGGATCACATGAAGTGTGACCTGCTTGTGCGCGGCACCGGCGAGCTCGTCACCATGGGCGAGCCGCCGGGCTTGGGGGTCATTCCCGGGGGCGCCGTGGCGGCGCACCAGGGCCACATCGTCTGGGTCGGCGCGGAGGCCGACCTGGGTCGCCACGTGGAGGTGCCCTCCGACGCCCTGGTGATCGACGCGGAGGGCGCCTGCGTGATGCCGGGCTTCGTGGATGCGCACACGCACACGGTCTTCGCCGGCGAGCGTGCCGGCGAGTACGGCCGGCGTCTGGGCGGCGCCTCGTACCTCGAGATCCAGGCCGCGGGTGGTGGCATCATGGCGACGGTGCGCGCCACGCGCGCCGCCTCCCAGGAGCAGCTCGCCGCCCTGGCCCGCCAGCGGCTCGACTCGCAGCTCAGGCACGGAACCACCACACTCGAGATCAAGTCCGGCTACGGCCTCAGCCTCGCGGACGAGGGCAAGATGCTCGCCGCAGCCAAGACGTCCCACGCGACGAACCGCGTGTACACGCTTCTCGCCGCGCACTCCACTCCCGAGGAGTACGCCGGGCGTGACGACGCCTACGTGGACTACGTGGTCGGCGAGATACTGCCGGCGCTGACGGGCGCGGCCGAGTTCGTCGACGTGTTCTGCGACGAGGGCGCCTTCACGGTGGCGCAGTCGCGGCGTGTGCTCGCCGCGGGCCGCGCTCTCGGCTACCGGCTCAAGATCCATGCCGAGGAACTGGCCCACACCGGTGGGGCCGCTCTGGCGGCCGAGCTGGGCGCCGTCTCGGCCGATCACCTGATCCATGTGACCGCCGCCGACATGGCCGCCTTGCGGGCCGCCGGCACCGCGGCGGTGGTGCTCCCCGGCACGAGCTACACCCTGCATGTGCCCTACGCACCGGCGCGCGCGCTGCTCGAGAGTGGCGTGACCCTTGCCCTGGCGAGTGACTTCAACCCCGGCACCTGTAACTGCGAGAACTTGCAGCTCATCATCTCGTTGGCCTGCCAGGAGATGCGCTTGACCCCTGCCGAAGCCCTTCGCGCGGCCACCGTCGGCGGCGCCGCGGCGCTCGGTCTACAGGCGGAGGTGGGCAGTCTGGAGGTCGGCAAGCGCTGCGACCTGCTGGTGCTGGGCGTCGCGTCCCACGAAGAGCTGCCCTACCACTTCGGCGTCAATCTTGTAGACAGTGTCATTGCCGGCGGCGCCCTGGCTGTGGAGCATGGCGTGGTACGCGGGCCTGCCGGCAGCGTCGCGGGAGGCGAGCAGTGAGCCTTATCGAGTGCATCCCCAACTTCTCCGAAGGCCGCCGACCCGAGGTCATCAGCCAGCTCGGCGCGGCCGTCGCGGGCGTAGCAGGTGTGAGCCTGCTGGACGTGCAAAGCGACGAGACGCATAACCGCTGCGTGGTCACCTTCGTGGGTGACGAGCGCGCCATCGCGGAGGCCGCCTTCCGGGCCATCGAACAGGCGGCCCGGCTGATCGATCTCAATCAGCATGAAGGTGCTCACCCGCGCTTCGGCGCCGCCGACGTGGTGCCGTTCGTGCCGCTGGCGGCCGACGACATGCCGATCTGCGTGGAGGTGGCGCGCGACTTGGCCCGGCGTGTGGCGCACGAGCTCTCCATTCCCGTGTATCTCTACGAGAACGCGGCTCGCCAGCCCGAGTACCGCGATCTGGCGACGGTGCGCGGCCGAGGTTTCGAGGAGCTCCGCGACGTGATCGCCGACGATCTGGCGCGGCGTCCGGACGAAGGCGAGCCGCGCCTGCATCCTACGGCGGGCGCCGTAGCTATCGGCGCGCGCGCGCCGCTGATCGCGTTCAACGTGAACCTCGACTCCGACGATCTCGAGCTGGCTCAGCGCATCGCCCGCGAGATCCGCGAGCGCGACGGCGGCCTGCCGTGCGTGAAAGCCCTGGGTCTGGCTCTGGACGGCGGGGCGGTGCAGGTCTCTATGAACCTCACCAACTACCGCGTCACATCCATGGCCGATGTGGTGGCGGCGGTGGCCGCCCGCGCCGCCGCCGCCGGCGTCACGGTGCGCGAGAGCGAGGTTGTCGGGTTGCTGCCCGAAGACGCGCTCGTGCAGCTCGCCAGATCGACCCTGCACGCGGCGGCGTTCAGCCGCCAGCAGGTACTTGAGGCCAAGGTACTCGATACGCTCCTCTAGCCGGCGGGCGGGGGATCATGAAGGTCGCGCTGCAGGAGGTCCACAGATGAAGGTGCTCGTCGCCGATCAAAAGCTCGTCACCGAGCTGCTGCCCATGGAGCGCGCCATCGCCGTAATGCGCGAGGCGCTCACCATGCTCGCCGGGGGCGACGTGGTGATGCCCCTGCGCACCATGCTCGAGCTGCCCGGTGGGGAGAGCGTCCTGGGGCTCATGCCGTCGTATGTCGGCGGCCTGGGCACCGTGGGCGTCAAGGTGATCGCCGCCTTTCCCGCCAACTTCGGCAGCGAGTACGACACCCACCAGGGCGTGGTGCTCGTGTTCGACACGGAGCACGGCCTGCTGCGCGCCATCGTCGACGCCACCGCCGTGACCGCGATCCGCACCGCCGCCGTGAGCGGGCTGGCCACCGAGCTGCTGGCGCGACCCGAGGCCGGCGACCTCGCCATCATCGGCGCTGGCACGCAGGCCCACACCCATCTGCAGGCGATGCGCGCCGTGCGCCCCGTGCATCGCGTGCGCGTCTTCAGCGTCCCGGCCGAGAGCGCCACGGCGTTCGCGGCGCGCGAGTCTGCGCGGCATGGCCTCGAGGTCGAGGTCGCCGCCAGCGCCCGCGAGGCCGTCGAGGGCGCCGAGCTGATCTGCACCACGACCACCGCCACGACGCCGGTCGTAGAGGGCCAGTGGGTGAGCCCCGGGGCGCACATCAACGCCGTGGGCGCCTACACGCCCACCACCAGAGAGCTCGATTCGGCGCTGGTCGCCGCGGCGCGCCTCTACGCCGATCGCCGCGAGGCGCTGCTCGCCGAGGCCGGCGAGTTCCTCATCCCCAAGGACGAGGGCCTCTTCGGCGACGAGCACATCGTGGGCGAGCTCGGCGAGCTGCTCACGGGCAGAGCCCCGAGGCGCACCTCCGAGGGGGAGATCACCCTGTTCAAGAGCCTCGGCATCGCGATCGAAGACCTGGCCGCCGCGCACAGCGTTTACGAGGCCGCCAAGGAGCGCGGGCTGGGCACCTGGGTGGAGATCGGCGGGCGGCACTTCGGCAGCGCCCAGGAGACCTGAGCCATGGCCGCCGCTCCCTATCCCGATTTCTTCAACGATGTGTTCGGCCCGGTGATGCAACCGGGCTCGAGCTCACACACGGCGGCGCCGTGCCGCCTCGGCAAGCTGGCCGCCGACCTCCTCGGAGAAGCCGTCGGCAGCGCCCGCATGGTGCTCGACACGCGTGGCTCCTATGCCGGCACGTTCGGGATCATGGCCGAGGATCGAGCGATGGTGGCCGGCGTGCTCGGCCTGGCGCCCGACGACGAGCGCCTCTTCCACGCCTTCGAGCTGGCCGACGCGGCCGGCATGGAAGTGAGCTTCGTGTTCAACGAGCTCGGCGAAAGCGATCATCCTAACGCCATGAAGTTCGTGTTGAGCGGGAAGAGCGGTCGAACCGTCGAGCTGGTGGGCAACTCTACGGGCGGCGGAATGGTGGAGACGGTGGTGGTGGACGGATTCCCGCTGCGCAGCATCGGCGACACCTTCGTGGTGCTCCTCTTCGACCCCCTTGAGGTGGCCGACGACGAACGGCTCGCGACGCTGTCGGAGGAGCTCCCCGAGCGCGTCGCCGCCACGAAAGTCAGCGTCGCGGGGCGAGGGTGCCTGCACGTTTTCGAGGTCTCCGTGGAGCCGGATCTAGTCGCCCTGAAGAGCACGCTCGACAGAGTGCTGCCGGGAGTGCGCCTCGCGCTTCTCGAGCCCCTGCTGCCGGTGGTCACTCAGCCAGATCGCAAACCGCAACTCTTCGACACCATGACCGCCTGGCGCGAGATCGCCGAGCAGCGCGGTCTGGCGCTCTGGGAGGTGGCCGTGCTCTACGAGATGGACGCTTCGGGGTGGCCGCGGCACTGGATCGTCGACCGCATGTGCATGCTGGCGTCGCTCATGCACCGCCAGACGCGGGCGGCCTACGAGCCGGGGTCCTCCATCCCGGTAAGCCCCTTCAAACCGGACTTCGCTTCACGCTGGGCGCGGCACGCGGCCTCGCCACGGCGGCTCACGGACGATCTCACGGCGCAGACGGTCAAGTGGGCCTACGGCGCCGGTGCGGGCATCCCGGGAGTGCAAACCGTGCCAGGCCCCATGGGCAGCGGGGGCGGCTACATCTACGCCGCGCTGAGCGCCGTGAAGGACGCCCGTGGCCTGAACGACGACGACCTCCTGCGTGGCCTGTTCGTGGCCGCCGGCGTGGGCGTGATCGCCTTCACGGTGTCAGAACCGACCGGCGAAGTGATCGGCTGCAGCGGCGAGGCCGGGGTGTGCGGGGCCATGGCCGCCGCGGGCATCGCCGAGATGGTCGGTGGCACCCCTCAGGAGGTGGAAGACGCAGCGTCACTCACGCTGCAGGCCTTCACCGGCATGCCCTGCGATCCCATGCCCGGCGGCCTCTGCATGCCCTGCCGCAGCCGAGTGTTGGCGGCCACTTGCATGGCCCACGTGTTCGCCGACCTGGCGCTCGCCGGTCACGCGGCGGTGCTGCCGCTGCACGAGGCCCTGGAGGTGGCCGACACCGTCGGCCGCGGGCTTCCGCCGGAGCTTCTGTGCACCGCCGAAGGCGGTGCGTGCGCAGCTCCGGCCGCGCAGCGGTACCGCGTCGAGTACCGCCGTTGGTTCGACGAGAGCAGGCCCGAAGATAGGCCGCCGGGCAACCTCATATGACGGTCAGCCGCCTGCGGCAGGTCGGGCGCACGCATCCTGTCTCCGACGTCGCGCAGAAGGTCACCGGCGAGCTCATCTACGGCAGCGACATGGAGCTGCCCGGGATGCTGCACGCCAAGCTCTTGCTCAGCCCCATCGCTCACGGGCGCGTCGGCGCCATCGACGCCAGCAGAGCCGAGGCTCTCCCCGGCGTCGTCAAGGTCTTCTCGCACCTCAACGCTCCGTCGCGCCCGTATTGCCGCTCGCGGCTGCACCCTGGGCAGGCGCTCTGCCCCGAGGACGAGACTCTCTTCAGCAACCCGGTGCGGTTTGTGGGCGATCGCGTGGCGGCCGTGGTCGCGACCAGCCGGGCGGTTGCCGAAGACGCGGTGGCGCTGGTCGCCGTGGAGTATGAACCGCTGCCGGCCCTGCTCACGCCCGACCAAGCTCTGCGGGAGACGGACGTGCACATCCACCCGGGCGGCAACCTGCTGTTCGAGCACGAGGTGGAGGTGGGCGAGCCGCCTGAGCCCCTTCCGGGCTCCGTGGTGGTGACGAGCAGCGCGAGCACCCAGCGTATCCACCACGCGGCGCTCGAGCCCCACATGTGCGTTGCGCAGTACGATCGCTCCGGCGGGCTGACGATCTGGGGCGCCACGCAAGGCGTCTACGGCGTGCGCACGGTGGTGGCCGATCTGCTGGGGCTGAGCTACAACCGGGTGAGAGTCATCAAGGTTCCCATGGGCGGTTCGTTCGGCGGCAAGAGCGAGTTCATCCTCGAGCCGCTGACCGCCTTCTTGGCCATGCAGACGAGACGGCCGGTCAAGCTCGTGCTCGACCGTGAAGAGTGCATGATCGCCACCATGACGCGGCCGGCGACGGCATCGACCATCCGCACGGTCACAACTGATCAGGGCGAGCTGCGGGATGTCGCCGTGATCTCGACGCTCGACGCCGGCGCCTACGCCGCCAGCACACCCGACTACGCCACCGCCATGTGCGCCAAGACGAGCCGGCTGTATCGCCTGCCTCACTACCGTCACCAGTGCCGGGTGGTGTACACGAACACGCCGGTCGCCGGGGCGGCTAGAGGCTGGGGCGCGCCGGAGATCCTTACCGCGGTGGAGATCCACATGGACCGGGTCGCGCATGAGCTGGCCATCGACCCGGTCGAGGTGCGCCGCCGAAACCTCGTCCACCCCTTCGACGTCGACCCGGTCGGCGGCCTGTCCCTCGGCGACGCGCGCGTGCGTCAGTGCCTCGAAGAAGGCGCCGCGGCGTTCGCCTGGCAGATCAGGCGCGGCCGGCCGCATGGGCGCGGGCGCCTGCGCCGCGGCGTCGGCGTGGCCTGCGGCGCGCACAAGAACGGCATGTTCGGCGCCATCGCCGAAGCGAGCAGCATGACGCTGAAGATGAATGAAGACGGCAGCTTCTCACTCAGCGCCTCTCTTCACGACCCGGGCTGCGGCATGGTCACCCTGATGAAGGTGATCGTCGCCGAGGTGCTGGGGGTGAGCCCCGATCAGGTCGCGGCCGGCGAGGCCGACACGGCCACCACCCCGTTCGACTACGGCACGTACGGCAGCCGCGGAACCTACGTCTGCGGGGCCTGCGCGCGCGCCACGGCCGAGAAGCTCAAGGGCATCATCCTGGGCGCCGCCGCCGATCTGCTGATGGAGCCCCAGGAGACAGTGCGCGTAGACCAAGGCGTCATCTCCGTGGAGGGTGACAACAGGGCAGGCATCGCCTATGGCGACATCGCTCGAGAGAGTCAGATGAGGCATCTCCCCGATCTCTTCGCCGCGACCACGTACTTCGCGTCGTCCAACCCGGGCTCTTACTCTGTGCAGTTCGCTGAGGTGGAGGTCGATTGCGCCACGGGTCTCACGGCGGTCAGCGATTTCCTGGCCGTAGCCGATGTGGGCAGAGCGATCAACAGAGGCATGGTGGAGGCGCAGTATCAAGGTGCCGTGCAGATGGGCATCGGGTACGCGCTCTACGAAGATCTGAAGGTCGACGAGACCGGCCGCTGCGGCGCCGACGGCTTCAAGAACTACCACGTGGTGAACGCGCCCGACATGCCCGACGTGCGGGTTCTGCTGGTGGAACACGAGGGTGACGAGGGCCCATTCGGCGCCAAGAGCGTCGGCGAGATCGCCGCCGTGCCCACGGCCGCGGCGGTCATCAACGCCGTCAACGACGCTCTGGGGACAACCCTTGCCGACCTGCCGGCCACGCCCGAGAAGGTCCTGGCCGCCCTGGCGCAGACCGAAAGAGAAGCTCGATGAGACTGCTGCTGACCGTGAACGGGGTGGCGCACGACGTGGAGGTGAGCCCCACCGCGAGGCTGATCGACGTGTTGAGGATGCAGCTCGGTCTGACCGGCACCAAGGAGGGCTGTGGCGAGGGCGAGTGCGGGGCCTGCACCGTCATCCTCGAGGGCAGGGCGGTCAACTCCTGCCTGGTCCTGGCGCCGCAGGTGCGAGGCAAGGAAGTGCTCACCGTGGAAGGCCTGGCCGGCGACGGGGAGCTGGACGTGCTCCAGCAGAAGTCCGTGGAGTACGGGGCCGTGCAGTGCGGCTACTGCACTCCGGGCATGCTCATGTCGGCGAAAGCCCTGCTTATGACCAATCCTCACCCGACCGAAGACGACATCCGCTGCGCCCTGGCGGGCAACCTGTGCCGCTGCACCGGCTACACCGCCATCGTGGCGGCGGTGCGAGCGGCGAGCGCGCACGTCGTGCAGGCGGCGTTGCCCCAGGCGGCGCGGCCCCAGGCGGGGCGGCCGCAGACCGCTCACCCGGACGAGACGCGGGTCGGCGAGCCGGCGCTTCTGCTGGGAGGTGCCCCGGAAGGTGGCAACTGACCTGCTCACGCCGGGCACGCTGGCGGAGCTCGCGGACGCACTCGGCAGAGCGACTGCGCGCACGAGGCTCCTGGCGGGCGGCACCGACCTGGTCAGGGCTCTAGGGCGAGACCGCGTGCGCCCTGACCTCATCATCGATCTCTCCGGGATGGACGATCTTGCCGCCGTGCGCCTCGACGGGGGCACGATACGCATCGGCGCGACGGCCACGTTTGCCCAGCTCGCGGCCGACCCGCTGGTGAGGCGGCGGGCCCGCTGCCTCGCAGAGGCGGCCGCGCAGGTGGGGTCGGCCCAGATCCGCAACACTGCGTCCATCGGCGGCAACCTTGCCAATGCCTCTCCCTGCGCCGACAGCATGCCACCGCTCGTGGCTCTGCGGGCGCAGCTCGCCGTGCTCGACAGCCATGGCCGGGTGCAGACCCTACCCGTCGAAGAGGTCGTCACAGGCTCTGGCCACACCACGTTGCGCTGCGATGAGGCGATCGTCGAGATCGCGTTCGCGGCGCTGGACGAGGGTCACCGCGCCGCCTTCGTCAAGATCGGAGCGCGGTCCACCGTGACGGTCGCCAGGCTGAGCATGGCGCTCGTCGTGAGGTACCACGCCGGCGCCGGTGCGCTCCATGAGGCGCGCGTGGCGCTGGGAGCTGTTGGGGCCACGGCCTTTCGCGATGCCCGCCTCGAGGAGGCGCTGGAAGGCCGACCGCCGAACGAAGAGTCGGCCCGGCTGTTCGCCGAGGAGTGCACGGCGGCCGTGCAGCGGGCGATCCCCGGCCGGTACTCCCTGCCGTACAAGGAAGCGGCCGCGCTGGGTCTGGCCTACGACGCCTGGAACGCCCTGGGGGTGTGCCCTCCATGTGAGCCGTGGGGGCGCCAGGCTCAGGGGAGCGCTTGCCTCGGCTAGCCCAGCAGGTCTCGCCACTCCTCGAGCGTCGAGAGAAGGCGACATTGCGAGGACGGGCGCGTGAGCGCCGCACGCCTTAGACGAGCATCTCTTTCAATCCCAGCTCAACGAGCATCTTGGCCGAGGGCACCCCCTCGCGCGTCCACCCCATGAGTTCATAGAGCTCGTGGCGCAGGTCTTCGAGCTCCACCACGCCGCCGTGGGGCAGGCTGTTCAGGCTACGCTCGGTGAAGCGCACGGGGAGCCTGTCATCGTCGCTCTTGGCGCCACAGCGCAGGTTGAACAGTCGCTCGAGGTTGACGATGCGCTCGCCGGCGGTGAACAGGTCCGCCGCATCTAGTGGCAGGTCGGCGAACGCGCTGGCGAGCTCGGCTTCGAGCTCCAGGTCGTAGCGGTTCAGCAGGCTCAGCACCGGCACCTTGCAAAGACCCAGTGCGTCCACCACAGCGCTGACTATCATGCTGCGCCGAACCATCGCCGCCTTGCCGGCCGGCGAGAGTGGATCGTTCGCCTCGGCGCTGCCGTACAGCTTCTCGGCCAGCCCCGCAGGCGTGTCGAACTCATGGTGCGGATACACGCTCGCGTAGTCGCCACCCCGGCTGGATACCGCATACCCCAGCGCCGTGCCCCAGGCGCCGCGTGGGTCATAGGCGCTCAGCTCGAGTCCCTTGACGTGGTAGGCGTAGCGGAACGAGCCGCGGCCCACCGCCTTGGCGGCCCGCTGCACGCCGTGGGCGAGCAAGCCGGCAAACCCTTCACCGCTAGCCATGCGCTCGAGCAACTCGGCCACGGTAGCGGCGTCGCCCCAGTGCAACTCGAGCCCGTCGGTGTCGGCGACACTGATGATTCCTCGCGCGAAGATGTCGATCGCGAACGCCACGGCGCTTCCCGCCGAGATCGAGTCCAGTCCCAGGGCGTCGCAACGATTATGCAGGCGCACCACGGCGGCGGGGTCGTCGATGCCCAACTTGGGGCCCCAGGCGACGATGGGCTCGAAGTCGGGCCGCTGCCCCAGAAAGTCGTGCCCGGCGGCCGCGATGCGCACGTCGGCCTTGCACTGCACCGGGCAGTGACGGCAACCCGAGCGCTGCTGAAAGAAGCGGTCGATGCTCGCGCTGTTTACGGCCGCGGCCGCGGCCGACCGGCCGGTGGCGTAGTTGCGCGTCGCAAGAAGGCCGCGGTCGTTGCCCCACTCCACACCCGCCGTGCTGCCGAAGCGGCTGAACTCCTTGAAGGATGGTGCCGAGACGATCTGCTTCACGTAGCTGCGGGCCAGACGCGCCAGCTCGCCGGTCTTCACCGGCGTGGCCCCCTCGCCGGCCGCGACGACACCCTTGAGGTGCTTGGCGCCGAGCACCGCACCGAGGCCGGTGCGCCCGGCGGCGTGACCGCGGCGGGAGACGAGGCAGGCGAGCGGCAGCAAACGCTCGCCGGCGGGGCCGATCACGAGCGCTTCGCCCTGCCCTCCCGGAGCGCGCTCGGCGAGCGCCGCGAGGGCGACGTCCGTCTCGAGCCCGAAGAGGTCGCGGGCGTCGCGCAGCTCAACGCCGTCAGCGCTCAGTGTCAACGACGAGAAACGCGGCGCCCGGCCGCGAAGCACGAGAGCCGCCACGCCGGCGGCGTGCATGGCAAAACCGAACCCGCCGCCGATGCTGGAGCTGCCCAGCAGGCCGGTGAGCGGCGAGCGCGCCGTAACTTGCAGACGCGAGGCGCTCGGGGCGCCGCTGCCGGTGAGCAGGCCGTTCGCGAGGATGAGGGGGTTCGCCGGACTGAGCGGGTCGGTACCGGGCTCGGTCTTGCGCCACAACTCGACGGCGCCAAGACCACGGCCGCCGAGCACGAACCGGGCCGAGGCTGCATCGAACGGCCTTCGTTCAAAGGCCCCGGTAGTGAGATCGACATCGAGGATGTCGCCAAACAGGGTCACGGCTAGCTCTCCTCCGTGCGCGCCTGCATCTCGATGGCCTGCTCCGGGCATGCGGTGCTGCACAGACCGCAGCCGCGACAGGCGGCGCTGTCGACCTGCAAGGCCGGCTCGCGGTGACGGTCGATGGAGATGGCCCCGAACGGGCAGCGCCGCAGGCAACGTGCGCACAACGTGCACGTGGCGACGTCGGCGACCGCGCCGTAGCGACGCGCCGGCCACACGGCGGCGGCGCCGAGCCGCTCGCCCGCCAGAATGGGAAAGCAGCAGTCGCTGCAGCAGTTGCAGATGCCATGATGGCCGTGGAGGCTGGAGAGATACGCCGTGTGCATGAGGCCTTCGCGGTCGGCCTGCCGAAGCACGGCGATGGCCCGCTCCTTGCTCAGCTCCCAGCCGATCTCACGATCGTTGCCGAAGCGCAGGCACACGGCGTGCGATTTCTCGCAGTTACCCCACATGGCACGGCAGTTGCAAGGCCACAGGTAGATCGCCGGCGCCTCACGGATCAGCTGTTCCGCCTCGGCCAGCAGTAGGTATGTGTAGTCTCGCTGCTCGCTGCCAGCGGCCCGGCCGGCCAGTATCGCCTGCACGCCGGCGCCCACTTCGTCGAGGTAGTCGGCGAGCTCCCACTCGTTGAGAAGACGGCGGACCTCGGCGGGGATGTCGCGCCAGTCTTCGAACAGCGCCCAGAGCTCGTAGCGTGCATGAAAGTCGTCGGGCGCGTAGGTGCCGTCGCTGGAGCGCAGCACGGCGCGCCGCACGGCGCGCGCGAGCCTGCTCGGCGCGTGCGCGCCCGGCAAGGTGCCGGCCGCGGCCGCGAACACGATCTCGAGGTCGTCCCCGTCGTAGAAGCGGTCGAGCCAGGGAACGATGAACGCGGGCGCCCCGATGAGCGCCGCGAGGCTGCGAAGGCGCTCGTCGTCCTTCGTAGAAAGGGCCCGGGAATCGAGCCCCATGCCCGTGTGGTTCGTCACTGTGCCTCCCCGGCAGCGGCTAGAAGTGTTCAGGTGAGGAGCGAGTGCGCCAGACCGCGGCGCTCGCCACGACCTTCACGACACTCGCAGGACTGCGAAGCGGCGCCGGCAGCTTCGGCGAAGGCGTATCGCCGCGGGTCGCCGCCGGGGACTTAGCCGTGGAAGAGCGGTTCGATAGTCCAGCAGAGACAGTTGGGGCGCCAGATGTCGGCGGCGCACGCGGCAGGCAAGGTCACCACTTCGACCGAGGGCTCATACACGCCGCGCTCTCCTTTCGTCTGTCTGCAGCTACTTTTCATGATACGGCCGGCTGGGGCCGGCGGCAACAGGCCCCGTGACGCATCTCGCCGGCAAGACACAGTTTCTCGGGCTGCGGCGGCGCGCGGCATGGCTGCGGCGCGACCGACATTGACCGCGGGCGTCGCTGTCGGCCAGCATAGGCGTAGATCTTGCCGGCGGTGACGGCCGCTGCCGGCTGGACCGATCGGGAGACGCGCTCGAGGAGGGGTGACTGGTGGTATCTGGGGAGCGGAGATCAGAGGCGCCCGGGGCGCCGTGGCAGAGGGCCGGCGGGCGTGTGCCGGGCCGGCCACCCGTGAGGGCAGCGCTGATGATCACCTGTCTTGGCGATGCTCTGTTTCCCACCGTCGGCGTGGCCGCCGTCAAGGTGCTCGAGAACCTCGGCGTAGCCGTCACCTTTCCGGTGGCGCAGACGTGCTGCGGGCAGCCGGCCTTCAACAGCGGCTACCGGGACGAGACGCGGCGCATGGCGCGCGCCTATCTTCGCGCGTTCGCCGGCAGTGACTACGTGGTGTCTATCTCGGGCTCCTGCGCGGCGATGGTGCGCGACAACTATGAGCGGCTCTTCGCGGGATGCCCGGAAGAGAGCGCGGCGGCGGCTCTGGCGGCGCGCACCTTCGAGTTCAGCGAGTTTCTGGTGGACGTTCTCCGGGTCGAGCGGCTGCCTGTGACGTTCCGTGGCGCCGCGACCTTTCACCACTCCTGCCACACGCGGCGCCTTTTGGGTGTGGTCGAGCAACCGGAGCGGCTGCTCGCCATGGTAGAGGGTCTCGAATACGTGCCGCTCCCCCGTGGGCAGGACTGTTGCGGGTTTGGCGGCACGTTCGCCGTGAAGATGCCGGTCATCTCGGCGGCGATGGTGGACGAAAAGGTCGATCACATCCTCGAGACCGGCGCAGGCACGGTCGTCGGTCTCGACACGAGCTGCCTCATGAATATCGAGGGCCGGCTGCGGCGTCGTGGTGAACGCCTGCGAGTGATGCACCTCGCGGAGCTTCTCGCCGAAGGGTGGCAGAGATGAGTCGGCAGACGCGCGCAGCGTTCGACGAAGCCGTCGCGGCGGCGCTGCGCGACGAGGGGTTGCAGCGCGTGCTGCGCGACGGTCAGGAGTACATGCAGGCCGTGCTGGAGCGGCCGCGCCGGGAGCTCGACTGGCCATCACTGCTGGAGCAGATCGAGGAGGTCCGCTCGCATACCGTGGCGCACCTCGACTGGTACCTCGAGCAGTTCGCCAGCAACGTTGAGAAGAACGGCGGCACGGTGTTCACGGCGGCGACCGCCGCCGAGGCGTGCGACTACGTCACGAGACTGGCGCAGCGGACACACGCCCGGTTGATCGTGAAGTCGAAGTCGATGGTCGCCGAGGAGATCGGCCTCAACCAGGCGCTCGAGGCGGCCGGCGCCCAGGTGGTCGAGACCGACCTCGGCGAGTTCATCATCCAGCTCGCCGGCGAGCGGCCCTTCCACATCATCCGCCCCGCGATCCACAAGTCGCTCGAGCAGATCCGGGTGCTTCTCTCCAGGGCAGCCGGCCGCGAGCTGCCCGCCGATCCGCACGCGCTCACAGCTTTCGCGCGCAGCGCTCTGCGAGAGAAGTTCCTGGCCGCCGACATGGGTATCAGTGGCGGCAATTTCGGTGTGGCGAGCAGCGGTACGGTGGTGCTCCTCACCAATGAGGGCAACGGCCGCCTGACCACGACCCTGCCCCGGACCCACGTGGTGGTGATGGGCATGGAGCGCCTGGTGCCCGACTTCGCGAGTCTCGAGCCTATCCTGGCCGTGCTGCCCTGGATGGGGGCCGGTTCGCGCATCACATCCTACGTAACGGCGATCTCCGGGCCCCGGCGCCCCGGCGATGAGGACGGCCCCCAAGAGCTCCATGTGGTGATCGTCGACAACGGTCGCTCAGGCATCCTGGGCGGCAAGTACCAGAAGGTCCTCAACTGCATCCGCTGCGGTGCCTGCCTGGACGTGTGCCCGGTGTACCGCAAGATCGGCGGTCATGCCTACGGTTCGGTCTATCCCGGCCCCATCGGGGCCGTGCTCAGCCCGCTCCTCGACGGCCTCACCTGCCACCCTGACCTGCCCTTTGCCTCGAGCCTCTGCCAGGCGTGCAGCGAGGTCTGCTCGGCGCGCATCCCCCTGGCCGAGTACCTGGCCGAGCTGCGCGCCGACGCGGTCGCCGGCGGGCTCGGCGGCACGTCGTGGCGGGTGGGCTTCGAAGGCTACACGCGGGCCGCGACGGCGGCGCGCGTCTGGGCCGTGGCCGAGGATCTGGGTGGCGCCGTGCTGGCTCTGCTTCAGCGCGCCGGGCTGGACCGCCGCCTTCCCGGCGTGGCGCGCGCCTGGACCGCCGGCCGCGACCTGCCGGCTATGCCCCAGCGCAGCTTCCGGCGGCTGTGGCGCACGCGGCCTGGGCGAGACGGTCGGCGGCACGGCGAAGGCCGGCGCGATGAAGGGTCCGGGTGAGACGATGGATCGCGCGGCCTTCGTGGAGCGGCTCAGCTTACGGCTCGGGCGGGGCACCGGGTCGGCTTCGCCCCTGCCGCCGGCTTCGCCCCTGCCGCCGGCTTCGTGCGCCGCATCTTCGCGCCCATCGCGCAGCGAGCGTGACCATGCGAGGCGCCTGAGGCTGTTTGTCCAGAGGCTCCAGGAGCTCTCAGTGGTGGTCGACGTGGTCGCCGACCGGGCGAGCGCCCAGGCCGGCGTCGAGCGCCTCATGGGCGACCGTGGCTGGGCCTCGTTGGCCTGCCCCCCCTCGCTGTGCTGGCCCGCTGTCGCCGAAGCCCGCAGGCAAGAGGCGGCCGGGGCACCTCTCGGTCTCTGCGAAGCCCGCTGGGGCGTGGCCGAGACCGGCACGCTGGTGGTGGTGAATCGTGGCGAGGTGGCGCGCGGCTACTCGCTGCTGCCGCCGGCGATCGGCCTGTTCGTCGCGGAATCCGCGATCGCCAGCACCCTGGGCGACGTTCTGCGCGCGGTCGATGAAGAGTCCGGCGAGCTGCCCGCCTGCCTGAGCTTCATTAGCGGCGTGAGCGCCACGGCCGACATCGTCTCGGTGCGTGTGGCCGGGGTGCACGGCCCCGGCGAGGTCTTCGTCTGGGTGATCTCCGCCGCCGGCTAGACTCCAGCGTGACGGCCTGCGCCGCTCAGAACTCGGCCGGTAGCTCCTTGAGCTGCGCCGCCGTAAACACCGGACCATCTTTGCACACGTACACGGGGCCGATGTTGCAGCGCCCGCACTTGCCCAAGCCGCACTTCATGCGGTTCTCGAGCGTCGTGAAGATGGCGTCGTCGGCGAAGCCGAGTTTCTCGAGCACCGGCAGGGTGAGCTTGACCACTATGGGCGGGCCGCAGAGCACGGCGACGGCGTTCTTGGCGCTCGGCGCCGTCGCCTCCACGACGGGAGTGACGTAGCCGACCTCACCGTGCCAGTCGTCGGTCTGGCCGCCGGGGTCGACGGTGGTCACGATGCGCACGTCGTTGCGCGAGGCCCACTCCGTGAGCTCGCGCTTGTACACCAGGTCGTCCACCGAGCGCGCACCGTAGACGATGGTCACGTCGCCGAACTCGTCGCGACGATCGAGCACGTTCCAGATCACGCAGCGCACCGGCGCCAGGCCGATGCCGCCGGCGATGAAGACTACGTCCTTACCGCGCCAATCGTCGATGGGGAAGCTATTGCCGTACGGGCCGCGAAAGCCGACGCTGTCGCCCACGTTCAGCTCGCGCAGGGCGCTGGTCACCTTGCCGACGGCCTTGAAGCTGCACTCGATAAACCCCTTGCGGGTCGGCGAGCTGGCGATGCAGAACGTGCTCTCGCCGGCGCCGAAGACGCTGTACTCGCCGAACTGCCCGGCGCGGAAGGCGAAGGAGTCGCGCAGCACCGGGTCATTGAACTCGAGGCGCAGGGTGCGCGTGTCCACGGTCTCGTCAACCATCGAGGTGACCGTGGCCAGGCTAGGCTGATAGAGGTTCACGGTGCCACCACCCCCGGGTGTCGCGCGGCGACGTCGATGGCGGCGAGGATCTCGACGAGGTCCTGGCCGGCGTGGCAGACGCGCGTGCAGCGCCCGCAGCCGCTGCACAGCACCTCGCCGAACTTGAGCGGGTAGATTGCGAACTTGTGGTTCACGCGCTGTCGGAAGCGCGCGTTCTGGTCGTCGCGCGGATTGTGGCCGCTGGCATGGAGCGTGAAGGTGGGGCTCTGGCAGGTGTCCCAGCGCCGCCGCCGCGTGCCCTTGCCGACGCCTTCCTCCTCATCGACGATGTCGAAGCAGTGGCAGGTGGGGCAGACGCTCGAGCAGGCGCCGCATCCGTTGCAGCGCACGCCCAAGGCGGCCAGCAGCGGGTCGTCGAAGTGGGTCTCGATCCAGGCGCGCACGGCGGCGGCGTCGATCTCGAGGTTGGCGGCAACCTTGGCGCGGGCCTGGGCCCGCCGCTGCGCGGCCTGCCGGCCGCGCTCCTCAGCGTTCTCCGCCTCGCCGGCGGCAACGAAGTGCGCCTGGTGTGCGGCGAGAAACGCGCTGCCCTTCTCGCTGGTTGCCTCCACAAGATAGCCGCCCTCGACCGGCGTGAGCAGGCCGTCGGCCCCCTTGGTCTCGTCGGGCGCGGCGCCCACGGCGGTGCAGAAGCAGCTCCCGTCCACCCCGGCGCACGAGAGATTGAAGATGGTCGTAGCCGCGCGCCGGCCGTTCCAGAGCTCGTCCTGGTAGTCCCAGTCCATCACCTTGTCGACGATCGCCAGGGCGGCGCTGTCGCAGGGCTTGGCCGCCAGGACCAGGCGCGGCGCGAACGTGGTGGGCACCGGCCGAACCGCGACCGTGGAGCCACGCTGACACCAGGAGCACAGCGCTTCGTACTCGGGCAGGAAGTAGGTCTTCAGCGACATCACGGGCAGGCCGTCGCCCAGGTACAGCTCGTCCGGACCGGCGAGCAGGCGGTACTCGATGTCTTCGGGCGCCGCGCCGGGCCGCAGGCAGGCCGCGCTCGCCAGGCCCGCCGGGGAGGCGCAGACTTCGACCGCGACCGGGGCGATCACCTCGGTGCCCTCGGCGATGAGTGTGCCGGCCAGAGCGCGCAGCTCCGCCTCGCTGATGAAGACGCCGGCGGCAGTCTCGGCCACGTCGCTCACTTGATGAACTCCTCGTGGTCGTCGAGACGGTAGTCGCCGATGGGCGCCCGTGCCTCGGGATCGTCGCTCACCACGTACTGGTAGCGCGTCGCGACGATCTGCTGCAGCTTGCGGTTGACGAGGCTCAGCGGGATGCCGACCGGGCAGAAGCGCTCACACTCGCCGCAATCGACGCAGCGCCCGGCGAGATGCAGGGCACGAGTGATGTTCCAGCTCACGTTGCCGCGCGGATGGGGCGACGCCTCGATCCACTGCGGCATGGTCTTGTCTGCCACACAGCGCTCGCAGACGCACAACGGGCACACCTGGCGGCAGGCGTAACAGCGCACGCACTTGCTGAACTGTTCGGTCCAGAAGGCCCAGCGCTCGGCCAGTGGCAGCTCGTCGAGGGCGGCCACACGCTCGTCGATGGTGACGGCCGGACGGGGCGGCTCGGGCCGCGCCTCGCCCACCAGGTAGTCCACCAGGGAGGGCTCGCGGTTGTCGCACCCGAAGCACCGCGGCGCCACGTTGTCGGCGGTGAGCGTCGTGGCCGCGGGGACCTCCGCTTCTTCCAGCACGCCGCCGCAGCGCACACCGATGAGCACCACGTCGTCGCGCTGCAGCTGCGCCTCGCGCAGCAGGCCCGCGACCGCCTTGGCGTCGCAGCCCTTGATCACCAGACCGATCTTGCCGAGTTCGGCCACGTTGTCGCGGCGCGGGTTCAGGTAGGTCGCCAGATTATGCACGCAGCGCTCGTCGAAGATGAGCTTGCCGGTGTCGTCCAGGTTAGTGATGAACGTGGGGCGCGCGCCACGACGACCGTTCTCCCAGCCGATGATCACGCGCACCGTGCCGTCGCGCAGCAGTTGGGCGGCTATCTCGCGCAGGTCGTTCATGATTCGTCACCCCCGGCGGGGGCGCCCGAAGCATCGGGTGCCGCCGGGGCCAGCGCCCGGTACTCCTCGAATGGTCCAATCTCACGCACGTTGGCGACCGCCTCGTTGACCACGTCGCGCCACTTGACGCCCTCGCTGGCCGAGACCCAGCTGAACGTCATGCGCCGCGGGTCGACGCCGAAGAACTCCATGATGTCGTGAAACAGAGCGAAGCGTCGCCGAGCATGATAATTGCCCGAAGTGTAGTGGCAGTCGGCCGGGTGGCAGCCGCTCACGATCACGCCGTCGGCACCGCGCTCGAACGCCTTGATGATGAACAGCGGGTCGATGCGCCCGGTGCACGGCAGACGGATGATGCGCACGTTGCTCGCCATGTGCAGGCGGCTGGTGCCGGCCAGGTCGGCCCCGGTGTAGGTGCACCAGTTGCAGACGAAGGCAGTGATGCGCGGCTCGAACTCGGCCCCCTCGTTGCCGGCCGGGCCATGCATCCCGCCGGCGGTCGCGCCGGTCGCGCTCTTCGTGTCTGGCACGTCGTTCACGTCACTCCCAGAAAGACAGGGCGTTGATCTCGCTGTACACCTGCTCGTCGGTGAAGGTCTGCAGCTCGACGCTCTTGCTGAGGCACACCGCCTGGCAGGTGCCGCAGCCCTGGCAGACGCCGGGGTTCACGTAGGCGGTGTGCCCGCACACGCGGCCGTCGACGGTACAGATGTCGCGCTGCTCGATGGCGCCGTAGGCGCATACCGGCTGGCAGCGCATGCAGCCGATGCAGGTGTTCTCGTTGACGACCGCCACGGCGGGCTCGCGCTCGAGTTCTTCGGCGCTGAACAGGCCGAGCACCTTGGCGGCCGTGGCGCTCGCCATGGCGACGCTGTCGGGGATGTCGCGCGGCGCCTGGCAGGCGCCGGCCACGAACACGCCGGCGGTGTTGGTCTCCACCGGGCGCAGCTTGGGATGTGCCTCGTTGATGAACCCGTGCTCGTCGGTGCTCACGCTCAGCTTCTGGGCCAACTCACGCACGCCAGGCTGCGGGCGCACGGCCGTGGCCAGCACCACCATGTCGGCGTCGATCACCACCTGCTCCTGGCTCAGCGTGTCGTAGCCCCACACTTTGACGGTATCGCCGTCGCGGAAGATGCGGCTCACACGGCCGCGGATGTACTCCGCCTGGTCTTGCTCTATGGCGCGGCGCGAGAACTCGTCGTAGCCCTTGCCGGCGGCACGGATGTCCATGTAGAAGGCCACGGCACGGCCGTCGCGCACCTTGTGCTTGTAGAGCATGGCGTGCTTCGCGTTGTACATGCAGCAGATCTTGGAGCAGTAGCTGATGCCCTTCTCCGGGTCGCGGCTGCCGACGCAGTGCACGAACACCACCGTCTTGGGCTCCTTGCCGTCAGACGGGCGGCGGATCTCACCGGCGGTAGGTCCGCTGGCGCTCGCCAGGCGCTCGAATTGCAGGCCGTCGATCACGTCGGGCACCTCGCCGTAGCCGTACTCCCCGTAGCCCTTGAGGCCCTCGGGCTGCTCGCGGCCGATGCTGTAGAGCTGAAAGCCGGTGGCCACCACGATGGCGCCGACGTCCTCTTCAATGAACGTGTCTTCGGCGTTGAAGTCGATGGCGCCCTTGAGGCAGGCCTCGGCACACTTGCCGCAGGCGTCCTTGGCGAGGCCCTTGCGGCGGCCTTTGAAGAGCGTGCAGTTCTGGCGGTCGAGCACCGGCGTATTGGGCACGGCCTGAGGGAACGGCACGTAGATCGCCGTACGCTTGCCCAGTCCGGCCTCGAACTCGCTCGGTATGCGCTTGCTCGGGCAGGCCGCCTGGCAGTCGCCGCAGCCGTTGCAGAGGTCCTCGTTCACGGAGCGCGCCTTCTTGCGCACCGTCACCTTGAAGTTGCCGATGTAGCCTTCGACCTTCTCGACCTCGCTCCACGTATGGAGCTTGATGTTGGGGTGCTGGTAGGCCTCCACCATGCGCGGCGTGAGGATGCACTGCGAGCAGTCGAGCGTGGGGAAGGTCTCGCTGAGCTGGCTCATGTGGCCGCCGATACTGGCATCCTTCTCCACCAGTACGACCTCGTGGCCGCCGTCGGCGATATCGAGTGCCGCCTGGATGCCGGCGATGCCGCCGCCGATCACCAGCGCGCGCTTCGTCACCGGAATCTTGATGGTCGTGAGAGGCCGGTTGTGCTTCACCTTCTCGACGATGGTGCGAGCGATGTCGATGGCCTTGGCGGTGGCCTCTACGCGATCCTCGTGGATCCAGGAGCAGTGCTCGCGTACGTTAGCCATCTCGCAGAGGAAGGGATTCAGACCCGCCTGGCTGCAGGCGCGACGGAAGGTCTTCTCGTGCATGTGCGGTGAGCAGGCGGCGACCACCACGCCGCTGAGGTCGTGCTCGGTGATGGCCTTCTTCACGAGCGCCTGGCCCGGGTCGGAGCACATGTACTTGTAGTCTTCGGCATAGGCCACTCCGGGGTGGCCGCGAAGAGCCTCGGCCACGGCGGCGCAGTCTACCGTGCGGCCAATGTTCTCGCCGCAGTGACACACGAAGACGCCGATGCGAGCCATCAGACGCCGGCCTTCTCGCGGCGCGCGGCGGCCTTGGCGGCGGCCTCTTCCTTGACCTTCTGCTCGTGCGCTACGCGCTCTGCCGCGCGCTGCGCCAGCCGGGCGATCAACGGCTCGGTGGCGACGAAGTGACGGGCCAGGCCGAGGGTCTCGGCCGGCAGGCCGAGGGCGAGGCCGACCACCTGGGTGACGAAGAGGATCGGCATGGGCTGCTCGCCGCGCTCGGTCATAGCTCTCTGCCGCAGGTCGAGGTTGGAGTGGCAGAGCGGGCAGGCCACCACGATGGCTTCGGCGCCGTGAGCGCGGGCGTCTTCGATGATGGCGCGTCCGAGCCGCACTACCGAGGCGGTGCGGCTCACGCTGAAGGCGCCACCGCAGCACTCCACCTTCATGTTCCAGTCAACGGCGTCGGCGCCGCAGGCCCTGATAACGTCGTCCATGCTGCTGGGCTGCTCGGCGTCGTCGTAGCCGCATACCTCCGGCGGGCGGACCAGCAGACAGCCGTAGTACGCGGCCATCTTCACGCCCTGCAAGGGGTTGGGCGCGGCGAGCACCGCGGCGGTTTTCTCCTCGATGGCCACGGCGGCGTCGCGCAGCAGCTCCACGGCGTTGCGCACCTCGACGCCGTTGGCGAACGGCCGGCCGAGGATGCGCGGCAGGCGCGCGGCCAGCCCTTCCTCCGTGGCCACCGCGTGGCGCGCCGCGGAGAGGCGGTTGTAGCAGGCCGCGCAGGGAGCCAACACGCTGGAGAAGCCTTGGGCCTCGGCCAGCGCCAGGTTGCGCGCCGGCAACGCCACGCCCAGCAGATGATCGGTGGCGTGTGCGCTGCTCGCGCCGCAGCACGACCAGTCGTCGATCTCGGTGAGACCGATGCCGAGCTCGGCGGTCACTGCGCGAAGGCTTTCGTCGAACTCTCGGGAGGTGCCGTGCAGTGAGCATCCGGGGTAGTAGGCCATGGCCTTCTCGGCGACTTTGGGGGCCGTGCCGTCGCTCATGATTCCTGCTCGCACATGGCGAAGATCCGCTTGATCTCGGCCATGCCTTCGATGCGTGAGGCGCGCAGGCTCAGCTTGCCGCGGCTCATCATGCCGGGGGCGTTGGCGACGTCCTTCATAAGATCTCCGCTGCGCAGCTTGTAGTCCATCACCATGCCCATCTCGTGCAGACGCCCGTTGCTCTTGATCTGCGCGAGGAAGGCGCGATGAAAGGCGGCGATGCGGCGCGGCATGGCCGAGCGGCCCTCCGAGAGGCTTAGCTCACGCAGAGCGTCGATCACACGGGCCGGGTCGCAACCGTTAGGGCAGCGCGTCGAGCACGTCTCGCAGGCCAGGCACCACCAGATGGCCTCGCCGGTGAGGGCCTGCTCGCGGCGGTTCTGGATCACCATGCGCAGCACATTGTGCGGCCGCAGGTCGGTCTCTGACGCCATGGGGCAGCCGGCCGAGCACTTGCCGCACTGGTAGCACGAAGAGGCGTTGATGCCCGTGGCAGCGAGAATCTCGTCGGCGAGGGTGCGAGACGGGGCGCTCATCGTCGTTCGGCTACCTGTCCTTCGGGTGTGGGACAGGAGCCACGTGACGTGACCGCAGGTCCCTGGTCCATGTGTGCGGGGTCACAATATACCCCTATCGGTAGTGTAGATGCTATCGGCAAACAGGGCAAGTGTGGTCCGATATGGCCGCGGCCTTGGCTGCTACCGGGCCAGCGCGCGCCGTACCTTGCCACGGCCGAGCAGCATGAGGGCCGCCGCCGCGGCCGCCGCCGCCGCCCCGTAGGCGAACGTGGCCCACGGTCCGACGGCCGACCACAACACGCCACCGACGCTGCTCGCGGCGAAGCTCGCCATCCCGGTCGCCGTATAGTACAGGCCGATCGCCGAGGCGCGCTCGCCGGTGGGGATGACCCGGCTGATGAGCGCCTTGCTGGTGCCCTCGGTGGCGGCGATGTAGAGCCCGTAGGCGGCGAAGAGGCCGGCCAGCGCGAGTCCCGATCCGGCGCCTGCGAACCCCAGGTAGACAAGGGCGAATATCCCGTAACCAGCTATCACCAGGGGGAACTGTCCGACGCGGTCGCTGAGACTGCCGAGGGGCAAGGACCCTGCCGAGTAGGTGACGTTGTAGAGCGCATAGAGAAGGATGACGAGGCTTACCGTGACGTGTGCCCCGAAGCTGCCCGACAGCACGGCCTTCGCCTTGAGCAGAATGAAGGCATCGCTCGAGTTGCCGATTCCGAACAGTAGCGAGCCCGCCAGCAGCCAGCGGAAGGCCGGCGAGGCCGGCAGCGACAGGCGGAAGGCGGCGGTGTGTGGCTGCTCCCGGTGCTCGCGCACGAAGAGCCATATCGCGAGCACGCTCAGCAGCCCCGGCACCACGGCCAGGGCGAAGATCCAGCGCAGCGGTACGTGCGCCTGCCACAGGGCCAGGGCAATCAGTGGGCCGAGCACGGCGCCCAGTGTGTCCATGGTGCGGTGCAGGCCAAAGGCGAGCCCCTGCTGTTCGGGTCGCGTGTTGGCCGCGATGAGATCGTCGCGTGGTGCCGTGCGCATGCCCTTGCCGAAACGGTCGGTGAATCGGCCGGCCAGCGCCAGCGGCCAGCCGGTGGCAAGCGCGATGACCAGCTTGCCGAGGCCGCCGAGAGTGTAGCCGGTGAGCACGAAGGGCCGCCGCCGGCCAGTGTAGTCGGCGGCCTGCCCGAAGGGGTACTTGGTGATGCTCGCGGTGGCCTCGGCAATGCCCTCGATGAGACCCAGCAGGGCGACGGGCACGCCGAGCACCGTGGTCGCGAACAGCGGAAAGAGCGGATAGGCGATCTCTGAGCTCACATCGGCGAGGAAGCTCACGATGCCGAGCCGGAGCACGTTGGGATCGAGCGTGCGCAGTCGGGCGAAAGGCTGCCGGAGCGAGAAGTGCTGCATGCCGGGGATGCTACCACCGCACGGCGCGGTTAGGTGGCCGGCGCCTCCACTACCGGCACGCTGCGCGTGACGGCGTGCGACGGCTACAATGAGATCATGTGCGCTGCCGACCATCCCTTCGCCCATCATCCCGCCGGCCCGGCCCGGGCTCAGCGGCCCGGGCCGGCGGCAAGGCCTGGGCTTCTGGTAGTCATGGATTTCGACGGCACCATCACCACCGGCGACTGCCTCGACGCCATCCTCAGGCGCCACACGCAAGGCTGGCACGAGATGCTCGCCAAGGTTGCCCGGCTGGAGGTGGGGCGCGTCGCGGCGCTCCAGGAGCAGATCGCCAAGGTGCGCCTGCCGGTGGCACAGGTGGTGGCGGAGTTCGCGGCCGCGGCGCAGCCTCGGCCGGGGTTCGCGGAGTTCTTGCGGTGGCTCGCGGAGGCAGGCGGCCGGGCCGCCGTCGTCAGCCTGGGCTTTCGCGACGGCATCGCCACTATGTGGGAGCGCGAATACCTGCCGCCCGTTGAGGTGTTCGCCAGCGAGCTGCAGGCGCTCCCCGGCAAGACGAGCGGCCGTCCCGACGGTTCGCTCGCTGCGGAGGGCCTGCGAATCACGGTCCACCAGGGCTTCGGCGACTGCGAGCTCTGCGGCCCGGGCGCCTGTAAGGCGCCGGTGGTCGAACGGTTACGCCGCCCGGGCGAGCTGGTAGTGGCCTTTGGAGACGGCACTGCCGATCTGTGCATGGCGCGGCGCGCCGATCTTACTTTCGCGCGGGGTTCTCTCGCCCGGCTCTGTGAAGCCGAGGGACTTGCCTGGCGCCCGCTCGTCGACTTCGTGGCCGCACGGGTGGAACTGGCCGCGTGGCTGGACGAACGCGACGGCTAGGGCGCGGCGGCTAGGGCGCGGCGGCTCTCTTCAGAACGGGCCGGGGCCGATGTAGGCATCCAGCTCTGCCTTGGTCTCTTCGTAGATGGCCCAGACCTTCTTCACCGGGGTCAGATTCCTCCAGTAGCCGCTGCTGCCCTGCGGCGTGACGACGATGTCGCCGGGGCCGGCCAAGTACACGGCGCCGTCGTGAGCGGTGATCTGAACCTCTCCCTCGAGGATGAAGGCGACCTCGTGGTAGGGACGTTCGAAGCGGCGGTGTTGCGCCTCGCGTCTCCACAGACCGAAGCTGAACCGGTCGTCTTCGGAATTGGCGGCGGTGAACTCCTGGCCGGGTGGTTCAACGTCCTCCGAGCCCACCATGGCCTCTTCCCACAACACGTCCTCGGGCTTGATGACGCGAATCCTGGTGGCCCGTGGATCGCCCATCGCTCCTCCCTCGCGTAGCCGGTGCCGTAGGGTGTCGGCCCCTGAGGGCGTTATAGCCGAACCGGCGCGGCGGCTCAAGGGAGAGCGACCGTAGCGGCAGGGGCGGTCGCGCCGGACCGAGCGCTCCCGTGGGCGATGGCCCCGGCGCCACCCGGGTCGGGTACAGTAACGGTGCGGCGACTGCGCCGCGTTGCAGAACACAACACGATGCAGTCGCCCGCAAGGGAAGCACCTGGGGAGGTCATCGTGGAAGGTCTGGCCGGCAAGTGCGTGCTCGTCACCGGCGGGTCGTCGGGCATTGGGGAGGCCTGCGCGAGGCGTTTGGCCGCCGAAGGCTGTCGGGTCATGGTCGCGGGCCGCGACGAAGCCAGGACTCGCGCCGTGGCCAAGAGCCTGCTGCCGGCCGGCCGGCACGCCTACGTTACCGGCGATGTGCGCGACGTGGGTGACTGCCGCTCACTCGTGACCGCCACGCTGGAGCGTTTCGGCGAGCTGGATGTTCTCGTGCACTGCGCCGGCGTGTGGGACGAGCGGCCGACGCTGGCCGTGTCCGAGGACGATTGGGACACCGTGGTAGACATCTGCCTCAAGGGCGCCTTCTTCACCATGCAGGCGGCGCTCACCCCCATGATCGAGGCCGGCGGAGGCGTGATCGTCGTGATCGCGAGCGATTCCGGGCACCACGGCGAACCCGGCGCCGCGGCGTATGCGGCCGCGAAGGCCGGGCTCATCAACGTGGTGCGCACGCTGGCGCATGATCACGGACCGCAGAACGTGCGCGTGGCGGCCGTCTCGCCGGGCATCGTGCAGACGCCCATGCTCAGCGCGGCGATCGCCGCCGCCTCCGACCCGCAGGCCTACGCTGCCGTGCAGGCCGACGGCTACCCGCTCGGGCGCGTGGGCCGGCCCGAAGAAGTCGCCGCCGTGGTGGCCTTCGTGGCCAGCGACGAAGGAAGCTTCGTCTCGGGTGTCTCCTGGCTCGTCGACGGCGGGTTCTGTGCCTGAGATCGCTCCTGCCGGTCTGTCACGCCGTCGCTCGCTGCTGGCCGACGCGGCGCTCCTCTCGGTGGCCGCCGTGTGGGGCTTCAACTTCGTCGTCATCAAGCATGCCATCGGCAGCGTCGCGCCGCTCACGTTTCTCATGCTGGAGCATGTGACGGCGACGATCATGCTGGTCGCGATCATGCCGCGCAGCGTCGTGTGCGCCGCACGCCGAGAGTGGCTCTACGGAGCCGTGCTCGGCGTTTGCCTGTTCGCCGTCGGCGTGTCGCAGGTGCTGGGGCTGAAGTACACATCTCCCGCCAAGACCGCGTTCATCACCGGGCTCTACGTTGCCATCGTGCCGTTTCTGGTGTGGGTCATCGCCCGCCGGTCGCCAGGTCTGACACAGGTCGCCGGGGCAGCCGTCGCCGTCGCGGGGCTCGGCGTGCTGAGCCTGAGGGGCAACTTCACACTGAGCCTGGGAGACACCCTGAATGTGGTCGCGGCGCTCTCTCTGGCCTGCCAGATCACCGCCACCGGCATGTTTGCCCCCAAGGTGAAGCCGGCGACGCTGGCGGTGACACAGATCGCCGTGGCAGCCACTCTGTATGTGGTCGTCACCCCGCTCACCGGTCACATCTCCCTCGCTCTGCCCTGGCAGGTGTGGGCGGCCGTGGCTTGGACGGCGGCCATGGGCACGGTGTATGGGTTTGGTGTGCAGGCGTCGGCGCAGCGCTTCACCACCGCGTCGCACGCCGCCGTGATCCTCTGTCTCGAGGGCGTGTTCGCCGCGGCGTTCGGCGTGCTGTTCGGTCTCGACAGCATCACCTGGCGTTTGATCGGCGGGGCGGGGCTCATTCTCACCGGCATCCTGATCGTCGAGCTGGTCCCGGGGCGGGGCCCGCGAGTCAACGCTGCCGGCGCCGGACCCGCTTGCGGCGCGGCTCCGGCCGCCGCGAAACAGGAGATTGGCTAAAGGCCACCACGATGCCGACGCCCGCGACCATGACTCACAGCTCGCCGCGCCGGGCGCTGCTCGCCGACCTGTTGCTGTTCTCGGTGGCCGTGGTGTGGGGTTTCAACTTCACGGTCATCAAGGACGCGATCGGGCGCATCGACCCCATGCTCTACATCATGCTGCGCTACTTCGTCGCTCTGGCGATCTTCATGATCGTGATGCCTAAGGCGCTCACTGGAGCACGCCGCTCAGACTGGCGCAGGGGAGCGGTGCTCGGCGCGTTCTACCTCACGGCGCTGATCGTGCAGACGATCGGTCTGCAGCATACGACGCCGGGCAAGAGCAGCTTCATCACCGGGCTCAATGTGGCGATGGTGCCGTTTCTCTTCTGGATCGTGTCGCGTAAGTCGCCCGGATGGATCCAGATCGTGGGTGCGGCGGTGGCTGCCATCGGCTTGGGCGTCCTCAGCCTGCGAGGCAACTTTACCCTCGGATGGGGCGACAGCCTGGCGTTGCTCGGCGCCCTCTTCTATGCCTTGCACATCATGGCCACGGGCTTCTACGCGCCCAAGATGGACGCGGCGCGGCTCGCCATCCTCCAGATTGCCGCCGCCGCAGTGCTGTGCGCCGTGATCACGCCGTTTGCGACCCACATCACCTTCAGCTTGCCGTGGCAGGCGTGGGCGGCGGTCGTGTGGACCGCGCTGGGCGGCACCATCTACGCCTTCTTCATCCAGAGCTGGGCGCAGCGCTACACCTCGAGCACGCACACCGCCGTGCTGCTCTGCCTGGAGAGCGTCTTCGGCGCCTTCTTCGGCGTGCTCTTCGGCCTGGACTCGGTGACGTGGCGGCTGCTCGGCGGCGCCGGCCTCATTTTCGGGGGCATCCTCATCATCGAGGTGGTGCCGGCGCTGCTGCGCGGCAGGGCCGCGCCCATCACGCCAGGAGACGACGTGATGGAGATTCCGGGGGACGAAGGCGCGTCGCAACGCCCACCTGCCGGTTGACCGGCGTCATCCGCTCGGCAGGGCAGGATCTCGCAGGGGCCGGCGGTGTGGCCTTCTTCTGCGAGCGCAACCTCGGCCTGCTATCCTGTGCTCACGTCCGCTTCCGGGGAGGCCACATGCCCGACAAGCCCTATGAAGATGTCGAGATCGAGGGACATCTCATCGACTCGCTCATGATGCCGCAGATCATGGACGAGATCATGGACCTCGACGGTGAATTCGAGATGCTGACCTTCGAAGTGGGACGCATGAAGGACGATCCGTCGCATGCCGTGATGCGCATCTTCGGCCGCGACGCCGCCCACCTCGACAAGCTGCTGCAGGCCATCACCGAGTTCGGCGTGGTGGCGGTGAAGCCCCAGGACGTCGTTCTGGAGTCGGCGCCCATGGACGGCGTCTTCCCCGACGCGTTCTACTCCACCACCAACCTCGAGACGTTCGTACGCGTGAGCGGTGAATGGGCTCGCGTGCTGCACCCTGAGATGGACTGCGGCATTCGCGTCGACGTGGCCGGCGCCACGGCCGAGACCGTGGCCATGGGAGACGTGAAGGCCGGCGAGCTCTACGTGACCGGCCACCGCGGTATCCGTGTGCTGCCCCTGGCGCGGCCGCGCGAGAGCCAGCCGTTCGAGTTCATGGCTTCGGCCGTGAGCAGCGAGAAGCCCAAGGCGCAGATCGTGCACGAGGTGGCGCGGCTGCTGCGGCAGGTGAAAGACGAGGGCCGGTTGACCATAGTGGTGGCCGGTCCGGCGGTCATCCATACGGGAGCGGCGCCGCACCTGGCCCGCCTCATCGAGGCGGGCTACATCGGCGCCGTGTTTGGCGGCAACGCCGTGGCCACTCACGACATAGAGGCTAACCTGTACGGCACGTCGCTGGGCATCAGCCTCAAGGAAGGCACGCCCATCCCCGGCGGCCACGAGCACCACCTGCGCGCCATCAATACCATCCGGCGCTGCGGCGGCATCGCGGCCGCCGTGGAGCAGGGGGTGCTCAGCGGCGGCCTCATGTACATGCTGGTGAAGACCGGTACGCCGTTCGTGCTGGCCGGCAGCATCCGTGACGACGGACCGCTGCCCGAGGTGATCACTGACGTGATCGTCGCGCAGGCGGAGATGCGTAAGTACGCCCAGCGGGCCGGCGCCTGCCTCATGCTGAGCACCATGCTGCACAGCATCGCCGTGGGCAACATGCTCCCGGCCAGCGTGCGCACCGTGTGCGTCGACATCAATCCGGCCGTGGTCACGAAACTCGCCGACCGCGGCAGCTTTCAGACGGTCGGCATAGTCACCGACGTGGGGTTGTTCGTGGAGCAGCTCGCCGACGAGCTCGACGGTGGGGTCTAGACGCGCCCGACGAGTGATACTAGACGCAAGGCAGGTTGCACATGGTGACACTATCTGCAATCCTTGCTGCATATGGTACAGCGTGATTACTGGATCGAGCGTGTAGAGCGTCTCTGGACGAAGCGCTCTATTGTCTGGCTTACTGGTGTTCGCCGTGTGGGAAAGACGTGCCTTACGAAGTCTCTCGAAAACGTCGAGTACTTCGATTGCGACGACCCAGAGGTGCGTGCTGGCCTTCGCGACCCGATGGCATTTCTGCGTCGCCTTCGCGGCAAGCGCATTGTGCTCGACGAAATCCATCGACTCGAAGATCCAAGCGGCGTTCTGAAGAATGCCGCAGACCATTTCGACGATGTCCTCATCGTGGCAACAGGCTCCTCGCGGATCGGGGCGTCGCGGAAGTTCCGCGACACGTTGACGGGGCGCAAGTACGAGCTGCACCTGCGCCCGTTGATCTCGGCCGATCTTGCCGCGTTCGGCAACCCCGACATCACCCATCGTTTGGCGTGTGGGGGCCTCCCTGAGCACTTCCTCGAGCCACAGCCGGCGTCGGCTTTCGAAGAGTGGATGGACTCGTTCTGGTCGAAGGACATCCAGGAGCTCTTCCCGGTGGAGCGATATGGGCCCTTTCGTCGCTTCGTCGAGCTGGTCCTCGTCGACAGCGGCGGTCTCTTTGAAGCCACGAGATTTGCCGCGGCTTGTGAGATCAGCCGCCCGACTGTAGCGAAGTACCTCGCCATCCTCGAAGCGACTCACGTGGCGCAGGTCGTGCGCCCGTTTACGACCAGGCGCGCCACCGAGATCGTCGCGGCTCCCAGGGTGTACGGCTTCGACACGGGATTCGTGGCGCACTATCGAGGGTGGCGCGAGCTGCGGGGCGAGGATCTGGGCGCTCTCTGGGAGCATTTCGTTCTGAGCGAGTTGCTAGTGCGGCTCGATCTTCAGCGGATTCACTACTGGCGCGACAAACGCGGTCATGAAGTGGATCTCGTCGTCGTGCGCCCGGGGAAAGCCCCCACTGCGGTCGAGTGCAAGTGGTCGTGGCGAGGAGCCGACACTCTCGATGGCCTGGCCGCCTTCAGGCGCATCTACCCGGAGGGGCAGAACTTCGTGGTCGCCAGCGATGTATCTCGGGTGCTGCCGGTGCGCAGCTCGGGTGTGGAGGCCGACATCGTCTCGCCGGATGACCTCGTGGCGAGGCTAGCTTCCGCGTAAGCTCAGCTCTTTGCTGTGGGCACGGCGAAAGCGGCGGCGCTCTCAGGGCAACTCTGGCAACCCGGCGCGCCTCACCTTCGCCACTCTGACAGGCTTGGCTCGCCGTGCCGCGGATATACTCCAAGAATCCTGCGTCTTGCCTTTCCGCGACCTCACCAGAGGGGTGTCATGAAACCACGTCAGATCGTCCCCAGCGTTTATCTTCTCAGTGCCGTAGACTGGGATCGCCGGCTGTTCGACTCCCTCATCCCGCTGCCCGACGGCACCAGCTACAACGCCTACTTCGTGCAGGGCGGCGCGAAGAACGCTCTCCTGGACACCGTGGATCCCGCCAAGTGTGCCGAGCTCATGGCGCAGCTCGACGAGCTGCCGGACCCCGACTATCTGGTGATCCACCACGTGGAGCAGGATCACTCCGGCTGCGTGCCCATGATGCTCGAGCGCTATCCCGAGCTCACGATCGTCTGCGACGAGAAGGCCCGCGGCATGCTCATCGATCACGTCCACGTGGATGATGCTCGGTTCCATGTGGTGGCCGACGGCGACGAGCTGTCGCTCGGCGGCAAGACGCTCACCTTTCTCATGACTCCGTGGGTGCATTGGCCCGAGACGATGAGCACCTGGCTCGCCGAAGACAAGATGCTGTTCAGCTGCGATTTCTTCGGTTCGCATTACGCGACCAGCGATGTGTTCGCCGACAAGCACGAGGTGTACGACGGCGCCAAGCGCTACTACGCCGAGATCATGATGCCGTTCGGTCCGCAGGTGACCAAGAACATCGAGAAGGTCACGCAGTACCCGATCGCGTACATCTGCCCCAGTCACGGGCCGGTGTACGACGAGCCCGCGTTCATCGTGGAAGCCTACAGGGACTGGGCCGGCGGCGAGCCGCAGAACATCGTGTGCCTGCCGTTCGTGAGCATGCACGCCAGCACCCGGATGATGGTCGACCATCTCACGGCGGCGCTGGCCCAGCGCGATGTGGCCGTGGAGCGCTTCGACCTCACTACTCTCGATGCCGGAGAGCTGGCTTCGTCGCTGGTGCACGCCGGCACCATCGTGATCGGCACGCCGACCGTGCTGGGCGGGCCGCACCCCCTGGCCGCCTACGCGGCCTTTCTGGCTAACGCTTTGCGGCCGCGCGCCAGATACGCCACCGTGATCGGCTCGTATGGCTGGGGCGGCAAGAGCGTCGAGACGCTGGTGGGCATGATGCCCAAGCTCAAGGTGGAGCTGCTCGACCCCGTGCTCGCCAAAGGGCTGCCCCGTGAGGCCGATCTCGCGGCGCTCGACGCCCTGGCCGCGGCGATCGCCGAGAAGCACGTGGGGCTCGCCCGGCGCGGCCAAGCCGACCACCACTGGTTGCGCCCGAGTGCCGGCTGAAGCTCCGCTCGTCGCGGCGAGCGGCGCCACCGAGGTATGTGCTCACACCGGCGGCGCCTGCAGCCGCCGGTCAGAGGCTGAGAAGCCAGAGCGCCTGGTAGACGACGACCGCGGCGAAGAAGCTCGCCAGGATCACGGCGGCAAACAGGGCTGAACGATAGGTGCGCAGGCGCCAGAGCAAGAGCGCTCCGGCACTGACGATACCGATCTTGAACACCGCCGCGAGCCAGGTGCCTTCCTGGAAGAAGTGGCGCATCAGGCTGTTCGACTCACTGGCGAAGCCGAGCCACAGCGAATAGCGCGTGAGCAGCAGGTCCGCGATGTTGAGCACCCAGAGCTCGACGAGCACCCAGAGCAGCACGCGCTGCCCGAAGGGGCCCAGGCGCGGCGAGCGCAGGGCGAAGTACCTGCTCAGGGCGCTCACTGACGTACCGTCCCCGTCTGGATATAGGCGACGCCCCCGGGACCGGCCTCGGCCAGCCAGGCGATCTGCCTGCCGCTCACGGCGATGCTCGCCGCGCCGCTCGCCACCCGCGCGAGCACGAACGCGGGACCAAGACCGGCCGCCAGATGGCGGCCGATAAGGCTCGCGCCCCGGCCTGCCGGAGCGGGCTGTATCCAGGCGATGAAGTCGCTGCCGAGGACCGGGTCCAAGATGCTGCCCTGTGCCACGGTCGTGGTCGCGGCGCTGTCGACGTTGTACGCGAACACGGTCGCCCGCGACGAGCCGGCACCCTGCTGCAACCAGAGCAGGCGGCGGCCGGCGAGCTGTACGTCGGCGACCCGCAGGCCGCTTCCCGCTGGGGCGAGCTCCAGCGTCGTCGTGCGGCCGTTACGCAGGTCCTTGAGGCACACGGATGCCGAGGAGACTCCCGCGAGCGCAGCGGGCAACACCCAGCCGACAACGTGGTCGCCAAGAAGGGGCGGAAGGTCGGTCTGCACGCCGCTCGCCAGGACGCTGCGGCGGCCGGACGCCAGATCGATCCCAACGATGCGCGACCCGCTGGCAGCGAACGTGGCAAGAAGGTTGCCCGCCACCGCGACCTCGCCGAACGACGGCGCGCCGGATGGCTGAGCGGCCACCTGCCAGCGCCGCCCGCGCACCGTATCGTAGGCCCACAGTGCGGATGAGCCGTTCCTGTTCTGCCGGAGCCACGCGACGTAACGGGCGGACATGCCCAGCGACTCCTCTGCTCCCACGGAGTTCACGTCGATCACGGTTGTCTTGCCGGAGCCGAGATTCAGCACGGAGATGTACGGTCCCTGGCTCCAGGCGAGGTGGTCGCCACGAACTACCGGCGCCCCCACGGGCAGTCCGGGCTGGCCGGCGACGCGCCAGCCGCCGGCCACGCGCGTGACCGTGGGATGCCAGACGAGGAAGTGCTGCTCGAACGTGAAGCCGGCCGCGCCCAGGGCGGCGCCGGCGAGAAGCACGAGCGCTGCCGCGAGCAGCGCCCATGCCTCGGATCGCCGGCGCTCCCCGCCGGCGGCCTCGGGGTCTCGCGGAGGGCCGTCTGCCAGCGGAGGCGCCGGTGGGGCGTCCGTCACGGCTTCAGGCACAGATGGAGAAGGTCGGCGTATACGCCGTACGCGGTCTGCGGGACGTGGCTGCGGAGCTCGCAGACCTGGATCTCGTTCATGAGGTCAGTGTGCAGCACCGCGCCCAGCGCGTCGGCACTGATGCTCGCCAGCGGGTGGTCGATGTCGAGCTCCGTGGCTCGCGTGCGGGCGCGCACAGTGCCGGTCGCGGGCGCGACGCCGTCAGGCGTCTCGCGCCACACGCTGGTAACCAGACGCAGACGTCGACCGTCGGCGCGCGCCTGCCGCATGCGCTCGAGTGGCACATCACGCAGACTCTCCCGATCCACGTCGGCGGGCGTCATGCCGGCGTTCATGGCCACGTTGGCCAGAGCCGCCGCCTTGCAGGCGGCGTCCCAGCCGTCGAGGTCGTGCCCGGGGTCGGCCTCGGCGATGCCGGCCGCCTGGGCCTGCGCGAGGGCGTCGTCGAGCGTGCGGCCGCCGGCCATGGCTTCGATGATCGAGTTGGTGGTCGCGTTGAAGATGGCCTCGAAGCCGAGAAGGCGGCAGTCGGGGAGGGCGTACTCGAGAAGGCTGAACACCGGTAGACCATCCATCACCGTGCTCTCGAAGCGAAGGCGTCGCCCCGCCGCCGCCGCCGCCGCGGCCACGCGACGCCAGTTCCAGGCGATGGGACCCTTGTTAGCGGTCACCACGTCCATGCCCAGTCCAAAGGCGGTCTCGATGTGAGCCGTGGCCAGAGGAGCGAAGGCGTCTTCCATCACGGTGAGCTCTACGAGCACGTCTGCCGCCGACGCCCCGAGGAGATCGGCGACCGCCCGCGGCGGCTCCATGAGGCGGGTGCCGCCGGTGCGGGCCAGCACCTCGGCCGCCGGCAGGCCTTCGGCCGCCAGCAGGCTGCCGTGACGAGTGCCGGCGGCGGTCACCAGCACGCGCAGGCCGTGCTGCTCGGCAAGAGCGGGTCCGCGGGCGGCGAGCAGGGCGCAGAAGGCGCGCGCCACGCTGCCGAAGCCCAGGAGGCAGAGGCGGACGGTGCGCGGGCTCGCCGTCGTCACCGCAGCGCCCGCGAGAGGTCGGCCACGGCGGCCACCAGGCGTTCCAGCTCCGCCTGGGTGTTGTAGGGGGCGAGGCCCACGCGGATCAAGCCGCCGCGCTTGAGGAGCCCCAGCACCTCCACCAGCCGCTGGGCGTAGAAATGGCCGTCCCACGTGAAGAAGCCGCGCGCTCCGAGGGCCCGGCTGGCCTGCTCGGCGGTGAACCCCTCCAGCGTGAACGATACGGTTGACGTGCGGGGAGTCCCCTCCGGTGGTCCGTACAGCGTTACTCCGGGGAGGCCGGCGAGTTGCTCGCGCAGCCACTTGGCTAGCGGCTGCTCGTAGGCCTCGCCGGCCAGCATGCCGGCGACCACCGCCCGGCGCCGGCCGTGCAGGCCGGCGGGCACGCGCTCGCCCACCAGGGCCTCGTGGCGCGTGCCCAGGTCGGCGATGAAGTCGATGGCCGCCGTGGTGCCGGCCAGGCCCTCGTGGTTGAGCGTCCCGGTCTCCCAGATGTAGGGTGGCTGCTGCTCCTGCGTTAGCAGCCGCAGAGGTTCGATGCCCCTGGTTGCTGCCTTGCGCGCGTACATGAGACCGACGTGCGGACCGAAGAACTTGTAGGCCGAGCAGAGCAGGAAGTCACAGTCGATGGCGCGCACATCGAGCGGACCGTGCAGAGCGTAGTGCACGGCGTCTATCACGCTCCAGGCGCCGGCGTCATGGGCCATCGCGGCGGCTCGCCGCACATCGTTCACCGTGCCCACCGCGTTGGAGGCGTAGCCGACGGCCACCACTCTGGTGCGCTCGGGGCGAATGAGGGCTTCGAAGGCCTCCCAGTTCAAGGTGCAGGTGGCCGGATCAACCGGCACCTCGCGCACCACCACGCCACGCTCGGCGAGTCGCAGCCACGGGCCGCGGTTGGCCTCGTGATCGAGCGCCGTGATAACCACTTCATCGCCGGGCTGCAAGGAGCGTGCCAGGGCCTCGGCGAGCAGGTAGTTGAGGGTCGTCATGTTGGCACCGAAGCTGACCTCCGTCCAGTCGCACCCCATGAGGTCGGCGGCGGCCCGGTGCGCGGCAGCGATGACGGCGTCGGTCTCGGCGCTTGTCGCGAAGAAACCGTGCGTGTTGCTGTTGTGGTTCGCCAGGTAGTCGCTGACCGCGTCGAGCACTCGCTGCGGCGTCTGCGTGCCGCCCGGCGCATCGAGATAGGTGGCCGGGCGTCCGTCGATCGAGCGCTTGAGAGCGGGAAACTGGCGACGGACGTAGGCAACGTCGAACTGGGTCATGGCACTCCCCTCGGGCCGAGCCTGTAGCATGGGTGCCGGTGGTTGCCGGCGAGAGCAAGTGTATCGCCCGCCGCTGCAGGTCGCTGCCGCGAGCCGTAGCCGGACGGTGGCGCGGGACCGCACAGAAAACACCGCGCGGCCGGCGCAGGGCGCCGCGCGGGCCGTGCAGGAAACGCCCGGCGCGGGCAGGATGGAAACGCATGCAGCTGAGGAACGACAACACGAGGAGCGAGCAGGCGAGGGACGACGGGGCAGGGCCCGGTAGGCGCAAGGCTCTCGACCGTGACTTCGCCGTGATCTGCTTCGACTGGGACGGCACGGCCGTGGCAGACCGTAAGGCGGATGCCACGGCCGTGCGCAGCCTGGTGGAACGGTTGTGCTCCCTGGGCGTGGATATCGCCGTGGTGAGCGGCACGAACGTCGCCAACGTCGACGGGCAGCTGCGCGCCCGCCCGGCGGTCGAAGGTCGTCTCTTCCTCTTCTTGTCGCGCGGCTCCGAGGTGTATGTGGTGGGACCCAACGGGCCACGGCTGCTGCAGCGCCGCCGCGCCACGGCGGCCGAGGAGGCGCAGCTCACCGCCGCGGCGGAGGCGCTACGCGACAAGCTCGTGGCCGATGGTCTCGATATCGAGATCGTCTACAACCGCCTCAACCGGCGCAAGGTGGATCTCATACCGGAGTGGGCCGACCCGCCCAAGGCGCAGATCGGCGAGCTGCAGCAACGTGTGAACGAACGTCTCGCCAGGGCGGGCGTGCACGGCGTGGGCGACGTGGTGGAGCTCTCGCGCGCTCTCTCGCGCGAGGCCGGCCTGGCTCATCCCGGCATCACCAGCGACATCAAGCACGTCGAGATCGGGCTCACCGACAAGAGCGACAGCATGCGCTACGTGCTGCGCTCACTCATTCAGGACCGTGGCCGGCGACCCCACGACATGATCGTGCTGGGCGACGAGTTCGGCCCCATCGGGGAGAGCGAGGGCAGCGACTATCTCACGCTGATCCCGGAGTTGCGCCGCTCCGTCTTCGCCAGCGTCGGCGTGGAGCCCAACGGCGTGCCGCCGCAGGTGCTTCGCCTGGGCGGCGGCCCGGCCCGGTTCGAGCGCCTCCTGGAGGATCAGCTCAGGCGTCGTGAGACCGTCGCGCTGGAGAGCTTTCCCGAGCCCACGGCCGACCGCGATTGGCGCTTCGAGGTAAAGGGATTCGATCCGTTTCGCGAGCGCGAGGTCGAGACGTGGCTCACCGTGGCCAACGGTGAGAGCGGCACGCGCGGCGCGTTGGAGGAGGGCTCGGCGGTGTCGACGCCGGCCACGTTCGTGGCCGGCGTGTTCGGCGACGGCACCGAGGAGCCGCGCTTTCGCCAGCCGGTCCCCGCCCCCGACTGGACCGGTCTGCGGCTGACGGCCTGGGGTAGCGTCATCAACTTGTCCAACGGCGAGATCCTCGATCACGAGCGTGTGCTCGACATGCGCGACGGCGTGGTCTACCGGTTCTGGCGGCAGCGTCTGCGCAACGGGCGCACGATTCGCGTACGCACTGCGCGCTTTGCCTCACTGGCCGACCGCCAGATCATGGCGGCGCGCGCCGAAGCCTCGCCGGAAGACTCGGGCGGGCGCTTCGAGTGGGCCGGGGCGGTGGGCGTCACGCATGCCGGCGGACCCACCAAAGATACCGAGTTCGAGCCGCTCGACGTGCCCGGTCAGGTGGCTAGCACCAGGGGTCGCAACGGCGGCGGACACGTGCTCGCCGTAACGACTCGCCCGGCACCCGGCTCGCCCGTGGCGCGCCATGAGGAACAGGGCCGCGACGTGATCGGCGGGCGTCTGGAGATCGGCGACCCGGCGACGATCGATCGCTTCGCGGCACTCGTCTCGGCGCGCACCAGGGTGCCGTCGGCCGCTGCGGCGCGGCGGGCGCTGGCGCGAGCGGAAGACCTCGGCTTCGACGAGCTCCTACGGCGGCACCGAGCCGCCTGGCGCGAGCGCTGGCACGATGCCGACCTCGTCGTGGAAGGTGACGCGGTCGACCAGGAGGCACTGCGTTTCAGCATCTACCACATGATCAGCACGGCCCATCCCGGCAAAGACACCGTCTCGGTGGGGGCTCGCGGCCTGGGCGGCATGTCGTACTTCCTGCACGTGTTCTGGGACTGCGAGATCTTCGTGCTGCCGTTCTTCATCTACTCGCACCCGCAGACCGCCCGCACGCTGCTGGCCTACAGGTACCGCAATCTTGCCGGCGCCCGTCAGAAGGCTCACGACATGGGGCACAAGGGCGCGCTGTACCCGTGGGAGTCGGCCGACAAGGGTGTAGAGACCACTCCACCCTATGGCCTGGGTCCCGACGGCGAGATGGTCCCTATCCTCTCCGGCCTCATGGAGCACCACATCTCGGCCGACGTGGCCTGGGGTGTGTGGGAGTACTGGAAGGGCACCGCCGACGACTCGTTCATGGCCGCGATGGGCGTGGAGATCATGCTCGAGACGGCGCGCTTCTGGGCGTCACGCTCGGCGCTCGGCGCGGATGTACGCTACCACATCAACATGGTGGTGGGTCCGGACGAGTACCACGAGGGTGTGGACGACAATGCCTATACCAATGTGCTGGCGCGCTGGAACATCCGCAAGGCCGTGGAGGCGCTGCAGTGGCTGCGGCGGGTCGACTCGGGCTACGCCGAGGAGCTGTGCGGGCGCCTCGAGCTGGACGACCACGAGATCCAGGCTTGGCTCACCGTGGCCGACGGGCTGGCGGACGGCTTCGATCCTGCCACGAAGCGCTTCGAGCAATTTGCCGGCTTCTACGAGATGACCGATGTGCCCATCGAGAAGCTCCGGCCGCGGCCGATGGCCGCCGACCTCATGCTGGGCCGCGACGTGACGCTCAACGCCAAGGTGGTCAAGCAGGCCGACGTGGTGATGCTCTGTCACATCCTCTCGGACGAGCTCGGCGACGACATTCTGGCGGCCAACTACGAGTACTACGAGCCCATCACCAGTCATGGCAGCTCGCTCAGCCCCGGCATTCACGCGGCGGTGGCGGCGCGCCTGGGCAAGCTGGACGACGCCGTGGAAGACTTCAAGATGGCGGCCGCCATCGACCTGGCCGACAACATGGGCAACGCGGCCCGCGGCCTGCACATGGCCACCATGGGCGGCCTCTGGCAGGCCGCCGTGATGGGCTTCGCCGGCCTGCAGCGGCGCGACGAAGCGCTGCTCATCGACCCCCATCTGCCGCCGGCCTGGAAGAAGATGAGCGTACCGCTGCGCTTTCGTGGTGCCCGGGCGCAGTTCGAGCTGCGCCAGCGGAAGGCGGGCGACGAGCTGGGTATAACCATAGAGCGTGCGGCCCTCAAGGTGATCCTGGACGGTACAGAGCGCGTGCTTCACCCCGGCAGGCACCGGTACCGGCGCGCCCGCGGACGAACATGGCAGGAGGTCGCTGGATGATGCTGCTCGTGGCAGTCGAAGACGCGGTGGCCGACCGCGAGCTCGTGGCCGCCGCGCGGACTCTTGCGGCGGCCGCTGGGTGGGACGCACGCGCAGTGCACGTGCGCGAACCCGGCGGTTCCGATTTGGGCAGCGCCGATCTGGACGACATCGAGGTCATCGGCCTGGCGGGGAACGCCGTTGCCGAGATCCCCGGCCTGATTGCCAAAGCCGCCGTCGACATCGCCGCCGTCGGCCTGCGCACCCGGGTAAGCGCGGGCCTCGGTGAGGTCGCCGAAGCCCTGCTCGGCAGCATGGCGGTGCCGCTGCTGCTGGTGCGTCCCGGCATGCGCCCGGTGGTGACCCTGCGACGCCTGCTGGTGCCGCTGGAGGGCAGCCCGAGCGCCTCGGAGGCAATGCGTCGCGCCGATGACGCGTTCTGCACGCGCGGCCGCGAGATCGTGATGCTGCATGTAGTCACAAGCGACGTGCCGGGCGAGCGTGGCAGCTTCCCGGCGCCGCGCATCGTCGACCAGGAACACTATGAATGGTCGGCCTGGCAGGATGAGTTCTGCATGCGCTTCTCGCAGTGCCCCGAGGGCGGCCGCCATCGCGTGTGCGTGCGCGTCGGCGATCCGGCCCGGACCATCGTCGCCGAGGCTCAGGCCGACGACGCCGAGCTCATCGTGCTCTCGTGGCGCGGAAGCTTTGCGGACGGCCACGGCGCGGTTGTCAGGAAGCTTCTCGACACGGCGCCGTGCCCGCTGCTCATCGTGCCCGCCGGGTAGACCGCCCATCGTGCGACCACCGCAGTGACCGCCTCTCGTCGTGAGCTCAGAAGAGCCCGCCTGCGGCGGCAGCGCCTGCTGGCGCTGGCCGTGCTCGGCGCCGCGCTGGCGCTGGTGGTCGTCTTGCTCTTTGCGGTAGGACCCTTGGCCAGCCACCTGGGAAGGCCCGGCAAGCCGCCTCTGGGTTACTTGAGGAAGCCCTTGGGAGGGCGCCACTACCGGGTGACCGCATGGACGCTCGGCAACGTGGCGTCGCTCAACGCGGCCGTCAGCGCCCAGGCCGTCGACGAGGTCGACTTCGACTGGTACCACGCGCAGGCGAACGGCAGCGTGACGGCCGACGACGAGAACCTGAATCTGGTCGCGGCCGCGCGCGGGCACGATCTCAACATCTTCGCCACGGTCACTAACAGCGCGACGGCGGGGGGCGCGTTCAGCCGCGGCCTGGCGGCGACCATCCTGGCTTCGCCGGGGCTGCGCCAGCGCCTCATCGGCAACCTTGTCACTCTGGTCGAAGACAAGGGCTACGACGGCATCGATCTCGACTGGGAGGCACTCAAGGCAGCCGACCGCACCGGCTTCTCGTCCTTTGTCGCCGAGCTTGCTGCGGCCCTGCACCAGAAGCACCGCTTTCTCTCTATCGCCGTCGTGCCGAAGACGTCGGAACCGGGGCAGTGGGACGACCAGATCTTCGCCGACTGGGTCCGGATCGGCAGGGTCGTGGACGAGTTCAAGATCATGACCTACAGCTACAGCGGATCGTGGAGCGCCCCAGGGCCGCAGGCGCCCCTGGCATGGGTCGACCGGGTACTCTCGTTCGCCACGCGCGTGGTGCCGGCCCACAAGATCTCGATGGGGGTGCCTTTCTATGGGTTCGACTGGCACGGCGGGCAGGTGACCGCGGTGTCGGCCCACACGGGAGCGGTTCTGGCCGCCCGGTACCACGTTGCCGTGGGCCGCGACCCAGGCTCACAGGAGGCGACCCTACGGTTCGCCGATGCCGGCGCTACACACCAGGTGTTCTTCCAGGATCAGGCCGCACTCGCCGCCAAGCTTGCCGCCTTGCGCGCGCGCCACCCACGGGTCGCCGGAATCAGTGTCTGGGTCATGGGTCAGGAGGCGGCGGGCTTCTGGCCGCTGATTGCACGCAAGCTGCACTAGGTAACCACGCAGATGCCGGCCCGGTGGCCGCGGTCGTGCGCCGGCCGCCTACTCCGCGAGCCGCACCGCGGGCTTCTTGCCGAGCACCAGCACCAGTACGATCCCTACGACTACGCTGGCGATGGCCCCCCACTGAGGCTGTGTGAGCCCGGCGAACCAGATGGGGTTACGGCGCACGAACTCGACGCCGAAGCGCTCGATGGCCGACAGGATGAGGAACCAGCCGAAGGTCCACCAGCCGGACTTGTTGTAGCGTGTGGCCAGGTGCCAGAGCACCCAGACGATGGGAACCATCAGCAGGATCTCGTAGATGGGCGTTGGCTGCACGCGTATGCCGGGTGGTGTGGGCACGGTGCCGTGCGGATACGCCATCGCCCAGGGAAGTGTAGACACCTTGCCATAGTCGCCGTCGCCGGCGAGCTGGCAGCCCATGCGGCCGAAGGCGTAGCCCATCGCCACCGCGGGGGCCATGGCATTGGCGACGATGTCCATGGGCACGCGGCGCGTGACCGACCAGAGCACCACGCCGATGAGGCCGCCGATGAGGCCGCCGTACCAGACGAAGCCGATGCTGCCGAAGGCCGTGCCCCAGAAGTCGGCCTTCACGGCGCCGTAGTTCTCGATCAGGTAGTAGATGCGCGCGCCCACGAAGCCACCCAGGCCGGCGGCGATCATGAGCTCGTAGGCGAACTCTCCGGTCACCCCGCGGCGCTTCAGAAGCGGTCGTACCAGGACCAGGCCGGGCACGATGAGCGCCAGCGCAGCCATGAGGCCGAAGCTGTTGAAGCTGAAGTTGCCGATGTGAAAGAGGACCGGTCGCATCCTGCTCTCAGTGTAGGGTGCGCGGCGCGCCGATGAAAGCGGGCGCGGCTTTCAGCGGTCGGGAGGATCCACCTGAGCCTGGGCCGCCAGCTCCCGCGCCAGCCCAAGGTCGAAGTGCCCGGTGAGCGGGGAGGCCGCGTTGGCGGCCGCCGCCCCCGCGGCGGTACACAGCGCGCGCGCCAGTGGGTCACCGCGGGCGAACCCCAGCAGCAACCCCGCGGCAAAACAGTCGCCCGAGCCCACCGGATTGGCGGCCTGTACCGGCGGGGTGCGCACGCGCCACTCGCGGCCGCCGGCGTAGCCGGCGGCTCCGGCGGCTCCGAGGGTGACCACGGCACTGGCGGCACCGGCCGCCGCCAGCCGGCGACTCAGCTTCAGCCCTTCTGCGAGAAGGTCGTCGTGGGAGGCAAACGTCTCGTCGGGGCAGCGAGCCTCAGGCGCCTTCACGGCAGAGCATGCCTCGCTAAGGTTGACCTTGACGAAGTCGGGCCGCTCGGCCAGCGCGCCGACGAGCTGCGCGTCCGTGGCGTCGACCATGATTCGGTAGCCGGCGGCCCGCAAGGTGTGGCACAGCGCGCCGTAGAAGCCCTCGGCCGCGCCCGGCGGAGCCGCGCCATTCACGATCGCCCACTCGCCGGCCGCCGCCGGGCGCCCCGCGGCGAGCGCCAGCAGGGCGGCCTCGTCGGCAGGGCCTATCTCAGGACCGTACTCGTAGAGTCTGGTCACGGCCCCGCCGGCGCTGAGCACCACGGTGGAAACCCGGGCCTCGCCGTCGCAGATCACGAGATCCACCTCCAGGCCCTCCTCGGAGGCAAGCTCGGCGATCAGGTGGCCACCGCGTCCGGCGGCGAAGCCGGCGAGAAGATGGCCGCCGCCCCCGCCAGGCTCAAGGGTATTCAAGGCGCGCATCACGTTGGCGCCCTTGCCGCCGGCCTGCTGCTGCAGGGCGCGGCAGCGCATCATCTCGCCGGGGCGCAGAGAATCGACGGTTAGGACGCGGTCGATGGATAGGTTGGGGCATACGACGAAGGTCATGAGTAGTCGACTCTCCCGGTCGACGTGGATTCCATCGGTTCAACAGGGTACACGGCGCCTGGGGTGTGACCAAGTCCCGCGTGTTGCCGTTCGGCGGCCGCCGCCCCGCCGGTCCGCTGGAGGGCGGTCGTCCTCGGGCGCCGTACAATAAGGGCGATGGAACCGCCACCTGCCTTGCCGCCTGCCGGCCTGCATCCTCCGTCGCCGCGGCGCTCCGCGCGCCTCTGGCTGGTGCTCATGGCGGCGGCGGCCGCGATCTTCGTGCTGGCCGGTATGGTCGCCTTCCTGCCTGGGGTCTTGCGAACCAGAGTGTCGCCGCCCGTCACTGCGGCGCTGCGCCCGGCCACGCCGGCCGAGGCGCGGGCGGCCCTGGCACGCGCAGCATTGGCGCTCCGCGAGCGCGACCGCGCGGCCTTTCTCGCCGCCCTGCCGTGCTCCGGCGCTCCCGCGCGCCGTGCCGTACGCGAGCTCTACAAGCGCCTGGCTCCGCTGCCGTGGTCGTCGTTCTTCTTCGCCATCTCGCGCGTGCGCGGCACGCCTGGTCGCTACGAGGTTCGCGCCGCCGGCGAGCTGGGTCGCGCCGGACCGGCCGATCGCGTGGCCGCGCTGCGCGTTCTCGACCTCGAGGTCTCGCATGGCTCCCTGGTGGTCACCGGTGACGCCACACCGTCGCAGGCCCGTAGCCAGTACCTCATGGCGTTCTATGACCCCGTCGTGCTCCAGCGCAACGGCTTGGTGCTCGTCGCCGACCGCCCCGACCGGCCGCGCGCCGAGGCCCTGGCCAACGCGGCTCCGGCCGCCGACGCGCGACTCGCCATCCTGGGCCTCACGCCCAAGCAGCCCGTGGTGGTGTCGGTGTTCTCGTCCATGGAGGAGCTACAGGCCTCGCTCGGCGACAGCCTCCAGGAGACCAGGATGAGGTTCTTCTCGTATTCGAGCGCGCGCCTGAGCCGGCAGCCCTGGCGTGACGTGGGTGTGCTCGGCCCGGACTTGTCGGGCCTGGGAAGCTGGATGACCCGCATGCTCGCCCACGAGCTGACCCACGAATACACGTGGCGCTGGTTCGTGCGCACGCGGCACGCCCCCACGGTTCTTCTCGAGGGATTGGCCATGGCTGTAGAGGGCGATCACGACAACGCGGCGCTGCGCCAGGAGGTGGCCACGGGCGACCAGATCTGGCCACTCGTTGGGGCGCTCCGTACCGACGATCTCTGGAAGGGCAGCACCAGCCAGCAGGTGAACCTGGTCTATGTGGAGGCCGGATCGGTGGTCGACTATGTGCTGAAGCGGTGGGGCCTTGCCCGGGTGAAACCCTTGGTGACCGCGGTGGCCGACTCCGACCTCAAGAAGGACGGCCTCGACGAGGCCACGCGGCAAAGCCTGGGAGTGAGCTGGACGAAGTTCTACGGCGGCTGGCGGCGCTACGTGCTGGCGTTGCCGTGAGGCGCCGGGGCAGCGGCGTGCTGTCCGAGAATGACGCCGGTGGTAGAACCGGCGTCGACCGGCGTCGCGACCGCGCCAGCGCGCGCCTGAGGCGGCCGCTCACGGTGCGGCAATGCCGCTGATCGGGTACATGGAGGGCGTGTCTCCCTTGGCCAAGATCAGCACGGCGCTTTTCATTGCCGCGGAGGTGTTTCTCCTCGCTGGCATCGGGGCGGCCTCACTGCCGCTGGTGGGTGGCTGGGCGCTGGCCGGCGCAGTCGTCGCCTGCTCGTGGTGGCTGGCCGGACCGCGACTGCGAGTGTTCGTCTCGGCCATGCTCATCGCCGCGTGCCTGCTGCTGGCGGTCGAAGAGGGGCTGTTCTTTCTGCCGGCCGCGATCGTGCTCTTCGCGGCCGCGGCCACGAGCCGGCGTGCGCGAGGCACCCACCGCAGTCACCACACCCATCGCCCCGGCCACGCGGTCCACTAGGCGTTGAACGCGCCGCCACAAGCCGACCAGGCAATCACCGGTGCGCCGGCGCTGCCCCCCACAATGAGGGCCCTGCAGCTTGCGGCTCCCCGGCCGGTGGCCGATGCGCCGCTTGAGCTGGTGCGCCTGCCGGTACCGCGGCCCGTAGCGGGCGAGGTGCTTCTCAGGGTAAGGGCCTGTGGCGTGTGCCGCACCGACCTGCACATTCTGGAGGGGGAGCTGCCCCCGCACCGTTCGCCGGTGGTGCCCGGACACCAGATCGTGGGCGAGGTGGTGGAGCTGGGCGCAGGCGTGGCGGAGATCTCGCCGGGAGGCGAGAAGGGAGCCGCGCCGCTCGTCCTGGGGGAGCGCGTCGGCGTGCCGTGGTTGCATCGCACCTGTGGGGTGTGCCGCTTCTGCCGCGGCGGCCAGGAGAATCTCTGCGAGAGCGCGACCTTCACCGGCTGGGACGAAGACGGCGGGTTCGCCGAGTACACGGTGGCGCCGGCCGGATGGGTCTATCGCCTTCCGCCGGGCATGGACGACCTGGCCGCCGCCCCGCTCCTATGCGCCGGCATCATCGGCTATCGCTGCCTGCGACTGACCGGCATCGTAGGAGACGGCGCCGAGCTGCCCGGCGATCACCTCGCCGGCGAAGAGCTTCGTCGCCGTCCGGACCGACCGGCCGGCGACAAGAGCGCGGCCGCCGCTGCGCCGCGCCGCCTAGGAATCTACGGCTTCGGGTCCGCCGCGCACATCTGCACCCAGGTCGCGCGCTGGCGCGGCTGGGAGGTGTACGCGTTCACGCGCGGCGACGAGCATCGCGACCTGGCGCTCGAGCTGGGCGCGGCCTGGGCCGGCGAGACGTGGGAGGATCCCGGCGTGGTGCTCGACGCGGCGATCGTCTTCGCCCCGGCCGGAGAGCTGGCCGTGCGGGCCCTGCGGCGGCTCGACAAGGGCGGTATCGTCGCTCTGGGCGGCATCTACAGCACACCGATCCCTGCCATCGAGTACCCGTGGCTCTACCACGAGCGCGTGGTGCGCAGCGTGGCCAACTCCACGCGGCAGGATGCCCGCGAGCTGCTGCACGACGCGGCCGTCATCCCCGTGCGCAGCAGGGTGCAAGTGTACGACCTGGAGCAGGCCAACCAGGCGCTGCTCGATCTCAAGGAGGATCGGGTGCGCGGGTCGGCGGTGCTGCGGGTGGCGCGCGCCGGCGAGTAACGCGGCGCGCGGTGACGCCGCCCGCGGCCTGACGCGCGCACCGGCCGGCAGGGTGTCGTTGCGCGGGTCACGCCCGCGCGCTCAGTAGCCTCATATGCAGTCGAAGAGGGCGTAGTCGCCGGCGCCGGCGGCCGCCTGGCCCCCGCAGGCCCCTGTGGCGCTGCCGGCGTCGGGCGGGACCGCGGTGGGCCCGGACGCCCCGCGCGTCGCGGCCTCGGCGGCGAGTTCTGCGAGCATGGGTCGCACCAGCTCGCAATACGGGAAAGGCGCGCCGTAGCCGGCCCGCCGGCCGCCTGCCCGGGCGGCGTAATGTGCCTGCACCCAGCACTCCCCGCCGCAGGCGTCGACGACCGGGCAGGCGAAACATTCGGCCCGGTCACGGGCGCGCGCGGCACGCAGCAGCCGCAGGCTGCTGGACGCGCGCCAGATCGCCTCGAGCGGCTCCTCACCCAGGGAGCCGGCCACGAAGGCCGGATCGCCGGCGGTGATCACACAGGCGTGCACGTGACCGTAAGGATCGATGGCCAGATCGCGGCAGCCGGCGGCGCAGAAGTCATGGCGGGCGCCAAGGCGACGTCGCCACGACGGGAGATTGTCTACCAGAAGGTTGACCTCGGCTGCGGTGGCGAGCAGCTCGCGTACGGCCGTGAGCAGCTCCTGTCCGGACGGCACCAGGTGCGAATCCTGCGGCAGACCGCCCAATTGATGTGGCAGGATGAGATGGAGCCGGCTGAGGCCGGCGGCACGCAGCTCGCGGGCGAGCTGCGAAAGGCCGGCCAGCACCGGCTGCACGAGCACGGTGTTGGCCACGGGCTCCAGCCCGACCGCTCGCAAGTTGGCGAGCGACGTCATCACGTCGTCGTAGCTGCCGGGGCCGCGGAGCTCGTCGTTGATCGCGCGCGGCCCGTCGATGCTGGCCAGCGGCGTGAGCCGGCCGTGGCCGGCGCGCGCCAGCGCGGCCGCCCGCCTCGTGTTGACCAGGCTGTTGAAGAAGAAGCGCGCCCGTGCTGCGCATGCCCCCGTGACGTGGTCGACCAGCTCGACGAAGTCGTCGCGCAGCAGCGGATCGCCGCCGATGAACACGAAGCTCGTCGCGCCGAGGTCCCGGGCCTGGTTGACGGCCGCCTTCCACTGCGCCGTGGTCAGCTCCTGCGGATCTCGGATGGCGCCCCTGTTGTAGCAGTGCCGGCAGTTGCGCCGGCAGCGGTGCGTGACGTGCAGATAGACTTCGCGCAACCCCACGAGCGGCTCGCCGCGCGGCGCGGAGTGGCCCTCCAGCCGGGCCAGCATGGCGAGGTCGTCCGGCTCGTCCACATCCATCCAGAGAGGCAGCACGAAGGTCTCGAGACCGCGGTTGCGTGTCGCCTGCAGCGTGTGGTCGAGTAAGCCGGGCGAGCCCATCGGCGACGACGCCAGCAGGTCACCGATCTCGCCGCCATGCCCCTCCCATGTTGGGCGATCCAGACCGACGAGGTAGTAGCCGCCATCGGCGGCCGGTCCGAGCACGAGACGGCCGGCTCGCGACGGCGCCGCGGCGGCCGGCGCGCCGTCGAGGCGCGCGAACGCCTGCCGGAGGTACTCGACGGGGATCGCCGGGCTGTCGCTGTCTACCGCCACGACGACGGCGGCGCCGGCGGCAAACAGGTCGGCCAGTAGCCCGGCCAGCCGTGCGCCCAACGTCTGGCCGCGCTGTGGAAGGTACCGCCAGGGCCGCCGCCGGCCGGCCAGAACGTCCGGCACACGCGTCTGGCCGGCGCCACCACCGTGGGGCCCACCGGCGGTGTGCTCCGGCTCGCCGCCCGCCTGCGCCAGCACGAGGTCGACGTTGTCTAGCAGCTCCGCCTGCCGCAGCGTGCCGGTAAGCAGCCGCGAGTACACTGTGAACGCCTGGTCGGCGCCGATGACTGCCGCGAGTCGCGTCTTCACAGCGCCGCGCACCAACGCTCGGGCCATCACGACCATCACACGAGCCTCGCCTAGCGGTTCGCGCTCTGACACCACTGTCACGGCCGTCCTTCTCCTCCAGGGTCTCCCGCGTCAGTATGGACACGGTGAGCCGGCACGACAACATGCCCGCGGCGCATGGTCGTCGGACTCATCGCCGAGCCGGTAGAATGCCGCCAGCCCCCGACACGAAGGAGGCGCGCCCTGCCGGCCTCATCGTCGCAACCATATCTCGTGGTGGTACCGGTGCTCGACGAGGCCGCGGCGCTGCCGGCTCTGCTGGCCGAGCTGCGCGACCTCGGCCTCCTCGGGCGCACCCTCTTCGTCGACAACGGCTCGTCGGATGGCGGCCCCGGCCTCATCGCGGCCGCCGGGGCCACTTTGCTGCACGAGTCGCGACGAGGCTACGGCTACCCGTGCCTCACGGGGGTGCGGGAGGCCGCGGCGCGCGGCGCCGCGGCCGTCGTCTTCATGGAGGCCGACGGCACCGACGACCCGGCGCAGGTGCGCCGTCTGGTGGAGCCCGTGCTGGCCGGCGTCGCCGACCTGGCCGTGGGCCTGCGATACGCGGCGGTGCGCGGGGCCTCAGCCGGTCGCATGCCGGTGCATCAGCGGCTGGGCAACCGGCTGCTGGCATTCAACCTGCGGGTGTTCTTCGGCCTGCGCTTGAGCGACGACGGCCCGTTTCGGGCCGTGCGCGTGGATCTGCTCGAGCGCCTGTGCCTGGAGCAGCGCGCCTACGCCTTTCCTACCGAGATGGTCGTGAAAGCCCGCCTCCTCGGGGTGCCGATCGTTACGCGCCATGTCCACTACCGGATGCGTGCCGGCAGCTCCAAGATCGCCGGCAGCTGGCAAGGGACAGCCGGTGCGCTGCGCGACATCTTCTGGTGCCTCCTGAGGCTGCGAATCCTCGGCTACCGTTCGCCTCAGTAGATAGGCGGCCGGGGGTGCGGGCGTCTGCGCGCGAGGCGTGCGTCCAGCCCCCATGTGCGCCCCGCTTGCGCGAGCGCGATGGCGGCGAGAAGCAGGCACATGATGATGTACGTGCCGGGCCAGTCTTTGGTACCCGACGTGGCGAACAGCAGGTTGAGCTGAAAGATCGATCCGAGCAGGCCTACCACGGGCGTCACCAGGCCGCCGATCAGGAAGAGCCCTACGACGAGCTCCGTGAAGAACTGCGCCCGCGCGGCGATCGCGGCATGGGGGATCATGACGTGGATGAGAAACGATCTGTACGCCCCGTAGGTCGTGGTGTCGGCGTAATGGCCCACGAAAGCAGCCCAGCCGTGAGGCGAGTAGTACCCATGCTGCAGGTTGTACGACCAGACCGCCAGGAAGATGGCTCCCATCATGACGCGCAGCCCTGCGAAGAGAAGCTCGCTGCGAGCCTCGCGGGGGGTCCATAGGCTCATCGCACGACTCCCTCCTACCGTGGTTGCGGGCATCGGGGGGAACGGTACCCACGGGGACCCGCGCTCACGCAGGCGGAGGGTCGCCGCGGCGCGCGGGCGCAGAGGCGTCAGCCGCCGGCGACCGGCGGCAGAACTTCGATGCGGTCACCGGCCGTGAGCGGCGTGGTCGCGGCGGCCGCCGGCGGCAGGTGCCGGCCGTTGAGCACCACGCTCACGAGCAGGCGGTCGGCGAAGAACATGCGCGACGCGAACCGCGGCGCCTGCGTCACGGCGGCACGCAGCGCCTCGCCTACTGTGAGCGCCTCGCAGACGAGCTCGACGGCCGGCTCCGGCGAGGTGAGAACCGCCGGCAGTCGTACATGCACGCTGGGCACGTGGTGGCTCCTATCATCGTGAACTGGCTCGCGACAATTATCCCACGTCGCCGGCGTCGGGCGAGTCATTTGCCGCCTCTAGGGCGATTGTTGATAGAATTGATAGGGTAACTTGCAATTAGACGCGAGGGTGACACCCTGCCACATCCTAGTCGCATCCCGCGTCCCACCAGAAAGGGAGACCATCAGTGAAGATCGCTAACGACATTACGGAACTCATCGGCGGCACGCCACTCGTCAAGCTGCGCGAGCACTCCGCACTCTCCGGCGCGACGATCGTCGGGAAGCTCGAGTCGTTCAACCCCGGCGGCAGCGTGAAAGACCGTATCGGCCTCTCCATGCTCGAGGCCGCCGAGCGGCAGGGCCTGATCTCGGCTGGGAAGACGACCATCGTGGAACCCACTAGCGGCAACACCGGCATCGCCCTCGCCATGGTGGCGGCCGCCCGTGGCTACAAGGTTCTGCTGACCATGCCCGAGACGATGAGTGTGGAGCGCCGCAATCTGCTGCGCGCGTACGGTGCCGAGCTTGTGCTTACCCCCGGTGCCGAAGGCATGAAGGGCGCGATCGCCCGCGCCACGGAGCTCACCCGGCAGATCCCCGGGTCGTTCATGCCGCAGCAGTTCGAGAACGCGGCCAATCCCGAGGTTCATCGCCGCACGACCGCCGAAGAGGTATGGAACGACACCGACGGCAAGGTCGACGTATTCGTCGCCGGCGTGGGCACCGGCGGCACGGTCACTGGCGTCGGCGAGGTGCTCAAGCGGCGCAAGCCGGGGGTGCGCGTGGTGGCCGTCGAGCCGGTGGAGTCGCCGGTGCTGAGCGGCGGTCAACCGGGTCCCCACAAGATCCAGGGCTTGGGCGCCGGCTTTGTGCCCGCCGTCCTCAATACGAACGCCTACGACGAGGTCGTACAGGTGAGTAGCCAGGAGTCGTTCGAGGCGACCCGCGTGCTCGCTGCGGAGGGCGTGCTGGTCGGCATCTCGTCGGGCGCCAGCGCCCGCGCCGCCTTCGTCGTCGGCAGCCGCCCCGAGAACCGCGGCAAGCTCGTGGTCGTCGTGCTCCCCGACACCGGTGAGCGGTACCTGTCGACGGTGCTGTTCGCGGAGCCGGAGGCGGTCGCCGAGGCGGCCATCTAAGGCGTGCCGCCGGCGTCTGTCCGCCGCTCCGGCGGAACTCCCGGGGCTAGGCGTGAGCGCCGGGCAGGGCGAAGCGCCGGGCTATGCCAGAGGCACAGCCCGGCGCTTCGCTTCCCGGCCCTTCACTGCGCTGCGGTCTGTCCGGTCCCGCCTTAGGGCGCCGCAGTCTCGTGAGAAGGGTCGCGACGCCTAGCCGATCCAGAGTCCTTCGATGCGCACCTGGATGCCGGAAGGTGTGCGGTTCATGTAGTTGACCAGGCCGCTGTGACGCCACTGCATCATGCACATGCGAGGCTGGAACCAGTAACGCCGGCCGATCTCCACCTCGGTCCGCTGAGCGGTGATGAGACCCTCGTAGGCCTGGGCCGAGTAGTAGCCGATGTCCTTGAAGCCTTGCTGGCGAGGATGCAGCGGGCCGGTGACGCACCAGACGATCGTGCCGTTCTTCATGTCGACGCTCTGCACGATGCCGCAGTGCGTCACCGGGCAGCCGCACGAGATACCGAGCGGCCGGCCCACCAGCACCTCGCCAACCTCGATCTCGAGCTCGCGGGTGAGCACCGGGTTGTGCGGGATCACCTGCTCGCGCGGACCCACCTCCTCGGGGAAGTGGTCGAGGATGAACTCGATCTCACGGCCCAGGTGGTCCTCCCAGGTGCGCTCGGCGCTGCGGCTGCCGGCGACTACACGGGGCTTCTTCCTGGCGTGAGGCTCTGCCCCTCCAGGAGTGGCCACGGCCGCGCCGCCGCACGCGCCGCAGGCGGCGGCCGTGCCGGGATCGCAGGTCGCGGCAGGGCCTGCCGGTGTGCCGCTCACCGGCGCGGCGGCCGGCGGTGCGGCGCGCACGCCGAGGCTATCGGCCGAGCGCGGAATACAGCGCTTGAGCAGATCGGGCTTGTCGGCCAACCTGGCCGAGAGCTCGCTACAGCTCGGGAAACCGCACAGGCCGCAATCCAGGCCCGGCAGCTCGATCTCGGTGACGCTGCTCATAGGATGACCCCTTTCAAGCGCGCAGCGCGAAGCCGGCATGGCTCGCGATGCTCTCCAGTGACGAGACGGCCGCGGGCAGCACATCGAGGAAGCGTTCGATCTCGACCTCGGTGTTGCCGCGTCCCAGGGTGATGCGTAGCGAGCCGCGCGCGCGAATGGGGTCCAGGCCGATGGCCGTCAACGCGTAGCTGGGCTCGCCGGCATGGTTGGCGCTGCAGGCGCTGCCGGAAGAGACGGCGATGCCCAGCTCGTCGAGCTTGAGCAACAGCTTGACCGCCTCGCCCTCCTGTCCGGCGAAGCCCAGGCACAGGTGTCCCGGCAGGCGCCGGTAGTGGTCGCCGATGAAGTACGCGTTGGGGATGGCCGCCGTGATGCCCTCGAAGAGCCGCTCACGCAGGCCCACCAGGCGCGCCGTCTCGGGGCCGATCTCGCCTTTGGCGAGATGGGCGGCGCGCCCAAAGCCGGCGAGGCCGGCCACGTTCTCGGTGGCCGAGCGCAGACCATGCTCCTGCCCGCCGCCGAAGACGATGGGTCGTAGCTCCACGCCGGAGCGCACGTAGAGCGCGCCCACACCTTTGGGCCCGTGGAGCTTGTGGGCCGAGAGTGAGAGCAGGTCGATGGCTGTGCGGCTGACGTCGATGGGCACCCGGCCGGCGGCCTGCACGGCGTCGGTGTGAAACAGCGCGCCATGCCGGTGAACCAGCTCAGCCAGCTCGGCGATGGGCTGGATCGTGCCTATCACGTTGTTCGCACTCATGATCGACACCAGGCGCGTGTCGGGGCGCAGAGCTCGAGCCAGGGCCTCGGGGCGCACCATACCGTCGGCGTCGGGAGGCAGAAACGTAACCTCGACGCCGCGGCGCTCGAGCTCCTTGGCGGTCTCGATGACGGCCTGGTGCTCGAACGCACTCGTGATGAGGTGCTCGCCGCCGCCGTCCAGCTCGAGCACACCGCGCAGCGCGAGGTTGTCGGCCTCGGTGCCGCTCGCGGTGAACACGATCTCGCTCGGCTGGGCGCCGATGAGCGCGGCCACCTCGGCGCGCGCTTCGTCAACAGCTGCGTGGGCCTCGCGCCCCGCCCAATGCATGCTGGAGGGGTTGCCGAAGCAGCTGTTGAGGTACGGCTCCATGGCCTGACGCACGCGCGGGTCGAGCGGCGTGGTGGCCGCGTGATCGAAATACATGCGCGCGTCCATGACTACTGCCCGCGGTAGAAGTTCTGGTTGTCGAGGGCTCGCACGACGCCGAAGTGCGCCTGCCAGCCCACCTCGCGTTTGCCCACGCAGATCGTGCAGGTGCCCACCGGCGGGCTGCCGCGCAGCATCAGGTCTGCGCCCGCCGCGGGCGTGTTCATGATGGCCTCCACCAGCGGATCGATGCCGATGCCGTACAGGGCGTTGGCCTCACGGATCTGGGTCATGGGGGCCACGTCTTGAATGCGGGCGCGAAACACCTCGCGCTCGGCCTGCGAAACGAGGTCGCCCTTGGTGACCACGGTCACGTCGGCCAGCGAGAGCATGGGGCCTACCTTGAGCGGCAGGTTCATGCCGCTGGTGGCCTCGAGCACGCAGATGCCGAGACCGCCGTCTACGTAGGGCGCGCAGCGCAGACACAGGCCGGCGGTCTCCACGAGGAGGATGGTGCAGTCGTTCTCGGCGGCCCACTGAATCGCGTCACCCAGCACCATCACGCTGCAGTGGTCGGGGCACAGCTCGCCCGAGTACACCTTGCGTGTAGGAATGCCGAACTCGGCCGCGAGCTGCTCGTCTTCCTCGGCGAACTGCACGTCGATCTTGAGGAAGGCGCAGCGCTCGCCGGCACCCTGGAGCTTGCGGATCGTGTGTCGCAGCACGCTCGTCTTGCCCGTCGTCGGCGGACCGCTGCAGATAGCCAGCCTCATGCCAGTGCCCCCTCGAGCTCGTCTCCGCTGAGTGACATGCCCACACGCAGCTTCTCGCGCAGCCGCGAGAGCACGTCATCCAGTTTGCTCACCCTGGTCGCCAGTTCGCGCTCGGCCTCGTTGGTGGCGAGGATCTTCATCACGCGGCCCTCCGCGATGACGATGCGGAAGTCGCTGAGCAAGGCGATGCGTGGGTCGTGAGTGACGAAGATGAAGACCTTGCGCTGCCGGCGCAGGAGCTCCAGACAGCGTGTGCGGTCGATGCCCGCGTTCTCCACCTCGTCCAGCAGCACGATGGGTGTGTCGCAGATCACCGTGGCGTCAGCGATCAGCAGGGCGCGCGTCTGGCCACCGCTGAGCTCGGTCATGCGCACGTCGAGGCCCACCGGCTCGCCGGTGAGCTCGTTGGCGAAGGCGATGGTGCGTTCGATCATGTCGTCGGGGTGTTTGCCGCTGGCGGCCCGCACCGTGGCGTGCGCCTCGAGGAACTCGCCGACCGGCAGGTCGCTCAGAAACGTGGTGTGCTGCGTGATCAGCGCGATGGGATTCTTGGACGGGTCGTTGCGGTACTCGCGCGGTGGCCGTTCGCCGTTGATGAGCACGCGCCGTAGCGAAGGTGTGTCGCCGTCGGCGAACATCTCGATATCGTTGATGAAAGTGGTCTTGCCCGACCCGGTGGGGCCCACGATGCTGGCCACGTTGCCCATGCTCAGATCGATGCGCTCTACCGGCTCGGGGTCGCCGTTCTTGCCGCGACCGCCCAGGATGGTGATGTTCTCGATCACGGCCGTCCTCCTCGCCTGGTGTTTGGCCGGCTCACTGTGCGGCCCCCGGCACATCGCTGATGTTCATGCTCATGGTCCCTTCCTTCGCGGCGCTGCCGGTACCTTTGTTGATAATTACTATCGGAAATTGGTGTATGGCAGCTCGGTGCATTCTGTGCGCCTTTGCCTTATAGGTCAAATCATAATCTCTTATATATAGGCTGCGCCGGATAGGCGCGAGAGTGAGTGATGCAGGCGGGAGAGCGGTGAGCGCCGGCGAGCTACTCGCTCGCCGCCGCTCACCGCTTCAGACTCTGGGGCGCCGGTCGCAGTCCGGCTCCAGTGGACTACGCGATCATGCGCTCCACGGCAAGAAGTGCCGCCGCGCGTGTACGCGACGGCACGCGCACCTCGTGCTCGAGCACGTCGTCCCACTCGTCGTCCAGCGTGGCGATGCACTTCTCGAGGGTGGTGAGCTTCATGTTGGGGCAGACGGCCTTGCGCGAAGCCGGCACGAATCTGCGATCGGGGTAGAGCAGCCCGAGACGGAACAGCAGGCCCGTCTCGGTGGCCACGACGAAGGTCTTGGCGTCGCAGGTGGCCGGGTAGCGCAGCATCCCGGACGTGCTGGTGACCACAGCGGCCATGTCGAGCACCTCGCGGCGACCCTCGGGGTGGGCCATGAGCACGGCTCCAGGGTTGGCCGCTAGCACCTCACGTATCTCGGCGGCGCGAAAGTCGTCGTGCACGTGGCAGTAGCCCTGCCACAGGATCATCGTGTTCTCGCGACCCGTCTGGCGCGCCACGTAGCCGCCGAGGTTGCGGTCGGGCACGAAGATGATCTTCTGATCCTTGGGGAAGCGTTCCACGATCTCCACCGCGTTGGCGCTGGTGCAGCACACGTCGGTCTCGGCCTTGATGTCGGCGGAGGTGTTCACGTAGGCGACCACCACGGCGTCGGGGTTCTCGGCCTTGAGCTTGCGCAGCCCGGCCACCGTGACCATGTCGGCCATGGGACAGCCGGCGCGCTTATCGGGCATGAGCACGGTCTTCTGCGGCGACAGGATGTAGGCAGTCTCGGCCATGAAGTGCACGCCGCAGAAGAGGATGACGCTGCGCGCGTCCTTCTGAGCGATGCGCGAGAGCTCGAGCGAGTCGCCGGTGTAATGGGCCGCCTGCTGCACCTCGGGACGCTGGTAGTTGTGCGCGAGAATGACGGCGTCGCGCTCGTCGGCGAGGCGCCGGAGCTCCTTCTGGAGGTCGTCTAGCTCGGGCATGGTCTCTCGATCGGTCGGAGGCTGACGAGGCCGGCGGCGCTGCGCCGGCCGACCCGGTAGGGAGATTATAGCCGCAGGCGAACCCAACGAGTGACCGCCGGCCGGCCGGCGGTCACCGCTCGGCGCGCCTCAGACGCCCGCGAATCTGTCTTTGAAGAAGCCCTGGCTCTGGTACAGAGCAGCCACCGGATTGTGCCCTGTAGAGCGGTCCTTCACCACCAGCGGTGTCGTCTCGGCCTTGCTATGCCGGAGAAAGAGGATGTCGTGCCCGACGCACAAGCCCACCATGATGTTGAGCTCACTCTCTTCGCGCGCGAGGACCTCTGCCTGCATGATCGGGTTGCAGAAGATGTCTCCCGGCATGCCCACGTCCCGCGGGTTCACCTCGCCGCAGAGGCACGACACGGAGACGACGGCGAAGCCATTGTTCTCAAGGATGTCCGAGAGAAGCTTCGCCTCCGGCAGCAATGCGTAGCACGTCGCGATGCCCAGGCGCGTCATTCCTCGTAGTCTCGCGTACTCCATGACCTCGTTGACCCTCGTCCAGGACCACTTCTCTCGTGTCTTATGCGGATCGAGGATCTTGCTCATGAGCCCAAGCCAACCCTGCAGCACCGCCCGATTCTCGGGAAGCGCATACGCGTCCACGGTCGCCGCAGCCACCTCCGCATACAGGTCGGTCGGGCAGAACGCCGGCGCCTTCACGCTCTTCTCTGGGGAGCTGCAGCGCCGTGACGTGCAGTTGACGCACTGCGGAGCGGGGGCAGCCATATGGGCTCCCTTGCCTACGGATTGCGGCGCGTTCGGGCCTACTCGGCCGGCGCGTCGGCCTTGCCGCGCACGGCGGCGAGACGCTTCTTGAAGCCCGTCTCCTCGAAGATCGTTTGCACTTCCTTCACCACATCGTCGGGCGGGAAGAGCGGCCCCAGGCCGAGCTCCTCGCGGATCTCGAGCAGGTGATCCATGTAGTCCGACCACTTCTCGCCGAAAGCCTCGACGATCTCGGGGAAGAGCAGGTGCGGATCGCCGCCCATACCCTTCTCGTAGAAGGTCGCGCACCATTCGGCGAAGGCCACCACGTGCTTGTGCGCCTGGCCGCTCTCCACCTGCAGGCCGCGGAGCACCTGGTTGATGACGGCGACGCTGTTGTGGCGTGGGCAGCGGCTCTGACAGGTGTAGCAGTAGAAGCAGTACCAGAGTGAGTCGTCGCTGAGCAGGCTAACGTCACCGTCCAGAGCGCGGCGCGCGATCTTTCGCGGGCTGTAATCGGTGAATCGCGCGGCCGGGCAGGCCGACGTGCAAATGCCGCACTGGATGCAGCTTTCGAAGCCGTCCCTGTGGTCGTGCATGCGCGGGTCGTGCAGGATCGTCTGTACCAGCTCGGGGTCGTGCTGCTCAGACGCCGCCGCGAAGCTGCTGCCGGCGATCTGGGCGTACGGGTTCTGGGCGGCCGGCTTTTGGGCGCCGCTTTTGCGCCGCCGGCTTTTGCGCCGCCGGCTCCGCGCCCTTGGGCTCTTGATCAGTGGTCATCGGTCCGGCCCTCCGGGGCGTTCGCGCCGGCCCTGAAGAACTCGGGCCAGAAGTGGACGGAAACATTGAGCTTGAGCTCGCGTGCGGCCGAGCGCAGGTTGTCGCGGCAGAGGACGCAGGTGGTAGCCACCGGCGCGTGCCGAGCTACCGCGAACTCCAGCAGGCGCGCGCTGGCTTTGGTGGCACCGCGATACATGCCGCCCAGCGCACCGCAGCAGCCGTTGTGCAGTGAGGCGTAGTCGAACTCCATGACGGCGCCGCTGAGCTCGGCGGCGTCGGCGAGCGCCGCGAGCGCCGCGTCGCGGTTGGTCAGGCAGCCCACATAGGGCACGAAGCGGGGTGATGCTGCGCGCATGGCGATGCCGCGGCGGCGGGCCCTTTCGGTGAGCGTGTCCCACAGGGGAACGGCGACGATGCCGGCCCCGGCAAGGCTTGCGTCACAGGCCGGGCAGGCGGTGTGCACCGTGCCCTCGGGAGAGAACAGGCTGGGCACGGCGCCGCGGCTGGGATGGCCGCAGCAACCGGCGCCGTCGGCCTCATCGAGATGCACGCCGAAACCCGCCGCCGTCTCGTGCACGAGCGCGTGCAGGGTATGGTCCTGGGGCAGTGCGCAGCCGGCATAGAAGGGCAGCGTCACGGCGGGGCCGGCGCTGAAGCCCGCGTCACCGGCAGGGCCGGCTGCGCCCGCCGGTCGCCTCGTCTTTCCGTGAGGCAGCCACTGCCTCGCGATCTTCACGCCCATGCCGGCGGCGCCCACCTTGTCTTTGGGCACGTGGCCACGAGCCGCCATGGCCATGCCGAACTGCGCGCTGTCGATGCGCGGCTGCTTGCGCAAGCGAGTGGCGGCGATGTCGGCGGCCGAGCGCTCCGGGCAGCGGATCACCGTGCCGTGCTCGCGCTCGAGCTGGCGCAGGCGGTGCAGCACAGATGCCACGTCGATCTCCATGCGGCACACGTCGGTGCAGGTGCCGCACGCGGTGCAGCGCCAGAGGTCGTCGCTCTTCAGCACGGCCTCGATCTCTCCTGCGAGGATGAGCCGTACAAGGCGCCGCGGGCCGCGGTAGAGCTCGCGCCCGCTGGGGCACGAGGAGGTGCAGGTGCCGCACTGGTAGCAGACCCGGCACTCCTCCGCCAGGCTTGCAAACGCCTCCACGAGGGCCGGCGGGTAGGCGCTATTCTCAATGACCTTGCCCACAGCTCCCACCTCCCCCACAGGCGGCGCCGGCCAGGCCGGCGCCGGCGGCGGGCGCGGCCGTAAGGGCGCCCGCCGCGGCGCCGATGAGGCTAATCTCCTCGTCAAGCATCTGCGGCGAGAGCTCGTCGCCGGCGGCCCTGGCCTGGAACAGGCGGATCCGCCGGCCCACGCTCAGCCGATCCACGGCGCAGAGGTGCCAGAGCTCCATGGGCACCGGGGCGCCCGAGCCGGCGAGCACCTCTTCGGCGATGTGCATCTGCTCCAAGGCGCTGGTATCGCCGCGGCGATACTGGCAGCGGCCCTCCGCGCAGCCGGCGAGGAACACGCCGGAGGCGCCCAGACGAACCGCCTCCACGATGTGCATGGCGCTCAGGCGACCCAGGCAGGGCAGCTCGATGAGGCGCACGCTCTCGGGGTAGCGATCGCGCCGCTGGCCGCTGAGGCCTATGGCGGCGCCGGCGCACTCGCGGCAATAGAACCCCACGATAGGCTGACGGGCGCCCTCCGTCATGATGGCGATGCGCCCGAAGAGCGCGTCGTCGCTCAGGTTGTGGGTGATGGCCACCTCCGGGCAGTTGGCGGCGCAGATCCCGCAGGCGCGGCAGGCTTCCGGGTCGATGACCGCCAGCTTGCCGTCGTCTTTGACCGCGGCCGGGCGAGCTTCGTCCGCCGGCCGATCAACGAGCGTGATGGCTCCAAACGGGCACATCGTGCTGCACGTGTCGCAGCCCACGCACTGGGCGGCATCCACCCGCGAAGCAGGAGTGCCGCGGCGGCCGGCCGACGTAAGGAACAGGTGGATCTCGCTGGCCACCGCAGACGCCTCCGTGTTCACCTCGATGAGGGCCTTGGGACCGGCGGCCGAGCCGCACACGAAGATGCCCTCGCCGCTCGTCTCGGTGGCGCGGTTCTTGCGGTCGAGGATCTCGATGAAGCCGTCTTCGTCACGGTCGACACGGAGCGTCTCGGCGATACCCTCGGTCTCGGCTGGCGGAACGAAGCCGGTACTGAGCACGACCAGGTCGGGGCGCAGCACGCGCTTGCGCGCCGCGGTGACGTCTTCGACCTCTATCACCGGCCGGCCGGCGGCATCGAACTGCACCTCCGGCGGCGTGCCGCGCAGGAACTCCACGCCGGCCTTGCGCGCCGCCAGGAACCAGTTCTCGTAGCCCACGCCCGCCGTCCTCATCTCGAGGTAGCAGATCGTCACTTTCATCTTGGGGAAGAGCGTCTTCAGACGGATGGCGTGCTTGAGAGCGATCATGCAGCACAGCCGCGAGCAGTAGGGAAGGTGGCGCTTGTCCCGTGAGCCGGCGCACTGCACCATCACGATCTCGGGCACCGACATCTGCCCGAGCGAAGCTTGTGCCGCCCAGTCGTCGAGCCTCTCGGCGAGCTCTACCTGAGTGATGACACCCGGGTGGCCGTAACCGAGGTAGTCCAGGTAGCTCGCCGGCGCCGGCTCGCAGCCGGTGGCCGTGAGAATGGCCCCGGCGTGCACCGTGGTGCGCTGCGGTGACTGCGCGAAATCGATGGCGTCGACCGGGCATTCTTCGGCGCACTTGCCGCAGAACGTGCACGTGTCGAGGTCGACGGTGCGCACCACCCGGCCGTCGTAGAACTCGCTGAAGATGGCCTTCTTGCCGGGCTCCGACGAGGCGACCGGGCAGACCGTCTCGCAGGTTCCGCAATTCACGCAATCGCCGGTGACGATGTTGGGCAGGCGGCGGATGCTCACCTCGAAATCGCCGGGATGACCGGTGACCGAGGCCACCGTGGACTGGCGCCAGATGTGCAAGTCGGGATGGTCGATGGCGACGTTGCGATGAAAGCACTTGCGCGTGCCGGCCTGAGCGTCGGTGGTGGGCAGGCATTGGCCGCAGTCGTTGGTGGGAAAGACGGTGCCGATGCGCGCGGCGCGACCGCCCAGGAAGGGTCGCCGCTCCACGAGCTCCACTGGATGACCCATCTGAGCGAGCTCGGCGGCCGCCTGCGTGCCGGCCACGCCGCCACCGATGACCACCACCGCGTTGCGCCGCTCGGCCCGGCTCATGGTGTCGGCCGCCGCGTCGGGATGAGCGACGGACGAAGCCACGATACGCGCCGCCTTGTCGGTGACTGCGGCCACGTCGTCGCCGTGCACCCAGCTACAGCCCTCGCGGATGTCGGCGATCTCCAGGTGCAGGCCGCGCGAGAGGAGCCTGTGCAGGCGGCGCGCGGCGAAGTCTGGCGAGCAGCCGGCGAAGACCAGCTCACGTCCGTCGCCGGCCGCCATGATCTCGAGCAGGCGAGCTTGACCCTGGCGATCGCACCAGTGGCTGCCCCGCAGCACCTCGGCGTTCTCCCCGGCGCGCCCCTCGAGCAGGTCGAAATCGATGTTCTTCATGGTGCCGGCGCACTCGCAGAGCAGCACGAGCGGGCGTGCTGCCGGCGTGACGCTCGCGCCGTGGCCGCCGCCGGTGGCCGGGGCGCTCACGACGTCGCCTCCGGCGGCAGGGCGGTTATGGCCTGCACCGGGCAGTTGCGAGCGCACGTGCCGCACCCCAGGCATTTGTCGCCGTCGTACACGATGGTCCGGTATACAGTCACGCGTTCCGGCACTTGCACCGGTCCGTCCGGCGCATGCCTCATAAGACGGCGCAGCGCCTCGCCCAGCTGCCCTCGGCGGCTCCCTGCCGGCGCGTCCAGCAGCTGAAGTACATCGAACGTGTCGCCGCGCCGGCTGGCCCCCGACGGACAGTTGGCGGCGCACTTGCCACAGCCCACGCAGAGCTCTTCGTGGCGCACGATCTCGCAGCCCACGCCGCTCGCGCTGCGCAGGGTTCCGCCCGGCACGCGCTCGAGAATCTGGCGCCCGCGGTTGGTGAGCGGCATCAGGCGCCCCCCCCGGCGGCGGTGGCCTGGACGGGCGCGGCGGGTGTGTGGCCGCCGGTGGCTGGAGCGATGACCTGAGCCCGAGCTTCGGCTGCGCCGCCGCCAGGTGCCGCCTGAGCTGCACGGACGAGCGGCGGCAGCGCGGCGATCACGCGGTTCATCTCCTTGACGGCGGCCACGAACTTGGGTGGCTCGCCGGCGCTCATGGTGAACATGCGGCAGCGTTCGGGCTCTACGCCCACACTCTTGAGCAGCCGCTGTACGAAAGCCACGCGGTCGACCGCACTGTAGTTGCCCTCACGGTAGTGGCACTGGCCCAGCAGGCAACCGGCGACCATCACGCCGTCGGCGCTCTCGGCGAGCGTCTTGAGGAGGTGCAGCGGGCTCACCCGTCCGGTGCAGGGCATGAGCACCAGGCGCACCGTGGGCGGCAACGGCGTGCGCGCGTTGGCGCTGGCGTCGGCGGCCGCGTAGGCGCATTCGCGGCAGCAGAAGGCGACGATAGTGCGGTCGGGGTTGCCCGCGTTAGTGGCAGGGGCGCCGGTCATACCGTGGCCTCCGCCAGCACCTCGTCGTCGCTGAAGCCGCCGAGCTGGATGGCTCCAGTTGGGCACTCCGCCGCACAGATGCCGCAGCCGCGGCAGATGTTGGGATCTACCACCGAGTGGAGGTCGGCGCCGGTTGTGAGGGCGATGGCCATCTGCGGGCAGACCGTCTCGCACACGCCGCAGCCGACGCACACCTCCGGGTCGCTAGCCGCCACCTGCGCCGGCGTCATGGTAAAGCCGGTCGAGAGCATGCTGATGGCGCGCGCCGCGGCGGCTTTGGCCTGGGCGATGGAGTCGGGGATGCTCTTGGGACCCTGGGCCGTGCCGCAGAGGAACATGCCGGTGCGCTGTGTGTCTACGGGGCGCAGCTTGGGATGAAACTCGCGGATGAAGCCGGCGGCGCCGGTCTGCACGCCGGCCACGCGGGCGATGTCTTGCGTTCCCTTGGAAGCCTCGAGCCCCACCGAGAGCACCACGAGGTCGAAGCGGCTCTCCTGCTTGCGACCGGTCATAGTGTCTTCGAGGCGCACACTGAGGCTGCCATCGTCTTCCTCGTCGATCTCGCTCACGCGACCGCGCACGTAGTGCACGCCGCGCTGCTGCACCAGACGGTAGTACTCCTCGTGCGCCTTGCCGGGGGCCCGCAGATCTGTGTATCCGATCGTCACTTCGGCCTCGGGGTAATGCTGCTTGATGAGCGACGCATGAAGAGTGGCAAACAGGCAGCACACGGCCGAGCAGTGCTCGTTGCCGCTGGACGTGCAATCGCGCGAGCCCACGCACTGCAGCATGAGGATGTTCTTGGGCACGGCGCCGTCGGACGGCCGGTAGAGCTCGCCGGCGGTAGGTCCGGAGGCGGCCAGCAAGCGAGCCAGCTCGCTCTGCGTGATCACGTTGTCGTAGCGCCCGAAGCCAAGGGGCACCTTGCGGGCGGCGTCGAACTCCTGATGGCCGGTGGCCAGGATGATGGCACCGACGGTGATCTCTTCCTCCCAGGCCTTCTGCGAGAAGTCGATGGCCCCGGCGGGGCAGGCGATCTCGCACGACTTGCAGTCGGAGCACACTGAGCAGTCGAGACAGCGCTTGGCCTCGGCCACGGCGTCTTCCTCGCTAAAGCCCAGGCGCACCTCCTCCCAGGTGGTGCGCCGGGCAACACCGTCGAGCGTCTTCATGATGCGACGTGCCTGCGGCTCGAAGGGCTCCAGACCGCTGCGCGGGATCTTCACCTTGTCGCTCTCGGCGTCCCATACGGGCACAGCCTGTTCTCCGCGCAGGAAGTTGTGGATCGCGCGGGCGCCACGGCGCCCCGCCGCGACGGCCTCGATGGCGGTCCAGGGGCCCATGGCAGCGGCGTCACCGCCGGCAAACACGCCCGTGCGGCCGGTCATCATGGTATCGGGATCCACGGCGATCTGGCCGTGCTCGACGGCGACGTCGCCGGCCCCGGCCAGGAAGTCGTCGACGAGCGCCTGGCCGATGGCGAAGATAATGGTGTCGCCCTCCAGCTCCACGAACTCACCCTCAACCGGCAGCGGCGGCCGCCAGCCGCGCTCATTCGGCTCGCCCAGGGTGCAGCGCTGGAACTTCACTCCGCTGGCCGTGCCGGTGCCCAGAATCTCCACCGGGACCAGCGCGTACTCCACGTGCACCTGCTCCTCTTTGCCCTCCTCGACCTCCTCGGACGAGGCCGGTGCCGAGCGTTCGTCCTCGATGCATGCCAGGACGACCGACTGAGCGCCGCAGCGGTAGGCGGTGCGGCCGGCGTCGTAGGCTACGTCGCCGCCGCCGACCACCACCACGCGCTGGCCCACTGTGGGACTCTCGCCCAAGGCTTGGGAGCGCAGGAACTCCACGGCGCGCACCACGCCCTGCTTCTCGAGTCCCGGCAGCGGCAGCTCCTTGCTGGCGTGCAGGCCGGTGGCCAGGAAGACGGCCTTGAAGCCGTCGCCAAACAGCGAGTCGATCGTGAAATCGGTACCGCAGCGCCGTCCAGTCTCGACCTGCACGCCCAGGGCCGTGATGCGGTCGATCTCGCCCTGCAGCACGGCGCGCGGCAGGCGGTACTCGGGGATGCCCACGCGCAGCATGCCGCCGGCCATGGGGAGCGCCTCGAACACCGTGGCCTGGTAGCCGAACCTGGCCAGCTCGCGAGCGGCGGTGAGGCCCGCGGGACCGCCACCCACGATCGCTACCGGCTCCTCGTAGAATACCGGCAGCGCCTGGGGCAAGTCGGCGGGCGCGCCGTGGTCGGCGATGAAGCGCTTGAGGCCGGCGATGGCGATAGGGTCCTCTACGTTGCCACGCGTGCACTCGGTCTCGCACACGTGGGTGCAGATGCGCCCGCAGACGCTGGGAAACGGGTTGGGCTCGCTGGCCACGCGATAGGCGTCTTCGTAGCGGCCCTCCCGGACCAGCGCCACGTACCCGTGCGCCGACGTGTGCACGGGGCAAGCCGTCTTGCAGGGCGACCAGCCCTTGCGGTCGATGGCGAAGATGGAGGGTACGGCACCGGCGAACGGCCGCGAGATGGCCGTGCGCTCGCTCACGCCGAAGTCGAACTCATTGGGCACCTTCACGGGGCACACCGGCACGCACTCGCCACAGCCCACGCACTGCTCGCTCACAAACCGCGGGCGGTGCCGTACGACGGTGCGAAACTCGCCGGGCGGACCGGTGATGGAGGTCACGTCGGAGAGGGAGTGGATGTGGATGCGGCCGTCGATGGAGGCGTTGGTCAGGCGCGGCGACAGCGAGCACATGGCGCAGTCTTCGGTGGGGAACGTCTTGGAGAGTCGGGCCATGTAGCCGCCGATGCTCTGCTGGCGCTCGACGAGATGCACCTCTATGCCAGCATCGGCCAGCTCCTCGGCGGCGGAGAGCCCGGCGATGCCGGCGCCGACCACCATCACGGCACGGTTCAGGAACGTGCGCTGCCGCGGCAGGTCGCTCTGATGACGCAAGCGCGCCACGGCGCCCGCGACGATCCTGCGAGCCTTGGCCTGCGCCTTCTCGGGCTCGTCACGGTGGACGAACGCGCAGCCTTCGCGAATGTTGGCAAAGGCCACGGCGTTCTCGCCCAAGCGCAGCTCGCGAGAGATGCGCTCGAACGTGGGACCCTGAAAGCGCGGCGAGCAGGAGGCGATCACGAAGTGGTCGAGACCGCGTTCTTCCACCGCTTTCTCGATCATCGCGCGGCCCTCCGTGCCGCACATGAACTGGTTGATGCCGACCTCGATCACGCCATCGAGACCGCGCACATGCTCGGCCAGCGGCTCGAGGTTGACGACTCCCGAGATGTTGCCACCGCACTCGCAGAGGAAGACGCCGGCCCTCATCGCGCACCTGCCTTCGCGCGCGCCCCGATGCGCTCGAGAAGCGGCTCCACGTCTTGCGAGTGGGATTGCACGCCCACATCCTTCTCGGGATCGGCGCCCAGGGCCAGCGCCAGAAGCTGCTGCACATGCAGGTGCACGAAGGGGTACTCCTCGTGCGCGCTGGCCGAGATGATGTCGTGAAAACGGTCGAACTGGGTGTGACAGTTGGGGCACATGTGAACCACCACGTCGACGTTCTCGGCGGCCAGACGGCGCAGCTTCTGCTGCGTCACGGCGACCGAGATCGACGGGTTCACGAAGCGCTGGCGAAAGCCCGCTCCGCAGTGTGTGGTCTTCTCGTTGTAGGCCCCTGTAGGCACCGCTCCGGCGGGCATCAGCAACTCCTCGGGCACCATGAAGTTCTCGTTGCTGCCCAGAGTCTCGTCCGGGAACACCTTGCAGTAGTGGCACGCGGGGTGCGTGGCGACCTTGATGCCGTCGAGACGGCGCCGCACCAGATCCGGGATGCTGTGGTGCGCGCCCCAGAGAATCTCCAGCGTGTGCTTGTGCTGGATGGTGCCGGCCACGTGGTCGTTGTACTCGCGGCCTATCTTGGCGAGCACGTCGTTCGTGCTCCTGCGGTAGTCGTCGACGTCGAGGATGTTGCGCGCCTTCTTGTTGATGGCATAGCACGTCGAACAGAGATAGCTCATCACGGGGTGACCGTCTTCGACGGCGACACACGCGTTGCGGGCAGCAATGCCCACCGTGGTGTTCACCGGCATAAGGTCGGAGTAGTAGCCGAGCCCGGTGCAGCACGTCTGGCCGGGGTGGATCGTGTACTCGATGTCGAAGCGTTCGAAGAGCCACTTGGTGGCGGCCTCGACGCCCGGATACTCGGCCGACACGAGGCAGCTGCGGAAGAGCAGCACCCCCTCGCCGATGCGCGGCACATCAGGAGTCTTCGTGAACCGTTTGCTCATGGACATCCTCGCGGTAGCTGGCGACCGGGCTATTGTCTATAAGAAACACTACTTCCGCAAATCACGCTTACTTATGATGTCTGAGAATGGGATAAGTGGCGGGCACGTCAGGCTCGCGTAACAGGCGTAGCCGACGGTTTCGATGCTGTCTACACTCAATAGCATGACTGCGCTGAGGTCGATCTCGACGGTGCTCCGCGCCGCCCTTTCTGGTTACGAAACCCCGTCCTTCGGGCATTCATAACACACACCTTTTGTGCCCCGCGCCCCCTCTGTCACGTGGGCGCGGCAGCCTCGACGACGGGAGGACGTATGGGCCAAGTCCACCCTCTGCCGCAAACATCTGGCGGCGACGTCGCGCCGCTGCCGGATGCCGATGCGATCGTCGATTTGTTCGATACCGAGAATTGCGAGCTCTGTGGTGCTCCGCTTGGCGCGCGCTCTCTCCGTTACCATCTGGTGTCGCCACACTCGTCCGACCGGGTCACTGTGTGCCATGTGTGCCGCATGGCGGCGCTGGGCGAGGGGTACAGACCGGCGGGGTAGAACGGGCCGGCCGAGCTTCTGGGCTTTCGCGGGAGCCTACGGGCTCCCGTTTGCTACAATGACACCCCCAACGACGCGGAACGACCGCCCCATCACAGGATGACGATGCGCCTTCTCGATGCCTGCTCGCGTGCTTCTGTAGACATGACACCCGTGTGGCTCATGCGCCAGGCGGGTCGCTACTTGCCGGAGTACCGGGCCATCCGCGAGAAGATGACATTCGTAGAGATGTGCCGGCGGCCAGATATCGCCGCCGAGGTCACCCTGCAGCCGCTGCGCCGCTTCGAGCTGGACGCAGCCATCATCTTCGCCGACATCCTCTTGCCGCTGGAGCCCATGGGGATCGGCTTTCACTTCTCGCGCGACGACGGGCCGGTGATCGAGAAGCCGGTGCGTAGCGCCGCCGACCTGGACGGCGTGCACGGCATCGACGCGGCCGCCGATCTGCCCTACGTGATGGACGCCATCCGCCTGGTGCGCCACGAGTTGGACGGGTCGACACCTCTCATCGGCTTCTCGGGGGCGCCGTTTACACTGGCCAGCTATATCGTCGAGGGCGGCCACTCGCGGGCCTATGCTTACGTGAAGCAGATGATGTACGGCGACGCGCCCACGTTTGAGCGGCTCATGCGCATCATCTCCGACGTGGTCGTCGACTACCTGCGGGCACAGATCGCGGCCGGGGCCCAGGTGGTGCAGCTCTTCGACTCCTGGGTGGGGTGGCTCGGGCCCTACGACTACGAGCGCCTGGTGCTGCCGCACGTGCGCTCCGTGGTCGAGCGCGTGAAGGGTCGAGGGGCGCCCCTGATCTATTTCGCCAACGGTGCCTCCGGCATGCTGCCGCACGTGGCCCAGGCCGGCAGCGACGTGGTTGGCATCGACTGGCGCATCGCGCTCGACCGCGCCTGGGCCGAGCTCGACGGAGTCGCCATTCAGGGCAATCTCGACCCTATCACCCTGCTCGGTCCACCCGCCGCCATCGAGGCACGTGTGGCCGACATCATGGCGCGCGCCGCCGGCCGCCCGGGCCACATCTTCAACCTCGGACATGGGCTCGTCCCGCAGACCCCTATAGACAACGTCAAGTACCTGGTCGACGCGGTGCACCGGCTGTCGACCGGCCCTCAGCGAGAGGACGGACCAGACTCATGACGGAGAGCCTCGTAGACGTTGCGCTGCTCGCCTACGGTGGACCGCAGAGCGTGGGGCAGATCCCCGACTTCCTGCGGCGCCTTACGGGCCGCCCACCCCTGCCCCAGACGCTCGCGGGGGTAGAGGAACGATACCGCCGCATAGGCGGTGCCTCGCCGCTGCCCGGCATTACGGAGCGCCAAGCACGGGCGCTTCAAGCGCGCCTCGTGCAGGAGCTGGCTTTTCCGCTGCGCGTGAGCCATGGCTTCCTCTACGTGGAGCCCACCGTCGACGACTGCTTGCGGCAGCTCGACGGTGCAGACGTGCTGGCCGTGCCGCTCAGCCCGTTCGCCTCGCGTCTCACGAGTGGCCGATACCGCGCCGCTCTCGACGCGGCCGGCCGCCGCGACATCCCGCTGCTCGAGGGCTGGCATGCCGGCGAGGGATTCGTGCGGGCGCTCGGCAAACGTGTCGCCGAGGCCTTGGACGGTGCCGACGCCGGCGAGTGGGCGGTGCTGTTCACGGCCCACAACGTGCCGTCGGAGACCGTGATCGAGGGCGACCCCTACGTGGAGCAACTGCAGCACACGATCGCGCGGCTGGTGCCGGCCATCACGCCGGGCGACTGGCGTTTTGCCTTCCAGAGCAAGGGCCGCGGTGGCGGCGAATGGCTCGAGCCGGAGGCGGACGACGCCGTGCGCGCCCTGGCGTCAGACGGCTGGAAGAAGATCCTCGTGGTGCCTATCGGCTTCGTGAGCGACAACGTGGAGACTCTGTACGATCTCGACGTCGTTCTGCGTGACCAGGCCGAGTCGCTCGGCGTTGAATACCGTCGCTCGCAGGCGCCGAACGACTCGCCGCTCTTCATCGAGGCCCTCGCCGACGTTGTGATCGACCATCTTGCGCGGCGTCCGCTGGAGCAGCGGCCGAAGCCTTCCGATGGCCCGCACACGCACGGGTGACGGGCGTGCCCGGGACTGTGTCGGGGTCTGAGGGAGCTGCGCCGCGGCCGGCCGCGAACACGGCGTCGTCGGCGCCCGCCGCCGCGCCCTCGCGGCGTGGCCGCTCCCTGCGTATCGCCGTCATCGGCGGAGGAATGGCCGGGCTGGGCGCGGCGCGCGTGCTCGAAGACGCGCGCGCCACCGAGGCGGCGGTGGACTGGCATCTCTACGAGGGCACACCCCGCCTCGGCGGCAAGGTGCACACGGTGCGTCGTGACGGGTACGTGATAGAGGGCGGGCCGGATTCGGCTATCGTCGAGAAGCCCTGGCCCATCCAGATGGCTCGTCGTCTGGGCATCGGCGAGCGCATCCAGGATTCCAACGAAGACATTCGCAAGAGCTTCGTGTACGCCCGCGGCCGCCTGCACGAACTGCCCGAGGGCATCATCCTCATGGTGCCCACGCGCCTCGTGCCGTTCGCGCTCAGCGGGCTGATGAGCTGGCCCGGCAAGCTGCGCATGGCCATGGACCTGGTGCTGCCGCGCGGCGGCGCGGCCGGCTACCCGGCGACCAGTAGCTTTCCCGGCGCTCCGTCCGCGGCCGGCGATGCCGACGAAAGCCTGGGCGACTTCGTACGGCGGCGCTTGGGGAGGGAGGCGCTCGAGCGCATCGCCGAGCCCATCGTGGCCGGCATCCACGCCGGCGACCCGGAGCTGATGAGCGTGCGCGCGACCTTTCCCATGTTTCTCGATATGGAGCGCGAGCAGCGCAGCCTGATCCTGGCGATGCTCGCGCGCCGTAAGGCACGGCAACGCGCCGCGGCGGGCCGTTCGGTGGGCGGTTCCGCCGCCCGGCCCGCGCCACCCGGCTCCTCTGCGTCGGCCGGCTCCTCTGCCGTCGCGGGTCCACGCTCCTACTTCTACTCGTTCCGGGGTGGTCTGCAAGACCTGAGTGATGCCATGGTGGCTTCCCTGCCGGCCGCGCGGCTGCACTGCGGCGCGAGTGTGAAGTCGATCGCACGGAGCGGGGGCGCCTACGTTCTCGAGCTCTCCGACGGCTCGCTGGTAACGGCCGACGCGGTCGTGCTCGCCGCGCCGGCGTGGGCCGGCGGCGATCTGCTACGCGCAGTCGCTCCCCGGGCCGCCGCCGGTCTCTCGTCGATCGACTACGTGACCACGGCGACCGTCTCACTCGCCTTCCGCCGCGCCCATCTGGGGCACGACCTCAGGGGTTTCGGTCTGGTGGTGCCGCGGGCCGAGGGACGCCCGGTGATGGCCACCACCTGGAGCTCCAGTAAGTTCGCCGGTCGGGCACCCGAGGGGCACGTGCTGCTGCGCAGCTTCCTCGGTCGTGCCGGTATCGAGGCGGCGGCTCAGCTCGACGACGAGGAGATGATCAAGGTAGTGCGCAAGGAGCTGCGCGACGTCATGGGGATCGCTGCCGCGCCCGAGCTGGCCGAGATCTTCCGCTGGCCGCGTGGCATGCCTCAGTACCGGGTAGGTCACGTGAAGCTCGTGGCGGAGGTCGAGGCGGCGGTGGCCGCCGTGCCCGGCGTAGAGATCGCCGGCGGCGCCTATCACGGCATCGGCATCGGCGATTGCCTGCGCGAGGGTGCGGCCGCGGCCGCCCGCGCGCTGGAGCACGTGCGCGGCCTTCCCGAAGACGCGGTGCCTCCCCAGCCGCACGATCTCCCGGCCGGCGACGGGGTCGGCTAGCGGCGTTCGCGCCCGCCTCGTCAGTACTTGCCGATCAGCTTCATGAGCCAACGGTGCGGGGAATGCATACTGAGGCCGGGCTTGTTGTACATCACGGCGCAGTGACCGGTGATCACCTTGAGTCCTCGCTTCTGGGCCTCGCCGAGCGCTTCGGGTGTATCGGTCATCTGGTGGATCCAGATCTCTTTCACGCCGGCCTCGGCTGCCTTTGCGACCCAGGTCGCGGTCTCTTCCTTGGGGACCTCGAGCACGGCCGCCTGCACCGGCCTGGGAAGGTACGAGAAGTCTGGGTACGCTTTGTCGCCGTCGATCTCGCCGCTGCCCGGGTCGATGGCGAACACGGTCTTGCCCTGATCTTTGAGCGCCCCGTAGGTGAGCTTCGGAAAGGCCCTCTTGCCCTGGTGGCCGACGACCGCGTAGGCCTCCCGATTCCAGAACCGCTCGCACTCCGATGGCATCGCTCCTCCTCGTCTCTCGTCGTCGGCCGGCGCTGCTCCCACCACACCTCCGCGCCCGCCCGGATCAGGCCTGCCGGTCCGCGGCGGGGTTGCCGTAGCACTGCGCCGGCGCGAGCACGCTGGGAAAGCGTCGGCGAAGGGCGCTCCGTATCTCATAGCACAGATGGCACTCGTCGGCGTACAAGTCGCGCTGGGGAACGTGGGCGTGGGCCTCGGCGAGTGCCCAGGGGCCACCGGCGAGGAGCTCGCGTACGACCGGCCGGCGGGCGGGAGCGTAGTTCTTGAGCACGGCGGCCAGGCCGCCGTCGCGGGGCGCGCCGCCCTCGCCGATCAGCGCGTTACCGGCGCTCACACCCTGGCAGATCTGCACCTCGCCGTCGCAGCCGATGTGGGCCCGGCTGGGCTCGGCGAGGTCCTCGTGGGGGCAGGTGACCAGCGTCTCGGGTGGCCGGGAGGCTCGCCCGGGGGCGAGCTCCGCAGCCGCCCGGCCCTTGCACATGATGCCGGAAACATCCTCGCCGAGGCACAGGCCCGGCACGTCCAGACAGGCCGCGGCGCCGACTTCGAGCACGCCCACGGGCAGACCCAGTTCCTGCGCGGCGAGCACGGCGTTGCGGAGAGGCGCCTCATCGGCGCCATCTACGAAGTAGGCGTAGGACGATAGTGCCAGGTCGGCGATGCCAAGCTTCGCACACGGCTCCAGCCATAGTCTGGCATCCTCCACCGACGTCGCCCAGAAGCAGTTGGTGACCATGCCCCACTGGAGACCACGCCGGCGGGCATGGTCCGCCGCGGCCAGCACCACCGGGTAGGCCAGCATGGGCTCGCCACCCTCGAAGTACACGGTCTCCACGCCGCACGCGGCGGCCTGATCGATGAGGCTCGCGAGCTGCGCCAGAGTCATAGTGCCCTCGGCGTCCGGCGAGCCCCACACGAAGCAGTGGTCACACGCATACGTGCACCGATACGTGACGAGGAAGTGGATGCCCTCGAGGTGGGTGCTCACAGTGCCTCCCGGCCGTACGCCGTGCCTCAGAGACGAAAAGACCCGCGAAAGCGCCGCCGCGCCGCTTCGCAGAAGCCATTATACGCGGCCCCGTGCAGGCCATCTGCGCGGCGGGTCGCAGCAATCGCGACGTCATGGTTGTATGCTAATCCGCCCAGCGTCGGTAGGACGCCGGGCCCGAAGCCGGCAGGCAAGGAGGCAGCGTGACCGACTCGGCCGGCAAGATCGTAGATAGCAGCATACTCACGGCCGAGGCGCGCGCCGCCCTCGAGGGCGTTCGCGCCCTCGCCGCCCATCTGGTGGTCGTGCTTCACGACCCCGACACAGACGACGCCACACACGAGCGGGTGTGCCGTATTCTCATCGACATGGGCGCTTCCGCCGTGGTGCCGCTCGTGGAGGCCATCTGCGTCGATCCCAAGCGCGGTCGCGACGATGCCGCCGCCATCCTCTGCGAGATCGGCGAGGCGGCGGTAGAACCGGTGATCGGCTGTCTCGACCATCGCGATCCGGAGGTACGAGCCACCGCGGCTTTTCTGTTCACCGGCCTGCACGACGCTCTGGGCCGCGCCCACCGCCCGCTCATGCGTCTGCTCGACGATCCCGACGAGCTCGTGCGTCAGTCGGCGGCCTACGCCCTGGGCGCTCTTGAATGTCGCTCCGCGGTGCCCAAGCTCATCGCCCTCGCCACGCGGCCCCTGCAGATGCCCTCGCGAGAGGTGAGCTCCGAGGCATGGGCCGAGGCCTATCCCTACGATAGCTGCGCGGCCGTGGACGCGCTGGGGCAGCTCGGCGACCTGCGGGCCGTGAGGCCGCTCATCTTTCTCGTCGAGAGCCAGGGACCAGACGGACCCATGTACGACGAGACCGTTCGCGCGCTGGGCCTGCTCGGCGACGTTCGCGCGGCCCATATCGTGCACAGCGCATTCGAAGACGGGCGCAGCGAGGGGGCGTTTGCCGAAGCTCTAGCGGCCATGCAGGGACGGGCGGCGCTCGACGATCTGCTCGAGCTGGCCGGCAGCGAGGAGCCTCACGTGCGTCGCGCCGTGGCCACCGACCTTGTGCGCCTCGGATCGCCAGCCGCCGCCGAGGCGGTGGCCGCTCTCCTGGTCGACGGCGACGAAGGTGTGCGCAGCACGGCACGCGAGGCCCTGGCCTGGACCGTCGACGAGGAGACCGCCGAAGAGATCATCGCCGGCCTCGAAGACCGGTCGCCGGAGGTTCGCGCCTGGACAACGCGACTGCTGCCCCTGACCTGCGCCTGGAGCGATTGACCGAGGGGGGTGGAAGCGCGGCGGGCTCAGACGGCCCGCCGCACCCCCGGGCGCGCTCCGGCCGCGGGGGGTGTCAGAGCGCCGGGCGCACGATTATCGGGGCCTGCGTACCCGCCATCGGTTTCCGGCAATCGCGCCGCCGTTGCGCCGCCGCGGTACCGCTCTAGGCGGTCTGCGTGCGGGCTCCTGCCGGCGGCACGGCGTCTGCGCGGCGCGTGATGCGAAAGACGTGGTGGCGGTTGGCGCTACGCGGCGTGTCGAAGGGCAGGGTGGCGCGCGAGAGATCTATGATCGCCATCCCACCCAGCTCGTCGTAGTCGAGCCGGAAGCCGCGGCGATTGGTTGAGAACAGCAGGATCCCTCCCGGAGCCAGCAGCCGCCGTGCGGTGAGGCGCACAAGGTCGGCGTGGTCGCGCTGCACGTCGAAGGTGGCGCGGCCCATCCGCTTGGAGTTGGAGAACGTCGGGGGGTCGAGCCAGATGAGGTCGTACTGACCCTCCGCCTCGGCCAGCCAGCGCAGGCAGTCGGCCTGTACGAGAAGATTGGACGGAGCCGCGGCAGGCGAGAGGGGCGCGCCGTGGTCGCCGGCGGAGAGCATGAGCTCCGCGGCGAAGCCGTTGGCGGCGAGGTTCCTCTGCGCCCAGGCGAGGTACGTGGAGGAGAGGTCGACGGTAGTCGAAGCGGGTGCTCCGCCGGCGAGGGCGTTCACGGTCATGGTGCCGGTGTAGGCGAAGAGGTTGAGAAAGCGGCGCCCGCCGGCGAGCTTCCGTACCAGGCGGCGGCTGAGCCGCTGGTCGATGAAGAACCCGGTGTCGAGGTAGTCGTGGAGGTTGACGAGGTACGCAAGCTCATCCTCCGCGACCGGTACGAAGTCGCCGGCGTCGGCGCGGCGCTCGTACTGCGCGGAGCCGCGCTGGCGGCGGCGCTCCTTAAGCACTACACGTTCGGGCGGCACGGCCAGGATCGAGCCGATCACGGCCAGCGCGTCGAGCAGGCGCCGGCGGACCTTGGTGGGGTCGATCTCGGCCGGAGGCGCGTACTCCTGCACGTGGACCCAGTCGCCGTAGATGTCTACGACGAGGTTGTAGTCGGGAAGGTCGGCGTCGTAGAGGCGATAGCAGGTGATGCCCTCTCTGCGCAGCCGCCGTCTCAGGCTGCGCTGGTTCTTGCGCAACCGGTTGGCGAACTGCTCGGCGCCGCCCGCCAGAAGGACGCTCGGCCTCTGCTCGGCGTCGGGTGCCGGCCGTGACGTGGCCCACGGTGTTGCCGCGGAGTCGCGCGGCGCGGTCGGCGGCGACTCCTGTGTAGAGCCGGAGGGCCCGGCCATGCCGCGCGGCGCGCGTGCCGACGAGCGCGCCGCGGCGCGCTCGTCACGGGGCGCGCGCTCCGCCCCGGTGTTCACCTCGAAGTAGGCCAGCATGCAGGGGATGGGGCCGTTGTACAGCGTGGTGTCGCGCAGCAGCGGCAGGCCGACGGCCGCGGTCTGGCTCGGGCCGCCGGCGAGCAGCGCCGCGTGCCAGCCGGCGAAGGCGCCGCGCAGGCGCGCGCCGAGCGCTCGTGAGAGGGCCTCGGCGTCTTCGCGACGGCCCAGACGCTCACCGTAGGGCGCATTGGTGGCCACCAGCCCTCGCGGGCCCGGGGCGCGCACGGCGTTCAGCTCGGCAAGCGTCACAGACACCACCTTGGCCAGGCCGGCGTGCGAGATGCATGCCTGAGCCACGAGCAGCGCCCGCGGATCGTGGTCGCTGCCGACGATGCGGGGGCCGGGCGCCGCCGTCAGGCGGCCCAACCCGGCTTCACGGCGCGCCCGCGCCTCGGCCACCAGTCGCTCCCAGAGGCGCGCGTCGTGGCCACGCCAGCGCAGGAAGGCGAAGCCGTTGGGGTGCCCGGCGCGCAGCAGCCCGGGGGCGACGTCGGCCGCCATCAGGGCCGCCTCAATGGGCAGCGTGGCCGACCCGCAGAGCGGGTCGTAGAAGCTGCCCCCGGCGGCGGCCTCCTGCGGCCAGGCGGCAAACAGCAGCACGGCCGCGGCGAGATTCTCCTTGAGCGGCGCCTCTACCTGTACCTTGTCGGTCCGGTACCCGCGCCGGTGCAGGCTGTCGCCGCTCAGGTCGATCGATATCGTTACACGCCCCCGGGCGAGGTGCGCGTTCACGCGCAGATCCGGCGCGCGCGTCTCCACCGAGGGTCGCCGCCCGCTGTAGTGAGCGCGGAACTGGTCGACGATCGCGTCCTTCACGCGTACGGCGCCGTACCGCGTGTCGCGGATGGCATCGTTCATCCCCGAGAAGTCGACCGCCAGGGTGCCGTCGGCCCCCAGGTGAGTGTCCCAGGGCACATGCCGAACGCTGGCATACAGCTCGTCGTCACTGCCCGCCGGCCCGGTGAACAGCGGCAACAGCACACGCGTGCCCAGGCGCGACCAGAGACAGACGCGGTAAGCAGTCTCCAGTGAGCCCTCGAAGGAAACGCCGGCTCGGGCTTGCTTGACGCGCAGCGCGCCGAGGCCCTTGAGCTCGCCGGCGAGCAGCGACTCCATGCCTCGGGGAACGGTGACGAAGAAGGGGAGGTTCATGCCCCAAGGCTACCACGGTGGGGTCGCCGAGGCCGGCGCCGCGCGGCGCGAGGTGGAGCCACGGCCGCATCCGGGCGTGCAGGCCTACCGGGATAGGCTCTGTCTAACCGGGGGCGCCCTCCGGCGGGCCGCCGCGTTCGTGCTCCGCGATCGCCTCGAGGAAATCGCCGCCATACCGCTCGAGCTTGGTCTGACCCACGCCGTTCACGTCGAGCAGAGCGGCAGGGGAGCGGGGCTTGCGGGCCGCCATCTCGGCTAGCGTAGCGTCGCTGAAGACCACATAGGCGGGCACGTTCTGCCGGCCGGCGAGCTGCTTGCGTAGCGTACGGAGGCGTGCGAACAGCTCTTCGTCAGGCTCCATGGCGGCCACGCCGGCGGCGCGGGCGGCGCGCTCCGCCGCCTGACGCTGCTTCTTCGACGGTACCCGCGTGCGCGGTCGCGCCAGGATGAGCGTCTGCTCGCCACGCAGCAGCGGCCACGCCGACTCCGCGAGCTGCAGCACCGAGAAACGAGCGATGTCTTGGCCCAGGTAGCCGCGATGGATGAGCTGGCGAATGAGGCTCTGCCAGTGGTCGCGGCTCACTTCGGCACCGATACCGTAGGTGCTGATGCGGTCGTGTCCGCGGGCCATGATCTTCTCGTTCGCGACGCCGCGCAGCACATCGATGACGTAGCCGATGCCGTAGCTTTGTCGCAAGCGGTACACGCACGAAAGCGCCATCTGGGCGTGCTCGGTGGCATCGTACGTCTCCGGCGGGTCGAGGCAGATGTCGCAGTTGCCGCAATCCGCCCCCAGCTCTTCGCCGAAGTAGCCCAGAAGTGCGCGGCGCCGGCAGGTGAGCCCGTCGGCGTAGCCCACCATGCTGTTCAACTTGTGGAGCTCTACACGGACCTGCTCCGGGTCGCGCCGCCGGCCTCCGTCGCCGCCGCCCTCCACGAGGCTGCGCACCACGGCCGCGTCGCCCAGGCCGAACAGCAGAAGCGCTTCGGCCGGCAGGCCGTCGCGGCCCGCGCGTCCGGTCTCCTGGTAGTAGCTTTCCACGGTCTTGGGCAGGTCGTAGTGCACCACGAAGCGCACATTGCTCTTGTCGATACCCATACCGAAGGCGACGGTGGCGACCACCACCCGCACGTCGTCGCGGGCGAAGGCATCTTGCACGCGGCGGCGCTCCTCGGCGGCCAGGCCGGCGTGGTACGCAGCCGCCGGCAGACCGGCGGCCGCCAGCTTGCCCGCCACCTCTTCGGTGCGCTTGCGGCTGAGACAGTAGACGATGCCGGCCTCTCCGGGACGGCCGTCGAGGAAGGCCTTGAGCTGGTGCAGCGGTTCGCGTTTCTCCACCACCGTGTAGCGGATGTTCGGGCGGTCGAACCCTGTGATGAAGCAGGGCGCCTCGCCGAGGCCGAGGCGCGCACGCACGTCGTCGCGGGTCTGCGGATCGGCAGTGGCCGTGCAGGCGATCAGAGGCACGTTGGGGAACAGCTCGCGTAAGCGGGCCAGCTCCACGTACTCGGGGCGGAAATCGTGACCCCACTGACTCACGCAGTGTGCCTCGTCGATCGCGAACAAGGCGATGCCGTCGCCCGCGGCGATTTCTCTCAAGCGCTCGAGAAACGACTCGGTCATCACGGTCTCGGGGGCGACGTAGAGCAGGTCGAGGTCACCGGCGTGCAGCCTCGCGAGCACGCGCCGCGCCTCTTCACCGGGCAGGGCCGAGTTGTAGGCGGCGGCGCTCACGCCGGCCGCCCGCAACGCGTCGACTTGATCCTTCATCAGCGAGATGAGGGGAGAAACCACGATGCCGGTGCCGGGGCGCACCAGCGCCGGGAGCTGGTAGCACAGAGACTTGCCGCCGCCGGTGGGCATGAGCACGAAGGCGTCACCGCCGGCGACGAGATGCTCGACGATCTCCTCCTGATGCGGCCGGTACTCGCGAAAGCCGAACACCTCGCGCAGCACACCTCGGGCCGCGGGTGGCACGGCAGGGCGGGAGGATGCGGAGGGCAGTTGCGACACGCCTCGAGTGTAGCAGGCGGGCCGGACGGTCGCCGCACGGGGCGCCGGCCGGCGGCGCGTGGCGTACAATCAGCGCGTCAAACCCTAAGCCCTCATGCGGCCGGGATCTGCGGACTCGCCCAGGAGGAGAAGCGATGAAATATGCGACCGCGGGCCTGGGTCGGGCGCTCGTCGTCCGGCTGGAAGACGGTGACGTGGTGCACGAGTGCATCGAGGAGGCGGCGCGGACCGAGGGCATTGCGCGGGCCGCGGTCATCCTGCTGGGCGGTGCCGACCGCGCCAGCCGCCTGGTGGTCGGCCCGGAAGACGGACGCGCCGACCCGGTGACCCCCATGGAGCGAGTGGTGCACGAAGTGCACGAGATGGTCGGCGCAGGCACCATCTTTCCCGGTGAGGCCGGTCGGCCGGTGCTGCACCTGCACGCGGCATTTGGCCGCGACGACAAGGTGCTCGCCGGCTGCATCCGCAACGGCGTGAACACCTGGATCGTCGGCGAGGCCGTGGTCATAGAGCTGCTGGGAACCACCGCCGAGCGGCGCACAGACGAGGCCACGGGGTTCGAGCTGCTACAGCTCTGACCCACCCTTCGAGCCGCGCTCGGCAGGGTCGAGAGACGGCCGGGGCGGGTGCTCACGAGCACCCGCCCCGGCTTCACACAACCCCGGAGTCGGTGTCTGGCGCCGGCACCCTCGCGGCTCGCGCCGGGTCCGCAACCGCGTCCGGGGAACTTTGGTGGCTCATTCGAGCATCTTAATGCGCGGAATTGTACACGCTTTGTGCACTGAAGCAATCGCATTTGTCGCCCGGAGGCGTTTCTCACCTCACCGGGGTGCCCTGCCGGCAACCGGCGGGTGCGGCGCGGCCACTCCTTCGGCGTGCGACTTTTGTGCGCCTGAAGCCTCTACCAGGGCGCCCGACCCTCCGCGCGCGGCGCCGCCCTGCGGCGCACGCCGTGCTCCGGCGGGCCGGACCCGTCAGAGGCCGAGCGCCGCGCGCTTCTCGGCGATATGCGCGAGCATGGCGGCGACCGCCTCCTTCGGGTCGGTCTCAAGGGCCAGCTTGCCGCCGGTGACCGCCGGCAAGTCCTGAGTGACGAGCTTCACGAGGTTCGGTGCCCCGCCCACGAACGGCACCGGATTGACGTGCACATACAGGCCGAAGGCCAGCGCCGCCATGGCGTCGATGGTGGCCTTCTGCTCCATGTACTCGGGGGCTGTTGCCACCACTGGCAACGCCGGAACGTCGACGCCGAGAGCGTCGGCGATGGCTCCCACGAGAAGCATGATGCGGCCGGTGTCGGTGCAGGTGCCGAAGCTCAGCACGGGCGGGATGCCGAGCAGCTCGCAGACGGCCTTGAGGCCGGAGCCGGCGAGCTCCTTGGCTTCGGCGGTCTCCAGGCCGGCCACCTGCAAGCCGGCATTTCCGCAACCCATGGCCAGCACGAGCACGTCGTTGGCGATGAGCTCCTTGGCGATGGCGACCGTGTTGCTGTCTTGGCCGGAGTCGCGCAGGGTGGTGCAGCTCACGAGGCCGCAGACGCCCTTGAGGGTGCCGTTCTTGATGACGTCGAGCAACGGGTCGAGGCTGCCGCCCAGGGCGCCGAGGATGCTCTCGGTGCTGAAGCCGGCGACGGCGTCGCCCGTGCGCAGTCTGGGTTGACCGTTGCCCTGGACGAGGGCCCGGCGGAGCGGGAAGTTGGCGATGGCCAGGTCGATGAGCTGCCGCGCCTGAGCGTCGGCGCGCACCGGGTCGAAGATCACGGGCGCCTCCGCGCCGGGGATGCCCATGAGATCGCTCACCGGCACCAGCAGCGCGCCGTGCGCCTTGCAGCTCTCGGCCAGGGTGGGAACCGTGCAGTTCATGTCGGCGGCGAACACGTCGATGGCGTTCGTGGCTACCGCCGCCTCCTGGTTCAGCCAGTTGCCGGTGAGGCCGACGAAGACGTCGTCTACCTCGAAGCGCTGCACGAGCTCCTCGCCGGTCTCGATGGACCCCACGATGCGCAGGCCCTTGGCACCGGCCGCCTTGGCCTTCGCCTGGGCGGCCTGCTCATGCGCGACGGCGATAAGCACGGCGCCCAGCATCGGCTCATGGCCATTCACGACCACGTTCACATACTCGGCGTCGAGGATGCCGAGATCCACCTTGATGGCATGCGGCGCAGGCGTGCCCCAGAGGGCGTCCTGGGCCAGCTCGAGCGGCACCTGGGCGCCGTAGGCGGTAGCGAGCCCGAGCCGCAGGCCCTTGAGGGCGAGGCTCAGGTAGTCGCCGTCGATGTTGGTCATCGAGCTGGCGGTGGCGCGCACATGCTCGTGCAGCACGCCGCCGGGCATGATGCCGAGCTTCTTCCAGAGCTCCACGCGGGGAGCCGGAGCCAGCGCTTCCACGAGCGGGGAGGCTTCCTGGTGATCGCGGTTGAACTCGGTCCAGATGGCGTCGGCGACTCGTTTGGCCAGCGTGTCACGAGGCTCCCTGTCTACGCCGGCCACGTCGGCGAGCAGCTCGAGCTTGGACCAGTCCTTGATCTCGTAGGTGCCGCCCGGCGTGGCCTTGGCGAGCGTCTTCATCACCTCGCCGGCGTGATAGGTGTAGGCGGCGGCGCCCATCGTGTTCTGCAGGAGAAAGCCGCGCATGGCCATGGCGTCGGCGTCGATGCCGCATACCCCACGTGGGGTCTTCTCGGTGATCCGGCACGGACCCTGCGAACAGAGCGAGCAGCGAATGCCCTGCTCACAGAACTTGCAGCGCTTCGTACCGAGATCGCCTTGGGCCTCCATGCGGGTGAAGACGGTGTCTTCACCCGCCGCGCGTGTGCGCTCGAGCATAGTGTTGACCGAGCCGTGGTAGCTGTCTGCCATGGTTCCTCCTGGGGTCTTGGGCACGGTTGTGGGTGTCGTCACCCGTGAATGAGCTGGGGCAGGCACTTGGCGCACGCCCACAAGCTTTCGCCCTTGAGGCGGCAAGGAAAGAGAACGCCGTCCATCTCGCTGCGGCCGCAGTTGAAACAGGTTTGAGCGATCGTCTGCCGGGCGGCGAGTCTGGCGGCCATCGTGTCGGCGGCGGCCGCCTCGTCGAACTCGGGGGCCTCACGTTTCTCCACGGTGAGCGCTCCTTCCGGGCACACCGCAAGGCAGAAGCCGGCGCCGTCGCAGAGCTCCTCCTGCACCACCTTGGCCTTGCCGTCGATGATCTCTATGGCGCCCTCGGCGCACGGCGTCACGCAGATGCCGCAGCCGGTGCAGAGGTCTTCGTCGATGTGGACGATGCTACGAATTGCCATGTGCGTCTCGCTTTCGCTCCGCAAGGAACCGCTCGCCAAGCAGGCGCCGCCCGGGGGCGGCACGCGACCCGGGTTTACACTGTGGTTGCGATGCTTACCCTACCCGCCGGGCGGCGGTTCATCCTTGACCTTCGTCAAGGCGGCGCCGGCGCAGGCGACGGCAGAGACATGGCCGAGACCGCGGTGATCACGTGCCTTTCGTCGCCTGCGACGTCAGGCTTGCGCGAGGCGTTGAAGCTGGACGACGTCGAGGATCTCGATGAGCTCGTGCCCGCTGCTCATGGCGATCACCTCGGCGCGCCTGAGACGGTCGAAGGTGCGGCTGAGCGTCTCGGGCACCGTGCCCAGGCGGGCGGCCAGCTCGCGCTTGCTGGTGGGCAGCCTGACCACGCGAGGGTGGGGCCCGCCGGCTGCGCCCGCCGCCCTCCGACCGTTCTCTCGCGGCGCACCCTCCGCCGGGCCGGTGGCCGGCGTGGTGAGTTGCTCGTCGGCCAGAGCCAGAAGGTACCGCGCCAGGCGTGCCGGCACGGGCAACAGGAGCTCCTCAACGCGGCGGTTGAGCATGCCCAGCAGCTCGGCCATGGCGGCCAGCAAGGCCACCGCAAGCTGAGGCTCGGCCAGCAGCAGCTCCTTGAGCCGCCGGGCGTCGAAGGCGTACAGCAGGCAGTCGACCATGGTCTCCGCGCTCGAAGGGTATGTGCCGCGGAAGAGGGCCGTCTCGGCAAACGTCTGGTGGGGCTCCACATGCCGTAGCGTGGCGCTGCGGCCGTCGCGGAACAGCTTGAAGATCTTGAGACGGCCCTCCGCCAGCAGGAAGAAGGCCTCGGCAGGGTCGCCTTGCAGAAAGAGGGTGCGCTCGGCCGGCAGGCGCAGCGGGCGGGCGATGGCCGCGAGCTTGACGAGCTGGTCTTCGTCGAGGTGGGCGAAGAGCTCGGCGGCACGCAGGTCGCTGAGTGTCTGGCCGGGGCTCTGACCTGTCATGACGGGGAGTATACCGAGGCGACCGGGGCCGGAAACGGGCGTCGCCGCGGCCGGCCACCAGGACTCGTCGACGGTGTCTGCCGGCCGCCTCGCCTTGACGACCGCGGTCTCTTTGGTCTACCATGCGCGACGCTTGGAGATGCCCGCGAGGGCCTCGAGGGAAGCCGGTGTAATTCCGGCGCGGACCCGCCGCTGTGACCGGGGACGCCCGCCGCACTGAAGCCACTGCCGGTCGCAAGTCCGGCGGGAAGGCGCGGCCGGGCGGCTGATCCGGGGAGCCAGAAGACCTGTCTATCCAAGTGCGTCGACGCGTCCTGCGTGGTGAACGGGGCGACGGCGACGCGTGCCGTGGCCTCGAATACGGGGGGCCCGGGCCCGACGGAGTGTCGGCCCGGGCTTTTTGTCGTGTCGCGAGGCAGGAGGCGGTGAGATGCAGAATCTGAACGACGGCGAGTGGCTGGGCGCCGTGACGGCGGACGCCTCTACGCTGCCCGGTGCCGCGCGCTCCGGCCGGGCACGTGCCCGGGCACGGCTCCCGTTCTGGCGCGGCGCCCTCACCCTGGCTGTGTTCGCCGCCGTCACGGCGCTCGTGGAAGCGGTGGTGCGGCTGGCTCACGTGGCCCCCTGGGAGTTCCCGCCGCCCTCGGCGGTGCTTGCCGAGCTGGCCAGGGAGCCGGGACTCTTCGCCGGCAATGCGCTGGTGACCGTGTACGAAGCGGGCGCCGGGTTGGCGCTGGGCGCGGCGGTAGCTCTGGCGTTCGCCGCCGCCGCCCTGCACTCGCGGCTGCTCGACCGCGTCCTCACGCCCCTCATCGTGGTGTCGCAGACGGTGCCTGTGATAGCCCTGGCACCACTGCTGGTTCTCTGGTTCGGCTACGGCTCCCTGCCGCGCGTGGTCATCTGCGCGCTGATCGCCTTCTTCCCGATGGCCGTGACGACTCTTCAGGGATTGCGGGCTACCGACCCGCAGCTCCTGCTGTTGCTGCAGTCCGTGGGGGCGCGGCGCTGGGACGTGTTCTGGCGGGTGCGCATGCCGGCGGCTTCTCCGTATCTGGCCGCCGGCATGCGTGCCGGCGTTACGCTCAGCCTCGTGGGAGCGGTGGTGGCCGAATGGACCGGCGCCCAAAGCGGTCTCGGTTACCTGGCGCTCAGCGCCAATGCGCGCATGGCCACCACCCAGCTTTTCGCCGCGGTGTTCACCATCACTCTGCTCGGCCTCGCCGCTTACGGCGCGGTGGTGCTTGTGGAACGCAGGCTCTGCTGGTGGAACCTGCCGGATGGCAAGCGGCCGACACCCATCAAGGGAGGACTCGCATGACGTGTATCACAGCTCACACGACGACCAGCGGAGGCAGTGGTGCCCGTCGCTCGAGGCTCGTGGTAACGCTCTGCGCAGCTCTGCTCGCCGCCCTTACGCTGCCGGCGCTGGCCGGCTGCGGCTCCGCAAGCTCGGCTGCCTCCTCCGCCTCACCTGGCGGCTCCTCGTCCAACGCCCCCGAGATGGCCAACGTGACTCTCATCATGGACTGGCTGCCGTGGGTGCTCGACATCCCGGTGGACGTGGCCCAGCAGGAGGGCTACTACGCCGCGGCCGGCTTGAAGGTGAAACAGATCGTGCCCAGCGGGGCCACCGACGTGGTCAAGTTCGTCTCTACCGGCAGGGCCCAGTTCGGCCTCTACTACGCGCCCGACACTCTCACGAGCATCGGCCAGGGGGCTCCGCTGCTCTCGGTGGGCAGCCTCATGAGCCATGCGCCGGTGGGGCTGGCCATTGCCCCCGGCGTGCACGTGAGCAGCCCCAAGGACCTGGTGGGCAAAGTCGTCGGGGTGCCCCTGATCCCGTCCACGAGGGCGTCGTTCGAGTCGCTGCTCAAGGCCGGCGGCGTCAATCCCGCCCAGGTCAAGGTCGTCGACCCGGGCTACAACCTGGTGGCTCCGCTGCTCAAAGGCACCTATCAGGCCGTGGCGTTCACCCAGTTCGGCGAGCTCGTGGAGGCGGAGGCTGCCGGTTACAAGCCCGCCTTCCTGGACTTCCGCCGCTGGGGCACCCCCGACTACGCGTTCCTCAACATCGTCACCAGCAGCGCTTTCGCACGGGCTCACCCCAACACGACGCGCGCCTTCACGAGCGCGACCATGAGGGGCCTCACGTATGCAGTGCAGCATCCCGAGGAGGCCGTGAACATCTACGTGGCCCGACACCCGGAGCTCAAGAAAGGCCTTCTGTTGGCGCAGTGGAACGCGGCCGTTCCGTCGCTGGCGACTGCCGGGGCGCACCCGGCCGGCTGGCAAGATCCCCAGGCTTGGAGCAAGCTGAACACCTGGCTGGTGCAGACCGGTCTGCTCGACAAGCCGATGAAGGTGAGCAGTGCCATGAGCAACGCCTACCTCACGGCGAAGTGAGCGCCGTGGCCGTCACGGTGCGCGGCGTCTGCGCGGCGTACGGTGACCTGCGCGGCCAGGTGCCGGTGCTGGGACCGCTCGACTTCGCTCTCGCCCCTGGCGAACGGCTGGCGGTGGTCGGCGAGAGCGGCTGCGGCAAGAGCACGCTGCTTCACGTTCTGGCGGGCCTGCTGGCCCCACCGGCCGGCCAGGTGCTGGTCGACGGCGACGTAGTGGCGGCAGCCCACTTTGGCGCCGGCGGCTCTCCCGGCTGCCGTTCCGGGCACGCCGCCTACATGTTCCAGCGTGACCTGCTGCTGCCCTGGAAGACCGTGCTGGCCAACGCCGTGTTCACGGCCCAGGTCGCCGGCCGGCGGGGCCGCCGGCCGGGCCGCCGCCGTGGCGGCGACGGCGAAGCAGCCGATGCCGGCCGTGCGCCCGGGGCCGCGCCGGACGCGGCCGCCGACCTGCGCGCCCGGGCACGTGCCATCCTGGAGGAGTTCGGCTTGGGAGACGCCCTCGAGGCCCTGCCCCGGCAGCTCTCGGGCGGCATGAAGCAGCGTGTCGCGCTGGCCCGCACGCTGGTGCTGGAGCGGGGCCTGGTGCTCCTGGACGAACCCTTCGGCAGCCTGGACGCGCTCACTCGCGTGGAGCTGCAACGCTGGCTGCTCGACGTCATGGACGCGCATCCGGCGACCTGGATACTGGTGACCCACGACGTGCGCGAGGCGGTACTTCTCGGCGACCGAGTGGCGGTGCTGGCCGGCCGGCCCGCGCGGCTGCAAGGCTGGGTGCCGGTGCCGCTCGGCCTGGCAGAGCGCCGCGACCTCGCCGGCCTGGAAGCCGGCGAGGTCGCCGATGCTGCTTCTGCGTCGCGTATGTCGCCGGAGGATAGGGCTGTGCCGGGAGGATCGGCCGCGGCACATCTCGACGCGGCGGCCGAGATCATGCGGCGTCTCACCGTGCAGGTGCGCAGTGAGCTGGCGCAGGCGAGGTCGCGGCGGTGAGCGCGTGGCGCGCGGCGGCCTGATGGGCCTCCGCGTCCTCCTCGTGCAGACCCCGTCGGTGGAAGGACCCACCGCTTCATCATCTGCGCTACATGCTCGAGGAGAGGCATCAGGTGCGGGAGGCCGGCCGGCGCGCGGTACTGCTGGCGCCGACGCAGCGTTCGGGGTCAACGCCGCCATGAGGGCCGGCGGCAGGCGCGCTCCGAAGGCGGCGGGGCGCGACGGTTTGACGACCTCGTCGGGGCGCGTTAGCCTTCAAGTGTTGTCTCTCAGCTACTGGGAAGCCGGTGCAACGCCGGCGCTGCCCCGCAACTGTAGCCGCCGACGAACGTCGCAGCGAAGCCACTGCCCGAGCAGGGCGGGAAGGCGCGACCAGTAGGATGAAGCGGAAGCCAGGACACCGCGGCCGGGAGATCATCGCGACAACGCCTCGAGGGAGGGCAGCGGTGGAGCCCCAAGACCACCTCTTCTTCGTCACCGGCGGCGCGCGCAGCGGCAAGAGCACCTTTGCCGAGCAGCTCGCGGCGCACCTGGCCGAGCCGTACGCCGGTCGTGTGGTCTATCTGGCCACGTCGGAGACCAACGACCCCGAGATGGCCGAGCGTGTCGCGGCGCATCGTGAGCGGCGGCCGCGCACGTGGGGCACGGTAGAGTGCCCCATCGAGGTGCCGGCGGCGGTGCGCGGCGCGGCCGCGGCGGCGGGCCCGGCGAGGCCCGCCGGCCCGGTCTTCCTCCTCGACTGTGTGAGTGTCTGGGTGAGCAATCTTCTGTTTGCCGGCGGCGACTTGGGCGGCACTCGCCCCGGCGACGAGTTCAACTACGACAAGTCATTGCTCACGGCCGCGCAGGAGCGCGCCGCCTCGTCCCGCGTGAGCGCGGCCGTGGACGACCTTCTGGCGGCGCGCGCTGAGACGGGTGCGATCCTGGTCGCGGTCTCCAACGAGGTGGGCATGGGGGTGGTGCCCGAGTATCCGCTGGCCCGCACGTACCGCGATCAGCTGGGTTGGAGCAACCAGCGCCTGGCCGCCGCCGCCGACCGTGTGTTTCTCTGCGTCGCCGGGTTTCCCATCGACGTCAAGTCTCTCGCCCTGCCGCCGTTTTCCGCTAAGGAGTAGCACCCGTGACCGATCTGCTGGACCGTACCATCCGCCGCATCCTCCCGCTCGACGCCGAGGCCATGCGCGCCGCCGACGCTCGCCAGTCGCAGCTCACCAAACCGCCCAAAGCATTGGGTCGGCTGGAGAGCCTCTCCATACAGCTCGCCGGCATTCAGGGCAGGCCGCTGCCGGTGATCGCACGGAAGGCCATCGCCGTGATGGCCGCCGATCACGGCGTGGTGGCCGAAGGCGTGAGCGCCTATCCGGCGGAGGTCACGCCGGCGATGGTGCTCAACTTCGCCTCCGGCGGGGCGGCCATTAACGTGCTCGCGAGGCACGTGGGCGCGCGCGTCGCCGTGACCGATGTAGGTGTGGCGGCCGACCTGAGCGGCGCCCAGGGCGTACGCCACAAGAAGGTGCGCATGGGCACCGCCAACATCGCGCAGGGCCCGGCGATGACTCGCGAGGAGGCTGTGCAGGCCATCACTGTGGGCCTCGAGCTGGTGGAGGAAGAGTCAGCCAGGGGCCTCGACATCATCGCCACCGGCGAGATGGGCATCGGCAATACCACGGCCGCGTCGGCGGTGATCGCGGCGCTCACCGGCGAGCCGGTGGCCAGGGTGACCGGCCGGGGCACCGGCATCAGCAAGGAAGCTCTGCCGGCCAAGATCGCGGTGATCGAGAAGGCGCTGGCCGTGAACGCGCCCTTGGCGAGCGACCCCATCGACGTGCTCGCCAAGGTGGGCGGGCTCGAGATCGCCGCCATGACCGGCGTCTTCTTGGGCGGCGCTGCGCACCGCGTGCCGGTGGTCATGGACGGCTTCATCTCGGCGGCGGCGGCTCTCGTGGCCGTGCGACTGTGCCACGAGTGCGTGGATTACATCCTGCCCAGCCACGTGAGTATCGAGGTGGGCCACCAGGTGGTGTTCGAGGAGCTGGGTCTTACCCCACTCTTCGACCTGCAGATGCGGCTCGGTGAGGGTACCGGGGCGGCGCTGTCGATGAGCATCGTCGAGGCCGCCGCTCGTATCCTCAGCGAGATGGCGACCTTCGAGAGCGCCGGCGTGGCCGGCGGCGACGTCGCGGCCGACGCCGATCTGAAGCGCTGAGGATGACGGAACGCCGGTGAGAGACGGGCACGAAGACGTGATGGCCGAGCGTGCCTCCGGGCCACGGGACGGCTCCACCGCGAGGCGGTTCACGCTGGCCGTCGCGTTCCTCACCGGTATTCCCGTCCCCGTGCGCGGAGAGGTGGCCGCGGCCGACCTGCGGGCCAGCATGGGCTGGTATCCACTGGTGGGTCTGGGCCTGGGCGCCGCGGCCTGGGGCGTGTACGTGGGGCTGCTGGAGCTGCTGCCCTCGCTGGTGGCGGCCGTGCTGGTGGTGCTCCTGCTCGAGGCGGCAACCCGGGGCCTGCATATGGACGGACTCATGGACACTTGTGACGGCATCTTCAGCGGCGCGCCGCGGGCGCGCGCGCTGGAGATCATGAAAGACAGTCGTGCAGGGGCCATGGGCGTGGTGGGAGCGGTGCTGATCCTGCTGCTCAAGGTCGCCGCCCTCGGGGCGCTCACACGCAGTGCCGCGGCCGCGCCTCTGCTGGCCGGCTGGGCGGCCGCGCGCGCCCTGCCGGCCTTGGACGTCTACGCCTTTGCCTACGCCAGGGCGGAGGGCACCGGCGCCGCCTTCAACCGCACGCGCTCGGCTACGCCCATGGCGCTGGCTGCGGTCCTGCTGGTGGCCGCTCTGGTGGCCGCGGCCGTGACCACCCTGGCAGCCGGCGGCGCCGGCGGTTGGTGGGCCGGCCTGCTCGTCACGGCGGTCGCGATGGGCGTGGCGTTGGCGATGCAAGCCGCCGTGGCGTGGCGATTGGGCGGCCTCACCGGGGACGTGTACGGCATGGGCATCGAGCTGGCCGAGGCGGCGGCGCTGGTGGCCGGCTGTGCGATTCTGCGGCTGGCCTCATGACGGCGCGCATGACTTTCGAGGAGCCATCGTGAAGCTCTACCTGGTACGGCACGGACAATCCACCGGCAACGTCGACGGTGCCCTGATGGGCCAGAGCGACCATCGCCTCACCGCGCTCGGCGAGGCGCAGGCGCGCGCCGCCGCGGTGTGTCTCGCACCGCTGGGCCCGATGCCGGTGTACAGCAGCGACCTGCCGCGGGCGGTGGCGACGGCGGAGCTCATCGCTGCCTCCTGGGCGGCGGAGGTGGCGCCCCTGGAGGGGCCTGGCGGCGGCCTTCTCTTCCCCGACAAGCGTTTGCGCGAGATCGATCTGGGCGACTACGAGGGCCGACCCTGGGAGGAGTTCGAGGCCGATGTCGCGCTCACGGGCGCCTTCGCGAACGATCCGCACGGTACGTCGCTCCCTCACGGGGAGTCGCTGGCCGACGTAGAGGCGCGTGTGCATGCGGCCGTCTGCGATGTGCTGGCGGCACACGGCGTGAACGACAGCGGCGAGCTCTGTGCCAACGCGGTCGCCGCTTCCGATGCCAGCGCCTCGGTGCCGGGGGGGTGTGCCGGCGGACCGCACGCGGCAGTCTGCCTGGTGGCCCACGACGGACCCATCCGTGCCATCCTCAACCACTATCTCGAGGTACCGCCGCAGAAGTGGTGGACGCTGTCGACTTCGCACGGCGGCGTGTCGCTGCTCGAGTTCGCCGGTGGCTGTGTGACCATCCGCTACGTGAACGCGACCGGCCACCTCGATGGGCTCGCCGGCGCCCAGCCCGGCGCTGAGCTCACGGCGGCGACCGGGGCGCGGCCGGCGAGCGCCGGTTCGGTCAGCGCCGGCACAGCCGGAGCGCGCCCGGCCGGGGCCGGCGGCTGACGACGGCGCGCGGCGGACCATGATGCCCCTCACGGGCGACTGGCGTCTCGCTCTTGCCACGGTTCTGCTGGCCGCCGCATTCGACGTCACCGTCGGGGAGCCGCCCGCCGCGGTGCACCCGGTCGTGTGGATGGGCCGGCTCGTCGGTGCTCTTGAGCGCCGCCGCCCGCGTGGCCAACCCCGGGCCGAGCTGGCGTACGGCGCGCTCATCGTGGTCCTCACCGCGGGAGCCGCGTTCGCCGGCGGTGCTGTGATCAGGATCGGTCTCGCGCGGCTGCCCTGGTGGGCGTCGCTGGTCATTGGCGGCTGGGTCCTCAAGAACACCTTCTCCCTGCGCGGCCTGGTCGGCGCCGGCCGCGACGTGCAGCGCGCGCTGGCCCGCGACGTGGCCGCGGCCCGCGTGCGATTGGCGGCCCTCGTCAGCCGTGCTCCCGATCTGGAGCCACCGCTGATCGTCTCGGCGGCCGTGGAGTCTCTGGCCGAGAACCTCACCGACAGCGTGGTCTCTCCGCTTCTCTACTACGCCCTCTTCGGCCTGCCCGGGGCGCTCGCCTACCGGGCCATCAATACCATGGACGCCATGCTCGGCTACCGCGACGAACGCGAATACGTGGGCAAGGTCGCGGCACGCAGCGACGACGTGGCCAACTGGGTCCCCACGCGCCTCGCGGCGCTGCTGCTCGTCGCCGTGGCGGGGCTGAAGGGCAGGGCCGGGGCGGCGTGGTGGGCCTTGCGCACGCAGCACCTGCCGCAGCACGGACCCAACAAGACACTCGCCATCGCGACCATGGCCGGGGCCCTGAACGTGCAGCTCGAGAAGCCCGGCGTGTACGCCCTGGGGCGGGCGGGGCGGCCGCTCACGGCCGATGTGATCGACGACGCCGTGCTGCTGGTCTGGGTCGCGGGAGGCGTGGCCATCGCCGGCGCCGCGGCGCTTGCCGGCCTGCTCGCCGGAGCAGTGTGGATGTGAGCGTCGGGCAACCCGGCGGTCGGACCGGCGAACCGGACTGGAGATCCCACTCGGATGCGCCCTTCCTGCGCCGCGTGAAGCCGTCGGTGCATGGTGCGGTCGACCCGGCGGCGCTGCGCGTCGAGGGCATCGACCCCGGCGCCGTCGTCGACTTCAGCTCCAATCAGTCGCCGCTGGGCGCGGCGCCCGGGGTAGCCGCGGCGGTGGCCAGCGCTGTGATTGATGCGTATCCCGATCCGCACGCCACCGAGCTCACAGATCGCCTGGCAGAGCGCCTCGGCGTGGATCCGTCGCAGGTGGTATGCGGCAACGGCAGCACCGAGCTTATCCGGCTCATCGCCCAGCTCGCCCTGGCCACCAGCGACACGGCGCTCGCCCTGGCGCCGGTGTTCGGCGAGTGCGAAGTGGCGACTCTCCTGGCCGGCGCCCGCCTCGAACGGGTACCACTGGTGCACGCTGGGCCGGGCGCGGGCTTTCTCTGCCCCGAGGCTGCACTGCGCGCCGCGCTCGCCGATCTGCGTCCCCGATTGTGCTGGCTCTGCTCGCCCAACAACCCCACAGGGGCGGCCCTGCCCGCGGCCCTGGTCGGCTCCCTCGCCGCCGACTTCGCGAGTACGCTCTTCGTCCTCGACGAGGCCTACTGCGACCTGCTCCCGGATGCGCAGTGGCAGGCCGGCCTGCTCTTCGGCGGCAGCGTCGTGGTGCTGCGTTCGCTGACCAAGTACTGGGGGCTGGCGGGCTTGCGCCTGGGCTACGCGTTGGCGGCGCCGGCGGAGGCCGCGGCGCTGCGCGCCGCGGCCGCCCCCTGGCGCGTAAACGCGTGCGCTCAGGCTGCCGGTGCGGCGGCGTTGGACGACGGCGATCATCACCGACGCTCCGTGGATCTGCTCACCGGAGAGCGCGACCGCCTGGTCGCCGGTCTGCGTGCCGCCGGCTGGACTACCGAGCCCACCATGGCCGGTTTCTTCCTCATCCACGTGGGCGATGCCTCTGCCGCCCGCCACGTTCTGCTCTCTCAGGGCTGCCTGGTGCGCGACTGCACGTCGTTCGGCCTGCCCGAGCACGTGCGCGTGAGCCCGCGGCTTGCGCCCCAGAACGACCGCTTGCTGGCGGCTTTCGCGGCACTGCAGCCACCGGATTGAGCGTGGCTGTCGCTCTCCGCATAGACTTGGTCCAATGAACCACCGGAGCGAACCCAACGCGCTGCGCTTTCAGAAGTACCAGGCGCTCGGCAACGACTACCTGATGCTCGACTCAGACGCCGCCGCCGGCGGCACGGCGCTGGCCGCCGCCACAGGCGCCGGCCGGGCCGCCGCTCCCCTCGAAGCATCACTCGTGCGCCGCATCTGCGACCGGCATTTCGGCGTCGGCGCGGACGGCATTCTCGTCGCCGAGTCGCCAGGCGGCCACGAGTTCGGCTTGCGTATCCTCAATCCGGACGGCTCCGAGGCGGAGAAGAGCGGCAACGGACTGCGCATCTTCGCGCGCTATCTGTGGGACACGGGGCGCGTGGGCGGTGAACCGTTTGCGGTCGTCACGAAAGGCGGCCGCGTTCGCTGCCGGGTGCTCGATGAAGGGCGCTCCGTCTTCGTCGAGATGGGCAGGGCCAGCTTCGACAGTGAGGCGATACCGGTGACGGGCCCGCGGCGGGAGGTTGTCGGCGAGCAGCTCGAGGTCGGCGATGAGCGTCTCAGGTTTACCGCCGTGACGGTCGGCAATCCCCATTGCGTGCTCTATAGGGACGACGTCTCACCCTCGCTGGCGCAGCGTCTGGGACCTCTGATCGAGGCGCACCCTCTGTTTCCCAACCGGACGAACGTGCAGTTCGTGAAGGTCCTCGACACAAGCCGCATCGCGATCGAGATCTGGGAGCGTGGCGCCGGCTATACACTGGCCTCCGGCAGCAGCAGCTGTGCCGCGGCAGCCGCCTCGGTGCGCTTGGGGCTGTGCCGCGGGCACGTCACGGTGGCCATGCCCGGTGGCGATCTGGAGATCGAGGTGCGCGAAGATTTCACGCTGACTCTTCTCGGCCCGGTGCGCAAGGTGGCCGAGGTCAGCGTGTCGCCGGAGCTGCTCGGTGACGGCAGGTGAGCCTGCCGCGATGAAGGCGCCGTTCGACACTACTGTAGTGCTCCAGGTGCTGCTCGCCACCGCGCACGCCGGGGCGCCGCGATGACGACCTCGCTGCCCATCGGCGACCTGCGGCTCGTGAGCCAGCGGATCTCAGACCCGGTGGCCATCTCTGCGGGTGAGCTGGTCGCCGCACTGGGGGCTGTGCAGGCTCAAGACTACCGCGCCGCCTTGTGGGCGATCGGTCTGCGCCTGCGCGATTTCACTGAGGCCCAGGTCGAGCGGGCGCTCGCGGGTCACACCATCGTGCGCACATGGCCCCTGCGCGGCACGCTGCACTTCGTGGCGGCCGCCGACGTGCGCTGGATGTTGGCGCTTCTCGCCCCCCGCACCATGGCAGCAGCATCCGGACGTCACCGCCAGCTCGGCCTCGGCAGCGACGACTTCGCCCGGAGCCGCGAGATTCTCGCCGGCGTGCTGCGCGGCGACCGCCGGATGTCGCGCGGCGAAGTCCTCGGCGCGCTCGAGGAGGGGGGCGTCTCCGCCGCTGGGCAGCGTGGCATCCACATTCTGGCGCGCCTCTGCCAGGAGGGGCTCCTCTGCCTCGGCCCGCTGCACGGCCGGCAGCAGGCGTTCGTGCTCCTCGAGGAGTGGGTACCGCCGGGTCGCGTCCTGGATCGCGACGAGGCCCTGGCGGAGCTTGCAGGGCGCTACTTCGCCGGCCACGGACCGGCGACGCTCCAAGACTTTGTCTGGTGGACGGGGCTCAAGGTGGCAGACGCGCGGGCCGCGCTCGAGATGGCCGCGACGAGCCTCGCGTCGGTGACACAGGACGGCACCGTGTACTGGATGTCGCGCGAGGTGCTCGCCACCGGCGTCCCTCTGCGGGCGCGGTCGCGAGTGGCCCTGTTGCCAGCCTTCGATGAGTACCTGCTCGGGTATCGCGACCGCAGCGCCGTGCTCGCACGCGCCGCCGGGGCGAAGCTCGCGCCGTTCGCCAACGGGCGCTTCCATCCCATAATCGTCGTCGGCGGACGTGTGGCGGGCACCTGGCGTCGCGTGGTCGACAAAGGTACTGTGCGGGTAGAGGCGAGCCCCTTCCGGCCGCTCACCAAGGCCGCGAACGCTGCCCTGCGGGCCGCGGCCGAGCGGTACGTCGGGTTCCTGGGCGGGGTCGCGGCGGTGGCCAACCACTAGATGGGGGTGTGATGCGTCCGGCGGGGAGTCGGGATGTTCCCACGCTCGCTGAGCTCATGGTAAGCTTCTACGCCGAATCGGGCTACGTCCTGGATGAAGCGCGGGCTGCACGAGCCTTCGAGTCGCTGATCGCCGACCCTCGGCTGGGGCTCGTCTGGATCGTCCAGCGCGAGGCGGCCGATGTTGGCTACATCGTCGTCACCTTTGTCTATGGCATGGAGTATGGCGGGCTCATGGCGGTGGTCGACGACTTCTACGTGCGTCCCGACTCTCGCGGCCGGGGGCTCGGCACGGCGACCCTCATCGAAGCTCGCCACATCTGCGCCGGCCGGGGGATCCGTGCGATGTCTGTGCGGGTCGCCGGCGACAACGTGGCGGCCCAGATCGTCTACGGCCGGGCCGGCTTCGCGAAGGTCGACGATGAGTTGATGACTCTGGGTCTCGCCGAACCCACGCACATCGTGCCACTCTCTCCTAGTTGACAGGTAATCCGGCCAGCATCCCGCCGGGGGTGCTGGCCACGCCCGCCGCGCGCGAGCGCATCTTCGCGCCCCTCGGCGGCGTCGCGGCGCAACCCGGCCGAGGCGGCTGCCTCGCCGTTCGCGCAGCGTCACCCGGCCGCTTGCGCCGTTTCGAGTTCGCGGCCGGACTCGTCCGCGGACTCGTCGCCGGCCGCGTCCGCGGATGGTGCGGTGGCCTCGAGCTCAATCGTTATCTCGGCCTTGTCGCCCACCAGAACGCCGCCCGTCTCCAGGGCCGAGTTCCACGTGAGGCCGAAGTCTCTGCGGTCGATGGTCGCCGTAGCCGTGAAGCCAACCCGATCCATGCCCCAGGGATCGGTGAGGCGCCCACCGAACTCCGCCTGGAGCGACACCTCGTGCGTGACGTCACGGATGGTGAGCTCACCGCGCAGCCGCAGACGTTTCGCCTTGAGCTGCTCAACCGAAGTGCTCTTGAAGGTCATCTTCGGGAAGTTCCCAACGTCGAAGAAATCGCCCGAGCGCAGGTGCGCGTCACGAGTGGGCTCGTGAGTGTCGATGCTCGCCGTGCTCCGCGAGGTCACCGGGTCGCGCCCGCCCCAAGTGTGCTACGGGCTTACTCCCAAGGGAGAGGCGCTGGGCCCCGTGCTCGAGTCGGTGAGCGGCTGGGCCGGCCGGTGGTGCGGGGTGTCCTGCGGCTCCGAGTAGCGCGACCCCCGGCGAAGCCGCGGTCAGCGAGCCGCCGTCAGGTGCGCAGCGTCAGCAGGTCCAGCGGGTGCTCGAGCACCACGCCGGCGCCGCCTTCTTCGAGTTCCTGCCTCGCCCTGAACCCCCACGCCACTCCCACGGGGATCATGCCGGCCCTGGTGGCGGTGAGCATGTCGATGCGCGTGTCTCCGAGGTAGGCGACGGCGGCCGGCGCCAGGCCCAGCCGGCGGCTGATGAGCAGAGCGACCGTAGGGTCGGGCTTCATTGGTAGGCCGGGCTGGGCGCCCATCACGAGATCGAATGTGTCGGCGCCCAGGAGGGCAGTGACGATGGCTTTCGTGAGGGCGTCGGCCTTGTTCGAGAACACCGCCATCTTGATACCGCCGGCCGTTAGCGAACCCACCAGTTCGGCGATGCCGTCGTAGAGCCGCGTCTTCACGAGGCTGTGTTCGCCGTAGTCGGCGATCATGGCCTCATAGCACGTCGCGATCGTCTGATCGGTGCGCGCGGAGGGCGGCAGAGCGTCGCTCACCAGCCGTCTGATGCCATGGCCGATCATGCGCTTGTACCAGGCCTCGTCGTGTGCCGGCAGACCCTGAATGACCAGCACCCGGTTCAGCGCGTCGGCCAGGTCTTCAAGGGTGTCGGCCAGCGTGCCGTCGAGGTCGAAGATCGTCCCGTCGAAGTGCACCTCGCCTGTCTCCTTCGCGGTTGGTCCGGCCGCTCGCCCGCCGCAGGCGTGGCCGTGTTGACTGTACACCACGGCAATGCCGCGGTCTGCTGCGCCGCGCAGTAGGATAGTGCCCCGCACGGCGCGGGCCCTGCCCAGGCGCCGGCAGGCGACAACGAGTAGAGGAGATCCCCATGAGTGGACGCCTGGACGGCAAGGTGACAATCGTCACTGGCGCGGGCTCCGGCATCGGCAGGGCCACGGCCATCAGGTTCGCCGAGGAGGGCGCACGCGTCACTTGCGTCGACATCAACGGTGAGTCGCTGGCGGACACGGTACGCGGCATCGGCAGCGCAGCGTTCGCGGTGACCGCCGACATCTCCGACGCCGCGCAGGTGAAGGCCTACACAGACGGCACAGTGGAGCGCTGGGGAGCGCTGGACGCGGTGTTCAACAACGCCGGCGTCAACCTCCCGGGAGTATTTCACGAGGCGAGCGACGAGGTGATCGACCGCACCCTGAACGTCAATGTGAAAGGAACCATGTACGGCTGCCGCTATGCGATCCCGCACATGCTGCGTGCCGGCGGCGGCTCGCTGATCAACACGACTTCGGTGAACGGCCTCGTGGCCGAACCCTTCCTGACAGTCTATGCGGCCTCCAAGGGCGCGATCGTCATGCTGTCCAAGGGGATCGCGCTCGACTACGCCAAGCAGGGCATCCGCTGCAACGCGCTGGCTCCGGGATGGGTAGACACCCCCATCAACTACGCGCACGCCGAGTTGCTTGGCGGTCTTGAGCACGTGTACTCAACGATCGATTCGTTCCAGCCGATCGGCCGTCCCGGCGAGCCGCGAGAGATCGCTAACGTGGCCCTCTTCCTGGCCTCGGACGAAGCCTCCTTCGTCACTGGCTCGGTGGTGGTCGCCGATGGCGCCATGACGGCGCAGTGAAGGCGCGCCGCGAGCGGCGCGGCACCCATCGCCAGTAAATCGTCGCGCGCGGCACGTGGCCGAATTGAAGGCGAGCGTGGCAGCCGCCGGGGAGCTGTTGTCGGGCCGGCGCCCGGCCTCACGATGCGGCTTGACTTGTCGCACGTGATTGAGAATACTTCTCAACCATGGTTCCGCCCGTCCCCAGGCCGCAGGCCGCTATTGAGACTGTATTCGCCGAACGCGGCATGCCTTACACGAGGCAGCGACGCGGAGTTTGGGAGTTCTTCTCACAATCCACCCGCGCCTCGACGATCGCTGAAGCTACCGAGGCGCTTCGCCCCCAAGGCATCGGGCAAGCCACTGTCTACCGCACCGTCACTGTGTTGGTTGACCTTGGCCTGCTGGTTCGCGTGCAGGACCGCAGCGGCGAGGTGTGCTTCACGGCCACGCGCATAGGCCACAACCATCCGTTGATCTGTGGTGAGTGCCGCATGGTCATTGATTTCGACGGCGAGGGCGACCTCGCGTACCTGGAGAAGCAGCTCGAGAAGGCCACCGGCTTCACCGTGTACGGCCATCACCTCGAGGTGTACGGCATCTGCGCCGCGTGCCGCCGGCGGCGCGAAGCCTCCGCCGGCGCGGGCACGGCGCCCGACGCGGCCGCTGTCGCCCCCGTGTACGAGGGCACCGGCGACTCGGCCTCAGGAGTCTCATGAGCGAAACCCATGAATCACTCGAGGGCCGCCGCTTCTTCTGCTCGTGGAGCGGCGGCAAAGACGCCTACCTCGCCCTGGCACGCGCCATGGCGGCGGGCGGCCAGCCCCAGGCGCTACTCTGCATGCTGCACGAGGACGGGGAGCGCAGCCGCGGCCACGGTCTGCCTCTGCGGCTGCTCGAGGCTCAGGCCCAGGCTTTGGGCATCCCGTTGGTGGCGAGGGCCACTACGTGGGACGAGTACGAGGCTACCTATGTCTCAATGATACTCGAGCTGCGTGCCCAGGGCGTCTCGGCCGGCGTGTTCGGCGACATCGATCTGCAGGCGCACCGCGACTGGGTGGAAGGTGTCTGCGAGATCACTGGTCTCACCTGCCACCTGCCGCTCTGGCAAGAACCACGCCACCAACTCGTCGGCGAGCTGCTCGCCAGCGGCGTGCGGGCCACGGTGGTGGCGGTCGACGACAGCAGGCTGGACGCCTCGTTCCTGGGCCGCGAGCTTACCTGGGAGCTGGTTGACGAGCTCGAGGCGGCCGGCGCCGACGCCTGCGGCGAGCAGGGCGAGTTCCACACTATGGTCACCCAGGCGCCGCTGTTCTCGAAGCCCGTAGCGCTGGCCTGGGATGGCCACGTCTCGCGCGACGGCCACTGGATCCTCGATTTCTCGACTCGTGAAGTGGAAGTAGAAGCATTGTCTCGAAGGGAGCACACTCAGCAATGACCAGGCCTCGTCCGCACCGCGGCGGCACCGCGGCAGTCCTCCTCACGGCCCTGGCGCTGAGCGCCCTGGGCGCCATTGTCCTCGCCGCCTGCGGCTCCGGTACGGCGAGTGGCGGCGGCGCCTCGCCGGCCGCCTCGGCAGGTGCCATCACTGTCACGGACGATTCCGGCACGACCGTGACCCTCACGCGGCCGGCGACTCGTATCGTGAGCCTGGCGCCGGCCAACACGGAGATCGCCTACGCCATCGGCGCCGGCGCCAAGATGGTCGCCGGCACGAGCTACGACGACTACCCGGCGGCGGCCAAGAAGCTGCCCAAGATCGGCGACTTCGCCAGCCCTAGTGTGGAGAAGATCGCCGCGTTCAACCCCGACCTGGTGCTCGCCACGGGCGGCATCCAGGCCGGCCTGCGCAGCAAGCTCGAGGCTCTGGGCATGCACGTGTACGTGGTCGATCCCAAGACCTACGCCGGCGCCATGACCGACATCGCCAACGTGGGCAAGCTGGTCGGCACCACGCCACAGGCCCAGCAGGTCGTCGACACCATGAAGAAGGCGGAGGCCGACGTGCGCAGCAAGGTCGGCAAGCTCCCCAGGGCGAACACCTTCCTCGAGATCTACGGCAAGCCCCTTATGACGGCCGGCTCCGGCACCTTCATCAACGACATGATCGGCATCGCCGGCGGCGTCAACATCGGCGCCTCAGCCGGCAGCGGCTACCCCAACTTCAGCAGCGAGGTGCTGGTGAAAGACGATCCCGCGGTGTACATCGCCGACTCCGGATCGATGAGCAAGCCCGGCGACATCAAGCAGCGCCCAGGCTACTCGGCCCTCAGCGCCGTGAAAGACGGCCGCGTCTACGTGATCGAGGACGACCTGATCGCCAAGCCCGGCCCGCGCCTGGCCCAGGGTCTGGAGGATCTCGCCAGGATGATCCATCCCGAGGCGTACTCGGGGCAGTGAGTCGCCTGGGGCGCACCCACGTGTGGCCGGGCGTCGTGCTGGCGGCGGGCGTCTGCTTCGCCTGCCTGGTGCTCGGTTTGGCGATCGGCCCGGCCTCGCTCTCGCTCGGCCGCCTGTGGGGTCTGGTGACGGCGGGCCCGGTGCCGGGCAACCTCGACAGCGCCATCTTCTGGCAGATCCGCATGCCGCGCGTGCTTCTGGCGGGACTCGTGGGGGCGGAGCTCGCGGTGGCCGGCGTGATCCTGCAGGACCTGTTCTTGAACCCGCTCACCGACCCCTACGTGACGGGGGTCTCGTCGGGCGCCGCGCTGGGCGCCACCCTCGGCATCGTCCTCCACTGGGCCTCGCTGCCGCGCACGGCCGCGCTGGCCCTCCTCGGTGGCCTGGGCACGCTGCTCATCGTATGGATGGCGGCCCGCCGGCGGGGCCGCATCGACATCTTCGTCCTGCTCCTCGCCGGGGTGACCATCTCCTACCTGGCGAGCGCCGTCGTCACCCTCCTGATGATTAAGGCCAACCAGGACATGCAAGCCATCGTCTACTGGCTCATGGGGAGCTTCTCCGGGCGTGGATGGGCGGAGGTCGAGCTGTCGCTTGTGGCGGTGCCGTTCATGATCGTGCCGCTGTTCTTCACCCGGGAGATGGACATTCTGCTGCAGGGCGAGAAACGTGCGCTCGAGCTGGGTGTTGAGGTGGAGCGCACCAAGCGCCTGCTGCTGGTGACGGCCGGTGTGCTCACCGCCCTTGCCGTCTCGGTGAGCGGCATCATCGGCTTCGTGGGACTGGTGGTTCCTCACATCGTGCGCCTGCTGGTTGGCCCCGGGCATCGCAGTCTGCTGCCCGTCTCTCTGCTGGTCGGCGCCGCCATGATGGTCGTCGCCGATCTGCTCTCGCGCATGGCCATCGCCCCCAACGAGATGCCGGTGGGCGTGGTGACGACCTTCGTGGGCGCGCCTCTCTTCGTCTACCTTCTGCGCAGGGCCCGGAGGGCCTGATGACGCTGGTTTCGTTGCATAACGTGGACTTCGCCTACGACGAGCGGCCGGTGCTGCGGCGCATTTCATTCGCGCTGGAGGCCGGCGACTTCGTCGGCATCGTCGGACCCAACGGCAGCGGCAAGTCTACGCTCATCGACCTCATCGACGGTCTCCTTCGGCCCGCCTCCGGCGAGGTGTTGGTCAACGGCATCGCTACCGACAAGTACCGGCGCCGCGACATGGCCAAAGAGGTCGCCCTGGTGCCGCAGCACTTCGACCTCGACTTCGAGCTCTCCGTGCGTGAGGTGGTGGAGATGGGGTCGTACTGCCGCGGCGGCGAGGCGGCCTCGTGTGGTGACGCCGATCTGACCCTGGCGCGCCTCGGCGTTGCCGAGCTCGCGGCACGCCCGTTCACCGAGCTCAGCGGTGGCGAAAGGCAGCTCGTGGTGCTGGCTCAGGCTCTCATGCAGCAGGCGCAGCTCCTGTTGCTCGACGAGCCGGCCTCCGCCCTGGACGTGTCACATCAGCTGCGGCTGTTCGACCTTCTCAAGCAGCTCAACGCCGAGGGCCTCACCGTGCTCTGCATCCTGCACGACCTCAATCTAGCTCTCCACTACTTCGACAAGCTGCTCGTGCTGTCAGACGGCGGAGTAGCGGCCTTCGGGCCGCCGGACGAAGTGCTGCGGCCCGAGATCGTGGAGGCGGTGTACGGCGTGCGCGCCTATGTGCACCGTCACGCCGGCCGCACCTACCTCACGTTCTCGCCGCGACCGCGCGCGGAGCGCCTCGGCCGCGTGCACGTGGTGTGTGGCGGCGGCACCGGCTCGGGGCTCATGCGCGAGCTGGTGGACGCCGGGTACGACGTCTCCGCCGGCGTGCTCAACGCTCTCGACACCGACGAAGTGACCGGGCGTGAGCTGGGTCTGCAGATGGTCGTTGAGGCGCCGTTCTCGCCGGTCGGCGAGGATGCGTATAGCGAGAACCTGGCGCTCATGCGCGCGGCCGACCTGGTGATGGTCGCCGCTGTGCCGGTGAGCCACGGCAACGCGCGCAATATAGAGGCGGTGCTGGAAGCGTTGGCCGGCGGCACGCCGGTGTGGGCTCACAGCGGCGTGCTGGAGGGTGATTTCAGCGGGGTTACCACAGGTCTTGGCGCCGCCGGCGCCACGCTGTTCGAGGGCGAAGCAAGCCTGCTGGCCGCGCTCGAGAAGCGGGGACCGTTGCGCCCGGGCGGGGGCCCGGCGAGAGCTCGATAGCCCCGACCGGGGGCCCGGCGAGAGCTCGATAGCCCCGACCGGGGGCCCGGCGAGGGCTCGATAGCCCCGACGGGGCGCCTACCTCCGTCAGCGGGTGGCGCCAGCCACCCGCTGACGTTCTTGTCTGCTCCTGCCCCGCCCTCAACCGCGGTTGACCGTGCCCTCCCAGGTGCTGATCTGCTTCTGCTGCTTGTCGGCCTCTGTGAACCAGCGCGTGGTCACACATTTGGTCTCGGTGAAGAACTGGAAGCCGTCCTTGCCGAACACGTGATTGTCGCCGAAGAACGAGTCCTTGTGGCCCGAGAAGGGGAAGAAGCTCACCGGCACCGGGATGCCCACGTTGATGCCGACCATGCCGGCGTGCGTGCGGCGGGCGAACTCGCGCGAGTAGTAGCCGCTCTCGGTGAAGACGCACGAGCCGTTGGCGTAGGGGTTGTTGTTCATCAGCGTCAGGCCCTCTTCGAAGTCGTCGACGCGCTTGATGAAGAGCACCGGGCCGAAGGCCTCCTCACGGCCGCAGACCATGTCCTCGGTCACATGGTCGAAGATGGTCGGGCCGACGAAATGACCGTTCTCGAAGCCGGGCACGACGGTGTCGCGGCCGTCGAGGATCAGCTCGGCGCCTTCTTCGACGCCCCTGTCGATCCAGCGCTTGACCGACGCCTGGTGGGCGGCGGAGACGACCGGCCCGAGCTCGGTCTTGGGATCGTAGGCGGCGCCCACGACGCGTTCCTGGGCGAACTGCTTCATGTAGCCGATGAACTCGTCGGCGACCGCATTCTCGACCACGCAGACCGGCAGCGCCATGCAGCGCATGCCGGCGCAGCCGAAGGTGGAGTTGATGATGCCGCGCGCGGCGCGCTCGAGCGAGGCGTCACGCAGCACCAGACCGTGGTTCTTGGCCTGGGTCTGAGCCTGGACTCGCTTGCCATGCGCCGCGGCGATGGAGTAGACGTGCTTGCCGACCGGCGTGGTGCCCACGAAGCTGACGCCGCGCACGGCCGGGTGCTTGAGCAGTACTTCGGCCTGCTCCTTCTCCGCCGTCACCATGTTGACGACGCCCTTGGGCAGGCCGGCCTCGTAGAGCATGTCGAGCAGCATGTGGCTGGTGAGCGGCACGGGGTTGGCGGCCTTGAGCACGAACGTGTTGCCGCAGGCGATGCAGATCGGCAGCATCCAGCCGAAGGGGATCATGGCCGGGAAGTTGAACGGCGCGATGCCGGCGAACACGCCGAGCGGCTCACGGTAGCTGACCGTGTCGTGCCCGGTGGACACGTTCATCAGCGACTCACCCTTCATGAGCATCGGGGCGCCGACGGCGATGTCGATGGCCTCCACGATCTTGACGACCTCGCCGCGGGCCTCGTCGAGGTTCTTGCCGAGCTCGGTGGAGACCAGCGTGGCGATCTCGTCCATGCGCTCGAGCAGCATCGGGCGCCACCTGAAGAGCACCTCGGTGCGCCTCTGGATCGGCAGGCTGGCCCAGGGCCCGAAGGCGGCGTGCGCCGACTCGATCGCCTCCGTGACCTCGGCCGCGGTGCACATCGGCGTGCGGGCGATCACCTCACCGGTGTTGGAGTCGGTGATCGGCAGGTAGGTGGTGCTCTGGGACTGCTTCCAGACGCCGTCGACGCTGTAGCCGAGGGTCTGTACTGCTGTGACCTTTGCCATGTGGTTCCTCTCTTGTGCTGAGGCCCATGGCTGCTCGTGCGGGCGGTCAGGGCCTTTGAAAACTTCGCGCCGATCTGGGAGCGGAATCGAGCTCACATGGTCCGCTCGCTGTTGTCTCGGTGCTGCGCGTGCGGCACCATCAAAGCTAGTGTACGGGTGAGTCTGTTCTGAGTAAAGAAGGCGGATGTCATTGCGTATCCCGCACGATGATACGAATTGTCCGACGAACTTCGCAAGTCTGTCGGGGCCGACGTAGACCCCACGAGGACCAGGGGCTCCGCGCCGGACTCGTCTCGCAGGGCGACACCGTGCGGCCGCGTCAGGTGTACTTCACCCGTGGGTCGAGCCACGTATAGGCGATGTCGACCACAAGGTTGCTGACGGTGACGAGTAGCGCCCCGAACAGCACCGTACCCATGATCATGGGCCGGTCCTGGTTCTCGATCGCATTCCACGCCTGCAGCCCTATGCCGGGGATGCCGAACACGATCTCCAGCACGAGTACGCCACCGAGGAACCAGCCCACGTCCATGCCCAGCAGTGTCACGATGGGGCTCCAGGCGTTGCGCATGATGTGACGCCACACCACGGTGCGCTCGGGCAGGCCCTTGGCGCGTGCCGCGCGCACGTAGTCGGCGCCGAGGATCTCGAGCATGCTGCTGCGCAACATGCGCGAGTACCAGGCGCCGCCACCCAGACCGAGCACCAGTCCGGGCAGCACGCCGTTGACGGGGTGTGCCCAGCCGGCGTAGCCGCCCAGCGGGAAAAGGGGGATCTTGAAGGCGAGCGCATACAGCAGGATGAGGCCCAGCCAGAATCCGGGCATGGCGATCCCGAGGAGGCTGAGCACGGTAAAGACGCGGTCGTGCACGCTGTACTGCCTGAGGGCGCCGATCATGCCGACCGGGATGCCGATGAGCAGCTCGAAGAAGATGCCCCAGAGGGCGATGAGCACGGTGGCCGGGAAGGCGGTCCTGATCGCGTACGACACCGGCAGCATCGTCTGGTAGCTCGTGCCCATGTCGCCGTGCAGCAGATGCCACAGGTACAGGCCGTACTGAGTGAGGAGCGGCTTGTCGAAGCCGTAGTAGTGATTGATGCGGGACAGCACGTCGGGCGTCGCGTGCGTGCCGCCGATAGCCTTGGCGGGGTCGCCGCCGCCGACGAAGAACAGCAGGAAGGTGATGAGGCTCACGAAGAACAGCACCACTACCGTCCAGAGCAGCCTGCGCACCATGTACTTAGCCATCGCGACTTTCGCCCGGCCCGCGCCACGTCATCGTGAGTGCCTCACTTGCCGTTGGTCTTCCAGTAGTCCTGGAACTCGAAGGTCCACACCGGATGCAGGTAGAAGCCGCCAGTGGTGGCGCCGTGGATGGCGTTCCACTGTGGCTGGTAGAGCGGCGCCGTGGGGGCGTCGTTCATGATGAGGTATTGCATCTCCTGGAACATCTGCAGGCGCTTCGCCGCGTTGAGCTCGCTGCTCGCCGCGTTGTAGAGGACGTCTACCCGGGGGTTGTCGTAGAAGCTCGAGTTCTCGCCGCCGTCGGTGGGCTGCGTGAACAGCGGCCCGATCCAGTCGCTCGGGTCGGGAAAGTCCTGGTACCAGTCATTCAGCCCGATGCCTACGTGCGACTTCTTGAGGGCGATGAAGTTCCAGTAGGTGGCGCTGTCCATCTGCTTGATGGTGGCCTGGATGCCCACCGCCTTGAGGTCGGCCTGGATGGCCTGAGCCAGCTCCGGGAACGGCGCGGCGTTGTGGGTGTAGAAGGTGGTCTGGAACCCGTGGGGGTAGCCGGCCGCGGCGAGCAGCGCCTTGGCCTTGGCTGGGTCGTAGGTGTAGAACTGCGCGCCGGCCTCGTGGCCCGGCATGTATTGAGGATAGAGCTGGTTGAGCGCGCGACCCTGGCCGCCCAGCAGCTTCTGGATTCTCTGGGTGTCTATGGCATAGTTTACGGCCTGGCGCACCTTCATGCTGTCGAAGGGCTTCTCGAGCACGTTCATGAAGATGTAGTACCAGCCGATCTGCGGGGCGCTCACCACGTTCTTGCCCCACCTGGGGTCTTGCGTGGTCTGTACGTAGGCGGCCGCCGGAATGGGGTCGCCCATCACGTCAGACTGGCCGCGTTCGAGCTCGAGGAGCGCGCTGCTGGGGTTGGCCGAGAAGTTGAACTTCATGGTGTTGACCCACTGCTGACCCTTGCCCGTCCAGTTGGTGTTTCTGACGGCCGTGATGCTCTGGCCGCGTGTCCAGTTGACGATCTTGTACGGACCGGTGCCGAGCGGTTCCCGCTTGATGTTGTTGCCGACCTTCAGCACCCACTCCTTGGGGAGCACGCTGGTGAACGGCAGGCTCATCTCCATGAGAAAGACTCCGTCGGGCTTCACGAGGGTGATCTGCACGGTGTACGGGTTGACCACCGTGAAACCACTGATATGCCGGGCCTTGCCGTCGAGGAAGTCCTGGGCGCCGACGATACCGGTGTAGAAGTAGGTCGCCGGGGCCAGCGGCTGCTTCATCATGCGCTCGAAGCTCCACTTGAAGTCGGCGGCGGTGACCACGCGGTTCACCGGTGGCGCAAACCTGACGCCATGCCTGATGTGGAAGGTGTACACCGTGCCGTTGGCGGTGATGCCGCCGTTGGCCACGGTCGGCACCTCGGTGGCGAGCTCCGGCACGAGCTGGGTACCGGCGTCGCTCGGCTTGCTCGCGTAGGTGAGAAACGTTTGATACGTGAGCCGCTCGATGCTCCACGACTCTATCTCCCAGGCGATCGCCGGGTCGAGCCCGGTGGGCTCGCCCTGGAAGGTCACGGTGAGCGTGCCGCCCTTCACCGGCGTGGAGTTCGAACCGGTTGCGCTCGAGCCGCCGCAGGCGGCGATCCCCAGCACGAGAGCGGCCAGCACCGCCAACGCCAGCACCGCCACTATCGCGACCGAGCCTTTGCCTCGTATCATCCCGCCTTCTCCTTTTCGTGCCCCAGAGGGTACTCACGATGCGCGCAGGTCCTCCGGCAGACTACTTCTTCCAGTAGCTTGCCGGGTCGAGCTCATACACCGGGTGAAGGTAGAAGCCTCCTACAGACGGCGAACACATGGTCGTCTCCATCGGCGCGTACACGGTTGCGTACGGCGCCTGGCTCATGATGTAGTTCTGCATCTCAACGAACTTCTCGACGCGCGCCTGGGGGTCGGTCATGGCTTGCGCCTGGGCGAGCAGGCGCTCCACCTTGGGGTCCCACCAGAAGCTCGAGTCCATGCCGCCGTCTACGGCGTTGCTCTTGCTGAGCAGCGGGATGATCCAGTCGACCGGGTCGGGGAAGTCCATCCACCAGGCGAAGCTGCCCATGGGTACCTTGCCGGGCTGGCTTTCCAGGGAATAGTAGGCGTCGTTGCTGACGGTCTTGATGGCCGCCTGCACGCCCACCGCGGCGAGGTCGGCCTGGATCGATTGGGCCAGCGTAGGGTCGGGGTCGACGTTGTCGGTGTAGAACGTGGTCTTGAAGCCGTTGGGGTAGCCGGCCTGGGCGAGGAGCGCCCTGGCTTTGGCGGGGTCGTAGCCGTAGAACACCTTGCCTTGCTGGTGACCGGGGAGGCCCTGGGGATACAGCTGCCAGAGGGCGGTGGCCTGGCCGCCCAGCAGCTTGACGATCTTGTCGCGGTCGATGGCCCAGCTTAGTGCCTGGCGCACCAGCAGGTTGTTGAAGGGCTTCACCTTCACGTCGAAGAGCACATAGCTGATGGCGATCAGCGGCTGCGAGTACACATAAGTCTTCCACGTAGGGTCGGTGCGCATCTGCGTGAGATCGGCGGCCGGCACCCCGTCGCCGAGCGCGTCGACCTGGCCGGCTTGGAGCTTCAGGAGAGCGGTAGAAGGGGTGTACGAGAGCTTGTAGTCGATCTCGTTGAGGTCGGGCTTGCCCTTCTCCCAGTAGTTGGGGTTCTTCTTCAGGATGATCTGCTGGCCGGGCGTCCAGCTCGAGAACATGAACGGACCGGTACCGAGGGGATGCCGGTTGACCGCCTTCCCCCACCTGGCGACCCATTCCCTCGGCACCACGTCGCAGAACTGCATGGCGAGCTTGTTGAGAAACGAGAGGTCGGGGCTGTTCAGGCGGATCTGAATGGTGAACGGGTCGATGACCCTGAAGCCGCTCACCGTGCCGGCTCTCTTCTCGTAGTAGGCTTGCGCGCCGCCCACGTTCATGTAGAAGCCGGTGCCGGGCGACAGGGGCGAGCGCAGCATGCGCTGGAAGCTGTACTTGAAATCGGCGGCCGTTACCTGGCGATCAACCGGTGGCTGGAACCTGACACCCTTACGCAGATGAAGGGTGATGGTCTTGCCGTCGGCGCTGACGCCGCCGTTGGCCACGCTCGGCACTTCGGTGGCCAAGTCGGGCTCGAGCACAGTGCCGGCGGCGCCGGGTTTCGCGGCGTAGCGGAAGTAGGTCCCGAACACGGCGTGCTCTATCTGCCAGTCGAGTATGTTGTAGCCCACCGCGGGATCCAGGCTGGACGGCTCGGTGAGATACGACAGCGTCAGCGTGCCGCCCTGCTTGGGAGTGCCGGAAGGGCCGGCGGAGCCGCTCGAGGGGGAACCGCCGCAGGCGGCGAGTTCCAAGACGAAGAGGAAGACCATGGCGGTGGCGACCACGGCGACGCTCGTGAATCGGCGGCGGGCAGGCCTTCCTGCCCGTTGATTCGTGTCAACCTGCGTGCGCATGGCTCCGGTTACTCTCCTACTGCCGGCGTTGCTGAGGATCGAAGGCGTCGCGCAGACCGTCGCCCACGAGGTTGAAGGCGAGCACGGTGACCACGATGGCGAGGCCCGGATAGATGACGAGCTGCGGGGCGGAGCGGTAGTAGTCCTGGCCCATGGCGATCATCTGACCCCAGCTCGGCGTGGGCGGCTGCACACCCACGCCGATGTAGCTGAGGGTGGCTTCGAAGACGATCGTGGTGGCGATGCCGAGGCTGGTGTAGACGATGATCGGTGCCACCAGATGCGGCAGGATATGGCGGAAGAGGATGCGCCGGTCGGTGGCGCCCGTGAGCCGTGCCGCGTCCACGAACTCCTTTTCACGGATGCTGAGCACCTCGCCGTGGATCACCCGCGTCATCGGCGTCCAGTAGACGATGGTGATGACCACGACGAGCAGCCAGATGCCACCCCTACTGAACACCGTGGTGGAGAGCGCGATGGCCAGCAGCAGGATGGGAAAGGCCATCATCACGTCGGTCATGCGCATCACGAGCGTCTCGACCCAGCCGCGAAAGTAGCCGGCGGTGAGGCCGAAGACCACACCCAGCACGAGGGCGAGGCCGTTGGCCACGATGCCGATGAAGAGCGAGACCCGGGCCCCGTAGATGATGCGGCTCAGCAAGTCGCGGCCCAGCGTGTCGGTGCCCAGCAGGAACTTGGCCGAGGAACCCACAGGCATGCCCTGCCTGGTGATGCCGTCGTTGAACTGGGTAGTGGGATCGTGTGGCGCGAGCCAGGGCGCGAAGATCGCGACCAGCATGATGAGGATGATCGCGGCCAGCCCGATCATAGCGAACTTGTCGCGTCGCAAGCGGCGCCAGACATCGCCGGCCAGTGTCTGCTGCTCGATGGTTGTCACGTCGGCGTAGTGCGCTGCGGCAAGCTCTTCGTCTGCGGCATCGCCGCTGGCGAAAGGGCCGGTCTTCCCGACCTCGAGCTCGGGACCCTCACCGTGGCTCACGATTCTTCACTCCCCCCTGGACGGGGGCTCATTCCGTCGCAGGCGCTTGCCATGAGCTCATCTTCGCCGGCGCAGACGTGCGGGTACTCGTGCGCCGTGATCAGGTGGCAGGCGGCCCAGTGACCGGGGCGCACTTCGAGGAGTGGGGGGTCGTGTACATCGCAGAGGCCTTCCAAGGCCGCCGGGCAGCGGGCGTGGAAGTGGCAGCCGCTGGGTGGCTCTACCGGGCTCGGCGCGTCGCCGCTGAGCACCAGCGGCCGGCGTGCCTCCTCGGCCACCGGGTCGGGGATCGGCACGGCGCTGAGCAGAGCCTGCGTGTACGGGTGCATGGGGGCCTCGTAGAGCACGGCGTTCGCGGCCAGCTCCACGATGCGCCCCAGGTACATCACGGCCACACGATCGGCGATGTGGCGCACCACGGAGAGGTCGTGGGCGATGAACAGGTAGGTAAGCCCGAGCTCGCGCTGCAGCTTCTGCAGGAGGTTGATGATCTGCGCACGGATGGAGACGTCGAGGGCGGAGACGGGTTCGTCACAGACGATGAAGTTGGGCTCCGCGGCGAGCGCCCGGGCGATCCCGATGCGCTGCCTCTGTCCGCTCGAGAACTCATGCGGGTAGCGGTTCAGCGTGTTGGGGCTGAGGCCCACCGTCTCGAGCAACTCGCGCACGCGCCGCCGGCGTCCGGCGCGGTCGGCCAATCTGTGTACGAGCAGGGGCTCGGCCACGGTGTCCCCCACGGTCATGCGTCCGTTCAGGCTGGCGTAAGGATCCTGGAAGATCATCTGCATGTGACGGCGCCGGCGGCGCAGGGCGCCGCCTTTCAAGCGCGCCAGGTCGTCGCCCTCGTAGAGCACTCGGCCGGTGGTGGGCCGGATGAGCTGCAGGATCGCGCGGCCGGTGGTGCTCTTGCCGCAGCCGCTCTCGCCCACGAGGCCCAGGGTCTCACCGTTCAGGATCTCGAAGTTGAGGCCGTCCACGGCGTACACGGCGCCGACCTTGCGCTGCATGACGATGCCGCTCGTGACGGGAAAGTGCACCCGCAGGTCTGCGACCGTGATCAGCGGCTCGCGGGCGCCGCCGCTCACGAAGCTGTCTCCGCTGGGTGCGCCATGAGACGCTCGCGATGGTAGCAGGCGCTCTGGCGGCCGGCCGTGACGGTGGAGAGCTCGGGTACCGCCCGCCAGCACTCCGCGCTCGCGAGCCAGCAGCGCGGCGCGAAGCTGCAGCCGGGCGGCAGGTGGGCGAGGTCGGGGGCCAGGCCCTCAATGCACTGCAGGGCCTCCTTGCGCGGCTCGTCCAAGCGCGGCACGCTGCGCAGCAGGCCGACCGTGTAAGGGTGATGCGGGGCGGCGAAGAGCGCCTTCGCCGGGCCGCTCTCGACGATGCGCCCGGCGTACATGACGAGGATGCGCTCACATATGCCGGCCACCACGCCGAGGTCGTGGGTGATCACGATCACGGCGGCGCCATACTCGGCCGAGAGCTGCTTCATGAGGCGCAGGATCTGCGCCTGGATGGTCACGTCGAGCGCCGTGGTGGGCTCATCGGCGAGCAGCAGCCTGGGGTTGCAGGAGAGCGCGATGGCGATCATCACGCGCTGACGCATGCCGCCGCTGAGCCGGTGGGGATAGTCTTTGATGCGGCCCGCCGCCCCGGGTATGCCCACCTGTTGCAAGAGCTCGACGGCGCGCCGCACGGCCTCGCGGTGGGACAGCGCGAGGTGGTTCTCGAGGCCTTCGGTTACGAGGCGTTCGATGCTGAGCACCGGGTTCAGGCTGGCGGCCGGGTCTTGGAAGATCATGCTGATGAGCCGGCCGCGCACCTTGCGCACCTCGCTCTCGGGCAGGGCGACCAGGTCGCGACCCTCGAACTCGATGCGGCCGGCGATGCTCGCGCTCTTGGCCATGCGCGTGAGGCCGAGAATGGCATTGGCGGTCGCGCTCTTGCCGCAGCCCGACTCACCCACCAGTCCGACGAGCTCACCGGGCGCCACCGAGAAGCTCACCCCGTTGACGGCGTGCACAGTACCCTCTTGCGAGGCAAAGTCGACGGTGAGGTCGGTCAGGCGAAGAAGGGTATGTGTAGCAACCCCCATGCTGATCGAGTGTACCTGCATGAGTGAGGGGTTGCGAGACGGCTGAAGTCGCGTTTGACGGCGCGACCAGGAACGTATGATTGTCGCCGCGAAAGGACGGAAGCGATGGCTCACGTGTCGGCCTATGAGCTGGATCTGCGCACGCAGGCGCCGTTCGGCATCTCCCGCTGGTCGCACCAGGACTTTGCCGACTACGTGGTAGAGCTGCGCGCCGGGGGAGTGATTGGGCGCGGCGAAGCCGCGCCCAATCAGCGCTACGGCGAGTCCAGGGCCCAAGGCATGGCCCTTCTCGCCGGCTTGGCGCCGGAGATCGCCGACCTGGAAGGGCCGGCCGGCATAGAGGGGCTCTGCGAGCGGCTGGCCGCAGGGCCCGCGGCCGGCGAGGCCTGGCCGGCGGCGGCCTGGCCGGCCCTGCGGGCCGGCCTCAGCGCCGCCGCCTGGGACCTCGCCGGCCGACAGACCGGCGAGCCGGTGTGGAAGATGCTCGGCTTAGAACGGCCTTCCGTGCGCACCTCGTACACGGTTGCCATCGGCCCGCCCGAGCAGATGCTTGCGCGGGCGCGCGCCGCCTCCACTTTCGCCACGCTCAAGGTGAAGCTCGGCTTCGACGGCGACCTGCAGCTGGCTCGCACGCTGGCCCTTGCCCTGCCTGAGACGACCTTTCGCTATGACGCCAACGAGGGCTGGGACCGCGAGCGCGCGGCAGCGGGTCTCGCGGTGCTCGAAGACCTGGGCGCCGAGCTCGTGGAGCAGCCCTTGCCGGCCGGCGACGACGAGGGCATTGCCTGGCTGCGGGAGCGCACTCCCGTGCCGCTGCTCGCCGACGAGGCGGTGCTCGACGTAGGGCAGCTCGATGTGGCGGCCGAGATCTACGACGGCGTTGTCGTCAGGGTGGCGAAGGCAGGCGGCATCGCCGGCGCCTTCGCCCTGATCTCGGCGTGCAAGGGGCGTGGCCTACAGGTGCTGCTCGGGTGCATGATCGAGTCGAGCTTGGGCATCGCCGCAGGGTTGCAGCTGGCCGGCTTGGCCGATTACGTGGACCTCGACGGAGCGCTGCTGCTGGCCGCCGATCCCTTCAGCGGAGTTGCCGTCGACGGTGACCTGCTGACGGCGTCAGACGAGCCAGGGCTGGGGGTGCAACCGGCGGCCGGTTGAGGCGCACGCAAGGCCGGCGTACCCGGCCTGCCGGACACCGGCGCGCAGCGCCGGCGTCGAGGCGCCCCGCTCAGATCGTGGCGTGTGCTCCGGCGTCGACGTGCACAACTTCGCCGGTGATGGCCCGCGAGAGGTCGCTGAGCAGAAACACCGTAGCGTCGGCGACCTCGGCGGCAGTTACGTTGCGGCGCAGCGGAGTGTGGCTCTCGAGAAGCTCCAGCATACCGCTGAAGTCCTTGATGGTGCGCGCCGCCACGGTGGCGATTGGGCCGGCCGACACCGCGTTCACGCGGATGCCCTCCGGCCCCAGGTCGGCAGCCAGGTACCTCACGGCGCTCTCCAGCGACGCCTTGGCCGGTCCCATGACGTTGTAGTTGGGAACCACCCGCCAGGAGCCGGCGTAGGTCATGGTCACAATGGCACCGCCGCGGGTCATGAGGCGCCGTGCCTCGCGGGCCGTCGCGATGAGCGAGTATGAGCTGATGTCGTTGGCTTGGGCAAAGCCGTCGCGCGTCGTTTGCACGAAGCTGCCCTGCAGGTCTTCGGCTGGCGCCCAGGCGATGCTGTGCACCATGCCGTCGAGTACCGGCATGCGCTCCGCGAGCTCGTCGACGGCGGCCCGTACGGCTGCGTCGCGGCTCACGTCGCACTCGATCATAGGCGGGTCGTCGAGCTGCTCGGCCAGAGCCTGCAGGCGCCGCTTGAGGCGCTCCGCCTGGTAGGTGAGCGCCACCGAACCGCCGTGCTTGTGCACGGCCAAGGCGACGGCCCAGGCGATCGAGCGCGGGTTGGCCGCCCCGGTGACCAGGACGCATTTGCCGTCCAGGAGTCCGCTCATCATCACTCCGGTTTCTGCGCCAGCAACAGGAACTGGCGCGCCCAGTAGTCTCGGAACACGTACAGGGAGAGCACGAGGCACGCCACCCGGGCCGCCCGGTAGCGCGTGAAGTACGGTTCTACGCGCAGCACGCGCAGGCCGGCACCCCGCAGAAGCGCGACCATATCGCGCTTCGCGAAGAAACGCACGTGCGTGCGGTCGAAGATGCCGGAGCTCTTGCGCGGCCAGCGCTTCAGGAGCAGGTTGGCGAAGACCCACACATGGGCGACGTTGGGAATAGACGCCAGTACCACACCCCCGGGGCGCAGCCGTGACGTGACGAGCGCCAGAACGCTCTCCGGATCGTGAAGGTGCTCGAGCACGTCGCTCGCCAGAACGGCGTCGAAGGGCTCGTCGCCGAGCGGTGAAAGGTCGAGCCGCGTGAGGTCGCAGACGTACACCGCATCGAGACGCTTGCGGGCCTCTGCGGCGGCGCCTTCGTCCAGCTCGATGCCGACTACCTCGCGAGCCCCGGCCTGCTTGAGAAGGGCGCCGTTGTGGCCGCCGCCGCAGCCCAGGTCGAGCAGTCGCAGGCCGCGCGCATCGATGAGGTCGAGAAAGGCGGGCTTGGCGGCGTTGAAGTACCCGGGCCGGGGCATCCAGGAGTGCTGTTCAGGGCTCATGGCTGTCTCACGGCGGTGCCACCGTGGCCGGATCGCTGCCGGCCGGCAGCTCACGGGCGTAGGCCGGTTGGCCCCGATAGCTGTAGAGCGTGGCCTGCGCGGTGGGCCCGGACTCGTGCGTCGACGAGGGAGTCTGCATGGGGCCGCCCGGCGTGGGCGCCGAGGAGCCGGGCGAGGCACCGAGACCCGCGGCGCCGGCACTCGGCGACGAGGCGGGGGTGCTCTTGCCGCCGGCTCCGTCCGTGCCGAAGTAAGCCGCTGTGGGCCTGAGCATCAGGAGCAGCAGCCTGCCGGCAGTGGCCGGGTTGTCGCCCACGCGCAGCTGCATGGCACGCGGCGCGCGGCCCTTGAGGGTGCGGACCACGACAAAGCGCTGCACGCCGCGGTTGGCGGCGGCGGCCCGCGCGACCACGATCAGAGCGAAGTCGTCGGCGCGCAGGCTGAGGCCGGTGGCCGCCCGCGTGGCCGGGCCGAGCTTGGCGCCCGGGACGGCCTGCGGAGCGAACACTCCCGCCGCGTTGGAGTGGCCCGCCGACCCGCCACCGGCCCCTCCGCGCCAGACGACCGTCACGCCGACCGCGAGGGCCAGCACCACCGCGGCCGGCACCGCCACGCGTAGCCAGCGCCGCGCGCCGCGCGGGTGCGCCGGCCGTGGTTCAGCCGACAAGTGGTCGCGCAGAGTAGCCCAGCGCGGGTCGCCTAGATCGGTGTAGCCCGCCGCGGGCTCCGGCACGACCGCCCGTACCCGAGCGCCGACCTGTGCCAGGTCGGCAGCGAGCGCGGCGAGACGCCCTTGCAGGTCGACGTCGCGATCTGCCGCCGCAGCCAGCTCGGGGTCGTCCAGGCCCAGGGCGTAGGCCAGCAGGCGTTCGTCGTCGAAGGCGCCCGGGTCGGATCCGTTCGTTCTCATAGAATCAACCATTGTTCACGACCCCACGCTGCGTCAACGACATCTTGAGGTGCTGCAGAGCGCCGTGGAGCCGCGATTTCACGGTGCCGAGCGGCACGTCTTGCGCCGCGGCGATCTCTGCGAGCGGCAGATCGGCGAAGAATCTCAGCGCGACGCACTCGCGCAACTCAGGCGAGAGCGCCGCCAGAGCCTCGCGTAGTGCCGGGTCGGCAGGCTCGGCCGGGGCGTCGGCGGTCGCTCGTGGAGCGATGTGCTCCAGCCTGTCGAGCAGGCCCAGGCGCGACTTGCGGCGGCGGCCTTGGTCGCGCCCGGTATTGAGGATGATGCGGTAGAACCAGGCGAGGAATGATTCTTCGCCTGGAATCTCGGCGCGGAACACCTTGATAAACACCTCTTGCACGGCGTCGTCTACCTCCTCACAGAAGCCCTGGAGGAAGAGGATGCGGCGCACTTGCGGCGCGTAGCGGTGGAAGAGCTCGGCGCGCGCCTCGGGTTGTGCCCTTTGCAGCCGTTCCACGAGGCCGGGCGGCAGTTCCTCGATGTCTTCCTCCAGCGTGAGAGACGCGGTGAATGCCGGGCGGGTTCGCCGCGCCGGACGCGGCAAGTATAGCGCGACGAGGGTAGACTCAGGCGCGCCCGTAGCGGGACGTGCCTGGAGTGTCTGACGCGGCTCAGACTTAGTCGAAACCCAGGCGGCGTACCTCTTCCACGAGCTCGTACCCGGTGGCCTCGCGCACGCGACGTTTCACCTCGGCGGCCAGCGCCAGGATGTCTGCGGCCGTGGCGCCCGGGAGGGCCACCAGGAAGTTGGCGTGCTTCGCGCTGACCTGGGCCCGGCCTGCGGTGAACCCTTTGAGGCCGGCGTCTTCGATGAGGCGGGCCGCCGGCACCTCGCGCGAGGGGTTCTTGAAGTAGCTGCCGCACGAGGCATAGTCCAGAGGATGCTTGCTGCGCCGCGTCTCGGCGTCGCGGGCGATCTCGGCGAGGAGCGTCTTGCTGTGGCCGGCGCTGAGATAGAAGCGGGCCGAGAGCACGACGAGATCGGGGCGCAGCTTGAGCAGGCTTGTTCTGTAGCCGAAGTCGAGCTCCGACGGCGACATCTCGAGCTCGCGGCGCCCCTGGAGCACGTGGACGCTCAGCAGAGCATCACTCACCGAGCGCCCGTAGGCGCCGGCGTTGCCCACTACGGCCCCGCCCACCGAGCCCGGGATGTTGCCGGCGAACTCCAGGCCGGCGAGGCCCTGCCCGGCAAGTTGCGCGACCAGGCCGGGCAGCTCCGCTCCGGCCTCCACGCGGAGGAGCCCCTGCTCTTCGAGCGACGATGCCTCGCTGCGCACCAGCACGGTAAGGCCCGGCAGGCCGGCGTCGCTGACGAGCACGTTGGTCGCCCGTCCCAGCACCGTGATCGGCAGGCCCGCCTCGCGCGCGGTGATCACAGCGTGCACCAGGGCGCCGGTAGTTTGGGCGCGGTACAGCAGCTCCGCCGGGCCGCCCACGCCGTAGGCGCAGAGCGGGGCGAGAGGCACGGCCTCTTCGAGGCCGCGCAGCTCGCCCCGCACCAAGTCGAGAGGTTCGTCCATGCGGCAATGGTAGCAGCAACCGCACGGCCCGCGGGTGCCGTGCGCGGCGCGGCCGGGCGCCGTGGCCGGCCGACGGTGACCGGCGGGCCGCATGACACGTCCCGGCAGGTCCATGCGACGCGTCCCGGCAGGTCCATGCGACGCGTCCCGGCAGGTCCATGCGACGCGTCCCGGCAGGCCTTGCGCCGTGGTCGTGCCGCCCGCTCGGGCGGGAGGCGTGATCGCTCCGAGCGTGGTCTCTGGATCAGCCGCCAGAAAGGGCTAAAGTCCCTCTCAACGTAGGACGATGAACGTTCTACTGTCGGCGGACACGAGCGGGCGTGCCCTCGACGCCTCTTGACATGGAAGCAGGAATGCTACATATCGCGTTCTCGGTGAATGAGCAGCGCTACGCTGTGCCGCTCGACGACGTCGAACGGGTGCTGCGTGCGGTGGAGGTCACTCCCCTGCCCGAGACCTTCGGAGCGGTGAGCGGCGTGATCAACCTTCAGGGGCGAGCCATCCCCGTGGTCGATCTGCGGCGCAGGTTCAAGCTTGTCGAGCGCGAGCTTGGACCCCATGACCAGCTTCTCGTGGTTCGCTGTGCTTCCACCACTGTCGCGCTGCCCGTCGACGAGACTCTGGGCATCGTGCGCGAGGAGCCTGGTGAACGGCTCGAGACCGGCGAGCTCGTGTCGCAGCTCAACTATGTCTCGTCTGTGCTGCCCATCGACGGGCACATGGTGATGGTCCTCGATGTGCGGCAGGTGCTCACGCCGACGGAATTGGAGGCGCTCAGCGCCGTCCTTGAGGGTGAGGACAGCGAGCTGTGAATGAGGTCGGCCCGCACCAGCTCGCGGCCCTGGGCGACCTGCTCGGTGAACGCCTGGGCCTGCGGTTTGCCGCCGACCGCCACGCCGACCTCGAGCGCGCCATCGCGCGGGCCGCCAGCGACGCGGGGTACGCCGGCAGCAAGACCTTCGTCAATCATCTGCTGTCGGGAGGCATGGACGAACGCCGTGTGCAAGCGCTCGCCTGGCACCTCACCGTGGGCGAGACGTACTTCTTTCGCGGCAACTCTACGTTCGCCGTGCTGGAACGCACCATTTTGCCGCGTATCATCGAGGCTCGGCGCCACGGGTCGCGCCAGCTGCGCATCTGGAGCGCGGGCTGCTCCAGCGGAGAGGAGCCGTACTCGCTGGCCATCCTGCTCACCAGGCTCTTGCCCGACATCGCCGACTGGCGCCTAACCATTCTCGCCACCGACATCAACACGCGGTCCCTGGCCAAAGCCGAGCGCGGCGTCTACGGAGAATGGTCGTTCCGCGACGTGCCGGCGTCGCTGCGCTCGCGGTACTTCGCCCAGACCGGCGACAAGTCGTGGGCCGTGGCCGACCATATCAAGCGCTTGGTGACGTTCTCGTACCTCAATCTCGCCACCGGCGCGTATCCCTCGCTGGTCACCAACACGACGGCCATGGACGTCGTCTTCTGCCGTAACGTGCTCATGTACTTTCAGACGCCCGCCATAAAGAGCGTCGTGGGCAAGCTTCACGACGCGCTGGTGGATGGCGGCGCCCTGTTCGTCACGGCCAGCGAGGCCTCGCCGGAGTTCTTCCCGCAGTTCAAGCGGGCGACGCGGCAGGGGGAGATCTACTTCGAGAAGAAGGCGCAGGCAGCGGCCGGCGCCGCTGCTGTGGCAGCCCAACGGCGCTCCGGGCGGTCCGCCGCGCCGGCGGCCGCGCGCTGCGGCGGGCGCCCCCACCAGCTTTCCCACCCGGCCGTCGCCAAGAAGCTGACGTCCGTGGAGGTCACGGCAGGCCCCTCGACGGCCGACGCCGATGCGCTTGCGGCGAGCGCCAGGCAGGCGGCCAACGAGGGGCGGCTCGAGGAGGCTTGCGCCCTCTGTGAGCGCGCTATCCTGAAGGTGAAATGGTCGGCGGAGCTGCGGTATCTGCACGCTACTATCCTCGACGAGCTGGCGCGTTCCGACGAAGCCATCCACGCTCTCACCTCGGCCCTTTATCTCGACCCCGATCTGGTGATCGCGCACTTCCTGCTCGGCAACGTCGCCCGTCGCGTGGGCCGTCACACCCTGGCCACCCGCCATCTGCGGCGCACGCTTGAGCTGCTCGAAGGCTACGCCGCGGTCGATCAGGTGCCGGCCGCCGACGGTGTCTCGGCCGCAGATCTGGCGCGTATCGCCGAGTCGTTGCTCGGCATGGAGGTGACACCATGACGTCGCCCGACGACGAAGGACTGCCGCCGGTTGCCACCGGCGGCACGGCCGACTGGCAAAGCCTGCGAGACAAGCTGGGGCGGCTACAGACCCTGGACGACGACTCCCAAGAGGCGGCCGAGGCACGGCGCCGCGTGCTGCACGAGCGGGCCCAGCAGCTGGGCCGTCGCGAAGAGGTCAGCGACGACCATGGCCAGATCATACCCGTGCTCGAGTTCGTGCTGGGCGACGAACGCTACGCCGTCGACGCGACCGCGGTGCGCGAGGTATGCCGCGTGAAGGCCGTGACCCCCGTGCCTAGCACGCCCGAGCACATCGCCGGCGTGATGGCGGTGCGCGGCCGTATCGTGGCAGTGGTCGATCTCTCGGTGCTGGTCGCGGCGCCCCCGTGCGCCCTGGGAGAAGACACGATGGGCATCGTGCTGCATGCCGACGATATGGAGTTCGCCGTGGCTGCCGACGCGGTCGCCGGGCTGCGCACGATCTCCGACTCGTCTCTGCAGATGGACGTGAGCGCGCTCTCCGGCGCGCGCCGCACCTACTTGCTCGGCGTGACTGAGAACCGGACCGCCGTTCTGGACGCGCGCCGTCTACTCGGCGACGACAGCCTGATCGCCACTCAACAGGGTGGCGGGGTGCAGATCACGGGAGGGACATCGTGAGCATGACACGACGGTTGCAGCTGGGATTCAGCGCGATGGTCGTTCTCATCACGATCGCTGCGATCACGGCGGCGATCACCATCAATGCGGTCACCCAGAGCCAGCAGAGCAAGGCCGACAGCATCTCCAGGGTTCTCACCGACACCGCGCAACTGCAGGCCAACGTGGCCGCCGAGATCGACGCTCTACGCTCCGAGCTGCTGGTGCGCAGCAGCGGCATTCTCAGCGTCTCCAACGATCTCACTCAGTACGGGCCGAGCGCGAAGAAGCTCATCGGCCAGATCAAGGCCGACGCCGCCAGCTCGCCGGTGATCGTCACGACCCTTGGCCAGGTCGGGAAGCAGGCCGCGAGCTTCGACACGGTCGTGCAGGCCACCGTCGCCATGGCCCGCCAGGGCAGCTTGTCGCAGGCGGAGCTCCAGTCCTCGTCCAAAGTGACGCCGGAACTGACTGTCCTCAGCGGCAGCCTGAGCCGCCTGGGCACGCAGGTGGATGCGTTCCGCAGCCAGCAGCGAACCGCGGCCAGAGCCACCGCCAGCACGGCGATGTGGATTCTCATCGCCGTGCTCGGCGGTGTGATCGCGATCTGCGTGTACATGGCCGTCTACTACCCGCGCATGATCGGCCGGCGGCTGCGCGATGCGGTGCAGAAGCTGCGCAGCACGATAGGCAGTCTGCAGAGCGCCGCCGAAGAGCTGAGCGGCGCCGCCGTGGAGACGGCCACAGCCGTGAGACAGACGGCTGTCACGGCCGAGCAGGTGGAGCGTGCTTCGCGAGTGACCACGGAGAAGGCCGGTACGGTGGCGACCAACGCCCGGGCCGACGTAGAGTCGCTCACCGTCGCCCTCGAGGCATCGGCGGCCACGGTCGCCGGCATGAACGAGATCAGAGGGCAGATGGGGGCGGTCGCGCAGAGTGTCGGCGACCTCACCGAGCAGCTTCAGTCGGCCACGGCGGTCATCGACGCCTCGAGCGACATCGCCGAGCAATCCAACGTGCTCGCGGTAAACGCCGCCATCGAGGCCGCCAAGGCGGCGGAGCACAGCAAGGGCTTCGGTGTGGTAGCCGACGAGATGCACAATCTGGCCAACCAATCCAAGTCGGCGGTGGTGCAGGTGAGACAGATCATCGGCGAGATCCGCAAGGCCGCCGGGGGAGTGGTCGACGCCGCCGAGAGCACGAACAACGCGGTGGAGCAAGGCATGCAGCAGGTCGCCGCGTCTGAGCGGGCCATGGAGTCGGTCGTGCGTGGCGCGGGCGGGGCCGTGGAAGGCATGACACACATCTCCGCGGCGGCTTCTCAGCAGCTCGCAGGGGTGGAGCAGATCGTAGAGAGCTTCAGCTCCATAGACGTGGCCTCGTCGCAGATTGCGAGCAGTGCCAGACAGGTGCGCGAGCACGCCGCCGAGCTGCGTGACATCGCCGAGGAGTTGCAGAGCATGACCCAGCAGCAGCAAGCGGGTACCGTGGCGGGGTCGCTGGCTGTCGAGGCGCCGGCCGAGGCCTGACGGCACGATGAGCACAGACGATCAAGCCTTCATCGAGCGACTGCTCGCCACTTTCCGCGAGGAGGCGGACGAGCACCTGGAAGTGCTCGCCAACGGCCTGCTCGAGCTGGAACGCGATCCCCAGGGAGACGAGGCGCGAGCCGCCGTGGAGCGTCTGTTCCGCGAGGCGCACAGCCTCAAGGGTGCGGCCCGGGCCGTGGAGCTTACCGACATCGAGGCCGTATGCCAAGCCGCCGAGAGCGTGCTCTCTCGCTGGAAGAGCGGCTCACATTCTCCCACGGCGGCCCAGTTCGACGCCCTCAACGACGCCATCGACTTCGTGCGCGAAGCCGCCGCCGGACAGCGCGGCGCGGCCGAGGACGAGCCGGTCGTGATCGAGCTGGTGGAGAGGCTCAAGGCGGTGGCCGCCGCCGCGCCGCCGGCCGACAACGTGGCGCCGGACGGGCCCGCCGGGCGGCCTGCGGCGAGGCCCGAGGCCACTGCCTTTCCCGGCGCCGCGGCCGATGGTCACGCGCCGCGGCCGGCGCGCGCATCATCGCCGGCCGGGGCGCCGGGCGCGGAGGCGACGTTGACGTTGGAGGCGGCATCCCCGCGGTCGATACCTTCGGCCGTGGCCGGCGATACCATTCGGGTGTCGTTGCGACGCCTCACCGATCTCATGCTGCGCATGGAGGAGCTCATCGGTGTGAAGGTCGCGCTGCGGCGGCACGCTGCCGAGCTCGACGAGCTGCTCGAGGCCTACGCCATGTGGGGCAAGAAGGGCCAGACGCTGCGCGCCGCCGTACGCCGGCCCGTCGAGACGGGGCTTCTCGGCGCGGGCGACGGCGACGGTGCTCTGACTCGGCGGCGCAAGGCCACGTCCGACGCTCTGCTCGACTACGTGGGCTGGAGCGAAGATTTCGTCAGCGAGGTCGAGCAGCGCGTCTCGCGGCTGGCGCGCATGCTGGAGCTCGACGAGCGCACCGCCGGTCCGCTCATCGACGAGCTCCTCGAAGACATGAAATCGGTGGTCATGCTGCCGTTCTCGTCGCTCTCGCAGGCCTTGCCCAAGATGGTGCGCGATCTCTCGCGCGCCGAAGGCAAAGCCGTGGACCTGCGTATCGCCGGGGGCGACATCGAGATCGACCGCCACGTGCTCGAGACCATCAAGGACCCGATCGTGCACATCTTGCGCAACTGCGTGGGCCACGGCATTGAGGCGCCCGATGTGCGGACCAAGTGTGGCAAGTCGGTGCGCGGCACGGTCGAGATGACCGTCGAGCGTGGCGACGGCAACGACATCAGCATCACCATTAGAGACGACGGCGGCGGCATCGACGAGCAGCGCCTGCGCGTCGCGGCCGCCGAGGTCGGGGCGCGCCGTGCCGAGGATCTCGCCAAGCTTCAGGGTCCGGAGCTCATGGCCCTCGTGTTCGAATCCGGTGTGACCACCAATGCGATCGTGACCGACGTGGCGGGGCGTGGCATAGGCCTGGCCATCGTTCTCGAGAAGATCGAGCAGCTGGGTGGCCGCGTGTCGGTGGACTCTACGAGGGGTCAAGGGACGGTCTTCCAGCTCACCGTTCCGGCGACCGTGGCGTCGTCGCGGGGCCTTGTGGTGCGTGTCGCCGACCGCTTGTTCGTGCTTCCCACCACGCATGTGGAGAGGGTCACGCGCGTGCGCCTCGCAGACATCGGCACCATCGAGAGCACCGAGGCCATCACCATCGATGGCGAGAACGTCTCGTTCTGCTTCCTGCACGACGCTCTAGATCTCTCTCGACAGGTGCGTGAAGAAGATGCCGGGCTGCTGCCGGTGGTGGTGCTCACCGCCGGCCACGAGCGCATGGCCTTCGCCGTCGACTGGATCCTGGGCGAGCAGGAGGTGCTGGTGAAACCCCTGGGGCCCCTGCTGCGTAGCGTGCGCTACGTGACGGGTGCCACCATCCTCGGCGGCGACAAGATCGCGCTGATCCTCAACCCGCCCGAGACCATCCGCGCGGCGGTTCACGGATCAGTGCCGCGCGCCCACTCGCTGGCCGAGGTCGCCGAGGCCGGCGCCAAGGCGCCGCGGTCGATCCTCATCGCGGAAGACTCGATAACGTCGCGCACGCTCCTCAAGAACATCCTCGAGGCGGCCGGCTACTCGGTGCGCACCACGGTTGACGGCGTGGAGGCCCTGGCGGCGCTCCGCGAGACGAGCTTCGATCTGGTGATCACCGACGTAGAGATGCCCAGGCTCAACGGCTTCGATCTCTGCGCGCGCATCCGCGCCGAGGCCGAGCTTGCCGAGCTGCCGGTGATGCTCGTCACGAGCCTCGAGTCGCCCGCAGACCGCGAGCGCGGCATCGACGTGGGCGCCAACGCCTACATAACCAAGGGTGGGTTCGACCAGACGACCCTGCTCGACACAGCTCGCCGGCTGCTCTAGGCGTGGAGTCACGGTGATCAAGGTGCTCATCGTCGACGCAGACCTCGAGGTACGCGCCGTCGTACGTCGTGTACTAAAGCGCGACGACGGAATCGTCGTGGCGGGCGAGACCGGCAGCCTTCGCCAGGCTCTCAGGTTGGTACAATCGGCCGCCCCGGATGTGGTGCTGGTGCGTTCCGCGGGCGAAGACGTGAGCGCCGTCGACGCGACCGTCGAGATCATGACGCTGAAGCCCAAGCCGGTGGTGGTCATCACCGATGCCGGCGATGCGGAGGCTTCGAATTGCGCGTTTCGCGCCATGGCCGCCGGCGCGGTGGCCGCCGTAGTGTGCCCCACCGAGCAGCTCGATGACCCACGCGCCGCGGAGCTCCTGAACACGGTGCGTCTGATGGCCGAGGTGAGGGTCGTGCGCCGGCGCCGCGTGCCCGAGGGCGTGCCCAAGGTGGCAGCCAGACCTATCGAGCGCCCGCCCGCTGTGCGGCGGCAGCGCATCGAGCTCGTTGTCATCGGCGCCTCCACAGGCGGTCCCCTGGCTCTGCAAACGTTGCTCGGCGCGCTGCCGCGCCCGTTGCCGGTGCCCGTCCTTGTGGTCCAGCACATCACCCCGGACTTTCAGACCGGATTCACACACTGGCTGGGCGAAGCCACCGGCCTGACCATCGCACTCGCCCAGGACGGCGAAGAGGCGCGCGGCGGCAGGGTCTACGTGGCCCCGCACCCGCACCACATGGTGATCGGCGACGACTTGCGCATAGCCCTGAACGACGATCCACCCGAATACGGCGTACGCCCGGCTGTGTCTCGCCTCTTTCGCTCGGCCGCCGAGCTGGATCCGCGCCGTACCGCGGCCGTCCTCTTGACCGGCATGGGCCGAGACGGTGCCGCGGAGCTCGCCGAGCTTCGTGAGGGCGGCGCCCTCACCATCGCCCAGGACGCGCAGTCGTCGGCCGTTCACGGCATGCCGGGCGAGGCTATCCGTCTTGGTGCCGCGGCACACGTGCTGCCTCCCGACGAGATCGGAGCACTCCTCGGCCGTGTGCTTGCCCTCAGCCACAGCGGCGAGCGTACCGCGGTTGTGCCTTCGCGGAAGGGGTCGCGATGAACCCGCCGTCTGCTCCCGGGCAGCATGTGCTGATCGTGGAAGACAGCCGTACCCAGGCCGAGCGCTTGCGCTACTACCTGGAGCGCAATGGTTTCGCGGTGTGCTGCGCCGTGAACGGTCGTGAGGCGCTCGCCCAGCTCAGAGAGCGGCTGCCGGCTCTGGTAGTGAGTGATGTGGTCATGCCCGAGATGGACGGCTACGAGCTATGCCGTGAGATCAGGCGTGACCCCGCGCTGGTCGATCTCCCGGTCATACTGCTCACGGCGCTCACGGGGGCCACCGACGTGATCGATGGGCTGGCCTCCGGCGCCACCGACTTTCTCGTCAAGCCGTACAGCGAAGAGGCGCTAGTGGCTCGTATCAGCCGGGCGCTCACCAACCGCGATCTGCGCAGCGGCGCCACGTCGAGGGACGGCGTGGAGGTGTGGTTCGCCGGCCGTCAATACACGCTCGACTCGGACCGCACGCAGAGTGTCGACTTCCTGCTCTCGTCCTTCGAGGATGCCATCGACCGCAACACGCAGCTCAACGAGGCCAACGCGCAGCTCACCGGCGCTCTCAAGCGCATCTCCACCCTGGAACGCCGCTTCCAGAACCTGATGGAGTTCAGCCCGGCCGGTCTGCTGGTCGTCGGTCCAGACGGCATGATCTGGTATGCGAACCAGGCGGCCGAGAGGCTGTTCCGGCAAGACGCGGAGGAACTGAAGGGCACGCATTTTCCTTTCGGGCTACACCTCGGCGAGCCTGCGGAGGTCACCCTCGCCCTCCCGGGGCACGACATCGCGATCGCCGAGCTCCAAGTGGTGGAGACCACGTGGGGTGACAGCCCCGCGCGGCTCGTCTCCATGTGGGACGTCACCGAGAACGTGGGCTTGCGCAGGCAGCTCGAGGAGCTGTCGCTCACCGACGAGCTCACAGGGCTCGCCAACCGGCGCGGCTTTCTGCTGCTTGCCGAGCAGCAGCGCAAGCTCGTCTCGCGCGGCCATGCGATGGTGCTGCTCTACATGGATCTCAACGACTTCAAGTTGATCAACGACACCTTGGGGCATGCGGCCGGCGACGAGGCCCTGGCCGAGACGGCCCGGCTGCTGGGTCGCTGCGTACGCGACTCAGACATTCTGGCGCGCATGGGCGGTGACGAGTTCGCCGCTCTCCTCGTCGATGCGCAGGCGACCTTCGTGCAGCGCGCGCCACGACGTGTGCAGGAGGTCTTCACCGAACGCAACGGCGTGGCCAGCGCCCCCTACGACCTGTCTATCAGCATCGGCGCTGTCTCGTACCTCGGGGAAGAGCCATGTACTCTCGAGGAGCTCATCTCGGCGGCCGATGCGGCCATGTACAAAGACAAGCAAAGAATGAAGGCAGGGGCCAAAGGTCCGCTGTCACGAGTCGGCGCGGAGCGTTCTCGGTGAGACGCTCCTAGAGGAGGAGCCATGTCGTTCAAGCGCAAGATGTCTACGGGATTCCTGGGCATGGGGGCGTTGTTCCTGGTCGCCGCCATGGCTGCGATCATCAACGATCTCATACTGAATAAACCCCTGGTCGCCCTCGCCGTGCTCGTCCTGGTCGCGGCTGTCTCGGGCTTGATCATCAGCCTCGTGCTCGGCGCCGCGCTCTTCAGGGGCCTCGGCGCCATGACCGGCGGCTTCCTCGGCCAGATGGGCAACTCCGTCTCGGAGCTCGGCTCGGTGGCCAGCCAGGTGGCCGCCACCTCCGCCCAGACGGCGACCGCCATCAACGAGGCGGCCACCACGGCCGACGAGGTGCGCCAAACCTCGCTGCTCGTGAGCGAGAAGGCGGCGGCCGTGTCGGATGAGTCCAAGAACGCGGCCTCAGTGGCCGAAGATGGGCGCCGCGCCGTGAGCGAAAACCTCTCGGGCATCGATCGCATCCGCGAGCAGATGGCCCTGGTGGCCGAGAGCATCGTGCGGCTCAGCGAGCAGACGCAGGCGGTGGCCGAGATCGTGGCCGTCTCCAACGACATCGCCGAGCAGTCCAACCTCCTCGCCGTGAACGCCGCCATAGAGGCGGCGAAGGCCTCCGAGCAGGGCAAGGGCTTCGGTGTGGTGGCCGAGGAGATCAAGAGCCTGGCCTCGCAGTCCAAGCAGGCCGTGGTGCGCATCAGGGCGATCCTCGACGACATCCAGAAGGCGACCGGCTCGGCCGTGATGGCCGCCGAGCAGAGCGTGAAGACAGTTGACGAAGGCGCGCGTCAGGCTACCGCGGCGAGCAACGCCATCGAGGCACTGGCGCAGAGCGTCTCCGCCTCGGCGCAGTCGGCCGCCCAGATCGCGGCCTCCAGCGAGCAGCAGCTCGCCGGCATGGACCAGATCACCGAGGCCATGAGCTCCATCGAGAGCGCCGCCCACCAGAACCGCGCCGGTGCCAACCAGCTCAAGGGCGAGGTGGATCGCCTGCGCGAGCTCACCGACGAGGTAAGGGTGCAGCTCACCGAGGGTCGGCCCATGGAGACTGACGCCGCCATGTACGCCGCCTTCAAGGGAACGCTAGAAGAAGGCTGAGCGCGAGTCGCCGCTCGGGGCGGCCGCCGGCGAGGGCACCAGCGCCCGCGCCGGCGCCGCCCCTTCTTTGCGCCGGCTCTCGGCGCGTCACCATGCGGTCCTTGAGTCAACCGTGTGGGTATCTTGACGGGCACGGAGCGGCGACATAAAATCCTCAAACCTAGGGTCAAGTAGGATTTAGGAGCGGCGTTGGCTGTCCATCTCTCGACGAAGAGCGACTACGCGATCAAAGCGCTGGTACGCCTCGCGCTGGCCGCCGGCGACGTGCCGGTACAGGCTCGGGAGATCAGCCGCTTCAGCGGCATCCCGGCGAAGTTCCTGGACCAGGTCATGCACGATCTGCGCGAGGGAGGTCTCGTGAGCAGCCAGCGTGGCAAGGGAGGGGGCTACGTCCTCGCTCGTAACCCAGCCACCATAAGCTTCGCCGACGTCATCGATCTCATCGACGGTTCCCACGGCGGCAAGGGGCGAATGCGCGGTCGCGACCAGGCGGAGTCCCTGGTCGCACCGGTATGGGAGGCGGTGCGCGCATGCACCCGGTCCATACTCGGATCCGCCACCATCGCCGACGCCGCGGCGCGTGCCAGCGCCGCCCCGATGTACTACATCTGATTGGAGACGATCGCTATGAGCGACACCCAAGAGGGCGCGACCCCCCAAGGATTCGAAACCCTGGCCCTGCACGCTGGGCAGGTGCCCGATCCCACCACCAACGCCCGGGCCGTACCCATCTACCAGACCACTTCCTACGTGTTCAACGACGCCGACCATGCCGCCGCCCTCTTTGGCCTGCGGGAGTTCGGCAATATCTACACGCGCATCATGAATCCCACGAACGACGTGTTCGAGCGGAGGATGGCAGCGCTCGAGGGCGGCGTCGGCGCTCTAGCCTTCAGCTCCGGGTCGGCCGCCGTCACTTTCAGCATCCTCAACATCGCCGCGGCCGGCGACCACATTGTCAGCGCCAACAGCCTGTACGGGGGCACCTACAACCTCTTCGTGCACACGCTGCCCCGCTTTGGCCTGGCGATCGATCTCGTCGACCCACTCGACCCGGAGAACTTCCGCCGCGCTCTCAAACCCAACACCAAGCTGCTCTATGCCGAGACCGTGGGTAACCCCAAGCTGGACACGCTCGACATCGAGGCGGTCGCGGCGATCGCCCACGAGGCCGGCATCCCGCTGATCGTCGACAACACGATGCCCACGCCGTACCTCATCAAGCCCATCGCCCACGGCGCCGACGTGGTGGTGCATTCCGCCACCAAGTTCATCGGCGGACATGGCACGTCAATCGGCGGTGTGGTGGTCGACGCGGGCCGCTTCGACTGGTCGCAGAACGACAAGTTCCCCGGTCTTGTGGAGCCCGACGCGAGCTACCACGGCCTCAAGTTCCACGAGACGCTCGGGCCGATCGCCTATATCGTCAAGCTGCGGGTAAGCCTGCTGCGCGACGTGGGCGCCGCGCTCTCGCCGTTCAACTCCTTCCTCTTCCTGCAGGGCCTGGAGACGCTCCACCTGCGCATGGAGCGGCACAGCACCAACGCCTACGCCGTGGCCAGCTTCCTCGAAGACCATGAGAAGGTGGATTGGGTGAGCTACCCGGGCCTGTCTTCGCATCACACCTATGAGACCGCGAAGAAGTACCACTACCGTGATCTGTACGGCGCCATCATCGGCTTCGGCATCAAGGGTGGTCGAGACGCCGGGCGGCGGTTCGTGGAGAGCACGACGCTGCTCTCGCATCTGGCCAACATCGGCGATGCCAAGTCACTCGTCATACACCCGGCGACCACTACCCACTCGCAGCTCAATCCGGAGGAACAGCTTCTCACGGGCGTCACCGACGACTTCGTGCGGCTCAGCATCGGCGTTGAGTCGGTAGAAGACATCGTGGCCGATATCGATCGGGCGCTGGCCAAGGCCTGAGAACCTCGCCGCGCAGGGGGCAGTACAATCTGTGAGCGATGGCTGAGAAGAACCACACACAGCGCAAGGAGATCGGCGACGTGGCCATGGGCCTGGGGGACGACGCCGGCTCCGCCGGCGTAGTACACACGCGCCATGTCGTCTTCGCTCAGCCGGGCCAGGAGCTCGCCCTGGAGGGCGGCGGCACCCTGGCGCCGTTCACGCTCGCCTACGAGACCTACGGGACGCTCAGCGAGCGCAAAGACAACGCGATTCTGGTGACTCACGCCCTCTCCGGCGACGCCCACGTGGCGGGCCGCCACGGTGCTCACGACCAGCGGCCGGGCTGGTGGGACATGATGATCGGCCCCGGGAAGGGGCTCGACACCGACAAGTACTTCGTGATCTGCAGCAACGTCATCGGTGGTTGCGGCGGCTCCACCGGGCCGTCTTCGCTGAACCCGGCCAGTGGCCGTCCCTTCGGGACAGACTTTCCCATCATCACTATCGCCGACATGGTGAACGCTCAGGCCATGCTGCTCGATCATCTCGGCATCGAGAAGATGCTCGCCGTGGTGGGCGGTTCCATGGGCGGCATGCAGGTGCTGGAATGGGCCATCTCGCATCCTCGGCGCGTGCATCTGTGTGTACCCCTGGCCACCGCGGCGCGGCAGCCCACGCAAGCTATCGCTTTCAACGAGGTAGGGCGCCAAGCCATCATGGCCGATCCCAACTGGCACGGCGGCCACTACTACGGCAAGAAGCCTCCGGCCAAGGGTTTGAGCGTCGCCCGTATGGTGGGCCACATCACCTACCTGAGCGACGAGGCCATGCAAGAGAAGTTCGGCCGCCGGCTGCGCGACATCCACGATTACTCGTTCACGTTCTCCGCCGACTTCGAGGTGGAGAGCTACCTGCGACATCAGGGCCTGGCATTCACCAACCGCTTCGATGCCAACACCTATCTCTACATCACGCGGGCGCTCGACTACTTCGACCTCACGCGCAAGCACAGCAGCCTCGTCGATGCGTTTCGTCACGTGGAGGCACGGTTTCTCGTGCTGGCCTTCAGTAGCGACTGGCTGCACCCTCCGTACCAGCTCAAGGAGATCGTTAGCGCCCTGCGCGCTACGCACAAGCACGTGAGCTACTACGAGGTAGAGAGCCACTACGGCCACGATGCCTTTCTTCTCGAGCGTGAGAAGATGGAAGGCATCATCGCCGCGTTCCTCGACAGCGGCGCGCGGACCTACGCAACGTAGGCGCCATGCGACGCATCGACTACAAGCTCATCGAAGAGCTGGTGCCCGCCGGCGCCACGGTGCTCGACCTCGCCTGCGGCGACGGTGAGTTGCTGACCCAGCTCATTCGCGACAGGGGCGTGAGCGGCAGTGGCGTGGAGCTTTCCAAGGAGGCCGTTGAGGCCTGCGTCGGCAAAGGCCTGTCGGTGTTTCACGGCGACCTCGATGAAGGCCTGGCCGATTTTGCCGACGGCTCTCACGACGTAGTCATCTTGAGTCTGAGCCTGCAGCAGCTCAGACGACCGCGGATGATCGTGCGTGAGATGGTGCGCGTGGGCAGGCGGGCGATAGTGAGCTTTCCCAACTTCGCCCACTGGCAGCCGCGCGCACAGCTCTTCTTCGGCGGGCGCATGCCCGTGTCGCGCGACCTGCCCTACCAGTGGTGGGACACGCCCAACATCCATCTGTGCACCATCACCGACTTTCGCCGGCTGTGCCGTGCCGAGGGCCTCTGCATCGAGCAGGAGCTCTATCTGCGCGGCGTCGCGGAGTCACCCCCGGCCAGGATGCTGGCGCCCAACCTCTCGGCGCGCATTGCGATATTCGCAGTCACGCGCTGCTGAGGCCTGCCGGCGGGTCCGCCAACACAGTGCTTTCCGGGGTTGCGTGCAGCGGGTACACTACCTGTACGCTCTGCGCCTCAGAGACCGGCGTGAGCGGTACTAGGAGCCTCCTGCGCCACCACCGAGCGCCGGCGAGGGACGTGCTTCAAGACAAAAGGAGAAAGAAAGTGCCTCAGGGTAAAGTCAAGTGGTTCTCGTCCGAGAAGGCTTTCGGCTTCATCGAGCAGGAGAACGACAACGACATCTTTGTGCACGTCACCGGTCTGGCCGACGGCGTCACTGTAATCGACAAGGATATGCTCGTCGAATATGAAGTCGAGCAAGGCCGCAAGGGCCCTCAGGCCGTCAACGTAAAGCCCGTGACCGGGGCTGCGCCGGCGGCTGCGGCAGAGGCAGAGGACGAGTAAGGCTTCGCGCTCCTGAGGGGGCCGACCGCCGGGGAAAGTGCTCGGGCCCGGCGGTCGGCCCCTTTCTTCGCGCTCACTTCCGGTTCTTCTCGGGGCTGCTTTTGGCGCGGCCGGGGTACTATGGTGAGGCCACACTGCGAGGAGGGACGATGATCGACACTATCCACTGGCTGGGCCACGATTCGTTTCGTCTGGACGGCTCCCGCACCGTGTACATCGACCCCTGGAAGCTCTCCGTGGCTCTTCCTCCGGCCGACCTCATCCTTGTGACCCACGACCACTACGACCACTTCAGCCCGAGCGACATCGCCAAGCTCGCGACCGCCGAGACGACCCTCATCGGGCCGCCCGCGGTGACCGCTCAGGTGGGGGGCATCACGTCCGTCACCCTGGCTCCCGGCGAGACGGTCACGGTGGGCGAGGTCACGGTGTCGGCGGTCGCCGCCTACAACATCGACAAGTTCCGTCAGCCGGGCGAAGTGTTTCATCCGCGCGCGGCGGCCTACCTCGGGTTCGTCGTCGAGCTCGACGGACAACGTGTGTACCACGCTGGCGACACCGACGCGATCCCCGAGATGCGCGAGGTGCGCTGTGACGTCGCCCTGTTGCCGGTGAGCGGCACCTACGTGATGACCGCCGACGAGGCGGTCGCCGCCTGTGAGTCCCTGGCCGCGGCGATGGTGGTGCCCATGCACTACGGCGACATCGTAGGCTCTGCCGCCGACGCCGCGCGTCTGCAGCAGCTCTGCAAGATCCCGGTCACCGTCTTGCCGCTCGAGCGAGGTTGACCAAGGGCGGTGCGGCGCCGTGTGCCGTGGCCCGTGCGGGACCGCGTGAAGCCGCTTCCTAGACTGTGCTCAGCGCGGACGGCGCGGCTATTCGTCGACCCATTCGAGAACCACGGCGGTCTCGGGGCAGGCTTCTTCGGCCCGCTCCACGGCCGCCCAGAGGGTCTCATGGGGCTCCGGCTCGAGCACATCGGCGAGGCCGTCGTCGCGCATGAAGAAGACCTCGGGGCAGACGGCTTCGCAGGCGGCCACACCGGTGCAACGATCGTAGTCGATGCTGACTCTGAGCTTGCGAGGCATGGCGGGATTCTACACCGCTACGCCGCCCTGTTTGTGCAGGCGCCTCTGTGGCAATGACCCGGCTGAAAGCCAAGGTCGGCGCCGGCGAGGCACAGAGCCGGCGCCCCGAGAGGAGGGCCCATGCTCCGCCTAGGCGACAAAGCTCCGGCAGTGACGGGCACGTCGTACGACGGGACGCGCTTCGACCTGGGTGCTCCGGGCCGACGCACCGTCCTCTGGTTCTACCCGATGGCCGACACCCCCGGCTGAACCACCGAAGCCGTTGAGTTCAACGGCCTGCTCGATGAGTTCACCGCTCTCGACGTGCAGGTGATCGGCGCCAGCATTGACTCGGCCGAGAAGAACGCGAAGTGGGCCGCCAAGTATGGCCTCAAGATGCCGCTGCTGGGCGACAGCGGCGACCACAAGGTGGCCGAGGCGTTCGGGGTGTCACGTCCGCTCGTCGGCGTGGCCAAGCGCACCACCTGGCTCATCGACCCGGACGGCACCTTGCGCAAGATCTTCCCCAAGGTGACACCCAAGGGCCACGCCGGCGAGGTACTGGCCGCGGTCCGCGAGATCTGGGGCTAGCCGAACCCGAGCTACTCGTCGTGGTCGGGGAGCCGGCGCGGCCCAAAGTACGCGGGTGCGTCGATCATGAAGATGCGAGCCGACCAGCTCTCGCCGGCCGCCATGGCTTTCTCGGCGTCGTCGACCGCGGCGATGCGGGCCGTCATGTCGTCGCAGTAGTGCACGATGATCGCCTCGCGCGTCTGCGGCACCACGGGGCTGCCCTTCTCACGCATGCCGTGGTGCGACACGATGATGTGGCACAGGCGCAGCGAGAGATCGTCGGGAAAGCCGGCGATCTCGGCGATCAGACGGTGAACCATGTCGTGGCCGACGACGATCTCTCCGTGCAGCCTGCCGATGTCGGTCATGAGAGGCGCCATGGAGTCGCTCGTGTACGCCTGGGTCTTGCCGATGTCGTGGAGCAGGCCGCCTGCTACCACGAGGTCGCGGTCGACTGATGCGAAGCGCGACGCCACGCCGGCGGCAGCCTCGGCCACTATGACGGAGTGCTCGAGCAAGCCGTGACGGTAGGCGTGATGATTGCGCACCGCCGCCGGAGCCACTGCCAGGGTGGCGCCGGGCTCTCGCGAGCCGTCGAAGGCGCGCTCCAGAAGCGCGCGCAGGCGCGGCTCGTCGACCGAGTCGACGAGGGCGTGCAACCGCTCGCCAAGCTCCTCCACGCTGATCGGCGAGACCGGCACCAGCTCGGCGGCATCGTACTCGTCGGGCGCGGCCGGTCGCAGGCGCCGCACCTGGATCTGGGCCCCGTACTGGGGATGTACGCTGAACGTGCCGCCGGCCACGACCACATCTCCGGCGGAGACGCCCAGAGCCTCGTCGGACGGGTCGAAATGGATGGCCGCCACCTCGCCGGTGGCGTCGCGCAGCTTGAGACGCAGGAAGGTCTTGCCGTTGCGATCGGTGGCGGTGGTCTTCTCCGAGCAGGTGAAGTAGGTGTCGACCGTCTGGCCGCTCTGTAGCTCGACGATAGGCGTGCGCGGCGTCGCCGAGGGACTACCGAAGTGGTTGGTCATGAGTTCTCCTTGGTCTCCTCTAGGCTACCAGACGGCCCGGACACGAGACGAGGGAGAGCCCCCGGTGGTTGCGCTCGCGAGCAGCGCTTGCCGCGCCACTTACTTGTCTTTGCCCGTCGTCTTCTTGGCGGCGGCCTTCTTGGGTGTCGTCTTCTTGGCAGCGGGCTTCTTGGCAGCGGGCTTCTTGGCGGCCGCGGCGCCTGGCGTGGCGGAGCTCTCGGGCGCGGTCGCCGTGTCCACCGCCGTCTCTCCCGCCGCCTCGACGGCCACGGCGGTCGTCTCGGCCGGCACCGCGGCCTCGGCCTGCAGCGGCGCGGCTGCCTCAGGCGCCGCGTCCGTGTCGGTCTGGCCGCGCAAAGCCGTGATCTCGGCTTCTTTCTCCTGCAGTGCCCGGCGTGCGCTACGCAACCGTGTCACCGTCGGCTCGAGCTCGGGGTGCGTGAGCTCGCCTGCCTCGATCAGGAGGAAGGTCGCATGGCCCAGCTCACGCTCGGCTTTACGAATGTCGTTCTGCAGAACGACCGTACGCGCCTGAGCGGCGGTGACCTTGCCGGCTCGCTCGGCGTCGGCCGCCAGCGCGTTGACCTTCTCCTTGACGGTGTCGAAGAGCCCCATCTCGGCCTCCTTGTTTTCCGCGTCGGCTGGGGCCGGACGCTGCCGGATTCAGTGTGCCGTCTTCGCGGCCGCGCGTCCAGTCGTGGGTGGCGCGTTTGTGCGGTTCGCGCTGGTTGAGAATGACGAGCGTATCCGTCAGGCTATACGGGGCATACGCAAAGTGATGGAGGCGGCAGACACACTATGAGCGTCACCCTCGGAGGCATGGCCCTGCGCGATGGGGTTCTTCTGCAGAGCGAGAGGTTCTGGGCCGCCGCCGTGCGCGGCCCGGGCGGCGGTATCAGCGTGGCCTCCGGGCGCAAGACGCGCCTGCCTGGCCGTGAGGCACTGCAGCGCGTGCCCGTGGTGCGCGGCCTGGTGCGTCTTGGCGAGTCTCTCGCCGTGCTTCCGGCGGTGCGCCGCGCCACCGGCACCCGTGTGCTTCCCCAGGCAGACCCGCGCATGCTGGCCGCTACCGGCGTGAGCGCGGTCGCCATTCTTGGCTTGCGCAGCACGCGGCATGGCTCAGCGCTACTCAAGGAGCTGGCCGCGGCCGGGGCTTCCCTGGCGCCCGTCATGCTTGCTCTGCGCGACTCGCGTCTGGCTCACTACCACGGGGCAGAGCACAAGAGTGTGGCGGCGTACGAGAGTGGTGTCGATCCCTCGGCGGCCGCGAAAGAGCACGCGCGCTGCGGCTCCAACCTCATAGCGCCCATGGTGGTGACCAGCGTCGCCACCAACCTGCTGCTACGCGGGGCAGGCAAAGAGCGCAGTCCCCTCGCCACCCTGGCCGCCGGGCTCGTGAGTATCGGCACGGCCATGGAACTCTTCTCCTGGATGGCGCGCCATCAGGAGCACCCTCTGGCCCGCGCCCTGAGTCTTCCGGGGATCGAGATGCAGCGCCTGTTCACAACCAGCGAGCCCAGCGCAGACCAGCTCGACGTGGCGCATCTTGCCCTGCAAGAGGTCTTGCGACTAGAAGAGGCGGCCGCGGCCTGATGCCTTCCGGCCTCGGCCGGTCGGCGCGAGGCAATGCCCGGTCGGCGCCGCGAGGGCGTCGTCGGGACTTCGCGGTCAGGCGTCGGCCGGCTCGCGCGCCGCGAGCCGGCGCCGACGGCGTTCTTGCGCCGCGGCGAACCAGGCCTTCTGCTGGTCGGTCTGCGGCTTGAGCTCAGGCACGGCGATGGGCCGTCCGCCGTCGTTGAGCGCGACGAACACGAGATACGCCGAGTTGGTGTGTATGACCACGCCGCTCGCCAGGTCTTCGGCCTCCACGCGCACGCCCACCTCGACCGAGGTGCGGCCGACGTAGTTCACGTTGGCCATGAAGCACACCAGGTTGCCCACCTGTACGGGATAGTGGAAATCGATGCGGTCGATGGCTGCCGTGACCACCGTGGTGCGGCAGAAACGGTAGGCGCAGGCGCCGGCGGCGTCGTCGATGAGCTTCATGATGGTGCCGCCGTGGATGTTGCCCATGAAGTTGGCGTCGGCGGGCTGCATGAGATGGGTGAGCACCAGGCTGGTCTCGCTGCCCCGCGGCAAGGGGTTCCTCATGGGCATCTGGCGGTGAGGATCGACGTCAGAGGTCGAAGGCGCCGGGAGCGCGGCGCTGGCGCCGGTCGCGAACGGTGCGCTCGCCACCGCCGGAACGGTCGCCGCGGCGCTCGCCCTGGCGGCGGTCCATGATGACCTTGATGTTCGGGTTGTCCTTATAGTGCTCGACGAGACGCCGGTAGGCATCTTCACCGAGCTCGGGCGGCACGACGCAGTAGATCAATGCAGCCTCCTGATTGGCCCGGCCAAACGGTAGCACATGCCCTGGGCACGTCGCCAGAGCAATGAGAAGGGGGAAGGGCCGGGACCAACCCTGTCGGTCGATCCCGGCCCTTCTGAAGGGGGTACCGTGTGCAAGTATCGGCAGGGAGTCGCGCTGGCTTTAGCGAGCCGTACACGAGGATGGCTCGCGCGCCCGTGAGCGCCGGCCGCGTCGCCGCGACCGGAAGCGGGTCTTCTCTGAGAGCGCCGCGGCTCAGGCGGCGGAGTCAGCCCGCGCCGAGCTGCGCCAGAGCATCGAGCGTCGCTGGGTCGTGAGACAGCACCTGCGTGGCGGCGCCCTCGACGCGGGCCGCCATGGCGTCGGCGAAGTACTGGGCCACCAGCAGCTTGCGCGCGTCGTCTTGCGCGGCAGCGGTCAGCAGGTAGCCGCAGACCACGTCGATGGCCATCTCCGCCAGCCGCCGTGCGTGGAAGTCGCGGAAGCGCACGTCGTCGAGCTCGCGCACGCGGACCACGGCCGCGGCGAGACGGGCGCGAGCGTGGCGCACGCGTGCCAGCAGCTCCGGAGTGTTCCCGAGATCGTCGCGGTCGAGCTCGTCGAGACGGTCGGCCAGTGTGCCGCCCAGCACTCCGCCGATGGCCGCCACCACCTGCAACTGCGTGGTGCCTTCGTAGATGTTGGTGATGCGCGCGTCGCGCGCGTAGCGCTCCACCGCGAAATCGCGCATGTAGCCGGAGCCGCCATGCACCTGCAGAGAGTCGTAGGCGATCGTGTTGGCCATCTCGGTACAGCAAGCTTTGGCGAGCGGCGTGAACAGAGCGGCTAGGCGGGTGTGCCTCTTCAGCTCGGCGCGCAGGGCCTTGAGGTCGGTGTCGACGACGGCGGCGCCGGCCTTCTCGGCGGCCGGCAGGCCGGCCGTCTGGGCCTGCTGGGCTTCCTGGAGTTGCCCGATGCGGTGCTCGAGCACTTCCTTGGTGTCGACGATGAGGGCCGTCTCGTAGAGCAGTGCGCGCGCCGCCTCGATGCTCACCTTCATGTCGGCCAGCATGCCGCGCACCGCGGTGAGCTCGCCGATGGGGGCGCCGAACTGCACGCGCTCCTGGGCGTACTTGGCGGCCGCGCGGTAGGCCGCCTCGGCGATGCCTTGGGCCTGCGCGGCGATGGCTAGGCGGGCCCCGTTCATGAGGCTCATCACGTACGTGGTAAGCCCGCGCCGGCGTTCGCCCACGAGCAGCGCCGGCGCGTCATCGAACTGCAGCTCGCAGGTGGGCGAACCATGAATGCCGAGCTTGTCTTCGAGACGCCGGATGCGCATGTGCTCGTCGCGCTCGTAGAGGAACATGCTGAGGCCACGGGCGTCGGTGGTGCCCTCCTCGGAGCGCGCCAGCACCAGACTGATCTGGCCGCAGCCGTTGGTGATGAAGCGCTTCACGCCGTTGAGCCGCCAGGTGCCGTCGGGCTGCTCGCTGGCCTTGAGCTGCACGTTCTGCAGATCGCTGCCGGCCTCGGGCTCGGTGAGCGCCATCGAGCCTGTGACCTCACCGCTGGCGAAGCGCGGCAGGTAGGCGGCCTTCATCTCATCTGTGGCGAACTTGTTGACCGTCTCGCTGATGTCTTGCAGGCCGAAGATGTTCATGAGGGCCGGGTCGGCGCGGCTGATCATCTCGACGATCATCACCGACACGCTTACGGGGAAGTTGAGGCCGCCGTATTTGCGTGGCAACGTGATGCCCATGAGATCGGCCTGGGTGAGGCGCTCGAGGCTCTCGGCGATGCCGGGCGCGTAGCACACCTCGCCTTGCACGAGCTCGCTGCCAGCGCGGTCGACGTCTTCGGCGCGCGGCTCCACGAACTCTCCGGCGATCTCGCCGGCGATACTCAGCGTGCGCTCATACGAGTCGAGGGCGTCTTCGTAGTCGCGCGGTGCGTACACGAACTCGCGCGCCTGGGCGTACTCGTCTTCGCGAAGGCGCACCACGCGCGCCAGGTCGAGGCGCCGCAGCGTGGCCTGCAAGTCTGGATTGTCGCTGTAGAAGTTGCTCATGACGCGCCTCCAGGCGCGGCGGCCGCTACGCCGGCCGCGCCCTTCGTCTTGTAGGCCTTGATCAGCAGGGGGATGACCTTGTGCAGGTCGCCGACGATGCCGTAGTGGGCCACGGCGAAGATGGGCGCCAGCGGGTCGGTGTTGATCGCCAGGATGCGGGCGCTCTGATCCATGCCGGCGCGGTGTTGGACGCTACCGCTGATGCCGCAGGCGACGTAGAGCTTGGGGCGCACCGTGGTGCCGGTCTGGCCGACCTGATGCTCGTGGGCGACCCAGCCCGCGTCCACGGCGGCGCGGCTGGCGCCGACCACGCCACCCAGCGTGCGCGCCAGCTCCTCGACGAGAGCGAAACCTTCCCGGCTGCCGACCCCGACACCGCCCGAAACCACGACGCGGGCGCCCTTCAGGTCGACGCTCTTCTCTTCCTGCACGCGGCGCACGAGGCGCACCGCGAAGTCTGGGTCGGTGAGGACGATGCGGTCGGCCGGCGCGACGGGCGCGCCCGTCCGGTCAATCGGCACGGTGATGATCTCGCCGGTGCGCGACGCGTCGGCCTGCGGCATCACCATGACGCCCTCGCGCACGGTGGCCATCTGGGGCCGGTGCTGGGGGCTCACGATGGTGGCGATGATGTTGCCGCCGAAGGCGGGCCGTATCTGATACAGCAGGTTCGCGTAGGTCACGCCCTTGGCCGCGAAGTCACCGATGCGCAGATCGGTGCAATCGGCCGTGAGGCCGGTGCGCAGGGCGCTGGCCACGCGTGGCGCCAGGTCGCGGCCGGTGGTGGTGGCGCCGTAGAGCACGATCTGCGGCGTGTGCCTGCGGATGAGGTTTGTGACTACGTGGGTGTACGGCAGCGCCAGGTAGGCGGCGAGGTCCTGGTGGGCGGCCAGGTAGACGGTGTCGGCGCCGCGGGCGACGAGGGCGGGCGCGAGGGCCCGCACGGCCTCGCCCGCCCCGGCGAGCACGGCGCCGACGGCCACGCCGAGCCTGTCGGCGAGCTCGCGGGCGCGACCGAGCAGCTCGAGGCTCACCTCGGCGGCCACGCCGTCGTGCTGCTCGACGACAACCCATACATCAGCTCTGCCGTTGACGCCGCTCACGGGGGCGCCTCCCGTCGCGCTAGCCAAGGATGTGCTCGTCGATCAGCTCGTGCACGAGCGTGTTCACGCCGGCCTCGTCCGGCTCGACCATGCGCGCCTCGCTCTGCGCCAGCACTACACTCTCGATCTCCTTCACGCGCGTCGGCGAGCCGCGCAGCCCCAGAGCCTCGCGGTCGGCCGCCAGCGCCTCGTGGTCCCACTGGACCACACGGGCGCGGCACACCGGCCTGCCGGCGCGATCGATCATGCACACCTCGGCTTCGTCGCTCTCGGGGTCGAGATAGCTGTCGTCGTAATCGGGCGTGGCCTCGGCGGCCACGTTCTTGTAGGTCATGACGAGCTTGACGCTCGCCGGCCGCGGGTCGTTCGCCTCGGCGGTGACGGTGAGCAGGCAGGGCAGCGAGCTGGTGAGCGTCTCGAAGCCGCCCTCGATGCTGCGCGTGGCGGTGACCGAGCCGGTGCCACCGCCTGTGCGGCCGGTGGGGCCGTCGCCGGGGCTGCCGGCGCCCCCGTTCGGCGGCACCAGCTCGTCGATGCGGCTCACGCAGGTGATCTGCGGGTAGCCCAGCTTCTCGGCCGTCTGCGGCCCCACCTGGGCCGTGTCGCCGTCGATCGCCTGTCGCCCGCAGAGCACCAGGTCGCAGCCGCCAAGCTTGCGCACCGCCAGGGCGAGGGCGTAGCTGGTGGCCAGCGTGTCGGCCCCGGCGAAGGCCCTGTCGGTGAGCAGGATGACCTCGTCCGCCCCCCGATACAGCGACTCACGCAACACCTGCACGGCGGCCGGCGGCCCCATGGTGATCACACTCACTCGCGCGGCGATCTTGCTCTTGAGCTTGAGCGCCTCTTCGAGGGCGTTGAGGTCTTCGGGGTTATACACGGTCGGCAGTGCCGCCCGGTTGACGGTGCCGTCCTCCTTCATGGCTTCGCCGGTCACGTTGGCCGTGTCCGGGACCTGCTTGACGAGGACGACGATGCGTAGCTGTGGCATGGTGCTCCGGGCTTTCCGTCGGCGTGACTATCGGAGCCGGTACGCTACCAGATTGGGGGCGCCTTGGGCAAAGGCCGCAGGCGAATGGCCGGCTCGCGCCGCCGGGCCCCTTGTGTGGCCTTCGGCCCCTACTCGCTCACTTCTGGATCTGGCCCCGCCGTCAGCACCTCCGGGCCCCTTGTGTGGCCTTCGGCCCCTACTCGCTCACTTCTGGATCTGGCCCCGCCGTCAGCACCTCCGGGCCCACGAGCTCGCGGTACTGTGCGAAGTTCTCGGCGAACATGCTCGCCAGCTTACGAGCGGTGACGTCGTAGGCCTCGGGGTCGGTCCAGGTGGCCCGCGGGTCGAGCGCACCCTCGCTCACGCAGGCGCAGCGGTCTGGGACGAGCACCTTGAACACCGGATGCGGCGTGAACTTCGCCTTGGCCAAGCTGCCGTCGAGAGCCGCCGTAAGTAGTCCTCGCGTGAGCTCGATGCTCATGCGGTGGCCGGTGCCGTAGGAGCCGCCGGTCCATCCGGTGTTCACGAGCCAGCAGTCGGTGTCGTGCCAAGCCAGGCGCTCCGCCAGCATGGTCGCGTAGCGGCTTGCCTGGAGGGGCATGAACGGCTCGCCGTAGCAGGCCGAGAAGGTGGGTCGCGGCTCGTCTACGCCCACCTCGGTGCCGGCCACCTTGGCCGTGAACCCGCTGAGGAAATGATAGCTCGCCATCGCGGGCGTGAGCTTGGCGATCGGCGGCAGCACGCCGAAGGCGTCGCAGGTGAGCAGAAACACGTTGCGCGGGTGGTCGCCCACGCCCCCCAGCACAGCGCCGGGAATGTGGTCGATGGGATATGTGGCGCGCGTGTTCTCGGTGAGGAAGTCCGAGCCGTAGTCGATGATCCGGGTCTGCGGGTGGACGATCACGTTCTCGAGGATGGAGCCGAAGCGGATGGCATGGTAGATCTGCGGCTCGCTCTCTTCGCGCAAGTTGATGGCCTTGGCGTAGCAGCCGCCCTCGAAGTTGAACACCGAGTGGTCGCTCCAGCCGTGCTCGTCGTCGCCGATGAGGTGGCGCTGGGGATCGGCCGAGAGCGTCGTCTTGCCGGTGCCGGAGAGGCCGAAGAACAGGGCGACGTCGCCGCTCGCGCCGGCGTTGGCCGAGCAGTGCATGGGCAACACGTCGCGCTGCGGAAGCAGGTAGTTCATCACCGAGAAGACGGCCTTCTTCGTCTCGCCGCCGTACATGCTCCCCAGAATGAGGACGACGCGTTGGCCGAAATCGATGCCCACGAACACCGAGCTGCGCGTGCCGTCGATGTCGGCGCTGGCACGCAGGGCGCCGCAGTTGATGACGGTGAACCCGGGGGCGAAGTCGTCGAGCTCCACCGGGCTGGGCCGCACGAAGAGGGTCTCTGCGAAGAGCGCGTGCCAGGTGGCATCGGCGACCACGCGCACCGGCAGCCGGTAGTTGCGTTCGGCGCCGGCAAAGCCGTCGAACACGTACAGGTCACGATCGTGCAGATACCCCCGCGCTTTGCCCAGCAGCTTCTCGAAAAGTGCCGGCGTGCAGGCCTTGTTCACCGCGCCCCAGCTCACGTCGGCGGCCTCGGGCCCGTCGACTATGAAGCGGTCTTGCGGGGAGCGGCCGGAGGGCTCTCCCGTCTTCACGACCAGAGCGCCGTTGGCGGCCAGGATGCCCTCGCCGCGCGCCAGCGAGCGCGCGATCAGCGCGGCCGGTGCCAGGTTGCGGTGGATCGCCCCGGTGCCGCCGATACCCAGAGCGTCGAGCTGCGCCCGGATGTCCGCTTCAGTAGTGATGACTGTCCCCACGATGTTCTCCCAGGGTTCGTGCCGCGCGGAAGCTGCGGCCACGCTGCCGCAGGTACTCACAACCGTACCAGACGCCGGCGGGATTCTCCAAGATGCGGCCTCACGGGCGGGCTGCGGACCGCCGGCCGGCAAACGCCTTACACAGCCATGACAGCGAGGAGATGGTGAGCTGACGTGCGCCCGCGACGATGCCCCGCGACGGCGGCCGGAAAGGGGCATCATGGCGGCGCCTGGCGGTGCGGCTCGCGCAGAGCCTTGGATTGATACCATGCAGAGAGCCGGGGTCGGGGCCGAGGCGAGTGCCGCGGCGCGGCTCGGGGGCGGATGCTGCCCCGTGCAGCGGGCAGGGAGGCGCATGGATACGACCGTGCTCATCGTCGAAGACGACCATAACATCGGCAACCTCGTACGTACCTACCTGCAGCGCGACGGGTTCGGCGTGATCTGGGTACGCAGCGGCGAGGAGGGTCTGGCCGAGCTGGCGCGGCACGCGGTGGGCCTGGTCGTGCTCGACGTGGGCCTGCCCGGCATTGACGGGTTCACCGTCTGCCGGCGGGTGCGCGAGTCGTCGCCGGTGCCGGTGATCATGCTGACGGCGCGCGACGAAGAAGCCGACCGGGTGGTGGGCCTCGAGCTGGGTGCCGACGACTACGTGCCCAAGCCGTTCAGCCCCAGGGAGCTGGTCGCCCGCGTACGTGCCGTGTTGCGGCGTACGCAGCCGCAGCCGCGCCCCGATGTGCTAACCGTGGGTGAGGTGGAGGTGCGGCGCGACGCCCGCGAAGCTTCGCGGGCGGGCGTCGCCCTCGACCTTACGCTCAAGGAGTTCGACCTCCTCACGTGCTTCATGGAGCACGCCGGCATCGCCCTTTCTCGCGAGCAACTGCTCGAGCACGTATGGAGCCTCGAGTTCCCCGGTGGCACGCGCACCGTTGACCAGCACGTGGCACAGCTGCGCGCCAAGCTCGGCGGCGACCTGCGCATCGATACGCTGCGCGGCATCGGCTACAAGCTGGTGCGGCCGTGAGCGCACGCGCGTTCCCGATTCTCCTTGCCGGCATCGTAGTCGTCGTGGCACTGGCGTTCGCGCTCAGGGCCGCCTTGGCGGGTCGGGCCACGTCGCTGCGCACACGCTCCTTCATCGTCATCGCCGCTGCCGTGGTGATCCCCGCGCTGTGCCTCTCGGGGCTCGGCGTATGGGCCTACTTCCGGAGCTGGAACAATGCCGCGAACCTCGTCTCGAGCCAGTCGCAGTACGGCGCCCGGGAGGTGAACGACGAGATCGGGAGCCTCCTGAAAATACCCGTGCCCATTACCTCCGCGCAGCGCGCGCGCCTGAGTCGGGCGATCGTCTATCAGTTCGGCCCGCAGGGCCACTCCTCCGGGGCGCTCCTGGGGGACCTCGCTGCGGTCGCCGACCCCGGCAACCACGTACTGCCCGAATGGGCCGCGCGCAGCCTGCGCAGAAAGGGCTATGCCATCGGCAACCAGCAGCAGCCGACTGCTCCCCGCGATGCGCAGATCGTGGCTTGGCGCCTGGGCGCCGCGCAGGTGTACTACTACACGGACTATTGGGGCGATCTGCAGAGCGTCTCTCTGCAACCGCCGTTGCGGCGGCTGGCGTTGATCGGCGCCTACGGCGTCGCGCTGGTCGCGCTCATCGGCCTGCTCGGCGCGTGGATCCTCTCGCGCGGCGTGATCCGCCCGGTACGGCGGGTGGCCGAGGCGAGCCGCCGCCTGGCCGAAGGCAAGGGCGGCGAGCCCGTAAAGCCCGGGGGTCCGCGCGAGATTCGCGAGCTGGCACAGTCGTTCAACGACATGAACGACAAGCTCACCAAGGCCCAGGAGGCGGAGCAAGCCTTTCTCCTCAACGTGAGCCACGAGCTCAAGACGCCGCTCACCTCTATTCGCGGGTACGCCGAGGGTCTCGACGATGGCGCCCTGCCGGCGGCGGAGGCGGCGGCCGTGATCGGTGCCGAGTCCAACCGCCTGGAGCGTCTGGTCGGCGATCTGCTCGAATCGGCGCGTCTGCGCAAGAGCGCCTTCACGGTGCGTCGCGAGCAGGTCGACCTGTCGGCGGTGGCGTACGATGTGGTGCGCCGCTACGAGGTCACAGCGCGCGACGCGGGACTGGCTCTCAACATCAGGACGGAGCCGCACAGCTTAGCCCTGGGCGATCACGACCGCGTGCTGCAGGTGGTCTCCAACCTCGTAGAGAACGCGATCCGCTGCACTCCCGCTCCGGGTGCGGTGACTATCACCACGGCCGCCGGCCGGGTGACCGTCGCCGACACGGGCCGTGGGCTCACCAGCGACGACCTCCCACGGGCCTTCGAGCGCTTCTACCTGTACAGCCGCTACGGCAACGAGCGCCCCGTGGGCACCGGCCTCGGTCTGGCCATTGTCAAGGAGCTCAGCGAAGCGATGGGCGGCTCAGTGACCGTGTCGAGCGCACCGGGCGTGGGCACCGCCTTCCTGGTCGAGCTGCCGGCGGCAGCCTGCCCAGCGGCCGTGTCTGGCGAGGCGCCAAAGCCGCGTCCTGCGCCGGCCGGGGCGCCCGTTGACGCGCCCGCCTCTGCGGAGGGGGGCGCAGCTGCGCCCGCAGACGCGCCCGCGCCCGCAGAGGGGCATGCACCGCGTGCTGTGCTCACGCCGGCGGTGGGGTCACAGCCTGCGGCAACGGCAGACGACGCCGGCTGACGGTCGCCGGCGGCGCGCGGAACCGGGGGTTGGTGGCGGACAGATACCGAGTGCCCGCACCCGCGCAGCGCGCGGGTTGAGTCACGAAGGAGAAAAGCTGATGAGTGCCCGGGGGCCTTCGGCGCGAGTGGCGATGCCGGCTCGGCGCAGACGTTTCCACCGCATCTACAGGTCGCGCGCCGTGCGTCGTCGGCGCTCGCTGCTCGCGGTACTCCTGCTCGCGGCCCTGGCGTTGGCCCTGGTGATCGCCGGCACCAGCGGCGGCCGGGATCGGGTTACCTACAACCGCGCCGCCGCCGTGGCTTACGCCGACAAGTGGGCATTGAGCGCGAATCCCAACTTCTGGTCGTCGGCCGACCGCGACTGCGCCAATTACGTCTCCCAGTGCGTTAGCGCCGGCGGCCTGCGGCCGTTCGGCGCGCCCGGGGTGGCGTGGCGCAGCAACGGCTGCGGCGCCCCGGCGCTGGCGTGGGTCAACTGCGGCCGCCAGAAGCGCGCCTGGAGCGGTCGCTCTGACGGCCACTCCCCGGCCTACATCGTCAAGGCTATGGGCTCGCTGCCCAGAAACTGGGAGCTCGGCGATGTCGTCTACCTCGGCAATCTCGTCCGGGGCGCGCCCGTGTGGCAGCATGTGATCATCTGTACCGGCAAGGTACACGGTCAATGGGTGTACGACAGCCACACGGCAGCGTACTTCCACCAGCTGCTGAGCACCTGGTTTCCCGAGCACTTCGCGCTCATCCGCTACTGCCACCTGGCAGACGCGGTGACCTACAGGTAGCTCGTGGCGCGGCTCGGCCTCTGCCCGCGCTCCACCACGGTCACACGCCGTCTCTCGGGCCACCGACGCCGTGCCGCCCGGCGTGTGCTTGCCGGACGCTCGCGGTTCGTTGTATTTTGCAACACGATCGAGTCGCCGCACGAGCGACCTGCCCGCCACGGGCGAGCCGCTCAGTCTTTGGGGGGTATGATTCCCCCCTATGGCTGAGTCTTCGCCCAAGGTGGTCGTTCGCTTCGCCCCGTCGCCCACGGGCTACCTGCACTTGGGCAGTGCCCGCACCGGCCTCTACAACTACATCTTCGCGCGCCGTCACCGCGGCACGTTCATCTTGCGCATCGAAGACACCGACCCGTCGCGCAGCACCGACGAGGCCATCGCTCAGATCATCAGCTCCATGCGCGAGATGGGGCTCGACTGGGACGAGGGCCCCGAGGTTCCCGGCCCCCACGCGCCGTACCGCCAGACCCAGCGGCAGCCCATCTACCACCACTACGTCGAGAAGCTGCTCGCCGGCGGACACCTGTACCCGTGCTTCTGCACTCCCGAGGAGCTCGAGGCTGAACGTGTCGCGGCGCAGAGTGAGAGACGCGCCTGGGTGTACGGCGGCAAGTGCCGCGCGCTCCCGCGCGCTGAGGTGGAGCGCCGCCAGTCGGCCGGGAAGCCGTTCACGCTGCGCATGCATGTGCCGCCGGGCCGGACCGTATTTCACGACATGCTGCGCGCGCCCGTGGAGTTCGACAACGCCACCATCGGTGACTTCATTGTGCAGCGTAGCGACGGCACTATCACCTACAACCTCGCCGTGGTGGTGGATGACGTGACGATGGGCGTTACCCACGTGATCCGCGGCGACGACCATCTCAGCAACACTCCCAAGCAGATCGTGATCTACGAGGCCCTGGACGCGCCGGTGCCTTCGTTCCTGCATATGCCCCTCCTGTTCGGCACCGACAAGAAGAAGCTAAGCAAGCGTCACGGGGCCACCAAGCTCGAGCAGCTCACCGACATGGGCTACCTCGTCGAGGTGGTGCGAAACTACCTCGCCTTTCTCAGCACCGAGTTCGACGAGAGCATGATCACCTGGACGCTCGACGATCTGGTGCGCAACCTCGATGTGGAGAAGCTCGGCACGAGCGCTAGCATCTTCGACCCCGAGAAGCTGCGCTGGATGAACGGCCGCTTCATCCGTCAGATGGGCGACGAGGAACTCGGCGAGCGACTCGTCGCCTATCTCACGCGGGTGCGGTTCTTCGACCCAGGCGTGCACTCCGCAGACCTGGCCCAGGCGGGCGCCGATGTGCTCGCCGCCGTGATCGAGGCGGCCGATGTGGTGTCCGTCTCGCCGCCTCAGCCGAACGATGTGCAGGTGGCAATGATCCGCACACTGGCGCCGCTGGTGCGCGAGAAGATCGAGGTGCTGGCGGACTTTCTGCCTCTGGCCGGCTGGTTCTTCCGGCCGCTCGAGTTTGCCCAGGGCGCGGCCGAGAAGCTGGCCGCCACACCAGGGGCCGCCGAGACGCTTCGCGAGGCGGCCGTGCGGCTGGCGGTGCTCGAGCCCTACGATGCGGAGCATATCGAGGCCGTGGTGCGGGCGCTGCCGGAGGCTCTCGACCTGAAGCCCAAGGCCGTGTTCGCCGCCTTACGGCTAGGCATGAGCGGCCGCAGCGTCACTCCCGGTCTCTTCGAGTCGCTCTGGGCGATGGGCCGTGATGAAGCCGTCGGACGGCTAACCACGGCGGCCGCGCTACTCTAGCTGCTCTGGTCTAGGCGCGCGTCGCAGGTGCGGCGGGCCCGCCGAGCTCCGCGAGGGCGGCGGGCAGCTCGGCGAGGGCCCTGATCTCGACGTCCGGGGCGGGCGTGCGGCCGTGCAGCTGCGCCCGCGCCGAGTTGAGCCACACCGCGCGCAGATGAGCCTTCTTGGCGCCCACCACGTCGTTGGGCCACGAGTCGCCCACCATGACCGCGCGGGCTGGGTCGAGCGGCAGGCCTGCGCGCCCGGCGCGCAGCAGCGCGGCGCGAAAGAAGAAGGCATCCGGCTTGGCGGCGCCCACGTCGCGTGAGCTCACCACGTCGTCGACGAACTCGTTGAGGCCCACGCGAGCAAGGGCGGCGCGCACCAGGACGGTGTCCGAAAGATCGGCGTTGGTGGCGACCATGATGCGGTAGTGGGGACGTAGGCTGCGAAGCACCTCCTGCGCGCCGGCCACCGTTTTCACCCGCGACCAGGTTGCCATGGGCCCCTCCTGGGATGGGTCGTCTACCATGAGCGTATTGCCCCAATCGAAGAAGACCACCTCGATAGGGGCCGCCGCCCGCCGGCGCCGGGCGGCCCGGACCTCCTCATCGCCGGGCAGCATCAGGTGTACCGCCAGCAGTACCGCCACGCCCAGTGCCCAGCCCGCAGCCACGTCCGACGGCCAGTGGACGGCCGAATACACACGCGCCAGCCCCATGCCCAGGGAGACCAGGCCGCCCGCGGCGAGCGCCGGCCAGCGCCAGCGCGTCGGCCAGGCGATGAGGATGAGTCCGGCCGCGAGCGTGGTGGTGATCATCGTGTGGCCGCTGGGGAATGCGTATACGGACGGATGTGTCACGCCCGCGATGCCCGGCGGCGGCACGCGTGCGAAAGCCCGTTTGAGCACCAGGTTGAGCACCATCGTGAGCGTCACCGCGGCAGCGAGGCAGGCGGCATCGCGGCGCCGGCCGATTGCGGCCAGCAGCCAGACCGCGATCACGGCGAGGATCCCCAGCACCCACCACGTGCCCGCGGCGTCGAAGACCAGAGCAACGTGCTGGAGCAAGGCGTTCCGGTGGTGCTGCACCCAGACGATCGTGCGGCCGTCCAGGCCGCCGCCGGCGTGCGCGTCTACCAGGGCGGCGAGCACCACGAAGACCAGCAGAAGCAGCACCAGGGCAACCATCGCGGTGGTGCGCGGCGGGCCGTGCCGGCCGGCAGGTGCGTGCTCAGCAGCCGGCACAGGTGAGGCCGCCGAGCGCTTCCGGCAGCTCTTCGAAGTGCCTCACGAGGAGGTCGGCCGTGGAGCGCTGCGCGTCGCTGTTGTTGGCCCCCACGAAGTGTACGGCGGCCATGCCGGCGGCCTGGGCGCCGGCGATGTCGGTGCGCTGGATGTCGCCGACGTGGGCGGCCTCGGGGGCGCGCACGTCCAGCTCGCTGAGGGTGTGCTGGAACACGCGTACGTCGGGCTTGCTCATGCCGTGCTCGTTGGAGAAGAAGAGATACTCGAAGAAGCACAGCACGCCGTCGCGTTGCAGCAGCTTGCGCAGCACACGGCCCGGTGAGTAGCCGGTGTCGCAGATCACTGCCAGACGGTAGCGCTCGGCAAGCCGGGGAAGCGTGTAGGCGGCGCCGGGCATGAGATCGGGAGGGTACGTGAGGAGTATCTGCTCGTACTCGCAAACCAGGCGCGCGCGGGACTCGTCGCTCAGACGGGCGCGCAGGGAGGCGAGAATGGCGTCGACGATCTCGCCGCTCGTGGGCGTGCGATGCTCGTGCAGCCAAACGGTGTCGAAGAAGTCGAAGCCGGCCCGCAGGGCGTCGTCGAGAGCGCCCGGTGATGGGTCGAGGCCGAGCGGAGCGAGCTCTGCGCGCAGCAACTCGGCCCTCCGCAGGTCGCGCTCCTCACCGCGAGCGTCGACGTAGAGAGTGTTCCAGAAGTCGAAGGTGACCGCCCTGAGCATGGCGTAAGCGTACCAGACCGGAGAGGTCGGCCGGGAGGTGCGTCTTGCGCCCGCCCGGCCTCTCGGCGGCCCTCCGCCGGCGCTCGCCTAGTGCGCCTCGTTCTCGCCGGCCCGCGCACGGCTGTCGGCCGGCGCCGCCCCTTTGACCCGCATCACCACGGGACGCGGGCGCGGCACGACGACGATCATGAGGTCGACGCTGCCGCAGCTCGGGCACATGAGGGCGGGCGCGTTGCGGGGCATGTCGTCAGGCGTGCGAAACTGGTGCCCGCACTCTCCGCAGACGTACTCCCTGCCAGGCATGGTACCTCCTTCACTGCTCCACATATGCAGTGTACTCTCGCAGCGCTCGCACCTGAAGACATGGGGCGCCGCGCCGGCCCGTGGTGCCGGGTCGCGACAGGCGCGCTCACGCCGCGACACTCGGGTGCGACGATGGGTACACTGCGCCCATGGCAGCAGAGTCCAAGAGGGCGGTAGTCGCGGCGATCATGGGCAACGCCGCGATCGCGAGCATCAAGTTCGTGGCCGGCGCAATGACCGGGAGCTCGGCGATGATCTCCGAAGGCATCCACTCCCTGGTCGACACCGGTAACGGCGGGCTGCTCTTCCATGGCTTGCGGCGCAGTGTGCGGCCGGCCGACGAGCAGCACCCCTTCGGCTACGGCATGGAGGTGTATTTCTGGAGCCTCATCGTCGCGGTGAGCATCTTCGGTTTCGGCGGCGGCATGTCGATCTACGAAGGCATCACGCACATCGAGCATCCGGCAGCCCTCACGAACCCCACGGTCAACTACGTAGTGCTGGCCCTGGCCGCGTTGTTTGAGTTCATCTCCTTCAGCGTGGCTTGGCGCGCGTTTCGCGGCACGAGGGGTGGTCGGCGCGCTCTGGCCGCTATTCACCACGGCAAGGATCCCAGCTTGTTCACCGTGCTGTTCGAAGATACGGCGGCTCTGCTCGGCCTCGCGGTCGCCTTCCTGGGCGTCTTTCTCAGCCATCAGTTGCGCGCGACCGTGCTGGACGGTCTGGCGTCGGTGATCATCGGCCTCATCCTCGTGTGCGCCGCCGGCTGGCTGGCCTACGAAAGCAAGAGCCTGCTGGTGGGCGAGGCCGCCGATCCGCGGATGGTGGCCGCCATCCGCGAGATCGCCTTGGCCGACCCGGCGGTTATGGGACTCGGTGTGGTGCTCACCATGCACCTCGGCCCCGGAGACGTGCTGCTCAACATCGAAGTGCAGTTCACGCCGGGGCTGCCTGCCGAGCAGATACACACGGCCGTGCATCGCATCGAAGAGCGCATCACGGCCCGCCATCCCGAGGTGAGTCGCATCTTCATCGAGGTCGAGGCGTTGCGCTCCGCGGCGCACCCCGGGCCGGCTGCGACGGTTGGTCCCGAGTAGCGTGGCTGATGGCCATGGGTCGCCCGCCGGTGTTACGCAGGGCCGTGGTGGGAACACTACCTGTGCGGGACGGGCGGACGATCACCAAGCCGGGACGACACCCGCACCCGACGATCACGAGAGTGACTGAGATGTGACGGCCGGTGTCGAAAGACGCGGGCCGTCACTGTCGTACGGGCTGGCACGGCTCGGCTGCCGAGGCGCATTCTGCCCCGAACACGCCACCCGCCGAACCCGTCGCCGGGGGCAGCCGACGAGGCTGGGGGCGGAGCAACCTCCGCCCCCAGCCTCCTACGCGCGCGGCGGTTCCTGCGGCTGCCCAGCTTGCCGCTCGCCGGGCGAGCACATCCGGGACCTGGTGATGAAATGCTTGCCGCTGCCGGCCGCCAGCGAGAACCCCTCCTGAAGGGGCAGGCGCCCTACCCCGAGCGGTTCGTGGAAGTGGTAGGCGACTGTGTCTTTGTCGATCTCGGTGGACCGGCCTTCGAGCGACCGCGTGGCACCCGCGAAGTAGCGCAAGTGGTCGACGGCCAGCGGGATGTCTGCCGCCAGCGTCTCGCGAACCGGCTTGCCGTTCTCCCAGGTCTCGGCCGGGGCCAGCATCTTGAGATTGGCTTCGATGGCATCGGCGATGCGGTTCAGGACGGCAGATCGCTCGGTGAGTGACGTCTCGCCCCACGCGTCCCCGGCCTGGTGGGCGGCGTATCCGCCGGTCCACCTCCGATGATACTGCGAGAGCCGGTTGAGCGTGAGCGCGTGCGCCCCTCAACGAGCGTTGCCGCGTGGGCCGGCACGACAAGGTGGGGGCTGGCGGGAACGCTCATGCTGGCCACGCTCGCGGCCCGGCGAAGAGTGCTGGCGTTCGGGTGGGGGCCTTGACCGGCGGCGTGTACACTAGAGTGACCGGTCCGGCGGGCGCAGAGCAGCCGGACGCCCGAGCGTCAGCCACCCGAACGAGAGACACCCGCCGTGCACGCCGTCGACAAGATCCGTAACCTGGCGATCATCGCCCACATCGACCACGGTAAGACGACGCTGATCGACAGCATCTTCCGCGCCGCCCACGTGTTCCGCGAGAACGCTCACGTAGACGAGCGCATCATGGACAGCAACGACCTGGAACGCGAGCGCGGCATCACCATCCGCAGCAAGCACTGCACGGTGCAGTGGAACGAGTACCTCATCAACATCATCGATACGCCGGGACACGCCGACTTCAGCGGTGAGGTGGAGCGCGTGCTCAGCATGGTCGACTCCGTGCTGCTGCTGGTCGACGCCAATGAGGGCCCCATGCCGCAGACACGCTACGTGCTCATGAGGGCGCTCAGCTTCGGTCTGCGGCCGATCGTCATCGTGAACAAGGCGGATCGGCCCAACGCCGACCCGTCGGGAGCCCTCAACAAGACCTTCGACCTCTTCGTCGAGCTCGGCGCCGACAACTACCAGCTCGACTTTCCCGTGCTCTACGGCTCCGGCCTCGAAGGTTGGATCGTCAACGACTTGGACGAGTACGAGAAGGAGGAGCACGAGCGCGAGGTGCACAGCCGCGACGGCGGCGTTCTCTCGGCGGCGATGCTCGCCGAGCTGGCCGACGCCGGCATGAACGACCTCTTCGAGACGATCATCGCCGAGGTGCCGGCGCCGCAGGTCGACCAGGAGGCGCCGTTTCTCATGCAAGTGAGCACGCTCGCCTGGAGCGACTACATCGGGCGCATCGGCTGCGGCCGCGTGCTCCAGGGCCGTCTGGCCGTGGGCGACGAGCTGCGCCGCACGATGACGCGCCACCTCGAGATCGGCGACCCAGAGGCGGGTTGGGAGGTCGCCGGCAGCGAGACGGCACGTATCACCCATCTCTGGGTCACTCGCGGCCTCGAGAACCGCGCGGTCGACGAGGTCGCCGCCGGCGACATCGTCTGGCTCGCCGGCCCCGCCGAGATCACGATCGGCGACACGCTGTCGGCCGTCGTGCTTGACCCGGTCGCAGTGGCCCTGCCGCCGCTCGAGATCGAAGAGCCTACCGTGGCCATGTTCTTCCTCGTCAACAACGGCCCTTTCGCCGGCGACGACGGCCGCGCCGTCACCCTGCGTCAGATCAAAGACCGCCTCGCCCGCGAGCTGCGCGTGAACGTGGCGCTGCGCGTCGAAGACCTGGGGCGGCCGGACGGAGTGAAGGTCAGCGGCCGTGGAGAGTTGCACCTCGCGATCCTTATCGAGGAGATGCGCCGTGAGGGCATGGAGCTGTGCGTCAGCCGCCCCGAGGTAATCACCCACCGCGATGCGCAGGGCAAGCTGCTCGAGCCCATCGAGCAACTCATCATCGACGTGCCCGACGAGTACCAGGGCACCGTCATTCAGGAGCTCAGCCTGCGCAAGGGTGAGCTGGTGGGCGTGCATGCCAGCGGCACCGGCTTGGTGCGTCTGGAGTTCAGCATCTCCACACGTGGCCTCATCGGTTACCGCAGCGACTTTCTCACCGAGACGCGCGGGCTGGGCGTGATGAGCTCGCGTTTCAGCGGCTACGGCCCGTGGCGCGGTGACCTGCCTGGGCGCGACCGCGGCTCGCTCGTCAGCCAGACCGGCGGCGAGGCCGCGAGCTACTCGCTCGAGAATCTGCAGCAGCGTGCCACCTTGTTCGTCTCACCCATGGACCGCATTTACGAGGGCATGATCGTGGGCGAGAACTCGCGTGGCGACGACATGCTCTGCAACCCCACCAAGCGTAAGCAGCTCGGCAACTACCGGTCGTCTACCAAGGAGATCGACGCCGGCCTCAAGGTCCCGCGTCCCCTCACGCTCGAGAGTGCCCTGGAGTGGGTCGCCGACGACGAGCTCGTCGAGGTCACGCCCAAGACGGTGCGCGTGCGCAAGGCCATCCTGAGCACCGAGCAGCGCAAGAAGGCGGAGAAGCAGCGCGTCTGAGCGCCGCCCGCGGGAGAGCTTGCCCGGCCGCGCGCCTCCCGGCACAGATGAGCATTCCGCCTGACGAAGAAGGGCAGGCGGCCTCACCATCTCGCGGCGGCGCTTGCCGACATCATGGGCAAACGGTGATTTCAAGCGGATCGCCGTGATCCGAGAGGAGGTGTCCATGGTCCGTGGAGACACGCTGAGTGAGGAGCGGGTCGAGTCTGAACAAGGCTTCGAGCGGAGCTGCATGCGATGGCCGGGTCTAGCGTTCGAGAAGCAGCACGTGCGCGCGCTGGGCGCAGCCGCCACCTGCTGGACCCTCAGGGGCGATCTCTGGGACTTTGAGAACGGCGCTTTCTACCTCACCGACCTGCGTGGCGATCGCCGCCGCAGACGCGTGTGGAACGACAGCATCGTACCTCAGGGTCCGTGGCACCACAGTGAGGACTGTGACTGCGAAGTCTGCCGGCTGAGCATCGCGTAGTTGCCGCACACCGCGCATCATGAAGGTCCAGGAGCTCAACGCGACGAACAAGGTTCGCGTGAGTCGCGATGACATGAAGCGAGCCGCCGCCGCCGCAGCACTCGAGTACGTTGAGCGCGGCACGATCGTCGGCGTGGGCAGTGGCAGCACCTCCGCCTTCTTCGTCGCGTTGCTCGCGGAGCGGCGCGATGTGCTTGGCGCTGTGGCCAGCTCGGAGGGCACGGCGGCGGCCCTGCGGGCCGCCGCCGTGCCCGTAGTCTCCCTGGCCGAGGCCGGACCGCTGGCGCTCTATGTCGACGGCGCCGACGAGGTGGACCCGCGCCTGCGGCTCATCAAAGGTGCCGGCGGCGCGCACACGCGCGAGAAGGTGCTGGCCACGGCGGCGCGCACGTTTGTCTGCATCGTCGACGACTCCAAGCTCGTCGAGCGCCTGGGCAATGCCCCCATCCCGCTCGAGGTGCTGCCCATGGCCGCGCCTGTCGTGGTGGAGCGTGTGGCGGCGCTGGGCGGCACGCTACTGGTACGTCCCGGCTTTGTCAGCGACAACGGCAACGCGATCTTCGACGTCTCCGGCTTGGATCTGTCCCATCCGCAGCGGCTCGAGGCCGAGCTCGATGCCATCCCCGGTGTGGTTGAGTGCGGGATCTTCGCGCGCCGCCGCGCTGATGTGGTGCTCGTCGGCACGCCCGGTGGCGGGCTCGTGCGGCGCGCAGCGCCTTGAAGCCGGGTCTCTAACGCAGCCGGGCGCGGCGTTTCGCGCGCCGCGACCTTCTTGGCGGTTCCCCAGCTCGGCGTGGTGATGCTCGGCGTGGTGATGCCCGGTGGTGGCGGCGGCGGCCGCGGCGGCGGCCGCGGCGCTTCAGCCCAGGGCCGTCTTCAGCCGCTTCAACGCCTCCCGCAGGATCTGCCGCCGGCAGGCGAAGTTGAGGCGCAGAAAGCCGGGACCGGCGAAATCGGCGCCGGCCGAGAGCGCGACACCCGCGCGCAGGCATGCGGCGGCGGCATCGGCGAGGTCGAGCCGGCGCACATCGAGCCAGGCCAGATAGGTGGCCTCCACGTGGGTCATCGTCACGTGGGGAAGCGTCTCCATAACGAAGCGCTCGACCATGTCGCGGTTGTCGCGCAGGTAGTCCAGGAGCTGCTCGAGCCAGCCATCGCTCTCACGGTAGGCCGCCTCGGCAGCGGCCACGGCAAAGCAGCCGGGGAAGGGCAGGAGCCCGGCGCCCGGCTGCCGGAACCGCCCGCGCAACTCCGGGTCGGCGACGATCGCGAACGCGAAGTTGAGCCCCGGCAGGTTGAACGTCTTGCTCGGCGACATGAGGGTCACGATGCCATCCCCGGCGGCCGGACCGAGCTCCGGCGCGGCCATCGCGGCCGGCACGTGCGCGAGCGGGTCGAGGAGAAGGTCACAGTGGATCTCGTCTGAGCACAGCACCAGATCATGGCGGCGGCAGAAGCGCACGACCGCCGCCACCTCGGCGGCGCTCCATACGCGTCCCAGCGGGTTGTGCGGATGGCAGAAGAGCAGTACGCGGGTGGCGGGCGTGAGCGCCTCCTCCATGGCATCGAGAGGTACTCGCCAGCATCCCTCGGCGAGCGTCGCGGGCACGGTGATCAGCCGGCGATCCTGGGCCGGCGGGGCCTGCAGGAACGGCGGGTATACCGGCGTGATGGTCATGACCGACTCGCCTGGCCCGGCGAACGCTCGGCAGGCGAGGTTGAGACCGGGCACCACGCTCGGCAGCCACACGAGCCACTCCCGCTCTATGTGCCAGCCGTAGCGTCTGGCGAGGTGTGCGCGGATGGCGTCCACCAGCGAGTCCGGCACCAGCGAGTACCCGTAGACGCCATGACCGGCGCGGGCGCGCAGGGCTTCCACGACTGCCGGCGGCGAGGCGAAGTCCATGTCTGCCACCCAGAGAGGGAGCACGCCTTGTGGGTACTGGTCCCACTTGTAGCTAGCCGTGCCCGCGCGTTCCACAGGATCGTCGAAGTCGATGCGCATGGTGCTCACTCCCGGTCGTGATCGCCCACACCGTATCAGAAGCCGCCGGGGTGGGCCGTGGGGACCGGCGTGCCGCCCGCTCGCGCGGGGAATCATCAGTCTGCAGGGCGCGTCACCAGCGGCGGCGTGCGCATCTCTCACAAGCAGGCGAGACTATGGCTACGGCAACCTTCGCGGCGGGCTGCTTCTGGGGCGTGGAGGCCCGGTTCGACGCGCTTCACGGTGTGCGCTCAACCGAGGTTGGCTACACGGGGGGAAGCACGCCGAACCCCACCTACCGGCAGGTGTGCTCGCACACCACCGGTCACGCCGAGGCGGTACGAGTCGACTACGATCCCGAGCAGATCACTTACGAAGACCTACTCGAGGCGTTCTTCGCGATGCACGATCCGACCACCGAGGACCGACAAGGCCCAGATGTCGGCGACCAGTACCGCTCGGCGATCTTCTTCCACACTCCGGAGCAGGAGACGGCCGCTCGCGCGACGGTGAGCCGGCTGCAGCGGGAGGAGCGCTTTCGCCGGCCCATCGTGACGCAGATCGTGCCGGCAGCGCACTGGTGGCGCGCCGAGGAATATCACCAGAGGTACTTCGCCAAGCAAGGCCGCTTGGGCTGCGCCATCTAAGAGCCTACCCCGGTAGGGATGTGTGACCGGGGTGTACGTGGGCCGGCAGCGCGGTGCGGCTTCGCCGCCCTGTCAAGGTTCAGGGTGCGCTTGGGCTGGGGTCGACCGTCGGGCTGGGGTCGACCGTCGGGCTGGGGTCGACCGTCGGGCTGGGGTCGACCGTCGGGCTGGGGCTCGACGAGGTTGACGGTGATGGCGACGGCGATGGTGTCGGCGACGGCGACATGCCGTACGTCTTGAGCAGGGCAACGGTCTTGAGCGAGAGCAGATACTGGAACTTGGTGCGGCCGGGTTCTACCGTGTGGAAGATGTCGAAGAAATCGCCGTTCACGAACTTGGCGGCGGAGACGAAGCTGAGCCAGGGGATCTTGTACTTGGCTGCCACGTTCTTACAGCCCAGGTGGTAGGCACCGACCTGCACGTCGAAGGCGTGCTGGATGATGGGCAGGTCGCGCGGCAGATCGACGAGCACCGGGTGCAAGCCGCGCCTCTGGCAGGCCTGGATGATGCGCGCGATGATACCCATGTTGTAGGCGTAGTTCCTGGTGAACTGCGGCCGCCGGCGCTTCAGCCAGTACTTCACGTAGAAGCGCTTGGTGGACTTGAACTGAATACGCTTGGTCACCGAGTAGATGTGCTGGTTATACGTGGGCGGCGGAATCAGGGGGCTGGGCAGCGTGATCGTGGGGTACGAGGGCGCGTTGCAGAAGCGGCTCAGATTGATGCCGATGTAGACGATCGTGGGCAGGTTCCGAGGCAACAACTTCACGAACGCCAGATCCTGCGCGTAGGTGCGGTTGCGTGAGCCCAGGTTGTAGGCGTCCACCTGGGGTCCGCCAAGCTGGCTGATCTCGCTCTCCCAGTTGCTGTCGGAGACCGTGCATTCACGCGCCGACGAGCCGCCCAGGAGCACGACCAGCGGAGCGGTGGGCGGCTGGTAGCGCAGATTGGCGACGATCTGCACGGCGTGCAGCCAGTCTTGCCCGGCGGTCTGCTTGGCAGCCGCCATGTCGTCGGTGGTCTTGAACTCGGAGAGCTGGCGGCTGGTGAGGGCGTGTGCAGGAATCGCCACGAAGGCGGCCGCGCAGGCAATCCCATAAGCGCCGAAGATCAGCGTCGCGGCAATGAGTGGCCAGCGCCCCCGCATCAGGAGCTGCTACCACCCAGTTTGTACTTCTTCATCAGCGAGACGGTCGTTTTCGAGAGCAGCGCCTGCCACTTGGCGCGCCCGCTCTTCTCGAGATGCCAGAGATCGTAGAAATCGCCGTTCTTGAGGTTGGCCGCTGTAACGAAACTGACGAAGGGCGGCAGATGGTACGTCTTGCTCAGCGCGGCGCAGGTGGCCTTGTAACGGGCGATGGGCTGGTCGAGCGTGTGGCCAATGATGGCCATGTTGCGCGGCATCTCGATGAGGACGGGCTGCAGCCCGGCCTTCTGGCAAGCGGCGATCAGCTGCCCCAGCAGCTTGGTGGCCACCGTGTAGTTGCGCTTGAACAGCGGGTAGCGCTTGACCAGCCAGCGCTGCAGGGCGACCTTCTTGGCGGAGACGCTGAGCATGCGCTTCGAGTCGTAGATGTGCTGGGCCCAGGGCGAGGGGGTGCCCGACGTGGGCAACGAGATCGTCGCGGCAGTCTTGGCCCCCGAGGTGAAGCGCTCGACGTTCATGGCGATGTAGGCGATGCCCCGCAAGCTGCCTGCCGGCAGGGCCTGCATAAGTGCCAGGTCCTGAGCGGTGGTACGGTTGTGGGAGCCCAGATCGAACGTCTTCACGTTGGCGATGCCGCCGGTCCTCACCTGCTGGGCCCAGGTGGCGTCGCTGACAGAGCACTCCCGCGCGGACGACCCGCCGACGAGGAGCACCACCGGCTGCGTGAGCGGTGCGGCCTTGAGGCTGGCGATGACCTGCAGGGCGTGCGTCCAGTCGTCGACGGTGGCGCCGGCAGACAGCGCCCCCACCGTTTGGCCGGCGGTCACGGGCTGCGCGCCGGGGCTCGACGCGCGGGCGGTGCTGGCGGGTGCCGAGCAGGCGCCCAGGATGACGCCCACGGCGAGCGCGCCGAGCGTGATCACGGCGACGGCGGCTGCGCGTGTCACCACGTTGACGATTGCCACACGACGACCGGGGTGATGGTTCATGAATCCCTCCTGGCTCAGGAGGCGACTCTACCACGGCCGCAGGCGGGTCGCGAGATGCGGCCTGCCGGGCAAGCGCGGCCCCTCAGGGGTTATCCGTGGGGCGCGTGATAGGGCGTTGGCACGAACTCGACCGACGGCCGGCGCTGGCTGCGGCGCGGGTAGAGGTTCATGAGCTCATAGACGCCGTCGGGTACGCCGTCCGCCACCGGCAGACCAAGCCTCTGGGCCTCATCCAGCCGGATGGGGTAGTCGTGCGTCCAGCGACCCTCACTCAGGGTTGCCGCCAGTGCCTGAGCCTCCTTGGGGCCCCTGCTGGCCACCAGCTCCGCCACGGTGTCGTGCACCTGCGCGATGGCCTTGCGCGCCACGTCGCCCAGGATGAGCGTCTCGTCGTTGCGGTTGGGGTTGTCGTGCGCCAGGGCCGCGAGGATGGAGGCCGCCGGCCAGTACCCGCGCGGCAGACCACCGAGCTGAGGGTCCACAGGTCCCAGCACGGCATCGCGGTCCATGAGTATCTCATCGGCGGCCAGGGCCACGAGCGTGCCCCCTGACATGGCGTAGTGCGGCACTATCACCGTCACCCGTCCAGCGTGCCTCTTGAGCGCGTGGGCGATCTGGTCGGAGGCCAGCACCAGCCCGCCCGGTGTGTGCAGGATGAGATCGATGGGCATGTCGGCGGGCGTGAGCCGGATGGCTCGCAGGATCTGCTCTGAGTCCTCGATGTCGATGAAGCGGCCGAACGGGATGCCGAGCAGGCTCACGCTCTCCTGGCGGTGGATCATGGTGATCACTCGCGAGGAGCGCTCGCGCTCCAGAGCGCGCATCAGGGTGCGACGACGACGCTCGCGCCGTCGCCGCAGCAGAGGCGGCACGACCACGAGCGCCACGATGGCGACGAGAATAACGAGCCAGATGATCGCAGCGAGTGACATGTAGCCTCCTTAGCCGCTCCACACCCCTGGTTTGCCCGCTGCCGCGCGCGGAACCCCGTTGAGGCTGCCACGCACTTACCCTGGCGGCGCCAGCTCGGCACCTACGCATTGCAGCTCGTGCCACAAGCCGGCGACGTGCTCGCGCTCCGTGGCTTGCGCGCCGATGGAGACGCGGATCATCTGCCGGCCTTTGAGCAGCGAGGGTGTGACGTAGAACCGGCCGCCCTGGTTCACACCGTCGACGACGGCGAGGTTGTGGGCGGCCAGGGCAGCCTCGTCGTCGTGCAGCCCGCCGGGGACGTGCCGCGTGCACACGGTTTGCAGCGGCACCGGCGCCAGGCGCTCCCACTCGGCGGCCGCGTCGATCTGCTCCTTGAGCCACTGGGCGTTGGCCATGTCGCGGCGCACGCGTGCCTGGAGCCCCTGCACGCCGTACTCGCGAACCAGGAACCACAGCTTGAGCGCCCGGAAACGGCGCCCGAGCGGCACGCCCCAATCGCGCAGGTTGCGCACTAGGCCGTCCTGAGCCGTGCGCAGGTAGCTCGGGTTCGTGCTCATCACGCGCACCAGGTGCTCGGGGTCGCGCACGAAGTAGGCGGACAGGTCGAAGCCGGCGCCCATCCATTTGTGAGGATTCAGCACCAGCGAGTCGGCGCGCTCCACGCCCTCCCACATCCAGCGATACTCCGGGCAGATCATGGCCGTGCCGGCGAGCGCCGCGTCGACGTGCAGCCATAAGCCGTGGCGCTCGGCCAGGTCGGCCATTTGAGACAGTGGGTCGAGAGCCGTGGTACCGGTGGTGCCCACGGCCGCCACCAGCGCGCAGGGTCGCCGACCGGCGGCCAGGTCGTCACGCAAGGATGCCTCCAGAAGGTCGACACGCAGCGCGTGAGCGTCGTCTGTGGCCAGCAGGCGCAGGTGATCGGCGCCGAAGCCGGCGAGCAGCGCAGCCTTGGGCACCGAGCTGTGCGCCTGGTCGCTGGCGTACACCACGAGGGGGGCGCCCTCGGCTTGCAGGCCGCCGCGATTCTGGGCGAACCCGGTAGCGCGCTCGCGAGCGCATAGGAGCGCGCACAGGGTCGCCGTGCTGGCGCTGTCGTGAATCACTCCCGTGAAGGCGGGCGAGAGGCCCAGCATCTGGCGCAGCCACTCCATGACCACGTCTTCCACCTCCGTGGCGGCCGGGCTGGTCTGCCAGCTCATGCCCTGCGCGCCGAGGCCCGAAGACACGAGGTCGGCGAGCACCGAGGCGAGGTCCGTGTTGGAGGGGAAGTAGGCGAACCAGCCGGGGTGGTTCCAGTGGGTGATGCCCGGCAGAATGATGGTGTTCAGGTCTGCGGCGATGCCGACGAGTCCCTCGCCTTGCCGGGGCGGCTGCGACGGCAGTCGGGCGGCGATCTCTCCCGGTTGCACGGGGCTCATCACCGGGAGCTCGGCGATGTGCGTGCGGTAGTCGGCGACCCAGTCGACGAGCTCGTGGCCGAGGCGGCGGAATTCGTGGGGATCCATGGCGGGCTGCCTCCGCTGAAGGTAGGTGTGAACCGGCCGCCGCGAGGTCGCGCGGCAGCCGTCATATTCTACTCATGTGGAGGGCGCCGCCGTGGTGAGAAAGGCGAGCGCCTCCCGGGTGAACACGTCGGGCGCGCGCATGGGCACGAAATGGTCGGCGCCAGGCACCACCACGCCGCGGGCGCCGGGCACACCGGCGGCCAGACGCGCGGCACCCGCCTGGACGTTGCGATCGTCGTGATCGCCCCATATCGCCAGGGTGGGCACGGCGATCTCGCCCACGCGGTCGGCCGCCGACCACTCGGGCTGGCGCACGAGCCCCTGAGGTACCTGCGCCAGCATGCCGATGTTGTCGCGCACCATGCTCCGCAGGCGTGCGTCCAGCTCCGGCGACGTGCGCAGAGGGCACCAGACGTCCATGAACATCTCCGCGGCGCGGCTCGGGCGTCCCGCCATGAGCAGGCTGTACACTTCGAAGGAGCGGGCGTTCGGCGTGACGTCGGCGAGGCCCCTGGGCCCGGCCGAAACGGCCACCAGCGCCCAGGCGCGCTGGGGCCGCTCGATGACGAAGTCGATCGCTACGCTCCCCCCAGCGACACGCCGACCACGGCGGCCCTGGCTACGTCCAGGTCGTCGAGCACTCGCTCGAGATGCTGGCCGGCGCTCCAGGCAGTGCGCGGGTACGGCGACCGGCCCGCCCCGGGCAGGTCGAGGCGCACCACATGAAAGCGCGAGGTGAACGCCAACCACTGGGCGTCCCACATACGGCTGTCGGCGCCCGCCGCGTGCACAAGAAGGAGCGACGGGCCATGGCCGGATTCCTCGTACCAGAGGCGCCCACCATCAACGTCGACGTAGCCGGTGCTCAAGATCGTCTCCCCCTGTCTTCGTCGTCGGCCGGGTCTTACCCGGCGAAGCGCAGTTGCGACCCTGGGCGCGCCTCGTGGTGGACTCCCCCGGGCCGGCGGTGAAGAATGATCAGGCGAGCGGGTCGGCCGCCGGGCGGCACGACTCGCCGCCGACGAAAGGACGCTCATATGGGCCGGTACACGTCCTCCAGGCAGCAAGTGGTGGCCACCTGCCGCGCTCTTCTCGAACGCGGGTATCTGAAGGCTACCGAGGGTAACGTCTCGCTGCGCGTGGGCACACGCAACGAGTTCGCCATCACGCCGTCCAACTACGACTACGCGAAGATGCGCGCCGACGACATCTGCGTGCTCGACCACGATCTGCAGCGCGTGGAGGGCACCATGAAGGCTTCCATCGAGTCGGGCATGCATGCCGCCGTGTACGGGCTGCGCCCCGACGTGAATGCGATCATCCATACTCACCAGCCTTACGCCAGCGCGCTGGCGCTGGTAGGGCGGGCGATTCCCGCGCTTTTCGACGAGCAGGCGCGCTTTCTCGGCCGCCAGGTCGCCATCATCCCCTATGCGCCCTCGGGCACGGGGTTTCTGAAGCGCCGCGTGAAGGCCAAGGTGGTGAGCGGCGACAACGCCTACATCCTCGCCAACCACGGCGTGCTGGTGCTGGGCGGCGACGCCGAGCGGGCGATCTTCAACATGGCCCTCCTGGAGAAGGTGGCGCTCGACTATCTGCTCGCGCTCATGGTCGATGGGAGGGCCGACAAGGTGCCGCCGCCCATTCGCGAGATCGCCTTCGCCAAGCTGCGCGGCGACGAGAAGAAGCTCGCCAAGCAGCTCGCGGCGGCGCGCGCGGCTGAGGCGGAGACGGCCGCGGCCGCGGCGCCGGCGGGGGCGCCGGTGGAGACTTCGTCTGCGGCGCCCGGCCCGGCCGAAGACGCCGCCGGCTCGGGCCCGGAGCGCGACTCCGGGTTCGCCTCCGCGATCAGCATCTACCCCGATGTTGACAAGGTCTACGGGCGCCTGCGGGCCCTCGTGAACCAACCCCTGCGGCCGCCCAGGCGCGCCGCCATGGCGGAGTACCTCGAGTACTTCGACACCAGATGCCAGCGCTCTCGTGAGCTCACCGACGCGGCCCAGGAGCTCATCCCCGGTGGCGTACAGCACAACCTGGCCTTCAACTACCCGTTTCCGATTGCCATCGAGAAGGCCGAGGGCGCCCATCTGTGGGACGCCGACGGTAACCGCTACATCGACTTTCTGCAGGCGGGCGGGCCCACTATGCTGGGCAGCAACTACGCGCCGGTGCGCGACAAGATCACCGAGCTGCTGCAGAGCTGCGGCCCCGTCACCGGCCTCTTCCACGAGTACGAGCTCAGGCTGGCGCAGCTTCTCAACCGCCTGATGCCGTCTGTAGAGATGTTTCGCATGTTCGGCTCCGGCACCGAGAGCGTGATGGCGGCCGTGCGCGCGGCGCGCACCGCCACCGGCAAGAAGTACGTGATCAAGGTGGGCGGCGCCTACCACGGCTGGAGCGACCAGATGGTCTACGGTCTGCACGTGCCGGGTACGTGGCGATTCGAGGCCAAGGGGATCCCTCTGGGGGCTACGGCACGCACACGCGAGGTGTACCCCAACGACCTGGGCGCGTTGCGTCGCAAGCTGGTGGAGAACAAAGCCTTGGGAGGCACCGCGGCGGTGATTCTGGAACCCGTAGGGCCGGAGAGCGGTACGCGACCGGTGCCGTTCGAGTTCAACGCCCGCGTGCGCGGGCTCTGCGACGAGTTCGGCGCCCTCCTGATCTTCGATGAGGTCGTGACGGGTTTCCGGCTGGGGCTGGGTGGGGCGCAGGGCTACTTCGGCGTGCGCCCCGATCTCACGGTGTTCGGAAAGTGCATCACCGGCGGGTACCCCATGGCCGGCGGCGTGGGCGGCCGCCGTGACGTGATGACGAGCTTCGCCTCGGGCATCGGCGGCAAGAGCGGTGAGCACGCCTACGTGGGCGGCACGCTGAGCGCCAACCCACTGAGCTGCGCGGCCGGCTACTTCGCCCTCCTCGAGATGGAGCGCACCAACGCCCCGGTGCTGGCCGGCCGGGCCGGCGACAAGCTTACCGCCGGCCTCAACGACATCATCGCCGAATACCACCTGCCGTTCGTGGCCTACAACCAGGGTTCCATCGTCCACCTGGAGACCTCGGGTGTGATGCTGCTCGACCTCAAGCACCCGCTGCGCCTCGCCAAAGAGCTCAAGCCGCGCAAGCACATGATGGAGGAGATGGGTGCGGCCTACATGGCGAGCGGCCTCGTCACCCTGGCCGGCTCGCGCATGTATACGTCGATGGCCGACACAGACGACGTCATCGACGACGCCCTGGAGAGGTTTGAACGGGTGCTTGCCAGCGTGGAGGGCGTGTGACGGCGCCGCGTTCGCGAGGTCGCTGACTGGCGAGGGCCTTGCACTGGCATGACGCAGGGCGACGGGCGCCTGACACCCGCTGACCTGGTCTCGCACCCGCCGGCGCTCAGGAGGGGGCCACCGGGGCTCGTGTCGCAGCCGTGCTTCAGGTGGCGGACACCGAGCTACCCTCGGAGCTCCTGGGGCTGGTGAGGTCGTAGAGGGTGATGCCGCCCACCGTCGTGCTCTTGAAGTGCGCGGCCACCCACGAGGAGATGGTGCTCGTGGACCCGCTGCCGCCACCCATGCCGCCGGCAATGAAGTAGTGCACCGCGCCGGCGGCGACCAGCGACTTAAAGAGCGCCGGGGTAGGGTATGGATCGCTGCCGTTGAAGCCGCCCAGGCTCATCACGGGATCGCCGGTGGTGAGCTGATAGCCCGCCGCCGACTGGGCGCCCACTGTGGCGGCGACCCAGGTGTAGCCGCCGGCGTTCTTCTCGAGCAGTGTCACCAGCGCGGCACTGGGCGTGCTGGCGTCGAGCAGGCCGCCGGCCGCGCCCCGGCCGCCCGCAGAACCCCCGCGGCCGAAGCCGCCCCCGGCCGACTGTGCTGTGCCCGGGGACGCAGGGGGCGCACCGCCGACGCCTCCGCCCGGCGGCTGACCGAAGGCTGCGTGAGCGCCTCCGGACGCCGGGCCCGCCGAGGGAGCCCGACCAGCAGACGTGCCCGCGCCACCCGGCGTGAACCCGCCGCCGAAGCCGCCCCGGGCGGCAACGCTGGGCCCCGCGCTGGGGAGCGAGCCGCTGTGCGCGGTACTCGCGGTCTGCAAGGAGTAGGCGGCGGGCGCGGCGAGAGACGCCACGAGGCCGACTCCGGCCAAGGCGAGCGCCGCGCGCCGCGCCAGCTTGTCGGCCATCAGCAGGGCGGCGGCCGCGGCCAGGCCGCCGACCAGCACGGCCACGCGCAACCAGGGGTGCCAGCTCGCCGAGCGATCGAGGAGCACGAACGACCACACGGCTGTTCCGGCCAGGACGGCGGCCAGAGTGAGTCGCCAGCCGACGTGCGCACGGCGCGCCCACAAAGTGGGTGTGCCCATGCCGACTAGCGCGCCGATGGACGGCGCGAGGGCCACCGCGTAGTACTCGTGAATGATGCCCTTGCCAAAGCTGAACACCGCGATGGTAATGAGTAACGTGGCGCCCCAGAGAAGAGCGGCGGCGCGCGTGCGATCGCTGCGCGGGGCGCGGCGGCTGAGCCAGAGCAGGGCCACGAAGAGGGCGAGCGCCGCCGGCAGGAGCCAGGCGATCTGGCCGCCCCAGGAGCTGTTGAACATGCGGCTCCAGCCGGTAGGGCCCCAGGCACTGGTCGTACCGCCGGCCGCGCTTCCCCCGGGCACCACGCTGCCCGTCTCGTTGCCGGTGATACGGCCGAGGCCGTTGTAGCCGAACACGAGCTCGAGCACGCTGTTGTGTTGCGAACCGCCTATGTAGGGGCGGCTCGCCGCCGGCCACAGAGTCACGGCGGCCACCCACCAGCCCGCCGCGGCGAGCATGGCCACGGCGGCCATCACGATGTGCCAGGTCCGGCGTCGCCACGAGGTGGGGGCCGCAACCATGTACACCAGGACGAACACCGGCACTACGAGGAAGGCCTGCAGCATCTTGGTGATGAAGGCGAACCCCACGAAGGCGGCGGCCAGCGTGAGCCAGCGGGCACCGGCGTGCTCCAGGGCACGGGTCACGGCCCAGGCAGCCAGCGTGAGCAGCAGCACAAGCAGGGCGTCGGGATTGTTGAAGCGGAACATCAGTGTGGCCACCGGCGTGAGCGCGAGCACGACCCCGGCCAGCAGTCCCGCCGCCGGCGTGAACCAGCGCCGCACAGCGGCGTAAAGCACGCCCACGGTGGCGACGCCCTCCAGGGCCTGCGGCACGAGGATGCTCCAGGCGTTCACTCCGAAGATCCGCGCTGAGAGCTCCATCACCCAGAGCGACGCCGGCGGTTTGTCGACGGTGATGAAGTTGGCGGCGTCCGACGAGCCGAAGAAGAAGGCCTTCCAGCTGCGCGTGCCGGCCTGCACGGCCGCGGAGTAGAAGGCGTTGGCCCAACCCGAGCGACCCAGGCCGATGAGGTAGAGCAACGCAGTGGCGACCAGCAGGGCCAGGAGGGCGGGCCGGACCCACGAAGGATCGTCCGGCCTCCCTCGCCACAACCTTCGCAGGACTGTCGTCATGCCACCGTTCTCTCTCCGGCTGAAGTCGCCGCCGCCGCGCGCGAGCTGGTTCGCCGCCGGGGGAACACCCACACCTTGAAGAGGCCGAAACGCAGCAGCGTGGCGGCCACGCTGGCGCCGACAAGCACGGCGAGCTCCACCCTGCGGCCGGCGACAGGGTCGTAGTGGCGCAGCAGTACCAGGCTGCCGCTGGTGACCGCGAGACCCAGGGCGAACACCACCAAGCCCTGCGTCTGATGGACCAGGTTGCCGGCGCTCCCACGCACGCCGAAGGTGAACCGCCGGTTGGCGGCCGTGTTGGCGATCGCCGTGACCAACAAGGCCAGCGCGTTGGACCACTGCGCCGAGAGCGCATTGCGCACAAGCAGGTACAGCGCCGCATAGGCGAGCGTGCTGGCCACGCCGATGACGCCGAAGCTGATGAGCTGATGGAGAAGCCGCGGTGGTCGATCGCCGGCGGGCCTCCCGCGGTACTGCCGCAGCGTGTCCAGCGGGAGTCGGCCGTCGCTGAGGGCGCGGCTCAGACGAGCGATGCCCTTGAGGTCGGCGACCGCCGTGGGCAGGATGTCTACTCGCGAGTCGGGGTCGTCTACCCAGTCGACGGGTACCTCGTGGATGCGCAGCCCCGCGCGCTCGGCCAGCACGAGCAGCTCGGTGTCGAAGAACCAGCCGGTGTCTTCGATCAACGGCAGGAGTCGCCGCGCCGTGTCGGCGCGGATGGCCTTGAAGCCGCACTGGGCATCCGTGACGCGGCTGCCCAGAACCAGCCTCGTGATGAGGTTGTAGCAGCGCGAGATGAGCTCGCGTTTGGTGCCGCGCACCACCGCCGCACCGCGTGCCAGGCGCGTACCGATGGCGACGTCGGAATGGCCCGACACGAGAGGCGCGACCAGAGGCAAGAGGGCCGCCAGATCGGTGGAGAGATCGACGTCCATGTACACCAGCACGTCTGCGTCGCTCGCCGACCACACCGCCGTCAGCGCACGGCCTCGTCCCTTGGCGTCGAGGTGTACCGCACGCACGGCGGCCAGGCGCCTCTGCAGGCTCTGGGCGATCGCCCAGGTCGCGTCGGTGCTGGCGTTGTCGGCGATCGTGACGCGACAGGTGAACGGGAATCTCGCCAGATAGGCGTGCAACCTCTCTACGCTGCGTTCCAGGTCGGCCTCCTCGTTGAAGACCGGCAGCACTACGTCGACGCGCGGTGCGCCCGGACGCGGCGCTCGCGTGGTGACCACTGGGCGTGGGGGTCTCGTTGCCATAGCGTGTACGCTAGCCGCCGGCCCTGGTAGCCGCCTGAACGACCACTGAGAGGTCACTGTGACATGCGGCGGGCCCGGCAGGCTGAGGGCCGCATCGCGCGGCCGGCCGCGGTGGTATGCTCGGCGGCGATGAACCCGGCGCCACGCATCGCCTCGAAGTACATCCTCGCCGTCGACCTGGGCACATCCGGCGCCAAGGTGGCCCTGATCGCCGTAGACGGCCGCGTGGCGGCCTGGGAGGCCGAACCTGTGCCCCTGCGCGTGACGGCCGGGGGCGGCGCCGAGCAGGATCCCGGCGACTGGTGGCGGGCGCTGGTCGGCGCCACGCGGCGACTTCTCGCCGGCCACCACGGCCCTTCCACCGAGGTCGTCGCCGTCTGCTGCAGCACGCAGGGCGAGGGCACGGTGCCCGTCGACCGCCAGGGAAACGCGCTCATGGGCTGCATCCTGTGGATGGACATGCGCGGTGCGCCGCACCTGCGCCGGCAGTTTCGCGGGCTCGTGAACATGCAGGGCATGAGCCTGCCGCGCATCCGGCGCTGGGTCCGCCTCACCGGCGGCATGCCTTCGCCCACCGGCAAGGACCCGGCCGCGCACATGCTGCTGGTGCGCGATGCCTTCCCCGAGGTGTACGAGCGCACCTTCAAGTTCCTCAACGTGCTGGATTACCTGAACCTGCGGCTCACTGGCCGGTTTGTAGCGACCTTCGACTCCATCCTCACGAGCTGGATCACCGACAACCGGGACGCCGACCGCATCGTCTACGACCCCGGCCTGGTGCGAGCCTGCGGCATCGAGGCCGCCAAGCTTCCCGAGATAGTGCCCTGCACGGAGGTGCTCGGCCCGCTGACGAGCGAGGCCGCCCAGGAGCTCGGGCTGGCGCCGGGCACGAAAGTCGTCGCCGGCGCAATCGACAACACGGCGGCGGCCGTCGGAGCCGGAGCCGTGGACGACTACGCCACCCATCTCTACATCGGCACGTCGTCATGGCTGGCCGCGCACGTGCCCTTCAAGAAGACCGACGTGCTGTCCAGCCTGGCATCGGTGCCGTGTGCTCTCCCCGGTCACTGGCTCATGACGGCGCTGCAAGCCACGGCTGGCGGCAACCTCACCTTCTTGCGCGACAACATCCTGTACCACAGGGACGAGCTGCTCGCCGAGGAGCACGTGCCCGATGTGTTCAAGATCTTCGACCAGATGGCGGCGCGCGTACCGCCCGGCAGCCACGGCGTGCTCTACACCCCCTGGATCTGGGGCGAGCGCGCGCCGGTGGAAGACCACACTCTGCGCGCCGGCCTCTACAACCTGTCGCTGCAGCACACTCGTGAAGACGTGGTCCGCGCCGTCCTCGAGGGAGTCGCGTTCAACACGCGCTGGCTGCTGGGGCCGGCCGAGAAGTTCCTGGGCCGGCCCGTCGCGGCCATCAACCTGGTCGGCGGCGGCGGCAACTCCGCCGTGTGGTGCCAGATCTTCGCCGATGTGCTTGGCGTGGAGCTGCGCCAGGTGAAGGATCCCATCCAGGCCAACGCCCGGGGCGCGGCCTGGATAGCCGCCGCCGGTCTCGGCGAGATCGCGCTGACCGACGTGCCGCGCCTGGTCGAGCTCGAGCAGGCGTTCGCCCCCCAGCCGGCGCACCGCGACGTGTACGACGAGCGGTACGAGACATTCCTCGAGATCCACAAGCGCATGCGCCGCCTCTACCGGCGCATCAATCGCGAGGCGCCGCCGGTGATGGGCGCCGCCGGCTAGCTCCGCCCGGCCGGCTGATCCGGCGGCTCGAGAGGCGCGTCGCCTGTGGCGGCGCGCCTCTCGAGCTCAGACTGCTCCATCAGGTACTGTGTGCGCGCCTGCAGCCCCTGGGCTTGGCGCTGCGCCCACCACTCGTCCAGCGGCTGCGCCTTGACCTGCACCCACCTCACGTAGAGCAGCACGGCGGTGGTGAGCAGCACGGCCTCCACCACGACCAGCGCGATGAGGCGCACGCTCAAGGGCGGCGCCAGCGGGATGCCTTGGGCGACGATCGTGCCGGCGAGCGTGATCACGGTGACCCCGAAGGCGAGGGCGAAGCGGCGGAGCTCGAGGCCGTCCCGGCCGCACCCGCCAGCGGCAGCGGTGAGGCAGAAGGCGGCGCCGGGAGGGTCTTCGCCTTGGGCCCGTCCACCAAGTACGGGAGGACGGTGTTCACCTGGTCGACAGAGAGGATCTGCCCCCAGGCCGGCATGAAGATCACGCCCTTCGTACCCGGCGCCGGGATGGAACCGTCGACCAGCGTCGTGCGCATGTCGCTTTGGGAGACATTGTCGTTCGGGTTGCGCAGGGTGGGCACCACCTTGTCGGCGCTGAGCGGGTTGGAGGCGCCCTTCTGGCCCACCTGGCCGTGGCAGTCTATGCAGGCGTACGCGGTGTAGATGTCTGACGCCTTGGCCGGGTTGGCGTCGTAGCTGGCGCCGGTGTGCGGGAAGCCCGCCAGGATGTAGGCGGCGATGGCATCCGCCTGGGCGCTGGTGATCACGCCCTTCCACGACGGCATGTTGATCACGCCGGGCTTCTTGCTGAGGATGCTGCCGTCCATCATCACCTGCGTGATCTGAACCGCGCTGCGGAACTGCTCGCTAGGGTCTCGGTAGGCGTTGTTGAGAGCCGGGATGGTGCTGTCGCCGCCCACGTTGAGACGGTTGGGTACGCCACCGGTGCCGTCGGGCGCGTGGCAGCGGATGCAGCCGACAGCGATGTAGAGCTGAGCGCCGTCCTTGACCTGCTGGCTCACGGCGGCGGTCGCGCCGGCGCTGGGCGTGCCGGAGCTCGGGGCCTCCGGCGTGGCCAGGCCGCCGCAGCCGGCGGCGAGGGCGCTGCCCGCGGCCAGCACTGCCAGGGCTGCGCCGAGCAAGACTCGCTTCATGGTCCTCCCTCCGGAGCTCATGACACCACCGCCCCCCAGATCGTCAGCACGATGATGGCGATCACGACGATCAGACCGATGGTAGTCGTTACGGGCTTGTGCAGCGGATTGCGCTCGGGGCTGCGATCGATAAACGGCAGGGCGATCATCAACACCAGCACCAGCCCGACGAGCCCGAAAGCCAGCAGCTCGGGCACGACCTTGATGAGCTGAAACAGCGCCAAGAAGTACCACTCGGGCTTGGTGCCGGCCGGCGTGACCAGCGAGTTCGCGGCGCGGTCAAGGCCGTCGGGGTAGAGCAGCGCGAGGCCGCCGATCACACCCAGGAAGAGGAAGAAGATCATCGCCTGCGAGATGAGCTCCTCCCAGAAATACGGGACGTAGCCCTGCGATCGGTCGCGCCAGATCTCCCAGTAGAAGCGGGGCGGTTCGTTGGTCGGGTACACCCGTTGCGGTTTGCCTGCCATGGCCCCTCCCTACAGACGACCGGAGATGCCGTGGTGGCGGATCATCCAGAAGTGGCCGAACAGGAACAGCACGATGAGCGCCGGCAACACCAGCACGTGGAGGTCGTAGAAACGCCCCAGCGTGGCGGCGCTGATCTGCTGCCCGCCGCGCAGGCTGATGAGCAGGAAGTGGCCGAGAAGCGGCACTGAGCCGGCGATGTCGGTGCCCACCTTGGTGGCCCAGTAGGCCTTCTGGTCCCAGGGCAGCAGGTAGCCCGTGAACCCGAAGCCCATGGTGATGAGCAGCAACACCACGCCGGTGAGCCAGTTGAGCTCGCGCGGCGCCTTGTAGGCGCCGGTGAAGAAGACTCGCAGGGTGTGAACGAACACCAGGAGCACCATGCCACCGGCGGCCCATTTGTGGATCGAGCGAATCCACCAGCCGAACTGCACGTGTGTGGCGATGTTGAGAACGCTCGAGTAGGCGTCGTCGGGCTGCGGCTGGTAGTACACGGCGAGCAGGATGCCGGTGATCGCGAGGATGACGAACAGCACGAAGGCGACGCCTCCGAAGCAGTAGATGTAGTTGGTGGCGTGGGCCGGCACGACGCGGTTGTACTGGTCCTCCAAAGCGTCACTGAGGCCCAGGCGGTGCACCAGCCAGGCGGTCACGCGCGAACGCTGATGGATGGGTGCTGCGTCGCTCTGCTTCTGCACGTCGTCGGCGGAGGTACTCATCATGTGCCCTGCGTGAATTCGCCCTTGTACCACCCGGGGTAGGCGGCCTTGCTGAGATTGATGGCCCCTACCAGCAGCGAGCCGTTCTGGATGGTGGTGTTGTAGCGAGGCAGCGGCAGGGCGGCCGGCCCGTGAGTCACCGCGCCGGTGTTCGAGAAATGGCTGCCGTGGCACGGGCAGTGGAAGGCGTCGCCCTGGATTCCGACGACGCAGCCGAGGTGCGTGCAGATCATGGAGAGCACGGTGTACGTGCCGCCGATGTTACTCACGACCGCCGGGAGCCCGTTGACCGTCACCGGTGTGAGCTGGCCGGCGGGGAAGGTGCTCAGCGCTCCCACATTGACCGCTTGTCCGAGGGCACCCGCCACCGAGGCGGGCGGCTTGAGGTAGCGCACCAGAGGGTAGAGCGCGCCGCCGATGGAAGCCAAGCCGAAGCCCGTAATGAGCCAGCGCAGGAAGCTCCTTCGTGTCATCCGCACCCCCTCAGCCTCGGTCGCGACGTGCGTCCGGCTCACCGTTGTGACGCGGCCTACCCGCCAGACGGCGTCTCGAATCCATTAGGGCGCGCGGCCGTATGTGGCGAGGGTCGGACTGAGCTTGAGGCGCGTGCGCGGAGGTTCTAGCAGACGCAGGGTGCCGGGGTGGCGCCGGCCAGGGCTCCCACGAGCTCGTGATGCGGCCTGGCTTTGCCGTCAGCGGCGCGCGAAGGCTCGCGCTCGCAGGTAGCCGCCAACTCAACCACGGCGTCCGCGACCTCATCCTCATGGCGCCGGAGGCCCTCCTCCAGGTCAACCCACGCCCGGCCGGTGGCCCCGCAAGCGAGGTCGCGAAGTGGCCCGTCGAGCCGTCTGAAAGCCCACCTCGTGCCGCACAGGCGGCCCGTCAAGGAGTTCCAGTCGAGCGTGCCCAAGGCGGCGGTGATCACCCTGCCGGCGTCGGTCTCGTAGGTGCCGCGGATCACCAGGGAGTTGCTCCAGCACATGTAGCGTCCGTCGTCGAAGAAGACCGCGCGGTTCAGGGGGGTCTCGGGATCGGCGTACAGCCCCGCCGGGAACGTCTCGACCGGCTCACCAGGTGCGCGGCTGGCCGCTGCCGGATCTGTCGTGACGGCCGCCGGCGCGGGAGCGCTGGCGGCCGTATCATCGCGGCCCACCAGCGGCAGCTCGACCTCTTGAGCGGGAGCTCGGGATGCGCTTCGGCGAGATGCGAGGAGGCTCTTCATGCCCCCAGTATCGGAAGAAGAAGGCGGCCTCCACGAGAGCATAAACTCCTGTTCTCACTGGGCGCGCGTGCTCTCATGTGCGTGGCGTGTTCATGCCTGATACGGTGACGGTGTAAACAGGGTGAGAGGAGGCGGGCATGCCGGGCGCAGCGCACATCCACGCCGTCAACGAGGGCGGCTGGGTGGTGAGCGCCGGAGACGGCGAACACCTGATCATCATGGACTACCCCGCTCCGGGGGGCGACAGCGAGCTCGTCGGGCTCACGCCCCTCAAGGTGCTCCTCGCCAGCCTGGCCGGATGCAGCGGCAACACGCTGGCGGCCTTGTTGCGCAAGATGAGGCAGCCTGTTGTTGCGGTGGAGGTAGACGTTCGCGCGCAGCGCCGCGACGAGCATCCGACTGTGTACACCGAGATCGCTCTGCAGTTCACCGTGCGAGGCAGCGGCGTCGAGGCCGCCGCCGTGGAGCGCGCTCTCGCCCTGTCCGAAGACAGCATCTGCCCCGTATGGGCGATGCTCAAGGATGGCACGCCCATCACAGCGTCGTACTGCATCGTCGACGAATGAGGGCCACGCCGCGCGGCACGATGAGCCGCGGCCTGACCGCCTTGTTCGCCGTCGCCACCGGTCAGGCCGTGGCGAGCAACTACCTGGCACAGCCCTTGCTCGCCACCATACGTACCGATCTGCATGTCAGCAGCGGTGTCGCGGGTCTCATCGTGACCGCCGCCCAGGTCGGCTACGCCGCCGGGCTCATCCTGCTCCTGCCGCTGGGCGACCTCTTCGAGCGCCGGCGGCTCATCACTGTGCTTGCCGTCGTCACGGCCGCCGGCCTGGCGCTGGCGGCGATGGCTCCGTCTATCGGGTTGTTCCTGGCCGCCGCGACCACCATCGGCTTCACCTCGGTCATGGCCCAGGTCCTGGTGCCGTTCGCGGCCACTCTGGCGCCCGAGGCGGAGCGTGGTCGGGTGGTCGGCACCGTCATGAGCGGCTTGCTCATCGGGATCCTGCTGGCCCGCACGGTCTCGGGCTTGGTGGCGCAGGTCGGCGGCTGGCGCGGCGTCTACTGGCTCGCGGCAGCGCTCATGCTGGGGCAGGCTATTGTGCTGCATCTGAGGTTGCCGCGCTATCGGGCGGCAGTGGCTCTCAACTATCCCCGGCTGCTCGGCACCGTGTTCACCATCGCCCGCTCTGAGCCTATCTTGCGGCGCCGGTCCCTGTTCGGAGTGCTGTCGTTCGCCACCTTCAGCGTGCTGTGGACGACCCTCGCCTTTCTCCTTGCGGGGCCGCGCTACGGGTACAGCGAGGGCACGATCGGGCTGTTCGGTCTTGTGGGAGCGGCCGGCGCCGCCACGGCTACGTTCGCCGGTCGCTTCAGCGATAGAGGCTGGTCGCGGCGCCTCACCGGTGTGTCGTGCGCCCTTCTGCTAGCCTCTTTCGCGTTCCTCTGGCTGGGCGGCTCGTCGCTGGCGGCGCTGCTCGTCGGGGTGGTGCTGCTCGACATCGGTTCCAACGGCATCCATGTCACCAACCAGAGCGAGATCTACCGCCTGCAGGCCGCGGCGCGCAGTCGCGTCAACGCCTTCTACATGACCGCCTGCTTCGTGGGGGCGGCCGGGGGCTCCGCCGCGGCCGCCTTCGTCTACAGCCTCTACGGCTGGGCCGGCGTGTGCGGCTTGGGCGGCGGACTCTCGCTCGTGGCGGTCCTCTGGTGGGCGCTGGAGCCGCGCACCCCCAGGCCGGCGCTCGCGACGCCGGCCGACGACTAGGAGAGCACGCGCCGCCGGAACCCGTCGACGCCCACCCAGATGAGAAGGGCCGCGAAGCCCAGCATGGCGCCGTAGATCGCCCAGACTGGCATGTGCGACACGCCACTCGTGAGAGACAGGCGGAACCCCTCGCACATGTATACCAGCGGATTGATGAGCACCGCGACCTGCAGCCATTTGACGGGCGCCAGCGCCGTCCACGGGTAGTACACAGCGCCCAGGAAGGTGATGGGCAGCACCACGATGGCGAACAACAGGGGCACCTGGGTGGGTTTCACGCGGGTTCCCATGACAAGGCCGAAGGCGGCGCTCAGGATGGCGCCGATCGGCGCGATCGTGAGCAGAAAGAGCCAGTGCACGTGAAGGTGTACCGGCGTGGCCGGGATGAAAGCCGCCAGCGGAAACACGACGAGGCCGGCGATGAGGGCCTGTATGGCGCCGGCGGCGATCTTCTGCACGGCGATGCCCCATACCGGTAGCGGCGCCATCACCCTGTCTTCGATCTCGCGCGTGTAGCCGAACTCCTGCACCAGCGGCAGCGCGACGGCCTGCACGCCCTGAAAGATCATCGAGGTAGCCACGACCCCCGCCATGAGCAGCGTCGAGAAGGCCGCTTCCGACCTCGCCGACCCGCCGATCCCCTGGCCGATCTTGGGGAAGACGTAGGTGAACACGAACACCAGTAGCAGCGGCTGCATGACCGTACGGATGGCGAACACGCCGATGCCCTTCTCGAGCACGCGGAGGTCGCGCCACATGAGCGCGGCGAAGGCCGCGAGGGCGGCGGCACGAGCGGGCCGGAGGTCCAGTCCGCCGGCCGCCCGTGTGTTGGCGATGGCACTCATTCGCGCAGATCCTTTCCCGTCAGCGTGATGAAGACGTTCTCCAGAGTCGGCTCGCTCACCGAGAGGTCGCTCACTTTGAAACCGCCGGCCTCCGCCGCGTTCACGACGCGCGGCACCACACCGTTGGTACCGCGGAAGTACACGCGTGCCAGGCCTTCGCCGGGCTCGGCGCGCACGGCGCTCTCCATGGCCCCGAGCACCGCCGCCAGCGCGGCCGGGTCTCCGCTGCTGGTCACCGTGACGATGGTGTCGGCGGCCACGGAGGCCTTGAGCGCGCCCGGCGTGTCGAGGGCCAGGACGTGCCCGTGGTCCATGATCGCCAGGCGGTCGCAGAGGTTGTCGGCCTCCTCCATGTAGTGCGTGGTGAGCAGCACCGTGAGGCCGTAGCCGTGCAAGTCCTGAAGGATCTCCCAGAGGGCCAGGCGGCTCTGCGGGTCCAGGCCGGCCGTGGGCTCGTCGAGGAACAGGATGTGCGGGCGGTGGGCGATGCTGCGCGCCACCATCAATCGCTGGGCCATGCCGCCGGAGAGCGCGTAGACGCTCGCCTTGGCGCGGTCGGCCAGGCGGAACTGCTCCAGCAGCTCGTCGGCGCGGGCTCTGGCCGGACGCGCGCCGAGGCCGAAGTACCGGCAGTGGTAGTAGAGGTTCTCCCAGACGGTGAGGCTGCGGTCAAGCGTGTTCGACTGTGCGACCACGCCGATCGCCTGTTTGGCCAGGGCGGGGTGGGCCACCACGTCGACTCCCCCCACGCAGGCGTATCCCGCAGTGGGTATCACGCGCGTGGAAAGCATACCGACCGTGGTTGTCTTGCCGGCTCCGTTCGGCCCGAGGAGGCCGAAGACTTCGCCGGCGTTGATGCTCAGGTCGAGCGACACGACGGCCTTGATGCCGCCGGGAAAGGTCTTGGTGAGCCCCTCGGTGACGATCACCTCGCCTGGCGCGCAGGCGCCGGAGCTCAGGTTGGGTGAGTCGAGAAGATCTGCTTGCATGCAACACGCTTCCTGTAGAGGTAGGGCGGTGATGACGGCCGTCGCGCTGGAACCGCGGGCCGCCGAGACACTAGCCACCGCAGGCCGGCTAACGAGGGGGGCGGCGAAGGCACACCCCTCACTAGTCTGCACAGGTGTTCCCCGCCACCGAGCATCTAATGTACGCAGCGCTTGCGGCGCCCCGCACGATGGCCCGACTACCGTGGCTCAGCGCGCCGAAGGAGCTCTCGTGAGGTGCTCGAGGACGGACCATCGCCAGAAAACGGCGCCGAATGATACATATTCGTGGCTGGCTGGGTATGAGTGGCCAGGACCAGCTTCGGCCACGCGGAGGGAGCATGAGCCAGGGGATCATTCGTGTTACAAGGTACGGTGGTAGCAGCGATCGTGCGGGGGGGCACAGGGTCGCCGTTCGCGAGCGGGGCCGCAGATGCTCAGAACCGTGTTGCGGCACTATCCTCTCGGTCTACAATCCTTCGCCATATTGCTGCCTGCACGAGCGTCGCGGAGTGAGCCGTGTGCGCCGGCACGACGAGAAGCCCACGGTCGAGAAGACCTGCGCCCACGAAGAGTGCGGTCGGGTCTTCGAGAGCGCCAATCCCAATCGCGTGTACTGCAGCGATCGCTGCCGCATGGCGGCATTTGCCCGGCGGAGGGCGCGTGGCAACGTCATGGCCAGCGACACGCGCTCGTCCGGATTGCGCCGAGCCTCCGCGTAGCCCGTTCCGCGGCCGGGTGCGTACGCCGGAGCGCCGAGCCTGGGCTCGGCGCTCCGGCGTTTGTCTTGACTGCCGCCGCATGGGGTCGGCAGGCAGCCTGGGGCGTCACTCGGGCGGAACCTCGAGGAAGGCGTACGAGATATCGATGCCCTTGCCCTTCTGGTAGGTGCGGCCGATCCAGTAGTAGACCAGGCTGGCGACGAAGATGACGGCCACGACCACGTACGGTGTGGTGCCGGTCAGGCCGTAGCCCTTCTCCACCAGGAACGCGACCACGGCGGCCGTGCCGAAGACGAAGCCGATGCCGCCGAAGATCGTCACCAGGGGGATGCCGGCGAGCTTGTACTGGGCTCCCGGCGAGGCGTCGTAGAGCGCCTTGGCGCGATACGGGAGCAGAGCGGCCGCCAAGCAGCTGAACACGAAGACGTAGCCGCAGGCGAACGTCACGCCGAGCGTGAGCGATGCCCACTTCGTCACGTAGCTGTAGCCGATGATCACCAGCGCGCCCAGGATGAAGTAGACGGCGTGCGCGTTGACCGGCGTGCGGAAGCGCGCGTTGACCTTGGAGAACCACGCCGGCAGCGTGCGGTCGAGCGACATGCCGACCATGATGCGGGTCACGCCGATGTAGCAGTTACAGGTGATCTGCAACGAGGCGAGCATGAAGCTGACCGCCGCCAGTATGGTGATGATGGGGTTCGGCGAGATCACGATGGCCAGCATGCCCGGGAAGGGCAGCACGCTGCCGATACCGGTGCCCGACTTGCTGATCGCGCCGTAGTAGGAGGCCGAGGCGGCATTGAAGAAGCCCGTGCCCACAGCCCGCTGCTCGGTCCAGGCGATGAGGGCCAGCACGCAGCCCACGGCGATCAGCGAGCCGACGATGATGAACATCTGGTTCTTGAAGACGCGAGCCCCTTGATCTCGCCGCCCTGTTCCACGCTGTAGGTGGCCCACTGCGTGCTGGTCCAGGCGATCGGCGCGGCGAGCAGCGTGGCTCCGAGCGCGAACTTGGGGAACAGGTTGAAGCCGGTGGAGCTCACGTCGTGCTGCAGCCAGGTGTAGTAGTTGGGGTTCTTGTCGACGATGCCGTTGAAGTGGTTGATCGCCACGGCGAACTGGGCCGGTGAGGTGCGCAGGAACTGCGCGAGCATGATCACCACGAGGATGCCGGTGCCCGCGAACATGAAGTACTGCAGGCGCACGTAGTTCTTGAACCCCGTCACCAGCAGGATCGCCATGACCGCGGCCCCGACGATGCTGGTGATGACCACACCCTGGTGTCCCTCCGCCCAGATGCCGGCGTTGATGAGTCCCGCGCTGTTGTAGTGCACGCCGAGGCCCAGGAACAGGGGCGCGAGCCCCAGGTTGGCGAACAGCCAGCCGGCCAGGGCAACCCACTGCAGGATCCAGATCACGAAGCCGCTCATCACGATCGGGAAGCCGATCGCGCCGCCGAGCACGCGGCTCTGGAAGACGTAATCGCCACCGCTGCGCGGCATGGCGGTCGCCATCCACACGTAGGCCAAGGCGATGGGCAGCTCCAGGAGGGTCGCGAAGAGGCACGCCGCCCACACCGAGACACCCGGGAACGCCTCGGGCGCCCATACGAACGTCCACGGGAAGATTACTCCCATGGTGAGGAAGTTGTAGATGAACGCCGACCAGGGCGACATCACCCTGGAGAGCCCCGAGGCTTTACGGCTGAAAACCTCAGGCTTTGCTGTCGTTGCCATTTCTTTCCCCCGTGTCTGATGGACTTCTAGATCGCAGACCTGTGCAACCTACGGTCGACGATCGTCACCCCGATGTCATCTGGTAGCCGACCACCTTGCCGGGCTCCAGGGTGATGATGCATCCGCGCAGGATGCCCTCACCGTACTCGCTGCCGGGGTTGATCACGGTCGTCCTGCCGAGCTTGACCAGGCCCCGCGACTCGTGGATGTGCCCCGTGAGCATGAGCAGCGGTTGATACTTCTCCACCACTTTGCGCACGGCTGTGCTGCCCACGCTGGCCGACTGGGCCACCCCGGCGATCACGATGGGTGTGGGCGGGTCGGTCGACCAGTCGAGCTTAGGGCACTCATCCAACGTACAGTCGTACGGTGGGACGTGCATGTTGAAGATGGCACTCGTGAAATCTTCGATGCCCTGCACTGCGCGCTCCAGGTGTTCCTCCAGCACCTCCTCTTCCACCTCCCGTGGCGTGTCCCACGGGGTTCGGTTGCTGTATCCGCAGTTGGCCATGGGATACAGATCGTCTACGCGCACGACGCGCTCCTCGCAGTTCACGACGTGCTCACTCTCGATGGTGTTGAGCACAGTGAGCACCTCGGAGGGGTCGTCGTTACCGCCCGTTACGTACCACTTCACCTCTGTGCCGGCCAGCCGCTCGTCGGCCAGCGCGACCCATCGTTCGAGGCGTTCCCGCCCGAGCTGACGAAAGATGCCGTCGATCTCGGTCTGGCTCTCCTGCATCGCATGCAGCTCGTCCTCCTCGAGCGTCACATGGTAGAAGCCGAGCGTCTCGATGCGCTCCTTGACCTTGTGCAGCTCGGTGTCGCCCTCGAGCGTCTCCGTGGCGCCCTGCAGGGTGACCCGGTAGTGGTTGTTGTGCTCGTGAACGATGGGCACGAGGAACTTGCCGGTGATGTCGCCACCCATGACGATGTGGTCGACGTGGTAGAACTTGGCGCCGTTCAGGAACTTGCGAAAGGTCCGCTCGGAGCCGTGGATGTCGGTGGCGAAGAACAGTCGCGTCTGTTTGGATTCGCCTTCTTTCTTCTTCCAGAATGCCATCTGTCACCTGTCCTTGTAACTCCGCCTATGGCGGCTAGTACGATATTGATGTTGGGAGGGTATCTGCGGCGCCCGCAGGTTGGCTCGCCGGCGGCGCGGCTAGTCGATCGTCTTGTACCACTTGACCTTGTCGCCGACCCTGGCGCGCAGCTTCCACTTGGTGCCCTTGGGGATGTCGTCCATGGCACTCAGAATCTCGGCCACGCGCCGGGCCACGATGTCGCGGTCCTCGTCGGTGAGATCGAAGTGCGGGAGGTAGTCGCGAACCTTCCCCAGGTTCATGCTTGAGGTGCGCCAGAGCCCCCACTCGCCGGCGCACAGCTTGGCCACCTGGGCGGAGTTCACGTGGTCGTCGTCGTTCGGCTGAATCTCGTGCTCGCGCAGCAGCATGATCGTGTCGATGATGTCTTTCTCGTTGATCTTCACGATCTGCATCTTCTCGAGGAGCAGCTCCGCCAGGGGGATGGTGGGCGAGTCGACCTCCAGGCGGCCCTTCCAGGGGATAGGGTGACAGAAGTCGAGCCTATCCATGAACACGTCCACGTGGATATGGCTCTCCGGGTGGTTGAAGATCAGGCGTCCCGCCTCGGCGTGGAAGCTGTTGATCTCTACGTCTTCGTCGTAGCCGAGCGCGCGGAAGAGGTCGCGGATCGGCTTCGACTGCTTGGCGTAGCCGGCGAAGTCGATGTCCGTGTACACCCTGTTGAGCATGGTCTGGATGTAGCTGAACGCCGGGCAATGGTGATGAAAGGCGAGCGCGCCGATGACCCGCAACACCACGCCCTGCTGCTCGCCCGCCGTCACGACCCGTAGCGCCTCGTCTTCGAAGGCCTTGGCCTGATCGGCATCGACACTACCGATGCCCACCTCCTGGTCTAGCGGTTCCATGTTCTCATCGTTCATCTGCTACTCCCGCTTGTCTGACAGGGCTCATTGCCGCGCGCGGCTGGTTGTGGCACAGGGCGCTTCTAGACCACTTCACAGCGCGGTCCGGCTCGTTGGATCTGTTCACACAGGTCCCTATCGACCCCGTCGTCGACTAGAACTACGTCGATCTGGTCGAGGGGGCAGATGACCACCGCCCCGACCAGGCCGATCTTGCTGCTGTCGGCCAGCACCACCACCTCGCCGCGAGTGCGCCGGATCATGGCCAGCTCGATGCCGGCCACGGCGATACTCGGTGTGGTGAGGCCTGCCCGCGCGTCGAGGCCGTCGGCCCCGATGAACGCCTTGTCGGCGTGGAACTTGCCGATCATCTCGAGCGGCCAGGGCCCTTCGACGGCGTCTAGCTGAGGGCGGTAGAGGCCGCCCAGGAAGACGAGCTCCAGGCGCAGGCCGCGCGCCTCGGCGGCCGCCCCCAGGCTGTGGGTGACGATGCGCGCCTCGAGGTTGGGGTCGATGTGACGCAGCATATGCATGAGCGTGGTACCCGAGCCCAGGAACACAGTGTCGCGTGCCTCGATCATGGCCGCGGCGGCCTTCGCGATGCGGTCTTTTTCGGCGGCGTGAGCCACCAGGTTGTCTTCGTAGCGCGGCACGTCGGTGAGGTGCTGCCTGAGAACGGCGCCGCCGTACGTGCGGGCCAGCACGCCTTCTTGCTCGAGGAGCATAAGGTCGCGACGGATGGTGATCTCCGAAACGCCCAGAGCCTCACTGAGGGTGGAGACGCGCACGGCGCGCTGCGCCCGCAGCGCGGTGACGATGCGCGCTCGTCTCTCGGCGGGGATCATCTCTCGAACGGCTGGCACAGACATGGGGCGGCGACCTCCGAAGGCTTCCTCTGCGACCGCTTCGATCATGATCGGGCATGACCGATCAGAGGTGATCAAATCATAGGATCGGTTGGCGTCTTGTCAAGAAACTGCTCAGCTCGCCGTCTGAGCCTGCGCGACGCGCCGTCGCGGCGGCCTCCTGGCGCTGCGCCGGCGCGACGCCGAGGCGGCGCCACGCCGATCTGAGCCGTTGCCGCGCCCGTTCGCGCGCCGTACCATCGGCACGGCACACACCTACGTCGTCACTGGGGGAAGCATGGGACTCATCCAGTTCGCGCGCAGCGTCGAGAAGGCCGGCTTCTTCAGCCCTCTGGCCGGCATGGAATACGCGGAGCAGACCATCGAGGTGCGGCGCGATCCGCTCACCGGCATGACGGCGGTTTCTTCCTCGGAGCTCGCGACCAAGGAGGAGATGTTCTACGGCACGACCGACTGGGGCCACGCCGAGGAGCTCGCACGCAGCTCGCGCGAGGGCTGCTTCTTCTGCCCCGAGAAGGTCATGGAGAGCACGCCTCGCTATCCCGACGCCGTGGTGCCCGGAGGGCGCCTGCGGCGGGGTCGCGCGCTCCTGTTCCCCAACCTGTTCCCGCTGGCGGCCCTGCACGCCGTGGTCACGTATCCGGAGAGGCATTTTCTGCGGCCTGCGGAGTTCTCGCCGGACCTTCTGGCCGAAGGGCTCGGCGCGGCAGCCGACTTCGCCGGCCGCGCCGAACGCGCCTACCCCGGCCTCGAGCACCTGGAGTTGTGCTGCAACCACATGCTGCCGGCCGGTGCCAGCCTCGTGCACGCGCACTTCCAAGTGTTCGGTGGTGCCGCGGCCCCGTGGATGGTGCGCTCTTCCTGGGAGCGGTCGGAAGCCTTCGTGCGGGACCATGGCGCGTCGTATTGGCAGACGCTGGTGGAGGAGGAGAGCGAGCTCGGCGAGCGCCTCGTGGCGAGCAAGGCCGGCTGCACCTGGCTGGCGGCCTTCGCGCCCACCGGCGGCCGCGAGGTGGTCGCCGTGGTGCCCGGGGTCACGCGCATCTCGGCGCTCTCCGAAGAGCAGGTGGATGTGCTTGCCGCCGGCCTCTCCAGGGTGCTCGCCTGGTACGAGCGCGAGGGTCTGTCGGCGTTCAACTTCACGCTGGCGGGGGGACCGCTGGGCGTCACCCAGGGCCACGCCGTAACCCTGCGCGTGATCGCGCGCTCGGCGTTCAAGCCCGACTACCGGACCGACGACTACTTCCTGCAGAAGCAACTCGGCGGTGAGCTCATCTTCGCGACTCCCGAGGAGATCGCCGCGACCCTGCGGCCGGGCTTCCTCAGCGTCTGAAGCCGGCTGCCGGCCGGGCGCTGCTCACGGCGCGCACGTGATGTGCGCCGCGGCCTGCCCCGGGTCTCGCAGCGCTGCGTCCGCGACCCGCGAAACGGGATCAAGTGCAGGAGTTTCGCGGTGGGCTGCGAAGCAGAGCCATCGTGGAGGTCACGTCGACAGTCTGCGTGCCCCGGCACGGGGCCTTTCACGGAGAGCTGCGCCGCAACGCGTCGGGGCTGGGTGCCGTGCGCGGCCGGCTCCGCGAGTATCTTCGCGCGCGACACGTGCCCGCAAGGGCCGTCGCCGACGTGGTGCTGTGCGTGCAGGAGGCGACCACCAACGCCTTGCGCTTCGGCCACGGACGGCGGGTGGAGATCACGGTGTGGGTCGAGGTCGACGAAGTCCGCGCTCTCGTGCGCGATCACGGTGACGGGTTCAACCTGTACCGATCCGTCTGCCGTCCCAATGCTTGGCGCACCGAGGGGCGGGGCCTCTTCCTCATCTGCGCCTTGATGGACCAGGTCTCGGTTGAGTGGGCCGACGGCGCCGTGGTCTGCATGCGGCGCCGGCTGCTCTCGCCCGCGAACGCTCACGTCGCGTAGCACTCGCGTCGTCGGTCGCGGCGGCCGAAGTCGGGGCGCGCCGGCCACAGAATCTCGATCGTGGGCCCAGAGTGGCCGCCGGTGCGCACGCTGGCGCATACGTGCGGCCCAACAGCGATCTGGCGCGCACCTCGCCCGCTGCCGGGTACAGTCGCTCACCATGAGGACCATCGGGGGTGTGCGCAGCACATGAAGCACGGCCGTATCGGCAGAGCCGTCACGGGCCTCGCCGCCGGCGGTCTGCTGACCGCCGGCGTGCTCGGAGTGTTCGCCTTGGGCAGGCACCTGGGGTTGCCCTCGGTCGCCTTCAGCGTCTTCGACTGGGTCACGCGCGTGCTGCCGGGCCGGCTCGTGATATTCGGGCTCGAGACGACCCTTCGCGTGCTCGAAGGTCTGGGCCTCAACATCAAGAACACGGCGAAGACGGTGGAAGAGGTGCTGGCGATCACGGGACTCTTCGTCGGCGGGGCGCTGGTGGGACTCGTGTTCTTCAGCCTGGTGAAGACGCCGGATCGCCAGCGCGCCGAACGCTATGGCCTGGTCACCGGCGGTTGCCTGGGCACCTTCACTCTGGTCATCACGCTCATCCAGACGCCGTCGAGTACGCCCTCCGGCGACCTTGGCATAGCGCTGTGGGTGCTCGGTATCTTCGTGGTCTGGGGCTGGGCCCTGGCCCGTCTGTACCTTTTGGCCGCGCCGGCGCCCGCGGCGGCCCTGGCGCCCCCCGCCCGGCCGGTCGAGACGGCACCAGCAGTAGCCGCTGCGCCGGCCGCTGAGCCGACCCCGCCGGCCGGTGAGCCGGCCGCGGCTCGCCCAGAGGCTCCTCCCGCGGAGGTGGTGCGCCTGAGTCGCCGGCGCTTCATGATCAGGATGGGCGGCCTGGTGGCCACGATCATCGTGCTGGGTGCGGAGCTGGACGAGGTTCTCAAAGCCGAAGCCGGGCCCAAGGTGCCCGCCCTGGTGCGAGCCCCCATCCCGTTTCCCAACGCCGACTCTCCGGTGAAGCCCGTGCCAGGTACGCGTCCCGAGTACACGGCCCCCGCCGATCACTACCGCGTTGACATCGACCTTTCACCGCCGCAGATCGACGCCGCCTCCTGGCGCCTGCGCATCGGCGGCCTGGTGGCCAGCCCGATGGCGCTCACCCTGGCCCAGATCAAGGGCGCGTACACGTCCATCGATCAGTTCATCACGCTGGCCTGCATCTCCAACCCCGTGGGCGGACCGCTGATCGGTACCACGCTGTGGACGGGTCCGTCGTTTCGCGACGTGCTCGCCAGTGCCGGGCCCCAGCCGCAGGCGCGCTGGGCGCACGTGATCTCACAGGACGGCTTCGACGAGGTGGTCGATCTCGCCATGATCGAGAACGACCCGCGCATCGTCCTGGCCTACGCTTGGAACGGGCAGCCGCTGCTGACCGAGCACGGGTTTCCGCTGCGCGTCTACGTGCCCGACGTGTATGGCATGAAGCAGCCCAAGTGGATCACCGACGTCGTGCTGGTCGCCGACTTCATCGAAGGCTACTGGGTCAAGCGGGGCTGGAACGCGCAGGCCACAATGAGAACGACCTCGGTCGTCGACACGGTCGCCACTAGCGACCTGGTGGTGCGCGGCGGCAAGACCTATGTGCCGGTGGGCGGCATCGCCCACGCCGGTGATCGCGGCATCTCGCGCGTGGAAGTACAGGTAGACCAGGGGCCGTGGGAAGCGGCGCAGTCGCGGGCCCCACTCTCGGCGCTCACCTGGGTGATCTGGCGCTATGAGTGGCCCCTGACCGCGGGCGAGCACGTGTTTGGCGTGCGTGCCTACGACGGTGACGGGCGCCTGCAGGTCACGCAATCGAACCCCACCTTTCCCTCGGGGGCCACAGGCATCGATACTCAGCAGGCCAGCATCGTGCCGTAGACTGCCATGAGGTGGTAGCGCATATGGGATTCGAACCCATGTTACCGCCGTGAGAGGGCGGCGTCCTAGGCCCCTAGACGAATGCGCCACGCAAGCGGGGCTAACGCTCCGGCGTGACCTTGTGGCGACGATCCCGCAGCGGCAGCGGCGAACTAGGGTAGCACAAGTCCCGGCGGCGGCAAAATCCGCCGCGACTGGTATGCTTCGCGGTGCCGGCGACCAGCCGATCGGGAGGCACACATGCGTCACGGTGAACACCGGCACGACCACAGTACGGAGCATCTCACCGACGTGCACACGCGTCGCCTGCGCGCGAGCGCCGGCAACGGCTATGTGGTGTTCGGCTGGGACTACCCCGGCAGCACGCTGCTCGAGGTGAAGATCCTGCGCTCCGAGGGCACCGCGTCGGCCGCCAGCACCGGTGTGGCGGCGGCGGGCGCGCTCCAGGTGTATCAGGGCACCACCGGATCGTTTCGCGACGGCGACGTACGCAATGGCTACACCTATCTCTACACCGTGTACGCGCGTCATCCGGGCGAGCTCGAATGGACGCGGTGGGGTGAGTACGAGCAGCGGCCCGCCGAGCGGCGGCGCGGCGAGCGGCGGCGCGGCGCCGAGCGCGAGAATGGCTGGCGCGGCTTCTCGCGCATCCTGCGGCGCTGCGGCGGTAGAAAGACGGCGCCGGCCCTCGCGGCCGCCTTTCTCTGCGTGGCCGCCTTGACGGCCAGCGCCCCCCGCGCCGCCGCGGCCACGACCTCTCCCAAGTCTGCTGCCTCATCGTCATCCGGGGCCGCCGCCAAGGCGTCCGAGGAAGCTGTGCAGATGGCGGCCGCCGACCCGCGCGTCGCCCAGGTGCTGAGTGGCTTAGCCTCCCCACGGGTGAGGGTAGTGCGCTGGCCCGCGTCGCAACCGGTCGGTGCGACCGTGTACTACAGCTGGTCGGCCGCCGAGACACGTCACGTGGCGGTGGTGTGGCCTCTCGTGAAGACCGCAGGTCGCGGGCAGTTGCCCACGCCGCCATACGTGACGGTGGAGCGGCATTTGCGCATCGACGATCTCACGGCGCTCAGGGTGGATGTGTTGCGGGGGCGCGTTATCCAGGTGGCTCCCATGGACGGTGACACCCAGTTTCAGCTGCTCGAGGAGACGTGGCCGCCTTTCTCCTGGATCCCACGTTTCAGCGAGCGTCCCTGGGTGCTTCTGCCGGTCTTCGTGGTGGTGGGCCTCGTGGTCGTGGCCCGTGCCTGGCGGCGCTCGCGCGCCTGGAACCGCAAGCTGCCCTCGATGACCCGCCACGACCGCCAGTTCATAGGCCGCCTGGTGGTGATCCTGTTCCTGCTCGCCAGTCTGGCCTGGCAGATCTGGGAGGCCGTGAACGCCACCTCCGCGCCGGCGATCGCCACGGCGGGCATCAACGCCGGCGCCCTGGCCGCGCTACCGCTGCTGCTGATCCCGCCGGCCATCTTCGTGGCGGCCGCGGCGTTGGAGTTCAGCCCGGCGCCGCACCGTGCCGCCTGGGCACTGCTGGCCGTGCTGGCCGGCGCCACCAGTGCCTACAATCTGGCCACCGCAGTCACCGGTACCACCACCAACCTTAACCTTTCCTACTACATCCTGCTCGGCATCCTCTGCCTGCTGGCCGCCCCACGCGCTTTCTCGGCCGGCCGTATGGGGTGGAGCCGAAACCGTCTACCACGCTACGGCTGATCCGCGGCGGGAAGGCAGCATCGTCAACGCTCTGGGCTCGGGCGCGAGAAGCGCGCGCACCGGCGGCCAGCCGCCGGCGGGCTCGCCGACCCAGACGGGCCGGTAGACGCCCTGGCCGGGCGCCCGGCTCAGCGCTGGATCAGCTCGACGGCATTGTCGTCGGGGTCGGCGACGAAGGCGATCCGGGGTCCCGTGCCCTCCAGCAGAAACGGCTCGCGCGACACGCTGCCGCCGGCCGCCGTGAGCCGGGGCAGCAGGCCGTCGATATCATCCACCTCGAAGGCGAAGTGGCCGAACCGAGCGCCGCCTTCGTAGGCGTCGTCTTTGCCCCAGTTGTAGACGAGCTCGATGGCGAAGTTGTGCTCAGCAGGTTCGATGAAGGCCAGGGTTGCCCTGCCCTTGGTGAGCTGCGTCCTGCGGCTGAGCTCCAGGCCGAGGACCCGGTAGAAGGCGAGCGCCTGGTCGAGGTTCTTGGTGCGCGTGGCCGCGTGCACGAACTTCATGCCGTCCTCCTCGCTGGGGCGAACTGATGCCGGCGGGCACGGCCCGCATCCGTGCGCGGCCCTCCGGTATACTCTGGCGTATGTCTATCACTGCCTTCGGCGACAGAGTACCCGAGTTTGGCCCTCAGGCCTTCGTGCACCCCGATGCCACCATCATTGGCGAGGTAGCCCTCGAGGAGGGCGCCAACGTGTGGCCCGGCGCGGTTCTGCGCGGCGACGTGGAGCGCATCGAGCTCGGCGAGCACACCAGCTTTCAGGACAACTCGGTCGCGCACACCGACCCCGGATACCCGGTCCGTGTGGGAGCGGACTGTGTGGTCGGCCACGGGGTGATCGTGCATGGCGCCACCGTGGGTGCGCGCTGCCTCATCGGCATGGGCAGCACCCTGCTCAACGGCTGCGAGATCGGCGACGAGAGCATCGTAGGCGCCAACTCGCTCGTCACGCAGGGCAAGAAGTTCCCGCCGCGCAGCCTCATCATGGGCTCGCCGGCGAAGGTGGTCCGTGAGGTCACCGACGCCGATCTGGAGCCGCGCCGGGAGCTTCGCGAGCGCTACGCGCAACGCTCCCGCTCCTACCTCGAGCTGGGCCTGGCCGCCGACCTGGAGGCGTTTCGCCGCTGACCGGCACGTGACGCGCCTCCACCTTCGTGGCAGACTACGGCACCATGGCCATGAGCACCAGCATCTTCGTCGGGCACGCCAAACCGCCGGCCAACAGCGTGAGCGGCCAGATGTATACCATCCTCAGCGTGGTGTGCGAGGTCGACATGGAGACCGGGATCATTGTCGGCGCCGAGTTTACGGTGGCCAGCGACCTGGCGAAGGACTATCTCAATCGTCTGCTCAGCGGTCGCAACCTGGCGAGCGAAGAAGACGCCATCGTAGAAGAGCTCGAGAAGTGCTACTTCTCGGGCACGCAGAAGGCGCTCATCCAGTCGTTTCGCGACATGGCCAAAAGATACAGGGCACAGAGTGGCTGAAAGACTTACGCTCTGCTCGATGCATCGCCACGACCCCAGCGGCCGATCCACCGCCGATCCCCAAGGAGGGCCCATGCCGGAAGAGACGCACCAACCCACCGTAGAGGAGCTCAAGGCCAAGGCGTACCAGCCCATGGAAGACGCCATGAAGCTGCACCCCTTCTACAAGGGCAAGATCGAGACCACCCTCAAGTGCTGCGTGCGCGACTTTCAAGACTTCGGCATCTGGTACACGCCGGGCGTCAGTAAACCCTGCCTCGATATCAAGGACGATCCCGAGAAGGTCTACGAGCACACTAACAAGGGCAACACGGTGGCCGTGATCAGCGACGGCACGCGCGTGCTGGGCATGGGTGACATCGGGCCCAAGGCCGGCCTGCCGGTAATGGAGGGCAAGAGTCTCCTCTACAAGTACCTTGGGGGGGTTGACGGCTTCCCCCTCATGGTCGACACCAAAGACCCCGACAAGCTGATCGAGTTCGTGAAGCTCGTGCAGCCCGGCCTGGGCGGGGTCAACCTCGAAGACATCGCCCAGCCCAAGTGCTTCCGCATCCTCGACACGTTGCGTGCCGAGTGCGAGATCCCCGTGTGGCACGACGACCAGCAGGGCACCGCCTGCGTCACCCTCGCGGGCCTGGTCAACGCCCTCAAGGTGACCGGCAAGAAGATCGACGAGGTGAGCATCGCGTTCATCGGCTCGGGGGCCGCCAACGTGGCCATCAGCCGGCTGATCTTCTCGTTCGGCGCCGACCCCGGCAAGTGCCGCGTGGTCGACTCCAAGGGCATTCTGCGCAAAGACCGCAGCGACATCGAGGCCGTCAAGGCCGACTGGGTCGACAAGTGGAAGTATTGCCAGATCACCAACGCCGAGCAGCGCGAGGGCAACATCCCCGAGGCGCTCAAGGGCGCCGACGTGTGCATCGCGCTCTCCAAGCAGGGCCCCGACACGATCGAGAAGGAGTGGGTCAGGGCGATGGCGCCCGACGCGATCGTGTTCATCTGCGCCAACCCCGTGCCCGAGATGTGGCCCTGGGACGCACGTGAGGCCGGCGCCGCGGTGGTCGCCACCGGCCGCAGCGACTTCCCCAACCAGGTCAACAACTCGGTCGGCTTCCCCGGCATCTTCCGCGGCACGCTCGACGTGCGCGCCAAGACGATCACCGACGAGATGTGCATCGCGGCGGCCGTCGAGCTCGCCAAGGTGGCCGAAGACAAGGGTCTTTCCGCCGACTACATCATGCCCACCATGGACGACTGGGAGGTCTTCCCGCGCGAGGCCGCGGCGGTCGCCATGAAGGCCATCGAGCAGGGCATCGCGCTGCGCACCGACGTGACCTTCGAGCAGGAGGTCGCGGAGGCCACGGCGATCATCGCCCGGGCCCGCGGCCAGGTGCAGGATGCCATGGCCATCGGCTACATCCCCATGCCCGAGGGCAGCCGCGCGCCGGCGCTCTCGAGGGCAGCCATGAAGGCCGTGGCGCGGGGTGGCATGGACTACGCCGGCGACCTCGCTGACCGAGCGGTGGATGTTATCGGGCCGGCCGCGCAGAAGGCCGCGGATGCGGCCCAGCGGGCGGCCGACAAGGCGGCCGACGCCTTCAAGCGTGCGACCGAACGAAAGAAGGATTGACCACCGCAGGCGGGTCAACGAGCGGGCGGGCGGCCGGCAGAGCCGCCCCGCCCGCTCGTCTCTGGTTGACGCGTGCGGTCGTGGGCCGGGGCACCGTGTAAGGCAGCCATCCGGCCCCACGCTCAAACGCTTGAAGCGCCGGGTCGCTTTCGGCAGGCTGCTCGAGATGACCCTCTTTTAGCCAGGAAGTCGAGTTCCCATCGTTCTGCCCCCTGGGCCCTGAGGTGTACGGCGATTACCAGGGGTTCGTCTACGCATATCCTCAGCACTGCGATTTTGCTCTCAACAACCTGCTCGTATGGCTCTCCGGCGGGGATTCTTCGGTGGAGTATTCACAGCTCCACGGCAACCTCGTTCTGCGTGGCAGCGGGTCGCTGTGCGCGAGCATGCCGGATGAATCGTGGGTTACCGTGCTCGGCGACCACGACGCCGACGAGACCCTCGGCGAGATCCTCAGCGATCCGTCGATCGACCGTCTCGAGATGGTGCCCGACTACTTCGTCGACGCGCTGCACGACCCCCACAAGTACGAGGTCACCACGGACGACGCCAACAGCGACTACGTGCTCGAGATCGAGCCGCTGGCCAGGATGGAAGGCAAGAAGTACGAGCACTTCCGCTATGAGGTTAACCATTTTCGTCGCAACTACGGCGACACCACGGAGATCCGGGAGATCGACCTGCAGAGCACAGGCGGTGCCGCTGCCGTGCTGGGCGCCATGTGCACCTGGGCGCGAGTCAACTCGTTCTCGCCGGACGGCAACGACCCCGATAAGGTAGACGAGAAGGCGATCAAACGTCTCATCGGCTTGCAGCCCACACTTCCCGTCAAGCACCACTGCCTCGCGGTGTACGTTGGCGGCGAGCTGGAGGGCTTCTCGATCTTCCACAGGCCACACGCCAAAGACAGCATCGCGCTCGGCAACCACATCAAGTACAACGCCGAGTACCGCCGCATGTTCGCCTTCCTCGTCTCGGTGACCGCGCAGCATCTGGGGTCGGATGGAACTCGGCTTCTGAACGCGGAGCAAGACATGGGCATCGAAGGGCTGCGCAAGCGCAAGATGGCGCTGCGCCCCGCGACGTACTACAAGAAGTACGCCATCACGCGCGCCGCCTGCTCCGGGCCGGTCGACCTGCCGCGGCCCTTGGTGCCGGTTGCCCGGAGCCTCGCGGACCCGCCCGGGGAGCTCACGTATAGGTGGCGGGGGGGGCGCGGTGGTACGGTCACGTGCAGTTAGCTAGTCGCCGGCCAGCAAGGGGGAGCGATGGGAGCGCTGAGAGAGCTCAACGTCCACGAGATCACGGTCGCCGTGGCAAGCATGTGCGTCACGGCCAATTACGACCTGCCGCGAGACGTGTACGACGCGCTCGTGAAGGCGCGCCAGGCCGAGCAGTCGCCCACCGGGCGCGACATTCTCGACCAGCTCGTGGAGAACGCGAACATCGCCGCCGCCGAGCGCGTGCCCATCTGCCAAGACACCGGCTTCGCCGTGTTCTTCGCCGAGGTTGGCCAGGACGTGCATCTGGTGGGCGGCGACTTCGCGAGCGCCGTGAACGAGGGCGTGCGCAGGGGCTACGGCGACGGCTATCTGCGCAAGTCCATCGCCAGCGAGCCGGCCCAGGCGCGCCGCAACACCACGGACAACACGCCGGCCATCATCCACACGAGCCTCGTGCCCGGCGACCGGGTGCGCCTCACCATGATGGCCAAGGGCGGCGGCGCCGAGAACATGAGCAGCCTCACCATGCTCAAGCCCGCGCAGGGCTGGCCGGGCGTGGTGGCGGCCGTGGTTGACACCGTGGCGCGGGCCGGCGCCAACCCCTGCCCGCCCATCATTCTCGGGGTGGGCCTCGGCGGCACCATCGACGCGGTCACACTGCTCGCCAAGGAGGCGCTGCTGCGCGAGCTCGGCAGCCGGCATCCAGACGAGCGTCTGGCGGCCATGGAAGATGAGCTGCTGGCGAAGGTCAACGCCCTCGGCATAGGCCCGCAGGGCTTGGGCGGCAGCACCACTTGCCTGGCCGTCTTCATCGCGGAGATGCCCTGCCACATCGCCAGCCTGCCGCTCGCCGTGAACGTGCAGTGTCACGCGCAGCGCCACAAGACCGTGGAACTCTGAAAGGAGAGGGGACGAACATGGCCGTGAAGAAGCTCACCACGCCCCTCAGCGACGAGGTCGTGCGCGACCTGCGGGCCGGCGACGCGGTGGCGATCAGCGGTGTCATCTACCAGGCGCGCGACGCCGCCCACAAGCGTCTTGTGGCGCTCATCGAGGCCGGCGAGGCATTGCCCTTCGAGCTCGCCGGCGCGGTGGTCTACTACATGGGGCCGAGCCCGGCCAAGCCGGGCCACGTGATCGGCTCTGCCGGACCCACGACGAGCGGCCGCATGGACGCCTACGCGCCGCTGCTACTGGCCCACGGCCTCAGGGGCATGATCGGCAAGGGCCTGCGCACGCCCCAGGTGAAGCAGGCGCTGATCGACCATACCGCCGTGTACTTCGCCGCCACCGGCGGCGCGGGGGCGCTGCTCGCCCGCCGCATCGTCGCCAGCGAGGTGATCGCCTACCCGGAGCTCGGCGCCGAAGCGGTGGCGCGCCTCGAGGTGGTGGGCTTCCCGGCGATCGTGGTGAACGACTGCCTGGGCGGCGACCTCTACGAGGAGGGACGCGAGCGTTACGCGCGGAGCGTCTAGAGCGGTGACGGGCGGCGGGCGGGGGCGGTGAATCTGCCGAAGGTCGCCGCCCGCGGCCGCTGACACCCCGTGCGGGCGTCGCGAGCGCCGGGCCGGTGTGCCCGCGCTCGTGAACCGCGCCCGTGCGCAACGGATACAATCGAGGCATGGAGACCTTGTCGTGACGGCGTGGGTGTTTGCGGTGGGCCGGGCGTTGGGCCTGGGCAGCGCGGGCGGTACGCGCCCGGCGCTGACCCTGGCCGTGATTGGCGTCGTGTCTGGGCTCGGCCGGGGGCCGGGCCTCAACCCGACCTTCTCGTTTCTTAGCAACTGGCTCGTGATCAGCGCCTTCGTCGCGCTGGCCATCTTCGAGTTGAGTCTCGACAAGATCCCCCGGCTCGACCGCGTGCAAGGCCGTCTTACCATGCCGTACCGGGTGCTCATCGGCGCGGTGGCCGGCGCCGCCACCATCCCGCACGGCTGGCACGGGGTCGTGATCGGCATAGTGGCGGGCGGTATGGCAGCGTGGTTCGCGCAGCACACGCGTATTCTGGCGCGACCCAAGACCGTCTCCAGCGATGCCGTGCTCACGCTGGTCAGCCTCTGGGAAGACCTGGCGGTGTTCGTCGGTACGGTGCTCACGCTGGTGATCTCGCCGGTGGGCTATGGAGTGACCGGCTTCACGGGAGTCGTCTACTGGCGCGTGCTCCAGCGCCGGCGGGAGAAGTACCGCAAGCTGCGGCGGGGTCGCGGCAACGCCGGGGGACCGGCGCGATGAACGGGGCGAACGATTACGGCGCGCGGCGTGGCCGCATGGTCGACGAGCAGCTCGTGCACCGGGGTATCAGAGACGAGGGTGTGCTCGCGGCCATGCGCTCGGTGCCGCGGCACCTGTTCGTGCCGGAGGATCTCGCCCCTGAAGCCTACGCCGACACGCCGCTGCCCATCGGCCACGGGCAGACCATCTCACAGCCGTACATGGTGGCGCTCATGACCGCCCTGCTCGAGGTGGACGTGCGCAGCCGGGTGCTCGAGGTCGGCTCAGGCTCGGGCTACCAAACGGCCGTGCTGGCCGAGATGGCGGGCGAGGTTTACGCCCTCGAGCTGCTCGCCGCGCTCTCCGAGCGCGCCCGCGCCACGCTCGCCCGCCTCGGGTACCGCAACGTGCACTTGGCGATCGGCGACGGCACGCGCGGCTGGTCCGAGCAGGCTCCGTTTGACGCCGTCCTCGTGGCCGCGGCGCCTGTGGCCGCGCCGCCGGCGCTGCTCGACCAGCTCGCCGAGGGGGGCCGCCTGGCCATTCCGTTGGGGCAGCCGCACGGCGAGCAGGTGCTCACCGTCTTCCAGCGCTCCGGCGACAGGTTCGTGCAGCGCCGCGAGACACGCTGCCGCTTTGTGCCGCTGGTGAGCAGCCTGCACGGGGAGGGGGAGCCGCGTGGTGGCGAAGACGCGCCGGGCGTCTCCACCGTCGCGCTGCGTGAGACGGCGCTCGACTATGAGAGGGGAGGCGCCACGAGAGCGGTGCGGGTGCGCGTGAGTGGCAGGGTCCAGGGCGTGTTCTACCGGGCCGGCGCCGTCTCCGAGGGCCGGCGCCTGGGCCTGAGGGGCTGGGTCAGAAACGAGGGCGACGGAACCGTTGCCCTGCATCTGCAGGGCGACCCCTCGGTGGTCGATGCCATGCTCGACTGGTGCCGCATAGGACCCTCCGCGGCACGCGTGACTCGGGTCGAGGTGTGCGACGCGACGCCCGACGGATCTTTCTCCGACTTCGAGGTGAGATAGATGGCGGTTACCATCAATGACGTGCGTCACGACCATGAGGTCCAGGTGTTCATCGCCAAGGCCAACCAGAATCTCGGCGTGCTCGGCTACACCGAACACGGTCCGCGGCACGCCGGCCTGGTGGCCGACATCGCCGAGAACGTGCTGCTGCGCCTGGGCTACTCCGAGCGTGAGGCGCAGCTCGCCGCCATCGCCGGCTACCTTCACGACATCGGCAACGGCATCAACAGGCTGGACCACGGCATCGGCGCCGCCCTGTTCTGCCAGCATGTGCTCGACAGGTTGGGCATGCCCCCCGAGGAGTACGCCGAGGTGATGTGCGCCATCGGCAACCACGAGGAGGAGTACGGTGAGGCGGTGAGCGCCCTGGCGGCGGCCGTGATCCTCGGCGACAAGTCGGACGTGCACCGCAGCCGCGTACGCGTGATCGACCCCGACACCGACGACATCCACGATCGCGTGAACATGGCCACCACCCGCTCGTTCCTGAACGTCGACGTCGACCACAAGACGATCACCCTGGAGCTGGAGATCGACACCTCCATCATCCAGGTCATGCAGTACTTCGAGATCTTCCTCAAGCGGATGGTGATGTGCCGCAAGGCGGCCGAGTTTCTGGGCTGCACGTTCGGACTTGTGATCAACGGCGGGCGCCTGCTCTGATATGGCGGTGAACCTGCGGCGCCCGCACGGTGGCCCGCCCGCGGCGGGAGAGCGGCGGGCGGAGAGTCATCGCCGGAGCTGGACGCCAGAGGCGTTCAAGCCGCCGCGGCGGGCTGCCGACATAGGCGTCGGCGGGCGGCGTGTGCTATACCTGAGACACTACGATCAGGCGGAGGTGCCACTGTGGGCAGAGCTGAGAGTACGGCAACGGAGGCGTCGCGGCGTAAACGCCGCGGCGGCTTCATCTTTGGCATGGTCGCCGGCGTAACCGCCGGGCTGTTGCTGGCTCCCAAGAGCGGCAAGGAGACGCGCCAGCAGCTTCTCGGCGAGGGCGGCTTGAGCCAGCAGGTGGAGCGTCTCAGGAGCGCCGTGGGGGCCGGCAAGGAGTCGGCCGCGGGGCAGTCCGAGTCGCTCAAGCGCAAGATCGAAGAAACCCGCGAGCGCCTGCGCCAGCAGGCCGGCGACGGCTACGAATCGGCGCCCACCGGCGAGACCTCCGCGGGCGAGGCCGCGGCGGAGTGACCTGGAGAGCGTGCTCAAGTCTGGGCTGAGGGCGGCGGCGCTCGCCGGCAGCGCCGCCGCTGTCGGCCTCGCGTACATGGTGTACGAGGCGCAGTGGGTGCGCCGCGTAGACCGGCGCCTGGCGGCGCCGGGGGCCGCGCCGGACCTCGACGGCCTCGTGATCGCGCAGCTCTCGGACTTCCACATCGGCTTCACCCCGAGCCTCAACCTGCGGGCCACGCGCAGGGCGATCGATCTCGTCGTGGCGGCGCGCCCCGACCTGGTGCTCATCACCGGCGACTTCGCCTGCGGGCCTCGCGGGCAAACCGAGTTGCAACGCCAGCTGCGACGCCTGCAAGCGCCTCTCGGGGTGTTTGCCGTGCTCGGCAACCACGACCACGGCTATAGCAAGGCGCCGTTTGTGCGGCCCATCGACCCTCACATGCTCGAGGAGTGCGGAGTGCGCGTGCTGGTCAACGAGGCCGTCGTCGTGCTGTTTCGCGGTGCCGGCATCCAGATCGGCGGTGTGGACGACAGCGACGGAGGTCATGACGACCTGCCGGCCGTGCTCGCGGTGCTCGACCGCCGGCCCGGGGTGCTGCGCCTGCTCCTCAGCCACCACGCCAGCGTGGTGGAGCGCACCGCTCCCGGCGACTTCCACCTCGCTCTAGCCGGGGACAGCCACGGGGGGCAGATCTGCTTGCCGCTGCCGGGCCGCCGCATTCTTCTCAGCGACCCGCGAGCCAAGTACGCGGAAGGAGCCTACAACATCGGCGGCCGGCCGCTCTACGTTACTCGCGGCGTGGGCACCAGCATGCTCCCCCTGCGCGCTTTCTGCCGGCCGGAGATCGTGGTGTTTCGTGTGACCACAACGACACCCGGGCCGTCCCGCACACGTGCCGCGGCTAGTGGCGGCCGTGAAAGAGGCGCACGAGGTGCGGGGTGACGTTGTCGATGGCCGCCACCGGGCATACCTCGGTGCACGCGTAGCAGCGCACGCAGCGGGTGTCGTCGAACCGCGGACGGGGAGCGAGCGTGATGGCTTGGGCGCCGCAGATGGTGGCGCACTCGCCACACTTGGTGCAGGCGGCGCTGTTGACCAGTCGCGGCCTCGCCGTCACCAGGTTGCGGGCGGCGCGGTGCAGGACCGGCGGCAGCAGAGCCTGCATGTCGCGGCCGGCCTGCTTGAAAGCGGTGTCCGGGTCAATAGGGTCGCCGGCCGGCGTATACGGCTCCTCGAGGTTGACCAGACCGCGCCGCGCCGCGGCGGCGATGGTGTGCACGGCAGGGCGGTCGTGCGCCGTGCGGTCGGCGAGCGCCACGTCGAGGGCCACAGCGTCGCGCGCCGCGAACAACGACCCGAGGTTGCGCGGCGTACCGCTACCCGGTCCCTGACCCTCCATGGCGATGATGCCGTCGATGATGGTGAACCGGGGCCGCAGGGCGAGGTGCAGGTCGAGGAGCATGTTGGCGAAGTCTTCGCGCCTCTGCGCGCGCACGTGCAACTGCGCCTTGGTGAGCCCGGGGATGCAGCCGTAGCTGAGCTTCACGCCGCCGGTGAGGCGCATGAGCTGATGCGTCTTGAGCACGCCGACCTGGATGATCGCGTCGGCGTCGAGGAACGGCTTGCCCACGCGAAAGCCGCGGTACAGCACGCCCTGCGGCGCGTCGAGGTCGGCGTGGTCGTCTTCCACATCGACGATCGGCACGTTCAGTGCCGCGCAGACGTCGGTGATGCCGCTGATCTTGAAGGCGCGGGCCACTTTGGCCGGCCCGTTGAAGCCGGCGGGGCTGTCGGCCACGAAGGGTTCGGCGCCCGTCTGCTGAAGGGCGCGCAGCACGCCGTGGAGCGTCTCGGGATGGGTGCTCACGGCCTTCTCCGGCGGGGCCCCGCGCAGCAGGTTCACCTTGACGGCGATCCTTTCGCCGGACGCCGCCAGGGCTGTCCAACCGCCGAACGGCTCGACGAGCCTTTCCAGTGAGGCGGCCAGACCCGGTCCGTGCGCGGCCCTCACATGGCTCACGAGCGAGGGTGTGCCGCCATCCGGCTGCCGGCCGCCGGATGCGCTGCCGGCCGCCGCCCGGCTGGGAGTCATTGCCCGGGCGTCTCGGCGACGATGGCGAAGCTGTAGCGTCCTATCTCGCCGGGCTCGTACACTGCGAGCTCGCGTACACCCATGCCGGCGAGCACCGCGCGTGCCTGCTCGAGGCTCAGCACATGGTCGTTGGGCGGGCCCACGGGCCGGTCCATCTGGGCGAAATCGACGACCACGAGGCGCCCGCCCGGAGTGAGCAGGCGCAGCACTTCGCGCAGGGCGGCGGGGTCGTCGTGGATGTGGTGCAGCACGTTGATCATGAAGAGGCGGTCGGCGGCGCCATCGGCGAGCGGAACGTGGCCGCCCGCGTTGACCACGAGCTCGACATGCCCGGCGGGTGCGTGAGCGGCCAGCTTGGCGCCGACCATGTCGAGGAGCTCTTGGTGCTCGTCGACAGCTACCAGCACGCCCTCGGGGAGGGCGTCAGCTACCGGGAGCGTGTACATACCCGTGCCGGCGCCGAAATCTACCACGGTTTCGGCGCCGCTCAGCGCCAGTAGCTTGACCAGATTGGCCGGGGGCAGCTCGACGAGCCGGTCGGGGTTCTCGAGTCTGGAGGCGTTCTTGGGGTCGAACTTCTCGGCCACGAAGGCGCCCCTACTTGACGCAGCGCGCGTACTTCAGGAAGGCCTCGAGGGCCCTCTCGACCGCCGCCGGAGAGGCGACCTCCGCGTCGCTCGTCTCTTCGACGAGGCATTCGCGCATCTTCAGAGAAATGAGCAGCACGCCGACACGATCGAGCGCGGCCTTGGTGGCGGCAAGCTGCGTGAAGATCTCCTCGCAGGGCCGCCCAGTCTCGATCATGCGCTGCAGCCCGCGCGACTGGCCCTCGACGCGGCGCAAACGGTTGATGAGGCGACTCGCCTCCTCCGATGCAATGTATTCTTCCACCCCTCGACTATACCCCCGGGGGGAATGCGGAACAATCGGGCCTATGCCTGATTACTGAGGCTCGCTCCCGGAGTTGCGCCTCAGGTCTACACCTGAAACGGAGGTCGCCAGCCGGCGCCCCCGGTCAGCATTTGAGGCCGGCCTCTGACTCAGCGGCGGCCGGCTGCAGACGGTCAAGCGCGGCGAGGATTCGGTCGGGAATGGGCGCGCCGGCCGACCCGATGCCGAGGCGCACGCCCGGTTTGACCGTGCCGTGGTAGTCGGAGCCCCCGGTGGGCACCAGCGCGTACTTCTCGGCCAGCGCCAGGCAGTGCTCGACCATCGCGCCGTCGTGCAAGGGGTAGTAGCATTCGAGACCAGCAAGGCCGAGGTGGGCGGCGTCGCGGACGATATGGGCCAGACCCGGGAGGCCGGTGCGAATGATGCCGGGGTGGGCAAGCACCGCGAGGCCACCGGTGGCTCGCAGAAGGCGGAGCGCGGCGCCCAGCGAGAGGCGCCTGCGGTCGACCCAGGCCGGTGCGCCGCGGCCCAGGAAACGCTCGAAGGCTTCGCTGATCGAGCTCACGTACCCGTGCCGGACCATCGCCTCCCCGATGTGAGGCCGACCGACCGCACCGTTCTCGGCCGCCGTGGCCAGATCGCGGGCGTCGAGCGGGTAGCCGAGCTCCGCGAGCCGCTCGATGATGCGCGCATTGCGCGCGGCGCGGTAGCCGCGTAGCCTGGCAAGCTCGGCCTCGAGCTCGTCGCCGGGGCAGCCGTTCAAGAAGTAGCCCAGCAAGTCCATGGTGATGCGTTCGTGCTCGAGGTTGATCTCGAGGCCCGGGACCACCCGAATGCCGAGCCGCTCGCCGGCGGCGAGCGCCTCGGGCACGCCGTCCACGGTGTCGTGGTCGGTAATTGCCATGGCGCTGAGACCAAGCGCCGCCGCCTCTTCCACGAGCTGAATAGGGGTCAAAGACCCGTCCGAGAACGTGCTGTGGGTGTGCAGATCGATCACGCACGTACAGTACCCCAGGCGGCCGCTGTCATGCCCGGGGCGCCGGGCGGGGCGGAGGCCCGCAAGGGGGTGCGCGCTGACGCTCGCTGCGCTCGGCGAAACGGGCGGCGCGGGCCGGGTAGCCGGCCGGCATCGCGGGTAACAAGCTACGGTCACTGCTCATCTCGAGGAGGTCGCCATGCGCGTCGGCATGATCGCTCCACCGTGGTTTCCCTTGCCGCCGCAACGGTACGGGGGTATCGAGTTCGTGGTCAGCCTGCTCACCGAGGGCCTCGTGAGCCGGGGGCACGACGTGACGCTGTTCGCCAGCGGCGACTCCACGACGCAGGCGCGGCTCAGCTTCATCTTCGAGCGCGCCCCCTTCGAGATGATCGAGCAGGGCGGCAACCTGGAAGTCATGCACAGTCTCGAGGCCTACTGCCGCGCCCGGGAGTTCGACATCATCCACGACCACGACGGGCTCGCCAGCCGGGCCATGGGTGCCGTGGTGCACCGGCTCACCGGCATACCCGTGGTGGCCACGCTGCATGGCCCCGCCGACCGGCCCACGCAGGAGGTCCTCAGCTCGCTACGCCACGACCTGTCGTTCATCGCCATCTCCAGCTACCAGCGCGACGGGTTCCCTGATCTGCGCTTCGCCGGCACCATCCCCAACGCGATCGACGTGGAGCACATGCCCTTCAGCGCCGAGAAGGACGACTACCTGCTGTTCATCGGGCGCATGATCGCCGACAAGGGCGCACACTCGGCGATCGAAGTCTCCCGGCGCCTGGACATGCGTCTCATCATGGCCGGCAAGGTCAACGAGGGACCGGAGCGCGACTACTATACCGAGAGCGTGGAGCCGTACTTGTCGGACAAGATCCACTTCCGCGGCGAGGTGGACCACGACACCAAGGTGGAGCTGTACAAGCGGGCGCGCTGCACCCTGTTTCCCATTCAGTGGCCGGAGCCGTTCGGCCTCGTGATGATCGAGTCGCTGGCCTGCGGCACGCCGGTGATCGCCCTGAGACATGGCTCTGTGCCGGAAGTCATAGAGGACGGCCGCACAGGCTTCGTGGTGGAGACCGTCGACGAGATGGTGCGGGCCGTAGGTCGCGTCGCTGAGATCGACCCGGCGGAGTGCCGCAAGGCGGTGGAGGAGCGCTTCGGCAGAGAGTCGTTCGTGAGCGCCCACGAGGAGGCCTACCGAAGAGTGCTCGAGGGCGAGGTACAGCCGGCTAATTGACGTCTGCGAACCCCGCGTAGCTGAGGCGGTTGGCGAGACGCTCCGTCTCGATCTCCTTGAAGGGGAAGGACGCCAGAAAAACGTCTACTACGCGCGGGTCAAACTGGGACCCGGAGTTGGCGCTGAGCTCGCCGAGGGCGGTCTCGATGGGCAGCGCGCGGCGGTACGGCCGGTCGGTGGTCATGGCGTCGTAGGCATCGCACACCAGAAGGATGCGCGCCGCCAGCGGGACCTCTTCACCGCAGAGGCCGTCGGGATATCCGGCGCCGTCCCAGCGTTCATGGGCCGAGCGGATGATGCGCGCGATGGGCACCAGGTAATCGATGCGCGAGATGATGCGCTCGCCGATCACGGTGTGCTGGGCCATGGTCTCGAACTCGTCGCGGGTGAGCTTGTCGGGCTTGTTGAGGATGCTCCCGGGGATGCCGATCTTGCCGATGTCGTGCAACACGGCGGCGTACTGCAGCATGCGCAGCTCAGTGTCGGACATGCCCAGGGCACTACCGACGGCGACCGCCATGGTGGCCAGGGAATCTGCGTGCGAGGCGGTGTACTGGTCTTTGGCTTCCATGGCGGCGGCCAGCGCGGTAACCGTCTCGAGATACATGCGGTCCAGCTTCTCGTAGGCCTCCGCGTTCTGCAGGGCGATGGCGATCTGACCGCCGATGGTGGTGAGCAGGGGCAGCTCCTCGGGCCCGAACTCGTGGCTCGCGGAGAAGCCGATCGATAGCGCGCCCACAACGCCTTCCTGGCGTGCCATCGGCACCACCAGAAGGCTGCGCATCTGGTTCGTGGCCTTCGCCATGGCGCTGAGGTGAATGTCGGCGTCGGCGTCGGCCACTTCCAGGCTGCAAGCGTTCTCGATCACCCAGGCGGCGAGCTCGTCGGCGGCCGGCGACGGCACGGGGCAGCGGTGCCCGCCGCTGAAGGCGGCTCGCGTGATGTGGCCTTCGTAGACGAGGAACACGCTTGCGGCGTCGGCGTCGTGCATGCCGCGGATCATGTCGGCCAGGCGGCGCAGCTCGGCGTGCGGGTCCGGAGTCTGGGCCAGGGTCGTGCCGAAGGCACTGAGGTTGCTGATCTCCAGAGCCAGCGTCTGGGTCTTGTTGGAGAGGTCGTCGACCTGGCTGGCGACGCGCTCGGACATGGCGTTGAAGGCCTTCGCGAGACTGCCGATCTCGTCTTGACGCGAGCAGAAGAGGGTCTGACGCAGGTCGCCCCGGGCGATGCCGGCCGCCGCCGCCGCCAGACGCCGCAGCGGGTTGCTGATGGTCTGTGCCACCAGAAGGCCCATGAGTAGCGCGACCACGAGCGCCAGGGCGAAGGCCAGCAGATTGACCGTGCCGATACGGCCGGGAGCCTGGTTGAGCGCCGTGCGCGGCACCGACACCTTGAGCAGCGAAACCGTCGTGCCCGCGGCGCTGTTGATGGCGATCAGCTGGCTCGTGTAGTCGCCGTCGTGGAAGACCGCGCCGGCCGCGAGGGCGTCCGGCAGCAAGGCCCTCGTGGCGCTCCTGGCGCTGGGGTCGCTGGCCGCGGAGACGACGGAGTCGGTGTACACCGCCAGCCGTCCCTGCCCGCCGGTGGAGCGGTCCACGTCCTGGAGCACGGTGTCAGTGATGGCCTTGCCGAACACGAGGATGCCGGCCGCCGACGAGCGATACGTCTTCGCCACCACCGGCGCGGCCGCGAGCACGTACAGATGACCGTCGATCTTCGTGAGGTCGGTAGTGATAAGCCCGCGGCGGGCGGCCCGCACCTGCGCGCTGGACCAGAGGTCGTCGGGCACCCGCGGACCGCCCTGAGCGATGATCCTCCCCGAGGTGCTGTAGAGCCGTACCAGGTTGGTCTCGCTGTTGGCCGGCACCCAGGCAATGATGTTCGCCTGCACCCAGCGTCTGTTGCCCGTGCGCAGGGCATGGTAGAAGTCGTCCCAGATCGAGTAGTCGCGAAGGTAGGCCTTCTCGTTGCGGGTCTGGTCGGCCAGGATCGCCCGCGCTCCCTGCGACTGCGCGAGTATCTGTTGACGCTCCACTGACTGCACGGCGCTCGCGGTGCGCATGTTGACGAACACCCCGAACACGACGAGTGGCACCGTGGCAACAATCAGAAACGCGAGGAGCAGACGGTTGCGCACATTCCACCGCAGGGCCTCTCTCATGATGCGCCGCGCCTCTGCCCGAAGGTGGATTTCATGGCTCATGTATCGGCCCGGGAAGGGCCCGCTTGAACTGCTCCTACGAATATGTTGGTTGGTTATGCAGGCACATAGCCTTGCCAATATCACTGCCTTACTAGTATGTACACAGAAGGACAGGCTTCAAAGCTCATCAAACTGCATCATAGGGATGGATACCTAGCGGGCCTGGGTACCCGACCCTAGACGGATGTCCTACCAAGGCGGGAGGGTGCCTTGTAGCCGTCACCACGCGGCGGTAGTCTGGGGGCAATGAAGCTCCCCTACGACGACGTGCACCTTATCGCCGATCCGCTCTACGGCTACTTGCGTATCACCCTGTCGCGGGCCGCGGAGATCGCCGAGGCCGACGTCATCGATAACCCGTGGGTGCAGCGACTCAAGCGCATTCACCAGCTGCAGAGCTCGTGGTGGGTGTTTCCCACCGCCGAGCACAGTCGCTTCGCCCACAGCCTGGGCGCCATGCACCTGGCAGGCCAGCTCTCGCGGCAGGTGTACCACACGCTGGCCGAGGTTGAGCCGGGTACACCCTCACTGCCGCTGGTGGAAGAAACGCTGCGGCTGGCGGGTCTGCTCCACGACGTGGGGCACGGTCCCTTCAGCCATTTCTGCGACGAAGAGTACTTTCTGCCGGCCTTTGGCGTAGATCACGAACAGATCTCGCAGTATCTGATCGTCAACGAGCTGGGCGGGCTCATCGCGGAGCTCCGCAGGAGCCCTTCCGGAGCGTTCGCCGCGGGCGAGGCGGTCGACCCCTGGCACGTGGCCTTTCTGGTGCGCGCCGAGGAGGGCGCCGAGCAGACCACCGCCGCGGGCGGCCCCATCCCCCGCTGGGTGCGTCTCCTCCATCGTGCCCTGTCAGGCGCGGTGACGGTCGACAACATGGACTACGTGCGGCGCGACGCCTACATGTGCGGCGTCGCGCTTGGGCCGGTCGACGTCGACCGCCTCGTCTACTACACCTTCTGCACGGCCGATGGTCTCACGTTCCACAAGCGCGCGCTGAGCGCCCTACGCGCTTTCCTGAACGCGCGCTTCTACATGTACGAGAACGTGTACTTCCATCGTGTGGGACACGCCATCGACCTGCACCTGCACGAGATCTTCCGGCCCACCATGGAGCTGGTGCTGCCCGGCAGCCCGCTAGCCGACCTGGCCGCCTACCGGCGCCTCAGCGAGTGGTCGCTGTTCACCACCGTGGAGAGCTGGCTTGACGAGCCGCTCAGCAGCACCCGCCGGGAGCTCGCCGAGCAGTGGCAGTCCATCATTCACCGCCACGTGAAGTACAGCATGGTGTACGAGCATCACGTCGAGCGGCAGCAGCCCCTGCCGGCGGCACGCGATCTCAGCGGGGTGGAGTTTCGCGCCGCCATCGTGCGGCGGCTGCCGGCCGAGCTCAGGGGCATCGAGTTCGTGGTCGACATCGCCTCGCAAGACCCGCGGCCTCTGAACCCGCTGGTGGGGCCCAAGCGGATCGCCGTGTACGACCCGGTGACCGACGCGATCGAGGAGCAACTGCTGAGCGGCATCCTCGAGTTCGTGCCGGCCAGGGTGCACCTCTACCGCGTGTTCGCGGTGAGCCGCGAGCACGAACGGGAGCTGGCCCTTGCGGCGCGCGCCGCCCTCGAAGAAGCGGAGCCTCAGAGCCCCACGAACCTCTAGGCTCTAGGCCGGGCCGCCTTCCTCGGCGAGCGGGTGCGTCATGTCTTCCGGCCGCACCCAGGCGTCGAACTGCGCGCCACTCACGTAGCCCAGCTCGAGCGCCGCCTCTCTGAGGGTGAGCCCCTGATGGTGCGCCCTCTGCGCGATCTGCGCGGCCTTCTCGTAGCCGATGTGCGGGCTGAGCGCCGTCACCAGCATGAGCGAAGCCTCGAGGTGACGGCGGATCACCGGCAGGTCGGGCTCCAGACCGCGCGCGCAGAAGCGCTCGAAGGCGCGCGTGGCCTCGGCCAGCAGCTCTGTAGATTCGAGCAGATTGTGAAGCATCACCGGCTTGTACACATTGAGCTGAAGATGGCCCTGCGAGCCTGCAAACGCCACCGCCGCGTCGTTGCCGTACACCTGCACGGCGACCTGGGTGAGCGCTTCCGTCTGGGTGGGGTTCACCTTGCCCGGCATGATCGACGAGCCCGGCTCGTTCTCGGGAATACGCAGCTCTCCGAGGCCGGCCCGCGGCCCCGAGACATAGAGGCGCACATCATTGGCGATCTTCATCAGGTCGCCGGCCAGGGTGCGCAGCGCGGCGCTGGCGTTGACGATGGCGTCGTGCGCGGCGAGGGCGGCGAAGAAGTTGGGCGCCGGGCGAAACTCCTTGTCGGTGAGTGCCGAGATGTGACGCGCCGCCATGGCGGCGAAGCGAGGGTGTGTGTTCAGGCCGGTACCAACGGCCGTGCCGCCCAGGGCGAGCTCGTGCAGCGCCGGCAGGACGCCTCTCACGGTGGCGAGAGCTTGGTCGAGTTGCGCGACCCAGCCGGAGATCACCTGGCCGAGGGTGAGCGGTGTGGCATCCTGCAGATGAGTGCGGCCGACCATAACTACGCCGGCGAAATCGTCCGCCTTGACCCGCAGGGTATCGCGCAGCTCCGCGACGGCAGGTATGAGCACATCCTCGATCTGCTCCGCGGCGGCGATGTGCATCGCCGTGGGAAAGGTGTCGTTGCTCGACTGGCCGAGATTCACGTGATCGTTGGGGTGAATGGGGCGGCCCGCGCCGCGGGCACCGCCGGCCATCTCGTTGGCGCGGTTGGCGATGACCTCGTTGGCGTTCATGTTGCTCTGTGTGCCCGAGCCCGTTTGAAAGACGACGAGCGGGAACTCCTCGTCCAGGGCCCCCGTGATGACCTCTTGCGCGGCGCCGGCGATGAGCTCGGCCTGGTCGGCCGGCAGCAGGCCGAGCTCCTCGTTGGCGCGTGCCGCGGCCAGCTTGAGAACCCCCAGGGCGCGGATCACCGGGCGCCCCAGGCGGAACCTGGCGGTGCCGATGGGAAAGTGCTCCACGGAGCGTTGAGTCTGGGCGCCCCAATAGTGCTCCGCGGGCACGCGAACCTCGCCCATGCTGTCGTGCTCGACGCGCCATTCGTCGCTCATGGCTGCACGCTACCCGCTTTGCCCGCACTGTAGCGCTCCAATGAGATCTCCGTGCCGCTACAACGGGATGGAGCGTTGCCCGCCTGAGCGCCGCCGTCCGTAGCGGATGGCGTGCAGCGTGTAGGCCACGGCGCCCACCGGCATGGGCAGCCAGTAGGCCACCAGGCGGTAGACGAGCGTGGCCAGCAACGCCTGGCCGGCGCTGATGCCGGCCAGACCCAGGGTGGCGGTGAGACCGGCCTCCACGAAACCCAGCCCGCCGGGGGTGATGGGGACCATGCCGAGGAAGGCGGCCACCACGTAGGCGAGCAGTACCAGCGAGGCGCGCGGCCGGGCGCCCACCGCGGCCAGGGCGAGGAGCAGGGCAGTGAGGTCGAGCAGCCAGTTGCCGGCGGCGTACAGCAGAGCCTTCCACCAGCCGCTGCCGAGCACGCCGCGGATGAGGTCGCGCTCGTCGACCAGGTGGGCGGGCAGGCCGTGCAGCGGCGGATGCTGGCGCATGACACGATTGCGGCCGGCCTGGATGACCACGGCGATGGCCCGCAGGGGGCGGTCGGCGAATAGCAGCACGGCACCGCCCGCCATGGCCGCCACGCAGACCGCGACGGCGATGGAGCCCACCTCCAGGAGGCTGCGGTTCACCGGTACCCCCCCAATGATGATGGCGGGGATGCTGAGCAGTGGCAGTGCAAGCAGCGTGGCGGTGGAGATGAGCGAAACGGTGGTGACACTCGTAGCGGCGCGCGCAGGCTTGATGCCCGCCCGGTTAAGCATGTCGAACTGCATGGGCCCGCCGGCCGCCACGCCGCCCGGCACGATGCGGCTGAACGCGTTGCTGGCGAGCTGCGCGCTGGCGATAGGGAACCATTCGCGCACGCCGAGTGCGAGCCGCAACAGCGCCCAGATGCAGACGAAGCTGGCCACCTCGGCGGCCACAATGGGGATGCCCCAGAGCGGGTTGACGGTGGCCAGTAGGGGACTTGCGGAGAAGACCCTGGCGAGGCTGGGGTACACCACATAGAGTCCGATCCCCGTTACCCCAAGCACGAGCATGCGGCGCACGGTGATGACCCGGCGGCGGCCGGGGACCTTGACCATGCGCGGTGTCGGTTGCGCGCCGCGGGGCGCCGGCGCGCCCGCCGGCGCCGGTGCGTCACCGGACGCCGGCGCGCCGCTGCCCGCGGGCGTGCCGCCCGGTGCCGCCGGTGGCTCGCCGCCCGACACCGAAGGGGGATCTTCGCGGCCGCTCGAGCTCACCATTGATCCCCTTGCCCGGGTGTCAGAGCACGTTGGAGAAGAGCCGCGCCGCCTGATTGCGAAAGTGTCTCAGGCGGCCCACCGCGAGCACGTCTTCCATGGTCACCTCGTGGCAATGCGCCATGTCGGACACAAACGACTGCTGCACCTGCTGTGCGAAGGGCTCGTGAAACACCCACAGCATGAGCTCCTTGTGAAGCTTGAGACTACGGTTGTCCATATTCATAGTGCCCACGGCGCTCAGGTTGCCATCCACGACGATCGTCTTGCAGTGAAAGAAGCCGGCCTGGTACAGGTAGATGTGGCCCCCGGCCTCGATGAGCTTGCGGAAGTACGTGTGCGCCGCCCAGAAGGCGGTCTTCTTGTCGGGGACGCCGGTCATCATGAAGCGCACGTCGAGGCCGGCCAGCGCGCCATTGATGAGAAGGTCGTAGAGGCTGTAGTCGGGCACGAAGTAGGGTGACTGCACATAGATGGAGCGCTTGGCTTGGGCGATCGCGATCATGTGCGCGCGGCGCGCGGCTTCCCAGGGATCTTCCACGCCTTGGGCGGCGGCCTCGACGAGGATCCCCTCGCGCTCCGCATGGGCCTCCGCGGCGGGCATGTACTGCTCGCCGAAGAGGTTCTCGCGGTCTCGGCGGTGCTCGAACCAGCGCGAGGCGAAGAGCTTCTCGAGCTCGGCCACCGCCTGCCCGGTGATGCGCACGTGGGTGTCGCGCCAGGTGGCGAAACGCTGACCGCCGTCGATGTACTCCTGGCCCATGTTCATGCCGCCCGTGTAGCCCACGTCGCCGTCGATCACCGCGATCTTGCGATGGTTGCGGTAGTTGATGCGGGCCAGGTCGGTGATGTCGGCGCGCACCTGGGCGCCGGCCTGGGCGAGCCGCTGCAGCTCGCGCTTCTTGAACGCCAGGCTGCCGAACCAGTCGAACATGATGCGCACCTCTACGCCGGCCGCGAGCCGGTCGAGAAGGATGTGAGTGATCTCGGCGGTGAGCCGATCCTGCTCCCAGATGAAGTATTGCAGGTGGATGAAGCGCCGCGCCTGCGCCAAGTCGTTCTTGAGGCTCGCGAACTTGGCGCCGCCGGCCACGAAGAGCTCGAGCGAGCGCGCCGGCAGCACGTGCACGACGTCCTCGGCGCCGATGGCTCTGGCGACCTTGTCGGCGGTGCTGCCGGCCCATTCCCTGCGGAAGCGCATCTCGGCGGCCGCGTTGCGCCGGTAGATGGGCGCCATGGCCTCCACGCGCACCACGCGCAGCGCCGACACCCAGCCGGTGCGCTGGGCCACGACCTTCCAGTCGCGGCCGAAGAAGATGTAGAAGAACACGCCGATGACAGGCACGAACATGAGGATGAACAGCCAGGCGATGGTGATGGCCGGTTCGCGGTCGTCGCTGATGAGCAGCACGATGAGCGCGGCGGTATAGGCCAGAAACAGCAGGACGATGATATAAGCAGGGATATTGAACATCGCCGGTCACAATACCAGCCGCAGGCAGGCTGCCGCGAGGGGTGCCGTAGACCGAACGCACGGTAGCGCAGGGCGTGCGGGTTGTCTACGCCGCCGGCGCGGCGGGACGATACGTATCGGAGGATGCGCCGGCGGGTAGGCACAGGCGTGTCCCGCCGAACGCGAGGAGGTCCAGTGGCGCTGCAACACCCCAAAGGTCCGCGTGAACGCCGGCGCAACGCCGCCCTGGACTCCGTCTTCTCGGCCGAGGCGGATAGCGTACCTCGCCGCGAGCTGCCCGCCGCCGAGATGCGGGCCGACGTGGCGTACCAGATCGTTCACGACGAGCTCATGCTCGACGGCAACGCCCGCCTTAACCTGGCGACCTTTGTAACCACCTCCATGGACTCATTCGCCGACAAGCTCATGGCCGAGACCTTCGACAAGAACATGATCGACAAGGACGAGTATCCGCAGACGGCGATCATGGAGATGCGCTGCGTGAACATGCTGAGCCACCTCTGGCACGCGCCGCGGGCGAGCGAGGCGACAGGCTGCTCCACCACCGGCTCCAGCGAGGCGGCGATGCTCGGCGGTCTGGCCCTCAAGCGTCGCTGGCAGCAGAGGCGCCGTGCCGCGGGCAAGCCCGCCGACAGACCCAACCTCGTCACCGGCATCAACGTGCAGGTGTGCTGGGACAAGTTCGCCAACTACTGGGATGTTGAGATGCGTCTGGTGCCCATGGAGGGCGAGCGCTACCATCTGTCGCCCGAAGAGGCGGTGAAGCTGTGCGACGAGAACACCATCGGCGTGGTGGTGGTGCTGGGCTCCACCTTCGACGGCAGCTACGAAGACGTGAAGAAGACCGCCGAGCTGCTCGACGACCTGCAGGCGCGCACGGGGCTCGACATCCCGATACACGTTGACGGCGCCAGCGGCGGCATGATCGCTCCCTTCCTGGATCCCGAGCTGGAATGGGACTTTCGCGTGCCGCGCGTGCAGTCCATCAACACGTCGGGTCACAAGTACGGGCTGGTGTACCCGGGCGTGGGCTGGGCCGTCTGGCGGGGCGCCGCCGCGCTGCCGGACGACCTCATCTTCTGGGTCAACTACCTCGGCGACACCATGCCCACCTTTGCGCTCAACTTCTCGCGCCCCGGCTCGCAGGTGGTGGCCCAGTATTACACCTTCCTGCGGCTCGGCTTTGAAGGCTACCGGCGCGTGCAGGGCTATGCCCGCAAGGTGGCCACGTACCTGTCGGGGGAGATCGCCAAAATGGGGCCCTTTGAGCTGCTCACCAGGGGCGACGAGCTGCCGGTCTTCGCCTTCAAGCTCAAGGATGAGGTGAAGAACTTCACCGTCTTCGACGTCTCGGCGTCGCTGCGCGAGCGCGGCTGGCAGGTGCCGGCCTACACGTTTCCCAAGAACCGCGAGGACCTCGCGGCGCTGCGCGTAGTGGTGCGCAGCGACATGACCCGCGATGTGGCCGACATGCTGCTCGAAGACCTCGCGAAGAAGGTCAAGCACCTCGAGAGGCTGCGCGCGCCGCTGGCCGAGACGGGCGGCGGCTTTCATCACTAGCGCGGCGCAGACGTGCGCCGGCAGGGGCAGGTTCTGCGCGCTGCGGGCCTTACGTGCTCTGCCGTCGTTTGACATTACTCAGTGTCTTGAGTAACATTACTCAGTACACTGAGTACATGATGGGATCCCTGCATATGGCCACTTTTGAACGTCCGCTTGTGGCGAGGTTACTCGAACGCCTCGGCGAGCCTCGCCGCTTCGTGCAGGCCATTCTCGGCCCGCGGCAGGTGGGCAAGACCACCGCTGTGTTGCATGCGCGAGCCCACTTGGGGGCACAGGGCACGCCGGTTCACTACGCCTCAGGCGACGAGCCGTTGCTACCCTCCGCGATCTGGATCGACGAGCAATGGAGCATCGCGCGTGCCTCCACCTCTCCCAGCGAGCTGGCCGTGCTCGTGCTCGACGAGGTGCACAAGATCCCGGGCTGGGCGGAGCGCGTGAAGGCGAACTGGGATCGCGACACACGGGAGGGTCGCGATCTGCGCCTGGTCCTCCTGGGCTCGTCGCCGCTGCTCGTGAGGAAACGGATGGAGGAGTCACTAGCGGGCCGCTTCGAGACCTTGCCAGCGACCCACTGGAGCTTGTCAGAATGCCGCGACGCCTTCGGCTGGGACTGCGACACCTACGTCTTCTACGGCGGCTACCCCGGTGCGGCTCCACTCGTCCACGACTTCGGCCGCTGGCGCAGCTACGTGCTCGACTCCATCATTGAGACGACCGTGTCGCGCGACGTGCTTTCTCTGGGCCGCATAGACAAGCCCGCGCTGCTGCGCCAGCTCTTCTATCTCGGCTGTGACTACTCCGGGCAGATCGTGAGCTATAGCAAGCTGGTCGGCCAGTTGCAGGATGCCGGTAACACCACCACTCTTGCCGAGTACCTCAGGCGGCTGGCCGACGCTTGGCTGATCGTGGGGCTGCAGAAGTACTCGGGACGGGCCGTGCGCAAACGTGGCTCGTCGCCCAAGCTCCTGGTGCTCAATACGGCACTGCACAGTGCTGTGAAGGGCCTCCCCCTTGAACAGGCGCGCTCCGACCGTGACCACTGGGGCCGGCTCGTGGAGACGGCGGTGGGCGCCCACCTCGTGGCCCTGGCGGCTGAAGACCCGACTCGGCGGCTGCACTACTGGCGCGAGGGAGACCTCGAGGTGGACTACGTCGTCGAGGCTGCCGGGTCACTCACCGCCATTGAGGTGAAGAGCGGCCGGCCGCGCAAGCGCGACGCTGCCGGCCTCACCAGGTTCGCAGCGCGGTACTCCCCCCGGGATGTGACGCTGGTCGGCGAGGGCGGTGTACCGCTCGAGGTCTTTCTCGGCGGCTGTGCGGCCGGAGGCGCCTGCGACGAGGCGGCCGACGGTGGCCGCGCTCAGGCCACCTGCTGCTCTCCGGACCTCGCCTCGAACCAGGGCACCATCAGCGCGCGGCCCAGCGTGTGACCAAACAGCATGAAGCTGAGGTAGGCCGGAGTGGCGTCGGCGCCCAGGCCCAGCGATTCCACGTCGACGGCATGCACGGCGATGAAGTAGCGATGCCTGCCGTGCCCCTCCGGCGGTGCGGCACCCAGGTAGCCGGCAAGGCCGGCGTCGTTGCGCACGTGAAAGGCGCCGGCCGGCAGGCCGTCGGGACCGCTCTTGCCGGGGCTGCCGGCGCCACGCGGCAGCGAGGTGGTGCCGGCCGGGATATCGGCCATCGCCCAATGCCAGAAGCCGCTGGGTGTGGGCGCGTCGGCGTCGTACATGGTGACTACAAAGCTGCGCGTCTCGGGCGGGAAGCCGTACCAGGAGAGCTGCGGCGAGAGGTTGTCGCCGCCCGAGCTCTCGCTCACATGTGGCCGCGGCATCTCATCGCCGTCGCGCACGTCGTCGCTGGTGAGTCGGAACGACCGTACCTGTGGCAGTCTGTCGTAAGGATCGTTGCTCATGAGAGTCCCTTGGTCTCGGGGGCAGATGCTGGCGCTCGCGCAACGGCGGCGTACCCGCGTCTCTTCCCCGCGGGTGCGAGGGGGAAAGCGTTTGCCGGCGGTCCCGCCGCCGCTCACCCACCCGCGCCTGTCAACCATTACCCTTGCGTGGCGCGGTGCGCCAGTTCGGCCCCGCCTGGCGATGGCAGTCGTCGGCGATCGGCGGCGACCCATGGCCGATCTCGGCGCTCCGCTTCGCGCTATAATGGCGCCCTTGTGGGCCGCTAGCTCAGTTGGGAGAGCGCCGCCTTTGCACGGCGGAGGTCAGGGGTTCGAATCCCCTGCGGTCCACCAGCCTCGTTTACGCTCATTTGCAGGTGTTTCCGCACTCTCCGCGCGTCTCGCTTTGGCCCCGAAAGGGTTCTCGGCAAACGCTCGGCAAACGCACGTGGTGTCAGGTGGCGGCATGCGGCGGTTCTCAGAGATGCCCGCCGGCACTCGGCACAGGCTCCGCACCCCCTAGGGGCTCGGCGTGTGGGGGCGAGGCTTGTGCTTCCTCCAGACCTCGTCGATGGACATCTCTTGGAGCGCAGCCTTCATGTCGTCGATCGCTTTTGGCGAGTAGCGCTTGAACGCCGACTTTCCGATCATGATTCGCTTGTAGCAGTCAGGGTTGTCCTCAATTCCCAGGCAACGTATCAGGGCTGTCGCCTTTGGTGCCGTTAGCCCGACCTTCTCCGCTAGTCTGGTATGGGAGAGACTGTACTGGCGGTTGTTCGAGAACTCTCCAGTTCGTGACGCCTGCAAACGGGTAATTTCTGGCCGGCGCCATCTTCGTCGCGGTCGCGGTCATCCGCGCGCCGCAGCGGCAGCCCGCAGTCGCGTGCGCTGGAGATGAGGAGATTACCGACCAGACGGCGCTCGCCGAGGAATGCAGCCAGTGAGACAACTGCGCGACTCGGTTCCTCCGTCCCGGGTGAACGCCTCGGCGGCCGCCGAATCAGGGCGATCTCATCGTCCCCGTCGGCGGTTCTGCGACCCCCACCACGGTCGTAGCGGCGGCAGGTCGCAGAGCCCGGGGTCTGGCGGCCGCTCCGTCTCGCCGTCGTCGCCGTCAAAGTGGCGCTGGTACTGGTCGGGGATGTCGCCCCAGCCCCAGTAGGGCAGGGGTTGCGCGGGGATGATGCCGAGCATCCTGAGTGGATCGATGCGCATGTCCGCCACGGTGGAGAGGTGGGCCCAGTCGTCGCCGAAGTCGAAGACGTAGACGAACTGCCCGCCAGGCTGCAGGCGGCTCAGTCTTATCTTGCTATCGTCGAGCGCCTCATCGCCATCGTCCCAGTCGTCGTAGGGCGTCGTTAGGCGCGTGCCGTCGCCGAGGCTGAACTCGTGGAGGTGGGAGCGGTCCCAGCGCGCGAAGGCGTCGTCGATGGCTTCGGCGAGCTGGGCGAAAGTGTGTGAGCGCGCCGCGGCGAAGATGCGGCCCGGCCGCGGCCAGAGGGCCTCGCCGTGGCCCTGCACGAGCTCCACTTGGATCGACAACCATGTGCGCGCCATGGGCGAGGCCTCCTTGAGCCGAGAAGCTACACCAGCGTCGGGTGTCGGGGCTAGCAGGGGGACGTCGCGGGGCGGAGGCGCTCCGAGACGACCTTGAGATGGAAGCCGGCCCGACGCGCCAGGGTGGCATGCGTATGTCGCAGGTCGTGCAACCGGATGCGCGGTAGCTGGTCGACTACTAATGGCCGACCGCCCTCAGCCGAAGCGTGGCGAGGTGTGGTGAATCAGGCCCGGCAAGACCGTCGGTGCCAATTGCAGAAGAAGCGGCCCTACGTCGTGATCAGTGCAGACTCCATGGGCAACGTTCCGGTGAAGATCGTAGTCACGCTCACTTGCTGTAGTACTCGGCCACCGCCGCAAATGACTCTTTCGGCTCCCATGTCATGTCCGGATAGGTCACGCCATGTCTTCCGTCTTCATAGGACTTCACGATGCTGTAGCTCGCCATGTCGAGGTCGTGCAGGGGGTTCTCATGGTATGGGCTTTGCGGGAACACGAACGTAAAGACAAAGGCACCATCCACGCCGACGCTATCGAACGCCTTGAGCGATTCGACGATTTCGCGGGCCTGCAGCGTTTCATTGCGTACGTACTGCCCCTTCAGCCGCGGCTGCACGAATCTGCCCAGCAAGGGGATGCCGTGCATGACTAGCGTCTTGATGTCTACGATGTTGAATGCCTGGCCGCCGGCGTGCTCGGCACCTTGGTAGGTGCAGCAGCCGAACTCCATGATCGCCACCGGCTTACGTTGGGCGATGAGCGGCTTCAGCATGTCTGCATAGCGATAATTGATTCGCGTTGCTCGGTAATGATCGATGCCGATGAAGTCAAACGGCTCCCAGTTGACCTCCTCGAAGGATAGCGATGCGTAGGTAATGGGGCCTTGGTAGACCCGGCGCACGGACTCGACCACCTGGGACAAGTATTCGTTGAGTGGTTTGTTGTGCTTGCCGGCCTTCACGTCACCATCGCGCAAGGCATGGCGCATCCGCGACCAAAGCGAGCCACCCTCGACAATGCCCTTCATGAACAGCGTCAGCTCGCTGCCGACGCTCATCACCAGCTTGTCAGGGTAGTGGCGGCGGAGGTTCTCAGCAATCTCGGCTGCTTTGGCCGTGTAGGCAAGGGTTGTTTCAGGGTTCTTGTTCCAGAGCTCTGGAGAGAACCAGACCTCAAGCCCTAGCCGCAGGGCGTCTTCAGAGGCGACCGCCAAACGGTCGAGATCCCTGCTGCAGATCCTGACCGCGTTGCCGTGCAAGTCGTCTCGGATGATCTCCAGCTCACGGTGAACCGTCTGGGGGTTGTAATCCTTGCGCCAATCGCCGTAGAGATAGCGGCCCACGTCGTAGCAGACTCCCCTGCGTTGCATATCAGGGATGCCGCCTCTCTGGTCTTTGAAACGCGGCCTCAAATCGTTGCAGGAAGTCAAAGAACGCATCCAGCTCTTGCGGGTTGAATGCCTGCCTCAGAACCTCCTGCTCGGCCCTGAGGATGGCTTCTGCCTGGCTGAGCACATCTGCGCCCGCGGGGGTGAGGGAGAGATAGATGGACTTCCTGTCCCCGGTCCTTTGGTTGCGGTGCACCAGTTCGCGGCGCTCCAGCCCGACGACGATGCGGTGCATCGTTTGCGGTGCGACAGAAGCAACATCGGCCAGCCTCGCCATGTTCACGTCCGGGTAGCGATCGATGTGCAGCAGCACGCCGGCCTGTGATGGCGTGATGCCGAGTGGCCGCAGCGCTTCGCTGAAGCTCATGCCCATCGCATGTTCGGCACGGTGCAGTTGATTGCCGACGTGGTAGTGAGAAGTTGCCATGAAGCTAGTTTATCAGCATGCTGATAAAAGCGGCAACGCGCTGGCGTGCCGAGGGCTGTAGCCCTCGCCCGTCGGCCATGTCTGTCTTGTGATCTCGATGGCGAACACGCCTAGCCCGCAGGCGGGCGGCGGCAATGGGCTTCGCCCTCGTCGTTCTGGCTCGAGGTCTTCGGGTATCAGAGTGAGTGCCATTCCCAGCGTCGAGACCTGTTTGATATGCTGCCATTTGGCGGTATGATTCTCGACAAATGGCAACTGTCTATCAGGAAGAAGACACCAGGAGAGTGGTGTCGTTGCTGGGCGGGCCTAAGGCCTTCACCCCTCGCATCAAGAACGCGGAGGACCTGCGGGAGGCTCTCCGCCGGGGGTTTCCGTATGCCGCCTTCGAGGCTGTTCTGGGTGCTCTTCAGCTGGACACCCCGACGCTTGTCTGGCTGGTCGGCGCCTCTCCTCGCACGATGGCGCGGAGAAAGATCAAGCGTGTCCTTTCCCCCACTGAGTCAGATCGGCTCTACCGCGTTGCTCGTGTGACCCTCCAGGCGACCGATACGTTGGGTTCACTCGAGAAAGCCCGCTTATGGCTGCATCGGCCGAACCAGGCTCTGGGGGGCGACACCCCCATTGGTCAACTCGATACCGAGATCGGTGAGCGTCGCATCGAGCACGTACTCGAACGCATCGACTACGGCATCTACGGCTAGTGCGCGTCTGGCGCATCTGCGCTGGGCGCCACGCTGCCGAGACGCTCACAGGGCGGGGCGGGCTTCTTACCCCGGGGCGATGGCACAGCGCAGGACAGCCGATCGTCTACACATCGGCTTCGCTGGCCTTGGCTGCGCTCGAGATCCTCGTACATGTAGATAGGGACATAGCTCCGGCGGGCATGGCCCAGGTCGAGATTGACATACCGGACGACGTGGCCGTTCGGGCGATTGGCGTCGGCTCACTTCCCGAGGATTGGCGGCTATATCCCGCGCCGCCAGAGCTTCAGAAACTCGGCGACGAGTGGCTGGCCGATCGGTCTACCCCCGTCCTCCAGGTGCCGTCTTCGGTGATTCCCCGAGAAGCCAACTACCTCCTGAACCCTCTGCACCCCGACCTGCCCCGCATCACGGTCGCATCCGTGGCTCCGTTTACCTACGATTCACGACTGGTCTCGTAGGGCTGGGCTTCTTCCCGAGCCTTCTCGCCTGAGGTCACGGGAACGAGCGACCCAAGTGTCGGGCGACATTGCTCAACGCTGCGGCTGTCCCGCCGGCCCTCACGGCGGGAAAAGAAGGCTAATGCCGCCGCCGCTCCGCGCGGTGACGGTATGGCTTGACGTCGTCCACGAAGGAGCAACAATGCCCGAACGAGACGGATACATCCCCGGCGTCCCATGCTGGGTCGACACAAACCAGCCCGACCCGGAGGCTGCCGTTGCCTTCTACCACGATCTGTTTGGCTGGGAGTTTGAGGACGTCATGCCGCCGGGCTCTGAGAGCAGGTACTTCGTCGCGCGGATTCGCGGCCGCGACGTCGCCGCCGTCGGGTCACTGCCCGAGGGAGCCCCAGCGATCGGCGTGTGGAACACATTTGTGTGGGTGGAGAGCGCTGACGAGACCGCCTCCAGGGTCCTGGAGGCCGGCGGCCGGACGCTGACGGAGCCGTTCGACATGACAGACGCCGGCCGCATGGCGGTCTTCTCGGACCCCGAAGGTGCCGTCTTCTTCGCCTGGCAGGCCAAGCAGCACAAGGGCGCGCGGGTCGTCAACGAGGCAGGGTCGTTGAACTTCAACAGCCTGAACACGCGCGATGCGGGCGCCGCGAAGAAGTTCTATGGGTCCGTATTCGGCTGGCAGACTCTGACGATCGATGGCGGCGAGCTATGGACGCTGCCCGGCTACGGCGATCACCTCGAGGAGCGCGAGCCCGGGCTGCGAAAGCGCATAGCAGAGTATGGCACCGCTCCGGGCTTCGAGGACGTCGTCGCGAACATCAACCCCATCCGCGCCGACCAGCAGGATGTCCCGGCCCACTGGAGCGTGACGTTCGCAACCGATGACGCGGATGCCATCGCCACGCGAGCAGCCGCGCTGGGTGGCAAGGTGCTCGCCCCGCCGTTCGACGCCCCTTGGGTCAGGATGACCGTGATCGCCGACCCGCAGGGGGCGACGTTCATCGCCAGCCAGTTCGTCCCGCAGAGCAGAAGCCAGAGCGAATCGGCCGGTAGGGCCGCGTAGGAGCGCACGCTCTCGGCCGGTAGGGCCGCATAGGAGCGCACGCTCTCTGGGCGCACGCTCCCTGGTGCTCATGTGGCATTGACATGGCACCATTCATGATGCCATCATGGCACCATGAATCTGGAGCCGTACATCGAGAGCCTTCGCCGTCAGCTGGAGCTCAGCGCCGAAGCCGGCGGGGACGATGTTCGGGCCTTGGCCGAGCGCCTCGTCGCGCCGCTGGAGGCGGCGGTCCGGCTTACCGTGCAGGACGCACTGGCCGCGGCGGCAGAAGAGATCACGCTGGAGCTCGCGCCGGGCTCGGTCGAACTGCGCCTGCGCGGGCGCGAGCCCGAGTTTGTGGTGAGCCTCCCACCGGCCGAGCCGCCCGCGCAGGGAAGCGGCGAGGGCACCGACGTCCTGGCAAGCGGCTGGCGTGCAGCCGGGGCGGGGCTAGGGGTGGTCGAAGGCGAAGAGGCCGCCGTCTCGCGGATCAACTTGCGGCTGCCCGATCGTTTGAAGTCCCGGGTCGAGCAGGCGGCTGCCGGCGAGGGGCTCTCGGTCAACTCCTGGCTCGTGCGCGCGGCCGCCGCCCGGCTGGATCTAACCGACCCAGCGCGCCGGCGGGAGCCACCCACGTCTTATGGCACGCAGCGCTACACCGGCTGGGCGCGCTGACGAACCTGATGCCTGCCTTCGATACCCCCCAACCCATCTCCGTCAGCCTGGAGCTTAGCGTCGGCGACGTCCGCATCGTGGCCGGTGATCGCGCCGACACGGTCGTCGAGGTGCGGCCTGGCGATCCCTTGAAGAAGTTCGACGTAGCCTTTGCCGAGCAGACCCTCGTGGAGTACGCGAGCGGCACGTTGCTCATCAAGGCGCCCAAGCTGTGGCGACAGTGGGCCCCCTGGGGTGGCCGTGAGTCGATCGATGTGCGCATCGAGTTGCCGGCGGGCTCGCAGGTGCACGGTACGGCCGGGGCCGGCGCCCTGCGTTCTAAGGGTCGCCTCGGCGAGTGCAGGTACCGAACGGGTTTGGGCGACATCCAGCTCGAGGAGTCGGGCCCACTGGAGCTGAAGGCCGGCATGGGCGACGTCACCGTCGATGTGGCCGCTGGCAGCACCCAGATCAAGACGGCCGGCGCGATTCGCATCGGCAGGGTCGACGGGTCGGCGGTGATCAAGAACTCCAACGGCGACACGTGGATCGGCGAGGTCACGGGCGAGGCTCGCGTAAATGCTGCCAACGGCGCGATCCAGATCGACCGCGCGCAAGCGGGGGTTGTCGCCAAGAGCGCCAACGGCGAAGTCCGCCTCGGCGAGGTCGCGCGCGGTTCTGTCGTCGCCCAAAGTGCCTGCGGCAAGGTCGAGGTAGGTGTGCGGGACGGCGTTGCCGCCTGGCTGGATCTGGAGACGAAGTTCGGCACCGTGCAGAACGACCTGGACGCCGCTCAGCATCCTGGGTCGGGTGAGGCCGTGGTCGAGGTCCGCGCCCACACCTCCATGGGCAACATCACGGTCTACCGCTCGTTCGCGACCCCTACTCTCAAGGATGAGCCATGAGCGCCGCCGGGTCGCTCGCAGCGCCAAAGGCTCCGGCGCTGAAGGCCACCGGGCTGCGCAAGTCGTTCGGCGATACCGTAGCGCTGGACGGCCTCGACCTGGAGGTTGCCGCAGGCTCGGTGTTCGCCTTGCTCGGCCCCAACGGAGCCGGCAAGACCACAACCGTGCGGATCCTGACCACCCTGATCCACGCCGACGCCGGCCAGGTTCTGGTGGCCGGCCACGACCCCGCACGCGAGCCGCATGCGGTGCGTCGCGTGATCGGCGTCACCGGCCAGTCCGTCGCGGTCGACAACCTCCTCACTGGCGAGGAGAACCTCAGGCTCATGGCCGACCTGAACCATCTGGGGCGCGCGCAGGGCCGGCGGCGAGCCGCCCATCTCCTCGAACGGCTCGACCTGGTCGAGGAGAGCCGCAAGCCCGCCACCACCTACTCGGGTGGCCTGCGCCGCCGGCTCGACCTGGCGATGACCCTCATGGGCGACCCCCAGATCATCTTTCTCGACGAGCCCACCGCCGGGCTCGACCCGCGCAGCCGCCGCACAGTCTGGCGGATCGTCCGCGAGCTGGTTGCCGCCGGAGCCACGGTCTTCCTCACGACGCACTACCTGGAGGAGGCCGACCAACTTGCCGACAGGGTGGCCCTGCTCGACCGCGGCAGGCTGATCGCCGAAGGCACGCCCGACGAGCTCAAGCGCCTCATCCCCGGCGGGCATGTGCGCCTGCAGTTCGCCGACACAAAGGCGCTCCGGGCGGCGGCCCGTGCCCTTTCTGGGTCCAGTGCGGACGACGACGCCCTCACCTTGCAGGTCGCGAGCGAGGGGGACGGCCGCTCGCTGCGAGCCATGCTCGACCGGCTCGATGGTGCCTCGATCCAGGTCGAACGGGTCTCTACCCATACGCCAGATCTCGACGACGTCTTTCTGGCCCTCACCGGCCATTCCGACCACGAAGAGGAATCGCTGCCATGAGCACACATGCTTTCGCGCTGACGGACTCGGTCACGATGCTGCGGCGCAACTTCAAGCACATGGTGCGCTACCCGTCGGTGACGCTTCTGGTCGTCGGCCTCCCGGTGATCCTCCTGCTGCTGTTCGTTTACGTCTTCGGCGGCACGCTGGGCGCCGGGCTGCGCGCCGTCTCGGGCGGCCGCACCGCGTACGTCAACTACGTCACCCCCGGGATCATCCTAACGGGGGTGGCTGGCGTGGCCCAGGGCACGGCCATCTCCGTCTCCATGGACATGGCCGAAGGCATCATCGCCCGGTTTCGCACCATGGGGATCTCTCGCGGCGCGGTGCTCACCGGCCATGTGCTCGGCGCCACGATCCAGACGATGCTCGGTCTGGCGGTCGTGATCGGCGTCGCCCTGGCCGTTGGGTTCCGGCCCGACGCCGGCCCGCTCGAGTGGATCGCGGCGATCGGCGTGCTCGCGATGGTCACCCTCGCGATCACGTGGCTATCGGCCGCTCTCGGCCTGTTCGCCAAGAGCGTCGAGAGCGCGAGCAACCTCCCCATGCCGCTGATGCTGCTGCCCTTCCTCGGCAGTGGCTTCGTCCCCACCGCGTCGATGCCGGTCTGGCTGCGCTGGTTCGCCGACTATCAGCCGTTTACGCCCGTCATCGAGACGCTCCGGGGGCTGCTCATGGGTACCGCCATCGGCGACCACGCCGTGCTGGCCGTCGCCTGGTGCGCCATCATCGGCTTCGCCGGCTACGGCTGGGCGATGCGGCTGTACAACCGCGACCCTTCGCGTAAGGTTCGGCTGCTCAGTGTGGGCCGTGCGTGAGCCTTGCGCGGCGGCGCGAGGCGCGGCCACGCGCAGTGCCGCCGCGGCTCCTCAGGCAGACTTGACCATGTAGGGCGGCGTGCCGCGAGCTTGCCGCCGTCGAGCAGCAGCGTCGTGCCCGTGACGAACGACGCCTGCTCGGAGCAGAGCCAGATGGCAGCCGCCGCGACATCGCTGGGCCGGCCTATCCGCTGCAGCGGCATGGCACGCGCGGCCAGACGCTGCATCTCCTCGGCGGCCTGCAGCCGCTCGGTCAAGATGGAGCTGGGCGCGATGGCGTTGACCCTTATGCCCTTCGCCGCGTAGTCGAGAGCGGCGACCTTGGTGAGCCCAATGAGCCCATGCTTGGCCGAAACATAGCCGGCGAGACCGCCGGCAGCCTCGAGGCCCGCCGTCGAAGACACGTTAACGATCGTTCCGCCGCCGGAAGCGAGCATCGCCGGGATCTCGTACTTGAGTGAGTAGAAGATCCCCTCGAGGCTGATCGCGAGTGCGCTTCGGTACTGCTCCACAGTCACATCGGTCAGCGGAGTAGGCGGATGGCCGCCGCCGGCCGCGTTGTTGACGGCGACGTCCAGCCCGCCGAACTCTTCTACCGCCATGGCCACGAGGCGCTCGACCGCGTGCGGGTCGGACACGTCGGTGGGGACGACCAGCGCTCGCCCGCCCTCTCGCTCGATCTGCGCCGCTACCGAGGCAAGCGCGCCGGGGTCGCGCGCCGCGAGCGCGACGGCGGCCCCCTCACGAGCCATCTCGCGCGCGATCTCCGCGCCGATCCCACGACTGGCGCCCGTGATGATCGCCCGACGGCTGGCGAGGAGCGGCTCATGCTTGCTCATATGATCCTTCCTTCCAGCTTGAATGACCCAACCGCTCACGTGCCCGGAAGGCAGGCCTGCGAGACTGCCGTCGCGGCCCTGGCCGCAACGACCCCGCGCTCTACTCGACCACGAGCGCCGGACGAGCGGGGTTTGGCTGGCTCCACCCTTGTGGCTGTGCTGTATTCTCGATGATCAAGGCGGATGCTCTCGTATCGGCCCGCAGAGATGGGGCCTTGCCGGTACCGGCAAGGCCGGGCCGTTGGCCGAGACACCGGAGCCCGAGACGAAGCGTCTCTGACAGCGTTCTGCCGCTAGTCTCCGACAGAGCCGCGAGCAGCTCCATCTCGTCGGGCTTGAGCCGCACGGACACAACGCCTCCGGGCAGCCGGCCGCGGTTGACGCTCACCACTTCGTAGTCTTCCGGGCTGTCCTTGCGCGGTTTGCGCTGATTCATGACCGCTCCTCTAGTCGCGTCATCTCACGTTGTCACGGAGAACTGCGCGCTGCGCATCGCTTGCCGGGTAGGCGGTCGCGACACGCCATATGCCCGGGTCTTTTGTGCGTCGTAGCGCCACGGTAAGGGAATCGCCACCGTGCGTACGGCCGATCATGAGGTACTGTGCCCGCCTGTGGCGGCGGTTTCTGACGATGACATGATCGTTGGCGACCACCTGGTTGACTTGTGCAACACTTAGCCCGTGCTCTGCGATGTGATCCTCGCTTCTTTCGTCCTACTCGAGGGCATGGATCGTGACCATCGCTTGCCCGAGTCACGAACGAGTGTATGATGTGTCATACAATGTATGACATCGACGCGGCGGGGTCAAACCATGAGGGATCCTGACGAATTGAGGCTCGACTACCTTCTTGTCTCCGATGCTGCCGAGGCGGTCGGCGGCAAGCTCTATCTGCTTGGCGGAGGTTGGGACAGGCTGCTCGTGCCTCACTTGCCCGGCCCTCCGGCGGCACCGTTCGCGGTGGCCGTCGGTATCAGCGTGCCGTGGAGCATGACCAACAAGAAGCTGCGCTTGAGCATTGACGTGCTTGATGCCGACGGCGGCCACGTGACGCATCTTGCCGGCGGGGAGTTTGAGGTCGGTCGGCCCGTCGGCATGCGCGCCGGCGTATCGCAGCGCTTTCAGGTCGCGGTGCCGGCGCAGCCGCAATTCGCCTCCGAAGGTCGGTACGTTGTGCAGTGCGCTGTCGATGGGGCTGTCCTCGGGGGCGCGGCGATTGAAGTTGCGGCTGCGACGCCGGTTGGGGCTGCCAGCCAGGGACCTGGCTGACGCCGCGAGGCTACCACCGGGCCGCTGGCGGTCAAGGGAGACAATCGCGTCAGCCCGACGCGTCCTAGCGTCTCCGTAGGAAGTTCAGATCGCAGTCCCCGCAGGCCATGAGCGGTGCACTAAATGGAGTGGAGGGTGGCACCCATGCCCGGTTGGCTTGTCTCTGGACTCTCACTCGCGGGTCTTGCCGCGGTGGTCGCACAGCAGATTCCAGGCATTGTCTGGGCGATTCATCCGCCGCAGGTGGATCCCTTTGCGCAGAATTCGGGCGCGCTGCTGGTCGAGATTCTCGAGAAGGGCTTCGGGATCGTTCACGTCAGTCTCACCTACGTCAATCTGGGCCCGGGTAGTGGCCAAGGCCGTGCGTTGTGCCCGGTCAGTATCCGGTACTCCCACGTCGTAAGCGTGATGACCACGGCGTCCAGAACGGTGAGTGCGAGAAGGTGTACTGGTAGACCTGGTAGACACCGAAAGCGGCGAAGACGGCAATCGCCGTCGGGTAGGCCCAGAGGCGCCGGCAAAGCAGCATGACCACGCTGAAACGACCCGCATCGGTGATGCATTCCCGCTGCTACGTGTTTGCCGACCGCGCGCCCGGAGAATACTGAACTGCATGGTTCAGTATTCTGGTCAACTCGATTCCGCGTTCGCGGCGCTCTCCGACCCCACCCGCCGGGGCATACTCGAACGGCTGGGGCGGCAGGACGCCTCCATCGGTGAGCTCGCCGCCGCCTATGGGATGACGCTCACGGGTATCAAGAAGCACGTACGGATCCTCGAGCTGGCAGGGTTGGTGACCACCGTGAAGGCCGGCCGGGTACGCCTCTGCACGCTGGGCCCGCGCCGGCTCGACGACGAAACGCTTTGGATCGCCACCTACCGGGAGATGCTGGAGGCTCGGCTAGACCGGCTGGGTGACTTCCTGGAGAAGCAGAAAGGATCTTGATCATGAGCACACCTTTGAGAAAGCCGGAGCCCGAGCCCGTGGGCGAGATGATAGTGACCACGCCGGCGCCGCGGGAGATCCGCATCGAGCGCATCTTCGAGGCGCCACGGGAGCTCGTGTGGCGCGCGTACACCGAGCCGGAGCTAGTCGCCCAGTGGTGGGGCCGCGGCAACGAGCTCGACATCGAGCGGCTCGAGGTCGAGCGCGGCGGGCACTGGCGCTTCGTCGAGCACGGCCCCGAGGGCTTCTCGGGCTTCGAGGGCCGCTTTCGCGAAGTGACCCCGCCGGAGCGCATCGTGCAGACGTTCGAGTGGGACGGCATGCCTGGGTACGTCGCCATCAACACGGCGGAGCTCCAGGATCTCGGTGGCGGCCGCACGCGGGTCGTCGTCACGTCGCAGTTCCACACCGGGCAGGAGCGCGACGGCATGCTGAGCTCGGGCATGGCGCATGGCATGAGCCAGAGTTACGAGGCCCTCGACCGGCTGCTGGCCACGCTGGTCTGAACGGCGGGCGGAGGCGGGGGCCGGGGATGGAGGGCCGTGCAGACCCTCCCGCCCCGGCCCCCTCGCGTGGGTCGCCGTGTGCTAGTCACACTCCAGAGCGCGTGGGCTGGCGTGGGGCAGCCGGCGGGATCGCCGCTGTGTGAGCAGGCGACTGCTGTCCGACACGGGGGCGTCGGCGTTCAACCGGCTCAAGAGGCCGTGCGCCGTGGCGACGAGTTCATTGAGCGGTGGTCGCCGGGCGGGCCCTGGGGGCCGATCCGTGGCCGCATCGCCGAGGCGGCTTGTATTGCTCAGGCACTTCCGTTTGACTGAAGTGTAGACGGCGCCCGTCCAGCCCGGGCGACCGACCGTTCGCGTCACCGGCGCGTGCGGCCGTCCGCCGCCGGCAAGCCAGCTACGTCAAAGCCAGCCGCGGTCAGGCCCGCTGGCAAGCCAGCCGCAGACAACCCCACACACCGGTAGGGGAGGAGCTCCATGACAGCGGTGTTGATGCTCGGCAACGAGGCCCTGGCGCGCGGCGCCTGGGAATCTGGAGTGCGTGTCGCGGCCGCCTACCCGGGCACGCCGAGCACCGAGATCGTCACTAACCTCGCCGCCTACAAGGGCGTCTACGCCGAATGGTCCACCAACGAGAAGGTGGCCTACGAGGTCGCCTTCGGTGCTGCCATGGGCGGTGCCCGTGCGCTCACAGCCATGAAGAGTGCGGGCGCCAGCGTGGCGGCCGACCCCCTCATCACCTCCGTCTACACGGGCATCAACGCCGGGCTCGTGGTCTGTCTGGCGGGCGACCCCGGCATGGCCAGTGGCATGACCGAGCAGGACGACCGCTACTTCGGCCGCATCGCCAGCATGCCCATGCTGGAGCCGGCAGACAGCCAGGAATGCTACGAGTTCGTCAAGTTGGCCTACGAGCTCAGTGAGACCTACGACGTGCCCGTTATGGTGCGCATGAGCATTCAAACGGCGCATCAGAAGTCTGTCGTCACGGTGAACCAAGAGGGTGACATGCGCCCCGCGCCCGAGCGGCGGCCGCCCGACCGCAAGACCGAGAAGTACTGCATGCTGCCGCGATTCTCGCGCCCCATGCACATCAGCCTGCTCGAGCGCTTCGAGCGCTTGCGCGCCTACTCCGAGGCGAGCGCCCTGGCCCGCGTGGAGCTGCCGGACGGCGGCGGCCGGGTGCCGCTGCGCGGCCACGGTACGGCGGGCGGCGGAACGGCGCGCATCGGCGTGGTTGCGGCGGGCGCCGCCTACATGAGCGCCAAGGAGGCCTTGCCCGGCGCGACGTTTCTCAAGCTCGGCATCATCCATCCGCTGCCCATCGCGGCCATCCGCCGTTTCGCCGCGGGGGTTGATCGACTCTTCGTCGTCGAGGAGCTCGAGCCCTACCTCGAAGAGCAGATCCTGGCGGCCGGCATCGCCTGCGAGGGCAAACGCTGGTTCCCACAATGGGGCGAGCTCTCGCCGGCGCGCGTGGGTTACGGGTTCCGTGCCGCCGGCCTCGATCTGCCGCGCTGGACCCACGAGAAGGCCGCGGAGGATGCGAGTGTCATTCCGCGCCCGCCGGTGCTGTGCACCGGCTGCCCTCATCGCGGCATGGCGACCGCCATGAAGAAGCTCGACCTCGATGTGCACGGCGACATTGGCTGCTACGACCTCACGAGCCTGCCGCCGGTGAGCCATATGCACTCCGCCTTCGAGATGGGGGCCAGCATACCCATCGACCAGGGGTTCTGGCGGGCCGGCGGCAGCGCCACGGGTTCGGTGGCCGTGATCGGCGATTCCACCTTCCTGCATAGCGGTCTCACCGGCCTTCTCAATGCGGTACACCAGCGTGCCAACGTCACGGTGCTCATCCAGAACAACGGCATCACGGCGATGACCGGCGGCCAGACCAACCCTGGTAACGAGAAGACGCTCGCCGGAGCGGACACCAGACCGGTCGACCTCGTAGCCATCTGCCGCGCGCTGGGTGTGGAACACATCGAGACCGTCGACCCTTACGACTACCAGGCCTGCCTGGCGGCCCTCAGGGCCGGTCTCGCCTGCGATGGCCCCGCGGTGATCGTCACCAACCGGCCCTGCATGCTCTTCCCGCGCAAGGTGCCCGGCGACGGCCACTTCGAGGTCGACGAAGAGCTGTGCAACGCCTGCCAGCAGTGCCTGAAGCTCGGCTGCCCGTCGCTCAGTCACTCCGCGGCGACGCACAAGAACCGCCACAAGGTGGAGATCGCGCCCGACACCTGCACCGGCTGCTCGCTGTGCGCGCAACTGTGCAAACCCGGTGCCATCACAAAGGCCGGTGTGGCATGAACCGCCAGGCGACGACGCCCGCCGACCGTCCGGCCGCCGGCAGCACCGGCCGGCCGGCCGACCGCCACTATGCCGAAGGCCTCATCGACAACGTCATGGTGGTCGGTGTTGGTGGGCAGGGCGTGATCATGGCCGCCGCCATCATCGCCGATACGGCGCTGCTCCACGGTGGCCTCGACGTGAAGCTCAGCGAGACGCGTGGCATGTCGCAGCGCGGCGGCAGCGTCTGCTCGCACATCAGGATCGGGCGGAAGGTGGTGGCGCCCTCCATCAGCCCCGGAGAGGTCGACTATCTTCTGGCCTTCGAAGCCGCCGAGGGCCTGCGCTTCGCGGTCTCGGTCAGGCGCGCCGGCGTGGCTATCGTCAACACTCTGCAGATCGTGCCGCCATTGGCTTCGCAAGGCGACTTCAGCTATCCGTGCGACGCCATTGCGCGCATGAACGACGGCAGCCGCACGGTCGTCGCGGTCGAGGGCAACGCAATCGCCGAGGCCGCCGGCGGCGTCAAGGTCGCGGGCGTCGTTTTGGTCGGCGCGCTCTCGGCCTACCTGAGCTTCGCGGCCGAGACCTGGGAGCAGGCCATCCAGAGAAACGTACCGGCGAGATGGCTGCAGATGAATCTCGCCGCCTTCGGCGCGGGTCGCGAGGCGGTCGCCGTACGCGCGGGAGCAGCCGTCTCGGGAGCAGCCGTCTCGGGGGAGGCCGGAATGGGGGAGGCCGGAATGGGGGAGGCCGGGTCATGAGCACGACGGCAAGCACCGCGGTCGATCAGAGCGTCTGTTTCGACCCTGGGCTCGAGAGGCTCGACTGCGACGCCCTGCGGGCGCTGCAACTCGAGCGTCTCAAGCGTCAGGTGGCCGTGGCGTACGAGTGCAGCGCCACGTACCGTGAGATGTGTCGTGCGGCAGGCGTCGTGCCCGCGGACATTCGCGCGCTGGGCGACGTCGTGAACCTGCCGTTTCTCGAGAAGGCGACTCTGCGTGAGACCTATCCTGACGGTCTGCGCACGTGCGGCCTCGAGACCATCATCGAGGTGCACAGCACCTCCGGCACAACCGGCAAGCCCACGCCCATCTGGGCCTCCCGGCACGACATGGACGCCTGGGCGCTGCGCAACGCTCGTTCCCTATGGATGGTCGGCCTGCGCCCGGGCGACCTTCTGCAGAACTGCTTCGCCTACGGCCTTGCCACCAGCGTCGGCCTTCAGTACGGCGCCCAGAGGGCCGGCATCGGTGTCGTCCCGGCCGGCATCGGCCGCCACGAGCTGCTCATCGACCTCATCGTCGACCTCGGCGTGACCGCTCTGTGCACGACGCCCTCCTACGCGCTGTTCCTGGCCGACAAGGCGCTCGCGCGCGGTATCGACCTGCGCCGTGACTCGCGCTTGCGCGTTGGCCTCTTCGGCGCCGAACCGTGGCCGGAATCCGGCCGCCAGCGCCTTGCGAACGCGCTCGGCGTCGACGCCTTTAACGAGTACGGTATGGGCGAGTTCCTCGGCCCCGGGATGGCCTGCGAGTGCCCCACCAAGCAGGGCATGCATGTGTGGTCTGACCACCTGCTGGTGGAGTGCATCGACCCCGAGACCGGTGAGTGGGTTGCCGACGGCCAACCGGGTGAGCTGGTATGGACGTCGCTCACCAGCGACTCTATGGCCATGATCCGCTACCGCAGCCACGACATCTCGTCGCTCACCTGGGAGCCGTGCCCGTGCGGGCGAACGCACCCGCGCATAGGGCGTATCACGGGGCGCAGCGACGATGCCCTCTCGATCGGCGGGTTGATCGTCTTCCCCAGCCAGATCGAAGAAGTGCTCGTCGGGTTCGACGAGATCGGCAACAACTTCTGCCTGGTCGTCGACAGCGTCAACAACCTCGATCGGCTGACCCTGCAGGTCGAGGTCATCGGTCTCGGCGAGCTCAGCGACGAGGCCAGGGACATCTTCGCCAAGAAGGTGGCCGCGGCCACGAAGGCCACGGTAGGCGTCACTCCCCGGGTTGAGCTGGCGGAACCCCTCTCGCTGCCGCGCATGACGAGCGGCCAGGGGAAGACCGCGTGTCACCGCGTAGACGACAGGCGCGGCGGCTGAACGTCGTCCGCACATGTCTCGGTCAATCGTAAAGGAGCCATGAGCCGCAATGACAGACTCCCTCGTGAACGACGATCTCATCGAAGACGGTCACCTCGAGAAGACGCGCGCGCTCTTCGCCAAGTGCAAGGAGGTCGTGTCGGGTGGTGAGAGTAGCTACGCGCGCCTGATCGGCACGCGGCCCATCGTGATGGACCGTGGCGAAGGCGCCCGCTTCTTCGACGTCGACGGCAACGCCTACATCGACTGGTGCCTGGGCTACGGGCCCATGATCTTCGGGCACCGCCCACAGGCCATCGTCGACGCCGTTACGCGGCAGATCAACGAGCGGGGCATGCTGTACACGTTTCCTCACGAGCTCGACTATGAGGTGGGCCGCAAGATCGTCGCGGCCGTTCCGGGCATCGATCAGATCCGCTTCGCGAACTCAGGCTCCGAGGCCACGCAAGCGGCCATCAGGCTGGCCCGTGCCTACACCGGCAAAGACAAGATCCTCAAGTGGGAGGGCAGCTACAACGGCTTTCTCGACTGCCACGCGTTCTCGCACATGCCGGCCCTCGAAGCCGCCGGCACGGAGCGTTTTCCCCGCACGCTGCCCTCGCTGGCCGGCATACCTAGGACCTTCGAAGACATGGTGGTCGTTGGCTGCTTCAACGATCTCGACAGCGCGGAGCAACTGATCAGCCGCAACGCCGGCGAGCTCGCCGCGGTGCTCAGCGAGCCCATCCTGGCCGATGCCGGCATCATCCCGCCGGAGCCCGGCTTTCTCGAAGGGCTGCGCCGCATCTGCGACGAGCACGGCGTGCTGCTCATCTTCGACGAGATCATCACGGGCTTTCGCGTGTCGCTGGGCGGCGCCCAGGAACTTTACGGAGTCACTCCCGACATCACCTGCGTGGCCAAAGCGGTTGGTGGCGGCACGCCGGGGGCCGCCGCGTTCGGGGGCCGCAGAGACATCATGGAGCTCGAGACCGAGGGTGTCGTTCTTCATGGCGGTACGTACAGTGGCAACCCGCTGACCCTTGCCGGCATGAACGCCGCGCTCGACATCCTGATCGACGATCGCGAGCGCGTCTACGGGCATCTCAACATGATCGCCGACGCCATGGTGGGGGGCATGCGCGGCATCTTCGCCGAGCAGGGCGTGCCTGCCGTCATCAATCAGGTCGGGCCCATGTGGCAGGTGTTCTTCGGGCACGAAGAACCCGTGACCCGCTATCGCCAGGCGCGGGCCAGCGATACCACCTTCTTCAGCCATCTTCAGGCCGAGTGCCAGGCGCGCGGCGTCTACTTCCACAACTTCAACTTCGAGCGGTTCTTCGCGAGCACCGCGCACACGCAAGCCGACGTAGACGCGAGCCTCGACGTGATCGCCGCGTCCACCAAGGTGGCGAAGCAGCAGCTCGCTTCACGGTCTGCGGTCTGAAGGCGGGTCGCGATGAATGCCGCCGACGGCGTGCCGGAGCCCCGGCCCGAGGTACGACAGCTTCACCCCTACACCCCCGGTCGCCCGGCGGCCGCTGAAGACGGCTGTCTCGCCTCCAACGAGTCGCCCTTCGGAGCCTCACCCGCGGTGGCGGCGGCCCTGCAGTCGGCGGTCGCCCGGCTACACCGCTATCCCGATCCCCTGGCAAGCACCCTACGGCGTCTGCTTGGCTCTCGGCTCAACATCGACCCCGAGTCCATATTGGTCGCCAACGGCTCGGACGAGCTCGTCTATCTGCTCGCCCTGGCCTACGCGGCCGGCGGCGGGTCGGTGGTGTGCGCCGATCCTGCCTATCGCATCCACGACATAGCCGCGAGGATCGTGGGGGCCTCGGTCACCAGGGTAGCGCTGAACGACTGGGTGCACGACCTCGACGGCATGGCTCAGGTTGCCGCCGACATCGCCTTCGTCTGCAACCCGCATAACCCTAGCGGGACGATCGTCTCGCGGGATGCGTTGCGCTCGTTCGTCGCTACCTGCCGCGCCCGGCTTGTCGTGGTCGATGAGGCCTACATCGACTTCGTCGACGACCCGGAGGCTACCACCATGGTTGGCGAGGCGTCGGGCAAGCTCGTCGTCACCCGCACGCTCTCCAAGGCCTACGGTCTAGCGGGGGCGCGTGTCGGCTACCTCGTCGGCGCGCCGGCGATCGTCGACTTCCTGCGGCGCATCCGCCCGCCGTTCTCGGTTGGCACTCTCGGGCAGGCGGCCGCGGAGGCCGCCATCGCCGACGACGCGCACCGCCAGTGGACGCGCCGGCAGGTGCGCGCGGGTCGTGAGCGTCTGACTGATCTGTTTGAGGCGGCCGGCTACACAGTCGTTCCCTCGCAGACGAACTTCGTGCTGGTGCTTGCGGAACGAGCGGACGATCTGGCCGAGCGACTGGAGCGGCAGGGCGTCAGCGTGCGGCCCGGAAGCGCGCTGGAGGCGCCCGGCACGGTGCGTGTCAGCGTGCCGTCCGACAAGGGGTTTGCCTTGCTGAAGCGGGCGCTTTCGCGAGACCGCTAGACTCCTAGCCGAGGTTCTCCTCGGCGGGATGGCCGGCCGGGTCCCAGCGCAGCGGATCGATGGAACCGCGGTATGCGGGCAGCTCGAGCGTCGCGTCGCCGGGGCGGAACTGCGACCACAGACGGTTCAGCCCGCAGGTGCCGTAGGTGCGCAGACGCGCCACCTCGTCGAGGTTGATGACGTCGGTGAGCATGGCCGGCGACTCGCTTGGCGCCTGCGCGCGTACGAGACCCTCGGGATCGACGACGATACTCTCGCCGGTGCCCCCCGGCGCCGCGGCGTTTAGACTGACGACGAACACCTGGTTGGCGATCGCCGCGGCGCGCGCTAGCACGAGCTCCTGGGCGCGGTCGCAGGTGGACGTCTGCGCCACGAAGATGAGCGCCTCGGCCCCCATCCAGGCAAGCTGGCGCGCGACCTCCGGGTACCAGATGTCGTAGCAGATGGCGAGCCCGAGGCGCCCCACTCCGGGCAGGTCGACGACCACGAAACGGTCGCCGGGCTTGAAAGGCTCGAACGGCCGCCAGGGGAAGATCTTGCGGTAGCTGGCGGCCAGCTCGCCGCCGGGCGCGAGCAGGATGCTGGTGTTGTAGAGGCCGCCGTCCTCACCGCGCTCGGGCACCGAGCCCGGCAGCAGCCACACACCGGCCTCGCGGGCGATGGCGCGCAGCTCCGTCACGCGGGGGCCGTCGAGCGGCTCGGCGAGGGCTTCGTAGGCCGCGTGGCGGCCTTCGGGGCCACCTTTCACGGCGCACGTGTGGTACTCGGGGTACACCACGAGCCTGGTGGCGGGGTAGTCGGCCAGCAGGCCGGTGAGCTCCGCGCGCAGCTCACGCGCGGCGCTCGCCGGCGGCCGCGGTGGCGCCTGCATCAGCAGCAGTGGAAGTGGTCTGGTCATGCTCCCGTCACCGGCCCTCCCTGGTGATCGGCCCTCGGAGCCCCGCGGGGCGTCTTCCGCCTCGGGGTCCGCGGGCGACTCCAACGCTCTCCTCCCTTCAGTGTAGCCCCTCCGCGGGTATACGCGAGGAGCGTTGTGCCCATGCATTCGCTGCCCAGACTTTACTTTCATAACATCGACATTGACTTTCTTAAGTACTTTCCGTATCTTGAGTACGACAACTGAATCAGAGCGGAGCACTTCATGACGAACAACTGGCACGAGCTCACCGACCTCACCGGCGAGCGGCGCTTTCTTGTGACCGAGGTGCGGCTCAGCACTGGCATCGCCATCCGGGGCGAGTTCGAGCTGCCGCCTCTGGCTCGCCTGCGGTACGAAGACCAGGTGTTCGTCAGCGAGTTCGTGCGCAGCCACGGCTCCATCAAAGACATGGAGAAGGCGTTCGGCATCAGCTACCCGACGGTCAAGAACCGGCTCAACCGCATCATCGAGCAGCTTCAGCTTGTCGAGGTCGGCGCCTCTACGGCGCGCGACGAAGCCCTCGACCTGCTCGAGCGCGGCGAGATCACGGCAGACGAGGCGGCCGAGAGGCTCAGGCGATGACCGTCCCGCCGCTGATCCTTCATCTGGCGGTCGAACGGCCGGGGCGGCGTGCGCTGCGCCTGTGGCTGCCGCTGTTCCTGCTCTGGCCGGTGGTCCTCGTGCTCGGCGCCCTCGCCTTCGCGGGCACGCTCGTCGCCGACGCCGTGCTGCTGCTCTGCGGCCGGCGCTATCACCGCTACACCGTGTTGCTGGCCCACTCTTTCGCGACGCTGTGTGAGACGCGCGGGATGGTTGTGCATATCAGAAGCGAGAGCGCGGCCGTCGACATGACGGTCCGCTGAGAAAGGGTGTTGACAATGAGCGAAGACCGCAGCCGGATCCTGAACCTGCTGGCCGAGGGCAAGATCACCGCCGAAGAAGCCGAGCGTCTGCTCGACGCGCTCGCTGCGCATGCCGGCGCCACAGGGGCGTCCGGGCCGGCCGCCGCCGGGCCGGCCGGCGCCGCCGGGCCGGCCTTCACGGGTGACCCGGCACGCCCGATCACGGCGCTCCCCAAGTACCTCTACGTTCAGGTCGTCGGGGCCACGGGCGACAACGTCGACGTGAAGATACCCATCGCCCTCGTGCGCTCCGGGCTCAAGCTCACGTCGCTCATCCCTCCGCAGGCGATCGACCAGATCAACACCTCGATGTCGGAGCACGGTATGTCGGTCGACTTCACGAACCTCAAGCCCGAAGACATCGACGAGCTCATCGAGAGCCTGCGCGAGATGGAGATCAACGTGGACGGGAAGAATGGCGACGTCGTGCGGGTGTACTGCGCGTAGGGGGCACTGGGAGAGCAAGGAGGAGCCATGGCGGAAGGCAAGAGGAACAGGGGCGGAGCCGTTGGCGGCGGGGCCTTCTATGGGCTGGGCCTCGTCGGATCGCTCGTCTACTTCATCCAGAGCGCGCATTCATTCTGGGACGGAGTGTACGGCGTCTTCCAATCGCTGGTCTGGCCCGCATACTTCGCCTACGGGATCTTTCACCACCTGAAGATGTGACCGGTGAAGGCCGCACAGAGGTTACCTCTGCCGGCGGCTCGCGGCACGCCCGAGTGACCGGCGGCATCCTTGTCGCGCTCGCCGTGGCATCGTCGCTGGCACTGCTGCCATGGTTGAACAAGCCGGTGTTTCCCGACGAGCGCGTCTCTCTGCGCGCCGCCCGTCTGAGCTGGACTGCGCTGGCGCAGCACTCTCGGGTGATCGATCTGGTCCTGCTGCCGTACTACTCGCTTCTTCATCTCTGGCTGCAGGTCTTCGGCGGCATCGAGTGGGCGCGGTTCCTCTCCCTCGTGGCCTTCGGGCTCACCGTGCTCCTGGTGGGGCGTCTCGGGGTGAGACTGGCCGGGGGCGTCTGGGCGGAGTGCTGGCCGCGACCCTGGTGGCGACTGCTCCCCTGTCGGTCGCCGCCGCGCTGAGCGCCCGGCCCTACGCGCTGTCGGCCCTGGCCGCCACGGCATGCGTCGCCGCGCTCGTTCGCTGGCTGGGCGACGGCGGCGTGCGCTGGCTCTGGTGGTTCTGCCTGGCGGCGGTCGTCACGCTGCTCCTCCAGCTCTTCGCCGTCCTCGTGCCGCTCGCGGTGCTGGTCGCCGCCTGCGCCGTGAGGCCCGCGCTGTTTCGCGGCGCCTGGCGGGCGCTGATCGCGCCGCTTGGGCTCGTGCTGGCCGCCGCGCTCTCTGTGGCGATCCTCGGCGCGGGCCAGCGGCGTCAGATCGCGTGGATCCCCTCCCTCTTCGAGGGTAGGCAGCTCATCACCGCATTGACGGGACCGGCCTCCGGTGAGCACGCCCTCTACGCCATTGTCGTCCTGGGCCTGGCCGTCGTCGCGGCCGCTCTGTGCGCGCGGGCGTGGAAGGCCGGGAGCTGGCGACCGGCACGCCTCGACCTCGAGCTCCTGGCCGTCCTCCTTTCGTGGGCCGTTCTGCCTACCGCGATCCTGGCCATCACCTCGCTGGTGCGGCCCGTGTTCGTCGATCGCTACGTGACCGCGTCGGTGCCGGCCCTGGCCCTGGCCGTCGCGCTGCTCGCCACTCGCGCATTCGGCCTGGCTATCGGACGGTGGGCGGAGCGCCCACGCGCCATCGCCGTCGGCGCTATGCTGGCGATCTCGGCGGCGGTCGTCTGGTTCGCGTGCTCGGTTCCAGCGGCCAAGGCCGTCTACCGGAGCGCGCCGCCGCAAGGCGCATCCTCCGGCGTGGCGATCCACAGTCGCGGGACGTAAGAATGAAGCCGTCCTGGCAGGCGATTCGCGCAGGTATATACGCCACCTCGTCGTATTCAAGTGTTGCTCCATTCGTGCCGAGAATAAGCTCGCCAGTACTATGTGCGATTAACACTGCGCGGTGCCGGGCTGCATGGCCAGTGACCGAGGAGGGGGGCGATGGACTCGACCAGCCACGAAGGCCGTGGCGGGCGCAGATTCAGGCGCGCGATCACGAGCGCGAGCGTTCTCGCCGCCGCCTGCTTCGCCGCCGCCCTTCTGATCGTGCTCGGGGGCTGCGGCTCCAACGCCCCGACCTCACAGCCCACCACCCCACCGCAGTCTCCGGCCGCCTCGTCGGCGGCCATCGCCCCGGTGTGGGCGCAGGTGGGCAACGCGGGAGCGTCGCTCTTCGGCCTCACGGTGAGCGGCGCGAAGGGCTTCAGCAGCTCCGAGCAGACCTACTTGCGCGACGTCGACATAGCCTGGGCCAGCATCAGTGCCGAGGCGGCCGACTACGCCCAGCTCCCGGATCCGGGCTCGTCCGGCGCCGTCAAGCTCGCTAAGAAGATGGGGCGGCAGGCGACGGTGTGGGTCGAGACGGCCTCACCAAGCAAGCGCTTCGTCGACCTGCGCGATAGTGTGCACGCGCTCATGCAGCGCCTCAGCAGCATGGCGCAGCTCACCACTGACTATGCCGGCAGCCAGAGCCCCGCGGAGAAGACGACGCTGGCCGGCAAGGTCGCCACGCTGGGTGCGGCTCTGCCGAGCAGCGTGGGGAGCGTCACCGACTGGGGCAGCAACGTGCGCGACCTCTACGGAAGCAATCCCTACACGCCGCCACCGTCGCCCACCACAACGGCGTCACCGACCCCCTCGGCGAGCGCCAGTACGCAGCCGACCACCAGCCCTACCGCGGGGCCTACAACCAGTCCCACCGCCAAGCCCAAGCCTAGTCTCACGACGGCCGAGTCCACCCAGATCACAGACATGGTCGCGCTCGATTCCTGGCTGGGCGGCATCCTCGACTCCGCCAACGACACCATCGCTCAGCCGCTGCCCTGGGACGACGCCGTGGTGACCTCCTTCTGTCTCAACATGGGGTTCGTCCAGAACGCCTGTGACACATGGACCGCGAGGCATCCGGCCGGGTCTCGCGTGACCGCCGGGTTCGACGAATACATCAAGGGGCTGAAGGTGATCCGTGTGGCCACCAATGATCTGACCGACGCCGCGCAGAACAGCAGCGCGAAATCCTTGAAGGCAGGCAAAGCCGAGTTGGCCCAAGGACGGCCAGAGCTCAAGAAGGGGATCGCCGAGCTCAAAGCGCTGAAGTAGCCGGCCGCCGCGGGCTCTTCTTGCGAGCGGCCCGTGACTTACGTCAAGCACGGAGGGTGTCTGATGAGATGGTCAGTTCATAGCTCGATCCTCGCCGTACTGGCGTGCCTGGCGTTCATGATCGTCGGCGTGAGCGCGGCCGCGGCGTTCGAGGGCACAGCGGGAGGGTGGTACTGGCAGAACCCTCTGCTGCAGGGCTACTCCTTCAACGACCTCGCCCTTACCTCCTCCGGGGCCGTCGCGGTGGGCGACGGCGGGGTGATCTTCACCTCCGCCAACGGTGGCGCCAAGTGGACGCAGCGCAATTCCCGCCTGCACAGCAAGCTGCTGGCCGTCGATTTCGTGAATGCCTCGGACGGCTGGGCGGCCGGTCCCGGCGGCATTGTCAAGACCACCAACGGTGGCGTTACCTGGACGAATGAGACTCTCATTCCCCTCCCCACACAGGACTATTACCAGATCAGCGACGTAAGCTTTGTCGACGCCAGCGATGGCTGGGCCTGCGGGCTCTTTTCGCCGGCCGTCGGCGCGACCAGCTACCGGATCATTCACACTCCGGACGGCGGGGACACGTGGACGGCGGAATCCTTGCCGGCCAACATCAAGCTTCTCGAGCAGGTCGACTTCGTCAACACGTCAGATGGCTGGGCGACCGGCTGGGGCTACGATCCGAGCGCCGCCAAGTGGGGCTACGTCCTGCTGAAGACCACCAGCGGTGGCGCTAATTGGACGGTTAGCCTGTTCGGTGACGGCCAGGCCAGCCTGAGCGCGATGGACTTCACCAGCGCGAGCGAGGGTTGGCTCGCGACGGCGTCGCTCGCCAACTACGCGCCGGCTACGATCTGGCACACCACCGACGGCGGGAGCACCTGGGCGGCCTCGACCACCAAGGAGGGCGCGACCATCACCGATCTGGCCGCCTCTTCGAGCGGCGAGTGCTATGCAACCGGCCAGACCCAGGGTGTGAGCGACTGGGAGGGCTTCGTGCTGCACACCACCGACCACGGCTCAACCTGGAAGGAAGAGTACAGCGAAGAGACGGTAAAGCCCCAGGCCGTCGATTTCTCCTCCGGCACGGCCATGGCCGTCGGCGCGGGCGGCCTCTTCCTCACCCGCAACGCGGGCACTGGGAACTGGAGCCAGAGCGCGCCGGGCGTGCGCACCAATCTCACCCACGTGCAGTTTCTCAACGCGAACCTGGGCTGGGCGGTCGGCTGGAAGTCGACCATCTTGCGCACCACCAACGGCGGGCGCACCTGGGGCATGACCAGCGTACCCCGCGGCATCTCCCTGGAAGGCCTCGACATGGTCACCGGCAAGATAGGCTGGGCGGTGGGGTGCTCGGGCCCGCACGTGCCCTATGCCGACCTGGACGCCGGCTACGGCGCGGTGGTGCTGAAGACCACCGACGGCGGCCGACACTGGAAGTTCCAGATCAATCGCAGCACCAGTCCCGGTCTGGCCGGGGTGGACTTCTTCAACACCAAGGTCGGCCTGGCCGTAGGCACCGACGGCCTCGTGGTACGCACCACCGACGGCGGTCGCACCTGGTGGTTCAGGACGGTGGGCACCGTGACCCTGCGCGCCGTGCAGTTCACCGATGCCAAGACGGCCATCGCCGTGGGCGGCGAGACCGGTACGGTCAGCGCCAGCGGTGTCATATGGCGCACCGCCAACGGCGGCGTGACGTGGAGCAACCCCAACCCCACGCCGACGCCGGATGCGCCGCTACGTTCGATCAAGACGGACGCCGGCAAGGGCCTCACGGTGGTGGGCGACCGCGGTCAGCTCTTCACGTCGGGTGACGGAGGGACGACCTGGACTTTCACGGCGATCGACCCCAACGATGTGGTGCAAGACCCGCCGTATCCCCACTTCTTCGACGTCGGCCAGTGCGTTATCCCGCAGGGCGCTCTGGTGGCCGCCGACGACGCCGACGGATGGATTTTGGGCGACGGCGGTGACATGTGGACGCACAACAGGGCGGGCACCCCGCCGCTGTGGCAGCTGGCGCCGACCATCTCCAGCTTCACGCCAATCAGCGGGCCGGTGGGCACCCCGGTCACCCTGTACGGCAGCGGCTTCACCGGTGCCAGCGCGGTGACGTTCGGAGGCGTCACCGCCACAGTCTACAGCGTGATCTCAGACAACGAGCTCACAGCCCACGTGCCCTCGGGGACTCCCCTCGGCACGTGCAGAATCAGCGTCACGACTCCGCTCGGCACCGGCGTCAGCACCGACAGGTTCAACGTGACGTCGCCCATCTCAAGCTTCACGCCGACCAGCGGGCCGGCGGGCACGCTGGTAACCCTCTCCGGCAGCGGGTTCACGGGCGTCACCGCGGTGAAGTTCGGAGACAGTCAGCGCCACGGTCTTCACCGTGGTCTCAGACACCCAGATCACGGTCGTCGTGCCGAGCGGCGCCAGCCCGGGCAGTAACACCATCAGCGTCACGACCCCGACGTTCACTGCCACCAGCTCCGCCGGGTTCGACGTAACCGCGGCCGGCCCCATGAAGACTGCAGGGTCGGCGCTGGGCGCCTCGTCTTCGAGCCGGGCGGCAAGCCTACCCACCGTCACCGGTTTCCTGCCGGCCTCGGGTGTCGCCGGCTCGCAGGTGCTGATCAGCGGCAGCGGCTTCACGGACGACGCCACGGCCGTGACCTTCTCGAGCAACGTAACGGCCAAGTTCACGGTGAACTCCGACGCGCAGATCACCGCCACCGTGCCGGCGAGCGCGGTCACGGGCCCCGTGTCGGTGACGACGGCGGCCGGCACCGTCTCCAGCACTATCTCCTTCGTCGTGGTCACCGGCAGTCACCTGCTGAATCACACCGGCGGCAGCGGCCAGGACAACCAGCTCCATAGCCTGGCGGTCGTCGACTGGCTGAACGCCTGGGCGGTGGGCGACCGCGGCACGATCCTGTCGTTCGACAGAATGGCGCCGACCACTACCTGCCAGCCTGCCAGCGGCTGGCTCAGGGCGCCCGTCTTCACGATCTCGGGGGCAGACGCGAAGTCTGGCGTCGCCTGGACACGGTGGATCGTCGACCCTCCAGGCGCCAGCGGCAATGGCCCCGCGGGCGACTGGGACACCTGGGACTGGCAGTACGGCACCACCGTGACCTTCAGCACGGTCGGTGACGCGCCCGGTACCAAGCACCTGGTGTACTTCCAGTCGCTCGACAACGTGGGCAACATCGAGCTCGACCCGTTCTGGCTGATGAACGGTGGCCTGGAGGTTCCCAGGCACATCTGGGTGACGGTCGACACGATCGGGCCGCGCACCTACGCACCGGCCGCCGCTTCAGTGGCCAGGGGCGCCCATCCGGTGCTCGCCTTCTGGGCGGACGACAATCTCAGCAACAAGGCCAAGGTGACGATCGTCGTGAAGAACTCGGCGGGGCGCGTGGTCAAGACCCTTCCGCTGGGATGGTTCACCACCGGCCAGGAGTTCAACTCGCCGATCACCTCGTGGAGGTGCACCCTGGCCAAGGGTGTCTACAAGTTCTACGTTCATGCTCTGGATCAGGCGGGCAACGCCGAAGCGGTGCTGGGCAGCAACACTCTGACCGTGCACTGAGCCGGGTCGCAGAGAAAGCCGCGATGTTCGGGTGGGGCGGCGGGCCGTAAGGCTCGCCGCTCCACCTGTTCGCCGTTCAGTCGGGGCGACGCCCGCAGAGGCCCAGCAGCCCGTGCTGCAGCGGTGCCTCTTCGGGCACCTCGACCGTCGGCCCGAATACGCCCATGGCTCGCCACTCCTCGGCGAGGGGCGCGATCTGCTCCCACAGCCCCTGCACCAGATCGGCCGGCATGGTCGTGTCGGCGCCTATGATCTTGGCGAGGTCGTACACGCGCAAGCCCCCGTCCGGCGCCGTGGCCTACCCTCAGCAGCGGAGGGCCCCAAGACGACCGGTCGCGACCACCGCACTCGCTGCGCCGCGCACTCGCTCCGCCGCTCGTCTGCCGCTATGCTGGCCGCATCCAGAGGGCCGGCGCGCGCGCCGCCCGAGTGACCGAAGGAGCCCCGGCATGATCGATCCGACGCAAACGTTGAAGGACGCTTGGTCCGCCGCGCTGGCGCCCGCCACCCTCGCCGTATGGGCCGGTGAGGGCAACTCCCTGGTGCAGGGCGCGACCCAGGTGCCGGTGGTGTACAGCGCCGCCTATGGCTACCCAGATGTTGACGAATGGCTCGACGTCGCCCTGGGCCGCAAGCCGGGCCACATCTACAGCCGCAACACCAACCCCACCGTGCAAGCCTTCGAGCAGAAGGTGGGCGCGCTCGAAGGCGCGCCTGCCGCCACCAGCTTCGCGACGGGCATGGCAGCGGTGAGCAACACGCTGTTCGCCCTGCTAGCGCCGGGCGACCGCGTGGTGTCGGTGAAAGACACCTACGGCGGCACCAATAGACTATTCCTCGACTTTCTGCCCCGCGTGGACGTGCAGGTGGAGCTCTGCGACACGAGCGACCACGAGCAGATCGAGGCCGCCGTCGCGGCCGGCTGCCGGGCCCTCTACCTGGAGACGCCCACCAACCCCACGCTCAAGGTGATGGACATCGCGCGCCTGGCCGCCGCCGCGCACAAGGCCGGCGCCATCGTGCTCGCCGACAACACGTTCGCGACGCCGGTGAACCAGAATCCCCTGGCTCTCGGCGCAGACCTGGTGATCCACAGTGCCACCAAGTTCCTCGGCGGTCACGCCGACGCACTGGGCGGGGTGATCTGCGGGGCGCCCGAGCTGGTGGGGCAGGTGTTTCACTACCGCGAGATCACCGGCGCCACCCTCGACCCGATGGCCGCGTACCTGCTCATCCGCGGCCTCAAGACGTTGCCCCTGCGCATCCATCGGCAGAACGAGAGCGCCCTGCGCATCGCGTGCTGGCTGCAGGAGCAGCCGGCGGTCGCCGCCGTGTACTACCCCGGCCTCGCCACCCATGTGCACCACGACGTGGCGGTGCGTCAGATGCGCGGGTTCGGCGGCGTTCTCAGCTTCATGCTGGCCGGCGGCTTCGAGGCGGTCAGGGACGTGCTACCGCGGCTGCGCCTGGCGCACCGCGCCGCCAACCTGGGCGCTGTAGAGACTATCGCCGGGCCCCCGGCGACGACCAGCCACGTGGAGTGCACGGCCGCGGAGCGCGAGGCCATGGGCATTCCCGAGGGGCTGATCCGCTACTCCGTGGGCATCGAAGACTGCGACGACCTGATCGCCGACCTCAAGCAGGCGCTCGCGGCGGCCTAGATCCGCGATCTCGCGGCTACCCCCTCGCCGTAGCGGGTATCTCAGCGAAGTGTGATACCGCTACGCAAAGGGAGGCTGACGTCATGGAGGCTCAGCTCACTGGAAAGAGAATCGCGATCCTGGCCACCGATGGCGTGGAACAGGTTGAGCTCACCGAACCGCGCAGGGCGCTCGAGGGCGCCGGCGCGCGCGTAGATCTGCTGGCGCCGAAGCCAGGCGACATCCAGGGCATGGATCACGCCGACAAGGCCGCCAGGCTGCCCGTCGATCGGCTGGTGTACGAGGCTCGACCTGAAGAGTACGACGGCCTCGTGCTCCCCGGCGGCGTGCGCAACAGCGACGCCCTGCGCATGGACCATGCGTCCGTGCATTTCGTGCGCTCGTTCCTCGACCGCGGCATGCCCATCGGCGTCATCTGCCACGGCGCCTGGATCCTGGCCGAAACCGCCGCGATCAAGGGGCGCACCCTAACGTCGTACCCCTCGTTGCAGACCGACCTGAGAAACGCCGGTGCCCACTGGGTGGACGAAGAGGTGCATAACGACGACGGTCTCGTCTCGAGCCGCCGGCCGGCGGACCTGCCGGCGTTTTGCGCCAAGATCATCGAGGAGTTCGCGGAGGGCCGTCACCTGCGTAAGGCCGCCTGACATTCGCGCCGGCCCGGCTCTCGGCGAACGATGTCGCGCGATAGGAGCCACTCAGTACGATGATGGGGTGACCGGTCGTCGACCGCTCGTCGATGACTAAGTATGCCGCGCCGAGGTCCGCTTGCGACGCAGCGTCACGGGCGATTCCCTGGCAGGTCAGGTGCAGCAACGCGATGTGGCCCGGTAACGGTGCTTCAAAGCCGCTATGGCGGGCGATGCATTGTGCTGTCTACGTTTAATGGAGTACCCTTGTGGTCGCGCTACACATGACACGCCAGGAGGTTGGGACGATGGCAGAACGCAAACTGAAGCTGGTGCCGGCCCCCTTGCCGCCACGCGCTTCGCGAGCCACCGGCAAGTACGTAGAGATGGTGCGGGAGTTCGGCGATGCCGGGTACGAGAGCGCCCGCGTGGAAGGAAACGCGAAGCCGGCGACGATCGTCGCCGGGCTGAAGAAGGCCGTGATCCAGCTGAACGCGGCGGTCAAGGTCGTCACGCGCCTCGACGGGGTCTATCTGGTGAAGCGTTAGGAGCCTACGGGGATAGGCTCCAGGGCCGTGGCGAGCACCGCTGGCGCGCACCGCTGGCGCAGACGGCCGGCGGGCGGCACGACGAGCCGGGGCGGGCGGTCACTAGTGGACCGCCCGCCCCGGCTCGTCGACTTCTCTAGATCGGCCTTCAGAACGCCCTGGGGTACGTGTTGGGCCACTGGCTCGGGCCCATGCCCCTGCTGACGGCGAGGGCGGTGGCCCTGATCTGCGCCCAGCCGTTGAAGACGCTCTCGCAGCGCCAGGGGTTCCACGAAGCCGCCCAGGTGCTCGGGCAGTACTGGAACAGCCCCTTGTAGGCTGTGCCTGCGTAGCGCCGGCCGCCAGACTCGAACATCATCATCCGGTACAGGCCGGTCTGGCTCACACCGTACTCACGTGCGGCGATGGCGATCAGTGGCTTCCAGGTTCCGCGGCGTGCCCAGTCGCTGATGCGCTGCACGTGCCGCAGGCGTCTGCCGAGGCCACGTACGCGCCGCGCCCAGACGTGCACGCCGCCCTTGAGCTGGTCGGCACGGGCCTGAACGGTGGCGACTTCGTCGGCGGTCACCACGCCATCGGCCAGGAGCTGGGCGGCGAGCGCCTGGTCCATACCCGGGGGCGGAGTGACGGGGGTCGCGGATGGGGTGAGGGCCTGCAAGGCGCGGGCGCCGGCGGCGTTGACGGCCGCCTGAGAGGAGTGCCGGCGAGCAAGGCGCAAGCGTGACTTGGCTTGCTGGAGATGGGTCTGCATCTGGTGTGTAGTGAGGGGGGAGGCCCCGGCCGAGGGGGCGTGTGCCGCGGCAGCGATCGTGGCCAGGGCAGCGATTGTGAGTAGGGTTCTGCTCCGCACAACATCCTTCCGACGCACTATCCCGGCAGGGCAGCGGCATGTGCCTGTGCCCGGCGGGCGGTCCGCGCCCGGGCGCTCGCCAACCGCACGGCATGACCGTCACACAAAAGGGAAAGGGACGAACCTGCAGCGGGGCGAGGCGTCGGGGCGCCTCTTCTGTGTAGATCCGGGGCGATTTAACCCCAACTCGGCCGCGAATGCAACCCGATGCGCCTGCGCAGAGCGCGGCGTCATGCGATCGCCCAGGCAGCGGGGATTTGTCGCCCCGCGGCGATGGGCCGGTGGTACTATGGTATCGGGACTCGACTTGGCCCTTGGGTCCGGGGCTCGCAAAGCAAGGGCGGAGGAGCTGTGGACGAGACGTCACGTTTGCTCTCTTTCGACGCCATGCCGTCGCGGCTAGCTACGCGGCGGTGGCGCGCCAGCGGCAGGCTGCGGCTTTGGGAGGCCGCGGGCACTCCCGTTTCTTCTCGCACGATCCTCGCTGCGCGCGGCCACCCGGGACTGGAGGACGTATGAGCACCTGCCCCCATCACTGGTCGATGACCAACGTCCGCAGCGGGTATCTGGTCGTCGAAGGCTGCTACCACTGCGGCGCCCGCGGCTCGTTCTTCTCCACGGAACCGGCCGCGCCCATGGACGAGTACCGTCAGGGTGAGCACATGTGGAGGTACCTCTCAAGCTCTCAGGCGGTCGCCTTCGGCCTGCGCTGCGAGATCTGCGGCACGGTGGTCGACCTCAGCGACATGACGGGTCTCATGCTGTCGACCTGCGAAGACCCCGAGTGCCAAGTCGGCTGCATGGCTCTCGAGATGGGCAAGGGCACCTCGGTCTACGTGGCACTCTGTGCCGACTCTAGCCACTCCGCGGGTCACTGTGTGAGCGACGAGGGGGTCGCGGCGCTGGGCGAGTACTTCAACCAGCGCCTGCGCTCGGCGCACAAGAAGATCGTGGTAGTGCCGTGCAGCATGTGCAGCGACATCGACTGCTGCGCGGGCGTCGTCATCGCCGACGCTGGGCTCACAGAGCTGTAACAGCACGCGTCGGTCAAGCCGAGCAAGGAGGTGGGCACCGTGAGAATCTCCGAGATCGTCGAGAGAACAGGGCTCGAAGCGCTCAATGTGCAGGAAGATGCCGACGTCTCGGGGGTGTATGTGTCCGACATGGCGTCGGACATCATCACGGGTGCTCAGAGCGGCAGCCTACTGGTGACTCTACAGACGCATAAGAACCTCATCGCGGCGGCCAACGTGGTCGATGCCGCCATGGTCGTGTTCGCCCACGACAAGCGTCCGGCCGACGATGTCGTGAGCCTCGCCGACAGAGTGGGCATCGCGCTCTTCACAACCATGGACGACACCTGGTCGTACGCCGTGCGCCTGGTCGAGCTCGGCCTGAGGTAGGAGGTTGCCATGGAGGCGTCGGCTCGAGAGCCGGCCGGCGCCCGGGGCGGGTCGTCACACGGCGATCCCTGGCCGGGCATCATGCGCGGGTTCGCCGGCCATCGCGCGGATCTCGTGCCGGCGCTGCAGAAGGCGCAGGCGGCTCTCGGGTATCTCTCGCCGGACGCGGTGCGGCGCATCGCGCGCTGGTTGCGGATGTCGGAGGGCGAGGTCTTCGGCGTCGCCACCTTCTACTCGCAGTTTCGCTTCTGCCCGCCCGGCCGTCATCGCCTGCGTATTTGCCTCGGCACAGCCTGCCACGTCAAGGGGGGTGTGCAGATGCTCGACACGGCCGCGCGCAGGCTGGGTGTGGAGGCCGGCGAGACCACGTCCGACGGGGAGTTCGACCTGGAGCGCGTGGCCTGCCTCGGGTGCTGCGCCCTGGCCCCGGTGATCACGCTGGACGACATCATCTATGGGCAGATGAGTGTGCTCAAGCTCCAGGGGGTGCTAGATGCTCGCCCCCGCCCTTGACCGTCGCCGCCGTAGAGCCGGAGCGCGCTGGCGGGCTCTCACGTCCAGCGGGCGCCCGGTCGTCTATCTCGGCATGGGGTCGTGCGGGCTGGCGGCGGGCGCCCTGGAGGTGCTCGCCGGGGTGCGCCGGTATCTAGAGGAACGGCAGGTCGACGCCGAGATCGTGGCGGTCGGCTGCCTGGGGCTCTGCTACCTGGAGCCGCTCCTTGACGTGCAGCTCCCCGGCAGGCCTCGTCTGAGCTACTCCAACATGACGGGCGACCTGGCCGCCGACACGCTCGACGCTCTGCGCGGCGGTGAGGTGCCTCGGCGGCATCTCGTGGGGTACCTTGGCGATGGCGAGTACGAGGGCGCCGGCGGGTACGATGGCGCCGGCGTACCGAGTCTCGCGGACCACCCGATGCTCAGTCGCCAGAAGCGCATCGTGCTGCGCAACTGCGGCATCATCGATCCCGAGCAGATCGATCACTATCTGGCCCGGGGCGGGTATGCGGCGTTCGCGCACTGCCTCGACATGCCGTGGCAGGACGTGATCGACGCCGTTCGGCGCGCGGGGTTGCGCGGCCGTGGAGGGGCGGGCTTTCCTACCTGGCAGAAATGGACCTTCTGCCGGCAGACCGAGAGCGACGCGCGCCACCTCATCTGCAACGCCGACGAGGGCGACCCCGGCGCCTTCATGAACCGCTCCCTCATCGAGGGCGACCCGCACGAGGTGCTCGAGGGCATGCTGATCGCCGGCTACGCCATCGGCGCCGCACACGGTCATATCTACATCAGGGCCGAGTACCCGCTGGCGATCCAGCGCCTGCGCTCGGCGCTGGCCGCCATGCGCAAGCTCGGCCTGCTCGGCGACAGGATCCTGGGCAGCGACTTCTCGTTCGACATCAGCCTCCAGGAAGGGGCGGGAGCCTTTGTCTGCGGTGAAGAGACGGCTCTCATCGCGAGCCTCGAGGGTCGTCGCGGGATGCCGCGCACGCGGCCCCCGTTTCCCGCCGTCGCAGGTCTGCACGGCGAGCCCACGATTATCGACAACGTGGAAACGCTCGCGACCCTGCCGGCGATCCTCGCCCGCGGGCCCGAGTGGTATGCGAGCTTCGGCACCGAGACGTCGAAGGGCACGAAGACCTTCAGCCTGGTCGGCAAGGTGCGCCGCACGGGACTCATAGAGATCCCGTTCGGCATGACGCTGCGCCAGGTGGTCTACGATATCGGCGGCGGGCTCGCCAAAGACTTCAAGGCCGTGCAAACCGGGGGCCCGTCGGGGGGCTGCCTCGGGGAGGAGTTTCTCGACATCCCCATCGACTACGAGAGCCTTGCCGCGGCCGGCTCCATCATGGGCTCGGGCGGGCTCATCGTGCTCGACCGCGACACGTGCATGGTCGACATGGCGCGCTACTTCCTCGGCTTCACCCAAGATGAATCATGTGGCAAGTGCGTGCCGTGTCGCATCGGCACCGGGCACCTCGCAGAGATTCTCACGGCGATCTGCTCCGGCGAGGCGCAGCTCACCGACCTCGCGCGTCTCGAGAAGCTCGCCGGTGTGGTCAAGGCCAGCTCCCTCTGCGGCCTCGGGCAGACGGCGCCCAACCCGGTGCTCTCGTCGCTCAAGTACTTCCGCGCCGAGTTCGTGGAGCACATCGTCGAGAGACGCTGCCGGGCGGCGGTCTGCCGTGATCTCGTCGTGTACCGGATCATGCCTGAGCGGTGCACCGGCTGCCAGCGCTGCGTGCAGGTGTGCCCTACCGGAGCCATCACTGGACCACGCGCCGAGGTTCACAATCTCGACCCGGAGAAGTGCATCAAGTGCCGCTCCTGCTACGAGATCTGCCGTTTCGACGCCGTCGCCGGCGACGCCATCCGCATTGAGTCGGGAGCGTCTGATGGGCTCTGAGACCCGTCTGCATCTGACGGTCGATCATCGCCTCGTCTCGGTGCCGGAGGGAGTCACCGTGTTGCGCGCCGCGGAGCTCGCCGGAGCATATGTGCCGTCCCTTTGCTCTCACGAGGAGCTCTCACCGTTCGGCGCCTGCCGCCTGTGCATGGTCGAGATCTCGGGCCTGCGCGGCTACCCGCTGGCCTGCAGCACGCTGGCTGCCGAGGGCATGCGAGTGACGACCGACACGGTGACCCTGCGCGAGATGCGCCGCGAGATCCTTCAGCTCATCCTCTCCAAGCACCCCTCCAGTTGTCTGGTCTGCGACGAGAGGGAGGAGTGCCGGCGCACCCAGAAGACGATCCGCAAGGCCGGAGTCTCTACCGGGTGCGGCAACTGTCCCAAAGACGGCGACTGCGAGTTGCAGGTGGTCGCGGACCACGTCGGCGTGGCCGGCATCCCCTACCCCATCTCCTACCTGGGGCTGAGCGTGGAGCACGACGACCCGTTCTTCGACCGCGACTACAACCTTTGCATCCTGTGCGGTCGCTGCGTGCGCATGTGCCAGGAGGTGCGGGGGGCCGCGGTGCTCGCTTTCAAGTACCGCGGCCCCAAGACGCTGGTGGGGCCGGCCTTCGGTGATTCGCACGCGCAGGCCGGCTGCGAGTTCTGCGGGGCCTGCGTCTCGGTGTGCCCCACGGGGGCGCTCGCCGACAAGGTGTCCAAGTGGGACGGCACGCCCGACGGCCAGGAGATTTCCACCTGCCCGTTCTGCAGCCTCGGCTGCCGTGTGCGGCTGGCTCACCGAGACGGCCGTCTTTCGTCGGTGAGCGGCGCGCGCGACGCGGCCCTGAACGACGGCCAGCTCTGCGTGCGAGGGCGCTTCTGCCTGCCGGAAGTGACCCACCATCATTCCCGCGCCCGTGAGCCCATGCTGCGTCGTGGCGCCAGCTTGCGCGTCACAAGCTGGGACGAGGTCCTCGCGGAGGTGAGCGCGAGGCTGGCCGACGTGGCCCCGGAGGAGCTGCTGATGCTGGTCTCCGGCGATCTCACGAACGAGGCGGTGTATGCGGCCCAACGACTGGTGCGAGCAGGTCTGCGCGGCGGCGTCGACTCCACCGCCCGCGACGACCTTGCCGGTGGCGTGCATCTGTGGTCGCGCCTGTTCGCGCTGCCCGTGTCCATACTGGCGGTTCGTCGGGCGGCCACGGTGGTGGTCGCGGGGCTCGACTCGCGGTTCTCGTTCTCGGTGGTCGGGGTGCAGGTCAGGCGCGCGCTGCGTGATGGCGCGCGCCTGGTGGTGGTAGATGCTCGCGAGTCGAACCTTGCCCGGGCGGCCGACCGCTGGCTGCGTCCTGCGGCGGGTAGCGAGGCCATCGCCCTGACGGAGACCCTGGGTACGGTGGAGGGCGCCCCGCTGGCTGTGGTGGTGGGGCCGCGGGTCTTCGCCGGCGCGGGGGCGGCGGAGCTGGTGGCCAAGCTGGAGAGCGTGGCCACGCGTGAGGGCACGAGCGTCTTGCCGCTGGTGAATGGCGCCAATACGCGTGGCGTGCTGGAGCTCGGCGGGCTGAGTGAGGTGTGGCCCGGTCCGCGGGCGGCGCCGAGCCCGCGAGCAGGGGCGGGCTCGCGCGTGGCGAACCGGGGCTTCGACCTGGCGCAGCTCCGCGCGGGCCGTTGCCCGAGGGTGCTGTACCTCGTCGGGGCAGCGCCGTTCGCGACACGCCCCGACTGTGACTACGTGATCGCCCAAGACATGTACCTGCCACCCTTTGCCGTGGATGCGTTTCTGCCCGCGGCCTCGTTTGCGGAGGCCGACGGCACTCTGACCAACCTCGAGGGCCGGGTGCAGGAGGTGTGCGGCCTCGAGCGGCTGCGCGCGTGCGGCGCGAGCAAGGCTGCGCAGCCCGACTGGTGGATCTTCTCGAGCCTCGCGGCGTGCTTGGGACACCCCGCTTTGCAGTACCGCGACGCCGGCGCCGTGCGAGAGGCCATGCGCGCCGAGGTGCCGGCCTTTCCCGCCGAGCGCGACCGCGCGCCGCGCCGCATGGTGCCGCTGGGGGCGGCCGGCGAAGCGGCCCGGATGACCGCGCCGGCCGTGGCGAGCGCGCCGGCCGGCAGGGCGGCGGAGCCGGCGCAAGACACCGCGCGCCGCGGGCGGCGCTACGTTCTGGTGGCCGAGCGCACGGCGTTCGCTCACCGCGGTGTCGATCTGGCCGGCGTTGTCGAGGGCCTCGGAGAGCTGCGCCTCGAGGAGGGGCTGCGCATTCACCCAGACGACCTGGCGCGCCTCGGCGCGGCGCCGGACGGTCTTGTGACGGTCGGCTTGGCGGAGCGCGATCTCGTGCTCGTTGCGCGCCCCGATCGCGACTGTCCGCGGGGCGTTGTGTATATGGTGCTGCCGCGTTGGTGGCCGGGCCCGGCGGGACCGCAGAAGGTGCGTCTGCGCGCCGGCGAGCACGCCCGGGCCGGCGAGCGCGCGCGGGCCACCGGCGCCGGCCGGCGCCGGCGATCCTCCACTCACTCGGGGAGGGAGCATGGTCCGGGTCGTTGAACGCCGCATGATCGTGCCCAACGTGCACCTGCTCACCGTGGACGCGCCCGAGGTGGCCGAGTCAGCGCGGCCCGGCAACTTCATCATCCTGCGACCGGGAGAGGGCGGCGAGCGCATTCCGCTCACCCTGGCCGACTGGGACGCCGCCGCCGGAACCGTTACCTCCATCTTCGTGCAGGTCGGCGCCTCCACGGGTCGGCTTGCGCGCCTGCACGCCGGCGACGAGATCCCGTCGTATGCCGGTCCCCTGGGCAATGCGACCGTGGTGGAGCACTTCGGCACGGTGCTGCTCATCGGCGGCTGCTACGGGATCGGCAGTATCCAGCCCGTCGCCGCCGCCATGGCGGCGGCCGGCAACCGCGTGGTGGTGCTCGTGGAGGCGCGTAGCGCCTATCTCTTGTACTGGGAAGACCGGCTGCGCGGTGTCGCCGAGCGCGTGATCACGGTCACCCGCGACGGCAGCCGGGGCTACAAAGGGCACGTGACGCGCCTGGCCGAGATCCTGGCGCTCGAAGACCTTCACCCGGAGCGCATCGTCGCCCATGGGTGCACCTTCCAGATGATGAAGGTCTGCGAGCAGACTCGGCCCCTGGGCATCACGACGATCGTGAGCATGAACCCAATCATGATCGACGGCACGGGCATGTGCGGGGTGTGCCGCCTGACGGTGGCCGGCAAGACCAGGTTCGCCTGCGTCGATGGCCCCGAGTTCAACGGCCACGAGGTGGACTGGGAAGAGTTCCTGGCGCGGCGAGAGACCTACAATCCGGAGGAGGTCGAACCTCTTCGGCGCAGCGGGTGCGCGTCTCACTTCTGAGAGGATGACGCGAGTGGGCGGCAGAATCAGAACGGCCAGACGGCCCATGCCGAAGCAGGAGCCGGGCGCGCGTGTGCGCAACTTCGACGAGGTGGCGCTGGGCTACTCGCCCGAGCTCGCGCGGGAGGAGGCGGCGCGCTGCCTGGCCTGCAAGAAGCCCGCTTGCAGCCAGGGCTGCCCGGTGGGCGTCGACATCTCGGCTTTCGTCGCCTGCATCGCCGAGGGAGACTTCGCGACCGGCATCAAGAAGGTCAAGGAGACCAACGCGCTGCCGGCGGTCTGCGGCCGCGTGTGTCCGCAGGAGGAGCAGTGCGAGAAGCTCTGCTTGCTGGGCAAGAAGGGGGAGCCGCTCGCCATCGGCCGTCTGGAACGCTTCCTGGCCGACTGGGAGGCGGCCGAGGGGGCGGCGCAGCCGCCCCCGCAGCCGCCCGCCAACGGCCGCCGGGTGGCCGTGGTCGGCTCGGGACCGGCCGGCATTACGGTGGCCGCCGACCTCGCCGGGCAGGGGTACCAGGTGACCGTGTTCGAGGCTCTGCACGAGGCGGGAGGCGTGCTCACCTACGGCATCCCGGAGTTTCGCCTGCCAAAGGCCATCGTGCGCCGCGAGATCGACTACGTGCGCAGCCTGGGGGTGGAGCTGCGCCTTGACTTCGTGGCCGGCAAGACACGCACCCTCGACCGGTTGCTCGAATCGTTCGACGCGGCGTTCGTGGGCGCCGGCGCCGGCCTGCCGTGGTTTCTCGAGATCCCGGGGGAGAACCTGAACGGCGTGTACTCCGCGAACGAGTACCTCACGCGCTGCAACCTCATGCGCGGCTTTCGCTTTCCCGCCTGGGACACGCCGCTCAAGCGGGCGGCGAAGGTGGCCGTGTTCGGCGGCGGCAACGTGGCCATGGACTCGGCCCGCACCGCGCTGCGTCTGGGCGCCGAGGAGGTACACATCGTGTACCGGCGCAGCCGCGACGAGCTTCCGGCGCGCCTCGAGGAGGTGGAGAACGCCGAGGAGGAGGGCGTGATCTTCGACTTCCTCACCTTGCCGGTGCGCCTCATCGGCGACGACCGGGGCTGGCTGCGCGCCATGGAGTGCCGCCGCATGGAGCTGGGTACTCCCGATGCCTCCGGCCGCCGCCGGCCCATAGAGATCGCGGGCTCCGAGTTCATGATGTCTGTAGACGCCTCGGTGTGCGCCATCGGCAACAGCCCCAACCCGCTGATTCCCGCGACGACCCCGGGCCTGGAGGTGGGCCCGCGCGGTACCATTGTGGCTGACGAAGAGACCGGGCGTACGTCACGCGAGCATATCTGGGCCGGCGGAGACGTGGTTACCGGCGCAGCCACGGTCATCAGTGCCATGGGCGCCGGGCGCCGGGCGGCGCTGTCGATCGACGCGGCGCTGCGCAGGCGCGTGCCTGATCGCGAAGGAGGCTGCCGGCCATGAGGCTGAACGAGATCGCCGCGGCTCTGTGTTGCGAGCCGCTCACGACGCTCGACCACGAGGTGGATATAGAGGCCGTGGTGGCCTCCGACGGCATGAGCGAGATCCTCGCCTTTCACCGGCCTCACGCCTTGATGCTCACCGGGCTCACCAACATCCAGTCGGTGCGCACCGCCGTGGTGGCCGATGTGCACGCCATCGTGTACGTGCGCGGCAAGCGTCCGCCCGAGCGCGTGCTAGAGCTCGCTCGTGAGAAGGGCATCCCGGTGCTCATGACCTGCCTCGGCATGTTCGAGAGCTGCGGCATCCTGTACGTCGCCGGCCTGCACGGGGCGATGTGATGGCCGAGGAGCTGCTCTCGTGCTGCTACCGGGTGAACGGCCTCGATTTCGACAAGGCGGGCGAGACGTCGACCGAGATCAAGACGCTGCTCAAAGACCTGGAGATCGACCCGCAGACCATCCGCCGCGCCGTGGTGGTGGCCTTCGAGGTCGAGATGAACGTGGTGATGTACGCCCGCGAGGGGGTGCTCACCCTGGCGATCACAGACGAAGACATCGGCATCGAGATGGCCGACCACGGCCCGGGCATCCCCGACCTCGAGCTTGCCATGCAGGAGGGATGGTCGAGCGCCAGCGACGAGATGCGCGAGATGGGCTTCGGCTTCGGCATGGGTCTGCCCAATGTGCAGAAGAACTCCGACGTGTTCGGTATCCGCTCAGAGCTAGGTGAGGGCACCGTCGTGACCTGCAAGATCAAGCTGGACGAGCATGGCTGAGTACACGCATGGATTCCGCATAGCCGACGCGGTGTGCAACGGCTGCCTGGCTTGCATGCGGGTCTGCCCCACGTTTGCGATTCGCGTGAAGCACGGCAAGGCGCGCGTGCTGAGCGAGCTGTGCATCGACTGCGGCTCGTGCCTTACCGCGTGCTCGCGCGGGGCGATCACGGCGACCACGCGGACCCTGGACGAGTTCAACCATTTCGCGCTCAAGGTGGCGGTGCCCTCGCCGGTGCTCTTCGGCCAGTTTCCGCGCGAGATACGGCCTGAGCACATCGCCGAGGGGCTGCTCGCCGTGGGCTTCGACAGCGTGTGGGACTACGGCGTTGAGATGAAGCTCGTGACGCGTGCGATCGTCGATTTCGTGGGCTCCTGGCGTGGCCCGCGGCCCATCATCTCCATCACCTGCCCCGTGGTGGTGCGGCTCATGCAGGTCTCGTACCCGCGGATGCTGGAGCAGCTCATTCGCGTGCACCCTCCGCGCGAGATCGCCGGGCGCGAGGTCAAGCGGCGCTTCGCGCTGGAGCGCGGTGTGGCGCCCGAAGACGTGGCCGCCATCTACGTCACGCCCTGCCAGGCACGGACCGTCTCCATCATGCAGCCGGCCGAAGGTGGCAAGAGCTACCTGGACGGGTCCATCGGCATTCCGCAGGTGTACAACACGGTGCTGGCCCGGGCGCGTAGGGTCGCGAAGTCCGGCGTTCACTGCGCCTGGGCGCCCGTGCGTTCCGCGGGGATGCTGCGCTGGTCTACGCGACGCCCGCTGGCCGGCACGCTCAGCAGGTACCGCTACCTGTCGGTGACGGGGCTGCCCAACGTGATGCGCGTCTTCGACGACATCGAGAAGGGCAAGCTCAAAGACATAGACTTCCTGGAGTGCAGCGCCTGCTGGGGCGGCTGCGCCAACGGCAATCTTACGGTCGACAACCTCTACGTGACGCAGGCCAAGATGCAGAGCCTGGTGAGGGAGCTCCCCGAGACCGACCTCGAGACCGAGGCCGAGGTGTGGCGTCGCTACCCGCAAGAAGACTACTCCACCGAGCGTCCGTTCGAGCCTCGCGCGACCACCAAGGTGGGCGATCTGCGCGAGAGGGTGCGGCGGGTGAAGGAGGCGGAACGCATCGCGGGTACCCTGCCGGGACTGGACTGCGGGCTCTGCGGCGCGCCCAGTTGCCGGGTGCTGGCCCACGATGTCGCCGCCGGTGAGGCGGCCAGGGGTGACTGCGTGTTTCTCTCCCCCAAGCAGCTGGAGGAGCTGCGCCGCAGGCACCTCGGCCCGGCCTAGGCGCCCCGCGACCTGTGGCGCCACCGCCGTAGGGCGCGCGCTGCGGGCCGGCGCCGGCGCGGCGCGGGCGCGCCCGCCTCTCACCAGCGTTCGTACTTGACGAGCTCCTCGAGTGGTCTGCGGCCGGTGCCGGCGGGCCGTTTGTCGGGGTAGCCGAGCGGCGTAAGAGCGACTGGCTCCACGTCGTCGGGCAGGCCGAGCACCTCGCGCGCCGCGGCCGGATCGAACGCCGCGATCCAGCACGTGCCGAGCCCTAGGGCCGTGGCGGCCAGCACAAGGTGATCCATGGCTATGGCCGCATCCACCTCGTCGTAGAGTTTGCCGTCGGAGCGCCGCCACGCCTCGCCGGGGACGGCGACCATGGCGAGCACCAGTGGGGCCTCAACGAGCCACGAGCGCCCGTATATGCGGGCCAGATCGGCGGCACGTCCCTCGGTGTGTACGACGACGATGCGAAACGGCTGCTTGTTGGCGGCCGTGGGCGCCTGGCGGGCCGCCTCCAGAACTTGGTGGAGCAGGCCGTCGTCGATGGAATCCGGCTTGTACCCTCGCACGCTGTAGCGAGTCTTGATCGCTTCGAATAGGTCCAACGTCACCCTCCTTGCCCGCTGGCGGGAGTATAGCGCAGGGGTCGCGGCTTTCAGGTGCTCTCCCCCGGCGGTGGGCTGGCGCGTGTCACGTGCTCCATCGCCGGGCGGCGCGCGCCGAGCAGCGCGAGCAGGCAGAGAGCGCCGATGATGCCCGCCATGCCGAGCGCCTCGGCGCCGCCGGGGCGCTCGCCGAGCTGGATCCAGGCGGTAACCACACCGATCAGCGGGATCGCCAACGTGCCCATTCCGGCGCTCCCGGCGGGCAGCGCGCGGAGGGCGTAGAGCCACAACAGCCAGGCGAGCGCGTTGCCGAGAAACACGTTGTAGACCAGGGCCGAGATGAACGAGACGGTCCACACCGGCGGTGCGGTGTAGGTGAGCAGCGCGACCACGATCAGCGGGAGCGACCCGAACAGCATCTGCCACGCGGTGAGTGACAGCAGGTCTACGGCGTGTCGTCGCTGCAGCATCTTGACGACGATCGCGCTGGCCGCCCACGAGAGGCCTGCCAGCACCGCCATCAAGCTGCTCCACGCACCGTGCAGTCGCCAGGGTTCGAGCACGAGCAAGAGGCCGACAAAGGCCACCCCGACGGCCAGCCACTGCAGCCCCCTCAGTCTCTCGCCGAGAAACGCCCGGGCCATCAGCAGCAGCCAGAAAGGCATGGTGTAGGTGAGCACCGAAATCTCGCCCGCGCCACCTTTGGCGAGTGCCCACATGATGAGGCCCGCAAAGCCGGTAGTCTGCAGAAGGCCGATGAGCAGGGTGAAGACGATCGCCTTGGGCCAGAAGGGGCGGCGCAAGACCGCCAGCAGCGCCAGCAGACTGAGAGCTCCGACGAAGGTGCGCAGGGCCGCGAAGGTGAATGGCTGCGAATACTGCAAGCCGACCTTCATGACCACCCAGTTGTAACCCCAGATCAGAGCGAGGACCGCGAGCGCGATCAGGCCGAGGCGTGACGGATTGCGGCTGCCGGCGTTACGGGTGCGCGGCACACGATCGAATGGCGCTGTCACTTGCGCTCCTCCCGCACGTAGGCTTGCGGCGATCTGTGGACGAGAGACCATGGTAGTGCATCATCGCCGTCGTGTCGGGCCTACAGGGTGCTGAGTTGCAGCACTTTGCGAAGCATCGCCGGCCGCAGGTCCCAGAGCCACGACAGCTCGATGACATCTGGGTTGTTGCACTTGCGGCAGTGCGTCGCCTGCGCCGTCATGGCACGGTATCGGGGCTGAGAGAACAGCAGCGAGAGGGGCTCGTGGGCGGCCCGCAGGGCGGCCACGTCGGCCAGCGGGCGGTCGCTATGCAGGCAGTCGCGCACCGTGCCGTCGGCGGCCACTGTGAGCCGCGCGGCCGGCGCCCGGCACGTGTAGCCCTGCAGATCCGGGTCGCGGGCGAGCAGATCCAGGTACTCGGCGGTGGCGAGGATGGGGTAGCCAGCGCGCTTGAGCTCCGCCGCGGTGCCGGCCACGGCGCTCAGCTGCGCGGGCGAGAGCGCCAGCTCGGCGAGCGGCGTCACGATGCCGGCGGAGGTCGCCGCGCCCGTCTCCATAGGGCAGAAGTACAGACCCGCGTGCCAGTCCGCGGCCACCGCCGCAACGCGCTCCAAAGCCCCACGGTTGAGATTGGAGAGCACGGTGTTCACGAGCAGGGTCGGGCGTAGCGGGTCGTCGGCCAGCATGTCGACGAAGGCTTGCAGGCGTTCGTAGAGGCCGGGCAGGCCGCGCAAACGGTCGTGGGCGGGACCCACGTCGTCGAGGCTGAGGATGAGCGCGTCCACATGACCGCGCAACTCGGGCCAACGCTTGCCGATGAGCCAGCCGTTGGTGATGAGGGTGGTGAGCAGGCCGGCGTGCCGGGCGGCGCGCAAGAGCTCCGGCAGATCCTGCCGGAGCAGTGGCTCGCCACCCCACATCACGAGCTGTGCGAGGCCAGCTCTACCGGCCTCGCGATAGAGCCACCTGACCGTCGCCGTGTCGAGCTCGTCACGGCCGGGGTCGCGCCAGAGGCAGGTGCGGCAGCGGCCGTTGCAGCGGCCGGTGACCAGGTGGCTCAACGTGTGAGGCCGGCCGCGTGCCCGGGCCAGCCCCAGGCGTCCCACAAGGCGGGTGCGCGCCGCGCCGCGGCGCAGGCGGAGCGCGCCGGCGCCGGGCCGCCGGCTCCGCGAGGAGCTCCCTGGTCGAGGTTGAGCGTTCATGGCGGCGAGGGTCGGCCTCGCTAGGCGAGCGCCGTGACGATCTCCAGCGCGGCCGCGCTGCCGGCCGCCACCTCGAGCACGATCTCGGTGCGCCCCGGTCGCGTGCTGAGGAGCACGCGGTCGCAGAGCTGGAGCATGATCGTGAAGCCCATGCCCAGGCTCGCGGCGGTGGAGAAGCCGGGCACCAGCGCGGCCCTGGGCAGGGTGCGGAAGTCGATGCCCGGCCCATCGTCGCTGACCGCCACCTGCAGGCGACCGTCCTTCGCGTACACCTGGTAGGTTCCGCCGTGGCCATGCTTGAGCGCGTTGCCGAGGGCCTCACAAGCGGGGTTGAGAAGGTCTGTGAGCTCTGTCCATCCGGGGAAACTCTGCCGGGCCGCCTTCGAAACGCGGCGGCGCGCCTCGGGCATCTGCTTCGCGGAGGTGATCTGCGCAGGGATGCAGAGCGGCACCCCGAGCTCGGCCGCCAGGTCCTCCTCGGTGAGGAGGATGAGCTTGCCGCCGGTGACCGCGTCGAGCACATCCACGTATGCCTGCCGGATGTGCTCCTCCTGCTTGCGCAGATCCTCTTCGGCGCGGCGTGTCTGGGTGACGTCCAGGGCGGCCAGCGCCCACAGGTCGTGCTCGAACGGATACGCCGAGAGCAGCTCGTGAGCTCCGACCGACCTCACGCGCAGCTCAGACTCTATGGGGTGCCCCGCGGCCACGGCGCTGGCGACGAGATCGAAGTACGAGCGCAGGCGCTCGTCGGGGCCGTGCTGCTGCGTCATCCGGCGACCGACCACCTGGTCGCGCGTGAGCTGGGTGCGCTCTAGCTGGATGGAGTTTACGTCGGTAACGACAAGGTCGGTCAGCGCGCCCTGCCGGTCGCGCACCACGGTGAAGACGGTGATGCCCTCGGTGGCGTTCTCGAACAGGCGCCAGTACCGCTCCTGCGACGCGCGCAGCCTCCTCACCCAGCGGCTCACGAAGACATAGAGCACCACCGCCGTGACCAGCACAAAACCCAGGCCTTTAAGGGATGAGAGCTCCTGCTCCACAGACAGCGGCAGCCCCAGTGCGTCGAGGGCCGAGTCGGAGAGGAGTATCCACAGCGACGCCACGGCGGCGTAGACGAGCGCCAGACGTAAGGCGAGACGAGTCCGTGGGGGGCCGTACCCCAGCGGCGCAGGTGGCTTCTCGGTGTGTCTGGTGCTCATGGTGAGGGCGCGCCAGTGATGTGCATCTCAGCCCTCTTAACGACGTACATCGTCTAACTCTCCAAGTCTTCCCCCACCGGCGTGCTGCGTCACGGAACAATCATCTACTCCCGCGGGCTCCGCCGGTCGTGGGGTCTCGCCGCGGCTCCGCAGCTTTCGTTCGGATACACTCGTCCGGTGACTCCCTCTACGCCCGACTCGCAGGCCGGCGATCGGCCTTCGCTCAAGCACGCCGCCGTCACGGCGGGACTGCTGGTCGTCATCATCGGTGTGTCTATGCAAACCGGCTCGGCCTTCGCGGTGCGCGTGGTCGGATCGCTGGGCATCGTGGAGGCTCTTTGGCTGCGCCAGGCCGTGGCCGCGGCCATCCTGGTGACCCTGCGGCCGCGTTCATTGCGCCTTCCCAAAGGCGGTGACCGTCTGGCGGTCGCCGCCCTCATCCTGGCCCTCCTGGGCATGAACCTGAGCTTCTACGGTGCCATCAGCCACGCGCCGGTCGGTATCGTGGTGGCCGTCGAGTTCGTGGGCCCGCTGGCCGTGGCGGTGATCGGTACGCGCCGGCCGCTGGACTTTCTCTGGATCGTGCTGGCGGGCGCGGGCGTAGCCCTGCTCGCCGGCCCCACCAGCGCCGTGAGCGGCCTGGGCATAGGGCTTTCTCTGGCGGCGGCCACCGGCTGGGCGGCCTATCTTCTGCTGGCCAAGCGTGCCGTGAGGCGTCTCGACCCGCTCTCGGTGACGACGCTCATGCTCGCGGGCTCGGCGGTGCTCCTGACGCCGGTGCTGCTGCTCGGCGGTGTCAAGATCGCCGGGCACGGTTCGGCGGTCGCTCTGGGGGCCCTGGTCGCCGTGCTGTCGTCCGCTTTCCCGTACTTCCTCGAGTTGGTTGCCCTGCGGATGGTGCGCGCCTCCACCTACGGGGTGCTGCTCAGCATCGAGCCGGCGGCCGCGGCGCTCGCCGGCTACATCGTGCTCTCTCAGCGTCTCAGCCTGCTCGAGATCGCGGCCATGGCGGCCGTGATGGCCGCCGCCGCCGGCGCGAGCTGGACGAGCGGCTCCGGCGGACGCCAAGCCACCGGTCTCGACGCGCCCACCGTCTGAAACGCCGGGCAGGGTTCCCGGGCTGCGGCGCGAAGCCGTAGGCGGCCCGCCGGTTGGTGGAACGTCGCTTGGCCCCGAGGGGTCAAGGAGCGCGCCCGGAGGTCGATACATCCCTATGAAAGCCATGAGCGCCCAGCTACGTATCACCACGACTAACCTCCTGAGGGTGGCGTGCGCCGCCCTGCTCCTCGTGGCCGTGACCGCCATGACCGCGGCGTTCCCCGCCACCACTTCCGCGTCGCCCTCGCTCGCCGGCCTCCAGAGGGAGGCCCACACGGTGCGCGTTCAGATGGCGCAGATCACTGTGCAAATGAAGGCGATCGAGCAGCAGTATCAATTGGCCCAGCAGCATCTCTATAACGTAAACGCCCAGCTTTCGCAGACGCGTCTCGATCTCACCCGCGCGCAGAGCGACCTGGCGCGCCAGCGCGGCATCATAGACGACCGCGTGGTGACCATGTACAAGTCCGATGACTACTCGTGGTTCGACGTTCTGGTGCACTCGGCGAGCCTCACCGACGCTCAGACGGCCGTCGATTTCCTGCGTGCTATCGCCCAGCAGGACCAGCAGGTAGAGAAGAGCTCCCAACGTCTCGCCGTACAGGTGCAGGCCCTGGAGAAGAACTTGGAGGGCGAGCGGCAGGACACCGTGACCGCGCAGGCCGCGATCGATGCCCAGCGTCTGGCCATGGAAGAGAAGCTCGCCGAACGCAGCGCCCTTCTCAAGGGCCTCGTGGTGCGCATCAAGAAGATCCTGAGCGCGCCCGAGCTGCTCATGAAGGCCGGCGGCAAGGTGACCCAGGTCACCTGGGCACAGACGTTGCTCAAGGCGCTCGCCGTGCCCATGACCTCCGAGAACGTGGCGGCCATCGTCGCCTGGGAGATGGCCGAGGGCGGCAACTGGTACAACGCCGCCTACTACAATCCCTTGAACACCACCGAGCCCATGCCCGGCGCGACCGTCTTCAACTCGGTCGGCGTAAAGGCCTACACGAGCTGGGCGGAGGGTCTGAAAGCGACCGTGATCACACTGCATAACGGGCGCTACGGCGGCATCCTGGCGGCCCTGGGCAACGGCAACGATGCCGAGGCGGTGGCTACGGCTGTGGCCTCGTCGCCCTGGGGCACGGGATCCTTCAGCGTGGGGACCTAGGCCTACGCCCGCCGCCGCCGACCAGACTCCTCGGCGCTTTCGCACGGCGCTGGCGCAGGCCCGGGCAGAGTGGGCCCGAGCGGATCCCGCGCGGCAAGCCGCGCGGGCGGGGTGCGAGCTTTCGGCCGCGGGCGTGCTCGTGCCGTTCTTCGGCCGCCCGCATGTGGTGACGCACCCACAGGGGGTGGTCGCCATGTCGGGCGGCGGCGAGCCCGCGCACGCCGCCGTGGCCATCGTTCTCCTGCACTACCTCACGCGCGCCGACGGCACGCCGCCGGCCGGACGCTGGATCGCGTTTCGCGAGCTGCCTGACGGCCTGTTCTACGCGCAATCGTTCACGAGCCGCGGGGAAACACCCCTGGCGCAGGCCCTCAGTGTGGCCGCCCTGCGTGAGGCGGCCGCGGCGGTGGGCGGCAGTCCACTGCCACTGGGCGACGCCGGCTTCGCGTTCCAGGCGCTGCCCCGGCTGCCGCTGGCCGTGGTGCTGTGGACCGCCGACGAGGAGCTCCCCGCGCAGGCCAGCCTTCTCTTCGACGCCGTCGCCGGCCACTACCTCGCCACCGAAGACCTCGCCGGCCTGGGCGAGTCGCTGGCCCGTTCGCTGCTGGCGGCGGCGCATGGCACCCGCCGGCACGACGCCTCATGACGTCCGCCCGATAGTCGGCAGCCGAATCGGCGTCAGGCTCCCGGGCACCGTGCGCGGCAGGCGCCGGCGGCCTGCGGGGGCGCCTGCGCTAACCCGGGGTTTGCCGGAGCCGGAGCCGGGTACGCCCCAACTATGGAGCAACGCCGTCCGCGTCGCGTCCGGGCGGCGTCTCCCGCATCGGTAAGGAGGCGGCGATGATCCTGGTGATCCAGCACAAGGTGCGTGACTTCGACGCCTGGAAACCCGTGTTCGATGAGCAGGAGCCGGTGCGTCAGACCTACGGATGCACCGGCCATTTCGTGTTTCGCGATAGCGACCTGCCCACCGACCTCACGGTGCTGCTGCAGTTTCCCTCGCGCCAGGCGGCGGAGGCGTTTCTAGCCGGGCCGTCGATGGAGCAGGCCATGCAGCGTGGCGGTGTAGAGAGCGCGCCGCGCCTCACGTGGGTCAAGGAGACCGAAGCCGTCGACCGCCGGCTGTGTGAGGCCGCCTGAGCCTGCCTAGGGCCTGATCCGGGGCGTTGGCGGGCCGCCGCGGGGCGCTGGTGGACGGGGTCTTCTTTGACAAGCGGCCCCTCATCGGTGTATACGGTTTATGCAGGTCACACCGTCCTGTCGCACCAACGGTCCCAATCGTGGCTTCACGACGTAGAATCGTTGGCGTGCCTGGCGGAGGGGCGGCCCCTCGCGGTCGCCGGCACCACGGGCCAGGGGAATGTCCAACTTTTAGTGGAGGTGCAGCCATGTTGAGATCGCATCCGTTCGCGCCGGCGATTGGTTTAGGGCGCAGGATACGCCGGCCGAAAGGCCTTAGCGTTTTGACCCTTGCGGCTGTCTTGGGGGTCGCCGCCGTCGTGGTCTTCGCCGCCGGATGCGGCAGCAGCAGCACCGGCCCAACAACAAGCCCCACCCCCAGTGCCAGTTCCACCACGGCGACAGCCACCTGGACGCCGGCCGACCTGGCCGCGCTCACGCCCGACGCCGCCCTCAAGTCGCAGCTGCCCGCCGGCATGACTTCGATCAGGGTGGCGAGCGACATCCCGTACCCGCCGTGGGAGATGTACGTGAGCGCCACCAGCAAGCAGCCCACTGGCTTTGACTATGACCTCTCGCAGGCCATCGGCGCCAAGATAGGCGTGCCCGTGTCGTTCAACGAGCAGCCCTTCAGCGGCATCATCCTCTCGCTCAAGGCCGGCAAGAACGACGTCATCATGTCGGACATGTACGACAACGCCGTGCGCGAGAAGGTGCTCAGCTTCGTCGACTACGCCTACGACACCACGTCCATCATCGTGCCCAAGGGCAACCCGCAGAACATCACGGGTCTCAACAGCTTGGCGGGCAAGACGGTCGCCGTGGAGACCGGCACCACGCAGCAGCTTCTGCTGCAGACCCAGAACACCAAGTTCAAGGCCGCCGGTCAGTCGACCATGAATATCCTCACCCTCCCCGATCAGCCGTCGGCGCTGCTGGCCATCAAGAGCGGCCGGGCGGTCGGCGATCTCACCGACCACTCCACCGCCGGCTACATCGCGCGCACCACCAACAACGGCAACTCGTTCCAGCTCGCCGTCGATCCGGCGGCGCCCAACGGCTATGCCCCGACGCTGGTCGGCGCCGGCATCCTCAAGACCAACACCGCGCTTCTCACGGTGTGGCAGAAGGGGCTGCAAGACCTCATTAACGAGGGCGCCTACCAGAAGATCGTCGCGTCCTACGGCCTGGTGCCCGTGACGTCGGCGCAAGTCAACCAAGGTACGGTGCCGGTCAGCGCAAGCGCCTCGCCGTGATCTCTCGCGGTATCTGACATGGCAGCTGCAGGTCAAGCATCCATGGGGGCGGGCGGCGGCGGCGCCGCCCGCCCCGAGACGATCAAAGCGATACCCCTGCGTCACTACGGCCGCTGGATCAGCGCGGCCGTCATCATCTACCTCGGCGTTGCGCTGATCTTCTCGTTCCTGAAGAACCCCAACACCGAGCTCTCGGTGATCAGGCAGTACCTGTTCACCGGATTGGTGCTGCGCGGCTGCGTGGTGACGCTCTACGTGACGTTCATCTCGATGGCCATCGGCATCGCGGGGGGCACGATCCTCGCCGTCATGCGGTTGTCGGCGAACAACATCCTCACCAGCGTGTCGGGCTTCTACATCTGGTTCTTCCGCGGTACACCGGTGCTGGTCCAGATCCTCTTCTGGGGATTCATCGGCGCGGAGTACAAGACCATCTTCGTCGGCTTTCCGTTCACCCACATCGTGTTCGGCTCGTTCGACGCCGGCAGCGTGATCGCCGGCGCGGTCGCCGGCATCCTGGCGCTGGGCCTCAACGAGGCGGCCTACATGGCCGAATTCGTGCGCGCCGGCATCATCTCGGTCGACAAGGGTCAGACCGAGGCGGCCGAGTCACTCGGCATGTCGCCCACCCTGAGCATGCGCCGCATCGTTCTGCCACAGGCCATGCGCGTGATCATCCCCGCCATGGGCAACGAGACGATCTCGATGCTCAAGACCACCTCGCTGCTCATCGTCATTGCCGGCCACGAGCTCATGACCAACGTGCAGATCGTGTATTCGCAGACGTTTCAGCAGATCCCGCTGCTGATCGTGGCATCCATGTGGTACCTGTTCTTCACCACGCTGATGACGATCGGCCAGCACTACCTGGAGGCGTACTTCGGCAAAGGCTTCGGCGCCGAGGAGACAGAGGCGGCGGAGAAGCGCGCTGCACGAAGGGTGGTGAAGGGCCATGCCTGAGGATCTTGCGGCCGTGATCGAGAGCCCGGGCGTAGCCGCCGGCCAGCCCATGGTCAAAGCTGAGCAGGTGTGGAAGTCGTTCGGCAAGCTCGATGTGCTCAAGGGCATCGACCTCGAGGTCATGCCACAGGAGACCTACGTGCTGCTCGGCCCTTCGGGCGGCGGCAAGTCGACCCTGCTGCGCTGCATCAACCACCTGGAGAAGATCGACGCCGGCCGTCTGTGGGTCGGCGGCGACCTCATGGGCTACCGCCAGAAGGGCACGGCCCTGCACGAGATGGGGCCCAAAGACGTGTCGCGCCAGCGTTCGCACGTGGGCATGGTGTTCCAGCGTTTCAACCTGTTCCCGCACAAGACGGCGATCGAGAACGTGATGGAAGCGCCGGTGTATGTACAGCACGTGGCACGTAAGAAGGCCGAAGAGGAGGCCATCGAGCTTCTCACCCTCGTGGGGTTACGCGAGAAGCTCGACACGTACCCGGCCCAGCTCTCCGGCGGCCAGCAGCAGCGCGTGGCCATCGCCCGGGCGCTCGCCATGCACCCCAAGCTGATGCTCTTCGACGAGCCCACCTCGGCCCTCGACCCCGAGCTGGTGGGCGAGGTGCTCGACGTGATGAAGCGGCTCGCCAAGGAAGGCATGACGATGGTCGTGGTCACCCACGAGATCGGCTTCGCCAAGGAGGTCGCCGACGGCGTGGCGCTTATGGACGGCGGCGTGATCGTGGAGAAGGGCCCACCCAACGAAGTGTTGGTCAACCCCAAGGAGGAGCGCACTAAGGTGTTTCTCTCCAAGGTGCTGGCGTGACGTGGCCACGCTCTTCGCGGGTACGTCGGGGTTCGCTTACGCGTCATGGAAGCCCGGCTTCTATCCCGCAGGACTGCCGGCCGGCAGGTTCTTGGAACACTATGCCGGCCGGCTGAACTGCGTCGAGATCAACTACACGTTCCGGCGTATGCCTTCGGCCGCCACCCTCGAGTCGTGGGTGGCGGCCACACCGCCGGGGTTTGTGTTCGCGATCAAAGCCCATCAGCGCATCACCCACGTGGCTCGCTTGAAAGATGCGCAAGAGCCGACCGAGTTCTTCATCAAGGCACTCGAGCCGCTCAGAGTGGCGCGACGGCTGGGACCGCTGCTGTTCCAGCTGCCGCCCTATCTCAAGCTGGACCTCGCGCGTCTGGCGGCGTTCCTGCCGCTGCTGCCCGGCGACCTGCGTTGCGCCTTCGAGTTCCGCGACCCCTCGTGGTTCGTAGACGACGTGTACGCGCTGCTTCGTGAACGCAACATCGCCCTGTGCGTGGCGGAGTCCGAGACCCTCGAGGTGCCCGACGTGGCCACCGCGGACTACGTGTACCGTCGCTTGCGCAAGCCTGCGTACGGCGCGGCCGACCTTGAGAAGTTCGCGGCGCGTTCTCGTGAGCTCCTCGCGGTGGACCGTGATGTGTACTGGCTGTTCAAGCACGAAGACGACCCCGGTGGCGCGCTCGAGGCGGAGCGGCTCCTGGCGATGGTGTAGGCTACCCGCCAGCCTTTTCGCTGGTCCGCCGCCGGCCCTGTCGCAGCTGAGCCACGGACGCGGCGACTGAGCCTAAGTGTACGGAGCCCCACGGAGGTTGCCAGGTGGCACCAAGGTCGCGTGACGCTCGGGCAATCCTTGCCCTCGATCAAGGCACGTCCAGCTCCCGGGCCATGGTCTTCGGCGCCGACGGAAGCGCTCTGGCCGTGGCCCAACGAGAGATCGGCCAGAGCTACCCGCGGCCGGGATGGGTGGAGCAGGATGCCCTGGAGCTGTGGGCGACACAGCGCGAGACCGCCCTGGAAGCGCTGCGGCGTAGCGGCAAGTCGACCTCGCAGATCGCGGCCATAGGCATCGCGAACCAGCGCGAGACGACCATCGTGTGGGACCGTGCAACCTCGCAGCCGGTGGCGCCGGCCATCGTGTGGCAGGACCGGCGCACGGCGGACCGTTGCGCCGAGTTGCGTGCCGCGGGAGCCCAAGCCCTGGTGCGGCGCAAGACGGGCCTCGTCCTGGATCCGTACTTTTCTGCCACCAAGCTGGCCTGGATACTCGCGAGCGTGCCCGGGGCGCGCGACCGCGCGGCGCGCGGCGAGCTTGCCTTCGGCACGGTCGACAGCTGGCTCGTGTGGCAGCTGAGCGGCGGACGACTGCACGTAACGGATGCCACTAACGCTTCCCGCACCCTGCTCTACGACCTGCGGCGTGGCGACTGGGACGACGAGCTGCTTGATCTGTTCGGCGTGCCGCGGGCGATGCTGCCCCGGGTGTGCGATAGCGGCGGCGTGGTGGGCGAGACCGAGGCCGCGCTGTTCGGCCGGCCGCTGCCCGTGGCGGGCATCGCCGGTGACCAGCAGGCAGGCCTGTTCGGCCAGTCGTGCACCAGCCGGGGCATGACCAAGGCCACCTACGGCACGGGGTGCTTCGTGCTCGCTCATACGGGAGACGTACCGGTAGCCTCGGGCAGCGGTCTGCTGACCACCGTGGCGCTGCAACGCAACGGGCGCCGCGCCTACGCGCTGGAGGGCAGCGCGTTCATCGGCGGCGCCGCCATCCAGTGGCTGCGAGACGGTCTCGGTATCATCAATGAGGCGTCTGAGTGTGCGGCGCTGGCGGTGCGGGTGCCGGAGAGTGAAGGTGTGTACTTCGTGCCCGCGCTCGCCGGCCTTGGCGCGCCGTACTGGGAACCGCGCGCGCGAGGAGCGATCCTGGGTCTCACGCGGGGCAGTACTGCGGCCCACATCGCCCGAGCCACGCTCGAGGGCATCGCCTTCCAGGTAGCCGATCTGGTGGCCGCGGTGAGCGCCGACGCGGGGATTACACCAGGCGAGCTACGCGTTGACGGTGGCGCAGCGGCCGACGATGTGCTCCTGCAATGGCAGGCCGACGTGCTCGGGATGCCGGTGCGGCGGGCTGCGCAAACGGAGTCTACGGCGCTCGGCGCGGCCATGCTCGCCGGTCTCGCCGTGGGCTTCTGGCGCGATGACTCCGAGGCAGAGGGACTGTGGCGTGCCGAGCGCACCTTCGCGCCCGACCCCCGCGTAGATCGCGCCCGGCTGCTCGACGGGTGGCACAACGCCGTAGCCTGCGTGCGCGAGCTGGGGGAGCGCACACCGTAGCCGGGCAGCGCGGGCTCCTCGGGCACTGCGGACTCCGCCCGAGTTTAGAGCCTATCCCGGTAGGCCTGCACGCCCGGATGTGCCCATGGGCACATCCGGGCGTGCAGGCCCCTCCCCGGCTCCCACGTAGCTCGGCTACGAGGGAGTCGTCTCGGAACCGCCCCACGCGGCCCACGGGCACCCCGGTCACACATCCCTACCGGGATAGGCTCTTTGTGGACGTCAGTCTTTGAACGGCACCACCAGCACCGGCACGCGGCTACGGCGCAGCAGCTCGAGTGGCGTACGACGATGGAGTGCGGCGGCCAGCCATCCCTCGGCGTGAGACCCCACCACGATGGCGCGCGAGTCGTGTTCCTCGGCGAGCTGGGCGAGACCCTGCACGGGGTCGCCACACACGAACCGCGTCTCGCTGCGCACCCCGGCTTGCTGGACGCGGCCGGCGGCCTCACGCAGCATCGGCTCCGCCTCCTGCCGTGCGGCACACTCCCAGTCGCGTAGCGCCTTGGCCGCCTCGCAGGTGGGGTCGAGGTCGCAGCTCAACCCCGCCGGAGGCTCGCGGCAGTACACCACGATCACCTCGCCGTCGCCCAACCCATGGGCCAGATCGACCGCCTGGTCCAGCGCCGCAGCGGAACATGGCGAGCCGTCGTATCCGAGAACGATGGAGTGCTGCGTTGTCGTGGCTCCTCCCCCCGTCGCAGGAGCGCTTGCTCACGGTAGTACCTTAAGGCGCGGCCGGCTGTGCAGACGGCACAGCCAGCCGCGCCAGCCGCGCGCTATGCAGCCGGACGCAGTGACTGCACGGTAGATGTGATCTTCTCGCGAGCGCTGCCCGCGGTGGCCGCCGTTCTCTCGCCGGCCTTGCCGGCAATGCTGGTCACGGTGCCACGGGCGTCACCGACGGCTCTGGTGATGCGCCGCCGACTGCGTGGGTAAGCGAGCGCGCCCACGAGCACCCCGGTGCCCAGCGCGAAGCTCCCGATTCTCGCCCACCGCAGGCCGCTACGCATGATTCTGCCGCTGCGCATGAACCTGCCGCTGCGCATGGTTCTGGCGCTGCCCAGGAACCGCGACCTCAGGGAGGAGCGGTGCCGGTCGGCGTGCGGTGCTGAGCTGAACAGCAGATCACGCAAGCGCTCGTCGGCGGACATCTCCTCGTACAACCGGCCGACGGCGCGGACGGCTGTGCGTGCGCTGTCACGCAGCTCGCTGTCGGAGATCAGCTCGCGCAGATATGGCGCCGCCACACCGGCGGCTCCCGCAACTCTGATGACGTTTCTACCTCTCTTGAGGACTGCCATCTTCAACCACCTCCTTGCCTGTACCGTGCCCGCACGACGGGCAGCTCAATCGTGTCTGCGACGCACCCGCGTGGCGGCGGCGCTCAGATTCGATCGGCGAGGAAGATTGCGCCGGCCTCCGGCCGCAGGCAGTGGTGCGTGAACATGCCCTGGCTGTAACCGCCGATGCTCACGAACGCTAGCACGTCGCCCTCGTGTACGGCGGGCAGCGGGTGGTCTACAACAAATACGTCGTTGCCCTCATTGATGTTGCCGCAGACGGTGACGTGCTGTGCACAGGGATCGTCGGCCCGGTCGCATACCACGAGCACGAGGTCGCGGCCATAGATGAATCGGTGATTGAGCACGTTCCAACCGACGTCGAGGCCGATGAATAGGGAGCCCTGGCGCGGTTCGACGGTGATCACCTCGGCAAGCAGGAGGCCGGCTTCGTTCGTGAGAAACTCGCCCGGCTCCGCGCCTATGGCCACGCCCAGGTGGCCGAAGTGCCGTGCGATGATGGCAGCGTAGGCGTCGAGGTCCAGGGGATCCTCGCCGGCGAGCACCGGCGTGCCCAGCCCGCCGCCCACGTTGACCTCTTGCAGCGGGCAGCCGGCGGCCACCAGCCGGTCCACCAGGCGCGCGGCCTCGCCCAGCGCGCGGTCGAACGCCGGCAGGTTGGCGGTGAGCATGTTGTTGGCCAAGTGGACATGCGCCGTATCGATGGTGAGGTGGCAGCGTGTGGCGATCTCGAGGGCTGCGTCGAGGTCTTCCTCGTAGATACCGAACTTGGTGGGGCGCGTGCCCGAGTAGAGGCTCTCCTTGTGGCCGCGCATCACTCCGGCGCGCGGATTCAGGCGGAGTCCTACGGAGCGGCCGGGGCAGCGACGACCTACCCGTGCGAGCTGCGTGAGCAGGTCGACGTTGATGTGTACCGGCAGGGGCGCGAGCACATCGAGGTCGCGCGCCGAGACGTTGGTGCCCGTGAAGCTGATCTCTTCGGGCAGGAAGCCGCAGGCGATGGCGTGCAGCACCTCGCCCGGAGAGCAGGCGTCGATGCCCACCGCCGAGGGGTCTCCCGGGGGAGCCATGGCGCGCAGCATGCGCAGCGCCGCCGGTTCGCGCAGCGCCTTGAGCGCAAAGCGCACACGGGGGTGCAGACCGGCGTCGGTGAGAGCGACGCGTAAGCGGCTCGCGACCTCGGGGATGCGTTGCAGGTCGTACACATACAGGGGCGTACCGTGCTGGCGAGCGAGCGCCTCCGCGTCTCGTCCGGCGACGAGCAGGCGCCCGTCGGCGATGCGCATGCCCTGGTGCTCCCAGGGGCGGCTGCGGTGCTCAGGGTTCACGGGTAGAGCCTATCGCATGTGGCGAGAGGCGCGCTGGGCGCCGCGGCTCTTCACACGGTGTCGACGGTCACCTGGCTGGCGCCACCCGTGAAGCGAAACTCGTAGCGATCGCTGGCCGCCTCGAAACCGGGGCTTTCGAACCGGCTGTTGCCGCCGACTCCGGCGAGACGCCGCCCGTCGAAGTTCATCTGGCTGGCTCCTCCGCTGACTTCGGCGCGCAGGGCCGTGTCTTTGGGGCGGTGGAGCATGATCTTGCTGGCTCCGCCTGAGACCCGCACGGGGACGACGCCCGCCGGGACCGGCAGCCACACCAGGATATCGCTGGCGCCACCGGCTACGTCCAGAGACTCCAGCCGTAGCTCGCGGAGGTCGGCCTTGAGCTTCCACATTCCGCCTCGCATAGACACCGCCCAGGGGATGGTCGTGTTCAGCCGAACCTCGGACGTGCCGGACCCCCACTCGAAGGGCCGAAAGCGCCGGCGTTGCTGGATGGTCACGGTCCCGCCCTGGACGTGCACGTCGGGCACAGGGCCCTCGAAGTGAGCGCTATAGAGGTCGCCGAGCGAGGTGTCGCCGCGAATGATCACCTTGGCGGCGCCCTTGTTGAACTCGAGGCGCCCCGCCAGCACACCGCTCAGCGGCGTCGAGGCTTCAGGGTCGTTGACCCCGCCGGCGGGGCCGGCCGCGGCCGGCGCCTGGCCGACGATGCTGCCGGCCTGACTCTCGTACACCTCGCGGGTGCGCCGGAGGTAGTCGCGGATGAGCGTGAGCTCCTCGACGCTGCTGCCCTCGAGCCGGGCGCGTCCGGCCAGCTCCACCTCTCCGTAGACCCGCGCTCCCACCTCGCGTGTTGCCGCCGTGGAGATGACCAGCACCCGGCGGCGGTCGCCGGGGTCGGCGACGCGGTTGGCGTAGCCGCCGCGCTCCATACGGTCGAGCACCGTCGTGATGGCGCCGGGAGTGAGGCCACTCTCGGCGGCCAGCTCTCCGGCGGTCACTCGGCCGCGGCGGTACAGGATGCCGAGGCAGCGCAGGTCGGTGCGGTTGAGGCCGAACAGCGTGGCCACCGCCTCCTCGAGTCGGTCGGCCGCCTGGCGCAGCTCAGCGAACTCGAGGTTCACCTCATCGATCAGAGCCGTGCGCGCTGTGTCGTTGGACAATGTTGGCCTCCGTCGGGTCGCCTGACGCCCCGTGTTCCGCCGGTCTCACTCGCCAATATTATACCACACAAAAAAAGTTTGACAATCGAACTATAGGCAATCTAAAATGTATCAGTCGCTAACGGGGCGTTTTCGCCAGGCGGTGGGAAGCACACGGAAACGTGTCAGATAGTGCGGGAAGGAAATCAGATGGACAATGCGATAGAAGCGCGTGGGCTCGTGAAGACGTACCCAGGCGACGTCCGCGCCCTCGACGGCGTGAGCCTCACGGTGGAGCCGGGCTCGATCTTCGGCCTGCTTGGTCCCAACGGTGCGGGCAAATCAACCACGGTGAAGATTCTCACCACGCTCTCACGCCCCGATATGGGGCAGGCGACGGTGAGCGGTCTGGACGTGGTGCGCGACGCGGCCCGCGTGCGCCGCACCATCGGCGTGGTGGCGCAGAACTCCGGCCTCGACGTGAACGCCACCGGCCGCGAGAATCTCATTCTGCAGGGTCGCCTCTACGGCATGGGCGGTCCCGCCCTCAGGCGTCGCGCCGACGAGCTGCTCGGGCGCCTCGGCCTGACCGAGGCGGGCGGCCGCGTCACGCGTACCTACTCGGGCGGCATGAAACGCAAGCTCGATGTGGCCGTGGGCCTCATGCACCGGCCGGAGGTTCTCTTTCTCGACGAGCCCACCACCGGCCTCGACCCGGAGGCGCGCGTCGACATGTGGTCCGAGATCGCCCGCCTGTCTCGAGAGGACGGGCTCACGATCCTGCTCACCACGCATTACCTCGAAGAGGCCGATCGCCTGGCGCAGCATCTGGCGATCGTCGACCAGGGCCACGTGGTCGCCGCGGGTGCGCCGGATGAGCTGAAAGGTGAGCTACGCGGCGACGCCATCGCCGTGGAGCTCGAGGAGCTGCCGCACGACGGCGAGGTCCGCCGTGCCCTGGAACGCGTGGCCGACGTGCACGACGTGACCCTGGAGGGCCGTGCCCTGCGGGCGCGAGCCACCAGCGGCCCGCGGGCCGTGCCGGGGGTGCTCGCCGCACTCGAGGCGGGCGGCGTCAAGGTCGCCTCGGTGACTGTGGCCCGGCCCTCGCTCGATGATGTCTATCTACGGTACGCCGGTCGCACCTTCAGCGAGGCCGACGTGGAGGTGACCCGATGACCATAGCCATCGCCCATTCCTGGTACATGGCCGACCGCCTTCTGCGCAACCTGTTCCGGCAGCCGGCATGGATCTTCATCAGCCTCGTGCAGCCGATCGTGTGGCTGCTGCTCTACGGCGCCCTGTTTCGCAAGATCGTCGAGATCCCCGGCTTCGGCGCCGGCTCATACGTCGACTTCCTCACGCCCGGCGTTGTCGTCATGACCGCCCTCTTCTCGGCGGGCTGGAGCGGCATGGGCATGATAGACGACATCAACCACGGTGTGGTTGACCGCTTCCTGGTGGCCCCCACCAGCCGCGGCTCGCTCATCTGGGGCCGGCTCCTGCAGTTCGGCCTGGTGGCCGTGGTGCAGTCGGCCATTATCATCGTGCTGGGCCTGATGATCGGCGCGCACTACCCCGGCGGCGTGCTGGGTATCGCCGTGCTGGTGGTGGCTTCGGTGCTGCTGGGCACCGGCATCGGCGGGCTCTCCCTCGCGATCGCCGTGCTCTCGCGCCGCGAAGAGACCATGATCGCGGCCTCCAACTTCATCATCCTGCCGCTGACCTTCCTGTCGTCGGTGTTCATGGCTCAAACGCTCATGCCGGGCTGGATGCAGACGGTGGCGCGCTACAACCCGGTGAACTGGGCCGTGCAGGCCGGCCGCGAAGCACTCGTCACGCATCCCAACTGGGGGATCGTGGGTCCGCGAATGCTGGCCCTGGCCGTCTTCGCGCTGATCTGCGGATGGCTGGGGACGCGCGCCTTTCGCGTGTATCAGCGCTCGATCTGAGATCGCGCGGCGCGCTCGCCACCGCCGCAGCCACTCAGCCGGCCTTCAGGGCCTTGTAGGCCTTCAGCACGTCGTCCGTGTCGCCGAAGAAGTGCTGCTCGCCGATGAGGTCGACGAGGCCGTCTTTCTTCATCTCGGCCAGCACCGGCTCCTGCACATCGCAGAGCACGAAGGTGATGCCGGCCTGCTGTAGCTGGTCGAGCCCGTGGCGCAAGATGGCGGAGCCGGTGTAGTCGAGGTCGTTCATGGTCTCGGCGGCGAGGCACAGCCACTTGAGCGAAGGCTGCGCCTGCTTCACGAGGTCCTGGAGCTCGCTGGCAAAGCGCGCGGCGTTGGCGTAGTACAGGCTCGCGCCGAAGCGGTAGATAATGAGGCCCGGCCGCGCCTGCGCGCCGCTCTCCAGGGGCTGGCTCTGCCAGACCTTGCCCTCGCCACGCACGAGCAGCCGGTCGTAGGGCCGGTAGCTGTGCCGCGTGTGGGCCACGATCGAGAGCAGGATGGCCAGGATGATGCCCTGCTCCACGCCCACTAGCACGACCGTCGCGGCCGTAATGAGCGCGACGCCAAACTCCACCGGCCGCAGCCGTAGCACGTTGCGCATGCCCTTGACGTCGATGAGCCTGAGACCGATCAGGAATACCACGGCAGACAGCACGGCGTGGGGCATGTAGCTCAGCGGCTTGGTGAGAAACAGGAGCACGACGAGCACGATGAACGCCGTGATGAGCTGGGCAAGCTGCGAGCGCCCGCCGGCATTGTCTACCATGGCCGTCTTGGTGGGACTGCCATTCACGACGAACGTTCCCGAGAAGCCGGCGCTGAGGTTGGCGAGCCCTAGGCCGACGAGATCGACGTTTTCGTCGAACTCGTCGTTGAACTTGGCGGCGTACGCTCGCGACGTGGCGGCGCTCTGCGCCAGGATCACGACAAAGATCGATACCGCCGTGGAGGCGATCTTGGCGTAGTCGGCGGTCGGGACGCTGGGCCAGGTGAGGTGCGGCAAGCCGCTGGGCACGGTGCCCAGGGTCGCGACGCCGTGGGCCGACAGGCTGAGCGTCGCGCTGGCGACGATGGCGCCGATCACGGCGATGAGCGCCCAGGGGATCCTGGGCTGCCAGCGGCCACCGCCCACGATGAGGGCGAGCACGACGGCCGCGACCGTCAGAGTAGCGAGGTTGAGGTTGCCGAGATGCCTGACGGCGTTGAAGAGCTGCATCACCGGTCCGTGGCCGCTCTTGGCGATGCCGAACAGGCCCGAGAACTGCCCGCAGGCGACCTGTATGCCCACGCCTGTGAGAAAGCCGATCAGCACCGTGCGCGAGAGGAAGTTGGCGAGAAACCCCAGCCGCAGAACGCGGGCCAGCACCAGCAGGCCGCCGGCCATGAGGGCCAGCATGCCGGCCAGGGCCACATACTGCGGCGAGCCCGCGGTGGCGAGGCTGGCGAGACCGGCGGCCATGATGGCCGCCGTGGCTGAGTCGGCGCCCACCACGAGGTGACGCGACGAGCCCAGCACGGCGAACACGGTGAGGGGGATGAGGATGGTGTACAGGCCGGTGATCACCGGCATGCCAGCGATGGTCGTGTACCCCATCACCTCGGGGATCGCCAGGGCAGCCAAGGTGACGCCGGCTATGGCCTCACTCGGCACCCGGCCCCTGCCGATGGGCATGACGCCCCGGAGCAGCGGCAGAGGTGAGGCATGCCGCCTCGCCCCAGCCTGCGTGCCGCGCATGGTGCTCCCCTCAGATTGGGCGGTGCCCGAGCGCCTCAGGCTGTCGCCGGTGAGCGCTTGCCGACCACCGAGTCGAGATCGATGCGTACCACCGCCGTGTTGACCAGCTTGGCGGGGCTGAACTCCCAGTCGTCGCGACCGGAGTACTTGCGCATGATCGCCGTCAAGCCGCGCAGCCTCGCGGGTTCATCGTCCACTACCCTGGCGGTGCCGTAGGCGATCACCGACTCGTAGTGGCTCGTCCAGCTATTGCAGGCGCTCGCGCCGCTCGTCATGTGCAGGAGCCGGTCGACCTCCACGCACACCGCCGGATTGGCCCGCAAGCAATCGAGCTTGTGTCCCGTGGCGGCGCAGTGGAACCAGATGATGTCGTCTTCGCGCGCGAAATTGAGCGGTACCACGTAGGGACGGTCGCCGTCGATCAGCCCGAGATGCAGCACCTTGGCTTCATCGAGGATCTTGTCGAGCGCGGTTCGGTCGACGATCTCCTTGTCGCTCCTGCGCATCAGCGAGCCTGTCATGAGGCTCTCCTTTCCCCTGCGGAGGACGCCGGGCCCCCGCCTGTTGCACTTGTGGCACGGGCCGCCATCAGACGCCGGCCAGCCAGTCGCGAAGGCTCGCTTCCACGGCGACGCGCCCGTCTGCGACACGCTCTTTGAAGCGCACTGGCCGCTCCCGCAGGGCGCGCAGCTGCGCCGGCACCGTCGCGCCCGGCGCGAGGTCTGGCACGCGATCGAGGAGCGCCAGGTCGTCTTCAGCGCCGGGGATCGGCTCGCCGGCAGCAAGGCCGCGCAGGCCGCGCACCACATCGGCGGCGAACTTGCTCCAGTGGGCGGTGCTTACCACCAGCACCGGAGCCCCCTCGCGGCCGTGCTCGGCGGCCATCTGCCAGGCCACCGCCGTGTGCGGATCGAGCAGGTAGCCGTGGTCGTGATACACCTGGCCGATGGTGCGCAGACAGGTGTCGTTGTCGATCCAGGCGCCCGTAAAGAGAGCGCTCATCTTGGCGCGCGTGGCACCGTCAACTTCAAAGCGACCGCCAGCCCTGAGCTCGGCCATCCATGCCCGCACGACCCCCGGGTCGCCACGCAGGTCGAAGAGCAGCCTCTCGAGGTTGGACGAGATGAGGATGTCCATGGAGGGTGACGGAGTCTTTACGAGCTGCCGGGCGGAGATGTCGTACACGCCGCTCGCGATGAAGTCGCTGAGCACGTTGTTGGTGTTGCTGGCGCAGAGCAGGCGCCCGATGGGCACGCCCATGCATTGGGCGTAGTAGGCGGCCAGGATGTTGCCGAAGTTGCCGGTGGGCACACACACGTCGAGCGCATCGCCGGCGTGCAGGCGGCCGAAGGCGGCCATATCGGCGTAGGCGCTCACGTAGTAGACGATCTGCGGCAGGAGCCGGCCCCAGTTGATGGAGTTGGCCGAAGAGAGCGCAAGGCCGTAGCGGCTGGCCAGCTCGGCGGCGAACGCCGCGTCATCGAAGACCGCCTTCACGGCGCTCTGGCAGGCGTCGAAGTCGCCGTCCAGGCGGAACACGCTGAGGTTGTCGCCCGGCTGGGTGACCATCTGCGCCTCCTGGATCGCCGAGACTCCGGCGTCCGGGTAGAAGACCACGATGCGCGTGTTCTTGCGGTCGGCGAAGCCGTTCAGGGCGGCGACGCCGGTGTCGCCCGAGGTGGCCACCAGAATGAGAAAGTCGAGCTTGGTGGCGGCGCTCAGGTGAGCCTGTTCGAGCGCCTGACTGAAGAACAGCGGCAGGCATTGGAGGGCCATGTCTTTGAAGGCCAGCGTGGGACCGTGCCAGAGCTCGAGCACGAAGCGGCCGGGCGCCACGCGGCGCACCGGGGCGATGCGCGCGTCGTCGAAGTTGTCGCCGTACGCCGCCGCCGAGATGCGCAGGGTGTGGACGGCCGACACGTCGAGGCCGAAGGCTTCGTACACCCACGCCGCGCGCTCGAAGTAGGGCAGCTCCGCCAGCGCCAGGATCTGCTCCAGCGAGAGCTGGGGCAGGGTCTCGGGCACGAAGAGGCCGCCGCCGGGGGCGATGCCCTGCAGGATGGCCTCAGTGAACGTATGCGGCCGGTCCATGAGGCCTCGCGTGTCAAGGTAATGGATCATGCGCGGGATTCTACCGCATTGCCCGCGAGGGGCGGGCTCGGGTTTGGGTGGCTTGACAGCCGGGAACGATGCATTACGATATATCGTGTTACAGCGTTTGAACGGAGGAGAGATGACAGGTTCACAAGCACATGAAGGCCGTGGCTGGGACGATTGTGCCGGCCACGGCGGTCCCGGCGGCGGCTATGGCCACGGCTTCGCGGCCGGCGGCTGCGGCCCGGCGCGCTTCAAGTTCAGCGGGCCTGGAGGTCATGGCTTCCACGGCATGCGCGGCCACGGACCCTGGTCGCGGGCGCGTCGCGGCAACGTGCGCGCCGCCATCCTCTCGGTGCTGGCCGAGGAGCCCATGCACGGCTACCAGATCATGCAGCACCTCGAGGAACGCAGCGGCGGCATGTGGCGCCCGAGCCCAGGCTCGGTATACCCCACCCTACAGCTCCTCGAAGACCAGGGTTTCGTGAGGGGTGAGGAGGTTGAAGGTCGCCGCGTGTTCTCGCTTACCGAGGAGGGCAAGGCCGAGGCCGAGAAGAGCAAGGAGCGCTGGGGTGCTCCCTGGGAGACCGCCGAGGGCGGCGAGGAGAGCCCCCGCGTCAAGTTTGGCAGATCGGTGTTCCAGCTTATCGCGGCGACCAGACAAGTGGCTGGCGCCGGGTCGGCCGAGCAGGTCGACAAGACCATCGAGATCCTCGCCGAGGCGCGCAAGCGCATCTACGCGCTGCTGGCCGAGAGCGAGTAACTACCTGTGCCCGCCGACGCGCCGCCTCGCCACGTTTCTCACCGCGTCGGGGCGGCGCCAGCCGGGAGCGGGCGCCGGTGCCTGAAGACCGCTGAGGATGGCGTCGCCGTGCACGTGCGGCGCGCCGGCGATGCCCAGCACGTGGGCCCGCGCGGCCGCGCCCATCGCTCGCCGCCGGGCGTCGTCGGCGAGGAGCGTGCTCATGGCTCCCGCCAGGGCGCTACGATCGTCGCCGCGCACCACCAGGCCCGTATCGCCGGGGCGCACGTATTCGCCCGGACCGCCCCGGTCGCAGACGATCACCGGCAGCCCGGCGGCCTGCGCCTCGAGCACTACCAGCCCGCAGGTATCGGTGCAGCTGGGAAACACCAGAAGATCGCTGGCCGCGTACACCCCGGCCAGCTCGTCCTGCGGGATAAAGCCGAGGAAGGTGGCCGGGTAGCCGGTCAGCAGCCTCTCCATCTCGGCGCGGTACGGACCGTCGCCGGCGATCAGCAGGTGGGCGTGCTGGCCGGCGTCGATCACATCACGGAAGGCGCGGGCCAGCACGTCGACGCTCTTCTCGCGTGACACGCGGCCCGCGTAGACGAGCAGCGGCTCGCCGTTGAGACTGTGCCTGGTGCGTAACGCGGCGTCGCCACGCTCCGGCGAGAAGAGCTCCGCGTCAACCCACGACGGCAGGATGCGCACGCGGTTGGGATCGAGGCCGCGGGCCACGAGGTCGCGGGCGGTGGTGCGCGACGGTACGAGCACTTCGTCGAGCAGTCCGTAGAACCAGATCACGTAGCGCCACGTCTGCTTCTGTGCCAGCGATCCCGGGCAGAGACGTTCCGCGTAGCGCGGCAGATCGGTGTGAAAGGCTCCCGTGATGGGCAAGTGCAGCAGTTTGGCGGCCAGAAGGGCGACGAGCCCCACGCCGCTCGCGGTGCTGACGTGGATCGCCGTGAAGTCGTTCTCCTCCAGGTAGTCGAGTACATCTACCAGAGGCGGCACCACGAGGGGATAGTCGGGGTTGGGCGGCAGCGGTCGCCAGGCGAGGGCCTGGAAGTTCATGGCACCGTCCTGCCAGCCGGTGGGTGCGGCCGTGGAGGTGATGACCTCAAGATCGATGCCGCGGGCCGCCGCTGTCTCGCTCAGACGCCGGATGCTCACCGAGACGCCGTTCACCTCGGCGAACGTGTCGGTGAACACCGCTACCTTGGGCCGCCGCGGCTGGCCACCGAGAAAGTGCCGGCGCAGGCGCTCCTGAGAGGCACGGTCGCGGCTCTGCACGCTCCAGGCTATGAAGTGAGGCATCTGCAGAAAGTGCACCATGCCCACGGCGAAGCTCGACTGCAGCCGCTGTTTGCGAGTGGTGGCTACCTCGGGGTCGACGAGCGGCTGCAAGTGCAGGGTGGCAACGTCGTCGGCGAGACGTTGCGACACGCTGAAGATGCGCCGGTTGAGCTCGCGGACGTTGACCGCGCTGAGGCCGCGCGGATCGCCGAGAAGCGAGCCTATCTCACGTTCGAGGAGATCTTCCCAGGCCGGGCCGCGGCGTTCGTCGTCGCGGTACAGGCCCGGTGCGACGCTACGCACGCCGCGCACGGTCTTCTCGAGAATGGGCACGTCGCGACCGATGCGGCCGAATCCCTTGCGGATGAGCTTGAGCGCGCGTTGCCGTGGTTCAGGCTCATCGAGGCGCAGGAGCTCGCGGATGCGCCAGAACGAGGCGGTGTAGATGGCGTGTGCCAGCAGGCGCGCATCGCCGTCTTCGCCGCCCGGTGCGCAGTCGCCGTGGCCGACGGCCTCCAGGAACCCGTGCAGCGTGCCGTCGCCCGCGGCGACGGTGTGGGCACCGCCGACGAACAGCCCGGAGTGGTCGTCCGAGCCGCCGGTGAGCGCCTTGCGCCAGGGCGCCTCGCCGTATGGTTCGATGCCCTGGCGCGCGGCCATGTCTGCGAGCGCCTCCGGTGTGAGGGCCGCGACGATATCGCCGAGCAGGCCGTTGCAACGATCGACACGGGATCCGTTGCGACCCTCGAGGACGTTGAAGAGCAGCAGCAGCTTCTCCACTATGTCGGCGGTGAGCTTGCCGGTCATATCGAAGAGGGGATGGGCGAGCACGTGCGGCACGCCGGCCTCGCGCAGGCAGGCGACGAGGTCGTAGATGGAGGAGCGGGCGCGGTCGGCCTCGGCGAAGGTGCGCTCGTCGATGTTCAGCGCCAGTACGTGCACCTTGCAGCCGTTCTCGGGGAACCACGTGTCGAGCTCGGTGCTGAGGAAGGTGCCCGGCAGATGGGCGATCAGCAGGGATCCGCGCAGCGTGTTGTGGTCCGTGATGGTCACGAAATCCATGCCGCGGGAGCGCGCCGCGGCATACACCGCGGCCGGCTCGGTGTAGGACTCGTGACCGCGGAAGGCACGGATGCCGCGATTGGTCGGTGTGTCCGAACACCGGGAGTGCACGTGCAGGTCGGCTCTGTAGGTCTGCCCTGTGGTCATCACCGTCACTCTACCCGAAGAGGAGGCGGCGCGTGCACCGCAGATGCCCAGGGGCGGGCGCCGCAGTCTCGCGCCGCCTGCCCGCCGCCGCGGCGGTCACCTGCTAGCCGGGACCGCCAGTGCTTGCGCACGCTGGGCCGGCGCGCTAGGGTCGCGCCGTGAACAGCGCGCATCATTCCGTGTTGTCGGCGATCGGTGGCGACCGTCCGGGCCTCGTTGACGAGGTCACGCGCTTCGTGCTTTCGTGCGGCGGCAACGTCGAAGACAGCCGCATGGTCAACCTCCACGGCCAGTTTGCCATCGTGATGCTGGTCGCCGGAGGCGCCGAGGTGCGCGGGCGGCTACAGGATGGTCTTGAGGGGTTGCAGAGCCGTAGCGGCGTGCACGCCGAGCTGCGCGCCGCCGACCTGCCGCCGGCCGCTGCCGCGCTGGCCATGCCGTACCGGCTGAACACTTGGGCCATGGACCACCCCGGGATCATGCAATCGGTCGCGCACCTCCTCGGCGACCTGGGTGTGAACATCGAGAGCGTCGACTCGGCGCTGCGCCCGGCCCCGTACACCAACGCGCCGCTCTTCGAGATGGAGCTCATCGTCTCGGTGCCGGCGGCGACGCCCGTGGCCGCGCTCCGCGAGGCGCTCGGGCGTCTCTGCGACGAGCTCAACGTCGACTGGCAGCTGACGGCGCTGTAGCGCGCGGCGCTCGTCAATCCTCGCGGGGTTCCTGGGCTGCCCGGGCTTGTTGCAGCAGTCGCGCGGCCTCGTCGACGGCGAAATACGGCCAAGGGGCCGGACGGCCGTGCTCTAGCGCAGTCACGCCGCCGCCCGGCTCGGTGACCTCGCCGATGTGGGCCGCCGGCAGGCCGGCGCCCCGCAATGCGCCGAGTAGCTCTGCGGCTGCGTCTGGCCGGGAGCAGATGAGCAGGCTGCCGGAGCCGATCAGGCCCAGCGGGTCGGCGCCCAGAAGGTCGCAGAGCCGGGCGGTCTCGGGCAGCACGGGCACGCGCTCGCGGCGCACCGTGATGCCGTGACGGCAGGCCGTGCACAGCTCGCTCAAAGCGGTCGCGAGCCCCCCTTCGGTGACGTCGTGCAGGGCGCGCACGCCGGCGAAGCCGGCAGCCAGGCGCGCCTCGGGCACTATGCTCAGACGGTCCGTGAGGCCGCGGCAGGCCGCGAGCTCGGCTTCGTCCATGCCGAGAGCCCGCAGGCGCTCGCCCAGCTCCTCGGCGAGCAGCGCCGTGCCCTCCACGGCGAGCGCCTTGGTGAGGATCAGCGCGTCGCCGGGCCGCACGTCGCGCTTGTCGCGAAGCTCCGCCCGGCCCAGGGCGCCGATCATGGTCGCCGATACCACAGGGCGGTTAACGGCGGCGCTCACCTCGGTGTGCCCGCCAACCAGGGTGATCCCGGCCTCCGCCGCCGTGCCGTGCACGTCCCCCAGCACGGCGAGGGCCTGGGAGGCGGTAGAACCGAGTGGCAGCAGTACCGTGGCCAGAAGCCAGCGCGGTACGCCGCCCGAGGCGGCGATGTCGTTGGCATTCACCAGCACGGCGTAGCGGCCCGGCGAGTGACCGCTGAGCGTTATGGGGTCGCCGTGCGCGACGATGACCTCGGTGCCCCGCACGTCGAGGGCGGTAACGTCTTCGCCCACGCCCGCGGGCACGAGCACGGCCGGGTCGCGGCAGACGATGTCGGCCAAGTACCGAGCCAGCAGATCGTTGGGCAGCTTGCCCTGCGGCAAGGGCAGGCCGAGCCGTACCACTTCGTCCAGCTCGGCCAGGGTGCCGACCACGAAGTCGGCGCCGTCCGGGCGGCCCTGGTCGTCAACGTCTGCGCCGAGGCGCGGCTTGCGGCGGAGCCCATCGCCGGCTTCCCGGCGGCCGGCCATCGCCGCGCACGTGTTGGTGAGGTACGCGGTCACCGCCGCGGCGGCGCGGCCAGCCTGCATGTCGAGCAGATAGTCGCCCACCACCAGGGTCTCGGCGGCCTCCGCCCGCATGGCTGCCGCGGCGCGCAGCACGCCGTCTGGCGCCGGCTTGGGAAGCACATCGTCGTCGCGCGTCACGATCACGTCGAAATCGGACGGTGTGAGGTCACGGAAGCGCGCGAAGGCACGCCGTACGGCAGCCAGGCCATTGCGCGTGAGAATGCCCACGGGGAGCCCGCGCCCACGGAGACGCCGCACGAGGTCTTCGGCACCCTCGTTGGGCACCGACTCCGCGGCCGCCGCCATCTCGAATCTCTCCAGGGCGGCGAGCGCCGCCGCGCGCCGCGCGCCCTGCGGCAGTGCCGCTATCCATTCGAGCACGAAGCGCTCGGGTGGGCAGCCGAGATCGCGCTTGATGGCGGCGAAGTCGAGGGCTCCGGGACGCGTGAGCGTGCCGTCGAAGTCAAAGAGCACGGCCCGCAGCCGGAAGGGCCGCGGGCCGTGCCTCATCGTCTGATCGTGCATGCCGGCGCTCCTCCTTAAGCCTGCGCCTCGCCGGCGCCGGCCGCCGTGCCTAGCTCGCGAACGCCTTGAGGCACACGTTAGCTTTCTTCCATCCCTTGAACGACGTAACGTCCCACCAGCGCCCGGCCCCGGCCCGCACGAAGCTCTGGCCGGGTGACGCCGTAGCGAGGCTCGAGTAGTCGCGCTTGGGCAGCTCCAGCGGCAGCGGGCTGGTGCCTGGCGTGGTGATGCGCACGGCGACCACGAACTGGTGGCCGGCGCGCACATGCAGGGGCCGGCCGAGATCGACGGTGAAGTAGCCCGGCAGCGCCAGGGTGCCGCTGCCGCGCGTCTTGAGGGAGGCCAGGGTAGGTCCCGCGTACACGGTGTAGGTGGCGTTGGCGCCGGTGGCATAGAAGCCGACGGCGGAGATGGTGCTGGTGGCAGTGGCGGTGAAGCGATTGGCGAACGAGATCGTGTCTGGGTGAGACACACCGCTGAGTTGTCGTTTGGACACCAGGCCGAGCGTGTCGTACTGGTAGATGTGGCTAAAGTTGCTGGTGGGCTCCACGTCGGTGTATACGGTCGTGTCGCCGTAGGCGAACGAGAGGTCGTAGTACGAGACCCAGAAGTAGCCGCCGTCGCCGTACGCGGAGCCCCAGCTATTGCGCACCAGGAAGGCGCCGTCGCCCGGCGGCACGCCGTCCGACGCCGTGAAGTTCGCGGCCGAGTAGTTGTCGTCCCAGCCGACGATATCGACGCCGTGGTTCTCGCCGACCGTCTCGCCGTCGTACGGCTCGCCGGCCTTCACATTGCAGTAGTATGCGGCCGCGCCCGGGCTGACGCCGACCGAGGAGTCGAAGTCCCAGTTGAAGTACATGCCCACGCTGATGGCGCCGTACGTTTCGACCATCTGCTTGATGAGGTCGTTGTCGAGGGGCCCGCTGCGGCCGGGAAGCATGATTACGTCCTGCACGTGCTCACGCACGTGGTTGACGCGTGGCGGCGTGGGGGTGTGGTAGGGGTCGTCGCTCTCGTTGACGGGACCGGCCCAGCGCACGAAGTAGGCCACGGCCATGGCATCCCAGCCCCCGGCCTTGTAGAGGCGGTTCCTGGGCAGGATGGGGGGCTCCTGGCCTAGGGTCCAGCTGAAGGGCCCGAAGCCGCTGCGCGTGATCAGGTTATCTTCGCTGAAGTTGTGCCTGTCGGCCGCGTTTACCACCAGCAGGTGCGACTCGAGCGCCCCCATGTTGGCGAACGCCCAGCAGGTTCCCCAGATGCCCTGGTCGCGCACTGCGGTGAGCCGACCCAGGGAGCGCAGGTCGTACGTGGGCTGAAGGTCGTCCTGGCGCGCCAGCCGCGCCTCGGTAGCCGCGCTCACGTGCATCTGTACGGGGTTGGGCAGCCGGTCGGACCAGGTCGTCGCGCGCTCGCGCATAGCCTGCGCGAAGGCCGGATTGGGCTGCTCCGGGGCGAACGTAGGTCGCGCCGCGCCGGCCGGTGCGGCCACGACGGCGAGAACCACGAACGCCAAAGCGAGCGCCGCCTTTGGCATGGTCTTGCGCATGCTACCGACCTCTTTCCACGGCAGGTCTCGAAAACCCCAGTGTATCTTCTTCATCGGCAGCGTGCCGGCAGGCATGAATCCCGGCTGAAACGCGCCTGCGGGGCAGCAGGCTCAGGCGCCGGCGCGCCCCTGACTGTACGTTCAGTCGACACTCCCTGTGGCGGTCAAACGTTGAACATCTTTGCGCGCCGTCGCCGAGCAGATACAGTGTTCCGCAGGGCGAGTAAGGAGTGGGCGCCGGGGTGCGTACGAAGACTCCGCGCCGGGAGGTGCCGGAGTGAGACGCGAGGAGTGGGCGAAGCTCCGACGTCGCGAGATGCTCGCGGCGTACTATCAAGTGCTTAAGGATGAAGGGTTGCAGGGCGCATCGATTGCCAAGATCGCGAAGGTCATCGACGCGCCGCCCAGCCTGTTCATTCACTATTTCGGCACCAAGGAGCAGATGACCATCGAGCTGGTCGACTACCTGCTCGAAGAGTATCGCCAAGGTTACGGCGACCGGCTGGCCGCGATCGGCGACCCCAGCGAGCGTCTGCGAGCCATCCTCGACACGTTCTTCGACCCGGAGTACCACCAGCTTCTCGACGACAGCGTGTTCTACGCGTGTTTCTACATCAGCCTGCGTCATGCCCAGGTGCGACGGCGTTTCGCCACCTTGTACGAGGTGTCGCTGGATCTGGTCGAGGCCACGCTGGGCGAGTGCATGGCCGCCGGCGAGCTCGGGCACGACGACGCCCACGAGCTGGCCGTGAGCGTCAAAGCTCTCGAGGAGGGCTACGCGTTTCTCATCGGCGGCGGTGCCGACGAAGAGGCCAAGGCCGAGATCGGCGGCGCGCTCAAGAAGCGCGCCCTGCAACTGCTCGGCCTTTCCGCGGCTCCCTGAGGCTGCGGTTCGCGCCCCGGGTCGCGCCGGGCGCGCGTCAGTTCAGCCCGAAGCGCGGCATATCGTCTTCGCTGGCGCCGAAGTAGTGCGCCGTCTCGTGGAGCACCGTGATACGGATCTGCTCGGCCAGCTCGTCCTCGTCGTCTATCTCGCGCTCGAGGTTGCGCTGAAAGAGGTGGATGAGACCTGTCTCCGGACCGGGTCCGAGCACCGACTGGTTGGGCATGGCGATGCCGTGAAAGAGGCCCAGGGTGCGCGGATCGAGGCCCTCGAGTACGAGCGCCTGCGAGGGCCGGTCTTCGACGAGTATGGGCACGTTGCGCAGGCGCTCCAGAACGTCGGACGGCAGTTCCTCAAGGGCCGCCGCGGCGGTGCGCTCGAACTGCTCGGGGCTCACGATAGGTTGCGGGCTCTCGCCGGCCGCGTCGAGGCGTAGCACCGCGAGCCACTCCTTGACCATGCAGCGCCGGTCGCCCTTCTCGGCGCAGGCGGCGCCCAGCAGATGACGGGCGTCGGCCTCGGCGAAGATATCGAGCTCGGGGCCGGCGAGCAGCTTGCGCAGCAAGCGCGCGGCCTCGCCGGCCTCGCCCTGCTCGAGGTGCACCTCGGCCGAGCCGATCCAAGGCTCGGGATCGTCGGGGTCGGCCGCGCTCCAGCGGCGGTACGCGTCGAGCGCCGCCGCGTGGTCGCCCGAGGCGGTGGCCAGCGCCACCTCGGTCTCGAGCACGGCGGGGGCGTCGGGAGCGGCGGCGCGGGCGCTCGCGAGCGCCCGCGCCGCCGCTCCCAGATCGCCGCCGTCGAGAGCATCCCAGGCATCGTCCAGCTCGCGCTGGATGGCCGGATCGAGGTGTGCGTCGTCACTCTTCACGGTGCTCACTATACCCGCCCGGCCACAGGTCGTGCCGAGACTCTCGTGAACGGTGGCTCCGCTGGGCGGGTGACAAGCGCAGCCGGTAAACTATCACCACTGTCGTCCCGGCAGGGAGATGACGCTCTGGACAACGCTCACGCAGCACGCCTCCGCCTGTACGTCGGCGTCGATCTCGGCAAGGTCACCACGTCGCTGGCCGTGGGCGCGCTCGACCCGGGTGGCGAGCTGAACGTCGTCGAGACCCGCGCTAGACGGCACCTCGGCGATCCGCTGCGCCCGTTCCTCGATCTGTATCGCGAGCTCGACCACAGGCGCATCGCCGGCATCGCCGCGACTGGCGTGTACGGCGAGCGCCTGGCCGCCCCTGCGCGCGGTGGCCTGCCGGAGGAGATCGCCCTGGAGACCGCCGCCGCCTGGCTGTACCCGGACGGACCGCTCAACGTGGTGCGCATCGGCGGTGGCGGCTACTCGGTGCTGAGCCGAGACGCCAGCGGCGGCGTGCGCTATGAGGCCAACGAGCGGTGCTCCGCGGGTACCGGTGAGACCGTAGAAGGCTTGTGCGCCCGTCTGGGCCGCTCGCTCGACGAAGCCGTGGCGCTGGCTCAGGCGAGCTCTCACGGCGTCACCGTGACCAGCCGCTGCGCGGTGTTCGCGAAGAGCGAGCTCACCCACTTCGCCAATCAGGGCGAGCCGCACGGCAACATCTTCGCGGGTCTGTTCACCGGGGTCGCGCGCAACGTGCACAGCCTGTACGACAGGAGCAAGGTCGATGGGCCGGTGCTGCTGGTGGGCCACGGCGCCCTCATCGTGCCCATCGCCGACGCCGTCGCGAGCCTCAGCGCGGCGCCGGTGCGTGTCGCGGAGCAGGCTGGCGTCTTCGAGGCCCTGGGAGCGCTAAGGCACGTCGCCCTGGGTGGCGCGCGCGCGCCGCGCGCCGCGCCGGCCACCACGACGGCCGCGGGGTTGCGCGAGGCGGAGCAGTTCCCGGTCGACCCCGAACGTCTGGTGCGACCTGCGCGCAGCCGCATCGCGAGCCTGCGGCCGGCGCGCGAGGGTCCGGGTGCGGTGGTGCATCTCGGCGCTCGGCAGGGTGACCCAGAGAGCGCGTGCGAGACGGTCATGTCACGCGGCGCGCCCGCCTCCGGCAAGCCGGCGGCGGCTGCCTCGGGCGACCAGGCCGCGCCCGCCGTGCTCGGTCTCGACCTCGGGTCGACCGGTTCAAAGGCCGCGCTGCTCGGCCTTGCCACGGGAGCGACCCTGGCGAGCGTCTACCGTCGCACCGAGGGCAACCCCGTGGAGGCCGCCCAGGCGCTGGTGGCCGAGATCGCCGAGATGGTGCCCGTGCCGGTAGTGGCCGTAGGCCTCACCGGTTCGGGTCGCGATGCCGCGGCAGCCGTATTTCGGGCGGCGTATCCGGGGCTCGCGGCGCGCCTCACCGTGCAGAACGAGATCGTGGCGCACGCCACGGCCGCGGCCAGGCTCGACCCGGATGGCGGCCGCAGTCTCTCCATCGTCGAGATCGGCGGCCAGGATGCCAAGTTCATCAGCGTCGAGAACGGCCGCGTGATCGATGCCGACATGAACCGCGTGTGCAGTGCCGGTACCGGCTCGTTTCTGGAGGAGCAGGCACTCGCCTACGGTGTCGACGACATCACCGAGCTCGGCCGTTTGGCGGCGCTCAGCGACGGTCCACCCGATCTGGGGCAGACATGCACGGTGTTCGTCGCCGACGTGGCCGCGGAAGCGCTCGGCGACGGCTTCAGTCGCGCCGACATCTTCGCCGGCCTGCAGTACTCGGTGGTGCGCAACTATCGTAGCCGGGTCATGGGGCAGCGCCGGTTGCAGAGCCGGGTGTTCTTTCAGGGCAAGCCGGCCAGCGACCCGGCGCTGGCGCGCACCCTGGCGGCCGTGCTCGAGCGCGACGTCTACGTGCCGGCCGATCCCGGTGCCATGGGTGCGGTGGGTATCGCCATGCTGGCCGGCGAAGCGCTGCGCGCCGGCATCGACCGGGCCGGGGGCGCGTGCGATGGGACCGCGCCTCTCGATCTCTCGCGCGTGTTCGAGGCTCGCGTGGCCGCCCGTGGCGAGTTTCAGTGCAAAGACGGCGATTGCCGCAACCTCTGCCGTCTGGAGCTCGCGGAGATAGACGTAGGCGGCGCGCGCGAGAAGGTGGTGAGCGGCGGCCAGTGCCCCAAGTACGACGCCGTGTCGGCGGCGGGCGGCAAGCTGCCCAAGGATGCACCCAACCCCTACCGCGAGCGCCGTGAGCTGCTCGACGAGCTGCTGTCGGCGGCTGCCCTCGCCGGCGGGAGGGCGGTCGCAGGCGCGCTCCACGGAGAGGCTGGCCTCCCCGACGCCCCACGCATAGGGCTGCCCTACGCGCACTACCTGATCGACACGCTGCCGTTCTTTCACACGTTCTTCTCGCGGCTTGGCTACCGCGTGGAGGTGCTGCGGCCCGGCGCCGGGACTCTGGCGGAGGGCGATCGCGCCTGCGCCGCGCCCGGCGCCTGCGCCCCGGTGAAGATCTTGCACGGCCTTGCCCTGGCCGACGTAGATGTGCTGCTGGCGCCGGTGTTTGTGCATCTGCCGCTGCCCAACGCCGGGGCCCTCACTTACACCTGTCCCATGGCTCAAGGCGCGCCCGACATGGTCGCGCGGGCGCTCGCCGCCGAGGGCTCGCCGACGCGTGTGCTGCGGCCGGTGTTCTTCGACAAGGAAGGTGAGGGCTTCGACTCGCCGCGCTTCCGGCGCGCGCTGGAGGGCGCTGCCCGGGCGCTGGCCGACGGTACCGGGGCGGTGGTCCACGGCGCGCATGAGGCGCGCGCCGCCTACGCCGCCGCCCTCGCCGCGCAGCGCCGCTTCGAGACCGGCTTGCGCGCCATCGGCGCGCGCGCGCTCGAGTGGGCGCGACGGCACGGGTATCCGGTGGTGCTCATCATCGGCGAGACACACGTGATTCACGACACACTTCTGGACGCCGGCATCCACGAGCTGGTGGCCGCCAACGGCGCCCTGCCGGTGCCGGTAGACTGCTCAGCCGTGCCCGGCGAGACGCCCGGTCTGCGGCGCGTGCACTGGGCCAGCGCCGGTCAGTCTCTGCGGGCGGCCATGGCCGGCGCCCAGGCCGGCGATGTGTTCCCTCTGCTGCTCGGCGCCTACGGCTGCGGTCCCAACTCCATGGCCGAGCACCTCTTCGCCGATCTCGTGGAAGGTTGGCCGCACGCTGTGCTCGAGAGCGACGGCCACGGCGGCAAGGCCGGCTACGTAACCCGCGTGCAGGCCTTTCTGCACAGCGTGCGAGGATGGCAGGCCGGCGGTCACCACGCTCTCACGCCGGAACGCCTGGCGCGCTACGACAGGCGTCTGCGGCACAGCCTCGACCCAGGCGACTACGATCGCTACTTCTTCGGGCACATCGGCGGCGGCCTGGGCAAGCATCTCGCGGCGGCTATGCGCGGCGCCGGCTTTGACGCCACGTTCGTCGGTGAGGCCGACCCGGCGGCGCTGCGCGCCGCCGGGTCGGCCTGCTCCGGCAAGGAGTGCCTGCCCTACCAGCTCATCTGGGGCACGCTGGCGCGCTTCCTCGAGGAGGAGGCGCCGCGCCTGGACGGCCGCAAGGCCCTGTTCCTCAGCGCCGGCAGCGGGTTTCAGGCCTGCCGCGCCAACCTCTTCCCGCTGGCCCAGCAGCTCACCTTGGATCGCCTGGGGCTAGGGGAGCGGGTGGAGGTCGCCGACTTCAGCCTGGTGACCAGCAACCTGCGCATGATGCCGGTGGTATGGACGGCCCTGGTGGCCGTGGACCTGCTCAACATGATGCGTTTCTACAACCTGGCGGCCGAGAGCGAACGGGGCGCGGCCGATACGCTCTTCCGGCGGTTCTCCGACCGTCTCGAGGCGATGCTGGAGGCGCCACGGCCCGATGCCGGCCTGGCCGGCAACACGCGCGGCGCCTTCGGCTTCTGCGCCGCCGTCGAGGGGCTGCTCGCGGAGGCTGCCGAGGGTTTTCGCGAGCAGCCCCTCGATGGCGCCCGTGAAGCCGACCTGCGTGACGTCTACCTGAGCGGCGACATCTATCTGCGCGTGGACGAGTGGGGCAACGACGATCTACAGCGCAAGCTCTCCGACCACGGCTTGCGGGTGATCTTCGAACCGTTCGGCGCCTTCTTCGAACTGCTACAACTCCGCCAGATCCAGGACGGCGTGCCGCTGCGCAAGCGTCCCGAGAAGGAGGCGACACTGGCGACCATGCACTACGTGATCCGCCGCCTGGTACGCACCGTGCGCGCGGTACACCCCTGGGTGTTCTGGAACGACGTGCGCGCCGTAGACCGCGAGAGTCGCCGGCTCACCTGCGGTTACCCGTTCGGCGAAACCATCCCCACCGTGGGCGGTTCACTCCTTACCTGGCGCACGCAGCCGGTGGATGGCGTCGTGAGCGTGGCTCCGCGGGGCTGCGGGCCGGCCCTGATCGCCGAAGCGCAGCTTCGCCGCGAGGCCGGCCTGCCCGTCCTGTTCGTGTACAACGACGGCGATCCCATCGACGAGGCGCGCCTGGCCGGCTTCGCCTGGCGCTTACGGGGCCGGCCGGCGCGGCGCTCGGGGATGACCGACGTGCGCGCCGCCGGGCGGCGGCGGTACGCCGGTAAGGTGCGCCGGTAGGGGCAGCGGCGAGGGTGGGCCGCCGGACGGAGGGCGCGTATCATGCGTCAAGGCCCAGAGATGGACATCTTACGAGAACAGCTCTCCGCGAGACGCTCGGCGGCCGCGCCGCCCGGGGCCTCGCCATGGCCGCGTCTTGCCGGGGTCGCCGTGTGGGCGGTCGCGTTCGCCCTGGTTGAAGCCATGGTGGTCTTCTACTTGCGGCGGCTCTTCGCGCTGCAGTCGGGTTTGGTGTTCACGCCGGCCGGCTTTCGCTTCCCGCACAGCTACCTGGTGTACGAGCAAGCCCGCGAAGGCGCCACCATGGTGATGCTGCTGGGCATCGCCTGGGTGGCGGGGCGCACGTGGTGGCAGCGCTTCGCCTACTGGCTGCTGGCGTTCGGCGTGTGGGACATCTTCTACTATGTGTGGCTGTACGTGCTGCTGCGCTGGCCGGCGTCGCTGGGCACCAATGACCTGCTCTTCCTGATCCCTCGTGAATGGTGGGCGCCGGTGTGGCAGCCCGTGCTGGCCTCATGCGTGTTCATCGCCACGGCGGTCACCGTGCTGGCGCACACGCGAAGAGCCTGAAAGCCGCGCCGCGGGCCGGCTACAGGGCCTGTTCGGGCCGCTCTCCGCGCAGCCGGCGGTCGGGCGCGGACGTCTGCTCGCCGGGCTCGCCGGGCGGGTGGCCGGGGCGTACGCCGGCGCGCTCCCGCAAGAGCGGGAAGAGCGCGCCGCCGGCCAGCCCGGCCACGGCGATCACCAGGAACGCCCCGCGCCCGCCCAGGGTTTCCAGCGTCCAGCCGCCCAGCAGCGGCCCGAGCGCGTAGCCGCCTATGTACACCAGTGTCCAGGCACCCATGTAGCGGCCGCGCAGCGCCGTCGGGGCGAGCCGCGAGACCACAGTGGCCGCGATCGGGATCAGCAACGCGATGCCAAAGCTCTGCATGACGACGAAGACGAACGTGAGAGGCCACGGCGCCAGCGCCGCGCCGCCCATGCCGATGCCTATGCTCAGGCTCGAGAGCGCCATGAGCAGCATGTGATCGTAGCGACCGAGGACCTTGATCACCGGGTACTGCAGGAGAGCCGTGGCGGCGGCGTAGACCGCGACCACGATCCCCCAGGTTTGTGGCGAGACGCCATGCAGGTCTTCGAGCATGATCGGCATGGTCACCCAGACCTGGCCGAATCCGTAGAGCGGCAGCAGCGCGACGAGGCAGAAGGCGAGCATGCGCCGATCGCGCAGCACCTGCCCGTAGCCGAGAACGGCCGTCGCCGTCGACCTGGTACGGGCCACTGCCGGCCGCGTCTCTTTGAAGAGGAAGATCACCATCACCAAGAAGCCTCCGCACACCACGCCCGCGACCACGAACGTGAGATGAAAGCTGACGTCGAGGCTGATGAGCGGAACCGCGAGCAAGGGTCCGAGCACCGTACCGGCGTTGAGCGCGACGCGGGTGATACTGAAGGCATCGGCGCGCTGCTCGAACGGTGTGAGATCGGCCACTATGGCGTTGCTGGCCGTGATGTACTGCGCCCACCCGAACGCCGCCTCGATGGCGATCAAAGCAACGATCAGCCAGAGCTGGCGCGTGAGACCCAGCCCCACGTAGAGCACCATGCTGCCGCAGATCGCGACTATGAGCAGCGGCCGGCGCCCGTAGCGGTCGGCCACCGCGCCGCCGATCACCTGCATGGGCAGCGCCGCCAGCAAGGTGATCCCCAGGATGAGGCCGACGTCGGTCATGGGCACGTGCAGGCGCTGGTTGAGGTAGATGGTCTCGAAGGGATAGGCCATCTCGATGCCGACGAGGTACACGAAGGTGCCCGCGGCCAGCAGCCAGAACTGCCGCGGGAGCGTGCGTAGCTCGGTGGCGATGCGCGTCGCCATGCCGGGTGTGCTCGTGGGTCTCCTTCCTCGCGGGTCGCGCGCCTGTGGCTTCGTCTCTGATGGTATCAGCGCCGCCGGCCAACCGTTTCGCCGTTCTCGGCGCGGGAACTACCGGGACGACGGCAAGCGACGGAAGGAGCCCTCCAATGGCCGACAAAGCGCGCGCGGTCACGCGCGTGATCGAGCCCACGCCGGTGATCGAGGGGGCCGGGGTGCGCTTGCGGCGCAGCATCGCCACGGCGACGCTCAACTACGTGGATCCATTCCTCCTGTTCGATCACTTTCAGAGCGACGACCCGGCCGACTACCTGGCCGGCTTTCCCTGGCACCCGCATCGCGGCATCGAGACGGTCACGTATATGCTTGCCGGCGAGGTCGATCATCGCGACAGCATCGGTAACGCCGGCGTTATCGGGGCCGGGGACGTGCAGTGGATGACCGCCGGCGGTGGCATCATGCACGAGGAGATGCCGCGCCCGCGTGACGGGCGTATGGGTGGCTTTCAGCTCTGGGTGAACCTGCCGGCGGAGCTCAAGATGACCAAGCCGCGGTACCAGGATGTGAGCGCAGCCGTGGTTCCCGAGGTGCGGCGCGACGACGGCACCGTGATCCGCGTAATCGCGGGCCACGTGGATGGATCGGATGGCGCCGTCACGGAGATCTACGCCGACCCGGAGTACCTCGATGTGTCGTTACCCGCCGGGGTGAGCTTCACGCAGCCCGTGCCGCGTGGTCACGCCGGCATGGCCTACGTGTTCGAGGGCGAAGGTCAGTTCGGGGTGGGCTGTGATCTGGGGTACCGGGGCGATCTCGACGGCCAGCTTCTCGCGGCGCGCTGTCTGGCCGTCTTCGACGACGGCGACGAGGTGCGTGTGCAGACTCACGATCGCGCCGTGCGCTTTCTGCTCATGAGCGGGCGCCCGCTGGGCGAGCCCATCGCCCGCTACGGCCCGTTCGTCATGAACACTCGCGAGGAGCTCATGCTCGCCCTGCAGGACCTGCAGCGAGACGAGTTCGTATGGCGAGACGACGGCGAGTGGGCGCGCACGCGGCGCACTTGGTCGGCGGAGGGCTAGCGGGGTGGCTCAGGCCGCCGCCTCGGACTCAGAATCACCGACCGAGGACTTGTCCACCAGCTCGATATCGAGGCCGCCACACTCGGGACATTCGACCATCGCGTCATCCTCTATGTCCGGCATGAACTCGGTCTTTGCGAACTCGTGTCCGCAGTCTTCACAGCGATAATACGGGGCGTCCATCACGAGCCTCCTCTGCGCCTGTTCGGTGTATTCCACCCAGGGCGGTCCATCTATCCCACTGGGGAAGCCGTCCGGCGGGCGTCAGCCGGGAAATTGATGGCGCCAGAAGGCGGCGCCGTTCTCGCTGTCCGGCTTGGTAGGCGTTGCGCCGCCGGACGTCTCAGGGCGCTCGATGTACTCCTTGAAGGCGACCAGGTCGTGGTCGATGTGGTGCTGGGCCTCGGTGCGCTGGGCGTCAGACACGTCGTCCGAGACCTCGAGGGTGAACACAACGCGCGTGGCCTCGCCGCCGTCGGGTGAGAACGTGACCTTGCCGGTGTCGACCGCGTTGAGGCACGCGAGCTCGTCACAGACCATCCTGCTGCTGCCGACCAGGACCCAATCGATGAAGTGCTTCCAGCGGGCGCTCACGTCTGCGAGGGGTGCCGCTACGCGGATCTCACGGCTGATGGCCACCACCGCTCTCCTGTCGCCGTTGCCCGGCTCGGCTTTCAGTCTTCCCGGACCGGTGCCATCACACTCCGGCCTCCGCCGCGATCTCCCCCTTCTCGATGGCTTTGATCAGCCTGGCGTGGTCGTTCTCGGTCTGATCGGCGTAGTCCTTCGCGAAGGCGGCTACCGCCGTGTCGAAGCGCGCACCGGAGCCCAGATACGCGGCGATCGCGATACGCTGGCCGGAGCGCGCGTGCCCGCGAGCCAGTGCCCAGCCGCAGACCTCGGCGTACACCTCGAGACCGGCGGGCGGCATGTACTCGACCTCCAGGGCACCCTTCATGTCGCGCAGCTGGCGCCAGTAGAAGTGCCGCCCGCCCGGCCCCGTCATCCACCCCAGGAAGATGTCGCTGGCGGCCTGCGTGATGCGCTGCCCGGCCACCACCCGGTGGCCTGCGTGAGTGAAGCGGCTCCTGCCCAGATAGGGCTCCAGAACCGACTGCCGCGCCTCCTTCATCTGCAGGAGAAGGAGGTCGTCGTCGTCGCGCCCGCGCATGAGGACCATGAAGCAGCGCGTGCCCACGCTGCCCACGCCGACCACCTTGCGGGCCTCGTCGATCACGTCGTAGCGCTCCACCAGCACCCGACGGTCGTCCTCCAGGGTGTGCGCGTACTGAGTGAAGAGGCCGCCGGCGATGGCAGGCTCGCCGATCTCCTTGAGATGGACGATCAGCGGAGGTTGATCGACGATGCGGCGCCGCCCATCGACCACCTCGGTCATCTTGGCGGCGGCCCGCAGACTGCCGGAGCTGCGGGCCTTGGCGATCCCTCTGGCGGCCAGCTTGGCCAGCCTGCCCTTGGTGGGCTTGACCATGGTCAGCAGATCGTCGGCCCTCACGTCTGAGTGCCACGCGTCCTGCTCGCCCATCTCAGCGTACTCGGCCATGTGCGTGCGGTAGGAGCGCACCATGGCAAGAGCCGCCGCGTGGCTCGTGCGATCGCTGAAGCCGTTGCTGCGGCTGGCCACGACGAAGCTGGCGGCGAGCCGCTTCACGTCCCATTCGAAGGGCCCCGGCAGCGTCTCGTCGAAGTCGGTCACGTCGAACAGCAGCTCGCGCTCGGGTGAACCATAGAGGCCGAAGTTGGCGAGGTGCGCGTCGCCGCAGAGCTGCACCGTGAGGCCAGTGCGTGGCAAAGGGGCCAGGTCGGCGGCCATCAAGGCCGCCGCGCCACGTAAGAAGGTGAACGGTGTGGCCGCCATGCGCCCCCAGCGCACTGCCACGAGGCCGGGCTCGCGGTCGGCGTCGTAGGCCCTGAGCAGGGCGATCGGGTCGGGCCGGTCGGCGGCCGGCGCCCAGCCCCCGTGCGAGCCGCGGGGGACCATCTTGCGGCATTCCCGGCCTTCGACTGTGCGCTGCTCGGGCGGCACGTGGCTCCGCGGGTCCGAGGCGGCCATGTGGGCACTCCCTCATGCGACTGACGTATGGTGGGCTGAACCTGCCCGCTGACCCGCGGCAGTAACCGCGTGACCCGGCGGAGATGGCCACACGATGATCCGCCCGGCTTGGTGTGAACCTGGCCGGACGAGGAAATGGTCATGTGTGCCGGCACATGTACGGCGCGCTGAGTTAGGGAGGACACATGGCGAAGAAGGTCCCCGGAGGGGGCGTTCGTATCGGCGTTATCTCAGACATCCACGGCTATCTTGACGTTCGGGTGCCGGCCGTGTTCGCGGGGGTCGACCACATCATTCACGCGGTCGACATCATGGATCCAGACGAGCTCGTCACACTGGGCAAGATCGCGCCGGTCACCGCCGTCGCCGGCAACCTCGACGGCGGTGAGCTGGCGCAGCTTCCCCGAGAGGTGGCCGGGGAGGTGGCCGGTGTGAGCTTCGTCGTCGGCCACAAGCGCAAGCGCCTGCTCAATCGTCTGGCGCAGGGCAAGATCGAAGGCGTGCCGAAGAGGAAAGCCCCCGATCTCATCGTGTTCGGGCACGAGCATGCGACGGTGGCGGAGTGGGCCGATGGAACGCTCTACCTAAACCCGGGTACCGCTTCGTCGCCCGACGAAGAAGACGACGACCCCACCGTGGTCGTGGTCGAGACCGTAGAGAACGGTCTGAGCGCGCGCATCGTGCCCCTGCGGCGCTCCCGCGGACCGTTTGCGGGCTAGGGGGCCTTCAGGGTGGCTCAGCGTGCTCAGGCGGACGGCACCGTCACCTTCTTCGGCCACGCGACCGTGCTCATCGAGCTCGCCGGTCGGCGGATCGTCACCGATCCCGTGCTGCGCCAGCAGGTCGGGCCCCTCTGGCGGCGCGCGCCCAAGCCGCATCTGGGCCCGCTCTCCGGCCTCGATGCGGTGCTCATCTCCCATCTTCATCTCGACCACTACGATCCCGCCTCCCTGCGTCTGCTCGACAAAGGGGTGCCGATCATCGGCCCGCCGGGTAGCGCCCGGTCGCTGGCCTGGCACGGGTTTCGTGACGTCCACGAGATGGGGCCGGGCGAGAGCCTGCGTCTGGGAGCGCTCGACGTGGTGGCCACCGCGGCCAAGCACCGGGGCACCCGTCATCCGCTGGCGCGGCGCACCGCGAGCAACGGCTACGTGATCAGCGGGGCCGGCCGCGACATCTACTTCGCCGGCGACACCGGGCTCTTCCCCGGCATGGCCCACCTATGGGACGGCCTCGATGTGGCCCTCCTACCGATCGCCGGTCTGGGGCCCTGGCTGCCCGAGTTCAAGCACATGAGCCCCAGGCATGCGGTACGTGCCATGGAGCTGCTGCGTCCGCGCCTTGTGATTCCCATCCATTGGGGCACGTACCACCTTCCCGGCACCGTGCTCATGCGCATGCGGCCCGACGTGCACCGCCGCGCGCCTCTGGTGTTCATGCGCGAGGCCGAGGCACTGCGGCCGGCCATACGCACGGTGCTGCTCGACCCCGGTGAAAGCCTCGACCTGGAGGAGGCTCTTGCGCTCTGAGCAGAGCGGCGGGGTGGTAGTGAACCCCCGCCTGGGCCGATAATGAAGGTGCCATGCAGGCGCTTCTTGCGACAATCCCGGGCCACATCTTCGACGACCCCAAGCGGCCGCTCGCCATCTTGCTCGTGGGCTTCATCGTCACCTTCGCCGTGGCGCGCCTCAACACGCGCGTGACGCGGGCTCGCGGCAAGTCTGGCCTTGGCGTCGGGAGCATCGTCACGCCCGGGGGGCTCCACATCCACCACTTCGTGTTCGGCATCATAGGCATGCTGGTCGCCGGCGTTCTGCAGTTCGCTCTGCAGCCGAACAGCCCGTGGGTCGAGATCCTGGCCTTTGCGTTCGGCTCGGGGGCGGCGCTCACCCTCGACGAGTTCGCTCTCATCCTCCATCTGGAGGATGTGTACTGGATGGGCGAGGGCCGCTCGTCCATCGACGCGGTCATCCTCGGCATCACGTTCATGACCCTGCTGCTCACCGGGCTTCTCCCGCGCGGCATCAGCGAGGTGGGCGACTACATCGAGATCTCGCGCTGGGTGGGGTTTGTCTTCATCCTCGGCGGCGCGGCGTTCGTCGTGGTCTGCTACCTCAAAGGCAAGTTGTTCATGGGTACTGTGGGCATCTTCGTGCCGCCCGTGGCCGTGATTGGGGCCGTGCGCCTGGCCAAGCCTCACTCCCCGTGGGCTCGTAGCCAGTACGCCCGCAACCCGGTCAAGCTCGAACGCGCGCGGCGTCGCGACGAAGGCCTGAACCATCGCTGGCGGCAGCGCAAGCATCTCGTCTGGGACGTCATCGGCGGCAAGCCCCACCTGCACATGCCTCACCGGCACTCGCACTTCGAGTCACCGCCTCCCTCCGACGACGACCCGTCGGAGCTCGAGGCCTGAGCAGGAGCGGCGGCTCACCGACGGCGCGAGCTGGTGGTACGCTTGCGGCGGCGGAGTGTGCTCCTCCTCCGCCGCCACGACATGTGCCCCACCATCGACATCCCCGAGAGCGACGCGGCCCTGCTCGCGCAGTGCGAGGTGGAGACTTTCCGCGCGGGCGGACCCGGCGGTCAGCACCAGAACGTCACCGATAGCGCGGTGCGGCTGCGTCACCTTCCCACCGGGCTCACCGTCACCTGCCGGGCGCAGCGCAGCCAGTACCTGAACAAGATGGATGCGCTGCGCCGCCTGCGCATCAAGCTGCGCAAGGCCGCCGAACCGCCGCCTGCGCCGCGCAGAGCCACCAGGCCCTCGCGCGCGGCGGTGGAACGGCGCCTCAATGCCAAGAAGGAGCGCGGCGACGTGAAGAGGCTGCGCCGGCCTCCGGCCGGCGACGACTGACGAAGGGCCACGCCGGCCGTGCCGCGTGGCCTGCCCGCCTTGCCCCGGGCGGCTGCGTGTAGAGTAGCGGCCATGACCTTGGTGGCCCTCATCGCGGTCGCCGTGCTGGCCGGCCTGTTCGGCAGCATGCTGGGGGTTGGCGGGGGCATCATCATGGTGCCCATGCTCACCCTCGCCTTCGGCGTCCCCATCAAGACGGCGATCGCTACCAGCATCGTCTGTGTGATCGCGACGTCGTCGATGGCCCAGACCGTCTTCGTGGGCCGGGGCATGACTCACGTGAGGTTGGGGATGTTCCTCGAGATGGCGACGGCCGCCGGGGCGGTGGCCGGCGGTATCACCGCGGTTCTCGTAGACGGTCGCCTGCTCGAATACTGCTTCGCCGCCGTGCTCTTCTACGTGGTGTGGCAGATGAATCGTCGCGGCCAGGACGTGGCGCCCAGCCAGAGCGGCGCGCTACCGGCCACCTACTACGATAGCAGCACGCAGCGTGAGGTGGACTATCGCGTGCGTCGCCTGGGGCTCGGGTTCGTGTTGAGCCTCGCGGCCGGCAACGTGTCTGGCCTGCTCGGGGTGGGCGGCGGAGCCTTCAAGGTCCCCATCATGAACCTGCTCATGGGCGTGCCGCTCAAGGCGACCATCGCCACCAGCAATCTCATGATCGGGGTAACGGCGGCCACCGGGGCAGCCATCTACTACGGTCGCGGCTACCTCGATCCATACTGGGCCGTGCCGGCGGCGCTCGGCATCCTGGTGGGCGCCAGGGTCGGCCCGCGGATCGCCGATCGTCTGAGCTCCCGCGCGCTGGGTCTGATCTTTCAGATCGTGCTGGCGCTGTTCGCGGTGCTCATGGTGCTTCAAGCGCAGGGGGTGGTGGCGTGAGCCGCGTTCCCACGCACGCCATGGACCGCGTGGAGCTCACGGTGCGCCGGGCACTGCTCGGGGGCCTCGCGGTCAGCGTCGTGCTCATGGCCGCGGGGCTGCTGCTCAGCGTGGTCCACGGGGTGCACCTGCCGCGCGCCTTCACACCGGTCGGCCATCTGCCCGGGGCGCTCGTGGCGCTCGACCCCGGCGCCTATCTGTCGCTCGGCCTCATCGTGCTCATCGGTACGCCGTTTGTGCGCGTGGCCGGCTCGCTGATCGCGTTCGCCGGCGGGCGCGAGCGTCGCTATGTGGGCGTTACCGCGGTCGTGCTCGCCATCATGTGCCTCAGCGTGCTGCTCGGCAGGGCCTGAGAGCAAGCGCGCGAGAACCCATGCCGGGCCTCCGAGTTTTGCCGTCTTGCAAACGCCAGGCCGCCCGGAGTACATTCTCCTCCTGAACGGTCAGTCAATGTGCGTCGACGGTCCGGCGACGAGCAGCGGCGTGGTGCCCCGACTGCGCCGCGGAGCGTCGAGAAGGTTCAGGTGTCTATTCATTCTCGAAGTCGGACGGAGGTCCGCGATGTCTGACGATACTTCTTCCGCCTGGCGGCGCCGCGACCGCAGCCGCGATCTTACCGGTCTCGGCTGGCTCGAGGCCGATGTACTGCGCGTGGTGTGGGACAAGGGCGAAGTCACTGTGAGAGACGTCTACGAGGCTCTGCGCGAGAAGCGGCGCATCGCCTACACCACGGTGATGAGCGTGCTACGCAACCTCTCCGCCAAGGGGCTGCTCGAGCAAGACAAGTCGGAGTCGGCCTACCTCTACCGGCCCGTCGTGAGCGACGAAGAAGTGGCACGCGGCATTCTCGACGCCGTGGTGGAGAAGATCATGGGCGGGCGTCGTGAACCGCTCATCGCGTACTTGCAGCGTCCGGCGGAGTAGTCAGGTTCTGACATGCTGGCGCTGGTCGGCGCCGTGTAGCACCACCTGGTCGCGACCGGCGGCCTTGGCGCGGTAGAGTGCCTGGTCGGCGAGCTCCATGAGGGCGTCGAGCTCGGTGGCGTCGCGCGGGCAGGTGGCCACGCCGACGCTGATCGTGATGTTCACCTCGGGCGGCAATCCCAGCCCTGTGTAGCGCGTACCGCCGAGGGTGTGGCGCACACGCTCGGCCACGTGGAGGGCGTTCTCGCCGGGCGTGCTGGGCAGGAGCACCGCGAACTCCTCTCCGCCGTGGCGGGCGCAGATGTCTGAGGTGCGCAGGGCGTCCTGCATGGCTCGGGCCGCGGTCTGCAGCACACGATCGCCGGTCGCATGGCCATAGGTATCGTTGAAATCCTTGAAGTGGTCGATGTCGATCATGAGCACGCTGAGAGGCGCCTGGTGGCGCAAGCTCCGCTCGATCTCCTCGGCGGCGCGGTTCATGAAGTAGCGCCGGTTGTAGAGCCGGGTGAGATGGTCGGTGACCACCTGGCGGCGGATGGCGTCGTACTTGTGCGCGTTGCTGAGGGCGCTCTGCACGTGGTTCTGCAGCGCCCCCAGGATGTCGTCGGTGAGCAGCGCCACATAGTCGCCGGTCGTGGAGGTCGCGAGCACGGCCATGTCGCCCACGTTCTCGACCTTCACCGGGATGACCACCTGGTCGCGCATGGTGCGCGGGAACAGGGCGCAGGCATGGTCGGCCATGCGCACCAGGCGGCCGCTGCTGATGGCCTGGCGCACCGGGCAGTCGGGCGTGAAGGCGCAGCACTCGGCGGAGAGGGTGGGCGAAAGCACCCCCTGGGCACCCTCCAGGGAGAAGGCGCGGGCCTCGGCGTCGAGGAGCAGCAGGGCCGCGAAGTCGGCGTGCAAGAAGGCCTTGCTGCGTGACAGCACCCTCTCCACCGTCTCACGGTACGGAAGGGCGGCGTTCATCTCCTTGCCGAGCTCGCCGACATCCATGAGCTGCCGGTTGAGAGACTGCACGCGCATGAGGTCGTCTTTGATGCTCTGAGAGACCCACTCCTTGTCTTCGGCCGCCGTGAATACGGCGATCAGGGTGCCCACGAGATAGCCGAGCTCGTGTACCTCGTCGCGATAGTAGGGGTCGCTACGCTCGTAGTTGCCCCCGAGGCGCTTGCGCGAGCGGCGGATGAGGCTGTGCAGCGGCCGGTAGATCCAGAGGTCCACGGCGATCGTGACGAGGGCGAAGACGGTCAGCAGCGCGACCGCGAGCTGCCAGGCCGACCCCAGGTCCAGCCAGCGGTTGGCGATCAGGAAGAAGCCGGCGAGCACGACGGCGATCAGCGCCGTGGTCTTGAGCTCCAGGCTCACTCCACGCTTATAGCCGAGACTGCCGCCTCGCTTCTGATCGGCTGGCTTGTCCGTCGGGAGCGCCTCTCGTAGACATCGCCACTACTGAGCGGTGCCAGTGCGGTGCTCTGCTCGGTAGTTCGACTGCGTCGACTACCTCCGATATCGGCAGAAGCACGGGGAGCATGATAGGCGCCGGCGGCAGGTCCGCCGCCGTGCCGCGCCGGGCTAGATGCGGCCCAGGACGCGACGGTCGTGCGTGCGTCGCGGGCTGGCGCGGCGCTCTCCGGCACGGCGGTCGCGCACGTAGTGCGGGCACAGGGCGCAGAAGGTGCTGCACGTGAGGCGAGTATCAACGTCCGCGACGCACAGCATGGGTGGCAGGTGAGGTGTGAAGCGGTTCTGCATGACGGTCCTGCAAAGAAGTACGCCGTCCGGGCGCCGGCTCCTGCCCGTTGCCTGAAGAGGCAACGGGCCTCATCGCGGCGCCTGCTCTGTGGTTCAGACCTGAAGGTAGCTCTCGACGACGGTGAGCACCTGGGCGATGCGGAACGGTTTCGTGATGTAGCCGTCGATGCCCACGTCGGTGGCGCGCTCCATATCGGTGGCCATGGCTTTGGCGGAGAGGCCCACGATGGTGATGTCACGCGTCGCGGGATCGGCTTTGATCTGCGCGACGGCCTCGTAGCCGCTGACGATCGGCATCATCATGTCCATGAGCACGAGGTCGGGGTGATGCGTCTTGGCCAAGTCGACGGCCTCACGCCCGTTCGTGGCTCTGAACACTGAGTAGCCCTGAGTCTCCAGAGACATGGAGACGATGCTCAGGATGTCGGGGTCGTCATCTGCGACCAGAATGGCCTTGGCCACTGTGGGAGCCCTCCTTCAGCTTATTTTGCCCGCAGACAGCGGGTCGGCCGGCTTGTTAGATATCGGCATGGTGAAGATGAAGCTGGAGCCCTTGCCGAGCTTGCTCTGCAGGCGGATGGAGCCGCCGTGGAGTTCCACCAGCTCTTTGACGATGGCGAGACCCAACCCGGTGCCACCTTGCGAGCGCGTCGCCGACGAGTCGATCTGCGTGAACCGTTGAAACACCTTGACCTGGTCTTCCTTGGCGATGCCCATGCCCGTATCGTTCACCCATATCTCGACCATGTCACCAACGGTGCGCGCCTCCACGCTCACGCTCCCGTTCTCGTGCGTGTACTTGATGCCGTTGGTAAGCAAGTTGAGCAGGATTTGGTTGAGCTTGCCCGGGTCGGCGCCCACCAGAGGCAGATCGGTGGGCAGGAAGGTGGAGATGCGTATGCGCTTGTCCTGTGCCCGAGGCTTGATGACGGGCAGCACGCCGAGCAGCGCCGCGCGCAGGTCGACCGACTCACGGTTGAGCTCGAGCCGGCCGGCCTCGATCTTGGTGAGGTCGAGAACGTCGTTGATGAGATTGAGGAGCGACTCTCCGCCGTGCAGGATGCTGTCGACGAACCCCGCCTGCTTGTCGTTGAGCTCGCCGGTCATGCCACTCAGCAGCATGTCGCTATAGCCGATGATCGACGTGAGGGGTGTGCGCAGCTCGTGGCTCATGGTGGCCATGAAGTCGCTCTTGAGCTGGTCGAGGTGGGTGAGCTCGTCGTTCTTGCGGGCGAGCTCGTCGTTGTACTGGATATTGCGCACCACCAGGGCCACCTGATCGCACAGCGCGCGCAGGGTGGCCACAGACGACTCGCTCACCGGCTCGTCTCGCCGGTACAGGAGGCACACCACGCCGAGCAGCTCGTTCTTGGCCTCCAGCGGCGCGGCCAGGAATCCGTGAAAGCCTTCCTTTTCCACGATCTTGAGGATATGGCCGACCTTGGGGTCGGTGGCCTCCTCGAACTGGTGGGAGCCCGCTCGGGCGAGCTCGATGATGCCGAGCTCCCTCAGGCGCCGCACCAGGGCGCTATCGATCTTGCCGTGGGCGGCCTTCTCCTCGTATTCGCCGCTGTTGTGGTTGAGGACGAGGGCAAAACCGGTGCCCAGGCCCGCCGTGCCCGCCATCTGCCTGATCGCCTCCAACACAAGACCATCCACATCCTGATGGCGAAGGAACACGCGGCTGCTCTCGCTCATCACACGCAGCTGCTCGTTGGCGGCGCGCATGCGCAGGAGCTGAGCCTCCGTGTCGGCCTTGGCGGTGCCGAGCTGCACCGTGCTGCGCACTAGCGCCGTGGCCAGGCGCCCGGCCAGCAGGGCGATGAGAAGAAAGGCCGCCACGTGCAGGCATACCGCGATGAGCATCCAGGCGGACGGCGCGGCCACCTGGGCGCCCAGCGTGGTGGCGGACAGCAAGCCCGCATGCTGCAGCTCCCACACGCCGGCGTAAGCGGCCCCGGCCGCGGCCGCGGCGGCGTAGGGTACCCAAGCGGGTAGGAAGACGCTGGCGAACACGATGGGCCACACGTAGAAGATAGCCGTGGCGCTGAGCGCGCCGCCGCTGAAGATGGTGGCCGCGGTGACCAGCGCAAGATCGACGGTGACGATGGCGCCGGCGACCCCGCGTGTCTCGGCGCTGCGATGACGAATGAAGAACGGGACGTTGGCGATGAGCAGGACGCCCATCATGATGGCGAGCTGAGAGGGCACCCAACCGTGGTCCTCCACCTGAACCCAGAGCACGCCCATGAGAAGGGCCAGTGTAAAGAGCACCCTGGCCCACAATACATCGCGCAGCTGTCTGCGAAGGTCCATCCGGTCTGCCAATCATCGACGGTGCAGTAAGGTATTCTATGCCGGGACCGGAAGTCCGTTGCGCACGCTGACTGCAACCTGTGGCGGGAGGCGAGCGGCCGAAAGGAGGACCCCCTCATGTCCGTGCCCCGGCTCGTCGTGGGCGGGCTCGAGTCAGGGCCTGCCGTAGCCCTCGCCGCCGGAGCGTTGCTCGCCTCCTCCGAGACGCAACGCGCCGTGCGCCCGGTGAGCGTCGGTCTCGACCTGCCGCTCTGGCGCCTGCTGTATGCAAGCGGCGCCAAAGCGCCGCGCGTGCTCGACCTGGCCTTGCACGGTGCCGACGTGGCGTTCGAGCTCAACGACCATTGGAGCAGAGGCTGCGAGCTGCTGCTGGCGGTGGCCGTGGAGCCGGTGCTCGACCGCTGGCAGGGCGTCAAGGGCTCACGCGCCGTCGACGTGTGCACCGCCCTGGACGCGCCCCTCGTGCTCGTGCTAGACGCACGGGAGCGGGGCGCTACGGCGGGGGCGGCCGTCTACGGCGTGCGCGCCCTCGCTCCGCGGGTCGACCTCGCCGGCGTTATCGTCGTCGGCGGCGACGAACGCGCTGCCGGCGCCGAGCTGGCCGCGGTGTTGCGCGCCGCCTCCGTCCCCGTGCTCGGCTGGATTCCGCCGCAGCTTAGCGAGCAGTTCGCCCGCCAGTACATGGCGGCCTCGAGCGCGGTGCGCCAGCTTGGTCCGCGCCCCGCCAAGGGCAGCGAAACACGCCTGTGCGCCGAAGCGGGCACGTATCTGCGCCACGAAGAGCTGGCCGCGGCGGCCACCAGAAGAGGCTTTCTGCCGAGCCGCGAAAGCCGGATCCTGGCGCCGCTGCCGGCCGCCACGGGGCTGGTGCTGGCCGTCGCCTGGGGACCACCGCTGGAGCCGTTCGGCCTGGAGAACATCGACGTGCTCCAGGCCATGGGCTTGGAGCTCGCGCCCCTCAACATCTCCCGTGACCGGGAGCTCCCTCCCGACGTGAGCGGCCTTCTGCTCGCCGGGCAGCTCGACGACGAGCAACTGCCCTCATTCGTGGAGAATACCGAGCTACAGGCGGCTCTCTCGCAGGCCATCGCCGACGGGCTGCCCACGCTGGCGTTCGGTGGGGGCGCGCTGCTCCTGCTGCGGCGGCTGGCCGACAGCCGGGGGCGCAGTCACGCCCTCACCGGCATCGTGCCCGCCGAGGCGGAAGTGCTGGAGTGGTATGAGCGCCCCCATTACGTAGACGCGAGAGCGGCCCGCGACAACCCGTTCGACGAAGGAGACAATCTCCTCTACGAGATGTTCGATCTTGAGTTTCTGCTGCTCGAGCAGGAATCGTTTGCCTACCAGATCGGGGCGCCCGGCGAGGCCGGTCCGGCCGAGGGCTTCGCTCTCGGCCGGACCGGCCTCGCGACCACGCTCTTCCCCTCGCTGCCGCGTTGCCGGAAGCTGGCCGAGACCTTCGTCGCGGCCATGCGGATGGGCGGACCGCGCCCTTGAGCACGCCCGCCGTTCTGGTGGCCCGCGCGCGGTCACTGCGCGTCCCCCGCAGGGGCTCCTTGGTCTGGCTTGCCGTGGTGCCCGTGGCGGCGCTGGCCGCGGCCCTCCTCACCATGCATCTGGCCGGTGTTTCCGGCGGCGACGACCCGGCCCACCTTTACAAGATCGCTCTGCTGAAGCACGGCCAGTCGGTGCTCTGGGACAACTACTGGTACGGAGGTAGCTACGGTGCCATAACGTACGGCCTCGTCTACTACTGGCTGGCTCAGTTCATTCCCGGAGCCGTTATCACGGTGCTGTCGGGAGGGCTGCTGCCACTCTTCTTCTACCTCTACCTCAAAGACGCGTGGGGTGTGCGCGACTCCGGGGCCGCCTGGGCCCTGGCCGCGGTCATGGTCGTCTACCTCGCCTGGGGCCAGTCGCCCTTCCTGCTCGCCATGTGCCTCACCATGGGCGGGCTGGTGCTGCTCGCGCGCCGGCGGCCGCTGCTGGCGGCGTTGCCCTGTGCTCTCGGTCTGTTCACCAATCCGCTGGGGCTGGTCACGGGCATCGTGTTCCTGCTCGGGGCCCTTGTCGCGCGCCGCGAGGCGCGCCGGCCCACGGTGGTGTTCGGTCTCGCCATGCTTCCCTTCCTGGCCGCTCGGGTCGCTCTGGCAGCGATCTTTGCGGCCCCGTCCTGGGAGTACCACTACACCTCGGAGCTGCTGGGCCTGGCGGCCGTCGCCGGTCTCGGCATCCTGCTCGCTCGTCGCTGCCCGGTGCCCGAGCGGCGCGCGCTGCAGTGGGTCTTCGTGGGGCTGCTTGTGGTGGTGGTACCGGCATACCTGGTGCCCGACACGCCTATCGGCAGCAACGCCGCGCGCTTCTTCTACGTGTTTGGCGCGCCGCTACTGCTCGTCGTGGCTCGCCCCAGCCGGCTGGCGCGTCTTGCGCCCGTGCTTATCGTCGTCGCCGTGTTCGTGTTTCAGCTCGCGTTTCCCGTGTGGCTGCTCGCCCACGCCGAGAGCTTCACCGCTACCAAGGCGGCTTTCTTCGCCCCGGCGCTGAAGTACGCGGCGCGGGTGTACCAACCCGACTACCGCTTTCACATCGTCACGCCACAGATGCATTGGGAGTCGTACTACTTCCCGGCCGCGGGTTTCCCCATCACCCGCGGCTGGTACCGGCAGGCTGACGCCTTACACAACGCCGAGCTCTACAGCAGCAGCCTTAACGCCGGCGCCTACTGCACCTGGCTGCGACGCATGGGCGTGCGATACGTGTTCGTGCCGCACGCCCCCCTGGTTTCGACCTCGGTGCGCGAAGCCGCCATCCTGCGCACCTCGAGCGCTTTCACCGTCGTCTTTCGCGACGCGCAGTGGACCGTCTATCGCCTGGCGCACAGTGAGCCTCTGGTGGTGCCTCTGGCACGGGGCTCGGCCTCGGTCTCCAGCATGGGTCACACCACCATGTTCTTCAGCGTGAGTCGACCCGGCCGGTACCTGATTAAGCTCACCTTCTCGCCGTACTGGATCGTGGTGCGACAGCCGGACGACCTCGGGCGTCGGGGTCGTTACGGCCCCGACGGACAAGGGATTCCTACGTCTGAGACACTTTCCGACTCCACCCTGAGCAGCGACAAGTACGGCTTCACGGTGTTCGACGCGCCGGCGCCGGGTCTGTACCTGCTGCGCTTCGACCTGGAGAGCGTGGCGGCCGCGGAGCTGCACGAGTGACGCGGGCCGGCATCGAGGCGCGCTTCAAGTCGCCTCGCGGCGTGATCTTCCTCTGGCTGGTGGCCACGGTTTCCGCGGCGGTGGTGGCGCTGCTCATGTGGCACGGCGGCGTTCCCGGGTGGGACGATGCCGCCCACGTCTACAAGGTCTACCTGCTCCGTCACGGCCAGTCGATCTTCTGGGACAACTACTGGTACGGCGGCGGCTACGGCGCCGTCAACTACGGGTTCGTGTTCTACGTGCTCGCCCTGTTCGTGCCGGCCAAGGTGATCGCCGTGCTCGCCGCCGGGGCGCTGCCGCCCCTGTACTACCTCTACCAGCGCGACATGTGGAAGATCGACGACGTCTGGCCGTCCTGGCTGTTAGTGGGGGTGATGGCCTTCTACCTCTCCAACGGGCAGGACCCGTTCGTCCTCGGCCTGGCGCTGACCATGGGCGGCCTGGTGCTGGTGGCCCGCGGGCGCCCGGTGCTGGCGGCGCTGCCCGTAGCCGTCGGGATCTTCGCCAATCCCCTGGCCTTCGTGATCGCCGGCATCTTCATGCTGGGCGATTTCGCGGCGCGGCGCGAGCTGCGCCGGCGCTACCTCGTGTTCTTCCTGGCGTGCGCGCCGTTCATCGTCGCTCGCCTGTTCCTGGGGGCGGTGTTCTCCGAGCCCGGTGCCTACCTCAACCAGACCACGCAGCTCCTGCTCTTCCTCGGCTTCGGCCTGGCCGGGATAGGGGTGGCCGGCGTGAACGCCGACCATCCGCGGCGGCCCTTCCTGATCCTTTTCGCCGTGTACGCGGTCGTGTGCGTGGCGTCGTTCGTTACACCGGGAAGCCCCCTCGGCAACAACGTGGGGCGGTTCTTCATGGTGTTCGGCCTGCCGCTTCTCTACCTGCTGCGGCACTCCACCTTGCGGCGGCCATACCCTACGGGCGACCTGGCGATGGTGGTCGTGGTGCTGTTCGCCATCCTCCAGTTCAGCACGTCGTACAGTCACTTCACGAGAACCAACGAGTGGCCGCAGACCCACGCGTCGTTCTTCGCCCCGGCCCTGAAGGTGGCTGCTCAACACTACGACCCCAACTACCGCATCCACGTGGTGGCGCTGCGCCGGCACTGGGAGGCCGCCTACTTCCCCGAGGCCGGGTTTGCCATCACGCGGGGCTGGTACCGTCAGGCCGACGCCATTCACAACGGTCTCTTCTACCAGAACTACAACGCGGCGATGTATGTGGCCTGGCTGAAGCGCATGGGCGTGGAGTACGTCTTTCTGCCCAACGCCCCGCTGGACGAGTGGAGCGATCGTGAGGCGACCATACTGAAGACCTCCCCGGCCTTCGCGCAGGTACAGCGCGCCGGCCAGTGGGTGATCTACCGGCTGCGCAAGCCGGCGCCGCTGGTCGTGGGCTCGCACAAGGGCACGGCTCGTGTGCTCAGCATGGGGCATCAGAGCATCACGGTGGCCGTCGATCGTCCGGGCGACTACCTGGTCAAGGTCTCCTGGTCGCCGTACTGGGTGCTCTCGGGCGGCCCCGGCAGCCTCAGTCTCGGGCCGGACCGCTTCATCGTCCTCAAGGCGGGGGCGGCGGGCGCCTACACCGTGCGCTTCAGGGTGACGCTCGCCAAGGCTCTTTCGGTGGCCGAAAGCCGCGTCGGGCTCTGAGCTCGCGGCGGCAGGCAGAGGTATACAATCGCGCCATGTCGCGCACGCGTCTGCCGCCCGAGGTCTTCGCCCTGCCCGTCGAGCGCATGCGGGAGGGCTACTACTCGGACGCCTACTTCAACTTCTCCAAGGGCGTGCTCGAGGCTCAAAACCTGAACCCTCGCGTGACTATGCAGATCTTTCAGAAGCAGGAGCGGGCCATTCTGGGCGGCATGGACGAGGCGCTCGCCATGCTCAAGGTCTGCGCCGGGAGATACGTCGGCGAGGGTGCCGCGCGGCGCTGGGAAGAGGGGTGGGACAAGCTCGAGGTGCTGGCGCTCTACGACGGCGACGAGGTGAGCGCCTGGGAGACGGTCATGCTCATCGAGGGCGACTACAGCCTGTTCGCTCACCTCGAGACGGTCTATCTGGGGGCGCTCACGCGGCGCACGCTCATCAGCACCAACGTGCGGCGTGTGGTGGAGGCCGCCGGCGAGAAGCCGATCCTCTTCTTTCCGGCGCGCTTCGACCACTACCGGGTGCAGACCGGCGACGGCTACGCCGCTCAGGTGGCCGGTGCCATCGGCGTGAGCACTGACGCGCAGGCCTCCTGGTGGGGAGGCAAGGGTATCGGCACCGTACCACACGGCCTCATCGCGGCCTGCGGTGGCGACACCGTAGAGGCCACGCGGCGTTTCGCCGACGTGTACTACCCGGAGATCAACGTCACGGCGCTGGTCGATTTCGACAACGACTGCGCGGCCACCAGCCTGGCCTGTGCCCGGGCTCTCGGCGAGCGCCTCTGGGGCGTGCGCCTCGACACCGCGGAGACGCTCGTAGATCGCTCGCTCTGGGCCATGATGGGCCAGTTCCGGCCCAACGGAGTGGCGCCCGAGCTGGTGCACGAGGTGCGCCGTGCTCTCGACAGCGAGGGGTTCCAGCGTGTCAAGATCGTCGTCAGCGGCGGATTCACTGCCGAGCGCATCGCCGCTTTTGAAGCGGCGGGGGTGCCGGCCGACGCCTATGGTGTGGGCAGCAGCCTGCTGCGCGGTGTGGCGGACTTTACGGCCGACGTGGTGCGCGTCGACGGCGCGCCGTGCGCCAAGACGGGCCGCAGCTACCGCCCCAGCCCGCGTCTCGAGCGTGTGGGCTGAGGCGTGCTCCCGGGTATCACCCGGGCATGAGCAATAACACCCCGCGCAAGACGATCCTGGTGATCGACATGCTCAACGGATTCTGTCGCGAGGGTAACCTGGCGAGCGCGCGGCTGGACACCATCACGTCGCGCTTGCGTGACTACCTGCTGCGCGAGCAGGAGTCCGGCGCGGACGTGGTCTTCCTCGTCGACACCCATACGGCAGACGATCCCGAGTTCGCTATGTTCCCGGCACACTGCGTGGAGGGGTCTGGCGAAGACGAGATCGTCCCCGAGCTGGCTCCGCTCGCCGCGCGCGGTACGGTCGTGCGCAAGCACACGTACTCGAGCTTCCTGGGAACCGACCTGGCCGAGGTGCTGGCACGCCTTGCGCCGGAGCTGGTGGAGGTGGCCGGGGTGTGCACCGACATCTGCGTGCTGCACACCGTGTACGATCTCCGCCTGCGCGGCTACCAGGTCATGTTGCACCGCGACCTGGTGGAAACGTACGACGGCCCCGAGCACGACGCCGACGAGATCAACCGCTTTGCCCTCGCGCACATCCGCGATGTGCTGGGCGCGACGGTGGTGTGAACGGTAGCCCGCCCGCGGTGGCTGGTGTGCGGTGCGCCTGCGGCTCACCACACGTTCGCCCGCCCGCGGTGGCTAATCCCCGTCGGCGCGGGGCTCTGCCGTTTGGGTGCCGTCCAGCAGTTTGACGAAGCTCTCTGAGGCGCGTCCGATGACGGATGTGGGGTCGATGCTGTAGGCCGTGGCCCACTCACTGCGGGCGTCGGCGGCGCGATTCAGGGAGAAGTAGACGATGGCCAGAGAGTAGTGGGCTTCCTGGTCGGCAGGGGTCCGGGCGAGCACGGCCTTGATCGCCTTCATGGCCTGCTCTGACTGACCTTCCGCGTGCCACACCATGGCCAGGCGCACGGAGGCCGTGGCATTCGCCGGCTTGATGACGAGGGCCTGCTGATACGCCTGCGCGGCCGCACGGTAGCGCTGCCCGGCAAAATCGGCGTCTCCGAGCGCGAGAAGCACCGTCACATCGTCGGGGTCGGCGGCGCGCTTGCGCTGTAGCTGCGCGATCGTGTGCAGGAGCGCCTGGGCCGCCGGGGGTGTAGGGGACGCGCTCGGGCTCGCCGTCAGCCCAGCGGGCGACGATGGACTCTGCGATGGGGGCGGCGTAATGCCCACCGTGGTCGGGTTGGGGCCCGTTCCCGTTCCCACTGCGACGATCGTGACGGCGACCAGCGTCGCGACGCCGAGGCCGACCACTACGACGTAGCGCTTCTTCAAGCTCTTCCCCTTCGTGGGTGACGCCCGGATGATTGGCAGAATAGCACCGGACTACCCCGGTTACGACCGCGTTTTGCCCGCAAACCGAGGTCTTCACGGGCGCGCCACGGGAGTCTCTCGACGGCACCTAACCAAGCTTAACCGCCACTTAATACGACGGCGGCGACCACGCCGGCGCGTGCTCGCGGTGGCCTTGTCGCGGTTCTGCGTTTGACGCCGCTGGAGCGCGAAGTTAGAGTGAACAGGACCGTTTCAGTCCTATCCCTGGCCGAAAGGGAGGTGCGATGGGGCTCCAGCTCACGCGTGGCGGTGAGTACGCAGTTCGCGCGATGACGTATATGGCGCGGTTTCCCGACGGGCACGTTGTGTCGCTGCACGACATCGGCCAGACGCAGGAGATCCCCGAGAGCTTCCTGGCCAAGATCCTGCAGAGCCTCGTGCGTGCCGGCCTCGCCGCGTCGCAGCGTGGCGCGCACGGTGGCTTCGCCCTGGCACGGCCGGCTTGCGAGATCACGATGCGCGATGTGGTAGAGGCTGTGGACGGACCAATCCGGCTCAACCAGTGCGTGCCGTGGCCCGAGGATTGCGAACGTAACGGCGACTGCCAGGTGCACAAGGTCTGGGTGCTCGCCCAGGCCAGGCTCATGGAAGTCCTCGGTTCGGTAACGCTAGAGTCGCTGGCGCCTTCGACCGCGACTCACTGAGCCCGCCGCCGCGGCTGGCGGCCCTCGCGATCGTCAACCCGCGTCTGCGTAGCCCCGCGGATGCGCCTCCATCCACGTCCAGGCGTCGCGCACCGCGTCTTCGAGCGTGCGCCGGGGGCGCCAGCCGAGGCGTGACCCGGCCAAGCGGGGGCTGGCGACGAGCACCGGCGGATCGCCGGCCCGCCGGCTCACCACCTCGCACGGCACTTCGCGCCCGGTGGCGCCGGCCACCGCCGCCAGCACGCGGCGCACCGAGTCGCCCTTCCCCGTGCCCAGGTTGAACGCCCCCTGCACGTGCGGCAGGGCTTCGAGGGCGGCAATGTGGGCGTCGGCCAGATCGGCCACGTGCACGTAGTCGCGCAGGCAGGTGCCATCGGGGGTTGGGTAGTCGCCGCCGAATACCTTGAGCGGCACGCCGTCGCGGGCGGCGCGCAAGGCCAGCGGAATGAGGTGCGTCTCGGGGGAGTGGTCTTCGCCGCGCTCGCCGTCGGCGCCGCAGGCATTGAAGTAGCGTAGCGCCGTGAAGGCCAGAGCGCCGGCCTCGCGGGCTTGCTCGAGCAGGCGCTCACCGGCGAGCTTGGTCTCGCCGTACGGATTGGTGGGCGCCAGAGCGTCGTGCTCGTCGATGGGCAGGCGCGAGGGCTCCCCGTACACGGCGGCCGTAGACGAGAAGACGAGGCGGCCGACCCCGGCGGCCTCGGCCGCCGCAATCACGGCCGCCGTGCCGAGCACGTTCACGTCGTGGTAGCGCTCGGACGCGGTCACCGATTCGCCCACTTCGGCCAGGGCAGCCATGTGGATGATCGCCGTGCCGCCGGCGTCGCGCAGCGCCGCCGCCAGGCGAGTCGCGTCGCGAATGTCGCCCTGCACGAGCGCCGCGCCGCCGGGCACGGCCACGCGGTGGCCACGCGACAGATCGTCGTACACCGTCACGGCATGACCGCGCCCGAGGAGGCGCGCGGCGATGATGCTGCCGATGTAGCCGGCTCCGCCCGTGACCACGACGTTCATGACGGAGATGCTATCAGAGTGGACGGCAGCGAGAACGATGGGCCTGCGGCGCGACCGCGCCGCGTGAGATCAGCCTCAGCCGAACGAGCTGCCGCTGGGCGCCGCGCAGCCACCGCGGGAGGGCGAACCGAGGCTGTGCAGGAAGCTCGAGAACTTCTGCCGAACCTCGGCCGACCCGCAGTGCGGGCACACCTTGTCGTCGTCTCTGAGGAAGCCCTGGCGGAACACCTCAAAGGCAGTGCCGCAGTCTTCGCAGATCAGGTCGTAGGAAGCCATCGCCCTCCTCGTGTCGCGAAACATATACCCCGTGGGGTATCATAGCACGGGCGCAGCGGGCGGCCAACGCCGGCCCTGTGTATGCTATCGCTGAGGCGCTGAAGCGTCTCACGCTCGTTGCCCGAGAAGAGGGGAGCGCATGCGCACTCGAGAGTTCCGGCAGTCGCTCATGGTCTTCGTGCTCGCGCTAGTGGTGCTCGGCGCCGGCGCCTGCGGTAGCTCCACCTCCGCCACCCCGGCCGTCGGCTCCGCCGCGCCGGCCGCCGTGCGGTTCATCCCCCTTGGCCAGTTCAGCGTGGCCACCTACGCCGGTAAGCCGCTCGTGGTGAACGTGTTCGGCTCATGGTGCGAATACTGCAACGCAGAGGCCCCCGATCTGGCGACGTTCTGGAAGGCCAACCCTCAGGTTGCCTTCGTGGGAGTGGCGACCAGCGACACCGCGGGCGGCGTGAGGAGCTTCATGGGCAAGTATGGGCTCGGCTATCCCGTGGTGCTCGACGACGGCCGGCTCAGCGCAAGCTGGGGCATCCAGGGCGTGCCGACGACCATCTTCTACAACGCCCGCGGTCGGGAGGTAGACCGCATCGTCGGCGCGGCCAGCCTCGAGCGTTTTCAGGCCGGTCTGGCCAAGACCCGGTGATCCGGGGACGATCGCCGCGTGGTCGCCGCTCAGATCAGCTCTCTCAGCGTGTCGGCCGTCGGCCTTGCCTTCGTGGCCGGCCTGCTGTCGTTCGTCTCACCCTGCGTGCTGCCGCTGCTGCCGGTCTACCTCTCGTTCATCTCGGGGGTAGGGGTACGGCGGCTCGGTGGCTCGCGGGGTCGCCTGCTCTGGACCTCGCTGCTGTTCGTGGCGGGCTTCACGACCGTGTTCATGCTCATGGGGGCCGGCGCCGGCGGTGTGGGCCGGTTGCTGATTCGCCACCGCCGAGAGCTGACCATCGTCGCCGGTGCCTTCATCGTGTTCAGCGGCTTGGTGGTGGCGGGTGCCATACCCTTGCCCAAGCCGGTCATGCGCGTGACGCCCAAGCACGCCGGTGCGGGCGGAGCCTATTTCACCGGCGCGGCTCTGGCGGTCGGCTGGACACCCTGCGTGGGCTACGTTCTCGGCGCTATCCTCTCTATGGCCGCCTCGAGCCAGAGTGCTGCCTCGGGATCACTCCTGCTGCTCGTCTACTCTGCCGGCTTGGGCGTCCCGTTCGTGGCCGCCGCACTGGCCTTTGACCGGGTGGCGGTGCGGCTGCGGGCGGTCAAGGGGCACTACCGCGCCATCCAGGTTGCGGCCGGGGCTCTGCTCGTCGTGTTCGGCGCGCTCATGATGCTCGGTGTGCTCGCTCGGTTGGGCGGCTGGCTGCCTCTGTTCGACCCGGGCGGGCTGTGAGGCGGTATTCTTGAGGCCATGAGTGCGCGTCATCGCATCCCCGAGGTCACCCCACAGGGCCGCGCCGCCGCCGAAGCGCTGCGGCGCGGCGTCGCCGGTTCGGTGTCTACCTCGTCGCTCTCGCGCTGGCTGTACTCAACCGACGCCTCCGTGTACAGGGTGGTGCCCGACGCGGTGCTCGTCGCCGGGGCGGTAGAAGACCTCTTCGTGGCGGCCGCGGTGGCGGCCGAGCACGGTGTGCCGCTGGTGGCACGCGGGGCGGCCACCAGCGTCTCGGGGCAGGCCGTGGGCCCCGGCATCGTGGTCGACTGCTTCCAGCTCGATCGCGTGCTTGCCGTAGACCCCGAAACACGCACGGCGCGCGTGCAGCCGGGGGTCATTCAGGCGTCGCTCAACGGCGTCGCGGCGCAGTACGGCCTGGAGTTCGGCCCCGACACGTCTACCGTCGATCAGGCCACCATCGGCGGGATGGTAGGCAACAACTCATCGGGATCGCGATCCATCGTGTACGGTGAGACCAAGGACAAGGTGCTGAGGGTCACGACGGCGCTGGCCGGCGGCGAGCTGCTGAGGCTGGGGCAGTGCCGCGGGAGCGACCTCGAGAGCGGGCTGCGCGGACCGGGCGCGAGGGAGCGCGCGGCGTCGCTCACCGAGATCCGCGAGCGGTACCGCCGGCCCATCGCCACAGGGTACCCGCACACCAGGCGTTGCACGTCTGGGTACAACCTGCGCGAGCTGCTGGGTCCGGAGCCGAACCTTGCCAGGGTACTGGCCGGTTCGGAGGGTACCCTGGCACTCTTCACCGAGATCGAGGTCGCCCTCGACGCGCGGCCGGCGCGACGCGTAGGGTGTGCCTTCACGTTCGCCACGCTGCGCGCCGCGCTCGAGGCGAACCTCGCCATCCTGAGCACCGGCCCGTCGGCGGTGGAGGTGCTCGATCTCGACCCGCTGCGGGCCGCCCCCAACCTCGCCGTCTACGCGCGTATGGCCCCGCTGCTGGCCGGCGGCGAGCGCGCCATGCTCACCGTCGAGTACCAGGGCAGTGAGGACGAAGCGCAGGATGGGCTGGGCAGGCTACGGGCGCTCATCGGGCAGGCTGCCGCCGCCACCGGCGCCCCCGGCGAGCTGGGCGCGGTTCAGACAGTCTGGCTGCAGGATCCGGCCGCTCTTGCCGAGGCCACGGCCCTGCGCCGCGCGGTGCTGCCTCTGCTCATGGGTGCGCCGGGTGCGGAGCGCCCGGCGTCCTTCGTAGAAGACGTGGCGGTGGCCCCCGAGCGGCTCGCCGGGTTTGTCGGCGAGCTCGAGCAGCTCGTGGCGGCCGAGGGCGCGCGGGCCTCGTTTACCGGACATGCCTCGGCCGGCTGCATGCACGTGCGGCCGCTGCTCGACCTGAAGACGGCCGCCGGCGTGCGCCGCATGGAGGTGCTCGCGGAGCGCGTGGGGCACCTGGTCGCCCAGTACCACGGCGCTATCTCCGGCGAGCACGGCTGCGGCCGCTCGCGAAGCTGGTTTCTGCCGGAGCTGCTGGGCGCCGATCTGTACGCGGCCATGGTGGCGACCAAAGATGCCTTCGACCCACGGCGACTCCTAGGGCCGGGGACCATCGTGGGCGGCGGGGGCGTCGCCGAGTCGCTGCGTTTCGGCGCCGACTACCGTGGTAACGGCGCCTGGGCGCCGCGCCTCGCCTATGTCCCCGAGGGCGGCTTCGATCTGGCCGTAGAGAAGTGCTTCGGTGCCGGCTTGTGCAAGAAGCTCAGCGGCACCATGTGCCCGCCGGCCATGGTGGAGCGTCGCGAGCCGCACAGCACGCGGGCGCGGGCCAACGCCTTGCAGGGGGTGCTCTGCGGCGCCGTACCTCTGGCCGACATCACCGAAGATGAGTTCCAGGAGGTGCTCGGCACGTGCGTGGCCTGCAAGGCCTGCAAGACGGAGTGCCCGGCCGGAGTAGACATGGCCGCGCTCAAGGTGGAGTGGCTCGCCGAGGTTCGCGCCCGGGCTGGCGTGCCGGCGCTGGCGCGTGGTATCGGCGAGTTCCGCCGCCTGGCGGGCCTGGCGTCGCGGGCCGCTCCGCTCGTGAACGCGCTGGCTACCACGAGGGCCGCGCGAGCTCTCACCGACCGCCTCGGGGTCGCTCATCAGAGGCCGCTCCCCACCTTCGCCCGTCGCCCGCTCACCCGGCGGCTGGACGGGAGGTCCGCGCCGTCGCCGGCCGCTGCCGCCCTGTTCGTCGACTGTTTCGTGCAGTATCAGGAGCCGGGCATCGGCGAGGCGCTGGCCACGCTTCTGCGCGCCGCGCAGGTGGATCTGGCCCTGGTAGATGCCGGCTGCTGCGGTCGCACGGCGCTCTCCTGCGGACAGATCGACAAGGCTCGCGCCATGGCGGCGGCCGCGGTGACGGAGCTGCACCGCCATGTGGCCGGCGGCTGCGAGATCCTGTTCATCGAGCCGAGCTGCCTCTCGATGGCGCGAGACGACTGGTTTCGTCTGCTGCCCGCGGACCAGCGGGTGGCCTCCGTGGCGGCTGCGTCACGACCTGCGCTGGGCCTGGTGGCCGAGCTGGCGGCGGCCGGCCGCCTGCACTTCCGTGCCGGCGGCCGCGCCCTTCTGCACGACCACTGCCACGACAAGGCGGGCGGGTTGGCGGGCACCACGGCGGCCGCTCTGCGGGGGGTTCCCGGCCTCGATCTCGAGATCCTCGAGGCCGGCTGCTGTGGCATGTCGGGCGTGTTCGGCCTCGAGGCGAGTCACTACGACCTGAGCGTGGCGATGGGCGAGCGCGTGCTGCTGCCGGCGGTGCGCGCGGCGCCGGCACAGACGGCCGTGCTGGCGACCGGCACCTCGTGCCGTGCGCAGATCCGCGATCTTGCCGGTTGTGGCGCTCTCCACCCCCTGGAGTTCCTCGCCACCCGTCTGGAACCCTGACCATGCCGCGGCATGTAGCATTGGCGACGTGAGCTTGGTCATCTTCATCTCGGGCATCGCCGGGCTGGCCGTGGCGGCCTACGGGTTCGGCGCGCTGTCGGTTGACGCCTGGCGCCGCCACCAGTACCCAGACATCGTGGTGGCGGCGCTGGTTGCCGTCGCCCTCGTGTATCTGCTCATCAACTACGGCGACCATCTCCTGCGGTAGCCCACCCGGGGCGCGTAATGTTTCTCGCCCACCTGCCGATATTGGGGATACGTTAGCTCCGGAGGGATGCTCGCTTGGTGCCCGGATCCCGTCGGCGCGCAACGCAGGCCTGGCGCTCGGGAGACGCTCGCACGCCGGGACCGTGCTCGGCAGGGGCGGCCGTCCGCTCTTGCCATGACTGGAGAGCAGACAGATGGGCAAGCGCATCCTGGTCGTAGACGACGAGCCCGACATCAGGCGCCTCGTCGCGGAGGCGTTGCAGGTTACCGGATACGATGTGCACACGGCCGCCAACGGCAAAGAGGCTCTGCGTGCGGCGTCGCTGTTCCTTCCGGACCTGGTGCTCCTCGACATCATGATGCCCGACACCGACGGCTTCACCGTGTACGAGCGGCTGCGCGACAGACCCATAGGGCTGCGCTCGCCGATCATCTTCCTCACGGCGCGCCGTGAGATCAGCGACAAGCTTCTGGGTTTCGAGAAGGGGGCGGCCGACTACATTACCAAGCCGTTTCACATCAAGGAGCTGCTGGCGCGCGTGAAGGTCCATCTCGGCGAGCTCGAGCCGCCCAAGGGAGACATCCCCAACCCGATGACCGGCCGTGAGCTCGAGGTGCTGGGGCTCCTTGCCGGTGGCAAGACCTACAAGCAGGTGGCACGTGCCCTCGAGCTCTCGCAGAGCACCGTGCGCAACCATCTGCACAATGTGTACCACAAGCTCAATGTGGTCGACCGCGCGCAAGCGGTGATCGTGAGCCGCGAGAACGGCTGGATCTAGCGGCGCCCTTCGCGCCTACGGGCACATCCGGGCGTGCAGGCCTACCGGGATAGGCTCTTAGGGAGTAGACACAGGCATGTCGGCGAGCGACCACGTGCTCTGGTCGCCGCGCCGATCGCCGCGGCGACGCTCGCTGAGTGGACCGGGGCCCGTCACCCAGCGCTGCTGACGGCGCTCGCCCACACGGCGGTCGACGACGACCTCGATGTCGTGGCGCGGCGAGAACCTCTGGGTGAGACGCTGGTAGAAGAACCCTTCGAGCTGCCGCGGGATCACGATGACCTTGGGCTGCAGGGTCTGAATCGACGCGGGCATACGGTACCTCCCAGACACCCAATAGATTACCACCACGCGCGGCCATACATTCGCCGCCGCCGGCGGCGTTTCCTTGGCCAGGCTCGGGCACGCGCGCCTCGGCGTTGCCCGCTTTGACGACGCAGGGCGACAAGCGGCCCGCGCGGCGTGGCGGTGCGCGCCGTTCACGCTAGTACCGCCTGTGCGGGCGCACGACGCGGCGCGCGTGACGCGCCGAGGTTCTCTCCCGAGTACACTTCCACGGCACGGCACACGCGGCCGCGCGCGGCGCGGTCGCGTGTGCATCTCACGAGCGACGGGCGCTGCCCGCCGCCGAGCGCAAGGAGTGCGCCGTCGAGTGACCGCCCGCTCACCATCCTCATGAGGAGTCGCGACCCTCGCGCCGCGAGGCATGCCGCGGCCCCACCGTCCCCGTCCGGCGCGCGTTAGACGTGATCCCGCTACGCGACGACCTGCGCACGCGCCGCTTTCCGGTAGTGACCACGGCCATCATCCTCGCCAACGTGGCCGTGTTCGCCTTCGAGCTATCGCTGCCGCACGGCGGGCTCACGCTGAGCGCCTTCTACGCCAGGGTCGGCGTGACGCCGTTCGAGCTGGCCCATGGTCTCGACATCCCCCCGCATGACCTGGTGCCCTGGTGGGCGACCATGTTCACCGGCATGTTCATCCACGGCGGCTGGCTGCATCTCATCTTCAACATGCTGTACCTGTGGATCTTCGGCAACAACGTGGAAGACGCGATGACGCGACCCCGGTTTCTGGGTCTGTACCTGGGGTGCGGCATGATCGCCACGGCGACTCAGGTGGTGATGAGCGCGAGCTCCACCGTACCCATGATCGGGGCCAGCGGCGCGATCGCCGGGGTGCTGGGGGCGTATCTGGTACTGTTTCCCCGTGCCCAGGTGCTGAGTGTGGTGCCGCTGGGTCTGGTCTTTCCGGTGATCTCGCTGCCGGCCTGGATCTTGCTGGGATTGTGGTTCGCGGTTCAGGCCGTCGAAGGGCTGCTGGCGTTTGGCCAGCGCGCTGTGGGCACTGCCTTCTTCGCCCACCTCGGTGGGTTCGCGGCCGGCCTGGCTGTGGCCTTGGTGCTGGCGCGCCGCGGGCCGCGCCGTCGCCGCGGCCCGCGACGCCGCGGCCCGCCTCACCTCACCTCACCTCGGCCCGCCTCGCGCCGCCCCGCCTCGCGCCGGCGCACGGCCCAGCGCCGTGCCTGAGGTGTAAGCTTGGTGTGCGGGGTCCAACGCATGATCGCCGATCACCACATCCACACGCGTCTTTGCGGCCATGCCGAAGGCGCGCCGCGCGACTACGTCGAGCGCGCCATCACCCTCGGCATGACCGAGATTGGCTTCGCCGACCACCTGCCGTTTCTGGGCGGCTGGCAACCCAGCCGTCCCACGCCCGACGACTGGGCCATGAGCGTCACCGAGATCGACGGCTACGTCACTCTCGTCCATGAGCTCGCCCGCGAGTACCGCGCCGACCTGCGGATCGTGCTCGGCATCGAGGCCGATTACATCGAGGAGACCCTCGACGACACCGCCGCGGTGCTGGCCCAGTACCCGTTCGCTTACGTCATCGGGTCGGTTCACGTGCTCGCCGACGGCTTTCCCTTCGACCATCCCGCGGTGCGCCGGGAGCTGGTCGAGTACGGCATCGATCGCGTGTACGTGGAGAGCCTTGAGCTAGTGGCTCGGGCGGCCGCCAGCGGACTCTTTCAGGTGATGGGCCACATCGACCATGTGAAGAAGTTCGGCTACCCTCCGAGCGATGCCGAAGTGGTCTCGGCCGCGGCGGCGAAGGCGCTGCGCGCCATCGCCGCGGCCGGCAGCGCGCTGGAGCTCAACACGGCCGGCTACCGCAAGCCGGTCGGCGAAGCCTACCCGGCGCCCGATCTCCTGGCCGCGGCCGCGCAACTCGGGATCCCACTCACCTTCGGCTCCGACGCTCATCGGCCCGCCGAGGTGGGCGCCGATTTCGCGCGGGCCGCTGCAGTGGCGCAACAGGCCGGCTACGCCGCCGCGCTGCGCTTCGCCGGCGGCGCGTCCCAGGTGCCTCTGTGAGGGAGCTCGGCCATCGCATGATGGCGATCTTCAACCCCAGCTCGGCCGGCGGCGGCTACCACAAGGATCATCCGCTCATCGTCGAGGCCCTGCGCGGCCTGGGCTTCGACGTGGAGGAGCGCCGGACCGAGGGGATAGGCGACGCCACACGTCTCGCGCGCGAGGGTGTGCAGCGTGGTTTCGACGTGGTCTGCGCCGTCGGCGGCGACGGCACCGTGAACGAGACCATCAACGGGCTGGCCGGCAGCGACGTGCCGCTGGCCATCGTCCCCACCGGTACGGTGAACGTCCTCGCCATGGAGCTAGGTATCCCGCTGGACCCGCCCGACGCCGTGCTTCTGCTCGGCTCCGGCACTGTCTCGTGGATCGATCTGGGCCTCGCCGGCGAGCGCTATTTCGGTCTCATGGCGGGCGTTGGCATGGACGCCGCCGTGGTGGCCTCGCTCAACCCGGTCTTGAAGAAGGCCTTCAAGGAGGCCGCCTTCGCGGTGCAGGGCCTCGCGAACTACTTCACCAAGGAGGAGCCGCTCATCCGGGTGACCACCGAGGAGCGCACCGTGGAGGGCTACTTCGCCGTGTTCGGCAATTCGTCCAACTACGCCGGGGGCTTTGGGATCACGCCGCTGGCCGACATGCGCGATGGCTTGCTGGACGTCTGCGTGCTCAAGGACAAGTCGTTTCTGACGACCGTGTGGTACTGGTCGGCAGCGCTCATCAACGCCCACATCCGGCACCCCAAAGTTGAGTACTTCCGCACCGAGAGGGCCGAGATCGTGACCGTCGAGGAGGGCAAGGAAGTGCTGGTGCAGACCGACGGCGAGGTGGCCGGCAAGCTGCCGCTCATCTGCCGTGTGGCGCCACGCGCTCTGCGCGTGGTGGTGCCGTGAGCGGCGTTTAGAGCCCCATCACCTGGGCCAGAGACCTGCCCGCTCAGACGCCGGTGACCAGACGGTACTCGCAGAGGAGGGCGCCCGGGCGGCCCACGAGGATAAGCATGAGCTCGCTGCCGAACGGCGCCAGCACCACGTTCAGGTCCTCGAACTCGAGGGAGATGTACTTGGCGGCGGGCTGCCCCAGCTCTCCGGCCAGACGCGCACCCATGTCGATGGCCCCGGCGACCTGAGCAGCTACAGCTCCGGAATCGAAGCCCTCGTCGGCGTCGGCAGCCACGACGAAGCCGTCGTGCGAGATGAGCAGGGCGGCGACGATGCCCGGCGTCTTGCGGTACGGTGCGAGTCTGGTGACGAGGGCGTCCGACTGGTCGCTCACGATGCCTCCAAGGCGGTCTCGAGTTGGGAGCGTACGGCGGTTGCGTAGGCCTGGGCCGCGGCGGCGTCGGCGAACACACGGACAAGGCCGTCGCGAGCGCCCGCCAGCTCGCTCAGGAAGATACCGGAACGCGGGATAGGAGAGCCGTCGGGCTCAGCCAGGGCGCCGGCGAGCGGCAGCTGAATAAGCGTGTCGCCGCTCACGAAGAGCTTGCTCGTCTCGCGTCCCAACAAGCGTACCCGCACGCGCACGGCGATCCCCTGAGAGAGCTGCTCGTTGGCGATGTCTATCTCCACGACTGAAGACTAGCGAGGTGGGTGTGGAGTGGCAAGACGTGCCGCCGGGCGGCGGCACGGGCAGACGTCATTCGTCGCCGGCGCGGTCTCGCAACGGTGGCCGCGTCACTGCGCCGCCGCCAGCCGGACCACCGTCGGTACCGGCTCACGCCTGTCCTCGGGCTCCTCGGAATCTTCGCGGGCTGCGGTGAGCAGATCCTCGAGGCGGCGCACGGTGGGAAACGAGGAGGCGCCGCTGGCCAGGGTCTGGCGGCGTCCGGCGATGAGGTTGCCGCCGACGTCGTGGGCCACGCTTGCCGCGCGCTCGTGAGCCTCGGCCAGGGAGCTGCCCAGGAGCGTCATCACGAAGGCGTCCGGGGCCACGCGGAAGGCGCGGTCGTCGGGGCCCAGATGCCGCTCGACGCGGTGGGCCACGGCCCGCACGAGCTGCTCGCTGCCTTGCGGGCCGAGGAAGTTGCGGCAGTCCTCGTACTGCTCTAGGCGAAGATACACGACACTGAGGGGGCGATGCTCGGCCAGGGCGGCCTCCATGCCAGCGCACAGCAGATCACGCAGGCGTTCGCCGGTGTAGAGGCCGGTGGTGCCGTCCACGCGCGCTGCGCGCTGCCGCGGCCGCTGGACAGGCGCCCGCTGGAGAGGCGCCCGCGGCGGCCGCTGGGCGCCCGCCCGCGGCAGCCTGGTGGCGGCCACCCAGCCGCCGGCCGCCAGCACCAGCACCTTGGCCACGCCGCCCAGCCGGCTGCCGCCCAGTGACGGATCGGCGATGGCGAGCACCACGAGCAGCAGCAGAGACGGCGCCAGGAGATAGGGCCATTCACGGCGCGGCGCTCCGGCCAGGTGCCCCATGGCGAGCAGCGGCAGAGCCCCGAGCAGCCAGCTATCGGCGCCGCCGGAGAACACCAGGGTGCAGCCCAGCAGCAGCCAGTCGAGCACGACGAACGTGTGCCCGAGGTCTTCGTCGCGGCGGCGAGCCACCACCACGGAGCACAGGCCGGCGCCGGCGCCGATCAAGGCGGGGATGGCGGCGTCGCCGTGGCGGAGCGCCAGCGCCGCGACGGCCAGGACCACGAAGAAGAGAGTGCGAAAACGGCCTCGCAGCAGGGCCGGCCGGCGGCGTCTGCGAGGGGGGCGGATCATCGCGGGGCCGCCCCGGTCATGCGTCTCGTGACGGATGCACGTGCATGCTGGCGCTATTCTCCTCCAGATGCGGGAATCCTTCAACGTCAAGTTAAGGGTTCGGGTTTGTTCCCTGCTGGCGCGGGGGTCTGGGCGAGCGGTAGAATCGATCACCCGTGGAACGATCTCTCTTCCTTTCTGGCAACGAAGCCATCGCTCACGGCGCCGTGCGCGCCGGGGCGAAGTTCGCCTGTGGCTACCCGGGCACGCCGTCCACCGAGATCCTCGAGACGGCCGCTCATCTCAACGGTATACACGCGGAGTGGTGTATCAACGAGAAGGTGGCGTTAGAGACCGCCGTGGGCGCCTCGCTGGCCGGCGCACGCAGCATCGTCACCATGAAGCATGTGGGTCTCAACGTGGCCGCCGATCCGTTCATGACGCTCTCGCTCACGGGCGTCAACGCGGGCCTCGTCGTGATCAGCGCCGACGACCCGGGCATGCACTCCTCGCAGAACGAGCAAGACAACCGCACGTACGCCAAGTTCGCCAAGATCCCCATGCTCGAGCCGTCGGACAGTCAAGAGGCCTACGACCTGATGGCCGAGGCCTTCGCCCTGTCGGAGGAGTTCGACACGCCGGTGCTGCTGCGCACCACCACCCGTCTGTCGCACGGCCGTGGCCGCGTGCTTCCGCGCGTGCCCGTGGAGGTGGAGCCACACGAGTATGAGCGCGACATCGACAAGTATGTGATGGTGCCGCAGAACGCGCGGCGGCGTAACCGCCTCGTGCTCGAGCGGCTGCAGCGCCTGCGCCAGCGCGCCGAAGAGTCGGCGCTCAACGTGCTCGAGGCGGGCACGGCCGATCTCGGCATCATCTCCGCCGGGGTCGCCTACACGTACGCGCGCGAGGCGTTTCCCCAGGCCTGGTTTCTCAAGCTCGGCATGTCGCATCCGCTGCCGTACCGTAAGGTGGCGCGGCTCTACCGGCAGGTGTCGCGGCTGGCCGTGGTGGAAGAGCTCGACCCTTTCATCGAGGAGCAGGTGCGTGCCTTGGGGCTCCCGGTGATCGGCAAGGAGGTCATCCCCGCCGACGGCGAGCTTGACCAGGACATCGTCTTTCGCGCCCTCGAGCCGTCTCTGTCGCGCAAGCCGCCGCGGCGCCGGCAGCCGGTGCTGCCGCCGGCGCCGCGCATCAGCACGCCGCCCGAACCTGTCGCCGGTCTGCCGGGGCGCCCGCCGGTGCTGTGCCCCGGTTGCGCGCATCGCTCGGTCTTCGCCGCCCTGCGGCGCCGCAAGCTTGCTCCGATGGGCGACATCGGCTGCTACACGCTGGGCGCGCTGCCTCCGCTGTCGGCGCTCGACAGCTGTCTATGCATGGGCGCCAGCGTGGGTATGATGGCCGGCTTCAACAAGGCTCTGGGCCGCAAGGCCGCCGTCGCCGTGATCGGCGACTCTACCTTCTTCCACTCCGGCATCACGCCGCTCGTCGACGCGCTCTACAACGAGGTCGACGGGCTGCTCGTCGTTCTCGACAACCGCACCACGGCGATGACCGGGCATCAGGGGCATCCCGGCAGTGGTGTGCGTGCCGACCGCAGCCAGGGCCCCGCCGTCAGCATCCAGGAGCTCTGCGACGGCCTTAGCGTGCGCTGCCACACGGTCGACGCAACCGATCACAAGGCGATCGACGCGGCCATCAAGGCGGAGGTCGCGGCGTCGGGCTTGGGCGTGATCGTGGCGCTGGCACCGTGCGTGCTGGCGGTGCCTGCCGCGGCCGGCACGATCGTCGTAGACGAGGAGAACTGCAACCTCTGTGGGGTGTGCCTCGATCTCGGCTGCCCGGCTCTGGCGCCGGACGAGATCGCGATGAGCATCGGCGACACGTGTACCGGCTGCGGGCTGTGCATAGAGGTGTGCCGGCGCGGCGCACTCAGCTACGCCGGCGGCGGCGACCAGGGCGGCGTCGGAAGGGACGGCGCATGAACGGCACCACCACCGTCTCGCTTGTCGGGGTGGGCGGTCAGGGCATCCTTCTGGCCGCCGCTATCCTGGCCGAGACGGCCGCCGCCGAGGGCCTCGATGTGAAGTCCAGCGAGGTCAAGGGAATGGCGCAGCGCGGCGGCAGCGTGCTCAGCACGGTGCGCTTCGGCGGCCGCGTGTGGTCGCCGGTCGCCCGGCACGCCGACCTGGTCATCGCCACCGAGCTGCTCGAGGGCCGGCGTGCTATCGATCTACTGGGGCCGCACGGCACCGTGGTGTGTGCCGTTACCACGCGCATCGTTCCGGGTAGCGTGCTGCGCCACGAGGACGAGTACCCGGACGACCTGGTCGAAGCCGCCGCGGCGCGCGGCGCGCGCCTCATCGCGGTCGACGCCGAGAGTTTGGCCCGTGAGGCGGGCACGGCGCGGGCCTTGAATGTGGCCCTCCTCGGGGCGGCCAGCGCGGTTCTGCCATTCAGCGAGGATTCCTGGCGGCGCGGCCTCGCGCTCGCGGTACCCGCCAGGATCCTCGCCGTCAACGAGCGGGCGTTCGCTCTGGGTCGCGACGCCGTCAGCAGCGAGGAGGTCGCGCCGTGAAGGTTACGCAGCTCACCGTGTTTCTCGAGAACCGCAGCGGGCGTCTGGCCGAGGTTGCCGATATCCTCGGCAAGGCGGGCATCAACATCCGTGGGTTCTCTACCACCGAGGCGGCCGAGTATGGCATCGTGCGGCTTATCGTGGCCGATCCCGAGGGCGCCCGACAGCTCTTGCACGAGGCGGGCTTCACGACGCACTTCTCGCAGGTCATCTGCGTCAAAGTGCCCGATCAGCCGGGCGGGCTCGCACGGGTGCTGGACGAGGTGGCCGCCGCCGGCGTCTCCATCGACTACCTGTACAGCATCTCATTTCAGAACATCTGCTTTGCGCTGCGCGACATCGACCGCGCCGTCGCGCTGCTGGCCGGCAAGGTGAGATTGCTGAGCGACGAGGAGGTGCGTGCCCTATGAACAGCCGCCGGCCAGCTAGCGGGCGGGGCAGCGCAGAGGCACCGCCCTGCGCCGTATCCGAGGAGCACCTCGTTGCCGATCAAGCCGGAGGCCTCCTGTGGCAGCCGGCCGCCGAGACCTTGCCCACGCAGGCCCTCGGCCAGCTGCAGATGGAGCGCCTGCGGGCGACCCTGCAGAACGCCTACGACAACGTGCCCTTCTATCGCAAGAAGCTCGACGAGGCGGGCATCAAGCCCAGTGACGTGAGCTGTCACGGCGATGTCGCCGACCTGCCCTTCACTACCAAGATCGACCTGCGCGATCACTACCCCTTCGGCATGTTCGCGCGGCCGCGCGACCAGGTGGTGCGCGTGCACGCCTCGTCGGGCACCACGGGCAATCCCACCACCGTGGGCTACACCCGCGCCGACATCGACACGTGGGGCGACCTCATCGCCCGTACCCTGGCGGCCGGCGGCCTGAAGCCCGGCGACCTGCTGCAGAACGCCTACGGCTACGGCCTGTTCACCGGTGGCCTCGGCCTGCACTTCGGCGCCGAGCGCCTGGGCTGCACCGTGGTGCCCATCAGCGGCGGTAACACCGAGCGCCAGCTCAAGATCATGCGTGACTTTGGCGCCACCGCGCTGAGCTGCACGCCGTCGTACGCCATGTATCTCGGCGACGCCGCTCGCGACCGCGGCCTGCGGCCCGAAGACTTGCCCCTACGGGTGGGCTTCCACGGCGCCGAGCCCTGGACCAACGAGCTGCGCCGGCAAATTGAGGCCGCCCTGGGCATCGATGCGCTCGACATCTACGGGCTCTCCGAGATGGGCGGCCCCGGCGTGTCGTTCGAGTGCCTCTGCAAGGCCGGCATGCACGTGAACGAAGACCACTACCTGGCCGAGATCATCGACCCGGACACGCTGCAGCCGCTGCCCGAGGGCGAGGTGGGCGAGCTGGTGTTCACCACGCTGTCGCGCGAGGCCCAGCCGCTGATCCGCTACCGCACCCGCGATCTCTGCAGCCTCACCTCCGAGCCTTGTGCCTGCGGCCGTACGTCGGCGCGCATGAGCAAGCCCATCGGGCGCAGCGACGACATGCTCATCATCAGGGGCGTCAATGTGTTTCCCAGCCAGATCGAGGAGGTGCTCATGAGCATCCCCGAGATAGAGCCGCACTATCAGATCCTGGTCGACCGCAAGGGATACCTGGACGTGATCGAGGTGTGGGTCGAGGTGGGCGAAGACGTGTTCGCAGAGACGATGGGCGACCTGGAGCGCTTCCAGCGTAAGGTGCAGGCGCAGATCTACAACGTGCTCAACATCCAGGTGGCCGTGAAGCTCAAGGAGCCCAAGGCGATCCAGCGCTCCGAGGGCAAGGCGGTGCGCGTGGTCGACAAGCGCACGGCACTCTGATCCCCGGGCTCCGTGGTGTAGAGCCTATCCCGGCAGGTCTGCACGCCCGGATGTGCCCGTGGGCACATCGTGGTGCGGCCCCTCCCCGGCTCCCACGTAGCTCGGCTACGAGGGAGCCGTCTCGGAACCGTCCCCCTCGGCCCACGAACACCCCGGTCGCACATCCCCACCGGGATAGGCTCTCAGCGGACTCGCGATGTCTCGCCGCCGGCGGCTTGCGTCCGCGGCGGCGCCGGCCGGCGCTATAATCGAGACATGGCGACTCCCGTTTCAGCCCTGGCGCCGCTGCGCGGCCTGCGTATCGACCTCTCGGCTCACACCTTCACCGAGGAAGAGCTGCCGCGCGACGTAGCGCGCACCTATCTCGGTGGCCGCGGCTTGGGCGCCTACATCGCGCTCAGGGAGCGGCTGTACGAAGTGGAGCCGCTCTCACCCGCCAACATCCTGGTGTTCGCCCCCGGCCCGCTCACGGGTACGCCGGCGCCGGCCAGCGGCCGCTACAGCGTTACCAGTCGCTCGCCACTCACCGGCACCGTGTTTGACGGCAACTCCGGCGGCAACTGGGGCAATGCCTTCCGGCGCCTCGGCTACGACTACCTGATCGTCGGCGGGGCCCTAGAGTCGCCCGGGTATGTGACGATCTCTGCCGAGGGAGCGGCCTGGCACGACGCCGGCGGTCTCTGGGGCCTGGACGTGCCGTCGTCGCTCACGCGCCTGCGCGAGCTGCACCCCGGCAGCGAGGCCGCCGTCATCGGCCCGGCCGGTGAACGCGGCGTGCTGTTCGCCAGCGTCGTCAATAACCGCGGCCGGTCGATCGGCCGGGGCGGCTTGGGCGCCGTGATGGGCGCCAAGCAGCTCAAGGCTGTGGTGGTGGCCGGCAACGGCACGCACCGTCCTGTGGTCGCCGACCCCGAGCGCCTGGAGTTCATCGTCTACGAGGCCGAGAAGCTGCTCAAGTCGAATCCCATCACCTCGCAGGCGCTGCCCGAGTTTGGCACCTCGGTGCTCGTCAACGTGCTGAACCAGGCGGGCGCCTTTCCCACGCGCAACTACCGTGAGAGCCAGTTCGAACGGGCCGCCGACATCAGCGGCGAGATGCTCAAACGCGAGCACGTGCAGAAGCGTTCTGCCTGCCGCGGCTGTGTGATCGGCTGCGCCCGCCGCACCACGGCCGGCGGGGAGAGCGGCGAGGGACCCGAATACGAGAGCATATGGGCCCTCGGCGGCGATTGTGGCGTGGGCGACCTCACCGCCATCGTGCAGGCCAACTACGCCTGCAACCGCGCCGGCATGGACACCATCACGATGGGCTCCACCATCGCCTGCGCGATGGAGCTCAGCGACGAAGGCCTGCTGCCCGACGGCCCGCGCTTCGGCGATGCCAGCGCCCTCGTGCGGCTGGCCAACGCCACGGCGGCCGGCGAAGGCCTGGGCGCCGAGCTGGGCCTGGGCTCGGCGCGCTTCGCCGCCTTGCACGGCCGGCCCGAGCTCAGCATGAGCGTGAAGAGCCTGGAGCTGCCGGCCTACGACCCGCGGGGCATGAAGGCCCAGGGCTTGGCGTTTGCCACCAGCAACCGGGGCGGCTGCCATCTGCGCGCCAACATGCTTGGACCCGAGATCCTCGGGGTGCCCAAGATGGTCGACCGCTTCGCCACGCTGGGTAAGGCCGGCCTGCTCATCAATCTGCAGAACCTGAATGCCGTGCTCGACTCGCTCAGCGTGTGCAAGTTCACCGCGTTCGCCATGAAGGAGGACTATTACGCCCGGCTGCTCAGCGCCGTGTGGGGCGAGACGGTGGAGCCGCAGGAGTTGCTGCAGCTGGGTGAGCGCATCTGGAATGCCGAGAGGCTCTTCAACCTGGCGGCCGGCTTCACACGCGACGACGACACGCTGCCGTCCCGGCTCCTGCACGAACCGGTGCCCGCCGGACCGTCGGCCGGCAACGTAGTAGACTTGCCTCCGATGCTCGACGAGTACTACATCTCGCGTGGCTGGGACGCCGGCGGGAAGCCTTCGGCGGTCAAGCTCGAGCGGCTCGGCTTGGGGTCGCCCGCCGCCGTACTGCCCGCCGCCGCGCCGCCCGTCATCGGCGTGCCGCCCGTCACCCCATGAGCTCCGCCGTTCTCGACCAGTTTCAGCAGGTCGGTCGCGACCTCTTCCTGGCCGGCGTGATCAGCTCGCACGGCGGCAACCTGAGCGTACGCATGGGCGACCGCATCATCATCACTCGACGCGGCTCCATGCTGGCGCGCCTCGAGGGGCGCGACATCATCGAGACGGGTTTGGAGGAGAACGACAGCAACGTGATGCTGGCCTCCACCGAGATCGGCGTGCACCGGGCCATCTACCAGGGAACCGCGGCGCAAGCCATCGTGCACACGCATCCGCCCTACGCCATCGCGCGCTCGCTGGTGTGCGACGAGATCGTGCCCGTCGACAGCGAGGGTTCCTATCTGCTGCACAAGGTGCCGGTGGTCGCCACCGAGCTCACGGCCGGGTCCAAGCAGGTCGCCGACCTGCTGCCCGGATGGCTAAAGGAGTACGACCTCGTCATGCTCCGCGGCCACGGCCCGTTCGCCATCGGTCACTTGCTCGAAGAGGCCTACCAGCTCACCAGCGTCTTCGAGATGACCTGCAAGATCATGACGATCGCCGAGGGGATGGGTCAGAAAGTCAAGGAGTATCGCAAGGGCGCGGGTCGTTACGAGACCTGGTGAGCCGCGTCGCCCACCGAGCCGCGTCGCCTACCGCACCCTCTCGAAGAGCATCACCCCATCCTGAGCGAAGAGTACCCTGTAGTCTGAGTCGCGGCGCAGCCGGCTGAGGGCGCGCGTGCGCTGCGCCCCGTAGCGGCCTTCGCTGTCGAGCAGCACATACTGCGCATCGCGCAGCACCGGAAAGATGTAGATCCGCGGTCTGGCCGAGAGATGGGCGCCCAGCGCGCTGTCGGCCGAGACGCTCACGCCCGCCGGCACCATCGCCACCGCCCGGTTGAGGAGCGCCCTGTGCTCGGGCGAGCGCACCAGACCCCAACCCCTGCGGGCACCCGAGAGCGGCCCCACGGTGAGAGTGGCCAGCAGGGCCACGACGACCACGACGCTCGCCAGGGAGCGAAGGCGCGGCGCCTCGTGAGCGGCGGCCCAGCCTCGCCTGCCCGCCCAGCGGCCCACATGGGCCACACCCAGGACCGTGGCGGCGAACAGGAAGGGGACCTCGGCAGCCACGTAGTGGTAGGCGACGGAGTGCTGCTGCGCCTTGCTCGAGAGGCAGTTGATCAGCAGCTCGGGCAGCGAGATGAGCGCCGTGAGCGGGCTGATGAGCGAGGTGAAGGCGAACGGCCAGAGCAGGTCGCCGAGGTACCTGAGACCCGAGGGGTCGAGCAGGCAGGTAACGGCCCTCCAGGGATGTGCGAGCAGGCTCCAGGCGAGGGCGCTCATGCTGGACTCGCCGCTCGCGTAGCGCGCCAGGAAAGCGCTCGCCGCGTGGCTGTAGTGCGGGATCACGACGCCGGCGGCGACGGCGAAGTAGGCGAGGGCGCCGGCGCTTATGAGCAGCGGCCACAGTGCACGCTTGCGCAGCGCGAAGTAGGCGCCCAGCACGGCGATGATCAGCGGGATGTCTTCTTTGCAGAGGGCCGCCAGCACCAGGAACGGCAGCGCCCGCCAACGGTGATCTTCTTCCAGTGCTACGAAGGCGAACAGCAGGAAGGGCACCGCCAGGGTCACCGGGTGGAACTCGTCGAGCACCGCGAACTGCAGCGGAGGGTAGAGGAGTAGTGCGACGGCGCAGAGGGCAGCGGCCGCCGGGTCACCGAGGACGCGCAGGCCGAGGCGGTAGGCGGGCCAGGCCGCCAGGCCTACGATGGCGGCCTGCGCGATGAGCAGCATGGATGCGCTGGGCCACAGTAGCCACGGCAGGGCGAAGAGTGCGAGGATGGGATCCACGTGTGACCCGAGGCGCGAGATCTGCAGGCCCTCGCTGGACGTCATCTCGAGCAGATGGCCGTGGGCCGTCAGGTAGACCGTCTGCACCATGTTGCCGAGGTCGTTGCGATAGGTGCGGTAGTCGTTCTGGCGCTGCACGGACAGGGCGCTCGTCCACACCACGAACACGAGCGTCGCGGCCAGCACCACCAGGGCCCAGCGTCGCACGCCCGTGGTTGGGCGCGCCGGGGATGGCTCGGGGGGCAGCAGCGTGTACGTCTCGGGCAGCACGGCCGCGGCCGTCGCCGGCGCGTCGCCTCGCAAGTCGCCTCGCGGGTCGCGGAGCCCGGTCATCAGCGCCGCCGTGCGGCGGCTAGAGAGCCAGCGGGCGAGCTAGCCAGCTTGCCGCGGCGCCGGCTAGCCCTCCGGAGCCGTCGCCGAAGCCGGATTGCGGAGCGAGCGCCACAACGACCTTCACAGCGGCCTGTCTGGGCGCTGCCGACGTGCTGGGCTGGGGTGTGGTCGGCGTGGGCTGGGGTGTGGTCGGCGTGGGCTTCGGGGTGGTCGGCCTGGGCTTCGGCGTGGTGGGTTTCGGCTTGATGGTCGTGGTGGTGGGCGACGGTGAGGCGCTCTTGCTCGCCGAGGGCGACGCCGACGGCGACTTGCCGGCGTACTTGCCGTGCCAGGTACCGAACGTGTAGGGAGCGTAGGTGAAGCCCGGGTGCGACTGATTCTTGAAGGCGGCGGCGTAGAACTTGGCCCACATGGGGGCGCAGTAGGTGCCGCCGAAGGCGGCGCCCATGGGCAGGCGACGGTCCATGTCGCCCATCCACACGGCGGCCGCGAGTTGCGGCGTGAAGCCGCAGTACCAAACGTCGCAGTTGTCGTCGGCGGTGCCGGTCTTGCCGGCGCGCGGGTAGGGGTAGTACGACTCCGTGGCGTAGCCGGTGCCGGGCGGAACAGTGACCGTCTGCAGGATCTTCGTGACGGCCGAAGCAATGCCGGCGGAGATGACTCGGTTGCCTTTGGTCTTGGGCCGCCAGTCTACGTGACCGTTGGCGAGCACCACCTTGACGATCGCCTGCGGCGCGTGGTGGATGCCGCCGCTGGCGAAGGTGGCGTAGGCGTCGGCCATCTCCAGGGGGCTCACGGGCGAGGTGCCCAGTGTGATCGACGGCACGGCGTCGAGAGTGCTCGTGATGCCCATCTTGCGCGCCACGTCGACCGTGTTCTGCGGGCCCACGTCGACGCTGAGCTGCGCGAACACCACGTTGTCTGAGATGGTCGTGGCCTGCGCCACGCTCTCCATGCCGCCGGACCCATCGCCGTTGACTACCCAGGGGGCGCCCCACGGCATGGGAATGACCACGGGGCTCTTGGACGAGTAGTAGGTGCTGTAGGGGTTCATGCCCTGCTCGATGCCGGAGGTGAGCACGAACGGCTTCATCGCCGAGCCTGGCTGGCGCTTGCCCTGCGAGGCCAGGTTGTACTGCTGCTTCTTGAAGTCGAGGCCGCCCACCATGGCGCGGATGTAGCCGGTGCTCGGATCGATGGCGACGAGGGCGGCGGCCGGCTTGAAGCCGAAGTTCAGCGGCGCGGTCTCCTTCTTGACCACATCGATGGCGTCTTGCTGCCACTTCATGTCGATGCTCGTGTACACCTTGAGCCCGCCCTCGAACACCTGCTGCGTCCCATAGCGCTTGGTGAGAATGTTGGTCACGTACGAGGTGAAGTAGGCGGCGAGGGGGTTGTTCACGGATCTCGGATGCTTGTAGACGCCGATGGGCTTGGCCATGGTCGCCGTGGCCTGAGCCTGCGTGATGTAGCCCTGGTTGGCCATGAGCTGCAGCACGATGTCGCGCTGCGTCTTGGCGCCCGCCGGATCGATGGTGGGATCGAGCTCGGAAGGGGCTTTGGGCAGCGCCGCCAGCAGCGCCGCCTGCTTGAGGTTGAGCTGCGCGGCGTGAACATGGAAGTACGTCTCGGCGGCCGCCTCGACCCCGTAGGCATTGGCACCGAAGAACACCGTGTTCAGGTAGGCGGTGAGAATCTGATCCTTGGTCCACTTGTCTTCGAGCTGCCAGGCGAGCACCGCCTCGCGGATCTTGCGCGTGTAGGTGCGTTCGTCGCCCAGGTAGACGGTCTTGATGTACTCCTCGGTGATTGTCGACCCACCTTGCTGGATGCTGCCCGCGCGCAGGTTCTCGATCAGGGCGCGCAGCACACCCTGAAAGTCGATGCCGTGGTGAGAGTAGAAGCGCGAATCTTCCCTGGCCACGATGGCCTCTTTCATCACCGTGGCGATCTGGCTGCTCTTCACGGGCACCCTGTTCTGAGCACCGTGCAACACGGCGATAACATGGCCGTTGCGGTCGTAGATGGTGGTGTTCACGGCGGGCGCGGCGATATGCAGGCTGTCCAGCGACGGTAGGTTGCGCGAGACCGCGTAGATAGCACCGGCGGCGACTCCGAAGACGGCGATGACGAGCAGCAGAACCACGATGCCCGTGACCTTGAGCCACAGCCACTTGCGCTGGCTCTTGCCGCGCGCCTTCTCGCGGCGCTCGCGCCTGCGTCGGGGCAGATCGTCGGACCTGGTGCGGTGCCGGGTGTATTCAGTCATAGGCGAACACTCTACCTGATTGAAGACACACGAGCCGTGGGCCTCGCCTAGGCCGGTGCGCGGCTCAGGTCGTCGTCACCGCCGTCGCCGGCCTCTTCGCCATCGGCGACGGCTTTCGGCTTGGGCTTTACAAGACGCGCCAGTGGGATGGAGATCTCGTACAAGATCACCAGCGGGATGAACATGGCGAGCATGGAGAAGGCGTCCTGGCTGGGCGTGATCACGGCCGCGATGATGGCGTTGATAACGATCGCCCAACGGCGATACTTGCGCAGGAACTTGTCGTCGATCACGCCCACCCTGGCGAGCAGCACGAGCACCACGGGCATCTCGAACACCGCCCCGAACGCCAGGGCAAACAAGGCGACGAAGGTGAAGTAGTCACTGGCCCGTAGCTGCACGTTGAAATGCCCGGCGCCGAAGGTGAGCAGCCATTGCATGGCCTTGGGAATCACGATCAGGTAGCCGAAGGTCACGCCGCCCAGGAAGAGGCCGGTGGTGGCGATCACCACGGGATAGAAGTACTTCTTTTCGGTGCGCGTGAACGCCGGACCCACGAACGCCCAGAGTTGCCAGATGAGGAACGGCGAGGCGAGCAGCAAGCCCACGACTATCCAGACCTTGAGGCTCACCATGAACGGCTCGGCCGGGCTGAACGTGGTGATCTGGTAGGTGCTCTGTTTCAGGCCATGCACCTGCCTGAGGGGATACAGCAGCAGGCTGAAGACAAGGTTGTTGAAGATCGCCGCCAGCGTCATGCCCACGGCCACCGCGACGATGGCCCAGAAGAGCCGCTTGCGCAGCTCGTCGAGGTGCTCAAAGAGAGTGAGTCGTTCGTCTGGGGTGATGGGCATGAGGCTCAGCCCGCGGCGGGCGGCCCGGTCGTTCGACCGGTCAGCGTCGCCACCGCCTCGGGCTCGTGGGGCACGTCCGGCGCCTGTGGCCCAGCCGGTGCGTCGGGCGCCTCGGGCTCAGCCGCCGCAAACGCCGGCTCCGCAGTCGCCGGCGCGGCCAGCGCCGCCGCTTCCGGTGCCGCCGCTTCCGGCGCGGCGATCTCATCGTCGGTTTCGGCCTGGCGAGACTGATACCCCACGAAGCCCTGCGATGGTGGGGCCGCGGTGACGGGCGCGGGAGTAGCGGCCGGCAACTCTGTCGCCGGGCCGGCCGCTACCACCGCGGCGCCGACCGCCGCCGCGGGAAGGGCGCCGACGGCAGCGGCCGCCGGCGGCGTCTGAGCGGCGCCCGCGCTGAGGCCCAGGCTGAGACTCGACTTCAGTTCGTTGACGCTATTCGCAACCTCGTCGAGACCCAGGCTCGACTTCAGTTCGTTGACGCTGTTCGTAACCTCGTCGAGACCCAGGCTCGACTTGAGATCGTTAACCCCGTTCGCGACCTCGTCCAGGCCCAGTTCGTCACGCGCCGTGGCCGCCAGCCTGCGAAACTCACGGAGAGCCTGGCCCAGGCTGCGGCCCGCCTGCGGGAGCTTGTTAGGCCCGAACACGAGCAGGGCGAGGGCGAGCACAATGACGATTTCGACGGGGCCAACACTCACAGGCGGGGATCCCTTGTACTGCGGTACGGGTCCATCTCATCTTAGGCGTGGTGGCGATCAGGGTCAACGCGAGGCTGGCGGGGCGGCCGCCAGAGGTCCAAAGTCATGTCGCCGCGCAGGCCATTGGGGCCCGGGCCTGCACGAAATCCCTGCAAATGCCGGCGAGTTTTGATACCCGGGGGGGGTGTGAGAGGGAGTTGCGCCTCGCGCGACGCGTTTGGTATAGTCCGCCGCACGAGACGCTCGCTCTCGCCCCGGTGTCCCGGGGCGGTTGCTTCTCACTTTTCGCATGACAGGCACATATCTCACCAACTGGCTCTACGTGTGGCTCTTCATCGCCGCTGGCGGTGCGTTGGTCGTGCTCATCTTGCTCTTCTCCAAGGTCATCAATCCGAGCCACCTCACGCCCGAGAAGCTTGCGACCTACGAGTGCGGCATCCCCCCGGTGGGTAACCCGTGGGCGCCGTTCGCGGTGCGCTACTACGTGTTCGGCCTGCTGTTCCTGGTGTTCGATGTGGAGGCGGTCTTCCTGTTCCCCTGGGCGATCGTGTTTCGCACCCTGGGCACCAGCGGGTTCGTAGAGATGCTGCTGTTCATCCTCGTGCTGGGCTTCGGCCTCCTCTATGCCTGGCGCAAGGGGGCCCTGGAGTGGGCATGAACGATGCGGGGCCCGACCGGTTCAAGGTGCGCTACCCCAAGCTGGAGCACTTCGAGAGACCCAACATCATCACCACCACGGCCGACTTTATCTTCGGCTGGGCGCGCTCGCACTCGGTGTTCCCCTTCACCTACGGTCTGGCCTGCTGCGCCATCGAGATGCTCAGCTCGGGCTTCGCCCGCTTCGATGTAGCGCGCTACGGCATGGAGGTATTTCGCCCCACGCCGCGACAGTGCGACCTCATGATCGTGGCGGGTACCGTGAACGAGAAGATGGCGCCGGTGCTCAAGCGCCTCTACGACCAGATGTCGGAGCCCAAGTGGGTCATCAGCATGGGTTCCTGCGCCACCAGCGGCGGCCCGTTCTACGACGGCTACAACGTGGTCAATGGGGTCGACAAGATCGTCCCCGTGGATGTGTACATCCCCGGCTGTCCGCCGCGCCCCGAGGCGCTCTTCCAGGGTCTGCTCGAGCTGCAGAAGAAGATCCAGGAGCACAAGTTCGTGGCCGAGGCGCCGGTGCCATCCGCCGCACTGCCGCTCGCCGGCAGGGAGTCCTAGCATGGCTCTCGAGGTCGGTACCAACAGCATCGGCATCGCGGCCGTCGCCGAGCGCCTGGGCGCCGATCTTGGCCCCGACCTGCGCGATCTGCGCCTCCAGGAGCCCGTCACGGTGGTCGCGCACTGCGCCGCGGCCGCCCTCAAAGACGTTGCCCGGCGCCTCAAGGCCCACCCCGAGATCGGCTACGAGACGCTCAACTTCGTCGCCGGTGTCGATCTGGTCAAGCACTTCGAGAGCGTCTACCACCTGTACTCGTGGAAGACCAACACGTACCTCGAGCTGCACGTGCAGGTGCCGCGCGGCAAGGCCGAGATCGACACGGTGACCGACGTATGGCCCGCGGCCGACTGGCACGAGCGCGAGGCCTGGGACATGCTCGGCATCCGCTATCTCGGCCATCCCGACCTGCGCCGCATCCTGCTGAAGGACGACTTCGTGGGCCATCCACTGCGCAAAGACTACGTCGACCTCGTGGAGAACCATCCCCATGTATGACCAGTTCGCCACGCCCGAGCCCGACGAGGCCATCAAGCTCGCCCAGCGGCGCATGGCCGAGGCCACCGCGCGCGGCGAAGGCTCCAACGTGGAGGGCCTGGCGTTCAACGAGGTGATCGTCAACATGGGGCCGCAGCATCCCAGCACGCACGGCGTGCTGCGCCTGATCGTGACGCTCGACGGCGAGCTGGTGAAAGACGTCATCCCGGTGATCGGCTACCTGCATCGCTGCAAGGAGAAGCTCGCCGAGAAGCGCACCTACTTCCAGTACATCCCCATCGTCGACCGCACCGAGTATCTCGCCGGACTCAACTGTGAATGGGGCTACATGCTGGCCGTCGAGCAGCTCGCCGGCATCCAGCCCACGCGCCGGGCCGAATTCATCCGCGTCATCAGTGGCGAGCTCATGCGGATCGCCAGCCATCTGGTCGCGGTGGGCACGTTTACCGCCGACCTGGCACCGCTCGGCACGGCCATGGTGTTCTACATGTTCCGCGATCGCGAGCAGATCCTCGACCTGCTCGAGTCGTTGAGCGGCGCCCGCATGATGTTCAACTACTTCCGCTTCGGCGGCGTGCGGCACGATCTGCCGGAGGGCTGGGTCGAGAAGTGCCGCGACCTCATGAAGCGCATGCCCAAGCTCATCGCCGAGTACGAGTCGCTGGTCGACGACAATGCCATCTTCCTGCAGCGCTGCATGGGCAAGGGAGTCATCACCCAGCAGGACGTGATCGACTATGGCATTACCGGGCCCAACGCGCGCGCCTCCGGCGTGGCCCACGACTTGCGCCGCACGCGGCCGTACTCGGTGTATCCCGAGCTCGATTTCAAGGTGTGCACCGAGAGCCACGGCGACGTGTTCGATCGGTACAGGGTGCGTATGAACGAGATGCGCGAGAGCGTGAAGATCGTGGAGCAGGCGCTCGACATGCTGCCCAAGGGGCCGGTGCAGGTCGGCTCGCTGCGCGCGCCCTACGTGATCACGCCGCCGCCCGGCGCCTGCTATGTGGGCCAGGAAAACCCGCGCGGCGAGTTCGGTACCTACATCGTGAGCGACGGCTCGCGCTACCCGTTCCGGCTCAAGTTCCGCGACCCCTGCTTCTGTAACCTGCAGATCTTCCCCAAGATCCTGAGCGGCAACAAGATCGCCGACGCGGTGGCCATCTCGGGAAGCATCGACCTGGTGCTGGGAGGCATCGACCGCTAGATGCACCTCCTCCTCGCCATCCTTCGCGCCATACTCTTCGTGGTTATCGCCTACGCGGTGGTGTTCGTGGCGGCGCTTGTGAACATTGTCTACGAGCGCCGTGTGCTGGCCTTCATGCAGGACCGTCTGGGCCCCAATCGCACCGGCCCGCAAGGCGTGCTGCAGAGCGTGGCCGACGCCTTCAAGATGATGGGCAAGGAAGACTTCCGCCCGGCGGCGGCCGACCCGGTGCTGTTCACGCTGGCGCCGATCATGGTCATGATCGGCGCCGTGGCCGTGCAGCTCGTGCTGCCCTACACCGGCGGTCTCATCGCCGCCAACCTCAACGTGGGCCTTATCTTCCTGGTCGCCATCACCAGCTTCACGACCATGTCCATCCTCCTGGGCGGCTGGTCGTCGCGCAACAAGTACTCCCTGGTCGGAGCCCTGCGCGCCGCCGCGCAGATGGTCTCCTACGAGATCCCCATGATCCTCGGCATGCTCATCGTGGCGATGGCCGTGGGCTCGCTCACCATCACCCGGGTGGTAGCCGCCCAGTCCGGCTACCGGTGGATCGCGTTCTACGCGCCCTTCGCCTTCCTCATCTTCTACATCGCGTCCATCGCCGAGTTGAACCGCGGCCCGTTCGATCTGCCCGAGAGCGAGTCGGAGCTGGTGTCGGGCTACGGCACCGAGTACTCGGGCATGCGTTTCGGCATGTTCTTCCTCAACGAGTACGCCGGCATGACCATCATGTCGATGGTCGCCGTGACCCTCTTCTTCGGTGGCTGGCAGGGCCCCGGGGCGGGTTCCGTCGTGTTCTGGGGCGTGTCGTGGATCGGCCTCATCTGGTTCCTCGTCAAGACCTACGTTCTGGTGTTCGTGCTGGTCTGGATCCGCCTCTCGCTGCCGCGCCTGCAGGTCGATCAGCTCATGGCTTTCGCCTGGAAGATCCTCATCCCGCTGGGCCTCGCCAACATTCTCGCCACGGCGGCCATCATCCTGTGGGTGCCGCAGTGGAAGATCGGCATGGCTGTATTTAGCTGGATCGCGCTGGTCGCCTTCGTGGGTCTGTTCGACCCCATCCTCAAGAGGCGCTTGCGCAAGCTGCGTGAGCGCACGCCGGTGGTGAATGCCTGATGCTCGGCATGCTCAAGGCGATGCGCACCACGCTCGGCCACCTGCCCATGAAGAAAATCACCGTGCAGTACCCCGAGCAACGCGAGCAGCTCCCCGAACGCAGCCGCGGCCTGTTTCGCGTGGTCATCGATCCGGCCAGCGGCGACCCGCGCTGCCGCGCCTGCACGCTCTGCGAGAGCAACTGCCCGGTGCAGGTCATTCGCGTGAACTACACGAGCAAGTACCAGCTCCCGGTGCCCAACGCGGCGCGGGTTGCGGAGCGACGCCTGGCCGCGCAGGACGGCGTCGACCTGAGGTCTCTGCAGCCGGTGCTCGACGACTACTACGAGCACGGCACCGGCCTCATCGCCATGCTGCAGAACGCGCAGTCGGTGTACGGATACTTACCGCGCCTGGCCATTCAGGAGATCGGTGTGCAGACCGGCCACTCGCTCAGCGAGATCTACGGCGTGGCCAGCTTCTACAACCAGTTCCGGCTGTCGCCGCTGGGCGAGCACCTCGTCGACGTGTGTCACGGAGCCGCCTGCTACGTGGCCGGTGCCGCGCGCATCACCGAGGCTTTGGAAGAAGAGCTCGGCATCGCCGCCGGCAAGACCACCAAAGACATGAAGTTCACCCTGTCGTCGGTGACCTGCCTGGGAGCCTGCTCGCAGGCTCCGGTGATGCGCATCGGCGATCACAGCTACGGCGGCCTCACTGCCGATCGCACGCGCACGATCATCCGCGAATTCATGCGCGCGGTCGGCGCCGAGAAGGGATGAGCTGAGGGCGCCATGGCCGAGAACGGCACACCCGAGAACGCCACCACCGCGGCCGCCGCCGGGCGCGACCCCGCGGCCCGCAATGTGCGTGTGTCGGAGACGCCCGGCGGGGGCTACCGGGTCACCGTCTGCGCAGGCACGGCCTGCGTCTTCGCCGGCTCGCTGGCCGTGTACGACGCCTTCGTGCAGGAAGTGCAGGCCGCGGGGCTGGCCGACACGGTCGCGGTGGGCATCATCGGCTGCCACGGCCTGTGCGCCATGAGCCCCGTGGTGGTGCTAAGCGACGACACCATGTACGGCCGGCTGCGTCCCGACGACGTGAGCGAAATCGTGCAGAGCCATCTCCAGCGCGGCGCGGTCGTGGAGAAGTTCCTCTATAAGGATGGGCAGAGCGGCAGGCGCATCCGCGACTGGCACGAGATCGACTTCTACAAGCAGCAGACGCGCGTGGCACTGCGCAACGTGGGCGCCGTCAACCCGGAGAGCCTCGATGAGTATGTGGCGCGCGGCGGCTACGAGGCGGCTCGCCTGGCGCTCAGCCAGAAGACGCCCGAGTGGATCGTGGAGCAGGTCACCGAGTCGGGCATCCGCGGGCGTGGCGGCGCGGGCTTCCTCACCGGAACGACGTGGAAGTTGGCGATGGAGTCGCGCGGCGACGTGAAGTACGTCATCTGCAACGCCGACGAGGGCGACCCTGGCGCGTTCATGGATTGCTCCGTCCTCGAGGGTGACCCGCACGCCGTGATCGAAGGCATGATCATCGGCAGCTACGCCATCGGCGCCCATGAGGGCTACGTGTACGTGCGCGCCGAGTATCCGCTGGCCGTGCAGCGCCTCACCAAGGCTCTGGCCGACGCCGAGGCGCGTGGCCTGCTGGGCGCCGACGTGTACGGCACGGGCTGGCAGCTCACTCTGCATCTCACGCTGGGCGCCGGCGCCGTGTGCGGCGAAGAGACGGCGCTCATCGCGAACATCGAGGGCCGGCGAGGCACGCCGCGGGGCGAGTCGCCGCTCACGGCCGCCGCCGGTCTGTGGGGCAAGCCCACCGCCGTCACCAACGTCGAGACCACCGCCAGCATCCCCTGGATCATCGCCCATGGCGGCGAAGCCTATGCCGCGCTTGGCGTGGAGCACGCCCAGGGCACCAAGGCCTTCAGCCTGGCCGGCAAGATCGTCAACGGCGGCCTCGCCGAGGTGCCCATGGGCTCCACCCTGCGCCACGTCATCTTCGAGGTGGGCGGCGGCATCAAGGACGGTCGCCAGTTCAAGGCCGTGCAGCTCGGCGGCCCCTCGGGTGGCTGCCTGCCGGCGGCGCTGCTCGACACGCCGGTCGACTACCAGAGCCTGGCCGCCAGCGGCGCCATCGTGGGCTCGGGCGGTATGGTGGTGGCCGACGATAGCACCTGTATGGTCGACTTGGCCAAGTACTTCCTGCAGTTCACCCAGAACGAGAGCTGCGGCAAGTGCGTGCCCTGCCGTATCGGTACCAAGCGCATGCTCGAGATCCTCGAGCGCATCACGGCCGGCGAGGGTCGCGAGGGCGACATAGAGCTCCTCGAAGAGCTCGGCCACTACGTAAGCGAGGGCGCGCTGTGCACTCTCGGCGGCACGGCGCCCAATCCCGTGCTCACCACGGTGCGCTACTTCCGCGCCGAGTACGAGGCACACGTGAACGAGAAGCGCTGCCCGGCGGGCACGTGCGGGGCGCTCACGGCCGGCGCCGGCGCGTGCGCCGAGGGGGCGTAAGGCAGGCATGGCCACCACCATCGACGACATCAGGCGCGAGCAACGCCGTCCGGGCCAGCTCACCGTCACCATCGACGGTCTCGAGGTCGGCTGCGACCCCGGCGAGACCATTCTCGAGGCCGCGCAGCGCTTCGGCATCCATATTCCTACGCTCTGTAACGAGCCGCGGCTGCCCGCCACCGCGTCGTGCCGCATCTGCATCGTCGAGGTCGAGGGCGCGCCCAAGATGGTGCCGAGCTGCTCCACGGCGGTGGCCGACGGCATGGTGGTGCGCACCAACACCGAGAAGGTGCGCGCCATGCGCCACCTCTATCTCGAGCTGCTCCTCAGCGACCACAACTCGTTCTGCACGCCGCCCTGTCGCGACGCCTGCCCTACGCACATCAAGATCCCGCAGTTCCTGGAGTACATCGCGCACAAGGACTACAAGAACGGCGTGCGCAAGCTGCGCGAAGACCTGCCCTTCCCGGCGGTGCTGGGCCGGGTGTGCCCGCGACCCTGTGAAGGCCCGTGCCGGCGCCAGCTCATAGAGCACCCCATCACCATCTGCCAGCTCCATCGCTTCATGGCCGATCAAACCATCGACGAGGAGCAGGAGGGCGAGCTGCTGCTGCCGGTCGAGCCCAAGCCCGACAGCGGCAAGCGCATCGCCGTGGTGGGTGGCGGGCCCGGTGGCCTCGCCGCCGCCTTCTACGCCCGGCTCGAAGGCCACTCGGTCAAGGTGTTCGAGGCGCTGCCCAAGCCGGGTGGCATGCTGCGCTACGGCATCCCCAGCTACCGGCTGCCGCGCGACCTGCTCGACAAGGAGCTCAACATGCTCTGGCGTCTGGGCATCGAGTTGCAGGTAAATAGCCGGCTGGGCACCGACTTCCAGCTCGAAGACCTCTTCGAAGAAGGCTACGACGCCGTCTTTCTGGCCCTGGGCGCCTTCGACAGCAACGACATGGGCGTCCCCGGCGAAGACGCCGAGGGCGTGGTCACGGCGGTCGACTTCCTCGGCGAGCTGGAGCTCACCGGGAGCGTGCACGTGGGCGACAAGGTCACCGTGATCGGCGGCGGCTTCACCGCCATGGATGCCTGCCGCACCAGCATCCGCAAGGGCGCCGCCGAGGTCACCTGCCTCTATCGCCGCTCCCGCAAAGAGATGCCCGCCCACGTCACCGAGGTCGACGAGGCCGAGGAGGAGGGCGTGAAGCTCGAGCTGCTGTGCGCTCCCGTGCGGGTGGTCAGCGACGACGCCCACAAGGTCGTCGGCATCGAGATGCTGCGCATGGAGCTCGGCGAGCCCGACGCCTCAGGCCGGCGCCGCCCGGTACCCATCGAGGGCAGCGAGTTCATCGTGGAGTGCGACCAGGTGATCACCGCCATCGGCCAGTATCCCAAGCTCGACGGCACCAGCGAAGAGCAGGGCGTGAAGCGCACCAAGTGGCGCACGATCGAGGTCAACGAGTGGACGTACCAGACGGCCGACCCGCGCGTGTTCGCCGGCGGTGACGTGGTGCTGGGCGCCCAGACCGTGATCCAGGCGGTCGCTCAGGGCAAGAAGGCCGCCTGGAGCATGGATGCCTACCTGCACGGCGCCGACATGGCGGAGGTGGCGCAGTCGCTGGCCGAGCTCAAGGAGCAGCCCTTCTTCGAGGCGCTCACGGCGAAGACCGACCTCGACCCCCGCATCACGCGCATGGCCGAGATCGCGCCGGTGTTCATCGACATGACCACCGACGTCACGCAGCCCAGCCCGCCCGCCGAGATGCCCAAGCTGGCGCCCGAGTCGCGCAAGACCAACTTCAAGCAGATCGAGCTCGGCTTCAGCGAGGACGAGGCCGTACGCGGTGCCGAGCTGTGCCTCGACTGCTACTGCCCGGCGAGCGGCAAGTGCGATCTGCAGCGGTACGGTATCGAGTACGAAGTGTTCAAGAACCGCTTCCACGGCGGCGAGGCGCATACGTACCCCGCCGACTTCCGCCACGACTTCATCATGCGCGAGCCCAATCGCTGCATCAACTGCGGCCGCTGCGTGCGCGTCTGCCGCACCGAGGTGGGGTCGAGCTGTTACGACACCATGGGGCGCGGCTTCAACGCCATCGTGTCAACGGCCGACAACATGCCGCTGCAGATAGTGGGCTGCGTCTCGTGCGGCAAGTGCGCCGAAACGTGCCCCACGGGCGCCATCGAGACCAATCCGCGCCTGCTGGCCAGCTACGACCTCGACGAGAGCCGCTGCATCTTCTGCGGCGAGTGCGTTGAGGTGTGCCCCTACGACGCGCTCGAGCAGACCGACTTCTACGAGCTCGCCGGCTTCAGCCGCACCACCCTGGCGCGCGAGTCGCTCTACGTGCGCGAGCCGCGACCGGTAGACGTGCTGCGCGAGACGGTCACCGAGCTGGTGCCGCACGTGCGCGACGCGGTGCTCGGACAAGGCTGGACATGGGAGCCTCTCAACGACGATCACATCGACCTCGGCGACGACACGGTGGAGAGGTAATGCCGGGCGGCGACTTTCATCCCTGGCTGTTCGTCATTCTCGCCGCCTGGATTCTGGTGTGCGGCCTCGGCGTGGTGACCTTCAAGAGGATCATGTACTCGGCCGTCTCCATGGTCTTCTGCTTCCTCGGGGTGGCCTTCGCCTATGCGCTGCTCAGCGCGCCTCTGGTGGCCGTGGTACAGGTGCTCGTCTACGTGGGAGCCATCTCCATCGTCATCATCTTCGCGATCATGCTCACCGAAGTGCAGGAAGGCGGCTACAAGCTGTTCTTCAACCGCCAGAGCGCCGTCGCCGTGGCGCTCGCCATCGCGGCGGCGGCTGTGCTCGCCGTGGTGATGGTGAGGGCCAACATCGGCCACATCGCCACCAAGGCGCTCAACCCCGGCGTGCAGCAGATCTCGCAGCTGCTGTTCAACCGCTACGTGTTCCCCTTCGAGGTCATCTCGCTGGTGCTTCTGGCGGCCATGGTGGGCGCGATCGTGCTGGCTCTCAAGAAGGAGGAGCAGTTGTGAATCCGCTGGACTGGTGGCTGCTGCTCGCGGTGCTGCTGTTCTGCATCGGCGCCTTCGGGGTGCTGGCGCGGCGCAACGTCATCGTCGTGGTGATGAGCCTCGAGCTCATGCTCAACGCGGTGAACCTCGCCCTCGTGGCGATCGCCAACTTCCGCGGCGGCGCCCAGGGTGCCGGCGTGCTCTTCTCGCTGTTCATCATCACGCTGGCCGCGGCCGAAGTGACCGTCGGCCTCGCCATCGTGATCGCCAACTACCGCAACCGGCGGACCGTGCAGGCCGACCAGTTCGACCGGCTCAAGGGCTGAGGACGGAGCGTCTGTGGAGAATACGCAGCTCATGAAGGTCGTCGTAGCGCTCATACCGCTGCTGCCGCTGGCGGGGTTCATCATCACCCTTGTGTTCGGCAAGCGGTTCTTCGGCACCAAGGCGCACATTCTGCCGGTGGCGCTGGTGACCGTCTCCGCGGCCCTCTCGGTGTATGCCTTCTTCTGGATCTTTGGCCACCGCAACCACCCCTTCGACTGGGACGCCTTCACCTGGATCGCCGCCGGCCGTTACAAGGTGGCTTGGGGCTTCCTGGTCGACGATCTCACCGGCATCATGCTGCTGGTGGTCGGCATCATCGGCATGCTGGTGCACTACTACTCCATCGGCTACATGAAGGGCGACGAGGGCTACTACCGGTTCTTCGCCTACCTCAACCTCTTCATGTTCGCGATGTTCGTGCTCATCCTGGCCAACAACTACCTGCTGCTCTTCCTGGGTTGGGAGGGCGTGGGCCTCTGCTCGTACCTGCTCATCGCTTTCTGGTTCGGCAAGAAGAGCGCGAGCCAGGCGGGCAAGAAGGCCTTCCTGGTCAACCGCGTGGGCGACTTCGGCTTCACGCTCGGCATGCTGCTCATCTTCGTAACTACCGGCACGTTGCAGTTCACGGGGGTCTTCGGCAAGGCGCCGGGCATCGCCGGCGGTACCCTGCTGTGGATCTGCCTGCTGCTCTTCACGGGCGCCGTGGGCAAGAGCGCGCAGTTCCCGCTGCACGTGTGGCTGCCCGACGCCATGGAGGGCCCCACGCCGGTCAGCGCCCTCATCCACGCCGCGACCATGGTGAATGCCGGTGTGTATATGGTGGCGCGCTCGTATCCACTGTTCATCCACGCCCACACCGCGATGCTGGTGGTGATGACGATCGGCACATTCACGGCCATCTACGCGGCCTACATCGCCATCACCCAGAACGACATCAAGAAGGTGATCGCCTACTCCACCATCTCGTCGCTGGGCTTCATGTTCATGGCGCTCGGCGCCGGGGCCTGGGTGGCGGGCATCTTCTACCTATTCGTGCACGGCTTCTTCAAGGGCCTGCTGTTCCTCTGCTCCGGCTCCGTCATTCACGGCATGTCGGGCGAGCAGGACATGCGCAAGATGGGCGGCCTGCGCAAGAAGCTGCCCGTCACGTTCTGGGCGATGGTGGTCGGTGCCCTGGCGATGGTGGGCATGTTCCCCTTCGCCGGCTTCTGGGCCAAAGACGAGATCCTCGGCGGTGCCTTCCACGGCGGCTACTACGTGGTCTGGGTCGTGGGCATCGTCACCGCCTTCCTCACGGCGATCTACATGGGCCGTCTCATCTTCCTCACGTTCTTCGGCGAGACGCGTGCCGACGCCGAGGTGCAGCACCATCTGCACGAGTCGCCGGCGATCATGACGGCGCCGCTCGTGATCCTCGCCATTCCGGCGGCCATCGCCGGCCTGGTCGTCGGTCTGCCGCCGGACGGCGGCTGGCTCCATCGCTTCCTGCAGCCGGTTTTCTTCAAGGTCGAGAGCGAGCCGTTTGCGTGGTTCGGGCAGGGTGGCGGGCTCATGGTCCTGTCGCTGGCGGTCGTTCTGGCCGGCATCTATGTGGCCTACCTCATGTACGTGCGGCGCACCGAGCTACCGCAGCGACTCGCGGCGCGCCTGCCGCAGGCCTACCAGGCCTCGTACAACAAGATGTACATGGACCAGGTCTACGCCGTGGCGCCCATCGGCAGCACCGTCGCCTTCGCGGGGTGGCTGTGGAGGTTCTTCGACGTCAAGGTCATCGACGGCGCCGTGAATGGTATTGCCCGCCTGTGGGATCTGGGCGCCCAGCGTCTGCGGCCCCTGCAGACCGGTCGCGTGCAAAACTACGCCCTCGCGATCTTCGCCGGCATGCTGGCGCTGGTGATCGTCCTCGCCTGGATCTGGGGAGCCTGACATGGGTTGGCACCAGGAGATCGGCTTCCCGATCCTCTCGCTGATCGTGTTCTTGCCGCTGGTCGGCGTGCTGCTCATGCTGCTCGTCGCGCGCGGCCGGCCGAACACCTACAAGATCATCTCCCTGGTGGTCACGCTGGCCTCCTTCGTGCTGGCCGCCGTGATGATGTTCAAGTTCAACACCAAGGCCCACGGCATGCAGTTCGCCGAGAACGTGGTGTGGATCAAGGCGCTCAACATTCACTACGGCATGGGTGTCGACGGCATCGCCGCTCTACTGCTGTTTCTCACCACCCTGCTCGGGGTGATCGTCATCATCGCGAGCTGGCACTACGTGAAGGATCGCGAGCTCGGCTTCTTCATCTCGCTGCTGCTGCTGCAGGTGGGCATGGCGGGCGTGTTCTGCGCCACCGACCTCTTCCTCTTCTATGTGTTCTGGGAGGCCATGCTGCTGCCCATGTACTTCATCATCGGCATCTGGGGCGGCCCGCGGCGCATCTACGCGGCCATCAAGTTCTTCCTGTTCACGCTGGTGGGCAGCCTGCTCATGCTGATCGCCATCATCGTCGTGGTGTACTACGTGAAGAACGCCTCCGGCACGCTCACCTTCAACATCCAGACGCTCAGCCGTCAGGTGTATCCGTACCACCTGCAGATCTGGGCGTTCCTCGCCTTCTTCGTGGCGTTCGCCATCAAGGTGCCCATGTTCCCGGTGCACACTTGGCTACCCGACGCCCATGTGGAGGCCCCTACGGCGGGTTCCGTAATCCTGGCCGGCGTGCTGCTCAAGATGGGCGGCTACGGCATGCTGCGCTTCTGCCTGCCGTTCTTCCCCGACGCGGCCGTGACCTTCATCCCTCTGGTGGTCGTGCTCTCGGTGATCGCCATCGTGTACGGCGCGCTGGTGGCGATGATGCAGAAGGACCTCAAGAAGCTCGTCGCCTACTCGAGCGTAAGCCACATGGGCTTCGTCACGGCCGGCATCTTTGCCTCCATCGCTCTGGTGGGCAACGCCGCCGGCATGGAGGGCGCCGTGCTCGTCATGTTCAGCCACGGTCTGCTCACTGGCGCGCTCTTCCTCATGGTGGGCTACATCTACGAGCGCACGCACACGCGGCAGATCGCCGACATGGGCCAGCTCGCGAGACCGCTGCCCATCATGGCCGGCTTCTTCCTGTTCTTCTCGCTCGGCTCACTGGGGCTACCCGGGCTGAGTGGCTTCGTCGGTGAGTTTCTCAGCCTGCTCGGCCTGTTCCAGTACTCGCACTGGCTGGCCGCGGTGGGAGCCATCGGTGTCATCCTGGCCGCCTGCTACCTACTGTGGATGTTCCAGCGCACCATGTTCAACGATCGCGGCGACGACGAGGTTAAGCCGGCCTTCAAGCTGCGCGAGATCAGCCTGCGCGAGATCACCTCGCTGCTGCCGCTGGTGGTCTTCGTGATCTGGGTGGGTGTGTACCCGAACAGCTTCCTTCAGTTCCTGCACGTGCCCGTGCAAGACATCCTCACCAGGGTTGGACCTTCCATGCACGGCGTCCATGCGGGCGGGTTGGCGCAGCTCGTGCACGTGACCAGGGGGCTGTTCTAGATGGCCGCCGGTAACGCGATCGTGACTATCCTGCCCGGCCTCGTGGTGGCCGCCGCCGCGATCGTGGTGCTGCTCGTCGACCTGTTCGTGGCGCGCAAGGAGCTGCTCGCCTGGGTGGCGGCCGCCGGCCTCGTCGCGGGGGCGGCCGCGGCCATCGGCCAGTGGGCCCAGTGGAAGGGCGGCTGGGCGCTCTGGCGGGTGTTCGGCAGCGCGCTCACCTTCGGCCACCGCAAGCCCGAGCTGGGCTTCTCCGGCATGGTGTCGCTCGACAAGTACGCGCTCTACTGTGTGGTGCTCTTCGCCGGCGTCGGTATCGTCACGATCATGCTGTCCGACGCCTATCTGGCGCGGCGCCACGCGGCGCGCGGCGAGTTCTACGGTCTGCTGCTGCTGGTGATCACCGGCATGATCGGCATGGTCATCAGCAACGACATCATCGCTTTCTTCGTCTCGTTCGAGCTTATGTCGCTGCCCACCTACGTGCTGGCCGGCTACATCTGGCGCGACGAGCGCTCCGGCGAGGCGTCGATCAAGTACTTCATCAACGGCGCCTTCTCGTCGGCCATCCTGGCCTTCGGCCTGGCGCTGGTGTACGGCGCCACGGGGCAGACCAACTACAACGCCATCTTCACGAGCCTGGGCAGCCTTGGCAGCGGCGCCCGCGGCATGCTCGTCGTGGCCTTCGTGCTGGTGGTCACCGGGTTCGGCTTCAAGGTCTCGGCGGTGCCCTTCCACAACTGGGTGCCAGACGTGTACGAGGGCGCCCCTACACCGGTCACGGCGTTCATGTCGGTGGCCGTGAAGGCTGCCGCCTTCGCCGGGTTCGCCAAGCTGTTCTTCGTGGCCGCCGACATCCAGTGGCAGACCTGGTCGCACGTCATGATCATCCTCGCCGTGCTCACCATGGTGGTCGGAAACGTGCTCGCCTTGCCGCAGCGCAACCTCAAGCGCATGCTCGCCTACTCGAGTATCGCCCACGCCGGCTACCTCACGCTGGGCCTCATCGCGGCCGGCAGGTCGGGCAGCACGGCGGGTATCAGTGCCATCCTGTTCTACCTGGCGATGTATGCGTTCATGAACCTCGGCGCGTTCGGCGCGCTCATCTGGATTCGCAGCCGCCGCGCCTTCGCCTACACGCTCGACGAGACCGCCGGCCTGGCGCGCACCATGCCGTGGACGGCCATCCTTATGGCCGTGTTCATGGTGTCGCTCACCGGCATTCCGCCCACCGCCGGCTTCTGGGGAAAGTTCTACCTGTTCACGGCGGTGGTGCAGGCGCACTACGCATGGCTCGCCATCGTGGCCGTGGTGATGAGCTCCGTCTCGGCTTTCTACTACCTGCGCGTGGTGTGGTACATGTACTTCCGTGAGGCCGCCGAGGGCGCCGAGGTCGAGGCGCCGGCGGTGGCCAAGGCGGGCGTGCAGGTCGGCGCCGCAGGCGGCGTGCTGACGGCCACGACCGGCGCCCAGACCGTGGCGACGGCTCAGGCCGTTGCGACGGCCCAGACCCCGGCGACAGCTCAGGCCGCAGCGACGGCCATGGCTCAGGAGTCGCAGCTCGGCGTTACCTGGGCGGTGGGCCTGGTGGGCGCCGCGGTGGTGCTGGTGGGTTTGTATCCGCAGCCGTTTCTGAGGGCCGCCGAGGGCGCCCTGCGGGTCTTCGGCGGCTAAGCCGGAGGCGGCCGTACGGGGCGGCCGCCGTCTCCGGTGGGTAGACTAGCGCCATGAACATCCTCTTCATCGGCGACGTGTTCGGCCAGCCTGGTCGCGATGCGCTGCTGCGCTGGCTGCCAGATTTCAGGCACGAGCACGCCGTCGACTTCGTGATCGCCAACGGCGAGAACGCCGCCAACGGCGCCGGCATCACCTCGAAGCTCGCCCTCAGGCTGCTGGCCGGCGGCGTGGACGTGATCACCACCGGCAACCACGTGTGGCGCCAGAAGGAGGTGTACTCCTTCTTGAACAGCGACGAACGCATCGTGCGGCCGGCCAACTACCCGGCGGGGTCTCCGGGACGCGGCGTTACCGTGCGGCCGGCCGTGGACGGCACGGAGGTGGCCGTAATCAACCTGTCGGGCGAGCTGTTCATGAACATCGGCATGTCGCCCTTCAGGATCGTCGATCGCCTGGTGGACGAGGCGGCACAGCTTGCCGACACCATCGTCCTCGACCTGCACGGTGAGGCCACCAGCGAGAAGGTCGCCATGGGTCACTATCTAGACGGGCGCGTGACGGCTGTGGTGGGCACGCATACGCACGTGCAGACCTCCGATGCGAGGGTTCTGCCGCGCGGCACCGCCTACATCACCGACGTGGGCATGACCGGGCCAATGGAATCGGTCATCGGGGTACGCACCGACATCATCATCCAGCGCTTTCTCACCGAGCTGCCGGCGCAGTTCGAGGTGGGCGACGGTGACGTGCGGCTCGACGCCGCGCTGATCGTTGCCGAGGGCGGCAGGGCCGCGTCTATCGAGGCCCTCGAAGTGATCCTGTAGGACGTGCTGGGCGCGCCGCCGAGATGGCCGGCGCAAGAACGAGCGCGCCGCCGGGGCGGCCGGCGTGCGAGGAAATTGGAGGAGTCGGCACGTAGGGAGCCGCAAGGGTCGGGACGCGAAGCGTCTGGGAATTAGGCCTGTCGTACCCAGAACGTTTGTCTATATCTCGACTGAGGCGTCGTTGCCGATACTGATAACGTGGGTAATGGGGCAGTACAACACGGCTCGACACCATACGCTGGCGGCGCGCCGCGCTCCGGGATCGTGGGAAACGTGAGAACGAGACGACCATCCAGAGTGAGGATCGGGGCCACGCTGGGCGCCGACGTCGCCGGGCTGGTTATCGCGGCGCTGCTGGCCGTGTGGATCGCCGACGTTCTCTTCGACGCACCTCTGCTGAGCCGCCTCTTCGGGTCGTTCGAGACGGTATCCAACGACAGCGCTCTGGTGCTGCTCTTGCTCGTGCCGTTCTGGCTCGCGGCCCTGTGGTCGTTCGGTCTGTACCGCGAGCCCGGGCGCAGCATCGGGGGCATGAACCTCGCGGAGGCGCTCAACGGCCTCACGGCGCTCACCGCAGGTGCCTGGTTCCTGCTCATCGTGCTGGTCTTCGCGGAGGGCAAGAAGGCGCCGGTGGCGGCCCTCATCGTCTTCTGGGCGCTGGCCGTGGTGCTCTTGCCGCTGCTGCGCTGGGTGACGCGCGTCACGGTGTGGTCGCGCACGTCGTTTCAGGAGCGCGTGCTCATCATCGGTGCCGGCGAGGTGGGGCACACCTTGGCGGCCAAGATCGCCAAGCACCCCGAATACCGCATCAAGCTGGTGGGCTTCCTCGACGACGGCGAACCGCGCCGGAACGGCGATGCCGGCCCGCCGGTGCCCGTGGTGGGTATGCTCGACGACCTCGGCCGGCTGGTTACCGAGGAGCACATCGACCGCGTGATCGTGGCGTTCTCGCGGGCCCGGCACAACGACTTCCTGCGCGTGGTGAGGGCCTGTGCCGATGCGGGGGTGAAGGTCAACATCGTCCCGCGCCTCTTCGAAGTGGTGAGCTCGCGGGCCCTGGTGGACGACGTTGAGGGCATCCCGCTGCTGGACGTCGGCCACGTGGAGCTGAGCTTCTTCAACATGAGCATCAAACGTGCCTTCGACTTGGTGGTGGGCGGTGTCCTCTTCGTGTGCTTCCTGCCGGTCCTTGCCGTGCTGGCGCTCCTCATCAAGGCCGACTCCCACGGGCCGGTCTTTTACCGCCAGGAGCGTACCGGCCGTGGCGGCAAGAGCTTCCTCATCTACAAGTTTCGCTCCATGACCGTGGGCGCCGACACCAAGCGGCTCGACCTCGCCGGGCAGAACGATTACTCGGGCCCCATGTTCAAGATGAAGGAAGACCCGCGGGTGACGCGTATCGGCGGCTGGCTGCGACGCTGGAGCGTAGACGAGCTGCCGCAGATCATCAACGTCATGAAGGGCGAGATGAGCCTGGTGGGCCCGCGCCCGCTGTGGGTGCACGAGGCCAAGCAGTGCCGCGGGTGGACGCAGAAGCGCCTCGACATCACGCCCGGCATCACCGGCCTGTGGCAGGTGCTGGGGCGCACCAACATCCCGTTCGAGGAGATGGTGAAGCTCGACTATATGTACGTCACCGGCTGGAGCCTGAGCTGGGACATCAAGTTGCTGCTGCAGACGATCCCCGCCGTGATGGAGAAGCGCGGAGCGTACTGATCACCGCGGGTCGGGTGAAGGCGCGGGGCGCCGCAGGCGCGCCCGCACGCCGAGCGCTGCCTGCACGCCGCACGCCGCAGGCGCCACGCTCTAGTCGTTTCTAGCTGATGCTGCCGGTGGATGGAGCGCGATCAGGAGCGCGAGGCACAACACCACCGGCGGCAACACGAACAAGGCGTGATTGTGTTGCATGCCGTCGGTGAGAAGCTTGTACGCGAGAAAGCCGGTGGTCAGGGCGCCAAAGACGATCTCGACGCGCAGAACCAGGCGGTTGTGGCGCGGATCCGCGACCGAAGAGAAGGCGCCGAAAGCGAGCGCCAGTAGAGCCGCGCCCAGGATGCGCACCGAGGTGCCGTTCGTGACCGAGGCGGCCGGGCCCAGTTCGAAGATGAGAGGCACGGCGACGGCCACGCAGGCCACGCCGAAGACGAGCTGAAGGGCGCTCAGAAGCCACGTAGCTTGGCGTGCCTTGGCGAGCGCCGACACTACGCTCCCGCGACTCCTCGGCTGCACTACTCGCGCGGCTCTCGAACCACGAAGCCCTCGGCCCGCAGCACTCCCGTGCGCCGAGCTTCGTTGAGGTCGTCGCATACCATCTCGCTAACCAGATCGGGGAAACTCACGGTGGCTCGCCAGCCCAACCGCTCGCGCGCCTTGCGCGCATCGCCGAGCAGCGTCTCCACCTCCGTGGGCCGGAAATAGCGCGGGTCGACGCGGACTACGGTGGACCCTTGAACGAGCGGGTGATCCGGCGTATTCCCGGCAGGGTCCGGATCGTCGTAGGATGCACCGTTGCGGTCGCCGCAGGCAGCCCGCAGCAGCTCTTCGTCGACCGCGACCACGCGGCCCACCTCCTCCACGCCAACGCCAGAGAACTCGATGGTCGCGCCTACCTCCGCGAAGGCCAGCTTCACGAACTCCTTCACACTGTGCTGCTCGCCGGTGGCGATCACGTAGTCGTCGGGCTCGTCCTGTTGCATCATGAGATGCATCGCCCGCACGAAGTCGCGGGCGTGACCCCAGTCGCGCAGCGAGGAGAGGTTGCCCAGGTAGAGCGTGTTCTCGAAGCCGAGCGCTATGCGCGCCACGGCGCGCGTGATCTTGCGGGTTACGAAGGTCTCGCCGCGCAGGGGACTCTCGTGGTTGAACAGGATGCCGTTGGAAGCGTGCAGCCCGTAGGCCTCGCGGTAGTTCACGGTGATCCAGTAGCCGTATACCTTGGCGGCGCCGTACGGCGAGCGGGGGTAGAAGGGCGTGCTCTCGTTCTGCGGCGTCTCGCGTACCTTGCCGAACATCTCGGAGGTTGACGCCTGGTAGAACCGGCAGGTGCCCTCCATGCCCAGAATGCGCATCGCCTCGAGCAGACGTAGCGTGCCGAGAGCGTCGGCGTTGGCCGTGTACTCGGGCGTCTCGAACGACACCTGCACATGGCTCTGCGCGGCCAGGTTATAGATCTCGTCCGGCTGTGTCTCCTGGATGATGCGGATGAGGTTGGTGGCGTCGGTCATGTCGCCGTAGTGCATGAAGAAGCGCACGCCTGCCGTATGCGTGTCTGCGTACAGATGGTCAACACGGTCAGTGTTGAAGAGGCTGGCGCGGCGCTTGATGCCGTGCACCACATAGCCCTTCTCAAGCAACAACTCGGCGAGGTAGGCGCCGTCCTGGCCGGTGACTCCGGTGATAAGGGCTGTCTTGGTCATGGGTCCCGAACCCTAATGGTTGACAGTTCGCGAGCGTGAGGCAGCACGCCGTACCTGCCCGTGGGCCCATTATATGTCTGGGAAGAGCGCCTGGTGCCCCTGCCGTTCGCCCTAGTCGTGGAGTGGAGGAGAGACCGTCGGGTGGCCCCCCAAGCCAGCAGGCCACCCGCGGGAGCGCCAAAATGACGAATGGGCGGGCCGCCTTGCAGCGGCCCGCCCATTCTCGTCGAGTCTAAGATGTGTGGTTCCCGGAATCTGTCGGAAGCCGACCCGTAGGCCAATTCGCGGCCGTGGACGGCGCGGCATGACGGGCGTTGTCGCTGGCGTCACGGAAGGCGCCGGTAAGCCAGCCTCGTTGCGAACCGCCACAGAAGGCGACGCTGCCGGCAGGAGCACTTCCCGCGAAGAGACTGCCGTAGGACCGAGTGCAGATGGCGACCTAGTGCTAGCACTGTGGCCGTCGCCTGTGCGTCAAAGGCTGACGCCGCAAGGCCGCCGTGGGATACCGACCGAACCGCCAAACCGTCGGCGCCATCTTGACTGGTTCGCCGCGCAGCGCCTGACCGAGTCTGATCATCCTCCCGCTATTGAGTAACACCGTTGACCGTGTTGGGCGACGAGGTGTTGCCGCTGCCAGTCACAACGAGGATAGGCTGACTCCACCCGGCCGGCGTCGTGATCGTGTTGCCGGTGACGACATTGTTGTTGCCGTGGACACCGAGCACGGTCGTGTCGGGGTCATTTGGCCCCACATCGATCTCATTGCCGGTGACAGCGTTGTAGTCGCCGATGAGCGCGATATACGGCATCCAGCTGTGGGCAATGCCCGAGTCACCACTAACGAGGTTGTTGATTACGGCGTTGTGGCCGCCAGAGCCGCCGACGAACATGTTGCGGCCCCGCTCTGCATCGCAATTCTCGACGGCGATGTGCGACGCGCCTTGTTCAATCGTCACGTCGTCGGGCCACATCGCCGCCGCACCGTTGCCTTGGAAGCTGCAGGCGTCAACCGTCGAGTAGCCGCCGTAGGAGGTCGAGTAGTCGATGGCAGCCGCCGCCGATCTGGCGAAATGACAGCCGGTGAAGTTCACGTGCCGGCTGCCGCCCGGGTCGCCGTCCCAAACCTCCACCGTGAAGCGCAGAGAGGGTAGAAAGTGGCAGTTGGTGAAGTTCACATTCTGCGCGCGGTCGATGAAGACCGTGTCCATATGGAGGGACAGATCGCTGGCCTCCGTGCCCATCGGGGTGTCGAACTGACAAGAGTTGAACGTGATGCCACTTGTGGAGGCGCCCGCGCCGATGACCAGCATGTTGGAATTATAGTAGGGACTGGTGAAGGCGCCGCCGCCGCCGGAGAACTCGACCGCATTGAACCTCACGTTGGACGCGCCGACGTAAGTGGATATGCCGTGGGCACCGATGCGCAGGTTCGCGTAGGTTGCGTTGGCGCCGGCGATCACCGGCCCCTTGATCCAGCTCGCGTTGCCGACTCCCGTCAGGTTCACACCGCCCGGCAACCTAAGGCGGCTGCTGAACGAATAGGTCCCTGCTGGGACGTTGACCGTGTCGCCAGGCTTGGCGGCCTTCAGGGCTCTCGTCAGGTCGAAGCCCGTCGCGGGGCCGTATACGCGCCACTCGCTGATGCCGACCCTCCCGGCGGAAACGCGTCCGATCCGCAACCGCAGATAGCGCCACGTTCCGCTGACGGGGTCACGGGTGTTCTTGCGCCGGTTCGCGCTTCCGTTGGCGAGCTGGCGCCAGCGTCTCCTGTCGTTGCTACCGTAGATGCGAAACGCTGCTCGGCCCGATACCTTCCAGACCACGACCGAAAGCTTGACTACCCTCGGCGAGCCGAGATCCAGGGTCACCTGCTGCGGGAGGGCGCGACTCGAGGCCCGCCACGAAGTAGACGTCAGCCGGTCGATCATGAGCACCGCAGGATGGCCAGGCGCGGACGAAGAGGCACTGACGCGGCCACTCATGCGCACGAGGGACTGGGGGCTTGCGAGCGCGTCGGATGTCGCGACGCCGACGACCGACAGGCCTATGGCGACGACGGCGCTTGCCAGGGCAGCGAAGACGGCCGCCAACGTGACGGTATGGAGTCTAGAACCATGCACACAGCATCTCCCCTTTTCGACTGGCGCCGAGCGGAGACGATGGCCACAGCAAAGCCGGCACCATCATCCGGTGTACCTCGGCGCGGGGCGCAGGCCGCCCCTGTTTTCGGTGACTGGATGACAGAGCCGGCAGGTAGGGAGTGGGACTTCGGGCCTTCTCAAATGCTGCCGACTCGCACACCCAGGGCGCACTCTATGTCGTCACTTCTGGCAACGTCAACCCGCGGGCGACTCCGCCAAACCCCCGGCCGGGATGGACTCTGAGCAGCAACGGACGGCCGCTAATCGCCCGGACCCACGGCGCATCGACCCGCATAGCGGTGCAAGGGCAGTAACAGCGATTACCGCCAAGTCTCTCAGGGCGTGGCGGCGACGGGAGCAGCGACAACGACATGTCGCCGAGCGCCGTCACCCGACTGTGTTCGGCGGTGCGACAACGAGAGGCATTGGCACCCGGGGCGACCGGCCCACGCGTGCCCGTTCGGGCGAGCGACGTCCCTTCTTGCTGCGACGGCCGGGCAAAGAGGCGGTGTCGCGCTCCCTGGGCGGCACCTGCCTTCGGAGGCGGTGGATCACGTGGCGTCACCCGCGGACGTCGCGTCGGCCAAGCCTCGCCACTCCGTGTCGGTGTCGTCACGCTCCGCTGGGGTACAATCCCTCCACTGCGCCGTTTGGAGGTGGCTGTCTTTCAGAGCCCGAGGTGGGCATCTTGGATCCGGGCAACTCGATCCGCTATTTGGAGGTTCACGAGTGGGGCTGACCACACCCGCACCGAACAAGCCCAAGTCCGCGGAAATCAATCCCGGACCCGGGTTCCGTATTAAGCGCTCTTTCGATCGGCCGCCGGCGGACCTCATTGCCGAATTCGCCCAGTTCCAGACGCCGGACATTTCGGACCAGACGAATCGCCTGTACACTCTGGCGCCGGACATAGTCTGTCTAACCGGTGCCCACCATCAGATCGTTGCCCCTGCGTGCACCGTGAAGGTGTTTCCCGGCGACAACCTCATGGTTCATGCGTCCCTGGATGTGGCTCAGCCTGGTGACGTGGTGGTGGTTGACGCCGGCGCGTCACGCATGAATGCAGCTCTCGGGGGGCTCATTTCCACCAAGGCCAAGTACCGCGGGCTCGCCGGGCTCATCGTTGACGGCTACATCCGCGACCTCCCCGAGATTCTGCCCCTTGACTGGCCGGTGTTTGCCCGTGGAGTCACGGCCGTCGGTCCACTCCATCGCGGTCCCGGAGAGATCAACTACCCGATCAACTGCGGCGGTGTTGTGGTGTGTCCGGGCGACATCATCGTTGCCGACAGCTTCGGCACAGCAGTCATTCCCAGCAGTAGCGCCAAGGAGATCCTCGAGCGCATGGTTGCCTACAAACAGAGCATCAGCGACTACGTGGCTGGGGTAAAGATGGGTGCGTTTTCTAACAAGTGGGTTCAGGACGTCCTGGACGAGAGCGGCTGCATCATTACCGACTGAGTGACCAGTAGCGATGATGCCGGCCAGATCATCCACGGCGCATTTGGCCGGTGATCGTGTGCAAACCATGACTGGCCGATCCTTATCGCCGGCGAGTATCGCTGTCGAATCGCTGGTGGTCCTGGGCAAGGCGGGACAACGGTGGAGCACGCCTCGGGCTGCGCATCTCATGGGCGAGCATCGGTCAGGCTTCTACCGTGCGATTTGGAGGGAAGCAGCCGACCAGGTCGGCGCGGCAGTCGTGAATCTCGACGGCTCGATCATGGAGATTCGTCGCGGCGCATTCAGACTACGTGTCTCCGAGAACATCACGTCACTGGACGATCCGGTGACGCTGGCGGCTGCCGGCAACAAGCCGCTCGCGTACCGACTCCTGGCCGGTCGAGGGCTTCCGGTGCCTGTACAAGTGACGTGTCGCTGCGGCGACCTCCCGGCGGCGCGCCAGGCCATGGCTGCGTTCGGCGGGGTCTGTGTCGTGAAGCCCGCTTTGGGCGGTGGGGCGGGGCGCGGGGTAACGACGGGTGTGTCCGGAGTCATCCGACTTCTGGGAGCCCTTGGCTCCGCGGGAGTGTGGTCGCCGCTAGCTGTGCTCGAGCAGCCCATCGAAGGACATGTGTACCGCCTCCTGTACCTCGACGGGGAGCTGCTTGACACCGTTCGCCGCGGTCCCCCCCTGCTGCATGGAGACGGGCGTTCCAGCATCCGGCGGCTCATCGCGGCCGAGAATTCCGATCGCATCGCCCATGGCGTTGAGGCGGCCCAGTCGCTCATCAGCGTCGATAGGGACGTTCGACACACCTTGATGCTGCAAGGGTATCGCTTGGACTCCGTGCCTGCGGCTGGTGCCGTCGTGCGGGCCAAGAGCGTCGTCAACGACAATCGTCGAGAGGAGAATGAAGCGGTCGGTCATCTCTGCGATGCCGTCGTCCAAGCTGGGGCGAAGGCCGCGGCAGCTCTAGGCGTGCGGCTCGCGGGTGTGGACATGATTGCCAAGGATCTGAGCGCCCCCCTTGCGGAGTCGGGGGGGGTCGTACTCGAGGTGAATACCACTCCCGGCTACTACTATCATTACCTGCGTCGGGGCGAAGGTGCCCCGGTCGCGGCCATGATCCTCAAGCGATTGATGGGTGCGCCGCATTGAAAGGCCGGGGCACTCCGCCTCCTGCCATCATTCTCGGCGGCGCCGCCGGCAACGGTCTCTCGGTGGCTCGTAGCCTCGGTGGGCACGGCGTCAAGGTGTATCAGCTGCTCGATGGACCTAACCTTCATTCCCGCTATGCTAGCGCCATTCGCCTGACTCCCTCCTCGGATCGGCAGGCGGCATGGACCCAGTTTCTCCTAGGTCCTCAGTCAGAATCGCTGCGCGGCGCGGTGCTCCTTGCCTGCTCCGACGCGGGGATCGAGCTGCTCATTGACCACCGGGAGCAGCTCGCCGGCAGGTTCACGCTCGATATCTCGAATCCGAACGCTCAGCGTACCTTGCTGGGCAAACTCACAATGTACCGGATGGCCCGGGAGGCGGGAGTGCCTACACCGCAGTTTTGGACGGCCGAGAGCCTCGAACAAGTGACGGAGCGCAAAGGCGAGTACCTGTACCCGCTCCTCGTGAAGCCGACCTACTCCCACAGGTTCCAGGCGGTGTTTCGCGACAAGTTCTTCCGCGTGACCAATTTTGACGAGCTGCTGGATGCCTACAGACTTGTCAGAGGCCATGGTCTCGATGCGCTTCTGCTAGAAGAGATACCTGGGCCCGATGATCAGTTGTGCAGCTACTACACATACGTCGACGAGAGAGGTGAAGTCCTCTTCGACTTCACCAAGCGGATCATCCGCCGTTTCCCCGAGAACCGTGGTCTGGCCTGCTATCACGTCACCGACTGGAATCCCGAAGTGCGCGATCTGGGTTTGCGGTTGTTCAGGCAAGCCGGGTTGAGGGGAGTAGGCAACGTTGAGTTCAAGCGCGATCTACGTGACGGCAGACTCAAGGTCATCGATTGCAACGCTCGTTTCACGGCCGGCAATCCGTTGCTGGTCGCGAGCGGGTGCGACCTCGCCCTGTTCGTCTACAACCGCCTGGCGGGGGTGTCTCAGCCGTCGCTCAGGGGCCGCGCGTACGTACTCGGGCTGCACTACTGGCTTCCCGTAAACGACCTGCGCGCTTTCCTTGCCCTCAAGGCTGAAGGCAGGCTCACCTTTGCCGGCTGGCTCACTGGTTTGGCGCACCGTCAGGTCGTGCCGTATTTTCGCTGGAACGATCCCTGGCCGTGGCTGGTGACGACGGCCGGCTACGCGTGGCGCGCGGTTGGAGCCGGGTTGCGGCGCGCCTCGGGTGAACGTCTAGCACCGGGAGGCGCGCTGGAAGACGAGGGTGGGGGGGACACGTGAGTACGGCGGGGATCCTCTATACGGGAGATATGGGCAGTGCCGTCGCGCGCAGACTGTCAGATCGAGGGTGGACTGTTGTGACGTGTGCGGTCGCGCGCAGCGAGCGCACGCGCGCAGCTGCGCTGGCGGCTGGTGTTCAGCTGCTGCCGAGGCTTGAGGACGTCGTGGCGCGCTCAGACCTTGTGGTATCGCTGGTGCCTCAGACCGCCGTGATCGCGACCGCCGACGCGTTCGTAGAGGCTCTTGCTGCAACCGCGCGCAGACCGCTGTATTTGGACGCGAACTCGGTATCGCCCGCGACGATGGAGGACGTGTGTAGACGGGTATCCTCGGCCGACGTCGCCTGCGTTGACGGCGCGTTCGTCGGCAACTCTTCCATGCTGGGCCGCGGGACCGTGTTGTACCTCAGCGGGACTCAGGCGACGGGGGTCTGGGGGCTCTTGGCCGAGGCGCTACACACCCGGATCCTCGGGCCAAAGGCCGGCACTGCGTCGGCCTTCAAGCTCTGCATGTATGGCTTCAACAAGGGGTTGGTCGCGCTCTTTCTCGAGATGGCAGCTGCTGCCGATCGCTTAGGGCAGAGCGACGAGTTGAAGGAATGCCTGCGTGCGTTTTACCCGGGCAGCCTGGACATCGTGGAGCGCCTTCTGCCCACGTACCCCCGGCATGCAGCGAGGAGGGCGGAGGAGCTAACCCAGGTTGTACAGTGGCTTCAGAGTATAGGCCAGCGCGGCGACATGGCAGCCGCCAGTCGCTCGGTGATCCAGGAGTTCGCTCGCCTTGGCCTCCCAACCGACGATTCGTGGGATGTCGATGGTGTGCTGCGCGAGTGCGGCCGTCGCCATTTCCTCGCAGGGGAGTAAGCACAGACACCGCGCGAACCGTCGCTCGTCGGACCGGGACCACGTCTGACAGTTGGCCTCAGTCTCAGAGAGACGGCGATGACCGAAACGGGTGAGATCTCTCCGCGCTACGGTCGGCTGCCGCGCGAGCAAGGCCCTCTATAAAAGCTGCGAGACGTGGCCCTTGCAACTTGTAGCCGAAAGTCCTCTCAGCAAGGGCTCGGCCCGCACTACCTACAGCGGCCGCTCCTTGCGGGTCGTCAAGGATCTCAAGCAGTTTGTCTGCGAAAGCGGAAGGGTTGCCGGGAGCGGCAACATATGCCGTCTCGCCGTCGCAAAAGAACCGTTCGATCTCCCCGACCGCGGTGGCAACGACGGGCCGGCCTGACATCAGATACTCCCCAATCTTGGTGGGGAATCGCGCACGGGAGCTGAGATCATCGAAGAGTGGGATAAGGAGGGCCGCGGCGTCACGATACATGCGCAGCAGGCTGTCACGGTCGATGTAGCCGACCCCGGTGACCCTACCGTCATGACTTGCCGCTTGAAGACCTTCGCGGTCTGCGAGATCGGCGACTGCCGCCGGCCCCATGCCCGTCACCGTCAGGCGGCAATCTGGGTGGTTTTCCCACACATGCGGCATCGACCGAAGGATGAACGCGACGGCTCGGCTGTACTCGCTCGAGGCCGAGTAGACGAACGTTGGTGGCGTGCGCGGCGACGCCTGCTGCGCGCCCTTCTCAGGGCTCGGCGGGTGGGGCGCGATCCACTGTTCGTCCGGCGCAACCAGGATGGGGACCTCGATGATCTCGACGTGTTGTTCGATGCGCTTCGCCTCGCCATTTGCCCAAGCGGCGAGCCATGCGGAGATTGCGACGACTCCGTCCACGCCGGCGAGGTGGGAGAGCCTGCGCGAGAGACTGCTCGGCACCCAGTTCATGGCACCCGGCAAGATCCCGGGGTGTCGGGGCAGTCGGCCCTTCCGCCGTGGCAGCCAGTCGATCTCACCCGGCAACTCGTTGACCTCGACGACCACGGCTACGTCTAAGCGGGCGAGCCAGCGCAGCAACAACCATACGTCGGGCCGCCAGCCGTCCGGGAGGGCCGCGAGATAGACGCAATCAAGCTCGTGCATGCGTCTCAGCCGGGCGAGCTCGCGAAGAGCGACGATGAATCCCTTGGCATCGCGCAGACGCCGCTCAATGAACGAGTCGGCGCGCGTGGTCGACCCTGGCGTATACAAGAAAGCCACGCCATCCGCCGTTCCGGCGGCGCTTCGATTTCGTACGTGCCCAGGACGCTCGCTCACGCGTGTGCACAGCACGCGAACGCTGACGCCCTGTTCGCTGAGCGCACGGCCAAGAAGCCGCACGCGATTGGTTGCCGCCATTCCCTCGGGAAAGCCGAAGGAGCGAACGAGAAACGTGACGCAAAGCGGACGGTTCACGTGAACTTCCTGGCGCGGCGCGCGCCTTCGCGCGTCCGCAAAATCGCCTCCTCGTACACCTTCACCATGCCAGCGACCATCTTTGCGACCGAAAATTCCCCGGCGACTCTCGCCTGGCCGGCCACGCCCATGGCATGGCGCTCGGCCTGGTGTGCCCGCAGGTAAGAGAGGCGTTCAGCGAGCATCCGGGCGTCGCCCGGCGGCACGATGAATCCCGTGACACCGTCGATCACGAGCTCGGGATTGCCACCGCCAGCGCCGCAAACCACGGGCAATCCCAGCGCCATGTACTCCAGTATCGAGTTCGACAGACCCTCATACGCCAGCGCCGGGTTCGTCATCAGGATGCCCACATCCGCCTGTCTAACCTGGTCCAGCACCTCCATACCCGGCTCGGGGCACTCGACGACCCCCCGCTCAAGAAGATCTGACGCCTGGCGGACGATGCGCGCCCTCTCCGATCCCTGACCGATCAGCACGAAACGCCAGTCGCCCTCGGTCGCCAAGCGACGCGCTGCGGCAAGCACCACTTCATAGTGCTTCTCCGGTTCCATGCGCGCAGTCATGACAACGGTGAAGTGCGAGACCCGACGGCGATCACCCGCTGCAGGAAGCCTGGAAGTGTCGAAACCGTTGTACACCACCCGGCCTTTGCCCGCGCTCACTCCCCAGGCGGCGAGCCCGGCCGCCGTGTTCGCCACCACCAGGGTAGCAAGGCTCATGCCGAGGCGGTTGAGACCGAGGAACTCGCCGCGGTATGCCCCGGTTTGGATGGTCCCATCGACCAGGGGTACGTGAAAGAACCGGCAGGCGGGACCCGCGGCGAGCGTGGACATCCAACTCCAGGAGTGCACTACGTCAGGCGTCCAAGTACCAAGCTCTCGCCATAGAGCAAGGCCCGGCGCGGGATCGAAGCGCCAGCGGCGCCGACGTACCATGATGTCCACGCCACGCTCCCGAAGGTACCTCTCAAACGGACCCCCGTCCATGGCCACGACACGTCTGACGTGCTCTGCCGGCAGACGTGTTGCCAGCAGGGACATCTGGCGCTCCAGGCCGCCATTCTTCAGAGCGTCGGCGAGGAGTAGGACTCTCACAGGACCCGCTCCGGAATGGAGCGGATGGCCAGCATCCGGGCGGCTTGTGTCAGGGTCACGAAGGTTCCATCTTGCTCCCGCACGAAGCAGAAGAAGGCGTCGAGGCAGTCGAGAAGGTCGCGAACCGACTGGGCGTCCGGTCTGAAAGGACTTGCACCGGGCATCAGCTCACTGCTGTGGAGCATCATCACAGCGATCTCTAGGCCGGCCTTCTCTGCGGTGCGCCACACGGCGGCGAGGTCGCCGGCCCCATACCTCGGGTCGGGCGACAGCCACATGGGCTGCGGCAGGAGCCAACGCGAGAGGAGGAGCTTGCGGAATGCGCGCACGGGCAGCCACCGGTACACCTCGAGCAAAGGGGGAAAGCGCTGCAGCAGTCCGTAGGTTGCGCAGAGCGTAACCGGAAGCTCGAGCAGACCCGGGTCTCCCGAACCAGCCACTCGGAAGGGCATCAAGGGGTGTCGCCGGAAGTCCGGCCCACCATGCCCGTCGAGGCCGAGATGGTCGGTCCATGCCCAAAGCGGCGTGACAGAGGAGTCCGCCAAGTAGCCTGCGCGCGCAAGCAAAGTCGCGGAGCGGGTGTCAAAACCGAAGCGACCAGCTCTGTAGGACGTCGGGCGGTGACCAAACGCGATGGCGATCTGCTTGGTGAGGGTCTCAAGCTTGGCGGCGAGCAGTTCGTCGGGTAGCTGCGACGGAAAGGCATGGATCGGATCGTTATGGCGCAAGCCCGGCATGTCGGCGAACGGTGCTGTGGACCAAGGGTGCAGATGCGCACCCACCTCCGCGCGGCCACATGAGACCCACGACTTGAGGAGGTCCCGAGCCCGGTCGTCGGCCGCGATTTCGGTGGTTACGAGGTAGGTGGGCGCCGCGTCGTGGCGCTCGCAGAGGCTCTGAAATGGGGCCCAGTGCGCGGCGTTCCGTGTGGTCAGCGGCACGCCATAGTCCCACTGCCTGTCGGCCTCGGTGTCGATGGTGACGGCCAGTATCATGATCCGACCGCCTGCGCAGACAACCTTTCTGGTCTCCCAGCGACACGCGGACCGTACGCGCCGGCTCTCCTGTGTAGGGAGAAGAGGGCGCTCGCCGCGAAGCCCACGAGGATGCGCGTGTCCGGCTGCTCGATCATGGCCGGATCGTCCATCGTGCGCTGTTGAATTCGAAGACGATCTGGGGATGCATGTACCACGGCAGCAATCCCGCGGAGTGCAACGTCTCGGCCACGAGTTTGCGCCGTCTGCAGGCCAAGATCCGCAGCAGGCGTGCGCGCCGTCTCACCACGACGCCCATCGAGGCAGCGAAGTCGGGTAGCAGGGCCGCCGCCTCACGCTCGTAGCGTCCGTCCTCCTGGTCGCCAAGACGCTGGTCGTGGTTGCGAAAGCCGCCGAGGACTGTGCCCACGTGGTACAGCTTCGCCAAGCGGAAGAAACGCAGCCAGAGGTCGAAATCGGCCACCCGCGGCTTGTCTTCGTCGAGCGCACCGCCGGCCCTCTCCCACAGGCTCCGCCGCCAGAAGACCGACTCCTGTTGGATCCAGCGGTAGTCGCCCGCGAGCACATCGTAGGCGTTGAAGCGGGCCCCGGTGACTTGGCGCGGGCCGCCGGTGAGGCTGAACTCGGTGTTGACCCCCATGATCCACTCCACTTGAGGCAGCTGGCTGAAGACCTCGGCGACCGTTGCCAGTGTCCACGGGAAGTACACGTCGGAGCTGTTGATCCAGCACATGATCTCGCCCGACGTGTGTGCAAAGCCTTTGTTGATCGCGTGCGGATGACCACGGTCGGGCTCGGTCACCCACCATGTCAAGTGCTCCTCGTGCTCGCGAATTACGTTGATGCTGCCGTCCGTTGAGCCACCGTCGACGACGACATACTCGAGGTTTGGGTAGCCTTGGCCGAGCACCGAGAGCAACGTGTCGCGGATGAATGCATGCTGGTTCAGCGACGGAGTCACTACGGAAATCACGGGCAAGGTATTCAAGCATGACCTTTCGTCGCCTGGGTACTGAAGCCTGTCTAGCAAGTCTAGATGATTGATTCCGCGAGATCAGCCACGTCCAAGGAAAGCAAAGCAAGAGGCCGAAGCCGACGGAGCCCATGACGTCTGCCTGGAGGCCACAATGGACGCTGACTCCGACGCTCTCTGCACAGTCATCTATTGCACAGCCGACGACCTTCGGCCAGAGGCCAGGGCCAATGCGCGGCGGTGTGTCAGCGACGCTGAGCTCGTCACCCACTGCGCCGCGCAGGGGATCATGGGCATCCCCTCCGACCGCCGCTTCCTGGTGGCTAGCAAGCGCCTCGGCCACCTGTTTCCCCGCTTGCCGCCACCGGCCCCCACTCCCACGCGCCTGGGCAAGCTCGGCCGGCCTCCTGGGCCTGGTTCTCCGTGCACGGTCTCCTTCCGCGTCGAAGGCGCGCTCGACGAGAGGTTCCCCCCGTCGAGACAGAGACCTGTTCGAGCTAACGGAGCATTGCTAGCAGTCTGTCGCATCGCATTCGCCACGCGGTGCGAGTCACCTTGGCCTCGCTGGCAGTGGGATCTCGAACGTTGTGAGACCCGGCGACACACAGGCTGCAGCCCGACGTGAATAAGGGTCACGCAGGTTGCGTCAAAGCCGCGTGTGGTTGCTGCGTCCGATACCATTCGAAGGTGCGTCTCAAGCCCTCAGGGAAGTCAACCAGCGGCTCATATCCGAGGACCTTCGCGGCACGTGCGACCGAGGCCTGCGAGTGCTTCACGTCGCCCAGTCGGGCTGGCGCATACAGCACCGGGATGCTCTCGCCCGCGAGACGGTTCAGCTCTTCGATCATCTGCGTCAGCGTCACGGTGGAGCCGCAGGCAACATTCACGATCTCGCCGGATGCGCGTGGGACCTTGAGGGCGAGCAGGTTGGCATGCACGACGTTGTCGACGAAGGAGAAGTCACGCGACTGTGCACCGTCGCCGAAGACTGTGTAGGGGATGCGTTGAAGCGCGCAGGAGATAAATCTGGCGATTACTCCGGAGTACTGTGACGTAGGATCCTGTCGCGGGCCGAAGACATTGAAGTAGCGCAGCGCCATTGTCTCCAGGCCATAGATGTCCGAGAAGACCTTGCAGAAGTGCTCGCCAGCCAATTTGGTCACAGCATAGGGGGAGAGTGGCTTCGGCGGCAGGTCTTCGTGCTTGGGCAGATCAGAGCTGTCTCCATAGACCGAGGACGACGAGGCCAGAACGACGCGGCGCACCCCGCTGCGACGTGCAGCGCTCAGCAACTTTAGGGTGCCATCGACGTTCACGGCGCTAGTGGTGACGGGCGCTTTTACCGACCGGCTCACCGAGGGCAGCGCCGCCTCATGGAGGATCACCTGGACGCTGTCTACCGCCTCTTCGATCGTCTCAAGATCACGGATGTCGCCTTCAACCAGCTCGATGTCATTCAAGCAATGAGCCAGGTTCTCGCGTCGCCCGGTCGCGAAGCTGTCGAGGACGCGAACGGTGTACACGCCGTCGGCGAGCAGCGCATCGACCAGATGCGATCCTATGAACCCGGCTCCGCCAGTCACTAGCACGCGGTCTCGAGACATGATTCCTCCGTCTGTGGGGCAGCTCCGCTGCCCGGTCTGGATCATGGCCGGCCGCGTTGTCGCGGCAAGCCTCGCCTGCCCAGAGGCATCCTTTGAGTTGACCTGCGGCCGCCGCTCTTCGCGATCACCGTGGCTTCTTCCCGCATCCGATCGCGCGGCCGTTGCCTCCACTAGCCATCCGCTCCAGGGTTGGTAACGATGGCGCGCATCTTCACACGGACCTCCGGCCTCCGACCTTATGCAGGCACCGCTCAGTCCTCCTGGCGGCAGCTGCCACACCCACCACAAAGGGATCACATACTCTCTCATGGACGGCTACCGACTTGGACAGATGATCAAGAGACGCAAAACCACGCTTGAATTGGTTGATGCCCCAAAGGGCTTCCCCGGGACGCGCGGTCATGCTGTAGCCGACGAAATCAAACGTGCCGCAGCTGTGGCTCTTCGCCCAGCGCATTGCCTCCCACACGAGCAGGTGGCTGGATGGAACCTCGCGGTGGCGCGTCGATGAAGGCACGAGCGGCAGATAGGCAGTGCGACGGTAGACAATAACCAGCCCGGCCGCCAGAGGTTCTCCATTGAGCCGAACCACGAGAACAGTGCCGCCACGCCCGCCGGCGAGCCAGGCCTGGCTAATGCGTGCCAAATCATCGCGGTCAACCCTTTCCACGGGCTGCCGTCCTGCCAGGTCCGACTGCAGGCTTGCCAACGCGGCCCAACCTTCTGGCGCATCCTCGTCGCTGACCTGCAGACCCAGTCGAACCGACTTACGGAGGGCTCGCCGCGTCTCGGGGCGGAAGTCGGCGAGGATCTCCTCTTCCGGTCGATCAAGGTCGACTGTCAGGGTAGTCCAGACGCCGAGAATCCTGCGGCGCGCGAAGTGCTGCCGCTCGAGCACCGTCTCGATATCGTCGCCGCCTTGGTGCAGTGGAAGAGCAGGCTGGACGCGAATCCGAGCCGCCGATCGGCCACCCCACACGCTCAACCACCCCAACCAATTGTCCAGAACGTCCGCGTCGCCACAAAGAGGGCCCCTGTTGAATTCGAGGAAGACGCGCCCAGGAATGGGTAGCTGACGGCGCACGCCAAGAGCGGTGAGCTTGATCTCGCTGCCGCGGGAGGCCCAGAAGTAGAGAGGCCTGCGAGCATGCATGCCCCTGTCGCGGCTCTCGATTGCCGCCCATCCAGGATCTTGCTGGTAGTGCGACCACGGCAGGCGAGCGGCGAACGCACGCCAGTCGGCTTGCTGTCGTTCATCAAGGTACGTCGCGACGGAGAACAGCAGTGACCCCTTGTCTTCAGCGACAGACATCAGCCAGGGAGAAGCCTGTCGATGAAGGCCCGTAGCGGCCGCCCGTACAGCGCATAATCGAAGGACATTTCAGCTACGTGGCGCCCAGCACTCCCAACTCGAGCAGCTCTGTCGGGATCACTGAGAACTTCGCTGATCTTTGCTGCGAAAGCACCGACATCGAGCGCAGACGCGACAAACGCGGTCTCGCCGTCCGTGAGGTAGGTACTCACTTCTCCCACGTCCGTTGTCACAACGGGCCGTGCGGCGGCAAGATACTCGCCTACCTTGCTTGGAAATCTCGCCCTGGATCGGGCGTCGTCATGCAGCGGGATGAGGAGAGCGGCGGCCTTGTCGTACTCAGCCAGGAGTCGATCACGGGGCAAGTAGCCTAGGGCCAAGATGCGGCCCTCGTGCAAATCGTCTGCCGCTCCCGCGACGTTCGCGAGAACATCCACGCGCCCAGGATCCATGCCGGTGACTACAAGTCGCGGCCCGGGGCGCTCGGACCAGATCATGCGCATGGCGCGAAAGATGAACATGGCATCGCGTCCATAGTCTGTGGAAGCGGCATAAACGACGGATCGTGAGTCGCGAGGATACGGTTTCGGCTTGTGCTCCCTGACGTCTACGATGATCGGTATCTTCAGGACCTCGACAGGCTGCGCAATACGTACAGCCTCTCGGCGTGTCCACTCCGCTAGCCAGTCAGAGATCGCCACCACCCCGTCTACGCGGCGTAGATGCGACTGCAGCCGGGAGGCAGTGCGCATGGTGCACGTCGGCCCCGGCGTCTCGTCGAGCTGGATTGCGACGGGGATGCCCATGATGGTGAGGAGTTCACGCAGCATCCACTGAGTTGGATGCCACTTGAGGACGCTATCGGGGAAGACGACGCAGTCCAGCCTTCCAGCGCTTCGCATACGCACCAGCTCGAACATCACCCGTCCGTAACCGACGGCTTCTCTCAGTCGGCGCGCTGCGAAAGACGCGGATCGGATGGTGGTGCCAGGTGCGTAGAGGAAGCGAATCCCGCACCTGCAACCTCTTGTTTGACCGTTGACCACGCGGCCTGGATCCTCAGTGACGCGCATGCATATGACGCTCACGTCCACGGCTTGTTCGACGAGCGCGCGGCCCAGAAGCATCACACGGTTGGTCGCGGCCGTGCCGTGCGGGAAGCCGAACGACCGCAGGAGGAAGACTACATGGACGTTGCCATTGCGTATGGGCATGTCAGCCGCGGTCAGCCCAGCCGCCTCGCGCGAAGACGAACCGCACCGTCGTGTGCCCGTGCCGTGGCCAGCGTCCGAGCCTGCCGGGTATGCGCCCCATGACGAGGCACGCGAGGCCTGCCCCGCGCTGGGAAAGGACAGCCCGCGGCGTCGTCCTGATGCACCGAACCTGCTTGAAGGATGGGGCCGCCACGTAGATGTGGTGAAGTTGGGTCATTGCGTTCCCCGGTATCGGCGCCTGTCCACAGTTTCTCCAGCGAAACCGGACGCGACAGGTGCTTGGGTGGTGTCCTGGCGAAGTGTACCACCGGGTCTGCGCCTGACCTCGCGCTTGTTCGACCCTGACGGCAGGCTGCGGTCCCCGTTCGTCCCGGATAACGGGCTCTTGTGCTCCCAGTCTCAACAGGTGTTCTGCGCCAGGGCGGCGCGCTCCCGTCGTCTCGGGCGGCTACGCCAACGTGGCCAAGGGCCTCAAGTTCACGTGGAGCCAGCCGACTTCTCGGGTGAGCACTGCTGGAAGTGCCCGTTCCACAAACGGAACCACAGTGAGTCGCGTCGGTGCGACACCACGGAGAGCCGCTGCCGGCGGGGCTTGCTCGGTCCGAGACACAGGAGTCGAGATGTCCAGGAAGAGCAAGAATGCAATTGCACTGTTTGCAGCTATTCTTGTCGCGCTGACTCTTTGCGCTGCCCCCGCTTCCGTGGCTCAAACTCACAGTCGGGCTTTGCGCTTCACCGTGGTCAGGCGCACGAGTCACTATGTGGTGGCGAAACGGCATGCCGTGAGTGTCGTCGTGAAGCGCGGCCATCGATACGTCGGACGCGCTGGGAGGAGGACGTTCGTAGTCGTCGCAATGACGCGCGGGAGTGTGTATCTGCGCACCGTGCGCCGCCCCAAGAAGCCGACACCGACACCGGTACCTACGCCGACGCCTGTGCCGACGCCGACACCGGTACCTACGCCGACGCCTGTGCCGACACCGACGCCGACACCGGTACCTACGCCGACGCCTGTGCCGACGGCCACTCCAACAGCTGCTCCCACGCCGTTACCCTCGCCCTCGCCGACGCCCTCGTCGTTCAATCTGAGTTCGGTCCTCCAAGCAGCGAAGCCTGGTGATACCGTGGTCGTTCCGGCTGGCACTTACACCTTCACCAGCCGCTTACATTTGCCCAACGGAGTGAACATCACCGGTGCCGGACCGAGTTCGTGGATCGACGGGCCAGTGACTGTCGCCTCCGGCTCGTCCTACTCCGACTTGCGCATCGGCGTGCAAGGCTACTCGACCTACATCGGCGGCGTCCAGAACGTCACCTTCAACGGCGTTGAGTTCTCCGGCGGCGGCGGAGCGAACTCCGGGGACTGGCCGTTCTACGATTGCAACGCTGTGACCATTGGCACCGGTAGTGACGGCCAGACGAGTGGCATTGCTTTCACGAATTGTCAGTTCGATTCTCCGATGGCGACAGAAGACAGCACACGCTCGCTGCACTACGACAGCATTTTCGTTACGGCCGCGATCAACGTGACCTTCACCGGCTGCCACTGGGATACGTCGCAACGGTTCCAAGTGGAAATCTGGGACGACACGACCAACGGCAGCAGAAACGTGAACTTCAGTGGCTGCGCTTTCGAGCAAAACCCATGCGCCAATGTTGACTACAGCACCTTCAACGGAGGCTACTCTACTGTGCAGAACTGCAGCTTCAAGGGCGACGGTTGCAGCTCCACCCCAGAGTGGCCGGACGGCGTGACCATTGAGAAGGGCGCAAGCCACATCACCGTCGACGGATGCACCTTCCTGCGCGGCCGGGACTGTTTCGTGGGCGGCTCAGGGAGCTATAACGTGGTCACGAACAACACCTGCGTGAATCCCGCTTCGCCGGCGATCATCCACAACTGGATGCCGTATATCGCGCTGTCCGGCAGCCACAACACGGTGAGCGGCAACACCATCGTCTGCGCGGCCAGCGACCCGCACCCCGGTCAGGTGTACATCGATCTCTCGCTAGACAACAGCACGATCACGAACAACTCCCTGGTCACTCCGGGCGGCCAGTGGTCCGGAGCCTGGTCAGTTGGTGGGACCGGCAACACGGTTTCCGGCAACACATGGAACGGGACGCCGCAGTGAGCGTCCGAGCCAGCGTCATTGACCTCGAGGGAGCAGCAGCATCCTTCATGACAACACGGTGACGACTCTGTTTGCGACGCCGCGCATCGTGTAAGTGCTTCACTCGTCTGGGCCGAGCCGGCTGGGCAGCCGGCCCGGCCCAAGGCCGTCCTCGGTCTCAGGTGCCCTCCAACCCTCCATGATGGTCAAGAGCGCAGATGGTGATTGTGGGGTCCGGATTGACACGGGTGAGACCTTGTGCGCCAATCACGTGGCGTGCAGGAGCAAACCAATATTCCTGAACCTTGGCGAGGTGGGGATGAGAGAGCTGAGAACGTCCCGGACAATCCGTCGGTCCGTCGCCTTTGCTATCCTCGGTGCGGGTGTTCTCTTGGCTCAGGGTTGCGCGGCCTCGACGCCGGTGAAGCCGCCGAGTGCCGTCGACGTCAGAAATTTCGGTGCAGTGGGCAACGGCGTGACGGATGACTCGGCTGCGATCTCAAGGGCCTTTGCCGCCGCAGAAGGCAAGACTCTCTATGTGCCGGCGGGGACCTACCTTCTGACATCCCGACTCAAAGTGCCGCCCGACCTGGTCGTCAAAGGTGACGGTGACCGGTCCTGGCTCAAAGGTCCTGTGAGCATCGGGAGTCGGGATTCGTTTTCGGCGCTCCGCATTGGACGCGCTGGCCAGGCATGCTACCTCGGCGGCGTCGCGGATGTCACCTTCCGGGGTGTTGACTTCGTTGGGGGTGGCGGTTCCTTCTCGGCAAGCTGGCCTTTTCTCGACAGCCACGTACTCACTATAGGGGTCGGCGGTGGCGTTCGGGGCGTTCTCTTCGACGGCTGCACCATCGAACGAAACAGCGGTACTGAGAATGCCAGTAAGAGCCGGCACTTCGACAACGTCTTCATCCTGAGTCACGTCGCGGCCAACGCGGCGATCGTGGAGGACGTCCTTTTCCGCGGGTGTCATTTTGCCGGCAGTCCCCGCTTCAACGTCGAGGTGTGGGATGAGTACCTCATGCGGGGAGGTGCTCGAGGAAGCGTGAGCATCGACTTCTCGAACTGTGTGTTCCAAGCGTCAGCGTCCGCGAGCATCGACTACTCAACTTATCGCGGCGGGTACAGCACCATTACTGGCTGCACCTTCGAAGGCAACGGCGCCGGCAGCAATCCCAAATGGACGGATGATGTGACTATCGAGAAAGGTGCAAGCCACATCACGGTGACTGGCTGTCGCGCTCTTCGGGGGCGTGATATGTTCGTCGGTGGCAGCGGCGGCTACAATGTTGTAACGCACAACACCGTAGGAGGCGACTCGGGCGTTGTCCACGACTGGACGCCATACCTTGTTTTGAGCGGAGACAACAACGTGGTCACAGGTAACACGATCGTCTCCACCGGGCCAGACGCCACTGTCATCGATGTAGAAGGCAACAACAACATTGTTCAGAATAACACCGTGACGACGCCACTCGCGAAGACGAGCGCCATCCTTGTCATGGGGAGCGGCAACGTTGCATCACCGAACGTCGTCAATTGAACTCGGCGTTGCAGGCTGGCGTTCTGTGTTCGTGAGGTCCCGCGGCTGGGGTGCACGCCAGCTTCGTGCCAGCATCTCGGCGAGCGGGCCAAGTGACCGGAATCCGACATGACGCATCTCACCGTGTCGACAGTCATTCCGACCTATAATCGGGCGGACTTGCTGCGCCTGGCACTGCAAAGCGCGCTTCCGCAGTGCCTTCCCGGCGACGAGATAATCGTGGTTGACGACGGATCTGACGACGACACTGAGACTATGGCCCAGTCGCTGGGGGCCAACGTGAAGTACGTTCGCACCCCGCACCTTGGAGCGGGCGCGGCCCGAAACGTTGGTGTAGGGACGGCGTCCTGCGACCTTGTTGCCTTTCTGGATTCGGACGACGAATGGCTTCCCGGGAAGATTGCCAGCCAGCGGGCTGTCATGGAGCAGCTTCCCGATGTTCTGTTTACATTTGCAGATTTCGGGTCTATCAGCCGCGACGGCGCACGTTTACGACACGGGATCAAGATGTGGGAGCTCGCTTGTCTCAGGCCATGCAACTATGTGCGCGGCCAGCCAGTTTCATCGGGCGAGTTGTCGGGGCTGCCAGTGGGGATGAATCCGTTCCGTGTGTACATCCAGCCGCTCTACGAGCAGTTTCTTTGGAGCTGGTGCGTGTTCACATCCACCGTCATGGTGCGTCGGTGCGAGGCCGGTGACGCCCTCCGTTTTCCAGAAGACACGCCAACGTACGAGGATGTCGAGTGCTTCGCGCGTCTCTCAAGACGAGGGCTTGCCGCATTCACGGACTGCGAGCTCGCGATGCAGCGGCAGCATACGGGCTTTCGGCTTACCGACTCCGACCGGGCGACCAACGCTGATACGGCCATTAGGATTCTTGCGCGAGTGTACGGGCAGGACGATGTGTTTCTTCGCTCCCACCGCAGCGACTATGTTGCCGTGCTTGACGCATATCGGGGGCGAAAGTTCCGCTTCTTGTTAGGGCAAGGCAGGCCGAGGACCGCTCGCGAGACATTGAGAGAGTTCAGCCATGCGCCGTGGTGGTACCGTCCCCTCACCTACGTACCTTCGCCTCTGACGCGCTTGGCGGTAGCCAGGCGACAGCGGGGGCGAGAGCGTCGGGTGGCCTCGGGAGCGTGACCGTGTCGATTGTCAGCCCCACGGGACCGTCTTTCCCCGAACTTGTCGAGTATCACGGCATCGACGGTCTGAACGACCTCGAGTCAGAGTGGCGAGGTCTCTACGCCAGGATGGAACACCCGACGAGCTATGATGCCTGGGAGGTCCACGCAGCCTATTTAGAGCATCTTGCCGCTAGACCCAGTCGTTTTCGCTGCATAGCGCTGCGTGAAGAGGGCGTGGTCTCCGCTATATGCCCTCTGGAAGCGGCGACGGATGCTCTTCTGGGACTGGCCGTCCCCGTGTGGCGACTGCCACGACCCCCACACATGCCTACTGCCGACATAGTGTGCGTCGATGACGCGGTCAGGCTGCGGTTCGTCCCGGCCTTGATCGCTCACCTGCGAAGGGCGAAGGAGGGTCGACCTCTGCTTGTATTGGGTCCATTCCGGCTGGGGTCTGGAATGCACGAATGCGTCAAACAGCTGGGTAGTCGGGATTGTTGTGAGAATGTCCAGGGCGCCGCCGCCTATTTCGATTGCACGGTAGATATGGACGTGCTGATGGGAAGGCTGACACGGCACTTCTCGCGCAACCTAAGATCTCATCGTCGGCGACTGGCTTCCCTCGAAGGCATAAGGTTCGTCCAGGCGACCAACCCGGCCGAGGTGGCTCGACTGTTTGAGTCCTTTCTCGATTTGGAAGCGTCGGGGTGGAAGGGCCCCACCGGTGCTCGGACGGCCATTCTCTGCAAGAAGGGGCATCCTGCATTCTTCAGGCGAGTGGTGGGAATCCGGGAGGGCGACGATCGCTACGAGATGAACGCCATCTACCTTGGGGATCGTTGCGTAGCCGGCCAGCTATGTTCACGTGTCGCGTCGGAGTACACGATTCACAAGATCGGCTTTGATGAGGGCATGCGGAAGCTGGGACCTGGGCAGGTCCTCCTGGAGGCGACGCTTGAGCGCTGTGTACAGGACCCTTGCATCACGCGACTCGATCTGCTCAGCGACTCCGCATGGTCCAGGGACTGGGAGCCCGACGTAACGACGATAGAGAGCGCGTATGTCTCCCTGAAACGCCTCTGGAGCTTGCCGTTGATGATGCTATTGCAGGTCCGCGTGGGACCGGCGCGACGTGCGATCCGGCGGATGAGATCCAGGTCTGACGGCGGTCACCGGCCCGCAGAGCCCAGTCATCGCGCGGCGGCCACTGGCAACACTGGGCGCGGCGAGGACTCGAGGTGAAGCGCTCGCACTATCACCCGCTGTCACTACGATCTCAGGAGTGACGATGTCGGACGCCTGGCGTGTCGTCGAGTTTCGTGGTCGCCAAGGCCTACTACACCTCGAAGCCGACTGGCGGCGTCTCTGCGCATCGATGCCCCAGCGGACGGCCTTTCATACGTTCGAGGCGCACCTGGCCTATGTCGATCGCATCATGACCGACCCCAGCGGGCTGCGATGCCTTGCTCTGCGCGACGGGCGTCAGGTACGCGCTATCTGTCTGCTCGAGGAGAGAACCGACAGGTCCCTCGGTATACCCCTAAGCGTGTGGGGGATTCCGGCGCCGCCCCATTTGCCGCTACCGGACGCCATCGGCCTGGGAGATGACGCTGGCCACAATCTGCTTCCCTTGATCGTTAAGCACCTCAAGCTAGATCGGAGCGGACCCCCTCTCCTCATGCTCGGGCCCTGCCCGGACGTGGCGCCACTTTGGACGGGCCTTCCTCACATCGACCGACGCGCCTACTGTGTGGATGCTGTTGGATCCATGTTGGTTCTGGACTGCACTCGGTCGTTCAACGCCGTCGCGGCAACCTGGTCGAAGAGCCTGCGCCGCAGCCTGCGACGCGAGCAGTCGAGGCTCAGCGACCTTGCCGATGTTCGTTTTGTGAGGGCGCCCGAAACGGGTGACCTGGCACGAGAGTTCGAGGCCTTCCTCAACGTCGAGGGCTCAGGCTGGAAGGGGGCAAGCGGGACTCGCACCGCTGTTCGGTTTCGCAAGAACCAGCCGCCCTTCTTTCGTGATCTGCTGTCTATTCAGGGCGGAGAGGACGGCTGTGAGATCGACGCGCTGTACGCCGACGGGCGCTGTGTCGCGGCGGTGCTCGGTATGCGAACCGGCCAGGAGTACACGGCGATCAAGGTTGGGTACGACGAGCGATACGCGCGCATCGCTCCGGGTCGATTGCTGCTTGCGAGGTTGATCGAGCGTTGCTGCCAGGACCCCCGCGTCGCTCGACTCAACTTTGCGAGTGACCAGCCGTGGGAACGCGTCTGGAGGCCAACCCCGGTACCGCTGCAGCGGGTCTTCGTGGCTCTTGCGCCTGGGCGGGGACTCCCTCTCATTGCGCTTCTGCGTTTGCGTTTCGGCCTCGGGCGCCGGTTCGTGAGAGCGTGTCGGGCGGACCTCGGACGCATGCGCTCCAGGTTGGCGGAGCAGCGTTCCCCGGAGCTTCGGCGCGAACGCCGGAATATCGTCGCGTAAGCGAGGCGACGGTGAGGCTGATTGACAGGGGAGTTGCGCTTACGCGTAGCCAGCTGGATCAGCTTCGCTTTGTGTTGCGTTCGCTGGTCGCGCTGTCGTCTGGCGTCCCACGGGCTGCCTACATTGGCTGGACCGGGCACCGCAACTTGGGAGACGAAGCACTTCTATTGGCCCACAAAGGTCTCTTTCCGGGAGTCACCATGATGCGCTATAGAAGAAGCCACTTCCTGGAGACACTCTGCGCCGTGACCGGTCGCAGTTTGTATGACATTGGCATTCTGGGTGGCGGCACTCTCATCAATCAGCACCACATGTGGCTAACTCAGGTGCGCGAGCTCCGGCGAAGGAACGTGCCCATGATCTGTCTCGGAACAGGTGTGGCGGCCCCGGAGTTCTGGTGCGGTAAGGAGGAGACGCTAACCGTTCTTGGTCACGCTGGCGACGAACTCGACGGCTGGACTTCGACGCTTGCCATGTTCTCCTTCGTCGGGGTGCGTGGGCCATATTCGTTGGCGATCCTGAGTGGGAGAGGCCTCAACGGTGCATTTACGATCGGCGACACTGCTTTGTCGCTCTGGGGCAGCGAGCCCTTTGGCGGGGGCCGTGGCAGGCCGGGGGTCCTGGGGCTAAGCGTGGGTCACGTTGACGGCAATCCCCTGTGGGGTGACCCGGACCGGTACATGAGCGAGGTCGTGAGATTCGCGCAGCTCATGTGCGATTCGGGATACGAGGTACATCTTCTGCCAGTGTGGGACAGGGATGTTCCGAGCAACGAGAGTATCCTCGCTCAGGTTGACAGGCGTGGGTGCAGGCTGCTACGTGTGTTCGATGTGTACAACGATTACTCGCGAGCAGTTCGTGAGTGCGAGATCTTCGTCGGACAGAAGTTGCACTCCACCGTGATCGCCTGCATCAACGGCGTTCCCTCCGTCATGATCGAGTATCGGCCGAAGTGCCGAGACTTCATGGCCAGTCTCGACCTGGAAGAGTACGTCATCCGGACCGACAACTTCACGGCGGAAACGGCTGCAGCAGCCGTCGACCGACTGCGTGGCAACACACCGGTCGTTCTCAAGAAGCTCGAAAGACGAATTGCGGACTATTGCACTGCTCAGTCCGCTATTGCCGAGACGGTGAATGAGTTCCTGTGGGCTGGTCGTCAGCGACCTTGACTCCGGGCGATCCTCTCCCGCGTTCGCCGAACTAGGCGTCGTCCCCAGCCGAATCTGAACTGGATTAGTGGCACAAGGGCAAGTGTGGACCGCCGGTCGAGCGCGACATACGCCTGCCTCCACGTGGCGCGATCGGGCCGCCATGCCTTGAGCCACTCGGCGCTGCTCAGCTGGTCGAAACGAGTAATAGCCGGGTTTTCGCAGCAGCGCTCAAGTGTTCGGGCGCTGAGCAGATGGCCAGGACTAACGCGTGCGTACGACTGGTCGTAGCCAACCTTGAGGGCCGCGTAGGACTGGCCGGTTTGTAGGCAGAACTCGCCGGCGATGCATCGTCCATCCACGCTGAGGGTGTTGATCTCACAGCCATCCTCTGGCCCCATCTGTCTTGCAAGACTCCCGTAGAAGGCCATGAGGTTGGGATGAAGTCTGATGGCGCTCCGTGTCCCTGCCTCACCCCTCCAGCCTGAGGCCTCGACTTCGAGAAAGGCCCGGAAAGCTCCAGCCGCGTCACTACTGACACGAGCCGATTCGTGACTTACGTCGCCCAGGTGTTCCAGCCCCCTGGTTGCCCTGCGCAGCTCCTTGCGGAATTTGCGTGGCAGTCTGAGCATCAGCTCGTCGAATGGCTTCCGGCAATCGAATACGAATGGCTCCATGCAAACGTGCGCGCACCAGCCCAGTCGCGACAGCCGGGACAGCCCCTCCCACAACAGGGAGCTTTCCGGCAGCGGGCCGAGGACCAGGAGCCGACCGTCGTCAGGTTGCCGCCGTAGGAAGCGGACGACGGCGGGCAGCAGTGCCTCCCTCGCTTCATCCTCGGGCGCAATCACATCCGACATCGGCCAATGGGGGTGCCACGGCGTCCCCCAGACACGCACGGGCAGACCTAGCGCTCGGTCTACCCTGGACTCCAGCGGCACGATGCCTCGCACCCGTCTTCCGTCCGTCAACGCCAAGCATCGCAAACGACACGCGTCGGCCATCAGGTGGTCGGCGTAGGCGACCATCGCCTCGTACGAGTGAAACACCGACCTTGATGACATAGAGGTGTACAGGCGCAGCCAGTCCGCTGCGAGCGCCTCGAGCGCCTCCCGGCCGCGATACTCAACCACGCTCCACTGCTTCATGTTTTCGGTCGGCGGACAACCGGCAGCTCCGCCGGGCGTGCGCTGCGATTGCACTGCGATCCCGTTGCGGCCCATGGGCGCGGGCGGGCGAGCGCTTTTCTGAGTTGGCGGCCCGCAAGGCGCAGCGTCTCGCGGACGCCGGGGATCGGATCGCGCAGCGACAAGTAGGCGTCGACGCGGACGCCGCTCAGCGGCCCCAGCCACTCGCTAAGACTCAGGTCCCCGCGGCGCCACTCTTTGAGGCTATCCGGACCATCGCGAAGTAGGTCGCTCCAGCGGACACCATCGCGCTGAGACCGAGATCGAAACGGGCGGCCAATGACGTCTTGGTATGCGACATATGACAGGTTGACGCCTGCGATCCTGGCGAGTGGGGTCCAGTACCCATGCCGCGCGTTTATCTCCATGAGGAGGTGTCGGCCTTTTCTGACATCAAACTTGAACTCAACGTCGGAGACACCCCGATATCTTGCTTCCGCTAGCAGTCTGACAGTGAGGCCTGCAACCTCTGCAGACCAGCGGCTCTCTCCCAAACGGGTAACGCCGAGGTTGCGAGGGTGTTGTCGGAGCTTGCGGCCTGTGAATATGGCCCGGCACTGTGAGCGTGCATCGTGGTAGGTGCCGGCAATCTCGAGCTCTGCATCGTCGCCAGGGACGAACTCCTGTACGAGGACAGGTCCGAACCCGGAGAGACGCTCGTACGTGTCACGGAGGTCGCGGCTGCTTTCGATGCGAACGGCCTTGAAGCCCTTCGCTCGTACAAACGCCATCGGGACAAGCGGCTTCATGACCGCCGGGAAGGCAACGCGTTCGACTGCTAACCCCAGGTCATCGCCGCTGTGGATGAATGCCGTCGCGGGGGTGTCGATGCCGGCGCGCCAGGCCAAACGCAGCTGCTCCTCCTTGTCCGCGACCAATCGCATGTGCTTCCAAGGCATGACGGGCACGTCGAAGTGTCCTTCCAACCTGTCCTTGTAACGTGACGCAGCAAAAACGAAATCGTCGTGCGCCGGGAAGAGCACGGCGCGCGAAGGCAGCAGGGGCGCGATAGCCTCGAGATCCTCGATGAACCCCTCTTCATCATGATGAGGGTCGGTGCAGCGACGCGCGGCGGCATAGCGCGAGGCGAACGCGGGGCCGTTGGCATCCGGGCCCACAACTAGCACAGGCACGCCCTTTACCCCGAGATCGCGCACGATGCCCAGTGCCACCTCGTCGTTGCCAAGCACAACTACAGGGGCAGTGGACTCCGCTCTCCTCAAGAACTCGACTGTTCTCACCGCGATGCCTCGTCACAGGGTCGTCGTGGGGCAGCCCATTATCGCACGATGCGCAGCCTTTCCTGACCGGGAAGCCGGTCAGCCCCACCGGGACATGCGCAGTAGCCGGCCGGCGGGGATAGTCCTCAACCTGGCCGAGAATGTTGCGGCGTCCCTCTGGGAGCTCTCGTTTCCCTATAATGGGCCGTACACTGATGAGCGGCTTATGGGATACCGTGGTCATGCCGAAACTGCGTGGTGATGAGCGGGCCAACCGGAGTGTGCACGCAGGGCTGCCTGCGGGCGAGTCTGTCAGGCCGGCGCTAGCGGCGTACAGAAAAGTCGAACGAAATTGGAATAGGTGCGTCACGATCCAACATGGCTGGTTGACTGATGTCCGCAGGAGCTGAGGCAACCAAGGTGCAGATCGACATCAGGCCCTCGACAGGCTGGGCCGCTCTGCACCTAGGCGAGCTGTGGGCATACCGGGAGCTGCTCGGCTTTCTAACGTGGCGCACGATCCTCGTGCGGTACAAGCAGGCGGTCATGGGAATTGCCTGGGCCATCATGCAGCCTGTGCTGACCATGATCGTATTCACGCTCGTGTTTGGCAGGTTCATGGGTTCCAGTTCACGCTCATACGGAGTCCCCTATGCCGTCTTCCTGTATAGCGGGTTACTGCCGTGGAACTTCTTTGCCGCTGGCGTGCAGACCGCCAGTCTGAGCCTGGTTCAGAACTCCAATCTCCTCACGAAGATTTACTTCCCGCGGCTCCTCATCCCGCTCTCGGCGATCGTGGCGGGGCTTGTCGACTTCGCCATCGCCTTCGTCGTGCTCGTTGTGCTCATGGCGGTATATCGCATAGCGCCCACGTGGGGCATGCTCTGGCTCATACCTCTCACCGCGCTAGCCGTGCTGGCGACGCTTGCCATCTCGCTCTGGCTCGCCGCGTTCAACGTGATCTACCGAGATGTGCAGTACATTGTCCCATTCATGGTCCAGATCTGGATGTTCGTTACGCCGCTGTTCTATGGGCTCAACCAAGTGCCGGCTGGCAAGCTGCGCATCGTTTTCGGGCTGAACCCCATCGCCGGCGTCATCCAGGGGTACCGATGGGCTTTGCTCGGCGGCGCGGCACCTGGCACTCTCATAGTGGGATCCGCTGTGGTGACGCTCCTGCTTTTGATAGGCGGGCTCTTCTACTTCAAGCGCGTTGAGCGCGTGTTTGCAGACGTGGTGTGAGATGCAGGGCGTCGAGATTATCTCTGCTGGGACAGCTCCGCTTTGCTACCTGATTAAGGGTTCTGTGGAGCCTCGCGAGACCACGTTTGTCACGCCTGCGGAGTTCAAGCAACAGGTGGGTTTTGTTGCATACCCGGCGGGTAGCGAAATACCGCGTCACACGCATTTGCCTCTGGAACGGCACCTGATTGGAACCGCCGAGGTCCTTGTCGTGAGGCGTGGCCGCTGCCTCATGGATCTCTACGACAATCAACGCACTCTTGTGGCGACCCGCGAGCTCGCCGCCGGAGATGTGGTTCTTCTTGTGAGCGGTGGCCACGGGTTCAGGATCATCGAGGACACGCTCTTTCTTGAGGTAAAGCAGGGGCCGTATCTCGGTGTGGATGAGAAAGAGCGGTTCTGAGCATGCGCACTGTGCCCGTCAACGAGCCCTTCGTTGGAGAACGCGAGCTCGAATACGTTGGCGAGTGCATCCGCAGCGGCTGGATCTCGTCGGCGGGGCGGTTCTTGGAGGCGTTCGAGCACTCGTGGGCGGAGTACTGCGGGCGGGCGTACGGAGTGGCCGTCAGCAGCGGAACGGCTGCACTTGACGTTGCCATGACTGCCTGCGAGCTGAATCCGGGCGACGAAGTCATCCTCCCAGCGTTCACGATCATCTCCTGCGCGCAAGCCGTGGTGCGTGCCGGTAGCACGCCAGTGCTCGTGGACTGCGACCCCGAGACATGGTGTATGGACGTCGGGGAGGTCGCCCGCAAGGTGACATCACGCACGCGAGCGGTCATGCCCGTCCACATCTACGGGCATCCTGTCGATATGGGAGCGCTCGAGGAAGTTGCCGATCGGTTTGGACTCATGGTCGTCGAGGATGCCGCTGAGGCTCACGGCGCCGAGTATGCTGGCCGGCGCTGCGGCAGTTTTGGAGATGTCAGTTGCTTCAGCTTCTACGCGAACAAGATCGTGACGACGGGCGAGGGGGGCATGGTCCTCACCGATAGCGCCGTCCTGGCGGAGCGCGCGCGGTCGCTGCGGAATCTGTGTTTTCGCAACGACAGGCGTTTCGTACACCATGAACTTGGCTTCAACTACCGCATGACGAATGTGCAAGCGGCAATAGGGCTGGCGCAGGTGGAGAGGGTCGACGCGACGGTGACGCGTAAGCGGGAGATCGCTCGAGCGTACTCTTGTGGCCTGCAAGCCGTTTCTGAGCTGCAGCTGCCGGTCGAACTTCCGGGTGTGAAGAACGTCTACTGGATGTACGGGGTTGTGCTGCGCGACGGCATGGACATGGACGCCACCGCCTTCGCAAAGGAGCTCGCCCGGCGTGGCGTTGACACGCGGCCGTTCTTCGTTGGCATGCACCAGCAACCTGTCTTTCGCCGCATGGGGCTGTTCTGCGACGAGACGTACCCGGTAACGGAACGCCTCTCAGAAAGGGGGCTTTACCTGCCCTCCGGAACCGCTCTCACCATGGAGGACGTGGAGGTCGTCTGTCGGGCAGTGCGTGAGGTCTTCTCGTGACCGACGCCGCCGTTGTCATGCAGGGCCTCGGCAAGCGGTACAAGATCGGCGCTGCGAGCGCTGGCGGGCGCACGCTGCGCGAAGTGGTCACGGCGGCTGCCGTTGCGCCGGTTCGTCGTCTACTGAATCCAGGCTCGTCGACGGGCGTCGTTGAGACCTTCTGGGCCCTGAGGGATGTGTCGTTCGATGTCCCCGAAGGTCAGGCAGTTGCGATCATCGGGCGTAACGGTGCCGGGAAGAGCACGTTGCTGAAGATCCTGAGCCGGATCACTCACCCGACTGAGGGCCACGTGCACATCTCGGGTCGGGTCGGGAGTCTACTCGAGGTGGGAACTGGCTTTCACGCGGAGCTGACCGGCAGGGAGAACATATACATGAACGGCGCCATCCTGGGCATGACACGCGCCGAGATTCGCCAGAAGTTCGATGAAATCGTCGCGTTCTCGGAGATCGACCAGTTCCTAGACACACCAGTGAAGCGGTATTCAAGCGGCATGTACGTGCGCCTTGCTTTTGCAGTTGCCGCTCATCTGGAGCCTGAGATCCTCGTGGTAGACGAGGTCCTGGCGGTAGGCGATCTCGGCTTCCAGCGCAAGTGCCTCGGCAAGATGCAGGACGTGGCCGGCGAGGGCCGCACCGTGATCTTCGTCAGCCACAACATCGGCGCTGTCCTCGAGCTCTGTTCGAGAGCCGTTCTGCTGGACAAGGGGCAGGTCAAGGCCGACGGACCGGCCGCGGCCGTCATCCAGCGCTACCTCGCCGGCATGCAGGTCGGCGACGGGACGTTCGACCTCGGTGATCCCGGACTCCGGGTCAGCTCTGCCGCCAAGACCTCTTTCCGGTGGACGCGAGTGACCGTCGAGGACAGCCGAGGGGTCGCGTCCGGCGAGATCGGCCTGGGTGAGCCGTTCAGCGTTCTTGTCGAGGGGCTGGCATCACGGCAAGTCGACGATCTGGAGCTCAACTTCTCACTGTACTCCGGCACCGGCGTGAACATGTTCAACTCGTCTCAGACCGATGCCGGCTTGCCGACTTCATTCAAGGCCGGCCCAATGGCCGTCCGCATTACCTTTGAGCCCAACCTCCTGGCTCCAGGGCAATACACGCTTGGACTCTGGGCCACAGCACCCAGCGCGACGGATCATATTCGCTTGGCAGCTCACTTCTCGGTGTCGCCAGTCGATGCGCTCGGTGGCTCACTGCCCGCGAACTACGCGGGCATCATCGTTTACCCGTGTCGCTGGGAGCTCGCCGAGGGTGGTCGCGAGATTCGCGACCCGTACCGCGACAGCGCCGAAACCGTCTCAGATGGCTAGCACCCGACATGATCCTGTGGCTTCCCACGGGCGTTCCGCCGCCGGCGTCGCAGACTTCGTTGTTCGTCTGGGGCCATGGCTCCTGTGGACTGCCGCCGCCGTCATCTCGGCCGGTGTGCTCGCGACAGCCGTCGTTGACGGAAAGAACAAGACGACACTGGGGCTTCTCGGCCTGTCGGCTGCCCTGATCTTGTCAGGCCTAAGTCGCAGATGGCGGTTTCGTGCTCTCCTCGTGGCGGTACTGCTCGGCGCGCTGCTGTTCAGGGCGGCGCAGACGATCGAGTTTCAGCCGCAACCGAGCCAGATCCTGGTGCTGTTCGTAGTGGCCGCGGAGGTCGTCGTCATCCTCTCTGGTCGTCACGACGAGATGATGGTGCCGGCGCTGGGCAGCCAGTACTACGTCCCGTTTGCCCTGTTTGCGCTGTTCGGCATGGTGTCCACTTATGTCAACGGGGAGTTGCCCCTCTACTACTGGGTGACAACGTGTCTCACTCCGCTCTTGTTGCTCTTTGCCGTCGACCATCTGGTCGAGAACGAAGGCAACGTTGTACGCCTCCTCCAGGCCGCACTTGCGGCCATTCTTGTCTTCACAGCCATCGTCTGGGTTGCGCAGAAGACTGGTCACAGCTATCTGATGCCGCAGTACGGCGTTGCCTGGCGATTTGCCGATGCACGGTCCATCTCAGTCGGCCCACTGAGTTTCGAGGTCTTCTCAATTCGCCTCGGCTCTCTCGTCGCCTTCGGGATGCCCGTCGCGCTCATCCTGGCGGCGCGGTCGCGGCGACTGCTCCCTCGTGTCGCCTACGTTGCAGTCATCTTCGTGTTCGTCGCTGTTCTGGCATTCACCGCCGCGCGCGGCGCCATCATTGGCGCCGCTGCCGGCATGCTTGTTGCGGCGGTCGTCTCGCGCCGTTTCAGGTCGCCCGGGGTGCTCGTGGGAGTGGTGACCTTCGGGCTGCTTCTCGTCCTCGCCGGGACGATGGTGCTTCATTACTTGCCCAGCCAGGGCATTGCTCGCATCCTGGACCTGCGGTCAGGGCTCGGAGCCATTTCGACCTTCACCTACCGGGTGAACGTCTGGGACGTCACAGTTCGCGGTATCCTGAGTGCCCCGCTTGGCCCTGGGTTCCAGTACCTGTGGTACCACTACCACCTCGATGAAGCGGTGGCCTACTCGGTGATTCTCAATGGCACAGGGATCCTTGGGTTCGCGGCCTTCGTGTGGATACTGGCGCAACTGGTGCAAGGGTTTCTGCGCGGCATGCGGCGCGTGAGCGGGATCGTGGCCAACGACCTCGGGGCGATCGGCCTAGGGACACTTGCAGCCGCACTTATCGCCGGTGTGTCGAGCCAGAGCGTCTTCGTCGAGCCGGTGCAGGCGGTGGTGCTCTGGACCATCCTGGCTGCGACGGCAACCGGAGTCGCACGGTTCCGCTCGGTGCAGCACGACGGCCTGTCTGACATTCACGCACGAACGATGCGACCTCAGACCAGCGGGAGCAGACGAGTGACGCGCACCCTGACGTTCGAAAGCCCTTCAAAGGATCATAGTGGCTGAGAGAAGAACAGACATCTCTGTGATAGTGCCGACTCGCAACCGCGCGGCTGCGGTCAAGAGGCTGATCTCATCGCTGGCCGAGGCCGAGGTAGAGGGGGTCTCTTGGGAGCTCATCATCGTAGACAACGGCTCCAGCGACGATACGGTCGAGGCATGCCGTCGCGCCGCGGAGTCCTTTCGTGTAGGTGAGTTCAGGTACGTAGTGGAAAGTGTGCCGGGGCTGCACTCCGGACGGCATCGCGGCGCTCGCGAAGCTTCCGCCGACGTCCTGGCGTATCTGGACGACGACGTCGTCGTGGGCGCTTCGTGGCTGCGAGCGCTCGCAGAGTGTTTCGCTGACCGCGACGTGGAGATGGTTGGCGGGCGCATCATGCCCCTGTATGAGGTGGAACCTCCGCCTTGGATCGCGTCCACGTGGAGGACGGAGCCGGACGGAACATCGTGGTGCGGCTACCTGGGCCTGCTGGAGTCGGGCGATACGTTCCATGAGATCAGCCCTTTGTTCGTCTGGGGGGGCAACATGGCCATACGCCGCGAGACGCTGCTGCGCCTTCGGGGGTTTCACCCCGACGGGCTTCCGTGGGAGCTGCGCCGCTATCGCGGGGACGGTGAGACCGGGTTGTCGTTGAAGGCGATGAAAACGGGAGTCCGGGCGTGGCACTGCCCGCAAGCCGTCGTCTACCACGGCGCCTCGGCCGAACGCATGACCGAGGAATACTTCGCGAGACGCATGTTCTTGCAGGGGATATCCGATTCGTTCACGGCCATCCGCGCACGCGGGGGGCTCGCCCCCCTCACACGCAGATCCCTTGCCGGCCGCACACGATCATGGGTGCGGGTCAAGTTCGACCCGCGAGCACGCCGTGAGCGTCGCACGCCGGAAGCCGCCCTGGAGGCACGTATGCACGCCGCCCACGACGACGGTTATCGCTTTCACCAGCGGGAGGTTTCGTGGGATCCGGGCCTGCTCGCCTGGGTGTTGCGTGAAGACTTCTTAGAGAAGGCCGTCCCCGGAAGCGACACTCGGGAGTGAGTCTGCCGGTACCGCCCTACGATCCTGTGGGGTACGTCGGATCGCAATCGCCTCAGCTGCCGGGGCGGGAAGATCGACGGCGCAGACCGTGGCCGGACTGGGTACGTATGGCCGCACTTCGTCCGAAGACTAGATCGTATGGTAGACGGAGGAACCGTCGGGCTCGACCACGGATTCCCCGCTTGCGTAGGATGGCCAGAAACCGGTACAGGTCCACGTTTCGCTCGGTGACGGTGGTGTTCTTGGAGAAGGCCGCATAGTGGATGAATTGTCGCTGGTATCTGGCGTCTAGGGCCGCAAACAGGAATCCCCGATCGGCGATAAGGGAGTGCTGACGCCATCCGGCGGTATCCCAGGCGCGTCGCGTCGCCGCACCCTCGGCGCGCTCCTCGTGATAGGCCCAGGACACCTCGCAGGCGAGCGCCTCGCGCCGATAGAGGCAGAACCACGTGTGCCAGCGCTCCTCAAGGGAAATCAGATCGCCGGTACGCGCATCTATGTAATCATTACTCGTCGGGCTGTGGTCGGTTGATATGCCTACGAGGCGAGGGTTCCTACGCAGCTCCTCCAGCATCACGTTGACGAAGGAACCATTGAGAATCTCGAAGTCCGCGTCGACCGTGCCGAAGAACGGCGTCTCGAGCTTGACCAGCTCACGATCCCAGATGGGGACCATCTTCTCGTAGGGTCCTTCAAGGCCGGCGTTGGCGAGTGGATCCGGCCTCTTGTCGTCTGTCTGTTGGTTGTTCTCGATCAAGACCACATACTCGAACGCCTTCCAGCTAGGGAAGTACCTGCGCTTGTTCTCCTCGGCGATCCAGTTGGAGTACACGACAAGGCGAAAGTCGATCCCGGCTATGCGCCGGTAGCTAGTGATGCACCTGTCGGCGATCGTCACGTCGTTGTCGGTCACAATCATGAAGAAAGTAACCTCTGGGCCGTTCATGGCTTCTTCTCCCGTCTTTGCTTGTCGCGGCTGAGCTGACTAGGTGCTACAAAGCTGCAATGCGATCGAGCACGGCCCGAAAATGCCTCCCCAGCTCCAATTTCTCGTCGAAGCACCGGCACGCGTTCGCTGAGAAGTGCTCGTAGTCGTTGTTGATGATGCTGAGAGCTGCGCCGACCTCCTTGGGGCTCTCCACGCACAGGCCGGAACCGGAGCTTGCGATGAGCTCGTCCAAGCCGGGCAGGCGACTTGCGATCACCGGTAGACCCGAGTACAGGTAGTCCGCAACCTTGCCTGACGAGTGACCCATGAGCTCCAGGTTTCTATCGATCTTGCTGCAGCGAAACAGAGGATTGTAGAGCGCGATACCGATATCGCCGGAATCGACGAGACTAACGAAGTCGGCGGCGGGGACGGGGTCCTGTCCGACAAGGACGTGGCTCGCGGCCGCGGCCTTGATCACAGCGGCCGTGTACCCGCCGGTGTCTCCCTGGGTGCGGGATTTTGACTGGAGGTAGAGCACATAGTCTTTCGACCACTCAGCCGCAGCGAATGCGATCTCCAGACTCATCGCCCACGGTCTCAGGAAGCCGGTCACTATCGCGATCCGGCTAGAGACATCGACCTCGAAGCGGTCCCGCAGAAGAGACGATGGCGCTCGGCGTGCCTTGCCCGCGGGAGCATTGGGCACGAGGACGATAGCGCCTGGATCGACCCTGTTCTCCTCGACGAACGCCTCAGCACGCCACTTGTCCTGGATGACCGTGAATGCGGCCTGGCGGCTCCAGTACGTCTCGAGCTTCTTGAGCTCCCCATGATCACCCTGCGGAGGGTCGTCTGAGAACAGGAGCTCGAGGGACCAGTACACCAGTGGAACGTCCAGCTCGCGCGCGAGCGGCCCGGCTGCGACGAGCCCGTGCCAATCGAGTCCGATGATGCAGAGGTAGGGCAGTTCCGCGTGTCGCCGCCGCATGTCCGGTAGGAAGCACGCTCTGCGCCACAGCCTGTGGGGGACTGCAGAGACGAGGCGCTTGTAGACGCCGGTGCCGCGGCGTAGGAAGCTGGGGTAACTGACGGGTCCCTCAGTGAACACTGCCGGGCGATCGTCGGTGACCGATACACCGGGGTAGCTGACGCGGTCAGGGGAGAAATCGGGGGTACGGCGATAGTAGACGTCAACCTGGTACCCGGCGTCTGACAACATGTGTGTCGCGTCAACAAGCGCCCGAAGCGTGAAGAACGCGCCATGCGGATACAGCATCGCAATTCTGCCCCGTCTGATCGTTGTCTCTGCCATTGGGCTCCCTTGTCGATCGATCCGAGCGCCGGCCCCCGAGCGTCAGTTGGACACGATTCTATCTTCCTCCGGGTTGAAACGAGCGCAGGTCCTTCCTGGCGTCTCAAGTCGCACTGCATGTTGGCCGATTCAGTGGCCTGTAAGCAGGAGCGTCGTTTGCCCAGTGTCATGGCGGGTGCATACAATGGTTCAACGAGCGAGGAGCGGCGTGGCGGAAAACGGGAACACAGGTATCGGGCGTCGAGACTATGTACGTATGGTTCGTCGCAGCCTGTGGCTTATCGTCGCTGTGGTGCTGGTGGCCGGTGTCGGCGCGTACCTGTATTCGCGCTCGCGAATGCCGATGTATGGTGCGACGGCACAGCTCCTTTACCAGCCAGCCATAGATGCCACTGCCTCAAGCTCCAGCGGAACCTATGTTGACCCCAATGCCCAGCAGCTTCAGGTCGAGGGAGCGGCCACCGTCATCATGGGTCCTCAGGTGGCGAGCCTTGTTGCATCATCGCTGGGCTCTACTGCCAGTTGGCCCAGCCACAGTCTCAGCGCCTCGGCCACGTCGGCTGGGCAGACTGGTGGCACGTCCTACAGCACGGGAGTGGACGTGAGTGTCAGTTCGCCGAGTCCGACGTTCGCGGCGAGGCTGGCGAACGCATATGCGGCCCAGTTCATAGCCTGGCGCCTCAAGAATCAGCGCGATGCTTACACTGTTGCTGCGGACGCCGTCCGAAGCCAGCTCAGCAGCCTCACGACCCCGAGCCAGCGCGCATCGAGTCAGTACTCGATTCTGCAGCAGGAGCTTCAGGTCCTGGAAGTGCGGGCCGCGACTGCCACTGGCGATTTCATTATCGTCAATCCCGCCAGCACCTCGACCGTCCCCTATTCGCCAAAGCCGGCACGGTCAGCGATGCTAGCCGCCGGTATTGGGCTGGTCCTAGGCCTCGGTTTGGCGTTCCTTCGCGATAAGCTCGACACGCGTGTGCGGGGTCACCGGGAGGTCGGTGACCAACTCGCCCTTCCCGTCATTGGGCGGATTCCAACAATCCCGCACGAGCAGCTGGAGAAGCGGCCACTCGTCGTTCTAGAGGATGCCAATAGTCCTGCAGCGAATGCGTTTCGCCTGGTTCGGAGCAACCTGGAGTTCGTGACTCTCGGGGAGGAAGAGCGCACCATCATGGTGGCCAGCGCTCTCAAAGGGGAAGGTAAGAGCGTAACCATTGTGAATCTTGCCGCGTCGATCGCCGTGAGCGGCCGTCGCGTCCTACTCATGGATGCCGACCTTCGGAGACCGCAAGTTCACGCGCTCTTGGACCGTAGTAACCAAAGGGGCGTGTCGTCGATCATCGCCGGAAGGGCGAAACTCGAAGAATGCATTCAGTCGGTTGAGCTTGATGGTGGCCGTGCGGTCTCTCGGGTCTTGGTTGCCAAGTCGCAAACACGAGAGACAGCCGCCGACGAAGCGGCGGTGCTGTCGTTCCTCCCGTCAGGGCCGACGCCACCGAACCCTGGTGAGATGATCGCGTCTCAGCGTTTTGTATCGCTGCTTCGGACCCTCAAAGAAATGCCGTTTGACTACATCCTCGTGGACTCGCCGGCGTTTCTCTCGGTCGGCGACGCATCCGCCTTGGCCGCTGGTGTTGACGCCCTTTTGCTGGTTGTCAATCTGAAGCTAACGAGGCGCTCTGTCCTTGAAGAGGCGAAGGAGTTCATGACGCCGCTCCCCATGCCGATGCTTGGGGTCGTAACGGTGGCCGATCACCTAGGCCGGGACGAACGCTATGCGTACCACAGCGGCGCGTAGGCGAGCTTGGCTCAGTTTCTCTGACTGCTGGCTGAGCATCGTCGTCGGTTGCGTTCGCGTGTCTCTCGCGAGCGGGCGTGGGCCAACTCCATGGACCCGGCATGCGTGGCCGTGTGGCTGACAGGAGCGGCAGAGAGTCGCGGCGGCAGCGCGTCTTGATGCTCACCGGATTTCCGGCGATTGGCGGTCCCCTGCCCAAACTGGCCCCTCTTGTCGCGGACGGCCTCAGAGAGCGCGGCTTTGACGTCGAGATCGCAGGCTGGAGCGCCCACACCGCCGGCGCCGAATCGCTGCCCGCCAAGGTTGTGGAACGCAGTCTGGACCTGCTACACGTGCTTCGGCATGTGCTGGCTTGGCATCCAGACGTCGTCTATGTTGCCACGTCGCACAACTGGCCGGCGCTTCTGCGTGACCTTCCGCTCATGCTGACTGTGCCGCGGTGGGGTCTGCCCGTGGTCCTCCACCTGCACGGCAGCGACTCGGCTCGACTTGCTGCGCCGGGTTCGCGCCTGTTCAAGATGCTCTCCGCCGTCGCTGTCCGGCGCGCGGCCGTGGTGATGCTGCTGAGCTCCGAGGAGAAGGACGAATGGCGTCGTTTCATCCCCGGGGTGCGCTTTGAGCTGGTCACCAATCCGTTCGTTCCCACGTCGCCCGACGGCCAAGCGCACGTCGATGGTGCCGGCTTCGGTGCGGCCCCTGAAACCGGCGTCACCCCCGCCGCTGTGTCGGGACCGCCAGTTCTGCTGACCGTCGCGCGTCTGATCCGACAAAAGGGTGTGTTTGACCTGCTCGACGCCTTCTCGATGGCGCGTAAACAGCGGCCATGCCGACTGGTGTACGCCGGCACCGGGCCGGAGGCTGTCGAGTTGAGCCGCCGCGTGGGTGAGCGTGGCCTCGGCGACTCCGTGCGTCTCGTGGGCTATGTGGAGGGCGCGGCTCTGGAGCGCGAGTATGGCTCTGCGGCGGTATTTGTGCTGCCCTCATACTTCGCGGAAGGCTTTCCACTGGCTGTCATGGAAGCGATGAGCCACGGTCTTCCAGTGATCACCACGCCCATTCGCGGCTGCGCCGACTACCTCGTGGATGGCGAACATGCGTTGTTCGTGCCGCCGCGGAGCCCTGCGGAGCTGGCGGCGGCATTGCTGCGTCTTCTCAACGATCCCAGCCTGCGGGAGCGTATGGGCGCCGCCAATCGTGCCAAAGTAATGGAGTTCACACCCGAACGAGTCATACCGCGCTACGCAGATATCCTTCACAGCGTCATGGCAAGTGGGGACGTCTATGAGTGATCGATCGCGGGTCCTCACAACTTGGGTTGACCCAATCAGCCCGGAGGCAACGGCGAGCCGCGTCGCCACATGGGCACTGGAGCCCGCCGGGCGCGTGGTGTGCGCAGCCAATGTGCACATGGTCATGGAGGCCTGGGACGACCTGAGCTTCGCCGATGAGCTGTCGCAGGCCGATCTCGTGGTTTGCGATGGTCGGCCGCTCGTCTGGTATTGCCGCTCTGTTGGCGTGAGTAGGGCACCACACGCTCGCGGACTAGATGTGATGCTGGCTGTCTGTGCCGCCGCTGAACGAGACGGTCTGCGCGTCGGACTCTATGGGGGCTCTCCGGATGTGCTCGAGCGAGTACACCGGCGGTTGGCCGACGGGTACCCCGGGTTGAACGTCACGTATGCCTGGTCGCCGCCATTTCGCGAACTGGGCACTCGAGAAGACACGGAGATGATCGACGCGCTTACAGAGGCCGGAGTGCAGATTCTCTTCGTGGCTCTCGGCTGCCCGAAACAAGAGCGCTGGATGCTCGCGCACCGCAGCAGGCTGCCGGCCGTCATGCTCGGAGTGGGTGCTGCTTTCGACTTCATTGCCGGGGCTACCCCCTCGGCGCCGCACTGGATGCAGGTGGTGGGGTTCGAGTGGGCTTTCCGGCTCTACCACGAACCGCAGCGTCTGTGGCGCCGCTACGCGCACCATAACGGTCGCTTCATTGCCTTGCTGCTGTGGCAATGGCTCTCGATCGCATCTGAGATTCTGGACCGGGCGCAGCAATGAGGTGTGTATAATCGAGTGACCATGGCTTTACTTCCATTGGCACGTGCTGCGGCGCCCCGGGCCTCGGGCGGCGTAACGGTGCGCCGTCGGCGGCTGATTGACTTGGTGAAGATTGAAGACGCCCCTGACTTTCACCACTATCTTCTGTCTGAGGCGCTTCTTCGGTATCAGCAGCTCCGGCAGGATCAGGGGCTGGACCTTGGCGAAGTCCTCGCCGTGGGTGCCTCCGCATATGAAGGAGAAGTGCTGTCACGGCTTCCTTTCGACCGTATTGTGCTGAGCGGGATAAAGGAGCCTGGAGCCAAGATTACTCAGCTCGTTCATAGTTCTCCCGGGCTCGACTACAGGTTCGAGAACGGCGAGGCTCTGAACTTGCCATCTCGCTCCTTCGACCTGGTCATCTTCAAAGAGACTCTTCACCATTTCGCCCGTCCTGTGGCTGGACTGTACGAAGGCCTTCGGGTTTGTCGCGCGGCAGTAATCATTATCGAGCCATACGACTCGCTGCTGGGCCGGGTGCTGGTGAAGTTGGGCATCGCGTCTGAATTCGAGCGCGACGAAGGAATGAACGTGGAGCAACGCAAGAACTACGTCTTTCGGTGGGATGCCCATCATCTCGAAGCTCTTCTCAAGAGCTACTACCTCGATTCAGGCTTCTCACTGGATATTTCCCTGGGCTGGATGACGTGGAAGTACACGGCAAGCTCATCCCGTCTCGTGAGGTCGTTGACTGCTGTGAGCGGTTGTCTCGCCAGCTTGGTGCCCGGAGCGGGAGGCAACTACATGTCCGCACTCATCATGCCGGGCACCCTTGTTCCCTGTGACCCGCTTTCAGCGCAGCACCCGAAAGGATCTTCAGCGCTCTTGCCTTAGGCCGCAGAGCGCACAGCGCTCGCGTAGCCGCTGCCTGCCTCGGGACGTGAAAGCTCCTTAGCGGTGCATGGGCGTGAGAGTGGCGGCTGCCGGCCAATCCCCGCCAAGTGATTCCGTGAAGGTGATTGCCCCAGGGGTGGCACCGTTGGGCGCGGGGCCAGTAGTGCGCCTACCGCCCCGCCCTGGAGCCGCGCCGCCTGTGGCGGCGTTACGCCCTGCACAACGGCCGCTTTGTGGCGCTCATGGCGCGTCAGTGGCTGACGCCACCGGCCGCCGATAGCGGCGGGCGCTCCGCCGGCCGAAGCGCCGGCCCCTAAGACACCATCTGCTGAAGCTCCGCCGGCCGAAGCTCCATCTGCCGCAGCTCCGCCGCCCCGTCTACGGGCAGCCCCCACAGCCGCCAGCAGGCGAGCCCGAACAGTATAACCAGCAGGATGTTGCGGCTGATCACTACAATCAGCGGCGCGGTCTTCATGCTGAGCAGATCCCAGTACAGGGCCGGGAACTCTATCTGGGTGAGGAGCAGGGTGATGCCGCCGGCCACGGCCAGCACGCGGTCGCGGGCAGCGACCAGGGCCCAGGCCGGCAGCGTCCAGATGAAGTACTGCGGCGAGAGCACCTTGCCGAACGCCATGAGGGCCAGGATGAGGGCGAGCACGGCCAGCGCCTGGTGGGGCAGAGAAGCGCGCAGATGCTCGCGCCGCCGCCACATCAGCAGGTAGACGATAACCACGGCGATGAGCATGAGGCCGCCGGAGAGGTTGGCCGCCACGTTCACGCCGGGGGCCACCAGGGACTGCGAGCCGTGGCTGTAGCCAAACGTGGCCCAGTGGGCGCCGAAGAGCTGGCCGATGAGCATGGGCGTGCCCAGCACGCTCTCTATCTGCAAGGGGCGCCCCAGGTAGTACTGGAACACGTACCACACGCCGTGCGGCGAGGTGAGCAGATAGGGCAGAAACGGAGCCGTGGCGGCCGCCAGGAAGGCGACGATGGGCCAGAGCCAGCGGCGTGGCGATCCCACGAGCAGGAGCACCAGGGGCAGCATGGCCGCCGGAGTGAGCTTGAGGGCGAAGCCCATGCCCAGTACGAAGGCGGCCGCCGTGTGCCAGCGGACCGCGAGGAATAACAGGAAGACGGCGATCAGCAGGGCCACCGCCGCGTCATAGCGGTTGACGATGATCGCCCCGGTGAGCGCCACCGCGACGGGGAAGAGCACCGCCGCCACATAGGCTCGGCCTCCCTGGGGCCAGAAGCGGCAGGCCGTCAGCGCGGTGAAGGCCGCCGCCAGGATGGTGACAACGCCCATGTCGACGCTGAACCAGTGCTCGTAGGCGGCGAAGTCGCTGGCGTGCCCCGGCAAGCGGAAGAGGGGCACGGCGAGCGGCGGATACTCCACCTCGAACGACGGCGTGAAGGGCCGCGCGCCGTTGGCCATACGCTGCGCGTACGCCTGGTACACGGTGATGTCGCTGATGTCGTGCAGCCCGTACCAGAGGTTGGGTAGCAGCAGAACGAGCACCAGCGCGGTGAGCGCCGTCGACACGACCACCGCGACGGGAATGTTGACCTTGTGGGCCGCCCGCGTGTGGGGGGCGGCGATCACGAGCCCCGGAAGCTCCACAGCTTGTTCAGCACGAAGTTGATCGGCAGCACGCAGACGATGGCGATGAGCTGGGCGACGTTGGTGGCGAAGTGGAAGTGCGTGATGAACACCGTGAACACGGCCAGGTTGGCCAAATAGGCGATCGCGCTGACCACGTAGAACTTGACAACCTCCGCCTTCACGGCGGCCGTCGAGCGGAATGTCCAGCGGCGGTTGAGGTAGTAGTTGGTGAGCACCGAGACGACGAAGGCGAGGGCGTTGGCCAGGTACTTGGCGCCCAGAGGTTCACCACCGACGGTGTGCTTCCAGGTGACGAGCGTCAGGTTGAGAACGGCAAGGTTGACCACCACGCCGCTGCCGCCAACGACGCAGAACTTGACAAACTGTGTGGCGTTGCGCCGCAGACGTTCTTCCATGCACCACCTGGGTCAGGTTCCCGACCGTAGCGGCCGCCTGGCCGTGCGACCGCTGGGCCGTGGCCATGATACGGCATGGAGCCGTTTCCTCGCGACCCGCCGGCGCGTGGCCGGCCGGCCGCTCGTCACGGCGTCGCGATCCGCCGGCCGCTCGTTAAGGCGCGCGGCTCTCCAGCCACTCGTCAACTACGTCCCAGACGTCGTGGAAGTCGGGCAGCGGGCGCCACTCCACGCCGTCGCGGGCGCAGAGCTCGGCCAGGTGGCCGCGCGCGAAGGCGAGATCGGCCTCGCGCGCCGCGCAGTAGTCGCCGGCGCCGTCGCCGAACGTGAGCACCACGTCGCCGGGGCGCCGCAGAGCGCGCACCACGGCGCCCTTGCAGGCGCGGGGCCCGCAGCGCAGGCAGTCGCCGAGGGCGTCGCTGAAGGCTATGTGGTACGGCGGCCCGCCGTCTTCACCGCCGCCGACCAGCTCGCTGGCGAAGGTTCGTAGGGGCGGCAAACCCTCACGTCGCCAGAAGGCCTCTATGGCCTCGCGAAAGCCGGTGCTAACGAGGGCGGCGCGGCCGCCGCGGGCTTCCAGCGCGGCCATGAACGCCGTCAGGCCCCGGGCCGGCTCGGCCGCCTCCACCATGCCGCCGATGATGTCGGCCCGCGGCGCCTGCATGAGCCCGATCTGCCGGTCGAAGCAGGTGCCGTGGCTTATGCGCCCGGCGCGCACCGCGGCCTCGAACGGCCGCCAGGCGTCGCCCACCAGCCGCTGCAGCACGATCTCGTTGCATTCGCGGGTGGTCACGGTGCCGTCGTAGTCGAGTAGCGCCAGGAATCTCATCTCTCGAAGTGTACCTGACCGGCGGTCGGCGGCGCCTCCCGCCCGCGACGGCCGCTCTGGCGTCGGCCCGGTGGCAAACCTATGCGACGGCTCGTCTACTCCTTGACTGCTGCGCGCAGGCTCCACAGCGTGCCCGGCGGAGCGGCCGCCGGTTGCGGCAGTACAAAGGCCAGCATCATCGCCGCCAGAGGCATGACGGCCAGTGCGTACAGTACCCAGGCTGGCCCCGCCGCGTCGCCGAGCACACCGAGCGCGGCGACGATGAGTCCGCCGGCACCACTGCACAACCCGATGGTCAGGCCCGAGGCCAGACCCATGCGCCCCGGCAGATACTCCTGGGCCAGCACGAGCGCAGTGCTGACGTTGGCGTTCATGGCAACGCCGATGAGGGCAACGAGGGGGATCATGGCGGCATAGCCCAAGCTGGGCAGCAGGGCGATGGCGGGCACCAGCACGAGCTGCGGCGCGATGAGCACGAAGCGCCGCCCGAAGCGCTGCGCCGCCAGGGCTCCCGTCAGCGTGCCGACGGCCGCCGCGCCGAGCAGAACGCTCGTCATCATGTTGCTCGCCGCCGGAGTCTCGCGCAGCTCATTGAGCACGAACAGGGGAACGTAGACGAGCAGACCGGTCGTGACGCCGCTGGCGACGCTGTAGAGCGCGAGCAGGTAGGCGAATGGGCGCCACTCCGATTCAGCCGCCGCTTTCAGCTGACGTGATTGGCGTTGGTCCTGGGTGCGCTCATGAAAGCGCCGCAAGACGATAGCGACGGTGACTGCCACGCACAGGGGCACGAGGGCGATGACCGGTGTGCCGTGCAGGCCCAGTGGCGTGAGCACGGCCGCCACCAGGAGGGGCCCGAGCGCGTAGCCGACGCCACCGCCTACCGAGAAGACTCCCATGTTGGCGGTCACCCGGCTGCCCGCGGCGAAGCGCGCCCAGCGCGCCCCCTCGGGATGATAGGCGGCCGCGCCGACGCTGCAGACCATAGCGGCCGCCAGCGTCATAGGGTAGCTGGGGGTCCAGCCGATCGTGGCGATGCCGAGCGCGGCGAGAACGAGCCCGAAGGGTAGCAGCCAGCGCCCTTGCCCGCGGTCGCCGTGGGCGCCGGCCAGAGGCTGGACGAGCGCGGTCGCCAGACTTGCGGCGAGAGCGAAAACGCCGACCGCGGCATAGCTGTAGTGGCGTTCCAGAACGAGGAAGGTCGGCAGTGCGAACAGGGCCCCGGAGCACAGGTCAGCGCAACCGTGGCCTAAAGAGAGGGCAAACACGTTCCCCGTGAGGCGGGCCGCACGGCGCTCGCGGGGGTCATGGGTGAGCTGACAGGAGGCCTTCGTTGCCGGGAGAGCCTTCAACGCCATGCGCCGCGCTCGGTTTGTCGTGCCTGCTGTCATCCGCATGACTCTAGCACCGCGAGGTG
>CAVVTV010000024.1:0-1174466 GCA_963751215.1 uncultured Thermoleophilia bacterium | reverse complement strand
CATGGCACTGGCCGAGCTTAGGTCGATCTTGAGGACCTTGCCCGTGTAGAAGTCCAACGCATGCTCCTTGCGTAGGGTTGCCACAGTCCGCTCCAGCCCGTCCCTCGATCGAAGCCGACGCGACTGCCGTATCGAGGGTGAAGAAGGAGGGACGGCATCAGGTTGCGCCCAGCATGGCGTCGATCTTCTTGACGCCATCGGATGCGTCTTCGGCGTAGGCGTCGGCGCCGATTTGATCGGCCCATCGCTGCGTGCAGGGGGCGCCGCCGACCACGGTCTTGAATGGCAAGCCCTCGTCTTTGATCATCTTGATTACGCGGCGCTGCTCCTCCATGGTTGTCGTCAGGAGGGCGCTCATGCCGATGATGTCGGTGTTGCGCTCCTTGCGCAGGCGATGAAGGTCTCGGCCGGCACGTCACGGCCGCAGTCGGTGACCTCGTAGCCATGGGCCTTCAAGTAGGCGATCACTATTGCCTTGCCGATGTCATGCACGTCGCCTTGCACGGTGCCGACGATCACCGAGCCCTCTTCTCGCTCTCGCCGCCCTCCAAGGCGGCGTTGCAAACGCGGGTGGCGGCGTCCATTGCCTGGGCGGCCAGCATGAGCTCAGGAAGGAAGACCCCGCCGCTCTCGAACGCGTCGCCTACCTGCCTAATGCCGGCGATGAAACCCTCGTTGACAATCTCGCTCGGGCTCACGCCGGCCGCCAAGGCGCGCTCGGCGACGTGCTCGGCGGCCGCGGCGTCGTAGTCAACGATCGCCTCGGCTGCTTGCCTGTACAACAGCTCTCGGTCTGCATGAGCGATCGAGCCGATCGGCTGCCGGCCCTGCGTCTCACTGTTCATGTGTTCTCCTCACACTTCACTACGGGTGCAAGCGGTAATCCCGAACGAGCTCCTCGGCGGACGTGTAAGTCAACCCCGCCCCCCGCCTAGAGAGCGGCAGTCGGGGGGAACCGGCCGCGCTTCGCCCTCGGCTCGCCATGAGCCAGAGCCAGTCGGTGCCGAGTCTTCCGTGCGAGGCCCAAGTGCGCATCATGGACGTGGCTCCCTCACCGTCGGACCCGGTTGATTCAACGCGGCCATCTACCTCTTGACGGGTTCCCTCGACTTGCGCATGAGTCGATCGACAGAATTCACGCTGATATCCAAGAGCTCTGCGATGCGTATCTTGGCCTCGATGCCCTTTGCGCAGCCGGGCACGGCGGTGATGACACCGATGTCGAGTTCCTCTCGCAAACGACGCATGACAGTCGAGTCAGTGAGATCTGGAACACTGATGCCCAGCTTGTCCGCCACATAGCGTTTGGCCTCGGGTAGCCTCATCTTCTTGAGTTGCATCCTCGCCACCAGGTCTCCAGCGGTGCGGATGCCTCCCATGCCCGAGGCTAGCGCGTGACTCATGGACATCCCGTGGGGATCGCCCGTGCCTACCTACAACCCGTCCGCGCGGCCAATCTCCACCATGGCGGCGCTCGCCCTGGTTAGCGCATCGATAGGCGGCACCTCGAACATCGGGACCCCCCCGACACCCATGCCGACGTTGGGGTGAACGGGGATTGAGGCTAGTCGCGAGCACTCCTTGACGAATGTCACAGCGCGCGCCACGTTCCACGGTGTGCTTCTTCGCGTGTTGCTGTTGATCACTGGACCGAATATGTGGGCGCCGGCCTTTTCGACGAGCTTCACTTGCTCGTGTGGCCATAGCCCGGCCAACCTCACACCGTCATAGGTAAGCTCGCCATGGAAGCCAAGCACCATCTCGGCTGCCATTCCCACTTCAATGGCCAAACTGGTGGTGGCCGCCAGTTCTTCGACCACCTGCAACGTTGCCAAGAACTCGGCGTCTCCCGCTGACGCCACGGTATCGAAGTTGACCGCGTCGATCCCGACCTGAGCCATCTTACGGCTCACGTACAGCATGTCTTCCTTGCAGGCTTCGGCCATCTCCATTTGGGCCTCGCGGGCAGCCGCAATCTCGCCCTTGGGCAATAGGTCCGCGGGGTTTGGGAAGGGGCCGTCAGGCTGGGCGTAAAGGCCGAAGTTCGGCATGGCGCCATAGAAGACGGGCGCCACACAATTCAGCAGCACGCCCTCTGCGGCTGTCGCCTCCAGCGCTACGATCGGCTTCACCGGCTTGAAGGAGTAGTCAGGATGTCCAACCTCAAGGGTGTCGAAGCAGAAGACACGCTCGAAGACGCGAAGGGCCTGCTCACGGCCAAGTGGAATGCCGACACCGCTTGATAGCTGAGCCGAGTACAGGGAGTTTCCGGAGCCGTCCTTCGTGAGGACTACTTCATGGCCTTGTTGCACTCCCATGATGCGGCTGTTGTCCGCGAAGAGGTCGTGAAGCCAGTCGAGCTCTGACTCATCCAGCGCTGGCACTTTCCCTCGACGGACGGCGTCCTCGCTGCCTGCGATCAGGTCGCTGCGAAGTTCGTCCTCGCTCAGCTCGACGCTGTAGCCGTCGCCCATGCGAGTTCGGATGCGACTCATTTGCGACAGCGCTCCGAGTCGTCCTGCTTACACATGGAACCCATCTGTGCCTCCTTCCTTGGCCGCAGAAACGGCCCACCAGTCTGTCTGTTTGGTCCCCAAAGAACGCGCGCCCGTCAGCGGAGCGACGCGCCACAGACAATAGCAGAAGCTGACGATACTGCAAGGAGGAAACCGCGCAGATTACCGAGAGTTCCGGCATGCTCCTTCAGAATTCTCTATTGACAGGCATGAAAGCGCGCATCATGATGTCTATTACCGCTGATTCAGTCTTCCGTAGGAGCACACCTTGGACGACCTAGATCGCAAGTTGATTTCCCTTTTTCAGTTCGACGGCAAGGCGTCGATTGCCTCAATTGCGCGCGCCTGCGGCATGAGCGAATCGGGCGTGAAACGACGCGTGGAGCGGCTTGAGGCGGACGGGGTGATCGAGTTCGTCACGGTCGTCCGACCTCGCGCCCTTGGTTACGAGGTCAACGTGATGCTGAGCATCCGTGCGCAGGTGGGGTATGCGGCAGGTGTCGCGCAGCGCCTGTCAGAGCTGCATGAAGTCGTGTGGGTCAGCCTCATGACCGGCAGGTATCCGGTCCTTGCCGAGGTTGTGCTGCGCGACGCCGATGAGCTGTTTGAGTTCTTGCAGCGGCGTGTCGCAGAGATCGAGGGCGTTCTTGAGGTCGAGACGACCACAATCCTCAAGAACGTCAAGTTCGACTACAAGTGGAAGTTGCATGACGAAAGCACGGTTGAGCCGCCAAGTATCCCCGTCAGGACCCATAAGACGAAGACTGTCCCTAGCCGATGATGAGGCTCGCCACATGTCGACAGGAACTACCGGGTCGGGGCCGGTGGAGGGTTCTCCGTTGAATGGCTATGTAGGAGCAATTCTGCGGGTTGACCTCACGAGCAGGTGCACGTCAACCGAGCCTCTAAACACGAAGTGGGCCAAGCAATACCTGGGATGCCAGGGGCTCGGGGTGCGCTATCTGTACGAGGAAGTCCCGCCCGGAGCGGACGCCCTCGGGCCCGAGAACCGGATCGTACTGATGACCGGCCCGATCACGGGCACGATCGCGCCGACCGGTCAGAAGTACACGATTATCACTAAGTCTCCGCTGACTAAGACGTTCTACGACAGCACGGCAGGAGGCCACTTCGGACCCGAGCTCAAGTACGCCGGCTATGACGGCATCATCATCGAAGGCCAGGCGGATAGTCCGGTGTACCTCCTGATTCGGAATGGCAGAGTCCAGATCATGGACGCTGCTCGGGTCTGGGGCTGTGACACACACACGACCGAGGATCGAATCAAAGAGTGGTGGGGAGAGGTCAAGGTTCTGAGCATTGGACCAGCCGGCGAGAACCTCGTGAGGTTTGCCTGTGTGACGACCGAGTACTACCGGCAGAACGGGAGGGGAGGAATCGGGGCTGTCTTCGGAGCCAAGAACCTGAAGGCTATCGCTGTCAAGGGGACCGGCGCGGTGGGAGTCTCCGATCCTGGACGCTTCGTTCAAGTCGCCTGGACGATCACCACTGAGAAGATGGCCGAGTGTGATGACCAGCTCAACTTCATCGGGTGGCGAGGCGGCATGGGCACATTGAGCCTCATGGATTGGACGAATGATGAGGGTGTCCTACCCACACGCAACTTCCGCCAAGGCTCGTTCGAGAGTAAGGAGAGGATCGACCAGGAGGCGTACCGGAAGGTCAAGAAGAGCTCGAGGGCGTGTTGCCAATGCCCGATGGCTTGTGGCCAGTTCACCATCGTGCCCCAAGGCCAGTACGCGGGTACGGCCATCGAGGGCCCCGAATTTGAGACAGCTGCCCTGCTAGGCAGCAACTGCGGAATCGGCGACCCGTACGCGATCATGAAGATGAATCTCCTATGCGATACGTTGGGCGTCGATACGATGGCCTGTGGAGACGTCATCGCTTGGGCGATGGAATGCTTTGAGAGGGGCATCCTCACCAGCGAGGATACCGGCGGACTTCAACTGCTTTTCGGCAACCACGAGTGCGCCATCGACTTGGTCCAGAAGATCGCGACGCGAGACGGCATCGGGGATCTTCTCGCGGAGGGCGTGGCGAGGGCCGCGCAGCAGGTGGGCCAGGGATCGGCGGACTTCGCGATGCACGTGAAGGGCTTGGAGATCCCTGGGTACGACCCGCGGCCGGCAATTGGGATGGGGCTCGCTTACGCCACGGCTCCGCCGGGCGCGGTGCACACTCGCGGCTACCCGATCTCTGCCGAGTTGTTCGGGGGATGGTGGCTGGGAGCCGACCCGGTTGAGTTGGATCCAGCTTCGCCCGCCAACAAGGCCAGGCTGCTCATTACCCAGCAGCACTGGCAGGCCTACCGTTTCAGCACCGGGACGTGCGACTTCGGGCTCTTCGACCCGCCGGACGGTCTACCGGAGGAAGTCAGCTCCTGCACGGGCTGGCCTGAGTCTGCCGACTGGAAAACCATCGGCGAACGGATCGTCAACCTGTGCGCGATGTTCTCGGACAGGCATGGTGTGACTCGCGAGGAGTTCACGCTGCCGGCGCGTTTGCTTGACGAGCCGATCGGTCCCGGGGCCTCAGAAGGCAAGACCCTCCCCCGGGAACACCTGGAGCACATGCTCCGAGAGTACTTCGAGCTTCGGGGCTGGGCGAGCAGCGGAAGGCCGACGCCAGCGAAGCTCGCTCAGCTGGGGATCGATGATCTCCCGCCGGAGGCGAATCCGTGAGCCTGCGGGGGATGATTGCCATAGAGGAAGACCGCTGCACGGGATGCAGGCTTTGCGAGCTTGCGTGCTCGTACCGCCACGAAGGCGTCTTCCAACCCTCCACGGCTCGCGTCAGGGTGAGGCTATTCAGCAAGGACGGCCATTCGTTTCCTCAGCTATGCCTCCAGTGCCCCGACGCGCCCTGCCTGAACGTGTGCAAGCAGGCGGCCATCAGCCGCGACCCAGAGGCAGGCACGACGGATATCGACAACGAGCTCTGCACTGGCTGCAAGCAATGTCTGAGCGTCTGCCCGTACGGAGGTATGGCATTCAGCCCGACGGCAAGAAAAGCCGTCGTCTGCGATCTCTGTCAAGGCGACCCGGCGTGCGTCCAGTACTGCTTTGCTGGGGCGCTGTCGTGGATCGATGCTGAATCATGCGGCGGCAAAAAGACAGAGCTGCTGCAGGATGCCGCCTCCAGGCAGGCAGCACACGGAGCGAACGTCAAGTGATGGCAAACGGCGCCGCCGAAGCCAGATCGAGCTGCGAGAGCGGCTCAAGGAAGGAGAGGAACATGACGAAGGTGCGCATCTTGGGCATCTCGGGCAGCCCGAGGGCCGGCAACACCGATTACGCAGTAAAGGAGGCCTTGGCCGGAGCAGCCGAACTGCCGGACGTGGAGACGGAGTTCTATGGCTTCTCCGACAAGACCATGAATCCTTGTACGGGCTGCTGGCAGTGCTCAGGTCCGGACGCTACCGAACAGAGCCCCTGCCCGCAGTGGGGCGAAGACGACGCCGTCGATCTCGCCAAGAAGATGGAGGCGTTCGATGGCTTCGTCGTCGGTACCCCGATCTACATCGGGACGGTAACAGCTCAACTGAAGGCTTTCATCGATCGGGCTGTTCAGATCACCGAAGGCGGCCGGCTCGGACCCACGTCCCTCAGGAACAAGGCGTGTGGCGCTGTTGTCACCTCTTGGGATCGCAACGGCGGCCACGACATTGCGATCGTTGACATCTGGCGCTGGGCGATTCTTCACGACATGGTCGTGGTGGGGTGTGGGCCGGACAAGTCGGCCGGCGGCGTGAGCATGAACAACTACTGGGGTGCCTGTGTCATTCAGCATTTCACCCCCGATCACCCGGATGGGGGCCATGGGATCTGGTGGGACGAGGCCAATGGGCCCGATGAACTCACCGCAGTGAAGTTCGACAAGATGGGTTTGGTCAATTGTCGTCGACTCGGCAAGCGAGTCACTGAGATGGCGAAGGTTATCAAGGCGGGCTTCGAAGTGCTCCCAGACGGGGCGACTGCGTGGCCTGCGGGCAAGGCAGGCGGACTAGTTGTTCCAGGTTGAGCGGCAGGCACACCGCTCGCGCGCGGGTCGCAATCGCGGCTCACGCGAGGGGGGACGCGTGGCGCCCTGGCCGAGACGGGTCCGTGTCAAGTCGAGAGGAGGAATGTTCGGGTGACTCAGAAGATCAGGGTAATCTCTTGCGGAATCGGTGCGCTGGGAACTGAGATTGTCCAAGTGCTCCACGGGAAGCCGCTCTCAGACATCGAGATTGTGGCGGCGGCGGATCCCTCTCAAGCCGTTGCGGGCAATGACTTGGGGCGCGTTGCTGGCCTAGGCGTCGACCTCGGAGTCGTCGTTTCCGACAATCCGGAGCAGATCTTGAGAACGGTTGCCGCGGACATCGTCCTGTACGCTGCCGAGGCCTACTTCGCCGAGATGTACAAGACCGTGCGGGTGGCGGTCGAGAGCGGCAAGAACGTCATCAGCAGCGGCGACGAAGCGTGCTATCCCTGGGCAAAGTCACCCGAGCTGGCGGACGACTTGGATCGTCTGGCGAAAGAGAAGAGAGTCACGTTCGTTGGCACCGGGGTGAATCCCGGATTCATGATGGACTACCTGCCCATCTCTCTGACCGCAGTCATGAAGTGGGTCGATCACATCTCGATTCGCAGGGTAGCGGACACCACTTCGTGTGGTCTGGACTACTGGAACAAGTCTGGGTACGGGCGGTCGCTTGAGGAGTTCAACAAAGCGCTGGCCCAAGGCTCGGTGGCAGGGCCCCTGCATATGAAGGAAGAAGCCGAGATGACTGCCAGGGCTCTGGGTTGGAAGCTGACGACCTACACGGAAGAGAAGAAGGCACTTCTCTCAACGACCAGGCGAGAAGCTCTCTCCGGAGTTGTTGAACCAGGCACGGTAAGTGGGGTTGAGCTGACTGCTCGAGGCATCAAGGACTCTCGAGAAGTCATTACATATACCTACGACATCATCATCGATCCCTCGCAGGACGACCTGGAGGTGGGCAACTTCATCTCCATCGCAAGCGAGGGGGGCACTTTGGAGTGTTCGGTAAAGGGTGGATTGGCGAAGGAGAGCTGGTCGAGGACCGCGGCGATCATGGCAAACAGCATCCCGCGGGTGATTGAGGCAAGGCCAGGACTTCTCTCTGTATACGAACTACCCCCCTCTCCCTGCCTTGCGTGATTCGTGTCATGGCTGCTCCAAGCCCGAATAGGAGGCCGACAGGGTGAAGCTTTACTTTGCCACCGACGTTCACGGCTCAGAAACCTGCTGGCGCAAGTTCCTGAACTGTGGCGAGTTCTATGGGGCTGATGCCCTGGTCCTGGGCGGGGACATGACGGGTAAAGCCGTGATTCCGGTCATCCGGAGCAACTCGGCTCACTACGTGAGCTACCTTTCAGACCAACGCCACGAGTTCGAGGGAGATGCGGCCCTGCGCCAATTCCGCAAGGTAGTCCGAGATCACGGCTACTACCCCGTGGTGATGAGCCAAGAGGAGTTCGCGGCGACCTCACAGGATCCGGAGCAGGTCCATGAGCTCTTCACAAGGGAGATGAGGCGCGTCGCCGAGGAGTGGATAGCCATGGCGGACAGGCGCCTGCCCAAGAGTGTCCAGTGCGTCGTCTGCCCGGGCAACGACGATCGAGAAGATATCGACGAGATCGTCTCTGCTTCCGAGCGCATCCAGTTGGGAGAGGGCATTGCAGTCGACCTACCCGGCGGCTATCAGCTGGTGTCGAGCGGGTGGAGTAACCCCACCCCCTGGGACACGCCGCGCGAGGAAGACGAGCCAGCGTTGCGGAAACGCATTGAGGCGGCTATCGGGCGGGCCACGGTGCCGTCCGGCCGCCTAATCCTCGGTCTTCACGCGCCTCCCCTGGATACTGCTCTCGACGTCGCCCCCAAGATCGACTGGGAAACCCTTCGGGTTGAGGGGCAGGCAACCGTGCACGCAGGCTCAAGCGCGGTCAGAGACGTGATCCGAGAAGTCCAACCACTGCTGTCGCTGCACGGGCACATCCATGAGAGCCGCGCGGCCGTGGAGATTGGGCGTACGCTGGCACTGAACCCAGGGAGTTCCTACGACCAAGGAGCGCTGATGGGCTGCCTGGTCGTTCTGGACGGAAAGGACAGGGTGAAGAAGTACAAGTTCACGAGCGGCTGAGAACGTGGGGACCGGAGCACGTGAAACGGGGGCAGCAAAGTGAGGACAGCGAAATGAGCTCTAGTGTTCAAGCGCCAGAAGGCGGACAGACTGTCTTCGTCAGGAAGGCCAGCGGCTTGGTGAAGTCGTGGGCGCCGTTCGACGCGTGGATCTACTCGTTCAGCTGCATTTCACCGGCGGCTGGCCTCTTCATCTTCTCTAGCGCTGCCGCCTACATGATGGGTGGCAGCATGTTCTGGGCGGCGATCATCGCGACCGCCTTCGTTCTCCTTGAGGTGGTCTCGTACGCCGGCCTGATCACAGCGATGCCACGTGCCGGCGGCGATTACCTGTGGCAGACGCGCATCTTCAACAGTCCTACGGGGACCATCGTGGCGGCGACTGGCTGGTGGTTCGTCATGTGGCATTGGATTCCGCTCTTCGCCATTGTCAACCTGGTGCTCTTTGTGGAGCCGCTATTTGCGCTAGTCGGGCTCAACGGCGTGTCGAATTGGATGGCGACGCAGAACGGCGTGTTTGTCAGCTGCGTTGCCTCAATCTTGATCGGCGCACTCGCTGTTGCAACGGGGATGAAGACCGGCAAGTACGTCTTCAGGTACATCTTCTACCTGGGTGTGGGCGGCTTCATTGTCGTCCTGCTAGTACTGCTCTTCTCTTCAAGGGCGAATTTCGTGAGCTCTGTCAACACTTGGGCAAGCCACGTCTACGGAGTAAAGGGCGTCTACGGTGCGACCCTCAAAGCTGCCGGCGCGGGGCAGCCGAACAGTTTCCTCCAAGGCTCATTCGGCCAAACCGTTCGGCTTATTCCGTACCTGCTGTTCTGGATGCTGTGGCCGAACTGGGGAGCTACTTTGGTGGGAGAAGTGCGCGGCGCGAAGGACTATCGCAAGAACGTCTATGTGATGGGGGGAGCACTCCTCCTCACAGTCGGGCTCTGCTGCGCCTTCTTCGTCATGGTCTCCCATACCATGGGTTATAGGTTCTACATGGCCTCGGGATCCAGCTACTGGAACGGCACGTCCCCTCTTCATGGCCAGCTGATGTCACCCGTCGCCATGGCGGCTTCGATTGTGCACAACACCGCGCTCCAGTTCATTCTTATTGCGTCCATGCTGGGCTTGGCTCTCGCGTGGAACATGACGGCCCAGCTGTCTTCGACTCGCGTGATATTTGCTATGGCTTTCGACCGAGTCCTCCCCAAGCAAGTGGCGAGCGTCACGCATAACGGTGTGCCGTGGGTGGCGATGTTGCTCATGGTGATCCCGTCAATCGTCATCTCAGCCTTTTACGCCTACACGTCGTGGTTTGCGAGACTTTCGCTTGACGCGACTCTCATGTGCGCGGTCACGTTCCTGGTCACGTCATTGGCCATGGTGGTGATGCCGTGGCGAATGAAGAGCCTGTACCGCACCACGCCCATGGCGAAGTGGTATCTGGGGCCTATCCCCGTGCTGTCAGTGGTAGCGGCTGGGTTTGCTGCGTTCCTAGTCGCCGTCATATTTCTGTGGCTCAAGGATGCCGTCTACGGTGTGAACGACAAGAAATCATTGATCTACCTGGGAGTCCTCTACGGCGCTGCAATTATCGTCTGGGTCGTCGCCTACCTCGTGCGACGGGGGCAGGGCCTGCCACTCGAGGCAACCGTCCGCGAAATCCCAGAGGACGTCGCGGAATCCGCGTGAGTGAGTCTGACAGCACAATCTGCCGGACCAGAGGTTCGGCGCGTGTTCTTGTCTCAACCGAACCCCTGTGCGCCGTGCCGGTATGGACGCACGACACATTGAGGCGCTGATCGTGAACAGGTGCAAACCATTCATTCACCCGTACATCCCTAATTCCGTGCCCGAAATCAAACGGGAGATGCTCAGCGAGATCGGGTTGTCGAGCGTCGAGGAGATCTTTGCCGAGATCCCCGCTGCGCTACGCATCCCGGGGCTGCTGAACCTGCCGGACCCGTTGACCTCCGAGCACGATCTCAGACGTCATGTCGAGGGGATTCTCGCCAAGAACACGTCGTGTGTCGACAACTTGAGCTTCCTCGGTGGGGGTTGCTGGCAGCACTACGTGCCGGCGTTGTGCGACGAGATGGTGGGACGTGGCGAGTTCCTCACCGCTTATAGCGGCGGCCACTACACTGACCTGGGCAAACATCAGGCTCGATTCGAGTACAACAGCCTCATGGGCGAGTTGCTCGACTATGAGGTGGTTGTGGAACCGACCTACGACTGGGGGACGGCCGCGGGATTCGCCCTGCGGATGGCTGTGCGCCTCACGGGTCGTAATGAAGTACTTGTGCCTGAGACTATGGGGCGCGAGCGGCGTTCCATTGTCGGAGAGCTGTGCGGGCCCGAGTACTCACCCGGGGCCATCACGGTTCGGACTGTGAGGCGCTGCGAAGGAAGCGGTCGCCTCGATCTCGACGACTTCAGTGCTCAACTCTCCGAGCTCACGGCAGCCGTCTACTTCGAGAATCCGAGCTACCTGGGATCGCTAGAGCCGCGTGCGGGGGAGATCTGCGTAATGGCCAAGGACGCCGGAGCGGTTAGCATCGCCGGTGTCGATCCGATTTCCCTCGGAATCATCAGGCCACCGGGGAGCTACGGCGCGGACATTGCCGTTGGCGATCTGCAGCCTTTGGGCATCCACATGGGTGCTGGCACGGGCCTCGCTGGTTTCGTGGCATTCCGCGACGAGGAGGCCTACCTCCGTGAGTGCCCGATGGCTATCTACACGATAGTTGAGACAGCGGTTGCAGGTGAGCACGCATTCGCTGAGCTGCTTCCCGATCGCACCTCCTACGGGGTGCGGGACAAAGCACCCGATTGGGTGGGCACGCAGACCGGCTTGTGGGCAGTGTGTGCCGGGGTCTATTTGGCGACCATGGGCCCGCAAGGCATGAGGGAAGTGGGCGAGACCATTCTGAGGCGAGCTCACTATGCGTCGGCCGCACTAGCCAGTCTTCCCGGCGTCGGGCTGCCGCTCGGCGACAGCTTCTTCAAGGAATTCGTCGTCAACTTCGACGCCGCTGGCAAGACAGTTGCGGAGATCAATGATGCCCTGCTCGAGGACGGAATCTTCGGTGGCCGCGATTTGTCGGTCGACTATCCAGAGCTGGGGCAGAGCGCACTGTACTGCGTCACGGAGCTGCACGGCCGCGAAGACATCGATCGTTTGACTGCCGCACTTACGGAGGTCCTGTCATGAGTGCTGCGGATATGGCTGCCGGTCAGAAATTCGCGGGCCGAACTGCCGACGTCGCCAAGCGCATGCAGGCCAAACTCTGCGCAAACGCTCGCTTGAGGCGGGATGGCGGAGTCCTGCGGGACTACCACGCGATGCGCTGGGACGAGCCGCTTGTTACGGAGCTTGGCCGACCTGGCTTGCGTGGCGTCATCCCGCCGCAAGCGACGGATGTCGCTCAGCGGGTGCCCGAGGCTGCCAAGCTGCTTCCGCCTATTCTACTCCGCACTGATCCGCCGGCATTGCCGGAACTCAGTGAGCCGCAGGTACTGCGCCACTTCACGCGGCTTTCGCAGATGACCCTCGGCGTGGACGTGGCTGTGGACATTGGCGAGGGCACTTGCACGATGAAGTACAGCCCCAAGGTTAATGAGCAGCTTGTGCGCAGCCACAAGGTGAGTGAGCTCCATCCCGAGCAGCCCGAAAGGACCCTCCAGGGCATTCTTGAGATCTACGACCGGATGGCCGGGTTCCTGTGCGAAATCAGCGGCATGGATGAGTTCAGTTTCCAGCCGGGTGGCGGTTCCGCCGCTGCCTATGGATTCGCAGCCATAGCGCGCAAGTACTTCAACGATCGTGGGCAAGATCAGCGCAACGAGATCATCACGACGATCTTCAGTCACCCCTGCAATGCTGCCTGTCCTGCCACAGCGGGCTTCAAGGTCATTTTTCTAGAGCCCGGTCCTGATGGCCACCCTGAGCTGGATCAGTTGCTGGCGGCACTCAATGAGCGCACTGCCGCGCTGATGATCACCAACCCGGAGGACCACGGCATCTTCAACCCACTGATACGCGAGTTCACCGACGCCGTTCACGCCGGGGGCGCGCTGTGCTACTACGACCAAGCCAACCTGAACGGCACGATCGGTATTGCGCGGGCCCGTGAAGCCGGCTTCGATAGCTGCCACTTCAACCTGCACAAGACGTTTTCGAGCCCACACGGTTGCAAGGGCCCCGGTGCGGGCGCTCTCGGTGTCACGGCACCGCTGGCGCCCTATCTACCTCCACCGCACGTCGTGCGCAATGGGGACAGTTATCACCTGGACTACAACCAGCCACAGGCCATTGGCAAGCTACGTGCCTTTCTTGGCAACCTTGCTGTTGTTGTGCGGGCCTACGCGTGGACGATGAGCCTCGGCGCTGTCGGGCTCCGCGAGGTGGCGGAGATTTCCGTCCTAAACAACAGCTACTTGGAAGCGCAACTGCGTGAGATCCGTGGCATTGGCTACCCGTTTGCGGCGGGACATCGCCGCTTGGATCAGATCCGCTACAGCTTCGAAGAACTGAAAGAGGATACCGGGTTCGGCACCGCAGACATGAGAACACGTTTTTGTGACTACGGCCTGCAAACCTGGTTCATGAGTCACCATCCGTGGATCGTTCCTGAGCCATTCACTCCGGAGCCATGTGAGAGCTACTCAATAGATGACATCGATTACTGGGCCGCTGCCATGAAGGCCTCCGTGGACGACGCATATGACTCTCCACTGTACTTCCAGAGTGCGCCACATCAGCAGAGCTGCCATCGCGTAACGACGTGGGAACGCCTCGAGGATCCCACACAGTGGGCCGTGACTTGGCGTGCGTACCGACGCAAACACGGAGAAGCGCCTGTGGGGGGAGAAGCAGCTCGCTAGGGTTCCCCGAGAGCGTCTCCTCAGATGTGGCTCCTTAGACCTGGCAGGTGTGCAGAGTAGCCAGGACTAGACAGGCCGCCAACCTGGTGGTGGGTGAGCGGTCCGGCGCAGGCGATCGGGTGGGTCGCGGCGCCCAAGGGGTGGTTGACGTGGTCCGGAAGCCCCGATAGAGGCCTGCGCATGGCCGCGGCGAGAACTTGCTCGGTAGTCCGGATGGCTACCGATCGCAGCAGGTGCGTGCATCGACAAGAGAGAGATCTACGTGAATAGGACGGTGCCAAATGATCCGTGTGTTCCTGATGTACAACATTCGCCCCGAAGTAAGCGTGGAGGATTGGGAGAAGTTCCTGCGGTCGCACGACATTCCCTCCGGGCTGGCTCTCCCTTCCGTAATGAAGTACAGCATCTACCGCAACAGTGGCGATCCTGTGGGTCCTACGACCGTCCAGTACGTCGAGGAGTTCCACGTCACGGACCTGGAGTCTTTTGAGCGAGATCTGGAGTCGGAGGAGTGGCTGGACTGCTTCGGCATGTGGTACGAGGCGGGCGGCTGCAGCTGGTTCATGTTCTATCCGGAGGACGTTTCACCGGGGACCTCGCACGTCAAGCCAGAGTTCTCTGAAAGTGCAGACTGAATCATTCCCAGGATCAACCCAGCCGGCCTGCGCGTCGCTCGCGACGAATGGCCAGCGACGCAGGTCGCAAGTCGAGCGGTGCTCTGACAGAGTCGCAACGAAGGGAATAGCATGGACCTTCTTCATCGTGTAGACCAGGTAGACGTCCTCTGCTACGACATAGACAAGATGGCGTCCTACTATCACGACGTCCTTGGTCAGCCCTTCTTCTTCCCCTACAGACACGGAGATGAATGGTTCGCCCTTCAGTCCGGCGACGTCACCATTTTCTTCTTCGCGGGGAGGGGAGGGCATCGCGCTCCTCGTTCATCGGTGACGGAGGAGAACCCTCCTGGTATCGACTGCATCGCGTTTGCCGTCGCGGATCTCGCCCAAGCGATGCGTGAGCTCGGCGGCAAGGTCGAGTGGGTGGGCGAGGTAGGCGAGTTCAGGCACCCGTGCGGGACGTGGTACCGGTACTGCTACTTCTACGATCCAGAGGGCAACAAGCTGGCGCTGACGGAGCCCCATAAGGCATAGGCGGTGTGCATGGCGCGGTCTCCTGGGTCAGGAAGCTTGGAAGCTTCATCGGGCGCTAGTGAGGGGCGTGGTGGAAGCACAGAATTGGCGGTTTGGCGACTCGCTGTAGCCCCCCAGCGGATTCGCCATCAAGCCGAGGGTGTGATGTCCGCCCTGATGTGAACCTGGGTGTGAAGCGCCCTCGGCGACGTTGGGGGCGGCGGCGGATACGGAGCGCACGTTCCGCCGCTTCCCCGACGTCTCTTGCCTCTCGTGTGCCAAGGCGACGTGAAGGGCTTCGAAGGAGGGACCGTGACCGGAGTGTTTGTTCCAAGGACGAAACGATGAAGACCGCAACGAGCAGGATCGCGACACGCATCGCTCGCCTAGGCACGGAGACCGCCTTCGCCGTGTCGGCCGAGGCAGCAGCGTTTGCCGCCCAAGGCCACCGCGTGTATCCGTTCCACCTTGGTGACCTGAACATCCCGACGCCGCCCAACGTGGTCGAGGCGTCGTTTCGTGCGATCAGGGACGGCCGGACCGGCTACTGCGCCAACGCCGGCATCTTGCCCCTGCGAGCGGCGGTGGCCGCCGATGTGAGCGCCTCGCACGGCGTCGCGTACGCAGCCGAGAACGTCGCCATCCAGCCGGGTGGCAAGCCGGTGATCGGCAAGTTCATCCTGGCGCTCATGAACCCCGGCGACGAGGTGCTCTACCCCAACCCTGGCTACCCCATCTACGAGTCGCAGATTGAGTTTCACGGCGGCGGCGCCGTGCCCTACGGCTACCTCGAGGGCGACGGCGGATTCGTCATCGACACAAATGCCTTGGAAGCTGCCATCACGCCGCGTACCCGACTGCTCATCGTGAACGACCTGCAGAACCCCACCGGTGCCGAGTGCTCGCCAGCGGAGCTCGAGCGCCTCGCCGAGCTCGTCCTTCGACACGACCTGATGGTGCTCTGTGACGAGGCCTACTTCGACATCCGTTACGAAGGCGCGAGCGCCTCGCTCGTCTCGCTCCCCGGCTTGGCCGAGCGCTGTGTGATCCTCTACACGTTCTCCAAGAAGTTCGCCATGACCGGCTGGCGCCTGGGAGCCGCGATCGGGCCGCGCGAGATCATCGAGGTGATCGCCAAGCTCAATGTCAACGACGAGTCTTGCTCCAACCACTTCATCCAGTACGGCGCCCTCGAGGGCCTGACGGGCGACCAGAGCGGGCCGCGCCACATCATCGAGGTCCTGCGGGAGCGTCGCGACGCGGCGGTAGAGCTTCTGAACGAGACCCCGGGCATTCGCTGCTACCGGCCGAACGCTACCTTCTACTTGTTTGCCAACGTCACCGGTGCCATGGCCCGCAAGGGCCTGACCGACGTCGAAGACTTCCGGCGCGCGGTACTGCACGACACCGGCGTCTCGGTATGCTCACGCGTGCACTTCGGCCGGCCGCACCCCGGCGAGCGCGAGTCCTACGTGCGCCTGGCCTACTCGGGCATCGACACGTCGCAGATCGTCGAGGGGCTCGAGCGGCTGAAAGCGTACCTGTCCAACGATCAGAACTGGGCTTAGCGTGAGGACCGCAACGGCCACGAACCGACGGGCAGGGTGACCGGGATGGATGAGCTCAGGCGCACCGCCCTGTACGAGCACCACGTGGCGTCCGGCGGGCAGATGGTCGACTTCGCTGGCTGGGAGATGCCCCTCCAATACCCCGGCGGCATCGTCAGCGAGCATCTTGCGACGCGTAAGCACGCAGGCCTGTTCGACGTCTCCCATATGGGCCGCTTCTCTATCCGCGGCGCGGACGCGCTGCCCTTCCTACAGCACGTCCTTACCAACAACGCCGCGGCGCTCGAGGTCTGCCAGGCAGAGTACACCATCTTGGCAGACGAGGGGGGCGGCGCGCTCGACGACGCCTACCTGTACCGCTTCGTTGACGATGAGTATCTCCTGGTCGTCAACGCCTCGAATCGCCTCAAGGACTGGGATCACTTGCAGCCTGAGGCGAGCCGTTTTGCCGACCTCAAGCTCCAAGATGCGACCCGTGAAATCGCGATGATCGCGCTGCAGGGGCCGGAGTCGCGCGACGTCCTGGCGGGCGTTGTCGAGCGCGGGAACCTGCCTGAGCCGCTGCGCAACGAGCTCTCGATACTCACGGCGGCCGGTACCAGCGTCTGTGTGGGCCGCACGGGCTACACCGGCGAGCCGCTCTGCTTCGAGCTCTTCGCGGCCGCCGAGGCCGCCGGCCGGCTGTGGGAAGCACTGGTGGCCGGCGGGGCTTCGCCGGCCGGCCTCGGCGCGCGCGATACGCTGCGCCTCGAAGCCGGCCTGCCGCTCTACGGCTTCGAGCTCGGCCGTGACGACGACGGCGTCGAAATCCCGATCTTCGCCATCCCGCTCGCCAAGCTGGCCGTGAGCTTCTCGCCCCTGAAGGGCGACTTCATCGGCCGCGCCGCCCTGGCTCGCCAGCACGACGCGTTCGCGCGCGTCGTCTCACGCGACTACTCTCTCAGAGCCGACCTGCCGCGTCTGGTGCAGCCGATCGCTGTCGCGGGCCGCGGCGTCGCCCGCACCCACGCGCCAGTCTACCGGGGCGAGCGGCGAGTCGGCTACGTGACGAGCGGCACCTCGGTGCCCTACTGGATCGTCGCAGGCGAGGGGCTCGACTCGCGCCAGACCGGCGAGCGCGCTCGGCGCTCGATCGCCTTGGCCTACCTCGACTGCGACGTCGTCGAGAACGACGCCGTGGCGATCGACGTTCGCGGGACGCAGGTTCCGAGCCTCGTTGTCCCATTCCACCTGCGCAGCGACGCTCCGCCGCTCGCCCGGCCGATCGTCTACGATCACGAGCTGCCCGAAGTTGAACTGCCCCAGGGCGGCGCGCTCGACAAGACGCGGCTGCTGCTTCGCGAGACCCTCGCCAACACCTCATGGCGACAGACCGAGTGCATCAACCTCATCCCTTCGGAGATGACGGCCTCAGCGCTCGTCCGCCTGGCCTCGGTCATGGACCCGTCGTTTCGTTACGCCGAACACCGTCAGTCCGAGGCCTTCTACGACGACGAGATCTTCTACTACCAGGGCACCGAGTTCATCGCCGCCGTCGAGCGTCGCCTCGAGGCGGAACTCGCCGCGTATCTGGGCTGTGTCGAGACCGAGACCCGCCTGATCAGCGGTCAGATGGCCAACATGGCTGTGTTCAGTGCCGTCGTCGACTACGCCAATCGCGCCGACCCCAAGGCGGAGCCGCGGCGCATCCGCCTGGTCATGAACAACCACATCGGTAAGGGCGGCCACCTGAGCGCCCAACCGATGGGCGCGCTGCGCGACTTCGTGGCGCGCGACCCGCGCACCGACGCGCCGGCCGTCGTGAACTTCCCCATGCGCGACGACAACCCCTACCGCATCGACGTGACCGAAACGCAGAAGCTGATCGCCCGCTACCACCCCGAGCTCATCATCTTCGGCCGCAGCATGGTGCTCCATCGCGAGCCGGTCGCCGAGATCAGGCGGTTCCTCACGGAGCAGGGAATCGACGCTGTCATCCTCTACGACATGGCGCACGTGCTCGGGCTCGTCGGCCCGCACTTCCAGGAGCCCTTCGCCGAGGGCGCCGATCTGGTGACCGGCTCGACCCACAAAACCTTCTTCGGCACGCAGCGCGGGGTGGTCGGCAGTCGCTTCGTCGAAGATGACGAACGCTATGAGCTCTGGGAGGCGCTGCGCCGGCGGGCGTTCCCCGGCTCGGTCTCTAACCACCACTTGGGGACGCTTCTCGGCCTGCTGTTTGCCACCTACGAGATGAGCGCCTTTCGCGACGCCTACCAGCCGCAGGTGATCGCCAACGCCAAAGCCTTTGCCAGGGCGCTCGCCGAAGCCGGGCTCGAGGTGCAGGGCGACCCCGCGATCGATTTCACGGAGACCCACCAGGTCGTCGTCAAGGTCGGCTACGGACGCGCACATGAGATGGCTGCCCGACTCGAGGCCAGCAATGTGCTCTGCAACTACCAGGGTCTGCCCGACGAGGAGGCCTTCACCGCCGCCGGCGGCCTGCGCCTGGGCGTGGCCGAGATGACCCGGTTCGGCATGCGCGAGCCCGACTTCGGCGAGCTCGCTGGCCTCGTGGCCGACGTCATCTCACGCGACGTCGTAGTGACCGCTCAGGTACGCGACCTGCGCGCGCGCTTCCTCGATCTGCAGTTCTGCTTTGGCGCCAGCGAGCTCGGTGACGAGCTCGAGAGGCTGGCCGCGTTCCTGCGATGAGGCGGTGCGCCGTAAACGACGGATCCACCGTGAGGGCCGCGCCATGGCCCGCCGACCCGAAGGAGGCGCTCTAATGGGATGTGCGCGTTCGGACCAGGCTGAGATCTGCGTCGATGCGCCGAAGCTGGCGCCGCCCGGCGGGGGCTCGCAGCGGCGGCGGAGCTCGCCCAGTTTCTCGGCCACGATTCGCGGCAGGTCGCGGCGGCTCAGCGCTTCGCTCCCGCGATCGACAACGTGCGGCCCACCACGGTGATCTGTCGCACGCTCAAAGCTTGGGTCGCCGTCCCTGCCGGCGTCCTGGCCGTGCACAGAGTACCCAGGGATACGACTCGACAGCTAGATCCACAGAGGGCTCTGCTCGCTGGGCGACAGTGCCGGCAGGAGGCGCGATGAGTGAGGAAACCTACCCAGCGAATCTCAGCTACTACAAGGAACACGACTGGGTGCGCCCAGAGGGCGACGAGGCCGTCTTCGGCGTCACCTGGTTCGCTCAGGATGCCCTAGGCGAGATCGTCTACGCCGACCTGCCGGCGGCGGGCGAGACCGTTACCGAGGGCGCGCCCTACGGCCAGCTCGAGTCGGTCAAGGCGGTCACCGACGTCTTCGCACCAGTGAGCGGCGAGGTGGTCGGCGTCAACGAAGCCCTGCAGGACGCGCCCCAGCTTCTCAACGAGGACTGCTACGGCGAGGGTTGGCTCGTACGCTTGCGCCCAAGCGACCCGGCAGGGATCGCTGAGCTTATGGACGCCGACGCCTACCGCGCGTTCCTCGACTAGGCCTAAGAGGAGGCGTCACGGACTACATAGCCCACAGCGAGCGTGACGTCCGCGAGATGCTAGCCGTTGCGGGCGCCGCCAGCATGGACGACCTGTTCGCCGAGATCCCAGACGGTGTGCGCCGGCGCGAGCCGCTGGCGCTCCCCGACGGCCTCTCCGAGGCTGAGGTGCTCGCCGAACTGCGCCGCCTGGCGGCGGCCAACACGCCGGCCTCGCAGTTGGTCAGCTTCCTCGGCGCCGGCATCTACGACCACTACATCCCAAGCGTCGTCGACGCCGTTATCTCGCGCTCGGAGTTCTTCACCGCCTACACACCCTACCAGCCCGAGCGCAGCCAGGGCCTGCTACAGAGCATCTTCGAGTATCAGACGGCGATCAGCGAACTCACGGGCATGGCGGTCAGCAACGCCTCGATGTACGATGCCGGCACGGCGCTCGCCGAGGCGGTCATCCTCGCTGGCCGCCAGACCCGCCGCGGCCTGGCCGCCGTCTCGCGCGGCGTGCACTCCGAGTACCGCCAGGTGCTGTTCACCGAGACCGTCGGCCGGGGGCCATGCCCCCAGGTCACGCCGCTTCGCACGGGCGGCGCTACCGACCTCGACGCGCTGCTCGCCGCTGCGGGCAGCGACACGGCCGCCGTTGTCGTCCAGCAGCCCAACTTCTTCGGCGCGCTTGAGGATCTGCGCGCTGCTGCCACGATCGCCCACGAGGCCGGCGCGCTGTTGATTGTGGTCGCCGACCCGCTCGCGCTTGGCCTCCTCGAAACCCCCGGGGCCGCCGGCGCCGACATTGTTGTCGGCGAGGCCCAGGCGTTCGGCAGCAGCATGAGCTTCGGCGGGCCGGGACTCGGCTACATGGCCGTCACCAGGCCGCTCATGCGGCGCCTGCCCGGCAGGCTGGTCGGCGGGACCACAGACGTGGAGGGTAGGCGCGGCTTCGTGCTCACACTGCAGACCCGCGAGCAGCACATCCGTCGCGAGAATGCCACCAGCAATATCTGTTCGAATCACGCCCTCAACGCGCTGGCGGCGCTCGTGCACCTCAGCTGGCTGGGCAAGGAGGGGCTGCCCAAGCTGAGCGCCCTCTGTGCCCAGAAGGCAGCCTATCTGCGCCAGCGGCTGCTGCAGGTGCCTGGCGTCGCTGCCTTTACCGAGGGTCCGATCTTTCGCGAGTTCGCGGTGCGCCTGCCACTGCCTGCGACCGAACTCGTTGAGATGCTAATCCCGGCCGGGTTCCTGGCCGGCGTGCCCGTCGCCCTCGTCGCCGGCCGGCTCGACTCGATGGCGGGCAGCTTCGGGCCCGACCTGGGCGACCTCGACAACGTGCTTCTGGTCGCCGTCACCGAGAAGCGCACGCGGGCCGAGCTCGACGCCTTCGTCGCCGCTGTCGCGACGCAGCTCAGGGTCCCAACCGCCCGCGGACAGGTGAGCCGTGTCTGAGATGTCGCACCCGACTCTCTACGAGAAGTCGCGACCCGGCCGCCGCGCCTACAGTCTGCCCGCGCTCGACGTGCCTGAGGTGCCGCTCGACGAACTGCTGCCAGCCGCGGCGCGCCGCCGCGAGCCAGCCCGGCTCCCCGAGCTTAGCGAGAGCGACCTGGTGCGCCACTTCACCGAGCTGTCGACCCTCAACTACGGCGTCGACAGCGGCAGCTACCCGCTGGGCTCCTGCACGATGAAGTACAACCCCAAGGTCAACGAGGTCACGGCACGGCTCGAGGGCTTCGCGGGCCTTCATCCCTACCAGCCAGAGCGACTGGCTCAGGGTGTGCTCGAGCTCATGTACGAGCTCGAGCAGTGGTTGGTGGAGATCGCCGGCCTCGGGCGCGCTACCCTCCAGCCGGCGGCTGGCGCCCACGGCGAGCTCACTGGGTTGCTCATCATGCGCGCCTACCACAGGGCGCAGGCTCACGAGCCGCGAAAGGTCATCATCCCCGACACGGCGCACGGCACGAACCCGGCCAGCGTCGTCATGGCCGGCTATGACCCAGTGTCGGTGCGCAGCGACGAACGTGGCGGCATCGATCTGGAGTCGCTGCGCTCCGCCCTGTGCGAAGACGTTGCCGGCCTCATGCTTACCAACCCGAATACTCTCGGCCTGTTCGACGAGCACATCATCGAGATCGCCGAGCTGGTCCACGAGGCCGGTGGGCTGCTCTACTACGACGGCGCCAATGCCAACGCCATCATGGGCATCTCGCGTCCCGGCGACATGGGCTTCGACATCGTGCACTTCAACACGCACAAGACGTTCGCTACGCCGCACGGCGGGGGTGGTCCTGGCGCCGGGCCCATCGTGGTCCGCGATGCACTGGCGGCGTTCCTGCCCGTGCCACTGGTCGAGAAGGCGCAGGACGGCCGGTTCTACTTGGACTACAACCGTCCCCAGACCATCGGCAAGGTCCGCACCTTCTACGGCAACATCGGCGTGCTGCTGCGCGCCTATACCTACTTCCGCGCCCTCGGGGGCGGGGGCCTCACGAAGGCGAGCGAGACGGCGGTGCTCAACGCCAACTACGTGATGGCAGGAGTGCGCGACCTCTTCGCTCTGCCCTACGAGCGACGCTGCATGCACGAGTTCGTGGTCTCGGCGACGCCCCTCACGGAGCACGGCGTGCGGGCCATGGACGTGGCCAAACGGCTGCTCGACTATGGCCTGCACCCGCCGACGACCTACTTCCCGCTGATCGTCGACGAGGCGCTCATGATCGAGCCCACCGAGACCGAATCCAGAGAGGAGCTCGACGCGTTCGTGACTGCCGCGCGGGCGATCGTCGGGGAAGCCCGCACTCAGCCAGACAAGCTGCGTAACGCGCCGCTGAGCATGCCGGTGCGGCGGCTCGACGAAGCCGAGGCCGCCCGGCGCCCGGTGCTCACGCAGCGCTTCTCCGGCGACGAGGTTGACTCTTCTCATCAACAACGGTGCTGCGGACCGGATAAAGACTGCGATGGCCGCAAGCGGCAAGGGCCGAACCCCGGCTGACCGAGCAAAGGAGCGCTCTAATGAGATGCGGATTTGGGCCCAGGCGAGCGGTCTGCGTCGACGCCGCGGAACTGACGAAGTCGGGTGAGGGCCCGCTTTCGACGACCGAGCTCGCCGCCTTCGAGACCCTCGACCTGCTCTACCGCTCGCTGTGTGCCCTGCTCTTCAACTACGTGCCGACCTCCGGGCATCCGGGCGGCTCGATCTCGTCGGGACGCTTCGCGGCCGCGGTGCTGTTCGACGCACTCGATTACGATCTCACCGATCCCGACCGCGAGGATGCCGACATCCTGTCGTACGCCGCCGGTCACAAGGCCATGGGCCTGTACGCCATGTGGGCCCTGCGCGACGAGATCGCGCGCCTCGGCGCGCCCGAGCTCCTGCCGGCCGACGACAGGCAGCGCCTGCGTCTCGAGGACCTCCTCGGGTTTCGCCGCAACCCCACCACTCAGACCCCGCTGTTTCGGGCCATGCACGCCAAGGCCCTCGACGGACACCCTACGCCGGCGACGCCCTTCGTGCGCCTGGCGACCGGCGCCTCGGGCGTCGGTCTGGCGAGCTCCATCGGCCTCGCCATCGGAGCCCGCGATCGCTTCGGGGCCGACTGCCCGCGCATCCACATCTCCGAGGGCGAGGGCGGGCTCACGCCGGGACGCGTGGGCGAGGCCCTGGCGGCCGCCGGCACAGCCTCGCTGGGCAACGTCGTGACCCACCTCGACTGGAACCAGGCGTCGATCGACAGTGACCGTGTCTGCCGTGAGAGAGGAGAGCCCGGCGACTACGTGCAGTGGGACCCGAGCGAGCTCTTCTACCTGCACGACTGGAACGTCGTGCGGGTCGCCGACGGCCACAACTTCCAACAAGTCGTGGCGGCTCAGCGCCACGCGCTGGCGATCGCCAACGGCCAACCCACGGCGGTGATCTACCGCACGCTCAAAGGCTGGCAGTACGGCGTCGAGGGCCGCGCCTCGCACGGCGCCGGCCACAAGCTCTGCTCGGCGGGCTTCTACGAGGCGCTCTCCGAGCTAACCGGCGGCGCCCAACCGGCGCTACCGACCTGCGACCCCGGCAATCCCCGATGCGCCGGGCCAACCGGCGACGAGGTGCGCGAAGCGTGCTTCTGGGCGGCGCTGCAGATCGTCCGCCGGCGGCTCGAGGAGGAGCTGCCGGCGGCGAAGGCGCTGGCCGCGAGGCTCGTGGCGGCCCGCGAGCGGCTCGACCGTCGCGGCCGCAGGCCCGCGCCCGGGCGCGCCGCGCGTCGAGGCCGTCTACGAACTGGCCTCGCGCGCGGCGACAGACGTCCCCGACGAGCTGCGTCTTACGCCCGGCGTAAGGACGACGCTGCGCGACGCCCTCGGCCGCTCGCTGGCGCTTCTGAATGAGACGTCGGGCGGGGCCTTGCTCACGGCGGCCGCCGACCTGCTCGGCTCGACCAGCGTGAGCCTGATCGCGGCGGGCTTCCCGACCGGTTACTGGAATGCCGCCGCGAACCCCGACGCGCGGCTGCTGTCGATCGGCGGCATCTGCGAGGACGCCATCGCCGCGGTGCTTTCCGGCATCTCCGCCTACGGCCATGCCATCGGCGTGGGCTCGTCGTACGGCGCCTTCATGGCGCCGCTCGGCCACATCGCCGCCCGCCTGCACGCCATCGGCGCCCAGGCACGGCAGGCCGCCTGCGGCGAGCCTTACCGGCCGATGATCCTGGTCTGCGGGCATATCGGCTTGGCGACCGGAGAAGACGGTCCGACGCACGCCGACCCGCAGGCGCTGCAACTGCTTCAGGAGAACTTCCCGCGAGGCACGGCCATCACGCTCACGCCCTGGGAGCCACAGGAGATCTGGCCGCTGCTGGCCAGCGCGCTCGCGCGCCGGCCGGCGCTGGTCGCGCCCTTCGTGACACGGCCTAGCGAGACCGTGCTCGACCGCGCGGCGCTCGGCTTGGCGACGGCCGACGAGGCCACTACCGGCGTCTACCTCCTGCGGAAACCGCGCGGCGCGGGCGACGTGACGATCGTCTTGCAGGAGAGCGCCGTGACCTACGCCTTCGTGTCTGAGGCACTGCCCCTGCTCGAGAAGGAGGGCATCGATCCACGGGTCTACTACGTGGCCAGCGCGGAGCTCTTCGACCTCCTGCCCCGCGAACGGCAGCACGCGCTCTTTCCCGAAGAGCACGCTCTTGCAGCTATGGGCATCACGGGGTTCACACTATCGACGCTCTATCGCTGGGTGCGTTCCGAGGCCGGCCGCGAGGCGACGCTGCACCCGTACCGTCACGGTCACTATCTGGGCAGCGGCCAGGGCGATGTTGTGCTCGCCGAGGCTGGCCTCGACGGTGAGAGCCAATTCGTCGCCATCAAGAAGTACCTAGACAGCGTCGTGCGCTCGAAGAGCTCACTTGCGCCCATCGCGTCGACGAGCTCACCGTGATCTGCCAGAGGTCCGCGAGATGATCCTCAAACCGATCCGCTCGTGCCATTGCGGCGGCGACCGGGGTGCCTCCACTGTAGTGTCTCGAGCCGCTGGGACCGGAAGGCGGCAGGCCTGGCTGCATTGCACGGCGGTGCCGTTGCCAAGGGCAGAGGACGGCGCTGGCGGCGTGCTCTTCACCCTGTTCGAGACGTGCCGGGGATTATGCGGGCAGCTTTCCTGGCGCTCGGCTGTACTGAATCTGACCACCACGCTGCCCGATCGACTCGAGTGCAGCCTCAGAAGGGCTCTCGCACAGGCGAGAGAGACATCCCGTCCGCTCGTGGTCTTACTCCAGATATCCTGGTCGTCGGCGACCCAGGGCCTGCGAAAGCAGGTTCTCGGCGGCTCTGCCACAGCTGCGCCCTGCGACGCGCGAGACCTCGATCGGCCAGCAGCGAGGCGAGACGGCCTCCGTTGTCCCGGCAAAGTGAAGTACTCTCACGCGCCGAGCCACGCCCCGGGCAGAAGGCGCGTGTCTCAACTTCCGCGAGTGAGGATTTCGTCGGGCCAGTTCGGTCCCGTGTGGAAGACCGAGCGCGAGCGGGTAGGGAGGCAACGTGGCGGTTGAGCATACCGTGGGCGCCTTGCATGACGTCGAGCCAATAAGAGACGAGTTCGACGATGTGCTCTTGGTCTTCGACGATCTCGAAGCTGACGCCCTGGAAGGCGATGGCCCGGCCGTGATTAGGCACGACCGGGACCGCGGCCGCCAAGAAGGCCGCCCTGGAGGCGGCGGGCATCCCGGTGGCCATTGATGGAGAGCAGATCCCGGAGCTTCTGGCGCTGAGCCATGCCTAGCTCTCCTTCATCACCTGCGACGACGGCCGAAAGCGGCGCGTAAGCACTCCGCTGATGTCGTGAAGCCTTGCCTGCGGCTTACCCCTCTGTTTGACCGCAGGCAGCTTGGGACAGATCTGCGCCCCCCCTGCGCAGACCCCTTACTGTCCCACCACCGGAGCGGCGGTGCAGCACGTGAGCACCGCCGCTCCGGTCCGTCCGCAGTGTCCCTCGACGGCTGGCTCCATGCCAGTGGCTGCCGCTGCAACGTCGTCTGCCGGTTGCACGCTTTGCAGTTGGTCTGAGGCCGATGACCCTAGCAAGATGTTCGGTGGGTTCTTCTCATTCGCAAGCCGCCAGATCGTTCGCACCGGCCCGTTCCACCCCGCCTCTGCGTGTTTGAAGTTGCTCACAAAACTGCCAGGCGTCGTGCTCATGCCAGCCGAGTAGCTGGCGAGGTTGCTCAGGGCGTTGCTCAAGTCGTTCGCTCCTGTAGACATGGCGTACATGGCGTTCCAGAGGTGCTGGGAATAGCCCGGCCGCTGCGGGCCGAAGTCAGCCTCGACCTTGGTGATGGCGTTGCTCGCCCCGTTGGCGACGTTTTCAAGCATGGCTCTGTTGGCCGCGCTCGACGCCTTGGCCGTCAGGTAGATCGCGCCCTTGACGGGCCGGCTTGGACGTACGACTATCCCCGCCTCGACAGCGAGCGCTTCTGGGGCGCCTACGCAGAGTCGGCGCGCCAGTTCGTCGAGGTGGGCAGCTACCTCGCGGCTCCGCTCGAGGGCCTCGCGCGCGCGACCGATAATAGAATGGCGATGACCTTGCGGGGATCCGGGGGGCGCTTGAGACCGTCAACGCGATCGCGGCGGTGGGCAACCTCACGGGAGCACTCACAGGTTGGAGTCAGGCGCGACATGCGGCCCAGCAAGCTCTGCGCGGCAGGTGTCCCGTCTCCGTGCTCACCAGCTACTGCCTGAACCGCCGCCGGTGCCAGCGTCTCGGCGTCTCAGCATGCGCGTCTCAGGCGTCCGCGAGCACCAGCCCCGCGATCAGCGTGGCAGCCTCTTCGTGTATGGCCGGGATGGCGAAGGATTCTCAGTGTCCTTCGCGTGTGACGTGCCACGTGCGTCGGGGTACATCTGAGCTGGGCAGTGTAACGGCCGCGGTCGGCTGGGGGTAACGTGGTACTGGTCATTCTTCTTCTCTTGAGCGCGGCCCTTCTCGCAGCGACGATGCCCGGCGTACGCCACCATTTGCCGAGCTGGGCCGCGAGTCCGCGGCCGCAAGCTCTCGCCGCCTGGAGTGCGGCCGGACTGCTGACCGCCAGCGCCGCTCTCTCGTTGCCGTCCTACGGCATGTTCGTGCTGCCCTTCGCCGTGCTTGCCGTCGTCTTTGCCGCACGACGGTTCTCGTTGGGTCGCGGCGCCCTGGGGCTGTCTGTCGGTGCTGGGCTCGCCTTCATCGCTGTTGGTCTGGCCAACCTGGACTATCGGCCGCTTCCTTCCTCCGGCACGGCGAGCCTTGCGCCAGGGCAGACGAGCGTAACCTACGGTGGCTCGGACCCGAGGCCCTGGTTCGTTGCGGGGTCGATCCTCGTGGTCGCGTCGCTAGCGATCGTATGGCTGCTCGGCCGGCGCCGGCTACGGAAGCCGGCGGTGCGCTAGCAGCAGCGAGAGTACGCCGACTTCTCTCTACTTCGCTGTGAGCACCAGCCCGGCGATGATGCTGGCCGCCTCTATCTGCATCGCCGGGAGGGCATGGCTCAATCAGGATGTGAAGAGTGGCATCGACTGGGCGCCTAAGAACGTCAGGCTCAGGGACTAGGTGGCCTGCCCATGCATCACCTTGCCGAGGGCGGCCAGCGAGGGCTCAATGAGCTCGCGACGAAGCCAACCGCTGGCAAGCTGCCAGATGCCGTGCGCCCGTTGCCCGACCGTGGCAGTCTGCGGAGCCTCGGCAGCGCGGGCCTTCGAGCCCACCCAGGCTCGGGTTCCCTGGTCGCGCCACTGCAGCTGGCCGAGGCGATCGTACCCCATGATCTCCTGAGGCGTGATCGCGCCATGCGCCTCGAGCAGAAAGCCTGCTTCCGTGAAGCGCAGCGCGCGACTCCGCTGCGCGCCAGACTCCACCAGTCTTGCGATCACGCCCGCCCGCTCGGCGGCCGCCTTGACCACGAGCCAAGACTGTATGCCGGGACTCGCCCACTCAAGCTGGCCCAGGCGCTCGTACTCGAGCACGTCTGCGGCGCCGATGCGACCGTGGCCCTCGAGCAGATAGCACTCGTCGATGAAGGTGATCCTCTGGCGCTGGCAGGACGCCGCCTGCAGAGTTGCGACGAGCACTCGTGAGTCCTTCCGTACAGAAAAGCGTGCGACGCTATCTCTATCGGCAGGTAACGCGCCGTGATGAGGGCGCTCAGCCAGGCAAAGGCAGTCGCACCGGCAGGCGTCGGCCGAGGTCCTCGGGGCACCTCGCCAAGGGACGGCGTCCTCTTCTTGCGCGCCAGCGACGTCGCCGGCATCGGGCGGGCCTTGATGGCGAGCAGCACGCTCTCCGTGACGTCGGGCCGTCAGGTCTGCGCGAGTACCAGCTCCGCGATCAGTGTTGCCGCCTCTTCCTGCATAGCGGGGATGGCGTGCGAGTAGGTGTCCAGCGTGATGGAGATGGTGGCGTGGCCCAACCGTTCGGAGACCACCTTGGGATGGATGCCGGCCCGTAGCACCAGGGTGGCGTGCGTGTGGCGCAGGTCATGGAGGCGGATCTCCGGCAGCTTGGCCCGCTGCACCGCGCGCGCGAAGCAGCGACCCACCGAGTTGGGGGGCAGGGCCTGTCCGCCCTTGCCGCGGCGTCTGATGTGGCCCTGCATCGCTCCTCCTTACCTGTCGGTGTGCTGCCGACAGCAAGACATGCGCTCGTTCAGGCCAAGAGATCAACGCGAGAAGGCGCACCGAGAGAACGGGGGCACGCAGGGATCTTCGCCGCTTTGGTTGATCGGTTGCGAGCGTGCGGCGCACCAGGATGGTGCGCCACTGGAGGGGGCGGCAGGGCGTCGCCGGCCAGGCCCTGCAGCATCTCTTGAGGCCCCACAGGTCTGAGGGACCTGGAGGTTCAGGCGATGGAGCGGTGGGCCGCCCCTGGCGCTACGCCTCCCTACGGCGTGGACGTCAGGTAGTAGTCGAGGATGGTCACGGCCAGCGCGTGGTCACTGCTCGGTAGTGTGACCTCGAGGCGGTCGAAGCCGTAGGTGCGACTTCCGGAGGCCGTCCCCGGCAAGCTCGTTCTCGCCACGCCGTCCACTCGTCGGTGCTGCCCGGCGGCACTGGCGCGCACGCTGTACCGGACACGGTGTTCGCCGACGAAGCGCTCGACGAGCCCCGGCCGCCGCGCGGGCGGCGGGCCCGCCAAGCCTGAGCGCACCCAGTGCGCCCGAACTGAGGGGAAATACGGCGCGGCGTTCTCCCAGGTGTATCGGAAGCCCCCACCGCTGTTCTCATAGTCGAGGCGTCCCCGGACTGCCGCCGCCCTGCCGGCATGGAGCGTGGCAGCCCGGCTGCCGTCGGCGGCGATCAAGGCGCGGCCTTCCCGCCAGCCGGCCGGGGCCAGCAGCACGACGCCCGCCACCCCGTAGGCGGCAAGCTTGCCCTTCCACGCCTTCGGCACCCTGGCGCTGACGCGCGGTGGGTAGCTCGGACCCGGCCCGCTCGTGCCCAGCGTGGTGGGGAGCACGTGCACCGCCAGCGTCACGACGACGCGACGGCGGTGAGCGGCGGACGCTGCCCTGCGCGACGACCGGCCCGGGGAACGGCTCTGCTCGGGGCTCGGCAGCAGCACGATCCCGACCACGACGACGGCGACGGACAGCGCCAGGATGAGAGCGACGAAGAGCCAGAGGCGGTGCGGCAAGCGAGGTCGGGCGGCACTGCTCATGGCTCGCCGCAGTTCGCGAACGCTGAGGCGAGAGGTCGTCTCGCCGCCGGCAGTCTGCTCATGGGTCGGCCTTTAGCTCACCGTGAGGATCGCCTCTTGGCGGCGATCGGCTTGGACTCCGTCCAGGCTTCTTCTGACGCGCTCTCTGGCCTTGTCCTTCGGGATCGCCATGGCGGCGCCAGCTTGGCCGAGGCCAGGTAGGGCGGGAGATCAGCGATGAGCGCCGCGATGGAGAGCGCGCCGCGCTTCAGATCGGCCTTGCGCGCCGCTCGCTGTGCGCGCACGGCATTGGCCTGCGCCAGTGCTGCATGGCGTTGATCGGCTGAGCGCCCGGGGGCCACAGCGGGCCGTGTCCGCGGGGAAGACATGTGCGCAGTATATCCGAGGCTGCGTCGGTAGCCGGTCGGCGACGAGACTGTGTGCAGCGGATTCTGGCGCCGTGCAGGTCCTGCGGACTTGTGGCCTCCCCGCGGTGCCGCGGCCGGCACCGTGGCCTCGCCGGCACTGCGCCCTAGTAGTCGGGTTGGGTTCAGGCTGCCTCGGCCCGCGCGTCCCCGGAGCAGTAGTCGCACTCGCAGCCTTCGCCGTGGTGCCAGCCGGTCTCAAAGCCGACGGCGTGGACCAGGGCACACTGCTCGAGAACCGGCGGTCTGGCGTTGGAGGGAGCGAACAGATCCAGGTCGCGAAGGATGAAGACCTCGCCGCCGAGATAGAGCAGTGAGTCTCCAAACTCCCGAAAGACGGCTGGCCGCCCGCTGGCCACGACCTCATCGAAGGCGAGCGTCTTGTGGCCCGGCCGCGCGGGGACGCTGTGCGCGATCTCGTCCGGTGTCATGGCGTCTCGAATGCTCCTCCTCGCTGGTGTTACGCTCTTCCTCCGCTGAGCGCTGAACGCCTGGGTGAGCACCCCACCGGGCGTCGGCATGCTGCAGAGAGGTCCGCAGGACCGTCGTACCCCGCAGCCGCAGGCCTCGCACGTGCAAGCCGTTGCACCCTTGCGAGCACAGCGCTCGCTCTCCCGCGGCGCTCGCGCGATTGTCTGCGGGTGTCCGCGTGGCCTCCGCGGCTACTCGGGAGTCAGAGCAGGAAGGCCAGCGCATCGCCGCTTGAGATGGCGGAGGAGCGTCACCACCGCAGCGCACGCCGTAGTGTCACACGATGGAGCCTAACTCCCAGGCGTGCGAGCGTCGCACCGAGCGGCGCTACGGATTCACGCCGAAATGCAGGGCCGAGATGATGAGGAAGGAAGCCCACTGCGAGCGGCCTCCGCCGGCGCTCAGGCCGGCGGCGAGCACGGCAATAGTGCTCGGCGGTGCTACGCTAGGAAGAGGCAGCTCGTTCAAATGGGCAAGCGCTGCCCCACCCGGGTCTCTCTCACACGGAGGTCACATTGAAGCTTGAGGATCTGCTCGGACGTCGCGTGCGCTACCAAGGCGGGGAGGGGCGCGTCGTCGAGGGCCACGCCGACGACACTCAGGCATCGGTGGTCGTGAACCTCCGTGCCACGAGCGTCGCACCACGGCGTGTCGTGACCGTGCCCGAGTCCGCATGGGATGAGCTCGAGCTGCTTGACTGAGACAGACGCCGCCAGCGGCGTCCCCGACCTTCGACTCCAGGGCCCCTGACGGGGGAGGCCACTTGGTCGCCCTGCGCTGCATACCAGAAGTTGCTCGCCCGGATCGCTGCCCCGCGCCCCGTGACTGTCGAGCGCTGTCGCGAGAGCCTCGGGCGGCGACGCTACGCACCTTACCCTTCCGTGCGCTAGCCTGAAGAGGACGACAGCGAGAGGAGAGGCGCCATGAGTACCCCAGCTGAAGAGGTTCCCGTCTACACCGCCAGGGCCGTGTTCGAGGAGGACTTCGGCGAGCCCGAGGTGACCGTCTACGCCGGCGAGCACCTGCTCCTGCGTCTGCCGCTCGGCACCGACGCCGAACCCGGCGTGGTGCTGGAGGCCGCCGGCTGGACCGTGGTGGGCCCCTGGAGGCCGGAGCTCTACGGGGGCAGCGTCGTCGTCAGGCCGCGCGCCGGCACGACGCCACCAGCGCTCGCCGGCACGTAGCTGCCGCGGCGCGCGGACGCGCTGAGAAGGGCGGCGCAGGCCGGCCTGAGCTTCGGCAGCGTGTAGCAAGCCGGCCCTGTGCAGCGGTTTCCAGGGCCGTGAGGTTCGCGTGTGACGTGTGTGTGGCAGCCGCTTGGTTCCTGTGTCTTCGAGTTCGCAATCCTCGCCCGCCCCTCACGCGCAACGGTTTGGTTCTCCGGCCTTGCTACGCCACTAACTCTCAAGGAGTGCCAGTGCCGAAGAAGGCCTACGGGGGGAGGCGAAAGACCCAGCGCAAGCGCGGCGCACCTGGTCGCGCTAGCGGCGAAGCGTGGCGCGGCCTGCGCCGAGCAGGGGTCGATTAGTTGCCGAAAAGGGCGCGAGAGCGTGCCGACACGGTGCCGACATGCGCCCCAACCGTGACGCAGCTGGTCCCCAACCGTCTCCGACCCCCCGTCTTATTGACCGGTTTCCCTGTCTTGTGGCCCTTCAGGGAGGTGAAAAGTCCTGCACAGGGCGCTACTTGCGGGGCGTGCGGAGAACGATTTCGGACAACATAAGACAACAAACTGCCTGCTTCGTAGTGTCACAACTGCAAAACCTTAATCGCCGGTTCAACTCCGGCCGCCGCCTCCAAGCTTCTCTCCTGCACAGGGGCACTTTCCTGAGCGGTGCTTCGGCGAGTTCGTGCAGTGATGCCGCCATTGCTGCCGACGTGCACACTCTGTTTGGCCCTGTTGAGCGCTACTCTGCGGCAAACGCCAGCGCCGCGATGCGCACGGCGGCCTCTTCCTGTAGCGCCGGGATGACGTGCGAGTAGAGATCGAGCGCGATCGCGATGCTGGCATGGCCGAGGCGCTCCGAGACAACTTTCGGATGCACGCCGGCCTGCAGGGCCAGGGTGGCGTGCGTGTGACCGGCCGCTGCTTCCGATCACGAGCACGGTTCCTTGAGTTCTGTACACGATGGATCGCCCCGCCTAGATGATTGATTCCACGCCCACACCCTCAGGCGCAGTAGTCGACGAGTGCTCGGCTGGGCCTTCCCAGCCGGTGGTTGAGACAGATGCAAGCCGCCAGGCAGAGGAACCTCTGCAGGACACGCTCGCGCAGACCGGCGATCGTGCGGGCTCCATGGCGCTCCAGCGTGAGGATGTCCTTGGCGGTCCAGAAGATCGACTCGATGCGCTGGCGGATGGGCGCCAGGTGCGGCCCGCGAGAAGGCTCGTCTGCACGGGCAGGACGCACGACGAGCACGCGCAGCTGCGCGGCATCGTCGGCGAAGTCGCGACCAGCGTAGCCCTTGTCGCAGACCAGGCAGGCGACGGCCTCGCGCTTGGTGCGTTCGAGCAACACCAGCGCGACCTCGCGCTCGTCACGCGAGGGATGAGCAAGCTCCAGCGCCCGAGGCGTGCCGTCAGGGGCGCAGAGCGCATGCAGGCGCATGCCCCAGAACCAGCGCGAGTGCGCGGCGCAGTAGCCGTAGCCGGCCACCTCGGCGAGCGCCGAGCGCTTGGCCGTCTCGCGGCTGCGGCCGCACTCGACCGGGGTCGAGTCGATGAGCAGCAGATCGTCGCACGCTCCCGGGCTCTCGCCGGCGAAGTGTGCCATGAGCCACTCGAGCACGTCGGCCAGCTTACGGCGACGCCTCCAGTAGGCCGATTGCGTGGGCAGAGCCGGAAAGAGGTGGGAAAGCTGCTTGCGAGCTGTGGCGAGGAACCGGCGATCAGAGGGGATGCCCATGATCGCCTGGGCCACGCAGAGGGTGACGAGCTCGGCGTCCGTGACCTGACGGCGGGCGTTGGGCCGTGCTTCTGGCAAGAGGTCGTCGGCTGTGCAATAAACCACGGTGCAGAGAGTGTCGAGGTCGGCGTCCATCGTGGCCTCCAGGCAGACGGTGACTTAGGCACCGTCGGCTTCGGCCTCTCTGCTTTGTTTTCCTTGAGCGAGGCTCATCTCGTGGAATCAATCATCTAGATGATTGATTCCACGCCCACACCCTCAGGCGCAGTAGTCGACGAGTGCTCGGCTGGGCCTTCCCAGCCGGTGGTTGAGACAGATGCAAGCCGCCAGGCAGAGGAACCTCTGCAGGACACGCTCGCGCAGACCGGCGATCGTGCGGGCTCCATGGCGCTCCAGCGTGAGGATGTCCTTGGCGGTCCAGAAGATCGACTCGATGCGCTGGCGGATGGGCGCCAGGTGCGGCCCGCGAGAAGGCTCGTCTGCACGGGCAGGACGCACGACGAGCACGCGCAGCTGCGCGGCATCGTCGGCGAAGTCGCGACCAGCGTAGCCCTTGTCGCAGACCAGGCAGGCGACGGCCTCGCGCTTGGTGCGTTCGAGCAACACCAGCGCGACCTCGCGCTCGTCACGCGAGGGATGAGCAAGCTCCAGCGCCCGAGGCGTGCCGTCAGGGGCGCAGAGCGCATGCAGGCGCATGCCCCAGAACCAGCGCGAGTGCGCGGCGCAGTAGCCGTAGCCGGCCACCTCGGCGAGCGCCGAGCGCTTGGCCGTCTCGCGGCTGCGGCCGCACTCGACCGGGGTCGAGTCGATGAGCAGCAGATCGTCGCACGCTCCCGGGCTCTCGCCGGCGAAGTGTGCCATGAGCCACTCGAGCACGTCGGCCAGCTTACGGCGACGCCTCCAGTAGGCCGATTGCGTGGGCAGAGCCGGAAAGAGGTGGGAAAGCTGCTTGCGAGCTGTGGCGAGGAACCGGCGATCAGAGGGGATGCCCATGATCGCCTGGGCCACGCAGAGGGTGACGAGCTCGGCGTCCGTGACCTGACGGCGGGCGTTGGGCCGTGCTTCTGGCAAGAGGTCGTCGGCTGTGCAATAAACCACGGTGCAGAGAGTGTCGAGGTCGGCGTCCATCGTGGCCTCCAGGCAGACGGTGACTTAGGCACCGTCGGCTTCGGCCTCTCTGCTTTGTTTTCCTTGAGCGAGGCTGATCTCGTGGAATCAATCATCTAGGCGCGGGAGAAGTGGGCGGTCGTCACTGCACAGTTGTTCCCCGGGGCGCACTGCCGCGCACGGATGACGGTCGAGTGCGTCGCGGGATCCGTTTGGCTGACCGCGTCGGCTGGCAATCATTAGGAGGCCCATCCGTCGAGGTGGCCGGCGGCCGCGCTCGGTTGACGGTTGCTGCGGCATCTGGCGTCGTTCTGGCCCGACTGTGAGGAGGCGATGAACATGGATAGGCTAGCCAATCAACTCCCGTCGTGGGCCGCTGACCGTGACTATGATGATGTCCTCGGGCCGGAGGAGCGTTTGGTCGAGCGGCCGTTCACCGATCCGAAGAAGACGCTCGGCGATGTGCTCGTGATGAACGAGATGCTGGTCCGAGAGCGCGCCCTCGTTGGAACCTGGTCGCGCGGCGTCCCGGGCCCCGGAATCAGCGAGCGGACTGAGGCCGGCAGCAGGCAACTACTCGCCGTACCCGATGGCGACGCCCTCCTCGACGCGGCCAATGTGACCGCCGTCGGCTTCTTCGGAGAGCTGCGCGCGAGCGTCGACCACGCCGTTCTCTTCGAGCTCGAGCGCCAGGTCGCGGCGACCTTTCCAGAGTACGCCAGGTTCGGCTTCCTCAGCTACCTCGATGTCGGACCCGAGCACGGGCGTTACGGCAATCTCATCCTCTTCCGTGGTCCCGGGGTGCCGGAGGAGTGGCACGCGAACCCGGCGCACAACAATGCGCTTACCGCCGCGCCGCAGCACTACGACCACATCCGACTGCACGAGGGCTGGATCTCCGGACCGCTCCTCGGGAGCGCAGGGCTAGAGATCACGCGCACGCTTTACCTCGACTTCCGTGGCGGGCGTAGCTGGCGCGCTCTGCGTCTGTACAAGCACGACGCTCAAGTGCAGGCTCTCGCGGGCGAGGTCAACAGCGGCGGAGTCGAGGGCTGAGAAAGGTGCAACAGACGCTGCGTACGACTGAACGCGCGGGCTTGCTCGCGCCATGACCGTGGTGCTCACAGGCAGCGACCTCACGCTCCCGGAGCTTGTGGGTGTGGCGCGCGGACGCGAGCCGGTAGCACTCGCGCAGGATGTCCCTGAACGCATGCGGGCGAGTCGGCGCGTCGTCGAGCATGCGCTCGCACGTGATGACGCCGTCTACGGCTTGACGACCGCAGTTGGCGTGCTGAAACGGGTCGCCCTCGACCCGCGCGAGACGGCTGCCTTCAATCGCCGCCTGCTGCAGAACCACCGCGTGGCGCAGGGTGAACCGGTCACCGGCGAGCTCGTGCGCGCCACGATGCTACGCCTCGCGAACGGCTTTGCCGCCGGCTTCGCGGGGGTGCGGCCACTGCTGGCGGAGCGCCTGGTCGAGGCGCTGAATCGGGGCGCGTGTCCGCTCGTGCGGGCGCTCGGCTCGCTCGGTGAGTCCGACCTCGCGCCCCTCGCCGACCTCGCCGCCGGGCTATTCACGGACCCGGACCTCTCAGCCGGTGAGGGGCTCGCGCTGATCAACAACACTTCGTTCTCGGCTGCCGCCGCCGCCCTGGCGCTCTGGGACGCGCGCAGGTTGCAGGACGCCGCCGACGCCGCCGGCGCGCTGAGCCTGGAGGCGTTTGCCGCGAACCTCTCGATCATCCACCCGATCGTGGCGGCGACTCGGCCCTACCTGGGCCTTGCGACGGTCGTCGCCCGTTTGCACCGGCTGCTCGCCGGCAGCTACCTCTGGGAGCCGGGGGCGGCACGCGACCTGCAGGACCCCCTGACCTTTCGCTCGCTGCCTCAGGTGCACGGCGCCGCCCATGACACCCTCGATCACGCCGAGCGGCAACTGGCGATCGAGCTCAACGCGGCGCAGGGCAATCCGATTGTGGTCGCCGGCGAGGACCGGCTGGTCTCGGCTGCGCAGTTCGAGACGCTGCCACTGGCGGCCGCGCTCGATTTCGTACGCATTGCGCTGGCGCCCGTGCTCACGAGTGCCACGGAGCGCGTAATCAAGCTCCTCGACGCCCCATGGTCAGGGCTGGCGACCGGATTGGCGGCGCGTCAGGGTACGGCCGAAAGCGGCCTCAGCATCTACGCAATCGCGGCTGAGTCGATCGCCGCTGAGGCACGCCTGCTCGCCCAGCCGGTGTCGTTTGAGCTCGTTAGCAGCTCCGGCGCCGAGGGCATTGAAGACCGCGCCAGCATGACTCCGCTGAGCGCTCGCCGGCTCGCCGACATGGTCGGCCTGGGCGAGCGCATTGTCGCCATGGAGCTGCTCGTCGCAGCGCAAGCGGAGGAGCTGCGCGGTCGTGAGCCGCTGGGTCGGGGCACGCGGCGCCTGCTTGGCCTGGTACGCGAGCAGGTGCCGTTCGTCGGCGAGGACGGCCCGCTACCCCGAGATCTCGACGGGCTCAGCGCGCTGGTGCGGAAGGGGATGTTCTCGGACGAAGGCTTGCGGCTGGAGGGCGGCTCCCGGGAGGAACCCGGCGCCGCTAACGAGGTGGCTGCCCTGCCGTGATTCCACGGGGACGCCGTCCCTCGTGCATCGCCTTTGGGGCAGGCTCGGCGGTCTCCGACGGGCAGACTCCTTCGTGCGCCACTCCCGCGTCAGCGCAGTCGCATGAACCTTGCGGACTGACAGGCCTCCAGCATCATGCGGATGTCGTCGTAAGATGAAGCGCTCATCGGCACGAAGCGCGTGACCAGGCCACGCGCCAGGCGCTCGCGCAGGGCTGGATCCTCGTGCATAGACGTGAGGACCCGCTGAATTCTGCGGCGCAACTCGATCGGGACCCGCTTCGAAACGGTCACTGGCTGGATGGTCGAGGGGCCGAGTGCGTCGATGATGCGCAAGGAACGGGCCAGCTGCAGGTCGTCCCGCATCGCCACGGCCAGCACCTGGGAGTCGATGGCGGAGGCATCGACCGCCCCGCTCGCGACCAAGCGCATCGATTCTGCGTGAGAGCCGGAATTGATGGTGCGGCCGAAGAAGCCGCGCGTCTCGCCGATCTCGACAAGGTGGTAGCGCGTGATGCCGTAGCCGGAGTGCGACAGCGGGGCAGTATGGGCCCAGGAGCGGCCGCGCAGGTCGAGGAACGAGCGCGACGGACTGTGGCGCGCGACGATGACGTCGGAAAAGTAGATGGGCGCGTCGCGGTAGCGCCCGCCTTCGAGCACCGGCGCGGCGATCGGCACGGCGGGCGAGACGCCACGACGTTCAAAGGCGACGTAAGGGAGACTACAGATGAAGGAGACCTCGTCCTTATCTGCTGCGAAGGCTTCGTGATCGGTCTCGACGACGAGCTCTGTCTCAATCTCGAGGCGGCGCCCAACTTCCTCGGTCACGGCTGCGTAGATTGGCAGAATGTTGGGCGCCAGAAAGGTGCCGAAGCGCAGCCGGTTCATGGACGATTCCCCGCCCAAAAGCTTATCGGAAGACACTCGCGATGTGGAGATCCACCTCGCCTTGGAGGTCGACGCCAGGCGCGTCCCCGCCGGCGAGGATGCGGCATGGGGCCTTGGAGCTGGTCCGCCCAGATCATCTTGTCGTCCACGGCGTTCTCCCGCGTTCCTGGCCGATCAGGTCCGCGCGAGACAAGTCTGCCCTGGCTTCCAGGCCTTGCACACCGTTGTCCAGCAGCAACTGCAGGGACAACCAAGACCTGGCGAACGCCGTGACTCGGCTGGAGACGATGTCGGCGCGGTTCTCTGTCACGAGCCCTTGCTTGATAAGGGTTCGACGAAACGCACCGCCACCTGGTTGCGGGTGGCCGCGGGTTCTGGTAGATACACCCCTCGGCTGCTTTGGGCTCACCGGCCTCATCCACGTGTCGAGGTCGACAAAGCGCAGTGCTCCTCCAGCTACAGCAAAGGTCTCACATGGCACAGGTGTACCCCAAGGCGTACTTCGGCTCCGGCATCATCCCTACCGCGGACGCCGCGCTGAGCATCACGAGCGCGGCGGTGCTCTACGGCCTCAGCGTCTACACCGTCCTGCCCGTCACGGTCTCGCGCGGTCAGGGCGCCGTCGGCTTCCGCCTCACCGACCACTACCGCCGGCTGGTGAACTCCGCCCGCATCATCGGCATCGACACCTTCGAGCCGGCGTGGAGCGAGGCGCGCTTCGTCGAAGCGGTCAGGGAGGTCGTACTCGCGAACGCGGTGACGGAGGACGTCTTCGTGCGCGTGAGCGTGCACGTCGACGAGCAGCTGCCGGGCACGCGCTCGCGCGGCATCTCGACGCTGGTCAGCATGTTCGTTTACGCCGCGGAGCCGATCCTGCCGCTCGACGGCGCCCGTCTGAAGACTAGCGTCTGGCGGCGCATCCCGGACTATGCCATCCCCTCACGCGCCAAGGTCAACGGCGCCTACGTGAACTCGGTGCTCGCCAAGCAGGACGCGATCGACTCAGGGTATGACGACTGCATCTTCCTCGACGCGGCCGGTCACGTCTGCGAGCTCAGCGCGGCCAACATCTTCATCGTCAGGGACGGGGTGCTGATCACCCCCGGCACGGCCAGCGACCTCCTCGAGGGCATCAACCGCAGCACCGTGCTGCTGATCGCCGATCGGCTCGGCCTTATGACGCGAGAACGCGAGGTCGACCTCACCGAGCTCTACATCGCCGACGAGGTCTTCGCCTGCGGCACCTCGACCTACGTGGCGCCCGTGATCGAGGTCGATGCGCGCGTCGTCAACGGCAGCAGCGTCGGCCCGGTCACCGCGCGCATCAGGGAGCGGTACGAGGCCGTGCTGCGCGGCGAGGACCCTGAGTACGAGCGCTTTGTCACGCGGTTGAGCCGAACACCAGCCCCGCGATCAGCGCGGCCGCCTCTTCTTGCATAGCCGGGATGGCGTGCGAGTAGGTGTCGAGCGTGATCGCGATGGTCACGTCCGGGTGCCAGGCTTCTCCAGCCTCATCGGTGAAGACCAGGCCGCTCTCGCTCCACTCGTCGCCCCTCTCCACCTGACTTGCGAGCTGCTGCGCCGCCTGACGCTTGAGTGCCTTGACGGTCTCAGGGTCGAGCGCGACAGAGCGACGATCGGGTGCTCTTGAGCTCTCGGTTGCCATCTCCTCGGATGCTCGGTGGATCAGCGGCCTCGATTGGGGATGGGCAGCTTGCCGTAACCCGAGTCGCTCCAGGCGCCCTACCACTCGTCACAGAGGCGTCGCGCCGCCACCTCCGTGTGCCCGCAGCTACCCGCGATGGCCGAGCACGAGACGCTTCAAGGAGCGAGTCGGCGCAACATCTCTCCTTCACGCCTCCCTCATACTCTGCTGCCAGCATACGCACGGAGAATGGACGGGAGGGCAGTGGCGTCTGACAGGTTGATCATGTTCGACTTCGATGGCGTCATCGCCGACTCCCTCGAGGAGCAGTGTCAGGCGTTCGTGGAGACGCTGCAGGCGAACGGTCTCGAACACCTCGCGACGCCGTCCCACTTCCTCGACTTCACCGAGGTGAACTGGTTCGAAGCGCTTGCTGAAGCGGGCGTTCCGGAAGACGTCGTGGCGAAGATGGAGGCCGCCTTCGAGGCTGCTCCCAGCCCGGACCTCTTTCCCAGTATGGCCGAGGTGATCGGGCGCCTGCGTGCTTCGCACCCGGTGGTAGTCATCACCTCGAGCCGCACGGACGTGGTGAAGAGGATCCTCGAGAAGAACGGCGTGCACGTCGACGAGGTGCTGGGCGGTGAGCAGGAGGCGAGCAAGACGCGCAAGATCAGCTCGGTGCGGAGGCGCTTCGGCGAGTCGCTCGCGGCTTGCTACATCTGCGACACCGTCGGCGACGTGTTCGAGGCCAGGGCCGCTGGCGCGACTACCGTCGGTGTGGCCTGGGGCTGGCATGGGGAGGAGCGCCTGTTGCGGGCCGCTCCAGACCTGATCGCCCGGACGCCGCACGACCTGCTCGGCCTCTTCTGACGACTACGCCCTCACGAACACCAGCCCCGCGATCCTCTCGGCCGCCTCCTCTTGCATCGCGGGTATTGCGTGCGAGTAGGTGTCCAGCGTGATCGAGACGACCCACGCGGCCGCGCCCGAGGAGTGAGCGCTGGCCAGGAAGTGCCCAGGGAAGTGATCGGGCAGCCTCGTCGCCCCCGCGAGGCCGAAGGCCGGCAGAGAGGCGAGAACAGATGCGGTGGCCGCGCGCACGACTTGCGCCACCCTCGAAGGCTTCAGCCTCATGCCTGACCCCCTTGGCCTCGCAGATCCCGCTCGGCACGCCCGCAGGTGATGCTCGCGAGCTCTCTCATGGTATTCCTGCCGCCGACCAGAGCAAGCGGACGCGGGGCGTGCCATCGCCTTCGCGCAGAGGTCCACTCAGCCGAGTGTGCTCACGGCGAGAACGAAGGCTGCCGTCTCCCGCGTGCGTGCCAATAGAGGGATACAGTACTCACTGGGCGAGGAGCTAGTGGATGCGTGGGCCGATGGGAGCGGGTGGCCAGCCTCGCAGCCGGCTGGACGCCTGGCGTCTCCAAAGGCAGGCCACAAAGGTGGGCAGCGGTGGGCAAGCTAGTGATGCTGGATTTTGACGGCGTGGTCGCCGACTCGCTTGATGGATGGTGTGCGGCCACTGTCAGCGCTCTAAATGACCGTGGTTTCCCACATCTCGCCTCGCGAGAGTGGGTACTTGAGCTCGTCGAGGACAACTGGTTCGCAGGCTTGGTCAAAGCCGGCGTTCCCCGGAGCGTCATCGAGAACATAGATGACCGATTTGCGGCTATCGCCGCGGCTGGTGCGATTCGGCCCTATCCTGAGATGCCTGCCGTCGTTGCCCATCTTGCTGAGCGCCACGAGGTGGTGATCATCACATCAAACCGCACAGACATCGTGGAGCGGCTTCTCGCGGCCTGGGGCATTAGCCACGTGGGGGAGGTGCTTGGCGGCGACAAGGAACCAAGTAAGGTACGCAAGATCCGGTCCGCTGCGTCGGGGAACGAGAGTACGAGTGCGGTCTTTGTGGGTGACACGGTAGGTGACATCCTTGAGGCAAAGGAGGCTGGTGTCGGGGCAATCGCCGTCACTTGGGGCTGGCATTCAGAGGAGCAACTAGCGGCCGTCTCGCCGGACTGCATTGCCAGGAAACCCAGGGACCTTCTGCTGCTACTGTCCTAATGGAACACGGCCCACCGCGCCTCGGAGCGTGACCTGATGATCGCGCTTGTGGATCCGTCTCGGTCGGCCTTAGGTGCTGGAGCCTGAGGGGTGCGTCTATCCCCGATTCACGCTGCGGTTCGCTGATACTTGTGGATCAGCCCCGAGTCGATCGACGCGGACGACTGCGCCCTCACCCCTCCGGGCAGCGGCTCCCGGCCCAGGAAGTAGCCAAGCGATAGCTGTGTCGAGCAATCCCGGAGGAAACGGATTGGCAGTTTGCGATCCCACTCGGCGAAGCTGCTCAGGCGAACGTGTCGCGAACTTACGAACCTCTCAGGGCTGCCCACGTGCCCGACGGCGGGCAACATGGTGGGGAGGCCTGGGCGGTGCGCTCGCCTAATGCAGCAGCTACTCAATGTCGATCCGGGCGCTGACCTCGTCGAGCGGTCCCCGCTTGAGCCATTCGGGGTCGGTCTGGTTCCGTTCCGCCTCGGGGCTGCTGACACAGAAGACGTGCCCACATCGGCCTCGAAACCCTCTCGGTCGCAACAGCCGATGGCACTCGGGCAAGGGGGATCCAGCCGGCTTCCACTTCGCCCGCACGCTTCAGTGGCATGCGCACCCACGATGCAGCCGTGGCGGTCCCCATAGGTGTTGCCGGCGGCGCACTGGTCGGTCCAGGTGGCGCCACCGTCGTGAGTCGCCTCCAGCCCGCCCCTGGTACATGCGCCTAAAGGGCCTCGTCGCGCTCACCCCGCCGGCCGATGCATCTCACCGAGGTGACAATGCCGTCGGGCCGCAGTGGACTAAGCGTGACGTGAAAGCACGGGGCGTGAGCCTGCGAGCGAGCGAGTCGACGGGGAAAGTCAGGCCATGAAGCGCTGGCAGGATCTGGTCGTCGCTACCTGCGCGGCGAGCGTCACCGTCGCCTGCTGGCTCGTGCCGGCACCGATGCACGGCTTGCTGTGCGGGCTCCTTCTCGCCCTCGTGATCCTCACGATCTTCTCGAAGCGCCTCGCGATGCAGACCACCCTCGACTCGCTGAACGCGGCCCACCTGGAGCAGCTCGAGAGCGAGCGGCGGTACCGCGCCCTGTTCGATGCCGGCAGCGATATCGTCCTGGTCTACGCGATCGAGGCAGACGGGCGGCCGGGCCGACTTGTGGAGGTGAACGAGGCGGCGTGCCAATCTCTGAGCTACTCGCGAGCGCAGCTGCTAGCGATGACCGCGGACGAGCTCTACGCGCCCGAGGCGCGGGGCCGCGTGCAGGAGTACTCCCACGCTCTCAGTGATGCCGACGCCCTCGTCTTCGAGAGCTTGCACGTCACGAGCCTAGGCCAGCGCCTGCCCGTCGAGGTGAGCGCGCGGCTCATGCAGCTCGGTGGGCGCAGGCTGTGCCTCGCGATTGCACACGGCATCGCCGCCCACAAGGAGCTGGAAGGGTTCTTACGCGACCTGTCCGACCGCGACGATCTCACCGGCCTGCTCAACCATCGCGGCTTCTTCGTCCAGGTCGAGCAGATCCGACGACGGGCCAAGCGTGTGCAGTCGCAGGTGCTCCTCGTCTATCTCGACGTCGACGGCCTCAAGCGCGTCAACGACGAGTTAGGCCACGCGGCGGGCGACAAGCTTGTCGTTGCTGCCGGTGAAGCACTTCGCCTCGCCTTCCGCGAGGACGACGTGGTGGCGCGCCTCGGGGGTGACGAGTTCGCCGCCGTGGCTCTGCTCGGCCGCGAAGACGAGCGTCTCGATCGTCAGATGGTGGCGGAGCGCCTGGAAAGGGCCGTCCGCACCAAGCGCGCCGAGCTGGGCGAGGGCTATGACTTCTCGGCGAGCTTCGGCAGCATCGTGGCCAGATCCGACGAGCTCGACGATGTCGACGAACTGCTGGTCCGCGCCGACCAGCAAATGTACGCAGCGAAGCGCGCGCGCCGACGTGAGGTGGACGCCGTTGAGACGTTCGTCGCCTGCATCGTCGAGCGGGGCGCGGACGTCGCGGCTGGGGCGGCGAGCGAACCGCCCATCGAGGCGGGCGTGGTGCTGGTCGCGCCCGAGGTCCAGAGCAGCGCTGGCGAGTTGGCCACCGACGTGCCCGCTGCTCGACCCGAACCCTCGGCGCGGGAAGACAGCACGATCGACCAAGCGGAGATGCGCAGCCGTATCGAAGAGACGCGCACGCGACTCAAGGTGAAGGTCTTCGATGCGATGATAGGTGGGAAGACGGCGCTGCTGTCTCGAGACGGTGGCGCGAAACCGGCGCTGGCATTCGACGACGCTACCCTTGGCGGCCATCTTAAAGGCATCGTCGACAAGGCGTTATCCGAGGAAGAAGCGTGAGTTCAAGAATCTGCTCGGCCGCCTCTCCTCGGTGCCGGCTCGCCTTCACCGGTCTGGTACATGCGCCTAAAGGGCCTCGTCGCGCTCACCCCGCCGGCCGATGCATCTCACCGAGGTGACAATGCCGTCGGGCCGCAGTGGACTGAGGCGTGACCTGAAAGCATGGGGCGTGAGTCTGCGAGCGAGCGAGTCGACGGGGAAAGTCAGGCCATGAAGCGCTGGCAGGATCTGGTCGTCGCTACCTGCGCGGCGAGCGTCACCGTCGCCTGCTGGCTCGTGCCGGCACCGCTGCACGGCTTGCTGTGCGGACTCCTTCTCGCCCTCGTGATCCTCACGATCTTCTCGAAGCGCCTCGCGGCCCTGCGCCTCGCCCGGCGCGTGATACGTCCGTTGCGCGACCTGAGCTCTGCCGCTGAGGCGATCAGCGGCGGCGAGCTGCGGCAGCAGCTTCCGGTCAGCGGCGCGGACGAGGTGGCCGTCATGGCTCGTGCCTTCAACCGCATGTCGCAGCGCATCGCCGACACGGTCGACGAACTCGCGGCGCAGATCCAGAGCCTCTCTCGCGCCCTCGCCGACCTCTCCCTGGTCGGTGAGACGCTCGCGCAGAGCCCGGATGCCACGGCTGAGCTCGCGGCCGTCGCGCAGCGTGTGCGCACCATGACGGGCAGCGACTTCTGCGGCATCCACCTGCTCGAGGACGAACGGCTGCGGGAAGGCATCTACGCCGGCACCGTGAACGGCTCCATGTTGGCCGTGGAGGAGCTCGTGCGCTGGACGAACACGGCCGACACGGTGGCGAAGACCTCGAGCCTCGCGCAGGACCAGCGCCTTACGCCGCTCGCAGCTCGCGGGGCGACCGGGATCTGCAGCGTGATGGTCGTGCCCGTGGTGCACCAGGGACGCGCCGTCGGAGCGATCAGCGTCGGCTGCGCGCGCCGGCACCAGTACTCCGCCTCGACGGCTGCCCTGCTCTGCATCGTCGCGAGTCAGGTGGCCACGGCGCTGCGCCATGCACAGACCTTCAAGGAGCTCGAGGCGAGCTATATGCAGACCGTCGTGGCGCTGGCCTCGGCCCTGGAGGCGAAGGATGCCTATACGGCCGACCACGCCAACATGATCGCCACGCTGGCGGTGGCAGTCGGTCGCGAGCTCGCCCTCTCCGAGGCGGAGTTGCGCCGCGTCGAGTACGCGGCACTGCTGCACGACGTGGGCAAGATTGCCATCACCGCCGAGATCCTCGACAAGGCCGGTCCTCTCTCACCCGAAGAACGCACGATCGTGAACCAGCACACCGCCATCGGCGAGGACATCATCGCACGCATCGACTACCTGCGTCCGCTGGCCCCGCTCGTGCGCGCCGCACATGAGCGCTGGGATGGGCACGGCTACCCGGACCGGATCGCCGGCGACGGGATCCCCCTGGAGTCGCGCATCGCCTTCGCCTGCGACGCGCTGCACGCGATGACCTCCGACCGCCCCTATCGCGCGCGACTGAGCGACGAAGAGGCCCTGAAGGAACTCGCAGACAACGCTGGCAGCCAGTTCGACCCGGCCGTGGTCGCGGCCTTGATCAAGGTCTGGCCAGAGAGAGGCGGCATCGCCGACAAGCTCTGGGCTTCGACGCGCGCGAGGAAGTCGAAGACGGGGTAGGCTGTCTGTCCCATGCCGCAGGGGCTTTTCGAGCCTGCCGCGCTGCTTGGTCCCCTGAGGGCCCGGAGCTTCTACTCCGACTCTGTCAGCGCAGAGCGCTCGCAGCCGCGCGGAGGCGGCACGGGCGGCTCCGATGATACTGTTTGTCCCATGGACAGTATCGAGGCGCTCGCCGGCCGTGGGGCACAGGAATCCCAGAGGCACCATCGCGGCGTAGTACTCGCCCTGCTCGTTCTCGTCATCACTCTGTCGGCAGTCGTCCGCTTCGCGGATCTGGCCGCCTTCCCTCAGTACGTATGGGACGAGAAGTACTACGCGCATGACGCTGAAGCTCTTCTCCACGATGGCTTTGCGCCCAGCGGGAGCCGGCCGTGGCTGCCCGGCAGCGCACGTTCGTACCCGCATCCCGAGCTCGGTGTCGACACGATCGCGGCCGGCATCGTCGTCTTCGGCAACAATGCGTGGGGTTGGCGCGTGCCGGCTGCCCTCGCCGGCACGCTTCTGATCGGGCTGGTGTACCCGCTGGCGCGACGCATGTCGTTGTCGCCGGAGTGGTCCCTGGCGGCCACGGTACTCGCGGCCGGCGACACGATGCTCATCGTGCAGTCACGCCTCGCGATGCTCGACATCTTCGTGGCGCTGTGGTCCGTGGCGTGCCTGTACTGTGCCTTGCGCGCCGTTCAAAGCGGCGGGAGCTGGCGCTGGATCCTCCTTTGCGGCCTCGCGGGCGGCGCGGCGACGGCGAGCAAATGGTCTGGGGGCCTCGCCGTGCTCGCCGCCCTCGTCGTCATCGCGCTGTACGGGCATCGCCGGGAAGCCGCGCGCGGGCATCGTAGCGGCGTACGCCTGGCGCCGCGGGCGGCGCTGATCATCGGCATCGCCCTCGTCGTCTACCTCGCCTCGTACACCCCCTACTTCCTCTCCGGGCACACGCTGTCGCAGTGGCTGCACCTGCAGCGCTACATGGTGAGCTTCAACTGGAAGTCGCGCGGCACGCTGGGCGCGGGCGCTACGTCACGCCCGCTCACCTGGCCGTTCGACGCAGGCGCCATCTGGTACCATTGGGGGGAAGCAGCCCGGGGGGTGCGGGCCATAATCGCCTTGGGCAATCCCCTGCTGTGGTGGTCGGCGATCGTCGCCTTCATCGCCCTTAGCGCGCGCGCCCTGAGCACGCGCAGCCCGCGCCTCGGGTTGTTCCCTCTGCTCGTGGTGCTCCTGTACGCGCCGTGGCTTGCCACGTCGCGCCCGAGCTACATCTACTACATGACGCCCGTCGTGCCGTTTCTGGCCGTCTTGCTGGCCTCCGGCCTGGAGCGCGTCGTCGGGGGACATTCGACGATCTGCCTGCGGGATGCCCTGGGGTTCGCCGGCCTGGCGCTCGCGGTGTGCGGCTTGTTTGGGGCTGCCGGCCTCGGTGAAGGCGGCACGGCGACGCTGCCCGGGACGCTGGTGCGCGGCGCGGCATTAGCCGCGGCGGTCGTGCTCGGCGGCGTCGCCGTCGCGCGCGCCGTCAGGGGTCCCGATCGCCGGCTGGCGGTGCGTTCAACCATGGCTTGGGGCTGGGTCGGTGCCATCTCCGGCATGGCGTTCGTCTGGCTGCCCTTCCTGCTAGGCTACCCGGTGGCCTTCCAGTACTACCAGCGCATCACGTGGTTCGGCACGTGGAAGTGAGGCCGTCGCCGCGTCGTGAGCTGGTGCTCCTGCTGGTGGCGTCCGCCGCCCTCCAGGGCGTCGCCTGGCTGGTCATCTACGGGGTGTTCGTATCCCTCAGGTGGGGCTACGTTCCCACGGTGACCGGCGACTTGTCGCACTACGCGGACGTCGGTCTTCGCGTGGTCTACGGTCAGTGGCCGTACAGTGACTTTCCCTACGAGTATCCGCCGCTGTCGATTCTGCTCTTCATGCTGCCCCACCCGACCAGCACGCTCCAGGTCTTCCATTTCTGGTTCGGCGTGCAGATGATCGTGATCGATGTGGTGACGGCGGTGGTAACCACGGCGGTCGCCGTGCGTCTTTGGCTGGGGCTCGAGAGGGCGCTGGCCACGGCGCTCGCGCTGGCCGTCGTGGTCGTGGCCGGCGGCGCCCTCGCTATCGACCGCTTCGACGGCGCCGTGGCGCTGGTGCTGGCGCTCGCGATGCTCTGCATCGTCTACCGGCGGTGGACGCTTGCCGCACTCGTTCTCGGCCTCGGCTTCAGTCTCAAGCTCACACCCATCGCAGTACTGCCGCTGGTGCTCGTGCTGGCCACGACGCGGCGCAAGGTCGTATGGGCCGGGCTTGCCGGGGCCCTCGCCGCGGTGCTTCCCTTTCTGCCGTTCGTGCTCCACGACGCGTCCGGCGTGAGGACGAGCTTCCTCGGCAGCCAGCTCTCTCGTGGCTTGCAGATCGAGAGCATCGCGGCCTCGCCCTATCTGATCGTGCAGGTGCTCTCCCACAGGGCGGTAACGGTCACGGTGCCGCCAGGCGGGTCCACGACCATCAGTGGCGCCGGCTCGACGCTTGTGGAGAGCCTCGCGCCGGTTACCGTGTTCCTGTTGCTCGTGCTCGTCTACTGGGGTGTCTGGCGCTCCAGGGAGGCCTTGCGTAGCAGCCACGAGGGCATTCCCGTGACCGTCCTCGCCTGCATGCTCGCCACGATGGTCGGTAACAAGGTGCTCTCGCCGCAGCACCTTCTCTGGGTGCTGCCGCTGGTCGCCCTGTGCCTTGTGGGTCGTCAGTTGCTCAGCAAGATCGCGGGAGGCCTCATGCTAGGCGCGCTCGTGATCACCCACATCGAGATCCCGCACCTGTTCATGCAGCTGCCGTCGCACTACCCGTTACCGCAGCTGGTGGTCGTTTCGCGCAACGCCGTGCTCGTGGCCGCTTTCGTAGTCGCCGTCGTGGCGGTGTGGCGTCTGCGGCGCGGCGTCGCGGCGGGCCTGCAGGGTGCGCCGGCCGCGATGTCGAACTCCTCAGGTACTCGTAGAGACGGCCGATAGAAGGGCATGGCAGAGCGAGGAGCTCATCGGCATCCGTCCGCCGGACCCATACTGGCACCTTGCCGCTTTTCGCCTCGAGGATTCCCGCCTATCATCGAGTGCATCGCCACTCGCCTGCACGGTGCGCCGGGCCGCCGAAGTCGACGCCGTAGGTGTCAACGCCGCTGCCGTCGGAGGCGACCACGGCGTCGCCCGATCCGCCGCCCACCCTGGCTTAGGCCCGACAACCAGACTCGCGGGCTGTGGCGGACCCGCACCTTGCGGGCCGCCACCGCCGCGAGCGTACTTCAGTCACGAGCACGATTCTCAGGGATGCGAAGTCGACCACGCACGTCCGGGGCTCGGGTACTGCCCTCGGGCAGGCGTGAATCGGACACCCCGTGAATACCCGGCAGCGCTGCGTCGAGGTCCTCTCCGCCGAGCACCTCACGATCCTCGATCTCCAGGGCGAGATCGACATCTTCGCGGCGACCGACTTCAAGGCGGCCATGCTGCAGTCGATCGAATCCGGCGAGCGGCAGATCGTCGTCGATGCCACGAAGGTAAGCTTCATGGACTCCTCGGGCCTCAGCGTGCTGATCGGCGGGGAGCGGCGCCTGCGAGCGCTCGGTGGTGGCCTCGCGGTCGTGTGCAGCGCCAACGTCGAGCGCATCCTGCAGGTGGCCGGTCTCGAAGCCTCCTTCGCTCGCCCTGCGAGTCTTGAAGAGGCGCTACGCGTGGCGCTTGCCGCAAGCGAGCAGCCGCTTCCTGGGCCCTCGCCCACCGATCCCGCCTAGCTAAAGGCCGCAGCCGTCTCAAACGCCCCAGCGCCGTCAGCGGTCGGCCGACTCGTCGTCCTGCGCTCGCTGAAGCGCACAATCGATGAACGTCACCTCTTCTTCGGCGGCAGCGCGCCGACATAGGCCAGCGCGGCGGCGATCCAGCTCTCGGCCTCGGCCGTGGTCATCGCGTCTGGCAGTGTGACGTAACCACCCATCGGTCGCTCTTCGGGGCCGAACGGGCCGCCGCCCGCCTGGCGCAGCGCCTCCTCGTCGGCCGCGGCGAGCTTGAGCCCGACGTCGCTGCCGAAGAGGCCCATGAACATGTTGCCGTTCACAAAGGCGCCGAGGTTGCCGAACATCGGCTTGACCTGCACTCGCTCGTCGGCGGGCACGAGGGCTTCGAACCGGACGCGGTCACTCTCTGTCGGTTTGGGCATCTTCATGCGAGCGTCAGCCCATCCCAAGGGCTTCGTAGACCTCGACCTTTCTCGACGTTCTCGGGGATATTGCAGAGTCGTTCAGGGGGACACCTTGCCTCTCACGGGGGACCGGTGTAGGCGACACTACGGGGCGGGCGGGGCAAGGACAAGGGGGGCTTCACCCGCCGGCCGCGTCACGAGCCCCTGAGCACCAGCCCGGCGACGATGTTGGCGGCCTCCTCCTGCATGGCGGGACGGCATGCGAGTAGGTATCGAGGTTCGCGCGTCACCCGCCCAAGAGCGCCTGTCGGCGGCCCCAGAGACAGCTGGCGTCACTGCCGCCCCAACGGTGTGAGGAAGCCCGTCAGCGAGCAAGTTCGCATGGAAGCCGATCGCAAGTCACTGAATGGTGGGCATCGTCCTGAGCAACGACCGAGAAAGCGAGGCACTGCAGTGAACGTCTGCGAGGAGATCCGCCAATCGATCGACGTCAACGTGCCAGTCGAGGTGGCCAATGCAGAGTGGACGCGGTTCACCTTCTGGAACCTCTACTATCGTGGTCTCAACGGGCCCGACGAGAGCGAAGCCGAGGGCGACTCGGGGTTCGTGCGCCTGGAGGCCGTCGACGACCACACCGCACGAGTGACGGTCGACCTAAACTACTGCTCGCACTACGAAGGGATCAGCGATCCCGAGGAGATCGCTCAAACGCAGCAGCACCTGCACGGCACGCTCGTGCGCTACAAGCAGTTCGTCGAGTCGCTAAAGGGCTGACCAGCGGCTCTGCTCGCTTAGTCGCTGATTAGCTTGAAGGCCAGGTGGCGGTACCAAGACGGTGAACAAGCTGTTCACCGCGAATTTCACGGAGTCCTAAAGGAACTCTCACGTTCAAGTAGAAGGTTAGGCCTTCCATCTCACGGCGTCGCGGAAGGCGCGCTGCAGGAAGGCGAGCCCGCGTCAACCTCGAGCTGATCCCGGTCAGCACAGCAGCTCGCGCGCGACGAACTCTGCGTGAAGCGCTTGTAGCGCTAGGTCGCGCACATGAATGCGTTCGTCCCTGGCGTGGCAACGGCGCATGATGTCGTCATGGCTGTCCGCCAGGTAGGGGCTAAAGCCGTAGGCGATCGTCTCTGGGTAGGCAGTGCGAAACCAATTGCAGTCCGTGAAGCGTACGCCATGTGCGAAGGCGATCTCGCTGCCGGGCACGAGTCGGTCCATCGCTCTCGCGATGGCGGCGGAGAATCGAGTCGGCGCAGGCGAGGCGTTGCCCTCGGTTACGCAGAGCCATTCCAGCTCCCAATCGGCCTCGATGCCGGCCAAGGCCTTCTGGATCTCCGCCGCTACATCCGCTCGGCCCATACCAACCGGCGTGCGGCAGTCGACACTGATCTCAACCCGCGATGGATGCATATTCACGGCAGCGCTGTCGCTGGCGACCATGGTTGGCGTGAAAGAGAACCCGTACAGAGGCTCTATCATATCGGCGAGGTCCTCGTCGCGGTGCGCAAGCTCGGCGAGCGCAGCACGCGCGGTGTCGGGATCGCGGAGCCTCTGACGCAGGTCTTCGTGCGGCACGAGCAGCGAGATGAGGTCGTGCGACGATTCACCGTTGGTAAGTGGGCTTGCGTGGGTGCTCAGAGCCGCCAGCGCATGAGTAGCGCCGACCATTGCGCTCCCGCGCCGCAGCGGCAAGGAGGCGTGGCCGCTCTGCCCTTTGATGATCACCTTGAACTGCATTGCGCCCTTTTCACCCGTCTCGATGATGTAGACATGACGGCCTTGGTGTTGCACGTAGTGCGCGCCGCCCTCGTTGAGTACGTAGTCGCAATGCAGAAGGTCGGGTCGATGATTCAATAGCCACCGGGCACCGCCGACACTGCCATCTTCTTCGTCCGCGGTTGCCGCGAAGACGATCGTCCCGGCATACGGACCGCCGCTCGCTGCCAAACGGCAGAGCGCGACTGCGTGGGCGGCGATCAGGTTCTTTACGTCGAGCGCGCCGCGACCCCACACATAGTTCCCGTCGACGACTCCGGAGAACGGCGGCTCTTGCCATTCGATGGCCGTCACCGGGACGACGTCTTCGTGCGCCAGCAACAGCAGGCTTGGCCCGGGACGGCGGCCCTCGAGACGCAGAACGTAACTGCGGCGATCTGGCGGCTCACCCACGATTTCGCCCTCCAGGCCCTTCGCTCGAAAGAACGAATCCAAGAACTTGGCAACCTTCGTCTCATCTCCCGGCGGGTTGCTGGTGTCGATGCGAATGAGCTCGCTCAAAAGATCGCGCGCTTCGTTCGCAGTCTGCGCGATGACCATGGGATCTACGCCCGAAATCTCCATTTCCATACTCCAGTCAATGACCTGGTCGGCTCAGGACCTGCAGGCAACCGCTACGGCCATCATCTCCGTCCTCGTACCAGCTCGGCGTCGGCGCTTTCGACCAGCCGCCGAAGGTCGGCGAGCACCGCACCGGGGAGTGGCTCAGGCGTGTGCGTCTGCAAGATGTCACGCGCCAGCTCCTCTGCCTTCTGCAGGGCGCCCTTCTTGCCTTCGCGCAGCCAGCTGTCGTAAGGCAGGCGATCCCACACGGTGGGCCGCCAGATCTCCTTCATGTGCTGGCGCGTGTGCCTCTCGGCCAGGTAGGTGCCGCCCGGCCCGACCTTCTTGATGACGTCCATCGCCAGGGTCTCGTCGGTGACCTCCACGCCGCCGGCCACCTTCTGGACGATGCCGTAGATCTCGGTCTCCATGACCAGGTGCGGGTAGCTCAACGTCTTGGAGCCGTCGAGGAGGCCGCAGCCGTTCAACATCTCGGCGCCGGCGCTCACGCTGGTGAGCGTCGAGAGAGCGTCGTCCACAGCGGCCTGCCACCCCGGCTCCTTGGCACCGGTGGCCATTGCGCCCATCGCCATGGCGAAGCCGTAGTGGTGCGCCATCTGCGTCGCGGCGGCGGCGAGTAGGTGGTCCTCGGGGCCACCGCCCGTGTAGCCGCCGGTCCTGAGGTCCATCACGCTCGGCGCGCCGGCGAAGTACACGGGCGCTCCCGGCGAGTCCAACTGGAGCAGCACGATGCCGGCGATCACGGCCGCCAGGTTCACGACGAGGTTTCCGGCCAGGGTGGCCGGCGCGGAGGCGCAGCCTAGAGTGAGCGACAAGAAGCCGACCGGCACGCCGGCCTGGGCACACACCAGCGCCGCCTCGAGGCTGACGGTGTCGTTGCCCAGCGGGTCGATTGGGCAGGCGATCAGGCTCATTATTGGCCGTCTGCGGAGCGCTTCGGCTCCGCCGGCCACCACCCTCGCCATCTCTACGGTGCGGTGAGCCATATCTTCGCCGACGACGTCGACGGCCTGGAAGTGCTTGCTCGTGTTCGCGAAGACGGCCTCGAGCTCGTGCAGCGGCCGCGTGCCGGAAGGGGCGTCCTCCGCGGTAACCACCGGTCCCCAGTAGTAGCTCACCTGCGGCAGTGCATCGATGAAGCGGGCCGAGGCGGCGACATCGGCCTTGGTGCTCGGTCGCCGCTCACCGCTCTCGGGATCGATGACCCAGACGCCGCAGCCGTCGTTGCTGAGGTAGCAGCGGCTGCCGTCGAGGATGAGGTCGCACTCAGGCTCACGGGCAGCGAGAAGCGGCGCCTTGGGCGCCGTGCGCAGCGCCTGCCGCACGACCGGCTCAGGCAGGCGTGCGACCCTCGTCGCGCGGTCTATGGGGCAGCCTCCGAGTTCCAGCACGTCGAGCGCGCGCTCCAGCGGAAAACGCACGCCGACCTCTGCCAACGCGTCCATGACGGCTGAGTCCAGCCTCTCGACATCGCTCCGGTCGAGCACGTTCCAGCGCAGCCGCGTCTCTATCGGGTCGATCCGGGCCCGCGCGCCCGCCTTCGCGATCATCGTAGTCCTCACCTGAAGATGGTTGCTGCGTCAGGCTGCTTCGCCGTGGGCTTCGCCCGACAGAAGACTACGCTTGCGACTCTAGTTCGTCCAGACGAATCAGATCGCTGCACTGCTATTGACAAGGCTCAGAAGACTGCTAGATTCTGCGGAAGTTCGCTTGAGCGAACCAAATCTCGTGTCGCACGGCTCGGCTGTCAGAATATCAGGGGGAGGCAGTGTGACGATCGCTCGACTCTGGGGGGGAATTCCGTTCGCTGGTCAACCGGCTTCTCAAGAGGCTGCCTCTGGGCGCCGCCGGCGCCGAAGGCCTTCCTAGTCGTTCGTCTCGCCGTTCGCCGCCAATGATAGGCGGCGTTTGTCCAGGAAGGGGGGCGCCGGACGTCATTGACGCGGTCAATGCAGGCATGACGCAGCACAATCTTCAGTCTTGGAGGCATGTAATGGGATCTCCTAGTGAGAGAGGCGGGCGGCGCAGGCTGCTGCTAGCCGCGACACTTACCCTACTTGGGGCGAGTCTGGTTTGGGGCGTCGCCGCGGCGCGTGGCAGCAGCGCCAGCCCTGCGGCGGGGGGCAACGCTGTCTTGCGGGTCGGCTGGGCGAGCTCGCCCCAAACTCTTAACCCGTTTCGGCAGAACCTGGTTGCAGAGTACGAGATAACCCATCTGACCTACGATTATCTAGTGGGGATCGATGCGGCCACCTACCAGCCCAAGCCCGAGTTGGCGACCAGTTGGTCATCGAGCCCTGACGGGCTCACCTGGACGTTCAAGATTCGCCAAGGCGTGACGTGGTCGGACGGGCAGCCCTTCACCGCAAGCGACGTGGCATTCACCTACAACTACATCGTCAAGAACAACCTGGCGAACTTCACCATGTTCACCGGCGGGATCAAGAATGTGACCGCTCCCAACCCCACGACTGCCGTGTTCCACCTTCTCAAGCCCTGGGCACTGATGCTGCGCATGTACGTCCCGATCTTGCCTGAGCACATCTGGGGCAAGATACCGGCGGCCAAGGCCGTGAGCACATTCCAGAACTCGAATCCAGTGGGCACTGGCCCGTTTCAGGTGACGAGCTTCACACCCGGCCAGACCGTCGTCATGAAGGCCAATGCGAACTACTGGCGGGGCGCTCCCAAGGCAAGTGAGGTCGTCTTCGAGTCGTACACGAACGCCAACACCATGGCCGACGATCTCAAGTCCGGGGCGATTCAGGTGGCCTGGGGCATCCCGGAGGCGGAGTTCTCACAGTTGCAACACACACCTGGCGTCACCACCATCGACGGTCTTGCCAAAGGCTTCGAGGAGCTGGGGTTCGACAGCTACACTCCGCCGCCCGGCGGCAAGAGCCACGGCAACCCCGTGCTGCGCGATCCGAAGTTCCGCCAGGCGCTGAACTATGCGGTCAACAAGACGGCCATCCTCGACACTGCTTATAGCGGCTTCGGCACAGTGGCGACCTCGGCGGTTCAGCCCGGTTACTTCACGGGTTCGGTCAACTATCATTGGCAGCCGTCGCCCAGCGAGACGTACACGTTCGATATCGCGAAAGCCAGCCAGATGCTCACCGCCGCCGGCTATCCCCTCAAGAACGGCGTGCGTCTGAACAAGCAGGGTCAGCCGATCACTCTGGGCCTGGTCGCGCGCGCCGAGAGCCCTGAGAGCCAGCGGGCAGGGAAGCTCCTGGCAAGCTGGTTCACGCAGCTTGGGCTCAAGATCAACTACCAGGTTCTCAATGAGGCGGCGCTCATCGCCAAGCAGTACAACTTCTCGGGCAAGACGTACGACCCTGAATACGACATGTTCCTGTGGGATTGGGTCGGGTCAGGAAGCGATCCCAACTACATTCTTAGCGTATTCACTACGGGCCAGATCGCGAACCTGAGTGACTCTCAGTACTCGAATCCGGCCTACGACAAGCTCTTCGCCGAGCAGCAGTCCACGATGGATGCGGCCCAGCGCCAGGCGATCATCTGGCACATGCAGCAGATGCTCTACCAGCAGTCGCCCTACATCGTACTTGTCTATCACCACAATCTTGAGGCCTACTCCGACAAGTGGACCGGCTTCGTGCGGGCGCCCGCCAACGATGGAAGCATCATTTACGGCGCCGACAACATCGACAGCTATCTGTACGCGCACCCCGTCGCTGTGACTACTAGCGGGACGACCTCGAGTTCGAGCAATACCGGACTAATCGTTATCGTCGTGGTCGTAGTGGCAGTCGTTGTCATAGTTGGTGCCGTCGTCTTGGTACGACGTCGGCCCAGGCAAGTGGAGCAGTGAGCAGGTCCTAAGACCAGCGAATGTCGGCTCGGTAAAGGAGGATTGAGGAGCGCCGGTCGCGGTGCCGGCGCTCCTCAACGGAATGAACAGGCGACGCTACTTCGCTCAGAAGATCCTGAACGCGGTGCTCATCCTCGTGCTGGTGGCCTCATTCAACTTCGTCCTCTTCCGGATCCTTCCCGGGAACCCGGCGAGGCTGCTGCTACCGCGGGGCGCCTGGCAGGCCTCCGCGATCGCCCGGCAGACCCGCCTCTTCCAGCTCGATCGACCCTTGTGGCAGCAGTTCGGCTACTACTGGGTCGACTTGGCCAAAGGCCAGCTCGGGAACTCGTTCCAGTATCAGAGGGCGGCGATCTCGGTGGTATGGCAGCGCGTGCCGTCTACGCTGCTCCTGGTTGGTACAGGGACGATCATCGCGATCATGGTCGGCATTCTTTCGGGCACGTATGCGGGCTGGCGTCGAGGTGGTTGGTACGACACATCATCGACGACCGTCGGCATGGTCTTCTACTCCATTCCCACGCTCTGGGTGGGGCTCGTGCTGATCATGGTGTTCTCGGCCAAACTGGGTTGGTTCCCCTCCGGTCGCATGAGCGAGCCTGGTACCACGTATGCCGGCTGGTTCGGCCAGGCAGAAGACATCCTGCATCACCTGGTGCTGCCGGCGCTGACCTTCGCGCTTGTCTATGTCGGCCAGTATCACCTCATCATGCGCACCTCTCTCACGGGTGTGAGCAACGAGGACTTTGTGTTGACCGCGCGCGCGAAGGGGCTGCCGGACATGCGGGTGTTATGGCATCACGTCGTGCCCAACGCACTCCTTCCCACGAGTACGGTGATCATGATGAACCTGGGTTTCATTATGTCGGGCGCGATTCTCACGGAGACCGTGTTCAACTGGCCCGGCATCGGCTTGCTCTCGTATCAGTCGCTGATGAGCCTCGACTTTCCCGTCTTGCAGGCGATCTTCCTCTTGGCGAGCGTCGCTGTCGTGATCGCCAACCTCATCGCGGACATCCTGTACTACTACCTCGACCCCAGGGTGAGAGCATGAGCTGGCGACGCGTCAGAGTGTGGCTGGCAGTCTGGACACCGCTGGTCTGGCTGGTTCTGGAGCTCGCCACCTACCCCAAAGACCGCCCTGTCTCAAGTGGCATCGTCAGCGTCCTGGGTGGCTTCTTCAGTGCATCGGTTGCCGCCTACCCGGCCTGGCTGCCGGCTATCCTCGCACTGGCCGTGTTGGCTGCCGGCGCAGTTGGGCTGAGCGGCCACCGCCGCAGCCGTCGCTTGGCCTGGGCGCTGCTCTGCCTGGGGATCATCCTGGCCCTGTGGGCGCTTGCTCAGATGGGATGGACGAAGTTCGACCCGACAGGGCGACAGGGCAGTCTGTCTTGGCTGTTTCAAACCGCCACTCTGGTCAGTCTGGCGGTGGCGATCTGGGTGTGGGCGAAGAGTTCACAGGACCGCGCGAGCCTCGCCGTCGAGGCGCTGCAGCGCACGTGGAGGCTCTTCAAGCTGAACAGGCAGGGGTTGCTGGGTCTACTTGTTCTGGTGGCCTTCGTGCTCGTGGCGCTGCTGGCACCCTTCCTCGCCAACCACCACTTTCTGAACGCCGGTTACCCGGTGGGTAAGCAGTTCGCTCATCCAAGTCTCTCGTACTACCGTTTGCTGGGCACCGACGAACAGGGCATGTCGGTGCTGGCCGAGTTTGTCTGGAGTGCGCGGATATCGCTCGTCGTGGGCCTCACGGCGGCGGCCATCTCAGGGCTGATCGGGGCGGTAGTCGGAATAGCCGCCGGCTTCTACGGCGGCTGGAAGGGCGAGCTGTCCATGCGTGCCACCGACTTCTTCCTCGTGCTGCCCTGGCTGCCCTTCGCTATGGTGCTGGCGGCCGCGTGGGGCAGGAGCTACGGCATGATCATTCTGATCATCGGTATCACGAGCTGGCCCAGCACCGCTCGCCTCATACGCTCGGAGACGTTGCGCGTGCGCGCGCTGCCGTTCATCGAGCGGGCTCAGGCGATCGGGTCCGGCGACGTCCACGTTATGCGCCGCCATGTTCTGCCCAACGTGCTGCCGCTGGTCTTCGCCAACACCGTTCTGGTTGTGGCCATCGCCATCCTCGCTGAGACGACGCTCTCCTTCCTGGGTCTCGGCGACCCGCTCAACTTCAGCTGGGGTACCATGCTGCGCAATGCCTGGGTGTCCGGCGGCGCCAGTCTTCCTGCGTGGTGGTATATCGTTCCTCCAGGCGCAGCCATCGTTCTCGTGGTTCTGGGTTTCACCTTCATCGGGCGGGCGTTCGATGCTATTCTCGATCCCAAGCTGCGCAAGCGCTCCGCCGGTGGTTCGCGCATGCCAAGGAAGCAGGGCCTCCCCAACGGCGTCGACGATGCGGGTGGGCCCGGTAGTGGTCTGGCCGGCGCGCGTGAGGCGAAACGGGGCGCACCGTGAGCGCCAAGGCGCAGACCAAGGGCTCCCAAGCGCAGGCGGCCGAGCGCATCCCCCACGAGGGCCTGCTCGAGCTCCGTGAGCTCTCCACCCACTTCAAGCTGGGCAGCGGCTTCGTGCATGCCGTGGAGAAGGTGAGCTTCAGCGTGGCCCCCGGCGAGAGCCTGGGCCTCGCCGGCGAGAGCGGCTGCGGCAAGACCACGGCGGCGCTCTCGATCCTCAAGCTCCTCCCCGAGAACGGCCGCATCGTCTCCGGCGAGGTGCTCTTCGACGGGCTGAACCTCGCCAAGCGCACCGAGTACGGCATGAGCAAGATCCGCTGGAAGGAGATCAGCATCATCTTCCAGGGGGCGATGAACGCCCTCAACCCGGTGCAGGAGACGGGCCGCCAGATCGCCGAGCCGATCCGCCTGCACGAGGGCCTGAGCGAGAAGCAGGCGATGGTGCGCGTGCGCGAGCTCTACGACCTGGTCGGCATCTCCGGCAAGCGCGTCATGGACTTCCCGCACCAGCTCTCGGGCGGCATGCGCCAGCGCGCCATGATCGCCATGGCGCTGGCCTGCAACCCCCGGCTCGTGATCGGCGACGAGCCCACCACGGCCCTCGACGTGATGGTGCAGGCGCAGATCCTCGAGCTCATCGCGCGCCTGCGCGCCGAGCTCGACCTGTCGTTCATCTTGATCAGCCACGACCTCTCGGTGATGGCCGAGACCTGCGACAAGGGGGTCATCATGTACGCCGGCGAGGTGGTCGAGAGCGGCACCGCCGCCGACATCTTCAGAAACGCCCAGCACCCCTACACCAGGCAGCTCATCAAGGCCTTCCCCAACATCCACGAGAAGCGCGAGATGGTGAGCTCGATCAAGGGCGACCCGCCCAACCTCTTAGAGCCGCCCCCGGGCTGCGGCTTTGCCCCCCGCTGCGACGTCGCCGGCGAGGCCTGCGCCAGCCTCGACCCCGCCCTGATCGAGGTCGAGGCGGGCCACCTCGTGCGCTGTCACCTGGCGAGCCGGGGGCTCTGAAAGCGATGGCTGCCACACAGCAGGCCCCCGCCGGCAGCGCTCCCGGCCCCACCTACGAGAAGGGCAAGGTCGCCGTCCGCGACCTCGCCGCGGCCCAGATCACCGACGGCGTGCTCTTCGATATCCGCGCGCTCGAGGTGCACTTCCCCATCCAGCAGGGCTTCTTCCGCGGCCTGGTCTCCTCCGAGAAGAAGTTCGTGCGCGCCGTCGACGGCATCTCCTTCCAGGTCCGCCAGGGCGAGATCCTCGCCCTGGTCGGCGAGAGCGGTTGCGGCAAGACGACCACCGGGCGCACCCTCTTGCGCCTCGAAGAGCCCACCGGCGGCCACATCCTCTACAAGGGCCTGCCCGTGGAGCGCTTCACGCAGAAGACGCTCCACGAGTACCGCAAGAAGGCGCAGATCATCTTCCAGGACCCCTACAACTCGATCAACCCCAAGCAGACGATCTTCGACATCGTCGCCGAGCCGCTCGAGGTCAATGGCCTCTGCGCCAGCGAGCGCGAGAAGGAGGAGCGCGTCATCAAGGCGATCAGCGAGGCCGGCCTGCGGCCCGCCACCGAGTATCTCTACCGCTACCCGCACGAGCTCTCCGGCGGGCAGCGGCAGCGCGTCTGCATCGCCGGCGCCACGGTGCTCTCACCCGACGTGATCGTCGCCGACGAGCCGGTGGCCAGCGCTCGACGTCTCGATCCGCAACGACATCTTGAAGCTCATGGTCGAGCAGAAGGAGCGCCTCGGCGTCACCTACATCTTCATCACGCACGACCTCTCGCTCGCCTGGGTGATCAGCGATCGCATCGCCGTGATGTACCTGGGACGGATCGTCGAGATCGGCGAGACCGAGGAGGTCGTCGCCCACCCCCGGCACCCCTACACCAAGGCGCTGATCAGCGTGATCCCGGTGCCCGACCCGCTGGCCAAGCGGGAGCACGTGATCTTGAAGGGCGAGACCCCGAACCCGGTCGACATCCCCTCGGGTTGCCGCTTTCACCCGAGATGCCCGGAGGCCATCGCGGCCTGCTCCGAGAGCGACCCCGCCGACGTGCAGATCGCCGGGGACCACTACGCCGCCTGCTTGAGGGTGGCCGCGGGAGAGTCATGACGAGTTTCGTATTACGGAGGGAAGAGATGAGCGCCAAGCGAGACACTGCTGAGAAGACTGTCATACGCGGCGGTCGCGTCATTGACGGTTGTGGCAATCCCTGGGTGAGAGCCGACGTGCTCATCGACGGTGGTGTGATTGCCGAGATCGCTTCTCCGGGACGGCTTCGCGCACCATCCGATAGCTCCGACGTGCGCGTGATTGAGGCCGAGGATCGCTACGTGACACCCGGATTCATCGACCCACACACGCATTCTGACGTCACCATACTCGGGTCTCCGGGTGCGGAGAGCATCCTTAGGATGGGCGTAACCACCCATGTCACCGGCAACTGCGGCATGTCGTCGGCGCCCATCTTGGAAGCGCGACGTGACGATGTGATTCATCAGCTCTCGTACTACTGGGACGTCAGTGGCTTCGAGTGGAATTGGACCTCGTTCAAGGAGTACCTGGATGTCCTCGGGGCGCGGGGCATCGGCATCAACGTAGCTCCGCTCGTCGGTCACGGAACGCTGCGCGCCTCTGCCATGGGCTTTGAGCGTCGGGTGCCCACCAGCGACGAGATGGATACGATGAAGGAGCTCCTCGCCCAGAGCCTGGCAGACGGCGCGCTCGGTCTGTCCACTGGCCTTGTCTACCCCCCCGGCTGCTATGCGCAGACCGCAGAGCTCCAGGAGCTCGCGGGTGTCGTCGCGAAATACGGAGGGATCTACACGTCGCACGTGCGCGGAGAGCGGGAGACACTTCTCGATGCCATGAGAGAGGCGCTCTCTATCGCCGAGGAGACCGGGCTTCCGGTCGAGATATCCCATAACGCTCCAAAATGGGGCGGACCGCCGGCCGCAAGAAGCCTTGAGGAGATCGAGCTGGCCCGTCGGCGTGGCATCGATGTGACAATCGACAACGACACGCATACCGATCTTGCCCCGCGGCTGTCTCGTGCCCTTCCGCAGCCGATCGCCGATTTGGAACACGCCGAGATGATGGCGATTCTTGCGGATCCGGCCAGAAGGGGGACACTCAGACGGCAGATCTCTGCCGATCTGTTGCCCGCCCCCGGCTACGCGGGCCTTCTCCGGCATGCGCGCTTCGACCGTATCGTCATCATGTCGGCATCCAACGCGTGCCTGGTCGGACGTTCAGTAGACGATATCGCGGGCGAGCGCCCTGGCGACCCTCTCGAGACGTATCTCGACCTGATAGTGGAGAATGACGACAACATCGTCGCGATCTTCGACTATGTCGGAAGCGACGATGTCGACGAGGTTCTCTCACATCCGCTTTCCATGGTCTCCTCCGACGGCTTCGTCGCCCAGCTTCCTTCACAAGATGGCGAGTCGCCGGACTACTGGCCATGCTGTTACGGCGAGTACGCCCGGGTGCTCGAGTCCTTCGTGAAGGAGCGCGGTGTTTTGCGTCTCGAAGAGGCGGTGCGCAAGATGACTAGCTTCCCGGCGCAACGGTTCGGACTCTGGGATCGTGGTGTTCTACGACCGGGCCTGTGGGCAGACGTAGTTGTGTTCGACCTGGAGGCGATCCGCGATAGAGCGACGAACGAGTATCCACACGACTACCCATTCAAGAACATGCCGCCACGCTACGCCGAGGGCATGGACTATGTGTTCGTCAATGGGGAACTTGCCATCGATGCGGGTAGCACTACGGGCGAGCGTTGTGGGCGCGTGCTGCGCCGTCGGTAGTGTGCTCGCCTCACGAGTCCTGTACGCTCGTCGAGCAGGCTGGACCGCGTGGAGCGCGACACAGTAGCCAATTTATCCAGACGGAGATCAACAGGGGGCAGCAGGGTGCCAGCATCCGATCGGCCGACGAAGCGACCACGCATTCTCGATAGTCTCGAGACGAGTCCGCCGAGACCTCTCTCGACGCTCGCGCCCAAGGCCCGCCAGCTTCTAGCCGCCGCGCAGCGGATCGTCATTCGCGACGGCTTTAGCCACCTGTCGTTTGCGAATGTCGCGGGGGAAGCGGGCGTATACCAGTCTGCCGTCCGCTACTACTTCGGCAGCAAGGACGGTCTGATCCAGGCACTGATCGATGCTTCCACACACGACCTCAGCGTCGAGGTCTTCGCCAGCCTGCGAATGGATGAGCCCCTGCCGGAGCGGCTCGGACGGCTGATCCGGGCCAGCAGGATTCTCCCTGAGTCCGAGGAGTACTTGAGCGAGTGGGAGCTGCTCCCGCACGTGCTACGCAACGATGCGTTGCGCGCAGCAGTGGCTCGCCTCTACGACACCTATCGCGGCCACGGTGCCCAGCTATTCGCCGATCGCGAAGACGAGGCGCATCGAGAGCTCGCCAAGACATATGCCTGCCTGATGCTTGCGGTGGTCGAGGGAGTGGCCATCCAGCGAGCGCTCGATCCCGAGGGAGTGGACGTCGATCGCGTCTTCAGGCTCTGGGCCGACATCGCCTCGCGGTCGGTCGACGAGGTCCTTGCCGAAGGTGCCGGCCACGTCAAGGCCGGACCGGAGACTCCACCCGAGCCTCGGCCGACAACGTCCAGACGAGTACCGCCGGCAGCAGGCTCCTAGTGAAGTAGGAACCTGTGCCGCTCATCCAGGCCCCGCGCCAGGCGCCGCCTCATGCTTCGCCATTCCAGTCAGGCGACGCGCCTGACCATACGCACGGTCGTGCCCCGACTATCGGAGCTGACGGTGACCTCGTCCATCACGTGCTCTATGAGGAAAAGGCCCCTGGCGCGAAGAGCCTCGCGCGTGCGCGCGGCCGACGCGCGCCGGGCTAGATAGAACGACTGCACTTGCCCTCCAGCGTGCCCCCGGGCGGGAGGCCTTACATGGCCTCGCCATGTTCTCGCCTCCCGCTCCTGCTCCTTCCCAACAGCCGTTGGCTGGGCTGGCGGCCACCCCAGGCGACATGTTCGGCGGCCTTTTAGGCGTGGGAGCAGTGTCGGGCCGAGGAAGTGCTCCGCACGCGCCGCCCGCTGAGCCGCCACAGCAGATGACGGTCTTCGGCTGACGCACAGCGGTGCAGGTGATGTGCGCCTTGAGGGGTGAGCCGCGGTCTGAGCCCCGCCTCTAGGCGAGCCTCAGGCACACAACTTGCAGGTCGTCTCTCAGGCTGCCGGCGAACTCGAGCGCCGCGGCGCGCACGCCCTCGGCGACCTCCTGGGCGGAAGCGCCACGCAGCCGCCTGGCCACTTCGATCAGCCGCTCCTCACCGAACTCCTCCTCGCCGCGGCGTGCCTCGGTGACGCCGTCAGTGTAGAGCAGCAGGTAGTCGTCTAGCGAGAGCCTGAGGTGCTCCTCCTGGTATGGGCCCGGGAAGCTGTGCAGCGGCGAGCCGAAGCCGACGCCGAGCGGGCGACAGGAGAAGGGACTCAGGTGCAGTGGGGCGGGGTGGCCGGCGCTCGCGTAGCTCAGATGTCCGCTCTGCGGGTCGAGCACGGCCAGGAAGGCCGTGACGTGGGGCTCCTCGGGGTCGTAGCGCAACAAGACCTCATTGGTCTTCGCAAGGACGAAGGCCGGTGAGGGATCGATGGCGGAGAAGGCGCGCACCATGCTGCGCACCGTCTCGGTGAGCCCCGCCGCTTTGATTCCCTTGCCGGCCACGTCGCCGATGAGGACGACGATCCGCCCGTCGGGGAGCTCGAAGACCTCGCTGAAGTCGCCGCCGATGAGCTCGGGCTCGTAGGCCGTCTGTGAGACCACGCCGAGCTCGATGCCGGCCACGTCCGGCAGCGGGTGCTTGAAGCTCTCCTGCAGGGTGGTGGCGATGCGGCGCTGCTCGGCAAGCAGGGTGGCCGTGGTGACGGCATCTTCCTCTGCCTTCTTGCGCGTCGTGATGTTCGTGCAGGTGGAGAGCAGGCGAAGCGCGGCGCCTTGGGCGTTGCGCTCGACCACTTTGCCCTTGTCGTACACCCAGGCCCAACCGCCACGCGTGGTGCGCAGGCGGTGCTCGCGCTCGAAGTAGGGAGAGCGTCCCGCGATCGTCTCCTCGAGCGCCTGCAAGCTGGCCGCGCGGTCCTCGGGGTGGATGTAGGCGGCCCAGATCTCTTCGAGTGGGCCGCTCACCTCGACCGACGGCTGGCCGAGCATCGCCTGGCAGTCGGCGCTCGAGGTCATCTGGCGGGTGGGGACGTCGAGGTCGAGGATGCCCGACTCGCTCGCCTCCATAGCGAGACGCAGCTTCTCCTCGCTGAGCCGCAGCACCTCGTTGCTCTGGCGGCGCTCGACCGCGTAGCGCACCGCGCGCACGAGCAGCGCCCCGCTGATGTCGTCCTTGGTCAGGTAGTCAGCGGCACCGCCGCGCAGGGCCTGCAGGGCGAGTTCCTCGTCGGCTAGGCCGGTGAGCATGATGATGGGCACCTCGAGGGCTGCGGCGTGCAGGCGTTCGAAGGTCGCCAATCCCTGGCTATCGGGTAGTGAGAGGTCGAGCAGCACGGCGGCGATCTGATCGCCCTCGGCGAGGTACGCAAGGCCGGCCGCGAGCTGCTGCACCCAGTGCAACTCGAAACCCGGGTTGGCCTCGGCGAGGAGCTCCCGTACGAGGCGCGCATCGCCGGGATTGTCCTCGATCAAAAGGATCCGCGGCGCGAGACCTGTCTGCCCCGGGCCGCCGGTGGAGTGGCGACCTTCAGCCGCCATCTGCTGGCTTCGTGGTGCTGGACTGGCCGGTCGCGTGCCGCAAGGTGCTTCCTGACTTCGGCCAGACGCCGCGGCGTGGTGCATCTCGACGAGACGGCGGCGTGCCGGGGGTCCCCACTAATATTGCACATCGGGGGTCGTTCTGCTAGCAGGAACCGCAGCGCTTGTCGGCCGAGAGGGTGAAACGGCCGCATGGCCGTCTGGACTGTCGCTGGAGTCGATTACTCCGTCGTTTCACCGCGACACAGAGGGCAGTTGCAGCTGTCCCTGTGCCACCAGCCGCTGGCGGGGGCGTCGCCGGCAGACGCAAGGAGGGAGTGCTCGCCGTGCATGCGCCAGAAGTTGATGCCGTCGTAGCGATAGTGGTCTTCGCCGGGGCTGAGGGGCTCGCAGGTCGCAGGCCGTCCTGCGGCCGTGATCTGCTCGCGTGAGTAGGGTCCGTGTCGCATCTCCAAAACCGGGCTCCTTCGCCTATCTGGCCCATTGAAACAAGACTCTTACCCGCCCCTGCCGGGGTCGAACAGTTGACTCGGGCCGTGCCTTACATGGAGTCCTGGAGCAGGCCCCTACCTCCGCTAGTCGGCTGATTCGAGATGGCTGAGATGAATGTGCGTTGGGAGCATGGACCGGGCCTCCGGCCCGGACAGCCTCGTCTGGTCGCGCCATCGCGAGAGCTGAGCGGCGTGCCGGCCAACAACCCGCCCGGGACGCCAGGGAAGCGCCGAGCCCACCCTCCTGACGGCCGCGCCCCGAGAGCCGCCTGGTGGCCCCTAGCCGATCTGTTCAGCCAGATAGTTCTCGCGGCCGGCCTGCTCGATCTGGGCAAGCTGGGCCTCGAGCCAGTCGACGTGGCCTTCCTCATCGGCGAGGATCGCCTCGAGCATTTCCTTAGTGCCGTCGTCCTTCAGCTCAGCGCACACACGGATGCTCTCGTTGTAGGCCTTGACGGCCTCGACTTCGCTGGCAAGGTCGTTGGTGTGCATCTCCGGCACGGCCGCCCCGATGTGGATCTGGTTGAGCTTGCTCACGATCGGGTGGGCGTCGAGGAAGAGAAGGCGCTCGATCAGCCTCTCGGCGTGCTTCATCTCCGTGACGGCGCGCTTCTTGATCGGCTCACGCAGGCGGCCGTAGTGCCAGTCCTCGCACATCGCGGCGTGCACCATGTACTGATTAACTGCGGTAAGCTCCTCGGCCAGCCTGGCGTTGAGCTCGTCGATCACCCTTGCGTCACCGTGCATCTCACCCCTCCTCGAAAGCCTGGCGGCAGGCTACCCGGACACGCTCTCCGAGAAACAGTGTGTGCCTCTGATCGCTCCGCCCGTCTTCGCTCTGAGCTACCGATCACGCGGGAGGCGTCAGCTAGGATGGCCCGGGTAGCCGGCGCGATCTACGGCCGGGCGATCCTGCACACTGGCGAGCGCCTCAAGCTGCGTCAGGTTCTACGCGGCAAGTGAGGGGCGACCAGGTCGTTGCGGACCCTGTTAGCAGCGTGTTCGGCTCCGGAATAACCATAATCGGCAGATCTGTTCAAAAGGGAGGAGAGTGCGGTGAGAGCCGCATGGAAAGAGACTCCTGGGGCCGTCGCAGGCGGCCCCTCCAGTAAGCCGATCAAGATTCTCGTCCGATGGGTGGGCACTACAGTCTCAGGCCCGCCTCGAGCTGAGCCAGAGCGGCGTCGAAGAGCTCCAGAAAGTCGTCCACCTCGTCCGCGGGATGGCTCAGCCAGACGGCAATGCCGGCCCCAAAGACGGCGCCGGCCAGGGTGAGCACGGCGATGTCATCGGTCTTGCGCCCCGTGCGCCGGGCAATGACGTCGCAGAACATGCCAAGCGCGCCGGTGACGTCGCTGAGCATGCCGGTCCACAGCTCGGGTGTCGCTCGTATCAGCGCCTGACGTTCGCGCTCTGCGGCGAGCTCCTCGGCGTCAAGGCCCGCGTAGACCTCGCGCACTGCTCGGCGCAGCGCCTCCACGGGCGAGAGCTCGGCCGGTTGTGCCTCCAGGGCCGCCACCGCAAGCGGATCGAGCGCGTCGTGGAGCACAACGTCCTGCTTGCTGCCGAAGTAGCGAAAGAAGGTGGTCTGTGAGACTTCGGCGGCCTCCGCGATCTGCTCGACCGTGGTCGCCTCATAGCCCTGCTTCTTAAAGAGACGAAGCGCCTGGCGCTGGATCGCCAGATGAGTCTTGAGCTTCTTGCGCTCCCGCAGGCTGAGGCGGGTCGGCTTGCTTTGCGACGATGAGCTCATGCTCGGCGTGTTCTCCTTCGCTGGCCGCTGTCTTGCGCGCTGCACTGCGGGCGGGCAGGAAGGCCAGAGCCAGGATGCTGCCCGCTAGAGCGAATCCTACCGATACTAGCAAGGCTGCATCCATACCCTTAACAAAGGCTCCGCGCACCGAGACAACCAGTGCCGGCGAGCCCAGCTTCTCGGCGACGGTCAAGCCGGCAAAGACGCTGCCACGCATAGCGCCGGCGACGGCGCCCGACAGACCGGGCAGGGGCAGGTGGCTGCGGTAGGCGGAGGCCAGGACACTGCCCAGCACGGCCGCGCCGAAGGGTGCGCCCACGTTCTTGAGCGCCTGCAGGACCCCCGAGCCCACGCCCGCCTTGTCTGCGGAAAGCTCCGAGAGGGCAGCCGAGGCGGTGGTGGCCATGGTGATGCCCACCCCGACGCCGGCCAGGGCCATCCAGGCAGCGACGAAGCTGCCATGCGAGGCCAGGTTGGTCTGTGCGCCCAGCCCAAGACCGGCGGCCAGTACGAGAAAGCCGATGACGACGGTGATCTTGGCGCCCAGCCGGCGCGCCAGGCGATCGGCCGGCAGAGCGCCGATCAATAGCCCTCCGACGATCGTCAGCAGGCGCAGACCAGAGCCTTGTGCGCTAGTCCCCAGCACGGCCTGGAAGTATTGGGGCATCGTGAACAGGATGCCGATCATGGCCAAGGTCATGATGGTCATCAGCAGCACGCCCCAGGTAAAGGAGGCCGAGGCAAACAGGCCGAGGTCGACGAGCGGCTGCCCTTCGGGCTTGCGTGTGAGCCGGCGCTCCCAGGCAAAGAAGGCGACCAGCAGGGCGACTCCGCAGACGATGGCAAGCAACGCCCCTCGGCTGCTCCAACCGTTCTGGCCGGCCTCGATCAGGCCGTAGGTCACCGCGGCAAGGCCGCCGCTCGAGGCAAGTACCCCAAGCCAGTCCAGCCCGGGGCGCACGGGCGCGCGCGACTCCGGTACCAGAGCAACGACTGCGGCAAAGCCGATGGCGGCCACCGGCACGTTGAGCAGAAACACCCAGCCCCACCAGAAGTGGGTGAGCAGCCAGCCCCCGAGGATCGGACCGATGGGAAAGGCGAGGAAGTTGGCTGCCGCCCAGATGCCCACGGCGCGGGGACGCTCCGCCTCGGAGAACATCACAGTCAGTGCCGAGATCGCCATGACGATGATCCCGGCGCCGGCCAGGCCTAGGACGATCCGGCTAACGAGGAACTGGTCGGGCGAGCGTGACAGCGCACAGGCAAGCGAGCCCGCGGCGAACAGAGCAAGCGAGCCTAGCAGCACCTTCTTACGCCCGTAGCGGTCGCCCAGCAGCCCAGCCGGCAGCATGGCCGCGGCGAGCACGAGGGCATAGCCCGAGGAGAACCACTGCAGGTCAGACTCGGTGGCTTTGAGCGCGCCGGCGAGTGTCGGCAAGGCGATGCTCAGGACCGTCAGGTCCATGCCAACCGCGAGTACCGCCAGCGTGATCGCCGCCAGGGCCCACCAGCGGCGCGCACCGATGATCTTCATAGCAGCCACCTCCTTTCGTTATTGACTAACTACTGGTAGTCTCTAACAGAAGATGCTTGCTGTCAATAACGCCAGATCGGCGCCGCTGCGCCGCCAGAACCTCGACCTCGTCCCGCAGTACTGCCTCTTCCTGCGCCGTCCCTGCTAGCAGGCGCTCGGCAAGCGGGCCGAGGCAGAGCGCGACTTCGACCGTCTCTACGTGCACAATGCCGAGTTCGCAGGGCTGAAAGAGGCCATGGCGCAGAACACGGCCGCGCGGTAACGATCGGCGACGGTCCTCAGCGCCTCGGCTGTCGCCTCCCTCCGTGCTGACTCCCTCCCGCGGCGCGAGGCGCGGGGTGACCACGGGTACAATAAGAGTGTCGTTCCAGCAAAGGAGCTTGATGCTGCGCTTGCGCGCCATCGTGCGCCGCCCGGCAATGCTTCCCCTGATTGTCGTCATCCTCGTGGCCATCGGCACCACCACGGCGTGGTGTGGCGGCCTCGGCACCTTGCTGCACTAAAGGCCTGGGCGGGGAGTGAGACGCCGCCGTGGCCAAGCGCCCAGCAAGGGATGCCGGCGGGAGGAGCAGCTCACGTCGAGTTTGTCCGCGGGAACACTGCAGTGGCGCCAGAACTCGCGAACAGGCGGTACCTGATGGCCGACATGGACGACGCATCTGAGCCCGAAGGGGAAGAGGAAGAGCGACAAGAAGAACGGCACCTGCGCACCACGCGCAAACGCTTCCTCATCGGCCTCGGCGCCCTGCTGACGGGCGTCGCCAGCTACTTCACGCTGGTCGACGTCATCTTCCGCAGGGGCGCAAGCGGCGGCAGCGCAACCGCTGGCGGAACGACCACTGGCGGCAGGATTCCCGGGCAGGCTTCCTTCCCGACCCTGCACGTCGAGAGCGTACCGCACGTCTCGCCGCAGAACTGGGTCGTCACCGTCGACGGACTCGTGGAGAAGCCGCTGCGGCTCGACCACGCCGCCTGGGCGGCGCTTGCGCGCAAGACGGAAACCGCCGACTTCCACTGTGTCGAGGGCTGGTCGGTTGACCGCCTGCGTTGGGCGGGCGTTGCGCCGCGCACGCTTCTCGACCTGGCGGTGCTCAAGACCGGCGCCGCCTATGTCAACTTCCATGCCCTCGGCGGCACCTATGCCGACAGCCTGCCGCTGAGCCTCGTCGACGACGCGCAGACCGTGCTCGCCGACACCCTCGATGAGCAGCCCCTCCCAGACGCGCACGGCGGCCCCCTGCGCCTCGTCGTCCCCAAGCAGCTCGGCTACAAGAACGTCAAGTGGGTGGTGCGGCTCGAGGTCACCGACCATCCCGTGACCGGCTACTGGGAGCAGAACGGCTACCCGATGAATGCGCCGGTCCCGTCGGAGTGAGCTCGTCAGTCGCGCGCCGCCGGCCGCGAACGCCAGTCGCGCTTCTCCAGGACACTAGCCAGGGAGCTCGCGGAGCATACTAGCGATCCCCGGGTTCCACGAGTTGTCGCTGACTCAGTACCCGCTACCGCAGGTCGCCAGCGCGGCCCACCGTGAGGGGTAGGAGCGCAGGGCGCCGCACGCGGGCGGCGTGTCCGCAAGGGGGCCAACCGGCCGGTCGCAGGGGCTGCTCCGGGCCGTCACACTCGGCCTGTGCTGGGTACGTGGGCTTGTGGCGCATTGACGACATTGCCGTCAGCGCACCCTTCAGCGTGGCAAGCAGGGCGCGGCCGGCCGCCTGCTGGGTCTCGCCGCCGAACGGCCCGACGACGAAGGGCTCACTGCCCCAGGACTTCTGCGCAAGGCCACGTGCCCAGTTGCGGCCGAGGTACTCCATCTGCAGCGTCGCGAAGGTCGTCGTGCTGCGCCCGCCGTGGGACCCGGAGAGGTAGGTGCAGGGGCGCGTCATCAGCTTGAACAGTTGCCCGTCGCAGGCGAGGAAGCGCTCGCCGGGGGCGGCGATGCAGCGCGCATGGTCATCATCGGGGAGTCCTTCGGGGTCGTTCTCCCAGACCCACTGCAGAGGGACCTTCACGTGGACGCTCCTCGCCTCGGCCTTCTAGCCAGCGTGCCGTCATGTGAAGCCGCGTCGGTCTGACGTTTTTAGTATATACCTCGCGAGGGGAGGAAGATGAGGTGGGCGTCGGGCTCGCCGTCGCGCACGACCAGGAGCGCCATGCTGGGGCGCGGATCGTGCGGGAGCGGTGCCATGCAGCTGCCGGGGTTGAGCCAGAGGACCGGTAGCCGGCCCGGCACGTGCCCGCCGAAGCGCAGCTCCGGCTGATGGGTGTGGCCGTACACGAGGAGCCCCAGCCCTTCGGCCGCCGGATCCGGGTGGGCGGCCTTGAGGTCGCGACGCTTGTGCACGACCACGAAGCGGAGGCCCGCCACCTCGCCGGCGGCCTCGCACGGCAGCTCGGTGCCGAGCGCGTCTCTGTCGCGGTTGCCGCGCACCGCGGTCAGAGGAGCCAGCCGTGCCAGGTCGTCCAGTACCGTGCGCGAGCCCACGTCGCCGGCGTGGATGATGTGGTCGGCGCCGGCGCAGGCCTCGAGCACACGACGGCCGAGCCGCCCATGCGTGTCCGAGATCACGGCGATGCGCGCGTCCATGGCCCTGCCCTCCTGCCCGCGATGGCGTCGTCTGGGTCTTCTCTCACTCCTCGAACCGCGGTCACTTAGTGACTGTGACTTCGACCTCATTGCTCTTGTAGGTGGTCTTGCCGGCCTTGTAGGTGACCCTCAAGGTGCAGGTGCCGGCCCTCGCCCCCTTGGCGGTGAACTTGAAGGCGCCCGTGCTGGAGATCGTGCCGCTTGCCTTCAGGGTGGACCTCTTGGCCTTCACCAGCCAGAGCTCAACGGTCGTGTCCCTGGCGACGGCGTGCTGCACCGTGCCGCTGAAGGTGACGGTCTCGCCGACCTTGATCGAGGCCGGCTTGGCCTTGAGGCTAAGCGACGGTGTCGCTGTGGCGGCCAGGGCGAGCGGCACAACGATCGCCGAGACGATCGCCACTGCGGTAAGCACGGCCAAGAGCCTGCTGAATCGTCTCATGAATTGCTCCCTTTCCTCAGTTGGCTTCCATCGCGGTCGCCGCAAGGACACACAACAACCGGCCGTCTCCGAACTTCTTCCCTGCTATGAACATCTCGAAGAGGACGGCGCCAGGTCGTGGCGGTGCACGGCCGTTCGGCGATGGCCGCGCTGTCCTCCGCTTGGCGCTCTCAGGCGAGCGGCAGACCGCGAGGTCGAGAGCCTCGTCCTTTGCCACCAGGTGAAGGTGCTGAAGCGCAAGGCCGGCCGCCCCAAGCTGCGCCGGAGCTCGTGCTACGCCTCGGGGTCCCCGCGTATGATGTGGCCGTGAGCGAGGATCATCCAGAGCACGAGGTGCGTGAGGCTCAACGGCTGCTGGCCGTAGGCGATGCCCGCGCCGCGGCACGGCATCTACGCGGCGTGCTCGCTGCCGGCCCGCTGCTCCCCGCCCGCGAGGCAGACGTGCGCTACCTGCTCGGTCGCGCACTCGGGGCGAGCGGAGACCGCGACGGCATGACCGCGGAGTGGGTCACCGTGCTGCGACTGGACGCCGTCGCGGCGCACTGCGCGCCGCTTCTGGCAGCGGAGGAGTTCGCGTCGGTCGCCGAGGCGGCGCTGGCCGAGCTGCCGCAGGAGCATCTCGAGCGGCTGGGCAACGTGGCCGTCCTGATCGCCGAGCGCCCCTCACCGGAGATGGTGGCCGACGGAGTCGACCCGCGCCTCCTCGGGCTCTATCATGGCGTGCCCATGGCGAGGCGCTCGGTGAGCTTCGGTGCGCCATACGCCGACACCATCCATCTCTTTCGCGCCAACCTGGAGCGCGTCGCGGCGACCCGTGCGGCGCTGGTCGAGCGCATCCGCGTCGTGGTGCTGCACGAGACAGCCCACTTCTTCGGCTATTCGGAGACGCAGCTGCGGCGCATGGGGCTGGCCTGAGGCAGGGTGGCTGCGGCCATGCCGGGAGACTTGGAGTTGGAGTTGACCGGTTCCGTAATGTCCGGCCTCTCCCGATCGCCCGCTGAGCGCGCTATCGCGCCTCGGCTTCGAGCTCTCTCTTGGCTTCGGCCATGGCCTGCCGTCGCGTCTTGCTCATCGTGGGGTACTGCGGGTTTATGGCCGCGAGCTCGCGGATGATCGCGGCGGCCGTCGCCAGATGGCTGAACCACTTGTGGTCGGCGGGGATGACGTGCCAGGGCGCCCATTTCGTGCTCGTGGCGCTGAGCATCTCTGAGAACGCCTCCTGGTAGGCGTCCCAGTACTGGCGCTCCCGAGCGTCGGCGGCGGAGAACTTCCAGTTCTTGTCGGCCTCTTCGATGCGCGCCAGGAAGCGCTGCCGCTGCTCCTCTTTCGAGAGATTGAGGAAGAGCTTCACGACGTGAATGCCGTTATCGACGAGGTAGTGCTCCCAGTCGTTGATCTCGCGGTAGCGCCGCTGCCAGACCCCCTTGCTCGTGGCCGCGGTTGGAAGCTGCTGGGCGGCGAGGAACTCCGGGTGCACACGCACGGAGAGGACCTCCTCGTAGTGCGAGCGGTTGAAGATGCCGATCTCGCCACGTTTGGGCAACGCCCGCTGGCAGCGCCAGAGGAAGTCATGCTCGAGCTCCTCCGACGACGGCGCCTTGAAGCTCGTCACGCGGACGCCCTGCGGGTTCACGCCGCTCATCACGTGCTTGATCGTGCCGTCCTTGCCGGCGGCATCCATGGCCTGGAGCACGACCAGCAGGGCACAAGAGTCCTGGGCTGCCAGCCTTGCCTGGTACTCGGTCAGCAGCTCGATGCCTGCCTGGAGCTCCTCCGCGGCATCCTCTCGCCGCAGGAAGTGGGCTCGGTGGCCAGGATCGAAGTCGCGCGCGAGCGACACCGTGCTCCCCGGTTCGACGAGTAGTGGCTCGATGAGCTTGTCGAGCTGTCTGTGGATGGGCTTCGCCATGTTCCTCCCCTTGCGCGGGACGCTGCGCCGTCCTTCCTCAGGAGTTCGGCTGGTGCGCGGTTACTGGACTGCCCTCATACTTCAACGCCAAGTCGAGCTCCAAACCTCTCAGCAGCAGATCAGCTAGGCCAGAGCGTTGCTCGTCAACCTTTCTGCGGGCGCTGCTCTATCCCTCGTGCGAGCCGTAGACGGCGAAGAGCACGGCGACCAGGGTCATGCTCTTGGCCGCCGCAAGACCAGTTAGACGATCGCAAACACGACGGACTCACCGGCTACCACGGTCCGCGGGGAACTGACAAACCCGCCAAGAAGGGCGCCTACCGGATGAGGGCCGTGATCGCCAAGACCGCGCGACACGCGGCGGTCACCACGAAGTGGCTTGCGTTGAAGGTGAAGTAACGGGCGCAGACACAGTCGCGCATGGTGGCGAGGACCCCCGCCGGCAGCCGCCGGCGATCCTTTCCGGCCAGACTTCCGTCTAAGGTTTTCGGCCCGGCCAGTGAGCCTGCAAGTGGAGAGGCCTGCGGCGCCAGGGCAGCCGTTCGGCACATCTGCCCCCCGGCCAACCTCGCCCCTCGCCGTCGATCGTCAGCGTCGCGGGTTGCGCTCTTCGCCGCGGCGCCATACATTCGGCGGCGTGGCAGGGCACCCCCCGATCATGCCGGCCCGAGGCCTCACCCGGGTTCTTCGTCGCACCGCGGCAGTGCCCGTGGTGGTATGCCTGCTTCTTTTCGCCGACGCCTGCGGCGGGGCGGTCGCCCCGGCGCCGCACCTCAGCCAATCCTCCGTGGGCACGGCGCGGCGCGTGCGCGTGAGCACCGTTGGTGCCGACGCTGTGCTGCTGCACAGCCGGCAGAGCGTGACCTTCAGCTTCCGCTTCGCCGGGGCGGCGCCGAGCAGCTGGAGCTGGCGGGTGCTGGGCGCCTATGGTGACTTGATGGCCTCCGGCAAGGGGCAGACCGCCGCCGGGGCGCACACCGGGAGCGTGAGCTGGAGCTGCACGCAGGCCAACGGTTCGCCCGCCGGCCCCGGCCTCTACCTGGTCAAGGTGGGTGCCAACGGCGCCCCGGTGAGCACCACAACCACGGTCGGCTGGGTGCGTTTCCAGCCTCCCGTCACCGCCAAGGTCTACACCAGCCTTCCGGCCGCCGGCAAGCGCGTCGCCCTCACCTTCGATGACGGTGGCGGCAAGACCGCCTGGTACTGGATCCTGCGTGAGCTCATCGCCGGGCACGCCCAGGGCACCTTCTTTCCGATCGGCGAATACGTAGCCGACTACGCCAATCGCGATGCCGGCCTCACACTCAAGGACCACATGGCGATCGGCAGCCACTCCTGGAGCCACCCCGATCTCACGACGGTGACCGACGCACAGGTGCGCATGCAGCTCAAGCAGCCGGACGACATCTGGTGGCAGGACTTCCATGCCTCCACGGTGCCCTACCTGCGGCCCCCTTATGGGGCCTTCAACACCCACCTGCTGGCCCTCGCTGGGCAGATGGGCTACTCACGCATCATCCTCTGGGACGTCGACTCACTCGATTGGACCAAGCCCGGCGTCAACACCATCGTGGCCAACGTGCTCGATCACGTGCACGACGGCAGCATCATCCTCATGCACACGCGCGGCCAAACCCCCAAGGCTCTGCCGCTGATCATCGCTGGCCTGCACGCGCGTGGTTACCAGATGGTCACGATCCCCGAGCTCTTCAAAGCCGCGGGTGTGCGCGCGACACCTACTGGCACGAGCTCCCACCCTGCAGGCGGCCAATAGCGCGAGGCGTTCTGCGCGGTCGTCGAGCTCACCTTCACGTCCCCCTGGGCGCCCCCCGGCAGCATGTCTAGTCGGGCGTTGTTCCCCCGGCCTCCGGATGACGCGAGCCCACACCGCCCCCTTGTACGCCGCACTGCGCCGTTGTTGGGCCCGCACTGCGCCGTGACTTGGGCGCGCTCGGCACCGACCGCCCGATCATGTCTACGCTTTCCAACTTCGAGTGGGCAACTCCGTGGTGGGTAACCCTCAACAGGGTAAATACAGGATGAGTGATGACCCACGACCTCAAAGGCATAGGTCCGACGTGAGCAGATTCGGGCGACTCATCATCCCGCTACTTGTACTTCTCGTGTTTCTGGCCGTCTTGCAGACAATGCGCGGCGGCAGTGGAAGCACCGTCCATTATTCCTACGCCGGTGGTTCCCAGAGCTTCGTCAGCCAGCTCGACGCCGGCAAGGTTCAGTCCGTGCTCATCAATACGAGCAGTCAGACGATCCAGGTTACGCCGACGAGCGGTCCCACGTACACGACGGGCTACCCCGACTCCACCCTGCTCGCTCAGCAGCTTGCTGCGCACCCGGGGGTGACGGTCGCCGCGACGAGCAGCAGCGGCTCATCGTGGACCGGCTTGCTCATGCTGCTGCTGCCGGTGGTGCTCATTATCGGCTTCATGATGCTCATGCTGCGCCGCATGCAGGGCGCCGGTTCCCAGGTCATGAGCTTCGGCAAGAGCCGCGCCAAGCGCGTCAGCGTCGACTCGCCCAAGGTCACCTTCAAGGACGTGGCCGGCGCCGACGAGGCGGTGGAGGAGCTGCACGAGATCAAGGAGTTCCTCGAGAACCCCAAGAAGTTCCAGCAGCTCGGCGCGCGCATTCCCAAGGGTGTGCTGCTCTTCGGCCCTCCCGGTACCGGCAAGACGCTGCTCGCGAGGGCCGTGGCCGGCGAGGCCGGCGTGCCCTTCTTCAGCATCTCCGGCTCCGACTTCGTCGAGATGTTCGTGGGCGTCGGCGCCTCACGCGTGCGCGACCTCTTCGAGCAGGCCAAGCAGAACGCCCCCTGCATCATCTTCGTCGACGAGATCGACGCCGTCGGTCGGCACCGCGGTGCCGGCCTCGGCGGTGGCCACGACGAGCGCGAGCAGACCCTCAACCAGCTGCTCGTCGAGATGGACGGCTTCGAGATGAAGGACAACATCATCCTGATCGCCGCCACCAACCGGCCCGACATCTTGGACCCGGCGCTCTTGCGCCCCGGGCGCTTCGACCGCCAGATCGTGGTCGACCGCCCCGACCGCCCCGGCCGCAAGGCGATCCTCGAGGTGCACAGCCGCGGCAAGCCCATCAGCAAGGAGATCGACCTCGACACGCTGGCCGCGCAAACGCCGGGCTTCACCGGCGCCGACCTCGCCAACCTGGTGAACGAGGCCGCCCTTTTGGCGGCGCGCTACGGCAAGAAGGTGATCGACATGCACGAGCTCGAAGAGGGCATCATGCGGGTGCTCGCCGGTCCCGAGAAGAAGACCCGCATCATCAGCGAGAAGGAGAAGGCGATCACCGCCTACCACGAGATGGGCCACGCCCTGGTCGGCCACTTCCTCGAGTACACCGATCCCGTGCACAAGATCAGCGTGGTCAGCCGCGGCCAGGCCCTGGGCTTCACCATCTCGCTGCCCACCGAGGATAAGTTCCTCACCACCAAGGGTGAGCTCATGGACACCCTGGCGATGACGCTCGGCGGGCGCGCCGCCGAAGAGGTCGTCTTCGGCGAGATCACGACCGGCGCCGCCAACGACCTCGAGAAGGCCACGGCCACCGCCAAGCAGATGATCATGCGCTACGGCATGAGCGAAGAGCTCGGTCCCCGCACGCTGGGCCACGACCAGTCCATGCCCTTCCTGGGACGCGAGTTCCAGCAGCAGGCCGACTACTCCGACGAGGTGGCGCGGCAGATCGACGACGAGATCCGGCGCATCATCGAAGACGCCCACCAGCGCGCCCGCGACCTGCTCACCGAGAAGCGTGAGATGCTCGACCGGATCAGCCACATCCTCATGGAGCGCGAGACCATCGAGGCCTCGGAGTTCCAGGCGCTGGTCGACGGCGTGTCGGCCGAAGAGGTGTTCCGCGAGAAGGACAAGCAGCGTGGCCGCACCGGCAGGAACGAACCCGCGCGGCAGCGGCCCCCTCGCCGGCCGCAGGTCGGCGCGCCGGCCCCCGTCAGCCCGATCGCCTCGAAGATCAGCTGAAGGGACGCGCGAAGCTGCCAAAGGATTGTGCTCGGGCCCTATCCAGACGCCTTATCCAGACGCCAGCCCTATCCAGACGCCAGCCCTATCCAGACGCCATGAGGTGCTGCCTAACGCCCTTCTTGCGGTCCAGTGTGATGATCGCTCCATGGAGCACGCCGTCAGCATAGGCGCTGCCTGTGTTGATGCAGATCGTGTGGCCGATCTTTGCGATACCGCGCGACTCGTGAATATGGCCGTGAAGCCCGAGCGCCGGCTGGTGGCGCTCGATGACGGCGCGCACGGCCTTGGAGCCGACGGCGGTGACCGTCACGGCCCCACCGCTGACCACCGGTTTAGGCCTTGCGTCTAACACGGGGGCCTGGTCGAGGCCGCTGCCGTAGGGAGGCGCGTGGACGTTGAAGATCGCGCGCGCGGGATCCTCGAGATCGACGAGGTGGTCCTCGAGGTGATGCTCGAGCAGGTCGTCGGGCATCTCGCGCGGCGGCTGCGCGGCATAACGCCGGAGCAGGTGCGCCAGGGTTTCGTCGACAACACGCCGCTCGGGCGCATTGAGACCGGCGACGACGTGGCGCGGACCATCGCCTTTCTGCTTGGACCGGATACCGCCTTTGTCACCGGCGAGGCACTGAACATCAACGGCGGAGCCTTCATGGACTGACGGTGGCAGGGCGGGGCTAAGCAAACGCAGCACCGGATCCTCGCTGCGTCAGTCGCGACCAACGTCGGTCTCTGGCCGTGGCAGCGAGCAGGCCGCGCAGTGCCGCTCCACCGTGAGGCGTGTCTCCCCGAGATCCAGAGGGATGCCGTGGAACGGGTGCTGGCAGCACCACGTCAGGGTGACGCTCATCGGTGCCGCGTTGGAGAGGTCGAGGCTCTCCCGCCACGCCGTCCGCTCGCATCTGAGATAGGGGCAGTCACCGTCGCTCATCACCTGAGACAGTATCGCGCGGCGGGCGCGTGAGCGACTGCTGTCGTTATGTCGAGCCGGCGCTTTGGAATGATCTGGTGATGGCGACCGCACTCGTGCACCTCATCGGCACAACCGCCCTGCATGGCGCCCTTCGTGAAGTCGCGGACGAGGTCGCGCACCACGGCTACATTATCCTCTTCGTCCTGATCGCGGCCGAGAGCTTCGCTTTTCCCGTGCCGGGCGAGGTGAGCCTCCTGGTCGGCGCCTATGAGGCCCAGCGCGGCGTCTTCGGCCTCGGCTGGGTCATCGTCGTCGGCGCCCTGGCGGCGATCAGCGGCGACAATCTTGCCTACCTCCTCGGTCGTCGCAGCGGTCGCGCCTTGGTCGTGCGGCTGCTGCGGCTGCTACATGTCCGCTCAGCCCACCTCGAGCGGCTCGACGCCTACTTCGGTCTGCACGCCGGCCTCACGCTCATCATTGCGCGGCAGCTCTCTCCGGTCCGCGGTCTTGCCGCCCTCTCGGCCGGCACTGCGCAGGTACGCTGGCGTCGGTTCGCGGCCTTCAACGCTCTCGGCTGCGTCGCCTGGGCGACGGCGGTAACCCTGCTCGCCACACTTCTAGTGCGCCATCTCGACGCGCTCGTCGACGATCTCGGCCTCGCGGGCCTGATCGCCGCCACGGCCATCGGCTTGGTGGCCGCGGTGATGCTCTGGCGACGCTCCCGGCGGCGGATGAGCGGCCAGTGAGCCTGCTGCCGACGGCTGCGCGAACCAACGGCTGCATCTCATGGCGTAGCAGGCCCCTGGCGGGATCATGCGCCAACAGGTCCTGCATCTCAGCCTCGTCCTGGGCTTCGCACACACCGGTCCCATACCAGGGGGCGCTGCGTCATACTACGAACGCTCGGCTCCACCTCGTGACGCCGTGAGCGTGTGTCGACCCGGCAGGCGGCCCGAGTCAAAGATGTTGGCGTCAGTTGGGGAGACATCGCCGACCACTGCGCTGTGCTAGGGTTCATGCCGCCGCCCCAAGATCTTCCGAGTCGCCGGGCTCTGCAAGGCGGGCGCAAGCGCATCAGGAGCAGGGTGTCGGCGTGCCGGCGGCGCCACCCGGAGAGGTGAGGCCGCCCGTGACTACGCCACCGTTCCACGTGGAGCTCATTGTGCCAGCTGCGGGCTGCGCGGTGGTCGCGCTCCAAGGCGAGGTCGATCTCTGTACCGCGCCGCAGTTCAAGGAGGCTCTTCTGCGTGGCATCAACGACGGTGCCCGCCGCGTCATCGTGGACCTCAGCGAGGTGAGCTTCATCGACTCGACGGTGCTCGGCGTCGTGATCGGCGGCGTCAAGCGCTTGGCCGCGGCCGAGGGCTCGCTTGTCATCGTCTGCAGTAACGCCGCGATCAAGCGCCTCTTCGAGCTCACCGGCCTCGATCGCATCCTGGCCATCTACGCGCAGCGCACCGAGGCGCTGGCGGCGTCAGACCTGGGAACTCTAGAGCCGGGCAGCCAGCCCGCCTAAGACCAGGCCGGGCGGGAAGACAAGCCCTGCCAGGCCGGCAGGCTAAGAGGGGAAGCCCGTGGCAGTGCGCCTCGATGACGTCGACCGCCAGATCATCGCGCTGCTCGTGAAAGACGGGCGCACGCCGTGCGCCACCGTGGCGCGCGCCGTCGGCGAGATCTCGGCGCGCACGGCCCGCTACCGCATCGCGCGTCTGATGCGCAGCGGGGTGATCCAGGTGAGCGCCATCGTCAACCCTCTGGCCCTGGGATTCAAGGTCATCGCCGACGTCTTCCTCGAGGTCTCCCCCGGTCGCCTGCACGAACTGGCGGAGCGCTTCGCAGCGCTCGCCAACGTAAGCTACGTGGCGGGCTCGATCGGCCAGGGCGACCTCTCAATCCAGGTGTACGCCCGCAACGAGGCGGAGCTGCTGCGCTTCGTCGAGGAGGTCGTGGGCGTCATGCCCGGCGTTACGGGCACGCGCACCGCCCTCGTCCCCTGGAAGCTCAAGGACGTCTATCAGTGGACCGTCCCGCGGCCCCTCGGCGAGCCGCAGGAAGGCTAAAGCGGCTGCCCGCCGGTGACGGCGCGAGGCGCCTTGCGCTTCAGGCCGATAGCCGACGAGGTCACCGAGGCAGATGACGTGGGGCACGCCGCGCCGCTCGGCGTCGGCGAGGATCGCCTCGAGGCCGGGCAGGCGCCTTCACCGTGCGGCAAGTTCGTCGAGCCAGCCGTGGAGGCGCACCTCAATGGCATCGCGAACCTCATGATAGACCCGCAGGCGAACCTCGCACATGAACAGGACCCTGGTCTTCTCCAAGACCGCCTCCTCCTCGACGAGTTGAGGCAAGCTACCCAGCGGCCGCCTCCTTGGCTCGCCGGCAGGGTATCAGTCGGCAAAAGTCTACGGCGAACCACGATTGCCACCCCTTCCCGTTGGGAACCATGCCTCAGCAGGGTGCACCATCGAGGAGGACGTCATGGCGAGGATTCACACCGGGACGCATGTGCTGGAGTCGCGATGTGCGAACTCTCTCGCCTTCTGAGCGCCCTTAAGCTCGATGGTCGGCCGGTTACCTGCAAGCACGCCGTGCTGATCAGCGAGAGTGGCGCAAGGGAGACCTTCGACTGGGTGATCAGCATACTCGACGTGCGCCCCGCCGACTTCGAGCGGGTAATCGCTGCGACCAGCTTCTCGGCGACCGGCACTGAAGGCCAGCGTTTCAGCGGGCGGCTGCACAGCCGCCCCGCCTCGAGCCTCCGGCACGTCCGCCTGCAAGGCGGCGGGCCGCTGCGCGAGCTGAGAGAGGTCAGGGCACACCTCCGCGGCGGCGGCGCAGACGGCGCCCTAGAGCTCGCGACCCTCCGCGAAAAGCGGGCCAACCCCTTCGATCTCAAGAGTGGTTGAAGAGTCATCGGGCCGCGAGCACTCGGCCCCGGCCGCAGTCGGCTCTCTAAGCCCCTCGTTCATCTTGCCGGCTCGGCGGGTACCTATTGCCCACCAATAGCGCGACTAGTAGCGGGAGTCTCTTCAGTGAACAAGTTTGATCTGCAAACGATCGCCGACAGTCTCATGGCCAAGCACGTTCGGCACGAGGCGGTCGGCCGCAAGATCCCAGAACCGAGGAACCTCTCTTCCGCCTTGCTCACTCTACGCGACGTGCTACGAACGCAACGCTGGGCGTGGCGACCCGGAAGCTCGGCTGAGTTTCCCACCTACAGCTTCGACGGCATCAACTTCTGGTGGCAGCCGCGTCGTGACGAGCGCGTCATGGTCGCCATGGCGGTCGTGCCCAGCGACGGCTGGCGCCACCAGGCCTCGTGTGGCTGCGAGGTCTGCATCGGCTCACAGCCAGGCAACGGCGTGCCCGCTGCCGTGGGGACACAGCAGCAGGGCTAGCCATGTCGTGCTCGCCACGACGAGAAGGAGCCGTCATGCGCACGCCCATCGCCGGCGAGTTTCCGCCATCGCCTCGCCGCCTTCGGCGAAGCCGCCCTGAAGAGCTTCGTGCAGGTCGGCCTCGACGAGGTGGCTAGGCTCGAGCGCGCCCTCGAGCCGATGCGGTCGTCCACGGCCACGCTCACTACGGCTCGCCCGCAGGAACCACTGCCGAAGGCATCCCCGTGCTCAACGTGTCGCGCTACGTGCTGAGCCGCCAAGACGGCCGGCGCTACGCCACGTTCGACGTTGACGGCATGACCCCGGGTTGGCGGCTCGCGCGCTGAGGTTGCTCCCAGCCCCCTCTCAGGCCGTCCCTGGTGCCGACGGCGGGATGTTCTGGTTGAAGTGGAAGAGGTTGGCAGGGTCGTACTTGTCTTTCACTGCGACGAGCCGTTCGTAGTTGCCCCCGTACGCTGAGCGCACGCGCGCGGGGTCCTCGTCAGCCAGGAAGTTGATGTAGGCGCCGCTGCCCAGGGGGCGCATCTCCTCCCAGAGTTCCCGCACCCACTGCGTGTTGCGCTCGGAGTCGGCGCGATCCGACCACATGCCGATGATGTTGTAGAGAAACGGCGCGTCGCGGTGGGCGAACGCCGTCGCCTCCTCGGATACCCGCGCCATGGCGCCGCCCAGGAGATGGATGTGCACCTGCATCATGGGTGAGGGGCGCCGCACCGCGTGGGCTGCCAGGGTTTCGATAGCCTCGTCGCTGAGCGACCCCAGGAAGTCCGACTTCCAGTAGTTCTGCATGCCGGCGGGAGCCGAGTCGTCGAAATGCGTCTGCAGCTCTGTGTATGGCATGGGCGCCATCAGGTCCATCGCTGGTGGACCGAAGCTGCGTAGCGGCGCGATCAGGCGCTCCCCGGCGGCCAGGTCGCCCGCATAGCAGGCCGCCACGCCGATCACCGGGATGCCGTCGGGCGCCGTGAGCATGGCCGCCAGGACGGTGAGCTCGTCGGGCGCGTCGGCAACGAAGTCGCGCACGAATCTCAGTACCTCCGGGGCCTTCTCGAGGGGGTGGGCTACGAGCCCGCCGAAGACCTGATCGAGCGGGTGAAGCCGATACTCGAACGAGGTCACGACGCCGAAGTTGCCGCCGCCGCCCCGCAGTCCCCAGAGCAGGTCGGGATGCTCGCTCTCGCTGGCGTGTAATACCTCGCCGTCTGCCGTCACGAGGTCGGCGGCCACGAGGTTGTCGCAGGCCAAGCCGTGCTTGCGCACCAGCCAACCGACGCCGCCCCCGAGGGTGAAGCCGGCGATGCCTGTCGTGGAGACGAGGCCCCCCGTGGTGGCCAACCCTTCGGCCTGGGTGGCCGCGTCGAAATCGGCCCACCTTGCCCCCGCTTCGGCATGTGCCAGGCCTTCCTTGGCGCTAACAGCGACTCGACGCCTCTCCGACATGTCGATGACCAGGCCACCGTCGCAGAGCGCATTGCCAGCGACGTTGTGGCCTCCGCCGCGGATAGAGAGCGGCAGCCGCTGCTCGCGGGCGAAGGTCACGCTGCGTCGCACATCGTCGACCGAGGCGCAGCGTGCGATCGCCCCCGGGTGGCGATCGATCATGCCATTAAAGAGCGCGCGCACCTCGTCATAGTCGGCATCTGTGGGCCTGACGAGCCGGCCCTCCAGCGAATCGGCGAGCTCGCGCAGGCGCTCATTGCGGCCATTTTCGTGGTTCGGGCTCATTCCATGCCTCCGGATGGTCTGTGCTACCTTGCAGTGGCTGGCGTCAGCCTCTGCGGCGCGGTTTGCCCCGACGGCGCCGGCCTCAAGCCGTTCGTGCGATTGCGGGACGGCCGGCCTTGCAGACGCCGTCGTCTGTCTCTGACAACAGATACAATGACCGGGAAGCGGCGCGGATGGGTGCCGCGACGATCCCTGAGGCCGTCAAGAGAAGGAGACCGCCATGCGCCGCCGCTCGCTGTGTCTTGCTCTGCTCGTCCTGGTGCTCGTGGCTGGTTCGCTGGCCGTTGGCGCTGCGCAGGCCGCCGCCCTGGGCAAGGGTGTCACCGACTGGCGCCTGGAGACCATGGCCGACGTGAATCTTGCTCAGGTGCCGGCCATGGCCAGCGAGATGGGCCCTGCGGGGCTCGGGGCGACGTGGACGCGGGTCATGGTGTACTGGTCCAAGCTGCAGCCTACGGCGCCGCCGTACGGCCCCACTGCGGACGACACCAACGCCGATGGCTACAACGACGCCTACGTTGCCCAGCTCGACGACATCGTGGCGCAGCTGCGCGCCAACAAGATCAACGTCATCTTCACGCTCGTCAGCGTTCCGCGGTGGGCCAGCAACTCGGCGCTCTGGAACTCGAAGGGCTATCAGTCCAACTATGCGATGAACATCGCCAACTCCACGGTGCGCACCCAGTTCGACGACCTGGGCGCCTTTCTGGCCTCGCACTTCGCCGGCTCCGTGAACCACTTTGAATGCTGGAACGAGCCCAATCTGAGCCTCTCTCTGTGTCCCCAGACCCGCTCCGGCAATGCCCACTACGCCGAGCAGGTCTACTTGCAGATGCTGAAGGCCTTCCACGACGGCGCCAAGCGTGGCGCGAGCAACGCCGTGGTGATCGCCGGGGCCACCTGCCCGCGCGGCTACAACGACGCCGACAGCACGTCGCCCCTGGCCTTCGCGACCTACTTGAGCCAGCACGGGGCGGCCAAGTACTGCGACGCCTACTCACACCATCCCTACACGCTGCCGGCCGCGCCGCAGCCCGCGCCGAGCGCCCCCCCGGCGAAGCATCCCTCGGGCATCGTCACGCTGGGGAACCTCAATGTGCTCATCAAGCTGTTCCCGGGCAAGCCCTTCTACCTCACGGAGTACGGCTACGATACGCACCCCCAGTCGGTATTCGGCCGGGTCGTCTCGGCAGCCGACCAGGCGCGTTACCTCACCCAGGCCTATGCGTTCGTGGCCAAGAAGTACCCCCAGGTGAAGGCGCTGCTCTGGTTCGAGGTGCAGGATCTGCCCCCGCGAGGCGCTCAGCACGGCAGCTACATGGGCCTCGTAGAGGTCTCGGGGCGCCGCAAGCCCAGCTGGTATGCCTTCGTCCGGGTCAACTCACTCTCGCGTGCGGCGCCCGGCGCTCTTCTCGGGGGCTTCGTCGCACCGGGTGCGCACGCCGGCGGCATCGGCCCCGCCGCCCCGCCGCGCATGCACGCCGCTACTACGACAGCACCTGTCTCCCCGAGGAGGCCCAGATCATCACCTTGGCCGAGGGTCAGCAGGTCCACATCCATGATGTGATCTGGGGCGATACCGAGACGCCCACGCCCGTAGCGCCGGACAAGTTCTACGTCTCGGCGATTGCTGCGGGCGGCAAGCGCGGGCGCAAGACGGCGGTCAACACGCTGCACGTGCGCTAGCCTGCTTAGTGATGGAGCCCCAGAAGCCTCTCCCAGGCCGTTGTCGGCCGATACTTTGCGGCCAAACTTCCGTCTAACCGGTGTCAGCGTTAGTGTGTCTATGTCCGGCCGGATGCCATGGTGCGAAAGGACTTTGAGATGACAGGCTCGGCACGTTCCTTACCGCCTTTCGCCCTGGCGCTGTGCGGCGCCGTGCTGGCGTTGCTCGTCCTGCCCGCGGCGGCCCTCGCCCTGATCGGCACCGGCAACGGTGCCTGGCAGTGGCAGAACCCGCTGCCTCAGGGCAACGGCTACGCCAGCGGTTACTTCCTCGATGCGACACACGGCTGGCTCATCAGCGGCAGCACCATCTTCCACACGACTAACGGAGGCCGCACGCTGACCGTGCAGGCTCGGCACAACGTCGACTTCAGCGCGATCACCTTCGTCGGAACCAGGTGTGGCTGGGCGGCCGGCGCGCCGGCCGGCGCCAAGGGCACGGGCATCCTCTATCGCACCACGAACGGCGGCCAGAGGTGGACGCGCGTGCGCCTGCAGTGGCGGGGCGCCATCAAAGCCATCGGCTTCGCCACGACGAAGGTCGGCTGGGCGACCATCGGGCACCGCATCCTGCACACCACCAACGGCGGCCTGACCTGGAGCGCCCAGAAGCTGGGCAGCCGCGACCGGCCGGAAGGCGTGGCGGCGCTCAGTGCCAGGCGCGCCTGGATCGCCGACGGCTTCGGCAGCCACGCGCTGCTCCGTACTGTCGATGGCGGCCGCAGCTGGCAGCATGTCCACCTGGCCCAGGTCTCCTCTCCGGGCCTCGTCGTCTTCAAGGGCGCACGCAACGGCTGGGTCGGCGACATCGACCAAGACGGTGGCCAGATCGCCCACACCAGCGACGGCGGTCTGCACTGGACCGTCCAGCTCTCCGGGCCGGTGAGCGGCCTCTCCTTCGCCGATCGCGACCACGGCTGGGCGGCCGTCGACGGCACGGTCTACCACACCGCCGACGGTGGCGTCCACTGGGCGCCCGAGGGCACGGCCCCTCCGGCCAGCTGGGTCGAAGCGCTCACGCCCCTCGTGGCCGTCACGGGTGCCTCTTCAGACTCCTCGTATACCGGCTACAGCGGGCGCCTGAGCCATACCACCGACGGCGGCACCAGCTGGCAGCCCAGCACGCGCGCGGCGGGCGACTACTTCGGCACCCTCACCGCCCTGCAGTTCAGCGATGCCCTGCACGGTTGGGCCGTGGGCGGCGGCGGCGAGGTCCTGGCAACCACAGACGGGGGCCTCACATGGACCGCCCAGACCTCGAACACCAGCGCGGGTCTGAGCGCCGTCCATTTCGTCGACCGGTCGAACGGTTGGGCCGTCGGCGACCAAGGCACCATCATCCACACCTCCGACGGCGGCGCCACCTGGGCATCCCAGAGCTCAGGCACAAGCTATGACCTCACCGGCGTGACCTTCACCGACGCCCAAACGGGCTGGGCCACCGGCCAGACCTTCACCCCCTACGACGACTACAGCAGCGGCGTCATCCTGCACACCACCGACGGCGGTCAGCACTGGACGACGCAGTACGCCTCGCCCTTCGACCTCAACACGATGAACGCGGGGGTCGCCTTCAGCGCCGTCACCTTCACCGATGCGCAGGACGGCTGGGCGGTCGGTGAGACCCAGGGGTCGGACTCCACCTTCAACAGCACCGTGATCATGCACACCTCCGACGCTGGCGCCACTTGGACCAAGCAGCTCGACTTCTCGCCACCCTATGTGAGCATGGAGGACGACGCCACGCTGACCAGCGTCGCCTGCACCGACGCCGAGCACGCCGTCGCCGTGGGCTACGACGATGACAACGCCGAGATCTGGCGCACCACGAACGGCGGACAGACCTGGACAAGGGTCGCCCAGAAGCTCTGGCCGCGGTACGGCCAGCCGAGTCTCAGCGACGTGGTCTTCGCCGACGCCACGCACGGCTGGGCGGTTGGTGGCGGCGAGTTCGGCCGTGCCGCCTACATCATCCACACAAGCGATGGCGGCGCCACGTGGACCAAGCAGCTGATACCCAACGATCTCGACTCTGAGCCTCTCGACGCCCTGAGCTTCGTAAACCCGACGCTGGGCTGGGCGGCCGGTGAAGGCGGCGACATCCTGAAGACGACCACGGGAGGCTTCGCCCCCGCCGCGGCGACCGCAGGCTTTGGGGCCGGGAAGGCAGGCGCTAGACGGTCTCTGTAGACGAACTCTCCGCCCGACCCGTGCGTCTCACCGTGAGCGAACGGTGGTCTAGACGGAGGTGAGCCTCATGCGCCGCGCTCTGCTTGTGATTGCGCTACTCGCCCTGCTGGCACTCGCTGCCGGCGGCTCCGCAAGCGCCGCCTCCGAGCCCCGTGCCGCGGCCCCTGTCGTCGTGCGACCGCCCGCCTGGGTGCAGCGCGAGGCCCTCTGGCAAGCGCTCGCTGCCGGCGACCCTCAGCCCGGCGCCCTCCGCTGGACTCTGACGACTCCGGCGCGCGCCGCCAGCCTCGCGGGCGGTGCCACGAGCTACCTCTCCCTCTTCGGCTCGGGCAGGGTCTTCGTGGTCGTGCTGCGCGGTCACTTCAGGCCGCCCGACGCGCCGGGCACCAAAGCGAGCCGGCTCTACCTGGTCCTGGAGGTCGACGGTCACATCTATCTGGCGCACGGCTTCACCCGTGCCCGCGGCCTCCACCTGGCGCCCCTCGGGCAGCTCCACTCCTACGTCCCGCCGCCGTCCGCCGGTGAAGGCGTCTGGGGTCACGCCTTAATGGAGGGCGGCCCCTTCCCCGGCGGCCCCAGGCCGCTCACGCATGTCCAAGTCGTGGTCTGGCAGGGCGGCGCTGCGCCTGCCAGCAGTCCACCACTGACGAAGGTGCGCTCCGATTGGGCCGGCTTCTTCTCTCTCAAGCTGGCGCCAGGCGACTACACCTTCAGGCTGGGCGACTCCAGCGGTGTCGGGATGACGCCGACGACGGTGACGGTCGAGGCCGGCAGGCTGGCGGCGGCGGGCGTCTACGAGAGCGTGCCGTGACCCTTGTGCTCGGGTGACTCGCGGCAGACCCGCCGTGTGAGGCTGACGACGCGACCTACTTTCCAGCGAACACCAGCCTCGCGATGAGCGTCGCCGCCCAACCACTACAGGAGCCGGTAAGCGGCCAATCGCAGACGCCGTCGCGACGGTCAGCCGGGCGGCACGCGAGAGGGGGCCGGCGGAGCAAACGCTCCGCCGGCCCCCTCTCTGGTGCGTCTTCCCATCTGCGTGTCAGTCAGACGCCGGGAACTGGATCTGCAGGTCGCCGCCGCGGCCCTGTACTGGCGGCGTGATCGAGTTTGTGCACTCCACAGGAGCCGAGCGGGCCAGCGCGACGGCGATGGCGTCGTGCGCCGCGCAGGCACGGTCTCTACAGACCATCGTCAAAGAGATTGCCGGCATCAAGACGAGGCAACACCGGCCCGGTGTCGGCGGGCGTGGTCTCGGTCGGGGCCTCGTGAAAGTACTGCTTGCCCATCAGGGCGGAAGCGCCGGCCGCCAGCAGGCAAGCGGCGATGGCGAAGTCGAGGGCCTCGTGCAGGCCGTGGCTGAATGGCCCCGCGATGAGGCTCGGGAAGAACGAGCGGCCGGTCAGGAAGGCGGCCTGAGCAGGGGGCATGTGGGCGAGCACGCCGCTCGGTCCGAGCAGGTTCTGCACGGGGTTGTAGCCAAGGAAGGCGGCGAAGACCGAGGCGGTGGGCGGCAGGTCGGCCACCCTCTGGGCGGCGGCAGCGGGCACCCCGTGGGCGGTGAGGCCCTGGTAGAGGGCGCCCGGCAGCGAGGCGGCAAGGCCGACGATGATCAGCGTGAAGAAGATGCCGATGGAGAGCACCATGGCGGCGTTCATGGTGGTGGCGCCCATGCCCGAGCCGGCGCCGCGCTGGTCGGGGGGCAGCGAGTTCATGACGGCGGCCCGGTTGGGCGAGGCGAACAGGCCCATGGCCAAGCCGTTGGCCAGCAGCAGGAGCCCGAACCAGACGTAGGAGAAGTCGATTGGCAGGAGCTCCAGGAGCGCGAAGCTCGCGGCCGCCGCCAGCATCCCGCCGGTGGCGAAGGGCCGCGCTCCGAAGTGGTCCGAGAGGTAGCCCGACAGCGGCCCGGCGAGGAGGAACCCACCGGTCAGGGGCAGCATGAAGATGCCGGCCCAGAGCGGGGTCCGAGCGAAGCTGTAGCCGTGCTCGGGCAGCCAGATGCCCTGCAGCCAGATGATGAGCACGAACATGAGCCCGCCGCGCCCGAGGGCGGCCATGAGGCTGGCCACGTTGCCGGCCGCGAACGAACGGATGCGAAACAGCGGGATGTGGAACATCGGCGAGGCAACTCTGGTCTCGATCCACACGAACAGGCAGAGCATCAGCACGCCGCCGATCAGGGCCGCCAGGACCCAGGGGCTGCTCCAGCCCATGGTGTGGCGACCGTAGGGCTCGATGCCGTAGACGATGCCGGTGAGCAGCGCCACCAGGCCGAGAGCGAAGGTGGCGTTGCCCAGCCAGTCGATCCTGGCCGGGGTGCGTACGCCCTTCTCTTTGAGGTTGATCACGCCCCAGATGGTGCCGACGATGCCCACCGGCACCGAGACCAGGAACACGAGGCGCCAGTCGATGGGCCCCAGGATGCCGCCCAGCACAAGGCCGATGAACGAGCCTGCGATGGCCGCCATCATGTTGGTCCCGAGGGCCAGGCCACGCTGCTTGGGGGGGAAGGCGTCGGTCAGGATGGCCATCGAATTGGCCATGATGAGGGCCCCGCCGACGCCCTGGAAGATGCGCATGACGATCATGAACAGGACGGCGTCACGCCCGTGCATCCAGGTCACCGAGAGCATGATCGAGAAGACGGTGAAGAGGGCGAAGCCCATGTTGTACATGCGCACCCGACCGAAGATATCGCCGAGGCGGCCGAAGCTCACCACCAGCACCGCTGTTACCAGCATGTAGCCCATCATCATCCACAAGAAGTAGCTGGTGTTGCCCGGCAGGAGCGGGTTGAGGTGGATGCCGCGGAAGATGTCGGGCAGGGCGATGAGCACGATGGAGGCGTCGATCGAGGCCATCAGCATGCCGAGGGTGGTATTGGATAGCGTCGACCACTTGCCCTTGTAGGGGTCGACGGTCGCTGCGGGCTCTGCTGCGGTCGCAACGGCGACATCAGTCATGGCTTGCTCCTTGTGGGCGCGGCCCAGCCGCTAGCCAACACGTCGGAGTGGAAGGCCGGTCAAGGGGAAGCCGCATCGATCTGACGTTTCTAGCATACACCGCGCGGAGCGCTGCCTGCGACTACTCAGCCCGCGACCGTCACCATGGCGCGTGAGCCTCAGCTTGGGGAAGGCGGCCGCCTGCCTCGGCCCGCACGCTCCAGCTTGAGCTCGGCGAGCTGGCCCATCACGCTGTCGACCTCGCGCCTGACGCGCTCGGGATCCTCTCCGCGCTGAGCGAGTCCGTCGAGCACATGGCCGACCGCGGCATCGTAGTCGCGCTTGAAGCGCTCGTTTAGGGCATGCCAGTCGATCCCCGCGAGCACTCTGGGCGCGGTCTCGTCCACCCGCACCTTGCCCGCCGCGATGAGGACAGCCACGATCGGGTAGCCAAGGTAGCCCTGCCAGTACGAGGCGTTGTCGTTCGACGTGACGGCCGCCAAATCGTCCGTCCACTCGACCGTGTAGGCCTTCTCGCCGCCTGAGGACCGCACCGTGGCGCGTCCCGGCTCCTCTAGCCGGACGCGGTCGTCGCCGATGGCGCTGAACGCTTCATAGACCTTGGCGGGTGGAGGGAGCTTCCAGAGAGTCATGATGCCATTGTTCCCGGCCGCGCGGCGACAGGTCACAAGTAGCGTGCAGGAATACGGTCGCCAAGATCCGTCCGATCGTCCTCGGACCTTCGACTAAGTGAGATTCAGGCTCACAACCGTCAGCCTTACGGTCTCGGCGATCGTCCTCACGGTCGTGGTCGTCCTCATCGGAGCGCGCGGCACCCTGGCGTCGGCCACCTGCCGTGATGTCTGCCGCGAGTAGTGCCGCAGCGAACTCAAGTAGCGGTCCGCACTGCGCGCGTGCAGCCGCCGTAGCCCACGCGGTCGGGTTCGGCAGGCCAGCGCGGATGGCGTTGCTGTTGCGCCGGGAGCCTCACCTTCAGTGCGTGAGGCCGGCGCTAGCCAAGAAGCGCGACCAGAACCAGAAGGCCGAACAGCGTGCTGATGACGCCGATGACGATGCCGGTGGCGGAGAGCCCCTTCGCCATGCCGAGTCGCTCGGCCTCTCGCCGGCCGGCGATCGAGAGGATGAGCCCAAGAACACCGAGGAGGGGGACGCCAAAACCGACCAGCGAGCAGATGAACCCGGCTACCCCGATGCCCGGGTTCGAAGCGCTCGTGGTCCGCGACCTCTCAGCGCCTGGCCTGGAGTCCTCGGCGGCTGGCACCGGGCCGGAGTCGAAGGACTCCGTAAGCGCAGCACCTTGTACTCCGCGACCTGCCTGCCGCTTTGGCTCCGCGCCGGCCATGGCCTGAGACGGCGCAGCGGCCGCCTCGACCGTCGGCGACGGCCGTTCGGTAGCTCCGCGTGCCGGCGCTGCCGCGGCCTGTGCCGCCTTCTGGGCCCACTCGCGCAGACCCTCGTCTGCCCAGTCGAGCTGGCCCTGCGCGTCGTAGCCCAAAAGGGCCTGGGCGGTGATGGGCCCGTGGTCTTGGAGGATGAACTGGCGCTGGGCGTCTTCATAGCTGACGGTCTTGCCCGACCGTTCCGACCTCTGATTGAAGACCGCAACTAACAGGCTCATGAGATGCCTCCTCAGCCTCCATCGCCACCAGGCGCCCCTGCCTGCGAGCGCCGCATCTCTGATTGTTCCCTAAGTTGCCGATTACGGTGAGGATGCGCCTATCCGCGATGCACGCCGCAGTCCGCTGTTACTCGTGGATCAGCCCGCCGCGTCGATCGACCCGGACGACCACGTCGCCGCGATTCCGGGCGGCGCTCCCGTGCTCGCTCGGGCCGGCACATGGGGAACACTGTAATAGAAATCTCAGATGCGATGCCGGGTCTGTGCACCCTAAGAGGCACAACTGGCTCTTGGAAAGGAAGCGAGACAACGTGACCATCGCGAGGCTCGACGAGATCAACCTGGCCCTCGGGCGTCGGTACCCTCACCTGCCGGACGGCCTTATCAGCCGCAGGGCGACGCTCGCCTATCTCAGGACGCCCTCCCTGTACGTCTCTCGAAACTTGGCCTCAACCGGGGATGGTCGCATCTTCCATGAGATCTGGCTCGCGGAGTTCCCCGCCGACGAGATCGCGGCACTGATCGACATCGACAGCTACCTGGCCCTGGAGCTGCGCGATGAGCGCGTCGCACTGCGGCGCGAGCACGACGAGCTCGACGAGGTGCACGCTTGCCTGGAGGAGCTGATCTCGGGCATGTCGCCGTACGAGAGCTGCGCGTTCGCCTCGCCTGCCCCTTGAGCAGGCCCGACCGCTACGCTAGGCAGCAGCCCGTTCAGCGGCGCGCCCGCTGCTAGCGGTACCGCCCCAGCCGGGGCCCTCTCACTCGGAGGAGCAGTTCACCTCGGGCATCCCGCACCCGCTTCTCGAGGGGGTGTGCCACGTGTCGGCGATCAAGCGTCGCCAGCCTACGCCGCTATGTGTGCACCGAGCTCGCCGAAGAGCGCCGCAGAACGCGCCACGGTGCTGCACGACGATCCCCCGCCGGGATCTGAGGCGGCCTCCCAGGTCTTCATCTCGCGGCGCAGGCGCAGATCGTGGGAGCGATCTCAGGCACGCCGTTGTGGCGTGATTCGTCTTACCCCTGAAGCGGCGGCGCGGGGTCGCCTTCCTACTCAGCCTCGCTCTGAGAGGCAACGCTCTCTACCTTGACGGGGGCAGTTGGCCCGGCAGCGGCGCCTCCCGGCTGCTCGTCGGATACGTCTGCGTGTAATTCGGAGACACCCTTCTTGAACTCGCGAATGCCAGTTCCCATCGAGCGGCCCAGCTCGGGCAGCCGCTTGGCGCCGAAGAGTAGCAGCACGATGACGACCACGATTAGCACGTGCATGGGTTGAAGCGCGCCGCTGAACATCCTCTTACCTCCGTTGCATAGCAGTCAGTCCGGAAGACCTGACCGCCATCGTGGTTGATGCGGAGGAGACCGTCAACCCAGGAGCGCTCGCGGTCAGCCTGGCATGCGTGGCATAGCGGGAGCTGCGTTCTTCCGCCGGAGGACCCGGCGCGCAGCGAGCCAGGCTCGCTTCGAGGCCGACGCATGGCCTTCCCGGAAAGCGTGGCAAGCCCTCGTGGACCGTGACAACGAGTTCCCGGGGCTCCGCGCGAGTGGGCCCGCGGGCCTGTGGGTTGGGGCGGCATGCCCGCGCTCGGCTGATCTCTGCTCGAGGTCGTCGCTTCCGTCCGGCCGCGAGCACAGGGTCGTCCAGGACCGGTTGCCCGACGTTAGTCTCAAGCGTACATTGACTCACCGGACCAGGATGACGGCGGCCGGCACACGACAGCACCAATGGTGCCTACGAAAAAGGGAGCAGCACCACATGACCGACGAAGCAGAAAGGCTTGGGGAGGCGGCCGAGGCGGGCGATACCCAGGCGATGCGCGACCTCGGCCGGCTGCTCAGAGAGCAGGGCGACACCACGGGCGCTGAGCGCTGGTATCGGCAGGCGGCCGAGGCAGGCGATACCGAGGCGCGGTGCGACCTCGGCCAGCTGCTCAAGGAGCAGGGTGAGCTCGACGAGGCCGACCACTGGTATCGCCTGGCCGCCGAGGCAGGCGACGTGCGCGCGATGTTCAACCTGGGCGCGCTCCTCTACCTGCGTGGCGACATCGAAGGCGCCGACCACTGGTATCGCCTGGCCGCCGAGGCAGGCGACGTGCGCGCGATGTTCAACCTGGGCGCGCTCCTCTACCTGCGCGGCGACATCGGCGAGGCCAAAGAGTGGTATCGCCTGGCCGCCGAGGCGGGCGACGCCCACGCCATGTTCAACCTCGGCGCCCTGCTGAAGGAACAGGGCCAGCCCGAGCAGGCCAAAGAGTGGTATCGGCAGGCCGCCGAGGCAGGCGAAGCAGATGCGATGTTCGACCTCGGCCTGCTACTGGAGCAGTTGGGTGAGCTCGACGAAGCTGAGCGCTGGTTCCAGCGCGCCACCGAAGCCGGCTACCGCGGCGAGCGATACTAGAAGCTCCCGCCCGGGCAGTCGCAGTTCAACCGCCGCCTGCGTCGCCTGACACCGCAGATCACGCGCGTGCAGCTGGCCGTCGCCGAGCTCGTCGCGGCCGGCAGCGTGCGCCTCGTCGACGGCACCCTGCTCTCCTGCGCCAACTACGCCGGCTGCGCGGCGAAGAGCGCCCTCGCCGCCGCCGCCGCCCTACAGCACGCCACCGAAGCGGTTAGCGCGGCGAACGACCCCGCCTGACGGCCGGTCTTGGCAGTCGGTAGGTGGCCGCGACAGGACTGCAGCGAAAGAGGCGTACCCACGACGCTAGGCCTGCGGACGCCCCAGCGCGCGGTGTCCGATGTGAAGAATCGTGAATTCAGATGTCTTCTTGTGTGCGGCTGTGGGGGTGGTTGTGATAGAGTGCACACTCACATGTGAGTCCGGGATGTCTCCGTGGAGGGAGAGGATGCCAAGGTCGATCGACTAGGCAAGTCCGTTCGAGGAGGTTATTCGTTCGTGGCGCGTCTGCAGCTGTCAGACCAATGGATGAGGGGAGTCGTGTTCGATGGATGACATTGACGAGAAGGACGAACGTCAGATGGAAGTCGCTGACGACGATGGCGTGAAGAAGGGCTTTACCCGGCGGAAGTTCCTCGCTGGGGCTGCCGTGGGAGCAGCGGTTGTTGGCGTAGGCTCGCGAGGCTTCCTCGGAGTGCCTGCCGCGCTGGCCGAGTCGGCACAGTCGTCAAAGCTGCCCAGCAAGTGGCAGCGGACCGTCGACGTGGTCGTGGTCGGCACCGGTTGCGGGCTCGCCGCCGCGATTGAGGCCAAGAACCTCGGCGCCAGCGCGCTCATCGTCGAGAAGGCTGACCACGTCGGCGGGCTGTACATGACCGCTGGTGGCAGCTTCACGATGGGTGGCAACAACGTCGTGCAGCAGGCTGCCGGCGTCGTTGACAACGACGAGCAGTGGTTCGAGGACGAGATGTACACCAGCCAGTACCGTGCACAGCCGGAGATCGTGCGCACGCTGGTGGCCAATGGTGCGGACACAGTCAAGTGGTTCCAGGATCTCGGCATCAAGTATGCGCCGCTGTCCGCAGGTGTCTTGCGTCCGCCGATCTGGCGTGGCATTACCGCCCTGCAGAACCCGGGTGTCTATCCCGGCGGGTCGGGCACGCCGAACACCGGTATCTCCTTCAGCTGGGTCATGTGGAAGAAGGTGCAGAAGCAGGGCACGCCCATCCTTCTGAACACGCGGATGCTGAAGCTGTACCGGGACAGGAACGGCGTCGTGGTCGGCATTCAGGCGCGTGGGCCTAAGGGGCTCATGAACATCAGAGCCCGCAAGGGTGTCGTTGTCGCCGCCGGTACGTGGACCGACAACCAGACCATGATGCAGCAGTGGGACCCGCGGACAGTCGGGCCTGACTGCTACGGAGATGGCGGGACGCCGATCGACGGGACGCTCTACATCGACAGCGCCGGCGATGGTCAAAGGGCGTGTGCCGACATCGGGGCTGGACTTGCCGATATGTCGTTCACTTCCTACCTCTATACCTTCTTCGGTGGCCGCTCGTACTGGGGCTGGGGACACGACCCGATCGACTGGACGACGAACACGAACTATGCCGCCGGCAAGGGTCTGACCCAGAGTGCCGCCACGTTCCAGAGCACCATCTGTGTGGCGAACAACGGCCAACGTTACGTCAACGAGTCCACGCGCTTCGACGCGATCCCTGCGGGACGAGGCTCCTACTCCGAGAACCCCGAGATGACGTGGACCACGTCCTACCTGGCACTGCCGCAGCCGCGCAACGTGTGGATGATCGCGGACTCGACCACCGCTGCCACTCTGGGGTGGCCCATTAGCACGATGCAGAACCCCGATCCCAAGAGTGGGATTCAGCTCGATCCGACCTGCCTCGCCATCGACGACACGATCGCGGGCCTGGCGGCCAAGATGGGCGTGAACGCGGCCAATCTGCAGGCCACCATCACTCGCTACAATGGCTTCGTCGACTCCGGCACGGATGCCGACTTCGGCAAGCCGTCGCCAAAGGGCAAGATCCTCACAGGGCCGTTCTACGGTGCGAAGCTGAGCTTGATCCGGCACACGCAGCGCAATGGGCTCCGCGTCAACACCAAGATGCAGGTGATCGAGGCCGAGCAGGGCGATGCCGCGCCGCAGTCGATCGACCAGTTGACGACGATCCCCCATCTGTACGTCGCGGGCGAGTCCGGCGATATCGTCGGCTATCGCCGGGGTCACAACACGTTGGCCCACTACGTGACCGCCGCTCGCCTTTGCGGCATGAACGCCGCGAAGAATGTGCCGGCAGTCAAATGAGTCTCTGGAATCGTGAGCGAGTCGACGGAGGTTCTGCACCCATGAAAAAGGAGTCCTGGCACATGAGGAGATCGGCAAGTTTCGCGGTGGCGTTGCTAGCCGTCGCTGCCCTTTTCACCGTACTGGCTACGAGTGCCTATGCAACGCCGGACGAAACCCAAATATGCAGCGCGTGTCACTCTGGATCCGGCCTCGCGGCCCCCGTCGTCACGCTCGTAAGCAACAACGGTACCACTGCGACGTATAGCGTCACACAGGTCGGATCCGCTTGGGCGGCCTTCGACGGCGCCACCCGGATCGCCGGCGATACGACCTCGGGTGGCACGTTTACTGGTACCGCGGGGGACACGTTCAAGGTCTTCTCCGTGTCCGGCTCCCCAGGTCCCATCAGCGAAACCGACGTTACGTCGACAGGTGGGACGGGCAACTTCACGGTCACACCGACCGCCGGTGCGAACGGATCGATCACGCCCACGACCGCGCAGAGCGTGGCGTCAGGCGGCAGCGTCACGTTCACCATCACCGCCAACGCCGGCTACTCCATCGCCGACGTGAAGGTCAACGGCACGTCTGTCGGCGCTGTCAGCTCGTACACGTTCACGAACGTCACTGCCAACGAAACTATCTCGGCCACGTTTGCCGCCAACCCGAGCTTCACGATCACGGCTACCGCGGGCGCTCATGGCAAGATCTCCCCGGTCGGGCCCTGGACCGTGACTTCCGGGGGCACAGTCACCTGCTTGATCGTGCCGGACGCCGGCTACAAGATCGGCACACTGCTCGCCGATGGTGCTGCAGTGCAGGCGATCTTCGGCGACTACTACACCTTTGATAACGTCACCGCGAATCACACGCTCGCCGTGACGTTCACGAGTGCGCTGCAGAAGAGCAGCGTAACCATCAAGCTCACCGGCCTCAAGGCCGGGGCACTGAAACTCGGCAAGAAGATGACCGTCAAGGGCGCCGTGAAGCCGGCGCGCAGTGGCACGGCGACGGTCACGATCCAGCGCAAGGTCGGCAAGAAGTGGGTCAACGTGAAGACGGCGGCGCGCACCATCAACGCTACCAGCGGCGCCTACAGCTACACCTACAAGCCGACGAAGACGGGCAGCTACCGTGTGAAGACGTCGGTCGCGAAGACCACACTCTTCGGCTCGGCAGCGACCTTGTGGAAGTCGTTCAAGGTCAACTGAGCGTCGTCTGATCCCGCGCTCCGGCGCAATCGGAGCGGGGCAGGCGAGGCGGGGGCGGGCGGCTCAATGAGCCGCCCGCCCCTCTCCCCGCACACGATGGTTGCCGTTGACGCTGGCGCCTGCGCCGTGCACCTGGTGGTGCCATTTGGCGCCAAAGCGGGGGCGCGTACTGGGTTTGGAGTGGCACGTGAATAGCTGGGTGGAGCATGACTTGGTCGCCAAGATCTTGACGATTCTTGGGGATGTGCGCGTGGCTGGGGGCGATCACCAGGGCCGCCCGTTTCTCACTGCGTTTCAGATCGCCACGGCGCTCTACAAGAGATACCCGGACGTCGTGGAGGCTCTCGATTTCCCGGCTGGCGAACGCGGATCAAATCGCGCGCACAGCGTTGTTCAGTGCGTGGCGCAGAACATTGCGCGCGAGATGAAGGCTGGCAATCTCGATGAGATCGAAGCCATGTCGCTGCCCAGCGAGCATCTGAGCAAGGTGGCTGTCGGCGGTCAGGTCGTAGCTGCGCAGTCTTGGCCGATCGCCGCTCCTTCCACCCTGAGTCTCTACCGCCTTCGCTCGTAGCCCGGTCCAAGACGGAGCCAGGCACACCGCCGGCTCTGAGGACACGCTCGGTCAAGACGCATTCCTCGTTCGGCCGCACACCTCACCGGTCGGCGTGCCGCAATTCGAGCTGCCAGTATGAAGAAGTCGCGGGGTGGGAATGGATAGCCGATCGCGACGTGATCGCGTCTGAGCACGTCATTCGTGTGCGGCGTACAAGAACTGGGCGTGCCCGGAAGAGCACAAGGGGAGCAGCACCACATGTCCGACGAAGCAGAAAGGCTTGGGGAGGCGGCCGAGGCGGGCGATACCCAGGCGATGCGCGACCTCGGCCGGCTGCTCAGAGAGCAGGGCGACACCACGGGCGCTGAGCGCTGGTATCGGCAGGCGGCCGAGGCAGGCGATACCGAGGCGCGGTGCGACCTCGGCCACCTGCTGTACCTGCGCGGCGACATCGAGGGCGCCGACCACTGGTATCGCCTGGCCGCCGAGGCAGGCGACGTGCGCGCGATGTTCAACCTGGGCGCGCTCCTCTACCTGCGCGGCGACATCGAGGGCGCCGACCACTGGTATCGCCTGGCCGCCGAGGCAGGCGACGTGCGCGCGATGTTCAACCTGGGCGCGCTCCTCTACCTGCGCGGCGACATCGGCGAGGCCAAAGAGTGGTATCGCCTGGCCGCCGAGGCGGGCGACGCCCACGCCATGTTCAACCTCGGCGCCCTGCTGAAGGAACAGGGCCAGCCCGAGCAGGCCAAAGAGTGGTATCGGCAGGCCGCCGAGGCAGGCGAAGCAGATGCGATGTTCGACCTCGGCCTGCTACTGGAGCAGTTGGGTGAGCTCGACGAAGCTGAGCGCTGGTTCCAGCGCGCCACCGAAGCCGGCTACCGCGGCGAACGATACTAGGGGGTGGCGGCCGGTCTCTGCAACCAACGGGTCGCCGTGACGCGACCGTGGGGCGTGCGAATCCGTGATGAGCTGGCGAACGATCAGCGAGCCGTGCGGACATTGCTTGAAACGGGCACGACGGCCTCTGGTGAGCTATGATAGCCATACGGAAGGGGGTGGGATTGTACCCACTCACCGGGGGCAACTTGGTGTTCCCAACTGCTCGCATCTGGGGGCTGCAGTGAAGCACACCGAGGCACAAATCGTCGATATCCTGGCCGCGACCGCCGGGGGCGTGACCACGGCGGTCGAGGTCTGCCGCATCCATGGCATCTCCGAGCAGACGTTCTACCGCTGGAAGCGATGCTACGGTCAAATGACAACCGCCGATGTAAAGCACATGCGCGAGCTGGAGTCTGAGAACGCGTGTCTCAGGCATATGCTGGTCGAGCGCGATTTGGAGATAGACGCGCTCCGCGGGTTGCTCCGGGACTAACGAGCAGGCACAGAGTGGCTGATCTGGCGATGTGGAAGCCCGGCTGACGGTCGGCTAGCGGAATCGTGGTGCGCGAGGTCCGCCGCAGCACAGGATCGGCACGTCTGTATGCACTTCTCCCTTCCGCACCTCGTCCCCGTCATGCCTACCGTGCATGTGATAGAGTGCACACTCACATGTGAGTCTGGGGCGTGTCCGGGAGAAGAGGATGCCAAGGTCGCTCATGGACGACTCGTGCATGCGCCTGCGCTGGCTGGTCGCCGACGATGGCTACCACTGGAGCACCGAGTACAAGCTCTGCAGACCAGGCCGAGAGGAGCAGCCCTCTTGGACGAGAGTGGCTCCCCAGGGTCCCTGGCTGGTGCCGCCGGTGCCCGTGGGGGCACACTTTGCGGCTCGCGTGTACGAGCCTCTGCGCTGGAATCGCAACCTGCACGTGGAGTTCGCCGGCCTGCCGCTCGGCAACGACCGGGAGAGCCTCGGTGTCTTGGCCGCCTTCGCTTCGCGTTACGGCACCCTCGGCTGGGCGCAAGGAGCAGTCAGGAGTTGGCTCGCCGACGATGATGGACGAGATGCAGGCGTCTATATGGCCGAGCACCTGTTCGGCTGGGGGCAGGCGATCAGCTCTGTGGGCGGCTTGCTCGAGCTAGTCCAGATCTGCAAGCGCAAAGATACGAACGTGGCAAGGCGCTACGTGCACTGGCAGGATGGCCTGCGTGGCGTCAAGCTCGTCTACCGCTGGCCGGGAACCCATGAGGACGCCCACGTTACGATCTCGCAGGCCGCGCCTGCCGTTGCCTACGACAAGTTAAGGGACTGGAGCGCCTCAACGAGCGACATTGGGCGCTACATCGCCCCCCTTGAGCACTACCTCTATGGTGAGATCAACAGGCGTTTGAGCGAGCACACCTCCTCCCACGTAAGCGAGGCACTCGGCCGCAGAGTGAGAGTCGAGTCGCTGCTCGGCGCCTTCTACATGATGCTTGCCGAGCAGCTCTCGGGCATCTGGCAGATGAACTCCTGCGAGAGCTGCGGCAAGCCCTTTGTGCCCCGCTGCCGCACCGACCAGAAGACCTGCAGCGCTGCCTGCCGGCAGCGCCTAAGCCGTCGGCGCATGCAGGAAAGGGAGCAGCAATGAGAGGCTCGATCCGCCACCGACCAGAACTTCCTGCTTGGTAGCTGTCGGTTTCGCCTTTGGGGGCGCTGCCCATGGGCACCGACTCGGGGCATCGGCATACCGTTGCCCAAGGCTCAGTGGCCAATTGGTGCACCCAAGAGTGCCGCGACGACGCCGAGCAGCGCCGCCCCGAGGAGCGCCGGGACGACGCCCCGGCGCAGTCGTAGCAGCCAGGCCGCCGCGAGCGCGAGCACGCCAAGCTGCCAGAGGTGGGAGAGCGCCAGCGCCAGGGGGATGGCAGCCCCCATGATCGCGCCGATGGCCGCCGCGCCGGCGCCGGTCAGGAAGGCTTGCGCCCGGGTGCTGGTGCGCAGGCGCCCGAAGCGGGGCCCGCCGACGATGACGAAGAGGAACGATGGGGCGAAGGCGACGAGCGCCGCGAGCAGGCCGCCGGCGAGCCCGGCAGCGGCGTAACCGACCACCGCGACCGTCTGCACCACAGGGCCCGGCGTAATCTGGCCCAGGGCGACGGCGTTGAGGAACTGAGCGGCGCTCATCCAGTGGTAGGTGCTGACCGCATCGTGCTGCATCAGGGGGATGATCACAAAGCCGCCGCCGTAGGAGAGCGCCCCCACCTTGAAGGCCACCCAGACGAGGGCCGCGAGGCCACCGACGGCGCTGCCGGTGAGGGCGAGCGGCACGGCGAGGAGGACCCTCGTCCGTCCGCCCACAGCACAGCGGCCCGGGCGCAGGGTCGCGACCTCGACTGCGCCGCAGGCGAACAGCACGAGGACCAGGTACGGTCCAAGGCCCGCAGACGCCGCGACGCCGGCGAGCAGGTAGAGCAGCCAGCGCGTCTGCGCGGCCCGGGAAGCGCCCGCCCGCCGCCAGCTCGCCGGCGCCAGGCCCAGGGCCGCCTGCACGGCGACGGCCGGCACGGCGGCACCGGCTCCTGCAGCGGCTCCTTCGGTCCAGAGCGGCGGGTGCGCGGCAAGGAAGAGCGTCGCGAGGGCCAGGATGAGGGCGAGGCCGGGGACGATGAAGCAGACCCCGGCGAGGATGCCACCAACTGCGCCCCGCAGGCGCCAGGCGATGAAGATCGCGAGCTGCGTCGAGGCCGGTCCCGGCAGCAGGTTGGTGGCGGCGACGCCCTCCTCGAACTCGCGTTCGGTAAGCCAGCCGCGCCGCCTCACGGCGAGGCTGCTCAGGAGAGCAATATGCGCCGGCGGGCCGCCGAAGCCGGTGACGCCGATGCGCAGCCATTCACGCGCGATCGTGGCGAGTGAGACCCGCTCGCCGTGTGCCTCGCTCATCGGCACCCGCCGCTCAGCCGTTACTGCTTCCAGCGTGCTCTGTGGGACGATCCTGGTTCATCGATCGTCGGATTGTGCCCGCGTACGGTTAGCATCACGCGAGAGGCGTTGGCTCCGGCTCAAGCGCGTGCGACGGCGAGTGCCTGCTCAGCGTGCTTTGAGTGCATAGTCGCCAAGCCCTCGCTCGATCAGTATGAGCGCGCTGCGCACGCGAGCGGACCTCGCGGGCGACGCTTGGGTCAGGTGTGCCGGCCAGCACCCGCCGGCGGACGTGATTGACCAAAGCCCAGTGCACGCCCATGAGAGCGTTGGCGGCGACTCAAGCGGTGACGTCGTCGGCGGTCGCCCAGGTGGGGAGCGCCGGCTGTACCCGAGCAAGAAATGGTGCAACCATCATGCCGGAAGTACAAACCACGATACGGTCACAATCAGTCGGCGGTGACCACGCCGTCGTCGTTTGGGCAAGGAGTGAACTGTTCATGCCGGACCCTCTATTTTCGCCGTTCCGTCTCGGGACCCTGACCCTCGCGAATCGCATCGTCTGCCTGCCCATGTACCTCGCGTATCCGGACCCCGACCACGAGGTGAACAGTCTCGTGCTCGACTACTACTCCGAGATGGCTGACTCGGGGCCGGGGATGGTGGTTGTAGAGAACGCCACCGTCGAGCCGCGCGGCCTCACCAACCCGCGCACCCTCCTCGTCTCCGAGGATCGCTTCGTTCCGGGGTTGGCGCGTTTGGCGAAGGCCATCAAGGCGCGCGGCGTGCCGGCTGTGCTGCAGATCCATCACGCCGGAAGGTACGCAAAGCGCGCCGACCGCATCGCGCCCTCGGCCGTGGAGGCCTGGGGAGCTACACCGAAGGTCATGGACCAGGCCGACATCGACCGGGTCGTCCGCGCCTTCGCGGCCGCGGCGAGGCGGGCGCAAGAGGCGGGATTCGACGCGGTGGAGTTGCACGGCGGCATGGGCTACCTCCTGACGCAATTCCTCTCGGCGCGCACCAATCTGCGCCACGACGGCTACGGCGGCGAGCTCGCGGGTCGGATGCGCTTCCCACTCGAAGTGTTCGCAGCCGTACGTTCGGCGGTGGGCGACGGGTTCCCGGTAGGGTATCGCTTCCTCGCGGATGAGTACGTCCCGGGTGGCATCACGCTGGATGAGACGCGCCTGTTCGCCCTGGAGTTGGCGCGCGCCGGTGCGACCTACCTCTCCGTCATGGCCGGGTGCTACGACTCCTCGTCCGAGTACGCCAAGGACGACCGTCGTGAGGCTTTCATGGTGCCGTTTGCGGCCGCCATCAAACAGGGGCTCCCGGCGATGCCCGTCATCGCTGCCGGGCGCATCCAACGGCCGGAGACGGCGCGGACCGTCCTGAGCGATGGCGCTGCCGACCTGGTCGGGCTGGGGCGCATCGTCTTTGCCGACCCGCAGTGGCCCAAGAAGGCGCGCGGGCAGATCAGCGAGCCCATCACCGTGTGTGCGCCCGGGTGCAGCTTGTGTAGCAAGCGCATCGTCGCCCAGAAGCCCGCGTACTGCGTGCGTTGGCCCAGGGAGCGGCGCGAGCGTTTCCTGCAGCGTGTGGGCGGCTGAGCCCGGCGGCAGGTTCGCACCGACCGCCACCCTCTCAGCCGGCAATTTCCCCTGTGGGGAGCCCAACGGTGACTGTCGCGTCCCCGCCCAAGTTCTGGGTAGCTACACCCGAGTCAGATGCGAACCTTGAGGAAAGGCCGACCATGAAGACGCTTTCGTGCAACGACATGGGAATCGAGTGCAGCTACGTTGCGACCAAGCCCACCGCGGAAGAGGTGAAAGACGACCTGTCGGCGCACGCCCAGGACGCTCATTCCGAGATGCTTGCCGGCATGAGCGACGAGGACAAGGCAGAGATGATGCGCCAGATGGACGAGCGCATGAAGGACGTCGCCTGAGGCTGCACCACGATTCTGAAAGAGCCATTCACACCAGCCGCCGCGCCTGGCTTCACCGGGCGCGGCGGCTTATGGCGACGCCGAAAGGCGGGCTGCCGCACTGACTCTGCTCCAGCTTGAGCAGGGCCTCGACGCTTGGCGCCGAGACCTTCCAGACGCCGCCCTTGCCTTGAGCACCGCCTGCCCTCGCTGAGCGGGAGCGCCCCCCGACCGTCCTGCAGCAGGGCGATCTTGCCGCCGAGCACAGCTGAAGACGTCTGCCCGAAATCTCCGGCGGTCGCTGTGGACAGTGACGTGTGACAGCATCCACGCCGGACGGGGAGGACTATGACGCTCGATCGAAAGCGGCGAGAGAGCGGGTTCAATGCGCTCTACAACGCCCACTACGGGGCCGTGCGTGCGTTCGCCTGGCGGCGAGAGCCGGCGCTCGCTGACGACATCGTCGCAGAGACTTTCCTCGTCGCCTGGCGCCGCCTCGAAGGCATTCCCGGCGAGGCGCCGCTCCCTTGGCTCCTCGCGGCCTCACGCAACGTTCACCTCAATATGCGGCGCAGTCAGCGGCGGCGGCGGCAACGCGAGGTGCGCGAGGCAGTGCGAGCCTCGGCCGTTGAGGGGAGCCCGGCCTGGGAGCAACTTCCCGAGGAGGAGGCTTGCATCTGGGACCTCCTCGAACGGCTGGGCGCCACCTCACACGCTGCTCTCGCCAAGGGCCTGGCGCAGAAGCAGGCAGCCTGGCAGGCCGCTCATCCCGGCCAGGCGCTGCCGAGCACTGCTCCGGCCACTGGCGTGCCCGCGCCCCTGGCGGCGCTGCAGGCGCCGCTACAGGCAGCCGACATCACCCGGGTGGGCCAGACCGTCCTGCGCGGCCAGCAGGTGCTGGTGCTGGCTGACTCGGAGCCCAGTATGCACCGGCGCTACTACGTCGATCCTCAGACGTATCTGCCGATCCGTATGCTGGAACGTCCCGACGGTCTCGGCCTGGTGACCATCGACTACGGTTGGCTACCGGCCGCTGCTCAAGCGACGTGCTGGTTCACGCTGCCGTCGGGCGCCAGGGAAGTATCGGTCTCGCAGTTTCCCGTTCACGATTAGCCACCGCAGGCGGGCTAAGGTGTGGTGAGCCGCAGGCGCACCGCACACTACCGTTACCGCTGCCCAGCGCAAGCCAGGCGCAACACGACTGCCGGTGCGCGGGTGAGAGTCGTGGCGTAGCGCTGGACGGCGGGCCGCCTCCCGGCGGTCCGCCGGTCGGCGCCGCCACGGCTTGGCGTCACGACGGCGTCTGAATGGCGAGCGACCAGCGTCGCCGACCGGGCGTAGTGATGCGCAGCTCATAGAGGCCCCCAAGCCCGGTCACGGTCGCCGCGGCCGTGGTGCTCAGCGTTATGGTCTTGCTGGTCGGCGGCCTCGAGGCGTTGGCCTGATTGAGCGCGACGATGAGCCCGCTAAGGTGAGCCGGCGAGCCGCTGTGTGGGGTAGAGAGCAGCACGCGGACATCGTTGTAGGTCAAGAAGGGGGAGCTGACCATGCTACCGCCGGCGCCCCGCCGGTCACTCGAGCTCATGGTCAGCACGGTGCGGAAGTGCGTGGGGCTCGACACTGCCTCGACAGCACTCCAGGCGAGCAGTCCCGCGGTCGCTACGCTGCCGAGCAGGGCTAGCACGCAGCAGAGCTCGACGGCGCGCCGGCGACGCTGGCCCGAGAGCGCGAGGCCGGCGGCCGGCGGCGCTGCGAGCGGGGGCGCCGCCGGGTGATCTGCCAGGTCCAAGCCTTGCCGAGGTCCCACGGTCGGCTCTGTCTCGTTGGCTTGGTCGCCGGCGATGTCCTGCGCCTCGGTGGGAGCCGTGCTGGTCGGCACAGCGGCAAGGGGCGTTAGCACCTCTTCGTCGGTCTCCTCTTCGGTGAGGCGAGCAAGCCCTGTACCCATGACGACTCCCCGATTCACAGTTACCAGCGGCCTTCACGGCTGACTGTGCCCGTTGTCGCGGGTCTTCAAGTGCGAGGGTTCCGTTGCACGGGCGACCGCCGCCGGTGGGGCCTTGAATCAAAGGCCAGAACGACCTGCCATCTCAAGTCAGAGGCGGCCGGTCCTGGGAGAGACGGCAGCGTCGCCTCACGGCCCGCCTGCGTGGGCATTGTAGGCGTTGTGGGAAGCTGCCCGCGCGCCTCGCCGGCAGCCGTCGAAAGGGAGAAGGCATGGCGATCTGTCACGAGATGAAGCCGGGCGAGACCTACGTCTGCGGAACCTGCGGCCTGGAGCTCAAGGTGATGCGTTCCTGCGACGCCGGCGAAGACTACGACGGCGGTTCCGGCACCTGTTCCTGCACGGAGCCCGTGACCTGCTGCGGACAGCCGCTCACGCTGAAGGCCTAAACCGACCTCACCGGAACCGCGCCCTTGCCATGCCGGTGGAGCACATGCGAAGGGCCTGTCGCCATGGCAACCGGCAACAGGCCCTTGCCTGGAGCTCAGCGGTGGGGGAACCGCTGAGCGGATGTGCGGACAAGGGGGGGTCCGCACTAGCTCATGCTTTTCGCTTACGCCGCTCGCGCGAGCCGCTGGCCTGGCTCTGCCGAGCGCAGGAGCGACCGCGGCTCGGTCGCGCAGGCGTAACAGAGCGATACTCGGCGACCCTTGATGTGCGTCTTCGTGTAGGGCTGGCCGAGGATAATCGTGGCCCCGCAGAGCGCGCAGCTTCTCGTGCCCCAGCGCGCCTCCAGGCGATGCTCTTCGGTGTGCGATGCGCCCATGACGTCCTCCTCGGGTGATGCGACTGCCGATGTCTTCCCACCAGGTGAGGGCGGCAATCGTGGCTTTCCGTGGCATGGGAGCGTCGCTGGTGAAGGTTGTCCCATCTTCTCGCACGACGAGTAAGAGCAGCAGTAGGCGAGGCCTCGTCCAGCAGAGGGTATGGGGGGCCAAGAAGAGGCGCGCCGAGGGGGGCTGAGCTGGCAACGAGGGCTCGCTGCACCGGGTCGACTGCTTCTGCGTACCAGGCGTGCGCTGCGTCGCGCTACGAACACTCGGCCCCACCTCGTGGCACCGCGAAGATGTATGTACCCGCCAGGCGGCTGAGTCAAAGGCGTTGGCATCAGTTGAGGAGATGCTGCCGGCAGACCTCTATAACGACGCCGGCCGCGTGCCGACCCTCGAGGGGCTAGAATGTGATCGACCCCGAAGGTAGGCTCATGGCAACAGCGAAACAGAAGCGCGGCGTAACGATGCGCTTCCCCGTCGTTGGTATAGGCGCCTCCGCGGGTGGCCTCGAGGCGGTCTCCGCCCTGCTCGACAAGCTACCGCAGAGCCCCGGGGTGGCGCTCGTCCTGGTGCAGCATCTGGCGCCGCAGCACAGCAGCATCCTGCCCGAGCTTCTCGCTCGGCACACGGCCATGCCGGTCGTCAAGGTCGAGAACCGCATGGCCGTGCAACCCGATCATGTCTACGTCATCCCGCCCGGCGTCGACATGGTGATATACCATGGCCACCTCGATCTGCTGGAGCGCCTTGAACCCAGCGCCCGGCATCTGGTCATCGATCAGTTCCTCAAATCGCTCGCGCAAGACCTCGGGGAAAGGGCGATCGGCGTAGTGCTTTCGGGCGTGGGCACCGACGGCACGCTGGGCCTCGCTGCCGTCAAAGGCGCAGGCGGCATCGCCTTCGCCCAGGACCCGGCTACCGCACGCTTCGACGGCATGCCCTCGAGCGCGATCCACGCCCGTGTCGCCGACAAGGTGCTGGCGCCCGGGCAGATCGCCGGGGAGCTCGTGCGCCTCGGCGGACACCCCTATGTGAGCGAGTCCGCTGGCAAGAAATCAGCCCCGACGGCCCGCACGGACGACGACACGACGCGCATCCTCATCGCCCTGCGCGAGGCTTTTGGCGTCGACTTCGCGGGCTACAAGAGCGGCACGGTCAGCCGGCGCATCGAACGGCGTATGGTCCTGCAGCGCCTCGACTCGCGCCATGCGTATGCCAATCTCATCGCCGTCGACCGCGGTGAGCTCGACGAGCTCTATCACGACATTCTGGTGATGGTGACCGACTTCTTCCGCGAGCCAGAGACCTACGAGGGTCTCAAAGAGCACGTCTTGCCTGCTCTTCTTGCCGGTCGCGATCCCGGCCGCGAGGTGCGCGTTTGGGTGCCCGGCTGCGCCGCCGGCGAGGAGCCCTACAGCCTCGCCATGGTGCTGGCCGAGGCCATGCAGGGAGCCGGAAACCGGTTCCCCATCAAGATCCTTGCTACCGACATCAACGAACGTGAGCTGGCGCTGGCGCGGGCGGGAGAGTACCCGGAGAGCCGCGTGGCGTCCATACCCGCCGACCTGCGCGAGCGCTTCTTGACGCGCACCGACGGTGCTTACCAGATCGACCGAGCTATTCGCGACATGTGCGTCTTCGCCCGCCACGACGTCACTCGCGACCCGCCCTTTTCACGGCTCGACCTGATCGTCTGTCGCAACGTGCTCATCTACCTCGGCCGCGTGTTACAGGAGCGCGTGCTACCGATGTTGCACTACGCCCTGCTGCCCGGCGCCTTCCTCATGCTGGGGCTCTCAGAATCGCTCGGCGCCGCCGGAGATCTCTTCACCGTGATCGACAATCGCAACAAGATCTTCGTCAAGAACGACGTGCCACCGCGCCTGCCGATCGAGTTCGCCTACCCCTTCCCGGCGATCCTCGAGCATCGCGGTGAGCCCCGAGTGGAGCCGATCGGCGAGCCGGGTTCCGTGGCATACCCCGACCCGCTCGAGGCGGCCGCCCACACCCTGCTCACCGACTTCACGCCACCGGCCGTAGTGGTCGATCACCGCCTTGAGATCGTGCAGTTCTTCGGCGACACGGACCCCTACCTGCAGCATGCCGCTGGGCGCGCTACGCTCAACCTGCTCGCCATGGCTCGCGAAGGCCTCTCGGCACCCCTGCGCGAGCTCGTCGAGCGCGTGCGCCATGAGGCCAGCGCGCAGAGCGAAGCCGGCGTCGCCGTGCACGGTACCGAGGCCGGTCAGATGGTCGACCTGGAGGCCGTGCCGCTCGCCGGACCGCCCGATCAAGAGCACGTGCTGGTGCTCTTCATGACGCCTCACCGGGAGGCGATCGAAGCCTCGCCGGAGACGAGCCCGCCAAGCGGTGCGGAAAGGCAGGAGATCCTCGCCCTCAGACGCGAGCGTGCCTCTACCCAGGTCTACCTGCAGTCGGTCATTCAGCAGCGAGAGAAGAGTAACGAGGAGCTGCGCGCCGCCAACGAGGAGATCCAGTCTACAAACGAGGAGTTGCAGAGCATCAACGAAGAGCTCGAGACCGCCAAGGAGGAGCTGCAGTCAACAAACGAGGAGCTGCGCACCGTCAACGAGGAGCTCGTGAGCCGCAACCAGCAGCTGGCGGGCGCCTACGACGACGTCAGCAACCTGCTGCGCGCCATGAGTGTACCCACAGTGATCGTCGGCCGCGATCTCACCATTCGGCGCTTCACGCCGGGTACCGAGGCGGTGCTCAACCTGATCGCCACAGACGTGGGGCGGCCCGTCACCGACATCTCGAGCGGCCTGGTCGTCCCCGACCTGCGAGAGCTTCTCGGCGAGGTGATCGAGAACGCGACGACGGTGGTGCGCGAGGTGCGAGACGCCGCCGGGCGCTGGTACACCCTGCGGGTGCGGCCCTTCCAGACGGCAGAGAGGCGCGTTGACGGCGCTGTGCTCACCTTCCTCGACATCGACGAGCTGCATCGCAGCCTGGAGCAGATCCAGATCTCCTTGACGATGAACGAGAGTGTGAACCGCGTTCTCGCCGGCTTTGCCGCAAACCAGACGCCGGCTGCCGCTCTGCCCGGGCTGCTGCAGGAGGCCAGCGCCACGCTGGGCGCCGACTCCGCCACGGTCGCCGTTCGCGAGGATGCGGTTTGGGTCGCGCGCCACAGCCACAACCTGCCGCCCAGCGCCGCAGGAGCTCGTTTCTCCGATGCCGAGTTTCCGCATGCGGTGCTGGCCGCGGAGACGCGCTTGCCGGTGGCGATAAGCCTGGGCAGTAGCCCAGAGGGCGTCTCTGCGAAGGTGCTGAAGACACTGGGGCTGAGCTCGGTGCTCGCTGCCCCACTCGTGGTTGCCGGCAGCGTGGTCGGCGTGTTGCTGTTCAATTGGAAGGTTATCTCGATGGCCTTCTCCGAGGCGCAAATCGACTTCGCCGCCAAGATCGCCGCCTTGGTTGCCCTGGCCGTCGACAACGAGAGGCTGAGGCAGCAGGCTGCTGGGTAGAACAGTTCCCGCGGGGCTCGCGCTCTGGTCATCTTGCCTGCGAGGTCATGTGTCAGCACCAAGTCACCTCCCTGAGATCTCACCACCGTCCCTGCGCTTTCGCCTGGCCCCCGACCCGGCGTTGCTGCTGCGCGCCCGGGAGCGCATTCGCGACTACCTGCGCATGCACTGCGCCGGGGACGGTCTCGTCGATGACGTGCTTCTCTGCGTTGACGAGGCCTGCGCCAACGTCATCACTCACTCGGGGTCCGATGAGGAGATGCGGGTCTCGCTCGGGATCAACGGCGCGACTCTGATTGTCGAGGTGAAGGATAGAGGCCGGGGCTTTGACGTCGCCTCTTTTGACCCCGAGGCGGCGCCCGACCCTATGAGTATGGGCGGACGGGGCCTCTTCATGATGTCGCGAATGATGGACGATCTGCGCCTGCACACGCCTCCAGACGGGGGTCTCACCGTGAGGATGGTCAAGCGCGCGGTCGAAGGGTGCCCCGTGGGGTCACTTGAGAGCGGTCTCGCCGTGGTTGCCGGCACGCCGCAGAGCACCCATCGCGAGATCAGGATGAGGGCCCTGCTCGAGGAGATCGACGAGGCCTTCCTGGCACTCGACTGGCAGTACCGCTACGTCTACGCCAACAGCGCCGCCCTCAAGATGACCGGTACGTCGCTTGCAGAGCTGCTCGGCCGCACGCCGTGGGAGGTCTTCCCGGAGCTGGTCGACACCCCGCTCGCGGCTCACTACCGGGATGCCATGGAGCTCGGCCAGCCCTCCATCTTCGAACATCGCTCGGTCGTCGACAGAGACTGGTATGAGGTGCGCATCTACCCGACCGCGGCAGGCGTCAGCGCCTACTACCGTCAGATCAACGAGCGCAAGTACGTTGAACGGGAGTTGGCCAATTCGCACATGCGTCTGGCCACTATCCTGGGCACGATCAGCGACGCCTTCTTCACGCTCGATCGCCGCTGGCGTCTCACGTTCGTGAACGACAGGGCGGCCGCCTACTTCCAGCGCACCAAGGAGGAGCTGCTCGGTCGCAGCTTCCTGGCGCTCTTCCCAGACATGGCGGGCAGCATCTTCGAGCTGAGCAAGCGGAAGGCGATGGAGGAGGGCCGGACCGCCGCCTTCGAGGCCTACTACGAACCGCTAGGTCTCTGGGTTGAGGAACGAGACTACCCAAGCCCAGATGGAGTCACGGTCTTGTTCTCGGACGTCACGGAGCGCAAGCAAGCCGAGTTCGAGCATCAGCAAGCGCTCGAGGAGCTGCGTACGCAGGGCGAGGAGCTGCGTTCTCAGGGCGAGGAGTTGCAGGCGCAGGCGCTTGAGATCGAATCGTCCAATGCGGGCTTGGCCGCCAGCCGTGGCGCGTATCAGAGACTCTTCACGGAGATGACCAGCGGCTTCGCCGTCCACGAGATCGTGAGCGACTCGGAGGGTCGCCCGGTCGACTATCGTTTCCTCGAGGTCAACAGGGCTTTCGAGGAGCTCATCGGCCTGCGCGCCAATGACCTCATCGGGCACACCGCTCGTGAGGTGCTTCCCAGCCGCGAGCCTCTCTGGATCGAGGTCTGCGGCAACGTGGCGCAGACTGGCCGCCAGGCGACCTTCGATCACTACTCCATTGCTCTCGATCGGCATTATGAGGTCGTCGCCTACACTCCCTCGCCGGGCAAGTTCGCGACCATCTTCAACGACGTCACAGCCCGCCTGCGGGCGGAGGAGGGGCTGAGACTGCGCGCCGACCTCGCCGAGGCGCTCAACGCGATCGACAACTTGGTGCACTCCAAGCTCGACCTCGACGTGATCATGCAGCGGGGCCTTGAGGAAGGCGTGCGGGCTCTATCCGTCGATACCGGCGCGATCGAGATGCGTGAGGAGTCCTGCTGGGTAGTAAGCTACCAGACAGGCTTCTCGCCTGGCGATGTCGGCCTGCGGCTGAGCGATCTGGAGGCGCCCAACGCCACGCGCGCCGCGGCAATCCTGGAACCCTTTGCGATTGCCGACATGGCCGCCGATCCGTCACTTGACGTCGGTTTCGTCCACATCCATGCCGTGCGGTCCGTGCTTGCGGTGCCGCTGGTAGCCAGGGGCTCGGCGATGGGCTGCCTGCTGCTCTACGGCAAGACGCCACGCAACTTCGAGGACGCCGAGATCGACTTCGCGCGCAAGCTCGGGGCCACCGTCTCTCTGGCCCTTGAGAACGCGCGTCTACTCGCACGCGAGACTGAAGCGGCGCGCCTCGCCACGGCCCTCAACGAGATCAACCGCTTGATCAACTCGACCCTGGATACGAAGGCCATCATGCAGACCGTTGTCGAGCGCGCTGTCGCCGTCGTCGAGGCGGACAGCGTCATGGTCGCGCTCAAGCACGGCGACGACTGGGTCGCCGAGTACGGCTATCCGGAGGTGCCAGGGGTCATCCACGAGAGCGTTAGCACCGACGAGGTGCCGTTCGTCGTCACTGCGGTCACGGAGCGGCGCCCGATCGCTATCGACGACTGTGAGGCCGACCCGCGCTGCTTCCCCGATGTGCAAGCCCGCTTCGGCGTGCGCTCCGTTCTCTGCATACCACTGATCGTCAGAGAAGAGGTCCTGGGCGTCGTCTTCTTCAACCGCCATGCAGCCGCTACGAGGTTCGAGCGGCGCACCGTCGAGTTTGCCGGCCAGCTGGCCAGTGCCATGTCGTCGGCTCTCGAGAATGCCCGGCTCTACGAAGAGCAGCAGCGCATCGCCACGACCCTGCAGGAGAGCTTCAAGCACCCGCTGCCGGGCGTGCCCGGCATCGAGCTTGGCATCGTTTCGCAGACGGCCTATGAGCCGGAGCTCATCGGCGGCGACTTCAGCGAGGTCTTCGAGCTGGCAGACGGTAGAATTGCGGTGCTGATCGGCGACGTGGCCGGCAAGGGCATCAAGGCAGCGGGGCACACCGAGACGGTGCGCAGCACGGTGCGCGCGTTTGCCGCCGTTAACCCCTCTCCGGCCTTCGTCCTCGCCAACACTAGTGACGTCTTGTTGCGCTACGACTCCGAGGAACCGCACGTCACCGCCTTCATGGTGGTGCTCGATCCCCGTACCGGGCACATGCTCTACGCCAGCGCCGGCCATCCCGCTCCAGTCCATGTGACTCCCTCCGCCTGCCGGCAGCTCGGGGTCATGTTCGGGCCTCCCCTCGGCAGCTTCCCGAGCAACTACCGCGAAGAGCATCTCTGGCTCTCCCTGGATGATTACCTGTTGTTCTACACTGACGGCGTCACCGAGGCCCGCCGCGGTAGTCGGCAGTATGGCGAGAAGCGACTCGCCAACCTGGCCTGCCGGCTGAGAGGGCTCTCCGCTCAGGAGTTTGCCGACGGCGTGCGGACCGCCGCCCTCGAGTTCGCGGGCAGCCTTAAGGACGACCTTCAGGTTGTGTGTCTGCGGCTTGCCTGAGCGGCGGCGAGGTACTCCTCGACGCGCACCGCAAGACCCAGGCGCAGCGACTCCAAGGAGAGCGGGCTAAGCTGATCGGCGCGGCTCTCGATGGTCTTGCGACCCAGGGCCTGCAGGCGGCATGACCACCGCCTCATCGGCGAGCAACCTAGCCTTCATCGCAGGGCCGCCCGCATAGCCGGTGAGCTTGCCGCTTGCACCAACCACGCGATGGCACGGCACGATGATGGCGATCGGATTGCAGCCGACAGCGCGGCCGACCGCGCGGGCCGCAGCCGGCCGGCCCACACGTCGTGCCAGCTCGCCGTACGAGACGGTCTCGCCATACCCGATCTCTCCCAGTGCCGCCCACACGCGCAACTCGAACGGCGTCCCGACAAGACACAGCGGAAGGTCAAATTCGCGCCGCTCGCCGGAGAAATACGCGGCAAGCTGGCGAGCGGCCTCGGCCAGCACGCCGCCGGCGCCCGGCGTGGAGCCTGCACTCGGCACGGCGGTGGTTCTGGCCGCGGCGGCACTCGCCGCGTCGCCGTTTGGCCGGGGTACCGTAAGCGTGACCTCGGTGAGCCTGTCGTCTTTGGCCTTGAGTAGCAACTGCCCGTGCGGCGAGGCGACGAGAAGCTCGTCGTGCCCGGTTGCTCTCGTTGCACGCAGCGGCGACGCCATGTTCGTCCTCCTGTCTCGAATGCCCCTCAACTGTGGCAGGTGCCAGCGGCGTGTTCCGGCGGGTTTCGGTCACGATCTGATGGGTGGCACCAGTGCGCCCTGCCCGACCGATTTCCGCGAGCGCACGCTCGCTCGGTGGGGTACACTCGGCCTATGATGCTGCCCGCAGCTGACACCTGCTACCGTGCCATGCAAAGCCGTGACCAGCGCTTTGACGGGTGGTTCTACGTCGCCGTCTCATCGACCGGCATCTACTGCCGCCCAAGCTGCCCGTCGAGGCTGCCTAAGCGCGAGAACGTGACGTTCTACCCCACGGCCGCGGCGGCGCAGGCGGTCGGCTACCGAGCCTGCCTGCGCTGCCGCCCAGACGCCTCGCCGGGATCGCCGCAGTGGAACCTGCGCGCCGATACTGCGGGGCGCGCCATGCGGCTCATCGCCGACGGCGTCGTCGATCGCGAGGGCGTCGAGGGGCTGGCCCGGCGGCTGGCCTACAGCCCGCGGCAGCTACGCCGCTTATTGCATGATGAGCTCGGTGCAGGGCCGCTCGGTCTGGCCCGCGCCCAGCGCGCCCAGACCGCGCGCCTGCTCATAGAGACCACGGACCTGCGCTTCGCCGAGGTCGCCTTCGCCGCGGGGTTCGCTAGCCTGCGGCAGTTCAACGACACCGTGCGCGACGTGTTCGCCCTCACGCCGACAGCGCTGCGGCGGCGGCGCCGAAGGCTGCGCGCCGCCGGCCGGCACCAGGCCGTCCCCCTTGGCGCGATCGTCTTGCGGTTGCCGCACCGTCTGCCTCTCGATGCCGATGGCCTGCTCGGCTTCTTCGGCGCGCGCGTCGTGCAAGGCGTGGAGGAGGTCTCAGGCGGCACGTTCAGGCGCTCGCTGCGCCTACGACACGGCAACGCTATCGTGCAGCTCACGCCGCGCAACGATCATGTCGCCGGCACACTCCAGCTCGCCGATCTGCGCGACTTGGCCGCGGCTGTGAGTCGCTGCCGTGCCCTCCTCGACCTCGACGCCGACCCGCAGACGACAGACGCGGCTCTCGGCCGCGACCCACTGCTCGCGCCGCTCGTGCGGCGCGCCCCCGGCAAGCGCGTGCCCGGCGCCGCCGACGGCGCCGAGATCGCTATTCGCGCCGTGCTCGGGCAGCAGGTTTCGATCGCTGCGGCTCGAACCGCCGCCGGGCGGCTGGCCGCCGCTCTCGGTGGGCCGCTGATGCAGCCGCTCGGCTCACTTGCCTTCACCTTTCCTACGGCCGAAGCGCTGGCCGACGCCGACCCGGCACTCCTGCATCTGCCGGCCGCGCGCGCGGTTGCGATCTGCTCCTTGTCACGAGCTCTCACCGAGCGACAGATAGAGCTCGACGGCGGCGCCGACCGTGACGAGACGCGCCACCGCCTGCTGGCAATCCCCGGCATAGGGCCTTGGACGGCAGAGTACATCGCGATGCGGGCCCTCGCCGATACCGATGCCTTTCCCTCCACCGACCACGGTGTCTTGCGTGGGCTCGAGGCTCTCGGGGTGCCTCACACTGCGAAAGCCGCCGAAGAGCTCTCCGCGCGCTGGCGTCCTTGGCGCGCCTACGCCGTACAGCACCTCTGGGCCGCCCCTTGAGGGCCCGCCGCGGTCGGCAATGCCGCCGCGCCGGAGCCCCCGCCACGTCGTCGCACATCGACGCTCGCGCAGTGAAAGCCGCCGCCGATGGTCTCGAAGTCCCAGAACGGGCACTCGATGGGTTCGAACCCCCACTCCTTGAGCTTGCGTGCGAAGCGTTTCTCGCCGCCCGACACGACGACACGCGGAAATCGTCTCCCAGATGGCGGCGCAGAGCGCGATCGAGACGGTGGCGTGTGCGAGGCGCTCGGGTGTCGCGCCCCTGAGGCCCTCAGAGCCGGACGGGCCCCTCGGCGGGCGTGGGCGGTGCCTGTTCGCCGCGGTAGAGCAGCGACGCGGCTTGGCGGCTCTTGCCACGAAGGTCGGCGAGAGTCAGGTCCTGCAGGCTGAGTGACGCGAGCCCGGCAGCGGTCGCAACCGCCAGCTGCAGGCCCTGCAGTCCCAGTGCGTAGGCGACGGCCGGGCTGGCCGCCACGCCCGAGACTGCGAGCGCCGCCAGCGCGGCCGCCTGGAACGTGCCCACGTTGCCGGGGGTGATCGACACCAGGCCGATCAGGTTGGTGAGCACGAGCACCAGGGCGGCGCCTCGCAGGCCGGCGCCGCCCAGGTGGAACGCCTGGAGCGCGGCCCAGGCAGCGGCGAGCTGGATCAACCAGGCAACCGTCTGGATGGCAGCGACAAGCAGCGCCGACCACGGCTTGCCCATGATGCGCTGGCTGTCGACGAGCTCTGGCCAGTGGCGTCGCAGCGCGCCAGGGCGCGCGCTCGCGGCGGCGGTTCCCGGCGCCGCGAGCACCGGAGCGGCGGCGAGCCTGCGCCGGCGACGCTCGAGGGCGATCCCACCGACGAGGAATGTGGCCGCGAACGCCGTGCTGGCGATCAGCACCTCGACGGCCCACCCCGGCACGGAAAGCGCCGAGACGAACAGCAGCGACAGGGCGACAAACGACGCAGTGGCAAAGAGCCGCTCGGTCAAGGACATGCCCAGCGCCGTCGCAAAGGGCAGTGCAGCCCCCCGGCGGCGCAGCAGCACGTACAGAGTGTACGGTGCGAGCACGGTGCCAGCACGGACGGGGATCACCGTGTTGGCCAGCAGGCCGATGCTGGTCGCAGAGAAGGTGTCGCTCAGACGGGCACGCCGCGCGCCGAGGGCGTCGACGATCACCTTCAGCGCCACACTCCTGAGCAGCAGCGAGACAAACATCAAGCCGAGCGCAACGGCCAACCAGTGCCAGTCGGCGCGCAGGAACGATCGGCCCATACGCGCCAGGTCCGTGTGCGAGACGAAGAGGGCAGCCAGCAAGGCGATGGCCACGCCGCCCACACACCAGCGGCGCCGCGGCGACGAGACCAGACGCCGGGCTGCGCGGGCGGTCGATAATGTCTTGTGGCAAGCGGTCATGGTGTCCCTATCGTATGGCTGTTGCGAGCCAGAAGACACTTCGCCCGTCGAGGGAGGAGTGACGATTCGGAAGGCTGGTCGTGAGCGGCCGACGGCGTCGCTTGCACGTATCGTCCCCTGTTCCGAGCATGGCCAACCAGGGGGCTGAGCGCCGTGACGCCTGTGCCAGCAAGATCCTGGCGCTTCTGGCCATTAGGAATGGTTCTCCTCAGCGGTCGGGGCTAGTACTGTCTGGTCGACGCCGGCTCTACTCGCCGACGGCCAGGAACTCCCGGATCTTCTCGAGCCATTCGGGGATGGCGATGTGCTGCGGGCAGAGCTCCTCGCAGTTCTGGCACTGCGTGCAGGCCTCGGCGCGCTGCGGCTCCGGGATCCAGCCGTAGGCGAAGCGCGCCGCCGCCGGCCCGCCGTTGTAGATGATCGCCTCGTTGTAGAGCCCGAGCACCTCGGGAATGTCGACGCCGCTGGGGCAGGGCAGACAGTAGCGGCAGTTGGTGCAGTCGATCGGGCTGCAAGACCGATATGCGTCATGGACCTGGCGATACAGGTCGAGCTCGTCCGCGCTGAGCACGTCCACTGCGGCATGCTCGGCGCAGGCGAGGTCTTCCTCGAGCTGCTCCATGCTGCTCATGCCCGAGAGCAGGAAGGAGACCTCGGGGTGATCCCAGACCCAGCGTAGCGCCCAGTCGACCGGCGTGCGCGGCGCCGCGCCGACGGCCTCGCGCCGCGCGTTGGCGGCGGCCCAGAGTGCGGTGACCGCCTCCGGCGGCCGCCGCGCCAGCCGGCCGCCGCGTAGCGGCTCCATGACAATCACGCCGAGCCCCCTGGCCGCGGCATACTCGAGCCCACGCGTGCCCGCTTGGAACTCCTCGTCCATGAAGTTGTACTGGATCTGGCAGAACTCCCAGAGGTCAGTGGCGTCGACCAGCTCCTCGAAGATCGGGTACTGGTCGTGGAACGAGAACCCCAAGTGGCCGATGCGGCCGGCGGCCAGCGCCTCTTCAGCCCAGGCCAGCACGTCGTACTCGCGTAGCTTAGCGACACTGCCGGCGCGCAGGCCGTGCAACAGGTAGAAGTCGACCGAGTTGAGCTGCAGACGCTCGAGCTGTTCGCTGAAGTAGCGCTCACAGTCGTCGTGCGACTGGACCCTGAACATGGGCAGCTTGGTAGCCACTTTGAGCCGAGCGCGCAGCTCGGCGAAGCCGGCGTCGCCCGGCCCGAACAGGTCCCGGGCCACCACGCGCAACGCCTGGCCGAGCCAGCGTTCGCTGGCGCCGTCGTGGTAAGGGTAGGCCGTGTCGATGTAGTTGACGCCGGCCTCCACGGCGCGGCGCAACATGGCGTTGGCCGCCTCAACGTCGATACGGCCGTAGGCGTCGCCTGTCGCCGCGGTACCATCCGTCAGTTGCGGCAGCCGCATGGCTCCGAACCCCAAAACCGACGGTCGAAAGTCGATCCCGCCGAAGCTTCGATACTGCATCGTTCTCCTCTCAGTGAAGGTCTGGTCGGCGCGAGCCGACGTCACATCAGCGGTTCTTCAGTCGCTCCGAGAGGAGCACGCCACCCTGGGCCATGTTCTCGAAGGAGTTCTCCTTGACGATGACGACGAAAGCCTCTGCGGGGATAGTCGTGATCTCGCTGGCAGCGTCTGTAAGCTCTTTGACGAGCCTCTCCTTCACTTCGCGCGAGAGTGGGGACGCTTCAATGGTGATGACGGGCATGGCGTACTCCTTCTGGATCCTTCGGAACACTGGGTGATCAGGAGCTAAGTAGCGTAACAGTTAGAAGTATGACGGCTGCGGGTGCGCCAGGAAGCGCTTTGTGCGGCCGCGGCATGATGAATTCGCGTTGCGGTACCCTTCACGCATTCCCGCCACGCCCGTGCTCCCGTCTGGGCTGCCCGAGTCGCGGGCACATGGTGACCATGGCCTATCAGGAGGCAGCGCGGGAAGGCGCTTCGCGGTCGGCGGCACCGTTCACGCTGGTCGTCTCGGACGTGCACGCCTTCCCCGAGTTCCTCGAGAACGCCGTGCGACGTTCGGGGTATCGCGCGGGGGTCGACCACTTGGTGTTCGCCGGCGACCTGCTCGACCGCGGCGGTCAACCGGGGGCGTGCCTGGAGCGGCTCGACGAGCTGCGCGCCGAGATGCTGATCGGCGACCACGACCACGCCACGATGCTCGGCTACTTCATCGGTGAGCAGTCGCCGGCCAGCAGGGGCTACCGCCGGGCACTGCTGCGACGTTTCAACAGCGGCGCCCTGAACCTGGTGACGCACGTGGAAGGCGTGCTGATCAGCCACGCCGGGCTCGCGCGCGCCTTCGCCCCCGACTTCGCCGCGGTCGGGCGCGACCCCGTACGCCTGGCGCAACTGATCAACGAGGAGTTCCGCCGCGACGTGGAGCGCCAGCTCTCGGTGGGCATGAAGCAGCCCGAGCCGCGGACCCTCGATGGGCACTCGCCGATGTGGCTGCGCGTCGACGACAGCGACGTGGGGCCGGAGCGCTTACTCGAGGGAATCGAGCAGATCGCCGGCCATACCACGCCGAGCGTCCTGCGCCACTGGACCGAGGCCGACTTCCGTACGGCCGGCCTGTACCTCATCGACCCGGGCTGCTACGGCCTCGGCTCGCGCGACCACCCGCGTCACTACCGCTACGGGATGATCAGAGGCGGCATGGTGTCGGTCGAGGCCGGCACAACGGATGCGGGGACGGGCGGCGGCGGGTGATCTGCCCTCCCGGGCGATCTCAGTCAGTCCCGGTCCTTCTCACCCAGGAGCGCGGCGTGACCTGAGTACTTGCACCCCGCGGGTAGGCGAGGCTGTGCCACCGATGGCGACCGCGACAGCAATGAATGGGCTCGCGTCGGGAATAAGGCCCCGTGGTAGGGACAGGCAGGCTTGACCGAAGTCAAGGGCACCAGGCTCGCTCAGGCCGTAGACTTTCGCTTGCAGCCGTTGATGAGGTGAGCGCGCGAGGCCACCGGCGAGGAGGCTGGGAGGCGTGACGCAGCGAACAAGAAACGCGCGCGGCGACGCGACCAAACGGCCCACCGAGCGGGGCGAGTCGTCGCGGGCCTTGCTCGCGCGGGTCCGTTATCTGACGCCCGGCGAGCCTAGCGACGACGGCCGCGTGGTCGTGCGCGAGGGTGACGGCCGCTCCGAGGAGTTCTACCGCGACCGCTGGCGTCACGACCGCGAAGTGCGTTCCACCCACGGCGTCAACTGCACCGGCTCGTGCTCCTGGATGGTCTACGTGCGCGACGGCATCGTCTCTTGGGAGACCCAGGCGACCGATTACCCCGAGACCTCCCCGGACATGCCGGACGTGGAGCCCAGGGGCTGCCCGCGAGGCGCCACCTTCTCCTGGTACACCTACCAGCCCGGGCGCGTGCGCTATCCCTACGTACGGGGTGCTCTCCTTTCGATGTGGCGAGAGGCACGGCGGGACCACGGCGACCCGGTCGACGCCTGGGCCAGCATCGCGACCGACCCGGCCAAGAGCGCCGCCTACAAGAACGCGCGCGGCCATGGCGGTTTCATGCGCGCGAGTTGGGAGGAGGCGCTCGAGCTCTGCGCTGCCGCGCATGTGGACACGATCGCACGCTGGGGACCGGATCGCGTCGCGGGCGTGAGTCCGATCCCTGCGATGTCGCCCGTCTCACACGCCTCGGGCTCGCGCTACGTGGCGCTCACCGGCGGCGTGCAGAACTCCTTCTACGACTGGTACGCCGACCTGCCGCCGGCCTCGCCGCAGGTCCTCGGCGATCAGACCGACGTGCCTGAGTCTGCCGACTGGTGGCACGCCGCCTACCTTATGATCTGGGGCAGCAACGTGCCGGTCACGCGCACGCCGGACGCGCATTTCATGGTCGAGGCGCGCTACGCGGGGCAGAAGGTCGTGGTCGTTTCCCCCGACTACGCGGAGCATGTGAAGTTCGCGGACGACTGGCTCCCGGTGACGGCCGGCATGGACGGGGCACTGGCTCTCGCCATGGGCCACGTTGTCTTCAGGGAGTTCTACGTCGACCGCGAGGTGCCGTTCTTCACACACTACGCGAAGACGTACACAGACATGCCCTTCCTGGTCACGCTGCGCGAACACGAGGGCAGCCTGACGCCGGACCGCTTCCTGACCGCCCACGACCTTGGAGAGGCGGTAGAGTCGGCGGAGTGGAAGACCGTCGTCTTCGACGCCGCCTCAGGCCAGCCCGCCGTGCCCAACGGCTCATTGGGCTATCGCTGGTCGCCTTCCGGAGAAGGCCGCTGGAACCTCGACCTCGGCGACATCGACCCGCAGCTCACCTTCCTGGCGCCAGGCAGCGAGGCGGTCGAGGTGCTGCTGCCGCGATTCGACGGGCTGCAGGCCGACGTGCTGCGGCGTGGCGTGCCGGCACGGCGCATTGGCGATCGGCTGGTGACGACGGTGTACGACCTGCTCCTGGCCCAGTACGGCGTCGCCAGGCCAGGCCTGCCGGGCGAGTGGCCGGCCGGATACGACGACGCCGGCCAGCCTTACACGCCCGCCTGGCAAGAGCGGCTCACGGGCATCTCCGCGGCAGTCGCCACGCGCGTGGCTCGCGAGTTCGCGCGCAATGCGGAGGTGACCGAGGGTCGCTCCATGATCATCATGGGCTCGGGAATCAATCATTGGTTCAACTCCGACATGACCTACCGCACGATCATGACGCTACTCTTCGCCTGCGGCTGCATGGGACGTAACGGCGGCGGTTGGGCGCACTATGTGGGACAGGAGAAGATGCGGCCCTGGACTGGCTGGGCGACACTGGCCTCCGCGCTGGACTGGAGCCGGCCTCCACGCCAGAACTGCGGCACGGAGTGGTACTACCTCGCCACCGACCAGTGGCGCTATGAGGTCTTCGCTGCCGACCATCTGGCCTCGCCGCTGGCCCGTGGCTTGCTCCGTGGCAAGGCGCCGATCGACGCGCTGGCGCAGGCCGAGCGGCTCGGCTGGCAGGTGACCCACCCGACCTTCGACCGCAATCCGCTCTCGCTGGCAACGGAAGCCGAGGCGGCCGGTCTGAGCCCCGGTGACTACGTCGTTGATGAGCTGCGAGGGGGCCGCCTGCGCTTCAGCGTCGAAGATCCCGACGACCCCGCCAACTTCCCGCGCCTGCTCTTCGTCTGGCGGGCGAACCTTCTGGGTAGCTCCGGCAAGGGCCATGAGTACTTCCTGCGCCACCTGATGGGCTCGGACCTTGACAACATCTTGGCGACCGAGACGCCGCCCGAGCTGCGCCCCAGGGACGTGGCCTGGCGCGACGAGGCGCCCATCGGCAAGCTCGACCTACTCGTCACCATCGACTTCCGCATGACGAGCACTGGGCAGTTCGCCGACGTGGTGCTGCCGGCCGCTACTTGGTACGAGAAGAGCGACCTCTCCTGCACCGACCTGCATCCCTTCGTACACTCGTTCAACGCGGCCATCGACCCACCCTGGGAGGCGCGTTCAGACTGGGACGCCTTTAGCGACTTGGCGCGCGTCTTCTCGCGGCTCGCGGCTGAGCGCCTCGGCACGCGCCGTGACCTGGTGGCCACGGCGCTCGCGCACGACACGCCCGCGGAGGCCTCACAGCCCTTCGGCGAGGTCAAGGACTGGCGGGCCGGCGAGGCTGAGCCGGTGCCGGGCAAGACGATGCCGGCCTTGACCGTGGTCGAGCGCGACTTCGGCGCCATCCACGACAAGCTCACCAGCCTGGGCCCGCTCGTCGAGTCGCTGGGCGTTGGTGCCAAGGGCGTCGCCTGGCGGCCGCACGAGGAGGTTGCCTGGTTGGGCGCCGCCAACGGCCTCGTTACCGCCGGCGCCGGCGCTGGCCGTCCCTCGCTGGAGCGCGCCGAACAGGCGGCGGAGGCGATCCTGGCGCTTTCGGGGTCGACCAACGGCCGCCTCTCGCACGACGGCTTCACGACCCTGGAGAAGCGCGTCGGCCTGCCTCTTGCCGATCTCGTCGAGGGCGAGCGCGACGCGCGCATCCGCTGGTCCGACGTGCAGGCGCGCCCGCAGAAAACGCTCACCAGCCCCGAGTGGTCCGGCAACGAGGCCGGCGACCGTCAGTACAGCGCCTTCACCATCAACGTCGAGCGCCGCAAGCCCTGGCATACGCTCACCGGCCGCATGCACTTCTTCCTCGATCATCAGTGGCTGGGCGAGCTCGGCGAGCAGCTCCCCGTCTGGCGGCCACCCCTGAACACGCCCGAGCGTTACCCCGAGGCCGCCGCGCTCGGCGGCGACGCCATCGCCTTGCGCTACCTTACGCCGCACTCCAAGTGGTCCATCCACACGGACTACCAGGAGAACCCCATGATGCTCACGCTCTTCCGCGGCGGCACCGTCGCCTGGCTGTCGGTCGAGGACGCTGCCTCGATCGGCGTCGCCGACAACGACTGGGTGGAGGTCTGCAATCGCAACGGGGTCCTGGACTGCCGTGCCGTGGTGTCGCCCCGCATGCCGCAGGGCGTGTGCTACATCTACCATGCCAAGGATCGGCACGTCGCCATGCCGCGCACCGAGAAGACGGGGCGACAGGGCGGCACGGACAACGCGCTCACCCGCGTCCTCCTCAAGCCGACGCACATGATCGGTGGCTACGCGCAGCTCTCCTACGCCGTCAACTACTACGGTTGTTGCGGCAGCCAGCGCGACGAGGTCGTTGTGGTGCGGCGCCGCACCGCGCAGAGGGTGACGTACTGATGCGCGTGCGGGCGCAGCTCATGATGGTCATGGCACTCGACAAGTGCCTTGGCTGCCACACCTGCTCCATCACCTGCAAGCAGGCCTGGACCAACCGTGACGGCGCCGAGTACATGTGGTTCAACAACGTCGAGACGAAGCCCGGCATGGGCTATCCGCGGCGCTGGGAGGACCAGCAGCGCTGGCAGGGTGGCTGGACGCTCGACGGCAAGGGTCGCCTGGCCCTGCGCGCGGGCGGGCGCCTGAAGAAGCTCGCCACCATCTTTGGCAACCTCGACATGCCGCTGATCGACGACTACTACGAGCCCTGGACCTACGACTACGCGAACCTGATCGCCGCGCCCTCGGGCACCACCTCGCCGGTCATCACGCCGCGCTCAAGCCTCACCGGCAAGCCCGTGGACCTGGCGTGGGGCCCCAACTGGGAGGACAACCTGGCGGGGACGCTGACGGCCGGCGACCCGGCGCTCGGCGGCCTCGAGAAGGAGATCCTGCTGCGCTACGAGCAGGTCTTCATGTTCTACCTGCCTCGTATCTGCAACCACTGCGTAAACCCGTCCTGCGTGGCCTCATGCCCCTCCGGGGCGCTCTACAAGCGCGAGGAGGATGGCGTTGTGCTGGTCGATCAGGACAAGTGCCGCGGCTGGCGCTTCTGCGTCTCGGGATGCCCCTACAAGAAGGTCTACTTCAACCACCTGAGCGGCAAGGCTGAGAAGTGCATCTTCTGCTACCCGGTCACCGAGAACGGCGGGCCCACGGTGTGCTCGGAGACGTGCGTGGGCCGCCTTCGAGCGATCGGCGTCGTACTCTACGACCTCGACGCCGTGACGGCGAGCGCGCAGACGGCGCGCGCGGCGGACCTGGTCGAGGCGCAGCGTGATCTGCTCCTCGACCCGCACAATGCGCGCGTGAGATCGGCGGCGGAGAAGGACGGCATCCCGCACGAGTGGGTCGCGGCGGCGCGACGCTCGCCCGTGTACGCCTTGGCGAAAGAACTGCGCGTGGCGCTGCCACTGCATCCGGAGTACCGTACCCTGCCCATGGTGTGGTACGTGCCGCCGCTCTCGCCGGTGCTCGACACGCTGAGTGCAGCAGGCTACGACGCGCACGACCCCGACGAGGTCTTCCCGACCGTCGGCGATCTGCGCGTGCCCCTGCGCTACGTCGCCACCATGCTGGCCGCCGGCGATCCGGCCCCCGTCGAGGAGAGCCTGCGCCGCCTGCTCGCCATGAGGATCGTGAAGCGGCGCCAGCAGCTCGGCCGGGCGGACACGGCCACGGTCGCCGGCGAGGCCGGGATGAGCCTTGAACAGGTGGAGCGTCTCTTCCGCCTGCTCGCCCTGGCGCCGTATGACGAGCGCTACGTGATCCCCAAGGCGCGGCGCGAAGAGGCTGCGGTGCGGCAAGGCGACGGCCTGCAAGGAAAACGGAGGACGCCATGAGGCCGGCGCGCCAGGCCGCCGCCGATGGGCCACCGGCGCCGGGCGTGTCCGCCAACGCCTTGCCGGCGGCGCCCGCGGCGACCGCCGTCGTGCTGCAGGCCGCGTCGCTGCTGCTTGACTATCCCGGGCCGGCCTCCGCCGAGGAGCTGGCGCTGATCGAGGCCGCACTCGCCGAGCTGCCGCGCAGTCCGGCACGACGTCACCTCGGGCAGTTTCTCGCCTGGTGGCGCGGGCTCAGTGGCGCAGAGCGTGAGCAGACGTACGTCGCCACCTTCGACCTTGACCGCAGTGTGATGCTCTACGTCACCGAAGGGCGGCCGCGCACCTCACGCGAGCGCGGCGCAGCCCTCCTCGAATTGCGCCGCGCATACCGGCGCGAGGGCGCCGACGTGACCTGCGACGAGCTGCCCGACTACCTGCCGCTACTGCTCGAGGTCGCGGCGCACGTGCCAGCCACCCGCGGGATGCTCGCCTCACAACGGACGGCTCTCGAAGGCCTCGCCGCGGCGCTCGCGGAGCGCAAGAGCCCCTTCGGCCTGGTCGTGGCGGCCGTGCTCGCCGCCGTGCCGGCGCTGCCCGACGATGCGGAGGGGGACCGTCCATGAACGCCGCCCACTCCTGGCAGGTCATCGCCTTCGTGATCGTTCCCTACCTCGCCCTCACGATGTTCGTGATGGGACACGTCTGGCGTTATCGGTTCGATCGCTTCGGCTGGACGAGCCGCTCCTCGCAGCTCTACGAACGACGCCTGCTGCTGATAGGCGCGCCGCTCTTCCACTACGGTGCGCTGCTGGCGATCCTGGGGCACGCGACGGGGCTGCTGCTTCCGAAGTCGTGGACGACGGCTGCGGGCGTCCCCGAATCACTCTACGCCGGATTCTCCAAGGTCGCCGGCACCACGGCCGTGGCGCTCATCGTTGCCGGCCTCGTGGTCCTCACCGCGCGCCGCCTCGTCAGCGACAGAGTACGGGCCGTCACCTCAGTCATCGACTGGTTCGCCCTCGCGCTGTTGTGGGTGATGATCGTGCTCGGCGTCCTGGTCACAGTCGGCTACAACGTGCTCGGCCCCGGCTATGACTATCGCGAGACGGTGTCACTGTGGCTACGAGGCATCTTCTCGCTGCATCCCAACGTGAGCCTCATCGCCGCGGCACCATGGATCTTTCAGGTGCACGCCACGGTGGCCTGGCTGTTCCTCGCGCTCTTTCCCTTCACCCGTTTCGTGCACTTCTGGAGTGCCCCAGTGTGGTATCTCGGGCGGCCCTTCGTGCTCTACCGGCGGCGAAGGGGCCAGATGGTCCTCTCGCCCGGCGAGTCGCAGGCTTGGCACACGTTCGGGCGTGTGAACAGCGGCCCCAGGTTGTGAGCGCGTCCGGTCCGCAGCCCGCCGGTCGTCGTGCCCTCTTCGGCCGCGAGCTGCTGCGCAGCCTCCAGCTGCCGATGCTGACGCGCCGCTACGACGAGCGCCGGGTCGTCGCGATCTACGTGTTCGTCAACTCGGGCATCGCGATCGCCGTCATGGCAGCGCTCGCCATGGCCACGAATGAGCCGTTCGTCTTCCCCTCACTGGGCCCGACGGCATTCCTCCTCTTCTACCAGCCGCTGGCGCCGAATGCCGCGCCGCGCTCGTGCTTCTTCGGGCATCTGATCGGCGTCCTGGCGGGCTACTTCTCCCTGCTCGTGTTTGGGCTGACGAACGTGCCCGCTAACCTCGACGCCATCACTCCCGCCCGGATCGGCGCTCTCGCTTTGTCCCTGGCCCTGACCTTGTCGATGATGGCTTGGCTCGACATCCCGCACGCGCCGGCGGGCGCCACGACACTGATCGTCTCGATCGGCCTGCTACGCACGCCGCTGCAGCTCACCATCCTCATGGCGGCCGTCGTACTGCTCACGGTGCAAGGGTTCGTGATCAACCGGCTCGCCGGCCTGCCGTATCCGGCGTGGAGGCCGCTGCCGGCCGCGCGTCGTGGCGACGGGGTGCAGCCGGGCTAGAGAGACAACGTGGCTCGGTGGCGTCGCCTTGCGCTGAGGCGGGCACTGTAGATGAAGGGCGCCTCCGAGCGTACTCAAGGGACTCCTCGAGAGCGCTCCCTACCGTGCCGACTCGACCTCAAGGAGGCTGCCATGACTGAGCAAGCTGCAGATCACGGGCCGGGCTCGCCCACGGCGACCGAGGTCCTGAAACACGAGCATCAGCTCGTGATGCTGGTGATTGAGGCGATGGAGCGGGAGGCAGACAAGATTGAGGCCATTGGCAAGCCTGACTTCGACGCGGTGGCGCGCATGGTGGATTTTACCGAGAACTTCACCGACGGCTGTCATCACGCCAAGGAGGAGAAGTCGCTCTTCCCGCGGCTGCGTGAGCGCAACACCGGAATGCAGGCGCCCACCTCCGTCATGCTTCAGCAACACGAGACGGGTCGGGCGCGCATCCGTGCGGTAGGCGACGCTCTTCCTGCGGCGCGCCAGGGTGACGCAGAGGCAGCGCGGCTCGTCGCCGAGAACCTGCGCGCCTACGCCGCTGGCCTGCGTGATCACATCGCCAAGGAGAACGAAGTGCTCTTCCCAATGGCCAACGGCGTCCTTACCGCCGACGACCAGAATCGCCTCGCGACCGAGTTCGAGCGTATCGAGAGCGAAGAGGTAGGAGCCGGTGTGCACGAGAAGTACCATGCCATGGCCCGTGAGCTTGCCGGGGACAGTGCTTGAACGTCGTCGCCACTTCGGGCCGGTCGCTTCGTGAGCGCGACCCACATGCTCTCATTACGACTCTCAGCGGGTTGCACGCGCAACCACCGCGAGATTGTTCCGGTGGACCCGCTCGTAAGGCTCAAAGTAGGTAATCCAACCGGCATCGAGGGCGTCGCCGACGAAGGCTCGCAGGTCGAGAGCGGCGAGGGCGGGCTCGCGATGTGCGCGGAGCAGATCTCGGATGTAACACTGCGTCGCGCGTATCAAGCCTTCGCCGTAGCCGGAGGCCTCAAGCACAAGCGGGCTGCCGTGGTTGGGGTAGATGGATGCGGCCTCCAGTCGCTTCAGTCGTTCGAGCTCGGTGAGGTGCGTCTCGAGCGCCTCCGGCTCGGAGACGTAGGTCACGGTGTCCTCGAGGGTGTCGCCGGCGAGCAGCACGTTCTCGTCTGGCAGGTGCAAGACGACGCTGTCGGCGCTATGGACGTTGGCTTGCATCGCCCGGACACGCAGTTTGCCTACGGTGAGCCAAGTCTGCCCCTCAAAGACGGTCGTTGGCAGCACGAGTGGCGAGACGGCCGGCGGGCCCGCGCTGCTCGTCCCTGCTTCGATCGCGGCGTGCCTAGAAGTGAGCAGATCGCACGTAGGCCGGCTCGCGATGATCTCGCAATCGGCAAATGCCTCGGTACCGGCCACGTGGTCAAGGTGACAATGGCTAAGCACCACTACGAAGTGCCTGACGCCGAGCTTCTCTAGCTCGTGTCTAATGGCGACTGCGTGCTCAACGGAGATGTGAGTGTCGTAAACAATCGCGTCGACGCCGTCGACCAGCGCATAACTGCAAATGCCGAGCGACAGCGCGCCGTCGTCGACCCAGTTGGGTTCTGGCGCAAAGCGTAATCCGCGTATGCGGCCATCATAGAACCCGATCAGGTTGCGTGAGAGATGCAGGACGCGCAGATGCCGGAGGTCCATAGCGGGGGTGGGCTCGCGCTAGAAAGTCGCGGGCAGCATTACCCACATGACGATCGTATCATCGTGTCGGGAAGGATTGCGCCACCTGTGAGGCTCGGCGGGCGTGAAGGTCAGTGCGTCGCCTGGACCGAGCGTAACCGTGCTGTCTGCGAAGCGAATCTCGAGCTCTCCGCTGATTACGTAGGCGATCGAGATGTCTCCGCGGTGAGCCCACAGCTTTCGATCCGGCGTGCCTTGCGGCGCGACGTGAGTCTCTAGTACCTGCACGCGGCGTTCGGTCGGCGGGGTGACGACGTAGTCGGTTACCCCCTCTCCGCCGAAGTAAGATGGCTCACGTGTCTCTCGACGAGTGAGTGTGCCGCCCGTGGGCTCGAATAGCACGGCGATTTCGATGCCTAGGGCGTCGCAAATCCGGTAGAGCGATCCGATGGACGCCGACGTGCCTCCTCGTTCCAGATGGCTGAGGAATCCTCTCGTCAGCTCGGCGGCGCTTGCGACCTGCTCCAGCGTCATGCCTCGTTGCCTGCGCAGTGCGCGCAACCGCGTGCCGATATCGGCCTCGGGCTGGCGGGTAGCTTGTGCCACGCCGGGCCCCTCGCGATCGGGCGTTTGGTCAACACCATTCATGAGGCGACCATACGTGGCGCGCTGCAGAGAGTCAATTCCAGAAGTACATAGTTGCACGTGAGACGACTGACGGACCGATGACGGCGCTTCCATAACTCGGCGCTTTCCTGTGTAAACAACCGACCTAACTCTTGACATGTCGGTTTGCGCGGGTAGTGTGTCGCAATATCTCTGTTGTGTCATATCACACTGGAGGAGCAGTGACGGTGCGCGGTGCACTCGGCATGTGGCGTCAGGCCGGCGGATTTCGCGCGTTCGTTGCGTCACACCCAGGCTCCCCATCCACGTGGGAGGCGGCCGCCCCCCCCTGGCCGGCCGCCTTCCACGCTCCACGCGCGGCTTGCCAGCGCTAGGAGCGGCGGCATGCCCCTTGCCAGCGGCTGCAACCCGAGATCCCAGCTCCATGAGAGTAGCTTCCGACCTGTAGTGCGCACGTTGGACGACTACGAGCCGGGTCGAAGCGTGCAAGAGGTCTCGCGCGAGTTTGGCATCCCGGTGGAGCGCATCGTGAAGCTTGCCTCGAATGAGAATCCTTACGGTCCATCGCCGCGGGCAACGGCGGCCATCCCGGGCGAGTTCGCGAAGCTCTACATGTACCCTTGGCAGGAGTTCGACGACCTGCGTCGCCGTGTGGCAGAGACGAACGGCGTGAAGCCATCCAACGTGGTCCTGGGCTCGGGGTCCGAGGCAATAGTGCAGCTGATTCCACGACTCTACATCGAGCCCGGCGACGAGGTGATCGTCTCCCCGCAGTCGTATTCGCGCTATGCAGTGGGCTCGGTGGTGATGGGTGCGGTGCTGCGAGCGGTGTCGCTCACGGGGTACCGCTTCGACCTCGATGCCGTCGCCGGCGCGGTCACGGCGCGCACCAGGATCATTTGGCTGTGCAGCCCCAATAATCCGACCGGCACCATCATCCGACGCGACGAGATCTGTTCGTTCCTGAACGCCGTCCCGGAAGCCGTCGCGGTAGTGCTCGACCAGGCCTACGGCGAGTTCGTCGACGACCCGGAATATGGCGAGGGCGTCCGGCTGGTACGCGAGGGGCATCCTAACGTCATCGTGCTCAAGACGTTCTCCAAGGCCTATGGCTTAGCTGGGTTGCGGCTGGGTTATGCGGTCGCAGACGATGCTATCTGTCAGATGCTCGATCGCATCGAGGAGCCATTCTTCTTGAACCGTCCGGCTACGGCCGCCGGCCTGGCAGCTTTGACGGACACAGCCTGGCTCGAGCGCTCACTGAGCGCAATCAGGCAGGGACGTACCTACCTGTCTAACGGCCTGGGAAGGCTGGGCTGCACAGTCGTACCTAGCCAGGCAAACTTCGTGCTGGCTGACATGGGCTGCGACGCCCGAGCGTTGTTCGAGCGGCTCATGAGTCGTGGGCTGATTGTGCGTCCGGCAGATGGGTGGGGTTATCCGACGCACATTCGTGTGACGGTTGGAACACCGGAACAGAACAAGACGTGCCTCGACCTACTGGCTGAAGAACTGCCATTGCTCAGGGCGCGCGAAGTTCGCGAGGACAGCCAACAGGAGCGAGAGTAGATGAAGAGGATTGGCCAGCAACGCTGAAGTGCCGGTCAAGAGAACCAGCAAACCAGGGCGGAGGTACATGGGATGAAGCATCTAGGACACAGTTGGGCGAGCAGGCGGAGCGGGGCGGCGATCGCAGGGCTACTTGTCGTGGCGCTCGCTCTAACGCTGCTCATCGCCGCATGCGGCAGCAGCAGTACCGGTAGTGGCGGCAGCCCTAGCGCCAGCGCCTCTACGGGCGTGGCTGTCGCCGGCGTAACGATCACGCCAGACCCTAGCCTCAACGCGATGCTTCCCGCGTCGATCAAGAGCGCCGGTGTGCTCCGGGTTGCCACCGACATCCCGTACCCACCGTTCGAGATGTACGCCAACTCCAACAACACGCAGCCCACCGGGTTCGACGTTGACTTCGGCCAGGCCCTTGCAGCGAAGCTCGGGCTGCGCTTCCAGCTCGATCAAATCGTGTTCGACAGCATCATCCCGGCCCTCTCTGCCGGCAAGGCCGACATTGTCCTCGCTGCAATGGTCGACAACAAGGCGCGTGAGCAGGTGCTCAGCTACGTGGACTACGCAAAGGTCGGGTCTGTGTTACTGACCTTGAAGGGCAATCCGAACCACCTCACAACCCTCAATGCTCTCGCCGGCAAGACGGTTGCGGCCCAGAGCGGCACCATTCAGGCACAGATGCTCACGACCTTGGCCAGCAAGCTCGCCGCTGCGGGCAAGCCTGCCCTCAAGGTGCTCACCTTTCCTAAGGACAGTGATGCGCTACTGGCCGTGCAGGCCGGCAAAGCTGTAGCCGACTACGTGCAGCTCCCCGATGCCGCTTACACGACAAAGACAGCCGGCAACGGCTCCGTCTACCAGATTGTCGTCGATCCCACGGCGCCCGGTGGCTATGCCCCGTCAATCATTGGGGCCGGGGTGGTCAAGAGCGATACCGCGCTAGTCGGCGCCGTGCAGAAGGCTCTGCAGAGCTTCATCACCGACGGCACCTATGCCAAGATCCTCGCAAAATACGGCCTTCAGGGCTCGGCCGTCACTTCCGCCCAGGTCAACCAGGGCTGACCGATGAGCAGCATTGCATCCCCGGCCTCAGTGGCTCCCGGGAACCTGAATCGGCCACGGCCAATCAAAGCCGTTCCGGTCCGTCATTGGGGCCGGTGGATCAGTGCCGCCATCCTGCTGTTTGCGGCCTTCGCGCTCGCCTGGTCACTTGCCCACAACCCCCATGTCCACTTTGCCACCATCACCGAGTATGTCCTCAAACCGGTCACTCTGCGAGGAGTAGTCGTCACGCTTGAGATGACTGTCATAGCCATGGTCATCGGCATCGTCGGCGGCACGATCATCGCCGTGATGCGGCTTTCCGACAATCCTGTCCTTCGCGTCGTGGCATGGGTCTATGTCTGGCTTTTCCGCGGCGTGCCCTTGCTGGTGCAGATCATCTTCTGGGGCTTCCTCGGGGCGCTTTACCCGACCATTTTCGTGGGAATTCCGTTTGTGGGAGTGGTGTTCGGTCATGGCAATACGAGCGCGCTGATCGGCTCATTCACGGCGGCGATTCTTGCCCTGGGGCTTAACGAGGTGGCCTATGCGGCCGAGCTCGTACGTGCGGGCATCATCTCAGTGGACACGGGACAGAGCGAGGCAGCCTACTCGATCGGCATGTCCCGGGGCGTCACAATGCGCCGCGTCGTGCTCCCCCAGGCCATGCGGGTGATTATTCCACCCATGGGCAACGAGACCATCACAATGCTCAAGATGACGTCCTTGGTCTCGGTGATCTCGGGCAATGATCTGCTGACCACCATACAGAAGCTCTACGAGCAGAACTTCCAGGTGATCCCGCTGCTCATCGTTGCGAGTCTCTGGTATCTGGCGCTCACCACCGTGCTCACCGTCGGTCAGCACTACCTCGAGAAGCGCTTCGGACGCGGCTTTGGTCAAGCCGACTCGGATAGCGCCGAGCGTAAAGCGTCCAAGAGGGAAGCCCGCTATGCCTGATGAGCCCATGGTCTACGTTGAGCAGGTGTGGAAGTCGTTTGGCAAGCTCGACGTGCTCAAAGGCATCGACCTTGTGGTCAAGCCACGTGAGACGATTGTGCTCCTCGGGCCAAGCGGCGGCGGCAAGTCCACTATCCTGCGTTGCATCAACCACCTCGAGAAGATCGATGCGGGGCGCCTGTCGGTGGATGGGGAACTCATGGGGTATCGCGAGCGTAACGGCGTGCTTCACGAGATGAATACCAAGGACATCGCCCGGCAGCGCGCCAAGATCGGCATGGTCTTCCAGCGCTTCAACCTCTTCCCACATCGCACGGCGCTCGAGAACGTAATGGAGGGCCCGATGCACGCGCAGCACGTGCCTCGCGTCGAGGCCGAGCGTGACGCCGTTGCCCTTCTGCGTCAGGTTGGGCTCGGCGACAAGCTCGACTCTTACCCGGCGCAGCTTTCGGGAGGCCAACAGCAGCGTGTGGCCATCGCTCGCGCGTTGGCACTGCGCCCCAAAGTCATGTTGTTCGACGAGCCTACGTCGGCGCTCGACCCGGAGCTGGTGGGCGAAGTGCTCGACGTCATGAAACAGCTCGCCCGTGACGGCATGACCATGATCGTCGTCACGCATGAGATCGGCTTTGCTCGCGAGGTTGCCGATGGCGTGGCCCTGATCGACGGTGGCATCGTGGTTGAATCGGGCCCACCCAACGAAGTACTTGTCAATCCCCAACAGGAGCGTACCAAGCTCTTCTTGTCGAAGGTCCTGTCATAGTGGCGTCAACGCTACCCTGCGGGTCGCCGAACTCCATGGCATTGTCGGTGGCGCGCGCGACGCCTGTCAGAGCCTCGCTCATGATCACCTGCCTGGGCGACGCGCTCTTTCCGCGCGTTGGTGTGGCGGCGGTCGAGGTGCTGCGCAACCTTGGTGTGGCTGTTGACTTTCCGGCCGGGCAGACGTGCTGCGGCCAGCCGGCCTACAACGCCGGCTACGCGGACGAGGCGCGCGCCACGGCGCGCGTGTTCCTGCGCGCCTTCGCCGGCGGCGAGCACGTCATCTCCGTTTCGGGCTCGTGCGCGGCCATGGTTCGCGATGGGTTCCCGAAGCTCTTCGCCGGTCACCTCGAAGAGGCCGCCGCAGCCGAGCTGGCCTCACGCACGTTCGAGTTCTCCGAGTTCCTGGTCGACGTCCTTGGGGTCGACAAGCTGCCCGTCGCGCGGCGCGTGCGCGCTACCTTCCATCACTCCTGCCATACTCGCCGCCTGCTGGGCGTCGCAGCGCAGCCCGAGCGCTTGCTGGGCATGATTGAGGGCCTCGAGTACGTACCGCTGGCCCGCCCGGAGCTGTGCTGCGGCTTCGGCGGCACTTTCGCGGTCAAGATGCCGCGCATCTCGACGGCCATGGTCGACGAGAAGGTCGACGGCGTCCTCGCGATCGGCGCCAACCTGCTGATCGGGCTCGACATGAGCTGCGTCATGAACATCGAAGGCCGGCTGCGCCGCCGCGGGAGCCGGCTCGAGGTGCGTCACCTGGCCGAGGTACTGGCGGCGGGGTGGCAGAGGTGAGCCAGATATCGCGCGAAGCCTTCGACGCGCGGGTTGACCGCGCCCTCGCCGACGATGAGTTGCAGAAGGTGATCGCCGACGGGCAGGACTACATGCAGGCCTTGATCGCTCCGGCGCGCGCCGAGCCGGACTGGCCGATCGCTCTCGATGAGATCGCCCGCGTGCGCGCCGAGACGCTGGCGCACCTCGCCTCCTACGTCGAGCAGTTCGCGAACAGCTTAGAGAGGGTCGGCGGCCACGTATTCTTCGCCGCCGACGCCCCCGAGGCGTGCCGCCACGTGGTCGCTCTTGCCCAGCAGCGTGGCACTCAGCTCGTTGTGAAGTCTAAGTCGATGGTCACAGAGGAGATCGGCCTGAACCAGGCGCTCGAGGCGGCCGGCGCGGAGGTCGTCGAGACTGACCTCGGCGAGCTCATTGTGCAACTCGCCCACGAGCGCCCCTTCCACATCATCGCCCCCGCCATCCACAAGTCACTCGAGCAGATCCGCCAGCTCTTCTCCAAGGCCGCCGACCGCGAATTTGAGGCCGATGCCGACGTCCTTGCCGGCTATGCCCGCGACATGCTGCGCGAGAAGTTCTTCGCGGCCGACCTCGGCATCTCGGGTGCCAACTTCGGGGTGGCTGCGACCGGGTCGGTCGTACTGGTCACAAACGAGGGTAACGGGCGCATGACCACGACGCTGCCGAGCACCCACGTGGTGATCATGGGCGTCGAGCGCCTCGTGCCGACCTTCACCGACCTCGAGGCCATTCTCAAGGTGCTGCCACGCGCCGGGGCCGGCGAGCGAATGACCACGTACGTGACGGCGATCACAGGGCCCCGACGCGCGGGCGAGGCCGACGGCCCGCAGGAGCTGCACGTGGTGATCGTCGACAACGGTCGTTCACACATTCTCGGCAGCAAGTACGAACAGATCCTGTCGTGCATTCGCTGCGGCGCCTGCCTCGACGTCTGCCCGGTCTACCGCAAGATCGGCGGCCACGCTTACGACGCGGTCTATACAGGGCCCATCGGCGCGGTGCTCAGCCCCCTGCTCGATGGCCTGAGATGTCACCTCGAGCTGCCTTTTGCCAGCACCATGTGCGGCGCGTGCACCGAGGTCTGCTCGGCGCGCATCCCGCTCGCCGAGCTCATCCGCGAGCTCCGCGAGGACACTGTCGAGCAAGGGCTCGCCTCGCCTTCGTGGAGCGTCGGCTTCGAGGGCTTCGCCGCGGTCGCCACACGGGCACGCCTGTGGGGCGCGCTCGAGGCCCTTGCGCTGCCATTGTTGCGGTTGCTTACAACTGGGGGCGCAATCTTCAACGGACGGGGTCCGCTGGCGGCATGGACTCGCAGCCGTGAGTTCCCCCGACCTGAGAAGAGGAGTTTCCGGGCTTTGTGGCGCCGGCGCCGAAGTGGGCTGGATTGAGGAGATTGGAACATGGAGCGCAGTGCCTTCCTTGCCAGGCTGAGGGCAAGCAACTCCGATGACTCGCAGCCGGATGCCTCGGCCCGGCCTGATTTGCGCCCGGGCCGCGTGCCTGCCGCCCCGGGAAACATAGACGCCTTTCTCAGTCGGCTCCGCGAGCTCGGTGTGTGCGTGCGCGTCGTCTCCTCACGTGATGAAGCGAAGCGCGCTTTGGAGGGTCTCGTCAGGGAGCGTGCCTGGAGCCGCGTCGCGTGTGCGTCGTCTCTGACGTGGCCGGGCATCTCTGAGAAGTGGACCGTCGAAGCCGGCGAGGCGCAGTTTGGGCTCAATGAGGCCGACTGGGCCGTCGCCGAAACTGGTTCGGTTGTGGTGAAGAGCAGTCCCGAAGTGCGGCGCGGCTATTCGCTGTTACCTGCGGCCGTCGGGTTCTTTGTGTCTGATTGCTGCATCCGTGCGACGCTGGGCGACGTGTTACGCGAGGTTGACGCGCTTGAGCAGCCCCTTCCGAGTTGCGTCAGCTTCATCAGCGGGCCCAGCAACACGGCGGACATCGCCTCGATTCACGTCGTCGGCGTGCACGGACCGCGCGAGGTCCATGTCTGGATCATCGCGGAAGCCCCCGGTGCGGCTGTCGATCAAGACGACGCGAGTGGGGAGGCGCAAGATAGATGACGGTCCCGCCAATCGTATACGGCCTTCCAGTGGACGACCCTGAACTGCCCGCGTTCAGGCTGGTGGAGCAGCAGTTCGCGGTTCCTCAGGCCATCGACGTTGCCCTGACATTGGAGAAGGAATGGCGTCGGCTACGCGATGCCGTCAGGCTGACCCCTGGCGACGAGATCGCCGTCGCGGTCGGCAGTCGGGGCATTGACCGCCTGGGCGAGATCGTCTCCGGCGTTGTCGACAGGCTCGACAAGGCAGGGTGCCAACCCTTCATCGTGCCGGCGATGGGCTCCCACGGGGGAGCAAGCGCCGAGGGTCAGCGCGCCGTGTTGGCGGAGCTGGGCATCACCGAGGAGCGAGTAGGTGCTCCGATCCGCGCGACCATGGAGGTGGTCCAAGTCGGCGAAGTGGAAGGTCTGCCACTGGTCGTAGACCGACTAGCCCAGGCAGCGTCGGGCATCGTCCTCATCAACCGCATCAAGCCGCATACCGATTTCGCGGGTCCGTCGGGTAGTGGCTTGCTGAAGATGCTGTGCATCGGGCTCGGCAAACAGGCGGGAGCTGATCTCTATCATCGCGCGGCGCTCGAGCAAGACCTGGGGGAGCTCATCGCGCGCTGCGGTCGAGAGCTCCTGGAAACCCTGCCGGTCATCTTCGGCGCCGCGATCCTAGAGAATCAGGCCCACCGTGTCTGCGACCTCAGGCTGGTGTCGGCGCGTGAGATCGAAGCCGTCGAGCTTGTCATGCAGCCGGCGGCGCGCGCTTTGCTGCCTGGCCTGCCTTTGGACGAGATCGATCTGCTGATTGTCAACGAGATGGGCAAAGACATCAGCGGCGCTGGACTTGATCCGAATGTGATCGGCCGCAGTATCGGCACATGGTCCGCACAGCGCACCAGGCCGAGGATCTCACGGATCTTCGTCAGAGCCCTGACGCCGTCCTCACACGGCAACGCTGCCGGGCTTGGTTTCGTCGACGTTACGACAGCTCGCCTCGTCGAAGCCGTTGATCTCGAGGCAACGGCCATGAATGCGGTCACGGGATGCGTGCCCGAAGACGTGCGACTGCCTCTGACTCTACCGACCGAACGCGAGGCGGTGGCTGTGGCATTGGCGACCATCCGGCAGCGCGACGTCGATGATCTTCGCATCGTTCAGATCGCAAACACCTCTGAGGTGACCCAACTCCTCGTCTCGCAAGGATGTCTGCCCGTACTCGGGGACCGTGAGGGCATGAAGATCGGCACAGACAGCTTGAGGATCGAGTTCGATGCCGAAGGCAACATGCTGTCCCCGTTGTAGAAACGCCGGGCGCGGCCGGCTTACCATCCCGAGCCGCCCATGCTGCCAGAGCCACCGCTCGAGCCGGAGCCTGACCAGCTACCACCGTTCTTCGAGCCGCTGGCAGACCAGCTGCCGCGCGACCCAAGCCTTTTCGCTGAGGAGCCGGAGCCGCCCCAGTGGCTTCCGGAGGACCAGCCCGAGCTGCCCGAACGGCTCATCGACATCGTCCAGGTGCCGCCCCAACTTCCGTCGCTCGTCATCTGGCCGCTGCCGCTCGACCACGTGGGCCGAGCGACGCCTCAACGAGCGCCACGGTCTGGGCGCGCTCGAACTCATCGACGCCGCAGGCGGTGTTCTCGATCTGCGCGTCTCCGCCGCCGTCGAGACGCTTGCGTGAGCGCAGGTGGTTGAAGCAGGCGTTGGTCGCCACGCGGTAGAGCCAGGGGCGCAGCTTGCGCACCGGCTCGGCCCCTGGAGCGCCGAAGTGGTTGAACGCCGTGATGAAGACGTCCTGAGTCAAGTCCTTGGCCTCCTCGCGGTCGCCGACGACCCGCGCGCAGAGGTTGTAGATGGCGGCGTGGTGGTCGGCGTAGAGGCGCTCGAAGGCGTCGCCGCGGCCGGCACACAGGCCGTCGAGAAGGGATCGATCAGAGGAAGATGAGGTCATGGCTCCACCATGTTTCGACTCTCAGCCTACTCTTAACGGCACGACCGGCAATCGTTTGACCGTGCGGACGCCGGCCCGCGTGAGGCCGGCGTCAGAGGATGCCTTGGGTGCCGCCGACGTCACCGGCAGCCGGCCCAGCCACCGCGGGAGCGGGAGCCGTTCCACCCGCTGCCGCCGCTGTGGCGGTAGTTGGAGCAGCCGTAGCCGCTGCGAGAACCGCTGTGGTGGGAGTAACTGCCGCCGCTGTGGCGGTAACTGCGGTAGCCGGCGCGCGCGCCGCGGCGATGCGTCGCCTGGCGTGTGTGCTGGGCCGAGCGGATACGGTGCGTGGCGCTCGAGGCTCTCCGCTGCTGGCCGTGCGTCAGCCGGGCGCGCTGCTTGGCGGTCACGCTGACCGCGTAGGTCGTCCTGGCCTTGGCCGCCTGTGCCGTGGTCGCCGCGTCGGCGCTCGACTGCCCGAGGTGCAGGCCGCCGAAGGCGGCCACGGTGCCGGCGACAGCGATGATCGCCGTGGCGGCGATGGTCTTGAACGATGTCATTTCAGGTACCTCCCGAGGTTCCGTTGGCTGCTTCTCCTCGTTGGGACACTCGAGAGGGCTGGTTCTTGCAGCACCCATGAAGAAATCTCTTGCCATACACCATGCGCGCTCGTTCGCCTTACATTTCCTCCGGCAATCGCGTCCCTGCACCCTAGAGGAACACCGCGGCCGCCGCGTAGAAGCCGATGCCCATGACCAGGCAGGACAGGCCGATAGTCAGCCACTTGTGCAAGCCGCGCATGCGATCAGCGGGAGCCAAGGCGCGGCGTTCGAGCATCAGCAGGAAGCCGAGGACGACCGGCAGCAAGGCGGCGTTCATGACCTGCACGTCAACGCTAAGATTGACGAGGTTGGGGGCCACGACCACCGCGCCGGCGCTGGCCGCCAGGGCACCGGCAGACAGCAGGTAGAAGGGCCAGGCTGTGCGCACCCCGTCGTTGAGACTGTGCCGCCAGCCCAGCACTTCAGAAACACCCCAGGCTCCGGCGACCGAGACCACAAGAGCGGCGACCACCGCGGCGCCGAGCATGCCAAGGCCGAAGAACAGCGGCGCATAGGTGTGACCGAGGAAGGGCTTGAGGCTCTCAGCGATCTGGCCGATAGTGCTGAGCGAAGCGCCGGGCACGGCGCGGCCGATGGTGGCCGCCGCGGCCACGACGATGGCGATCATCACGATCTGGGTGAGCACCGAGCCCATCGCCGTATCGATTCTGGCCATGCGCAGGTGCCTGCGGCGGATGCCTTTGTCGATCACGGCCTGCTGCTGGTAGAAGACCATCCAGGGCATGATGACGGCGCCCACGTTGGCGGCCACCATGGTCAGGTAGGGGCGGCGCAGCACGAGCGCGTGCGTAAGTCCATGGGCCAGGGCCGCGCCGTGGGGGTGGGCCAGGATGGCGGCCGGGATGAAGAGCAGCTCGAGCAGCCCCAGAACGATGCCCACCGTCTCCACGCGCCGGTAGCGGCCGGCCATCAAGAGAAAGCTCAAGGCGAGCGCTGCCGCGGGCACGCTGAGCCAGGCGGGGATGCCGGCCAGCTCCCCCGCCCCGGCAATGCCGGCGAACTCGGTGATCAGGGCGCCGACGCAGGCCACGAACAGGGTCGCCCCCGAGAGCAGCGCCCAACGCTTGCCGAAATGCTCGCGGATCAGTGCCCCGTGCCCCCGGCCGGTGATCACACCCAGACGCACGGTCATCTCCTGGACAAGGTAGAGCACGGGGATCAGCAGAAGCTGGGGCAGAATGATGCGGTAGCCCCACTGGGCGCCCGACTGGGAGGCGGTGACGACGCTGCCGGCGTCCGTATCAGCGAGCATGACGATGAGACCGGGGCCGAACACGGCGAGCATGCCGAGCCAGAAGCGCCGAGGGCGGGAAGCGAGCGTTGCCCAGATCACGCCGGCCGGCAGAGTGGGGCTCATCGCCGGCGCAGGTTCGACGATCGCCCCTTCTCGCACTCCTGCGTGCACCTCAACGGCCACGACGGCTCACCTCGTAAACGCTATCGATCTCGCCAACTGCATGGGCCGCTGCGACCACTTCATCGCTCATCTGTCTCTGGGTCCTCTGGTTGTCTCTTCACGACTACGGTAAACTCTGTAGTAGATACAGAGTCAAGAGCCGGAGGATGCAGCATGAAGATAGGCGAGCTGGCTCGCCTGACGGGCACCAGTGTGGAGACGATCCGTTTCTATGAACGCGTCGAACTGCTCCCGCCCGCCGAGCGCACGAAGAGCAACTACCGCGCCTTCGGGCGCCCGCATGTCGAGCGTCTGGAATTCATTCGTCGCTGCCGGGCGCTCGATATCGGCCTCGATAAAGTGAGAGAGCTGCTCGCCTTCAAAGACGAGCCGTGTGGCCACTGCGAGGGAGTCAATGAGATCGTCGACGAGCAGATCGCCATGGTCTCAGAGCAGATCTCTGAGCTCCAGGGACTGCGAGAACAGCTTATCGCGCTGAGTGCCGGTTGCCCTGGCGGCAAGCCGACTGCGGACTGCGCCATCCTGCGCGCACTGGCCACCAACAGACAAGGCTGACCTCTGGCAATGCCCTACGCTCCCCGAGCCCTGCGCTGCCGCGCTCGCCAGCGGGCAGTCTCAGGTGGCCTGCGCGCTCACCTCGACGCCGTTCCAGAAGGCTACGTAGCCGGCGATCTGCCGCGCTGCCTCCTTGGGCTTCGGGTAGTACCAAGCGGCGGCCTCGTTGACCCTCTCGCCGACGAAGATGTCGTAGTAGCTCGCGGTGCCCTTCCAGGGGCAGACCGAGTGCCGGCTGGACTCGCGGAAGTACTGCCTGCGGATCGAGTCCGCCGGGAAGTAGTGGTTGCCCTCGACGACGATGGTCTCGTCGCTCTCTGCGAGCACCGTGCCCTGCCATGTGGCGGTCATGATCGCCTCCTCGTTGGGAGCCGCAGTCCCTCCTCGGGCGCGGCGGCGTGCCTATCCTTGCAACGGCAACTATGCCCGGTTCGAAACGCAGCCTGAATGCCCTGGCTTCAGTGGAGGCCACGCCTGTTTCTCTTCTTGCGCCAGCGTGCAAGATCGACGACCTGGGCCGCGCCCGTTGGTGTCTCGTGGGCTCGTCGCGCGACGACCACTCGAAGCACAAAGTACCAGGCCGCGACGAGCGCCGCCCAGAGGAATAGACCCAGGCCGGCACTGCGCACGGCCAGTTCGGTCAAGGTGAGCAGGCCGAGGCAGGAAAGAGCGACGGCAACGGCGGCGCCCGAGCCCACCCGCTGGCGTCGCAGGCGATGGCAGGTCGCCACCAGAGCCAGATAGGCACAGGTCCCGAGGGCGAGCGCCAGCGGCGAGGTGATCAGGCCGCTGATGGGCTTGACCGGACCGGGATCCGCGAGAGAGCGCCACATGCCCGGTGGGCCGTTCTTGACGCCCACGATCACGCCTATGGCCTCAATGTGCGTCACCACGTCCGTCCCTCGGCGGCGCCGACAAGGTCAATCTCCGGCGCGACGCGCTTCGCCTCGGGTGCGGAGGCGTCGCAGCCGCTCGCGGTTAGTGCACCGCCACCTCGTGCGCTGCCGCGGCGATCTGCTTGAGCAAGGCGTCGTGCTGCTCCATGGTAATGCCGCCGACGAGCTCGGGATGCTCGTCGCGGGCGTGATCGAGCAGCTTCGGTACGAGCTTCTTCAGCGACGGAGCCGTGGCCACGAATTCGCACTCGGCGAGCCCCAGGTCGTGACACGATACTTCGAACATGACCCCTCCCTTCACCCATCTGCCCGCCCGCCGGCGGACTCTCCTTCATGGTTCCCGGCGCAACGGCGCGGCATGCCTGTCGTGCTGCTCCGGGTGTGCCCAGACCGAGTCTTCCGGTGGCCCGCTCGTATAGCGCCCGCCAGGGGCGCTATACTTCTGCTACTCTCAGTAGCGAAACCGGCGGGGTCTCATCCGTGAGCAGCCAGCAGGCAGTCATCCCGGGCGACGGCAATCGTCGCCCATTCAGCGTCGCAGACGGAGACGTCCCGGCGATCCGCGTTCATGATCTGCGCAAGCAGTTTGGCGCCATCGAGGCGGTGCGTGGGGTCAGTTTCAACGTCGCCGCAGGCGAGATGTTCGCCTTCCTCGGCCCGAACGGCGCCGGCAAGACAACCACCATCAACATGCTCTGCACACTGACACACCCGAGCGGCGGGCAGGCGTGGATCGGGGGTTTCGACGTGGCCGCTCAGCAGGCGCAGGTGCGGCGCCATATCGGCCTCGTCTTTCAGGAGTCGACGCTCGACGAGTACCTCACCGCCGAGGAGAACCTGCGTTTCCACGCCGAGCTCTACGGCGTGCCCAAGGCCCTGCTGCGCCCCCGCCTGCGGCAGGTGCTCGAGATGGTCGGCCTCTGGGAGCGTCACGCCAATCTGGTGCGCACGTTCTCCGGCGGCATGAAGCGTCGCCTCGAGATCGCGCGCGGGCTGCTGCATTCGCCGCGCGTGCTTTTTCTCGATGAACCCACGGTGGGTCTCGACCCGCAGACGCGGGCCCACATCTGGGACTACATCCGTGAGCTCAAGCGTCGTGAAGCGATCACCATGTTTCTCACCAGCCACTACATGGACGAGGCCGAGAACTGCGATCGCATGGCGATCATCGACGAGGGCAAGATCGTGGCCATCGATACGCCGTCGGCGCTCAAGGCGAGCGTTGGCCAGGATCGCGTGGAGATGCGCACCGACGACGACCGGGCGGCCATCGTGGCGCTCAGGGAACACTTCGGCCTGGAGGCGACGGAGGCTGAGGGTGCGGTGCGGGTCTACGTGCCCGGTGGTGAGGAGTTCGTGCCGCGTCTGTTCGCCGAGCTGGGTGTCGCGATCCGCGCCGTGAGCGTGGCCCGTCCGACCCTCGACGATGTGTTCATGAACTACACGGGCCGCACGATCCGCGATGCCGAGTCCAACTCGGCACGCGGGGGCGACTCCACCATGCGCCGGGTGCGGGCCCGGGCGCGGAGATAGCCATGAGCCTGACCGTCGGCGACGAACCCCATCAGACGGCGCCGGCTGCGGTGCAGCCCTCGCCGGCCGGCGAGGTGGCCGCCGTGCGTCTCGCCGGTGGCTCGCTGGCCGACAACCTGCGGGGCATGAAGGTCGTCTGGCAACGCGAGCTCATCCGCTTCGCGCGCAATCGCCTGCGCATTCTTACGTCGCTGGCGCAGCCGGTGCTCTTTCTCTTCGTGCTCGGCACCGGCCTGAGCACGCTGGTTCGTGGTCACAGCTACGGCGGTGGCTTCGACTTTCGCACCTTCATGTTCCCGGGCATCATCGCTATGACGGTGCTGTTCACGGCGGTCTTCTCGGCGGTGTCCATCGTCTGGGATCGCGAGTTCGGCTTCTTGCGCGAGATCCTGGTGGCTCCTGTCAACCGTGGCGCGATCATCCTCGGCAAGACCTTCGGTGGTGCTACCGTGGCCACCGCGCAAGGCGTGATCATGCTCGCCCTGGCCGGCCTCGTGCACGTCCCCTACAACCCGGTGCTCATCCTGACACTGATCGCCGAGATGGCGCTCACGGCCTTCATGATCACGTCCATCGGCTTGATGCTCGCCAGTCGCATGACCGAGGTGCAGTCCTTCCAGGTCGTGATTCAGTTCTTCGTCATGCCGATGTTCTTCCTCTCGGGGGCGATGTTCCCGCTCTCGAGCCTGCCGCCGTGGCTCGCCGTGCTGACCAAGGTCGACCCCCTGAGCTATGCCGTCGATCCCATGCGCCGCGCGGTCTTTGCCGCCGCCCATGCCCCGGCTGCGGCCCAGCGCGCCTTCAGCCCCGGTGTGAGCTGGGGCGGACGGCCACTGCCCATCTGGTTCGAGCTGCTGCTCATGCTCGCGATCGCCGTGGCGACGATGAGCGTCGCCGTCTGGCAGTTCTCGCGCTCGAACTAGACTCTCGTGGAGGCGCACCCCCATGCCGGTCGTCCGCGAGATACGAGCGTCGAGGCCCGCGTTCTCTCGGTCACTCTCGAGCAGCTCGCGAGGGCGGGCTTCTCGGCGATGAACATGGATACGGTCGCCCAGGCCTCGGGCGTCAGCAAGACGACCATCTACCGTCGTTGGTCGAGCAAGGAGGAGCTTGCCATCGCGGCGCTCAGCGCCGGCAAGCCGGCGCTCACCATCCCTGATCTCGGTGACACGCGTGCGGAACTGGTGTACCTGGTGCGCACGCGCCTCGAGCGACGCCTGTCGGTGGAGGTGCGCGTCTCGCCGCGCATCTTCGATGATGCGGTCGGGCGACCGGAACTGCGGCGTCTACTGTGGGAGCGCCTCGTGGCCCCGCGACGTGAGCAGATGCGGGTGTTTCTCAGACGCGGCATGGCTCGCGGCGACCTGCGCTCAGACCTCGATCTGGACCTGGCTGCGGACATGATCATCGGCGCCCTCACGTCCGCCGCCAGAACGGCCGTGCTGTCCGAGCGTGGCCTCGCAGAGAGCGATGGCCTGGCGGAGGGCATAGCCGATACGCTCTGGCGCGGGCTTGGCGGGGGGATTGGCGAACCACACACGCCTGTAGCGACCGATGAACCTTGATCTTCACGTTGGACGGAGAGCGACTCGAGATTGTGCTCGCTTGATTGAGCGCCTCGCTGGCCCACAGGGCCCAGCAGCGAGGCAGAGTAACATACAAGGTGGACCGACGAATGGGGTCCGGTCACACCGTCAGCCCTCTTGGGGAGTTGAGGTGTCCGGGCCGGGACTTGGGGATCGGGCACGTTGATGCACATGGAAGCCGGTACTCGGAACGTCACGTTTCGCTTCTTCGCCAGCATCAAGGATCTCTTCGGGCAGAAGGTAGCCTGGCTCAATTCCGCTGATGCCCCCACGGTAGGAGCTGCGCTGGCGCAGCTGTGCTCTACGCCGGCGCGCGAGCGCGGCGTGTTCGCCGCCGAGGGTGTGGTGCGTTCCGACGTCGTCGTCCTACTCAACGGGCGCAACATCGTCTTTCTGGACGGTCTTCATACGTCCCTGCAGAGCGGCGACGTGGTGTCTCTCTTCCCGCCCATCAGGGGCGGTTAGCCAGGACGGTCGCCCACCCGGTCAACGCACGAGCCGCGACAGGCAAGCAGTCAGGAGGTTAGCTACATGACTCGGATGATCGCCATAGACATCGGCAGATGCACGGGCTGCGGCACCTGTGAGTTGATGTGCTCGTTTCACCACCACGGTGAGTTCAACCCACGCAAGGCCAGGATCCACAAGACCGTCTTCTTACACGAGGAGCTGGCGATCCCGCTGCTGTGCATGCAGTGCGATGAGCCCTGGTGTCAGGGGATCTGCCCGTCAGGCGCCATCAGCCGCACGGTGCTCGAAGATGTCGGTGCCGCCGTGGTGAGGGTCGACGAAGAGAAGTGCGTCGGCTGCAGGATGTGCATGCTGGCCTGCCCCTTCGGCAACATTCAGGTCGGCTCCGGGGGCCACGCCGAGAAATGCGACCTCTGCGATGGCGATCCCCAATGCGTGAAGTTCTGTGCCCGTGGGGCGCTGCATTTCGTGGACTCCGAGAGAAGCGCCGTCGATCGCCGCGCGAAGATCGCCGCGCAGCTCGCGGCCTCCTACCGAGAGGGTGAGTGATCATGTTCGGCTGGACTGGCAAGGTTCTGCGCATCGACCTGACTCATCGCGCCTCCTCCGTCGAGGACCTCGACAGCAGGGTGGCCGAGCAGTTCATCGGTGGTCTCGGCCTCGGCGCCAAGTATCTCTACGACGAGATCGACCCTGCCGTCGATCCCCTCTCGCCCGCGAACAAGCTGCTCTTCGCCACCGGCCCCCTGACCGGGACGGGGGCACCGGCGGGCAACCGTTATGTCGTGGTCACCAAGTCGCCACTGACCGGCGGCATCGCCAACTCCACAGCCGCCGGGGAGTTCGCTGTCGACCTGAAGTACGCCGGTTATGACCTGGTGATCTTCGAGGGCAAGGCCTCACTGCCCGTCTACCTCTTCATCGACGACGAGCGCGTCTCGTTCTGCGATGCCGCGGCCCTCTGGGGCATGACCACCGAGGACACCGAGCGAGCCGTGATCGCGGTCACCGCGCCTGACGCCAAGGTGTCGTGCATCGGCCCCGCCGGTGAGAACCTGGTGCGCTTCGCCTGCGTGATGAACGACATGGGTCGGGCCGCCGGGCGCTCCGGCGTCGGCGCCGTGATGGGCTCCAAGAACCTCAAGGCGGTCGCGGTGCGCGGTACCGGCGGTGTACGCGTGGCCGACAACGATCGCTTCTACCGGGCCATCGAAAGCTGCTATGCAACGCTCGACGATCCCTACACCGAACACTTCCATGAGACTGGCACTCCCGGTGTGCTTGAGCTGGTGTACACCTATGGGGCGCTGCCCACCAAGAACTTCCAGTCAGGCAACAACGAGTACTACGAGAAGCTCACGGGCGAGGTGCTCGCCGACACCCTTTCGGTGCGCAAGCGCATGGGCATGGGCTGTCCTGCCTGCCCGATCGCCTGCGGGCGCATCACGCGTGTCAGGAACCCTGAGTTCGAGGGCATCGGAGCGGGGCCGGAGTACGAGACCATCGGCATGTTCGGCTCGAGCTGCTACACCAACGACTTCGACGCTGTCAGCAAGGCCAACTTCATCTGCAACCAGATGGGCATGGATACGATCTCGACCGGCAGCTCTATCGCCTGTGCCATGGAGATGTTCGAACGCGGTTTGATCCCACGAGAGGACATCGGCTTCGCGCTGCGCTTCGGCGATGCTAAAGCGATGGTGCGCCTGACTGATATGATCGCGCGCCGCGAGGGCTTCGGTGACCTGCTGGCTGAGGGCGCGTATCGGATGGCGGAACACTATGGCCACCCCGAGTACTTCATGGGGGTGAAGAAGCAGGAGTTCCCCAGCTACGACGGCCGCGCCCTGCAGGGTATGGCATTGGGCTATGCTACCCAGCCGCGCGGCGCCTGCCATATCCGCGGCGAGCTCCAGGACCTCGATCTCTACGGCCAGGTCGGCTGGCGCGTCACGCGCGACCGCGGCATGGAGGCCGTCGACCCTCTGAGCGTCGACGACAAGCCGGACCTCGCCGTCGCCGTGCAGGACTGGTTCTGCCTGATCGACTCCTGCGGTGTCTGCAACTTCGTCTGGTTCATGGGCTGCGACGAGGACCAGATGCGCGAGCTGCTCGAGGCGGCGACCGGCATCGACATGGGCGGGCACGAAGGCTTCATGCGCACCGGTGACCGCATCTTCAACGTGGAGACGCTCTTCAACCGCCGCGCCGGCTTGACCAGCGCCGACGACACCCTGCCGAAACGCATGCTCGAGGAGCCGATGCCGGACGGACCAGCGAAGGGCCATGTCTGCGAGCTGGCCAAGATGCTGCCCCCCTATTACGGGCTACGCGGCTGGGATGCGCAGGGCAATCTGACGGCCGAGAAGGCTGCCGAGCTCGGCCTTGCGGTCTTGGCGTAGACTTTCTTGGCCGCCCCTGCACTCTAGTATGTGGTGCACCAACGGCTCACCACACGTTAGCCCGCCTACGGTGGCTAGTGTGTGGTGCACCAACGGCTCACCACACGTTAGCCCGCCTACGGTGGCTAGTGTGTGGTGCACCAACGGCTCACCACACGTTAGCCCGCCTACGGTGGCTAGTGTGTGGTGCACCAACGGCTCACCACACGTTAGCCCGCCTACGGTGGCTAATCCGCCGTCACGAAGTCCTCGTCAGCAGGCTGCTTCTTGGGCGTCTTGTCCTTGAGGTACTCGGCGATCGACTGGGCGGCGACCTTGCCGTCGCCCATGGCCAGGATCACGGTGGCCCCGCCGCGCACGATGTCGCCGCCAGCGAAGACTCCCTGCATCGTCGTCGCCTGCTTGTCGTCGACCACGATGTTCTTCCACTTGTTGAGCTCGAGCTGCGGCGTGGCGTTGGTGAGCAGCGGGTTGGCGAGCGTCCCCAGAGCGACCACGACGATGTCGCAGGGCAGCTCGAACTCGCTGCCGGCGATGGGCACCGGCCGCCGGCGGCCCGAGGCGTCTGGCTCGCCAAGCTCCATGCGCTGCAGCTTGACGGCGCTCACCCAGCCTTTCTCGTCGCCGTAGATCTCGAGCGGCGCGACCAGGAAGTGGAACTCGATGCCTTCTTCTTCGGCGTGGGCGATCTCTTCGTTGCGGGCCGGCATCTCGGCACGCGTGCGGCGGTAGGCGCAAATGGCGCGCTCGGCGCCGAGGCGCTTGGCCGTGCGCACGGAGTCCATGGCCACGTTGCCGCCGCCGAAGACGACCACCGTCTCGCCGCGGGCGATCGGTGTGCCGCCCTCCACATCCATCCAGGCGCCCATCAAGTTGACGCGCGTGAGGTACTCGTTGGCGGAGTAGACGCCCTTGTAGTTCTCGCCGGGGATGTTGAGGAACATCGGCAGGCCGGCGCCGTTGGCCACGAAGATGGCATCGTAGTCGGCGGCGATCTCGTTGATGGTGACGGTGCGCCCGACGATGACGTCGCACTCGATCTCTACGCCCAGATGGCGCAGGTTGTCGACCTCGCGATCAACGATCGCCTTGGGCAGACGGAACTCGGGGATACCGTAGCGAAGCACGCCGCCGGTAGCATGCAGCGCCTCGAAAATGTGCACCTCGTGGCCCAGGCGGGCCAGCTCGCCGGCCGCCGTGAGGCCCCCTGGACCGGAGCCGACGACGGCGACGCGAAAGCCGGTCTGCGCAGCCGGCGGCGCCTCGGGTGGCATGTTCTGCGCCGCCCAGTCGGCCACGAAGCGCTCCAGCCAGCCGATGGCCACCGGCTTGCTCTTCTTGCCGCGCACGCAAACGCCTTCGCACTGGACCTCTTGCGGGCATACGCGCCCGGTGGTGGCCGGCAGCGCGTTGTCTACGCGCAGCAACTCGGCCGCCTTGGCGAAGTCGCGCTCGCCCACCGCTTCGAGGAACTCGGGGATGTGCACGCCCACCGGGCAGCCCTCCACGCAAGGCTTGTTCTTGCAGGAGATGCAGCGCTGGGCTTCTTCCACGGCGCGCTCTTCGTCGAGCCCGAGGTTGACTTCCTTGAAGTTGTGGGCGCGCTGCTCGGCATCCTGCTCAGGCATCTTCACGCGGTCGATCTGCATGCGCTCTTTCGCGGTAAGGTCAGCCATGGCGCTCAGCCCTTCACGATCTCGGCCAGCTGCTTGTCCAGCCGGCAACCGTGTTCGTCGAGCTCGAGGTAGGTGGCCTGGCGGCGGAACAGCTCGTCGTAGTCAACCAGGTGGCCGTCGAACTCCGGTCCGTCGACGCAGGCGAACTTGATCTCGCCGCCTACGGTGACCCGACAGCCTCCGCACATGCCGGTGCCGTCGACCATGATGGGGTTGAGAGAGACGATGGTTCGCACGCCGTACTCGCGCGTGAGGTTGGACACCGCCTTCATCATAGGCACTGGACCGACGGCGTAGACGGCCGCCGGGGTCTGCGCGGGGTCGTCGAGGATGCGTTTCAGGGGGAGTGTGACGAAGCCGGTCTCGCCCAGCGAGCCGTCCTCCGTGGTCACGAACAGGTTGTGGGAGATGGCACCCAGCTCGTCCTGCAAGATGACGTACTTCTCGCTGCGGCCTCCGATGATGCTGGTGAGCTCGTTGCCGGCCGCCGCAATCCCTTTGGCGAGCGGGTAGAGGACGGCCGCACCGGCACCTCCGCCGACGCAGACGACCCTGCCCCAGTTCTCGATCTCCGTGGGCTGTCCGAGCGGGCCGGCCACATCGCGCATCTCGCCGCCGGCGGGCACGGCGACCATGGCCTTGGTGCTGCGCCCTACGGCCTGGATGATGAGGGTGATAGTGCCCGCCGCCACATCGTCGTCGGCGATCGTCAACGGTATGCGCTCACCGCCCTCATTGACCCGCACAATGACGAACTGGCCAGGCTTGCGAGCCTTGGCCACACGGGGCGCCTCGATGACCATGCGGTGTAACTGCGGCGCGATCTCGTCGTTGCTCACTACTCGGAACATGCGCTTCACCTTTCGCCTGTGGGCCGCGGGCGCGGCCTACCCTACTATCGGCCGCGGGCGGCCGGGGAGATTCCGACGTAGCCCGTTGACGTCGCGCCGGACTCGACGGACCCTAAGATCGGAACCTCGTCAATTGTAGCCGTAGTCGGCATGCTTTGTCGTCAAGCGGGCCAATCGATCTGGAGAGAGTCCGTAGCGCAGCTACCTCGAAGCTCGCGCCGCGACGCAGGATCGGGGCGGCATGACGGGCGGCGACTCCTCGGGTGCCGCAGGTAACGGACGGACTCTACGTTGGTCGTTCGGCGTCGCGCACGACGGGCGCCGCCTCTTCCGTGATCTCCGTAAGCGGCTGTCTGGTCGATAGCAACAGGAAGAGCACGGCGCCGACCAGGCCGAGCACCAGTACGGTGCCGAACGCCCCACGGCCGCCGATGGCGCCGATGAGAATGCCGCCGAGCAGCGGGCCGGCCGAGGCGCCACCGTTCCACATCACCGTCCACGCTCCCATGTAGCGCCCGCGAATCGCTTCTGGCGCCATCTCGGAGACGATCGACGAGGCGATGGGCGAGAAAAAGATCTCGCCGACACTGAGAATGACCACCAGGATGACCAGGGTAGTGAGCGAGTGGGCGAACGCCACGCCGCCGACGCCGATGGCGATGAGGAGGCTCGCCAGCGCCATGAGCCGCATCGGATCGCGGCCCCGGGAGAGGGCGATGGCCACGAACTGCAGGGCCGCCACGATGCCTGCGTTGAGGGCCAGCAGCAGTGGCCAGGTGCTGTACTTCACGCCCAAGTCGGTGGTGATGTAGGTCGAGTAAATGGCGCCGAACTGGCCGAAGGGGATGAGCGCCAGCAGGGCCACGGCGCAGAACAGGAGGAAGCGCCGGTTGCGCAGCACCACTCCGTAGCCGACCGGCTTGGCGACGCCCTCTTGGCGGGCCGCCGCCGGCAGTGTCTCTTGCACCCAGATGAGGATCAGGACGAGAAAGCCGGCACACCCGAGGGCGGCGCTGAGGAAGATGTCGCGAAAGCTCACGCCGAGGCCCAGGGCGAGGCCGCCGCCGGCTGGCCCGATGACGACCCCGACGTTCATGGCCGTGCGGATGAGGCTGTAGGCATTGGCGCGCTGCTTCTGCGGCAGGAGGTCGGCAATCATCGCGTTGCTCGAGGTCAAGAAGAGAGGCCAGCCCAGTGCACTCTCGGTGACGACCAGCACGCCGACTTGCCAGGCCTGGTTTGCGTAGGCGAAACCGACGAACCAGACGACGCCGCTGATCGCGGCGATGACCATGGTGATGCGGCGCCCGACACGATCGGTGAGAAGACCGCCGACGATCTGGAACGGTGAGGCCAGAAGGCCGAGGAGGCCGAAGAGGATGGCGATCGTGAACCACGAGGCGTGGAGGTGGGTGCGCAGGTAGATGCCCTCGAGCGGAAAGGCGAGGCCTGACCCGGCGCAGTAGACGAAGGTGCCGATGAAGAGGACCCAAAGCGACCGCGGGTAAGTGCGCAGATCGCGCAGCGACGTTGTGAGGACGTTCGTCACGGCGACGAGGGCGCGGCGCAGCGAGAACGACGAGCGCTGCCGTCTGCGACAGCCCTGAGGTGGCGGAGGCCGAGGCTGGCCGCCGGGCAGAGGAAGCGCCAGAGTATGTCGGCCACCACGGCCCTGGGTCTCAGCCGCATCATGCCTGCCTGCCTGGGTTGCGTACGTGCTCTTGGGAAGCGGCCAGAGCCACCCGGCGGCCTTACGCCGACGTAGGAGACGCTCGTCTGGCAGGGCTTCTCGCTGCCGACCACGCACGTCCGGCGCTCACCACGAGAGCCGGCCCCCACGCTACCACAGTCTCGTGCTTCAGTTCCCGCGACGAGTGCCCAGGCAGGGCGGGACCACTTGCGAGGGCGGTCCGTCAATGCTACCTTTACATCGTCTGTCAATGTGAGATTTACAGATTGACCCTCAACATGGCGGGGAGGTGTGGCTGCATGGCAACCGACGGCGAGCGCGAAGTCATGGGCCTCATGCTAACGACTAACGCGCAGATGGTGGCCGCCGTGCTGCGCGGCGCCGAGGACCCGGCGACTCAGTCGGTCATGGCGGCTATCGCCGCGACGCGCACCCTCGACATGCTGGTGGAGGACACCCTCCGGGCTCTGGTCCGTCGCGCCCGCAGGGAGGGCCGCACCTGGGCCGAGATCGGTCAGGTCCTGAACGTTACCCGCCAGGCCGCCTTCCAGAGATTCGGCGGCGGGCAAACCCCCGAAGCGGGAGACGAGCCGTTGAAGCCGATAGCCGATGCCGGTGCCAAGGCGACCCAGGTCATCGAGCACCTCCTTGCAAAGCGCTGGGACGAGCTCTGGGCGACGTTCGACGAACGCGTCACCAAAGTCGCCTCGGTCGAGATCTTTCAGTCGACGCTCGCGACCGCGAAGGCGGCGTACGGCGAGGTTGTCGCCCTCGGCACGCCGAAGAGCTCGGTCGTCGGCGGCTACACCGTTGTCGATGTGCCGATTGCCTGCGAGCGGGGCGACGGCATCGGCCGGGTCTCGTTCGACGCCGACGAGAAGGTCGCCGGCTTGTTCCTGCTGCCGGCCGACGCGCCTTGACCTGGCGGTGTGGCCGCCGGCGGGGCGCCCTTGCCTTGGCGGTCCTGTGTATGGCGGTCACGGCCGCCGGCTGCGGGGCAGCGACGCTGCAGCCGTCGCCGAGCGCAGCGGTGAGCTTCCCGAACACCCTCGCCGGCAAGCAGGCGGCCTGGCTTTTCGGCGCGGTAGCACACCACCCTGTGCCCGCCGCCGAGTTCACGACTCATTTCGACCGCGCCTATCTCGCCACCGTCCCGGCACCGGCCGCGGCGACGCTGAACGCGAGCTGGGCAGACATCCAGCGCCTGCGGCTCGATTCGATCACGACGAGTGCGCCCGACACGCTCGTGTTCGTGGTGACGACCAACAGCACGAACAAGCTGAGCGTCACGGTCGGCGTCGACGCTCAGGGCTTGATCAGCGGGTTGCACCTGCAGCCGGCCGGCGTGGCAGCGCCGCAACCCTCGAGCTCGGCTGCCAGCGCCGCCGCCGGCGGGGTCCCGCCAGGCGTCCGGCAGATCGCCGTCGGTGTCGGCTCGCCGCCGCTCAAGGCAACCCTCACGCTGCCCGCAGGCAAGGGCCCCTTCTCCGCGATCATCCTCGTCTCCGGCTCGGGGCCAAGTGATCAGGACGAGACGATCGGGCCGGACAAGCCGTTCAGGGACATCGCCCTCGGCCTGGCCGCCCGGGGTGTCGCTACCCTGCGCTACGACAAGCGCACCCGTGACTACCCGCAGAGCTTCAATGTGCGGACCGCGACTCCCACGCAGGAGTACGTGCCCGACGCCCTCGCCGCGATCCACCTCCTGCAGCGGCAGCCGGCGGTTAACTCCCACCGCATCTTCGTGCTCGGCCACTCCCTGGGTGGTACCTACGCCCCGCTCATCGCCAGGCGCGCGCCACAGGTGGCCGGCGTCATCCTGCTGGCTCCCGGGGCCGAGTCGCTCGGCGCCGCCTTGCTGCGTCAGGTGCGCTACCTTGCGACGCTTCCGGGCACGACCGGGTCGCAAGCCAGGGCACAGCTCCCAGAGGCCACACGCGTCGCCGCGCTGATCACCAGCCCGGCCGCGCTCAGGAAGGTCAGCCCGGAGACGAGCATCCTCGGCGGTGCGGGGCCGGCCTACTTCCTCAGCGAGCTGCACTACAACGAGGTGGCGACGGCCCGGGCGCTCCCTCAGCCGCTGCTGATCCTGCAGGGGGACCGCGACTACCAGGTTACAGTGGCGAACGACCTCGATGTGTGGCTGAGGGGCCTGATGGGGCGCAAAGCGGTGACCGTCGTGCAGTTCCCGAACGCCGACCACCTGTTCCTCGACGGCAGCGGAGCGCCCACACCGGTCGAATACCAGAAGCCTGGCCACGTCGACCCGAAGGTGATGGCCACGATCGCCGCCTGGGTCGGCAGAGTTCAGTGACCATGCCCCGGCAGCGGCGGTCAAGAGGGCTCATGACATTCCAGCAGAAGTTGAGTACACCCGTTCTCTGCCACGAGGTAGACTAGCCACCGCAGGCGGGCTAACGTGTGGTGAGCCGTTGGTGCACCACACACTAGCCACCGCAGGCGGGCTAACGTGGGGTGAGCCGTTGGTGCACCACACACTAGCCACCGCAGGCGGGCTAACGTGTGGTGAGCCGTTGGTGCACCACACACTAGCTCACGGGCGGGCTACCGTGTGGTGAGCCGCAGGCGCACCGCACACTGTCTAGCCGCACCTTCCGGGGACCCGGCTGCGCATCCGTGGTCAGCCGCCTTTGGCCCGGCTGTTTCAGGAGGTACCCGGGTGTTGACCGTCCTTTCCGGCCTCGCTTCGTCTTTCTCGTACGCTGCCAGCGACATGCTGTCGCAAGGCGTCACGAGGCGCACGCGAGCGCTCACTCAGATGGTATGGGTGCTCACCACGGGCGTGATCGTCGTCGTGCCCGTCGCCCTGCTCGTGGACGGTCTGCCACGCACAAACGCCCAGTGGCACGGCGCCGGCCTGGCGGCGCTGGCCGGCGTGATCTACGTGGGCGCCTTCTACTGCCTGCTGCGCGGGCTGCACGTCGGCGACCTCGGCCTCGTGTCGGCGCTCAACGCTCTTCAGGGCGCCTACGTGGCCATGGCCGTGATCCTTCTCGGCGAGGCGGTCACGCCTCTGCTGGGCGCCGCGTTGGCGCTGTGCGTCGTGGGTGCCATCCTGACATCCATCGAGGGGCGCGCCAAGACCACGAAGGGCGCGCCCTGGGCCCTTGCCTCCGGCTTCCTCTTCGGCGGCGTGATGCTGTGCTACGCCTACGCGGGCGGCATAAGCTGGCTCTCGCAGTCGGCGATCTCCCGCGGCGTATCGTTCCTCGTCGCCTTGCCGCTGGCCCTGCTCAGCGGCGGTTTCGCGGTGCCGAAGGGGCTGCGCGCGCGAGCCGTCGGCGCCGGCATGCTGGAACTCGGCGGCGTCGTCCTTGTCACGCTCGCCTTCGCCCTGGGGCCGCCGACGGTGGCGGGCGTCACCACGACCCAATTCGGCACGTTCGCGGTGCTGCTCGGCTACTTCCTGCTGTACGAGCGCCCCAAGCCGCAGCAGTGGGGCGGCGTTATCTGCACGATCGCCGGCGTGACTCTGCTGGCGGCGATCTCTTAGGATGTCGGGCGCCGTGCACATCGGGCATCGTCGCTGCGAGGAGCACTTTCCTGGGGGGGGGGGGCGCTGGCGCTGATCGCGGGGCTCGTGGTCGCGGGCAAGTAGAGCTCGGCCCGCGCCGCTACAATCGCACGATGAGCAATCAACGGTCAGACGAGGAGCTCGAGCAGTACCTGCCCCAGGTCATCATCGGCGCGCTGGAGAGTCCCCCCATCGAGGTGGTCGACTACGACGCTGCCTGGGCGCGGCGGTTCGCCTGTGAGGCGACGAAGATCCATGCGGCGCTGAGCGGCCACGTGCTGCTGCTCGAACACATCGGCTCCACGGCCGTGCCGGGACTGGCGGCCAAGCCGATCATCGACATCCTGCTGGTCGTCTCCGACGCTGCTTACGAAGGCTCGTATCTCCCGGCTCTGGAGGCGGCCGGCTACGTCTTGCGCGTGCGCGAGTCCGACTTCTACGAGCACCGCATGCTGCGCACGCCGGCGAAGGACGTGCACCTGCACGTCCTCTCGCCGGACTCGCCGGAGATCGCGCGCTATCTCCTGCTGCGCGATTGGCTACGGCGAGACGCGGCCGATCACGAGCTCTACGCTCGCCACAAGTGGTGCCTGGCGGACCGCCGCTGGCCCACCATGCAGCACTACGCCGAAGCCAAGACCGAGGTGATCGAAGCCATCGTCGCCAGAGCTGCGAAGGCACGAAGCACGTAGCAGTCGACTCGGAGGTGGGGCCGTGAGTCAGTGCCAGACGTGCGGCGGCGAGCTGGGGCAAGGGGCACGGTTCTGCGCGAACTGCGGCGCTGCCGTGCTCACGCCGGGCGTTCAGATGCCCTTGGCGCCCGGCGCCGCGACCGTCGTGGTTCAGCCGCGGGCCGCGCCCGGCTCGCCGGGCATCGGCGTCGCGGGCTTCGTGCTCGTCATCGTCGGGCTCTTCGTGCCGTTCGTGGGGCTGCTCGGCCTGATCCTCTCGATCGTCGGCTACCGGCAGGCGAAACGCGAGGGCCTGAGCACCGGACTGAGCATCGCCGGGACGATCATCGGCGTGGTAGCCACGATCATCGGCATGCTCATCCTGCTGCTGCTCTTCGCGGCCATCGGGACGACGACGACCTCAACGAGCGGCAGCTCCGTGATGCAGCTGCTCTTGTTGACAGGGGCAACGCGGCGAGCACAGCGCGACCCGCGCCTTTCCCGCGTGCCTCAGGGATTGTCGCCATACCGAACGCTCCCGCGCACACAACGCATGCCGGAGAGCGGCCGCGGGAACAGCCTTACATGAAGCGCGAACCATTCCAACTGACGAGGACGACATGAGCACGCATACTCCGACGCGCATCGCCGAGGTGCGCACCGTAAGCATCCCGGTCGGCGACGTGAACCGGGCACGAGAGTTCTACATGACTACGCTGGGCTTCGAGCTGCGCCTGGACGTGCCCTACGGTGACGGCCGACACTGGCTCGAGGTCGCTGCCCCCGGCGCGACGACCAGCATCGCGCTGGCGCCTCCCGGCCCGGGCCAGTCTCCCGGCGTCGACACCGGCATCCGTTTCGAGACGTCCGACGCGGAGGCCGACCATGCCGAGCTGAAGGCCCGCGGCGTCGACGTGGATCCGGAGGTCATGCACTGGCCGGGGTCGCCACCGATGTTCCAGCTCCGTGACCCGGACGGCAACCTGTTGCGCGTGGTGCAACGCATGCATGAGTCCCAGCCGGGACGACACCAGGGCGGGGCCACCAAGCGGTTCATCGTTTTTGTGAAGTCGGACGCCGCTACAGAGGCCGACGGCACGCCTGAAGAGGGCACTCTCGCCGCGATGGTCGCCTTCAACGACCGGCTGGCGAACGACGGTCTGCTGCTCGCGGCCGAGGGGCTACACACCAGCGCTGAGGGCGCCCGAGTCAAGTTCTCCAGAGACGGCACAACGGTCGTCCGCGGGCCGTTCCCCGAGCCGCAGACGCTCGTCGCCGGCTACTGGATGATCCAAACGGGGTCGCTCGAAGAGGCGGTCGAGTGGATGCGGCGCGCGCCGCTGGGCGGCGACGCCGAGATCGAGATCCGCCAAGTCTTGGACGCCGAGGAGCTCGGGGAGGCCTACACGCCCGAAGTGCGGGAGCAGGAGGAGCGTCAGCGGGCCCGCATGCAGGCCAACGCCAAGCGCCAGGCGGCGTGAGACCGGCTCGGCAAACCGTGATATAGGAGCTGCGCTTCGAGAAGGCCGCCATCGCGCAAGTGCGGTGGTAGGGGGACGGCCGGCTCAGCCGCCGAGGCTCGCGCGGAGCGCGAGGACGCGTTGCAGCGAGGCCGCAAAGGGCGCTTTGTTCAGCGTACCGTCCGCGTGGCCGTTCTGCAGAGCGGCCATGGCATGCTCACCTTCGCTGACGCGGCGTTGCGAGCAGAGGATGAGGTCCATGCCGGCGCGAGCCGCGAGCACGGTGCGATGGGCGATCGTCCCGAACGGCTGCAAGGCGCCGGCCTCGAGGGCGTCGGTGATGGTCACGCCCTTGAATCCGAGCCGCCCGCGCAATTCACCGTTGACGACTGTGCCCGAGAGCCCCGCCGGCCGGCTGGCGTCGAGTGCCGGGTAGACGGCCCACGACACCATGACCAGATGCACTCCGGCGCCGATCGCCGCCTTGTAGGGAAACTCGTCGGTAGCGCGCAGCGTGGCAAGCGGCACCTTCAGAGTGACGGGCATCAGGTCGGTGTTCTGCCGACGGGTGGCGGGACCGAGACCCGGGAAATGCTTGGCGGTGGCCGCGACACCGGCCTTCTGCTGCGCCGTGATGAAGTCGCCGCCGAGCTCAGACACGACGGCTGCGCTCATGGAGTAGGAGCGTCCGTACTGGTCGTCGAAGTCGCCGGCGGCGCGGTAGACATCGAGTACCGGTGCGAGGTTCACGTTCATGCCGACACCCGCCAGGTTGTGAGCGGCACCAGTGCCCGCCAGCGTCGCCTTGGCGGCAGGGTCGGTCGACTCGCCGATCTGCCTCTCGGAGAGCAGCGGTGCCCCCGAGAGGCGGCGCACCCGTCCACCCTCCTGGTCGGTCATCAGAAGCAGGGGCGCTCGCACCGGGTTGTGAGAGCTGGAGTTGGCCTGCTCGAGCTTGGCGATGACGGCGCGGATCTGCGCGTGGCCGGTGATGTTGCCGCCGAAAAATATGACTCCGGCGGCTTCGCCGTGACTGATCAGAGTCAGCAAGCTGGCCGGCGGCGTGAGTCCCGCGTAGCTGTAGATCACACGCTGGCCCGCCATCTGTGCCGGCGAAAGGGTGACGGTCGCCGCAGCGCCGGTTGCCGCGGCTGCCGAGGGGCCCTGGAGCGGCGACGGGGCATGCCCCGCGGCCGCCGCGAGGGTCACCGCCGCAGCCAGGGCGATGACCGTACCGACGGTCCTTGCCAGGAATCGAACGCTACCCAAGGCGGCATCTCCTTTCGTTGGCTCGCGCACCGCCAAGAGCGAGCGACTTGAGGTACTCAGTATGCGCCGCTTGCCGGGGCGGCGTGAAGACCGGCGTGATCACGATTCCTCTGAGGTACGACTGGGTAAGTCGTTCTGCATCCGGCAGCGGCTCGCGCGCAAGGTCGCGGGATGGGAACCTCGAGCAAGGAGGCGTAGTGGCGGGCACAGATCTGTTCCCGGGCCAGTGGCAGCCGCAGGTCGTTCTCATGGCGGCGCTGCAGGTCGGCCTAATCGAGGTGCTCCTTGATGAGCCTGCGACGCCGCAGTCCGTGGCCCAGGCGCTCGGCCTCAACGAGCGCGCTACGCGGCGCGTGATCAGTGTCCTGGTCGATGCCGGCTACCTCGAACAGCAGGACGATACCGTGCTCGTCGCGCCCGATGTGCGGGCGCTCCTGGACCCGGCCGACGCCGCCTTCGTCGGCGACCGCCTGCTGCACCTCCATGATCTGTTCGTGCGCTGGGTACAGTTGCCGGCGGTACTGCGCGACGGCGGTCCGGTACGTTTCGAGCGCACCGCGCAGTCGCTGCGGGCATTCATAGGCTCGATGCGCATGGGCGCGCGCGCGAGAGCCCGGCCACTGGCCGACCAGCTCGCGGCGTTGTTCCCGGCGACCAAGACCGTGCTGGACGTCGGCGGCGGACCCAGCACGCTGGCGCTTGCCTTTCGCGAACAGGGCTGGCAGGTGACGGTGCTCGACTTCCCCGAGGTGATCGACCTGATGGCGGAAGATCTGGAGCGGGCCGGCATTGCCGCCATCAAGGGTGACGCGACGCACGGCATGCCCGCCCAGAGCTTCGACCTGGTCTACTGCGGCAACCTCTTTCACTCGATGTCGCCGGCGGAATGCGGCCTGGTCGTGGAGGGCGCCGCCGGCGCCCTCGTCTCCGGCGGAGCGCTGGCCATTCACGACTTCCTGCGTAGCACGGGCCTGGCCGCGTCGCTGTTCGCCGTGAACATGCTCGTCGCGACGAGCGCCGGTGACGTCTACGGTGAGGAAGACTACCGCCGCTGGTGCGCGGCCGCCGGGCTGCGCGACTTCGCCGTGCACGAGGTGGCCGGGCAATCGCAGTGGCTGCTGACGGCCGGCAAGCCATGATACGGCAGAATCCGTCAGACACAGGAGGGCACCATGGCCGTATATGAGTTTACCTGCACGAAGTGCGGTACCGAGTTCGAGGTTACTTGTCACATGGACGAGCGCGAGGCTAGGGCGGTCTGCCCGAAGTGCGGTAGCCGCAAGGTGAAGCAGAAGCTCAGCCCCGCGTTCTCGTCGCCGCGGCCGGCCAAGTACTGACGCGAGCCTTAGCTCTTGCCCTCTGGGCGTCACTCCTGAGACGATGGTAGCGGCCCGTGACCGGCGGGCCGTGACCCTGGGGGCGGTCATGAGCGACGCCATGATTCAGGCCAATCAGTTGCTGTGGGACGAGTGGACGCGGGTGCACGAGTGCTCCGCGTTCTACGACCTCGCCGGCTTCAAGGCTGGGCGTGATACGCTGCGGCCGTTGGAAGCCGGCGAGCTCGGCGATGTCGCCGGCAAGACCCTCCTGCACCTCATGTGCCACTTCGGCATGGACACCCTCTCGCTGGCGCATCGTGGCGCGCTGGTAACCGGCTGCGACTTCTCGGCCACCGCGATCGGTCTTGCCCGTTCGCTGGCCGACGAGCTCGGCCTGGAGGCACGCTTCATCGTCAGCGATATCTACGAGCTGCCGCGCAGGCTCGACGAGCGCTTCGCGGTCGTCTTCACCTCCTGGGGCGTGCTCGCCTGGCTCGCCGATCTGCCGCGCTGGGCGCGACTGATCGAGGGCTTCCTGGAGCCCGGCGGGACCTTCCATATAGCCGAGATTCATCCCTTCGCCTACACCCTCGATGTTGCCGCTGACGGTCGCCTCGTTTTCGACCAGGGGTACTTCGCGACCGGCGAGGCCGAGCGCGTACGCTATGAGGGTTCCTATGCCGACCCCGGAGTCGTCTGCCAGCACCAGGCGAGCTACCAGTGGACCCATTCTCTGGCCGAGGTGATCAACGCCCTCGTGGACGCCGGTCTGGTCATCGACTTCCTGCGCGAGTGGCCCTTCAGCGTCTACCGGCGCTGGCCGGCGATGACGCAGGGCGAGGACGGCTGGTGGTACCTGCCGGAGCGCCGCGACGTGCCGCTCAGCTTCTCGCTGCGGGCGCACAAGCCAGGCGTTTGAGGCCGCTGCCGCCGGTGCCCGCAGGCGAGTGAGCTCAGCGCCGTAGCTTCGTCTCACACGGGCCGGCCGCACGCATGGTGCTGCCGGCCGACTCTGTGGGCGGTCAGTGCCCCTTTGCACTCGCATGCCCAGTACAAAGGGGTCCGGTACCCAGTGAGATCAAGGACGTAGCAACTCGTTGGTGCACACACGGCGGTCGATGCTCAGTTGTGCAGGGACCCTATCTCGACTTCGGTCGCCCCAGGCAGGCCATCTCCGAGAAAAGCAGAAGATGACCGAGCAGAGGGATCGCCCTGCGCGAGAGGTCACAACGCGCCCGTGCCCCACACGGACGCGCTGATTCAGCGGCTGCCTGGCAGCCACCTGCCGACCCGGCAGGGAGCGAGCGGCGAGCAGGGTTCTGGAGGCCGGGCGTCGCCTATCTGACGGCCGCCAGAGCCTTGCCGGCAAAGGAGGGACCATGCGTTCAGGCGGCACCGTTACATCGAGGCTCGTCACCTGGCGAGCGACGCCCCGTCGTCGACATCGCCGGTGGCGTGCGCCGCTCCTCAGTCTCGCCATGCTCGCGGCGCTGCTCTGCGGCCTGGCGGTGCTGTCCGGTAGCGCCTGGGCCGGCGGCTGGACGAGCCGCACGTCGGGCATTACCAGCAACCTCGCCGGCGTGGCTTTCACGAGTCCCAGCGACGGCTGGGCGGTGGGCGCGGACGGCACTATCCTCGCGACCACGGACGGCGGCAGCACCTGGAATGCCCAGACCTCGGGCACGAGCGGCACTCTCTACGGCGTCGCCTTCGCCAACGCGAGCGACGGCTGGGTGGTAGGCACCGACGGCAGCGATGACTGTCTCATCCTCGCGACCATGAACGGCGGCACCACCTGGAATGCTCAGCCCTCGGGCACGAGTGGCACTCTCTACGGCGTCGCCTTTGCCAACGCCAGCGACGGCTGGGCGGTGGGCACGGACGGCACTATCCTCGCCACCACGGACGGCGGCACCACCTGGAATGCTCAGCCCTCGGGCACGAGTGGCACTCTCTACGGCGTCGCCTTTGCCAACGCCAGCGACGGCTGGGCGGGGGGCACGGACGGCACTATCCTAGCGACCACGAACGGCGGCACCACCTGGAACGCCCAGACCTCGGGCACAACCGTGAGCCTCCATGGCGTCGCCTTCGCCAACGCCAGCGACGGCTGGGCGGTGGGCTACGAGGGCATCAACTCGGGCGCCATCATCCTTGCCACCACGAACGGCGGCACCACCTGGAGCGCCCCCGGCTCGGGCTCGTCGGGCGAGCTCCTGGGCGTTACCTGCAGTGGCGCGAGCCACGTGTGGGCGGTCGGCGGCCTCGCCGTGTATGCCGCGCCGCGCGTCTCTACGCTCGCCGCCCGTAACACCACAGTGAGTGCGCCGAGCCTCGGCCTTGGCTTCATCCTCGCCAGCGCCGACGGCGGCCTCACCTGGGGCGCACAGGCCAGCTACGCCAACGTCCTCTCCGGTGTTGCCTTCAGCGATACCGCTCATGGCTGGGCGGTGGGCATCGGCGGCACCATCATGGCGTACACCTGCGCCACCCCCGTGGTTACCGTGAACGGCGCCGGCGACGCCTGGCACAGCGCCAAGGTCAATCTCGCCGTGAACGTCAGCGTCGACCCGGCGCTCACCTTGGCGAGGCTGCAGTACTCGACCAACGGGGACTCGTCCTGGAAGGATGTGCCCGGTGGCGGTAGCACCCGTACACTGCCGATCTCGAGCTCGGGACTGAACAACGTCACGGTGCGCGCCACCGACTCCGGCGGGCAGACCGGCAGCGCCACGGTCACGGTCAAGATCGACCGCGTCACGCCGACGATCGGCGCTTCCGCGAGCGGCCGGGGCTGGCAGCGCCGTCCGGTGACGCTGACCTTCAAGCCCAAGGTTGGCCCCTCCGGCGTCGCCCGCGTGCAGTACAGGGTCGCTGCCGCTGCCTGGAAGCAGGTCAAGGAGATCGGCGGCTTCTATCGGGCCACCATAGAGGGCCAGGGCGTTCACAAAGTCCGCTACCGGGTTCGCACCAACGCCGGCCTCACCAGCGAGGTCTACCGCCGCACGGTGAAGATCGACCTGCGTGCGCCGCACCTGCGCCTCGCGAGCCGTGACCTGAGCGTCACGGCGGCCGCCGGTGCCACCCTGCCGATCATGCTCAAGTGGAGTGACAACTACAGCTCGAGCTGCCGCCTACACGTGCTCGTGACGCAGTTCGGGAAGCTGAAGGCGACGCGGCAGCTTACCGTGGGCCTGGGCGGCTCCTGGCAGACCGTGAACGTGCCCTGGGGTACACTCACGGGCCGCTTCACCGTTACACTCAGGCTCTACGATGCCGCCGGCAACCTCGACGTGGCCCACACCAGCGTCGTGGCGAGCGATTAAGCGTCTTGCCTGGCTTGATGCGCGGCCCTTGTGGCCGCGGCAGCCGTGAGATTGGGCCCGGCGAGCAGTCTTGCTCGCCGGGCCCAGGTTTGCGGGATGGGCGCTTGCGCGCCGGCAAGCAGGCGAGCAAGATCTGAGCGCGAACGAATGAGCTGATGGTGGCACGGTCAAAGCGAGCAGGAAGGGCGCGGCCCGATGCCGACCGTTGAAGAGATCATCGCCCGGCGCAAGCGCCAGCGTGCCCGCCTGCGCCGGCGGCGCATCATTGCCGCCGTCGTCCTCACGGCCGTCGGCGTGGTCGCCTGCGTGAGTGGGGCACTGGCGCTCAAGCGTTTGGGCAAGCCGCGTGCGGCGACGCCACACGTGGCTGCGATGAGGAGGGCATCGCCGTCGGCGAAGGCAGTTGCGACTCACTCGGCGAGTCTCACCGTGGCCGTGACCAGGAGTGCGACGCCGTCTACGAAGGCCTCTGCGAATCACTCGGCGAGTCCCACCGCGACCGCGTCCGGCTCCGCACCCTCGGCCTCTGCCAGGGCCGTGGCCGCCTACGTGGTTGGGGGTCCCGCAACGCGCCCGCCGATCGTCAAGGACTACATCACCTTCGGCGCCAAGCGCCGCGCCGAGATGGCGACCTACGCCCGGCGCCACTATGGCACGAGCAGCATCACCCTGTACCCCAAGGTCGTCGTCTTGCACTACACGGACGGCTCGAGCTACGCCAGCGCCCACGCCACCTTCGAGTCCAACGCCCCCAACATGGGCGTCCTGCCGGGCACCGTCGCCCACTTCGTCATCGACCGGGACGGCACCATCTACCAGCAACTGCCGCTCGACCTGATGGCCCGTCACACCGTCGGTCTCAACTACTGCGCGATCGGCATAGAGAACGTACAGGCGCAGCATGGCAATGACGCCGGCACCGTGGCGCAGATCCTCGCCCGTCCGAAGCAGCGCCGGGCGCTCGTCGCCCTGGTGCGCTGGCTCATGTACCGCTACCACATCCCTCTGGCAGACGTCATCGGCCACGGCATGGCCAACGACTCGCCCTACTTCAAAGATCTGCTCGGCTGGACCAACGACCACACCGACTGGCAGCGGCCGCAGGTGCTGCGCTTGCGCGCGGCACTGAGATAGAAGAGCTCACTCAGGGCAGAAGCGTGTAAGAGACCGCCTCGGACGAGCAGTCCGTGGCGATCTTCTTGATCAGCATGCTCCTGAGCGCCCCGAGTTGCTCCCAGAGGACAGTCATAAGGGCGAGGCTGTGCTCGGAGTATGGCGTGAACTCGTCAGCCCGAGCCACCACGACTCCCGGTGCGAGGAGCTCGATGGGCCTGGAGACGCGGCGGACCCCGGTCTTCTCATCATCGACCCAGAAAACCGCCCAGAACTTGAGGCCGTTCAGGTAGCCACCGTGAATGCGGGCCGTGACCGATAGGGTGCAGTCGTGCTCTCCGTGCTTCCAGTACACAACTGCTGCGGCAACTGAGTCGTCGAGGGTCTTGGACTCGGCGAAGGCCTCGGTGTGTCCCACTTCTCGCGCGAATTCCGTGGCGGTTGCACTGATGAGATCGACCAGGTCGACCAGACTCCCACGCTCGCTCGGGTGCGGAATCGAACAGTAGTCGTCAGCCGTGCCGCCCGTCGCCAGCATCTCATCGAGGAGCCAGATCCCGTTGCCGGGAGTGAGCTCCGTGCCGGCCGCCGCGTCGGTGGCCTGGAAGCGCGCCGCGGAGATCATGTCGGAGCCGCCGCCCGGCTGGCCGAACGCCGCCCAGGTGCGACGTCTGGTCACACTGCTTCCGGCGAACGGCTCCCAACGGCCGGTGGCGACGGCCAGCCGGCAGACGGGTTCGTAGGGAAGCGCCAGCAGTTGGCGCGCGGCACAGGCTGAGTGAAGGAGCGCGTCAGTGTAGTGGAGTTGCTGCCCAAGGCCTCCGAAGGTGTGCTCGGGCAGGCGCGCACCGTACTTGTAGCAGGGCCGCAGGCCGGCCACGGTGACGGCGCGGGCACTCGCCCGAGCGATGGCCTCGTTCAGTGGCCGCGCGAAGATGGGCTGTTCGGGTTTCTCTGGCACTCTCGATGCTTGCCGGTCGCTCACAGACCCTTTGCCCTGAGGCAGGGGGGGTGGCTCGGGCGCCACACTTGGCTCTGGCCGAGCCGGGCCATGCTCACGCGTCGATGTTGCGCCCGTGTGAAGCTCCGTTAGCGGGCGATGAAGCCGTGGACCGGCCAAGCTAACACTCTCCTCACATTTCGGCGCTACTCTGCTACACATGCGGGAAGGTCCGGTTGATGCAGGCGAGGCGGGCGGCGCTCAGGTCGTCGGCTTCGTCGACATCGGTACCAACTCCGTGCGGGTGATGCTAGTCCGCATCGGCGCCGGCCATGCCTTCCGGATTCTCAGCCGGCAGCGCGAGCTCGTGCGGCTCGGCGAGGAGGAGTTCGGTGATCGCCTCCTACGACCGGCCGCAGTGGAGCGTGCCGTGGCGGTCTGTCGCTCGTTTGTCGCCTTGGCCCGTTCCGGCGGGGCGGGCGAGATCGTGGCGGTGGCTACCTCGGCGACACGCGAGGCACGCAACCGGGCGGCGTTCCTCGCGCGCCTGCGCGACGAGGCGGGCCTGGATGTACACGTGATCTCCGGTCGCGAGGAGGCGCGCCTCATCTACTGCGGCGTGCTCGGCAGCGTCGATCTCGGGAGACGCACGTGTCTCTGCCTCGATATCGGCGGCGGCAGCACCGAAGTGATCGTCGGCGACGCCCGCCAGGAGCTGTTCCTCGACAGCCTGCCGCTGGGCGCCGTGCGCCTGGCCGGCGACTCCGACCTGCCGGACGTCTCGGGACGGGTCTCCTCCGAGGCCTACAAGCGCCTGCAGCGGGCGGTGCGTCTGGCCTCTGTGCATGCCGTGAGCGCCGTGCGCGCTCACGAGGTCGACGTCGCCTATGGCACCTCGGGCACGATCCGCAACTTGGCGGCTGTCGCGTCTCAGGCGCTGCATGGCCGCGCGGCGCCGCGCGACGCGCGCCTGAGCCTGTCGGACCTGCGCAAGACGATCAAGCTGCTCTGCGGTCTTTCACTCGAGGAGCGTCGCCGCCTGCCGGGGCTCAAGCCCGACCGCGCCGACATCATCATCGCCGGCGCCGCGGTGCTCGAGACGCTGATGACCGACCTCGGGCTGCCGGCCGTGATCGCACTCACCGACGGCGGGCTGCGCCAGGGCCTGCTTATCGACTACCTCTTGCGAAGCCCGCAAGCGGCCCTCGTTCGGGAGCTCCCGGTGCGTGAGCGCAGCGTCTTGCGCCTGCTGCACGCCAGCGGCGCCGACGAGGCCCATGCCCGTCACGTGGCACGCCTCGCGCTGCAGCTCTTCGACAGCGCCGGCGCCGCCGGCCTGCACAAGCTCGGCGGGCCGCGGCGCGAACTGCTCGAGCACGCGGCCCTCATGCACGACGTCGGCAGCTTCATCTCCTACGACGACCATCACTTGCACTCGGCCTACCTGATCGCCAATGCCGACTTGCTCGGCTTCGACCAGCGCGAGACGGCCGTGATGGCGGCGACGGCGCTCTTTCACCGCAAGGCGACGCCCAGCACCCGCCACCCCGCCTACGCTGGTCTCGAGGCGCCCGACCGCAAGGCGGTGCGCACCCTGAGCACCTTGCTCTGCCTCGCGGAACGGCTCGATCGCAGCCACGGCGGCCTCGTGCACGAGGCACGGCTCGACGCCGGTGGGCGGCGCCGCGATCTCGTGCTGCGGCTCGCCGTAAACGGGCCGGCACAGCTCGAGCTCTGGGGCCTCGAGAAGCGCCGGGCGCCGCTGGAGAGGGCGCTGCAGCGGCAGCTGACGATCGTGGTGGCGACGGCGCCGGACGCGCAGGCCGCGGCACCAGTTCGATCCCACGCCGCTAATGTCACGGCGACCCCTCGGCTCCACGGCAAGCGTCGCCGTACCGACGTTGACGTGCGCGTTCCCGGCCTGGTCTGAGGCATAGACCGAGCGAGTTGCGGCAAGCTGCCGTGGCGCTTCTTGCTCTTCCTGCGGTCCAAGCTGCTATGTGCCTTCGTCCGATGTGGGAAGACTGTCGGGGAGTACTGTAGGTAGAGCGAGGTGGCGAGCGGCGAACACCAGCCCCGCGATCAGCGTCGCTGCCTCATCGCGCAGCGCTGGTCTGGCGCCTCAGTGTCGTGAACGTAGTCTCCCTCGGCGCTCGCGTGCCTCTGCCAAGACCTGAGCGTAGGTGCGAAGTGGGTCGTAGTCGTTTGTTGGGCCCGTGTCCATCAGGTCAGCCTCCGGATCATGCCGGTGACCGCGGCGGCCGAACGTCTCACTGAGAAGGTCGAACAGTCTACTCATGATGGTGCGATGCTCCTGTTTGTCTGGTAACGTGCGGTGCTGCGTCATGTACTGTACCCCGCGATGGTAAGGACCGCGCGAGGCAACGGTGCACTCTCGATGAGCCCCGGCGGCGCGTGAGAGGCGACCATTTAGCGTGATCGGCTACATCACCATCAACATCGATCCTGTCGTGCACCTCGGGCCGCTCGCCGTGCACTGGTACGGCCTCATCATGACCCTGGCACTCATCGTGGGCGCCGTGATCTTCACCCGCAACGTGACGCGGCGCGGCATCGCCGACGAAGGCCACGTGATGGGCATGCTGCTGTTCGTGGTGCCGCTCGCCGTCATCGGCGCGCGCCTCTTTCACGTGCTCGATGACTTCAGCTTCTACTGGCACCACCCGGCGCAGATCGTGAGCCTGCCGCTCATCGGCTTCGCCATCTACGGCGTGCTCGCCGGCGGCCTTTCGGGCGTCGCGCTCTACTGCTCCTGGCGGCATCTGCCGACCCTCAAGGTGCTCGACGCCCTGGCGCTGGCCATCCCCGTGGGTCAGATCATCGGGCGCTGCGCCAACATCATCAATGGCGACACCTGGGGCCCTGCCACCAAGCTGCCCTGGGGCTTCATCTACACCAACCCCAATGCCTTGATCCCGGGGAACCTGCTCGGTGTGCCGACGCACCCCACCCCGGTCTACGAGCAGATCTGGCTGGTCGTCATGGTGATCATCCTCTGGAGGGTCGTGCCCCGCCTGAAGACCGACGGCATGGCCCTCGTCGCCTACCTCGCGCTCTACTCGGCGGGGCGCTTTGTGATCTCCTTCTGGCGCGTGAACAACGTGCTCTTCATCGGCCTACGCGAGGCGCAGCTCGTGGCCCTCGGGCTGCTCATCGCACTGATCCCGTGCACCTGGTGGCTACGCCGGCGGGGGGCGCGGCAGGGCGAGGGAAAGAACCAGCCGCGCGCCTCGGGTGGGGGCTGATCCGCGACCTCGCCGTACCTCCCCCGCGGGGTGCTGTGAAAGAGCAGCTCAGCCGGCGCATAATCGGCAGGCGGCCTGCTTCTGGCTTGGGGCTTGCGAGACCCAGGAATTCTGCTCCGTCGACCGAAAGTGGGCCTGTGGGCCGAACGGCGCGCCGGCGAGTGCCGGCTCCGAGGAGCGCGTGCTTCAGGGAGCCGGCGCGGCGGCAAGCATGATCTCACAGGCAAGGAAGGGACTAAGACATGGGCCGGCAAGGGGGCATTCGCACCGCACAGTCGTGCGCGCTGAATGCGCGAGAGGCGGTGGAGGAGTTCCATGCGGGGGTCACGCAGCCCGACATGGCGCTCGTGATCTTCTTCTGCTCCAGCGAATACGACCGCGACGAACTGGCCACGCAGATGGCGCGTCGGTTCGCCGATATTCAGGTCGTGGGTTGCACGACGGCGGGGGAGATCGGGCCAATCGGCTGTCGCGATCATAGCCTCGTCGGCGTGAGCTTCGCCGCCGAGGCCTGCACCGCGGTGAGCGGCCGCGTCGAGGGCCTGCGACAGTTGGCGGTCGCCGACGGCGAGACCTTCGCGCAGGACTTGCTGCACGAGCTGGAGGATCTTGCCCCCGAGAACGACACCCGGCACACCTTCGGCTTCCTGCTTATCGACGGACTGTCGATACGCGAAGAGCTGCTGGCCTACGCATTGCAGGAGGCGTTGGGCGAGATTCCCGTGATCGGCGGCTCGGCCGGCGATGGCCTCAACTTCGGCAGCACCTATGTGTACGCGGATGGCCGCTTCTTCTCGGACGCGGCCATCGTTGTCCTGGCCCGCACGTCCCTGCCTTTCAAGACCTTCCAAACGCAGCACTTCGTGCCCACCGATGAGTTCCTCGTGGTAACCGAGGCCGATCCCTGCCGGCGCATCGTAAAGGAGATCAACGGACTGCCGGCCGCGGAGGAGTACGCCCGCATCCTCGGCGTTTCCGCGAGCGACCTCGAGCCCACGCATTTTGCCGGCTCCCCGGTGGTCGTGCTCATCGACGGCGCCAACTACGTGCGCGCCATCCAGAAGGCCAACCCCGACGGCAGCTTGACCTTCTTCTGCGCCATCGACGACGGCATAGTTCTGCGTGTGGCGCATGGCGTCGATCTGGTGGCCAACCTCGAGCAAGCCCTCTCGGAGGTGAGAGCCGAGATCGGCCCGCCCCAGCTTCTGCTCGCCTGTGACTGTATCCTGCGCAAGCTGGAGATCGCTGAGAGCGGCCTCGGGGAGCGCGTCAGCGAGATCCTGCGGCGCAACCACGCCGTGGGCTTCAGCACCTACGGCGAGCAGTTCTGCGGCGTGCACGTGAACCAGACTTTGACGGGGATCGCCCTGGGGTCGTGGCCGGCGGAGAAGAAGGATGCCTGACCCGGGGCGTCCGGGCGACAACGTAGACGCACAGGCCATGCAAGCCGAGATCGTGCGGCTCAACAAGATCGTCAACGCGCTCACCAGGCGGGCCGAGTCTGCGACCAACGCTCAGGGCTCCGACTTCGGCATGTTTCAGACCACGATCATGCTGCAAGAGCAGGTGCGGCACCGCACCGAGGAACTGGAAGCTGCGCTGCGGGAGAACGCCAAGATCACGAGCGACTTGCGCACCCTGTCGGCTGCCACGGAACTGGAGCGCCAGCGACTCGAGCTTGTCTTGGAGCACACCGACGACGCCGTCCTTCTCGTCAACGCACGGGGCGCGGTCATCTTCGGCAACCCTGCCGTGCGACGGCTGAACGAGGCGCTGGGCGTGCACCACCCGCCGGCTAGCCTCGGCGAGTTTCGCGATCTCTACGAGATACGGTACGCCGACGAGCGCCCCATGGCGCCCGACGAGTCGCCCCTCACCCCGGTGCTTGCCGGGGAGGCAGTGAATGAGCTGGAGCTTCAGCTTTCGCCGCAGGCGGGCGGCGAGCAGCTTACCGTTCTCTTTAGCGCCCTGCCGGTCCATGATGCACAGGGCGCCGTGGCGCAGGTCGTGATCACCATCCGCGACATCAGCGAGCGCAAGCGCTCCGAGGAGCTCCTGCAGCGCACGCTCGACGCCCTGGAACGTTCTCACCGGGAGTTGCTCGAGCTCGCCAGCCACGACTCGCTGACCGGCCTGCTCAACCGCCGGCGCTTCGAGGAGGAGTTCGAACGCCAGCTTGCCGAGCAGCAGCGCCTGGGCCGCGGCGGTGCTCTCGTCTGGCTCGACCTCGACCACTTCAAGGACGTCAACGACACTCTTGGCCACCGCGCCGGAGACGAGCTGCTCATGGCGGTGGCGCAGACCCTGCGCAAGCAGATGCGTCGCTACTGCGTGATCGCCCGCCTCGGCGGCGACGAGTTCGTGATACTCATCCCCGGAGCCCAAGAGGCCGAGGCCCTGGGGGCCGCCGCGCGGCTCATCGATGTGCTTACGACATCCGAGTTCGTCGTGGCCGACCACGCCACGCACGTGGCCGCGAGCGTCGGTGTGGCCCTCTACCCCGACCATGGCGCGACCGTGCCGGAGCTGCTCACCGCCGCCGACGTGGCCATGTACCATGCCAAAGAGTCGGGCCGCGCTCAGGTGAGCCTCTACGAGCCCGGGCAGGTGTGGACCAGTGAGTCGACCTCGCGCAGCCTCTGGGGAGAGAAGATCCGCACGGCGCTCGCCGAGAACCGCCTCGTGCTTCACGCTCAGCCCATTCACGGCTTCGCGGCCGCGCCCGGCGCGGAGTACGAGCTGCTCCTGCGCATGGTCGGTGACGACGGCGAGCTCATTGCCCCACTCGAGTTCATCCCGGCAGCCGAGCGCCTCGGCCTCATCGGCGAGATCGACCGCTGGGTGGTACGTCAGGCCATTCGCCTGCTCGCCGATGAGGCGGCCGCCGGCGAGGCGACGAGCTTCGCCATCAACCTCTCGGGTCGCACGCTCTCGGATGCGCGCCTCCTCGATGTGTTTCGCGAGGAGTTCGCGGCCACCGGCGCCGACCCCAAGCGGCTCACCGTAGAGGTTACCGAGACCGCCGTCGTGAGCAACATCGCCGAAGCCAGCTCACTGGTGCGTGAGCTCCACCGGCTCGGTTGCCGCTTCTCGATGGACGACTTCGGCACGGGCGCGTCGTCGTTCTACTACCTTAGGCACTTGCCGGTGGACGTGCTGAAGATCGACGGCAGCCTCATCAGGGGACTCGGCACTGAACCCACCGACGAGCATTTCGTGCGCGCGATCGTGCAGATGTGCGAGGCCTTGCACATCGCGAGCGTGGCCGAGTACGTGGAGAGCAACGCCACGCTGGCCGAGGTGCGCCATGCCGGCGTGGATTATGCGCAGGGCTTCTCGGTGGGCAGGCCCGAACCCCTCGGTGTGTACCTGAAGTCGCGGGCCGGCAAAGCCGCAGCGGAGCCACCCGTTAGCTGACACCCCGTTAGGGGCAGTAAACTCATCGGGATCGCAGCCAGGCGCGGCCAGGCCTACGCCGCCCGGCATGGCGCGTCGTTCCCGCGAATGTACTGGTGCCAGGCGGTTGCAAGCCGCGAAAGGTCGTGACCGGCGCGTCGTCGCCACATTCACAAAGCGCACTAGCCGGTAGGCTGCGGCGCCGGGCGCTACTCTTCCCCCAGCAGTTCTGGCTGCTCGTTGGAGGTACCTTCCTCTACCTCGTCGGCTACGAGATCGGCTATCCCTTCGAGACTGTCTACCTGCACACCCGCCTGGGCGTCTCGATGACGTCGGTGGGGCTGATCATCGGCCTGCCGATACTGGCCGGCCTGCCTGCCCAGATCGCCGGTGGCGCGATCGCCGATCGCTGGGGACGCCGAGCGGTGCTGATCCTCGGCATCTGCGCCGACATCGTCCTTTTCGGGGGACTGGCTCTGGCCGGGGAGCTCTGGCAGGTGGTCGCGGTGATAGCCATCGAGGCGGCCTTCGGCTGGGCCATGTTCCTCACCGCCAACAACTCCATGCTTGCCGACCTCACGCCGCTTCCCAGGCGGGCCGAGGCCTACGGCATCAGCCGGGTGGCGATCAATGCCGGCATGGCGGCGGGCCCGCTGGTCGGCGCGCTACTGCTGGCGGCCGGCCTCGGCTACCGGGCCCTGTTCATGAGCGGCGGCGTCGTCTGCGCCCTCTTTCTCGCGTTGGTGCTCGCCTTCCTCAAGGAGTCCAAGCCGGCCGCGCTAGCCGCGCCGGCCGCTGCCGCGGCCCGGCACTTGGCGCTTGGCGGGTATGGCGTCGTGCTTCGCGATCGCCGCTTCCTGGCCTTCTGCGGCATCGCCCTTCTGCCCCTCTACGGTTTCGGTCAGATCTACATCACGCTGCCCGTCTTGCTGCGCGGTAGTGTCGGCGTCTCGCCCTCCGACTGGGGCTTGCTCGCGGCCCTCTACGCGGGTTGCGGAGTCCTCTTTCAGTACCCCGTCGTGCGTCGCACGAGGGCCTTTGACAAGCTCGCCGTGCTGGCGGTCGCCAGCGTCTGCATCGGCGCGGGCCTGGCTGGCGCCGCGTTCGCCCCACGGGGCCTCGGCACCGCCGCCTGCATCGTGCTCATCAGTGCCGGGACGATGCTTCTGGTGCCGATCGCTCCGGCCCTGGTTTCGGAGATGGCGCCCCCGGCCCTGCGGGGCCGCTACATGGGGGCGTGGACGGTCGTGTGGATGGCGGGCACCGCCCTGGGGCCAACCTTCGGTGGCCTCGCCATGGATCACCTCGGCGGGCGCGGCGCCTATCTGGTGATCCTGACGGCGGCCTTGCTCGGCGCGCTGCTCTTCGCCGTGCTGCGCTCGCGGACTGGTCTCGCCACCCGCGGCGAGGCGGCCGGACCAGGCGGCCTCTCACCGCGCCCCTGAGGCGAGCCGCAGCGCGGGGCGTGTCGCAAGACCAGCAGGCATTTCATCGGGGGTTGCGCACGCGGGTGTCGTCTGGTGTACGACGGCACTGCCGAGTCAGGCGCTCAGGCGTGCGGACAGCCTCGGCTGCGGTCTGTGTGGGATCGCCTGCGGAGTCGCTTTCGCTCAAGTCAGTTGGGCCGGCGCGATTTCGCGGCGCAGATCGCTTGACGTTGCAGCGGTGTACGCGTGCATCGCTAATACCCCGCATCCTGTGCGTTAGACCACTTCCCGGCGGTGCTGGCAGCCCTTACCCTGCGGACCGTAGCTGCAAAGTCAAAGGCGTTACGTTGGCAGGCGGGTTACCGCACGAGTCGGCAGACCAGGAGCGAAACAAGATGGCTGAACAGTGCTTCGTACCGAACTCAACGGGCAGGCTGCGCAGAGTCCTACTCTGCGCGCCGAAGCACTTCAGCTTCCAGCCGATCAATGAGATCACGCGCGGTGTGCTCGCCAACGGCGAGCACGCCGACATCGCCACCCTCCTTCGTGAGCATTCCGAGTTCGTCGATGCCTATCGCTCCGCCGGCGTCGAGGTAGACCTCATCGAGCCAATCGATGGGCTTCCCTACATGGTGTACGCACGCGATTTCGGCGCCTGTGTGGCGGAGGGTGCGCTGATCGGGGCTTTCAGAGAGCCATGCCGTCAGGGCGAAGAGCTGTACTACGAGAACAAGGTGCGCGAGCTGGGGCTGCCGATTGTCGGTAGAGTCGCAAGGGGGGCTTTTGAGGGCGGCGACTTCTGGTTCCTCGACGAAGCCACGGTTGTCCTGGGCGTCGTGGCACGTACTACGTGGGAAGGCGTACGCCAGGTAGCCGAGATCCTCGAACCCCTCGGCTACACGGTGCGCGGCGTCCAGCTTGCCTCGAAGAACCTGCATCTCGACATGGCGTTCAACGTCGTGGCACCCGGCGTTGCTGTCTGTGCCAGCGAGCAGTTGCCCGACTTCTTCATGCGCATGCTACGCAAGCGCAAGTTCGAGCTTATCGACGTGCCCAGCGAGGGCGTCTTCAAGCATCACTGCAACATCCAGTGTCTCGGCGAAGGGCGGGTGCTCACGTTCGCCGGCAACGAGATGGTCAACGAGAAGCTTGCGGCCCTCGGCCTCGAGGTGATCACGCCGGAGATTAGCCAGATCCTCAAGGGCGGCGGCGGACCGCACTGCATGACGTTTCCGTTGCTCAGGGACGCCTGAGAGGGCTGGCGGTGACCGGCGACGCGACAGGCAGAGACATGACGACCTCCTTGATAGACCTCACGCGCCCGCTCACCCACAGCATGCCGGTGTACCCCGGCGACCCGGCCGTGACATTCGCGCGGGCAGTCGTCCAGTCTCCTTGGCGCGTCACGCAACTTGGGCTGGGCACGCATAGCGGCACACACGTCGACGCCCCTGCCCACTATGTTCCGGAGGGTCGCACCATCGACGACTACCCGCTGGAGCGCTTCGTGCTCGAGGCCTACGTCGTAAGGGTGGACGCCGAAGAGGGGCAGGCGCTCGACTGGACCCTGATCTCGCAGCAGCTTCCCGCGCACCTGTCTGGCTTCGGCGTGCTACTGAACACCGGGTGGGACCGTCACTGGGGCAGTGACGTTGCCCTCCGCCACCCGTTTCTGTCGCCCGACGCTGCCCGCCGGCTCGCGTCGAGCGGCGCGACTCTGGTGGGTACGGACGCGTTCAGCGTGGATGCGTCCCAGTACCCCACGACTCATGCTCACCACGTGCTGCTCGGTAGGGATGTCCTAATCGTAGAGAACCTCACGGGTCTCGCTGCACTGGCCGTTGGCAGGGCATACCGTTGCGCCTTCGTGCCCCTGAGTCTGACCGGCGGCGATGGCTCTCCCATCCGCGCCTACGCCTGGGTCAGCTAGGTTGATAGGACCCATGGAGTGCGCACACAACAGATGAGTCTGCTGCCAGGGATCGATCGACCGGCGGCGAGCCGGCCGCGGATGCAACCAACAGGGGGTTAGGGTGTCTACGCCGACTGACAAGAAGCCCGAAGTCTTCGTTCGCAAGGCGAGCGGCCTCATCCGGACCGCAGGCACGCTTGACGTGCTCGCCTACAACATTAACTTCACCAGCATCGGCCTGCTACTACTCTTCCTCTTCCTCTTCGGCCCGGCATTCTATCCCGGCGCGAGCTTAGCCTGGTCGGCAGTGATCTGCGTGATTGCCATCTTTCCGCTGGCGCTGGTGTACGGCTACCTGGCTTCGGCGATGCCGCGCTCCGGTGGAGACTACGTATACGTGAGCCGCGTACTCGGCCCGGCGCTCGGCATGATGAGTAACTGGAACATGACGATGTGGTGGTTCTTCTACGGCGGCGTGCCGAGCGCGTTCCTGGCGCGCTACGGCCTGGCGCCGTTCTTCCGCACGATGGGCATCTACACCGGCAACACGAGGCTCACCTCGATTGGCAACTGGTTCACCACCAAGCCCGGCACCTTCATCCTCGGGACCTGCCTCATCGTCCTCCTGTTCCTGGTCTTCTCGATGGGCACCAAGACCTACTTCAAGATTCAGAACATCCTCATCCTATTTGCCGTGGCCAGCACCGTGCTCACCGTCGTGGTGCTCATCGGCAAGGCGCCGGCCGACACCATCCACGCCTTCAACGAGCATCTGAGGATCGTCTCGGGTAAGGCGGTCCCGTCGGCCTATGTGGCGACCTCGGCCAAGCAGGCCGGCTACACCGGCCTCGCGCCGACGTCCGTGTTCTGGTCGCTCCTTGTCATGACGTGGATCTACCTGAACCTCAGCTTCATGAGTTCCTCCGCCTACATCGGGAGCGAAGTGAAGAACGCGCGCAAGCTGCAGCTCTGGTCAATGCCGGCGACCCTGTTCATCGTCGGCATCGGCGTGCTCGTCAGCGTTTGGGTCGTGGACAAGGCAGTGGGCTACAACTTCCTCGCTCAGCTCGGTTGGGCCAATCCCGCCGGACTGGGGCTCGACTCGGCACCGACCTTCACCGAGCTCGCCTCCTACGTGGCCAACAACATCTGGCTCGCCTTCATCATCCTCTTTGGCTTCATCTTCTGGAGCTATGCATGGCTGCCCGGCCAGATCCTCAACGGTTCACGCAACATCTTCGCCTACTCGATCGACGGCCTCCTCCCGAGCTGGTTCAAGAAGGTGAACAAGAAGCGCTTCACGCCGGTCAACTCGCTGCTCACAATGGCCGCTGCCAGCATCGTCGCACTCGGTATCTACGTGTTCACCAGCCTCTTTGCGACCCTGGTCGGCATCTTTGGCTTTATCCTCAGCTTCATTCTCATCTCGATCGCGGCGGCCCTGTTGCCCTACAGGCTGCCGGATGTCTTCGAGACATCGGCCGTGAACCAGCGCATCGGCAGTGTGCCGGTGATCACCATCATCGGCGTGCTCAGCGCCGCCGCACAGGCGTTCATGGGGTGGGTGTTCCTGCGTGACCCCAGCGCCGGTCTCTACGGCCACCCGGGCATGATCGTCTTCAACATCGTCGTCTTCCTGAGCGGCCTCGTCGTCTACTACATCGCCAAGTTCGTGCAGCGTAGGCGTGGCGTCGATGTGGCCCTGAGTTTCAAACAGGTCCCGGAGGAGTGAGAGAGGGGCGGGCCTAGCGAAGGTGCCGATGGCGGCCGGGATGGACAGCAAGGCAGCTCCATTCCGGCGCGCCGCCGGGATGCAGTGACGAAAGGGCACTAGATGGCGCGGTTCGGCAAGAAGGACAAAGGCAAGGTCACGAAGCTCTTTTTCGTGACCGACGTGCACGGCTCCGAGAACACGTTCCGCAAGTTCGTCAACTCCGGCAAGTTCTACGGGGTGGATGTGCTCATCCTCGGTGGCGACATCGCCGGCAAGATGGTGGTGCCGATCTTGGACCTCGGCGGCGGCCACTACCGCTCCACAATCCAGTCGATCACGCACGAGCTCAGCGGCGACGACGAGATCGCGGCCTTCGAGAAGCGGGCTGCAAAGCTGGGCTCCTACACAACCATCGTCACCCCGGACGAGTACGACGCCATGGTCGCCGACCCCACGCAGGTCGACCGCGCTTACCACCGGCTTGCCACTGAGCGCCTGGCTGACTGGATAGACCTGGCCGAAGAGCGTCTCGCCGGCACCGGCATCAAGCTCTACATGACCGGCGGCAACGACGACGCCGAGGACATCCTTGCAGCCCTGGACGTGCACGCGCGCGAGAACGTCGTGAACTGCGAGGACAAGCACATCGCGATCGACGATGACGGCCATCTGATGATCAGCCTGGGCCTCAGCAACCCGACGCCGTGGGACACGCCGCGCGAGGTGACGGACGAGGAACTCGGTACCCACATCGAGCGTATCGTGGAGGGCGTCAGCGATTTCACTCGCGTCATCTTCAACTTCCACGCGCCGCCGAAGGACAGCACGCTCGACACGGCGGCCGAGCTCGACTGGACGACGAACCCCCCTAAAGTGATCACCTCGGGTGGGACCCCGGTGATGTATGGGGCCGGCAGCGCCGCCGTACGCGCCGCTATCGAGAAGTACCAACCCCTGCTCTCGCTGCACGGCCACATCCACGAGTCGCGCGGCGAAACCACGATCGGCCGCACCGTGTCGGTCAATCCCGGCAGCGAGTACGGCGAAGGTGTGCTGCGCGGGGCGATCGTCACGATCGCCGGCGACAGGGTCGACAATGTCCAGCTCACTTCGGGCTGAGCGAGAGGAGAGCAAATGCTTCACCACTTCCAAGGCAAGGACTTTCTCAAGCTCGCCGACTTCACCCCGGAGGAGGTCGGCTACCTCGTCGACACGGCCATCGCGCTCAAGCGCAAACGGGCCAGCGGCGAGGTCTTCGAACCGCTGCGCGGCAAGACCTACGCGCTGATCTTCGAGAAGCTCTCCACGCGCACCCGTTTGAGCTTCCAGGCCGGCGCCGCGCAGCTCGGCGCCCAGACCTTCTACATGAGCCCCGACCAGATGCAGACCAGCCGTGGTGAGCCTATCCGCGACACGGCACGCATCATCGACCGCTACTGCGACGGGCTCTTCATCCGCACGTTCGGCCAGGAGGTCGTCGAAGAGTTCGCCGACTACATGCGCAACCCGGTGATCAACGCTCTCACCAACGAGACACATCCCTGCCAGGGCCTCTGCGACCTGATGACCATCAAGGAGAAGAAGGGCGCCTACCAGGGCCTCAAGATCGGCTACCTGGGCGACATCTGGAACGTCTGCCACTCGCTCATGATGGGTGCCGCGATGATGGGCATGGACTTCTACGCGGCTCAGCCCAGCGGAGCCTACGAGCCCAGCGCGGAGCAGGTCGCCACGGCCACGAAGTGGGCCGAGCTCAGCGGCTCGAAGATCGTCTTTACGAAGGACCTCGAAGAGGTCGCCACCGCCGCCGACGTGATCTACGGCAACACCTGGCACTCGATGGCGACGGAGAACAGGGAGCAGCGGGTCAAGGACTTCGCGCCTTACCAGGTCAACATGCGTGTCATTGAGATGGCCAAGCCCGACGTGATCTACATGCACTGCCTCCCGGGTACGCGCGGCGAGGACATGGTCGACGAGGTCATCGAGAGCAGGTTCTGCGTCTTCTGGGACCAAGGCGAGAACCGCATGCATACCGAGAAAGCGGTCATGGCCCTCACGACGCCATGAATGTCCAGCTGCCCGCATGGATGAGCGAGGCGGGGGGGCGCAGTTCCGTTGGCTGGGCCCGCCTCGTCGACCTGTCGCACCCGTTGACGGAGGGGACGCCTGTCTACCCCGGCGACCCTGTGCCGAAGATCTTTGCGGCCACCACAGTGGCCACCGACGGCTACAACCTCAGCCATGTACACATTGGGACCCAGACCGGCACTCATATCGACGCGCCATTCCATTTCCGTGACGACGGTGCCACGGTCGATCGCATGCCTCTCGAGCTCACCGCGGGGCCGGCGGCGGTCGTCCGGACGCCGGGCAAGGCCGCCGGCGAAACGATCACGATGGCCGACCTGGAGCCCTACCGCGCGCAACTCGCACCGGGCCAGATCGTTCTGTTCGCGACGGGCTGGTATCGTCACACGGGCACGGACAAGTTCTTTCGGCATCCGTACCTGGAGGCCGCTGTCGGCGAGGCGCTTCTCGATGCCGGGGTGCGCACCTTGGCGATCGATACGCTTAACGCCGACTTCACCGGCAGCGACGAGTTCCCCATTCACGCCATGTTCGCCGCTGCCGGGGGCTTCATCGCCGAGAACCTGGCCAACACCGCAGCGCTCACGACCGGCGTGACCCCGCTGCTCCTCCTTCTGCCGCTGAATCTTGTCGGCTGCGACGGCGCACCGGTGCGCGCCGTGGCACTTGAGCCGTCGGTGGGCTGAGGCTGTCCCCGGTTAGGGTGCGCCCGCGAAAGCGCACGCCGTGCGGAGATCAAGCGCTGAACGGCTGGCGCTCGGGCGGCACGGCCGGCTTCCCCCTGCTTCCGTGCCGCCCGGGCAGCGGTCCCACAGGCGGCAGTGGGTCGTGCTACAATGCCTGATGGTGTGCATATCGCCACTCCGAGGAGCCACTTGGTGGACGATCGCTCTTGGGCGGATGCCCTAACCCTTCGAGAACTGGTCGACCAGAGCGACCTTCATCTCGAGGTCGTCGCCGGCAGGGCGGGGATCGACCGTGCGATTGAGGCGGTCTACATCGGTGACCTCGACGATCCGACTCCGTGGATGATCCAAGGGAGTCTGCTGCTTACCACCGCGCCCCGGCTGGAGCAAGAACCCCAGACAGGCGCTGACCTCGTGCGACTGCTCAAGGCCAGTGGCATGATCGGCGTTGGGGTGGCCATCATGCCTCACGTGCGCGAGATCCCCACGGAGATGCTCGACGCAGCCGACGAGGTTGGTCTGCCAGTCCTGCGGGTCCCCGAAGGTACGCCCTTCCGTCAGATAACAAGCTACGTCTTCAACGCCCTGTCGTCGCGAGATACGCATCGCCTGCGGCGCAGCGTGGCTCTTCAGAAGCAACTGCTCGAGGTGCTGCTTGCCGAGCAGAGCCCCGCAGGCGTGGTGCGCCGCCTCGGCGAGCTCATCGACGTTGACACAGTGCTGCTCGACGCCCGCGGCGACGGTATCGTGGGCTCGGGCTACGGCATGTTCGATGGCGGCGGCGGGTCGTTCGTCGCGGCCGTGTGGGGAGAGTATCGGAGCGTGTTCAAGAACGCGCCCCCACGCTCGTTCATGGACGTGCGGGGCCGTAAAGTGGCGTTTCGCGAAGTTCGAGCTCCGGGCAGCCCCGACCAACTGCTGCTTGCGGTCTATCCGGAGAGCAGCCTGATCTCGGAGTTCGCCGACGCGGCCCTGACCTTTGTGCAGCGGCTGCTCGAGGTCGAGCTCGTCACGGGTCACAACGTGGGAATGGTGAGACGGCGCACGCGGCCCGGGCTGCTCGACATGCTGGTGCAGCCGCGCGGTAACGCGGCCGAGCTTACTGAACGGCTGGTCTATCACGGCATCGAACCCAGCGAGCCCGGCTGCGTGGTTGCGCTCTGGGCGGAACCTCCCTGCGGGGAGCAGCACGGGCTCCAGGATGCCGGCCATGCCGAAGCCTTCGGAGAGTCGCTACTCGCGGCTCTCGACAGCGTCCTCGAAGAGCACGGCGCTTCCTTCCTGTCGCAGCGCCTTGGCGATCACGTGTTGGTCCTTGTGCCACTGGACGCGATCGCGAAGGCTGGCGACAATGCTGCAAGCCTGATTGAGCTGGGCGAGGTATTGGCAAGCCGGGTTCGCACGCCGAGCTTGGCGGTCGGCATCTCGGAGTCGTTTGTCGGGCTGGACGCGGTGCCGCGCGCGGCGGGGCAGGCGCGACTGGCCTTGCACAGGGCGCAGGTCGCGGGCGAAGGCACGCTGCGCATGGTGACATTCGACGACCTCGGCCTGCGCTACAAGGCCCTCGACCGGCTTCCAGACGAAGTTCTGCGGCAGCTCAAGCAGGGAGTCGTAGACCGGCTGTCGCGCGCCGACCAAACGTCCGGCACGGCGCTCACCGTGACACTTGAGGCCTTTCTCGCCCATGGCTGCTCAGTCAACAGCGCTGCGGCGGCCCTGTTCGTGCATCGCAACACGCTGCGCAAGCGCCTGGGCCGCATCGAGCAGGTGCTTGGCCTCGACTTGAAGACGAGTGACGGTCAGGTCGAGGCCTACCTCGGCGTGCACGCCGCCGAGGTGTTGGCGACCCGGGGGACCTGACCCGAGGCGTAGACGGCCAGATCTGCTCGGGCGGCGGCGGCGTGCCCGTGGTGCGTGCCCGTGACGGCGCCCTCTCGGGCATCGACGCGGTCATCGACAAGGACCTCGCCGCCGCCCTGCTGGCCGCCGACGTGGGCGCCGAGGTGCTGCTCATCCTCACCGACGTGCCCCGCGCCTACCTCGCCTACAACACCGCGCAGCAGCGCGCCCTCGACACGGTGACGCTCTCCGAGATGGAGGCCTACGCGGCCGCCGGCCACTTCAAGGCCGGCAGCATGGGACCCAAGGTCGCCGCCTGCCTGCGCTTCGTAGCCAGCGGCGGCGAGGCGCTGATCGCCAGCCTCACCGAGGTGGTACCGGCCCTGCACGGCGAGGCCGGCACGCGGATCGTGCCAGATGCGGCCACGGATGTGTCGCGAGCGCGAACCGGCGCCTGAACCGGCTTCAGCTCACCCGGCCCTGAAGCTCGTGGGCCGCGTCCGCGGCTGCCTCGGCCGCCGCCTGCAGGAAGCTGCCCAGTGCCTCGCGATGCTCGCGGGGAACCTCCCCCGTGAGCCTGGCGATGCGGGCATGGTAGCGCGCGAGCCCCGGGGGAACCGCGCCTGGTGCCTTCTCCGCGAGCTCGAGTAGCACCGCACGCCGGTCGCTCGGATGCGGACTGCGGCGAACCCAGCCGCCGCGCTCGAGGCGATCGACGAGCATCGTGACTGCGCCCGAGGTGAGTGAGAGGCGATCGCCCAGCTGACGCTGCGTCAGGGCGCCGTCGGCCTCGAGGTGCTCGAGCGCGTCCAGATCGGTGCCGCTGATGCCAGTGTCTCTAGCCAGCGCCGCACGCATGCGGTCGCGTTCCAGGCCGAAGCGCTGCAGGCTCGCCTGGATGGCGTCTCGATCTTGAGCTGTCATGGGCTTCTCATTTCCGCCGTCTGGGGTATACTAGCTTAGAAAGTAAGCTATTAACTTGCTAAGGAGATTCCATGATACCTCAAGTAGCCCCCGGCGCAACGCCCGAGCAGCAGGGCCCTGCGCTTCTGGGACGCCTGATGGCGCCGCTGAACCGCAACTTCGGAGAGCCGCGCGGTACTCTCGGCCGCCTCGCTGGCTGGATCATGGCGCGCGAGAACGTGGGCCTGAACCGGCTCGTCGTGGAGCTTGTCGACATCGGCCCCGAGGATCGTGTGCTCGAGGTCGGCTGCGGGCCGGGTGTGGCGCTCGCCGACGCGGCCCGCCGGGCCAGCGCAGGCTTGGCCGCCGGGGTCGATCCCTCGCCGGTCATGGTCGCCCAGGCGCAGCGCCGCTGCCGGGCGGCGATCGCCGCCGGGCGGGCGGAGGTGAGGCTGGCGGCGGCGGGCGCGTTGCCCTACGCCGACGCGAGCTTTACGCGGGCTTTCAGCGTCAATGCTCTGCCGCACTGGCCCTCCGCGCAGGCCGGCTGCGCCGAGCTGCGCCGCGTGCTGCGTCCCGCGGGCCGGGTAGTGATTGCCTTGCGCAAGCAGCGGCAGGGCGCCGGCGCCGATCCTCACGCTCACGGTGCCACGGCCGCAGAGATCGACGCCCTGTGCACGATGCTCGAGGAGCTTGGCTTCACCGCCGTCGATGCTCCCGAGCACGAGTTGGGTCGCGAGACGCTGGTCACGATCCGTGCAGTGGCTCCGCAGAGCGTCTAAGACCGGGCTACCTCGTCGAGACCGCGCCAATGCAACTGCGCGCCGCTCCCCGGCGCTAGGCCGTCCGTCACGGCGTGAGCGGCCTTCGCCGGCGTGGAGACGGATGAGCAGATGGTCCCGTGGGTGGTCTGAGGAGGAGTGAAGGGCCTGCCGCCGGAGGTCACCCGGGCGGCAGGCCCCTTCTCTGCCGATCTCAGCGGCGGGGAGACCGCTTGAGAATCGCGTGTGCGGAGGGGGCCGCACTGGGGGCATTTGAGCCATCACCAGTGTGCCCCGCCTAGGTCAACGTAAGCTGAGATTATGCTGAGGAGATGCTGTGAACCTGCGCGTCCTCCAACAACCGCCGGCGGGGTTCATCCCCCTTCGTGAAGGCGGTCGGCAGTGATGGTGCGCGGGCCTACCACCTGGCACCGCTACCGCACGCCGTGTTCACCGAGTACTCGCTGCGCGCGGCGGACCTCCTATGAGCTAAGAGCGTCGCCTAGCGGCTCACTGCCAAGTAGCTCGGCAGCTCGCAGCGCCCGCTCAAGAACGGATCGCAGGCACTGACCGGCAGGGGCTGCGAGAAGTAGAAGCCCTGGATGTCGTCGGCACCGAGCGCGTGCAGCAGGTGGAGCTGTTCCGCCGTCTCGACCCCCTCGGCGACCACCGTCATGCCGGCGGAGTGGGCCACGTCGATGATCGCCGCGGTCACCATGCGCTCCTTCACCCCCTCGACGGCGCGCATCACAAAGGAACGATCGATCTTCAGCGTGTCGAAGGGGTACTGCACGAGCAGCAGGGCCGAGGAGTAGCCGGTGCCGAAGTCGTCGAGGGTAATGCGCACCCCGAGTGCGCGAAGGTCGTCGATCACCCGCGCGGTGTCGTCCTCCTTAGCGATCGCCGTGCGCTCGGTGATCTCGACCTCGAGGCGACCTGGCTCCACGCCGTGACGAGATAACGCTGCCGTCACGACGCCGAGCAGGCCTTCGTCGGCGAGCTGCTCGGCGGCCAGGTTGACTGCGACGCGCGCCTCGGAGTAGCTTGCCTCGCGCCACTCCGCGAGCTGGCGGCAGGCCTCGCCGATCACCCAGGTGCCGATGGGCACGATGAGGTGCGTCTCTTCGGCCAGTGCGATGAACTCGTTGGGCAGCACGAGGCCGCGCGCGGGGCTCTGCCAGCGCACCAGCGCCTCGAAGCCCGAGACGCAGCCGGTCTCGGCGTTCACCTGTGGCTGGTAGTAGAGCAGCAACTCGTCCTGCTCAAGTGCCTTTCTCAAGTCAGCTTCGAAGGCCAGACGATCGCACGCCTGGGCGTGCCAGTCGGGATCGGCGAGATACGGGCGTCTGGCATCCTCGCGCGAGGCCTGGCTGGCCGCCGCCACCGCCGCGGCGAGCAGTTCGCTGCCATCTGCGCCGTTCTCGGGGTAGCGGGCGACCCCGACCCCGGGCGTCAGGTAGAGGGACTGATCGTCGAGCTGCCAGGGTTCGTCGAAGATCTTCATGAGGCGCTGGGTGAGGCCGAGAATCTGCGGCAGGCTGTGGACTCGCGGCATGACGATCGCGAACAGGTCGCTGCCGATGCAGGCGAGCGTGTCGGAGCGACGCGCAAAGAGCTGCAGATGAGCGCCAACCATCTGTGTGAGCAGCTCGCCAGCTTCCAGCCCAAGCGCGGCGCGCGCCTCGGCCGGCTTGTTCAGGTCGATGACGACCAGCGCCACCAGGTCGCCGTAGCGGTCGGCCTGGCCGAGCGCCACGGCGAGGCGGTCGCCGAGCAGAGCGCGATTCGGCAAATCGGTGAGCGGATCGCGACTCACCTGCCGCAAGGCGCCTTCTGCCTCACGATGTGACTGAAGTCGTTTGCTTATGGCCCCAGGTCCTTTCCGGATCGCACACGTGAAAGCGGTGCCCTGTTGGTATCGGCCGGCAAGGGCCAGAGCACAATGGGGTCGGTTCCTCGATTGGCGTGGGTAGGCGGCTCAATCAACCGCGCTCACTTCGGGGACGTCACGACGCCCTGGCTGATGAGGTACCTAGCCTTCCTGAATAGCCGTTCCTGACTTCTCCAGGAGCCATCATTTCGCGGGTCTGCACAGCCGATAGGCACCTGAAGCGAGCCCCTGCTCCGCGAAACGGACGAGTGGAGACGACGATGGCTAACGTCACCCGACCGGAAACCGACGCGTACGTTGGCGTCTCCCTCGACGATTGGCAGAGGGTCTGCGAAGCGCCGGTCGGCCAGGAATACAGGTTCCTCGAGGCGATTGCGCAAAGCACATCGTGCGATCGCGCGTCCCTGATGATGCTGGACGAATCCAGCGAAGCCCTGGTGATCGTGGCGGGCATCGGCCTACCGTCGGGCGTGTCCGAGAAGACGCGGGTGCCGCTCGATGCCGCCATCTCGGGCTGGGTCGCGAGCCACCGTCAGCCGACACTGCTCAACGCGGGCGACGACATTCCTGAGCCTCTGCGCGGGGCCATTCGCCGGCCGTCGATCGTGTCTTCCATGTGCGTCCCGGTCGAAGTGTCGGGGGCGCTGCTGGGCGTGCTGAACCTCTCCCGTACCGGCAAGGCGCCACCGTTCACTCCCGAGGACCTGAGACTGGCCGCCCTCACCGCCAACATGCTGGGCAGCTTCTTGCTCGTGTCGTACCGGCACGACCGCCTGGCTGCCCAGGAGCGGGTGCTCACACTCGTGCGCGAGAGCATTCCCAGTTCCCTGGTTGTGGTCGACAAGGCTCTGCGCGTCGTGTCGGTGAATCGCAACTTCCTCAGAGACACGCGTCGCAGAGAGCGGTACACCCTTGGCAAACGCCTGGCCGACGTGCTTCCGAAGACGTTGCTCGCGAGCGCTCCTATCGAGGACGAAGCGACCGGCGTCTTCGCCTCGGGGCGCGCTGTCGAGGGCGGGAAGGTACTCTGCCGGGCGGAGGACGCGCCCATCAAGGTCTACTACTACCGGCTCCTGCCGGTGAAGCAAGATGACTCCGTCGAGCGCGTCCTACTGATCATGGACGACGTGAGTGAGCCGGAGAGACTTGGCCGTGAGGTGCGCAAGGCCGAGCGTCATCTGGCCGGGGTGGTCGATTGTGCCAACGAGCTGGTCGCCTCGACCGACCGTCACGGAAGGGTCATGAGCTGGAACCCGGCCGGGGAAAGGGTCACCGGTTACAATGCCGAGGCGGTCGAGGGCAGCTTGCTGGAGGGTCTCTGCGTGCCCGCGGAACGCGGTGCCATGCATGAGATGCTCGCCGGTGCGCTCCGCGGAGTGCGTTTGCGCGAGGTGGAGATCGGCCTGGTCTCGGCGGACGGTCGCGAGCTTGTCATGTCGTGGAGTTGCTCCCCCATGCGGGACGATCGCGGGCGCGCCATCGCCCTGGTCGTCGTCGGCCGCGACCTCACAGAAGAGCGCCTCCTGCAGCAGCACGTCTTCCAGGCGGAGCGCATGGCATCCCTGGGCGTCATGGCAGGCGGCATAGCTCACGAGCTGCGCAACCCTCTAACCATCATCGCCACGAGCGCGCAGCTGCTGCGCGAGAACTCTCGCAACGCGACCATGCGTGCCGCTTGTCTCGCGAAGATCACCACGGCCACGGAGCGCGCCATGCGCACGATGTCGAACCTGCTCGCCTTCGCGCATCCCGGGACCGCCGAACAGAAGCGCGATGTCGACATCAATGCGCTCCTCGATCAGACCTGCGGTTTCCTCGGCGACGAGTTGCAGTCGTGCGGCGTAGAGCTGCGCCGTGTGCTCGCCGGCGACTCGCCGATCGTGAGCGGCAACGCGGGCCTTCTGCAGCAGGTGTTCATCAATCTCATGCTGAATGCCCGTGACGCCATGCCCGAGGGCGGCGTGCTGGTCATCAGGTCGAAAAGCGGCGCCCACGAGACGGTCTCGATCAGCCTTACCGACACCGGTGTGGGAGTGCCGCCCGAGCACCTTGGGCGTCTCTTCGATCCGTTCTTCACGACCAAGCCGCCGGGTAGCACGTGCGCCGGGCTCGGCCTTTCGATCAGCGACAGCATCGTGCGGCAGCACGCTGGCCGCATCGAGGTCAAGAGCGCCGGGGGGAAAGGGACGTCCATGACGGTTCTGCTGCCCCGTGTCGGCAGCGGATCGGGCGGCACGGCATGACTACGGTCCTCATTGTGGACGACGAGCCCGACATCGTGTGGGCCGTACGCCACATCCTTCACGAAGAGGGCCACGACGTGATGACGGCCGACAACGGCCTGGTGGCTATCAAACAGGCGCACTTCCGCCGCCCCGACCTCGTGGTTCTCGATATCAACATGCCCGGGCTGGACGGCATAGGTGTGTGCCGGGAGCTCAGGAGCGATGTAACGCTGGCGTCGATCCCCATCCTGTTTCTCAGCGTCCGCCAGGCGATCGAAGACAGGGTCAACGGTCTCGACGTGGGCGGCGACGACTATCTGTGCAAGCCGTTCGACCTGGAGGAGCTGAAGGCCAGAGTGCGGGCGCTGCTACGGCGCGCAACCACTCGACCGGAGTCCGTCACAGACGTGCAGAGCGTTCTGGAGGTTGACGCCTTGCGCCTTGATCCGGCGGCTCGCAGCCTGCAGGTCGACGGCACTACCATCTCTGTTACGCCCATCGAGCTCACGCTGCTCACGTTCCTCATGTCTCATGCGGGCGAGGTGTTCTCGAGTAAGCAGCTCCTGGAGCTCGTGTGGGGCTACCCGCCGCCCACCGGAGAGCCCGGACTCGTACGCTGGCACGTCAAGCGCCTTCGCGAACGGATCGAGGCAGACCCGGCGCACCCGGTGCACCTGCGCACGGTGGCGCGCTTCGGCTATGTCGTGGGCCGGCGACTGGCGCCCGACTGGTGACGCGGCGTAGCCCCGAGTCGGCTCGTCACGAGACGCGACCGCGACCGCGAGCGGTCCCACTGCCTGCCTGGCGTCCGGATACTAACGAAGCCCCAACGCAAGCCTACCGTCAATACAACTTGTCATCTCGAAAGGCTGCCATACGGTCTAGGTACGGTGTTTCGAGGCGCTCGCTGCTAGCCGCCAAAGACAAAGCCGGTGGCAGGCGCACTAGTTCGAGGAGGAGGTGACTTTCAAATGGCAGTTGAGAAGGCAATCGGATCCAGCAGCCTCGCCGAGGTTATCGACCGCATCCTGGATAAGGGTCTGGTGGTCGACGCTTGGGTGCGCGTGTCGCTCGTCGGTATCGAGCTGCTCGCTATCGAGGCGCGTGTCGTGGTGGCCGGTGTTGACACTTGGCTCAAGTACGCCGAGGCCGTCGGCCTCACCGCTGAGGCGGTTCCCGCCTGAGTCCAGATCAGGCGCATTGGCATCTGGGAGGGGCGTGACCTGCCTGGTGAGATTGGTCGAGGCCAGGCGCGCCCCTCCCGGTATCCCCACCGCCGGCGGAGTCTGCCGGCGTGGGCGTGAAGTGAGTGGAGGTGAATCATGGCACTAGTGGACGAAATGGCGAAGCTGGGCCAGGGTTTCGTGAACGCGTGGGACATGAGAACTGCGGCGGTCGGCGACATCCGCATGGACACGGCCGCGATGCTGAGCGATGTGCACCAGGCGCACGAGACAATGGCCGCCGAGCTGCGCGAGCGTCTGGCGAGCGACCGGGCCCTGGTGGCCGACGAGGCTGCCGCCCTGAAGAAGACCCTGCAGGCCGAGATCGTCGCGCGGCGCCGAGATGTGGCCGAGATGCAGGCCGACGTGACCGCCTTCCTGCGCGATCTCGAAGAGGCCCACGACGCCATGGCCGCGCAGTTGCGCGAGCGGCTGGCCGACGACCGGGCGCACTTGGCCGAGGACGGAGCGGTGCTTAAGGAGCAGCTGCGCACGGAGGTAGACACTCGGCGCGTCGGCGTGGCCGGCATGCTGAGCGACCTCGGGGGCGCCCGCGCCGCCATGGCCACGGAGCAACGCGACGGCCTGACCGACGAGCGCATGCGTCTGGCCGAGGATGTGGCCGCGGCGCGGTCGCTCCTGCAGCAGGATATGGCCGAGGCGCATGCTGCCTGGCAGGCGATCAATGAGACCATGGCCGCGCGGCGCGGCGGCGTGACCGAGAAAGAGAGGCACGCGACGAAGCCGACGAAGCTTGGCTGCGACGATCTCACGCGCATTCATGGCGTCGGCCCGAGCATGCAGTCCCACCTGAACGATCACGGCATCTTCTCCTTCTCGGAGCTAGGCGCCGCCAACGCCGACGCCGTTCGGCAGGCGCTCGGCGAGGTGGGCCGCATGGCGAAGGTGGAGGAGTGGATCGCGGAGGCGCGGCAGCTCGCCCATGCCGGGTAGCGGCGGCGATCACGGCTGCTTCGCAGGCGAAGAAGATCTGGTCTCACGGCCCGAGGTGCAACGCATTGGCTGCATCTCGCGAGCCGTGAGCCAGCGCCAATGAGCTTCGGCGGCTGACTGCCACACCGGCAGTTTCCCGCTCTCAACAGAAAAGGTGCGGTTGATCAACGTGGTGCGCTACCAACATCTGCTAGACGAAGTGCTAGGCGTTCTGGGAGCGGGGGTACTCTGATGTACCTCGGCAGGCGCAAGGTGCGCTCGGCTGGGCGCGGCAGCGGCAGCGTGGAGCTCACCCTGCCGATCCAGGTGAGCATGCTCGAGGGAGTCGAGTGTCACTTGTCGGTGCGCGACGGCTCCCGTCCGGAGCTGCTGATCCAGCCGGACCTGAGCGAGGCCGAGTCCGTCTTCCGCGAACTGTGGCGCATGCTCTCGGTGGGTCTGGCGGATGTGGACGAGATCGGCGACTTCTCGCCGGCCGACTTCACGCTCACCCTGCTGTCGGCGCCCGCGCCGGCGGAGCGGCCGTGGCTCTGCTACGCCGATGCGCTACTCCTGCGCGGCCGCTTGGCCGGCGACACGAACGGGTGGCCCGTGGCCGATGCCGAACGGGAGGCGGCCGGGCGGATCCTGGCGGCGCTCGCGGCGGCGGCCGGTTTTCGCCTCGGCCTCAACGCCGCACTGGCCCGCGTCCTGGGCGACGGCACCGCATACGTCATGGCGGGCGTCTCGACCGACATGGGCGCCGATTTCGAACGAGGAACCGCACACCAGGCCTTCTGGAGCGAGGCGCGCAGCGCCACGACGGGGTCGACCCCGCGAGTGGCGTCCGGTCTCTACGAGGACGGAACGTGGCGTCTGGCTCGAGGCGGGCTGGCACGGATCTTTCGTCACTGCCTCGGCTGGCAGGACGACCCACTCGCCTACGAATCTGCCCGCGACCATTGGTATCGGGCGTTGAGCGTCGAGATGGAGGTCGCGGCGACCGCCTCGACCGCCACACGACACGACTGGAGGTTGTGCTCACTATGACCGTTGCACTCTCAGCCAAGGCGCCCGTCGCAGAGGCGGTCAATCCGACCGTCGTGCTGTCGGTTCGGCCCCGTCCCGACTTCGTCGAGACGCCCGCCGTGCGCGAGATTCTGGATCGCGCCCTGTCGTACGTTGACGCCGGGTTCCCGGTGCACTTCCGCGGACCGGCCGGCACGGGCAAGACCACGCTGGCGCTCCACCTGGCCAGCCAGCTCGACCGCCCTGTAGTGCTCATCTCGGGCGACGACGAGGTCTCGACTCAAGACCTCATCGGCGGCCAGCACGGCTACCGCTATCGCCGTGTGGTCGACAACTTCATCCACTCGGTGCAGAAGTACGAAGAAGACGCCGTGCAGCGCTGGGTCGACAACCGACTCACTACGGCCTGCCGAGCCGGCTTCACGCTCGTCTACGACGAGTTCACGCGCTCCCGCCCAGAGGCGAACAACGTGCTGCTGGCGGTGCTCGAGGAGAGGATCCTCGTGCTGCCGACCATGGGACGCCGGGAGCAATACATCAAAGTCCACCCCCAATTCCGCGCGATCTTCACGAGCAACCCGCAAGAGTACGCCGGCGTGCACAGCGCCCAGGACGCCCTCAGCGATCGTCTCGTGACCCTCGATCTCGATCACTTCGATCACGATACCGAGGTGGCCGTCTGCGCCTCACGCTCCAACCTTCCGCTCGAACAGGCGACCCGTGTCGTCGATGTCGTGGCGGCCTTTCGCGCATCCGGTCACTACGATCAGACACCCACCCTGCGGGCCAGCATCATGATCGCCAAGGTCTGCGCCATGCAGGAGATCTACCCCAGCGCCGGCGATCCGGCGTTCGTCACACTCTGCCTGGACCTGTTGGAGTCGAAGACGACGTACACCTCCCAGGACGCGGAGCGCCGTAAGCGCCGTTCGACGCAACGCAAGACCCTGCTCGGCCTGATCGAGCGGCACTGCGTCTGAGCCGGCGAGCACGGCACGCACGAGAGGAACGATGCCATGAGGCCGAAGAGCCTACCCAGGGGCCTGCACGAGGTCCACACCATAACCGGCGCGTCCGTGCCGGCGGCGACGCGCGATCGTGTGCAGGCCGCGGCCGTGGTGGCGCGCCTGGAGCGTGAGCGGGCCCGGCTCGAGGACGAGATCAGGGCCAGGACGCTCACGCAGCGCAAGCTCGAAGAGCGCCTCAAGAGGGTCCATGTGCGCCTGGCCGCCATGCGCGACACGCTGCCGGCACCTGCCCACGGAGACGGCGGAGAGGGTCCTGCCCCCGAGGTCCAGGGGGCACGCTACCAAGCCTTCTCCCTGGAGTACTAACGGATGGCGGTCAATCGCGAAAGGTGACGACGATGCCTGAGAACAAGAAGAGCAAGGACGAGCACAGCGACATCAACCTCGATCTGGGATTCGGCGGCCTCTTCAAGGGGCTTGGTGACTTCCTCGATCTGATCTCCGACAAGATCGACATCGCGGAGCACATGGACCAGCGGGAGAGCGGATCTTCGACTGGTGATGCGCGCCATGGTGGCGTCAACCGCACAGGCGAGTTCCGCGTCAAGGGTATGGGTGACCGGGCGCGCGGGGTCTACGGCTTCAGCGTGCGCACCGGTGCCCAGGGAATCCCGCGGGTTGAGCGTTTCGGCAACATCCGGCGCACCGACGACGGGCCCGTCGTGGCCGACGTCCGCGAGCCCATGGTGGACGTCTTCGACGAGAAGGACGAGATCCTGCTGGTCGCGGAGCTGCCGGGGGTCGACGAGAACGAGATCTCCGTCGTGCTGCACGGCGACGTCCTCGCGCTTGAGACCTCCGGCGCCTGCAAGTTCGCCCGCGAGGTCCTGTTGCCCGCGCCGGTCGTGGCCGAGAGCCTGCAGAAGACGTATCGCAACGGGATCCTCGAACTGAGGCTCACGAAGGCCGCCTGAGCGGTGGTGGGCGAATTGGACATGGACCGCACAGTCAAGCACTTCGATCTTCACCAGGTGGCGGACACCGAGCTCCATGTGGTTTCCGACGTCGAAGCCGGTGTGTTGCCCGTGATCGACGCCGAGGACGCCGTCATCCGGCGCTATGCGGAGTGCGGCATCTGGCGACACAAGTACGTGGACCTCTTCATCCTGCGCGACTTGCAGCCGCTGGCCGAGCGGCTGCAGGCTGCCGGCGGTCTGCCGCCCGGTGGGCCGGACGCGCTCGATCGCCGCCCGGTCGTAAACGCCTACGACCTGGCAGACCTCACGGGCTGCCACGTCTTCGTGAACCAGACCGCCATGACCAGTGAGGGCTACTGGGGCGACGCCGCCTGCCTGCGCGCCCTGCTCGCCCACGAGCACGCTCACCCCCTGTCGGAGAACGCCGCCACGCGAGCATCGCGCGGCCTGCGCGTGAGCACCCGGCGTCGGGCGGGCGGGGACGGCGCCGCGGCGGCGGCGCCGGCAGCCGCCGGAATCTTGGCGAGTGCCCGTCCTGCCGGCGAGATCAAGACCTTGCCGGTGCAGAGTCTGCTCGTCCTGCTGGCGGAGAAGCTCTGCTGCTACGCGCCACGCGAGGTGTTTGCCAACGACTTGGTCATCGCCAGCGGCTTCGGCGACGAGCTGTTGGCCCTCGACGAGCGCGTCATCGCCAGCGCCGCCGCCGGGATCGCTGGCCGGGACGAGCTGGCCGGGCGACTGGCGGCCGAGGTCGCGGAGGGCCGCATCTCCGCTGCAGAGGCAGAGGGGCTCTCACTGGTCGGTGATCTGCGCGGATATCTGGACATCGCCCTGGAGGTAGCCCCGTTTCGCCGTGCCGGTCTGGTCTCTCGTGCGTGGCAGCTGGAAGACGTTCTCGAGAGCCAGGTCTTCCCGCGTCTCGAGGCCTCCGTCGCCGGGGCGTACCGGGGACTCTGCGATCTCTACGTGGAGCTCCGACCCGATCTGGCCGGCGCGGCCCTGCTTTCCTGGGCCGAGGCCGTTCTGGATCTGCTGGCCGCCACGCTGCGGAGCGCGGCGCTGCCGTTCGATCTCACGCTCGACTACGCGGCGGATGAGGAGGGCAAGCATGTCTGATCGTGGAACGCCAGACGGCCTCTACGTGTACTGCGTGATCCGCTGCGACGCGCCGGTGCGGTTCGCAACTGCGGGCATCGGCGAGCGCGCGGACGCGGTCTGCAGCGTGAGCGAGGGCGATCTCGCGGCGGTCGTGAGCGCCTCACCAATCGTCAAGTACGAAGCTCTGCGGCGGAACTTGATGGCTCACACACTCGTGCTCGAAGAGGTGATGCGAGACTACACGATCCTCCCCGTACGCTTCGGAACGATCGCCGCCGACGCGGACCTCATTCGGGAGAGCCTGCTGGCCAAGCGCCGCGACGAGCTGGTGTCGCTGTTGGAGGAGATGGACGGTCGCCTGGAGCTCGGGCTGAAGGCATTCTGGCCGGAGGACTCCGTCTTCCAGGAGATCGTCGGCGAGGATCCGGCGATTCGCGCCCTGCGCGACCGGCTTATGGGTCGTTCCGCCGACGAGACTCACTTCGAACGCATGAAGCTTGGCGAGATGGTCGAGGCGGCCATGAAGAAGAAGCGCGAGCAGGACGCCGACGCGATCCTGGCCCGCGTGCAGCCGCTGGCGCATCACCTGAAGGTGAACAAGGCGGTCGGCGAGCGCATGGTCGTAAACGTGGCGCTGCTCGTCGATCGCGAGAGAGAACCGGAGGTCGACGAGGCTGTGCGACGCCTGGATGGGGAGATGGGCGGGCGACTCCAGCTCCGCTACGTGGGCGGCGTGCCGCCCTACAACTTCGTCAACGTCTCGGTGCAGTGGTAGGCGTTCATGGGTCTTCTCGGCAAGCTGCTGACCCTGCCTCTGAGCGGCCCATTGGACGGCCTCATGTGGCTGGCCGATACGCTCAAGGAGCGAGCCGAGCTCGAGCTCTACGACGTGGACGCCATCCGTGGGCGGCTTACGGAGCTGGAGCTGAAGGTGGAGCTCGGCGAGATCACCGAGGAGGAGTGCACGATCGCCGAGGACCAGCTGATGGAGCGCCTGCGCGAGGCTCGGGAGCGTGAGGCGAGATGACGGATCTGGAGACATGTCCCGCCGGCGCGCCCGGCGTGGCGCGGCGACTGTGCGACCGGCACGAATGAGCAAGGAGGAGCGGTTATGACACCGACGGAAGTGGCCCAGCGGGCCAAGGAACAGATTACGTCTCTTACCGGGCTCGAGTTGGAGACGGTGTCCAGCTTGGCCTCGGGCGAGGACGGCTGGACGGTCATCCTCGAGATGGTGGAGTTGAAGCGCATTCCCGAGTCGAGCGACGTGCTGGGCACGTTTGAGGCGACGGTAGACCAGGTGGGCAACGTCACCGCGTACCGGCGTACGCGCCGCTACTTGCGTGCCGACGCCATGAACGAGTTGTAAGAGCACCGCTTGGCAGCGGCTTGAGAAAGGGAACGATCATGCAACACGCGACCCAGTCGACAAACCTGGCCGACATCCTCGAGCGGGTTCTCGACAAAGGCATCGTGATCGCCGGCGACATCAGCATCTCGCTGGCCGATGTGGAACTGCTGAACATCAAGGTGCGCCTCCTCGTCGCCTCTGTGGAACGGGCCATGAGCATGGGCATCAATTGGTGGGAGAGCGACCCGGCTTTGAATAGCAAGGCTCGGGACCTCGATCTCGAGAACCGCGTCCTGCGGGAGCGTCTGGATCGCCTCGAGAGCAAGCTGGCGGTGGTGACATGAGCGGCCACGTGCAGGGATCAGTGGTGGGCGTCACGTGCGCGTTCTGCGGCGGCAAGGGCCGCGATCCCTTCGGCGTCATGTCACCGCTTGCGACCTGCCAGGTATGCGGCGGCCGCGGGGTGCGCCTGCTGAGACCGCCGCTTGTCTCGTGCGCTTTCTGCCATGGGACCGGCGTTCATCCGGGGTCGCGACTCACCTGCACCGTCTGCGGCGGCGTAGGTCGCGTGGAGCTACCAGAGGGAGCGATGAGCTGCCCGTTCTGCAGGGGCAGCGGCCGTACAGCCGTCGCCTCGTGGAACGACTCCCGCCTGCCGTGCGGGCGCTGCGGCGGCACTGGTCTTGTTGTGCGACGTGCTGCCCGCGCGGCGCAGGCGCTGGCGGCCGCCGGAGGACGGACTCATGAGTAAGTCACCGGTCGATAGCATGCTGACCCGGCGCGTCTCCGAGGCCGCCCCCAAGGATGTTGGGCGTGGGTTGCTGCGGCTGGACCCTCAGGATCTCGAGTCGCTGGGGATCAGCATCGGCAACGTCGTCGAGGTTGCCGGTCAGCGAGCCACCGTGGCGCGCGTCATGCCCACGTATGCGGAGCACCGTGGGCGCGGGGTCGTGCAGATGGATGGCATCCTGAGGGCGAACGCCGGCGCGGGTCTGGACGAACAGGTCGGCGTGCGACCGGTGGACGTGCAGCCCGCCGCCTCTGTTCTGCTCGCGCCGCTGGAGGGCGCTCGCCCGGTTTCGGGCGGGCAAGCTCGCTACCTCGCGCGCTTGCTGGACGGCATTCCTGTGATCGCCGGCGATCGAGTACGCGTCAACCTCTTCGGCACACGGACGCAGACCTTCTCGGTAGTCCAGACGAAGCCGGTCGGACCGGTGCTGATCGGTCCGACGACCACCGTGCGTAGCGAGGGAGAGGCCAAGGACGGCGAGGGCGCCGCGATCACCTACGAGGACATCGGCGGCCTGCACCGAGAGATCCAACGCATACGTGAGATGGTCGAGCTGCCGCTCAAGTACCCGGAGGTCTTCGAGCGGCTGGGTGTCGAGCCACCGAGGGGTGTGCTGTTGACCGGGCCGCCCGGCACAGGCAAGACGCTGATCGCGCGGGCCGTCGCTCACGAAACGAGCGCCCATTTCACGCATATCAACGGCCCCGAGGTCATCGACAAGTGGTACGGGTCCAGCGAAGCCCGGCTGCGAGAGATCTTCGACGAAGCCGAGCGTCACGCTCCGGCCATCGTCTTCATCGATGAGATCGATGCCCTCGCGCCCAAGCGCGAGGAGATGAGTGGTGATCGGCAGGTGGAGCGCCGTGTTGTGGCCCAGCTTCTCGCCACCATGGACGGCCTACAGTCCCGCGGCCAGGTTATCGTCGTGGCCGCCACCAATATCCCGAACACGCTTGATCCGGCGCTGCGGCGGCCGGGCCGCTTCGACCGTGAGATCGAGATCGGCGTGCCCGACAAGCCCGGTCGCGCCGAAGTGCTCGAGATTCACAGCCGCGGCATGCCCCTGGCGGCCAGCGTGGATCTGCAGCAGCTGGCCGCCCGCACGCACGGCTTCGTGGGGGCCGACCTGGCCGCCTTGTGCCGGGAAGCGGCGATGAGCGCCGTGCGGCGTCTGCTGCCCGACATCGATTTCGCCCAGGCTCGCATCCCGTACGAACGGCTGGAGACGCTCGAGGTCACGGGCGACGACTTCGCGGCCGCCCTCGGCGAGGTCGAGCCATCGGCCATCCGCGAGGTCTTCACCGAAACACCAGACGTGACCTGGGACGACGTCGGCGGACTGGACGAGGTCAAGCAACTTCTCAAAGAGGCTGCCGAGTGGCCCCTGACGCACGGGGAGCTCTTCGAGCGCGCCGGCGTGCGTCCGGCGCGCGGCATCATGCTGCACGGCGCCCCCGGCACCGGCAAGACCCTGCTGGCCAAGGCTCTGGCGCGCGAGAGCGAGGCCAACTTCATCTCGGTGAAGGGGCCTCAGCTTCTGAGCATGTGGGTGGGGGAGTCCGAACGGGGCGTGCGCGAGGTCTTCCGGCGCGCCCGCCAGGTATCTCCTTGCATCGTGTTCTTCGACGAGATCGACGCTCTGGCGCCCAAGCGTGGCGGCGGGGAAGGAGCCGTCGTGGAGCGCGTCGTCAGCCAGTTACTGACTGAGCTCGACGGCATCGAGGAGATGAAAGGCGTGGTGGTCATCGGCGCGACCAACCGGGTCGACATGGTGGATCCTGCTCTGCTGCGCCCGGGCCGCTTCGACTTCCTCGTGGAGCTGCCCGTGCCCGATGCCGATTCACGGCTCGCCATTCTGCGAGTGCACACGCGCAGGATGCCGCTCGCCGCCGACGTGGATCCGGCTGCCCTGGCCGCTTCCATGGAGGGGTTCGTGGGAGCCGACGTCGAGGGCGTGTGCCGCCGGGCGGCCATGGTGGCCATTCGCGAGTATCTCAAACAACCAGGCCGTCGTGCCGAGGACCTTTCGATAGGCCGGCAGCACTTCGAGACGGCGCTCAGTGAGAGAACGAGGTGATCTCGTAATGGGAGCGACTTACTTGTACGGCATCGTCTGCAGCGGCCCTCAGGAGGCTTCGCTGACCGGGGTGACGGGGGTCCGCGGTGGCCGTGTCTACACACTGCCTCTCGATGGGCTGGCGGCTGTCATCGGCCCCGGCGATCTGAGCGATTACCACGGCATGCGGCGCGAGGAGCTGGTGCGCATTCTTCTCGACCACGAGCGCGTGATAGAGGAGGTCATGCGCCTCTGTCCGGTGCTGCCCGCGAGATTCAGCACGGTCCTGCCCCACGAGGACAGCGTGGCCGAGCTGCTGGCGCGCGGCGGCCCCGACTTCCGGCGCGCGCTGGACGAGCTCGCGGGCAAGGCGCAGACCGAGCTGCTCGTGCAGTGGAACCTCGAGGAGGTCTTCGCCGAGATCGGCCAGAGCGAGGAGATCGCAGGCTTGCGGCTGGTCGCGCAGGCCGCCTCGCCGGAGGAGGCCGTGGCGGCGCGCGTCGAGGTAGGCAGGACCGTCCAAGCGTTGCTTGCGCGTCGCCGCGCGGCCATCGCCGAGTGCCTGCTTCCGCGGCTCGTGGATCTGGCTCGCGACTCGGTCGTCAACGTGACGCAGAACGACGGCATCGTGCTGAACGTGGCGTTGCTGCTCGACGAGGAAGGGCGGCGGCGGCTCGACGCGCTGCTGCCGGAGCTCGACGCCGAGTTCAGTGGCCGCCTCGACTTTCGCGCCGTGGGGCCGCTGCCTCCGTGCAGCTTCGCGACGCTCGAGGTCGAGACGCCGCGCTTCGCGGAGATCGACGCGGCCCGCCGCTTGCTCCGCTTGCCGGATGTGGTCACGGCGGCCGATGTCAAGGCGGCCTACCACAGGGTGGCGAGCGCGGTACACCCGGACCTCAATCCCGATGCCAAGGAGGCCGCGGTGCGCATGAGCGAGCTGAGTGAGGCGCACACCCTCCTCTCACACTTCGTGCGCTGCCTGACCACTCCAGGTCCACGTCCGGCCGACCGCAGATCGGCGGCGCGGCCCACGTGCTCACTCACTCCCGCGGCGGTGGAACGGGCGCTGCTGTTCAGCATCGCCCGCTCAGACGCCGCGGCCAACTGAAGTCTGTGACGCGATGGCTGACAGCAATGTGACCGATCCCGCCGTGCGTCTGCGGCAGGCGCTGCCGGGCGCGCAGTCTGCGGCAGAGTGCGCCGCCCTGGTGGCCGAGGCGCGAGAAGGCGCGCTCGCCGACGTGAAGCAGCTGTTGCGGCAGGCGTTTCGCGACAAGCTGCTGGAGACCGTGGTCGGACAACTGCGCGAGGCCGAAGGAGCGCCAGTGAGCCGGACCGCCACGGACTCGGCGCCGGCCACGGACTCGGCGCCGGCCACGGACTCGGTGGCGGAGCCGGACGGCGGGGACGTCGTGCGGGCCGAGATCGAGGAGATCAAGGCCCGCCTGGCCGAGAACGAGCAGCGCCGCTCCGGGGTCGCGGAGCCGGAGGCCGCGGACGCGGCAGCGGCCAGCGATACGTCTGCACCGGTCGCCACCGGACTGGAAGGCTGGTATCTGTACGGCGTGGTCGGGAAGAGCTCTGCGGCGAGGTCGAGCCTGCCCGAACAAGGCGTCGACGCCGGGCTGCCTGTCTACTCCCTCGAGGGCGGCGATCTGGCAGCCGTCGTGAGCCGTGTGCGGCTCGATGACTTCGGCGAGCAAGCCCTCGAAGAGAACATGAACGATCTCGATTGGGTGCAGAGCAAGGTGACACGGCATCACGACGTGCTGGCGCACGTGCTCTCGGCCGACTCGGGTCTGGTACCCATGCGGTTCTGCACCATCTACCGCAGCGAAGACCGGGTTCTCGAGGTGCTACGGGAGAATCGGCAAGGACTCCACACCGCCCTCGGGCGCGTCGCCGGGCGGAACGAATGGGGCGTGAAGCTCCTCTGCGAGCGCACCGTCGCCAGACGATGGGCTGAGGAACACGGCGAGTCGGTGGCGGCGCTCAAGGAGCGCCTGCGCGTGTCGAACTCGGGCGCCGCCTATTTCCTGCAGAAGAGGCTGGATGAGACCCTCGACGCGGAGGCGGAAGGCGCCGCCGACCAGGCCGCACAGGTCATCCACGATGCGCTCGCGGACAGTGCGGTCGAGTCCCGGCTGCTGCCGCTGCAGGAGCGGGACACCGCCGGAGACGCGGTGATGGTCATGAACGCCGCCTACCTGGTCGATGGCGCAACCACCTCCGCGTTCGACGCCACCCTCGAAGGTCTGCTCGAGCAGTACACGGGTCTCGGGCTTACCATCGAGAGGACCGGCCCCTGGCCCGCCTACAACTTCGTCGGCACCGACGTCGAGGCGGGGATGGCCACATGACCGATCGTGTAGCGCGGCAGAAGGAGGTCACCCTTCTGGACCTGCTCGACCGCATCATCACCAAGGGCGTCGTGCTCTATGGGGATGTAACGCTCTCGGTGGCCGATGTGGACCTCGTGTACCTCGGGCTGAAGGTCCTGCTCACGTCGGTCGAGACGGCAGAGCAGTGGAAGCGGCACACGGTCGAGGAGCTCGCCGGCAGCGGTTCCCCCTCCGCCGACCCCTCTCTGTCACGACTTCTGTGAGGCTGGCATGGTGAGCGCATCTCTCTACATCTACGCCATCACGCGGGGCGCGCCGAGCGCCCTGCGCCGGCCGGGACTCCAGGACGCCGCCCTGTTTGCCGTCGAAGCCCGCCGTGTGGCCGCGGTCGTCAGCGCGTTCGCCGGTCCACCGCCCCGCCCAGATGCAGACTCGGCATGGTGCCACGAGTCGGTGGTTGAGGATCTGTGCCGCAACCAGGCAGCTCTGCCGCTGCGCTTCGGAACACTGGCCCGCAGCGAGCTCGAGGTGCAGAGCCTTCTGCGCGAGCGCGAGGAGGAGTTCGTGCGTGCTCTCGAGAAGGTGTGCGGCCACGTGGAGCTCGGCCTGCGCGTGTTGTCGCTGCCGGCCAGCGACGCGCTCGCGGCGACGGCGTCTGGGCCGGCGCCGGCGCCGCCGTCTGGTCGTGCCTATCTGCTGGGCCGGCAGGCCGACGAGCAGCGTGCGCGGATGCTTCGCGACGCTGCCCGCGAGCACGCACAGGCCGTCTGCCGCCACCTCGCGGGGTTGGCGGCCGACAGCGCCGTGCAGGTGCTGCCCAGCCGCGGGCTTGTGCTGTCGGCGGCCTTTCTGGTCGACGAAACGAGAGTCGAGGAGTTCGTCGCCGCAGTCAGGCAGCTGGAGAGCTCCCAGGAGTCGCTGCGCTTCCTGTGTACCGGCCCCTGGCCTCCCTACAGTTTCGTCGGCCACGCGGTCGACGGTGGGCTCGCAGAGCTCCTCACGCAAGGTACGCAGGCGGACCGATCGTCAGGGAGGCGCACGTGATCGACGATGGCTTGACCCAGCAGGCACTGCGCCTCCAACAGAGGATACTAAACGCCCCCGACGAGCTCGATGGATTCGTCGAAGAGCTCGAGACGTTGGGTGACGCGCTGCCCTCGAGGATCGATGCCGACCCGGAGAACGTCGAGCAAGGCCTGGCCAAGCTGGTGCTCACGCTCGTGGAGCTGCTCAGACGGGTGATGGAGCGCCAAGCCGTGCGGCGCATGGAGGCCGGATCGCTCAGCGACGAGGAGATCGAGCGTCTCGGCACCGCCTTCATGCGCCTCGACAAGCGCATGAGCGAGCTGAAAGCCATCTTTGGCCTCGCGGGAGAAGACCTCAATCTCGATCTGGGGCCCCTCGGCGACTTGATGTGAGGGGCGTCCCATCGTGCGCACGGCCCGGAGCCACCCATGCTAAGGTTGGGCTCGGTTCTCCGTCTCAAAGGAGGAAGCGATGACCGAGCCACGCGAGATCGCTGAAGAGGCCGAGGAGACCGTCGCCGGCCTGTACCACTGGCGCATCCACAACGCCAACATCGGCGGCGCGATCTCGAGCTCGCACGCCCTGGTCGTGGACACTGCCTGTGTCTTCATCGACCCGGTGCGGCTCGCCGACGCCGCCCTCGCCGCCTTGCCCAAGCCGAGCACCGTCCTGCTCACCGCGCGCTGTCACCAGCGCGCCGCCTGGCGCTACCGGCGCGAGCTCGGAGCCGAGGTCTGGCTGCCGGCCGATGCGGCGGCCGCCGACGAGGAGCCCGACCGCCGCTACGGCGAGGGCGACACGCTACCGGGCGGGCTCGTCGCGGTGCGCACGCCGGGACCGGAGTGGCCGCACTACTCGTTTCTGCGCGCCGGCGACCCGGCGGTGCTGTTCTGTTCCGACCTCATCTCGCACACGGGCGGCGGCCGGCTGCGCTTCGTGGCGCCCGAGTATCACGAGGACCCTGGCGAGACCCGGCGCAGCGTCGAGCGGCTCCTCGAGCTGCCCTTCGTCATCTTGTGCTTCGCTCATGGCGCGCCTCTACTCGACGATCCCAAGGCGGCGCTGCGACGCCTGCTGGCGTCGTCGTAGCGGCGGCGCGGTCGGCCTTGGCCGCTCTCCAAGCCGCCGCTCACGCTGCAGGCTGGGTAAGAGAGATATGCCTATCTGAGCGACCGTCGACGTGTACGAGAGGAGGTTGGCGATGCCATTCTGGAAGAAGAAGGACGGCGCTGAGGCCAAGCGCGTGCGCCTGTTCTATGCCACCGACGTGCACGGGTCAGAGCGCACGTTTCGCAAGTTCGTGAACGGCGCCAAGTTCTACAAGATCGACCATCTCATCATGGGCGGCGACATCATGGGCAAGTTCATGGTGCCGATCGTCGACGAGGGCGGCGGGCACTACCGGGTCACGCTCCAGGAGGAGCTCGCGCATCTCGAGGGGGAGGCCGCCGTTCAGGAGGTGCGCGAGCGCATCGAGACGCTCGGCTTCTACCACATCACCGTGAGCGAAGATGAGCTTCACGAGATGCAGAGCGACCAGCGCAACGTGGATGCCACCTTCAAGAAGCTCGCGCGCGAGCGGCTGGAACGGTGGGTCGCCATGGCCGACGAGCGCCTTGCCGGGACCGCGGTCAGGTGCTATGTGACCGGCGGCAACGACGACCCCCAGGACCTGCTCGATGTGCTCGACGCCATCGACAGTGAGCACGTCGTCAACTGCGAGGAGAAGATCGTCCTGCTCGACGAGACGTATCCGATGGCCAACTGCGGCTATAGCAATCCCACGCCTTGGCAGACACCCAGAGAGACGGACGAGACGACGCTGGAGGGGCTCCTCGAGAAGGCTGTCGACGGCATCGACGACTTCACGAGCGCCGTCTTCAACATGCACGTCCCGCCCTATGGCTCCACGCTCGACGACTGTCCCAAGCTGGACTGGACCACCGATCCGCCGACCCCGATCGTCGTTGCCGGGGTCCCGCAGTCGGCGCCCGCCGGCAGCACGGCCGTACGCAAGATCGTGGAGAAGTACCAGCCGCTCATGCTCCTCACCGGCCACATTCACGAAGCTCGTGGCCTGGTGAAAGTGGGGAGGACCACCGTGATCAACCCGGGCAGCGAATATGGTGAGGGCATCCTGCGCGGCTGCATCGTTACGCTCGAACCAGGCAGAGTGGTCGGCTACCAGATGACCTCCGGGTGAGACGCCGGATGACCGCCGCCCAGGTCATCGCCGGCGGTGGCTATCGTTCCGGTGCCTGGGCTGCCTCGAACATGTCGAGAAAGTCCTGCTCACTGGCCACTCTCGGGTTGGCTCCAGCAGAGCCGTTGAGCGCGGCCGCCTTGGCGAGATCGAGGAAATCCTCACGGCGCACGCCGACGTCGGCAGCGCAGGGAATGCGAAGGTCGTCGGCGAGCTTGCGGATGGCCTTCGGGGTGCGCTTCGCTGCCTCGACTATCGACAGATGCGCGACATCTTCGCCGAGTGCCTCCGCGACGACCGCAAACTTCTCTGGGACAGCGATGCAGTTGAACTGGGCGACGAACGGCAGGTAGATGGCCATCGCGACTCCGTGGGGCGTGTCATAGAGCCCGCCGATGCCTTCGCCCATGCAATGCACTCCGCCGAGGTCGGCGTTGCAGAAGGCCATTCCGGCAAGCGTGCTGGCAAGCATCATGTCGTGGCGAGCCGCGAGGGTGCTGCCGTTTGCGTAGGCTTGTCGCAGGCTCTTGCCGATCAGCCGTATGGCTGTGACGGCGAGGCTGTCTGTCAGCGGCTCCGAAAGCGTTGCCGTATAGGCCTCGATGGCGTGGGTGAGGGCATCCATGCCCGTGGCCGCCGTCAGGGCGGCAGGCAGCCCGACGGTAAGCTTGGGGTCGACGAGCGCAACTCGGGCAGCAATGAGGGGGCTATTGACACTCATCTTGAACGACCGTGCAGTGTCGGTCACGACGGACGAAAACGTGACCTCGCTGCCCGTGCCGGCGGTGGTCGGGATGGCGACCAGCGGAGCGATGGGCTTGGTAACGACCCCCCGGCCCTCATAGTCCGCGATCTTGCCCCCTTCTTGCTGGATCACGCCGATGGCCTTGGCCGCGTCAATGGGGCTGCCGCCGCCGACGGCAACGATAACGTTGCATTCCTGAGACAAGGCGACTTCAGCACCGCGGGCCACGGTCGTATCACGTGGGTTCGGCTCGACGCCGTCGAAGACGGTGACGGAGATCTGCGACTCTTCCAGGCTGGCGAGGATCGGATCGAGGAGGCCGGCTGACACGATGCCCTGGTCAGTCACGACGAGGGCGCGCGAGCCTCCAAACCCCCGTGCCTCTTTGCCAACGTTCGCCGCAACCCCGTTGCCGAATTCGATGCGAGTGGCGAGCTGGAACCTGAACTGCTTCATACGTACTCCTCCTTGGCAAAGAAAGCGGTAGGGCGACCCGCCGGCATCAGGCACGATCGCGCACGAGCGTCTCGCTTGCGTCTACATGCGCGGGATGATCGCGTAGGCTTGGTCGTATGCCCCGTTGTAGGCGGCCTTGATGATGCCGGGCAGGCATCCCCGTGGCAGTCGACGCAGCCCAGATCCCGGAGCTTCTGGCGGTGAAGAACGCCGGGCACAGCAAAGACTGCCCGCGACTCCCCCGTCCTTGAGTCGCCGGCGTCCGCGAGAAAGCGTGCGCTGATCCCTCCCCCCACTGCAGATCAGACGCTTCTCGGCGGAACGGGGCGGCGGCGCCATTAGAGGCGTCGCCGTCCCTGGCTGCCCTTGTCGGGTCGACCTCCGAGCGGCTTACGCGGCACTGCTCCTCGCGTACAGGTAGTCGCCCAGCGGGATGTCACGGTCGGCCGTCGAATCTGTTGCCTGGGAAGCTGAGGAGCGCTCCCTCAAGGCACCACAGGCGGGTGCCGATACGTTGAGGGCGCACTCAAGGACGCCAGCGATTCGAGTGCTCGCGAGAAAGGGCCGAACCAGACGTGACCCCCACAGGCTCAAGGGGCGGACGGGTGTGGTCGGGAGGCGCGGCGCCATGCGCCGAGGGCGCGGGCGGTGCGCACCGCCGCGCCCATGGGCGCCGCCTTGCGGCACCCTCCCTGGTCGGCGTGGGCCACGGACTGCTCATCGCCTGCCTGGCCCTCCTGGCCTGCATGGCCGCTCTCGCATCTCCCTCGCAGGCTCAGGTCAGCACGGTGATCACGGCCGCGTTCCCCTCGTTCACGAGCACGAACATCAAGGCTTTCAACTTGAACGGCAATGCCTACCTCAATGGCTCCGTGCTGACCTTAACCCAGGCGGCGGGAGGAGAGGCCGGCACGGCTTGGTGGCTGAACAAGGTCTATCTCGGATCTGACCGCTCATTCAGCGCCTGCTTCAGCTTTCATATGTCGAGCTTGGGCAACGGCGGCGCCGACGGCATCACTTTCTGCGTCCAGCCGTCCAGCAACTCGGCACTGAGCTCAGGTGGGGGCCTAGGCTACGCGGGCATCACACCGAGTTTCGCCGTAGAGCTCGATACCTACCAGAACACTGACTACGGCGACCCCAACGCCAACCACATCGGGCTCGATCTCAACGGCTCGGTCTCGTCGGTCAAGACGGCGACGCCGCCGTGGACCATGAACAACGGCGCAATCTACTACGTCTGGGTCGACTATGACGGAGCGACTAACGACCTCGAGATCCGCCTGAACAACTCGGAGACGCGGCCGGCCAGCGCGCTGCTCAGTGACACTATCAACCTCTCGCAGAACATCGGCCAGCAGGCCTACGTCGGCTTCACCGGCTCCACCGGCGGCAGCTGGGAGGAGCACGATATCAACGGTCTCTACTTCAACAACGCCTACACGCCACTCGACCCGGCGAACCAGACGTATGTGACGGCGGCGACCGCGGTCAGCCTGCAGGCGGCAAGCTCTTACGTTCTCCCCGGCAACGCTACAACCGTCACCGCCAGGGCGACCGATCCCTCGGGCAATCCCGTGAGCGGCCAGGTCGTGACGTTCTCGGCCACGGGTGGCTCGGTGAGCCCGCTGACGGCCACGACCGATAGCAACGGCGTCGCGACGGCCACGTTCACGGCGGGCGCCAGCGACGCCACCGCCACGGTGACCGTCGAAGCGCAGGGAGGCGCGTACGGCACAGCCAACGTGATCGTGGATGGTACGGCGCCGGTGACCACCGCCACAGGCCTGGCCACCAGTAACAACGCGGCCTGGCACAGGGCCGCCGCGAGCTTCACTCTCTCCGCGACCGACGCCACGCCCGCGAGCGGAGTCGCGGCCACGTACTACACGATCGACAGCGGCAGCGCCCACCTTTACGGCGGCACTCCGGTGGTGGTGAGCGGCGACGCCAGCCACGTGGTCACCTACTGGTCGGTCGATGTCGTCGGCAACACGGAGGCTCAGCACACCGCCTACATGAACATCGACACCGCCGCGCCCTCTGCGATCAGCGGCCTGGCGAGCTCTACCCATCCGACACAGACGGCCTGGTATGCGAACAACACCCCGGCCTTCTCCTGGAGCGCCGCGAGCGATGCCACCAGCGGTCTCGCCGGCTACAGCTACGTCCTCGACCAGATCTCCGGCACGATTCCCTCGACCACGGTCAACACCACCGCCACAGCAGTGAGCTTCCCGGGCCATGCCGACGGCACCTGGTACTTTCACCTGCGGGCCGTCGACAGCGCCGGTAACGGCGGCGCCACCATCCAGTACGCGGTGAACATCGACGACACGCCGCCGCAGACTAGCGACGACTCCCTAAGCGCCTCGCACGTCGCCCCGGCGACCATCACCCTGACGCCCACAGACTCGGGCTCGGGCATGAGCGGCGGCGACGCCACGACCGCGTACCGCATCGAGCCGGCCACCACCTACACGAGCGGCACCAGCGTCTCTCTTCCCACGCCGGGCACCTACACGGTCGACTACCGCTCGACCGACGCCGCCGGCAACCAGGAGAGCGAGCGGAGCTTCACGGTCACGGTGCGCGCCCCCATCCCTCCAGTGAGCAGCTCGAGCTACGGCTTCGCCGACGCTACCGGTAGCCTCTGGCAGACCAGCGCCCAGACGGTGACGATCACGGCCGCGGGCGGCGACGGCACCGGGCGCACGATCCACTACTCGACGGACGGTGGCACCACCTGGACGGCGCTCGCCGGCGACAGCGCCGACGTTCAGCTCGACGGCGATGGCAGCTACCACGTCGAGTACTACGCCTCCGACAGCCTGGCCACCGAGGCCATCCACGACGCCGGCTACGTGAACATCGACGTCACGCCGCCGCAGACCAGGGCCGCCGGTCTGGTCGCCGGCGACGACTCCGGCTGGTCCACAGGGCCGGCCACCGTGACCCTCACGCCGAGCGACGCCGGCTCCGGGGTGGCCGTTACCTACTACACCATCGACGGCACTCGGCACACCTATGGTGGCCCCTTCGAGGTCTCGGCCGAGGGCAGCCATGCGGTCACCTACTGGTCGGTCGATGCCCTGGGCAACACGGAGTCGCCCAGCTCCGGCTACGCGAACATCGACACCATGGCGCCGCAGACCAGCGCCGCCGGCCTGGCCGCCAACGCGCACAGCGGCTGGTCCTCAGGGCCGGTCACCGTGACCCTCACGCCGAGCGACACCGGCTCCGGGGTGGCCGTCACGTACTACACCATCGACGGCACTCGGCACACCTATAGCGGCCCCTTCGAGGTCTCGGCCGAGGGCAGCCATGCGGTCACCTACTGGTCGGTCGACGCCGCCGGCAACCAGGAGCAGGCCGGTGTGGGTTACGCCAATATCGACAGCACGGCGCCGCAGACCAGCGCCGTCGGCCTGGTCGCTAGTGCTCGCAGCGGCTGGGCCACGGGGCTCGTCACGGTGATCCTCATGCCAAGCGATGGCGGCTGCGGCGTGCAGGCGACCTACTATACGATCGACGGGGGTGGGCAGCAGTCCTACACCGGACCCTTCCAGATCAGCGGCGAGGGCAGCCACGCGGTCGCCTACTGGTCGGTCGATGCCCTGGGCAACACTGAGCGGCCCCACACCGCCTACGCCAACATCGCCGCACCCGACGCGGTGGTGACGAAGGCCAGCGGCGTGTCTGCGGACGAATTCTCGGACTGGACCGACGCGACGCGTGCGGTCACCCTCGTGCCTTCCGGCGGCTTCGGCACCCTGACGACCTACTACTGCCTCGACGGCGGACCGCGGCAGACCTACAGCGGGCCGTTCCCGGTCAGCGGGGAGGGCTGCCACACGCTGACCTACTGGTCGGTCGACAGCCTGGGCGATTGCGGGTCTGCCGACCGCGGCTTCGTGAACATCGACACGACGCCGCCGACGACCACGGCACAGGCCCAGACGGGTTGGAGGAGCTCGACGGTCGTGATCCCCCTGAAAGCAGCAGACACCGGCTCCGGAGTCGCGGCCACGCACTACCGCATCGATGGCGGGGCGCTCAAGACCGGCACGACGGTGATCCTCGTGGCCCGGGCCGATCACCGCACAGACGGCAGGCACACCATCACCTACTACTCGGTGGATCGCGCCGCAAACGTGGAGGCAAGGCATACCCTCATCGTGGGCATCGACACGACGCGGCCGCGCCTGCGCATGACGCCTCTCTTCGTGACCGCTCGGCGCGGCGCACTGACTCGCATCAGGGTCAAGGTGACCGACAACCTTAGCGCAACCTGTGCCTTGAAACTGGCGGTCACGCAGTACGGTACCGCCAAGACCAGGATCCTGCCCATCGGCGTGCGGCGTTGCGGACGCTGGTTCGTGGCGAGCTTCCGCTTCGAGCTTTCCGAGCACTGCTACAACCTGCACGCAGTGGCGCGAGACTGGGCCGGCAACCGGGGCCACACCTCGGGTTTTCTCAGGTTACGCGGGGCCGCGACCAGACGGCGCGCACGCTGACGCAGCGGGAGGTGCGCCTGCCGCTACTAGTGAGGGGTGTGCCTTCGCCGCCCCCTCGTTAGCCCGCCTGCTGGTACTAGTTCCGGAGTGGCCAGGGGGCTATCATGGGCAGTGGACCGGCGAGGGGGTCGGGCCGCAGTCTTCGTCTGCGCCCTTCCAGAAACCGGGGGCAGTCCAAAGGGGGGGAATGATGCGCAGAGTTCGTTCATCTCGAGTGGGCCATCGTTGGTGGGTTCTGGTCATCGCGCTGGTGCTCGTCGTCGCCGGTCTCACATGGGGTCTGTCCGGCGCCTTTGCCGCCAGTCCTTCCCCGGCACCCTCCTCTTCGGCCGGCCAAGTCGTGCTCAAGCTCGGCTGGACGGTGGAACCAGACAACCTCAACGTCTTCGTCGGCTACAACGCCAACGACTGGGAGCTCTGGGCGCTCAACTACGATTACCTCTTCGGCTCGGGGGAGAACAACGAGCCGACACTCGACCTGGCCAGCACGTTTCCCACCGAGCAGAACGGCGGCATCTCGGCCGACGGCAAAGTGTGGACGATCCACATCCGCAGCGGCGTGAAGTTCCAGGACGGCACGCCGCTGACGGCCGCCGACGTGGCCTTCACCTACAACTACGTCATCAAGAACAGCATCTCGCAGTACACGACCTACATGGCCGGCATCGACAGCGCCAAGGTGATCGATCCGACCACGGTGCAGTTCACCTGCGCGCATCCCATGGCGCTGGGCTTCATGGAGACGCAATCGTTGCCCATCCTGCCCGAGCACATCTGGAAGAACGTCTCGCCGAACACCGCCACCACCTCCTACGGCAACAAGCCGCCGATCATCGGCAGCGGCCCCTACGAGACCGTCGCCTTCGTCAAAGGCAGTTACATCGAGATGGTCAGAAGCCCCTACTACTGGGGCAAGAAGCCGGCCGTCGGCACGATCTACTTCGAGACGTACCAGAACCCCGACACCATGATCGCCGATCTGCGCGCCGGCCACATCGACGGGCTCTCGGGAGATATCCCACAGGGCGACTTCTCCTTGATCAAGTCGATGAAAGGCGTAAAGGCGATCGCCTACCCCTACTACGGCTTGGACGATCTGGAGTTCAACTGCTACGAGAAGCCGACCTCGATGGGCAACCCCGTGCTGCGCGACGTCAAGTTCCGCCAGGCGCTCAACTACGCCATCGACAAACAGCGCCTCATCAACCTCGCCTACGGTGGCCTTGCCTCGCCGGGCTCAACCGTCTTGCTGCCGCACACCTGGGTCAACCCCGACTACCACTGGCAGCCGCCGGCCAACGAGGCCTACACCTTCGACCTGGCCAAGGCCGGCCAGTTGCTCACCACCGCCGGCTACCCGCTCAAGAACGGCGTGCGCCTGAACAAGCAGGGTAAGCCCATCGTGCTGCGTCTCCAGACGCCGAGCGACCCGCCTCTGAGGGCGACCGAGGCCAGGCTGATCACCGGCTGGCTGCAGCAGCTCGGTCTCAAGATCAAGCTCTCGGTGATCGATTCGGGGGCGCTCGAATCAGACATGACCAACATGAAGGGCAGCGCCTTTGCGCCCAACTTCGACCTGGTGGTCTGGGACCTGATCGGCAACTACGACCCCGGCCAGACGATGAACTACTTCACGACGTCGCAGTTTGGCCTCAACAACGACTACTACTGGTCGAACCCCGAGTACGACAAGCTGGCCGTTGAGCAGGCCAGCGCCGTCGACCCGAAACAGCGCCAGGCCATAATCTGGCGCATGCAGCAGCTCATGTACGAGGGGTCGCCCGACGTGGTGATGCTGTATCCCGACGACGTCGAGGCCATCAACACCGCCAAGTGGACCGGCTGGACGCAGATGTTCGGCGGCACCGGCCCGGCGTGGAACTGCGAGGGCAACATCGTCTCCTACCTCGCTCTCTCTCCCAAGGCGGCCGTCGCCGCCACGACGGACGGTTCCAACAGTGCGCTGATCATCGTCATCGTGGTGGTCGTGATCGTCATCGTCGGGGTCGTGCTGGTGGTCGTTCGGCGCCGGGGGAGGCGGATTGAGGATGAGGCGTGAGGGTGCGGCCGCGAGCATCCCTTACCTCGAGATCGAGGCGCGCGGCAGCCATCGCGAGATCGGCCGGCAGATCGGGGAGGCGGCGCGCCCCCTGATCGCCGCCGGCATCGCCTACTATCAGGAGTACCACGAGGCCATGGGCGGCGGCAGCTTCGCCGCCGCGACTCAGGAGGGCCTGGCCTATCTGCCACCCGCGCGCCGGGCGCTACCCGGCGTGGTCGAGGAGCTCGAGGGTATGGCCGAGGGCGCGGCCGTGCCGCTCGCCAAGCTGCTCGTGCCCAACCTCGGCGAGGAGCTCACCTGCAACTCAGATCCGGCCGCCGAGCAGTCGGCGGGGCTACCCCATCCTCCGCTGGACGGGCACTGCACTTCGCTGGCCGTGCGCGCCGGGGGACGCTGCCTGCTGGGCCACAACGAGGATTGGTGGGCGGGCGACTTCGACAAGAACGTGCTGCTGCGCATCACCACCGACGACGGCACCACGATCATCGCCATGACGGCCGCCTGTATGCTGCCGCCGAGCGGCATGAACTCGCATGGCATCGCGACGAGTGCCAACACGGTCTACGCGAACGACCAGCGTATCGGTGTGCCCAACAACTTCATCCGCCGCCACCTGCTCGGGTCGCGCTCACTGGCCGAGGCTCGCGAGCGCGCCGTTCTGCCTGCGCGGGCCCGCGGCTCGAACCACGTCTTCGTCGATTCGTCGGGCACTCTGCTCGACATCGAGACCTCGGCAACCGGCGTCGCGTTCATCGCCGGCGATGATCGGCTGGTGCACACGAACCACTTCGTCGATCCCACGATGACCGGCCACGAGCTCTCGACCTCGAGCGACAGCCGGCGGCGACGGGCGCGAGCGATGGCTCTGCTAGACGAGGGTCTAGCCCATGGCGCTGACCCTCGCGAGCTGCTGCAGGCCATCTTGAGCGACCACGACGGCCGCTCCGAGGCTATGTCGATCTGCGGGCACCCCGACGAGTCGCTGCCGCTCGGCGAGCGTGGGATGACGACCGCGAGCATGATCTGGGATCCGCAGGCGCTCACCGTGGAGCTCTGCGCAGGGCCGCCGTGCGAGAACGAGCGGCGTCTGTTCTCCCTGCGCTAGCTCCGAGCGCCGCGGCGTCTCAGTAGACGAACACCGGCGCGCCGAGTGTGGCGAAGGCGTAGACCCACGACGCTTCGGGCATCGAGAGGCGCACACATCCGTGAGAGGCCGGGTAGGCCGGAACCTCGGGATATCCGTGCATGGCGTCGCCCGCGTGGAAGAAGCTGGCGTAGGGCATCCACGAGCTGTACTCGGCCGACCATGCCATGAGCGATTTCGAGTAGACACTGAAGGTCCCCGCCGGCGTCTCGAGGCCGGGTCGCCCGGTCGAGCAGTGCACCACGCGCACCAGCGTGCCGCTGTCGACGCAGAGCGCGACGCCGAGGCTGCGGTAGACCTCGACGTAGTGCCCACTGACCGATTCGGGGCGCGGCCGCGGAGACGAGGCACGCTGCAGGCGGGTCCGGGTTTGCACTCCGGCGACGCCGTCGCGAGGGAGGCCGCTCCAGGCCTGGAAGGCCATAAGGGCCTGTGAGGTGCGGTAGTCGTTCTTGCCGCTCACGGCACCGCTGGGCAGGTAACGCAGCGCGATGAGGCGGCGCTGCACGTCGGCGATCGTGGGCAGCGGCATAGCGAGCACCTTCAGCTTCGCGCTGCCCGCCTTGGCCTGGGCGTTACCGGCCAGGTCGGTGGCCGTCACAGCCCAGCTGTAGTTGCCGGCCCGCAGCGGGATCCGGTACGAATGGCGGAGGCTCTTGTTCACCGCTGCCCGAGAGAGCTTGAAGCGCTTGACCGCCGCCTTTCCCTTGTAGATCGTGATGCGCACGGCGGCGAAGCCGCAGCTCGGCTTGGGGTCGTTCACGCGGAAGGCGAACGTCGTCATCGTCCCCGAGTATGTGGTCAGGTTGTGGAGGGCGATGCAGCTAGGCTTGCCGAGGTCGATGTTGACGTAGCCGGAGTGCTTGGCTTCGGCGTTGCCGACCCAGTCGACCGACCAATACCTGACGAGATGCGACCCGGCGGCCGAGATCGTGAAGGGCGCCGTGTAGGTCTGCCGCGCGCCGCCGTTGATTGCGTAGTAGGTGACGGCCGGGCCGGAGCCTGCGTCACTGGCCTTGAGGCTGACTGTCTGGCTCGTGTTGCGCCAGCCCGACGTCGCGCCGGCGCGCAGGCCCTTGGCGGTCGTACTGGGCGGGAGCGAGTCGCTGATGCCGCCGTCCCCGGTTGAGAGAACAGTGCCGCCGGCGCCGGCGATCGTGCCGTGCTGCGCGTCGGGTACGGCTACGGCGGCGAGGTCTTTGCTGGTGGTCGAGACCTGGGGCGCCCATGTCTGGCCGCCGTTCGCGCTGAACAGGATGGTCCCGGAAGCGCCGACGATCCAGGCTCGCGCGGAACCGGCGAAGGTGATTGCCGTAAGGTCTTGGACGCTGCCCGACGCGCCGGCAGCCCAGGTGAGGCCGCCGTCGCTCGTGGTCAGGACGGCGCCGCCGGCGCCGACTGCGCGGCGCGCGCGGCGCCGCGCGAAGCGTCGGCGAAGGCCACGGCGCTCAGCGACTCGGTGGTGCCCGAACTCTGCGCCGCCCAGTTCGCGCCGCCGTTGCTGGTGGCGAGAATGGTACCGCCGGCGCCCACGGCCCAGCCGTGCGAGGCATCGGTGAAGGCGACGCCATGCAGGCTCTGCGCCGTCCCAGAAGACTGGGCAACCCACGTGACGCCGCCGTTGCTGGTGGCGAGGATCGTGCCGCCGTCGCCGACCGCCCAGGCGTTCTGCGCGCCGCTGCAGGCGACGCCGTACAGCGTGGCCGGTGTGCCCGAGCTCTGCGCTACCCAGCTTGCGCCGCCGTCGGTGGTGGCGAGAATGGTACCGGCGGCGCCCACGGCCCAGCCGTGCGAGGCATCGGTGAAGGCGACGCCATGCAGGTCTTGCGCCGCCCCGGAGGCCTCGGCCGCCCAAGACACGCCGGCGTTCTGCGTGGTCAGGATCGTGCCGGCGGCGCCGACCGCCCAGAGGTGGCCGGCGGTCGCGGCGAGGCCGCCAAGGTCGCTGGTCGTACCCGACATATGAGCCTGCCAGCCGCCCGCCGCCAGGGCCTGGGCCGGTAGGACGAGGAACAGGGAGAGCGCGCCGAGCGCCAGCGCTACTCTTAGAGCTCCAGTGTGGGTACGGCTCCGCTCGTGCACGATGGCTCCTCTCCCCGACGTGGTGTCAGTGCCGGTCCGCGCCTGCCCCGCTGGGGTGCAAGCAAGACATATGCCGGCCGAGCGACCGCGCGCCTCACCCGTGCCGGTGCCCATGATATCTCGGCGGCCGCGATGCTGGCCATACGCGGGATCACCTGTAGACTGGGGCCGTCCCGTCGCCTCGGAAGCTCGGGAGCCAGCGTGTGCGCCGACAGGGTAGTGGTGCATCACATCGCCATCGGCAGGTTCGCCGGCCTTACCGGTATCTCGGTCAACACCCTGCGCCGGTACGACGAGAGCGGCCTGCTCTCGCCGGCCTTCGTCGACCCGTCCAGCGGCTACCGTCTCTACTCCATCGAGCAGCTCGACATCGGCATCCTCATACGGCTGTTGCGCGACCTTGACGTGCCTCTCTGCGAAGTGAAGGCGCTGCTGAGCGCGAGGGGTTCCGGCGAGGCGAAGACGGTCCTGGCTCACCATCGCGAGCGCATTCTCGACCGGCACGCCGAGCTTGAACGCATCCTGGCACGCATCGATGCAGTCCTCGACCAGGAGCAGGGCCTGCTGCCCTACGAGGTTGAGATCGTCGCGCTCCGCCGCGACTGGGTAGTCAGTCGTAGAACCACCGCGACGCGGGCGCAGCTCGACGACGCGCTGGTGCACTGTCTCGTGGAGCTCGAAGACGAGCTCGCTTCAATCGAGGCGCGCGCCGTGGGCCGTGAGCTGGTTCTCTACCACAATCCCCTACAGTGGTACGTCGGTCTCGACTTCGAGGTCTGCCTCCCGGTGGATCGCGTCGTGGCCGAGACGCTGGGCGGCCGCCGGCTGCCGGGCGGCGCCGCGATGCAGACCGTCTATCGCGGGCCGTGGGACGATATCTGGCAGGCATACGGGGCGATGCTCGCCCAGATCGCGCGCAGGGGCTATGAGGTCTGCGGCCCGGTGCGCGAATTCTATGTGGTCGACGAGCGCGACACCGACGACTCGCAGCACTACGTCACGGAGATGACTTGGCCTGTGCAGGCCCGGGCGGCCTCTGGCGAGTGACCTCGCAGGCGGCCCCTTGACCCTCGCGCGGGGTGAGGGTTCACGCTACCCGCAGACAACGCGGCCGTTCACGAGAAGGGGGTTCCATGGACGACGAGCTCTGCTACCTGCCGGCGAGCGAGGCGCTCACCCTTTTTCGCAGCCGTGAGCTCTCGCCGGTCGATCTCATGCAGGCGACGATCGCGCGGATCTCGGCGGTCGACCGCGAGGTGAACGCGCTGCCGATTCAGTTCTTCGCCGACGCGCTCGCGGCCGCGGCCCGTGCCGAGGCGCGTTACGCCGGCAAAGGGGGCGGTCCGCGCGCCCTCGAGGGCATCCCGGTCGCCGTAAAGGACGAGATCGAGGTCGCCGGCCAGCCGTGCACCGAGGGCTCGCTGATTCTTAGAGACAACGTGGCCCAACGCACGGCGGCCTGCATCCAGCGCATCATCGACGCGGGGGGCATCATCCACGCCCGTTCGGCGACGCCCGAGTTCTGCTGCGCGGCGATCACCGACTCGCGGATCTGGGGCGTCACTCGCAACCCTTGGAACCCGGAGTATGCCCCCGGTGGCTCGTCAGGCGGCTCGGGCGCCGCCCTGGCGGCGGGCATGGCGACCCTGGCGACGGGCTCGGACATCGGCGGGTCCATTCGCATCCCGGCCTCGTTCTGCGGCGTCGTGGGCTTCAAGCCGCCGTACGGGCGCGTACCTCAGGCGCCGCCCTTCAACCTCGATCATTACTGCCACGACGGCCCGCTGGCGCGCACCGTCGAGGATTGCCGCCTGCTCGAGAACGTCATGGCCGGGCCGCACCGTGAAGACATAGTCTCGCTGCGGCCCAAGCTCACGATCCCGGCGACGCTGCCGGGCCCGAAGGACTGGAAGATTGCCGTGAGCACCGACCTCGGCGGCTTCGCCGTCGACGACGAGGTGGCGGCCAACCTGGTGAGGGCCGCGGAGGTCTTCCGCGCGCTGGGTGCCGACGTTGAGGAGGTGCACCTCACGCTGTCGATGAGCGATCTGCGCGAGGCCGCAAGGGCTCACTTCGCCACCATCTTCGGCGGCTTGATCGGCCAGATGCTGCCGGAGCACCGCGACCTCATGACGCCGTACGCCGTCGAGTTCGCCGAAGACGCCGCCCGGCCCAACGTGGGCTACTGCCGCGCTCTCGAGATCGAGAGTGAGGTCTACGCGGCGCTCGCCGATGTGTTCGAGGAACATCGTATCCTGATCACGCCCGTCTTCGGCGTGCCTGCCTTGAAGGCCACGATCGATGAGTACGACCCCGAGGTGCTGTATCGGTATGGCATGACGCTGCCCTTCAACATGTGCAGCCGCTGCCCGGTGCTCGTCGTGCCCTGCGGGCGCTCACGCGAGGGGGTTCCCATGGGAGTCCAGATCGTGGGGCGCACCTACGATGATGTGAGCGTCTTCGCCGCGGCGGCCGCCTTTGAAGCCGTTCACCCCTGGTACACCAGTAACGCCGACCGGCCCGACTGACCAGTGAGGACGTGAGGACGTATGAAGCGCACATCGATCACACTCCGGCTTCTGCTTTGCCTCGCGGCGCTGCTTGCCGCCGGCCTTGTGTGGGGCTTCACCGACGCCCTGGCGGCGAGCGCCACGCCGTCGCCCGCGTCTGGTCAGGTGGTCCTGAGGCTCGGCTGGACGAGCGAGCCGGACAACCTCAACCCGTTCGTGGGTTGGGCCACCACCACCTACGAGATCTGGACGATCAACTACAACTTCCTGTTCGGTTTCGACGGCCAGACCATGGCGCCGACGCTCAGCCTGGCGGCCCAGTTCCCAACCAAGCAGAACGGCGGCATCTCGGCCGACGGCAAGGTCTGGACCATCCATCTGAGGCCCAATCTCAAGTGGTCGGACGGTCAACCTCTGACGGCCGCGGACGTGGCCTTCACCTACAACTACGTGGTCAAGAACCACATGGCGAACATGGCCCTGACGACGGTGGGCATCAGCGGGGCCAAGGCGCTCGATCCGACCACCGTGCAGATCACCTGCTCCCAGCCCAAGGCCAACATGGAGCAGATCTTCCTGCCGATCCTGCCCAAGCACGTGTGGGAGCACGTCTCGCCACAGGAGGCGGCGACCTCGTACACTGAGATGCCGATCGTCGGCAGCGGGCCATTCTACACGGTCGCTTTCAAGAAGGGCGCCTACGTCGAGATGGTCAGGAACCCCTACTACTGGGGCAAGAAGCCGGCCATCGACAAGATCTACTTCGAGATGTACCAGAACCCCAACACCATGGTCGCCGACCTCAAGTCGGGAGCCATCGACGGTGCCTGGGGAGTCCCCGAGGCCGAGTTCACACAGCTCAAGGCTCAGGCCGGCATCCACACCCTCGCCTACAACTTCTTCAACTGGGACTACCTCGACCTCAACTGCTCCACGTCATCCGGTTCGACCGGCAACCCGGTGTTGCGTGACGCGGGCTTTCGCACGGCCCTCAACTACGCGATCGACAGAGAGAGGCTCTGCCAGCTCGCCTATGCCGGCCTCGCCGCGCCGGCGACTTCGATCATGCCTCCCAACACGTGGTCGAACCCCGACTATCACTGGCAGCCGCCGGCCAGCGAGGCCTATACCTTCGACCTGGCCAAGGCGAGCCAGATGCTCGCCGCCGCCGGCTACCCACTCAAGAACGGCGTGCGACTGAACAAGCAGGGCAAGCCGGTTGTCTTGCGCCTGGCGACGACCACCGACTTCCAGCAAGGCCAGACCGAGGCCAAGCTGATCACCGGCTGGCTGCAGCAGCTCGGCATCAAGGTCAACCTCTCGGTGATCGACACCGGCGCTCTGCTGGCGCGCATCTTCAACTTCAACGGCCAGAAGTTCGCGCCCGACTACGACATGTACCTGAGTGACTGGGCTGGCTACGGCGAACCCGGGGAGACGCTCACGTCGTTCACCACGGCGGAGATCGGCAGCACTAACGAGCCGGCCTGGTCGAACGCCGCCTTCGACAAGCTGAACCTGCAGCAGTCGGCCGCCCTGGACCCCACGACGCGCAACACCCTCATCCAGCGCATGCAGCGGATCTTCTATCAGCAGTCGCCCCAGATCGTGCTCGTCTACCCGGAGTATCTGGAGGCGTACAGGACCGCGGGGTGGACGGGCTGGACGCTCATGTTCCATGGACGCGGCCCGGCCTGGATGACGACCGCGACGGTCGACTCCTACGTCGGCCTGCGGCCGGTCGCCGCCGCCGCGGGCGGGAAGAGCCGCAGCCCGATCGCCATCATCGTGCTGGTAGTGGTGGTGGTGATCGCCGGCTTCACAGTCTTGCTGCTGCGCCGCCGCCGGCTGCACGTGGAGGAGACATGAACGATGCGCCAGGCACGGTGCGCGCCGTGTCGCGCGCACCCGACACGGTGCTGCTTGACGCAGTTGTGTACACGGCCGACCGCGCCCGCCGGGTCGCTCAGGCCGTGGCCATCGGCGATGGTCGCATCGTGGCGGTGGGCAGCACCGAGGAGGTTCGGCGACTCTGCGGCGGTTCCACCCGAGTCATCGAGCTCGGTGGTCGCCTCGTGTTGCCCGGGTTCATCGACAGCCATGCCCACGCCAGCGAGACCGTCGGCGAGGTCTTCGGTGTCCGGCTGAAGGGCTTGGGGTCGCTCGATGAGTATGTGGCGGTGGTGGGCGCCTTCGCCGCCGACCACCCCGAGCTGGCGGTCGTCCGTGGCTCGGGCTGGAGCAACGTCGTCGCCCCGGGGCGGGGCCCCACGGCCGCCGCCCTGGATGCCGCGGTCGCCGATAGACCGGCGGTGCTGGTGTCCGAGGACGGGCACTCTCTGTGGGCGAACAGCATCGCCCTGCGGCTGGCCGGCGTGGGGGCGCACACGCCGTGCCCGGCGAACGGCGTGATCGAACGCGATCCTGCCACTGGGGCGCCGACCGGCACGTTGCGCGAAGGGGCGCAGCAGCTCATGCAGGCGGCGCTCTCGCCCTTCACGCGTGAGCAGTACGCCGAGGGCATCCGCCACTTCCAGCGCCAGGTCGCAGGTCCACTCGGCATCACGACCGTGTTCGATCCGATGCTCGTCGCCGGCGCGCCGGCCTGCGACGCATTCGAAGGGCTGCAGAGCGCCGGCCAACTCACCGTCCGCTTCCGTGCCGGTTTCTGGCTGCGCTCCGACGTGCCGCTGGACGAGCAACTGCGGGCCGTGCGCGCCGAGCGTGTCAAGCACACGGGTGCGCTGTTTCGCGCCGACGCCGTCAAGTTGTTCGTCGACGGTGTGGTCGAGGGGCACACGGCCTTCCTCGACGAACCGTACGCCGACACCCCCGGCGACCGCGGCGCTCCTGAATGGTCGGCTGAGGCACTCCATGCAGCCTCGGTCGCGGCCGCCGGCGAAGGGTTTGACCTGCACTACCACGCGATCGGCGACGCCGCGACGGCGATGGCGCTCGACGCCATCGCCGCCGTACGTGCCGCCGGCTTCTCCGGCGGCCGACCGGCGATCACGCACATCCAGCTCGCGGGGCGCCGCGACATCGAGAGGTTCGCCGACCTCGCCGTGACGGCGGTCCTCAACCCGTACTGGTTCCTCAAGGACGACTATTACTTCGATCTTCAGGTACCTTACCTCGGCGTAGAGCGGGCCGAGCGCGAGTACCCAATGGCCAGCTTCTTCGCCGCCGGAGCGGCGGTCGCCTCGGCGAGCGACTTTCCTGTGACCGTGCCGCCCGACCCGCTGGTGGGCATCCAGGTGGGCGTGATGCGCTGGCTGGCCGGAGAGGCCGCAGCGGCCCAGGTTCTGTGGCCCGAGGAGCGGGTCAGCGTCGCGCAGATGATCGACAGTTTTACCATCGGCGGCGCCCGCGCCCATCGCCTTGACGACGAGACGGGATCGATCGAGACCGGAAAATCGGCCGACCTGATCGTGCTCGACACGAACATCCTCGCTGCGCCCCCGGAAGAGATCAGCTCGGCCCGCGTGCTGATCACCATCTTCCGGGGCGACGAGGTCTACCGCGCCACCGAGTTTACGGCGTAGCGTCGACAACCCCGGATCGAGGGGCCCATTGCGTCTTCGACACGCGCGGCGTGCCGCTCAGCGAGCCGTGAAGGAGGCCTGCCGTGCGAAGACGGCGATCAGCGCGGCCCACATCTCGAGGACCGACGTCACGTTGACCCCGTGCTGATCGATGAGCATCTGGATGGGCAGGCCGTAGGTGACGGTCAACGCGAGCTCGACTAGCGCCGGGCTCGACGGCGATCCTTGGGCAGCGGCCAGCAGCGCCGCCCGCAGCCAGGCGAGATACTCGATGTGCCGGCGGCGCAGCGCCTCGTCACGCATGATCGCAGGCAGCAGCTCGTACAGCGTGCGAAAGGTTCGTAGACCTCCGGGCACCCGGCTCGGCATGGTGAGCAGCGGATGGCGTGTCGAGGTGCTCGCGGTCCCCCGCAGACGCTTTGCTACCAGCCTTTGAGAGCGGAACAGCAGCGTGTCGTGTACGGCCACGATGAGGTTGCGCTTCTCGCCGAAGTAATAGGTGGTCGCCGAACGTGGTTCACCCGAGGCGTCGGCGACGGCCTCGAAAGTGACCTTCGCGAGCCCGTCGCGGAGCAGTACCTGGATGGCCCCGTTGAGAAGGCGGCGCGCCACCGGCGGCAGATCGGCCGCTGGGTCGGTCATCGTGAGTCGCAGGGCGCTCGCGAGGGCCGGCTGGTCGGGGAGAGGGTCACCGAGGGGTGGTGGGTCTGGAGCGCTGCCACGGGGGGGCGGCGGAGGCCACGCGCTGCCGCCGGGCACCGAGGCAGCCGGCGTCGCGCCGGCCAGCTCGGCCGTCAGCGACTGCAACAGGGCAAACGCCGCCTCGTGGTCGAAGCCGACGGGGTCGAGCAGCAGGAGCGTCCCGGCACCCTCGTCGGCGGCCAGCAGCAGGCTGGCCAGCGCGAGCTGCTGGCGGGGTTTGAGGGCCGTGCCGGCGATGGCCATGACGCCCAGCGAACGATACGTCTGGTTGAGCTCGGCGTGGCGCTCCCTGGCGCCGGCATCGCGCATGAGATGCGGCAGCAGATCGAAGTACATGCGGTACTCGGGCGACTCGAGCGCCAGGGCGTGATGTGCCTCGATGAGCACGCGCAGACGGTCACCGGGCGAGTCGGGCAGATCTCCGAGGCGGCGCACCAGGTCGAGGTCCTCCGCGTGCCACAGGGAGTCGACCAGAGCGGTCATGAGGCCGTCTTTGCCGGCGAAGTGGTAGACGATGAGCGACTTGGTCTCGCCGGCCTCGGCGGCGATGCGACGCAGGGTGAGGCCGGCGTATCCATCGCGTTCAAGGATGCGCCGCGCGGCTTCGAGGAGGCGGCGCGCGGTGGGCGACAGCTCGGCGAGCGCGTAGCCCGCCGGGCGGCTGGCCGCGCGTCCGCCGACACCCGCCCGGCGGGAGCCCCGGCGTGCACCTGAAGACGCTGCTGTGCTCATCGCCTTCCTCGAGCGGAAAGTGGTGCCGACTCATCGCGCCACTGCTCTTCCTTGACACGATGCCTTGCCAGTGTATCATGGCTGATGTTGAGTTGACCGGTCAGCCAACACCTGGCATCGGGGGCCCGGTCAGCCAACCTCCCGGTGCGCGACGATGGGGGCGATATGGCACACGTGTGAGCGTTCGCGGTTCGCGCCCCGGGGCGGCCCCGGGCTAGCTTCCCTTCACGTACGCCCCGTCGCGCAAAGGCCACACTCGGCAAGGGGGGGATCACATGCCTGAAGAGCTCGCTTTCGCGCGCAAGGCCAGCGGCCTCGTGCGTGGGCTCTCGTTCTGGGACACGTTCGGCATTGGGCTGGCCGTCATTCAGCCCATCTACGCCATCTGGTACTCGCTGCAGGTCGGCGTGGGCCTTTTCCCCGGCGGCAACCTGCTGGTCGCCACGCTCATCTCGGCCGTCACCTGCGGCATCTGCGCGCCGGTCGTGTGGGGCATCCTCGGCGCCTCGATGCCCAGGTCCGGCGGCGAGTACATCTACAACTCGCGCATCTTGCACCCTGCCATAGCCATGGGCGCGAGCTTCGCCAACGTGATCGCCATCACGTACTGGAACATCTTTATCTCAACCTGGCTGGCCAGCCCCGCCCTCGCCATCCTCGGGCAGTACATGGGCTGGAAGGGACTCAGCGACTTCGTCGCCAGCAAGGGCGGCATCGTCACCCTCACGACGATCTGCTTCTTGATGGCGTTCGTCGCGGTCGCTTTCGGCGTCAATGTGTTTCGCATCATCCAGCGCCCGTTCATCGCCATCGGCATCGGCGGCCCGCTGGTGCTCGCCATCGTGCTGTCCCTCTGCTCGAGGTCGAACTTCATCGCGCACTGGAACGCGGCGGCCGTGAAGTACCACTCGCTCGACTACAACTCCTTCATCGCGGCGGTGGGCAAGACGGCCGGCGCGGCGATGCCGACCAGCTGGAACTGGGGCGATACCTTCGGAGTGACCACCGGCGTGTTCTACCTGTTCATCTACGCCTACGCCCTGGTGTACGTGAGCGGCGAGGTGAAGCGGCCCGACAAGACGGTGCTCAAGGCGAGCTGGACGGCCGTGCTGGTGCCGGCCATCCTCGGCTTCTGGACGTTCTTCGGCCTCTACCACATCGCCAGCTTTCAGTTCATCAGCGCCTCCGCCTACAACGATCTCTTCGGCGGTGTGAAGGGCTACAACTTCCCGTTCTCCACGAGCTACATGACCCTGTCGTGGCTGGCTTCCGACCGTAGCTGGGTGATCGCCATCATCGCCTCGTTCACCTTCGCCCTCACCAGCTACTGGCTGATCGTGGTCGATCTCATGCTCGCGCCCCGCGCCATGTTCGCCTGGGGCATGGATCGCATGGGTCCCAAGTGGTTCACCGACATCAGCCCGCGCTGGGCCTCGCCGCTCAAGCTCTACGGGCTCATCACGGTCGTGCAGATCCTGCTCACGGTGGGCTACGTCTTCTGGTTTCAGAACCAGCTCACCGGCCTCGTCGCCGGCGGCCTGCAGCTCGTCTCGGTGTTCCTCATCACGGGCATCTCGGGCGTGCTCTTCGCGTACCGTAAGAAGGTCAAGGGCATCTGGGACTCGTCGCCATATAAGAACTGGAAGATCGGCGGCATCCCGTACATCACCATCGCCGCGGTGGTGTACGTCGCCTACGTCGTCGTGCTCCTCTACTACGCCTTCCTGAGCACGCGCACGCGCGACATCACCGGCAAGAAGGCGATCATCTTCGTGGTCGTGTGGGCCATCGGCATCGCCTGGTACTACTTCTGGAAGAGCCGCAGCAAGAAGGTGGGCGTCGACGTGAGCGTCACCTACGGCGAGCTGCCTCCCGAGTGAGGCAGGGCGGGGGCCACTTCCGTCGGGCTTCGGCCCATGGGCCGGGTCGCGCCTCACTACCCCCGGAGACGCGGCCCGGCCACCGCGACGTGGACGCGCGTCCACAAGGAGGACCAGATGGAGAATCCAGATGGAGAGTGAACCACGGCTTGCGTCGGCGCTCGAGGAGCGCGTGGTGCAGACGGTTCGCGACGGCGCCGAGGAGCTCGTGGCGATCGCCGCCGATCTGATCGCCTGCGACACGACGGCGCGCCTGCCGGGCGAGCCCGCGCGCGACGAGCGGCGCCTGCAGGAGTACCTGTGCGATGCGCTCGTGGATCTGGGTGGTGAGGCGGACCTCTGGGAGCCGGAGCCCACACCATCCGGCCACCCCATCCTGCCGTCCGGGCTCGACTTTCGCGGCCGGCCACAACTGGCCGTGCGTCTGCCGGGGGCAGGCGGTGGTCGCAGCCTGTTGCTCAACGGCCACATCGACGCGGTCTCGGCGGAGCCGCTGTCGCAGTGGCCGAGCGACCCGTTCAAGGCCGAGGTGCGAGACGGACACCTGCATGGCCGCGGGAGTTGCGACATGAAAGGCGGCATCGCCGATCAGCTTCTGGCGCTTCTCGTGCTGCGACGGCTCGGTGTGCGGCTGGCCGGCGACGTCGTGTTTTGCACCAACACCGACGAGGAGTCAAGCGGTGCCGGCTCGTACGCCTGCGTGGAGCGCGGCGTGAAAGCCGACGGCGGCCTCTGTGGCGAGCCAACCGGCTTCGATGCCTGGGTCGCGTGCCGCGGAGCCGTTAACGCGAACATCACGATCGAGGGTCGCGCCGGCCACGCCGAGGTGGTTCAGCCGGACTGGCGCGAGGGCGGTGCCGTGAACGCGATCGACAAGCTTGCGCTGGTGCTGCAGGGCATTCGCACGCTACGTGACGACTGGCGCACACGCGGCGGGTACGCTCATCCGCTGCTCAGCCCCGGCGACATCGTGCCGACGATGGTGCGCGGCGGCGAGTGGATCGTCACCTTTCCCTCCTCGTGCGAGCTCACTCTGGATGTGCAGTACCTGCCCGGTCAGGTGGACGCGGAGGGCACGGGCAGAGCGGTGTTTCGCGAGGTGGAGACGCACGTCAACGCGGCCGCCGCAGCGGATCCCTGGCTGGCCGAGCATCCGCTCACGTGGGAGTGGCCCTGCGACATCGTGCCGGCGGAGATACCGGCCGACCATCCCATCGTGCGCGAGGTGTTGCGGGCTGCCGCGTGCGTCGGGCGCGCCGGCGTGGCCGCCGGCATGGATTCCTGGCACGACCCCGCGGTGTTCATCCGGCGCGGCCACACGCCCACCATCTCGTTCGGCCCGGGCAACTTCAGGGCGGCGCACACGATAGGTGAGAGCGTGCCGGTCGCCGACCTCGTCGACCACGCGGCGGCCGTGGCACTCTGCACGATGCGCTGGTGCGGGGTGACCGGCGGCTGACGGGGAGCACGGGCGAGCCCGCGGAAACTGCCGCCGGCGCGGCCGCTCAGGCGATCGCCCGCCGCTCCTCGAGTGCCGTCAGCCAGCGGCGCTGGCCGAGGCCGACGGCGTCGGCGAGCTGGTGAGGGCGGCGGGGTCGTAGTCGGCCGCATAGGTCACGCCGAGGGCGGTCGTGCGCTTGGAGAGCCACGCCTGCCAGAGCGTCGACTTGGCTTGCGACAAGAGGGTCGTGCGGATCGTCGCGCGGGCTTTGGCGAGGGTCGCCGTCTTCTTGCTCTTGCGCAGCGTCGCCGCGTTTGCCTGCCAGTAGGCCTTGATCTGGGCGTCGCTCACCGTGGCCTTGGCGACCACCGTGGTCGATACCGCCTGGGCGAGCATCTGGTCTTTCAGCGACTGCTTGAGCAGGGCCAGGGTCGCGCCTTCGCCCTTGAGGAGCGTGGTGAGCTTCTGCTCACCGCCGTACTGCTTCTCGAGCGCGGCGACCTGGCTGGCGACCTGCTTGTCTGTAACGGAGGCACCGACCAGGCTGGCGCTCTGCCTCACCACCGCGGCCTGCACCAGGTAGTCCATGATCATGGCCTCGTAACTCTTGTAGGTCGCCGAGCCTACGGCCGGAAATGTCTGGCCCTGGCTCGTGACCTGGGCCTTGACCTGGGTCATCAGCTCCTGGAACTGCGCCTTCTTGATGCTGGTGCCACCCACGTTGGCGACGGCGTCGGCGGAAACGCCGCCGCTACCGCACCCAGCGGCAGCACCTGCCGCGAGGATGCCTAAGAGCAGCAGGATGGCGACGACGCTAGCGATGGTACGCTTCATGGGAGCCCTTTCCCCGGGATGACAGACAGCGACAGACGGCGAGCTGACGCCGCGGCCGCCACTCTAGATTAGCATCCTGTGTAAGCGCTGGTATTCGCCTGAGCGCAACCTGAGAGTGCCGCCCGCGGTAAAGCGGTCGGCCGCGGGGCTGCCGATGCGCCGCCAGCGGCGACGGCAAGTGCCACGGAGGCCACGCCGAGCGTTCCGGGGAAGCGTGGGCGGACACTAGCCACCGCGGGCCGGCTACCGTGTGGTGAGCCGTTGGTGTACCACACACTAGCGCGCCGACTCGCGCAGCCAGTCGAGGAGCGTTTCGAGCAGCCGGCTCGGGCGCTCGCCCGATCTCGTCACGATACTAAACCAGCGCGAGACCGCGAGATGGCTGTGGATCTCGGCCAGGGTGCCTGCCTGGAGCTCGCTGGCGACGGCCGCGCGCGACAGGCAGCTGATGCCCATGCCCGCGGCCACGGCGCCCTTGACCGCCGCCGTCGGCCCCAGCTCGCGGCCCGACTCGAGGCGCAGACCGTGTGCCGCGAAGGCCGCCTCCACGGTGCTGCGCGTGCCGGAGCCCGGCTCGCGCACGACCCAGGGCTGGGCGGCGAGCTCGTCGGCGGCCACGTCGCGGCGCGCGGCAAGGGGCGCGCCTGCGGCGCTCACGAACACCAGCTCGTCGCGTATCCACCTCTCTATGTGCAGGCGCGGATCGCTCAGCTCTCCCTCGACCAGGCCGCCGTCGACCGTGGCCGTGCGCACCGCCGCCGCGATCGCCTTGGTGTTGCCGAAGCGCAGGTGGAGATCGACGCCCGTGTAGGCGTCGCTGAACGCCTTGATGAGAGCCGGCATGAGGTAGTTGCCGATGGTAGTGCTGCAGCCGACCATGAGATCGCCGCGAGGCGCCGCCTCTTGACCCCGTCCGAGCTCGGTGAGCTCGTCCAGCGAAGCCAGCACGGCATCGACGCGAGGGAGCAGCATGCGGCCGCGATCGTTGAGCACCAGGCCCCGGCCGACGCGCGCGAACAGCGGGCCCCCGAGAGCCCGCTCAAGCTGCTTGAGCGACATGCTCGCCGCCGATTGGGTGAGGTGCAGCCGCTGAGCGCCGCGCGTTACGGTCCCTTGCTGCGCGACCGCGGCGAACACCTCGAGTTGACGCACTGTGACAGTCATTACCATCAATCATACTGATGTGTATGGCAATGTACAATGCGTTGGACTGATATCGAGACGCCCTTCATACTCCTGCCATGCCCACCGCCCTCAGCCCGAGCTCTCTCACACCCCGCCCGGCGCCCGCCGCGCTGCCTGCCGCGCCGCCCGCCGTGAGCAGGGCGGCCGTCTTGCCCGGGCTCATGGTGTGTGCCGTCATCGCCGCCGTGGCCACTGTGCTGGGACGGCTCGTACCCGTGATCGGCGCGCCGGTTCTGGGCATCGTCCTGGGCGTCGCTGTCGGCGTCGTCCAGCGCAAATGGTCGCTCGATGGGCCGCTGCGGCCCGGCATCGCCTTCACCAGCAGGGTCGTGCTGCAGACGTCGATCGTGCTGCTGGGAACAGGTCTCTCGCTGACGCAGGTCGTGCGCACCGGGTTCTCGTCTCTGCCGGTGCTGCTGGGCACGCTGTCGCTGGCGCTGCTGGTCGCCTGGGGCGCCGGCCGTCTGCTCGGCGTGGAGGGCACCCTGCGCACCCTGATCGGCGTGGGCACCGGCATCTGCGGCGCCTCCGCGATCGCCGCGACCACGGCGGTCATCGGTGCCGCCGAAGCCGAGGTGTCCTACGCCCTCAGCACGATCTTCGCCTTCAACGTGATCGCGGTGCTCACCTATCCGACCCTGGGCCATGCGCTCGGCCTCTCGCAGCACGCCTTCGGCCTCTGGGCGGGGACGGCCATCAACGACACGAGCTCCGTTATCGCCGCCGCCTACACCTACGGTCTCGCGGCCGGCAACTACGGCGTCGTCGTCAAGCTCACACGCACGCTGATGATCATCCCGATCAGCATCGCCCTGGCCGTGAGAAGCCGGCGCCGCGATGAGGCGGCGTCCGGCGGACCCGCCCGGGCGCGCCGTCGCCTGCGCCTCTCGCACCTGGTGCCCTGGTTTCTCGTCGGCTTCCTGCTCACCGCCGGCCTCAACACCGTGGGGGTGGTGCCGCACATCGCCCACGCGCCGCTGGCGACGCTCTCCGTATTCCTGATTACTATGGCTCTCAGCGGCATCGGGCTCTCCACTCGACCGCTGCAGCTCCGCGCCGCGGGCCTGCGCCCCCTGGCGCTGGGCGGGATCCTGTGGGTGACGGTGGCGCTCAGCAGCCTGCTGCTGCAGGCCGCCGGCGGTCTGCGCTGAGCGGGCCTCGTCACCTCACCCGCCACGCCCAGGGCCTATCCCGGCAGGGATCTGCCCACGGGCGCATCCGGGCGTGCAGACCTAGATAGGCCCTCAGGGGTTGCTCTCGAGCGCGCGGGCGTCACGGCCATGCACGCCGGCGTTGGGGCGCAGCGCGAGATAGAGACCGGCGCCGCCGAGGCCCATGGCGATCATGAGGCCGCAGCTCGCGTGAGGACCGAGCGCCCCCAGCATGAGGCCGCCGAGCAGCGGCCCGAGCGCGCTCGCGCCGCCCGTCCATACCAGAGTCCAGGCGCCCATGTAGCGACCGCGCAGCTCGGCGCTCGCCATGTGCGAGACAACCGTGGTCGCGAGCGGGTTGTAGATCGCCTGGGCCAGGGAGAACGCCGCGACTGTGACGAGCAAGGGCCAGCCCAGGGGTACGAAGGCAACCAGGCCGATGCCGAGGCCGAAGAGGAGGCTGCCGAGGGCCACGGAGTAGAGGGGGTCCAAGCGCCGCAGGACGCGCACGCTGGGGTACTGCATGACCACGATCACGAGGCCGCTGAACGAGACCAGCAGGCCCCAGGTCGCGGTGGGCACGTGCCGGTAGCTCGTGAGCAGCACCGGGTAGGTGGTGTAGGTCTGACCGAAGACGAAGAGCGGCAGCAGCGAGACGAGGCAGAAGGCGAGGAAGCGGCGGTCGGCGAGCACGCGCCGCCAGCCCGATCCGGCCCGGGCACGGCGCCGGGCGCGGGCACGCAGGCGGGCGGGTGCACTGAACAGGCTGAAGACGCCGAACGGCGCGGGCCCCGCGCTGACTTCACCGGCGGGCAGGGCGTGTGTGGGGTGCGGGTGCGTCTCCTTGAGGAGAAAGAGCACGAAACCGAGGTAGGCGAGGCAGCCGCCGCCGGCGATCAGGAAGAGGCTCGCGAGCGGTGCCCCGAGGGCCAGCACCAGGGCCGCGAGCAGGGGACCGACAATGTACCCGGCGCCGATCATGAGGCGCATGAGGCTGTAGCCGGTGGCCCGCAAGCGTGGCCGCAGCAGGTCGGCGGTCATGGCGTTGCTCGCGGTGAGAAAGAGCGGCCAGCCCAGGCCGCGATCGATGAACACCAGCAGGCAGAGAGGCCAGAAGCCGTGGGCGAGAGCGAGCCCGGCGTAGGCGATCGCCTCGCAGGTGGCGCAGCCGAGCATCACGGCGCGGCGTCCATAGCGATCGCTGAGGCCGCCGGCGAGCGGCTGCAGAGGCAGGCCGCAGAGCGCCGTGCCGCCCATCAGGAGCCCGACAACACCCAGCGAGATGTGCAGACGGCGCTCGAGCAGGATGGGGGTGTAGGGAAAGGCGAGGCTGATGGCGAGGAGGTAGAGGAGCGTTCCCGCGACGAGGAGCCAGAAGCGGCGCGGGAAGCGGCGCAACCGACGCGTGAGGGGTTGCAGCCGCGGCGGTAGCGATGCGGGCCGGAAGATCACTTTCCCACCAACCCTATCGGAAACCCGCGCCGGCGACACCCCGGCACGGGCGGCGCGGCGGCGACGCGCACCATCACGCGGCGCGACCCACGAGCGCCTGCGAACGGGGAGGCCTTGGGGCCGAAGCGGTCATTCGCGTAGACTGGTGAGCGATGTCTGCGAACACACCTCATCACCCGGCGATGCACGTTTACGTGGCCAGGCGCGAGGTGCTCCGGCGGCGAGGGCGCCGCCGGCGCCTCACGATGCTGGGGATCGTCTGCGCGGTGGTCGTGGTGGTGGTCACGGCCAGCGCCTGGGTGCTGGCCAAGGGGGGTGGCGCGCCGCCGGCCGACCCCGGCGGAGCCGCGAGCACAGGCGCCGCGTTGTCGGCTAGCGCGAGCCCCTCGGGCTCCGCCTCACCCACGCCATCGTCGTCTCCCGCGGTCATCACCGTAGGCTGGGTGGGCGACACCACGCCGGGATCGATGTACGGCACGGCGCCCAGCGGCGGGCGCGCCCTGTTCGGCTCGCTGCGGCCTCTGCTGAGCAAGCCGGACCTCATGATCGCCAACCTCGAGGGCACCTACTCCACGCCCGGCCCGTCCAAGTGTGCCGGGTCGTCGTCGGGGATGTGCTATGCCTTCCAGGCTCCTCCGTCGTATGCCAAGGCGCTCGCCTGGTCGGGCATCGATCTGGTCAATGTGGCGAACAATCACAGCAACGACTACCTCGCGCGCGGGTTCCAGCAGACGCAGCAGGCGCTCAAGGCGGTGGGTGTCCGCTACGCCGGCCTGCCCAACACGGTGACGCGGGTGAACGTGCACGGCGTGCGGGTCGCCGTCATGGGCTTCTCGCCGTACCCGTGGAGCGCGCCGCTCAACAACATCCCGGCGGCGGCCAAGCTGGTGAAGCGCGCGGCCGCCGAGGCCGACGTGGTGATCGTGCTCATGCACGCCGGCGCCGAGGGCGCCGACCAGGTCCACACGCCCTACGGCACTCAGTACTTCGACGGCGAGAACCGTGGCAATGTGCGCGCCTTCGCCCACGCCATGGTCAACGCCGGAGCCGACCTCGTGCTGGGCTCCGGCCCCCACGTCATCCGCGGCATCGAGCGCTACAAGGATCGCCTCATCGCCTATTCGCTGGGCAACTTCGCCGGCTGGCGCAACTTCGGCCTGGGGGGCAACCTCAGCCTCTCCGGCCTGCTCACCGTGAAGATCGACCGGAGAGGGCGCATCCTCGGCGGGCGCTGGCTCTCGCTGTACGTCGCCTCGCCCGGGGTTCCCCGCGTGGACGGCTCGCAGGCGTCCCTCAAGCTGGTGCGCAGCCTTTCGGCGAGCGACTTCGCTAGCACCTACCATCTCGACGCCAAGGGGTACTTCACGGCGCAGTGAGGGGCGTCGCGGGCGTCCGGCGTCCGGCGGCGGCCCTGCTGGTTTCGGTAGGTTTCGCCTTGGCGGGCAGCGTTCTGGCCCTCGCCTTTCTACCTGCGCGGCGGGCGCGGCGCGAGACCTCCCCGCTTGAAGGAGAGCACGCCGACGGTGAGCTCATCATCGCCGAGCAGGCGTGTCGCTTTGAGCTTGCGCGCGCTCTCTGCTCCGCACCTCCGTTGCGCCCGCATTCGTGGCAGCCGGGGAGCGGATGGCGAAGGCCCCTGAAGCAGGGGCCTTCGGTGTGCCACAGGGGGGGTGGGTGGCACGTGAAGCGCGGTCTCGGGAGTAACTGGGAAACTCTTCGCCGGGCGACACCGACTTCCTGTGTCACCGCGACGTTTTCGAATGGCGCGCGGGCAGGCGCCTGGGCGGCCGCCGGCGGGGCGGTCACGCTCCCCGGTCGGCCGGCGAGGGGCGCTAGGGGGCGGGCCTGGTCGCGACGACGACGGTCGCGTCTAGCCGGTCGCTGCGGATGATCTGCGGCGCGAGCCCGGCGCGGGCCACGGCCGCCGCGGTCTGCGGCGCTTGCTGCTCGCTCGTCTCCGCAAGCAGGCGGCCGCCCGGTGCCAGCCACGCCGGCGCCTCGGCGAATACCCGCCGCAGGGCGTTGAGCCCGTCGGCGCCGCCGTCGAGCGCCACTCGCGGCTCGTGCAGCCGGGCCTCCGGGGGCAGCAGGCGGATCTCCGCGGTGGGCACGTAGGGCGCGTTAGCGACGACGAGGTGGACGCCGCCGCGCAGTGCCGGGGGCAGCGGCTCGTAGAGGTCACCTTCGTACACGTGGCCTGCGGAGGCGGCGAGGTTGCGGCGCGCGCAGCATACCGCGGCAGGATCGATGTCGACCGCGTAGAGGTCTATCTGGTCCAGGGCGGCGGTGAGCGCGGCGCCCAGCGCGCCCGAGCCGCAACACAGGTCGACGACGACGACCCGGGGCCGGGCGCAGGCCAGGCCGGCGGGGGCGCTGGGCTGGCGACCGATGGAGATGGCCTCGCCGGCAAAGGTGATCGCCTGGCGAGCGAGAAACTCGCTGCGGCGGCGGGGGACGAAGACTCCGGGGTCTACGGCTATGCGCAGGCTGCAGAAACGCGCCCAGCCGAGAACGTGCTCGAGCGGCACGCCCGCGGCTCGCCGGTTCACCAGCGCCGCGAGCTCCGCCGGCGTGCGTGCCGCGGAGATGAGCAGCCGAGCCTCGTCGTCGGCGAACACGCAGCCGGCGGCCCGCAGCCTGGCGACGATGGCGGAGCGACGGCGAGACGAGGGGGAGACCGGCATGGGAGCCTTTCGCGGCGCCTTGGAGCGTTTGCGGTGCGCGATCAGTCTACAGGCCCGAGAACGTCAGAGCCTTAGCGGCGCCGCTGCCACGCCGGAAGGCCCAGCGGCAAGGTGGCCAGGCTGCGGGCCGCGAGACCGGCGATGACCGCCTTGGCGAAGTCGACGGCGATGAACGGTGTTACTCCCGCGGCGATGGCCGCGCCGGCTCCCAGGTGGAGCTGAAGCGCGAGCCATACCGTGCCCAGCACGTAGATAGGCGGCAAGCCGAGGATGCCGGCGGCCACATATCGCGACAGAGTGGGACGACCGCGGGTGGCCAGCAGGCCGGTGAGAACCGCCGCCGGCACGAACCCCCACAGGTAGCCGCCGGTGGGCCCCAGCAGCACGCCCAGCCCCGACGTGCCCCCGGCGTAGACTGGCGCGACGAGGCCTAGCAGCAAGTAGGCGACAACAGCCAGGGCGCCCAGCCGTGGCCCCAGCACCAGGCCGGCGAGCAGCACGAAGAGCACCTGCAGGGTGAACGGCACCGTGCCGAGCGGGATGGTGATGAAGGCGCCGGCGGAGATCAGGGCGGCGAAGAGAGCGGTGAACGTGATCTCGCGCGTGCTGAGCCCGTGACAATTGTCAACCTTCCTGAGCGGGTGGAGAGGTGGACAATGTAGTGCTCGGGACGGGCGGGTGTCAAGCGATGCGCCGGGGAGATCCTGCAGGGCTTCCCCGGGGGGCGGGCGGCGGCGCAGGGCGAGGGGGCACTCGGGAGGGCGCTCACTGCGTTCGCTGCACTCGGCACGCAGGCCGCTGCTGCGCGGGAGTTGACGAATGCGGTGCCGCCGGAGAGCGGCAGGCCACCGCAGGCGATCGTCAACCCCAGCCTCCGCAGTGGCCGCCTCGCGATCCTCCCGAGTGCCCCCTCGCCCTGCGCCGCCTCGGTCGGGGGAGGGCGGATCGACGGCGCGGCTGGCGCCGCGGCCGGCGATCGCGAGCGACTGTCCATCTCCGTTGCGCTCAGACAGTGACGGCGCCCTCGCGCACGCCCGAGTCAGGTGCGGAGAACCCGGTCGGGCGGTGCGCGGGCGGGCGGCGGGTGCGCCGGCCGACGTTGGGGTGACGGGGCTGCGGCCGGGTGGCGGTTGGCCTTAGCGGTGCAGCGTTACGTCGCCGGAGTGAAAGCGGCGCACCTGGCGGTCGGGGAGCTCCAGCAGCAGAGCGCCGCGGTCGTCGATGCCGCCGGCGTGGCCCACCAGGCGGCCGTCGCGGGTCTGTACGTCAATCGCCTTGTGGAGAAGGTAGTCGCGCCGGCGGAACCCGCTCAGGGCGTGCTCGAAGCCAGTGCTCACCGCGTCATCGTAGTGGGCCTGGAGGGCGAGCAGCAGGTCGGCGAGCAGCTCGCTGCGGTCGACCGCCGTGCCGGTGGCTTGCTTGAGCGAGGTGGCCGAGCGGCGCAGGGCCACCGGCAGCTCGCTGTACTCGGTGTTCACGTTGACGCCGATGCCGACCACGATCCACTCCACCTCATCTTCTTCGCCGGCCATCTCCATGAGAATGCCGGCGATCTTGCGGTCGTCGACCAGCAGATCGTTGGGCCACTTGATCTGCACCTTGAGGCCGGTGCGCGCCTCGATGGCCTCGGCCGCGGCTACGGCGGTGACGAGCGTGAACAGGTGGGCCTCGCTCATGGGCACGTCGGGCCGGGCGAGCACCGAGAACAGCAAGCCCTTGCCCGCCGGTGAGGTCCAGCGCCGCCCCAGGCGGCCACGGCCGGCTGACTGCGCCTCGGCGATGACCACGGTGCCCTCGGGCGCGCCGCTGTTGGCGAGCAGCTTGGCCTCAACGTTGGTGGACTCGATCTCGTCGTAGTAGCGGAACGAGCGGCCGAAGGTGCTGCCCGCCGTGCGGTCGGTGATGAGCCCCATGGAGAGCCGCTGCGGCTCGTCTTCGAGCTTGTAGCCGCGGCGCGACACGCCGACGATGGTGTAGCCGCGCTTGCGCAGCGAATTGACGTGCTTGTGCACGGCGTTGCGCGAGATGCCGAGCCGCGCGCTGATGACCTCGCCCGAGACGAAATCGCGGCTCTCACGCAGGATGTCGATGACGGTCTTCTTGGACTGGCTCATGCGGTTCGATTCGACGTAGACGACGGAAACGGGTTGCTGCATCTGGTACCTCCGATCGACTGGCCCCTGATGAATACAGAGTAGCTCGGAGAGATGCGACGGGAATCATACCAGGGTTGTATTCCGCATATTCGCCCGGGTTGAGTGACGATTGGACGCACGCCCTACGTCCTGGATGATCTTTCCGAAAACCATAGGATGGCCTGGACGCGATTCACTACACCAAGTTTGCTGAAGATGTGATTGATATGAGTCTTGACCGTGGAGGGAGAGATGAAGAGTTCGGCGGCGATCTCGGCGTTGCTGCGTCCGGCCGCGATGAGCGAGAGGAGCTCGCACTCACGACGCGTCAGCTCCGGGATCGGGGTGGACCATGTCTGATCTGGCATTCGTCTGCGCGCGAGCAGGGACTGAGCTTTGCGCCGTACAGCTGCGTCCGGATGCTTGCATGCTGCTCTGAGAATGCGGGCAGGCACGGGCCTGTCGCAATCGTTGGACATCGCGTCTACCAGCGTGTTGGCGACGTTCTGGCCAGCGGAATGAGCAAGGTCGGACAGTATGGGAGGTCCTCTCCAGTGATGGGCCACACTGTCAAGGAGGCGCTCAGTCACCGCCCCATTGCAGAAGCTCTCGAGAAACGCGTGCAGGAGCCGAGGTCTGATGGTCATCTCTTGGCACAGGAGATTCATGTGACCCAAACGGACTTGGTTTGGGACACAGTCATCAAGGGCGGCACGGGCCTCACCGCGGCGACCCTCGTCGTAAAGGAGGATTGCCTGGAATAGCTTGACCTTCTGCTCTACGAACTGGAGGCCTGAGCCGGAAGCCTCCTGTCCTATCGCCGAGAGATCTGCCAAGGTAGATCGGGGTGATTCCGTGCGGACAAACGACCGATTGGCTCTGCTGTTGAGATACGTGTAAGGATCTCGCTCGTCGCTCCTTTGACACGCCTCTCGATAGTAGTGATGAGCTCGCGCGAAGTCTCCCTGTCGGCGAAAGAGGGTGCCGATGTGGCATAGGCACAGCGCATGCAGGGTCGGGTCAGCTCTCAGTTCATCAAGCGCTTGTCGCAGGTGATTCAAGCCCGGCCCGGTCTGTCCGGCGCAGGCGAGGCACATGCCAAGGCTGTCAACGATTGGCCACCGAAGGTGCGCGCAACCATGTCGCTGAGCGATTTCGAGTGCCCGCTGGAAGTGCTGGCGTGCCGCTGGATAGTCCCCAAGACCCATCTCGATCATGCCCATGGAGTTCGCGGCCGAGCTGCGCAAGACGTCTGGCATCCGCCCCTTGGCTAGCGGGGCCATCTGAGTGCGGGCGGCGACGAAGTCACCGCGGAAGAACATTGTAAGGGCACGAAGATTGCCGACTCTCAGGGCCTCGGCTCCACCTGACGAGCCGATCAGTCTCTCTGCCTCGGAGTAGGCTTCGTCGGTACGAGCCCAGTCCCGCATCTCGAGCGCCGCCGAACCCAGGCTGATCAGGGTGTGTATCCGGTGAACATCGTTACGTGCGTGGCCAAGGGCAAGCCGGCACGTGTCCGCGGCCAGTTGCGTCTTGCCCGACCAGAAGCAAATGGATTCCTTGATGGACAGAGCGTGATAGAGGCCGGCTTCGTCCTGTCGAAGCTCGAAGATGCCGATGGCTCGCTCGGCATCGACGAGTGCCTGCTCGAACTTCTGGTCTCTTGTGAACAGCTGGGCAGACAGCAGCCGGGCCCAGGGGTCGAGGGCTCGCACTTCAGGCGCGAGCTTGTTGGACCACTGCCGAAGCCTGTCAGCTGATGACTCTTCCATTAGGGGTTCACCGGCTCGAGCCATGGCCTCTAATGCTAGCTGCGGCTCGTTCGCGTCCAGGAGGAGTTCGATTGCCGCGACTCCCTCGCCTTCCTCCTCCAAGGCTGTCGCCGTGTCGCGCTGCAGTTGATGATATGCGTCCTGCCCCTCGTCTCTGAGGCACTTCTGCTGCAGGAAATCGCGAAAGAGGTTGTGATAGCGGTATTTGCCCTGCTGAGTTGAGGAGGTGAACACCTGATTGGCCGCCAGCCGTTCGAGGTGGACGTGAGCATCGGAGATGTTGCTCAAACGGTTGGCCAGTCTGGGGCTAATAGACTCTAGGCATGAGGTTCGCTTGAGGAAGGTGCGCGCGCTCTCGTCCTCGCGTCGGTAAACCTGCTCGGCGAGATAGGAATAGATGTCCTGCCGTAGCCGCGGGCCAGCGAGAGCCGCCTCCAAGGTATCAAGATCGAGCTGATGCATGGTGAGGGCTGCCAGAACTATGCTGGCCGGCCAACCTTCAGTGAGGTGGACCAGACGCTCGATATGCTTCCGCACGGAACGCCTTCGCGTCAGGGACTGCACTACCGCAGATGCCTGAGCAACATCGAACCGCAGGAGGTCAACCCCAATGTGGCCGATCTCATCGGCAAGTGTGACCATGGATACCGAGAACGCAGGGCTGTACCGCGACAGCACCACAAGGTGGACCCTCCGTGGAAGGTTTGTGAGCAAGTAATCGATGACCATGTTTGGCCCGGGCGCTTCGGCGGCTTCGTGATAGTCGTCCAGCACTACATGGATGTCTTCAGTGACTCGGTCACAGCATTCGTTCACAAATGCCGTGGCCATTTCCATGAGCGGGTTTGGCCGCCTCTTGGCCAGGTGCAGTGACTGCAGGATGGCAGTGCCAAACGAGGGGTCGCGTCTTCGGAAGGCTCTTGTAACGGAAGAGAGGAACACCAGAGGGTCCTGATCGAGGTTATCCAGCTTGTACCAGACAACCTCCGGCGTCATCCTGGCCATTGCGGCGGCGGTGACGCACGTCTTCCCGTACCCCGCCGGTGCACAGACTAAGGTCAGCCGTTTTCGGCCGGCGCGCTGAAATGCCGCCAGCGTATCTGCTCTCAGAGCGACATGGTCGACGCCAGGCGGCGTGATCTTTGCAGCAAGCGGTCGTGACGTTTCTCGTTCCCTGCCCAAGGGCGGCTCTCCGAAACCGTGCGAAATTCGAACCGAACGACCGCCGTACTATATCAGGAAAACCGCTGGATCGTGGGAGTGCGATGTTGTTAGGGTGACGACCCAGGAGATGGAAATCGCGAGCGCAACAGCGCAGTCTGCCGACACCAGCCTCGGCTCAGGCTGGCCGGCTCTGGCCCGCCCTTCGTCCGTGGCGGTAACTTCGGCGGCGTCGCGTCTGTTGGCCGTGGACGAATCCCAATCCTGAAAGGACGAGCAGGATGACGGCACCGCTCAAGCTTGAGCTGCCGCCCGGCGTGCTGCTGCATGGCCGCGAACTGCGCCCCCTTGATCGCGGCGCTGCCCTTGGCCGGGAAGAAGATCTTCTGCGAGGCGAGCTGGTTGTGAACCTGGCTGTGGTGAGCGCGTGGCTCCAGACCAGAAGCCCGCCGATGGGGAGTGGCGCGACAGCCACGATCAGCCGGGTGAGCTGATCAAGCAGTCGATTGGCGCCGTGCGCGGGCCGGGCGGCGAGCAGAGGTCGGGGCTCCGGCGCTGGCGCGCTGCCGAATCCCACAACCAGTCTCTCCTGACAACACTTCCGCCTTCACTGCTCCACCGTACCAGCCGATACGTGGCTTGCCGGCTGCGGGCAGAGCGGCTGCGGAGCGGGAGGGAGCATGAAAGATCACGAGTCCTTGGCGTGCCCTGGGGCGGGCGGGCACGTGGGCTCGGGCGCGTCGTGTGACCAGTACCTGGCCGGCACCCCTAGCTTGCAGGCGCGCTACCAGGCGGTGCTCGATACCTGCCCCACGGGCATCGTTACCCTGGACCGCAACGGTATGGTGCTCGAGGCCAGCCGGGCGGCCGCCGAGCTGATGGGGCTGCCGCGCGAGGAGCTTACCGGCGTGTCGATGCGTGTGCTCTTGAAGCCGGAGTTGCACCCCCTTCTCGACCGCGCGCTGGCCGGCGAGACGCTCACGTATGAGGGCAGCGGCGCGGTGAACCTTCCCGACGGCGGGGTCTGGGTGCGCAGCAAGTGGTCGCCCGTCCACGACGAGCACGGCGAGCTGGTGGGCGGCGTGATGATCGTTCACAATGCCACCTCCGAGAAGCGCGCCACCGACCTGGTCGACCGCTTCGCCTTCTTCGACCCGGTCACCGAGCTGGCCAACCGGGCCACGCTCACCATTGCTCTGCAGCGGGCTCTGGCCGGGGCTCAGGCGGGTCGCCGCCGGCTCGCCCTGCTGTGGCTCAACATCGACCGGTTCAAGCATGTGAACGACGCCTTGGGGCCGGCCGCCGGCGACCACCTGCTGCAAGCCGTGGCGGGGCGCCTGAGTGCCGCCGTGCGTGCCAACGACATGGTGGCCCGCGTGGGCAGCGACGACTTTCTGCTGCTGCTGTCCAGGGCGGGCACGCGCCCGCAGATGGGTCGTTTGCTACAGCGCATTCGCGAGGTGTTTGCCGCGCCGTTCGTGGTAGACGGGGAGGCCGTGTGCCTCACCGCCAGCTGTGGCGTGGCGCTGCACCCCAGCGGCGAGACCGACGCCCGCCAGTTGCAGGAGAACGCCCATACGGCGATGCGTCACGCCAAGGCACTGGGCGGCGGGTGCTGCGAGTTCTTCGCCGAGAGCGTCGGCGCGCCGAGCAGCCTGAAGATCCGCTTGGCCGGAGACCTGCGCGACGGCCTGGAACGCGCCGAGTTTCTGCTGCACTACCAGCCACAAGTCGACCTGGGCACGATGCGCATCGTGGGCGTGGAGGCCCTGGCGCGCTGGCAGCGCCCCCAGCGCGGCCTCACCGCTCCCGAGGAGTTCATCCCGTTCGCCGAAGAGACCGGATTCATCGTCGAGCTGGGGCGCGGGTTGTTCGGCCAGGCCTGTGCGCAGCTGAGCGCCTGGGCGGACAGCCTGGCGGTGCCCCCGCGCATTGCCTTCAACGTCTCGGCGCGCGAGTTTCAGCGGTCAGAGTTCTGCGACGAGATGCTGCTCGCCGCGGCGCGCGCCGGCGCGCGCCACGAGCTGCTCGAGGTCGAGATCACCGAGACGGCCATTCTGGCCGATCCCGTGCGCGCGGCAGCGGTTAGCGCGCGGCTGCGCGAGGCCGGCGTCACGGTGGCGCTGGACGACTTCGGCACTGGCTTCTCGTCGCTCACCCATCTGCGCGAGCTGCCCATCGACCGCGTCAAGCTCGACCGCTCCTTTGTGGGCCACTGCCTGAGCGACGCGTCGGCCGCCGTGATCATCGAGTCGGTCACCATGCTCGCGCACCGTCTGGGCCTGCAAGTGGTGGCCGAAGGCGTAGAGACCGCCGAGGAGCTCGCCTTCATCCGCGGCGCCGGCTGCGACATCGTGCAGGGCTACTACTTCGCCCGGCCGCTGCCGGTGGGCGAGTGCGAGGTGCTGCTTCGGCGCGGACGGCTGGAGGGCTAGTGACGGGTGTGCCTTCGGCGCCCCCCTCGTTGGCCCGCCTGCGGTGGCTAGTCACCGCAGGCGGGCTACCGTATGGTGAGCCGCAGGCGCACCGCACCCTAGCCGGCGAAAAAGAGCTGCGCCGTGGCCACGCGAAACGTCCCAGACTCGGCGACCAGCATCATCAGCCTGCCGAAATCGGCCTTGCTCAAGCCGTTCGCGGCCGGCGGTCGCCTGGCGTAGAGGGTGGGCAGATCGGGCAGCTCGGGGAGCTGTATCGCCTTCATCTCGCGTGAGAGCGCGTCGCTGGCGTACCCGAGCGCCTCGAGGCGCCGCAGTGCCACCTTGGCGAGCACCGCGTTGAAGCGGTCCTGCCGGAGCGCATCCTCGCCGTCGGCAGCAAGGCGGCACGGGCCGTCTTCGCCCGCCACCGTCAGCAAGCCGAGCGACTCAGCGGTACGAATCGCCCTGCGCACCGCCGCCGGCGAGCACGCCGTGCGCCGATCGCCCGCCTTGCTGCGCGCCGCCCAGTAGCAGAAGGAGTCGAGGTTGCCGGCGTGGATCGCGGTCACGAGGCCGCTCAGAGAGGGCTCCGAGAGCGGCGCCAGAACGGTCAGGAGGTCTCGCACCTTGTGATACGTCGAGTTCAGCAGTCGATGCTGTGGTGTGGCCATCAGTAGTCGCCCCCTCATGCCGAGAACCGGACGGGAGAATTATATGTGTATGTAGGGCGTACGCTACCGATGAGAAGGCGCCTGGTCGTCGCACGGGGCCGTGGCCCGCGCGCCCGCGCCTCGTCGCGCCGGTCGCCGCCACGGCGGGTGGCGCGACGAACGGGGGCGACTGCGCTCAGAGCGTGGCGGCGAGCTCCACGGCCTCGGCCGGCGTGCTCGCCCGGAGGGTGCCGTCGAGCCGGCCGTCCTCCGGCGGGGTCAACCCCCAAGAGTTCAGCAGGATCACCGGCTTGCCAATGCTGCGCGCCAGACCGATCTCGCTGAGCGTGCCCCAGGCGCCGCCCACGGCTAAGACCACGTCGCCGCTCGCTACGACGCCGAGGTTGCGGGCGTGGCCGATGGCGCTGCAGATGCTATAGGTAAGGTCGGGGGCGGCACTCGTGCGATCGGCATCCGGCAGAATGCCGATGCAGACGCCGCCGGCCCGCTTCACGCCCCTGGCCACGGCTCCCATCACGCCGTCGCGACCGCCGCACACCACCACGTAGCCGCGTGCCGCGAGGAGCTCGCCGAGCTCCTCGGCCACGGCCTGCAGCTCTGCCGCCGCCTGGCTGGCGCCGATCACGCTTACATACTTGAGGGCCATCAGGCGGGCTCCTTTCCCTTGCTCAGAGCGCTGCGCTTTCCGTAGAGAAGATGCACGAAGGGCGTGAAGCCGCGCCGCTCGTAGAAGCGTCGCGCGGCGTCGTTGCCGTGCATCACGCCCACCAGAACGTCGTCTATGCCCTGGCGTTCCAGCTCGACCAGAACGGCGTCGAGCAGCGCCGTGCCCACGCCGGCGGCACGCTCGCCGGGGGCCACCACGAGGGTCTCCAGCTCGGCCAGCCTCTCGCCCGTGGCGAAGGTCTCGTCGCCCTCGCTCACGGCCGCCATGGCGTAGCCCACCAGAGCTTCGCCGCGCCGCGCCGCCAGAACGAACGAGCCCTCGTTGCCCAGCCAGCGGCCGTACTGCCGCCGGCGGCGTGGCCACGAGTCGGCGGTGCTGCGTGCCGGCAGCGCGCTCCAGAGGGCGGCGTGATGCGTGACCAGGGCGGCCCACAGGGGCTCCAATGCGTCCAGCTCGGCGGCGTCGAGGCGCGTGATGGTGAGCGGAGATGGCATGGCGCCTCGGGGCTATGGCCTGGGGGCCGGGGAGGGAGCCGCCGGCGCCGGGCCGGGCGGCGCGAAGCGCCCGCGCCCGGCCCGGCGGTCGGCCGCCTCGCGCGCGAGGCAGGCCCAGGGCTTGCCGCCCGGCGACCCGTAGTAGGTACAGAAGTCCGGGCGGTAGCCGCGCCGCTCGTAGAGGCGCATGGCCTGCTGGTTGCCGGAGTCGACGCCGATCTGCACGTCGTTGACGCCGCGGCGCTCCAGCTCGGCGTCGACCGCGTCCAGGAGAGCCGTGCCCACGCCGGCGGCGCGCTCGCCGGCGGCGACGCTCAGGTGATCCAGCTCGGCGAACTTGTCTCCCGTGTACCACACGGGGTCGGCGCTCTCGACCATCACGAATGCGTAGCCCACGGGCTGCGGCTCGCCGTCGCGCCGGGCAACCACGATGAACGCCTCCTTGCCGAGCGCCTCCAGCATGCGCTCGCGCACCAGGGGCCACGACTGCTCGAAGGGCCGTATGGGCACGACGGCCTCGGGCAGCACGGCGATGTGATCGAGCAGCGCCCTCCACAGCGGCGCCAGCAGGTCGATGTGGTGCGACGAAAGGGGTTCGATACTGATGCCGTCGAGCATGCTCGCGCTCCTTGTCGTGGGTGCTCCCGCGAGCCTATCGCAATCGCGTGAGGATGCCACCGGCCGCCATTTCGGTGCTGATGGCGTTGAGCCGAGAGTGGCGAGCCCGATGCACCTCGAGCGGCGCCGCGCAGACGCGCCGCGCGGCCGACGAAGGTACCGGGTCGCTGCTTTGCTGGGCGCACCGGCGCTCGGCGCGGACCGGCAGGTTCTGAGCGCCACGGCGGCCGGCGCTTCGGCGCCCCCGCCGTGACTCGTTGCGCGCGGCTGCCGGCCACCCGGGGACCTCCGACCAGGGCTAGCTCGGCTTGATCTCCGACCAGGTGTCCTGCATCAGGGTGGCCGCCGTGGTCTGCACGGTGGTGAACGTGTTGATGATGCCGGAGTCGTAGGTGACTCCGCCCGAGCCGCTGATGTTTACGGTGCCGGACGTGAACACGGCGCCGTCCACGGGGCTGCTGCCCGACAAGGTGACCGTGTCGCCCGAGCCCACACCGGCGATCACACCGTAGAAGTAGCTGGCGCCGGAGAAGTTGAGGGGCTGGTTCGTGCCGGTCATGACGAGCATGCAAGGGGTCGTGGTGCTGCCGAACTGCTGCGAGCCACTGAGGGTCGCGCTGCCGTTGCAGACCAGCAGCGGAATGTTGAAGGCGTGGCTGCCGCTGAAGGTGAAGTTGCCGCCCACGTAGGTAGGCCCGAAGCTCATCTCGTTGGCGCCGCCCGAGATCGTCAGGTTGCCGGTGACGTAGAGGGCCGTGCAGTTCATCTGGGCGGCGCCGTCGATCGTCAGGTTACCTTTCACGTAGACAGTGCCGAAGTTGTACGTTCCCTGGGTGTTCACGTGCAGGTCGCTGGTGGAGTAGACGTTTCCCCAGGTGCCGCCCCAGTTGGAGCCGACGAAGCCTGTATATGGCGAGTTGGGCGCCGACGATGAGTTGCTCACCAGTGTGCCCGAGGGCTGGGCCGTCTGCGCGGTCGCCGTCAGCGACGAGATCAGGCTGGCGGGCCACAGGGTGCTAAGGGCGGGCACGGTGCCGGTCGAGTTGACGAACTTCTGCCAGGAGGTGTTCTGGGTGAGGCTGCCGGCCATGATGCTCGCGCTGAATGGGCCGGTGATGCCGTCACCGCTCAAGTTGACGTTGCCCGGCGACTCGAGGGCCGCGCCCCCTGTCGTACTGTTAATCTGCGTGGAGCCCGTCATCGTCACGTTGCCACCGGCATACAGAGCGACGCCCGGCACCACGGTGGTCACGCCGGTCGAGTGCTGCTGCACGACGCACTGGATGGCGGACGTCTGGCCACCGACGCTGCCCTGCGTCACGACCCAGTACTTGGTCGTGTCGAGCACCGAGTTACCGCTGCTGTCCACGGTCCAGTACGGCTTGATGATGGCGCTCGAGGTCAGCCCGCTGTACTGGCCCGGCGCGGCGGTGCCATACCAGGTGTTGACCGCACTGGGATCGTAGTTGAAGACCGGGCTCGGGCTCGGGCTCGACTCGGCCGGCCAGGAGTTGCCCAGGCTGTACACCGTCGACTCCATGGCGGCCTCGGCCACGTTTAGCGACTTGTCCTTGTTCTTGGTGTTGAGCGTGGGGTGCTGCATGTTGGCAGTCACCATCACGAGCGTCGTGGCCAGGATCATGAGGGTGGCGATGATGCCGATCACCATGATGAGCGCGTAGCCCGACTGATCTTTCGTTCTGCGCATGTCGTGCCCCCGGGGTGTCAGTTGTGCCGCATGTTACGCGGCTCAACGGTGCTCATGAGGTCCATGTACGCCGGTGCGTGACCCGGGGTGGTCTGGATCATGAGGTGGATCTGCACCGTGAGGATGTTCTGAAGGTTGGCGGTACCACTGACGCTGGTCGAGGTCGTGTAGGTGCCGTTGGAGCTGTACGACCAGTAGGTGAAGATCGGCACGTTGTTGCCCAGCGTGTAGTTGACGACGTTCGTCGCCAGGGTCATCCGCGTGGCGTTGGGGTCGGTGGTGGGATCGACACAGGTCGGGTTGCTGCCCTTGTAGCGGTAGAGAGTGCCGGACTTGCCGTCGGCGTTGACCACGTACTTGTAGGCCACGTCTTCGATGACGAGCGCCGGATCGTTGAAGGGTGTCGTGAAGTTGATCTGGTTGCCCGACGCGAGGTTGACGGCCGAGTCGACGTACGGGTAGCCGCTGTCGACTCCCGGTCTCAGCGTGTCGGGCTGCGCGGCCGCGTCACGGATCTCACGTTCCATGCGCGCCATGGAGTCGCGGGCGGTGGATTGCTGGCTGTCGGAGCTGGTCGTGAACGCGTAGGAGTCTTGTAGCGCGAACCAGACGCCCAGCACCATAGTCGAGACGACGCCCAGTATGGCGATGGTCACGACCATCTCGATCATCGTGAACCCGTCCCGCCGCCGTGCTCTCTGCTTGCCGACCATCGCGCCCCTCAGAAGTTGACGGTGACGGTCTTATTGGCGTTGAACGGGTTGACCGTCTGCACGTTCGTGGAGCCCGAGTAGGTCGTCGTGACCGTGTACGAGCCGTAGTAGAGGCTGCTCACCGTGATGCTCTTCTGGCCGGTAAGGTTGCCAGAGCTGTACGGGTACATCGAGTCGTTGCTGGTCACGACCGTTACCGCGGTCTGCTGGTTGCGGGTGATCGTCATCGTGTACGGCCCCGGGCGCGTGCCAGTCGTCACGGTGATCGTAGAGCTGGGCAGCGAGTTGCGACCGGCGGTGTCATAGGCGCGCACCACGTAGGTGTGGGTGGCGCCCCAGCCGACCGTGTCGCTGAAACCGAGCGAGCCGGTCTGGGCACAGGGCGTGGTGCCGCCGTCGCGGTAGATGTAGTAGCCCGCGACCGTTATGCCGTTGGCGACGTGGGACGACGCCGTCCAGCTCAAGACCGCCAGGTTCTGATTGGCGACACCGGCGAAGCTACCCGGGGTGGTCGGTCGGGGGTCACTGGGTATGGTCGTGGGCACCGCGTCGAGTTCGGCCGAGGCCACGCTCTTGTTGCCGGCGGTGTCGATCGCATAGACCTTGTAGTAGTAGTCCTGCTCGTTGGTAAGGCCCGTGTCGGTGTAGCCGGTGGCCGTGGTGCTGCCCACCAGGACCGTCTCACTACCCGATGTCGTGCCGCGGTCGATCTCATAGTGGCTGAAGTCGCTGGCGATCGACGGGCTCCACGAGAGCACCACGCGCCCGCTGCCCGGCGTGTAGCTCAGGTTAGTGACCTGCGGGGGAGCGCTGCTCAAGTCGAGCACGTACTGCCGCTGCTGCGGCGTGCCCGGAGTGCTGCTGCCGGGGGTACCGCTCCAGGCCTGCGCCGTGATCATATAGTCGCCGTCGGGGCAGCCCGAGAAGTTCACGGTGCCGGTGAGGCCCGAGTAGGTGACGGCCGGTGTCACCGAGCCGTTGCCCAGATAGACGCACGTGAACTGCACCTGGGCGCTGGGAAAGGCCGACGAGTTGACATACGCGGTGAGGCTGACCGGCGAGCCCGTGATGACGTTGCCGGTCGCAGGACTGACCGTGAACCCGACGCCAGTGAGCGCCGGCCCGGCATACTGCTTTGAGATGATCGTCATCACCGTGATCGGCATTATGGGTGTCGGTCTTCCGGTCCACGTGACGGTCACGGAGACGTTCATGGTGTCTGCCGTGGCGCCGGTCAGGGCGCCGCCGCCCGGCTGCACCGAATACGAGACCTTGAAGACCTTCGCCACCGTGCCGGAGTAGGCATTGATCGAATCGCCGAACTGGCCACCGGCCCACGAGGACGAATCGAGGGTCGTGGGAAAACTGGACGCGGTTGCCGGAGCAGTCTTGCCGCTGTCGGTGTAGGCCGCCACGAGCTGGCTCCAGGGCAGCGCGCGCAGCTTTTCGATCTGGCCCTGGGCGACGTTGGTGGCGATGGTGCGCATCTGGTTGCCCGAACTCGCCTGTGAGGCGTCGACGAAGAGCGGGATCATGCCGGCGAAGGCGACGGCGGCGATGATGATGGTGATCATCAGCTCGATCAGGGTGAAGCCGCTGTTGCGGCGCGCGTCAGTTCCGAACATGTCGTGCTCCCAGTGCATCGCGAGTCTCACCTTGCTAGTACGTGTAGCCTGGAGGCACCGATTGCTGGCCGAGGAGCTGTTACTGATGGCTGACGGGTTGAGGACCATGATGCTCATCGTCGTCGTGTAGGCCGGTCCGGGCGTGGGGGGGTGGTTACGCTCACCGTGGCGCGCACGTAGTTCAAGAGCGGCACCATGGCCGCGAAGATGATGCCCGCGAGGACGATGGTAACCAGCAGCTCGACGAGGCTGAAACCACCGTGCACACGACGAACGAGAGGGCCACGCGACGATCCAGCGCGGCCCGCGGCCCGTACAGCCATAGATGCGTCCTCCCGCAGGTTCTTCGGTGCATCTAGCTGCGCGACCGCCAGGTTTCGCGCTGCTCCACGCTCTTTGTATCGACAGATGGCGGTGGTTCTTGAACCTCGCGGCGGCAGAATCCGTAATCACGCCGGGCGGTGTCGCGGGGGGCGAGGCGGTCTGCCGCGCCTTCAGTGCCCGTTGACGATGAAGCGCAGGGCGCGCGCCAGGACCTTGTCGGCGGTGGCCCCCTTGGGCTGCGCGGCCACGATCGTCGGCTCGATGCCCCTGTGATTGATGCTGCGGCCGAGCGGTGTGAGGTACGAGGCGATGGTGATCTTCAGGCTGGCTCCCCCCGGCAGCGGCAGGATGGTCTGCACCACGCCCTTGCCGAACGTCTTGGTGCCGATGATCGTGGCCCGGCGGTAGTCTTGCAGGGCGCCGGTGACGATCTCGGAGGCGCTCGCCGTGTTGCCGTTCACCAGCACCACGAGCGGCAGGCTGGTGGCCGGGCCGCGGGTGGTCTTGAGCACGTCTTTGTGCGAGTGCAGGCCCTGCGTGCTCACCACGACCTTGCCGGCCGGCAGGAAGTCGCTGGCGACGCCCACGGCCTCGTTCACGAGCCCGCCGCCGTTGTCGCGCAGATCGAACACGAGCCACCGCGCGCCGCGCTGGCGCAGGCCGGCGATGGCCTGCTCTACCTGCTTGCCGGCGCCGTTGGCGAAGGCGCTGAGATCTACATAGCCCACCTTGACGCCGTGGTCGTTGAGCAGGCGCGCACTGGTGAGAGGCTCGGAGATCGAGCGCCGCGTGAGCGTTAGCTGAATGGGGGCACTCGCGCCGTGACGCAGAAGCTGCAGGTGCACGGTGGTGCTGGCCGGACCGACGATGCGGGCCACGGTGGCGGTCACGGACTTGCCGGCGGCCGGCACTCCGTTAACACTCACGATCACATCGCCGGCGCGGATGCCGGCCTGGGCCGCCGGCGAGCCGGCAAAGACCTTGGTCACCGTGAGCTGACCGCCCTTCATCTCCACCGCCGTGCCGATGCCCGAGTAGGTGCCGCTAAGCTCCTGGCTGAACTGCTTGGCCTCCTGCGGCGTGAAGTACACGGTGTACGGGTCGTGCAGCGAGGCGAGCAGCGCCGTAACGCCGGTCTGGCCCAGTTTGGCGACGTTCACCGGCTTGTAGTAGTCGCGTTGTAGGTCGGTGAGCACCTGCTGGTACAGGGCGCCCTGGGCGCGCGCGCCGCTACTGGTTGCGGCGCGCTCCAGCTCCAGGCCGGCGACCAGGCCTCCGACGAACACCAGGACGGTGATCGCGACGACGACGAGTGTTCTGAGGGCGCGCATACAGTGCGATGATACGCTACCGCGGCGCCGCCTCTGCGTCGCCGGCCACGGCCAGCCGCGTCAGTCGCGCGCCCGCCGTGCCGGCCAGCAGACCGAGCAGTTCCACGGCGCCGCGAAACGGCGGATGCTCCAGAGAGAGCGTGAGCGTAAGGTCGCTGCGCCGCGACGGGTCTTCTACGCGCAGGAGCTGGGCGGTGTTCAGGGTGGCCGCGGCGGCACCCCGGGAGCTGCCCTCCGGGCCCGCCGGCTCGGTTCCGCCGGAGGTCTCGGGCCGCACCACGCCGGCGCTGGCGCGCGCCGTGGCGGCCACGCAGCTCGCCGCACCGCCGGCCCGGCACGCCAGGTCGGCGGCGAGGTGTAGCACGTCGTGAGCCGTGTTCGCATCCTCCAGCAGCGCGAGGTTCTCGCCCAGGTAGCCGAGCGCGGTCTCGAGGGCGCTGGCACCCTGGTCGGTCTGGCGGGCCGCGGAGAAGGCTTGGGCGTTGTGCAAGGCCACGGCCGCCTGGCCGGCGATGGCGGTGCAGAGCCGCAGCTCCTGCCGCGTGTAGCGGCGCTCGCGCAGGTGGTCTACCAGCTCCAGCAGCCCGATTGAGCGGCCCCGGTACACGAGCGGAACCATGAGCAGCGACTTGTCGTCTTCACGGCGCAGCTCGCGCACCTCGTCGGGGTCGGCCGCGGGGTCGCTCACGTTCACGAGCGCGGTTACCCGCTCCATCAGGACCCGGCGCGTCAGGGGGTAGCGCGCCGCCTGGTACACCTTGCCGGCCGCACCATTCACAAAGGGTTCGCCACGATCGTCGTAGTCGGCTAGCGTCGTGACCACGGCGGTCTGCTCGTCGTAGGCGGAGATGGTGCAGAAGCCGCAGTCGAGCAGCCGCGTGAGTTGCCTGGCCATCTCCGTGAGCAGGTCGGCGACCTCGAGCTGGCTCACGAGGGCGATGGAGGTTTGCACCACGGTCTCGAGCTCCCGCTCGCGGGCGCGCCGCGCGGCCAGGTGATTGCTGCCCCCGATGGCCTGGGTGAGCTCCTCTACGTCCTCGCGCTTGAAGCGGCGGTGACCTCCCGCGGTGCGCGTGCACGTGAGGAAGCCGCTCTCCGTCCAGCGGCGCACGGTGTGCCGCGAGACACCCAGCAGGCGTGCCGCCCTCTGCACGTTCAGGTCCATGCGGGCACGCTAGCGTGTCTCGCCACAGTGGTCAACCTTGGTAACTTCCTGGCCTTGGCCATGCTAACTTCGCGCAATAAGAAACCCGTGCAAATCAGTTACAAACTAGACATACTTTCGGTAATACCGAGGCACTACTTGCGGTAGTTTCGCGAGGGCACGCCGAAGGCGGCAGCGCAAGGGGTGCGGGCACGTGGCGCCCGCGAGGGTCAGACTACAGGGGGGTATTATGAAGGTACTGCAGCTGGGGGTGGGCTCGGTGGGCGAGGTCATCGCCCGCACCGTCGCGGCCGAGCCCGAGATCGCCAAGGTGGTGCTGGCTGACATCGATACGGCGCGCGTCGACGAGGTGGCCGCGGCGATCGGCGCCAAGGCGCGGCGCTTGCCGCTCGACGTGAACGACGGCGAAGGCCTGGTGCGCGCCTTGCGCGAGGTCGACCTCGTCATTAATGCCCTGGTGCCGCGCTACAACCTCGACGTCATGCACGCCTGCCTCGAGACCCATACGAGCTACCTCGACATGGCCACCGCCGGGCCGCGCGACGTAGTGGGCACGGCCGACGTGGACGAACAGCTGGCGCTGGACGAGGAGTTCAAGCGGCGCGATCTCACGGCCCTGCTGTGCCTGGGCATCGACCCCGGGGCCAGCGACGTCTTCGCGCGCTACCTCTACGACGAGCTCGATACCGTCGAGAGCTTCGTCGTCCTCGACGGTGACACGGGTCGGGTCGAGGGCTTTGACGTGGCCTGCGGCTTCTCGCCCGACACGATGCTCGAAGAGTGCACGCTGCCGCCCACAAGCTACGACCACGGCAAGAGCCTTCGCTACCAGCCGCTCACGCGCTCCTTCGAGTTCACCTTTCCCGCTCCGGTGGGCCGGCTGCGCGTCTGGAACACCGACCACGAGGAGTCCGAGCTCATCCCCTGGTACCTGGCCGGCAAAGGCCTCACGAACGTCGACTTCTTCATCCACCTGGACGACGATTGGGTGGACCTGGTGCGGGCGCTACGCGCCCTGGGGCTGGACAGTACCGAGCCCCTCACCTTCAAAGGTGCCACCTTCTCGCCGCGCGAGTTCGTGGTGTCTCGCTTGCCCCGGGCCGTCGACCTCAAGGGGCACGTAAAGGGCGACGTGTGTGTGGGCACCCTGGTGGTGGGCACTCTCGGCGGCCGTCGCGTATGCCGCTACGCCTACCAGATGACCTCGCACGAGGAGGCTTTCGCGCGCCTCGGCGCGCAGGGCACCGGCTACCAGACCGGCATCCCGGCCGCGGCCGGCGCGCTGCTGTTGGCGCGCGGCGTCATCGCCCTGCGGGGCACGGTGGCACCCGAGCGTCTGGACCCGCAGCCGTTTCTCGCCGAGATGAGCCGTCTCGGCTGCCCCTGGAACGTGATCGATCTGCCGCCCGAGTCCATCGCCGGGCTGGAGGCCTGCCGGAAACTGGCCGTCGCGCTGGACGGCTGAGCGCCGTGCCTCTGAGATGTGACGCTCGCGAGCAGGGGGGACGCCATGCCTGAGCACCTGCGCACGGTGAGGATCCGGCTGTTCGCGGTGGTGGCCATGATCTTCATCTTCGTGTCGTCCGGCGCCTTCGGCATCGAAGACATGGTGCCGTCGTCGGGCCCAGGTCTCACGCTCCTGATGCTCCTGGTGCTGCCCCTGGTGTGGGCGATGCCCATGGCTCTGGTCTGCTCCGAGCTGGGCTCGGCGCTTCCCGAGGAAGGTGGCTACTACGCCTGGACGCGGCGTGCCATGGGCGAGTTCTGGGGCTTTCAGTGCGGCTGGTGGTCGTGGACCTGCCAGTGGGTCGACTCGGCCGTCTACATCGCCCTCATTCAGGGCTACGTGGCCACCTGGTGGCCGCAGCTTAGCGGCCTGGAGCTCTGGCTCATCGGGGCGGTCCTCATCGCCGTGTTCGCCTACACCAACATCCGCGGGCTCAACATCATCGCCCTCAGCTCGGTGATCTTCACCATCATCATCGTGGCGCCCTTCTTGGCGCTCATCGTGCTCGGCTTCGCGCACTGGCACGGCGTGCCCTGGCAGCCGTTCGTGCCTCACGGGCAGAGCTTCTTCTCGTCCACCAATCTGGGCCTGGCCGTGGGTGTGTGGATGTACTCCGGTTACGACTCCATGTCACCGTTGGCCGGAGAGATCGAGAACCCGCGGCGCATCATCCCCAAGGCTCTGATGATCGCCATGCCCATCGTCGTGGCGCTCTACTTCCTGCCCACCCTGGCCGGCCTCGCCGGGGTAGGCAACTGGAGCAACTGGGCCACCAACGGCGGCACGTCGTTCGTGGAGATGGCCAAGTCGCTGGGCGGACCGGTGCTGGGCTACGCCATGCTCGGTGCCGCGGTGATCAGCAACATGGCGCTCTACCAGGACTACCTCACCTCGGGCTCGCGGCCCGCGTACGCCATGGCCCAGGACCGGCTGCTACCCAAGGCGCTCTACCGCGCGCATCCCAAGTACGGCACGCCGTGGATATCCATCGTGTTCCTGGCCGGCCTGAACCTGGTGCTCATCATCAGCACGTTCCAGAATCTCGTGGTCATCGACGTGATGCTCAACATGTTCTACTACCTGCTCATCTTCGTCGCGGCCGTGCGGCTGCGGCAGAAAGAGCCCGGCATGGAGCGGCCCTTCCGCATCTGGGGCAACACGGCGGTGCTCGTCGCGATCTGCGCGCCGGCCGTGTTCATCGCGCTGTGGACCATCGCGGCCAACGCCGTCGACACGAGCACCACCGTCTTCGGCCACTCCGCGTTCAAGATCTCCGGCCTCACGATCGGCTGGTACGGCATCGGCGGGTTCATCGGCCTCGTCGCGGGGCCCATCGCCTACGTGATCTTCAAGCACACTCTGGGAGGGCGTCCCGGCGCGCCGGCGGTCGACCTTAGCGGCACGGCGCCTAGCGAGGGCTGACCGGCGACGGCGAGAGAATCTGAGGAAGGGGCGACATGGCGCGGGCGCGCTTACAGTTCCTGAGTGAAGACGACAAGCAGTCCATCCACGAGCAGACGTTGCGGGTGCTGGCCGCCGGCGTGGCCTACAACGCTCCGCAGGCGGTCGACCTGCTGGCCGAAGCCGGCGCGCGGGTGGATCGTGAGCGGCTCACGGCATGCCTCGACGACGACCTCGTCGAGGCGGCGCTGCGCATCACGCCGGCGCGGGTGTTGCTGGCCGCCCGCGACCCGGCGCGGGACGTGGTGGTGGGCGGCGGTCATCCTCTGTCGGTGTGTAGCGACGGCACCGCCACGTATCTCCTCGACGACGCCAGCGGCGAGCGTCTGCCCGGCACGGCCCAGCGACTACGCCAGGTCATGCGCCTGCTCGACGCCCTGCCCGAGTGCGACTACGTGTGGCCGTCGCTCTCGGCCCGCGACCTCGACCCTGCCACGGCCAACCTGGAGATAGAGCTCATCTCGCTCACGGAGTGCGCCAAGCACCTGCAGGACGAGGTGCGTGGCCCCGAGTTCGTGGAGCCGCTCGTAGACATCCTCGAGGCCGTGGCCGGCGCTCCCCTGAAGCAGCGGCCGATCTTCTCGAGCATCAACTGCACGGTCGCGCCGCTGCAGCATGACGCGGCCATGACCCAGGCGAGCCTCGCGCTGGCGCGGCACGGAGTGCCGATCATCGTCATGCCCATGCCGCTCATGGGCACCACGGCCCCGGCGAGCCCCATCGGCACCTGCATCGTGAGCATGGCCGAGATCCTCTCTACCGTGGTGCTGCTCCAGCTCGCCGCTCCCGGCTGCGCCCTTATCGTCGCCCCCGAGCCGGGGGTCGCCGACATGCGCACCGGCCAGTACGTATGCGGTGCGCCGGAAGCGACCGTGGCGAGCATCGCCAGCCTCGAGATGTGCCGCTTCTACGGTCTGCCCAACCAGCTCGGCGGCCTGGGCGGCGACGCCCGGTATCCAGACCTCCAGGAGGGCTCGGAGGGCGCGCTGTCGGCCGCGCTGGCGGCGCTCGCCGGCGCCGATTCCCTGGTGGGCTTCGGCACGCTCGACGGGGCGCAGAGCTTCAGCCTGGCCGACGCGGTCCTCGACAACGACGCCATGGCCGCCGTGCGCCGCCTTCTCGGCGAGTGTGCCGTCGACCCCTCGGCCTCGCTCCTCGAGGACGTTCTCGCGGTGGGGCCCGGTGGGCATTTTCTCGGCCGGCGCTCGACCCGCGCCATGCTGCCCGCCGGCCGGCTGTGGGAGCCCGGCGTGTTTCGTCGCGGGCGCGCGCAGGGCGACCCAAAGGCGCTCGTGCGCGAGGCGGCGGCGCGCGCCGCGGAGCTTCTGCAGACCCACGAGCCGCCGCCGCTGGCCGATGACGTGCTGCGCTATGCGCAGGCGGTGATCGCAAGCTTCGCGAAGCACCAAGGATGAGGCTGCCTAGCAGTCTGGCCTGCCCGTGGCGTCGGCGTCCGCGATCGCCCCTAACAGCGCCACGGCACCGGCCTTGCTGAGCGGTTCGTTGAGGTTGCCGCATTTGGGGCTCTGCACGCAGCTCGGGCAGCCGCTCTCGCAGGGGCACTCCGCGATCAGCGTGCGGGCGTCGGCGGCGAGGCTCTCGAAGGCTTCGTAGCCGCGGCGTGTGAGGCCAATGCCGCCGGGATAGCCGTCGTACACGAAGATCGTGGCCGCGTCGGTCTGCCAGTGCCAGGGCGTGCTCAGGCCGCCGATGTCCCAGCGGTCGCACATGGCATACAGCGGAAGCAGAGCGATGAGCGCGTGCTCGGCGGCGTGCAGGCTGCCGGGGCCGGCCTGGTCGTCGGCCGCCGCCGGGCCGGCCGCCGCCGGGCCGGCGCCAGCCGTTGTCGTGCCGCCGGCCGCCGCCGGGCCGGCCGCCGCCGCCGCACGGGCTCTGGCCAGTTCCGCCAGCGCTTCCTCCATGGTCGCCGCCGGCACCGCCAGCCAGAACGCCTGTGTGGTGAAGGTCTGCTCGGGCAAGTCGAGGGTGGTGGTGTCGATGATGTGCTGGTCGGTGAGGTCGCGCCGCTGGTAGGCGATCACCTGCTCGGTGACCTCGATCTCGCCGAAGAAGAGGGTAGCGCCGGGCAGCGAGCGCAGGCCTGCCTGCCCGGCCACCCGCACGTTCTTGTCGGTCTTCACCTGGGTGTAGTAGGTGCCGTCGAAGTCGTCTACCAGCACCGTGCGGGCCTCCAGGTCGAGATGCTTCACCAGGTAGCTGCGTCCCAGATGCAGGTACACGGCGCCCGGATGCGCGAAGCGAAACACGCGCTCGCGCTCCACGGTGCCGATGATCTCACCGCCGCGCGCCTCCACGATGGCGAACTGCTCGTTGCTCGCCGTGCGCAGACCAGTCTGGGCGGCGGGCGAATACGGCCGCGTCCAGACCAGGCCGTCACCCCGTCGGCGCAACCGCCCGGCCTGCTCCAGCCGGTCAGCCGCCAGCAACCCACGCTCGCCGAAGTAGACCGTGTCGCCCGCCGTGAGAGGCCGTTCGTAGGCCGCCGCCTCCAGATGCGGGCCGCTGATGTGCGGGTTGTGCAGGTCAATGATGGCCTCCTCCACGCGACGACTCAGCAGGCGCTCGGGCTCGCGCATGAAGTACTGGTCGAGAGCGTCCTGGCCGGCCACCAACACGGCGAAGCCGTGACCTTGCCGGCCTGCCCTCCCCCAGCGCTGGCGCAGGCTCGTGACCGTGCCGGGGAACCCAGTGACCAGCGACACGTCCAGCGAGCCCACGTCGATGCCCAGCTCCAGAGCCTGGGTGGCCACCACGGCGTCCAGCTCGTGCGCGAACAGGCGTCGCTCGATCTCGCGCCGCTGCTGCGCCGTGTAGCCGGCACGGTACGGCTGTACGCGGGCCGCCGCGCCGCCGCCGCGGCGGTCTTCGAGCCGGCGGCGCACGTGACCGTACACCAGCTCCGCCGCCTTGCGCGTGGGCGCGAACGCGATCACCCGCGCCCCGACCAGCACGCTCTCGGCCGTCACGTAGCTGGCCTCGGCCAGGGCGCTGCGCCGCCGGCCGCTGGCGACGTCTTCCAGCGGCGGGTCCCAGAACACCACGGTGCGTTCGGGCCGTGGCGCCTGGTCTTCGTCTACGGCGGTGAAGGGCAGCCCTACCAGCTTCTCGGCGAACGCCCGCGGGTTGGCAATGGTGGCCGACGTGAGCACAAACCGGGGCGTCGCGCCGTAGGCCGCGCACAGGCGTCGCAGGCGCCGCACCACCTGCGCCACATGACTGCCGAACACGCCGCGGTACACGTGCGCCTCGTCCAGCACCACGTACCGCAGATGATGGAGGAACTCGGCCCAGCGCTCGTGCCCCGGCAGGATGCCGACATGCAGCATGTCGGGGTTGGTGAGCAGGATCGTGGCCGTGCGCCGCAGCAGCGCCCGCGCCTCGCGTGGTGTGTCGCCGTCGTAGATGGCCGGCACGATGCCTCTCAGGGCCAGACCGTGCAGCGCGCGCGCCTGATCCTGGGCGAGTGCCTTGGTGGGGAAGACGAAGAGGGCGCGACTCTGCGGATCGGCGATCTGCTCGGCCAGCGCGGCGAGCTGGTAGCACAGGCTCTTGCCGCTCGCCGTGCCGGTGCTGATCACCACATTCTCGGCGGCCCGCAGCAAGTCGTAGGCCGCGCGCTGATGGCCGTGCAGCGTGCGAATGCCTGCCGCGAGCAGCGCCGCGCGCAGCTCATCGGGAAGGTCGTTCGGCAGCTCCGCCGCCCTGCCCTTGCGCGCGGCCTCGTGGGCCAATGCCACGATCTGCTCGTGGCCGCCCTCGCGGAAGAACGCGCGCAGGCGCTTCTGCACGTCGCCGCCGGCCTCGGGCCCGGCGCCGCGCCCGTCGCTTGCGCTGGAGTCGGCCCCGCTCATGCTTCCATCCTACTCGACGCCGGCGGCTCGAGCGCCGGATCGCGGGATCGCGGGTCGCGGAGTCCCTCTTGGCGAAAAAAAGGGCGCCTTACGGCGCCCCTCCGCTCAACGGTCGTAGCAACTCCCTAGCTCTTCACGCGGTGCCCCAGATCGAGGGTGAAATACCATTGCGACGCCGCCCCCGCCCCCGATTGCACGGCGCCGATGCCGATATCGCGGAAGCTCTTGGTGAGGATTACGCGGCGGTGGGGCGCCGAGTCCATCCAGCCCTCGGCCATCCCCTTAACACCCAGCACAACCACGACGGGTGCGGAGAAGAGGCCCGAGCCGCGGTAGATGTTCTCGCCGACTCCCCAGGAAGAGCACCCCTTGGTGGTGTAGCCGTAATCGATGAGGCGCTGAGACCACGTCTCAACGCCCAGGGTGTCGTGCTCGAAGTACTGGCGTTGGCCCATGTCTTTGGAGTGAAAGCGCGCGGCCCGCTCGAGATCGGCGTTCAGGCGCAGCTTCGCCAGGTGATGATTGACGCGCTGCTTGTTCACGAGGGCCATGATCTGCTTCTCGTAGGAGTTGAGCTTCACCGACGCGGGGGCCGTGGCCGGCACGGTGGCACAGAGCAGCGCCGTCATGGCCACGAGGAGCGCCACGATCCCGCACCTAGTCTTCACGGCTCACCTCCGAGTCCAGCGCCGCCCTTCACCGGCGTGGCCGACCGCCCGCGGGCGTCGGCACTGTACGTGGTATCGGTCTGGCCGGGCAGAGGTTGAGTGAAAGGGCGCAGGTTCTTTTGCCGGCCCTGGCAACGCACCTACAACGAAGAGCGGCGTTGCCTTGAGCGAACCGCGGCGGCGAGGCTCGCTCGCGAACCGTGGGGGATCGGGCGGCGCTGGCGACCGGCGGGCTACGGTAGAGGGCCTCGTCGCCGGGGACCCGCCGGCCTGTCAGTCCTTGTTCTTGGACGAGCCGGTCGGCTTGGAGGGTTTGACCGGCTTGGCGGGGGCGGTCGGCTTGGTCGGCTTGGCGGGGGCGGTCGGCTTGGCGGGGGCGGTCGGCTTGCTCTTTGCCGGCTTCACCTTTGCCGGCTTACTCTTCGCCGGCTTACTCTTCGCGGGCTTCGCCTTTGCGGGCTTCACCTTCGCCGGCTTGCTTTTCGCCGGCTTCATCTTGCCGGACCCCTTGGCCTTGCCGGCGCCCTTTGCCTGGCGGTTGGCCTGAGCGCTGGCGCCGCCCTTGGCCTTGCCCTTGGCCTGACCGTTGGCGCCGCCCTTGGCCTTGCCCTGAGAGTGACTCTTGGCGTTATTGGCCTTGTTGGCTGCCCCGGATACCGCGCTCTTGCCGTGGGTCCCGGGGTTGCTCTTGGCGGCCGCGTTCTGGCCGGCCGAACCTCCGGCCGCGACCCTCGCGCCGCCGGCGGAGCCGGACTCGACGAGTGCAGCGTCGGCGGCGCTGGTCTTGGCTCTAACGTGAGCGGCGTGCACCTGGTAGGCGGTTACGCCGGCGCCGACCGTAGCGACGGTGGCGGCCAGGGCGACCACGACGATCTTGGTGGCCACCAGGGCGCCGACCTTGGCCGCCAGACCGCCGGCGGCGGCGACGCCAGCGGAACCTCCGCCTGCTCCCGCGGCCCCCGAGACACCGGCTCCCGATGCGGCGGCGGTGCCGCCGGCACCCGCCCCGCCGGCACCCGCCCCGCCGGCACCGGCGCCACCCGCGGCTGCATACGAGAACGGCGTCTGCAGCGCAGCCGGAAGCGGTGCGCTGTGCAAGAAGAGCCCGAGGCCCACGACGGCGATGCCCCACGTCTTCACGGTCTCGCGGCAATCTGGGCAGGTCTGGGCGTGCACCATGATCTTGCGCCGCTCGCTGGCGCGCAGAGTGCCGCCCACGGCGGCCACGGCCGCGCGGCGTGCGAGGTCGCAGCGAGCCACCGGCAGCTCGGGCGTGAGCGTTGCATACTGTTCGCGAAACGCGGCTCGCGCGCGGAAGAGCAGCGTCTCAGTGGCGCCACGCGACACCCCCAGAATGGCGGCGATCTCGTCGTGATGCAGGCCATGAACGTCTTTGAGGAGGAGGACCGTGCGGTGGCGCTCCGAGAGCCGCGCCAGCGTCTGCTCGAGCTGATGCCCGAGCTCGGCCTGCTCGTAGGTGTCGATGAGCACGGCGCGCGAGTCGTGCCGCAGCGCATCGACGTCGCCGTGCACCTTGCGCGTGCGCAAGTGGTCGTAGCAGGCGTTCACGGCCACTCGGTATAACCAGGGCTTGAGCTGCAAGTCGGGGTCGCGGCCGGGGAGCAGCCGGTAGGCCTTGATGAATACTTCCTGGGTTATATCGCGGGCGTCCTCATGGCTCTGCACTATCCGCAGAGCCAGGTTGAAGATGCGCGCCCGGTACAGCTCGTAGAGCTGTTCAAAGGCATCGCGGCGGCCGGCGTGCAGGCCTGCGGCCAGGTCGCGCTCAGTATCTGTATTTACGCCCTCGTAGCCGGTCTCACCGACCCTGTGCGCAATGGGGAGCGTCGCTGCCATAGCGCCTATAGTATCGGCATTTGGCGGCGTCGCTACAGTGTGTCCGTCTACGCGCGGCGACGCGCGGGGAGGGCGGGTCGCGCCTCGCGGAGCAGACTTGCGGCTGGGCGTTTGCCGAGATAGGTTCTTCTGCGACATGCGCAGCAGCCCGGCAAGTCAGCGTCGACGCGTGAGAACGCAGCGACGCACCGCGATCAGGCGTCGGCGTGCTTTGGCGCTGGCCGTTCTCCTGACCCTCGTCGTCCTTGCGATCTGGTGCGCGTACGCCCTACCAGGGCAGACTCCCGCGCAGGTGCCGCAGAACGCCGGACTGCCCACCGCCGGCTTGCCCAACAGCGGCCAGAGCCCCGCGGCCGGCCAAAGCGTCGTCGTCGCCACGCTGGAGGATACCGACGTGCTGCTCCCCGTGGCGCGCCAGGTGACTACCGCCGTGGCGTTTCACCCCGTCGACAACCCCGACGCGGTGTCGTTCACGCCGGCCGGCGACCGGGTGAGCGGCGGCAGCCTTACTCAGAAGCTGGCCGACATCTTCGCCGGCGGCGGAGGCCTTCAGTATCACCTCATGGGCGGCGCCGGCGGTTCGTCCACCGCGGGGCTGGACGTAGGCGCCGTGCCGGGCTCGCCGGTGGCCAGCCCGGTCAGCGGCAAGATCACGGCCATCAAGAGCTACAAGATCCTGGGACGCTACAGCGACATTGAGATTGACATCCAGCTGGCCGACGACCCGTCGCTGCTCATGGAGGTCACCCACATCGCCAATCCCAAGGTGCAGATCGGCGACGTGGTCACGAGCGGCCAGGAAGGGCTCGGGGTGGTGCGCGGTTTTCCGGCGAGCCTCGACCAGTCGCTGAGCCGCTATACATCCGACACGGGTGACCATGTGGAGCTCGTGGCGATCCGCGTAACGCCCGCGCTGGCGAGCCTGTGAGCGCGAGCCCGGGCGCGGCGCGCGGCGCGGTTCCTGCCGCCACGCGCGCCGTGATCGGCGGGTCCGGCTCGCTGGCCGCCGACTTCCCCGGCGACCTGCACCCCGACGCAGCCATGCTCGAGCAGGCCCTCATCTTCGACACGCCGTGGGGAGAGAGCCCGCCGTTCACGCTCTTCGAGCTCGGCGGGCAGCGCGTGCTGCACGTGCGTCTGCATGGCTGGCGCCCCGGCGTCTCGCGCGGGCGAGCGTCGCGCCAGGTGTTCAGCGTGTTGCACCGTGCTGGGGTGAAGAGGATCGTCTCGGACGCCGGCGTGGGCAGCCTCAATCCCCTGCTCGACCCGGGCGACCTCGTCGTCGTGGACGACTTCGTCGACCAGACCACCGACCGCGATCGTTACGGCATGGTGGTGGGGCACCACCTGCTCATCATGCGTGATCCCGCTTGCGCGGTGGAGCGCGAGGCGCTGGTGAGTGCCGCCCGGCGCCTTGCGCCCGCCCGGCGCGTCTTCACGCGCGGCACCTACGTCGTCACTGAGGGCCCCCGTTTCGAGTCGCCCGCCGAGGTGCGGCACCTGCAGACGATGGGCGACGTGATCGGTCAGAGCTTCTCGCCCGAGGTGTGGCTGGCGCGCGATATCGGTGCCTGCTATGCCGGCATCTACGTGGTGGTCAACTACGGCGAGGGGATCGTGGAGGAGTGGCGGCACGAGGTGCTTGCGCAGATCTTTCACGAAGACGCGGGCCTCGTGGGCCGCATCCTCCTCGACGCTCTGGCTCAACTGCCAGACGACGACGACTGCCACTGCCGCGAGCTGCGCAAGCCGACTCTGCTGGGTTGAAGGAGAAGCGGCGGCGAGGCGCCTGCGGCGCGCCGCCGGCCCTCGAGCCTACCCCGGTAGGCCTGCACGCCCGGATGTGCCCGTGGGCACATCGCGCTCGCGGCCCCTCCCCGGCTCCCACGTAGCTCGGCTACGAGGGAGCCGTCTCGCAACCGCACCACTCGGCCCACGAACACCCCGGTCACACATCCCTACCGGGATAGACTCTTACTTCACCGTCAGCGCCCAGGCCAGCACCGAGATGGCGTTGAAGAGCGCGTGCAGGGTGATGTTCGTCCACAGGCTGCCGGTGCGCTTGAACACCCAGGCCAGACCCACTCCCAGCGCGAACAGCGGCACGAACACGCTGAGCTGCAGGTGGGCGGCCGCGAAGATTGCCGCCGAGCCGGCCGCCCCCCAACCCCAGCCGAACGACTGCGAGAGACCCTGGAAGAGGAACCCGCGGAAGAACATCTCCTCGAAGAGCGGCGCCATGACGACCGCCACGAGCACGAACAGGACGATGCCCGCCGTGTTATGCGGGAAGTCGCTCACGATCGCCTGCTGCTTGGGGTGGATGATCGTGTCGTGCACGACACTCACCACGTAGACCACGAGCAGGGCCAACGGGATGGTCCAGAAGTAGGCTCTGGTGGGCTTGCGAAAGCCCCAGGCGGCCAGCGTGTTGCCGCGCAATCTGATTGAGAAGAGCCAGGCGGCGAACGTCTCCCAGCCGTACATGACGAGCGAGCCTATGGCCAGGGCGACGGCCGAGCCCACCGTGACCGCGGTGGCGGCGGTCTTCACGCCCAGTGACGCGAGGTAGAGCAGCAGCTCCGGGCCGAAAGCCACGGCTAAGCCGCTGAGCGCGAACGCCCAGCCCCAGGGAGTTAGCGGCGGCGGACCAGGGAGCTCGTGCGCCGGAGGCTGGGATGGTCCCAAGGGCGGCTCGTCGCTAGACCCCAGCGGCGGCGGCGGCGCGCTGCTACGTAGCGGCCGTGGCGGCGGCCATTCGGGTGGGCTTGCCGAGGGCGCCGGCGGCCATTCGGGAGCGGTCGCAGACGGAGGCGGCGGAGGCGCCGCCGGCCGGTCCGGAGCCGACGGCGCGGGCGCGGGCCGGTCTGGCGGCGCCGGAGGGACTTCGTCGGCGGGCGCAGTCTCGTCGGCGGGCGCGCCTTCATCCGCCGGCCGCTGGGGGCCGGCCTCGTCGTGGTCGTGCCCGTTCTGCTGATCTTCCGTAGCCCGCTCCTTTCGGCCGTCACTCCGGCCGTCGCGCCCAGCCGGTGCGAGTGCCGTCACGACACGGTTCCCCTTCGGCCGCAACGTCGCACCCGTCTGCGCCTGGAACCGTTTCACATATCGGCTCGCGGGAAGCACAGTGCCATGAGCTTCTTCGGCGGCGCCAAGCGTACTACGACACGGTACCTCATCGAGGTTCCGCATGATGCCGACGAATGCCAGTGGATCATGGACGAGATCATCGGCCGGGCCCCGCAGTATGGCGACATGTTCTGGTGGGGTTGCCACGTTGGCGACCATCGTGCCTGGGCCTGGCTGGATGGCTCCGGGCGTCAGGCCGTGCTCGAGGAAGCTCTGCCGCCGACGTTGCGGGCGCGCGCCGTGGTGCATCGCATCGCGCGCGTCAACGGGCGCGAGCTGCGTGACTGGCAGGAATCTCGCCGGGAGCGGAGTGCCTGAGCCGATAGGGCGAGTCGGCCGCCGCGCCACACGGCCGCTGCGTTTTGCCCGGTGTGTGCGTTCTGCTATACTGCGCCGCCGTGGCCGCCGCGGTACGAGGCCCGCACTACCGGGGCTGCTTCGTTGTCGCGTTGACCCTCGTGCCGGGCGCTTGGTATCCTTACGTGCTCCTTTCTGAAAGGATGACGACGTGCGTCAACTCGTCACGCTCGCTTGCCAGGAGTGCAAGCGTCGCAACTACCACACGAACAAGAACAAGAAGAACGACCCGGACCGCATCGAGCTCAAGAAGTACTGTCGCTGGTGCGGGACGCATACTGTGCACAAGGAGACGCGCTAGGCGTTCTGCCTTGTGTCTTTAGGGCTGTAGCTCAATTGGTAGAGCACCGGTCTCCAAAACCGGGGGTCGGGGGTTCGAGTCCCTCCAGCCCTGCCAATGACATCCGGAGCGGTTGAGTGGCGAAGACTGCAAACAACAACAGGGGTAGGCAAGGGCAAGGCAAGGGGCGGCCCGGTGGTAAGCCCGCGCAGGGCGGTAAGGGCGTGGCCAAGCGTGCCGACGCCAAGCCCGCGCGCGGCCGGGCCCAGCAGCGCCAGCAGAAGACGCGCGCCGGCAGGTCCGAGAACAGGGGCTTCCTGAAGTTCCTTCGCGATGTGCGCATCGAGTTGGGCAAAGTAACCTGGCCGACACGCAAAGACCTCGTGCAGTCCACCCTTGTCGTGCTGGTCGCCGTCGCCATCGCCGCCGTGTTCACGTTCGCCCTCGACGAAGTCTTCTCGCAGGCCGTCGATTTCGTCGTCCGTCGGCTCACACACGCATGATCGGGGCACCGCTTGTATAGCTGGTACGTCGTAAACACATATTCCGGCCACGAGAACAAGGTGAAGGCCAACCTGGAGCACCGCCGTCAGTCGATGCACCAGGAGGAGCGCATCCATCAGATCGTGGTGCCCACCGAGCAGGTCGTCGAGACCAAAGACGGCGAGAAGATCACGAGCGAACGGCGCGTCTTCCCGGGCTATGTGCTGGTCCAGATGGAGCTCACCGACGACACCTGGTCACTGGTCAAGAACACCCCCGGCGTAACCGGCTTCGTGGGGGCGCAGAACAAGCCGGTGGCGCTCTCGCGGGCCGAGGTCGATCGCATCATGCACACCGCCTCGGTGGAGCGTCCCAAGCAGAAAGCCGAGTTCAGCGTGGGCGAAGACGTGCGTGTTACTTCGGGCCCGCTCAGCGATTTCTCCGGCGAGGTCGTCGAGGTCAACCTCGATCAGAGCCGGCTCAAGGTCATGGTGTCGATCTTCGGCCGCGAGACGCCGGTCGAGCTCGCCTTCGATCAGGTGAAAAAGACATCCTAACTAGGTACTAAGCGAGGCAGTCGTGGCCAAGAAGGTCCTCACCAAGATCAAGTTGCAGATCGCCGCCGGCGCCGCCAGCCCGGCGCCGCCGGTCGGCCCCGCTCTGGGTCAGCACGGCGTGAACATCATGGAGTTCTGCAAGGCGTTCAATGCCCAGACGCAAGGCTCGGGCAGCAGCGTGGTGCCGGTCGAGATCACCGTGTACGAAGATCGCTCGTTCACCTTCGTTACCAAGACTGCGCCGGCGGCCGTGCTGTTGCGCGAGGCGCTCGGCATCGACAAAGGCTCGGGTGAGCCCAACCGGCACAAGGTCGGCACCGTGTCGCGGACGCAGGTGCGCGAGATCGCCGAGACCAAGATGCGCGACCTCAATGCGAACGACGTCGACGCCGCCATGAAGATCATCGAGGGCACCGCCCGCAGCATGGGGGTCGACGTAGCTGATTGATCGCCGTAGGCGGTGCGACAATGACCTTAGCAGGCGAATCAACGTCGCGACCGCCGCAGGCGGTGCGACAGTAGCAGCACCAATCTGAGGCCGGGCCGTCGCCCGGCCGCCGAGGTGGGAGGCGACTGGGTCGCCGTTTGTACCACAGGAGGTTTGACGAATATGGCCAAGCAAGGCCGCACCTACACCACCGCCAAGCGCACCATCGAGGCGGACCGTCTCTACTCCCCGCTCGAGGGCATGCGGCTGCTCAAGTCGCTCTCCGGCGCCAAGTTCGACGAGACCGTCGAGGTCCACTTCCGCCTCGGCGTCGACGTGCGCCACGCCGACCAGATCGTGCGCGGCACCACGGTCCTCCCGCACGGTACCGGCAAGGAGATGCGCGTCGCCGTGTTCGCCGAAGGCGACAAGGCGCGCGAGGCCCAGGACGCGGGTGCCGATCTGGTGGGCACCGACGATCTGGCCAAGCAGATCCAGGAGGGCGTGTTCAACTTCGACATCGCCATCGCCACGCCCGACATGATGGGCACCGTCGGCAAGCTGGGCCGTATCCTCGGTCCGCGTGGCCTCATGCCCAACCCCAAGTCGGGCACCGTGACTTTCGACGTGGGCAAGGCGGTCAAAGACGCCAAGGGCGGCAAGGTGGAGTACCGCACCGATCGCTCCGGGATCGTGCACCTGAGCATCGGCAAGAAGTCGTTCAGCGAAGAGATGCTGGTGGAGAACTACGGCTCCCTGCTCGACGAGATCCTGCGGGCCAAGCCCGCCGCCGCCAAAGGCAAGTACATCAAGAGCGTGCATGTCGCGGCCACCATGAGCCCCAGCATCGAGCTCGATCCCGCGCGCACGCGCGACCTGCTCGAACCCTAAGAGCCTATCCCGGTAGGGATAGGCCCGTCTCGGGGCGCCGGCGCCGCGGCAGTTGCCGGCGCTCCCGGGCTGTTCTATACTGCCGCTTCGCGGCGCTTCAGGCGCCGCGGCCGATGAAGGTCGGTGCTCCTTTGCGGAGCAGAATGGATCCATATGGGTCCGCCACCCGAGGCGAGACGAGCCAGAGCTGCACCTGCGCCCGCTTCCCTTCGGGGAGCGGGTTTTTGTCTGCGACTGAGAGGTCGAGATGCTGAGAAACGAGAAAGACGCCGTGATCGCCGAGGTGGCGCAGCTGCTGACGGGCACCGAGAACCTGTTCGTCAGCGACTACCGCGGCCTCACGGTGGCCGAGCTCAAGGAGTTGCGCGACAAGCTGCGCGAGTGTGGCGCAAGCCTCAAAGTGGTCAAGAACACCTTGGGAGGCATCGCCGCCGATCGCGCCGGCCGGGCCATGGTCAAAGACCTGTTCAGCGGCCCCACGGCGGTTACGTTCTGCGGCGAAGACCTGGTCGGCGCCGCCAAGGCTCTGGCCGATTTTGCGCGCACGCACCCGCACCTGGTGACGCGCGGTGGCCTGCTCGAGTCGAACCTCATCGATACTACGGCCGTGGAGGCGCTGGCACTCCTGCCTCCACGCGACGTGCTCATCGCTCAGCTTGTCGGCATGATGGCCGCGCCGCTCAGCGGTCTGGTCACCGTTCTCTCGGGCACGATCAGCGGTTTCGTTCGTGCTCTCAACCAGGTGGCCGAGCAACGGGCCGCCGCCGGCGAGGCCTGAGGCACTCGCCGCGCACCGTACTGTCCAGCAAGGCTTTCGAGCCCTACGCGAGGTGAACTGACAATGGCAGACAAGACCCTGACGAAGGACCAGCTCATCGAGGCCATCAAGGGCATGACCGTGCTCGAGCTCAGCGAGATGGTCAAGGCTCTCGAAGAGGAGTTCGGCGTGAGCGCCGCGGCCCCCATGGCCGTCGCCGCTCCGGCCGCCGGTGTCGCTCCGGCCGAGGCCGCCGAGGAGCAGACCCAATTCGACGTGATGCTCACCTCCTTCGGCGAGCAGAAGATCCAGGTCATCAAGGTCGTGCGCGCTCTCACCGGCCTCGGCCTCAAGGAGGCCAAGGACGTGGTGGAGGGCGTGCCGAGCGCCATCAAAGAGGCCGTCACCAAAGACGAAGCCGAAGACGCCAAGAAGCAGCTCGAAGGCGCCGGCGCCTCCGTCGAGATCAAGTAACATCCTGCGTCTCGCCGTCGGCGAGGCTCTAGACCCGGACGCCTGTAGGGCCGCGGCGGCGACGGCCGCCCCGGCCCTACAGGCGTCCGGGGAATCGTGAGGAGTGTCGGGCTTGCTGGCCCGCCCTCGGCAAGACTATCGCCGGCTTCGACAAGGCGAGGCTTTGAGCCTATCCCGGCAGACCTGCACGCCCGGATGTGCCCGCGGGCACATCGCGGGGGCTCTCACGCAGATCGCAGCATCAGCCGGCCACCGTCGTGATCTCGAACGCCGGCGGCTGGTGGAGGTGCTTCTTCACTGCGCAAAGATTCATGGAATTCACGATCGCGGCGCGATACTTCTCGGGGAAGCCGGCCGGCAGCTGCAGCTCCAGGCCGATCTTCGTGATCAATCCGACTGCCGGATCGAACTGGGGCGTCATCGTGAGCGACGAGCCCTCAGGGTCGAGGCCGCGCTGCTGCATGAAGCCGAGCGCGTAAATGCCGGCGCAGGTGCCGATAGAGGCGAGGAAGAGGTCGAAAGGCGCCGGCGCCGAGTCGTCGCCACCACCACGCGCGGGCTGATCTGTCTCGATGGTGAACCCGCCGTAGTCTGCGAACACGCGCTTGCCACCCGGGAAATAGACCTTCATGTTCATGCTCGTGCCTTTCCGAGAGACCATAGCCCCTCTGTGCGATCGCTTCACTGCTTGCAAGGTTGCCATGTTTCGTAATGTCGAAACTATGCAATAATAGGCCCATGAATGTCGACCGTGAACGTTGTGCCATCCATGCCGCCGTCTTCGCGGCGCTCGCCAACCCCACGCGTCACGAGCTGATGCACGTGCTCTGCAAGGGGGCGCGTACGCCGAGCAGCCTGGCCGAGGCGCTGGGGGTCAGCCGTCCCAACGTATCGCAGCATCTGGCCGTTCTCCACGGCGAGGGCCTGGTGAAGCGCTCGCGGCAAGACGGCCACGTTCTCTGGGAGGTCGTCGACCCGCGACTCTCAAAGGCCTGCGATCTGATCGACGAGATTCTCTCTCACGAGCTGGCCGAGAGAGCGCACGCGCTGGAAGGCTAGGTACTTCCGATGTTCGACACGCCGTCCCGCCGTTCACCGCCCTACCGGCTTGTGCCATCTGTGCCGGCTGGCCGGCGGCCACCGTCAAGTCCACGCAACGACCCTCTGGAGAGCGAATGATCGCCGTCAATCAGCATGCCTGTCCGCAGAACCATCCTTGCCCGGCCGTGGGCTACTGCCCTGTCGGGGCGATCGTCCAAGACGGTTTCTCGGCGCCGCACGTCGACCATGAGCTCTGCACCGAGTGCGGCGCCTGCACGCAGATCTGCCGCGCCTTCTCGCAGGTGCCGGACGAGGTCGGTGTGCACTGATGGCACACATCGATATCGTCTGCTCCGACTGCCGGCACACCTTTGAGGTCGTGACGCGGGCGGCCATCAAGCGCAGGCAGAAGCACTGCCCCAAGTGCGGCTCCGAGAACGTGCGCCAGACGTTTGCCAGCTACCTGCGCAACGGGGCGCTGTCTGACCCGAACTGTGGCGCCCCCGGCTGCACAACCTACGGCTGAGGCTGAGCCCTCCGCGGCACGGTCGTGCCGCTCGCACATCGCCGTTCACACGGCACTGCCTCTAGCGGCGCCGGCGCAGTCTGTCGGGGTCCGCAGTCTTGCCACACCGGGCCTCGGCCGGGCAGCATCGTCGCCTGGCCAGGCAACGTTTTGCCCACCGCCTTTTGCGGGCACTCCGTAGGCGACTCTTGCACTGCCCTTGCCGTTATGGTACCTTTATTGGCCGTGCGTTACCCGCGGCCATACCACGAGACCTCAGGTATGGTGTGCTTTTTTCCTTTGGCCCACGCTAGTAAGAGGAGACTCGCTTGAACGAGCCCAAGGCGCCACGCGTGCGTACGTCTTTCGCCAAGCTCGACCAGCCACTTCCCCTCCCGCATCTCATCGACATCCAAAGGAAGTCGTGGGAGTGGTTCCTGAGCGACGGTCTCAGCGAGACCATCGCCGACATCAACCCCATCAAAGACTACTCCGAGAAGCTGCTCGTGCAGTTCGGAGAGCACCAGTTCGGCGAGCCTACCAAGCCCATCGCCGAGTGCCGCAACAAAGACATGACCTTCTCGGCACCGCTCACCATGAAAGTCGCCTTCATCAACGAAGAGACCGGTGAGATCCGCGAGCAGTCGGTGTTCATGGGCGACTTTCCCATGATGACCGATCGCGGCACCTTCATCATTCACGGCACCGAGCGCGTGGTGGTCACGCAGCTCGTGCGCTCGCCGGGCGCCTACATCATGGAGCCCAAGCAGGCCGAGCGCGAGAAGCAGGTGCTGGTCGCCAACCTCATGCCGCAACGCGGTTCGTGGCTCGAGCTCGAGATCGACAAGAAGGGCACCATCAACGTACGCATCGACCGCAAGCGCAAGTTCCCGGTCACAGTGCTGCTGCGGGCCATGGGGTACAGTGCCAACGACGAGCTCGCCGACCTGTTCGACGGCTCCGTCTATATCAAGAACACCATCGAGCGTGACACCACCAACTCCCAGGAAGAGGCGCTCGTAGAGCTCTTTCGCAAGCAGCGTCCCGGCGAGCCGCCCACCCTCGACGGAGCCACGGCCATGCTCAAGGGCCTGTTCTTCGACCCCAAGCGCTACGACCTGTCGCGCGTCGGCCGCCACAAGCTCAACGTGCGGTTGCACAATCACATCAAGCCTGAAGAGCGCCCCGACGCCGACGTGCGCGTGCTCGTGAACGAAGACATCATCGAGCTCATCCGGCGGCTCATCTCGCTGCCCGGCAAGCTCGGCGTGCCGGACGACGCCAAGGATTACGCGGCCGAGGCCAGCGCCTTCCTCACGACGCGCCGCGAAGAGATCGCCCACGAGATCGACGAGTACGAGCATTTCGGCAACCGCCGCTTGCGCACCGTCGGCGAGCTCGTGCAAGACGCCTTCCGCATCGGGCTGGCGCGCATGGAACGCGTCATCCGCGAACGCCTCACCACCGAAGACCCCGACACGATCGTGCCGGCCACGCTGGTCAACATCCGGCCCGTGGTGGCGGCGCTCAAGGAGTTCTTCGGCTCGTCGCAGCTCAGCCAGTTCATGGATCAGACGAACTCCCTCTCGGGGCTCACGCACCGGCGCCGTCTGAGCGCGCTGGGCGCGGGCGGTCTTACCCGCGAGCGCGCGCCCATCGAGGTGCGCGACGTGCACCCCACCCACTACGGGCGCATGTGTCCCATCGAGACCCCCGAAGGTCCCAACATCGGTCTCATCGGGTCGCTGGCCTCCATGGCGACGGTCGACGAGTTCGGCTTCATCCGGGCGCCCTACCGCAAGGTCGTCAAGGGCAAGGTCACCGGCGAGATCGTCTATCTCGACGCCTCCGAAGAGGAGGAGGAGATCGTCAACAAGGCCGGCGAGGTTCGCTACGTCACCATCGCCCAGGCCAACGCTCCCTTCGACCCGCACACGGGCGAGTTCGAGGAAGAGGAAGTCCTCGCCCGCACGCGCGCCGGCGCCGAGATCGTCAAGGTGCCGCCGGCCGACATCGACTACATGGACGTGAGCCCCACCGAGCTGGTCTCGGTGGCCACGGCGCTCATCCCGTTCCTCGAGCACGACGACGCCAACCGCGCCCTCATGGGTTCCAACATGCAGCGCCAGGCGGTGCCGCTGCTCGACTCCGAGGCGCCCTACGTGGGCACCGGCATGGAGTTTCGCGCGGCCGTCGACACGGGTGACGTCGTGCTCGCCGAGCGCGGCGGCAAGGTGAGCTACGTCGACGCCAACCGCATCGAGATCGACGTGGGCAAGGGCGAGTTCGACACGTACGACCTGGTCAAGTTCATGCGCTCCAACCAGGGCACGCTCATCCACCAGAAGCCGCTGGTGTTCCCGGGCGACAAGGTAGACGAGGGCGATGTGCTCGCCGACGGGTCGTCAACCGATCACGGCGAGCTGGCCCTGGGCCGCAACCTCCTGGTCGCCTTCATGAGCTGGGAGGGCTTCAACTTCGAAGACGCCATCATCATCAGCGAGAAGGTCGTGAAGAACGACCTGCTATCGTCGATTCACATCGAGGAGTATGAGGTCGACGCGCGCACTACCAAGCTGGGCGACGAAGAGATCACGCGCGACATCCCGAACCGCTCGGAAGAGTCGCTCAAAGATCTCGACGAGCGCGGCATCGTGCGCATCGGCGCCGAGGTGAACTCCGGTGACCTGCTGGTCGGCAAGGTCACGCCCAAGGGCGAGACCGAGCTTACCGCCGAGGAGAAGCTGATCCGCGCCATCTTCAAGGAGAAGGCTCGCGAGGTGCGCGACACCAGCCTCAAGGTGCCGCACGGCGAAGGCGGCAAGGTCATCGACGTCAAGATCTTCAGCCGCGAGAACAACGACGAGCTGCCACCCAGCGTCAACGAGCTGGTTCGCGTGTACGTCGCCAAGAAGCGCAAGATCGCCGAGGGCGACAAGCTCGCCGGCCGTCACGGCAACAAGGGCGTCATCTCCAAGATCGTGCCCGAAGAAGACATGCCGCACCTGGAAGACGGCACCCCCGTCGAGATCATTCTCAACCCGCTCGGGGTTCCGAGCCGCATGAACATCGGCCAGGTGCTCGAGACCCATCTCGGCTGGGCGGCCCACATGGGCTTCCGCGCCGACGGCGAGCGCGGCAACACACCCGCCCGCCTGGCCTCACCGGTGTTCGACGGCGCCACCATCGAGGAGATCGATCAGCTGCTCATCCGCAGCAGCGAAGAGAACCCCGAGAGCCCGGTGCAGTTCAAGATCAACAAGAAGGAGCCCGCCGGGCGCCAGTGCTCCGGCAAGGTCTGGCTCTACGACGGCCGCACCGGCGAGCGTTTCGATAACAAGGTGACCATCGGCTACATGTACATCCTCAAGCTGCTGCACCTGGTCGACGACAAGATCCACGCGCGCAGCACGGGTCCGTACTCTCTGGTCACGCAGCAGCCTCTGGGCGGCAAGGCCCAGTTCGGCGGCCAGCGCTTCGGCGAGATGGAGGTGTGGGCCCTCGAGGCCTACGGCGCCTCTTACGTGCTTCAGGAGATGCTCACCATCAAGAGCGATGACACCGTGGGCCGCGTGAAGGCATACGAGGCCATCGTCAAGGGCGAGAACATCACGAAGCCCAACATCCCGGAGTCGTTCAAGGTTCTCATGAAAGAGATCCAGAGCCTGGCTCTCGACATGTCGGTGCAGAGCGAAGAAGGCACCGTGCTCGAGGTGCGCGAGGAAGACGACGATCTGCTGCGCGCCGCCGAGGAGCTGGGCATCGATCTCAGCGCCGGCCTGCGACGTCAACAGGCCGACGTGGGTGAGCTCGAACAGGCGGGCGTCGACAGCTCGGCCCTGCAAGACGTCATCGGCGCCGGCAACGAGCCGGACGAAGACGGTGATCCCGAGCCCGCGGTGGGCGTCGACCTTCTCGCCGCCGCGGTGGCCCTGCCTACCGTGGTCGACGAGGACGACGTGCTGGGGCTACCCGACGCGGACGACCTGCCCGACATTGAGGCGCTCGGCGACATCCTTGACCTCGACGCTCCGGACCTCGAGTCCGACGACGTCGACACCGACGAAGACTGACCCTTCGAGGCAGAGGGAGCGACAGTGATCGATATCAACAACTTCGACTCAATCCGCATAGGGCTGGCATCGCCCAAGCAGATCGAGGCGTGGTCGAAGGGCGAGGTCACGAAGCCCGAGACGATCAACTACCGCACGCTCAAGCCCGAGCGTGACGGTCTGTTCTGCGAGCGCATCTTCGGTCCCACCAAAGACTGGGAGTGCTACTGCGGCAAGTACAAGCGCGTGCGCTACAAGGGCATCATCTGCGAGCGCTGCGGTGTGGAGGTTACCCGTGCCAAGGTGCGTCGCGAGCGCATGGGGCACATCAAGCTCGCCGCCCCGGTGAGCCATATCTGGTTCTTCAAGGGAGTGCCGTCGCGCATGGGTTACCTGCTCGACATCGCCCCCAAAGAGCTCGAGAAGGTGCTCTACTTCGGCGGCAGCTACGTGATCATCTCGGTCGACGCCGAGCGCCGCGACAACGACCTCATGATGCTTCAGGAGAAGATCGACGAGATCAAGTCGCGCTACGACGCGTACGCCGAGAAGCGTTCGCAGGCCATCCGCGATATGCATGACGAGGTCATCGAGATCGTCGACGGCAAGCGTGAGGCCGACGACTTTCATCGCGACGCCGACCCCGAAGACGAGTTCGGCTATTTCAACTACTTCGATATCTTCGAGTCGTACCGGCGCATCGCCGTCAACGTGGCGGCGCTGGGCCCCGACGAGCTCAAGCTGCAGCGTACCAAGGCCGACAAGCTGCGCGACGACTACATCGATCGCGGCTTCAAGAATGTGGAGCACGCCAAAGACCAGATCGACCGGGCGTGGGAGCAGTTCAAGACCATCGCGCCGCGCAACGTCATCGGCGACGAGGCGCTCTACCAGCAGATGGAGCGTATGTTCGGCCGCGAGCCGGGCTACGAGCCCGAAAGCTTCGGCGTCTACTTCACCGGTGGCACCGGCGCCGAGTCGGTGCGCGAGCTGCTCAAGCGGGTCGACCTCGAGGCCGAGGCGGCGGAGCTGCGCGAGACCATTCACACCGCGAAGGGCCAGCGTCAGGCGCGCGCCGTCAAGCGTCTCAAGGTCGTCTCCGCCTTCCTGCGCAGCGGCAACCATCCGGAGTGGATGATCCTCGACGTCGTGCCGGTCATACCGCCCGAGCTGCGCCCCATGGTGCAGCTCGACGGTGGGCGTTTCGCGACGAGCGACCTCAACGACCTCTATCGGCGCGTCATCAACCGCAACAACCGTCTCAAGCGGCTGCTCGATCTGCAGGCGCCCGACATCATCGTCAATAACGAGAAGCGCATGTTGCAGGAGGCCGTCGACGCACTCTTCGACAACGGCCGTCGCGGTCGCGCTGTCACCGGCCCCGGCAATCGCCCGCTCAAGTCGCTCAGCGATATGCTCAAGGGCAAGCAGGGCCGCTTCCGCCAGAACCTGCTGGGCAAGCGCGTCGACTACTCGGGGCGCTCCGTCATCGTGGCCGGTCCGCACCTCAAGATGCACCAGTGCGGCCTGCCCAAGATGATGGCCCTCGAGCTCTTCAAGCCGTTCATCATGAGCCGGCTCGTGGGTCGCAAGATGGTGCAGAACATCAAGGCGGCCAAGAAGATGGTCGAGTCCATGGTGCCCGAGGTGTGGGACATCCTCGAGGAGGTCATCACTGAACATCCCGTGATGCTCAACCGCGCGCCGACCCTGCATCGTCTCGGCATCCAGGCGTTCGAGCCGCTGCTCGTCGAAGGCAAGGCCATCCAGATCCATCCGTTGGTCTGCTCGGCGTTCAACGCCGACTTCGACGGCGACCAGATGGCCGTCCACCTGCCGCTGAGCTGGGAGGCGCAGGCCGAGGCCCGCGTGCTCATGCTCAGCACCAACAACATCCTCTCGCCGGCGCACGGCAAGCCCATCGCCGTGCCTAGCCAAGACATGGTCATCGGCGTGTACTACCTTACCTACCACGCCGACGACGACCTGAGCGGGGCGGCGCCCGACCACTTCGGCGAGACGCTCGTGGCCTACAGCGGCTACGACGAGGTGCAGCGCGCCTGGGAGCAGCGCATCCTCGATCAGCGTGAGGTGCCCACCAAGCGTGAGGCCGGCATAGCCGAGTTCACGCGCAGGCCAATCATCCTGCGCCTGCCGCTCGGCCAGCGCGTCGTCACCACCGTCGGCCGGGCCCTCTTCAACATGCGCGTCGAGGAGGGCCTGCGCGAGGTGCTGGGCCCCGAGTATCAGGGCGACTACACCTACATCAACTACACAATGACCAAGAAGGGGCTGGCCAACTTCATCAATCGGCTGGTGGCCCTCTACGGCGCCAACAAGGTGGCCCGCATCCTCGACGTGTTCAAAGAGGTGGGCTTCCACTTCGCCACGCGCGCCGCGGTCACCGTCTCCAAGAACGACATCGTCATCCCCGAGAAGGAGAAGGCCGAGATCCTCGGCTCGCACGAGTTGATGGTCGAGAAGCTCCAGGACGACTACAACAACGGCTTCCTCTCCGAAGAGGAGCGTCGCAACAAGGTCCAGGAGATCTGGCGCGAGGCCGACGTGCAGATCACGGCGGCCACCAAGGCCAACTTCAAGCCTCTCAACCCGATCTACATGATGGCCACCTCCGGGGCCCGCGGCGACATCAAGCAGATCCGCCAGCTTGCCGGCTGGCGCGGTCAGATGAGCAACCCGAAGGGCGAGATCGTGGAGCAGCCGGTGAAGTCGAGCTTCATCGAGGGCCTCTCGGTGCTCGAGTTCTTCATCAGCACCCACGGCGCCCGCAAGGGCCTGGCCGACACCGCCTTGCGTACCGCCGACTCGGGCTATCTCACGCGACGCCTGGTCGACGTGTGCCAGGACGTCACCGTCAGCGAGGAAGACTGCGGCACCAAGGAGTGGGTGCCCATGTCGCCGTGGTCGCGCCGCCGTGAAGAGAACCCGCAGCTCGAGGGCAGCACGCTGGCCGAAGACGTCACTCGACCGCGTAGCGATCGCGTAGTGCTCAAGAAGGGCGAGGCCATCGGTCCCGCTCAGATCGGCCTGTTGCGCGAGGTGTACTCGAGCCTTCCTAACGCCAAGGTCAAGGTCAAGAGGGGCCGTGCCGCGGCGGAGCTGGTGCCCATGTGGACCCACGAGCCCAACGAGAACCTGCTGGGCCGTCACCTGGGCGCGCCCATCGTCGACGAGAGCACCGGCGAAGTGGTCTTCGACCGTGACACGCACATCAGCACCGAGACGCGCGACCAGATCCTCGAAGTGCTGGCGCGCAGCTCTCAGACCGACCCCATGGTGCCGGTGCGCAGCGTGCTCAAGTGCGACTCCTCGCTCGGCGTGTGCCAGAAGTGCTACGGCTTCGCCTTGGCCAACAACGTGCCGGCCGAGATCGGCGACGCCGTCGGTCACATCGCGGCACAGTCCATCGGCGAGCCCGGCACGCAGCTCACCATGCGCACCTTCCACACCGGCGGCATCGCCGGTGCCGACATCACGCACGGCCTTCCGCGTGTGGTCGAGCTCTTCGAGGCCCGCAAGCCCAAGGGCGTGGCGCGCATCGCCGAGGTGTCGGGCCGCGTGAACATCGAAGACACCGAGCGCGGCTGCAAGGTCACCATCACCCCTGAAGAGGGTGTGGCCAAGGAGTACGTCATCGGCGCGCGCCGCACGCACGTGCTGGTCGAAGACGGCGACTGGGTTGAAGAGGGCACGCAGCTCACCCCCGGCTCGCTATACCCGGCCGAGCTCCTCAAGCACGCCGGCGCCACGGCCACCCAGCGCTACCTCGTCAACGAGGTGCAGGAGGTGTATCGGTCACAGGGCGTCGAGATCAACGACAAACACATCGAGCTCATCGTCCGCCAGATGATGAAGAAGGTGAAGATCGAGACCGCCGGCGACACCCAGTTCCTGCCCGGCCAGCTCGTCGACCGGTACGTGTTCAAGGCCGAGAACGAGCGCGTGATCGAAGACGGCGGAGAGCCCGCCGAAGAGGAGAAGAGCGGGCTCATTCTGGGCATCACCAAGGCCTCGCTGGCGGTGGAGAGCTTCCTCTCGGCGGCCTCCTTCCAGGAGACCACCAAGGTGCTCACCGACGCCGCCATCGAGGGTAAGGTCGACACCCTCCGCGGTCTCAAGGAGAACATCATCATCGGCAAGCTCATCCCGGCGGGCACGGGCCTGCGCCAGTACCGTGGCGTCGACATCTACCCGGCGGGCAGGGCCGAGGCCCTGGCCGAGGCCGACCGTCTCATGAGCAGCGACGCGGCCGCCTCCTCGTGGCTCACCGGGGAGGACGTGGACTAATGCCCGTAGGGCACGCAGTGCACGGAGTGCTATTGAGCGCCTCGCTGGCGCGCAGTGCCAGGCAGCGAGGCGGACTAATGCCCGTAGGGCACGCAGTGCACGGAGTGCTATTGAGCGCCTCGCTGGCGCGCAGTGCCCGGCAGCGAGGCGGACTAATGCCCGTAGGGCACGCAGTGCACGGAGTGCTATTGAGCGCCTCGCTGGCGCGCAGTGCCAGCAGCGAGGCGGACTAAGTCAGAGACAGGCGCAGGGCCGGTGCCGCAGAGAATAATCGTGTTGCGGCCCCAGCCCTGTTTCGCTACACTACACGACTGCTGTCTGAAGCGGCCGACCAGAGAGGTCAGATGACAACCATTAGCCAGCTCGTCCGATACGGGCGTGAGAGCAAGATACAGCGTTCCAAGACCCCGGCGCTGAAGGGCTCGCCGCAGAAGCGCGGCGTCTGCACGCGGGTGTACACCGTGACGCCCAAGAAGCCGAACTCGGCCCTGCGCAAGGTCGCCCGTGTCAGGCTCACCAACGGCATGGAAGTCACTACCTACATCCCCGGCATCGGCCATAACCTGCAAGAGCACTCGGTGGTGCTCGTACGCGGTGGCCGCGTCAAAGACCTGCCGGGTGTGCGCTACAAGATCATCCGCGGCACGCTCGACGCCGCCGGCGTGGCCGACCGCAAGAAGGCTCGCTCGCGTTACGGGTCCAAGGGCAAGGGAACGAGGTAAGTCATGCCGCGCAGAGGCACCATCACCCGCCGGGAAGTCTTGCCCGATCCGGTGTACAACAGCAAGCTGGTCACCCAGGTCATCAATAAGGTGCTGCTCGACGGCAAGAAGTCCAACGCCGAGCAGATCGTCTACGGCGCTCTCGAGATCGTCCGCGAGAAGACCGGTCGCGACCCCGTCGAGGTCATGCAAGACGCCGTGCAGGCACTCACGCCGCACCTCGAGGTCAAGAGCCGGCGCGTCGGCGGCGCCACCTATCAGGTGCCGGTCGAAGTTCCCGGTCGCCGCGCCCGCACGCTCGCCATTCGCTGGCTGGTCAGCTTCGCACGCTCACGTCGTGAGAAGGTCATGGCCGAGCGTCTGGCGGCCGAGATGCTCGACGCGCTCGCCGCTCAGGGTGGCGCCTTCAAGAAGAAGGACGACATCTTCCGCATGGCGCAGGCAAACAAGGCTTTCGCGCACTACCGCTGGTAATTCGCCGAAAGCCCCTCACTGGTCTTCGTCGGTGAGGGGCTTTCGCATGGAAGGAACACGATAAGGACCATGCGACACTACCCGCTCGAGCATACGCGCAACATCGGCATCATGGCGCACATCGACGCCGGCAAGACCACGACCACTGAGCGCATTTTGTACTATACCGGTAAAACGCACAAAATCGGTGAGGTCCATGAGGGTGCCGCAGTGATGGACTGGATGGCACAGGAGCAGGAGCGCGGCATCACCATCACCTCGGCGGCCACCACCGTGGCCTGGCGTGATACTCAGATCAACATCATAGACACACCCGGGCACGTGGACTTCACCATGGAGGTGGAGCGCAGCCTGCGCGTGCTCGACGGCGCCATCGCGCTATTCTGCTCGGTGGGCGGCGTGGAGCCGCAGTCCGAAACGGTGTGGCGGCAGGCCGACAAGTACGGTATCCCGCGCATCGCTTTCGTCAACAAGATGGACCGCATCGGTGCCGATTTCTTCCGCGGCCTCGAGATGATGGTCGATCGTCTCGGCGCCAATCCGGTGGCTCTGCAGATTCCCATCGGCCGCGAGTCCGAGTTTCGCGGCATCATCGATCTCATCGAGATGCGCGCCATCGTCTATCAAGACGAGCTGGGCACCGCTTTCGAGGTCACCGACATCCCCGAAGATCTGCAACCGCTGGCCGACGAGTACCGTCTCAAGCTCATCGAGTCTATCGCCGACCACGACGACCTCCTCATGGAGACCTATCTCGAGGGCCACGAGATCACACCCGCGCACATGCGCGAGGTCATCCGTCAGGCCACGCTCGACATCAGCATCACGCCGGTGCTCTGCGGCTCGGCGTTCAAGAACAAAGGCGTGCAGCCGCTCATGGACGCTATCGTGGAGTTCCTGCCGTCGCCGCTCGACGTGCCGCCGGTGACCGGCGTCAGTCCCAAGGGCGACGAGGCCACGCGCTCCACCAGCGACGAGGCGCCCTTCTCGGCCCTCGCCTTCAAGGTCGCCGTCGACCCGTACGTGGGCAAGCTCACGTACTTCCGGGTCTACTCCGGCACGCTCAAGGCCGGCTCGTACGTGCTCAACGCGAGCAAAGACAAGCGCGAGCGCATCAGCCGCATCCTTCAGATGCACGCCAACCATCGCGAAGACCGTGACGAGATCTACGCCGGCGAGTTGGCCGCGGCCGTGGGGCTCAAGTACACGACCACCGGCGAGACGCTCTGCGAGATCGGCAAGCCCATCATCCTCGAGTCGATGGAGTTCCCCGAGCCGGTGATCTTCGTGGCCATCGAGCCCAAGACCAAGGCCGACGAAGAGAAGCTGGGCAACTCGCTGCAGCGCCTCTCGGAAGAAGATCCCACGTTCCGCGTGCACACCGACGAGGAGACCGGGCAGACGATCATCGCCGGCATGGGCGAGCTGCACCTCGAGATCATCGTCGACCGCCTGGTGCGCGAGTTCAACGTCGGCGCCAACGTTGGCAAGCCCCAGGTGGCCTATCGCGAGACCATTCGCAACAAGGTCGACAAGGTCGAGGGCCGCTTCGTGCGCCAGAGCGGCGGTCGCGGTCAGTACGGCCACGTGGTCATCGAGATGCAGCCCAACGAGCCCGGTGGCGGCTACGAGTTCGAGAGCCGCATCCAGGGCGGCGTCATCCCGCGCGACTACATCCCGTCGGTCGACGACGGCATCCAGGAGGCCATGAGCACCGGTGTGCTCGCCGGGTACCCTGTGGTCGACATCAAGGTGGCGCTCATCGACGGCAGCTTTCACGAAGTCGACTCATCCGATATGGCCTTCAAGATCGCCGGCTCGCTGGCGTTCAAGAACGCCGCCCAGAAGGCCAAGCCCGTGCTCCTCGAACCCATGATGGCCGTCGAGGTCGTCACGCCGTCCGAGTTTATGGGCGATGTTATGGGCGACCTCAACTCCCGGCGCGGTCACATTGACGGCATGGAGCCACGCGGGAACGCTCAGGTGATCACGGCCACGGTACCGCTCTCCACCATGTTCGGGTACGCTACCGATGTGCGGTCTACCACGCAGGGCCGTGCGACCTACACCATGCAGTTCAGACATTACGCCGAGGTTCCCGCGTCGATCGCCTCCGAGATCGTCGCCAAGGTGCGCGGCGCATGAGCCGGGCAAACGCCGCAGCTATTTGCCCAAGCCGGTCGGATTCGTGTATACTGCCGACCTTTGGTACGGCAGGCAGCCGTGCCGCTTTCTGTGTGACCTCAACCTCCGGGTTTCGGGAAAAGGAGTAGCAGACATGGCCAAGCAGAAGTTTGACCGCAGCAAGCCGCACATGAACGTCGGCACTATCGGGCATGTCGACCATGGCAAGACTACGCTCACCGCTGCGATCACGCTGGTGCTGCATAACCGCGGGGTGGGGAACACCCAGTTCACCGCATTCGACATGATCGACAAGGCGCCCGAAGAGCGCGAGCGCGGCATCACCATCGCGACCGCTCACGTCGAGTACGAGACCGAGAAGCGCCACTACGCCCACGTCGACTGCCCCGGCCACGCCGACTACATCAAGAACATGATCACCGGCGCCGCCCAGATGGATGCCGCCATCCTCGTGGTCGGTGCCGACGACGGTCCCATGCCACAGACGCGTGAGCACATCCTGCTCGCCCATCAGGTCAACGTGCCGAACATCATCGTGTACATGAATAAGGTCGACCTCGTCGACGACCCCGAGCTCATCGAGCTGGTCGAGATGGAGGTCCGCGAGCTGCTCAGCGAGTACGAGTTCCCGGGCGACGACATCCCCGTGATCAAGGGTTCGGCCCTCAAGGCTCTCGAGTGCGGTTGCGGCAAAGACGACTGCCAGTGGTGCAGCAGCATCCTCGAGCTCACCAACGCGCTCGACACCTATCTGCCCGAGCCCGAGCGCGACATCGACAAGCCCTTCCTCATGCCGGTCGAGGATGTGTTCACCATCACCGGCCGCGGCACCGTGGCGACCGGTCGTGTAGAGCGCGGCGTCGTCAAGGTCGGCGAGGAGATCGAGATCGTCGGCTTCCGCGACAAGCCCATGAAGACCACCGTCACTGGCGTCGAGATGTTCCGCAAGCTGCTCGACGAGGGCCGCGCCGGCGACAACATCGGCATCCTGCTGCGCGGCACCAAGCGCGAAGAGGTCGAGCGCGGCATGGTCTGCGCCAAGCCCGGCAGCATCACGCCTCACACGCATTTCCTCACCCAGGTGTACGTGCTGTCCAAGGACGAAGGTGGTCGTCACACGCCGTTCTTCAACGGCTATCGCCCACAGTTCTATTTCCGCACCACTGACGTAACCGGCGTCATCACCCTCGAAGAGGGCGTCGAGATGGTCATGCCAGGCGACAACACCGTGATGGAAGTCAAGCTCATCACGCCTATCGCCATGGACGAAGGCCTGCGTTTCGCTATCCGTGAAGGCGGCCGTACGGTAGGTGCCGGCGCCATCACCAAAATCATCGAATAGGACCAAGACGTACATCGGGTGGCGCGCGTAACGGCGCGTCCGCGCGAGCGACACGCCCGGCCACGTGAACAGGACAGAGAAGGCTAGAGTGGCTCAGCAGAAGATACGCATCAGGTTGAAGTCTTACGATCACGAGCTGATCGAGCGCAGCGCCAAGTCCATCGTGGAAACGGCGCAGCGCAGTGGCGCGACCATCTCTGGCCCCGTGCCGCTTCCCACAGAGAAGAACGTGTACTGCGTGATCAAGAGCCCGTTCAAAGATAAGGACTCGCGCGAGCACTTCGAGATCCGCACGCACAAGCGGCTCATCGACATCCATCAGCCGACGCCCAAGACCGTCGACCAGCTGATGCGCCTCGATCTGCCGGCCGGTGTTCACATCGAGATCAAGCTGTAGAGAAGATATGACAGGCATCATCGGCAAGAAGGTAGGCATGACCCAGCTGTTCGACGACGACGGCAACGTGGTGGCCGTCACCGTCGTGCAGGCCGGCCCGTGCCCCGTGACGCAGATCCGCACCCGTGAGCGCGACGGCTATGAGGCCGTTCAGCTCGCCTTCGAGGAGTGCAAAGACAAGCACATCAGCAAGCCGGAGCTCGGCCACCTGAAGAAGGCGGGTGTGAAGCACGGCATGCGGCACCTCGTCGAGTTCGACGGCGCCGGCGACCTCAAGATCGGCGATACCGTCACCGTCGAGGCCTTCGCGGATGGCCAGGCCGTCACCGTGGCCGGCACCAGCAAGGGCAAGGGCTTCCAGGGCACCGTCAAGAGGCACAACTTCGGCCGCGGCCCCGAGACTCACGGTTCGCACAACGTCCGTGCGCCGGGGTCCATTGGCGCCAGCGCGTATCCGGCGCGGGTGTTCAAGGGCATGCGCATGAGTGGGCACATGGGGGCGCAGCGCGTCACCCAGCAGGGGCTCACCATCGTGCGCCGTGACGTCGAGAACAACTTGCTGCTCATCAAGGGTTCCGTGCCCGGCGCCAAGAACTCCGTCGTCGTCATCAAGGGTAGGTAGTCGTGAGCCCCGACGAGAAGAATCAGACTCCAGAGGTCGAGACCGACGCCACGCCCGCGAAAGCCGAGGCCAAGAGGCCGGCCGCCAAGAAGCCGGTCGCCAAGGCCGAGCCCAAGGCCGCCGCCAAGAAGGCCGCCGCCGGGCAGTCTGCCGCCGAGAAGCCGGCGTCCCGCAAGCCGCCCGCCAAGAAGCCGGTCGCCAAGGCCGAGCCCAAAGCTAAGCCTTCTTCCGCGGCCAAGGCGGGGGCTGCCAAGCCCGCGGCGGCCTCTGAGGGCGTCACGAAGACGTCTGCCGCCAAGAAGCCCGCCGAGAAGCCGACCGCCGCCAAGAGGGCTGCCGCGCCGGCCGCCAAAAGGCCGGCTGCGGCTAAACCGTCCGCCAGGAAGGCGGCCGCCAGGGCCGCCGCGTCGCCCGTGCCGCAGCCGCCTCGCGAGCGCCCGGCCAAGGTGAAGGTCGAGAAGAAAGCCGCCGCCGAGCTGCGCCACGGCACGGTCGGCGTGGCCACGGTGGTCGACGCCGCCGGCAAGGAGCTCGAGACACGCACCCTCAACGAGAAGCTCTTCGCCGTGCCGGCCGATGTGAACACGCTGCATCTGGTGGTGCGTGCCGAGCAAGCGGCGCGACGCCGCGGCACGTCGTCTACCAAGACGCGCGGCGAGGTCTCCGGCTCCACGGCGAAGCTCTACCGGCAGAAGGGTACCGGCCGCGCGCGCTCCGGGAGCGTCAAGTCGCCGCTGCGCACCGGAGGCGGCGTCACGTTCGGCCCCAAGCCGCGTAGCTACGAGATCAAGGTCAACCGCAAGGTTGTGCGCAAGGCGCTGGCCATGGCGCTCAGTAACCGCGCCGAGAACGGCAACGTGTACGTCGCCGCCGGCCTTGCCATCAACGAGCCCAGCACGGCCCTCATGAACGAGTTCCTCGTGAATCTCGATATCGCGGCGCCGGTGCTGGTGGTCACGCACGACGAGCCGAGTGTCAGCAAGTCGGTGCGCAACCTCTCCTACGCGGAGTCATCGGAGGTGGGGGCGCTCTCTACCGAGCAGGTGCTTCGCGCGCGCTCGCTGGTCCTCACCGAGAAGGCGTTCGTCGCCCTGAACGAGGCGTAAGGCATGGTAGAAGCAGAGAAAATCATCATCAAGCCCATCATCTCGGAGAAGAGCTACGCGCAGATCGACCATAGCCGGTACACCTTCCAGGTGCACCCGGACGCGCACAAGACGATGATCGCCCAGGCGATCGCTCAGCTCTTCAACGTGACCGTCATCTCCGTCTGCACCGCGAACGTGCGGCCGAAGCCCAAGCGCCGCGGCGTCTCGCGCGGGCGCACCGCGGCCTGGAAGAAGGCCGTCGTGCAGCTTGCCCCCGGCGACAAGATCGAATTCTTCGAGGGCAGGTAATGGGCATCAAGAGATTCAAGCCGACCTCGCCTGGCCGTCGCTTCATGACGGTCGACACGTTCGAGGACATCACTCGCAGCGAGCCGGAGCGCGCGCTGCTCGCGCCGCTCAAGAAGAACGGCGGCCGCAACAGCTACGGGCGCATCACTACTCGTCATCAAGGCGGCGGCCACAAGCGGCGCTACCGCATCATCGACTTCAAGCGTGACAAAGACGGCGTGCCGGCCAAGGTTGCACAGATCGAGTACGACCCCAACCGCTCGGCGCGCATCGCTCTGCTGCACTACGCCGACGGTGAGAAGCGCTACATCCTCGCGCCGCAGGGGCTCAAGGTCGCCGACCGGGTCGAGTCTGGCCCCGCCGCCGACATCAAGCCCGGCAACGCGCTGCCGCTCGAGAACATCCCGTCTGGTACCACCATCCACAACATCGAGCTTCAGCCGGGACGCGGCGGGCAGCTGGTGCGCAGCGCCGGCACGAGCGCTCAGCTTCAGGCCAAAGAGAGGGGCTACGGCGTTGTGCGCCTGCCTTCTGGCGAGCTGCGCCGCATCCGTCTCGCCTGTCGTGCCACCGTGGGCGAGATCGGCAACTCCGACCACTCCAACATCGACGGCGGCAAGGCTGGCCGCACGCGCTGGCGCGGCGTGCGTCCCACGGTGCGTGGCACCGCGATGAACCCTGTCGACCACCCGCACGGCGGCGGCGAAGGCAAGACCACGGCGGGCCGGCATCCGGTCACCCCGTGGGGCGTCCCCACTCTCGGGTATCGCACGCGTGCCAATCACAAGCCGTCCGACAAGTTCATCATCCGCGGCCGCAAGCGCGGCAAGCGCGGGTAAGGCAGGAGGCACCCGTTGAGCCGTTCAGCAAAGAAGGGTCCGTTCGTCGACGAGCGTCTCCTCAGGCGTATCGAGCAGATGAACGCCGCCGGCCAGAAGAAGATGATCAAGACGTGGTCTCGGGCCTCCACGGTGTTTCCCGACATGGTCGGCCACACGATCGCGGTCCACGACGGGCGCAAGCACGTGCCCATCTTCATCAGCGAATCGATGGTCGGTCACAAGCTGGGCGAGTTCGCGCTCACCCGCACGTTCCGCGGTCATATCAAGGGCGACCGCTCGGCCAGAAGGTAAAGGGTCATGGCAGTAAGGGCACAAGCGAAGTACGTGCGCGTGGCGCCGCGCAAAGCGCGTGAGGTCGTCGACCTCATCCGCGGAAAGTCGGTCGTCGAGGCGCGCAGCACGCTGTTCTTCGCCAATCGCAATGCCGCACGCGTGGTCGCCAGGGTCCTGAACTCAGCGGTCGCCAACGCCGAGAACAACAACGCTCTCTCGGCCGACGATCTGTTCGTGAAGGAGGCTCGCGTCGATGAGGGTCCCACCCTCAAGCGGTGGCAGTTCCGGGCCATGGGCCGTGTGAACCGCATCCGCAAGCGCAGCAGCCACATCACTATCGCGGTCGAGCAGAGGGAGGTCCGTTCCTAGTGGGCCAGAAGGTGCATCCAGGCGGCTTCCGTGTCGGTATCATCCACGACTGGAAGTCCCACTGGTATACGGAGAAAGAGTTCAAGCAGTACCTGGCCGAAGACGAGCTGGTGCGCACGCACATCCTGCGCAAGCTGTCTCACGCGGGGCTGTCGCGGATCCTCATCCGCAAAGACCAGAACAACGTGACCATCGACATCCACACGGCGCGGCCGGGCATCGTCATCGGCAAGAGCGGCTCCGAGGTCGATGCGCTGCGCAAAGACGTGCACGGCATGACCAAGAAGAACGTGCAGGTGAACATCGTCGAGGTGAAGCGTCCGGAGCTCGACGCCGTACTGGTGGCTCAGTCTATCGCCGAGCAGCTCGAGAACCGCGTGAGCTTCCGGCGCGCCATGAAGCGGGCGCTGACCAGCGCCATGCGCTCGGGCGCCGCCGGCATGCGCGTGCGTTGTGGCGGCCGCCTGGGTGGCGCCGAGATGGCGCGCAACGAGCACTACAGCGAGGGCCGCGTGCCTCTGCACACACTGCGCGCCGACATCGATTACGGCTTCCGCGAGGCGCGCACCACGTTCGGGCGCATCGGCGTGAAGGTGTGGATCAACAAGGGCGAGATCCTGCCCGAGGGCTACCCCATGGACGAGGCCAAGGCGCGCCAGGAGCGCGACGAGCAGCGTCGCGACGATCGTGGTCGCGACCGTCGTGGCCCGCGCCGCGAGGGCGGCGGTCGTCCCGGTGGCCCCGGTGGCCCCGGCGGTCGTCCGGGTGGCGGCGGTCGTCCCGGCGGCGGTGGCCGTCCGGGCCCCGGCGGACGTCAACAGGGTCGCCCAGGCCCTACCGGGCCGAGTGCGCCCATGGGACGGCGGGCACCGGAGCGCAAGAGTGCGCCGGCTCCCGGCGCGCCCAAGCCCGCGGCCAAGCCGGACAAGCCGGCCGGGCCTGGCACCGAGCAGAGTAGCTGACGGTAGAGAGGACGTAGACGATGCTCCTGCCGAAGAGAGTCAAGCATAGGAAGCAACAGCGCGGCCGCATGGCCGGCACGGCCAAGGGCGGCTCCACCGTGGAGTTCGGTCAGTTCGGGCTCAAGGCCATGGACTGCGGCTGGGTGACCAACCGTCAGATCGAGGCCGCTCGTGTCGCCATGACGCGCTACATGAAGCGTGGCGGCAAGGTGTGGATCAACGTGTTCCCGCACAAGCCGATCACACGCAAGGCCGCGGAGACCCGCATGGGCGGCGGCAAAGGTTCGCCCGAGTCGTGGGTGGCCGTCGTGAAGCCCGGCAAGGTCATGTTCGAGCTTGCCGGGGTCAGCGAGCCCGTGGCGCGCGAGGCCATGCGTCTGGCCGCCCACAAACTTCCGGTGAAGTGCAAGTTCGTGACCAGGGAGGGCAGTCTCTTTGAAGGCTAGCAAGCTCCGCGAGCTCTCTGACGACGAGCTGGTCGTGCGCCTCAAGGACACGCGCAAGGAACTCTTCAACCTGCGCTTCCAGCACGCTACCGGACAGCTCGACAACCCGCACAAGTTGAACGCGACGCGCCGCGAGATCGCCCGGCTGCTCACCATGCAGTCGGAACGCGAGCGTGTTCGCAAGGCAGCCGGTGGTGAAGCCTGATGGCGACGACGAAGAAGACCGATGGCGGCAAGCCCGCCGCCAAGCAGTCGGCCGCGCGCAAGCCGGCCGCCAAGAAGGCGGCGGCCAAGAGCACCGCCGTCAAGAAGACCGCGACCAAGAAGGCCGCCGAGACCGCCCAGCCAGTCAAGAAGGTCTCGGCCGCCAAGGCAAGGGCCAAGGCGGACCGCAAGGCTCCGGAGAAGATTCCTGGTCGCAAGGAACGCCGCGGCATCGTGGTCAGCGACGCCATGGACAAGACCATCGTGGTGCGCATCGACGTGGCGCAGAAGCACGAGCGGTACGGCAAGGTTGTGCGCCGCTCGAGCAAGCTCCACGTGCACGACGAGAGCAATGCGGCCGGTGTCGGCGATCTCGTGCGCGTCGTCGAGGCGCGTCCGCTGAGCGCCACCAAGCGTTGGCGGCTGCTCGAGGTCCTCGAGAAAGCTAAGTAAGAGAGCCGACAGAGGAAACACATGATCCAGGTTGAGTCGAGACTACGAGTTGCCGACAACACGGGCGCGCGCGAGATCCTCTGTATCCGGATCCGCGGCGGCTCCCGGCGGCGCTACGCCACGGTGGGCGACATCATCGTCGGTACCGTGAAGGTCGCGACGCCCGGCGGCAGCGTCAAGAAGGGCGATGTCGTGCGTGCCGTTGTGGTGCGTACCAAGAAGGAGTTCGGTCGCAGAGACGGCACCTACATAGCGTTCGACGAGAATGCGGCCGTGCTGATCGACAACCAGAACAACCCGCGCGGGACCCGCATCTTCGGGCCCGTGGCCCGCGAGCTGCGCGAGAGAAACTTCATGAAGATCGTGTCGCTCGCCCCTGAGGTGTTGTGATGAGCAAGCTGAAGATCCGCAAGGGCGACCAGGTCAAGGTCGTGAGCGGCAAGGAAACCGGCAAGACCGGCAAGGTACTGCGCGTTGACACGGAGAAGGGCCGCGTGGTGCTCGAGCACCTGAACATCGTCAAGCGGCACACCAAGCCCAATCCGAAGAAGAACCCGCAGGGCGGTGTGATCGAGCAAGAGGCGCCCATCGACGCTTCCAACGTCATGCTCGTGTGCCCCGCCTGTGGCGAGCCCACTCGTGTCGGCTTCCGGCTGCTCGAGGGTGGCGGCAAGGTCCGCAAGTGTCGCCGCGAAGCCTGCGGCAAAGACATCGACAAGGCGTGATGGCCATGGCCAGGCTCAAAGACAAGTACTTCAAAGAGATCGTGCCGCAGCTCAAAGACGAGTTCGGCTACCGCAACGTGATGGAAGTCCCTCGCGTCACCAAGGTCACCCTCAACATGGGTGTCGGCGAGGCCAAGACCAACGCCAAGTTGCTCGACGACGCCGTTGAAGAGATGGCGCTCATCGCCGGCCAGCGTCCGGCCATCACCAAGGCCCGCAAATCCATCGCCAGCTTCAAGCTGCGCGAGGGCATGTCTATCGGCTGCCGTGTAACGCTGCGCGGCGCGCGCATGTACGAGATGATCGACCGCCTCGTCTCTATCGCGCTGCCGCGCATCCGCGACTTTCGCGGCATCTCGCCGGACCAGTTCGACGGGCGCGGCAACTTCGCCATGGGCGTCCGTGAGCAGACCATCTTCCCGGAGATCGACTATGACTCGGTCGAGCAGTTCCGCGGACTCAACATCGTGATCACGACCACCGCTAAGACGGACGAAGAAGGGCGTGCCCTGCTGGCCAAGCTGGGCATGCCGTTCCGGTCGAACTAGGAGCATCTGAAGCATGGCTAAGACATCCCTCGTGGTGAAGGCCGGGCGCAAGCAGCGCTACAAGACGCGGGAGTACAACCGTTGCGCCAGGTGTGGCCGCCCGCGCGCGTACTACCGCAAGTTCGGGATCTGCCGCATCTGCCTGCGCGAGGTCGCGCACCAGGGCGTCATTCCCGGCCTGACCAAGTCGAGCTGGTAAGGAGGCGAGACCATGTCCATGACAGACCCTATCGCCGACATGCTCACGCGCATCCGCAATGGCAGCACGGCTCGTCACACGACGGTCGAGATTCCGTCGTCGAGGATGAAGGTCGAGATCGCCAAGCTCATGACCGAGCAAGGCTACGTCGTGGGGTATCAGACCAAGCAAGGCGAGCACGGTGAGGTCCTCCTCGTCGAGCTCAAGTACGGCAAGAACCGGGAACGGGTCATCTCGGGCATCAAGCGCGTCTCCAAGCCTGGGCGTCGTGTGTACGCCAAGAAGGAGTCGTTGCCCAAGGTGCTCGGCGGCCTCGGCACTGCGATCATCTCCACGTCACGCGGGCTCGTGACCAGCGCGGAAGCGCGTAAGCTGGGCCTGGGTGGCGAGGTGATCTGCTTCATCTGGTGAGGACGGCATATGTCGCGGATCGGTAAAGCTCCCATTCCACTGCCCGCCGGCGTCGAGTTCGTCTACGACAACGCCGTGGTGACGGTGAAGGGGCCCAAGGGCGAGCTCACGCAGCGAGTACCTCGCGAGATGCAGGTCGAGGTCAGCGAGGGTGTGATCCAGGTGAAGAGGCCCACTAACAGCGGTCAGCACAGGTCGCTGCACGGCCTCACGCGCACGCTGCTCGCCAACATGGTGACCGGCGTCACCGACGGGTTCGAGAAGCGACTCGAGATCGTCGGTGTGGGCTACCGCGCCAGTGTTAAGGGCGAGGCTCTCGAGCTGCTGGTCGGCTATAGTCATCCGGTGGTCATCGAACCGCCGGAACATGTCGCCTTCGAGACGCCGCAGGCCACCGTCGTGATCGTGCGCGGCATCGACAAGCAGGTCGTCGGTGAGGTAGCCGCCAAGGTGCGCTCCATCCGCCCACCCGAGCCCTATAAGGGCAAGGGCATCCGGTACGCCGGAGAGTACGTGCAGCGCAAGGTCGGCAAGCGCGCCTAGGCTGCCTGAGAGAAGAGGAACGTCCAGAAGATGAGCGCACTCAGCATCAGAGAAGCTCGCGCACGGCGCAAGAGGCGCATCCGCGGGCGCCTGGAGGGCACACCCGAGCGCCCCCGCGTGTCGGTGTTTCGCTCCAACAAGGCGATCTACGCCCAGCTCGTCGACGATAGCGCCGCCATCACGCTGGTGGCGGCGCGTTCTGCCGAGCTCGAGGGCGCCAAGCTCAACAAATCCGAGACCGCCAAGAAGGTGGGCGAGCTGCTCGCGCAGCGGGCCAAGGACAAAGGCATCGAAAGGGTCGTCTTCGACCGGTCGGGCTACTTGTATCACGGCCGTGTGAAGGCTCTCGCCGAGGGCGCCCGCGAGGGCGGCCTGGTTTTCTAACAAGGAGATAAGGGACCCCGTGGCTAGAGGATCATTCAGCGAAGGCAACGAGCTCAAGGAGCGCGTCGTCGATATCAACCGCGTCGCCAAGGTCGTCAAGGGCGGCCGGCGGTTCTCCTTCACGGCTTTGGTCGTCGTCGGCGACGAGAACGGGCACGTCGGCGCCGGTTACGGCAAGGCACGCGAGGTGCCGCTGGCGATCCAGAAGGCCATCGAGGACGCCAAGAAGAACGTGTTCCTGGTGCCGCGTTACAACAGCACCACGACGACCCATGAGGTGATCGGCCGCTTCGGCGCCGCGCGCGTGCTGCTCAAACCGGCCGCTCCCGGTACCGGCGTGATCGCCGCCGGGGGCGTGCGCGCCGTTCTGGAGCTCGCCGGCGTGCGCGATATTCTCACAAAGTCGTTGGGCACCACCAACCCCATCAATTTGGTGCGCGCTACGGTCGCCGGCCTGCAGTCGCTGAAGACACCGGAGGGCGTCGCGCGTCTGCGCGGCATCTCGGTGGCCAAGGTGCTGGGGCTCGACCTGCGTGACGAGGGCGAGGCCACCCCGGCGGCCGGGGAGGCCTGAGCGGCATGGCTGAGCATCTCGAGATCACTCAGGTGAAGAGCGCCATCGGGCGCCTTCCCAAGCACCGCGGCACGCTTCGCGCGCTCGGCCTCAAGCGCATCGGCCACACCGTGGTGCAGGAAGACAATCCTGTTATCCGCGGCATGGTGAATAAGGTTGCGTTCCTCGTCGAGGTACGCCCGGCAACGAAGAAGTCGTGACATGGCTGAACTAGGACTGCACAACCTGCGCCCGAATGCGGGCTCGACCAAGAACACCAAGCGGCTGGGACGTGGCAAGGGCACCGGTCAGGGCAAGACGGCCGGCAAGGGCCACAAGGGGTACAACGCGCGCTCCGGCGGCGGCGTGCGGCCGGGCTATGAGGGCGGCCAGATGCCGCTCTACATGCGTCTCGGCAAGCTGCGCGGCCCGCACATGAAGAAGAGCATGCCTATCGGGCCGTTTCGCACGTACGCCGTGCCGGTCAATGTCGGCCGCCTGGCGCAGGCGTTCGCGGCCGGCGACGCGGTTACGCCCGAGGCGCTGGTCGCCAAAGGCATCGTGAAGAACACGCGCACGCCGATCAAGATCCTCGGGGGCGGCGAGCTCGGCGTGGCCCTTGTGGTGCATATGCACATGTACTCCCGCAGCGCCGTCGACAAGATCGAGGCGGCCGGCGGCAAAGCCGAGCTTCTCTAACGGGCGCGGGAGGAGCGCGGCTGTGAACAACAAGCTCTGGCAGTCGCTCGTCAATGCCTGGAAGATCCCGGACCTTCGTTCGAAGGTCCTCTTCACGGCGGCGATGATCGCGATCTACCGCTTCGGGGCTCACGTGCCGGTGCCCGGCGTCAATCTCGCCGCCCTGCAGAACTTCTTCGCCACCGGCGGCAGCGGGGTGGTCGGCTTCCTCGACCTGTTCTCGGGCGGCGCATTGTCGCGCGTGGCGCTGTTCGCCCTGGGCATCATGCCGTACATCACGGCGTCCATCATCATGCAACTTCTTACCGTGGTCATTCCCAAGTTCGAGGAGCTGGCCAAAGAGGGCGAGCAAGGCCAGAAAGAGATCACCAAGTACACGCGCTGGCTCACGGTCGGTCTGTCGACGGTACAGTCGGTGGGCTATATCGTCCTGTTCCGCAGCCAGGGTGCGCTGCCCGATCTCAACTGGTGGCGGGCGCTCCTCATCCTCTTCAGCTTCGTGTGCGGTGCGGTGGTGGTCATGTGGCTCGGCGAGCTCATCACGGCCCGCGGCATCGGCAACGGCATGAGCATCATCATCTTCATCAGCATCGTGTCCCGCATTCCGGGAGGTGCCTCCAAGTTGATCACCCTGAGCTCGGTCACGATCATCCTGTTTCTGATCATCGCCCTGGCGGTCATCGTCGGCGTGATCTGGATCACCACCGGCGAGCGCCGCGTGCCGGTGCAGTACGCGAAGCGTGTGGTGGGGCGGCGCATGATGGGTGGCACGAGCACCTTTATCCCACTCAAGGTCAACATGGCGGGCGTCATCCCGGTGATCTTCGCCGCCTCGATGATGATGATCATCCCGACCTTCGCCCAGTACCTGGGCAAGGGCGGCATCGCCGGCTGGCTGCAAAACACTCTCGGACCCAGCACCTTCCTCTTTATCCTGCTCGAGGCTTTGCTCATCATCGTGTTCACGTATTTCTACACGGCGGTCACGTTCAACCCCATCGACCAGGCCGACAACCTCAAGAAGTACGGCGGGTTCGTGCCCGGCGTACGGCCGGGGCGCCCCACGGCTGAGTACCTCGATCGCATCCTGACGAGGCTCACTCTGCCCGGCGCGCTCTTCCTCGCGGCGCTCGCCGTGCTGCCGTGGCTGCTGGAGCGCCCGCCCATCAGTGCACCGTTCAACTTCGGCGGCACGTCGTTGCTCATCGTGGTCGGCGTGGCGCTCGACACCATGCGCCAGATGGAGGCTCAGCTTCTGATGCGCCACTACGAAGGTTTTCTCAAGTAGGGGCCTGATGACCGTCACCGCACAGCGCAACGTGATACTGCTGGGCGCCCCGGGCGCCGGCAAGGGCACGCAGGCCGAGCGCATCGTGGCGGCCTTCGGGCTGTCGCACATCTCCACCGGCGAGATGCTGCGCGCGGCCGTGGCCCAGGGCACCGAGATGGGCGCGGCGGCGAAGAAGTTCATGGAGGCGGGCGCCCTGGTGCCCGACGAGGTGGTCATCGGCGTCGTGCACGAGCGTCTGGCCGAGGCCGACGCGCAGCAGGGCTTCCTGCTGGACGGCTTTCCCCGCACCCTCGAGCAGGCGGAGCGGCTCGACGCCATGCTCGCCGAGGCCGGTCGCCGCGTGAGCCTCGTGATCCTCATCGCGGTTCCCGAAGAGGAGCTGGTCGAACGCCTTGCCGGACGCCGCCTGTGCAGAGGCTGCGGCAAGGGTTATCACGTGGTCTTCGACCCACCCCGTCAAGAGGGCGTCTGCGACGTGTGCGGGTCCGAGCTCTACCAGCGCAGTGACGACAGCGAGACGACGGTACGCAACCGTCTTCACGTGTACAGCGAGCAGACCGCGCCTCTCGTGGGGTACTACGATGCCCACGGAGTCCTCAAGACCGTGCACGGCGGCGGCAAGGTGCCCGATGAGGTCTTCGCTCAGGTAGAGCGGCTCCTCGAGGAGTCCTGACACGGCGTGATCGTTCGCAAATCGGCAGCCGAGGTAGAGAAGATCCGCGCCGCGGGCAGGATACTCGCGGATTGCCTCGACATGCTGGGCGCGGCGGCACGGCCGGGTGTCACCACCGCCGTGCTCGACCGTCTCGCCGAGAGCTTCATCCGCGAGCATGGCGGGGTGCCCACGTTCCTCGGCTACCGGGGTTTTCCGGGCTCCATCTGCGCTTCGCCGAACGATATGGTGGTGCACGGCATCCCGGGGGAGTACCGCATCGCCGCGGGCGACGTGATGAGCCTCGACGTGGGCGTGACGCTGGCGGGCTACGTGGCCGACTCGGCCATCACCTTGCCCATGGGCGCCGTCGACGCCGAGGCCCTCCGTCTCCTCGAGGTCACCGCCGAGTCACTGGAGGCGGGCCTCGCCGAGTGTCATGAAGGACGGCGACTGGGTGATGTGTCACACGCCGTGCAGGAGGTCGTCGAGGCCGCCGGGTTCAGCGTGGTGCGCTCGCTCGTGGGGCACGGCGTGGGGCACGAGATGCACGAAGACCCACAGATTCCCAACTACGGAGATGCCGGGCGCGGACCGCGCCTCGAGGAGGGCATGGTGTTCGCCATCGAGCCCATGGTAAACGCGGGCGCGCACGAGGTATATGTCGCGGCCGACGGGTGGAGCATCTCCACCTCGGACGGTTCGCTGTCGGCGCACTTCGAGCATACGGTGGCGGTGGGCAAGAAGGAGCCGCGCGTGCTGACGCGCCGCCGCTCGGAGAGCAGCGCGATGGCGTAGCGCAGAGAGTCGCCGCGATGCCCGCACCATGGCGCATCTGCGGCGCTCACCGCGGGGCGCGAGGCGCAACTACAGCGGCCGGCGCGCCGCACACCGCGGCATGTTTTGCTGCCTAAGCCGTTTGTGGTAGTATGTCAGGCCGCTGTCTGTCGACGAGTAGGGAGTATGGCGAACAAAGAAGAGGCCATCGAGATCGAGGGCGAGGTTGTCGAGGCGCTACCCAACACCATGTTCCGGGTGCATCTAGATAACAACCATGAAGTGCTCGCCCACATCTCCGGCAAGATGCGCATGAACTACATCCGCATCTTGCCCGGTGACAGGGTCAAGGTGGAGCTGTCGCCCTACGACCTCAGTAGGGGCAGGATCACATACCGGTTCAAGTAGCGGCTGCCACAAGTCGCCCGGAGAAGGTGCGCGGAGGCCGTCGGCTAGCTGCGCGCTGGAGCGAGGATCAGCGATGAAGGTACGAGCATCAGTTAAGCCGATCTGCGAGAAGTGCAAGGTCATCCGCCGTCACGGCACGGTCCAGGTCATCTGCACCAACCCGCGGCATCGTCAAAGGCAAGGGTAAGTCCGCATGGCACGAATCGCTGGCGTCAACATCCCGCCGCAGAAGCGGGTCGAGATCGGGCTCACGTATATCTACGGCATCGGGCGGTCGACCTCCAACAAGGTTCTCGTCATCGTCGGCATCGATCCCAATACCAAGGTCCGCGACCTCACCGAAGAGGAGATCGTGCGGCTGCGTGAAGCCATCGACCGCGAGGTCACGGTCGAAGGCGACCTGCGGCGCGAGCGCTCGCAGAACATCAAGCGACTCATGGACATCGGCTGTTACCGGGGCATTCGCCACCGTCGTGGCATGCCGGTGAACGGGCAGCGCACACGCACCAACGCGCGTTCGCGTAAGGGTCCCAAGAAGACGGTCGGCGGCAAGCGCAAGAAGTAGCCGCGAGAGCAGCCGGAGGAGTAGAGCAGAGTGGCCAAGCCTCAGAGAGCCAAAGGACGTCAGCGCCGCAAGGTGCGCAAGAACATCGCCGTCGGTCAGGCGCACATCAAGACGTCGTTCAACAACACACTGGTGACGCTTACCGACAAAGAGGGAAACGTGCTGGCGTGGGAGAGCGCCGGATCCGTCGGCTTCAAGGGCTCGCGCAAGAGTACGCCCTTCGCCGCGCAGGTCACAGCCGAGTCCTGTGCCAAGAAGGGCATGGAGCACGGCCTGCAGAAGGTCGAGGTCTTCGTGCGTGGGCCGGGCTCAGGTCGCGAGACCGCGGTCCGTTCGCTCCAGGCCGCCGGCCTCGAGATCATCAGCGTCAAAGACGTGACGCCGGTGCCGCACAACGGCTGCCGCCCGCGTAAGCGTCGCCGGGTCTAGGAAGGTCCACGTGGCGAGAGACACATCAGCGCAGTGTAAACAGTGCCGCCGGGAGGGCGAGAAGCTCTTCCTCAAGGGTGAGCGTTGTCTCACCGACAAGTGCGGTGTCGAGCGACGCACCTACCCGCCGGGAGAGCATGGTCGCGGACGCATCAAGCAGTCCGAGTACCTGCTGCAGCTTCGCGAGAAGCAGAAGGCGCGCCGCTATTATCAGCTCCTCGAGAAGCAATTCCACCACTACTATGAAGTAGCGAGTCGCAAGCAGGGTGTCACCGGCGAGAACCTGCTGTGTCTCCTCGAGATGAGGCTCGACAATGTCGTGTATCGCCTCGGCTTCGGTGCTTCACGTCGCCAGGCGCGTCAGCTCGTGCGCCACGCGCATTTCCTGGTCAACGGCAGGAAGGTCGACGTCCCGTCGTACCAGGTTCGGGCCGACGACATCGTGGCCGTGCGGCCCAACAGCAAGGCCGTCGAGGTCGTGCGTGCCGCCACCGACCTTACGTCGTCGGTGACCCCGTGGCTGCTGGCCGACCACGACAACCTCACCGGCAAGGTGTTGCGCGCTCCCGAGCGCGAGGAGATCGACGCTCCGGTGCAGGAACAGCTCATCGTTGAGCTCTACTCCAAGTAATCCGCTGCAGCAGCTAACCCGCGGCGAAGACTCAACAGGAGGCCAGTTGCTTCAGTTTCAGATGCCCAACATCACGCGCGAGCAGCTCGCCGGCAACCGGGCGCGCTTTGAGGTCGAACCGCTCGACCGCGGCTTCGGGCATACGTTCGGAAACGCGCTGCGCCGGGTTCTGCTGTCGTCGCTCGAAGGGGCGGCGGTCAGCTCGGTTAAAGTCGAAGGAGTCGCCCACGAGTTCTCCACCATCAAGGGTGTCAAGGAGGACGTAACCGACGTCATCCTGAACCTCAAGGAGCTCGTGTGCCGCCTGCACGGCGAGCTCGACGAGGTGCAGGTGCGACTCTACAAAGACAAGCCCGGCAAGGTCGTGGCGGCCGACATCGACATCCCGGCTGAGCTCGAGATTCTCAACCCGGATCACCATATCGCCACTCTCTCAGACGGTGGCGTCATTGAGATGATGCTATCCATCAGGCGCGGCACGGGCTATGTTCCGGCCGAGGGCAACAAGACCCCGGAGACGGTGATCGGCGTTATTCCGATCGACTCTATCTTCAGCCCCGTCAAACGCGTCTCGTACCATGTAGAGAGCGCCCGGGTGGGGCAGCGCACAGACTACGACAAGCTCATCCTCGACATCACCACCAACGGCGCGCTCATGCCCGAAGAGGCGCTGCGCCAGGCCGCCGAGATCCTCGTCGACCGCATGTCGATCTTCACCGACCCCGACCGCACGCGTTCGACCGAGGAGTACCCCATCGAGGGCCTCACGTCTGTGCCGGCGGGCGGCGGCATGGACGACGTGCTCATCGAAGAGCTCGAGCTCGGCGTTCGTTCGTACAACTGCCTCAAGCGTGAGGGCATCCAGACCGTCGGCGATCTCGTGAACAAGAGCGAGGCCGAGCTGCTCAACATCCCAAACTTCGGCAAGAAGAGCATCGACGAGGTCAAGGACAAGCTCGTCGAGCGGGGGCTGTCTCTGCGGGGTGACGAGTAAGATGCGCCATCAGAAGTCAGGCCGCAAATTCAACATGGCGCCCGACCAGCGCAAGTCGCTGCTGTCGGGTCTTGCCTGCCAGCTCCTCGAACACGAGAAGATCAAGACGGGCGTGGCGCGCGCCAAAGAGGTGCGTTCGCTGGTGGAAGAGGTCATCACGCTGGGCAAGCGCGGCGACCTGCATGCACGCCGGCAGGCCATCGCACTGTTGCGCAACAAGAAGATCGTCTACAAGCTGTTCAACGATGTCGCCCCACGCTACGCCGACCGTAAGGGCGGCTACACCCGCGTGATCAAGCTCGGGCCGCGGCCCGGCGACGGCAGCGAGCAGGCATACATAGAGCTGGTCTAGGCGAGCGGCGCGAGAACGTGAGAGCGTAGAGGGGCGGGCGGCCGGAGGGCCACCCGCCCCTTCGTCTTTGCGAGGCAGGATCAGGGGACCGCTGCGGGCGTGGCCTGAGTGCCGCGCGGGGGCGGCACGCCGCAGGAAGGCGCTCGCTGCGCTCGTTCCGCTCGGCACGCAGGCCGCTGCTGCGCGGCAGTTGACGAATGTGGTGCCGTCGGAGAGCGGCTTGCCACCGCAGGCGATCGTCAACCACCGTCTGCGCAGCGGCCGCCTCGCGAGCTTCCTGCGGCGCGCCGCCCCCGCGCCGCGCCCAGGCTTGACGCGTCGTAGCGGCGACTCCCCTTGCGCCGCTCAGGCTGCAGGGGCGGCCGCCTGCCGCCGCCGCCGGCCTCGCGCCTACCGGCTCGCCCGGCGGCCTGATTGGCCGGGCGGTGCTGGTGGAATTGGTATCGAGCGACCCGCTAGGGCACGCGGCCCGGCCGCGCGCCTACTGTACACTTCGCTGTGTGATGAGCACGCCGCTGATCTCGCTGGAAAAGCTCCACTTCCGCTATCCGGGGGCGCGCGCCGACGCGCTCTCCGACCTCGACCTGCAGATCGCTGAGGGCGAGTTCGTCGCCGTAGTGGGTGCCAACGGATCCGGCAAGTCGACGCTGGCACGTATCGTCGGAGGGCTGCAGAAACCCGGCGTCGCCCACCGTGCTCTTGCCTGCGGGCACGATCTGCTCGTCGAAGAGGGGCGCCTGGCGGCACGGCGAAACGTGGGCGTGCTCTTTCAGAATCCCGAGAATCAACTGGTTGCTGAGCGCGTAGAAGACGACATCGCCTTCGGTCTCGAGAACCTGGCTTGGCCGCCCCGAGATATCCGGCGTCGGGTGGATGAGATGCTCGGCAAGATGAGCCTGAAGGATCTGCGGCTGCGCGAGCCGCATCTGCTCTCCGGCGGGCAGAAGCAGCGCACCGCTCTCGCCGGCGTCCTGGCCGTGCCGAGGCGCGCCCTGGTACTCGACGAGCCCACGGCCATGCTGGACCCCGCGGGGCGCGAAGAGGTGCTGGGCGCAGTACAGGCCTTACGCCGCGAGGGTCTCGCGGTCGTGTACATCACGCAAGAGATGGACGAGGTGGTCGGCGCCGACCGGATCGTCGCGCTCGAGCGCGGCTCGGAGGTGTACGAAGGCGAGGTGGCCGGCCTCTTCGCCGATGTCGAGCTGGTGCGCAGGCTGGGGCTTGGGCTGCCGCAGGCGGGCGAGGTCGCGCTCGCCCTCACGGCGCACGGGCGCCACCTCGCCCACCTACCGCTTACACTTGACGAGCTGGTCGAAGAGCTGCGGCCGCCGTCCGTAGTCGCCCAGGCGCCAACCGCCGGCCCTTCCGACGTTGCGCTCGACCTCTCGCGAGACAAGCCGCCCGCCGCCCCCACCCGCCCACCCGGCGGCTCGGCTGAGGCGGGCATGAGTCTCTCGTGCCGGGAGGTCGCGTTCAGCTACGAAGAGGCCCGGGCGCCCATCGCAGCACTGCGTGGCGTGACGGTAGACGTGGCGGCGGGTGGCTCCCTGGGCCTGCTGGGTGCCTCGGGGGCGGGCAAGTCGACTCTTTTGCAAGTGATCCGCGGCCTCGACGAGGCGGAGAAGGGAACTGTGCTCCTCGACGGCGCGGGGCCCGAGAGCGCCTCGTATGGCGATCTCCGGCGGCGCGTGGGCCTTGTGTTTCAGGCGCCGGAGTTGCAGCTATTCGCCGCCACGGCGCGGGAAGACGTGGCCTTCGGCCCGCGCCGGCTCGGCTGGCCGGAGTCAGAGGTGGAAGCCGCCGTGGATGCGGCTCTCGAACTCGTGCGGCTGCCGCCGGAGGAGTTCGGCGAGCGGCACCCCTACTCGCTCTCGGGCGGTGAGCAGCGGCGCCTGGCACTGGCCGGCGTGCTCGCCATGCGGCCGCGGTTGCTGCTGCTCGACGAGCCGTTTGTGAGCCTCGATCCGGGCACGCGACGTCAGCTCGTGGCCATCCTGGGCGATCTCAAGGCCGAGGGAGTCAGCCTGGTGCTGGCGACTCACGATGTGGATCTCGCCTGGGCACTGTGCGATGAGCTTCTCGTGCTGGCGGAGGGGCGAGCGGCGGCCGCCGGCGCCTGGGACTTCGCCGCCGGAGGCCGTCTGCTCGCCGCCAATCGCCTGCGCGAGCCCTTCCTCGTGCAGTTGTGGCGCCGGCTGGGGCGTGAGCCGCACACCGCGCCGCGCAGCGCCGCCGCCGCAGCCGAGGCGCTCTCGTGAAAGCCACTATCGCTCAGTATTATCCTGGCGGCTCGGCGCTGCACCGGCTCGACCCGCGAGGCAAGGTCGTGGCGGTGAGCGCCCTGGCCGTGGCCCTCTTCGTGCGCGACTCGTTCCCCGGTCTCGCCGTGTACGCTGCTACCGCGGCGTTCGCCTATGCCCTGAGCGGCGTGCCGGTGCGCTGGTTCTGGCGCGCCTTCAAGCCGCTGCTGTGGCTGGTGGGCCTCACCTTCCTGGCGCAGGTGCTCTTCGCCCGCGGCAGGCCCTTCTTCAGCGTGTGGTTCATCCATCTGTCTTCACGGGGCCTCGAGCTGGCGGCCTATCTGAGCCTGCGGCTGGTGGTGCTGGTGCTCGTCGGGTCGGTGCTGACGCTGACCACGCCACCCATGGCTCTCACCGACGGCCTGGCATGGCTGGGAAGGCCGCTGCGCCGGGTGCGCGTGCCCACCGATGAGCTGGCGCTCATGGTGACGATCGCCTTGAGGTTCATCCCCACGCTGCTCGCGGAGCTCGACACCATCATGCGGGCACAGCGGGCCCGTGGGGCCGACTTCCGGCGCGGCGGCCTGCGCCAGCGTGCCCGAGCCATGCTGCCCGTGCTGGTACCGCTCTTCGTGCTCAGCTTTCGCCGCGCCGACGACCTCGCTCTAGCCATGGAGGCGCGCTGCTACCGTCCCGGCATCGTGCGCACGCGGCTCCATCCGCTGCGCGCGCGACCTGCCGATGTGGCGCTGCTGGCCGTCACGGCGGCGGTCATCGTCGGCGGTCTGGTCGTTTAGGATGCCGGCATGAACGGCAAACGCCCTCGCCGCGCCGGCGAAGACCAGGTCGCCGGCGCGCCCGCGGCGTCGGCGCCTGCCGCGTTGCCGGCGGACCAGGCGGTGTGGCGCCTCGATCTTGCCTATGAGGGCACCGCCTATCACGGCTGGGCGCGGCAGCTCGGACACGCCACGGTGCAAGAAGCCGTGGAGGACGCGCTGGCGATGATCCTGCGCGAGCCGGTACGCCTGAGTGTGGCCGGGCGCACCGACGCCGGAGTACATGCCTGGGCGCAGGTCGCGTCGTTCGCCTGCGCGCGGCGCGACCTGCGCCCCGACTTGCTGCGCCACGCGCTCAACGCCGTGTTGCCGCCAGACATTGCCGTGGAGGCGGTTTCGCCGGCGCCGCAGGGCTTCGTGGCCCGCTGCGCCCAGTCGCGTACCTATGAGTACCGAGTCTGGCTCTCGGCGGTGAAGCCCGTGCGCGAGCGGGCCTTCGTGTGGGACGTGCGCGGGCCCCTTTGCGCCGGGCTTCTGGTGGAGGCGGCAGCTCTTCTGCCGGGCCATCGCGACTTCTCGGCTTTCACACCGTCGGCGCGGCTGTATCGCAGCTGCGTGCGCGAGGTGCTGAGCGCCGAGTGGCGGCCGGGTGGTATGGGGCAGGCGGCAGGCGGCGTAGCCAGTCCAGACAACGCCTGGGCAAGCCCCTCCCCGGTGTGGGTCTTCCGGATCAGCGCCGACAGCTTTCTGCACAACATGGTTCGCGTGGCCGTCGGCTCCATGGTCGACGTTGCGCAGGGTCGCATGACGTCGCAGGAGCTGTCCGAGGCCGTGATCTCGGGCGAGCGCCGGCGCATGGGGCAGACTGCGCCGGCGCGTGGCCTCGCGCTCACCGCGGTCGAGTACTAAGAGCCTACCGGGATAGGCTCTGTCTAAGCCGGCGTTAGTTGGTGAGGAACTTCTCGATCATCTTCTGCCGCGCGGCGGCCGACGGCGGGAAGACGTAGGAGACGCCGCCGACGTAGCCCGTGGCGCCCACCATCACCGCTTTGGAACCGCCGGTTGCGCGCCACTTGAGGTACACGAGCTCGAGGATCTGGTTGGTGGTGAGGTCGGTGGCCACGCCGCTCATGAAGCGTTTGCCGATCTCGGGCAGCTTGGTGATGTTGGAAATTCGTGCGATCTTCTTCTCCAGCGCCTGCACGAAGGCCTGCTGGCGTGCCGCGCGGTGAAAGTCGTCGTCGGCGTGACGGATGCGCACGTAGAGCATGGCGTACTTGCCGTTGAAGTGGTGCATGCCCTTCTTGAACACCACCAGGCGGCCGTTCTTGCCGGCCTGCGTCTCGATGGTCTTGGGCACCATCATGTCGACCCCGCCCACGGCGTTGACGAGTCGTGGAAAGCCTTTGAAGTTCACGATCATCACGTGGTTGATGGGGATGCCGGTGTACTGCTTGACGGTGGCCACGGCGAGGGCCGCCGAGGGCCAGCCCCAGAACATCGCCTCATTGATCTTGGTGTAGCCCTGGCCGGCGACCATGACGCGCGTATCGCGGGGGATGGAGAGCTCGTTGATGGTGTGCGTCTTCGGGTTGAAGCGCATGAGCATGATCGTGTCTGAGCGCGCCGGCTCGCCGTGCTTGCTGTCTACGCCCAGCAGCAGGAGGGTCGTGCCGTTACGCCAGATCCATCCGCTGTCGGGACTGAGCTGGGCGCGGGTCTTGCTGTCGAGGCGGGCGTTGGCCTTGGCGACGGCCTGATCGAACTTCTTGTAGCCCGGCCAGGCGAGGACGGTGACGACCACGGCGGCGATGACGAGCACGAGAAGCGCGCCGACTGGGATGTACCACCAGCGGAAGCGCCGGCGCCGGCCTGCCTCCGCGCCCGCCGAGGCGGCTTTGGCGGCGTTTTTCCCCCGAGCCCCGCCGGCCTTTGGCGCGCCGTAACGCCGGTAGCCCCCGCCTGGGTGCGCGTCCGCCGGCAGATCGCTCTCGGGCCCCCGGCGCGGTGGCCGGGCACCGGCCAGCTCGTCGTCGACCGGGCTGCGTCTGGCGCGGCCGGCCTTGTAGGTCTTGTAGGGCTTGCGCCCGTCCATGTCGTCGGTATTCGGCATACTGGTAGCGCGCCGGGCAACGACGCAGCAAGGCCCGGCACATGGTGATCGTGGGGAGCAGGGCACAGGCTATCAGCCTGACTACGCGCCCGAGCGGGCGTTTCCTCTAAGACGAGTGTACACCATGGTAAGCTGCGTGGCGTCATGGACCCGGAACGCACCATCGTGGGCGTCGACATGGGTGGCACCAAGATCGCCGCCGCCTTGCTGCGCGCACGACTGCCCGCGGAGGCTGCGACGGCCGGCCCAACAGAGCTGCCGGCCGGCCCAGCTGAGCTGCCGCTTGTGGTCGAGCGGGCGATCGTGCCCACCGACCAATCGTCGGCCGCGGCCTGCCTCGAAGGCCTTCTCGACTGCATCGCCAGCGTGCTGGGCGCCGCCGAGGGCGTGGCTGCCATAGGTCTCGGAGTGGCCTCGACGGTGGACTTCGCCGGCGGCAGGATCGTTCACTCCCCGAACCTGCCGCTCAACGACGTGGCCTTGAGAGATGTGGTGCGGGAGCGCTTCGGCGTACCCGTGATGATCGATAACGACGCCACCGTGGCGGCGCTCGGCGAGCATCTGTTCGGCGCCGGTCGCGGCACGCGTGAGATGCTCATGCTCACCCTCGGCACCGGGGTGGGGGGAGGCATCATCTGCGGCGGCCGACCGTACCGCGGACACAGCGGGTCGGCCGGCGAGCTGGGCCACATCACGATCGACGCCAATGGACGGCAGTGCCCCGCCGACTGCCCCAACCGCGGCTGTCTCGAGGCTTACGTCGCCGGGCCGGCGATGGCCGCGGCGGCTGTAGCCGAGGCCCAGGCGCAGCCCGCCTCGCCACTGGGCCGCGCGCTGCTCGCCGGCGAGGTCGTGGACGCGCGGCTGCTGGTGCGCCTCGCCGAAGGCGGTGACGCGGGCGCCGTGGGCCTGCTGGCACGGCTGGGCCGGTATCTAGGCGTCGGGCTGACCACGCTCGTGAATATCTTCAACCCAGAGCTCATCGTGGTGGGCGGCGGAGCCGCCGCCGCGGGGGAGCTGCTGCTGGAGCCTGCTCGTCGCGAGCTCGCGGCGCGCGCGCTGCGCCCGGCCCGTGACGAAGTGCGCATCGTGGCGGCCGTGCTGGGTCCCGACGCCGGCTTCATCGGCGCCGCAGCGCTGGCCCTGACTGAGCTACCCGGTGCCAGGGGCGAACCCCTTTCTTGACTTCGCTCCGGCCATGTCGGTAAATGAGAGTGAAATCCCGCGCGTTCTGCCTCAGCAGCGCGCCTACAGGAGGTGAAGAGACCCCTATGGCTTACAAGATTACGGAAGAATGCCTGGCCTGCGGTGCATGCATCGATGAGTGCCCCAATGAGGCCATTTCCGAGGGCGACGATATCTACGTCATCGACCCGGAGAAGTGCGACGAGTGCGCCACCTGTGTGGACTCATGCCCGAGCGAGGCTATCGTTCCCGAGTGATCGCGGCACGCGCTGCGTGAAGCTTTCAGGGCCGGCTCCCCAGGGAGCCGGCCCTTCTTGTTCAGCGCCGGCCGCGGTCAGGTGTCGGTGGGCTCACAACCGGCAAGTTCGGGATCGTCCCAGTGGAGCCTGCGGGTCATGACCTGCACCGCCTCGGGGTTGGAGTCGACCAGCAGGTAGCCCCGTCCGTTGCGAGCCGCCGCCTCGCCGGTGGTACCACTGCCGGCGAAGAAATCGACCACCAGGTCCCCCGGGTCTGAGTGAACCCTGACGATGCGCTCCAGGATCTTGAGCGGCTTCTGAGTGGGGTAGCCGGTGCGCTCCCGGCCGGTGGGGCTCACGATGGTGTTCCACCATACGTCGGTGGGGATCTTGCCGCGAGCCGCCTTCTCGGGGCCGACCAGGCCGGGGGCCATGTACGGCACGCGGTCGATCTCGTCGTAGCGAAACACGTAGTTCCGCGGGTCGATCGCATACCAGAAGATCGTGTCGTGTTTCGCGGGCCAACGGTTACGAGACCTGCCCCCATAGTCATAGGCCCAGACGATCTCGTTGATGAACGACTCGCGCCCGAAGATCTGGTCGAGAAGCACCTTGCAGTAGTGGGCCTCGCGGCAGTCGATGTGGAAGAACAGGGAGCCGTCGGCGGTCAGGATGCGCCGCGCCTCCATGAGGCGCGGCGCGAGAAACGCGAGGTAGTCGTCGAAGGTATCTTCCCAGGCCGTCTCGGCGAGCAGCTCGGTACGGTAGCGGCGCCCGTGAAACCCCGTGCGGTCGCCGCGGTCGTCGCGCACCGTCCTCAGCCGCGTGCGGCTCTGTGCCCGTCCGGTGTTGAACGGCGGGTCGACGTAGATGAGCCTCGCACAGCCCGCCGGCAAGCCGGCCAGCACGTCGAGGTTGTCTCCCAGAACGATGCGCTTCACCGCGTCCACAGGGCAAGCATATCGCGGGAGCGGCCGGCGTCGAGCCGGCCGCTCCCGGGCCGCAGGCGCTGCCGAGAGGAGGAGGCGAGCGCTAGGACTTCTGGTTGTGGCGAACGTCTACGCGCACGGTGAGCGGGCCAGGCTCGCTGGCCACGAAGGGTTGCGACTTGCTGCTCACCCAGCCCAGAAGAGAGCATCTGTCGATCTCCATGCTGGTGAGCTGCACGGCGGCCACGGTGGAGAATCCGGCGTACTGAAAGTCGCCTACGCTATAGCCGCTCGTGTTCCTCATGGGCTTCCCCGTCCACGGGTTGCCGGGCCAAGCGTCCAGGTATGCTGTTCCCGCGGCGTCGACGAGTGGGTACTTGCCGTTTGGCCCGCTGATATCCAGCGGGTACTGGCCGTTGTGATCGAGATTGTACAGGCGCAGGCCCATGGCGATGCTTTGCACACCCTGCTTCACCACGGCGTCGCGGGCCCTGTCGCGCTGCTTGAGATACGACGGGATGAAGATCGCCGAGAGGAGCATGATCACCACCACGACGATGAGCACCTCGGTAAAGGTGAAGCCGCTCGCCGACTCCTGGTTCCTCTGCCGCCCCATCGTGACCTCCCTCTGCCGGCGCGTCTTGCAGGCGTTGTTCTTGGGAGTACACTCGGGCCACCGTTTCCCGGCGGCAATCGGTCGCGGTACCCGGGCCAGCGCAGGCTAGGCACCTAGACGGCAGACGAACCCTGCGACCGCTGCCCAGTCGGCGTAGGGCGACGTACCTACCGGCCCGCCCAGCCGAGGCTGGCGGCGGCGGCCCCTTAGGTGGAGATCGCCAGGTGCGCGAGACCGCCGGACCGGGGGAGTCGGGCGGCCGCTAGACGCATGTACCAGCGCGGCAACCGGCTCCGTAACGGTAATGAATCAGGCGAATCCGTCGATACCCGTCGTATGGGGATGGCGCGACACCACATGTCTCTGGGCCTCGGGCGGCTGCTCACTCTGCTCGTGGTGGTTCTCTGGGCACTCGCCCTTCTGCTGCTGGTCGGCAACCGGGCCGGGGCGCAAGGCCCCTGCGATGCCCACGCCCCCCGACGCTCCGGCCCGCCGCCGGCGGCCCACGTGCATCAACAGACCGCAGTGGCCTCCGGCCTCTTGAAGACGGAACCCTCTGCACGCTAGGCCGTGAGTCGCGGAAGCTCCGGCTCGGCCGGCTCGCACACGGCGCGGTGGATGTGCAGGATCACGTCTTCCACAGGCTCGGCACCGAGAGCGACGGTGCCGCAGCGCGGGCACGCGACCATCTCGGCCGCGTGTTCCGCGAAGGGGTCAACGTGGAACTCCGCGCCGCACTCGCTGCAGACTATGTACTCCAACGTCATGGCGCCTACTTTCGACAACCAGTATGATCCCTCCAAGGGGCGCCAATCGATCCTGCGGCCGGCATGATGGGGTGAAACCCCCAGGCGCGTTGCTGCACGAGCGTTGTCTTTTCAGGCAACGCGGCGGAGGGGAGGGACCGTGACTCATCGTGCGGCGCAGGCCACGTGAGTGAGGCGCCGCGGCCGACCGTTCGCAGGGCGACCATTGACGATGCCGGCGGCGTGGCCGCAGTGCTCAACGAAGTCATCGCCGGCGGCCGTCACAGCCTTCTCGACACCCCGTTCAGCGACGACGCTGAGAGGGAGTACATCGCGGCCCTGCCCGAGCGGGCTTTCATTCACGTTGCCGAGATGCCGGCCCAGGGGATCGTGGCCTTTCAGTCGCTGGAACCCTGGGCAGGCCTTGCCGGTCACGTGTGCGAGCACGTGGCAACGATGGGCACGTATGTGACCGAGCGGCATCGCCGGCGTGGCCTCGGCGGGCGTCTCGCGCAGGCGTCGTTCGCGCTCGCCCGGGAGCTGCGCTTCGAGAAGGTCTTCACCGAGGTTCGCGCCGACAACCCGGGGTCGCTGTCCTACTATCTCAGCCTCGGGTTCACGGTGGTCGGGACGGCGGGCCGGCAAGCACGAGTGGGGGCGCGGTACGTGGACGTAGTGTTCGTCGAGCGATTTCTCTAAGGAGGTGCGGCATGTTGTATGTGTGCGCCACGCCCATCGGCAACCTGGCCGACGTGAGCGCCCGCGTGCTCGACACGCTGCGGGCCGTGGAGCTGGTGGCCGCTGAAGACACCCGTCACACGCGCAAGCTGCTCAGCCACTTCGACATCCATACGCCTCTGACGAGCCTCTTCAAGCACAACGAGGCGCAGAAGACCGAAGAGGTCATGCGTTTGCTGCGCAACGGCGGAGATGTGGCCCTGGTGAGCGACGCTGGCATGCCGGGTGTGTCGGACCCGGGCATGCGGCTCGTGGCGAGCGCCGCCGGCGAGGGCCTCGAGCTTACGGTGCTGCCGGGGCCGTCGGCCGTGATCACGGCACTGGTCGCGGCCGGCTACGAGGGTGAGGGTTTTCGTTTTGTCGGGTACCTGCCGCGCTATACCCGTGAGCTCGAGGGGGCCCTGCGGGGCTGGCGTCGTTGCGGGGGCATGGTGGTCGCCTTCGAGACGGGGCATCGCCTGGCGCGCAGCCTCGCCGTGCTTGCCGCCGCGCTGCCCGGCGCCCGGGCGGCTGTGTGCCGCGAGCTCACTAAGGTACACGAGGAGATCGTTCGCGGCACGCTGGCGGAGCTCGCTGAGCCGTATCCGCTGCCCGGCCCGGACGCGGGGCCCATGGCCGGGCCGCGGGGGGAGATTACCCTGGTGATCGACCTCGGCGAGGCGCTGGACGAGGCGGCCGCCGCCCGGCCGCAAACACGAGCCGCGGCCGCGATGCTGCTGGGCCGCGGCTTGTCGCGTCGCGATGCGGCGGCGGCTCTCCATATATGTCTGGGGATGCCGCGGCGCGAGGCCGACGCGCTGGTGCGCGCGGTGGCGGCGGGCTGAGGGCGGGCAGACTCGAGCTGCGAACGGTGGCGCCGGCATGCAGGAGGGGCGGATGGCGCTCGCTGCCCTCGCGCGGCTCGGTAGGCGCAGGGCGGCCCGGGTCAGCCGCTGTCTGCTAAACTTGGTGCATGGATCTGTTGAGTCTCATTCGTGAACGTACGCTGCTGCTCGACGGTGGCTTGGGCCTGGCTCTGATGCAGCGTGGCTTCACCGCCGGCGAGTGTCCGGAAGAGTGGAACGTCTCGCACGCGGCCGAGGTCGAAGACATTCACCGCAGCTTCTTCGCTGCCGGTTCGGACATCGTGAACACCAACACCTTCGGGGGCACCAGCCTGCGGCTCGAGGCGCATGGCATGGCCGCACGGGCCGTGGAGCTCAACGAGGCCGGCGCGCGCCTCGCGGTCGCCCTGCGCGATCGCGAGTTTCCCGGCCGCTTGGTGGCCGGCGACATCGGCCCCAGCGGGCACATGGTCAAGCCGATGGGCGAAGCCGAGCCCGAGGCTCTACGGGCCTCGTTCGGCGAGCAGGCGGCGGCGCTCGTCGCCGGTGGCGTAGACCTGCTCAACATCGAGACGATGTTCGATCTCACCGAGGCGCGGGCGGCGGTGGAGGCCGCGGTGTCGGCCGCCGGCGGGCGGCCGGTGCTGGCCAGTCTGGCCTTCAAGCCGGCGGCGAGGGGCTTTCGCACCATGATGGGCGTTACTCCCGAGGCCGCCGTGGCCGCCCTCAAAGACGCCGGGGCGCTTATCGTGGGCTGTAACTGCGAGATCACCGCCGAGCCAATGACTGAGCTTGTGCCCGTTCTGGCGGAGCTCAACGGCGGGCCGACCTACGCCCAGCCCAACGCCGGACAGCCACAGCTCGTGGGTGGCGAGACGGTCTATTCCCAGACGCCCGAGCACTTCGCCGCGGTGGTGAGCCGCTACCCGGCTCTGGGCGCCGGCATCGTCGGCGGCTGCTGTGGTACGCCGCCCGAATCTATCGCCGCTCTGGCCGCCGCCCTCAGACGTTAGAGCCTACCGGGATAGGCTCTTAGCCTCGCGTCGCCCGCCCCCGTAGCGCCGCGCCCACCGTGTCGAGGATCAGCCGCGCGCCGTGCAGCGCCGTGAGCTGGCCGGGGCCGTCGTACATGGGCGCTACCTCCACGAGGTCCATGCCGATCACGTTGCAGCGCTCAGCCACCGCCAGCAGGATCGCCTTGGCCTCGTAGTAGGTGAAGCCGCCGGGCTCGGGCGTGCCGGTGCCCGGCGCGATGGATGGGTCGAGGGCGTCGATATCGAAGGTGACATACACGTCGGCGCCCGGGCGCAGGTGCTCTACGAGATCGGCGACCAGGGTGTCTTTGGTCTGCTCGCACCAGAAGATATGAACGCCACGCCGCAGCGCCAGGGCGATGTTGTCGCGCGGCGTATGAAGGCCGCGGATGCCGTACTGGGTAATGCCGGCGACGAGCTCGTCTTCGTGTGCGCGGATGATGGGGCTGGCGTGGGTAAACCTCTGGCCGCCCTCCTCGTCCCAGTAGTCCATGTGGGTGTCGAACTGCACGAGCTCAAAGGGCTCGCCGCCGCGGGCCAGGTTGATCGCCTTGAGTGTCGCGTAGGCGATGGAATGGTCGCCGCCCAGGGTGACCGGGAACAAGCCCGCCGCGACGATCGGCTGCAGGCGCTCCGCGATGGCCGCGTGGCGGCGCTCGTGAGACAGCGTGGGAGCCAGCTCTACATCGCCGCAGTCGACCCAGCGCACGCCGCCGAGGAGCTGCGCGTCGGCTTCGCCGTCGTAGAATGCCGTGGTGCCGTCGCGGTAGGCCCAGTTGGTAGACGCCTCGCGCAGGGCCCGCGGGCCCATGCGGGCCCCGGCGCGGTTGGTGGTGCCCTCGTCGTAGGGCACGCCCAGTACCGCCACGTCGCCGTCGGCCGCGGTGGGCCGGGGCACGAGTGGCGCCTTGAAGAAGGTCGCGACGCCGGCGTACGTCATCTGCGTGGTGCTCATGTGCTCCTTCGCTCCCGGCGGAGCGTCGTCCGGGCTCGCCTAGGCGCGCTCCGGACTCTCCACCGGTGACCACTCGTAGTTGTCTTTGAGGATCTTGAGGTTCAGCAGGAACTCGGCGTGCTGCACGCCGGGGATCGTGCGTATGTGGTTGACCAGCACGTCCATGAGCTCCTCGCGATCATGGGCCACCACGCCGACGATGATGTCGAAGTTGCCGGCGCAGATGCTCACGTAGTCTACCTGCGGCAGCTCGGCTACCTCGCTGGCGACCGCCTCGATGCGCTGGCCGGCGACACGCAGGTTGACCTGCGCCCAGATGAGCCCCAGATCGAGAGGGCTGCTTACCGCGACGATCTGGATCACGCTGGCGCGCAGCAACCGCGCCACGCGCTGGCGCACGCTCGCTTCCGAGATCCCCAGGTGCTTCGCGATGGTGGTGAACGCCCGGCGGCCGTCCTGCTGCAGGTGCGTGATGATCCCGATATCGATCTTGTCCAATGCCTGCCCGCGCATGCCCCTCCCTTCGACGGCCTCATTGTACGAATGTCGTGGCACGGATGCTACCGCTTTGCGTTTCTCACGAGGGGGTAGGATGCCATTCGCACCTACCGAGGAGGCCCGCATGAAGATCGTCCGAAAACCGTCGACCGCGCCGCTGCCCACACCCATCGTGCTTCTCAGCGTGGCTGGGGAGCACGATCGCCCCAACTTGATCACCCTCGCCTGGGTGGGCACGGTGTGCTCGTCACCGCCGATGCTGAGCGTCTCCATCCGGCCGACACGGTTTTCGCACGGCCTGGTAGACCTGGCGAGAGAGTTCGTCGTCAACGTACCGCGCGCCGGCCAGCTCGCCGAGGTGGACCTTGCCGGCGTGTGGTCGGGCCGCGACCACGACAAGTTCCGTGAGCTCGGGCTCACCGAAATGCCGGCCCAGGAGGTCAGCGCGCCGCTGGTGGCGGAGTGCCCCATCAACATCGAGTGTGTGGTGCGCCATCAGCTCGCTCTGGGGGCACACGACCTGTACATCGCCGAGATCGTGGCCACGCACTACGACGAGGAGCTGCTCGACGCCCGTGGCAGGCTGCAGACGGCGGGGCTCGAGGCGATGGCCTTCGTGGAGGGTGAGTACTGGTCGCTGGGCGAGCGTCTCGGGGGTTACGGTCAGGCGGCCAAGCAGTCTGGCCGCGCCGGCTGAGGGCGCTTTCTGCGGTACACTAGCCTCGTGCGCTACTACGTCACCACGCCCATCTACTATGTGAACGGCGAGCCCCACCTGGGGCATGCTTACACGACCATCGCCGCCGACGTGTTGGCGCGTTACCACCGGCAGAAGGGCGACGACGTCTTCTTTCTTACCGGGGTCGACGAGCACGGCAACAAGGTTGCCCAAGCCGCAGCCGACCGGGGCCTTACACCTCGGCAGCACGTCGACCAGCTGGCGCCACGCTTCAAAGAGCTGGCCCGCCGCCTCAACGCCACGAACGATTTCTTCATCCGCACCACGGACCCCGAGCACGAGGCCTTCGTGCAGCGGTTCGTAGAGCGGCTCAAGGCCTCCGGCGATATCGAGAAGCGCACCTACGGTGGCCTCTATTGCACCGCCTGTGAGGCCTTCTACTACGAGCGCGATCTGGTAGACGGCACGTGCCCCATTCACCACACCGCGCCGACCTGGCTCGAGGAGGAGAACTACTACTTCCTGCTCAGCAGATACGAAGACAGGCTGAGCGAGCTGTTTCGCGCCAACCCCGAGCTGGTCAAGCCCAGGTCGCGCTACAACGAGGCGCTGAGCTTCATCGCACAAGGCCTCGAAGATATCTCGATCAGCCGTTCCAGCATCACCTGGGGCGTCCCGGTACCCTGGGACGGTGAGCAGGTCATCTACGTGTGGGTGGACGCCCTCATCAACTACCTGTCGGCGCTCACCTACGCGCGGCCAGGAGACGATCTCAGCGACAGATACTGGCCGGTGGTCTACCACCTGCTCGCCAAAGACATCCTCAAGTTCCACGCCGTGATCTGGCCCGCGCTGCTCATGAGCGCCGGCTACTCGCTGCCTCGCGGCGAGTTCATCCACGGGTACCTGCTCATGAGCGGCGAGAAGATGAGCAAGACGCGCGGCAACGTGCTCGACCCGTTTGCCGTGATGGAGCAGTACGGCATCGACCCACTGCGTTACTACCTCATGCGCGAGGTCGCTCTCGGGCAGGACGGAGTCATCAGCCTCGAAGGCTTCCAGGGCCGCTACAACAGCGAGCTGGCCAACGAGCTCGGCAACCTCGTGAGTCGCACGGTGAGCATGATCGGCAAGTACCGCGGGGGAGTGCTGCCTCAATCTGTACCTGAAGGTGAGAATCTGCGGGCGGTGGCTGCTCAGGGAGAGGCGATGGTGCGCGCCGCCGCGGAGCAGTACGACGCCGTGGAGGTCACGGCCGCGATCGAAAGCGTGTGGGAGTACGTGCGGCGCCTCAACAAGCTGGTGGAAGAAGAGGCGCCGTGGAAGCTTGCCAAGGACGAGGCGCAAGCAGATCGTCTGGATGGCGTGCTGCGCGCCTTGGCGGCCGGCCTACGTCTTGTGGCCCTGGCGATTCACCCCGTCATCCCGGGGACCGCCGAGGAGATCCTGCGACGCCTCGGCCAGGCTCGCGGCGACGCCGATCTACTGCTCGAGAAGGCCATCTGGGGTGGCCTGACCGCGGCCCCCGTGGTGCTCGCGCCGCCGCTGTTTCCCCGCCTCGAGGCCGGCGCCTGAGGCGGCTGTGGCAGTGCTCGAGCCTCCTCCCACACTGCCGATGAGCCGTTGCGGTCAATGAGCCTCGTCGACTCCCACTGCCACCTCGACATGATCGATGACGTCGACGTTGCCGCGGCGCAGGCGCGCGCGGCCGGCGTGCAGACCGTGGTGAGCGTCGGCATCGATGTGGCCAGCTCGCGGCGCGCCATCGATCTTGCCGCGAGGCTCCCGGGCGTCTACGCCACCGTGGGCGTGCATCCCCACGAGGCCGAGGCGCTCGACGACGCCCAGCTTGCCGAGCTCGAGGTCTTGGCGACTCAGGCGCGGGTGGTGGCCGTTGGCGAGTGCGGCCTGGACTACTACCGCGACCTCGCGTCGCACGACGCGCAGCGCCGTGCTCTCAGCGTTCAGATCGAGCTGGCGCGCCGTGCCGACCTGCCCCTGATGGTGCACGTGAGGGCAGCCGGTGACGAGGCTATGGCGCAGCTCGGCCACGAGGCTGCCGATCTTACTGTCATCATGCACTGCTTCTCTCTGCCGCAGTACGTCGATGAATGCAACCAGCGCGGTTACTACGCGAGCTTCGCCGGCAACGTGACGTACAAGAACGCCGGCGAGTTGCGGACCGCGGCGGAACGCGTGCGCAGCGACCGTCTCATGGTAGAGACAGACGCGCCGTTTCTTGCGCCCGTGCCGAACCGTGGCAACAGCAACGTGCCGGCCTGGGTGGTGCATACCGCGGCCGTGATCGGCGAGGTCCGCGGTTGGGACGCGCTGCGGGTCGCCGAGGTTACCACGGCTAACGCGCGCCGCGCCTTCGGCCTGGAGGCCGGGTGCTGAGCGCGCCCGCGCCGAGCGCCGGCGAGCAGGCCGCGGGCGACCGCAGTCGCCCCCCGCGGCCTCATGCCCTGCACCGCTACGGGCAGAATCACCTGGTCGACGGCAACATCCTGCGGGCGATCGTCCTGCAGGCCGCCGTGGAGGCCGGCGATGTGGTGCTCGAGGTGGGCGCGGCCGACGGGCAGCTCACCCGCCCGCTGCTGCAACGCGCCCGGATCGTGCACGCGTTTGAGGTCGACCATCGCTACGAGGCTCGTCTGGCGCGCCTGGCGGCGGCTCACGACAACTTGCGGGTGCACGCCGGCGACGCCCTCAAGGCAGACCTGACCGCGCTCGATCCGCCGGCCACGGTGCTGGCCGCCAATCTTGCCTACAACATCGCCATCCCGCTCATCATGACCACGATCGCCGGCCTTCCGCTGCTGCAGCGCTGGGCCGTGATGGTGCAGAGGGAGCTCGGCGAGCGCCTCTTCGCGACGCCGTCCACCAAGGCTTACTCGGCGGTCTCCGTGCTCGTCCAGCTTGCCTGTCGCCGCGAGCAGGTTCGCGCGGTGCCGCCGACCGCCTTCCGGCCCCCGCCGCGGGTCGCCTCGAGCTTCATCACGTTCGGGCGCGCGCCGGGGGCGACGCCCGGGGAGTACGCGGCCCTCGACCACCTCGTGCGGCTGGCGTTCGGCCAGCGCCGCAAGATGCTCACCAACTCGCTGGCCGGCGCGGCGCGCGGCGGGGTCACCCTGGCGCGCGACGATGTGCGCCGCGCCCTCGGAGAGCTTGGTCTGCCGCCGGCGGCCCGGCCCGAGGAGCTCTCGCCGCAGCAGTGGCTCGGGTTCGCTCACTGCCTCGGGTGGCCGACGGAGGAGAGCGCGGGTTGAGTGGCGTCGATGGTGCAGCCATCGCGACTGCGGTCGTGGCGCCCGCCAAGCTCAACCTGGCGTTGCTCGTGGGTCCGCCACGCCCGGACGGCTACCACGAGATCGCCTCGGTGATGGTGCCCGTGACGCTGGCCGACAGGGTGACGGTAGAACGCACGCCGGGTGCCGGGCTGGACGTGGTCTGCGCCGTAGCGCCCGGCGAGCAGAACCTGGCCGCCAAGCTGGTCCGCGAGCTCGAGGCCCGCTTGCAACGCACCTTCGAGGTGCGCGTGACCATCACCAAGCAGATCCCGCACGGGGGCGGCCTGGGGGGCGGGAGCTCAGACGCGGCCGCCACGCTGGTGGCCCTCGAGCGGCTCTTCGGCCTCGACCTTTCGCTGCGGGTGCGGTACGAGGTCGCCGCCACCGTGGGCTCGGACGTACCGTTCTTCCTCTGGCCCGGGGCGCAGCTCGCCATGGGTCGCGGACAGGTGCTCAAGCCCATCGGCCTGCCCCCGCTTCATCTGCTTATCGCCATGCCCGAGCTGGCCTTGAGCACGGCCGCCGTATATCGCTGGCACGACGAGGGGGATGCTGCCGTCGAGGGGCGTCTGGCCACCTTCGCAGGGCGCGCGCGGCGGCTCTCGGAGGCGTTCCAGACGGCCGCGACGGTGGCCGACCTGGCGCCGCTCGTTCATAACGACCTTGAAGTCGCCGTGGTGGCGCGCCGGCCGCCGGTGGGTGCGCTGCGCGACCGGCTGCGCGACCAGGGTGCACTGGTCGCGGCCATGACCGGCAGCGGCGCCGCCGTGTTCGGCGTGTTCGCGAGTGAGGGCGCGGCCGTGAGGGCGCGGGCGGCGCTGGCGCCGGCCCGCGCCTGGTACGTCACCGACCTGCAACCGGGCTCGCCGCCACGTCCGGTCGCGCCGCGCGGCCGCCGGCACGGGTGATAGAATATCGTGCCGTCCAGCGGCGGGTGGCGGGTGGCGGCGAGCTGGGTGCAACGTCCCTCGCCGCCAGGCGCTGGGGCGTAGCCAAGCGGTAAGGCACCGGGTTTTGGTCCCGGCATTCGGAGGTTCGAATCCTCCCGCCCCAGCCAGCACCGCCGGCGGCAGACTCCCATAGGCTCTTACCCGCGACCGGTGTGGCGCCGGGCCGGCGGGGCCGCTAGAATGCCAGGGCTTACCGTCCCCCTCTTCTTCGCGGGGTGCCCGACGTGACTGACAAGCCCACCACAGACCGCCGCTCCCTTGCCGTCGTCATACTCGCGGCGGGCCTGGGCACGCGCATGAAGTCCGACGTGCCCAAGGTGCTGCACGAGGTGTGCGGCCGGCCGATGCTCTCCTACGTCATCGACGCGGCGCTCAGCGTCTCGCCCGAGCGCATCGTCGTCGTCACCGGACCAGATCACGATGAGATCGCCGAGATCATGCCGGTGGGCTGTGAGCGGGCCGTGCAGGCAGAGCGCCGCGGCACCGGCGATGCCGTGCGCGCCGGGCTCGAGCCGCTGAAGGGCTTCGTCGGCGACGTGATGGTGCTGATGGGTGACGCACCGCTCGTGAATGGGCAGTTCGTAGAGAATCTCGCTGCAGCGCACCGCAGGGCCGGGGGTCACGCCACGGTCGCCACGGCGGTGCTCGGCGAGCCCGCGCACTACGGCCGTGTGATGCGCGACACCCAGGGCGGCGTCGCGCGCATCGTCGAGGCCCGCGATGCCGAGCCCGACGAGCTGCTCATCACCGAGGTCAACACGGGCTTCTACGTGTTCGCCGCCGACCTGCTGCGCACGGTGCTGCCACGGCTGGAGCCTGCCAATGCTCAGGGTGAGCTCTACCTCACCGATGCCATCCACCTGGCGATCGCCGACGGCGCGCAGGTGCACGCCCAGGTGGCTGCCGACCCCGAGGTAATGCTGGCGATAAACTCGCGCGTGGAGCTTGCCGCCGTGAACGCCATCATGCGCGTCCGCCTGGTCGAGCGTCTCATGCTCGCCGGCGTGACGGTCGAAGACCCCGAGACCACCTACGTGGACTGGGGCGTGGAGGTGGGCCGCGACACGGTCATCCGGGCCAACACGCACCTGCTGGGGCGCACCACGGTGGGCGCCGCCAGCGAGGTGGGTCCGGGTAGCTTCTTGCGTGACGCCTTCGTCGGCGACCGTGCCCGGGTGGTGAGCTCGCATCTGTACGAGTGTGTGATCAGCTCGGGCTGTACCGTGGGCCCGTTTGCCTACATTCGTCCTAACACCGTGCTCTGCGAGGGCGCCAAGGCCGGCACCTTCGTGGAGATCAAGAACAGCCGCATCGGCGAGGGCAGCAAGGTGCCGCACCTGAGCTACGTGGGCGACGCCCTCGTGGGGCGGGGCAGCAACATCGCGGCCGGCAACATCACCGCCAACTACGACGGCTTCGAGAAGCACGCAACCCACATCGGCGACGGTGTGCGCACCGGCAGCGACACCACCATCGTGGCGCCGGTGACCATCGGCGACGGCGCCTTCACGGCGGCCGGCAGCGTGATCACCCACGACGTTCCACCCGGGGCGCTGGGCGTCGCCCGCGAGCAGCAGAAGAACGTAGACGGCTACGCCGTGCGCCGCGCCGCACGGCGGTTGCGAGAGCAGGCGGAGCAAGGCGACGGCCAAGGCGAAGGCCCAGGCCAAGATCAAGGCCAAGGCGAAGGCCAAGACCAAGGCGAGGCCTAGTAACCGCCGCGGTGGGCTAGCGTGGGGGGCGCCGAGAGACTCACTCGAGCGCTTCGGGCGCGGCCGCTTCTCTCTGGTACAATCTCTTTTCGGCCGGAAGCCACCAAGGAAGGGGACCACGTGTCTGATTCTTCCTGCTGCGTGATCACCACTCGAAAGCGCCTCAAGCTCTTTTCGGGACGCAGCAACCCCGCTCTCGCCGAGAGGATCGCCGAGAAGCTGGGCATCGCCTTGGGCGGCGTGCAGCTCAAGACCTTCGCCAACGGCGAGATCTACGCGCGCTACGAGGAGAACGTGCGCGGCACCGATCTGTTCATCGTGCAGTCTCCGGGAGAGCGGCTGAACGACGAGGTCATGGAGCTGCTGATCATGATCCAGGCCGCCAAGCTGGCCTCGGCACGGCGCGTGACGGCGGTGATCCCCTACTTCCCCTACGCACGCCAAGACAAGAAGAGCGCCGCCCGCGAGCCCATCACGGCGCGTCTCATGGCCACGCTCCTCGAGGCGGCCGGCGCCGACCGCGTGCTCTCCATGGACCTGCATCAGGGCCAGATCCAGGGCTTCTTCGAGATCCCCGTGGATCACATGACGGCCGTGCCCATGCTGGCCGACTACTTTCGCTATAAGGACCTGGGCGGCGCGCAGCTCGTGGCCGTCTCGGCCGACGCCGGCGGTGTGAAGCTGGCCAAGCGCTTCATCAATCGCTTGCCCGGCGCCGGCCTCGCCGTGCTTACCAAGATGCGCCCCGAGCACAACCGCGCCGAGACCATGCATTTCATCGGCGATGTGCGCGAGAAGATCGCCATCCTGGTCGACGACATGATCGACACCGCGGGTTCCATTACGGCCGCCATCGACACCCTGTACGAGAACGGCGCCAGCGAGGTCTATGTGGCGGCTACCCACGGCATCTTCTCCGACCCGGCGCGCCAGCGCCTGCACGAGTCGCCGGTCAAGGAAGTCGTGGTCACCGACACGCTGAGCCTCGTGGTCGGCCCGGAAGACGTGAAGATCAAGGTGCTCTCGGTGGCCGACACGCTGGCCAACACCATCAAGAACGTGTTTGAGGACAAGTCGGTGAGCGAGCTGTTCGCCGGCGAGAACCAGCTTTTCTAGCAGGAGACGACTCATGGACACAGTCAGCATCGTCGTGCAGCAGCGCGATGCCAAGGGTAGCCGCGCCGCCAGACGGTTGCGCAGGCAAGGACTCATCCCCGGCGTGCTCTACGGGCACGGCAACGACGCGACAGTCATCGCCATCGACCCGCACGCGCTGCGCGTGGCTCTCTCTACCAGCGCCGGCATGCACGCGGTGCTCGACGTGACCTTCGAGGGCCAGAAGCGGCCCCACAAGGCCATCGTGAAGGAGCTCGAGCTCGACCACGTGAAGAGCATCGTCACACACGTCGACCTCCAGGAGATCCGGCTCGACGAGACCATCGAGTCCACCGTGACCGTGCACTTCGAGGGCGAGGCCAAGGGCGTCAAGAACGGCGGCGTGCTCGAGGAGTCCACCCGCGAGGTGACGGTGAGGGGCCTGGTCACCGCCATTCCCGAACACCTCGTGCTCGACATCAGCGGGCTCGACGTGAACGACACCGGCAAGGTCGCCGACATCCGCGTGCCTGAAGGCATCGAGATCCTCGACGACCCCGAGCAGGTCATCTGCTCGGTGCTGCCGCCGCGCAAGGCCGAGGCCGAGGAAGGCGTCGAGGCCGAAGTGACCGTCGAGGGCGCCGCCGTTGCGGCCGAGCCCGAGATCGTCGGCAAGGGCGAGCACGAAGAGGCCGCTGACTGACGTGGACTACTTGATCGCCGGTCTGGGAAATCCCGGGGCGGCGTACGAAGGTACCCGTCACAACGTCGGCTACCAGGTCGTCGGGGAGCTGGCGCAGCGCCACGGCTTTCCCAGGGCCAAGCGGGGCTACGACGGCCGCTGCGCCGCAGGCACCATCGGCGGTCGCTCCGTCCTGCTCCTACAGCCCACCACCTTCATGAACGAGTCGGGCCGCAGCGTAGCTGCGGCCCTGCGTGCCCTCAAGCTGCCGCTGGCGCGCGTGCTGGTGGTGCACGACCATATCGACCTGCCGTTTGGGCGCCTGCGTCTCATGCTGGGCGGCGGCAGCGGCGGTAACAACGGGGTCAAGAGTGTCAGCAGCCTGGTCGGTGCGGGCTACGCCCGGCTGCGGGTGGGCGTCGACCGGCCGGCGAGCTACGACCCAGATGTCGTCGCCGACTACGTGCTCAGCGCCTTCGCCGAGAGCAAGGCCGAGGTTGCGGCCCTGGTGGCCGCGGCGGCCGATGCCGTGGAGCTGTGGCTAGAACTCGGCCTGGAGGCCGCCGCCAACCGCGTCAACGCCGTCGAGCGCTGAGTCGCGGTGGTGCCAGGCGAGGGCGGCGACGCTCTCGATGGGGTCGCCGCCCAGCGTGGTCCGCGCCAGGTCCACGACGATGGCATCTTCGGCCTTCATGGCAAGGGCCCAGTTCACTTCGCTCCCATTCACGATGATCGAGTATCCCGCCACGCGGCCGTCGGCGCAGCGCACGTACCCCGAAAGGCACGAGGCGATGTCGAGCGTGCCGGTCTTGCCGTGAGCGTTGCCGGCGGCGGCTGTGCCGCGCATGCGATCGTCCAGCGTGCCATCCACGCCGGCGATCGCGAGCGACTTGTAGTACACCGGCGTGTAGTCGCAACGACCCATCGTGAAGAGGAGCTGCATGATCGCCCCGGGTGTGACACGGTCGAGATAGCTCAGACCCGATCCGTCGTGCATCGTGAAATCGTTCAGCGGCAGCCCGAGCGCGTCGAGAGTGGCGCGTACCACGCGCAGGCCGTCGGCCGTGCTGCCTGTGCCGGCGAAGTCTTTGCCGAGCCCCTTGAGGAGCATCTCGGCAAAGAAGTTGTCGCTCTCCTTGTTCATATGTGCCAGCAGGACGCTGAGTGGTGCCGAGAGCTGCCGCTTCAGCAGCTTGGCGGAGTCCGGCACGGTCCCGGTGCCGGGCTTGCCGGTCACGGCGATGCCCGCCGCCCTGAGGGTCTGCGTGAGCAGCTGGGCAGCGTAGAGGGCCGGAGACTTCACGCGCACGCCGTTCCGCAGTCCCTCGTTGGCGGAGAGCGCCGAGAGCGGCCCGCACTCGAGTTGCAGCCCAGGTTTCCAGTCCATCCCAGTGCGCACCGTGTCGAACCAGCTCTCGTCGCCGAGCACGCTGCCCTTGACCGTGCGCACGCCGAGCTTCTGCAGGCGGCGCGCGAAGCCCTCGAACGACGAGGTAGTGATGCCCAGCACCTGGCGCTGATACTTGAGGGTAGACAGGCTGGGGTCGCCATACCCTTTCAGGTAGAGGTCGCCGTACAGCACGCCCTGGTATACCGGCACGTTAGGCCCGTAGAGATCGGTGGGAAAGCGATGCTCGGGACCCCAGTTGAGCAGGGCGCTGGCCGAGGTGACGAGCTTGAGGTTGGAGGCCGGGGCCAGCGGCGTGGTGTCGTTGTAGCTGTAGAGCGGCTGCGCCGTGTCGAGGTTCCATACGCAGACGCCCGTATCTGGCCCGGCGACGCCGCTGTGCTCGAGGATCCGTGTGATCGTAGATGAGAGGTCGGCGGCGGCCGGTGGCGGGCGCCACAAGCCGGCGCCGACCGCCGCCAGCCCGGCGGCGAGCAGCACTACCAGTGCCGGCCGTATGCGCCCCATCAACGTGAACTTCCCATCTCGCCGTCCATACTACGCTGACCTCGGCGGCGAACGGAAGCCGGGGTCCCGCGACGCGCCGCCGCGACGCTCGGCTGCGACGCGCCGGCCGGTGGCCTCGGGGTACAATGCCGGTAAGGCCCCGTCGCCGACGAGCCGGAGAACCGCCTCGCGTGTCGCAGAGCAGGCGTACGGGGCATTTGGCGTGCGTATAGGCTGGTCGCCATGCTTCTCGACTATCTGACCCAGAGCGAGGCGTTCACGACGGCGACGCCGCGGCTGCGCCGCGGCACGGCCGTGTATGCGCCAAGCTTCTACGCCGCCTACGTGCTGGCGGCGGTGCTGCGGCAGACCGCCGGCGCAGGCCGGCTGGTGGTGGCGCCCGACGGCGACGCCGCGGCGCGGCTCGCCACCGACCTCTCGCTGTACCTCGATCGCGCCGTGCCCGTGCTGCCGGCGAGGGGTGTGCTCTACGGCGGCGATGTGGCACCGGCCGCGCACGTGGTCGGCGAACGCCAGCAGGCGCTCGCCGCGCTGGCCGCCGGCGGCGTGGTGGTCGCCGAGGCCGTGGCCCTGCTGGAGCGGTTCCTGCCTCTGCAGCTGCAGCCGCAGCCCCTCAAGGTGGCGCCCGGCCGCGAGGTCGGTTTCGATACGGCACTGGCGCAGCTGGCGGCACTCGGTTACGAACGTGTGGAGCAGGTGCGCGGCCGTGGCGAGTATGCGGTGCGCGGCGGCCTGGTTGACGCCTACCCGGCGATCGGTGACCCGCTGCGCGTGGAGTTCTGGGGCGACGAGGTAGAGAGCCTGCGTACCTTCTCCATCTACTCACAGCGCACCACCGGCGCACTGGCGGGCGCCACGGTGTACGCGTCGTTCGAGGCCGACACAGCGCTGCCCGACTTTCAGAGAGGTGTGCACCAGGCGATCGCCGACTGGGAGCTCGAGGGCAGGGAAGAGGCGCCGGACGACCTCTTCCGTCGCGCCGCTGTGCGGGCCCTGGCGACGCTCAGCGGGAGCTTCGTAACGCTGGCCGACGTGCTGGCCGCCGCGGCGCGGCCGCCGGACCGGCCGCCCGCCGCGGGACCGTCATGTGTCGTGGTCAACCCCGACGAGACCTATCGCGCCCTGGGCGACTTTGACGGCGAGGTCGCCCTCGCGGTGGACGGTGACGGCGTGCGCGAGCGGCTCTACGTGCCCCTCGCGCAAGCCCGCGCAGTCCTCTCCGGTGCGCTGCAGCTGGATCTGGTGCAGCGCGACCAGGCCGTGCAGTTTCACGCCTCGCGGCCGCAGTTCGCGGCGCGCGACATCAGTGGGGCGGAACGCGACCTTATGAGGCTGACGCGCGACGGCTATCGCGTGTTCGTCGTGTTTCGTCATGAGGGCGAGGCCGAGCGCGCCACGTACCGGCTGCGCAACCTGAGCGCCGAAGTGGTGAGCGGCGAGCAGCTTACCCGGGGCGGCGAAGCCGCCCCGGGCCTCTACTTTCTCGCCGCACAGCTGCGTGAGGGGTTCGTGGCCGCCGATCTCAAGCTCGCCATCATCAACGAGCGCTCTTTGCTGCGGGCCGCGCCGCGCGAGCAGCGTTTCGCCGGCGGCACCCGTCTCACCACCTTCTTCGATGTGCGCCCCGGCGACTACGTGGTCCACGAGGACCACGGCATCGCGCGCTTCGCCGGCATTGAGACGCGCACCGTAGCCGGCGTCACGCGCGACTACCTGCTGCTCGAGTTCAAGGGCGACGATCGCGTCTTCGTGCCGCACGACCAGGTTGCCAAGGTGAGCCGCTATATCGGCGCCAGCGGCGCCACTCCCACGCTCGACAAGCTTGGCGGCACACACTGGCAGACCGTCAAGACCCGGGCACGCACGGCGGTGGTGGAGATGGCCGGCGAGCTGCTGCAGCTCTACGCCGCCCGCCAGGCCATACCGGGCTTCGCCTTTCCGCCCGATGGAGAGCTCACACGGCAGCTCGAAGACGCCTTTCCGTTCGAAGAGACCGAAGACCAGGCGGAGGCCATCGACGAGGTCAAGAACGACATGGAGGCGGCCCACCCCATGGACCGACTCATCTGTGGCGACGTGGGCTACGGCAAGACCGAGGTGGCCCTGCGCGCCGCCTTCAAGGCCGCCGAGGCCGGCAAGCAGACACTCGTGCTCGTGCCCACCACCATCCTCGCGGAGCAGCACCACATGACGTTCCGCGAGCGCTTCTCCGACCTGCCGGTGAAGGTCGGCATGGTGTCGCGCTTTCGCAGTGGAGCCGAGCAGCGCCGCATCCTCGCCGAGTTCAGGGCCGGAAGGCTGGACGTGCTGGTTGGCACGCATCGTTTGCTGAGCACCGACGTGCAGCCACACGACCTTGGCCTCGTCGTGGTAGACGAGGAGCAGCGCTTCGGCGTGCGCCAGAAGGAGCTCCTGCGGCACCTCAAGATGCAGGTAGACGTGATCAGCCTCTCGGCGACGCCCATACCGCGCACTCTGCAGATGAGCCTCACGGGTATCCGCGACATCTCGGTGATCGAGACGGCGCCGCGCGGTCGCCACGAGATCCACACCTACATCGGTGAGTATCGCGACGAGCTCGTGCGCGTGGCCATCGAGAAGGAGCTCGCTCGTGACGGCCAGGCCTTCTACCTGCACAACCGCGTGGAGACCATCGACCAGGCGGCAGAGCACGTGCGCGAGCTGGCGCCCCGGGCGCGGGTGCTTGTGGCCCACGGGCAGATGCATGAACGCGATCTCGAGCGGGTGATGATGTCGTTCCTCGCCGGTGAGGCCGACGTGCTGGTGACCACCTCCATTATCGAGAGCGGTATCGACATCCCCAGTGCCAACACCCTGGTAGTGGAGCGCTCCGACATGCTGGGCCTGGCGCAGCTCTACCAGATCCGCGGGCGCATCGGGCGCAGCGATGTGCACGCCTACGCTTACCTGCTGTACCCCAGCGAGGAGATGCTCACCGGCGATGCCTCGGCGCGACTCACTACGCTGAGTGACCACACCGATCTAGGGGCCGGTTTCAAGATAGCCATGGCCGACCTCGAGATCCGGGGGGCGGGCAACCTGCTGGGTGACGAGCAGAGCGGACACGTGGCCGCGGTGGGCTTTGAGATGTACTCGCAGATGCTCGAAGAGGCCGTGCACGAGCTGCAGGGCGAACAGGCGGCACCGGCCGCGGCGGTGCGCGTCGACGTGCCGGTGACCGCCTACGTGCCCCCCGAGTACATCGCCTACGAGGCGAGCAAGATCGACGCCCACCGGCGCATCGCTCGGGCACGCACGCTGCGTGACCTCGGTGATGCGCGGGCCGAGCTTGGCGACCGCTTCGGCCCTCCGCCTGAGCCGGTGGAGAACCTGCTGACCCTGCAGGCCATCCGGATCAAGGCGGCGGAGCTGTCGGCAGCCGCCGTGGCATACCGCGGGGGCCGTCTGCACCTCGAGGGTCTCGAGCTCGACGACGACTGGGCGGCGCGCTTGCGCGCCGCCCACGAGCGCATCGTCTACTTCAAGCAACGGAGCTCACTCAGCGCCCATCGCGAAGCCGCCGATGAGCATCTCTTGAAGTGGGTGGAGGCTACGGTGGATGCTATACTGGACGCCCGTGTGTCTCGCGATCGGTCCTCTATCCCTGGGAGAGAGAGTTTATGAAGAAGTTCATCTGGCTCGCGGTCCTGCTCGTGGTGCTGGTGCCGACTGCGGTGCTTGCGGGATGCGGCAACAAAGTACCGGCGGGCGCCATTGCCACGGTTGGCTCCGGTGTGGTCACGAAGGTGCAGTTCGACCAGACCATGAAGCAGGCCAAAGCGCAGCTGGCGAGCCAATCGGGCGGGTTCCCCAAGGCCGGCACCGCCCAGTACAACCAGATCACGGCGAGCATCGTCAACTACCTCGTGCAGAACGAGATCATCAGGCAGCAAGCCGCCAAGAGCAACGTGTCGGTCACCGCCAAGGAAGTGCAGGCGCAGATCAAGGCCATCACGCAGAAGGTCGGCGGCCAGGCCAAGCTCAACACGCTGATGAAGCAGCAGGGCCTCGACAGCAACGTTCTCACAGATATCGAGACCGCTCAGATGCTGCAGACCGCGATGCAGAAGAAGATCACCGGCGGCGTGAAGGTTACCGACGCGCAGATCAGCGCCTACTACAAGGACCCCGCCAACAAGTCGCAGTTCGTCACGGCCGCCACGGTCACCGCGCGGCACGTGCTGGTGAAGACCAAGGCCCTGGCGCTCAAGGTCGAGGCGCTCCTCAAGGCCAACAACACCAATGCGAACTGGGCCAAGGTCGCGAAGAAGTACTCCATCGACACGGGGACCAAGTCGATCGGCGGCAGCCTCGGCACGTTCCCCAAGGGCCGCATGGTGAAGCCGTTCGACAACGCCGCCTTCAGTCTCAAGGTGGGCGTCGTTTCGGCGCCGGTCAAGTCTCAGTTCGGTTGGCACGTGATCGAGGTCACCAAGAAGACTCCGGGCTCGTCCAAGACCTTCGCCCAGGCCAAGACGCTCATCCAGTCACAGTTGCTCTACACGGCGCAGAGCAATGCCTGGAGCACGTGGCTCAAGGGCGTCGAGAAGAACCTCTCCATCACCTATCTGCCGGGCTACAACCCGGATACGCTCACGGCCTCGCCGAGTCCCAGCGCGTCGGCTTCGCCGGCGTCATAAGGCAGAGGCGCGCCTAGGGGTCGGACGACGTCGCGGTGAGCCTCACGCTGGTGTATGTCGGCGCCGTCGCCGGTCTGGCGCCCGCAGCTTCGCTGCGGGCCCTCGCCGGCGGCGGCGCCGTCTTCGTTCCCAGCGGGCTTGAGGGCGAGCTGCGTGACCTGGTGGCTCAGGCCTCCCACTGCGCCGAGGGCCGCCTGCTCGAGGTCGATCCGAGCGACGGCGAGGCGCTTCACGAGCTCACCGCGCGCGCTGCCGCCGGCGACGTGGTGGTCGCGCTCGCCGGGTCCGGCGGCCCCCAGCTGGCGCGCGAGTTGCGGCGCGTGACGCCGACGGGAGTAGCCCTCGCCACCGTCCCCGCCGGCTCGCTGTTCGACGACGCGCTGCTGGGTCAGGAACTGGTTTCGCTCAAGCGCATCGTCGACGTCTTGCGTGTGGAGTGCCCCTGGGATCGAGAGCAAACGCCGCGCGACATCGTGGCCTACACGGTCGAAGAGGTCTATGAGCTGGCCGACGCGATCGCCTCCGACGACGCGGCCGCCGAGCACGGCGAGCTTGGCGACCTGTTGCTGCAGGTCGTGCTCCTCGCCCTCATGCTGAGCGAACGCGGCGCCGGCGACCTGGCGAGCGTGACGCACGGCATCGAGGTCAAGCTCATCCGCCGGCATCCGCACATCTTCGCCGACGCGGTGGCCCGCAGCGCCGCCGAGGTCAGGGGGCACTGGGAGCGCATCAAGCGTGAGCAGGAGGGGCGTGAGGGCATCTTCCACGACGTACCGGGCGCGTTTCCGGCGATGCTGCAGGCTCACAAGCTCCAGCAGCGGGCGGCCAGTGTGGGCTTCGATTGGAGCTCGGCCGCCGAGGCATTTCCCAAGGTCGCCGAGGAGCACGCCGAGCTAGCCGAGCTGTTTGCGGAGGTCGCCGCCGACCCCGACCGCCACGATCCCCGCGTGTCACACGAGGTGGGCGACCTGCTCTTCGCCACGGTCAACGTGGCGCGGCTGCTGCACGTCGATGCCGAGCTGGCGCTGCGCGAGGCGTCGCGGCGCTTCGCGGCGCGCGTCACCGGCGCTGCCGAGCTGGCCGCCGGAGACGGACGCGACTGGACGCGGCTTGCCTTGTCCGAACAGGAGGAGTATTACCAGCGCGCCAAGGCCGCGGAGGCGGCCGGCTCCTAATGTGCGGTACGCCTGCGGCTGACCACACGTTAGCCCGCCTGCGGTGGCTAGTGGGCGCCTCGCGCGCGCGGCCCCGCCGGCCTGAGCGTCACGCCGGCAGCGGAGCACCCGCGGGTCTCCGTCTTCCCGGCCGCCGAATGGTTCATCGCAGGTCGGCCGGGTACACTTGCCCGGCTGTCTCACGCGTCCGACAACGAGGTCGAGCTCCCAGGAGGGCCCCAGCATGACCACTATCATCGATGTTACCGCCCGCCAGATCCTCGACTCGCGGGGAAACCCCACCGTCGAGGTCGAGGTGGAGCTCGAGTCGGGCGCGGTAGGGCGCGCCGCCGTGCCGTCGGGCGCGTCCACCGGCGAGCACGAGGCCGTGGAGCTACGCGACGGCGGCGGCGAGTACATGGGCAAGGGCGTGCGCACCGCCGTCGACAACGTGAACAGCTTGATCGCCGAGGAGGTGGTGGGCTTCGACGCCACCGATCAGAGGCTGATCGACGCCATGCTCATCGAGCTCGACGGAACGCCCAACAAGGCCAAGCTAGGCGCCAACGCCATCCTCGGCGTGTCGCTGGCCACCGCCTACGCGGCGGCCGCGGCCCTGGAGCTGCCGCTCTATCAGTACGTCGGCGGCTGCAACGCCCACCAGCTCCCCGTGCCGATGATGAACATCATGAACGGCGGCAAGCACGCCGACAACAACGTCGACCTGCAGGAGTTCATGATCATGCCGGTCGGCGCGGCGAGCTTCGAGGAGGCCCTGCGCATCTGCGCCGAGGTGTACCACGGGCTCAAGGGGGTGCTCAAAGGCAAGGGTCTGAGCACCGCGGTTGGCGACGAGGGCGGCTTCGCGCCCAATCTGGGCTCCAACGAGGAGGCCATCCAGGTGATCATGGAGGCCATCGACGCCGCCGGCTACGAGCCGGGCGCCGATGTGCGCATCGCCCTCGACCCGGCCGCCTCGAGTTTCTTCGAAGACGGGCAGTATGTGCTCGCCAGCGAGGGCCGCACGCTGAGCTCGGCCGAGATGGTCGAGTACTACACGAAACTCGTCGACACGTATCCCATCGTCTCCATCGAGGACGGCCTCGCCGAGGACGACTGGGACGGGTTCAAGCTCATGACCGAGCGCCTCGGCGGCCGTATCCAGGTGATGGGCGACGACATCTTCGTGACCAACACCGAGCGCATCGCGCGGGGCATCGCCGAGCACACCGCCAACTCGGTGCTCATCAAGCTCAACCAGATCGGCACGCTCTCGGAGACGCTCGATGCGATCGAGATGGCCAAGCGCGCCGGCTGGACGGCGGTGTGCTCGCACCGCTCCGGCGAGACCGAAGACACCACGCTGGCCGACCTGGCCGTGGCCACCAACGCCGGCCAGATCAAGAGCGGCGCCCCGGCGCGCAGCGATCGCGTCGCCAAGTACAACCAGCTGCTGCGCATCGAGGAGATGCTGGGCGATGCGGCCCGGTACCCCGGCATGGAGGCGTTCTACAACCTGAAGAAGTAGAATAGTTCAAACGTGTGGAGGGCGCGGGCGGCCGCATGGCCGCCCGCGCCCTTTGCCTCAGCCAGCAGGATGGGCACGTAGCGCCAAGTTCAGTGCCGAGACCATCGACCCAGAGGTAGTGCGATATGTACTGTCCCGAATGTGGCCACGACGCGGGCGACGCCAAGTTCTGCCCCGAGTGTGGCGCCGACCTCGCCGGACTACGAAGCGCGTTCCAGGGCAAGACCGCCGGCCGGCCAAGCGGTGGCCCGGGCAGTCAGAGTAGCCCAGACAGCCAAGGCGTCGCCGGTGAGCAGGACCGCGGTGGGGGCGGCGAGCAGGCGGCTGGCGTGCAGACGGCCGCCGGGCGGCCCGCCGGCCGCGGCTTCTCGCCGGCGGTGATCTGGGGCGGGTTCGGCGTTGTCGCGGTCGTCGTCATCGTGGCTGTGATCATGTTTTCCGGCGGGTTCGGCGGCAAGAACCCCACCCCTTCGGCTTCAGGCAGCGCGTCGGCCACGCCGGTGATGGGCCTGACTACCGGCAGCTACAAGAGCCTGGTGAGCGCGGGCAATAAGTTCTTCGACCAGGGGCAGACATTCATCAATGCCGGGAATTTCAACCAGGGCGTCTCCTACTTCGAGGCCGCGGCCATGATGTACGCCGCCGCCTGGAAGAAGCAGGCCACCGATCCGGGCGTGGGCACCGACTTCGCCAGCGCCTTGTTCTACTCGGGCCAGCTCGATGCGGCCATCAAGCAGGCTAACCTGGTGTTGAGCAAGAACCCCGGCTTTCAGAGTGCGTATCTTACCAAGGGCAACGCCTGGGCCCACAAGGCGCTGATCGCTAATCAGCAGGGCGACAAGAACGCTGTCGCATCCGACAATGTGCAGGCCAAGCAGGCCTACACCAAGGCGGTGGCCCTGGATCCCACTTCGCAGGCCGGCAAGATGGCCGATCAGGGCCTGCAGAGCCTGCCCAAGTGATCCGGCGAGACGAGCATGTACTGTCCTGAATGCGGCCACGACGCGGGCGATGCCAAGTTCTGCCCCGAGTGCGGGGCCGACCTCGCAGGAATACGTGGCTCACTGAATAACCAGCCCAGCGGGCGGCGAACCGGTAACCAGGGCCGTCGAGGCGGTGCCGGCCGCGCCGGTGCCGGCCGCCAGGACGCCGGGGGCCGGAGCGCCGGCGGCCGGAGCGACGGCGGCCAGAGCGACGCCGGTGGTGGGGCGGGCGCGGGCCGCCGGTCGGGTCCGCGTCCCAAAGGTAGCCCCCGGCGGGCGGCCCCGGCGGCGCCGGCGCCGCCGGCGCGGCGCGGTCTCTCGCCGGCCCTGATCTGGGGTGTGTGCGGCGCGGTGGCCGTCATCGTCGTGGTGGCCGTCATCGCGTATTCCGGCGGGTTCCGGAGCGGCCCGTCGGCTACGGCGAGCTCGTCGGCTACACCGGTGCCGGGCGTGGTCACGGGCAGCTACGGGACCCTCGTGCAAGATGCGAATAACTTCTACAACGAGGGCGACGCGCAGTTTACGAAGAAGAGCTACAGCCAGGGCGCGGCGTACTTCCAGGCCGCCGCGACAACCTACGCCGCCGCTTGGAAACTGCAGAGCAGCGATCCCAGCGTGGGCACCGACTATGCCACGTCGCTGTTCTACGCCGGGCACACCGACGCCGCTATCCAGCAGGCGCGCGCCGTCATTAAGAAGTCGCCGAACTTCCAGGCGGTCTACCTCAACCTTGGCATCTACCTGGCGAGCAAGGCGTCGGACGCGCAGCAGTCGAGCGGCTCCAGCGCCTCCGTCAAGAGCACCTACAGCGAGGCCAGGCAGGCGTTCACGAAGGCCGTGAGCCTCAACCCCGGTTCCACGGAGGGCACGCAGGCCGCGACGAGTCTCAAGTCGCTACCGCAGTAACATGCTAGCGCGTCGCACCAAGATCGTGGCCACGCTCGGCCCTGCTTCGCACGACGAAGCGCAGATCGAGGCGCTCCTGCGCGCCGGTGCTAACGTGGTGCGCATCAACTGTTCGCACGGCGGCCACGACGAGCACAGCCGCGCGATCGCCGCCGTGCGCAGGGCCAGCACGCGCCTGGGCCTGCCTATAGGAGTGCTGCTGGATCTTCCCGGTCCCAAGTTGCGGCTGGGCGATCTGGCGTCGCCTATCGAGGTCGCTGCGGGGGATCTTCTGACGCTGGGCGATGGGGCCGACCTGCCGGTCAACCACGCCGCTCTTGTCTCCCATCTGCGTCCCGGGCAGAAGGTGCTCATCGACGACGGGGCCGTGGCCCTGACGGTCGTCGAGCGGCAGACCGTGGGCACCACCGTTCCGCAGGTCGTGCTGCGCGTGGCCAACGCGGGTGTGCTGTCGTCGCGCAAGGGCGTGAACCTGCCCGATACGATCCTGCCCATCTCGTCGGTAACGCCCGAGGACGAAGACCATCTCGCCTTCGGCATCGAGCACGACGTCGATCTGGTAGCGCAGTCATTCGTGCGCAGCGCGGCCGATGTGCTGCGCCTCAAAGAGTCGATTGCGGCGGCCGGCGGCGACCAGCCCGTGGTTGCCAAGATAGAGAAGAAGGAGGCACTGCCGGCTCTCGACGAGATCGTCGCGGTCGCCGACGCGGTCATGGTGGCCCGCGGCGACCTGGGCGTAGAGATCTCGGCTGCCGAGGTGCCGGTGTGGCAGAAGCGCATCATCCACGCCGCTGTGAAGGCCGGCAAGCCGGTAATCACCGCGACCCAGATGCTGCAGTCCATGATCACCGATGTGCGGCCAACCCGGGCAGAGGTCAGCGACGTGGCCAACGCGATCTACGACTCTACCTGCGCGGTGATGCTTTCCGGCGAGACGGCCGTGGGCGCGTTCCCGGTTGAGGCGGTGGCCACCATGGCGAACATCGCCGGGACCGTCGAGGCCGACATCGAGAGCGAGGGCAGGTCGCCGCAGAGTTGGGCCCTGGCGCGCGAGAGCATCTCCGGAGCCATCAGCTACGGCGCCTGTGACGTGGCCCGCAAGATGGGCGCCTCGGCGATCATCACGGCCACGTCGTCGGGGGCGACGGCTTTGAGCGTAGCCAAGTACCGGCCCTCGCAGCCCATCATCGCCGTCAGTCCCAACCTGCAGACGGTGCGCCGGCTGGCGCTGGCCTGGGGTGTTACGCCGCTCTACGGTGGTCGGGCGCGCGACGCCGACGGCGTGATCGCTGACGCGGCGGCGCGGGCTCTGGAGGCCGGGCTGGTAAAGCCCGGCCAGACCGTCGTGATTACCGCCGGCGTGCACACCCATCGCCCGGGAGCCACCAACCTCATCCAGGCGCGGGTTCTGTAACGGCGCGCCGCCGAGAGGCATGTGCGCGCGACGCGCGGCGGAATGTGTGCAGGGAGCCGGCGGGTGATGGGCGAATCACTACAGATGAGCGGCGGCCGCCGGTGAGCGGCGGCCGCGCCCAAGGGCGACGAGGAGCGCACGAGATTGGCTCAGGAAGCGACCATCCGCAGCAAGGCGCGGCCCGCCCGCCAGGCTTTGCCGCGCGGCGCGGCCGGCGGTCGCGGTCCCGGTCGTGCCGGGCGTGGCGGCGGAGCTTCGCCGCGCCTGCCCCTGGGGCGACTCGCGGTGCTGGCGCTGGTCCTCATCGGTGCGTCCCTCTATGTGGCGCCTCTGCGGCAGTTCTTCGCCCAGCAGACGCGTTACCAGAGCGCGGCCGCGGCGCTCGCCGCGGCGCGCGCCGACAATGCTTCCTACAAGGTGCAGGTGCAGGAGCTCACCACCAAGAGTTACGTGGCCCAGCGTGCGCGCAGCGATGCGGGGTTGGTGCCGCCGAACACCCAGCTCTTCGTTATCAAGGGGCTGCCGGGGGCCGACCCCGCGACCCCTTCGACGGGCGCCGGCACACCCACGGAAAGCTCCATCTCGGTGCTCGACCGCGTCGCAGACCTCTGGCGCACGCTCTTGCACTGACCCGCGCGTGAGCACCTCACCGGGCCAGGGCACGCCGTCGAGTGTCGTGGTCGGCAGCGACTTCGCCGTCGTCGCCGGCCAGGTGGGTCGGGCGCCTCATGCCATGAGCCGCGTGGTGGCGCGCTGCCCATACGGCTATCCGGCGGTGGTGGAAGATCTGCCGTACGACCCTGCCGGCAGGCCTTTTCCCACGCTGTTCTACCTCACCTGCCCCTCGTACGTCACGGCCGTCTCGTCTGTGGAGAGCGCCGGCGGCGTGCGGCGATGGACGCGCCGGCTCGCGGCCGAGCCGGCGCTCAGGCGCTCCTTCGTCGTGGCCGCGGCCGCGACCAGGCGCCGGCGGCGAGACCTCGCGCGGCGCCACGACATGAAGGCGCTGGACGGCGGGCGCTCGCTGGCTCTGGGCGTGGGGGGCGTGGGCGACGGGCGCAGGGTCAAGTGCCTGCATGCGCACGTTGCCCATGGCCTTGCACAGCCCAGCTATGTCTTCGGCCGAGCGCTGGCGGCGGCGGTGGCGGCGGAGGGCAACCCGTGGTGCGGCGATCGCCGCTGCGCGGCCTTCGTGCCAGAAGGCGACGGCGAGACGGCGCCGTGAAGGTTGCCGTCGTCGACCTCGGCACCAACACCTGCCGCCTGTTCCTGGCCGAGGTTCGTGCCGGGGCGGTGGTCGTAGGCGGCGAGCGCGTGACCACGGTCGTGCGACTGGGCCAGGGGGTCGACAGCACCGGACGACTCGCCGCGGCGGCGATCACGCGCACCCGTACCTGCCTGGCGCGGTATGCGTCGCGCCTTGAGGCATACGGCCCCGCGCGGCGGCTGCTCATCGCCACCAGCGTGGTGCGTGACGCGGCCGACGGCCATGCCTTTCTGGAGGCGGTGCAGCGCGACTTCGCCCTGCCGTGGCGCCTGGTGAGTGGTGACGAAGAGGGAGCGCTGGCCTTTCGCGGAGGTACGGCTCCGCTGGCCGGCCGCGTGGCCGGGCCGCTACTTCTGGTCGACATCGGTGGCGGTAGCACCGAGTTCGCGCTCGGCGAGCCCGGTCACGCGCCAAGCTTCGTGCGCAGCATCGATATCGGCGTGGTACGGCTCACTGAGCGGTTCTTCGCCGGCGATCCACCGTCGCCGGCCGAAGTTGACGAGCTCACGCGCTACGTGGCTCGGGCGATCGCCCGAGATGTGCCGGTCACAGTACGCGGCGTCGCCCGCGGGGCCGTGGGTGTGGCCGGCACGTATGCGACCTTGGCGGCCCACAAGCTGGGTCTGCGCGAGTACCGCTCCGAGCTCGTGCACGGCCACATCCTGAGCCTCTCCGACATCGACGCCAGCGTCGCCCTGTTCGCGCGGCTCACCAACGTCCAGCGAGGTGCTCTGCCGGGTATTCAGCCCGGGCGCGAAGACGTGATCCTCGCCGGCGCCCTCATCGCCCGCGAGGCGTGCCGCGCGTTCGGCCTCGCCGAAGTGCGCTGCAGCGAGGCCGACATCCTCGAGGGCGCCGCCCTGGCGCTCGCCGACGGCACGCTGGCGGCGACCTGAGCGCCAGCCGTCGCGGCGCCGGCGATCACCAGGACGTGGGTACGGGGCCCGCACGAGATCGCCACCGGCGCATGCCCGCAGCGGCACCTGCCGGTGTATCCTTGCAGGCGAGGCACGCCCGAGCTCGCGCCGTGCGGCGTCCCGCTGTAGGCTCGTGGGGCACGCTGCACGTCCGTGATCTGCTGGGCCCATCGCGCCGGCCCGGCCCGGTGATCATCTGGAGGTCCTCACATGTGCGCTCGCGAAGAGCAGCCCCACGTCGTCGCCGTCATCGGCAGTCCTCGCCAGAACGGCAATACCGTCGCCCTCGCGGCGGCCGTCCTCGAGGAGCTTGAGCGCTGCGGCTGCCGCTGCACGAAGATCATGCTCGCCGACCTGCACATCGAGGCCTGCGACGGGCACGAGAACTGCGGTGAGCTGGCGGAGTGCCCTCTCGACGACGACACGGCCGAGGTCCTCGAGACGGTGTACGCCGCCGAGGGGCTCATCCTGGCCTCGCCGGTCTACTACGAGAACGTCTCAAGCCAGATGAAGGCGTTCATGGACCGCAACGCGATCCGCTACTTCCACGACGAATGGCTGACCCCGAAGGTCGTCGGCCTGATTGCCGTGGCGATGGAGTCCGGTCTCGACGACACGCTGGCCGCCATGCGCCGCTTCATGGCCCTCTCGAGCCCGCAGGAGGTGCCTACCCTGACGATGGGCGCCTGCGCGGACAAGCCGGGCGACGCCGCCGCCGACGCGAAGCTCATGGCCGCGGCGCGGGCGCTGGGTCAGGCCATGGCCGAGACGCTCGGCCTCAGCCCGGGCTGAGCATCTAGACGGACGCGTCTGCGGCTGTGGGCGGCTCCGTCAAAGCGTATGGCGATCCGGCCAGGGCAGCCGCCGCCAGGACTAGGTGGAACCCGGCAGAGCGGCGGCCGTCGAGCTCATGCGTGCGTGCGTAGCCCACGCTCAGGTCCAGCAGCTCGGCGACGTCGGCGAGCGCGCCCGCGCCCGGCTCACCGGCAGCGATGTCGCAGCCAAGCCGCGCCAGCGCCAGCAGGTCCTCGCTGGCCGCAGCTGTACGCATCCGCGCCAGGGCGCCCACCAGCAGGGTGAACACGCGCTCGACGAGAGGCGACCGCGGCGGCGGCGCACCTGGTGCGGGCCCGAGGTCCAGCGCCTCCGGCGCTGTCTCGCCGTCCAGCAGACGACGGAGCTGGCCACCACAGACCGCCTCCACCTGCGCCGCAGAGAGCCCCGTTCCCAGTGCCGTCGTCAGGGCCACGACGGCCGCGGCGACCGTCGTGCCGTACGGTGTGTCGCTGCCGAAGAGGACGTGCCCGGGCGGGACGTGCGAGAACAGGGCGACGTGATCGGCAGGGTTCCACCACGCGGTGTCGATGAAGAGGTTCGGATGGCCCTCGAGCTCGCGCCAGATCCACGCGAGGTCGGGCGCGGCGACGTGCGCCAGGATGAGCGGCGCCCCGGGGAACTCCTCGGCGAGCCGTTTCGCGGGCTCTAGCCGCGGTGCCCTGCCTGCCGCACTGATGATCGGGGAACTAACGCCCCACGGTCTGGCGGGCGGCGGGCGCCCGCACGACCGCGACCACCTCCTTCTCGGCGGCGAGTGGCCTCGCGATCGGCCGTGCGGCGGACCTCGTCCAATCAAATACCTGGGGGGTATCTATGGCAACCACAGGGCGGGCGGCTGATGAGGGGTGTGCCTTCGCCGCCCGCGGCCACCGCACGTTTGTGCCCGGACCTCCACTGTGCCATTATTTATGAGCATACGCTAATAACAAGCTGACCATGACCCAAGGAGATGGCGCATCGAGGCTCGGAGTCATGACTGTCGCCAGCTTTGAAGGCCACGCGCCTGTGCTCGGTGACGGCACCTGGGTCCATCCCTCAGCCGACGTCTTTGGTGACGTGCAGCTCGGTGCGCACTGCTGGGTCGGCCCCGGCGCCCGCCTGCGCGGCGACTACGGCACGATCGTCTTTGGCGACTGCTGCGCGGTGGAGGACAACTGCGTGGTGCACGCACGCCCCGGCGAGACGTGCACCGTTGGCTCCTGGGTCACGCTCGGCCACGGCTGCGTGGTGCACAACGTCACGCTGCTGGGCGACTACGCCGTCGTGGGCATGGGCGCCGTAGTCAGCGACTGGGCCGAGGTCGGTGAGTGGGGCGTCGTCGCCGAGGGGGCGGTCGTGCCGCAGCGCGCCGTGGTGCCGGCGGCGCGGATCGCCGCCGGCGTGCCGGCGCGCCTCCTCGAGCGCCCGGTCGATGACGCCTTCCGCACCGCCTGGCTCGGCTTCAAGCAGCGCTACGTCGAGCTTTGCGAGCGCTACCGCGCGGGATACAACCGCTGAAACTGGAGGTGGACATGGAGCGGCTCATGCTGGAGCCCATCGGCATCATTCACAGCGATCATCATGAGCCGAAGCAGACGCCCATTCAGCCGGTCTGCGCCGCAGGCAGCCCCGGCCGCATAGAGATCTTTCCCGAGTACGTCGAGGGCCTGGACGGCGTGGAGGGCTTCTCTCATCTGCACCTCATCTACTGGCTCCACCGGGCCGCCGACATCGCGAGTTCGGTCGCCGGTCCATCGCGGCTCAAGGTGGTGCCGTTTCTCGACGATGTGCCTCGGGGCGTCTTCGCCACGCGCACGCCGGTGCGCCCCAACCCGCTCGGTCTCAGCATCGTGCGGCTCGTCGAGCGCCGCGCAGCCGAGCTGCTGGTGGAGGACCTCGACGTGCTCGACGGCACGCCACTCCTGGACATCAAGCCTTACGTTGAGGGCTTCGATCTGCGGGTCGGTACGAGCGGTGGTTGGACGGAGCACGTGAGCCGGGAGACGTTCCTGCGCCGCGGCCAGCGCCGCTCGGACGCCCAGTAGAGCTTATCCCGGTAGGGGCCGCGAGCGCGGATGTGCCCACGGACGCATCCGGGCGTGCAGGCCTACAGGGATAGGCTCCTAGCAGGCAGGGTCAGCGACTCTCCATCTCGGTCACGACTTCGTTCTTGATCAGCGATACCAACCGCTGAAGAGCCGCGAAGACATTGTCGCGGATGTCACCGGCCACGAGCACCTTCATGAGGTCATCGCCGACCGCGAGCGACCCCTCGTTCACCCAGCCTTGCACGGCGTAGACGCCCGGCCAGGTCTTGGCCTCGGCGAGCACGTCCTCAAGCCGCCCCCGGTCGACGCGCAGCTCCATGCCATGCACTGGCTCGCCGGACCTTGAGGTACCGCGCACGATCCCCTGATGACAAAGGATCATGCCGATCGCAGTGGAGTCCGCCTGCGCCTTCACGTCGTGGATCCAGGCGTCAAGGTCAGCGGTGCTCATGGCGTCTCATCCTTGTCCGTCGTCATGATCAGCCCTCTTTCAGTTCAGCTCCCAGGTTAGAGCCGTGGTGTGTCGCTGATCGTAGTCGAGTGGGAGATGCCGGTACCAGCCCTCTCCAGACTCCCAGCAGGTCAACCGCCCATGGCGAAGTCGATCGCCGGCACTACTCCGCGCAGTTGTTCTGCCGGCGCTTGCCGAGCTCGATGTGGCGAGAAGGAGGCGCTTGCATTCTCAGGCGAAGCGCATAATATGGGCATATGCTCATAACAACCGATAGGCGGCTCATTCGTCGTCGTGGTACAGAGGAGAAGACATGCTAGGTAGAGACGGCACAGGACCGATGGGCTATGGCCCCCTGACAGGAGGCCGCCGAGGCTCTTGCGCCGGCGCGACCCCATTCACAGGCCGCGGCGGCGGTCGATCTCAAGGGAGCGGCCAGGGCGTCCGGCGGCGTCGCCGCGATGGCAGCGGGCGCGGCGCGGCGCCTGGCCCCGGCAGCGGCGCCGGCCTCGTGCTGGGGGCGCCGGCCCCTGTCACTGTGCCGGCGCCCGCAGCGGACGTGACCGCGAAGGCCGCGGCCATCGTTCCGCGGGCGCGCACCGTCGCGATCGTCGCTCATGCGGATCTGTGCACCCTGTGCGAGGCCTGCCTGGACGCCTGCCCACGCGGCGCGATCACGCTACGCGAGACGGCGGAGGTGGACGCCGCGCTGTGCACCGGCTGCCGCGCCTGTGAGGATGTGTGCCCCAACAGCGTATTCGAGCTGAGCGAGGTCTGAGGTGATGCGCATCGCCATCGCCAGCGGCAAGGGCGGCACCGGCAAGACAACACTGGCGACCAACCTCGCGGCGCTGCTGGCCGGACAGGGCGTGGCAGTGCGGCTCCTCGATGCCGACGTGGAGGAGCCGGACTGCCATCTGTTCCTGCACCCGCGCGTCGAGTGCCGTGAACCCGTGCGCGTTCTCGTGCCTGAGGTTGACGATGCCCGTTGCACGGCCTGCGGCGTATGCGCCGAGGTCTGCGCCTTCAAGGCCATCACGGTCATCGGTGCGACGGTGCTCGTCTTCCCGGAGCTCTGCCACTCCTGCGGCGCCTGCAGCCTGCTGTGTCCGCAGGCGGCGATCCGCGAGGAGGGCCGCGACACCGGGATCGTCGAGTACGGCACCGTCGCGGCAGGCAAGCCCGAGTTTGCGCTGGTGACCGGGGTGCTCACCGTCGGCGAAGCCAAGGCGGTCCCCACCACGCGGGCCACGATGGCCGCAGCCGATGACGCGAGCGTCGACGTGGTGCTGGTCGATGCACCGCCCGGCACCTCGTGCCCGGTGATCGAGGCGGTGCGGGGCTCCGACCTGGTGGTGCTCATCACTGAGCCGACCCCCTTCGGCCTGCACGACCTCGAGCTCGCGGTAGCTATGGTGCGTGCGCTGGGACTGCGGTGCGTCGTCGCGGTGAACCGCATCGGCATCGGCGACGACCGCGTGCATCGTTTCTGCGCCGCTGAGAACCTCGAGATCGTACTCGAGCTGCCCGACGATCGCCGGATCGCCGAGACCTATGCCCGCGGTGATCTGCTCCTCGACGCGGTCGCCGGTCTCGAAAGCAGGCTGAGCGCGGCGTGGGAGCGCATCAGCGCCGCCGCGCAAGGCCGCGTGGTGGCCCGATGATGTCGGCACGTGAGCTGGTAGTGATCAGCGGCAAGGGCGGCACGGGCAAGACCAGCATGGTCGCCGCCTTCGCGACGTTGGCCGGTGGCGCCGTGGTTGCCGACTGCGACGTCGACGCCACCGACCTGCACTTGGTGCTGCGTCCCGAGCTCGGCGCCGAGCACCCGTTCAGCGGTCGCCGGCGGGCGCTCATCGATTCCGCAGCCTGCACCGCCTGCGGGCGCTGCGCCGAGGTCTGCCGCCTCGCGGCCGTGCTCAGCACCCTCGCCGAGGGTTTCGCCATCGATCCCATCGCGTGCGAGGGTTGCGAGCTCTGCCGCCGGGTGTGCCCGGCCGCGGCCATCCACATGGACCCTGTCGTGAACGGCGCCTGGCTGATCTCCGAAACCCGCTTTGGGCCGCTGGTGCACGCGCATCTCGGTGTCGCGGAAGACAATTCCGGCAAGCTCGTGACGCTGGTACGCCACGAGGCCCGCCGGCTGGCGGAGGAGCGCGACCTGCCACTGGTGATCGTCGACGGCTCGCCGGGCATCGGCTGCCCCGTGATCGCTTCGCTGGCCGGCGCCGATCTGGTGCTGGCGGTGACCGAACCGACCGTTTCTGGGCTGCACGATCTTGACCGGGTGCTGCAGATTGTGCGCCGCCTCCGGCTGCCGTTCGCCGTGTGCGTCAACAAGGCGGATCTGAACCCGGAGGTCGCGGCACAGATCGCCGCCGCAGCCGAGGCACTTGGCGCCGAGCTCGTGTCGACCATCGACTACGACCCGGCGGTCACACACGCCCAGGCGGCGGGCATAGCGGTCATCGACTACGGAGGCCGCGCTGCGACCCAGATCCACAGGCTGTGGGACGCCACGCGCGACGCGCTGGCGGTGTCCAGGGAAGGTAAGGTACGCGATGAGTGAAAGCTCTCCCGAGCGAGGCTGCCGCCGCCAGGGACGACTGAGGCGCGAGATGCCCGCCGCCATGAACATCCAGCAACTCGTCTACGGGCCTGTGCCGTCCCGCCGTCTGGGACGCTCCCTCGGGGTGGACCTCGTCCCGCTCAAGGCGTGCACCTACGACTGCGTCTACTGCCAGCTCGGCCGGACGACGTGCAAGACGGTGCGCCGGCGGCGCTGGGTCGACCCGGCCGAAGTGGCGTCTCAAGTACGCGCGCGGCTCGCTGCGGAGCCCGACGTCATCGCCCTGGCCGGGTCGGGCGAGCCGACCTTGCACGCAGGGATCGGGGAGGTGATCGCCGGGATCAAGAGACTCACCGATGTGCCCGTGGCGGTCATCACCAACGGATCGTTGCTCGGCCGCGCCGCGGTGCGTCGAGGGCTGGCGGCAGCGGACATCGTGCTGCCGTCGCTCGACGCCCCCGACGATCGCCGCTTCCAGCTCATCAACCGCCCTCACCCGTCTCTGCACTTCGCCGAGATGGTCGGCGGGATGGCCGAGTTCCGGCGGAGCTATGCGGGGCAAGTGTGGCTCGAAGTGATGCTCATCGCCGGCATTACCGACGTACCGTCCGACGTGGTGCGACTCGCGGAGCTGGTCGCACGCATCGCTCCCGACCGCATCCAGCTCAACAGCGCCGTGCGTCCGCCGGCCGAGACGTTCGTGAGGCCGGTCGCCGGCAGCGCGCTGCAGGAGCTCGCCGGCCTGTTCACCCCGTCCGCGGAGGTGATCGCCGATGTCCCGTCCACCGGCGGCGACCGCACCTCGACCGGCGTTGAGATCCTCGCGCTCCTGTCACGCCGTCCCTGCACCGTCGCGGATATCGCGACCGGCCTGGGGATCCACCACGGCGAAGCGCTCAAGGCGGCCACTGCGCTCGTCAGCGAGGGCGCGGCAGCGGTCCACACCCACCGCGGCCGATCGTTCTACGTGGCGGTGTCCGCCGCCGAGCATCACGAAGAGGAGATGCCATGAAGATAGCCATCAGCGCACAGGGCGACACGTTGGATGCCGCCGTCGATCCCAGGTTCGGCCGGGCTCGCTGGTTCATCGTCGTCGATTCCGAGACCGGCACGTGGCAGGCGCACGACAACGCCACCAATGTGAACGCCAGCGGCGGAGCCGGCGTGCAGGCCGGCAGTGCCGTCGCCTCCCAGGGCGCCGAGGCGGTCATCACCGGGAATGTCGGACCCAACGCCCACAAGGTCCTCGGCGCTGCGCACATCGCGATCTACCAAGTGGGCAACGGCGTCATCGTTCGGGACGCGCTGGCCATGTTCAGGAGTGGACGGCTGGAGGCGACAGAGGCAGCGACCGTCAGTGGCCACTGGAGTTGAGGAGAAGAGGGACGATCATGAACGGAGACACACGGCCTCAGTATGGCCGGCAGCGGCGTGTCGGGCCCGGGCGCGGCGCTGGTCGGGGCGGCGGGCGTGGTGCTGGCGACGGCGGCAGTCTCGCCGGTCGCACAACGGTGCGCGCCCTGGTGGCGCTCGGAACGTATGTCGCCCAGGACATCCGCGACCCTGAAGGTATGGCGCGGCCGATGCTTCGCAGGACCGCGCTGCGCATGGTCGCGAGCCGGCAGGGAGTCTTGAGGCGGATCGGCTCGGCGTACCTTCGCGCCGATCCGCCGAGTGAGAGGCAGCTCCCCCTGGGCTCGCCAGAGCCGCCCGCCGACCCGGAGAACGACGCTGAGGTGATCGACGTCACGCCAGGCGATGTGGAGGACGCAGTTTGATGCCTCTGGGAAACACCGCTATACTGAGCATATGCTAAGAATGAAGGATTGGTGGTATGGCGCGCCCTCCCATTGAGCGCGCGGTAGGGGGGGTGCCCCGCGTTACCCTCTTCAAGCCCGCGGGCGTCCCCGCCCGGCTCTTGGAGCAACTTCAGCTCGCCGTCGACGAGCTGGAAGCCATCCGCCTGGTCGACCTCGAGGGGCTCAGCCACGAGCAAGCCGCCGAGGCCATGGGTGTCTCGCGCCAGACCGTCGGTCGCGTTCTCGAGCGCGGTCGTGCCAAGGTCGCAGAGGCGTTGGTCGGCGGCAAGGCCATCCTCATCGGTGGCGGCCAGTACCGCGTGGAGCCGCGCCAGATGCGCTGCTTTGCCTGCGACCGGCGCTGGGTCGTGAGCGACGACAGCGAGCCCGTCGCGTCGTGCCCGACCTGCGGCTCTGGCGATATCGTCGTCTGCTGGGGGGGCGGCGAGCGCTGCGGGCGCGGACAGGGCAGAGGGCGGGGACAAGGCGGCGGACGCGGGCCGGGCGCGGGCGGCGGGCGCGGCGCCGGCGGAGGCGCCGGGCGCGGCGGGCGCGGCGCCGGCCCAGACTGACGCTAGTAGAACCCGCGAGCACCACCCGAGACATCAGCGAGCGCTCCACTACAACGGACCCGAATGGAAGCGAGAGACCATGACTGACGACAAGAAGACCCGCATCGCCGTGCCCTCCGAATCTCCGGGCGGACTCGGCGCTCCCCGCTCGGGGCACTTCGGCCGCTGCGAGTGCTTCACCCTGGTCGACGTGACCGACGGCGAGATTGGTCACGTGGAAGTTCTTCACAACGCACCACACACCGAGGGCGGCTGTATGGCGCCCGTCCTGGTGCTGGCCGAGAACAACGTCGACGCGATCGTCGTCGACGGCATCGGCGGACGGCCGCTGCAGGGCTTCAATCAGGTCGGCATCGCCGTGCATGCCGGCGTCGGCGGCGACGTGCAGACAGCAATTCGCGCCTATGCCGCGGGGAAGTTGCCGGTCGTGGGATTCGAGGGTGCCTGCCAGCACTGACCGCCCCAGACAGCGCTCAGAAGCAGGTGCTAGGCTTTCGCCACGTCCGACTCGGTACAATGGCCGGGCAAGCAACGAGCCACACAGGCTTGGAAGGGGCGGAGCCCAAGATGGGGATTCTCGAACTGCGCGATGTCAGCTTGGAGCTGGGCGGCAAGCCCATCCTCAACGATCTCAGCATCGACTTCTGGGAGGGCCACGTGCACGCCCTCATCGGCCCCAACGGGGCCGGCAAGTCGACGTTGGCAAACACGATCATGGGCCTGCCCGGCTACACCCATCACAGTGGTGACATCCTGCTCGACGGCGAGTCGCTGCGTGGTGTGCCGGTCGACGAGCGGGCGCGGCGTGGCATCACGCTCGCCTGGCAGGAGCCGGCCCGCTTCGAAGGCCTGCGCATGGACCGCTTCATCGCCGCCGGCGCCAAGGTGAAGTCACGCGAGAAGGTGAAGGAGATGCTGGCCCGCGTCGGGCTGGACTCGGAGCGTTACATCACGCGCAAGGTCGACAAGACGCTCTCGGGTGGCGAGCGCAAGCGCGTCGAGCTCGCCTCGATTCTGGCCATGGAGCCGCGCCTCGTGCTCATGGACGAGCCCGACTCCGGCATCGATGTTGAGGCCCTGCAGCGCATCTTCGACGCCCTCGCCGACTTCAAGGCCATGGGCACCACGGTCATCATGATCACCCACAGCATGGCGGTGCTCGAGCACGCCGAGCACGCCTTCCTGCTCTGCAACGGCCGCATCCTCGACAAGGGTTCGGTCAACAAGATCAGCGGCTATTTCGCCAACAACTGCATCCCCTGCGACCATGAGAACGTGCCACGGCCGGAAGAGGAGATGATGCCGGCATGAGCGATGTCGCCACGGCACGCGCCCTGCTCGCGTCGCTGGGCGCCTATGGGTCGCACTTCACCGGCAACGACGTCGCCCACCTCGAGGTCAACGGCAACGAGGTTGTAGGTTCGCACCTGGTGCCCGGGCTCGACCTCGATGTCGAGCGGCTCGACGACGGCATCGAGGCGCATATCCGCCTGCACGAAGGCGTGAAGCTGGCCAACCCGGTGCACCTGTGCTTCGGCATGCTGCCCACAGACGGTGTGCAGCACATCGTCATGCAGGTCGACGTGGAGGCCGACTCGTACGCCTCGGTGCAGGCCCACTGCACGTTTCCCAACGCCATCGAAATCACCCACAAGATGGACGCTGAGGTGAACATCGCGCCGGGAGCGACCTACGAGTACTTCGAGCGCCACCTGCACGGTGCCGGGGGCGGCGTGCTGGTTGTGCCTAAGACGCTGGTGCATGTGGGCGAGGGCGCACGCTTCAGGACCGAGTTCGAGCTGATCAAAGGGCAAGTCGGCGTCGTCGACTTCGACTACGACGCCGACTGCGAGGCGCGCAGCATCCTCGAGATGATCACGCGCATCATCGCCCGCGGCCACGACACGGTGACCATCCGCGAGACCGGGCGCCTGAGCGGCGAGGGCGCTCGCGCCGTGCTCAACTCCTACCTGGCACTGCGCGACGACGCCCGCGCCGAGGTGTACAACACGCTCTCCGCCACGGCGCCTTACACCCGCGGGCACGTGGACTGCAAGGAGATCGTGCAGGACCGGGCGGTCGCCCGGGCGGTGCCCGTCGTCGAGGTGAGCCACCCGCTGGCCCACATCACCCACGAGGCCGCGATCGGCTCGGTCGACTCCAAGCAACTCCAGACGCTGATGAGCCGCGGGCTTACCGCCGACGAGGCGACCGACCTGATCATCGAGGGGCTGCTGAGCTAACGCTCCGGTGACAGCCGTAGCCGTCTCAGTCGGCGGCTGAGTCGCTCAGGCTGCGGATGAGGCCACGAGTGCCCACCATCCAGCCGTGCCCCGCGCCAGCGAGGGCGACGTGATGATAGTCGACGCCGCTTGCCCCTCCGCCGGGGCCTCCCGCGCGCCATGTCACGCCACCGTCTGAGGTTCCCAGAATGCTGCCGCCACTGCCCACCGCCCAACCGTGCTGGGCGTCAACGAAGGCCACGCCGAGCAAGCCCGCCTGAGTACCAGACGTCTGCGCCGTCCAGGTGGCGCCACCGTCTGTGGTGGCCAGAATGCTGCCGCCACTGCCCACCGCCCAACCGTGCTGGGCGTCAACGAAGGCCACGCCGAGCAAGCCCGCCTGAGTACCAGACGTCTGCGCCGTCCAGGTGGCGCCACCGTCTGTGGTGGCCAGAATAGTACCGTTGCCGCCGACCGCCCAGCCGTGTTCGGCATCCACGAAGGCCACGCCGAAGAGTTCCGCGGAAGTGCCCGACCTCTGTAACCTCCAGATGCCGCCACCGTCTGTGGTGGCCAGAATAGTACCGTTGCCGCCGACCGCCCAGCCATGCGTAGGATCGACGAAGTCGACGCCGAGCAGACCAACGCGCGCGCCCGGCTGCTGCCGCCTCCAGGAAGCCCCGCCGTTCTTCGTGGCGATGATGGTATCGCCTACCGCCCAGCCATGGAGGTCATCGGCAAAGCTCACCGAGTTGAGGTCAGCCACCGTCCCTGAGCTCTGGGCCGTCCAGCGTTTGCCGCCGTTGCGGGTGGCCAGGATTGTGCCACCGCTGCCCACCGTCCAACCGTGCGCAACGTCGGCGAAAGCGACGCCGTAGAGTTGCGCAGTCGCACCGGAGTCTTGGACCGTCCAAACACCCGCGGCGGGCAAGGGCCCTGCGCTGGCGGCGCCAGCGCTTGGGTTGGAGCCGCAACCAGCAGCGAGAACGGCCCACGTGAGGCAGGCGGCGAGGACTATCACGGCGTGCCGCTGGGAGGGGTGTCTTCGAGCAGTGGGTTTGTCGATGCCGTGCATTGCCCGCATTTGCTCCTTGCCATGAGATGTGACATCGGTGACCGCTGGGCGCCGCGCTTCTCGGCCCTGTGATCGTGGATCTTGAGCCGATCGGTTGGTCACAGCCGATCGGCAGAGAGCTTATACCACGGCCGAGGTGCCGGGAACAGGAGGGGGAAGCAGCGGTCCTGTGCTGCCGGTGAGGTTGTGGTTCAAGCGGAGCGGTGGGCATTCGGGGCAAAACGCCTCCTTGCGATTGTGCGCACTGACACATAGTATTGTGCCCGAGCCACGGAGGGTGGGAGAGCCATGAGTCCGGATTGCCGCTTTTGTGGGTCCAAGCTTGTGATTTTGTGCACAAGTATTTGGGGCCACACCTTAGGGTAGTCATGACGAAGGGGGGGATGCAGCCCTAGTTGTTGCTGCTCTGCCGCGCACGCCTGATGGTCGCTCGGTTCATCTGCGGCAGGTCTTTGTGCGTTGAGAGCGATTCAATGGATCGTCCGCTGCGCTTGGGCGGTCCTAGGAGAAAGGTCCGGAGTATGTTCGAAAAATCCATGTCACGGCGCAAGTTCCTCGCCGGGGGTGGCGCCGTGTTGGCCGCCGCCGCCGCGCCCGCGTTCCTGCGTCCGTCCGGGGCCGCGGCGACTACGACGGCAACGCCCATCCCGTGGCCGTATGACCCGACCCTCGATCCGGAGACGATTGCCAAGGTCGCCTACCAAACCTACTTCGTCTCAGGCTGCGCCGAGGCCACGTGGTGGCCGATCGTCGCTGCCCTTGCCGCCAGCACCAACCTGACGAATGGTGCGACCACCTGGGGCACGCTACCGCAGAACATGTTCAAGTTCGGCGGCGGCGGCGTGGATAGCTGGGGTACCATCTGCGGCACGCTCAACGGCTCCTGCGCCATAGTTGGCATGACGGGCGCGAGCAGCACTCTTGAGGATGCGCTCATGGAGTACTACGGCGACACGGCGCTGCCGACCAATGCTGTCGACAATGCGTATCGCGCCGGCGGCTGGACGCCGCCTACCGTGCCGCTCAACAACGTCGCGACCTCGACCGCCCACTCGCAGCTCTGCCATGTCTCACTCTCACAGTGGGCGATGGCTGCCGGCTACGAGGGTGCTGACACGACCGAGAACGCGATCGGCAAGCCAGGTCAGAAGGATCGCTGCGCGAAGCTCTGCTACGACCTGACCTTCAAGACGGTCACCCTATTGAACGCCTACTTCCTGGACAACGCCAAGATCCTTCCCGCCGTCAATCTCGATCCCAGTGTCGCGGCCTGCAAGACCTGCCATGCGCCCAACGTCCAGGGCAAGATGGCCTGCGAGTCGTGCCACGACGTGAGCGACGCTCATGCCGCCGGCAGCTGAGCGATCGGGGGATTGGTGATGAGCCTTCCTAAACAGCAACGCCCGCACCGCATGCCGACGTTGCGCCAACCGATTCGAGGTGTGAAGACCGTGAGAAGAGCAAGCCACTTGGCGGTACTGGTAGTCGCCATCGCTGGCGCGCTCGGCGTCTTTGCCGCGAGCGCCTATGCCGAGCCCTCCTACACCACCGTGTGTGGTTCGTGCCACTCCGGCTCCGGTGTCAGCGTGGCTGCCACAAAGAGCTCGAGTGACGCCACCACGACCACGTACAGCGTCGTCGTGACCGGCGGGACCGGCCAAGTGGGTTGGGCGGTCTTCAACGGATCGACGAAGGTGACCGACGGCACGAGCGCCACCGGTTCTTTCACCGTGGATGACGGCACCACATACACCGTGTACGCGGTGAACTACAGCAGTGCAACGACCGATGGTCTCGGCCAGACTTCAGTCAGCCCAGCCAGCTCGGTGACGCCACCGTCGCTCACGGGCACCGACACGACAGCGCCGGTGACGACGTCGGACGTTCACACGGCGACGTACCCGGTCCAGGCGGTCATCACCTTGACCTCGACCGACAGCCTCGCCTCCGGCGATACCGGATGCTGGGGTGTGGCTTACATGTACTACCGGGTCGACGCTGGCGCGGCGAACGACAACGATCCGGCGGATAGTGGACCTACGCATGTGGTTACACTTACAACGTCCGCCTACACCCACGGCTGTACGGTCACGATTCCTGGCCCGGCGGCCGGCTCCGGACAGGCCGTCACGCACACCATTGAGTACTGGTCACAAGACGCGGCAGGCAACGTCGAGAGCCCCACGACCAAGACGTTCACCATCACACCTGCGCCGACGCTGTCGAGCTTCAGCCCTGGCAACGGCGTGGTCGGCAGCAAGGTGACCCTCACGGGCTCCGGTTTCACCGCTGCCACGGATGTGAGCCTGAGCGGCAAAGCCGCAAGCTTCAAGGTGGTCAGCGACACCGAGATCACGGCCACCGTACCGACCGGTGCCAGCTCGGGGACGTTCGTTGTTACGGCCCCAGGCGGTAAGGTCACCAGCGGTAGCAGCTTCACGGTCGCCACGGCGGCGCACCTGACGATCACTACGAGTGGTGTGTCACACGGCGTCCTGAAGCTCGGCAAGCGCATGACGGCGAAGGGCAACCTGACGCCGGCCTCTCTCGCGGGGGAGGCGGTCACAGTCACCGTCCAGCGCAAGCACGGCGGCAAATGGGTGACGGTGAAGAGCGCGACGTCCAAGACGGGCGCGACTGGCGCCTACAGCTGGCGGTACAAGCCCGCTAGCAGGGGCAGTTACCGAGCGCGAGCAGCCGTCCTTAAGACCGCTGCGCATACAGCCGCGACAACTGCTTGGCGGAACTTCACGGTGAAATGAACGCCGGCATGTCAAGCAGCAGCTAGCATGAAGGGCTCCCCGCCGGCGCTGGCCGGCGGGGAGCCCTCCGCCTGCAAGTCCGCGTGCTCCAAGACGGCTTGGTGGCGCTGCGCCCTGAACGGCCCAGGGCCTGATTTGATACGATGCCGCGAACGGTGAGAGGATCGGCCGACTTGGCGATCGTGGAAGATGGCCTGATGGCCTGATAGCCGAACATGGGAGGCTGCATGGGTACAACGTCTCTACCAAAGCGCACCGGGCTGCTGCTGCTCGTCGCGATGCTCGCCGTGGGTGTGTTCGCGGTGCTCGCTGGGCCGGCCGCAGCCTACCAGCAGTACGAGCACGGGACGGCCACGGTATGTTCGGACTGCCATCCGGGTGGCGACATCAACACTACGCCGACCAACGCGCAGTGCACCGCCTGCCATACCGGTTTCGTCGCGATCGCGGTCAATGGCGTCAGCAGCACCTGCTGGACCTGCCACGCGCCCGGCGACACGGACGTGTTGCTGTCGTCCGTTACGGCCACGCTCACGAGCTGCGGCACCTCGGGGGCGGCAACAGGCTGTCACGGTAGCGCCTCGCCACACCCCGGCGCTACGGCCACGGGCTGCACCAAGTGCCACGCCCTCGGCAGCGTCTCGCCGACGAACCCCGGCACCAGCCCCCACCACGACCCTAATGCAACTTCAACCGCGGTGCTCACCGTGGCGCTGAACAAGGCCAGCATCAAGGTAAAAACCGCGATCAAGGCGAGCGGTCTCGCCTACCCGGCCGCCCTCGGCAAGGTCAGCATCCAGGTGCAGAAGAAGAACGGTACCAAGTGGGTGAAGGTCGCCGCCAAGGCGCTTGCCCCCACCGCGACCAGCACGTGGACGTACTCGTACAAGGCCACCAAGAAGGGCACGTACCGCATGCAGGTGAGCACCCCGGCTGTGACGGGCGTGCAGGCGGGCCTCGTCATGTCGAAGACGTTCAAGGTGAAGTAAGGGCTCCCGGATACGGGATTTGAGTGACGCGAAGGGGCGCCGAACAGGCGCCCCTTCGCGTCACTGACAGCCCTGGAGCGTGACAGCCCTGGAGCGCGCCAAGGTCTCCAACGCCAAGTTGGCGCGCATACTGCACTGCCCCGCGGTCTCTTGAGACGGCGCGCGAGTGCGAATGGCCTCTCGCCGACCGGGAGGCAGAAGTGCCCGGGCGCCTTTCGCTGCGCGGCGACGCGAGGTAGACTCCGTGCGCCTGCCCTTGCTAGACGCGGAAAGTGCCTGCGGACAACATCGTGCCGGAGTGGCGGAACTGGTAGACGCCGGGGACTTAAAATCCTCTGCCGCGGTTTGCGGCGTCCGGGTTCGAGCCCCGGCTCCGGCACCACAAGGACCCAGCACATCGAGGTGGTCATAGCTCAGCGGCCGCGCGCGCCGACTCTGACGCGGCCTCCTCAAGAATCCCAGGCAGCGCCCATCGCGGTTCTGCCGCGCCTCACGGCTCGGCGAGGAGGGCGTCGCGGGTGGTCGCGGCGCAGATCGTCTCTCTTTACACCCGCCGCCGCTAGCCCTACCATCTTCTACGAAGAGAAGAGCGGGAGGCGCCGGCGGACGGCCGCGGGGCGCGTTCGCACGAAGGGGGTTGCATAATCTTGGGCTACGTGGTTCTGGGCATCATCGTGGTCATCGTGGTCATCGTGCTGGTGCTGACGGCGATGGGCATCCGCATCATCCGTCCCACGCATCGCGGCCTCGTGGAGCGGCTGGGCAAGTACAATCGCTACTGCGATCCCGGCCTGCACATCATCGTCCCGGTCATTGAGCGCATGTTCCAGGTCGATGTGCGCGAGGTGCTCGTCGAAGCTCAGCCGCAGACGATCATCACCAACGACAACCTCAACGCCAAGGTCGACGCGCAGGTGTACCTCAAGGTCAAGGCCGACGAGGAAGACGTCAAGGCGTCGCAGTACAACGTCACCAACTACGAGAACCAGATCGTCAACCTGGCGCGCACCACGCTGCGCAACATCATCGGCACGCTGACGCTGAAATCGGCCAACAGCGAACGCGGTCGGATCAACGAGGAGTTGCGCACCACGCTGAAGACCGAGACGGCGAGCTGGGGCATCGAGATCCTGCGCACGGAGCTCAAGGAGATCGACCCGCCGCAAGACGTGCAAGAGACGATGAACAAGGTCGTGAAGGCGGAGAACGAGAAGATCGCCGCCGTCGACTTCGCCACCGCGACCGAGACACAGGCCGACGGTCAGCGCCGCGCCGAGATCAAGAAGGCCGAGGGCATCAAGCAGGCCAAGATCCTCGCCGCCGAGGGCGAGGCCCAGGCCATCCAGCTGGTCAACGAGGCGGCCGAGAAGTACTTCGTCGGCAACGCCCAGATCCTGCGCAAGCTCGAGACGGTCGAGAAGGCCTTCTGGCAGAACGCCAAGATCGTGGTGCCCGCCGACGGCCAGCTCGTGAACGTGATCGGCGACCTGGCCGGCGTGGCCCCCGTGCCGGTGAAACCGGCCCAGCCCAACCCCACTCCCGGTCAGCCCGCCAAGCGCTGACGGCGCCTGTGCGGCGGGCGACGTAGCCGCCCGCCGCACAGGCCGGGCCGCCGCACAGGCGTCTGGGTACTTCGCCTGCCGGCGCTCTCATGCACGCCTCGCGGCGGTCCCGCCTAGGCACCAGACGGCCGCGTGCGGCCGCTTGCGGGGCCTGTGGCCTTGCGTCTATCATGTCGACACCGGACCGGCGACAGGCGGGTGCTCTTCTGGTTACACCCAACCACACCATTCACCGGCACACCCTGATCCTCCTGGTCGCTTTGGGCGGTCTGGCGATCGTGGGGGTCCTGATCTCCTGGGTGCGGACACCGGCGGTCGTCGTGGCGAATGCAACCGTAGGCGGGGCGCAAGGTGCCGCCGCCGCGAGTCCGGCGGGCGTGGTCGAGCCGCAACCCTTGGGCTCGTCGAGCTCCTCCGCCGGCTCCATACCAGAGGCCCAGAGGCGGGCATTCGCGGCGTCCTCGGTTTCGGGTTCCCAGGCGGACGCCGCCCTGAACGCCTTCAACGACGCCTTCTACACGGAGCAGAAGGGCATCGGAGCCTACAGGGCCACCAACGTGTCGACCTCTCGCCCGACGTTCTGGCGTTCTGCCGAGCTCATCGAGATGGTCGAAGATGCCTACCAACGCTCCGGCCGGCCGATGTACAAGCGCATGGTGGCCCAGTTGCGGCGCGGTGTCGCCGCGCGCTTCGGCGGCAACTGGACCCGGATCCGCAAGTACAACGACGACGTCATGTGGATGGTCATCGCCTTCGTGCGGGCCTACCGGATCACCGGCGACACAACCTGCCGCGGCGTGGCCAAGCGCAACTTCGACGCGGCGTTTGCGCGATCGTGGAGTGCGGATCTGGGAGGTGGATTGTGGTGGACCACCGACCGCGACGTGAAGAACGCCTGCGTTAACGGACCCGCAGCCATCGCGGCGTACGACCTCTACACGGTGCTGGGCGATCGTTCGTACCTGACCAAGGCGAAAAAGCTCTATGGCTGGCTCAGGAACAACCTTTACGACCCCACCAGCGGCGCCGTGCACGATCACGTGTCGCTCGGCGCCGGCGGCGTCGCAATCGTCGATCCTTCCACCTACACGTACAACCAGGGCAGCTTCATCGGCGCCGCCGATGCGTTGTATGGGGCCACCCACAATAGCGCCTACTACAACGACGCCCAGCGTGCCCTCGAGTATGCCGAGGACGATCTCACGGTCGACGACATCTTGCGCACCGAGGGCAGAGGGCAGGACGGCGGCGGTTTCAAGGGCATCTTCGCGAGATACGCGGTAGCGTTCACGCGAAATCACAACGTCGTCGTCTTCAGTCCCTGGCTTCTCGAGAACGCGCTGGCGGCGCTGGCGCACCAGAACGCGGCCGGTCTCATGGATCAGGACTGGTCTCAGCCGACCACGAGCAGCCCGCTCTACGCCTTCGACTGCTCGTCGGCCGTGATTCTCCTGCAGCAGATCGGCACGCGCTAAGAGCCTAGGCCACCCAGCGAAAACCCGCGAAACGGATGCTGAAATAGGCGAGACCGGCGGCGAACGCGACGAGCAGGATCGCACGTAGCAGCGGCCGCCGGTCGGTCACCAGAGCGAAGACGATGAAGATGGGAAAGGCCGACAGCGCGAAGCGCGGCAGCGACATCAGCGGCTTGAGCGCGGTGGGCCCGAAGAGCGGCAGCGCTATGATGGTCACCACGAAGGCCGAGTAGGCGAGGGGTATGCGCCGCCAGCCTACAGCGACGGCCGCCGCGATCACGCCAAGTGCGATCAGCGAGCTGAGGTTGCTGATGGTGAGCGAGGCGCCGAGCTCGGGGTGGCGCGTGTAGATGTGCTGGTAGCGGTCGGCCAGCCGGTCGCTCGCGTTGGTGAGCCGGGCCTCGTAGGGTATGCCGCGCAGGTCGTAGTCGACCGCCATGATTCCTCTCCAGATGGTTTGCCACGGCCAGGCGAACCGGCGGCCCCAGTGAATCTGGTCGCGGCGAAAGAGGAGGGCGTTGCCGAAGGCGCGCTGCAGATAGAGCATGTACAGGCCGAGACCGGCGGGTACCAGCAGAACGGCGGCGGCGTCGGGTCTGATGCGACGAGGCGACCATCCTCGTTCGCTCATGTAGGTCAACGCCATAGGCACCGCCAGCGCGGCACCGCTCACGTGGGTCGTGGTCGCCAGCAGCCCGGCGAGCCCGGCGAGCGGCCAGGTGCCGCGGTGCGAGAAGTAGAAACACATGACGACCAGCATCAGGAAGAGCGACTCGGTGTAGACGGCTTGGAAGAAGAGGCTGGTCGGGAAGAGGCACAAGAACACGATCGTGGGGAACGCGATGCGTGCGCCGAATTGGCGAGCGACGAGTTTGTACAGTAGAAGAACGAGAACGGCGAAGCAGGCCAGCGATACGACGATGCCGGCCAGCTCCAGGTTGCGCCCGAGAAGGAGCCCAGTCATATGAATGACGAGCGGATACAGCGGGAAGAACGCCTGGCTGCTGGGGAACGGCCCGTACCCTTTGCTGGCGATCCTGATGTACCACGCGCCGTCCCAGTGAGCCCACGGGTTGAGAAGGCGCCCGAGGGTACCGTGAAAGACCTCGGCTCCCGGGTAGCGCAGGGTCCTGCTCACCGTGCGAAGGTTCACGGAGTAGCAGAACGCCAGCACGAACAGTGCGGCTCTCGAGGCCATGGCGACCGCGAAGGACGGCCACAGCAGCGAGCGCTGCCCGGTCTGGGCAGGTCGCTGAGCCGCTGCGGCCGGCTGCTGCATGTCTTCAGCCGTCTTCATGACTGCACCCGCCGTTGCTTCGCCATACACCGCAAGCCCGACTTGGCAGCATCATCTCGGGGCCTCTCGCCGCGGCCGCCGCGCGCCGCCGCCTTTCTCGTGGCGGTCACGGTATGCGCCGGCATGCTCGGCCTGGTGGCTTGTGGCGGGAAACCTGTGGATTCTCCCTCGTCGTCGCCATATGCAGCAACCTCCCCGGCGGCCTCACCTGTGCCACCGTCTCAGGGCCACGCGCCCACCCCGCTAACCAAAGCGCAGGCGGCGCGCGCGTTCGCCGCGTTTACGGCCGCGTTCTATGCACCCGCCAGCGGAAAGGCCTACTTCCACACCAGCACGGCAGGCGGGCATGCCGACTTCTGGAAGCAAGCCGAGATGATCGAGATGGTCGAAGACGCCTACGGCGCCAGCGCCGCGCCCGCCGAGCGGCAAATGGTGGTCGACCTGCTGGCCGGCGCGCAAGCCACCTACGGGCGCAAATGGATCAAGCGCAGATGGAACGACGACATCATGTGGATGGTCATCGCCTCGTTGCGCGCCTACCAGATCACCGCCGACAAGCAGTATCTTGCCCTCGCCGAGCAGAACTTCGACGGCGTATACGCGCGCGCTTGGAGCAGTGATCTGGGCGGCGGTCTCTGGTGGACCACCGCGCGCACCCAGAAGAACGTGACGACCAACGCCCCCGCGGCGATCGCCGCTTGCCTCCTGTACCAGATCACCCACGATCGCAAGTACCTCAGCGAGGCCGTCGGCCTCTACGCCTGGGTGCGCGGTCACTTGTACAACGCCGCCACGGGCGTGGTGTACGACAGCATCTCGGTGCCAGCCTCGGGCGCGAGCCAGACCGGCACGCTGAACCGGGTGATCCTGAGCTACAACCAGGGATCGTTCATCGGGGCCGCCGATCTGCTGCACGCGGCTACGGGCCAGCGCTCCTACTACGACGACGCTCTGCGCACCCTGCAAGCCTCGCGGAAGGACCTCACCGCCAACGGCATCCTGCGCAGCGAGAGCCTGGGGAACAACAGCAACGGGGGCGGTTTCAAGGGCATCTTCTGCCGCTGGGCCGTGCGCTTCGCGTACGACAACCACATCACCGCGTTCAACGGCTGGTTCACGCGTAATGCCGAGACCGCATGGGCGCACCGGAACCTGCGCGACCTCATGGGGCAAGACTGGCCTCATCTTACCGGCAACGGTCCGCTGTACTCGTTCGACTGCTCGTGCGGCGTGGTGCTCATGGAGGTCCTCACCAGCAAGGCGTAGCGCAGGGCCTCGCCTGCTCACTCGCGCCGGTGTCTCGGCACCACCAGCACGGGGATGTCGCTGTGGTGCAGCAGCTTCAGAGCCGTGGAGCCCAGGAAGGCAGCCGAGACAGCGCCCTGTCCGTGGCTGCCGACCACGATGAGTGTGGCCTTGTGGGCCTCGGCTGCCTCCAGCAACGCGTCTACCGGCCGGCCCTCGACGACCAGCGTCTCTACGCTCACGCCGGAGGCTCCCAGCGCCTCGGCCGCGTCGTCGACCTGGTGCTCGCCGTAGTCGTGCAACAGCTTGATGTGGTCGTCGAACTCGGCACTCATCATGAGCGGCGAGTCGGTCATGCCCACAGGCACGAACCCCAGCGACAACTCGAAGGCATATACCACTACCACGTGTACGCCGGGTAGTGCGCGGGCAAGCCCCACCGTGTGCTGCAGGGCCATCTTCGCGCACGCCGAGCCGTCGTAGCCGATCACCAGGGTCAACGGCATGGTGGCTCCCTTCACCGTAGACACGCATGCATCGCCAGTATGCTCGCCGCCGCCGCCGTCAAAACTGGCGTCGGTCAGGCTGATGCTAGCGGCCGGCGTGGGGGCAGGCGGCGATGCAGATGCCGCAGATCTGCGCTGGGAGGCTGCCGGTGTGCGCCATGTGATGCCGGCAGGCGCCGGCGTCGAAGAGCTCATCGCGTGGCATGCCCGCGTGCCAGCTCACGTTGCGTCCGCAGCCGGCCGGGCAGGCGTCGATGCAGGCGCGGCAGTCGCCACAGAGGCTGTCGAGCAGCGGTTCACCAGGAGGCAGTGCGAGGTCGGTGAACAACGTGGCCAGGCGCACGGCCGGGCCAAACTCCGGGGTCACGAACAGCGCGGTCTTGCCAATCCACCCCAGCCCCGCCGTGGTTGCCGCCGTCTTGTGCGCGAACCTGTGGACATCGTCTTTTCCGCCGCTGGTCGCCGGGATTCTCTGGGCGGTGTAGCCGTGCAGGGCAAGCACGTCGGCGAGCGCCTCGGCGGCGTCGTCGAGGGCGGTATTGAGGCGTAGATACTCTTCGTAGTAGTCCTGCGTAGGACCATGGCGCAGACCGCGCACAACCAGCGGGTCGAGGCGCATGAGCATGGATATGGCGAGAGGCAGGTCAGGTGCCTGCGGCAGGCGCGGTATGTTGGCGGCGACGCCCCACGAGTCGATCTGTTTTGTGCGGAGCAATTGTCCGATCGCGTGCCGGTCGAGGACGTTGAGCACGGTGATCCTTTCGGAGTCGGCCGGGGATACCCCCGACCGTAACGAGGTGGTGCCCCGTATATCGTTGCATTCGGACGGCCGGGCTGGCAATGGACCGGGCAACGCACGTTGGAGGGTAGTCTTGTCCGTTCTGGATAGGCGGATGGGTAGCGCGGCACTGGGCTTTCGTGGGGGCCGGCGCGGCGCAGGGGCGGCGCCGCGCGGCAGGGCGCTCGCATGCGCTCGCTCCGCTCGGCACCCGGGCCGCTGATCAGGCAGGTAGTTGACGAATGCGGCATGAGCCGCGTTGCGGCTCCCCTGCAATCGTCAACCCCTGCCTGAGCAGCGGCCGCCTCGCGAGCCTGCCGCGCGACGCCGCCCCTGCGCCGCGCCGGCGCGGTCGCGAAGCTCAGGTGGCGGCTACGGCGGGGAGGAGCGGATGTGAAGAACCGGGGGGCGCGGCTGCCGCTCGCGGCAGCGCGCTCGGCGGGTCAGAGAGCGCGAAAGCGCCGCAGGCGCAGGCTGTTGCTCACCACGGTGACGCTCGAAAGGCCCATGGCGGCGGCGGCGTAGATGGGGTTGAGCAGCACGCCAAAGCTCGGATAGAACGCGCCGGCGGCCAGCGGAATGAGGGCCGCGTTGTAGGCGAAGGCCCAGAAGAGGTTCTGCCGGACTACGCGGATGGTTGCTCGCGAGAGTGAGATCGCCGTGGCGACGCCGCCCAAGTCGCCCGACATCAAGGTAATGTCACTCGCCTCCATGGCCACGTCCGTGCCGGTGCCGATGGCGATGCCGATGTCGGCCTGGGCCAGCGCAGGGGCGTCGTTGATGCCGTCGCCGACCATGGCTGTGCGTCTGCCCTCGGCTTGCAGCGCGGCCACCTGGCTCGTCTTCTGCTCGGGCAGCACCTCGGCCACCACCCGCTCGATGCCCACCTCTGCGGCGATGGCCTGTGCCGTCTGCCGGTGATCGCCGGTGAGCATGACCACCTCGAGGCCCATCTCGCGGAGCCGGCGCACAGCCGCGGCCGACCCCGCCTTGACGGTGTCGGCCACGGCGATGGCGCCGGCTGCCCGGCCGTCCACGGTTACCGAGATCACCGTCTTGCCTGCGGAGCTCAGCTCCGCCGTGCGCGCGCTGCCGGCCGTGCCGGGCGCGCCGGCGAGGCGTTCGTTGCCGGCCACGATTTCGTGACCGTCGACCACGGCCCTGATGCCGTGGCCAGCCAGTGCCTCGAAGCTCTCGGCCGGCGGCACCGTGAGGCCGCGCTCCGCCGCGGCCGCCAGCACCGCGGCGGCCAGGGGATGTTCGCTGCCTCGCTCAGCGGCCGCCACCAGGGTGAGGAGCCCGTTCTCGTCGAGGCCATCGTGTTCGGCGAACAGCACCACATCGGTCAGGCGTGGCTTGCCCTGAGTGATCGTGCCGGTCTTGTCGAGCACGACCGTCTGGAGCTTGTGCGCCGTCTCGAGGGCCGCGCCGTCGCGGATGAGCACGCCGTTCTCGGCGCCCTTGCCGGTGCCCACCATGATGGCTGTGGGCGTGGCCAGGCCTAGGGCGCACGGGCAGGCGATGACGAGCACAGCCACGAAGTTGAGCAGGGCGTAGTTGAGTGTGGGCGCGGGTCCGAAGATCAGCCACACCACGAACGTGAGCGAGGCGATGCCGATCACCGCCGGCACGAAGTAGGCGGCGATCACGTCGGCAAGACGCGCGATGGGCGGCTTTGAGCCCTGCGCCTGCTCTACGAGCCGGATGATCTGGGCCAGCGCGGTGTCGGCGCCCACTTTGGTCGCGCGAAACGTGAACGACCCGGTGGTGTTCATGGTGGCGCCGATCACCTCGGCACCCTGGGTCTTGACGACGGGCATGGATTCGCCGGTGAGCATCGACTCGTCCACCGGCGAGGACCCCATCGTCACCACGCCATCCACCGGCACCTTCTCGCCGGGTCGCACGACGACGAGGTCGCCGAGAACAACCTCCGCCACAGGTACGTCAACTTCGTTGCCGTGGCGCACGACGCGGGCCGTTTTAGCCTGCAGGCCGACGAGCGCCTTGATGGCGGTGCCCGTCTGGCCCTTGGCCCGGGCCTCCAGCAGGCGCCCGAACAAGATGAGGGTGATGATCAAGGCCGCCGAGTCGAAGTACATGGGCATGCTCAACCCGCGGTGCGCGAAGAAGCCGGGGAAGAGGACCCCCAGCACGCTGTAGAAGTAGGCGGCCGACGATCCCAGGGCGATGAGGGTGTTCATGGTGGTGGTGCCGTGGCGTAGCGCCGACCAGGCTGTGGTGTAGAACTGCCATCCCACCCAGAACTGCACCGGCGTGGCGAGCGCCCAGAGCACGTAGCCGTTGTGCAGCCAGGCCGGCAAGAAGGGGAACCAGCCGGGGCGCATGGTGCCGGCGAAGATGACGGCGCCGAGCACGAAGCCGGCGACGACTTTGATCGTGAGAGTGCGATAGGCCGCCGCGCGGGCCGCTTCGGCGGCGTCCGCGGCGGCCGCGGCCTGGGAGCGGCCGCTGGCTGCGCCGCCGGTCGGCTGCTCGACGACCTGGTATCCGGCGGCCGCGACCGCCGCCACCAGGTCGTCGTAGCTCGCCTGGCCGGGGACATACGTCACCGTGGCCCTCTCGGTGGCCAGGTTGACCTCGGCGCGAAGCACGCCGGGGGGTTTGCGGAGCGCGCGTTCCACACGGCTCACACAGCTGGCACACGTCATCCCCAGAATGGGCAGCGTCTCCTGGGCCGTCACCACGCCGTACCCTCCCGCCTCCACGGCCTCGACCAGCGCGGCGGCCGTGAGAACGTCGCTGTCGAAGGTCACGGTGGCCTTCTCGGTGGCGAAGTTCACGCTGGCATCGTCGACGCCCTCCAGCCGGCGGAGGGCGCGCTCGTTGCGCGCCACGCAACTGGCGCAGGTCATGCCTGTGATGGGCAGCTCGACGGTGGCTTTGTGGTCGCTCATGATTCCTTCAGACTAGCGCATAGCTTGGCGCGAGAGTGTTGGCCGCTACCACAATTATACCCCATGGGGTATCAGCGAGGGCGCTGGCCGCCGAGTGCGGCCTGCGTGTCTCGCGTCGCCCGCGCCTCTCGCGGCGGCGGAGAAGCGGGCGCTCGTGAGCGCCCGGTCCCGGCCGCGTACGTGGATAGGCCGGCGGTGCGAGCCCCCGCTTCGCGCCGCCGGCCTCTGGTGGAACCGACTCGCAAGACCCTCTCTCAAAGCTCTTCCGGTCTCCTGCCCAGTGCATCGGAATCGCGCTCGGCGAGGCGATAGAACACCCGTCTAGGGAGCTCGAAAACGGTGCGACGGGCATGGCCGGTCGACGGGCGCGGGCGAGCGGCTACACGGTCACACGCAGCAGCTCGAGGTAGCTCGTGGCGCCGTCCAGGACCTTGCGCACGCCGTCGTCGCGCAGCGACTCGACGCCCTTGGTTCGCGCCAGGCGCTGAATCTCGAGCACCGTGCCGCCGGTGGCGATCAGGTCGCGCAGCTCGTCGTCCACTACGAGCACCTCGTACAGGCCCACGCGGCCGCGATAGCCGGTGCCGAAGCACTTGGCGCAGCCGACGGGGTTGTGCACGCGCAGGCGCTTCTTGGGCGCCGGTCCCAGCCCGAGCTCCTCCCAGCGCTGGTCTGTGAGGGTCTCGGGCTGGCGGCAGCTGGGGCACAGCCGGCGCACCAGGCGCTGAGCCACGAAGCAGCGCCAAGCGGCGGCCACCAAGTAGCGCGGCACGCCCATCTCGACGAGCCGGTTCACCGCCGACGACGCATCGTTGGTGTGCATCGTGCTGAACACCTGGTGACCCGTGACGGCCGCGTCGGCTGCCATCTTGGCGGTTTCGAGGTCGCGGATCTCACCGACCATGATCACATCGGGGTCGGCGCGCACGAGCGAGCGCAGTGCCTGAGAGAACGTGAGGCCTATGACCGGCTTCACCTCGGTCTGGATGATGCCTGTGATCTTACGCTCCACAGGGTCTTCGACCGTATATACCTTGCGCTCCGGGGTCTTGATGAGCTCGAGGGTGGTGTACAGGGTGGTGGACTTGCCGGAACCCGTGGGCCCTACGATGACGATGCCTCCCTCCGGGGCTTTGAGGGCCTGCTCGAAGCGTGCCAGGTTCTCGCCGAGGAGGCCGAGCGACGACAGAGTCGGCGGCAGCGGCGAGACCTCCAGGATGCGGATGGTGATGTTCTCGCCGTACAGGCTGGGGATGGAGGCGAGACGCAGGTCGACGGCCCTCCCCGAAGCGAGCTCGAACGTGGTACGACCATCTTGCGGCAGACGCCGTTCGGCGATGTCGAGATTGCCCATGATCTTGAGACGGCTGATGATGCTCGCCTGCAGATCTTTAGGGAACTCCCGCAGGTCGTGCAGCACGCCGTCGATGCGGCAGCGCACGTTGAGCGAGTCGTCGCGCGGCTCGAGGTGGATGTCGGAGGCGTCCATGCTCGCTGCGTCGGCCAGCAAACCGTCGACGATCTCGATGATGCTGGCGTCGATGGTTGCCGGCACCACGTCTGGGCCCTCTTCGGGGGCGTCCTCGCGGGCTTCTTTGAGCTTCCCGCGCGAGCTGAAATAGAGCGCGACTGCCTCGTCGAAGCCTGACTCGGTGCAGATCACCGGCACGACGCGCTTCTTGGTGCGCATCCCCACCTCGTCGATGGTGATCACGTCCAGGGGGTTGGTCATGGCCAGCACCAGATTGCCGTCGTCGTCGAGGCGCACCGGCATGAGGCGCCGGCGGACCATGAAGTCGCGGGCCAGCAGCGCCATGGCGTTGGCCTGGGGTGAAGCCTCCGCGAGATCGATGACGCCGATGCGCATCTGCCCGGCGACGGCGGTGACGATGTCTTGCTCGGACACGAGACCCTCGGTGACCAGCACCTCGCCGAGGCGCCCCCCCGCGCTGCGTTGCCGATCCAGGGCATCGTCGACCTGCCCCTGGCTCACGAGGCCGCTGGCGACGAGCATGGTGCCGAGTTTGAGGCGGCCGACGGAGCGCTGCTGGCGCCCGCTCAAGAGGTTGTCGATCTTGGCGCCGAGCTCGTCCGGCGAGAACGGCTTGGTGATGAACTCGGCGGCCCCGAAGCGGTGCGCCTTCTCGAATGTGGCGAAGTCGCTGCTCGACGAGAGCGCTATTACCGGGCCGTTGCGCAGATCGGCGTCGGCGCCGATCAGGCGCAGCAGCTCGAGGGCGTCGAAGGTGGCGAGATCGAGGTCGAGGACGATGGCGCTGGGAGGTCTGTCGCGCAGGACCCTGAGCGTGCCGGGGTCACCGAGGCTGGCGACGACATCGTAGGATCGGGCGAAATGGCGGGCGAGCTCGTCCCGCAGGTCGGTATTGTCGTCGATGATCGCAAGGATCTTCTTGGTGCCCGGCATGAGGGTCTCCCGCTCGATCGAATGTGTAGTGTAGCGCATCGCCGCGGGAGCGGAGAAAGAGAAAAGTGCCGGGCCGGCGGGGGCCTTCACGCGGATGCGGGCTGTCCGTGTACGTAACGAAGGAGACCGGCCCGGCTGAGAGAGAGGATGAGATGCCGGGCTGAAAGCCCGGTGAGTTATCCATGTCGGTCTCCAGCCTGTTATCGGCAGGACTGGTAGATTGATGAGGGACTGGCGGTAGAAGCGTTCTTCAGGTTGACAACGCTGACGCCGGCTATAATCGTGCGACCGTCGGCAAGGAGCGCGCATGTTCAGCAAGGTCCTCATCGCCAACCGCGGCGAGATCGCGATCCGCGTGATCCGCGCCTGCAAGGAGCTGGGTGTGGCCTCGGTGGCCGTGTATTCGGAGGCCGACGAGAGCTGCCTGCACGTGCGCTACGCCGACGAGGCCGTCTGCATCGGCCCGCCGCCGGCAGCGCAGAGCTACCTTGTGATGCCGGCCCTCATCCAGGCTGCTCTGCAGACCGGCGCCGAGGCGATTCACCCCGGCTACGGCTTTCTCGCCGAGAGGGCCGAGTTCAGCGCTCTCTGCCGCGAGCAGAACATCACGTTCATAGGGCCGTCGCCGGAGTCCATCAACATGATGGGCGATAAGGCCGCGGCGCGCGTCACGATGGCGGCCGCCGGGGTGCCCGTGACGCCCGGATCCGACGGCATCGTGGAGAGCGCTGCCGAGGCCGCGGACGTGGCCCGCCGCATCGGGCTGCCGGTGATGGTCAAGGCGTCAGCCGGGGGCGGGGGCAAGGGCATCCGTATCGTCAGGGAGGCCGGCGAGCTGGCGGCGGCGGTGCGTCAGGCGCAGGCCGAGGCCGAGGCCAACTTCGGCAACGGCGCCGTGTACGTCGAGAAGTACGTCGCGGCGCCGCGCCACATAGAGATCCAGGTGCTGGCTGACGGCAAGGGTCACGGCGTGCATCTCGGCGAGCGCGATTGCAGCATCCAGCGCCGCCACCAGAAGCTCATCGAGGAGGCGCCCTCGCCGGGTGTTACGCCGGAGCTGCGGCGGCGGATGGGCGAGGCCGCCGTGGCCGCCGCCGTGGCCGCTCGCTATGAAGGTGCCGGCACCATCGAGTTTCTGCTGGACGCGGACGGCAGCTTCTATTTCATGGAGATGAACACGCGCGTGCAGGTGGAGCACTGCGTCACGGAGATGGTCACCGGCATCGACGTGGTGAAGACCGGTATCCGCATCGCCGCCGGCGAGGGCCTGCCCATCCGTCAGGACGAGATCGAGGTGGTGGGCCATGCCATCGAGTTCCGGATCAACGCGGAGGATCCCGAGGAAGGCTTCCTGCCGTCGCCGGGAGTGGTGACCAAGTGGGTGCCGCCGGGCGGACCCTGGGTGCGCATCGACAGCCACGTGTATCAGGGCTACGCGGTGCCGCCGTTCTACGACAGCCTTCTGGGCAAGCTCATCGTATGGGGGCGCGACCGTGAGGAGTGCCTGGCGCGCTCGCGCTGGGCGCTCGAGGAGTTTCTGGTGGAGGGCGTGAAGACGGTCATTCCCTTTCACAGGCTGGTGCTCGAGCACCCGATGTTCATCGCCGGCGACGTGAACACGCATTTCATCGAGGATCACCTGGGCTAAGAGCCTATCCCGGTAGGCCTACTCTGGCCGCACGCCGTAGCCGGCGGTGGCGATCTGCGTGAGCAGCCGCTCCGCCGCCGGGGCAAGGAGCGCCGCCACGGCGCTGGCATCTTCGCCGCGGGCGCTCAAGGTGATGCGGATCGTAGACGCGCTGCCCAGCACCTTGGCGCGCGACTTCACGTAGATCTGCGGGTGCGCGACCTCGGCCTGCCGCAGAATCTCGGCAATGGCCGACTCGTCTTGCAGATCTACGACGAGGGAGCGCTCCTCGTAGTGAGCGCTGCCGAAGACTCGCGCAAAGAGGTCGTCGCACGAGCGCTCCACGATCGCCTGGAGCTCACCGGGCACGCCGGGCAGCGAGACGATGGCGGTACCGTCACGCTCGAAGAGCACCGCTGGCGCGCCCCCGATAGGGTTGACGATGGCCGCGGCCCCAACCGGCAACCGGGCCATCTTGCGGCGCTCGGGGGTCATCTCTGGGAAGGGCACGAACCCCTTCGCGTGAAACTCAAGGTACTTCTCGCGGACCTGGCGCTCGGCCTCGGGGTGGATGTCCAGGTCTACCCCGAGGCCGAGCGCCAGGCCTTCGAGTGTGCGGTCGTCGCTGGTAGGTCCCAGGCCGCCGACCGTGAAGATGAGCGCCGGACGGCGGGCCAGCGCACCACGGACCTCGGCCGCGATGGCCTCTACGTCGTCGCGCAGCATGACCGTGCGGCGCACGAGACCGCCGAGGCCGGTGACCACCGTGCACAGCCAGTTGGTATTGGTGTCGAGGACGTCGCCGATAAGCACCTCGTTGCCCGCCGAGACGATCTCGACGATGGGCGCCGCGGTGCGCGCGTCGCTGCTTCCGTAGTTTGGGATGAACTCGCTCACGCGTCTCAGTCTCGCAGACGACAGGGCATGGCGGCAAGGCTCTGCTGGGTATAGTCATATGGGGGAGGAACCAGCCATGAGCAAGCCGCCAGTGGTGATTCTGCAACACGAGCCCGCCGACCCACCGGGTGGCATCGGTGCGGCGCTGCATGCCCTGGGGGTGCCTTTCGAGGTACGCCGCCTCGATCTGGGTGAGGCCCTTCCGGTCTGGCCGCAGGAGGCCAGCGGCGTCATTGCTCTGGGCGGCGCCATGCACGTGACCGAGACGCGCCAGCACCCGTTTCTCGAGGCCGAAGTCAGGCTCATGCGGCGCATCGTGCATGAAGGCGGACCCGTGTGGGGCATCTGCCTCGGGGCCCAGCTTCTCACGCTGGCCGCCGGCGGCGACGTGTACCGGCTGAGGAAGCCCGAGGTGGGCTGGGTGCACATCGAGAAGATCGCCGACGATCCGCTGCTGCACGGCATCCCTTCACCGTTCACGGCCTTCAGCTGGCACGCCTACGCCTGCCGCCTGCCCTGCACCTCACATCTTGTCGCCGAGACCGGCCGCCGCGTGCAGGTGTTTCGCGCCGGCGGTCGCTCTTGGGCGACGCAGTTCCATCCCGAGATCAACCGCGACCTGGCGCCTCACTGGGTGGTTGACGCGGTCAAGGCACACCCCGAGCTGGGAGAAGATCTCGGTGAGCGCCTGCGCGCTCAGACCGACGAGCATCTGCCCGGCAACGCAGCCTTCTGTCGCACACTCACCGAGAACTTCGTGATCACGACTGGGCTCCTTCGTGCCGAGTAAAGATGCGGCGGCGCTGCCGCGCCGCCGCATCTCGCGCCCGTTTTCAGGCAGCCCCTCGGGGAGAGGGGCTAGTGAAAGGAGCCATGGGGTGGTACCTGGGGTACCAACGCGGTGGAGGGATGTGTGGAGGGGGGACTCCGCCGCGCAAACCGTATATTACCATGCCACCGGCGGTTGAAACCATCCTTGCAGTGTTAACCTCTGTGAAGCGCGGTCGTCGTTGGCGGCAGTGAAGCCCGCACCTCGGGTGCGCCGCACGCTTTTTCGAGATCGAGGCCGAGGGGCACGGGCTCTTACCCAGTGCGCCCTGGTCGCGTGCGCGGCTCCACGGCCGGCAGCTCCCAGGCGTCGGGGCGGTGGTAGGCGAGTGCCCCGCCGGCCTGCCGCCCGCCCGCCGGCTGTATCTCCTTACGACCGAGCACCGCAAGGAGGTCCATGACCTTGTAAGCCACCACCGCGAGTCCGTGCTCCTCATCGTTCTGCAGCTCACCGTCGACCAGCAGGTAGACCGCATCTTTCAGCACGCGGCCATACCTGAGATAGACGTCGTTGAAGACGACCACCTGACCCAGCTCGGTTTCGTCTTCGAGGGTGAGGAACATGGTGCGGTGACCCGAGCGAATCCACGGCATCTGGGCGCGCTCGAGCACGCCGGCGAGGCGCACGCGGCGCCCGTGCGTCACCTGCGACAAGCGTGCCATGGGCGTGACTCCCAGCGCCCTGATTTGATCGCGCACCGTGCCCAACGGGTGGGCGCTGACGTTGAGCCCGAGCAGCTCGAGCTCGATGCTCACGCGCTTCTGCTCGCTCCACGACGGGAGAAAAGCGAGTGGCGCGAACTGCTCGTCGAGGGCGAAGCGCGGCTGGTCGAGGCCTTCGTTCGGCGCAGCGGCGCCGGTGGGCGTGGCAGGTTGGCGCGGGGATCCGGCAGGGCGCTGCGCGTCCCCGTGCCCACGACCGCCGCTGCGCCCGGAAGGTCGCACTGGCCGTGCGCCTGCGTAGAGCAGCGGCACCTGAGTGACGAGTTCCTCGCGACGCACCCCGAGTGCGTCGAAGGCGCCGAGGCGTACGAGGTTCTCGGCGATCTCGCGACTCACCCGCGTGCGCGCGACGAAGTCGGACAGCGAGGTGTACGGCCGCGGCGGGCCGGCCGCCGACGGTGGGCCGGCCGTAGACGGCACGCCCGCCGCATCCGCCATACCTCCAGCGGCGGCGCCAGGCGATGCGTTGGGCACGACCGTCGCGGAGGCCGCGGAGGAGGGGCGTGGGGGTGAGGGGGGCTCGTGAGGCGCCAGTTCAGAGCCGGCCGGGACGACCGGCTCATAGACTGCGCCGAACGGAGCGAAGCGCCCCCCCGAACCCCCACGCCCCTCCTCCGCCGCCGACCTGCAAGCACCGCGCCCGACGACGATCGCCCGCCGCGCCGCCGCGCTCATCTCTTTGACGTAGGCCAGCCCGACTCTGAGCGCCCGTCCGTCGCGCTCCACCTCAAACCACTCGCCGCTGAGATTGACGTCGAGAGGCAGCACCTCGAGCCCGAAACGCCGGGCATCGTTGAGCACCACGCGCGGCGAGTAGAACCCCATGGGCTGGTTGTTGAGGATGCCGCAGTAGAACTCGGCCGGGTAATGCGCTTTGAGCCAGGCCGAGGCGTTACAGACGATCGCGAAGCAGGCGGCGTGCGCCTTGTTGAAGCCGTAGGCCGCGAATCCGCGGAGCTGCCGGAAGACTTCTTCGGCTACGTCGCGTGCGGTGCCCCGCGCCAACGCCTTCTCGACGAACGTGCGGCCGATCTCGTCCATTTCCTCTAGCGAGCGCTCGTGTGTCATGGCGCGGCGCAGTAGATCACCCTCGGCGAGGCTGAAGCCGGCCACCGCGGCCGCCACCTCTATGACCTGCTCCTGGTAGACGATCACCCCGTAGGTGCGCCGCAGGATGGGCTCCATGGCCGGATGCGGCACGGCCACCGGCTCGCGCCCGTGCCGCCGTCTGATGAACGGTGCAATCATGTCGGCCTGCAGCGGCCCTGGGCGAAACAGCGAGATGGCGGCGATCACGTCTTCGAAATCGTGCTCCTGCAGCCGTGTAGCCAGATTGCGCTGTCCGGAGCTCTCGAGCTGAAACAGGCCTACGGTGCGCGCCGAGCGGATGAGCTTGTAGACCTCGGGGTCGTCGCGCGGTAGCTCCCAGGCACGTATCTGCTCGCCGGTGCGCACCTCGATGCGGTGCACGGCCTCGGCGATGGCGGAGTGCATCTTGAGGGCCAGGATATCCATTTTCACGAGCCCCAGTGTCTCCACGTCGTCCTTGTCGAACTGGGCCACCACGACGCCTTTGGCGGCCCACTGAAGAGGTACGCGGTCGGTGAGCGGGTCACGCGAGAGGATGAAGCCACCGAGGTGCGTGCCGAGGTGGGCAGGAAAGTCGGAGAGACGCTCGGCGATATGCACCAGGCGGCTGTAGTGAGGGTGCTGGAACTCGTGGTTGGAAAGCTCGGGACGTTCGCCGAGCATCTCCCCGAGCTTGGCGGCGCTGCCCCACGGCACGCGTTTCGACAGGCCGTTGATCTCGTCGGGGGTGAAGCCGAAGGCACGGCTCGCGATGCGCACTGCGGAGGGTGCATGCACGGTGTTGACAGTGGCTACCATGGCGACCTTGTCGGCGCCGAAGCGCTCGTAGATGTACTGGATGACCTCGTCGCGACGCGCCGAGCAGAAGTCGATGTCTACGTCGGGCATCTCGCGCCGTGCCGGGTTGAGGAAGCGCTCGAACAAGAGCCCGTTGGCGATGGGGTCGGCGTCGCAGATGCGCAGTACGTAACTCACGATGCTGTTGCCGGCCGAGCCGCGGCCCGAATAGTAGATGCCGCGGCCGCGGGCGAACTCGACGATGTCGTGCACGGCGAGAAAGTACTCGGCGAAGCCGAGCTCCTCGATGACCTTGAGCTCGCGTTCGAGCCGCGCCGTGACCGTAGCGGTGAGCGGCCGGTAGCGCCGCTCGGCGCCGGCGAAGCAGCGCTTCCAGAGCAGCGAGAAGGCGGTCTCGCTGGGCGGCAGGGGGTAGGCGGGGAAGAGGAGGCGGCCCAGGCCGAGATCGAGGTTGCAGCGTGCGGCGATGCGCGCGGCGTTGGCGTACGCCTCGGGGTAGCGTTGAAAGAGGCGGCGCATCTGCGCCGGGCTCTTGAGGTAGAGCTCGGCGTTCTTGCGGCCCAAGGGGTTGGGCAGCGGCTGGTTGGCTGCTTCGGCGGCGAGCACGTCGTGCAGCGGGGCGTCGGCCTTGACCGTGTAGTGCACGTCGTTGGTGGCCACGGTGGGCAGGCGCAGCTCGTGGGCCAGTAGATCGAGGGCGCGCAGGGCGGCGTCTGAGTCGGGCAGCAGCTCGTGCTGCAGCTCGATGAAGAAGTCGCGGCCGAAGATCTCGTGAAACGTGGCGGCCGCAGCGCGGGCGCCGGCGCGATCGCCGGCCAACAGGCGCGACCAGATCTCGGCGCGGCGGCAGCCGCTGAGCGCCACGAGGTGACCGCTGTGCTCGGCCAGAGTGGCGAGCCGGGCCACGGGCGGCTCGTCGGGGTGCTCCAGGTGAGCGGCGCTGATGATGCGGCAGAGATTGCTCCAGCCGTGGTAGTCGCGCGCGAGGAGTACCAGGTGGTAACCGCCGGCGCCGGCCGCCCGGGCGGCGGCCGGCGGCACTGTGGCGGCGCCGTGCAGATGCTGGATGTGACCGTCGGTACCCGCCGCTACACTCGCGACGGGTTGCAAGCCTTCGCTCTCCCAGCCGTCCCTGTCTGGGCCCGCGGCCGGGTTGGGCCATCGCGGCCGGCCATCGCGGCCCACGACCGACTCGACGGTAAGCTCGACGCCGACGATGGGCTTGATGCCCGCCGCTTGGCAAGCCTGGTAGAACCGCACGGCGCCGTAGAGGCCTTCATGGTCGGTGACCGCCAGAGCCGGCATGTTCATACCGGCGGCGGCGGCCACCAACTCGGGGATGCGCGCGGCGCCATCGCCGAACGAAAAATTCGTGTGCATGTGCAGGTGGGCAAAGCTCATCGGCGTTCTCCGGCGTACCTCAACTGAGCACCCGCTCGAGCGCCCACACCTTGCCCAGGCGGTCGTAGCGCAGGTCGAACACGCGCCCTCCGGCGCGCACGCGCCAGTAGGAACGGCTCACGTGGCCGTCGTCTTTCCACCAGCCCGTCTCGACGACCCATGTCGCGAGCACACGCTCCACACGGTAGCGCCGGCGCCGCCACACGAAGGCCACCGGGCGGCGCTGCCGCTCGTCCCAGGCGACGACGATGGGGCCGGCCTTGCCGTCGGGGGCGGTCCTGCCGTCGGGGGCGGGTCTGTCGCTGGAGGTGGCTCCGCCGTGGGACATGGGGCGCTCCTGGTGGGTGCCGCTGGATGAACATGCGAGGGGTTGCAAGAGTAGCACGAACATATGTTCGTGTAAACGTCGGACGGATAACTGCCGCGGCCTCGTGTGTACTGCCGACGGTGCTGTTAGATCATCATCGCAAACGGCTAGGCTATCGCCGGGGCCTCGGCAGCGGTTGGGCTTGCACACAGACGCACGCGCCGCACCAGCTCGGAGGCGGCCTCGGCGAGCGGCTCTTCGCCGGCCACGAGCGGGCGCAGATCGAACACATTGACGGCTGTGCGGTGCCGCTCCAGCCACCCATGCACCAGAAGGATCTCGTCGATGGCGCCGGCCGGCAGGGGTGGCCGCGGCGGGTCGGCCGCGGCCACCGCGGCGACGAAGCCGCGCGCGGCTTCGTCGCCGAACGCCTCGCGACCGACCTCGCGCTCACTCACGACTCCCCCTCCGCGCACGCCCCACAAGGCCACCCAGCCGGCGCGCTTGGCCGGGTACATGAGCACCGCGTTGCTACACTGGGCGGCCTGCAGCCGCCGCACGCCGCGCAGGCCTCGCTCGAGCGCCTCGCGCTGATTCTGCAGGCGGCCGGCCTGCTCGAAGGCGAGAGCCTCCACAAGACTCGCCTGGCGCTTGCGCAGGCGGGTGTCGAGCGCGCCGCTGTGACCCTCAAGCACGCGCCGCACCTCGTCCACCACCGCGGCATACTCGCCGTTGAGAGGCCGGCTGCAGGGCGCGAGGCAGGCGCCCGTGCCGGCTCGCGGGCAGGGGTGCTCGTGAGCCGGTCCGGGCGCCACGTCGCCGATCTCCAAGGGCGCCTCGACGGCGGGCGCCGACCCTGCGCCATGCGGGCGCGCCGTTGCCCGCCGGCGCCCCGGCATGCGTGCGCAGGTGCGTAGCGGGAAGACACCGTTCACACAGTCGACGAAGTGCCTCGCGACGCTCGCCTTGCGAAACGGCCCGGCGTAGTGCGAGCCGTCGTCGCGCAGGTTGGGCGTCGCGTACAGGCGCGGGTACTCGTCGGCGCTGAGCTTGGCGTAGTGATAGCTGTTCACGCGCGTGCCGTGCGAGTTGTAGAGCGGGCGGTGCTTGGCGATGAGGCGTTCCTCGAGCAGCAGGGCGGCGAACTCGGAGCCTGTCTCCACCACCTCGATGCGCTCCAGCAGCTCGAGCGCCTGCCGCGCGTGGTAGGCCTGACGCTGCAGGAAATGGTCCCTGGTGCGGCGGCGCAGATTCTCTGCCTTGCCGATGTAGAGTGCGTGCCCCCGGCCGTCGCGCATGATGTACACGCCCGCGGTGGTGGGCAGACCCTCCGTGAGCGAGATCTTGTGAAAGTTGCGCCGCGTGCCCGGCTCGCAGAAGCGCACCACTTCCTCGAGCGTGCTCATGCCCTGCTCCTGCAGCCAGCTCAGAAACAGGACGAGAAGCTCGCCCGTGGCCTGGGCGTCTTCCAGGGCACGGTGCACCGGCTTCACACGAGTGTCGAACCGGTAGCTCAGGGCGTTCAATGAACAGCGCTGCTGCGGGCACAGCTTGCGCGCCAGGCGTAGCGTGTCGAGGGCTGGGCGGGCAAACGTCTGCCGCCGCAGTCGCCCGAGCTCGTAATCGAGAAAGCCCAGGTCGAAAGGCGCGTTGTGCGCCACCAGCACCGAGCTCGCCGCGAAGTCGACGAAGCGCGGCAGCACCACCTCGATGGGAGCGGCGTCGGCGACCGCAGCGTCATCGAGGCCCGTGATGCTCGTGATCATCTGCGGGATCGGCACGCCGGGGTTCACGAGCGACGAGAAGGTGTCGACTTCCCTGCCACCCTCCAGGCGCACGGCGCCGATCTCGGTGATCTTGGAGAAGCCGGGTGTGGCACCGGTGGTCTCGAGGTCGACGACGGTGAAGGCTACGTCGGCCAGATCGCGGCGCCGCGCGCGCCAGGCGGCGAGGCCCACGTGGGCATCGCTCTCCCAGCAGAAGCGCTCGTCGCCGCGCACAATGTCGTCGACCAGCTTGTGCATGAGCTCGGGAGGGCAGTTGGCGACGGGGAAGAGGCGCGGCCACACCTCACGGTAATCGAGTGCTTCGCCGGCCCGCTCGAGGAGGGCGTGGAAGTCGTCGACGGTCGTGAATGCGAGCTGCACCGCTCAATCGTAAACCTCACCGCCGACAGATGCATCAGCGGCGTGACGCATTGGGCATCTCCGGCGGTCAGTCGTTAGGCTCGCAGGCGGAGCGGGTAGGAGCTTGCACAGAGTTACCCGGCAACACGCCGCCGCCACCGGCCTGCTCTCCCGACGGCGGCCTCGCGCGAAGGAGTCACCCCGTGGATTTTGAGAAGATGCACAACGAGGTGTTGCGCGCCTTCAACGACTCGTGCGTGATCGCCACGCGGCAGCAGTATCGCGGCCGTGGCTTTCAGCCGGCGGCCGATGCCTTCTTCGAAGAAGACACGCGCGAGATCGTGGTGCGCTTCGAGCTGGCGGGCATGGCGCTCGACGAGATCGAGCTCTACGTCGACCGGCGCGAGCTGGTGGTGCGCGGCGAGCGCGGCTTTCCCACCGGGGAGGGGCGTGTGTACCAGCAGGTCGAGATGGACTACGGCCCGTTCGAGCGCCGCGTACGGCTCATGGTCGACGTCGACCCGGAGGTGACCACGGCCACGTACGAGTCCGGTATCCTCGAGGTGCGCCTCACGCTCACCGAGCGCGAGGCCGGCGCCCGCAAGATCGACATCCAGACGGGAGGGGGCGAAGCATGAGCGAGCCTCAAGACATGCAGGCCGAAACCACGGGTCAAGAGATTCCCGGTACGCTCCCCGTGCTGCCGTTACGCGATACGGTCGTGTTCCCCGACACCATGATCCCGCTGACGATCGGCCAGGAACGTTCCATCAAGCTCATCGACGATGTGCTCGCCGGCGATCGCCTGCTGGCCCTGGTCACCAGTCGCGACGCTGAGGTGGAGGTGCCCGGACCCGATCTGCTGTACCCCATCGGCACTGTGGGCCTCGCCCACAAGATGATCAAGCTGCCTGACGGCACTATGCGCATCCTTGTGCAGGGGCTGCAGCGCGTGCGCCTCGATAGATACGTGCAGGAAGAGCCCTATCTCACCGCCGACATCAGCAAGGTCGAAGACGTGGTGGTGAAGAGCCAGGAGGTGGAGGCCCTGCGCGCCAGCCTGCTGAGCGTGTTCAGCAAGATCGTGGCGTTGGTGCCCTATCTGCCCGAGGAGCTCGAGATGGCGGCCGCCAACGTCGAGGAGCCGGGTCCGCTCACGTTCCTCGTGGCCAGCACCATGCGCATCAAGAGCGAAGACAAGCAGGCACTGCTCGCCGAAGACGATGTGGAGAAGCGCCTGCGCATGCTCATCGGCATCCTCACGCGCGAGCTCGACGTGCTCGAGCTGGGCTCCAAGATCCAGAGCGATGTGCGCAGCGAGATCGACAAGGGCCAGCGCGAGTACTTCTTGCGCCAGCAGATGCGCGCCATCCAGCAGGAGCTCGGCGAGACCAACGAGCAGGAGGCCGAGATCACCGAGCTGCGCACCAAGATCGAGGAGCTCAAGCTCCCCGAGGAGGTCGACAAGGCGGCTCGCCGCGAGCTCGAACGTCTCGCCAACATCTCGGCGCAGAGCGCCGAGTATCCGGTGATTCGCACCTACCTCGACTGGATCATCACCCTGCCTTGGGCGGTGAGCAGCGAAGACAACCTCGACGTGCCGCACGGGCGCGAGATCCTCGAGCGCGACCACTACGACCTCGAGAAGGTCAAGGACCGCATCCTCGAGTTTCTTGCGGTACGTAAGCTGAAGGCCGACCTGCACGGGCCGATCCTCTGCTTCGTCGGACCGCCCGGCGTGGGCAAGACCAGCCTCGGCCACTCCATCGCCGAGGCCATGGGGCGCAAGTTCGAGCGCATCAGCGTGGGTGGCGTGCGCGACGAGGCCGAGATTCGCGGGCATCGCCGTACCTACGTGGGCGCCATGCCCGGCATCATCGTGCGCGCCATGCGCGACGCGGGCACCAACAACCCCCTCTTCATGATCGACGAGATCGACAAGACCGGCGCCGACTGGCGCGGCGACCCGGCCAGCGCCCTGCTCGAGGTCCTCGATCCCGAGCAGAACGTCACGTTCCGCGACCACTACATGGACCTGCCCTTCGACCTCAGCAAGGTGCTGTTCATCACCACCGCCAACCAGCTCGAGCCCATCCCGGCGCCGCTGCGCGACCGCATGGAGATCATCACCCTGGCCGGCTACACCATCGAAGAGAAGTTGCACATCGCGCGCAACTACCTGGTGCCACGGCAGATTGAGGCCAACGGCCTCAAGGCCAAACAGGTGACGTTCGTCGATGCCGCGATCGTGGAGATCATCTCCAGCTACACCCGCGAGGCGGGCGTGCGTAACCTCGAGCGTGAGATCGGTACCGTGTGTCGCAAGATCGCCCGCGAGGTGGCCGAGGCCACCAACGGCGGGCGCAAGCGGTTCACCGTGAACGTCAAGCGCATCCATGAGCTGCTGGGCCGGCCGCGTATGGTCGCCGAGGTCAAGCGGCGCACCAGCGACCCCGGAGTGGCCACGGGCCTCGCCTGGACGCCGGTGGGCGGCGACATCCTGTTCATCGAAGCCACGGCCATGCCGGGGAATGGCGGCCTCACCGTCACCGGTCAGCTCGGCGACGTGATGAAAGAGTCGGCCATGGCCGCCATGAGCTACGTGCGCACGCACTCGCGCGAGCTCGGTCTGGAGGACGACTACTTCCAGAAGCACGACATCCACGTGCACGTGCCGGCCGGCGCCATCCCCAAAGACGGCCCTTCGGCCGGCGTGACGATGGCCACGGCGATCTGCTCGCTGGTCACCGGCACGCCGGTGAGCAGCGAGGTGGCCATGACCGGCGAGGTTACGCTCACCGGCCAGGTGCTGCCCATCGGCGGCCTCAAGGAGAAGACCCTGGCCGCGCAGCGCGCCGGCATCACCACGGTGATCCTGCCGAGCCGCAACGAGGCCGATCTGGAAGACGTGCCGGAAGAGCTGCGCAAGGGCATGCGCTTCGTGCCGGTCGAGCGCGTCGAGCAGGTGTGGCTGGCGGCCATGGGGTTCAGGCTCGACGGCAAGGGCGCCGAGCTGGCCGAGGCCAACGAGCTGCTCGAAGAGGCCAGCGAGCTCCTGCAGATTGCGCGCCGCAAGGCGCGCCGCCGGGGACCCGCGGAGAACGGATCGGCGCCGCAGGCGCCGACCAAGCGAGCCACGGCGCGCCGGCGAGCCGCCCCCAAGGCGCCCGGCAAGAAGCTGGGTCGCAAGACGTCGGCTGAAGCGACGGTCAAGGCACCATCCGGGGCGGCGACGAAGCCCGGCGCCGGGGCCGCGACTCAACCCGAGGCGGCCGCCAAGAGCGCCGGCGGGCGTAAGGCGCCGCCGCCGAAGGCGAAGGGCGGCGCCAAGAAGTCCACTGCCGCCCGCGGCCGTAGCGGGCGCAGCAAGTAGCCCTAGCGCGGCACTCGCGTCACGCGCGAGTGCCGCGCGGAGCCAGTCCCCATACCCCGGCGCTTCCTCTTTCGCGACCTGCGCCGCGTGCGCCTCGCAGTCCAGCCAGTAGTACCCTTTGGGACGGCGTGTAGACTAGTCACCCTTGCCACTCTTCTTGTCGTCGTTCTACCATTGGCGTCCAACCGGGTGAGTGGGTTCACCAGTTCTACGCCGTTGCTTTCTCAATGCTGCGAAGGGGGTGCGTATCTTGAGCGCGAAGGAGCGCGAGACGGCCAACGTCGGCGCGGGCCTGTGGAAGGGCGTCGGCATGTGGGCCTGGATCCTCTTCCGCATCAGTGGCCTGCTGCTGGTGGCCTACCTGTTCGTGCACATCTGGGTGATCTCGCAAGGGCGCATCGGCGGCCCCGCGGGCCTCAATCACCTGTTCAAGTTCTTCGACAAGCCCGTGCTCGTGTTCTTCGACCTCATGCTGGTGGCCGCCGTGCTGTACCACGCCCTCAACGGCGTGCGCATCATCCTCATGGATGTAGGGGTGGGCATCAGGCAGCACAAGGCCGTCTACTGGGTCTGCATGGTTGTGGCGGCGCTGGCGCTGAGCGGTTTCGCCGTCAAGGCCTCCAGCTTCATTCTGGGATAGGGGACGAGCATGGCCACCAGAACAGACGTCATCGCGAGCAGCCGCGGCGGCATGTGGCCCTGGCTGGGCCAGCGCGTTACCGCGGTGCTCGTGATCGTCACCATCCTTGTTCACATTGTGCTCACGCACTACGTGGCAATCGGCCACCTGTCCTACGACAACATCGGGGCGCGCCTCGCCCACGGCGTCGTGCTGGTCAACGATATCGTGCTGTTGCTGGCCGTCGTGTTCCACGGCCTCAACGGGTTGCGCATGGTCGTGCTCGACTGGGGGCTGGCAAACCGTGGCGGCCGGCGCGTGTTCGACGTCGCCCTCTGGATCGTCGGCATTCTCGCTGTCATCTACGGCATCTGGGCCCTCTGGGTCTGGGTGGCCTGAGGGGGGATTCGATGATCTACCATCAGCTCGTCGTCGTCGGCGGAGGCCTGTCGGGTCTGCGTGCCGCGATCGAGGCCAAGGCGGCGGGCGTCGACGTCGCCATTGTGAGCCAGGTGCACCCCGGGCGAAGCCACTCGGGTGCTGCCCAGGGCGGCGTGAACGCGGCGCTCGCCAACCACCCCGACGCGGCCGACGACACTCCGCAGAAGCATGCCTTCGACACCGTGAAAGGCTCCGACTACCTGGCCGATCAGCCCGCTGCCCTGCAGATGGCCAGCGACGCCGTGCCGGCCATCTACCAGCTCGAGCACATGGGTTGTCCGTTCAGCCGCTTCGACGACGGCCGCATCGCCCAGCGCCCGTTCGGCGGCGCCGGCTATCCGCGCACCTGCTACGGCGCCGACAAGACCGGCCATTACATGCTGCACACCCTGGTGGAGCAGGCCTACAAGCACGGCATCACGATGTACATCGAGTGGTTCGTCACTAGCCTCATCGTCGAGGATGACGAATGCAAGGGCGTCGTCGCCTACAATATGACCAAGGGCGGCTTCGAGGAGTTCCGCGGCGAGGCCGTAATCCTGGCCACCGGGGGCGCCGGTCGCACCTACTCCAACACGACCAACTCGCTCATCAGCACCGGCGCCGTAGCGGCCATGGCCTACCACGCCGGCGTGCCGCTCAAAGACATGGAGTTCGTGCAGTTCCACCCCACAGGGCTGCTCACGACGCACATCCTCATGACCGAGGGTTGCCGAGGCGAGGGCGGCTACCTGCTCAACGATCTCGGCGAGCGCTTCATGCAGACGTATGCGCCCACCGCCATGGAGCTGGCGCCGCGCGACATCACCTCGCGCTCCATCCAGCAGGAGATCGACGCCGGCCGCGGCATCGGCGGCAAAGACTTCGTCTACCTCGATCTCAGGCACCTGGGCGCCGAGAAGATCGCCGAACGGCTGCCGGGTATTCGCGACCTCTCCATCCATTTCGAGGGCGTCGATCCGGTATACGAGCCCATCCCCATCCAGCCCTGCCAGCACTACTCCATGGGCGGCATCGACACCGATGTGGACGGCCGCACGCGGCTCGCCGGCCTCTTCGCTGCCGGCGAGTGCGCCTGCGTGAGCGTGCACGGCGCCAACCGCCTGGGCGGCAACTCGCTGCTGGAGACGGTCGTGTTCGGACGTCGCGCGGGCATCGCCGCCACGCAGCTCATAGAGGGCAAAGAGACGACGCGCGCCCAAACGGGCGCGTTCGGCATGGCCGCGGTCGCCTTTGAGGCTCACATCGCCGACCTCGGCAGGCGCGAGGGTAGCGAAGACGCCTACGCCATCCGCACCGAGATGACCGACACCATGCGCTACCACTTCGGCATCTACCGCGACCAGGGCACCATGCGCGAGGGTCTCGACAAACTGCTGACGTTCAGAGAACGGCTCAAGAAGGCGAGGCTGCGGCACGTCGGCGGCGCCTGGAACCTCGACATGATCCGTACCAGCGAGCTCGAAGGCATGCTCGATGTGGCGCTCGCCTCGGCCACCGGCGCTCTCGCCCGGGAGGAGTCGCGCGGCTCGCACGCGCGCACCGACTTCGAGACGCGTGACGATGAAAAATGGCTCACACACACCCTGGCGCACTACCAGGCCGACGGCCCCCCGCGCCTCGACTACAAGCCCGTAGAGATGGGCCTCTTCGAACCCCAGGAGAGAAAGTACTGATGGCCGACATCACCTTCCGCATCAAGCGCTCCCATCCGGCCTCCGGAGAGCAGCCGCGCTACCAGGACTTCATCGTTTCCACGAGCGGCATCATGACCGTGCTCGAAGCGCTGTTCGACATCCAGGAGAAGCAGGACGGCTCGCTGGCGTTTCGCTACTGCTGCCGTTCGTCGATCTGCGGCTCGTGCGCCATGTACATCAACGGGCGCTACCGCCTCGCCTGCCAAACCAACCTGCGGCACCTGCACGGCGCCAAGGTTACGGTGGAGCCCCTGCCGCACGTGCCCGTGATTCGCGACCTCGTCTGGAACATGGACGACTTCTTCACGAAGTACGAGTACATCAAGCCCTGGCTCATGCGCAACTCGCACACGCCCGACGCCGAGCTGCCGCAGTCGCCCAAAGAGCGTCACTCCCTGAACATGCCCATCGACTGCATCCTCTGCGCGAGCTGCTACAGCGCCTGCCCGTCGGTGTGGACGGAAGGCAACTACCTCGGGCCGGCCGCCCTGCTCAAGGCATACCGCTTTGAGGTCGACTCACGCGATACGGCGGGCAGAGAGCGCCTGCCCGCCTGGGACAACGAGCGTGGCGTGTACCGCTGTCATACCATCACCAACTGCGTCGAGGCCTGCCCCAAAGAGCTTAACCCCACCGAGGGCATCCAGTGGCTGAAGAAGGCGGCGGTGCGCCGCCGGCTGTTCGGCAAGAGCAAGTAGGCGGCCAACCTGAGCCCCGGCGCGCAGGTATAATCGGCGCGGACGCTCGTTATGTCTACTCACCCGGGAGGGTCATGAAGACGTCAGTCGGTAGAACCATCCTCGAGCTCGCCTCGGGCGACATCACGCAGCTCGAGGTAGACGCCATCGCCTGCGCGACCGGCAGCGAGCTGCGCATGGGCGAGGGGGTGGCCGGTGCCATCAAGCGCGCCGGGGGCGAGGCCATCGAGAAGGAGGCCATGCTGCTTGGGCCCGTCGAGGCCGGTCAGGCCGTCGCCACTACCGGTCACGCCCTCAAGGCTCACTGGGTCATCCACGTCGCCGTGATGGGTCCCGATCTTCGCACCAGCGCCAACCTCATCGCCCAGGCCACCTACAATACGCTGGCCTGCGCAGAGCACAGCAGTGCGCGCTCCATCGCCATGCCGGCCTTTGGCACCGGCCTGGCCGGTCTGCCGCTCTACCAGTGCGCCAGCATCATGACCGCCGAGACGGTGCGCTATCTCAAGGATCATCCTCGCACGGGCCTGCGCCACGTGATGTTCTCGACCTACACAGACCCCGCCCGGGCAGCCTTCGCCAACGCACTGGCCGGCAGCAGCCGCTTCTAGCCGGGAGTCCTCCAGCCTGAGATCGGGCGAGTCGTCAGGGCTCGCGCTATCCGTCATGGCCCGCTATCCGTCGCGGACCCGGCCACCGCGCCGGCCGTGCCGGCCGGGTCTGTGCCGGCGGCCGCCGAGGAGATGAGCCGCCGCGTGAGATCGGGCGTGAGCAAACCCTGAACGAGGAGCGAGCACAGCACGGTGCCAAAAGTGAGGGCTCGCACGGTCGCGATGCCGGGGATGCTCAGGGGCACGGTGAAGAGCAAGGCAAGGGTGATGGTACCTCGTAGGCCACCCAGCCAAAGCACATGGTTCCAGACCATGGGCAGTGCACCGCCGAACAGGCGGGCCAGCCCCTCGTAGCCATAGACGATGACCGCTCGAGCGGCCAGGGTGAGGGCGAAGGCCGCGAGGATCAGCGGCCAGCTGTGCAGGACCGTCTTCCAGTTCATCGTGAGGCCGACGAGCAGAAACACCATACCGTTCACGAGGAAGGATCCGTACTCCCAGAACTGCTTCATGGTGTCGCGGACCATGGGCATCACGTGCCAGCGGTGCCCCCAGTTGCCGAGCAGGAACCCTGCGGCCATGCCCGCCAGCGGGCCTGAGGCGCCGATCGCCTCGGCCGACACGAAGGATGCGTAGGCCAACATCAGCGAGAACGTGAGCTCGATCTTCCAGTCGTCGACGAGGCGGTGAAGCCCGAGGGCGACCAAGGCGAACAGAGCGCCCACACCCAACCCCGCTCCCGTCATCCAGACGAGCTTGCCCAGCGCCCACGGTGCCGAGGCATGACCGCCGGTGATGGCGGCAAGCACCAGGGCGAACACTACCGCGCCGGTGCCGTTGTTCATGATGCTCTCTGCCTCGATGACGGTCTTCAGACGCGCCGCGGTCTTGATGTCTCTGAACACGGCGACGACACTGACCGAGTCGGTGGCGGCGACGATCGCCGCGAACAGCAGCGCCACCGTCCACGACTGCCCCAGGCCGCGCAGGCCCAACGCCACCAGTGCCGCCACGACGGCGACTCCGGGGAAGGACAACGTGAGAGTACGCGGCCAATCGGCTATCAGCTCCTGCTGGTCGAGGTTGAACGACGCTTCGAAGATGACGATGGGGAGCAGGACGAAATACACGAGGTCTGGCGAGAGTTCCGTGCGGAACAGGCCCAGGATGTTGATGAGGAGTCCGGCGACCACCAGGCCGACGGTGGCGGGTACCTTGATCCAGGGCGCGAGCACGCCCACCAGGGCCGTCAACCCCAGCAGCAGTACGACCACGGCGTCGGTGTGGGCCAAGGAGGCCAGCGCGACCATTGTCCAAGCCTTCCGCTCGATGGCTCCCGACGGCACGGCCACTTCGCCGCGTCCCCAGGTGCAGAGACGACGAGGGCGTCGGATCGCGCTCACCGATCCGGCGCCCAGACAGGCACGAGCGCCGCTGCCGACCAGACTTCCCGGCGCTCCTTGAAACGTGCAACCCTGAGAGTATCTCATGACCCTGCCACGACAAACCAGAGCACCGGCCGATAACCTCGTGGGGTGCCCGCTTCGGCGCCGGCCCGTGACTCTCCCGTAGCACGGGTGCTACGCTCCCCGGCGAAGGGAGGATCCCGCGTCCACCAAGCCTGAACATGATCACTTGGCGTTCTGCGAGCCCGATTGCCGCTCATGGCGCTGAACGGCACACTTACCGACGTCGCCGGCCTCGAGGTGGGGCACTTTACCGACCTCGAGGGTGCGACGGGCTGCACGGTGGTGCTCTGCGGCGAGGATGGCGCAGCCGCCGGGGTAGACGTGCGCGGCTCGGCTCCGGGCACCCGTGAGACCGATCTGCTGGCGCCGGTGAACCTCATTGAACGCATCCACGCGGTGGTGCTCACCGGGGGCAGCGCCTTCGGCCTGGACGCCGCGGGCGGCGTGATGCGCTGGCTCGAAGAGCGTCGCCTGGGGTGTGCGATCGGTGCCTGCCGCGTGCCGCTGGTGTGCGCCGCCGTGCTGTTCGACCTGGCCATCGGGCGCGCCGATGTGCGTCCCACCGCGGCCGCCGGCTACGCGGCCTGCGACGCCGCCTCCGCAGCGGCCGTGCCGCGGGGCTCGGTGGGCGCCGGCACCGGCGCCACGGTGGGCAAGCTCATGGGCATGGAGTACGCCACCAAGGGCGGCGTGGGCTCCGCGAGCGTCCGTCTGGGCAGCGGCGTGGTGGTCGCGGCCCTGGCCGCGGTGAATGCCGGCGGCAACGTCGTCGATACGGGCGGGCGCATCGTGGCCGGCGTCCGCGACCCGGCCGGCGGCTTCGTGAATGGCACAGCCTGGCTCGCCGAGCACGGTAGCCGCCCTCCGCGGAGCGACGGCGCGTTTGCGCCGGGCGGCCTGGGCGGTAACACCACGCTGGCCGTGGTAGCCACCGACGGTGTGCTCACCAAGACCGGCAGTACCAAGGTGGCGCAGATGGCGCACGACGGTCTCGCCCGGTCAATCGACCCGGTGCATACCATGTACGACGGCGACACCGTGTTCGCATTGGCCACGGGCAGGTCCGGCCGGGACGCCGATGCGAGCGTGGTAGGCGCCGTCGCAGCACACGTGTTGGCGGCCGCCGTGGTCGATGCGGTGGGTTCGGCCACGGGCCTGGCCGGTGTGCCCGCGGTCGCCGAGCTCGCCGGTGGAGGGTCCTGAGACGCGGCCCTGAAACGCGGTCCTGAGACGGTCCCGAGGCCCGGGCAGCGAAGCGCGGTCACCTCTCGCCGACCAAGGCGCCGGTGACTCGCTCAGGGCGCGACGCCGCGCTCCTCGAAGGCGCGCAGCAGGCCGAAGCAGCCGGTGAGCATCATGTCGCCGTGCGGCGCCGCGAACTCGAACGGCAGCGTGCTGCCGGCAAGCAGCTCGCGGCGTGGTCCGGTGGCGTAGAGCGGCAGGCCGGCGGGCGCGGCAGCGGGCAGCACGGCGCCGTGGCCGCCGTCTTCGCGCACCTCGGCGCTGGTCAGCCGGCCGGCCAGGAAGCGCCGCAGGCGCTCGTTCAGGCCGGCCGGGTCGAGGAGCCTCGTGTGATGCTCGAACACCCCCGCCAGCCGTCCGTTCAGGGTGATCACGCAGATCGTGTGCCCGTTGCCGACGTTCACCAGGATGGCGTCGTCGACGCCCGCGGGAAGGGCGCCGTACAAGGCAGCGGGCCCCGTGTCGGCCACGAGCACCGGTACTCCCTGCGCGAGCTCGGCGCCCAACGTCGCGGCGGCGCGCAGCCGGGTGAGCGTCGCGGGCACGTCCGCCGCCGCGTAGAAGAGATCGTCGATACGACGGCCGGCGCTTACGGCGGCCTCCCACAAGGCGAAGCGTGTGACGCGGTTGGAGCCGCGCGGGTTGAAGCCGTGATCCTGCACCGCCAGGGCCACGCCATCCCAGCGCGGTGGCGTCCCAAGGAGGTCGAGCGCCCGCCGCAGGGCGGCCGGCTCGAGGTCGCCGGACACGATCTCCACGGCGACGCCATCGGGTAGACGTTGCAGCATCTCCGCGCCGGCCCGTTCACCCACCACCCGGGCACCCAGGGCGCGGGTCTTGTCAAGGTCGTCGGCGAAGCTCAGCGCCGCGCTCTCGGTGGCCACGAAGGCGCACCCGGCCCGGAGGTGCGCCTTCATGGCGGCGCCATCGGGGCCACCGCCCATCACCGGACCTCTGAACACCACGGTCTGGCCGCGTGCCGTCGCTTGCGCGATCTGCGCGGCCACCACCTGCGTGCGCGAGGGAACCACGAGCTTGACGGCGTTCTCGAGCGTCTCGCCGGTCAGGGTGAGCAGAATGTCGCAGGTGCCCGTGCCCACGTCGATGGCGAGGACGCGGGCGGCGGCCCTGGCGCCGGCGGCGACCTTGTCGCCGGCCGCCGCTGGGTCGCCCCCGCCGGCCCGCCGGTGGGCGTTCACCGCGGCGGTCGCGTCGGGATGGTGCTGAGGCGGAGCTTGAGGACGTTGGTCAGTGCTTCGAGGAAGATGTTGCCGGTCATCTTGGAGTCGCCGACCTTGCGGTCGACGAAGATGATGGGCAGCTCGACCACCTTGAAGCCCAGCTTGTAGGCGCGGTAGGTCATCTCCACTTGAAAGCCGTAGCCCTTGGTACCGACGGCAGCGAGGTCGATGGTCTCCAGCACGGTGCGGCGGAAACACTTGAAGCCCCCGGTGAGGTCGCGCAGCGGCAGACCGAGGATGAGCTGCGAGTACAAGCAACCGCCGCGGCTGATGAGCTTGCGCGAGAAGCTCCAGTTCTCGACGCCGCCGCCCTTCACGTACCGTGAGCCTAGCACCAGGTCGGCGCCCTGGTCGATGAGCCGCAGGAAATCGGGCAGGTAGGCTGCGTCGTGGCTGAGGTCGGCGTCCATCTCGAAGATGCGCTCGGCGCCCATGGCGAGCGCCTCGCGAAAACCGGCCAGGTAAGCCTTGCCGAGGCCCTCCTTGCCGGCGCGATGCACGACCGAGACGTCCGGCGTTTGCGCAGCGAGCTCGTCGGCCAGCTCGCCGGTGCCGTCGGGTGAGTTGTCGTCGACGATCAGCGTGTGAAGCTGTATGCCGTGGCCGTCGGCCACCTCGCGGATGCGAGCGAGGGCGTGCCGCAAGTTCTCGCGCTCGTTGTAGGTGGGGAGGACGATGACGTTCATCGGCGAGAGTATACAACCGCCTGGTGCTCTTGGTGTCCGGCCCCTATGGCACTATGGTCGTGGTCCTGGGGACCGCTTCGGGGCCGTGGCGGGGGTCACGCCGGGAGGGGAAGCCTCACCTTCAACCTTAGACTTACTCGTCGAGAGGAGTTAACCGGGGGGCAACGGCGAAGGAATGGTTGCCAGAGCTGGGGAATACACTATAGTGGTGTCCTCGCTCGGCAGGGGCACTACATCTTGTGGTCTGGAGAGATCTGCATGCGATGTCCATTCTGCGGCAGTGATGAGAGCAAGGTCGTCGATTCTCGCGACTCTGAGTCCGGCGACGCCATCCGCCGCCGCCGTGAGTGCCTTGCCTGCGAGCGGAGGTACACGACGTATGAGCGCATCGAGGAGGTGCCGCTGGTGGTGGTCAAGCGAGATGGGCATGAGGAGGTCTTCTCCCGTCATAAGCTGCTCAACGGCCTTCTTCGGGCCGCCGAGAAGCGGTCCATCCCGCTCGACACACTGGAGCGCGCGGTCGACGACATCGAGAACGAGCTGCGGCGCGTCCCCGGGCAGAGGGTGACCACGCCGATGGTGGGCGAGCGGGCCCTGAGGCATCTGCGCGATATCGATCGGGTCGCCTATGTACGCTTTGCCTCCGTGTACCGGCAGTTCGACGATATCGACGAGTTCCAACAGGAGCTCGCCCGTCTCGAGCTGGCCGGCGCCGATCCGCTGCCCGGAGAGGAGCCACTGCCGGGCATCGGTGATGAGGTCGATGCTCTCACTGAGACCATGTTTGCCGAGTCACTGCAAGTGCTCACTAGCAAGGGGGGCGTGGGGCATGACTGAAACGGAGAAGGCAGTGATAGAACTCTCCGCCAACGCGCTCAAAGTTCTTCAGCGGCGCTATCTCAAGAAGGGCGAGAACGGCGAGCTACTGGAGACGCCCGAAGAGATGTTCCGGCGCGTGGCGCGCGCGGTCGCCCAGGCGGAGCGGCTCTATAACCCGGCCGCGCCGCTGGAAGACTGGGAGTCCACGTTCTACGGGTTCATGACGGCGCTCGAGTTCCTTCCCAACAGCCCTACGCTGATGAACGCCGGGCGCGAGCTGGGTCAGCTCTCGGCCTGCTTCGTGCTGCCTGTGGGCGATTCCATGGAGTCCATCTTCGAGGCCATCAAGAACACGGCCCTCATTCACAAGAGCGGGGGCGGCACCGGATTCAGCTTCTCGCGCGTGCGCCCTCACAACGATGTGGTGCTCAGCACCAAGGGCGTGTCGTCCGGCCCGCTTTCGTTCATGAGCGTCTTCGACGCGGCCACCGAGACCATCAAGCAGGGCGGCACGCGGCGCGGCGCCAACATGGGCATCATGCGCGTCGACCATCCCGACATCCTCGACTTCATCGCCGCCAAGCAAGAAGATGACCGCCTCAATAACTTCAACATCTCGGTGGCCGTCACCGACTCCTTCATGCGCGCCGTCGAGAACGACGAAGACTATGCCCTGGTCAACCCGCGCTCGGGCGATGTGGTCAAGACGCTCAGCGCGCGCAAGGTCTTCAAGAGCATGGTCACTCTGGCCTGGAAGAACGGCGATCCCGGCATCGTGTTCATCGACCGCATCAACGCCGACAATCCCACGCCGCAGCTGGGCGAGATCGAGAGTACCAATCCCTGTGGCGAGCAGCCGCTGCTGCCCTACGAGAGCTGTAACCTCGGATCCATCAACCTGGCCAAGGTAGTGCCCGACGGGCACATCGATTACGCCGAGCTGGGACGTATCGTGAAGACCGCCGTGCGCTTCCTCGACGACGTCATCGATGTGAACCGCTATCCGCTGCCCGAGATCGAGGCGATGACCAAGGGTAATCGCAAGATCGGCCTCGGCGTCATGGGCTTCGCCGACATGCTCTTGCAGCTCCAGGTGCCGTACGACACCGACGAGGCCCTCAAGATCGCCGGCGAGGTCATGAGCTTCGTGCACGACGAGGCGCGGGCGGCGAGCGAAGACCTCGCCCGCGAGCGTGGCGTGTTTCCCAACTTCGAAGGCTCGGTCTTCGATCGCCCCGGGGGAGCGCGGGTGCGCAACGCCACGGTCACCACGGTCGCGCCCACCGGTACCATCAGCATCATCGCCGGATGCTCCAGCGGCATCGAACCGCTATTCGCTGTGAGCTACGTGCGGGCCAACGTGCTCGACGACGATCGCATGGTCGAGGTGCACCCCCACTTCGAGCGAGTCGCGCGGGAGCGCGGGTTCCACAGCGACGAGCTCATGAAACAGATCGCCGAGGTGGGCACGGTGCGCCACCTCGACGGTGTGCCGGCCGATGTGCAGCGTGTATTCGCTACCGCGCACGACATCACGCCCGAATGGCACATCAAGCTGCAGGCGGCCTTCCAGAAGCACACCGACAACGCCGTGTCGAAGACCGTGAACTTCCCCAACGAGGCCACCTCCGACGACGTCGAGAAGGTCTATCTCCTCGCTTTCAAGACCGGCTGCAAGGGTGTGACCATCTATCGCGACGGCAGCCGCGAGGAGCAGGTGCTCAACGTCGGTCAGGCCAAGAAGAAGCGTGAACGCGATCCGGCCGCCGGCGGCATCGCCACCACACGACCGTCGCGCCCGCAGCTTCTGAGCGGCGAGACGCAGCGCATGGAAACGGGCTGCGGCAAGCTCTTCATCATCATGAACGACGATGAATATGGGCCTCGCGAGGTGTTCGCCAACATGGGCAAGGCGGGCGGCTGTGCGTCCAGCAACACCGAGGCGCTGGGGCGGCTGATCAGCTTGGCGCTTAAGAAGGGCGCCTCCGCCCAGGAGATCGTCGATCAGCTCAAGGGCATCCGTTGCCATGTGCCCTGGGGCATGGGGCCCAACGCGACGCTGAGCTGCGCCGACGCCATTGGCAAGGCGCTCGAACGGCGCTACGTGGTGGGAGCCGCCGCTCTGGCCGACGCCGCGCCTCAGCCTCAACTTTCGCTCGTGGAGGTCGCTCAAGGCGCCTGTCCAGACTGCGGCGGTGCCATCGAGCACGAAGGTGGGTGCGTGGTGTGCCGTCTTTGCGGCTACTCCAAATGCGGGTAATGAGCGGTGTGCCTACGGCGCCCCGCTCGGCGGCTAGCTCATGTGCGGTGTCGCTGCGTCGCCCCGCACGAAAGCCCGCCTTCGGCGGCTTTTCCACGGTGGCTAGCGGACGGCGCGCCGGGCCCGTTTGACAACTCGCGGCCCGCGACGGGTACTCTAGGCGTGCAAGAGGCCCCGACCGCCGCTCGCTGGGCCGTACACCTCACGACGGGAGGTAGGCGATGACAGAAGCGCCCAAGCAAGACGTACCGGCCGCGAGCAGCGGCGTGACCATCTCCGACGGTGTCGTCGCGAAGGTCGCCTACAAGGCGGTCTCGGGCATCGACGGCATCCATGCCCTTGGCGGGGGCAGCTCGCGCGCGCTTGCGGGGCTGCGCGGCGACAAGGGCACCCCAGGCGTCTCCGTCGATCTGCGTGAGGGCAGCGTCGACATCGACATCACCATGAGCATAGTGTTCGGCGCCAACGTACCTACCATCGCCGAGAGCTGCCGCAAGGCCGTCGTGGAGCAGGTGGAGGGCACCACGGGGCTCAAGGTCCGCGCCGTCAACGTGTTCGTCACCGACGTCGTGTTTCCGGAGGAGCAGCCTGTCTCAGGCGACTGACAGGGCACCGCGCGGCGGACCACCGGTACCCGTCGCCGCCAACGTCGCAGCCTTCGTGCTGCTCGTCGCCGGCGGTGTAGTGCTGGCGTTGCTCGCCCTTGTTCTCGTGGCCGCCGCCCTGAACAGGAGCTTCTCGCCTCTGGTGTACCTCGGCCTTCCGGGCACCCACAGTGGGCGCGCGTGGTGGCTGGCGGCCGTGATCGCCGTTCTCGCCGTGCTCGTGTGGCTCGTGCTGCGCGCCGGCGACGAGACGCTTTGGCTATCCGAGGGGCGCGGCGGCGTGATGGCGCCGGCGGCCGCGCTGGAGGGCCTCGCGGAGCGCGTCGCCTGCCGGCATCCTGAGGTCGTGCGTGCTCAAGCGCGCCTGCGGGTGGGCGGTGGGTACACTCTTGGGGGCACGCTGCGCCTGTACTGCCGCCCCCTGGCCGCCGCCGAAGGTGTGCGCCGCGATGTGGAGGCGGCAGTACGCGCCGAGCTCGCCGCGGCGACCGGCGCTCAGCTCGGAGCGCTCGTGGTACGGCCGCGTGTGCTTGCCGTCGGTCAGCTCAAGAGTCACCTTCCGTGAAGCTGCTGGCGCGCATAGTGGCCGCCATGGCCGGCCTCGTAGGGCTGGTGGTCGGTGCCGCCGCTTTCGTGCGTGAGGTGGTGCTGGCGGCAGAACCCAGCACCGTGTGGTCGCCGCCACGGTGGTGGTCTGGCCTTGCCGGTCAGCCGGCGTGGCAGACGGGCCTCGCCGCGGGCGTTTGCGCTGTGCTAAGCGCAGTGCTCGTGCTGCTGGCCGTCTCGCACGTGAGGTCGCGGCCCTCGCCGGGCCTGGTCGAGCACGCGGGGGAAGGGGGGCGCGCGCAACTGGATGTCGCGGCCCTCGAACCGGCGCTGCGCCGCCGGCTGCAGGCCGACCTCTCCGGGGTGACCGTACGAAGGGTCATGCTGCACAGGTCCGGAGACGGATGGCGTGCCCGTGTGGAGGCCGACGTGCCGTTACGCGACCTGCTCGGCATTCAGCGGCGTACCGTCGCGATCCTGACGGCCGACCTGCGCCGCGTCGGAGGTCTCGAGCTCAACGCCGTCGACATCGTGGCCGTAGGCATCAAAGCGAATGGCAGCGTGGCCGGCGGCATCGTGCCCACCAGAGGTACCTGATGTGCCCCCGCATAAATGAAGACCTGGGAATGACCAGGTCTTCGTGAGAAGCCGCCCCGTGGGGGCTGGGGTCTGTGCTTCTCCGTCTAAGGAGATTGCACTATCCATGTACCCGCCGTCGCGTAGATGAGAACCGCGCCCCGTGTGAGCCAGTGGTGAGACCAGGTCGCGAACCACGCCCAGACCTCGTAGCGTCCGACCTGGACGGTACTCTTCTCTCGCCAAGCCTCGAGGCGCCGCCCGATCTGCCGGCGGCCCTGGCCGCTCTGCGCGCCGCCGGGGTGACCTTCGCGATCTGCACGGGGCGCATGCTGAGTAGCGCTCGCCACGTGGCCACTCGTCTGGGGCTGCACGACGGGCTCATGGTGTGCTACCAGGGCGCTATGGTCGCCGACCTGGCCACCGGAGAATGGCTGCTGCACCGGCCCATCGAGACGACGGCGGCGGTCGAGGTGGTGCGTGCCGTGCGCGCTCTCGACCGGCACCTCAACGCCTACGTTGACGACCGCCTGTACGTGGAGAAGATGGACGACTGGGCGCGACGCTATGCGGCGTACGCCGAGGTTGCCTTGGAACGCGTCGACGACCTTGAGGCGGTGGTCGGTGTTCGTCCCCCCACGAAGTTCGTGGTGCTCAGCGCGCCCGCGGACGTGGAGGTACTGGTGCCCATTCTGCAGCAGCGCTGGCGCGATCGCCTTGCGGTGACCCGCTCGCAGGCGGAGTACATCGAGATCACGCACGCGGGCGTGAGCAAGAGCGGGACCTTGCAGTGGCTGTGCGATCGCTTGGGGCTGAGGCGCGAGCGCACGGTAGCCTGTGGGGATGGCCCCAACGACATCGACATGCTGCGCTGGGCGGGGCTCGGCGTCGCCGTAGCCGAGGCCGCGCCCGAGGTTCTGGCCGCCGCCGATCTCGTGGTGGCCCGAGCCGACCTGCCGGCGATGTTCCGCGAGCTGGCGCGGCGCTAAGAGCCTATCCATGCGGGCGGGCAGGCCTACCGGGATAGGTAAAGGCCGCCACGCCGGAGTGCGAACCCAGACAGGCCGAAGGCGGCGCCTGGAGGGGTGGCGCCGCCTTCGTAGGGGCCGTGGTGCTTGGTGGGTACAGCACCTGGTGCGTCCCCCTGACGGGACGCGCTTTCACAGGTTTAGCCTATGAAAACGCACCAAAATGATACGGCCGCGTCTCGCCGGGGTCAAGGACCCTGCTCGCGTTATTGGTGAAGATTTGTTGCGCCAGTGGTGGGCTCAGCCGGCTTGCTGTGGGCCGCGCAAGCCCATGCGCTTCTTGACTTCCGCGTAGTGGCCGGAGAGGACGCGCTCGTGCGCCTCCTCGTCGCGCAAGAGGCGCTCGAACATGCTGCACGCCTCGCGGTCGGCGCAGCGCGTGAGGCTCTTGCGGTACTTCTCCTGCGCGGAGCGCTCGGCGGCGATCGCCGACTCGAGGATGGCGAGCAGCCCCTCGTCGCCGATCTTGTCGCCGTCGGCCGGCTCGGAGAAGAGTGGATCCGGAATCTGTGAACCTGACATCGCCATCCCTCCTGGGTCATCTTCAGTGAGAAGCTGAGGGCACACGGTGGCGGCCGCGCACCCGAAGAGCCGGCCGTCGTCGCGCTCCTCGAGAACCACAGGCGAAGTCCCGCGAGTGGATGGGAGCTCATGGGGCCAGCCTTTCCAGGGCCCAATTGCCGCCGGCATCAAGACGCAGCGCGAAGCGACCGGGGCACATCGTGCACTTGCCGGTGGTGCCCTCGGCGGGATCTGGGCCGAAATCGATCTGCCAGCCGCAGAGCGGACAGAACAGCACAACGGGAGTCGCAAGGTCTTCAACAGCGGCGAGCATGTGTCGCAGACCGCGGCGGTGACCGGCCTCGCCACCGGCGAGCTCCTTGAAGAGCTCCTTGAGCTCCGGTTCGCCGACCTCGCCCGCCATGCGCCCGTAGAGCTTCACCGCTGCCTCCTCGAACTCATAGTCGGCGTGGAGTGCCGCTAGGTCGCGGGCGTAGCCCCGGGCGCTCACGGGTTCGCCTCGGGGGCGGTCTCGCCGGCGGCAGGCGCCGCGCCCAATCGGCGGAGCTCGGCCAGCAGCAGATCGCGGTGCTCGGCCTCGTTGCGACGCAGTGATTCCCAGTACGCGAAGAGCCGCGGGTCGGAGGTGGCGCCGCCATGGGCGACGTAGCGAGCTACCGCCCCCCGCTCGAGCTGCAAGGCCTCGTTCAAGACGAGGATGTCATGCTGCCGGCTCAAGCGCCGCGCCTCACGCCTCGCCGACTCTATAGGCGACCGTGCGGATGAGACCGATAGTCTCACCGTTCTCGCCGGCCGTTGTCGCATCGCTTACCGAGTAGACCTTGTCGGCCTTCTCGTCGTTCAAGAACGAGGTGACCTGATCGTCGAGCTCCTGGATCTCACGCACGGTGGCGAAGATCTTGATGGGGGTGGTGAAGGTCTTGACCTTTATCATTGGGCTCCTCCCACGTCGCTTGCCGGCCCGTGACGTCCCCTGGCCGCGACCGGCCCGCCGGACGGCGCGGCGGTGCTTGGTGCATTCCCGGAGGTGCCGGCAACCGTAACGCGCGCGAGCGGCCATGGTGTACAAGAGTGTGCCAGTTGAGTGGGAGGCGGCCCTCGGAAGCCCTGGACTTCCCATCGAGATGCGATAGAGTGCCTCGTGTGGATATAGCGTACGACAGGGATGGAAGGTACCTAGGTAGGCTCGCCGACGTGTTTGGCGACCCCACTCGTCGCAACATCTACCGCCATCTACGCGAAACCACCGAACCTCTGTCTGCCACCGAGGTGGCCGGTGCTTTTGGCCTGCACCGCACCGTGGCCCGCTCTCACCTGGAGAAGCTCGCCGAGCTGGGGCTGGTCGCCTGCGGAACGCGCCGGCGCGCCGGCGGCGGCAGACCGGCCAAGACCTACGTGCTTACGCCGGAGCGGCTCGAGGTCATGCTGCCGCCGCGGCGCTACGAGCGCCTGGCGCGGCTGCTACTGCAGCTTGTCGCGGGAACGCTAAATCCCGGCGTGGCCACGGAGGCCGCCCGGGCGTTGGGCCGCGCCTACGGCGAGCAGACCGCGGCGCTCATCGCCGGAGATGCCGCCAAGCCTCCGGTGAAGCTCTCGGCGCGCGCGGTCGTCTCGTGGATGGACGCGGCCGGCTACTCCGTTACACTCGACGACACCTCCGCCGATGTGACGGTCGTCGAGGTGCGGAACTGCGTCTATCGGGAGCTCGCCCAGGAGTATCCCGACATCGTGTGTCAGTTCGACTGCGGCATGGTCTGTGGCATGCTCGGCGCGGACGAAACGAGGCACAGGCAGACCCACTCGCTCAGCGCCGGCGACGACTTCTGCCGGCACGAGTTCAGGCTGCAGGCCTAGCTCTTGGCGCGTGCGCGCTTGGCCTCGTACATGCGCCGGTCGGCGCGTTCGATAAGCTCGGGCAGCGCCACCTTCTCGGTGGGCGGCCAGTACACAACTCCCAGGCTCGCCTGAAGCTTGTAGGGCCGATCGCCCTTCGCGTTGCGCGCGACGATCCGCCGCTCAACTCTCTTCGCGATCTCGTCCACCGCCTGTGGCACGTCCTCCACCAGAGCTACGAACTCGTCACCGCCGGCCCGTGCCAGCACGTCGCTCTCTCGAGCGCAACCGCGCAGCACTTCGGCGACATCGCACAGGGCGTCGTCGCCGCGCCGATGCCCCAGACGATCGTTGATCTCCTTGAGGCCGTCAAGGTCCACGAAGACCACACCGAGTCCACTGCTGCGGCGGTGGGCGCTACGCATCATGTGCTCGCCGAGCGCGAAGAGGCCACGCCGGTTATAGAGGCCGGTGAGCTCGTCGGTGAGCGAGAGCATACGGAGCTGCTGCTCGCGCCGCCGCAAGGCGGTCTCGGCCGCCTTCTCGGCGCTGATGTCGATGAGATAGCCCTCGTAGCACACTACGGAGCCCTCGTCGTCGCGCACGGCGTGCGTGTAGTCTCGCACCCAGCGTTCCTCGCCCTCGCTGTCGATGATGCGATACTCCTGGGTCCAGCCGTTCAACCCACTCTGCGACTTGACGTTGCCGTCCTCCACCACCCAAGGGTAATCGTCCGGATGCATGATGCTCACGAACTTGCGCCGCCCGCTCACGAACTCCTCGGCGCGGTACCCGAACGTCGAGACGTTGGGTGAGATGTAGAGCACAGTGCCGTCGTCGTCTATGTCCCAGCGCAGGGTAATCACGGGGCCCGAGACGAGCAGGTCGCGCTCGCGATGCAGCGCCTCTTCGGCTTCCCTGCGGCTGGCGATCTCGGTTTTCAGGCTGGCTTCGCGTTCGCCCAGCAGCTCCACCATCGAGTCGAAGGCCCGCGAGAAGTTGCTCATCGACGCAACGCGCTGGTTCTCGTCGCTGCAGGTGATCTCGCTGGCCTGGCGGGTGATCTCGCTGAGCCGCGCGCGAAGCTCCGCGAAGGGGGCAGCCAGAAGGTTGTCCGAAGACGGCAATGGCACGTCGAGGTTGCCGCTGGCCAGCGGCACGGCGAAGGCGGTGAGCTCGTCAACGAACCCGATGAGGCGGTTGATCGAGCGCACCAGCGCCAGCATCTCGGCGCTGCAGCCGGTCTCGGAGACGCGTTGTGGCGTGCGGGCCTCAAGGATGGCCGCCAGGGCGGCGTCGGCGGCGGCGAGATGGCGGCTTGTCGCGGCGGGGTGGGTGGGTGCACTCGGCGTCACGCGCGCTCGACCTCTGCGGCCGAGGTGCCGAATGGCGTGCCCGCGCGAGATGCGCAACCTACGATGGCACCTATCTGCGACCGGTCGCGCACCGGCATGCCGGTACACCGGGCGATGTGCTTGCTCATGCGGCCCCGTTCCGCGCGCTTGCTCCTACGGCACTGTATACCACCGAAGACTGCAGTTGAGCCAGAGTCACTTACGCCCTGTGCGGCGATTCTCGAGCGCGCGGCGTATAGCCAGACCGGTAAAGAGGCCCGCTACGGCGACGAAAATGAACAGCACGCCCTTGCCGGCCGATATCGCGCCGAGCATCGTAATCATTTGTGTGCTCCCTTCGCCAGAATCTGGCTTACCATCCCGGTAGGCGCTGCGTGCCCTCCAGGGCGCGTAGCTGGGTAACGTCCTGAGTCACCTCGAGGATGCCCTTGTAGACGCCCGAGTCGTCACGCACCGCACAGTAGCGCGTGTAGGTCCAGGTGTCTCCATCTACCTCCCAGCCCTCGGCGTCGTCCTTGCTGCCGGCTTTGAACTGGCGCAGGATCTCATCGAGGCTGGCGAGACTTTGCTCGGGGTGGCAGTCGCGCACGTCGCGACCCACGTAGCGACCATCGCAGGTCTTGTAGGTTTCGCCGCTCCAGTACAGGAGCACGTCGTTCTCGTCGGCGAAGCTGATGTCGAGCGGGATGAAGCGCATGATGAGCTTCACCTGCTTCGGGCTGAGCGAGCCGCGCTGCCAGTACATCGCCGACCACCTCTCGGGTTGCTTCACATGGGCACCTGGGGCAATCGTAGCGTATCGTCGCAGGTGCCGGTCGGCGATCAGGCGGCCGGTCCGCTAGACAGACGGGCCGTCGGGCGACACGGGTGGCGTGCTCGGCGGCGGGCTGCCGGCTGGCTCAGCGGTGCCCTCGGGCGGCTCGCCAGGCTCGCCGGGCATGGCGGCCGGCTCGAGGGTTTCTTCGGGCCGCCCCGCCGGCTCCGCGGCCGTTCCACGGGGCTCGGCGCCGGGAGAGCCGGCCAGCGGCAAGCGTACGGCGAAGGTCGCCCCAGCGCCGTCGCGCGCCGCCGCCCTGACCTGGCCGCCGTGCGCGCCGACGATGGCGGCCACGATGGCCAGACCCAGGCCCGTGCCTCCGGTCTCGCGGGCGCGCGAAGGATCGGCACGGTAGAACGGTTCGAAGAGTTTCTCCGGATCACCCGGCGGCAGGCCCGGGCCTTCGTCGCTCACCTCGAGCACCGCCCACCCGGCATCGTGGCTCAGGGCCACGTGCACCGGGGTGCCATCCGGGGTGTGGCGCAGCGCATTGCCGAGAAGGTTGGCGATGACCTGACGCAGTTGGTGGTCGTCGCCCATCACGGCCAGTTCGCCGGGTGCCTCGTCTTCACCGGGCAGCACGAGGTCGATGGGCCGCTCGGGGGCCGCCACGTGGGTGTCGCTCACGGCGTCGGCGACAACGCGCGCCAGGTCGACCGGCGCGTGCTCCGGTTGGCGGGTCTCGCCCAGGCGGGCGAGCTGCAGGAGCTCGTCGACCAGTACCCCCATGCGCTTGCTCTCCTGCTCGATACGGCGCATCGAGGCGCTGACGTCATCGGGGTTCTGCTTGGCCCTGTGAAAGACCTCGGCGTAGCCCCGGATGGATGTGAGCGGGGTGCGCAACTCATGCGACGCGTCGGCCACGAAGCGGCGCAGCTTCTCCTCCGACCTGGTGCGTTCCGCGAAGGCCCGCTCGATCTGTTCGAGCATCGCGTTGAGGGCGAGGCCCAGCCGGCCCACCTCTGTCTTCGGCTCGGCCGGCCCCACGCGCTGCGTGAGGTCGCCGGCGGCGATCTCGCCGGCCGTGGCAGCCATCGATTCGAGAGGTCGCAGGTCGCGCTTGATCAGCAGCCAGGCGGCCGCGGCCAGGGCGGCGAGCACGAGCACCGAGACCAGCACCTCGATGCCAAACAGGCGAGATAGCGTCTGGAGGGTGTCGGTGAGCGGTATCGCGACAACGAGCACGCGCCCGAGCTGCGGCCAGGCCTGCACGAGCACCCGGAACTGCACGTTTGACGGGCCCGACGAGCCGGTGTTGAAGAGCGTGCCGCTGGTAGCGCTACTGCTGGCCCCGGGTAGCGGGCTGGGCAGCTTGGGCGTCGGCGGCGCGGTAGTGCCGTAGTAGAACGCCCCCTTGCTCAGAACCACTCCCGCGGTGTCACGCAACTCTCCGTACGTCCCAGGGGGGAAGTTGGGCCCTCCCTGGCCGCCTCCCGGAACGACTCCCGGCATCTGCGAGGACGCCAACCTGTCGAGCACCGGCCCGCGAGCGGCGACAAGCTGCTGGTCGACGCGCTGTAGCAGGAACGAGCGCAGCGAGCTGTAGGTGACGGCGCCGGCGACCAGAAGGCCCGCGGTGACCAGGGCCAGCAGGGCCAGCAGGAGGCGCGTGCGCAGCGTCACCGTATGCTCCGTCTACTCACGCGGCAGGCGGATGGTGTAGCCCACGCCGCGCACCGTCTGGATCAGCGGCGTGCACTCGCCATCGACCTTGCGGCGCAGGTAGCTGATGTAGGTCTCCACGATGTTGGCATTGCCGCCGAAGTCGTAGTTCCACACGTGGTCGAGGATCTGGTCTTTGCTGAGCACACGCTTGGCGTTGAGCAGCAGGTAGCGCAGCAACTTGAACTCGGTGGCCGTGAGATCGACCTCGGTGCCGGCGCGCCAGACCTGATGGGTATCTTCGTCGAGCTCGAGATCGGAGAAGGCCAGACGGCCCTGCGCGCTCGAGACCGGCTTCACGCGGCGCAGGATGGCGCGGATGCGCGCCACCAGTTCTTCCACGCTGAAGGGTTTGGTCACGTAGTCGTCGCCGCCCAAGGTGAGACCGCGAACCTTGTCGTCGGTCGCATCGCGTGCGGTGAGGAAGAGGATGGGCAGAGAGGAGTTGCCGTTACGCAGGCGACGCGCCACTTCAAAGCCGTCGATACCCGGCATCATGATGTCGAGCACCACGAGGTCGGGAGCGAAGGTCGCGACCTTGTCGAGCGCCTCACGGCCGCCGTGTGCGGCTTGCACGGTGAACTGCTCGTACCGCAAAGCCATCGACACCAGCTCCGTGATGCTGGCCTCATCGTCGACGACGAGAATGCGCGTGCCTTCCTGGCTTGCTTCACCCATTTCCATTCCTCCAGTTCACCCCTTGGCGAAGCGATCATAGGTGTGTTTCCTGAGAGAAGTCTGAGAAAACGCTGGAGACCGACTGAGACCCGTACCCCGGCCCTCGCTCTCAGTTGCCGCCCAGTGCCGGTTCAGGGCGCTCCCAGGGCGTCGCTGTACAACCTGGCTCTGTACAAGGTACGGCGCGAGACGCCGCCCACTACGCCGGCGCCTGCCGCCGCACAAGGAGGGAACATGTTCTTCACCTACGTCTACAGGGAGCTTCGCCGGCGACACCGCCAGGCCCTGCTCACCGCCCTCGGCCTGGCGGTCGGTGTAGCCCTGGTCGTGACCGTCACGGCCTACGCGGAAGGAGTGCACAAAGCTCAAGATCGGGTGCTCGGCTCGCTCTACGGCGTGGGCACCGACATCACGGTGAAGAAGGCGGCCACGGTGGGCGGCCCGGGAAGTCAACCGAGTCGCATCGGCATGAACCCCGGCAGCACATCCAAGCAGGGGAAGAAGTTCTCGCGTGACGCCATCACCAGCACCGCAGGCCAGGAGTCGCTCGCGGCCGCCAAGGTACGTGCCACAGCCAAGCTGTCGCACGTGTCGGCCGCCGCCGGTGCCCTGCAGCTCACTTCGCTGAACGTCTCCGGCAACTTCGCCAAGGCGTTCAGCGGCAACAGCAAGACGACCGGCGGCGCGAGCGGCGCAGCGTCGGCCAATGTGCCCGCGCCGTCGGCGTCGCAGGCCCCGATCAGCATCTCCTCGTACTCCATCGCCGGCGTGGACGTGGCGCAGACCGGCCTCGGGCCCCTGAGCTCGGCCAAGGCCACCTCGGGCAGGCTTCTGACGAGCGCCGACAAGAAGGCCAAGGTCGTCGTGGTAGACAGGAGCTACGCGCGCCAGAAGGGACTGGTCGTGGGCGACACGATGACCATCGGCGGCATCAAGTTCACGGTACTGGGGATCGCGGCACAAACCGGCAGCACCGCCTCGTCGAACGTCTACATGCCGCTGGCTGAGGCCCAGAAGATCGCCGATCTTACCGGCAAGGTCAACGCCATCTACGTGCGCGCCGACAACGCCAAGAACATCTCGCTGGTGAAGACCGAGATCAAGACCGTGATGCCCAAAGCCACCGTGACCACCGCCCAAGATCTGGCCAGTCAGGTGAGCGGCTCGCTGGCCAGCGCATCGAGCCTCGCCAATCGCCTGGGCACGTGGCTCGCCGGGGCCGCGCTGGTGGCCGCCTTCGCCGTGGCCAGCCTGCTCACCGTCTCGGCCGTCTCGCGCCGCGTGCGCGAGTTCGGCACGCTCAAGGCGCTGGGCTGGAGGAGCGGCCGCGTGGTAGGCCAGGTGCTGGGCGAGTCGATGGTCCAGGGCGTGGTCGGCGGTCTGCTCGGTGCCGGCCTGGGCATCGCCGGGGCGCGGCTCATCAGTGCGCTCTCGCCGGCACTCAAGGCGACCGTCGGACAGACGAGCGCCACGGGCGCCGGCGGCGGGTTCCCCGGCGCCGCGCGCGCCCTGGGCCAGGCCGCGCAGTCGGTGACCGTGCACCTCACCGCTCCGGTGAGCCTCAGCCTCGTGCTGCTTGCTGTGGGCCTCGCGCTCGCCGGTGGCCTCGCGGCCGGCACCCTGGGCGGCTGGCGCGCCTCGCGCCTGCGCCCGGCCGATGCCTTGCGCCGTCTCGACTGAAATCGCGAGGCGTGTCATGACAATCACCACACCCCCTGAACGGGAGGCACCCATGTACCAGCTCAGCGGCGTCACCAAGCGCTACTCGCAGGGCCGCAAGACCGTCGATGCCTTGGCCGGCATCGACATGGATATCGCGAAGGGTGAGTTTCTCGCCATCCAGGGATCCACGGGTTCCGGCAAGACCACGCTTCTGCAGATGCTCGGCGCCCTCGACCGGCCTAGCGGAGGCGCTCTGCTCTACGCGGGACGCGACCTGGCGAAGCTCGGCGAGGGTGACCTTGCCGAGCTGCGTAGCCACTCCTACGGCTTCATCTTCCAATCGTTCAACCTGATCCCCACGCTCACCGCCCAGGAGAACGTGGAGACCGCGCTGGTGCCCTGGCGGGTGAGCGGCGAGGAGCGCCGCCGGCGCGCCCAGGCGGCGCTCAGCGACGTGGGCCTCGCGCAGCGCGCCCGGCACATCCCCTCCGAGCTCTCGGGCGGTGAGCAGCAGCGCGTGGCCATCGCTCGGGCGCTGGTGCGCGAGCCCCAGGTGATCCTCGCCGACGAGCCCACCGGTAACCTCGACGAGCGCACCCGTGACGACATCATCGGACTGCTCGAGCAGCTCTGGCGGGAGCGTGCCCAGACCCTGGTGGTGGTGACCCATGACACCTGGGTCGCGAGCCGCGCCTCACGGCGCATATGGCTCGACGGCGGCAGGCTCGAGGCGCCGCCCGGCGAAGCCCGTCACGTCACCGCGCAGGTACCCGAGCCGATGTTGCAGATGTGAGATCAGTAGTTCGCCACGGGAGGCGCGGCGAGGCACTCTTCGAGCGCTCGCCGCCCTTCCCCGAGCACCGCCACCCCATGTGTGACCAGCACATGATCGATGGGCAGCTTGGCCAGCGCGTCCAAGGTAGGCGCGAACACATCGCGGTACCAGGCGGTCCCCGTGCCTGAGCTCTGATTCCAGAACCGCGGGCCGTTCTCGGTGCCCACCACGGCGTCGCCGAAGACCACGGCGCGGTGCCGGGGGAAGTAGAGGGGGTATTCGCTGCGGCGTGGCCTGCCGATGGTAAAGGCCAGGGCGGCACCGTCGGCGATCTCGGCCGCCGCGCCCGCCGCGCTCTGCGGGATCAGCTCGAGGGGTGCGAGCCGCGTGAGCCGCTTCTTCACGTTGGCATGGCCCCAGATGAGCGTCGGCTTGGTGCGCGAGTAGCGTTCGTACAGGCTCTCGGCACTACGCGTGTGGTAGGGGATGGTGATCATCACATCGAGGCGCCGCGCGCCAGCGACCAGCTCATCGAAGGCGGCCAGCAGCGGCGCGCGCCGGGGATCGTCTTCGACCGGCAAGAGGGGGTCGACAACGGCCAGCGTGCCGCCACCGCCGAGCGCGTAGCTTACGACCTCCTCCGTGCGAGGTCTCCACTGCGGGTGCGGGGCCGTCCAGCGATACAGGCCAGGCGCGATCTCCTCCATGCCGTCCTCCTCGCGTGGGGTTTCGTACCATTCTCGCCCTCAGCGCCGCAGACGTCCATCTCTGCCTCGGGCATGAGCCCCGCCGCTCGCCACAGCCTGTCGCCGTGTGGCAATGCCATGCGGGCGCATTCGCAGCCGTCACTCATCGCACTTTCAGGCGTCTCTCAGACCTCAGCGGTAGAACTGCGTGTGACAGCACGCGAACAGGAGGTCCCCAAGAAGCGCAGAGCCGGGTGAGCTAGAACTCCCCGCACGGAACGCCGCGCCCCGGCACTCCGTGCACCGTGGTCTGCGGCGGGCGTCGCAGGCTCGGTCTCCAAGACGGCGGTCCCCTCGTGTCCGACACCTCCCCCACCGAGGGGGCCGCCGCCGTCCAACCTCGCGGCCGCAGCGGCCGCTCTTCTCGTCTCATGGTGGTCGCCGTCACGATGGCCGCAGCCTGATACCCGTTTGACGGCGGGGCCCGACGGCCAATCTCCCCTCATCCGCCGACCGACGAGTTGAAGGAGAGGACGATGAGCAACACGATCGTGTGGGCCGACATACCGGTGATCGACATGGAGCGCGCGCGCACGTTCTGCGGGGCCGCATCGGCGTGCACCAGTGGCCCAACATGTAGGACAGTACGGCGCGTAGCGGGACCACGATACTCAACGCAAGAAGGGGCGCCTTGCGGCGCCCCTTCTTGCGTTCTTTAGTCCCCCTGGGGATGGGTGCAGCCGGCGGCGGCCTACGCCATCACCGCGCCGACGTCGACGATGTGCTTCTTCAGACCCAGCGCTTTCTCGTTGACGGCGAGCGCGCGGCCGACCAGCTGGCTCAAGTAGATCACCGGAAGGCGCTGCCAACCCGGGTGCGCCTTGGCGATGTCGTCCTGGCGGCCGTCGAGGTTGACCTGGCACAGCGGGCAGGCGACCACCACGGCCGCGGCGCCACAGTCTCGTGCGTCCTGCAGGATGCGGTGCGTAAGGTCGACCACCACCGGCACCTCGCAGAGAGCCAGGCTGGCGCCGCAGCAGTCGGTCTTGAAGTTCCACTGCACCGGATCGCAGCCGAGCACCCTCGCGACCTCGTCCATGTGCGTGGGGTACTCGGGGTCTTCGGCCAGGGTAACCTTGGGCGGCCGCGTGAGCAGGCAGCCGTAGTAGCAGGCCACCTTGAGGCCGGCGAAAGGCCTGCTGACCTTGGCCGCCAGCGCTTCGAGGCCAACCTCGTCGTGGTATACGTCGACCAGGTTACGCACCTTCACCGAGCCGCTATATGCGCGGCCGACGACGGCCCGCAAGTCGGCCGCCACCTCGGGGTCCTTGGCCTCCTCGCTGCCCGCCATGAAGCGGCTGAAGCAGGCCGCGCACGGCACGGCCACGCTCTGGAGCTTCATGTCGCTCTCCACTTTGGCGAGCTCGTTCACCGGCAAGGCGGCCGCCAGCAGGCGGTTGGAGGAGTGCACGGCGGTATTGCCGCAGCACTCCCAGCCGGGGATCTCCTGCAGGGTGACGTCGAGCGCCGCGGCGGTTGCCTTGAAGCTCGAGTCGAGCTCGGTGGCGGTGCCGTGCAACGAGCAGCCGGGGTAGTAGGCGAGCGTCTTTCTCATGACGCACCTCCCCGGTCCTGAGCGCCTTCCTGATGCCGCTTGGTCCTGGTGATGCTGGCGGAGGTCTCGACCATGCGCTTCATGGCCATCGTGTCACCGCGCTCGGGCAGAAGGCTGATCTTGCCCTTGAGCATCATCTTGGGCCCGAGCGTCAGGTAGTCGAGCGCGCCCTTGGGTCGTTTGAGGAGGTCGCGCGCGATGAGCTCGACCTCGTAGAGCCGGCCCCAGCGCTGGATGCTCTCGTAGTTGAGCCTGAGCACGTTAGCGAACGGCGCGTCCTCCGGGATACGGCCGTCGCGCCGCGCGATGATCTTGAGCTCGTCCATGATGGCCGCGATATCGATGCCCTGCGGGCAGCGCGTGGTGCAGGTCTCACAGCCGGTGCAGAGCCAGATGAACTTGTCGTCGAAGATCATGTCGAGCTGACCGAGTTGCACGGCGCGCATGATCATCGCCGGATGCATGGCGGTGTACGGGGCCACGGGGCACCCGGTGCTGCACTTCTTGCACTGGTAGCACTTATAGGCGTTCTCGCCGCAGCCGTCGCCGACCTTGCCGGCGAGAACAGCGCTCGGAGGGCTGCAGGTAGCCATACCGGACCTCCTAGGCGACGGCCGGCCGGGGCATGAGGCCGGCCATCTCGACGATCTCGGGCACTGCCTCTTCCCACTCCACCGCCATGAGGTGCACGCCGGCGACGCCCTCGATCTCGGCGATCTCCTTGATCATCTCGACGGCGAGCTTCTTGCCCTCGGCGTGCGCGGGTGGTCCCTTCTCCACGGAGGCCATGCGGTCGACGATCTCCTGTGGCACGTCCATGCCGGGGACGAAGTTCTTCATGTACTTGGCCGCACCGACGCCCTTGAGCGGCGTGAGGCCGGCCAGGATCTTGATCTCCTGGTGCAGGCCCAGGGTGCGCACCTCTGCCATCCACTTCTTGAACTTGGGGATGTTGAAGATGCACTGGGTCTGCATGAAGTCGGCGCCGGCTTCGACCTTCTTCTTGAGGCGCAGGGCGCGAAACTCGAACGGGTCGCCGAAGGGGTTCTCGGCGCAGCCGATGTACAGCCGCGGGGCTACGTCCATCTCGTCGCCGCACTGGAACTTCTTCTCGTCGCGCATGTCCTTGTACATCTTGATGAGGTTGATGGCGTCAAGATCGTGCACGCCCCTGGCCTCGGGATGGTTACCGAAGCTCATGTGGTCGCCGGTGAGGCAGAGGATGTTCTTGATGCCCAGCACGGAGGCGCCCAGGATGTCGGCCTGCATGGCCAGCCGGTTACGGTCGCGGCAGGTCATCTGCATGATCGCCTCGAGGCCGTTCTGCTGCGCCTGGTAGCCCGAGACCATCGAGCTGATGCGCACCACCGCGGTCTGGTTGTCGGTGATGTTGGCGGCGTCGACGTAGCCCTTGAGCATCTTGGACTTCTTGTCGATCACGGTGCCGTCGGCACTCTTGGGCGGCCCGCACTCGCCCGTGACCGCGAACTTGCCCTCGCTCAGAATCTTCTCGAGGTTGGAGCCAGCTTTGTACTCAGTCGCGGTCATACCGGCTTCGCCTCCTCGCGCACCATCTTCCGCGGGCCGCCCGAGCTGCTCTTGCTCCAGTTCTTGGGTGGCCGGTTGACTAACATGAGTTCTTCGCGACCTTGTGCCTTGAGGCGCTCCCAGATGAGGTGCCAGGCGCAGTCGATGTCTTCTTTCTCGGGGGTTGTGACCTCGCACTTGCCGTCGTGGCTGCCGCCGCACGGACCGTTCATGAGGCTCTTGCTGCAGCGCACCACCGGGCAGATGCCGGCCGTCTCTCCGATTACGCAGTCGCCGCAGGCGGCGCAGCGCTCGAGCCACACGGCGTGCTCCTGGGGCATGCCCAGCATGTTAGTGTTCACGGCCGGCATGACCAGCTTGGGCGCGAACTTCTCGGCCATGCTCTGGATGCCGATGCCGCAGGCCATGCTGAGCACCACGTCGGCGTCCTCGACTTTGGCGGCGATCATGTCGAGGTACTCCCACTCGCACTGCCTGATGGCGGCGGTGTGGTCGATCTCGGCGTCGCGGCCGTCTTGCTCAGCCTTGATGCGCAGCTCGCTGGCGAGGATCTCGGCCTCTTTCTCGCCGCCGGTGAGGCACACGGCGACGCAGGTGTCGCAGCCGGCCACGAGGACCTTCTTCTTGTCGGCGACGAGTGCGAGGATCTCGTCGAGGGGTTTACGTTCGGCGGTGATCATTGTGGCTTTCCTTCCTCAACGGTGGCCGCGACAGGCGCATCCGACTCTTCGGGCAGGGCCGTGCCGCCGAGCGCGGCGCGCGCGGCGGCGTGCGGGCTGACGCCCTCACGCTTCACGGGGTTGGGGCCGAGCGCCTTGATGCGCTCGGTGAACTCGGTGGCGACCTGGGCGAACGTGGCGCCCATGGCCGACGACATGTTGTACATCTCGACGCGCTCCGGCTCGATGCCGAGCTCGGCGAGCAGAGTCTTCACGTGGTTGACCCGCTTGCGCGCCCAGAGGTTGCCCTTCAGGTAATGGCACTCACCCTCGAGGCAGCCGGCGGCGTACACGCCGTCGGCGCCGGCCTCGATGGCGCGCAGGAGGTGGATGACCTCGAGCTTGCCGGTGCAGGGCAGCTTGATCATGCGGATGTTGGTCGGGTACTGCAGGCGCATGCTGCCGGCCAGGTCGGCCGCGGCATAGGCGCAGTAGTGGCAGGCGAACACGATGATCTCGGGCTCGAAGGTGGGGTCGATGGGCTTCGCCGGCACGGTCGCCGCGGCCTCGGCGGCGGCTTCGCCGGCCGCGGCCGGCGCAGGGGCCGCCGCGGCCTTCACGTCGTCGCCCATGTCAGCTCACCTCCATGAAGAGTGCCTCTTCCTTGGCGAAGATCTGCGCGTCGGTGTAGTGGTGCAGGGTGATCGCCTTGGCAGGGCACTCACTCACGCACACCCCGCACCCCTGACAGGCCGCCGCTTCGATCTTGGCCTTCTTGACCTCGGGATCGATCGTGGGCACCTCGTACGGGCACACCCGCACGCAGGTCAGGCATGCCGCGCACTTGTCTTGGTCGACCTCGGCGACCACGCCGCCCGCCTTGATGACGGGCTTGGCCAGGATGGCCGCGGCCCGCCCGGCGGCGGCGTACGCCTGGCTAATCGTCTCCTCGATGCCCTTGGGGTAGTGGGCGGCGCCGCAGAGAAAGATACCCTCCGAGGCGAAGTCGACGGGGCGCAGCTTGACGTGCGCCTCGAGGAAGAAGCCGTCGCCCTGCAGCGGCACCTTGATCATCTTGCTGAGCTCGCTGCTGCCCTCGGCGGCGATGGTGGGCGTGGCCAGCACCAGCAGGTCGATCGGCAACTCCAGGTCGCGGCCCAGGTACGGATCGCGGTAGGCCACCGAAACCCTGCCGTTGGCGCTTACCTGCGGCAGGCTCTCGTTGGTGTAACGGGTGAAGATGACGCCGAGCTCGCGCGCTCTGGTGTAGTACTCCTCGAGCAGGCCGAAGGTGCGTATCTCCTTGAACCACACATACACCTGCCGCGCGGGGTTCTGCTCCTTGAGCGCGATAGCGTTCTTGATGCTCTGCTGGCAGCAGGTGCGCGAGCAGTAGGGATGGCTCTCGTCGAGCGAACCGGCACAGAGCACGAAGCCCACCGCCCTGGCGTCGGTCAGAGCCGGGTCGCCGTCTTTGAGCAGGCGCTCCAGGTCCATGCCGGTGACCACCTTGGGGCTCTGGCCCAGGCCGTAGAGCTCGGGGCGGTCTTCGCGTGAGCCCGTAGCCACCACGACGACGCCGTGCTCTACCGGCGTGCGCTTGCCGTCGCTCTCCTTGATGACGCTCGAGAAGTTGCCGATGAAGCCGTGGAAGTCGGCCAGCTCGGCCTCGAGGTGGATGCGCACGTTGGGGTTGTCGACGAGGCGGTGTTCGAGCGCCCTGACGTAGTCCGCGGGGTCGCCGCCCTTGATGGTGTGGCCCAGCGACAGCGCGTGACCGCCCAGGCTGGCCGAACGCTCCACGAGATGCACTTCGTGACCCATGTCGCCGAGCGCGTTGGCGGCCGTCATGCCGGCGATGCCGCCGCCGACCACGATGGCGGCGTGGGTGAGCGGCACGTCGACCTTGAAGAGCGGCTCGAGCATGCGCGCCCGGGCGACCGACATGCGCACGAGGTCGCGGGCCTTGTCGGTCGCCTTCTCGGGCTCGTCGTGGTGCACCCAGCTCGCCTGGTCGCGGATGTTGGCCATCTCGAAGAGGAAGGGGTTGAGCCCGGCCTCGCGGAGCGTGTCCTGGAAGATAGGCTCGTGGGTGCGCGGCGTGCAGCTGGCCACCACCACGCGGTTGAGCTGATGCTCTTCGATCTTCTCGCGGATGAGGGCAAGGCTGTCGCTGGAGCAGGTGTACATCGTGTCGGTGGCATACTCTACGCCCGGCAGAGACTGCGCGTACTGCGCCACGTTCTCCACGTCGATCACGCCGGCGATGTTGCTGCCGCAGTGGCAGACGAACACGCCCACGCGGGGCTCCTCACCGCTGACGTCGCGCTCGGTCGGGTACTCCCTGTCGACCGTCAGCGCGCCGCGGCTGTCGGCGAGCCCGGTCATTACCTGAGCCGCGGCGGCTGAAGCCTGGGCGACCGAGTCGGGAATGTCTTTGGGCTCGCTGAACGGACCCGCCACGAACACGCCCTTGCGGCTCGTCTCGAGTGGGTTGAACTCCTGCAGGTCGCAGAAGCCGTGGCGGTTGAGGGCGATGCCGAGATGGCCGGCGGCCTCCTGCGCCTTGCGCGCAGGCTCCAGGCCGACCGAGAGCACCACCATGTCGAAGCGGCTCTGGTGGAGCTTGCCCTGCTCGTCTTCCCAGGTGATGAGAAGGTCGCTCGTGAGCGGATCTTCTTTGATATACGACGGGCGCGAGCGCACGAAGCCCACGCCCTTGTCGATGGCGCGCTGGTAGAAGGCATCGAAGCCCTTGCCCTGGGCACGCATGTCCATAAGAAACACGGTGGGCTCGCAGTCGGGCTCGTGATCGATGGTGAGCATCGCCTGCTTGTTGGCGTACATGCAGCACACGCTCGAACAGTACTCGTGCTCCTGGTCGCGCGAGCCGACGCACTGGATGAAGGCGATCTTCTTGGGGTGCGCTCCGTCGCTGCGCCGCTTGACCTCGCCCACCGTGGGGCCGCTGGCGCTGAGCATGCGTTCGTACTCGAGCGCCGAGAGGATGTTCGGATACCTGCGGTAGCCGTACTCACCCTTGCTGCCCGGGTCGTACGCGTCGTAGCCCGTGGCCATCACGACGGCGCCGACCTCGACCTGCAGGTCGCTGTCGCGCTCGTCATGCAGCAGCGCTCCGGGGCCGCAGGCACGCACGCACTCCATGCACTCGGAGCAGACGGCGCATTGCAGGCAGCGTTTCGCCTCGGCGATCGCCTGCTCCTCGGTGTAGCCCTTGCGGACCTCGTTCCAGTTGCGGCGGCGCTCGGAGCCAGGCCATTCCGGCATCTCAACGCGCGGCTGGTGGGGCGTGGCCGCAAGAACAGCGTCGTCGGGGCGCGCCTCGGCGAGCGAGTTGGGCAGCCAGTCGGCCAGGTGCTCGCCGCGCAGGTAATTGTGGATGCTCACTGCGGCCTTGCGACCGGCGGCGATGGCCTCGATCGCCGTAAGGGGGCCGAGCGGTGCGACGTCGCCACCGGCAAACACGCCGGAGCGAGGGGTGGCGAGGGTGTCGGCATCGATGCCGACCGCGTTGCGCTCGATCTTGACTTCGTCGAGGCCCTTGGCGAAGTCAGTGACGATGGCTTGGCCGATGGCGAAGATCACCGTTTCACAGGGGATCTCGATGTACGAGCCCTCGATGGGCTCGGGCCGGCGGCGGCCCTTCTCGTCGGGCTCGCCGAGTCGGCAATTCTGCAGCTTGATGCCGGCCACCCTGCCGCCGCTGCCGATGATCTCTACGGGCGCGACCAAGTAGCGGATGGTGAGCTGCTCGTCGATGCCCTCGACGATCTCCTCGTCGGAGGCCGGCATCTCTTCGCGGGAGCGGCGGTAGGCGATGGTGACCTCGGGAGCTTTGCCGGAGGGCGACGTCAGGCGCGACGCGGCTCGCGCCGCGTCGAAAGCAACGTCGCCCCCGCCGATCACGACCACGCGATCGCCGACGGCGGGCGGGTTGCCCAGGTTGAGGTCGCGCAGAAACTCGACCGCGGGCAGGCACCCGTCGACATCGTCGCCCTTCACCGGCGACGGCGCGCTGGTATGGAGACCGGGCGCCAGGAAGACGGCCTTGTAGTCGTCGTCCAGCAGGCTATTGACCGTGAAGTCGACACCGCAGCGCTGGTTGAGCCGCAGATCGACGCCGAGAGCGCAGACGCGGTCGATCTCGCCCTGCAGCACGTCTGGCGGCATGCGGTGGTCGGGGATGCCGACGCGCAGCATGCCGCCGGCCACGGGCAGCGCCTCGAAGACCGTGGCGGCGTAGCCGAGCTGGGCGAGGTCGCGCGCGCATGACAAGCCGGCGGGCCCGCCGCCGATAATGGCGACCTTCTCATCGTAGATCAGCGGAAGCTTGTCGGGCAGCTCATCGGGCGCGGCGGTATCGCAGGCGAAGCGTTTGAGGCTGGCGATCGCGAGCGGTTCGTCCACCGACCCCCGGGTGCAGGCCGACTCGCACGGATGCGCACAGATGCGGCCACAGACCGAGGGGAAGGGGTTGGGCTCGCTGGCGACGCGGTAGGCGTCGGCGAAGCGACCCTCGGCGATGAGCGCGATGTAGCCCTGGGCCGACGTCTCAACGGGGCAGGTGCTCTTGCACGGAGCGTAGCCCTTCTTGTCGACGACGTAGGTGCTGGGGACTGCCTGGGGGTAGAGCTTGTAGATGGCCTTGCGCTCGCCGAGCGCCTCGTTGTACTGGTCCTTGACCGTGATGGGGCAGGCCGGGACGCACTCGCCGCAGCTGGTGCATATGTCGGGGTCGACGAAGCGTGCGTAGTGATGCACCCTGGCCTTGAAGTTGCCGGGCTCGCCCTCGAGGCCGGTGAGCTCGGCGTTGGTGATGATGTCGACGTTGAGGTGGCGCCCCACCTCGACGAGCTTCGGCGATAGCGTGCACATCGAACAGTCGTTGGTGGGGAAGGTCTTGTCGAGCTGTGCCATGTGGCCGCCCAGGGCCGAGGACTTCTCGACGAGGTAGACCTTGTACCCGCCTTCGGCCAGATCGAGGGAACACTGGATACCAGCGACGCCTCCGCCCAGCACCAAGGCAGCACCGGTGGACTTGGGGGGGAACCCGACATACGCACTCCTTCGACAGACTCGCGGCAGGCCCAGAAGCAGTGGGTGATCACAGACCCAGCGTCCCACTAGGGTACCGTGATTATAGACGTTCGATTGTGTGCGCGTCCACACGAGCACAGCGCGCGGGTGTGGTCTTGTCAAGGCTGGCCGGCTCAGCTGCAGGGCCATGGGGAAGAAGGATCGCAAGTGTTCTACTCCGCAACGAGAGGATGTCACATGACCCTACAGAGTTCGACGATCCTTGTGGTGGGAGCGACGGGGCAGCAGGGTGGTGCGGTGCTACGACGGCTTCACGACGATGGCTTTGCGGTGAGGGCTCTGACCCGCGACCCGTCCTCGGAGAGGGCGCGCGCCCTGGCGGCTCAAGGCGTCGCGGTGGTGAGCGGCGACCTCACGGACCGGGCCAGCCTGGAGCGGGCGCTGGAGGGGGTCGACGGAGTGTTCTCGATGGCGACTCCCTACCAGCAGGGTGTCGCCAGCGAGGTACTGCAAGGCGTGACCCTGGCCGAGGCCGCCCAGGCGGCCGCTGTACGGCACTACGTATACTCGTCCGTGGGGGGCGCCGAGCGTCACAGCGGTGTGCCACACTTCGAGAGCAAACGGCAGATAGAGGAACGCGTGCTGGCGCTCGGGTTGCCGGCGACGATCGTGCGTCCCGTGTACTTCTTCGAGAACTTCGCGCGCTCGCCGCTGGCGCCCCGGGGCGACGGGTATGTGGTCTCCATGCCACTCTCGCGCGAGCGCACCCTTCAGGGTGTGGCGGTCGCCGATATCGCCGCCTTCGTCGCCCTGGCGTTCGCGGCACCTGACGACTGGATAGGCCGTGAGATCGAGCTGGCGGGCGACGAGCTCACCCTGCCGCAGTATGCCGCCGCCATGTCTCGCTATGCGGGCGCTCCGGTGGAGTATGCGCAGGCATCCTTGGACACGGTTCAGAACGACGATGCGCGGCGCATGTTCGAGTTCTTCGAGGCCGGAGGCTACCAGGCCGACATCGCCGCTCTGCGGGGTATCTACCCCGGTCTGCACGCCTTCGAGACGTGGCTGGCCGAGGGCGGCATGCGTCACCTGCGGCGGGCCGCCTAGCGACGGTTGGCCGCAATGTCGGGCGCCGGCGGCCGCGCTGTCCAGCGCGGCCGCCGGCGCCCTCTTCTGCGGCCTACGGGCCATCTGGTAGCCTGTGCGGCGCACCCCTATTCCATTGTCAACAGCAGAGAATGCGCCGAAGGGTGGTCGATACCATGGGTGTGAAGGAACAGTACCGCGACTACGTCATGACCGGTTTCGTCAAGCGCATCGAGCCGGTCGTCGCCGATCATGGCGAGGGGGCTCTGCTCTACGACGCCGACGGCAGCGAGTACGTCGACTGCTTCGCCGGCATCAGCGTGACCAACGCCGGCCACGGCAACCGCCAGATCATCGAGGCTGCTCAGGCCCAGGCCGACAAGCTGGTGCACGCCTGCTCCTACGTCTACTACGTGGAGAAGGTCGGCGAGCTCGCCGAGAAGCTCGCCGAGATCACCCCGGGCGATCTGCGCAAGAGCTTCTTCTGCAACTCGGGGGCCGAGGCCAACGAGGGTGCCATGCGCCTCGCCAAGCGTTACACCGGCACGAGCGAGCTGGTGGCTCTCGAGAGCAGCTTCCATGGGCGCACCTACGCGACCCTCTCGATCACCGGCAACGCGGGCCGCAAGAAGGGCGGCGGCACCTACATGCCGGGCGTGGCCTTCGCGCCCACGCCCTACTGCTATCGCTGCCCGCTGGGGCTCACGGAAGAGACCTGCGGCCTGGCCTGCGCCGAGCGCGTGGGCGAGGTCATCCGCCTGCATCTCTCGGGCGGCGGCTGCGCCTTCGTGGCCGAGCCCGTGATGGGCGAGGGCGGCATCATCGTGCCGCCCGACGGCTACTTCAAGGTCGTCAAAGAGATCCTCGACGACGAGGGCATGCTGTTCATCGCCGACGAGGTGCAGAGTGGCTTCGGGCGCACCGGCACGTTCTTCGCCATCGAGCACTATGGTGTGGAGCCCGACATCATGACCATGGCCAAGGGCATCGCCGGCGGCTGGCCGCTGGGTGCCTTCATCGCCCGCGCCGAGATCGCCGACGCCTTCCAGGTGGGCGACCATCTCTCCACCTTCGGCGGCAATCCGGTGAGCTGCGCCGCCGCCCTCGCCAACATCGCCTTCCATCAGCAGGAGGACCTGGCCGGGGGCGCCCTGCGCAAGGGCGCCGCCGTGCAGAAGGCCCTCAAGGCGCTCGCCGAGACGCAGCCGCTGATCGGTGACGTGCGCGGCCGCGGCCTCATGATCGGCGTGGAGCTCGTCGCCGACCCGGCCACCAGGGCCTACGGCACGGCGGCCGCCGGCTTTGTGCGCCAGTACTGCCTGGAGCACAACGTGCTCATCGGTGTAGGCGGCAACTTCGGTAACGTGCTACGCCTGCAGCCGCCGCTGGTGATCAGCGAGGCTCAGCTTGACGTCGTTATCAACACCATCGCCGACGGCCTGGCGGCGTTTGCCAAGAGCCTATCCCGGTAGGGATGTGTGACCGGGGTGTTCGTGGGCCGACAGTGCGGTGCGGCTTCGTCGCCCCCACCAAAGCGTGCCTGCGGGGGCTTTTGGGGCGGTTCCGAGACGGCTCCCTCGTAGCCGAGCTACGTGGGGGCCGGGGAGGGGCCGCGAGCGCGGATGTGCCCACGGGCACATCCGCGTGTGCAGGCCTACCGGGATAGGCTTTTAGCAGTAACGAAGAGCGGGCGCGTGCCCGCTGCGCGACGACGTTAAGGGGCGGCGGGGCCTTCGCCCCGCCGCCCCTTCGTCCCGAGACCATGGGCCGGCGGCGACACGCATGCGCGTGACTGGGCAAGGGTATGAGCATGTCCGTGGCGAAGCATCACCCGTCTGCCGTCAGGGGGTTTTCGAATGAGCACACCACAGCAGCCACAGGTGCAGGTCCGCAGGGCGTCCGAGCGCGCGGGCTACGGCAGGCTCATCGCGCTGGCCGTGGTGGTCGTTATCCTCCTCGTCTTCGTATTCCAGAATCCCGAGAAGGTACGGTTCACATTTCTGTTCTTCCACTTCACCTGGCCGGCGTGGCTCATGCTCATCGTCACGATCGTGCTCGGGTTCCTGGTCGGATTGGTGACCGGCGCCCTGCTGCGGCGCCGCAAGAGGCGCGAGCTGCGGCGCCGCGCGCAGGCCTCGTGATGGCGGCCCGATGAACCCCGCGGCCGGCGGCGTCAGCGACTCGTTTCAGACCTTCCTCGAGGAGGCGCCGGCGCACGCCGGCGCCTGGATGGAGGCCGTAGAGAAGCTCGTCGGCGCCAGCGCTCTGGACGAGAAGACGGCGGCGCTGGCCTATCTGGCGGTGCTGGCGGCTCTGCGGCTCGAGGGTGGCGTTTCGTTTCACGTCGCCCATGCGAAGAGGGCCGGGGCCAGTCGCGATGAGGTGATCAGCGCGGTGCTCGTGGGCCTGCCGGCGGCGGGCAACCAGGTGGTTGCCGCCCTGCCGGCTGCACTGGCCGCCTACGATCGAGCTTGAGAGGCTAGCGGACGGGGCGCCGGGCCGCGGCCGCCGCCGGCGGCGCCGGCGGCGCGCCGTACCCGCCTCCCCCCGGCGTTTCCACGACCAGCACGTCGCCCGCATGCATCGCTGCCTGGGCAACGCCGGGCAGCTCCTCTACCGTACCGTCGGCGCGCTCGATGCGGTTGCGACCGGTAGCACCGGGAAGGCCGCCGGCGAGCCCGTAGGGCGCCACCCGGCGGCTGCTTGAGACGATCGCCGCGGTGAGAGGCTCCAGAAAGCGCAGGCGGCGAACCACGCCGTCGCCACCGCGGTGGACCCCGGCACCACCGCTGCCCGGGCGCAGGCGAAACTCATCTATGCGCACCGGGTAGCGTGACTCCAGCACCTCGGGGTCGGTCAGGCGGGAGTTGGTCATGTGCGTGTGCACGGCGCTGCAGCCGTTGAACGATGGCCCGGCCCCGGCCCCGCCGCAGAGCGTCTCGTAGTACTGATAGCGGTGGTCGCCGAAACTGAGGTTGTTCATCGTCCCCTGGGAGGCGGCAACCACGCCGAGGGCGCCAAACAGGGCGTTGGTGAGAGCCTGAGAGGTCTCCACGTTGCCGGCCGCCACGGCGGCTGGGTAGGCGGGATCGAGCAGTGAACCGGCCGGCACCACGATGCGTAACGGTTTCAGGCAGCCCGCGTTGAGGGGGATGTCGGCGTCCACCAGGGTGCGGAACACGTAGAGCACGGCGGCCGTGCACACGGCCGCCGGGGCGTTGAAGTTGTCGGCGCGCTGGGCGGACGTGCCGCTGAAGTCTACGATCGCGGTGCGGGAGGCGCGATCGACCTTCAGGCGCACCGCGATGACGCTGCCGTCGTCCATCTCTTGACGAAACGCGCCGTTACCGAGGCGCTCGATGGCACGGCGCACGGCTTCCTCGGCGTTATCTTGCACATGCTGCATGTAGGCCGTCACCACGGCGACGCCATGCTCCGCAAGCATGCGCCGCAGCTCGGCCGCGCCGCGTGCGTTGGCCGCCACCTGGGCGCGCAGGTCGGCGAGGTTCTGGGCCAGATCGCGCACCGGGTTGGGGTCTGAGGTGAGCAGGGCGGTAAGCTCCGCCTCGCGCAGCCGGCCGGCCGCGACGAGGAGAAAGTCTGTGATGAGCACACCCTCCTCGAAGATCGTGGTGCTATCCGCGGGCATGGAGCCCGGTGTGATGCCGCCCACGTCGGCGTGGTGGGCGCGCGAGGCGACGAAGAAGAGAGGAGCCGTCGGCGTGGTCGGCGCCGCCGTCGGCGCGGTCTGAGCGGCTGGCGCGGTCGATCCGTGCGGCGCAACCGAGTCGGCCGGCGCAGCCTCGTCGGCGAAGACCGGCGTAACCACGGTGAGGTCGGGCAGATGGGTGCCGCCCGCGTAGGGGGAGTTGAGCAGGTAGGTGTCACCGGGGCGAAAGGCGCCGCCGTGGCGTGCGATGACGGCCTGCACCGAGGCGCCCATCGAGCCCAGGTGAACGGGGAGATGGGGGGCGTTGGCGACCAGATCGCCGCGCGCATCGAACAGGGCGCAGCTGAAGTCGAGGCGCTCCTTGATATTCACCGACGAGGCCGTGTTGGCGAGTGTGGCCCCCATCTGCTCGGCGATCGACATGAAGAGGTTGTTGAAGACCTCGAGCAGCAGCGGGGAGCGCTGCGACGGGTCGGCCGAGGCCGGGGTCGCCGGCGAGCTGCGCCGCAGATGCAGTTCGCCGGCGGCCAGCACCTCGGCCTCCCAGCCCGGCTCCACGACCGTCGTGCTGGTGGCCTCGCGGATGATCGCCGGGCCGCTCAGGTGCGTGCCGCGCAAGAGCGCGGCGCGCCGGTGTACGGCTACCTGGTGCCAGGCACCCGCCGTATACATGCGCACCGTCTCTTTGGCGGCCTGCGGCGCAACGTCTGAAGGGGCGCCGCCGCGCTGCGCTTGCGGCCGGCCCTGCGGGCCCGAACCCGCGAGGTCGCCGTCGCTCGCCTGACCGGCCCCCGCCTGACCGGCCCCCGCCTGACCGGCCCCCGCCTGACCGGCCCCCGCCTGACCCGACCCGATCGCCTCCACGGCCAGCACGGAAAGCACCAGAGAGCGGCCCGGCAGCAAGAAGCCGTGCCGCCGCAGGTGCACCCGACGAAAGCGCGCCGCCATGCCGGCCGGCGACGCCCACGGTACCTCGAGCGCCACATCCGTGCCCTCGTACTTCACATGCGCGCGCCGGGCGACCGTCACGTCGCGGGCCGCGAAGCCCTGGGCTTCCAGCTCGGCGACGGCCGCCGCCGAGAGCTCCTCCAGGGTGGCGATGGCGGCAGCGGCTTGCGTCAGCGGCTGCTCCACGGTGCGTTCACGCAGCGCCCGCACGCTGGCCAGCCCCATGCCATAGGCGCTCAGCACCCCGGCCAGCGGGTGCAGGAGCACACTCGCGATGCCCAGGGCGTCGGCGACCAGACAGGCGTGCTGCCCGGCGGCGGCGCCGAAACAGCAGAGCGTGGTGCCGCGCAGGTCGTGCCCGCGCTGCGTGGAGATGCGCTTGATAGCCCGCGCCATCGTGTCGCAGGCCACGCGGATGAAGTCGTCGGCGAGCTGCTCGGGCGGCGGCGGGTCCACACCGGAGGCGCGTATGGTCGTGGCCACGGCCGCGAGCGCGCCGCGCGCCGCCGCGCTGTCAATACGTTCGCCGCCGCCGGCGCCGAACACGGGCGCGAAGAACCACGGCTGGAGCTTGCCCACCACCAGGTTGCAATCGGTGATCGCGAGTGGGCCGCCCTTGCCGTAGCAGGCGGGTCCGGGGTGAGCGCCGGCGCTCTGCGGGCCTACGCGGTAGCGGCCACCCTCGAAGGTGCACACCGAGCCGCCGCCGGCGGCCACCGTGTGAATGCGCAGCATTGGCGCCCGCAGGCGCACGCCGGCGATGACGCTCTCGAAGCTGCGCTCGAACTCTCCGTCGTAGTGCGACACATCGGTGGATGTGCCGCCCATGTCGAAGGTGATGAGCTTGGTGAAGCCCGCCCGCCGGCAGGTCTCCACGGCTCCTACGATGCCCCCAGCCGGGCCCGAGAGGATGCTGTCTTTGCCGCGAAACAGGCGCCCGTCGGTGAGGCCGCCGTGTGACTGCATGAAGCGCAGGCGCACGACGCCGAGCTGTGCCGCCACACGGTCGACGTAGCGCCGCAGGATGGGGGAGAGGTGGGCGTCGACCACGGCGGTCTCGCCGCGACTCACCAGCTTGGCAAGTGGGCTGACCTCGGACGATACGGAGACCTGCGTGAAGCCGGCGGCGCGCGCCAGCGCGGCCACGCGGCGCTCGTGAGCGGGGCTGCGAAACCCGTGGAGGAGAGCCACCGCCACGGCCCTGTAGCCGGCGCTGAAGGCCTCGCGCAGTCCGCGCCGGGCCTGCTCGTCGTCGAGCTCTCGGACGATCGTGCCGTCGGCGGCCACACGCTCGTCCACCTCGAGCACACGCTCGTACACCGGCGCCGGCAGATGAATGTCGAGCGCGAAGATCCTGGGACGGTCCTGGTAGCCGATGCGCAGCGCGTCGCCGAACCCTCTCGTGGTGACGAGCAAGGTGGGCTCGCCGCGGCGCTCGAGCAACGCATTGGTGGCCACTGTGGTGCCCATGCGCACCTCGGCGATATCCGCGGCCGGTATGGGCTCGGACGCGGCGATCCCGAGCAGGTCGCGCATTCCCTGCACGGCGGCGTCGGCGTAGCGATCCGGGTCTTCAGAGAGCAGCTTGCAGGTGACGAGCGCTCCGTCGGGGCGACGAGCGACCACGTCGGTGAAGGTGCCGCCGCGGTCGATCCAGAAGTGCCAGCTACCCCCGAACCGGGCCTGTGGCGGTGCGGGGTGAGGGCGCGCGCTGCACATGGCGTCAGGCTACCACGGGTGCCCGGGCGCAGGCCTGACGCGTGCCGTGAAGGGCAGCGAGCCGTGATGATAGGCTGAGACGGTGAAAGCCATCACCCCAGGGGAGCGGCTCCGGCAGGCCGTGGGCATCCTCGACGACTTCTACGGCCGTGCCGTGCTGGCGCCCAGGTATCCGCCCGTCGACGAGCTGGTGTTCACAGTGCTGTCGCAGAATACCGCCGACGTGAACACCGAGCGCACCTTCGCGGCCCTGAAGGCGCATTTCAGCGACTGGGCGGCGGTGCGCGACGCCGCCGTGGAAGACATAGAGCGGACGATCGCGCACGGCGGGCTGGCCCGCACCAAGGCGCCCCGTCTCAAGATGATCCTGGAGGCCGTCAGCGCGGCCGCCGGCGCGCCCGATCTGACGATCCTGAACGGCCTGAGCGACTTTGAGGCTCAGGCCTATCTCACGAGCCTGCCCGGCGTTGGCCCGAAGACGGCCGCCTGCGTGCTGCTGTTCTCACTGGGCCGCCCAGTCATGCCGGTCGACACGCATGTGCACCGCGTGGCGCATCGGCTTGGCATCATCGCGGGGGTGACCGCGGAGCAGGCGCACGCGCTGCTCACCGGGCTCGCCGGTCCACGCGCCGAGGACGTGTACGCCGCCCACGTGGCTTTCGTACGCCACGGCCGGCGCATCTGCCACGCCCGCCGGCCGGCCTGCGGCGAGTGCCCGCTGGCGGGCATCTGCCCTTCGGCGTTCGCGTTCTGAGGGTCGCGGGCACCACGCCGGCGTGCTCGACGTGCTCGGTGGGCCGCGCTACACCGGCTTGGGCGTCACGCCTCGCGCACAGATGTTGCCGGGGTCTTCTACCGTGCCCAGCCAGCGATCGAGCACACGGCCGCGCCACACCAGGCGCACGAGTTGGCTCCAGACCACAGACAGGCCGAAGATGGCCAGGTACTGCCACAGCGGCAATGGGCTCATGTCGAAGAAGGTGCGGCCCAGGGGCAGGGCGAGCACCGCGACCATGAAGCCCAGCAAGGCCACCACGACGGCCGGCACCCGCCAGTCGCTGCGTACCACGGCGCCGCCGTCCCACCAGCGCGAGTGGGGGGGCACGGCGAGCAGCATCAGCAGAATCGCGGTGAAGCACGCGAACAGCGTGAGCGCGGACTGCGCGTGCGGATAGGTATAGGGCATCACCCCGTCAGTGTCGGCGCCGGGGTGAGCAGCCAGAAAAGCATGCTTGGCGGGAAGGGCGTAGGCGAGGTAGACGCCCGTTGCCATGGCCGTCATGAGCACCGTGGGCGGCACGAAGAAGCGCGCCAGCAGCCGGAACAGACCGAGCTTGGGCGTCGGGCCGGGGATGGCGAACACCGCGAAGGCGGCGGCGGGTACGCCGGCTCCCACGAACGAGAGCAGCGAAGCCTGGCGCGGCGAGAACGGAAAACCGGCGACCGCCATGACGATGGCGATGATGGACGCCTTGAAGCAGAGACGAACGATGAAGATGCGCAAGATGTCGTTCATGCCATTGATGATGCGTTGGCCCTCTTTGAAGGCGAAGGGCAGCGGGGCGAACGTGTCGTTGAGCAGTATCAGGTCAGAGACGCCGCGAGCGGCCTGGCTGCCGCTCTGCATGCCCACCGCGACGTTGGCCTGCTTGAGCGCTATCACATCATTCACACCGTCGCCGACCATGGCCACGTAGCGACCGCGGCGGCGCAGGCTCTCCACCAGGTCGTGCTTGTTCTCGGGTGTGACGCGGCCGAAAACGGTGGCCCGTTGCGCCACGTCGGCCAGCTCGTCGGGCGAGAGGCCGTCGAGAGCGGGCCCGGAGACGGCGACCACTTCGGGGGGAATCGGTGCCGGGGCCGGCGCGCCGCCACCAGCCGGCTGAGTCGCCACCCTCGTCTGGGCCCGCGCCGGGGTGCGCCGGTCGGCGGCGAGAGCCGCCTCGCAGTAGCCGCGCATGCCATCGCGGCGCGGTGCCCCGTGCACGCCGGCCTGCGTAGCGAGGGCGCTCACCGTGTCGGGGTTGTCGCCGGAGATGATCTTGACCTCGATGCCGGCCTCGGTGAATTCGTCGAGCGTCTTGCGCACGCCGGGCCGAAGCTCGTCGCTGAAGCACACCAAGCCGAGTGGCGCGAGGTCCTCGGGGAGCACCGGCGGCCGGTCGGGGTCGCCGAAGGCGACCGGCTCCGGCCGCCCGGCGAACAGCACCACGCGCAGTCCCCGGGCCGCCCAAGCGTCGGCCTGGCTCTGCCAGGGAGCGCCGGCGCGCAGGGCCGGCGCTAGTATCTCGGGCGCGCCCAGGACGTACGTGCCACGTGCCTCGCCGGCGGCAAACGCCAGGCCGCTCCATTTGCGCGACGACGAGAACAGAGCCTCGTGCGCGGGCGCGAGGCGTGGCGCGGGATAGGCCTCACGCAACGCCTCGATGGTGTGGTTGACGTCGGTGGTGCTGGCCGAGAAGGCGCCGAGCAGGGGCGCCAGGCGCTCCTGCTCGGCGCCCAGTGCGACCACGTCTTCGAACTTGATGACGCCCGAGGTAAGCGTGCCCGTCTTGTCGGTGCAGAGCACGTCCACGTTGCTCAGAGACTCCACGGCGTTGAACTGCTGCACGAGCACGTCTTTGCCCAGCAGCCGCACCGCACCGAGGGCGTAGGTGAGGGCGATGGAGAGCACCAACCCGTTGGGGATGAGGGCCAGGATCACGGTGCTCATGCGCACGCTCTCCACGAACGGTACACCGCCGATGGTGTTGCGCACCCAGACGAGGATCTCGAACACCACCACCACGATGAGCAGCACGCGCACGATCTCGCTAACCTGACGCTGCAGCGGCGTGAGCTCACGCTTGAAGGCGGCTGCCTTGGCGGTGAGCTTGTTGGCGAAGCTCTCGAGGCCGACCTTCTGGGCCTCGTAGAAGCCGCCGCCGGTCATGCAGAAGCTGCCCGAGAGCAGGGGGTCGCCGGGGTGCTTGGTCACCAGGTCGGACTCGCCGGTGAGCAGCGACTCGTCTATCTCCATGCGGCCTTTGCCGACCATCGGGCCGTCGACCACCACTTGGTCGCCGGGGTGCACATACAGGATATCGCCGAGCACCACCTGTGCCGGGTCTACGTCTTGCAGGCGGCCGGCGCGCGCCACCACGGCCTTGGGGCGCATGAGGATGGTGATGCGGTCCATGACCCGCTTGGCGCGCACCTCTTGTACGAGGCTGATGACCGTGTTGGCGATGATCACGAAGACGACCACGAACGCGTCGAGGGGCTTGCCCAGCGCGATGAGCGTGATGCCCAGCACGTAGAAGAGGTTGTTGATGAAGTTGAAGACGTTGTCGCGCACGATGCGGCCGTAGGAACGGCCCGTGCTGATCTGTACGTCGTTGCCCTGGCCGGCGGCGCGCCGGCGCGCCGCTTCCTCGTCGCTCAGGCCGGGAAGGGGAGGCACGATGGTGTCGGTGGAAGCATTCACGTTCGGCACCGTATCAGGGAGCTTGCGGGCGGTCCATCGTGGGCCCGCCCGCCCTGCCGTCGGGCGCCGCCGTGGCAAACCCCATGGGGTATGGTGTGCGAGGGTCCGGATGGTGGAATCGTGTAGGGGAGACCACAGTGGACCTCAGCCCTGGGAGGGCCCCATGAGTACCTACGACGTCGCCGTTGTCGGCGGAGGACCGGCCGGCTTGGCGGCAGCCATGTATGCCGGCCTGCGCGGTCTGAACGCGGCAGTCTTCGAGGCTGGAGCCTTCGGCGGGCAGCTCGTCAACCTCTATCCCAGCAAACCCGTCACCAACTTCCCGGCGCAACCCAAAGTGGCGTCGCGAGAGCTCGCCTTGCGGCTGGCGGAGCAGGCGGCCCGGTTCGGTGCCGAGCTGCACGAATGGCAGTCTGTGGACGACGTCGGCCCCGTCAACGACCACTACAGGCTGCGTTCCGGCGGCCGGGATGAGGAGGCTCAGACCCTGGTGCTGGCGCTGGGCCTGGGCCGCTTCAAGCCGCGGCGTCTGGGCATCGATCGCGAAGAGGAGTTCGTCGGCAAGGGCCTCGCCTACCGTCTGCCGCCCATCGAAGACATCCGCGTGGGGAATGTCGTGATCGTCGGCGGTGGCGATACCGCACTCGACACGGCTCTCTCGCTGCATCAGGTCACACACGTGACGGTGGTGCATCGCCGCGACGAGCTCCGCGCCTTCGCGCACACTCGAGAGAGCTTCGCGAAGGCCGGCATCGAGTTGCTGGCCAATGCCGAAGTAGTCGAGCTGAACGGCGACGATCGCCTCGAGAGCATCGTGGTGTCACTCGCCGACGACAGGAGCCTGCAGCTACCCGCCGATCTTATGCTGGTGAGCATCGGGCAGGTGCCGGACCTCTCGGGGATCTCGCATTGGGGGCTGGGGATCAACGGCCCTCAGATTGCCGTGGATTCGTCCATGCAGACGGGTCTACCCGGTGTGTACGCGGTTGGTGACTTCGCGAGCTACCTCGGTAAGGTGAAGATGATCGCCACCGCGGCGGCCGAAGGCAGCACCGCTGCGGCGGCGGCCGAACGGTACCTGATGACCCCTCGTGGGCGATGACCTCGCAGGAGGCTGTTCTCCAGTTTCCCATAGCGACGAAGAGGGCGGGCCCGCACGGGTCCGCCCTCTTCGTCGTTTCAGCTGGTAGCCGCCAGCGATTCTAGCCTATCGGAGGCCGGTTTACCTCAGCAGGCAGCCGTGCGCCTGCTGATACTCCTGCCAATCGGCCTCGCTGGGCTCGCCGCACTTGCGCAGGAGCTTCTCCCACTCGCTGTCTACCCAAGCCTCGATGTTCAGCAAGATCTCCTCGTTGCCCGGCTTGAAGAGGTGGGCGAAGCGGCCCTGGCGCTTGAGCCACGGTGCCAGCGGCAGCTTATGGTGCGGCCGGTAGGTGAGCCGGTATTCGCCGTCTTCGACCTCGAAGAGCGGCCAGTAGCCGCTGTTCACAGCTTCGCGGGCCAGCGCAATGCTTTCGGAGCCGTCGGAACGCCACCCGCGCGGGCACGGCGACAACACGTTGAGGAATGTGGGGCCGTCGACGCTGAGCGCCTTGGCCGCCTTGCGCACCAGGTCGCGCGGATCGTGCGGCGACGCCTGGGCCACGTACTTGAGCCCATGGGCGATCATGATGTCGGTGAGGTTCTTGCGGTTCTGCAGCTTGCCGGCCTGCTCCTTGCCCACCGGGCTGGTGGTGGTCCAGGCGCCCACGGGCGTAGCGCCCGAGCGCTGGAAACCCGTGTTCATGTAGGCGCCGTTGTCGTAGCACACGTAGAGCATACTGTGGCCGCGTTCCATGGCCCCCGAGAGAGACTGCAGACCGATGTCGTAGGTGCCGCCGTCGCCGCCGAAGGCGATGAATTTCACGTTCTCCTCGATCTTGCCCTTCTTCTTGAGGGCCCGGTAGGCGGTCTCCACGCCACTCAGTGTGGCGGCGGAGTTCTCGAAGGCGGTATGGATGTAGCTGCCCTTCCACGAGGTGTAGGGGTAGATGGTGGTACTCACCTCGAGGCAGCCGGTGGCCGCGCTCACCACCACGGGGTCGCTCGTGCCCATGAGGATCTGGCGCACCACGATCGGCGCCCCGCAGCCGGCGCACATGCGGTGGCCGCCGGCCAGCTGACTGCCCTGGGCGACCAGCTCGAGCCACTTCTGGCGTGCGTCTTCGAAGTGGTTAGTCTCCTTGAGGGCGTCGACCGGACACACGTCTACGCACTGCTTGCAGGCGATGCAGCGACTTTCATCGACGTGAAACGAGGCCAGAGCGCGCTCGTTGAACGTGATGGCGCCGGTGGGGCAGGCGGTCATGCAGCGGCCGCAGGTAATGCAGTCGGCCAGTTGCAAGGCCTCGCCATAGGGCGTGTCGACGTTCATGTCGAAGCCGCGGCCGGTGAAGTCGTAGCAGGCCGGACCGGCCACATCGCGGCACACCCTCACACAACGACCGCAGGCGATGCAGCGGTCCATGTCGCGACGGATGAACGGATGCTCGTGGTGGGGCTGCACCGAGCGCACCCGGGCACCCTTCGTGACCAGCTCATTGTGAGTGATGCCATGCTCCACGCCGAGGCGCTGCAGCTCGCAGTCACCGAGGCTGGGGCATACGCATTGCAGGCAACGTTCAGCCTCGGCCTGCGCCGCGGCCATGCCGAAGCCCTTCTCCACCTCGACGGTGGTGGCCGAGAGCCGCTTGACCTTGCCCACCTTGGGCATCGTGGCGCGAGCCGCCGAAGCCGCGCTCACGCCCATCTGTAGCCACACGGGGCTGCGCTCGGCCAGACGCAGGCCCAGCTCGCCGAGCTGGGCCTCGTCCTTGAGCTGGTCGAGGTAAGGCAGGCCGTTGAAGACGGCGAGCTTCTCCTCGAGCTCGGCGAGGTCTGCATCCCGTAGCCAGGCGTCCGCGGCCAGCGCGGAACGCTTGCCGCCGGCCACGGCATGGATCACCGACATGGGGCCGGTGATGGCATCGCCGGCCGCGAACACGCCCTCCTGGGGCGTGCGGCCGGTATAGAAGTTGGCCTGCAGGCGTACGCCATCGGCGAGCGTGAGGTACTCGGCGCTCTCGCCCAGCCTTGGCGCGTAGCTCGAGGCGAGCACCACGGTGCTTGCGGCTACGTCGAAGCGCGAGCCCTTGACCTCTTTGCTGTGGCCTTTCTCCCGCACGACGCGCACGCACTCCACACCTTGCGTCTTGCCGCCCTTGACCTTGACCTTCTTGGCCACCGTGCCGAACTCGAACTTGACGCCTTCCTCGAGGGCGGCGGCCAGGTCGCGAGCCCCCGCGGGGATGCTCTCGCCCTCGTGCGGCGCGATGACCACCACTTCCTTGGCGCCCTTGCGCCGCGCCGTGCGCGCGACGTCGAGGGCGGTGATGCCGTCGCCGATCACGGCCACCTTGGTGGTGAACTTCACGGCGCGACCCTCGCGGGCACGCTTGAGCACTTCCAGACCGCGCAGCGCGGCATCGCCGCCCGGCAGCACGTGCTTGGGCTCGCCCCAGGTGCCTACGCTGATCACCACGGCGTCGAAACCGGCGTCGAACAGGCCGTCGGGGTCGATGTCGAAGCCCAGCTCCGACTCGCCGACGAAACGCACGCCGGCGTCCCAGAGGGGTGCCAGTTCCTTCTCGACAACCTTCTCCGGCAGGCGGAACTCGGGGATGGAGTAGCGCAGCGAGCCGCCGGGCTTCTCGTGCGCGTCGTACACCGTTACCTCGTGGCCTTGCTCCGTGAGGAACCAGGCGGCGGCGAGGCCCGCCGGGCCGGCGCCCACGACGGCGACCCGCCGGCCGCTGGGCACGCCGGGAACGAGGCGCGCCTCGCTCTGATCGGCGGCGGCCCGGTGCAGCGCGCAGATGGCGATGGGATCGTCTACGTCGCCGCGGCGGCACACCGGCTCGCAGTAGCGCGGGCATACGCGCCCGAGGATGCCCGGGAAGGGCAGCTCCTCGCGCACGATGGCGGCCGCGCCGGCGGCGTCGCCGGCGGCCAGCGCCGCCATGTACGCTGGGATGTCGATGTGCGTGGGGCAGGCGTGCGAGCACGGTGCCTCACAGTAGGCGTTATGGTCTGAGAGGTACATCTTGAGGTAGCTCTCGCGCCGCGCTCGCACGCGCGGAGTGGACGTCTTTACCTGCAAACCTTCCTTGACCCAGGTGGTGCAGGCGGCCTGCAGCTTGTCGAGGCCCTCGACCTCCACCAGGCACAGGCGGCAGGCGCCCCAGGCGGCCATGCCCTCTTCGTGGCAGAGCGCCGGGACGTCGATGCCCTCGCGGCGTGCGACCGTGAGCACGGTTTCGCCCTCACGGGCCACCAGATTCTTGCCGTCGATGGTGAGCATCACGGCAGCCTTGGTACGCGGACTCACTGCTGCCTCCCTTCGGCGGTCGCGAATATGCCCGTCTCGACCGGCACGGCCTCGAACTTGCACACGTCGCGGCAAGTATCGCACTTGATGCATAGGCTCTGGTCGATGGTGTGCACCTGCTTCCGCTCGCCGCTGATGGCGGCCACCGGGCAAGCTCCGAAGCAGGCGTGGCAGCCGTTGCAGGCTTCGGGGTCGATGGTGTAGCGGATCAGCGGCCGGCACACCTTCGCCGGGCACCTCTTGTTGACGACGTGCTCCATGACCTCGTCACGGAAGTAGCGCAGAGTAGTGAGCACGGGGTTGGGGGCGCTGCCGCCGAGCTGGCAGAGTGAGCCCTCGATGATGTCGTCGCAGAGGCTCTCGAGCAGCTCCACGTCTTGGATGGTGCCTCCGCCGGCACAGATGCGCTCGAGGATCTCGAGGATACGCTGCGTGCCCACGCGGCAGGGCACGCACTTGCCGCAGCTCTCCTCGGCGGTGAATGTGAAGAAGAACTTGGCGAAGTCGACCATGCAGGTGCTGTCGTCGACCACGACCATGCCGCCGGACCCCATCATGGAGCCGTAGCGGGTGAGGTTTTCGAAGTCGATGGGTGTCTCGAGGAGCTCGGCCGGCAGGCAGCCGCCGCTCGGTCCGCCGAGCTGCACGGCCTTGAACTCGTGACCCTCCTGCATGCCGCCGCCCACGGCGAAGATGACTTCGCGCAGCGTGGCGCCCATGGGTACCTCGACGAGGCCCGAATTACGGGCCTTGCCGGTGAGCGAGAAGATCTTGGTGCCTTTGGAGGTGGCCGTGCCCATGGCGCTGAACGCGTCGGCGCCGTTGGCGATGATCCAGGGCACCGTGGCGTACGTCTCGACGTTGTTCAGGTTGGTAGGTTGGCCGAAGAGGCCGTGTGCCACCGTGCGGATATGCTTGCCGCGCGGCATGCCACGGTGCCCCTCGATGGAGGCCGTGAGGGCCGTGGACTCGCCGCACACGAAGGCGCCGGCGCCCTGGTTGATGCGCAGGTCGAAGTCCCAGGCGGTGCCCATGATGGCGGCACCCAGCAGGCCGCGCTCGCGGGCCTCCGCGAGCGCATGGCGCAGGCGCGACACGGCCAGCGGATACTCGTGACGCACGTAGACGTAGCCCTCGTCGGCGCCGATCGCGAAGGCCGCGATGAGCATGCCCTCGATCACGGAGTGCGGGTTGTCTTCGAGCACGGCGCGGTCCATGAATGCTCCGGGGTCGCCCTCGTCGCCGTTGCAGATGATGTAGTGCTTCTCGCCGGGGTTGTTACGGCAGTAGCGCCACTTGGTGCCGGCCGGGAAGCCGGCGCCGCCGCGGCCGCGCAGGCCGGAGCGCTCCACCTCGTCGATCACGGCCTCCGGGTCTTCCTGCTTGAGCACGGTGGCCAGCGCCGCGTACCCTCCGCGGGCGATGTAGTCGTCGATGCTCATGGGATCGATGAAGCCGTTGATCTTACGCACGATGCGGGTCTGGCCGGCGTAGAACGGGATGTCTTTCTCGAGCGGCACCACGGCGCCGGTGCCCGGATCGGTGTAGAGCAGACGCTCCACCACGTCGTCGCCGACCACACTGGTCTCTACGATCTCGGCCATGTCTTTGGCCTTGAGCCGCGGGTAGAACACGCCCTTGGGGTGCATCACGACGATGGGACCTTCCTGGCAGAGCCCGTGACAACCGGTGAGAACTACTCGCACTGTGTCGCTGAGGCCGCGCTTGTCGAGCTCGGCCCGCAGGGCGTCGCTCACGGCGGCGCGGCCCGAAGCGTTGCATGTGGAGCCGGCGCACACGCGGATCTTTACCGTGTCTTCGCCACCCGTCGCGAGCTCAGGCTTGAACGCCGCCTTGAGCGCCTTGTCGATGCGCGCCTGCCGGGCGGTGCCGGTACTGTTGCTGGCCGCCACCTCAGGCCTCCTTCTTGCGGATCGTGCTGACGAGCTTGCGCGCCTGTTGCGGCGTTACTCGCCCGTAGGTGTCTTCTTCGCCGATGCGCACGGCGGGAGCCAGGGCGCAGGCGCCGATGCAGTTCACCGTCTGCAGCGTAAATAGCATGTCGGGGGTAGTGGCGCCGATCTCGATGTCAAGCGTCTGCGCGAACGCCTCAGCTACCAGGGGCGCGCCGGCCACGTGACAGGCGGTGCCCATGCAGACGCTGATCACGTGCTTGCCCACGGGTTGCAGGCGAAACTGCGAGTAGAAGCTGGCCACGCCATAGACGCGCGAGAACGGCAACTGCGTCTCGCCGGCGATCTCCTCGAGTGCCACGCGCGGCAGAAAGCCGTACAGCTCCTGCGTGGTGTGCAATGCCTCCACCAGGCCGGACCCCTCGCGGATGCGGCGAATCACGGCGTCGAAGAGTTTCATGTCGATCTCGGGCTGGAACCCCGCCGGCTTCTCACCGGCCACGCAGGCCGATTGGGCGCTACAGCTCGCCCCCGGCTGGCTGGCGAGGGCGGCGGCGCGCTCGGCCTCGACGTCGAAGGGCAACTCTGGATACTCGGGGCAGTAGTCGATCTCGATGCAGTCCACGGGGCAGGTGCGCTCGCAGAGCGTGCAGGCGTAGCAGCGGTAGTCGCCGCTCTTCTGCTTGACGAGGTCGAAAAGGCCGGCGCCCTTGCTCTTGCCGACCAGCTCGCGGCGCTCGAAGTCGATGCCCTTGAGCACTTCGTAGAGCGCGGAGCCCTGGGGCTCGGCCTTTACCTTGCCGTTGCCGTTGTGTCTGGACATGCCGGTCACCTCAGTCTGCGCGCAGGTTGAGGTAGCGGCGCTCCGTGGAGGTCCGCTTCTTGCTCTGCGCTGCGTTCTGGAGCACGGCGAACGCCTGCTCGATGTTGTCGGGAAAGATGTCGCGTCCGCCGAGGCCGTAGATGATCGGCAGGATCTGCGGCCGCGGGTCGCAGTCGTAGAGGGCGGCGCGCACCTCGAGAAATACGGGGCCACCCTGGGCGCCAAACGAGTCGGCGCGGTCCATGACGCCCACCACCTTGACGTGCTGCAGAGCCTTGGCGTAGGCCTCGTGGGGGAATGGCCGGAAGGCGCGCACGCGCACCATGCCGGCCCTTATGCCTTGGCCGCGCAGCTTGTCGACGATGATGCGCGTGGTCCCGGCCGTAGAGCCCACCACCACGATGGCGATCTCGGCGTCTTCGAGACGATAGGGGTCGAGCAGCCCGTACTGGCGGCCGCTCAGCTCGGCGTACTCGTCGGCAACGTCCTGGATGACCTTGAGGGCACGGTCGAGGGCGCGGTTCTGCGCTACCTTGTGCTCGAAGTACCAGCCGTGCAGGCCGTCGAACGGGCCCACGGTGACGGGGTGCTTGGTGTCGAGCATAGGGTTGGTGGGGTGGTACGGGCCGATGAACTCCTGTACTTCCTCGTCGGTGAGCATCTGCAGCGGGCCGATGGCGCCGCTGATCACGTAGCCGTCGTACATATGCATGGCGGGCGTACGCACGCCGGGGTGTTCGGCGATCTTCACGGCCTGCAGGCAGTTGTCGTAGGCTTCTTGGTGGTTCTCGCCGTAGAGCTGGATCCAGCCGGCGTCGCGGCCGCCCATGGTGTCGCTGTGATCGCAATGGATGTTGATGGGGCCCGAAAGCGCGCGGTTCACCGTGGTCATCACCACCGGTAACCGGTAGCTCGCGGCAATGTAGAGCATCTCCCACATGAGGGCAAAGCCCTGCGAAGAGGTGGCCGTCATGGTGCGCACCCCGGCGGCGGCCGAGCCGATCACGGCGCTCATGGCGGAATGCTCGCTCTCTACAGTGACGAACTCGCTGCTCACTTTGCCGTCGGCGACCATCTGGGCGTAGAGCTGCACTACCTCGGTTTGAGGGGTGATGGGGTAGGCGCACACCACATCGGGGTCGATCTGGCGCATGGCTTCAGCGGTCGCCTCGTTGCCGGTGACCGCCAGGATCTCACTGTCGACGGAGGTCACGGCTCACTCCTTCTCGTCGGTATTCATGACGATGGCGTCTGACGGGCACTCCTTGGCGCAGATGCCGCAACCCTTGCAGTGCTCGAGGTCGACGCCCACGGCCTTGCCATCCTCGATGATCACCGAGGCGTCTGGGCAGTAGAAGTAGCACAGCATGCAGCCGTCGCATCTCTCTTTGTCGAACACAGGCACCATGGAACGCCAGCCGCCGGTTTCGTTGAACTGGGAGTTGCCGGCCTCGATGATGGTGGCACCGAGCTGGTGACGTTCGGGGCCCCAGCAATCCACGTCGCTGATGTCCCAGGTGGGCTTCTTCTTGGCGAGCGCCGTCTTGGCGCGTGGCTTCTTGAGAGGGGCCGGCTTCTTGGCCCCGGCCTTCTTGTCGACGGTCATTCGGCCTGGACCTCCTCGTAGCTGCGCTTGATGGCGGCGATGTTGCCCTCCACTACCTTGGGCGGGAACTTCTTGCCGAAGTCGGCGCGCAGGAACGCGATGACCTCGTCGATGGGGAAGAGCCCGGTGATGCGCGTGAGGGCGCCTACCATGGGCGTGTTGGGAATGGGACGCCGGATGGTTTCCACGGCGATACGCGTGGCGGCGATGGTGAAGAAGCGGAACCCCTTGAGGCCGTAGCGCTGGCGCAGCTCGGCGGGGCTCATCTCGCTGTTGACCAGCACGATGGCGTCGTCGGGCGCGCCATGGGTGACGTCGACGATGCTGAGCAGGGACGGGTCGAGCACCACCACGATCTGCGGGTGCTCCACACCGGCGTACACCTGGATGGGCTGGTCGCTCACGCGAGTGAACGCCACGATGGGCGCGCCGGAGCGCTCTGGCCCGTATTCGGGGAAGGCCTGGAAGAACTTCTTCTGCCCGAGGGCTAGTTCGGCGACCATCTTGGCCGCGGTCACGGCTCCCTGGCCGCCGCGACCGTGCCAGCGAATCTCGGTGAGTCCCGGTACGGCCTTCTGCCTGGTGCTCTTGGTCGCCATGGTCACTCCTCTCCGTGCCTTAAGCTGCGCCGCCCGGCGAGGGCGCGGCCCAGCGTGAGTTCGTCTGCATACTCCAGGTCGCCGCCCACGGGCAGGCCGCTAGCCAGCCGGGTGACGCGCACCCGCGCGGGCAGTAGGTCGGCGACGTACATGGCCGTAGCCTCACCGGTCATGGTGGGGTTGGTGGCCAGAATGACTTCACCGACTCCCGTCTGCACGCGCGCCAGCAGCTCGGCGATGCGCAGGTCGTCGGGCTCTACACCGTCGAGCGGGCTCAGGGCACCGCCGAGCACGTGATAGAGGCCGTGAAACTCCCGCGTGCGCTCGATCGTGATGATGTCGAACGGCTGCTCGACCACACACAGCACCCCGGCGTCGCGGCGCGTGTCGGCGCACACCGGGCACAGGTCGCCCTCGGCGAGGTTGAAACAGCGCGGGCAGAAGCCGATCTTCTCCTTCACGTCGACGATGGCCGTCGCCAGGGGCAGAATCTCTTCGGGTCTCAGTCTGAGCATGTGAAAGGTCAGGCGTTGAGCGGTTCGTGGACCGATCCCCGGGAGCTTGGCCAGCTCGGTGATCAGCCGCTCAACGGCAGGTGAATACACTTGCTCTCTCCCTCGGGTCAGCGTGACTCGCGTTTCCTTTTGCGCGCGGATAATCGCGGGACCGAAATGGCGGGGAACGCGAACACGTATTGTACCTTCCGGCCGCCCCTCGCGGCAATCGCCGGGGGTGACGGAAGGCGTCCTGCCGCGTCCGGCGCCGGTCACTCCATAATCAGGAGGACTGTAGTCCTCTATATCGCATGCTACGCGCCCGCGAGACGCGCGGCAAGCGCGCCCCAAGGCCTCGCGCATGGGTCCTCTGGAACGTGGGGTGGGGGACGCCGGACTGCGGGCCACTGCGGCGGGCCGGCGCCCGAGGTGGTCAGAACATGCCTGGGATGTTGGGCAGGTCGAGACCCCCGGTGGCGCCGCCCAGCTTCTTGGAGGCCAGGTCCTGAGCAGCTCTGAGAGCTTCGCTCGTGGCCGCCACGACGAGATCCTGCAGCATCTCCACGTCGTCGGGGTCGACGGCTTCAGGCATGATGTGCACCTCTTTGATCTCTAGCGCTCCGCTGATGACGACGCGGACCATGCCGCCGCCGGCGCTGGCCTCGACGGTCTCGACGGCCAGCTCCTCCTGAGCCTGGGCCATCTTCCGCTGCATCTCCTGAACCTGCTTCATCATCTTGTTGTACTGAGGGTTAGCCACGAGGCTGCTCCTTACGAGTCGTCGGGCATTTCTTCGGCCTCAAAGGTGCCCTTCGCCTGCCTGATGAGATCGGTGAAATCGACTGACTGGTCGGGCGCGTCGGCGGCGGTCGGCGGTCGTTCGGGCGCGGCCGCTGCGGCCGGCACGAACTCCGCGACCACGGACTGACCGAGCACGCTCTCCACGGCGCCGGCCAGCAGCTCGGCGTTGCCGGGCTCGCGGGCTCGCGTAAGCGCGAAGTTGGACGGCACGGTGATCACCAGGCGGTCGCCTCTGAGCTCGCTGGGGTGCGCGTCGCGAAGCATCGCGTAGAGGCTCACGCTGCCGGCCTGGATGCGCTGCAGGACGAGCTCCCAGGCGCGCCGCACGCGCTCGAGGGTGAGCTCGGTCGCGTGAGGCTCGGTCGCCGGAGGCTTGGCGGTGGCCGCTGGAACGGGCGCGGCCGCCCCTACCGGCGTGGCCTCCGCGGCCACTTCGGCGGTGGCCTGCGTGACAGCCCGGGGAGTCTGAACGCCGGCCGGCGCAAGCGCTGCGGCCGGCGTCTCGCCCGGCGCTCGAGGAGGCGCCGGCCCCTCGGGGGCCGGTTGCGCCGGCCCGCCCTTCGACCCGCTCCCCGGCCCATCTGCCGCCCCGCCCGACGGCGTGACAGCGCCGCCACCCGCCGTGCCGGCTTCCAGCCGCCGCAGCCGCTCTTCGAGCGCGGCGGCCGTGTGGTCGAGTTGCGGCCGCGTGACCTTCACGAGCGCCAGCTCGAGCTGCAGTCGCGGGTCCAGTCCGTCGCGAATCTCGCGCTGCGCCTCACCGAGAAGCTCGATGAAGTGCACGGTCTCGCGCGCCGAGAGGTTGTTGGCTTGTGGCAGCAGCCGTCTAAGCAGCTGGTCGTCGAGCTCGACCGTTTGGCCCAGAGCCCGCAAGGCCGCGTCGTCGCGCGCCGATTCCTCGAGGTGCTGCAGCAAGAAGAGCTGCCTCAGGTGGCGCAGCAGGTCGCGGATGAACTGCGAGTAGTCGGTGCCGTCGTTGGCGAGGCGCTGCACGAACTGCAGCGCCTCGGCGGTGCGCCGCTCGGTGACCACGTCGGTGATCTCGAAGAGCAGGTCGGCGTCGGTGACGCCCAAGGCGTCGAGCACGTCGGCCGGCCTGATGATGCCTTCGGAGTATGTGATGAGCTTGTCCAGAGTGCCTATGGCATCGCGAAACCCGCCCTGCGAGTGGCGCGCGATCTCGTCTAGCGCCGCTTCCTGAATGTCGATCCGCGGTCCGCCGCGCTCGTCGTCGGGGCGCGCGTTCTCGCGCTCCACGATAGTCGCCAGCAGATGGGCGATGTCGCGTACCTGCGGCCGCCGGAAATCGAAGCGCTGACAGCGCGAGATGATGGTCTCGGGGATCTTGTGGGGCTCGGTGGTGGCCAGCACGAAGACCACGTTGGCGGGCGGCTCCTCGAGCGTTTTGAGCAGCGCGTTGAACGCCTCGCGCGTGAGCATATGGACCTCGTCGATGATGTACACCTTGAAGCGCCCATCCACCGGCGCGAAGGCGATCTTGTCGCGCAGGTCGCGCACGTCGTCGATGCTGCGGTTGGAGGCGGCGTCCATCTCGACCACGTCGAGCGAGACGCCGTCGGCGATGGCCACGCAGTGACGGCACGCGCCGCACGGCGTGGAGGTTGGCCGCGCCTGCGGCGCGGCCTCGGTGCCCACGCAGTTGAGCGCCTTGGCCAGGATGCGCGCGGTGCTGGTCTTGCCGGTGCCGCGCGGGCCCGCGAACACGTAGGCGTGCGTGACGGCACCGGTGTCGACGGCGTTGCGCAGCGTGCGCGCGATGTGATCCTGCCCGACGAGCTCGGCGAACGTCTGCGGCCTGTACTCGCGATAAAGAGAACGCTTCATCGGATGCGGAGCGACCTGCCTGTTCGTCGGGGCGGCGGCGCGTGCGCCGTCGCCGGTAGTATGTCGGCGCCCTTCGCGGGCCCCGAGGCGCCGCGGCCCTCGCACCTCGATGCTATCCGCAACCAGAGGTCGCGGCAACAGGTGACGAGGCGGCGACCGGTCACCACGACCGGCGTGGGCCCGGCACGAGGAGAAAGATCAAGGTCGCGCACCCGCCGTCGAAGCGCATTCTCCGAGCGTCCTCGCCGCGCGCAAGCTCCGGTCAGGCGACCCTGCGGCACATGGAATGGCCTGCTTACCGCTGCTTCCTCCCGGACCTGACGGGGTTCGCAGGGTTCCATTGCGTAGGACCCGACCCTCAACGCCGCGACACGGCTGACAGCCTCGCGGAACGGCCCCTCGGGCGGGAATTCAGCCCCGCTGTAGCGGATTGCGGGTACAGGGCACCGCTGGCTCCCCGCCTAGCGCGACCGGTCTTGGATGGTACGCTGGGAGGCCGGCAGAAGCAAATGGTCTGGCCGGCCCGCCGTTGCAAGCACCCGGCGGTGGGCTACTCTGAGCAGGTGGCAGCGCAGAGGTACCTGCTCGCCGGGCTTGTCGTGGGCCTGGTCGCGGGCCTGGTCTGGATCGGCGTCACTCCGCTGAGCGCCCCCGGCCCAGCCCCCGTGCAGGGCGCGCCGACCCGGTTCTCGGCCGCCGCGCCCTGGTGCTCCTTCGCGAGATCGCCGCCGTGCCGCGGCCCATGGGGTCGGCTGCCCAGCGAACGCAGTGAGCGTCTTCCCGCGAGGCGCCACCGCGATTGCGCGCCGTCTGCGGAGACCTGACCGAACAGCGGTCTGCTGCCGAGCCGAGCGCACGGTGTGAGCGCCATCCCGCAACGCGCCGCCCCTCCGCTGCAGCGGCACGGAGAAATCTAGAGGCGCAGGACCAGGCGGCGCACATCGGGCTCGTCGCCCGGCCGCACGTCGAAGCCGAGCGACTCGGCGAACCGCGTCATGCCCGGATTGGCGGCCAGCACATGACCGTAGATCTCGCGCACGTGGCGGTCACGGGCGGCCTGAATGAGGGCGTCCATGAGCTTGCTGCCGATGCCCTTGCGCTGGTACTCGTCGCGCACCACGATGGCGAACTCGCCCTCCTGGGCGTTGGCCGTCTCGATGGTGAGCCGGGCGACGCCGAGCATGGCGTTCTTCTTTCTGCCCTTGCCCTCGCGGATCGCCGCCAGGGCGATCTCGCGGTCGTAGTCGATGTGGCAGTACCTCACCAGCATCGCCTTGGTGACCTCACGCACGGGGCCGAAGAAGCGGTACTCGGCGGTAGCCGGCGACAGAGACTCGATCATCTCGGCCCAGATAGCTTCGTCCTCGGGCCTGATGGCGCGGATCTGCACCTTCTCGCCGTCCATTGGCACGTCCCAGGTGTACTTGCTGGGATACATGCTGATCATGAGGTGAGAGCCGGGCAGCGTGATCTTGCGCACGTCTCTGGGCTCGATCACGAGGCGCGCATCGAGCGCGCAGATGCCGTCGGCCCGTACCTGGAGGGGGTTGATGTCCATCTCGAGGATCTCGGGGAAGTCGACCAGCAGGTAGCTCACCTTGACCATGGCCTGCTCGAGGGCCGTCATGTCGACGGGCTCCTTGCCGCGGTATCCCTCGAGGAGCTGCGAGACCTTAGTGCTCTGGATCATGGAGCGTGCCAGGGCCTGGTTGAGCGGCGGAAAATCGACCGCCACGTCGCGGTAGAGCTCTACACCGGTGCCACCCATGCCGAACATGAGCGCGGGGCCAAACGTGGCGTCCTTCTTGGAGCCGATGATGATCTCGTAGCCGCCGCGGCTCATGGCCTGCACGGCGACGCCGATGATCTTGGCCTTGGGCAACGCGGCCCTCACACGTTCGGTGATCTTGGTGAACTGGTTGGCGGCCTCAGGCGCCGAGCGCACGTTGAGGGCGATGCCTCCCACGTCGCTCTTGTGGGTGATGTCGTGGCTGAGGATCTTGATAGCCACGGGAAAGCCGATCTCTGTCGCCGTCTGTGCGCACTCCTCGGCCGAGGTGCACACGAGCGTCTTCACGGTCGGGATCTGGTAGGCCTCGAGCACCGATTTCGCCTCGGGCTCACTCAGGATGGAGCGGCCGTCGCGAGCCACCTCGATGAAGGTCTTCTTCACGGTGCCGCGATCGGGATTGAAATCGGGCAGAATGTCGGCCGGCGTCTCGTAGAGGTTCGCCAGGCTGCGGGTGTACTGGTACATGTACATGTAGGCACGCACGGCGTCTTCGGGCGTGTCGAACGTGGGCACGTGGGCGTCGCGGAAGATCTTCACGCCCTCGGCCACCTTGATCTCGCCCATGAACGAGGTGAGCAGCGGCTTGAGCTGGTGGGTGCGCGACACGTCTACCAAGGCCTGGGCGGTGGCCGTGGGGTCGCTCATCGCCTGCGGCGTGAGAATGGCCAGCACGCCGTCGCAGTTGGGATCGTCGATGAGGGCCTGCGCCGCCAGGGCGTAGCGCTCGGCGTCGGCGTCTCCGGCCACGTCGACCGGGTTGCCGAGGGCGGCGAAGCCGGGCAGCGAGGCCTTGAGCTTCTCGTCGGTCGCCGGCGAGAGCTCGGCCAGCTCACCGCCGAGGTTGAGCAGGCGGTCGCTGGCCATGACGCCCGGACCGCCGGCGTTGGTCACGATGCCGAGGCGCGGCCCGCGCGGGCTGCTCACGCGGCTGAGAGCCTCGCTCGCGTTGAACAGGTCTTCGATCTCGTCGACGCGCACCACACCGGCGCGCCGGAACACGGCGCTGTACAGCGTGTCGTCGCCGGCAATGGCCCCCGTATGCGAGGCGGCCGCCATAGCACTGCGTGCCGTGCGGCCGCTCTTCACCACGATGATCGGCTTGCTCTTGGCGAAGTGGCGCGCCGCGCTCATGAACTTGCGCGCGTCGGTGATTGACTCGATGTAGAGGATGATGCTGCTGGTGTGGGCGTCGGCGCCGAAGTAGTCGATGAGGTCGCCGAAGTCTACGTCGGCCATGGAGCCGACGCTCACGAAGGCGCTGAAGCCCACCTGGTTGGCGGCCGCCCAGTCGAGGATGGCGGTGCCCAGCGCCCCGGACTGGCTGAAGAAGGCCACGCGACCCGCCGGGGGCACGACGTGGGCGAACGTGACGTTGAGGTTCATGGCGGGACGGATGTAACCCAGGCAGTTGGGTCCCACGATGCGCACCCCGTAGCTCTCGGCGATGGTGCACACCTCTTCTTCGAGCTTCTTGCCGGCGCTGCCGATCTCCTTGAACCCCGACGATACGATCACGGCACCCGAAACACCCGCCTCGCCACACTCGCGCATGGTCTCGGGCACGGCCTTGGCCGGCACGGCGATGACCGCCAAGTCGATCTTGCGCGGCACCTGGCTGATGGAGGCGTAGGCCTGGATGCCCTGGACCGACTGGGCCGACACGTTCACTGGGTAGACGATGCCTTCGTACTCCGCGCCGATGAGGTTGCGCAGAAGGATGTACCCGACCGACCCCTTCTTGTTGGATGCGCCGATGACGGCGATGCTCTTGGGGTCGAACAGCTTGTCGAGATTGCGTGTGCTCATGACGCTTGTCCCGTCTCTCGTGGTTGCTCTGCTCCGCCGCCTGCTCCCTGCGTACTCTACGCCGCGGTCGCGCGCGGTTCATCCTCGCGAGCACCTGCCGCGGTGCGTCGCCCGGGCACGAGAAGGGCGGGCGGCGCATCAGCGCCGCCCGCCCTTCGAGCGTTCTTCTCAGGTGAGGCCGTCCGGCGCGGTCGGCCGGCCCTTGTGCTACTGGCGGTTGGCCTTGAGATCCTCGACGACAGCCGGGTCGGCCAGCGTAGAGGTGTCGCCCAGAGCATCGAACTCGCCCTCGGCGATCTTGCGCAGGATACGGCGCATGATCTTGCCGGAGCGGGTCTTGGGCAGGCCGGGGGCGAACTGCATCTTGTCGGGCGTCGCGATGGGGCCCACGACCGTGCGCACGTGCACGGCCAGCTCCTTCTTGAGCTCGTCGCTGGGCTCCACGCCGTCGTTCAGCGTGACATAGGTGTAGATGCCGGTGCCCTTGATGTTGTGCGGGTAGCCGACCACGGCGGCCTCGGCCACGGCGGGATGGCTCACGAGTGCGGCTTCCACGTCGGCGGTGCCGATGCGGTGACCGGACACGTTGAGCACGTCGTCGATGCGGCCCTTGAGCCAGTGGTCGCCGTCGGCGTCGATGGCGCAGCCGTCACCGGTGGTGAACACGCCCTTGAACATCGAGAAGTAGACCTCTTTGAAGCGCTTGCCGTCCTCGTCGCCCCAGGTGCCGCGAATCATGCCGGGCCAGGGGGCGGTGATGACCAGGTGGCCGTCTTCGCCGACGCCGGCCGGCTCGCCCTTGTCGGTGAGCACCTGCGTCTGCACGCCGAAGAACGGACGGTTGGCCGAGGCGGGCTTGAGCGTGGAGGCGCCCGGCAGCGGCGTGATCATGAGGCCGCCGGTCTCTGTTTGCCACCACGTGTCGCACAGTGGAATACGACCCTTGCCGACCTTCTCGTAGTACCAGAGCCAGCTGTTGGCGTCGATAGGCTCACCCACGGAACCCATCACGCGCAGCGACGGCATGGCATGCTTCTCGGGCCACTCGTCGCCCTGACCCATGAGGCTGCGGATGACGGTGGGGGCGGTGTACACGGTGGTCGTCTTGTGCTTCTCGACCACCTGCCAGTACCGGTCCGGCTCGGGGTAGGTGGGCAGACCCTCGAAGAGGACGCTAGCCACGCCGTTGCTGAGCGGGCCGTACACGATGTAGCTGTGGCCGGTGATCCAGCCGATGTCGGCGGTGCAGAAGTGCGTGTCGTCCTCGTGCAGATTGAACACGTACTTGGCCGTGTCGTGCACGAACAGCAAGTAGCCGCCGGTGCTGTGCAGCACACCCTTAGGGGTGCCGGTGGAGCCCGACGTGTAGAGGATGAAGAGTGGATGCTCGGCGTCGACCGGCACCGGGGGGCAGTCGGCGGTGATGTCGGCGGCGGCCATCTCCTCGTGGAACCAGACGTCGCGACCCTCGGTCATGGGCACGTCGCCATCGACGCGCTTGACGACGATGACCTTCTCGACCGTGGTCGCGCCGCTGATGGCGGCGTCGGCGTTGGTCTTCGAGGGGGTGGCCTTCGAGCCACGGTGGCCCTTGTCGGCGCAGACGAGCACTTTGGCGCCGCAGTTGTCGATGCGCGACCTGAGGGCTTCGGCGCTGAAGCCGCCGAAGACCATCATGTGGATGGCACCGAGGCGCGCGCAGGCGAGCATGACAACGGGCAGCTCGGCGATCATGGGCATGTAAAGGGCGACGCGATCGCCCTTCTGCACGCCGTGCTTCTTGAGCACGTTGGCGAACTTGCTGACCTCGTCGAGAAGCTGCTTGTAGGTGTACGTCGTGGTGTCGCCGGGGTCGCCCTCGAAGACGATGGCCGGCTTGTCGCCGCGCCCGGCTTCGACCCAGCGGTCGAGACAGTTGTAGCTCGCGTTGAGCTCGCCACCCTCGAACCATTTGACGTACGGTGTGGGGTCGAAGCTCCAGTCAAGGACCTTGTCCCACTTCTTCGTCCAGACCAGCGCATCCTCGGCGCGTGCGGCCCAGTACCCTTCGGGGTCCTCTACGGAACGCTTGTACTCGGCCTCGTACTCGGCGAGGCTCTTGAAGTAGGCGTTCTTCGAGAACTCGGGCGACGGCGGAAAGACCTTCGGCTCGTCAGCCACCCTGTTCACCTCCCATGAACCGTAAAATGGTTCGTCGTTTTGTGGGTGCCCCCGCGCCAGTGCCACTGCTGTCATGCGTGGGGGGACTCGTCCGCAGCCGGCGGGCTACCAGGAATTCCGCGCGGCGGGACCAGTCAGCGTGGCGTTCACAGTCATCGCACCGATGTGCCCCGCGGTCCTGTGCCGCACGGGCTGGACGAAGGCAACGTGCGCCGCGCTCCTTGGGCTAGGCCAATGGCTGACACTAGCGGCAGGCTCGCTGGAAAGCAAGCCAGACCGTGAGGGTTCAGCGTGCACAGCGCCTTCGCCAGCGACCTTGGTAGTCTCAGCGAGCGTCGAACCGCGCAGCGTTGTCGTCGGCCCCCAGACCGGCGTGCAGCAGAACATAGCGATTGCGCGAGGCACTGAGTCCAACCGCGAGCGTGGGCGCGAGCAGGACCAGCAGTGCGGCCAGCGGCCAGGTCCAGCCACCGGCGAGGTCGTGGACGACGCCCAGCCCCACCGGCCCGAGGGCACTGAGCAGGTAGCCGAAGGTCTGTGCCATGCTCGAGAGCTCGGTGGCGTGCCCCGCGTTCGCGCTGCGCAGCAGAATCAAGCTGAGCGCCAGGCCGAGCGCGGCGCCTTGTCCGAGGCCGAACAGCACCATCCAGACAAGCGCTCCACCCGCCGGCGCGAGCAGCAGACCGACGAGGCTCGCGCCGAGCAGTGCCGTCGTGGCGACTACGAGACTGCCTTGAGTCGGCCGGCGCGCCGCCAGGACCGGGACCGCGAAGGTCGTCACCATGCCAGTGAGGTTCACGGTCGCCAGCAGCAGGCCAGCGCTGCTCTGAGAGACGCCATGACCGACGAACAGCGACGGCAGCCATGTCGCTGCTGCGTTGTAGACCAGGGACTCGAGGCCGAAGAAGGCAGTCACCTGCCAGGCGAGGGGATCGCGGTAGAAGTGCCGGGCGCCAGCATACGTGGGCGCGGCAGCGCGCGCGTCTGCAGCGCGGGCACCACTCATCTGTGGCAGCCACAGGAGCAGAGCCGCCGCCGCGCCGAGCGCCCAGAACGCGAGCACCTCTCGCCAGCTCCATCCGCTGAGGTGCATGAGCGGCACGGTCAGCCCCACGCCGAGAGTGGCGCCCACGGTGATACCGGTGGAGTAGAGGGCCAGCACTGGGCTTGTGCGCCTCTCGAAGTCACGCTTGATCACGCCCGGCAGCAGCACGTTGCCGCAGGTCACCGCCGCGCCCAAGAGCAGGGTTCCCGAGAACAGCGCGGTGATGCCCGGCGCCGAGCGCAGCAGGATGCTGGCGATGAGCACCACAAGAGCCAGGGTGATCACCCGCTCGGCAGCGAAGCGGCGCGCGAGCCGGGGAGCGAGCGGCGCGAGCGCCCCGAAGCAGAGGAGCGGGATGGTGACGAGCAGGCCGCCGGCGGCCGCCGAGAGTCCGGTATCGTGCTGGATCGTCGGCAGGAGCGGCGCGATCGCCGAGGTAGCGAGGCGCAGGTTGAGCGAGAGGGCCGCGATCGCCGCGATCAGCCAAGTGTTACTGGGCGGCGCGCTCATGGCCACGTGCCCGCGCAGCTTGCCCCAGGCGTTGGCCACGATACTCCCGTTGATCGGTCCCGTTGCGCCCGCGTGCCTTCTGCTCGCAACCTCGCCCGGTGAGAGGTTGAGACACCGGACAGCGTACCACTCCGATTGCGGAGGGGCGAGACCAGGAGAGGGCGGGGAGCGGCGCTGCAAGCGGACTCGGGACGTCCTTCTGAGCAGATGGGAGAACGTTCGCAGAACGCCGACGGTGGTGGGCGATGTTGGGTTTGAACCAACGACCTCCCGCGTGTGAGGCGGGCGCTCTCCCACTGAGCTAATCGCCCACGCGCGCGGCGCGACGCGTCGCGGGGTGCCGAGGATACCACAGCGGCTGAAGAGGGGAAAACGTAAAGCATGGATACCCTGGAACTCATAAAGCGCGGTTACAGGGCGCTCGGCTTGGGCGCCGACCGCGACGTGCTCGCGATGTTCGACCAGCTCGGTCGCCGGCCGGCACGCTGGGTGGTGCACGATATGCACCTGTTCGGGCGTGACTACCCGGCGCGTGACGTGGTCGCCCTCGACCTGTTCGGCGGTATGCCGGCCCAATATGAGGTGGTCGGCGTCGAGCCGCGCACCTGGCAGCTCAATCGCCGCGAGACACGACTGACGGTGAGTGGCCGGTTTCGCGTGCGCCTGCGGGGGAGCTGGGAGGTGCTGGTGCTGCCCTTTGCCCACGTCTGGTACCTCGCCGGAGGTCACGTAGATAGAGTGGTCAGCCTGCTCGACGGCGTGGAGCTGCGCCGCTTGGCGGCGGCCGCGTAGCCAGATACCGCGGCCCCACCGGGACCTGCCCAGCCGTCTGACTTGGGCGGCGGTGGTGGAGAGGGCACGGCTGCGTTCTAGATCACATGACGTTGGCCATGCGCGGCCAGCCAGGCACGGCGTTGCCGGCAGTCAGGCAGCACGTCTACGACGCGCCGCCAGAACTCGCTGCCGTGGTTGAGCTCATGGAGATGCACGAGCTCGTGCACCACCACGTAGTCGATGATCGCGGGCGGCAAGAGGATGAGCTGCCAGTGAAAGCTCACCGTGCGCGTGCGGCCGTCGCACGACCCCCAGCGGCGTTTGCCCAGGTCGCGGACGATGACCGCTGCTGGGAGGGCTCCGACCGAGGGCGCGAAGTGCGCGATGCGCGCCGCGATGCGTGCTTTGGCACGCGTCGTGTACCAACGGACGACCCAGCCGCGCGCCTCGCCGTCCAGGCCGCCCGCCAGCTCGAAGTGGCCGCGGCGCAGGGCCAGCAAGTGCCCATCCGGGTTGCTCCTTGAGGGAGCCCTATCGCCGCCGACCACGAGCCGGTAGGTGCGCCCCAGGTACGGCAGGCGCTCGCCCTCGACAAACCGCTTGGCTGCCGGGGGCGGGCCTTGTGCCGCGAACTCCGCGAGCTTGCGTCGCACCCAGGGCAGCTTGGCGCGTAGCGCGGTCTCCAGCCTGCGTGGGCTCACGCCGGCCGGGGCGAGAAGGCGCAGGTCGCCCTCGCGCCCCACGCTGATGCCGATTGTGCGGCGTCGCCGGCTCCAGCGGATGGAGAAGACCAGTTCATCCACGGTGATCGAGGCGGCGGGGGTGTGCGAGAGTCTCACGACCGCCATCCTAGCATCGGCCGCGTGCACTGTTCGCAACTACCCTGGCCGCCGGCGCGACACGATCACCGCGGCGCCGCTCGCCTGCCCTCTTGACTCTCACGTTACGTCAGGGCCTATCCTCGGACCATGATGAGTGAGGCTACCTACACGGTCGGGCGCCTGGCACGCGCTGCCGGCGTGACGGTGCGCACGTTGCACCACTACGAGCAAGTGGGTCTGCTGGCGCCCTCGCGGCGCAGCGAGGCCGGGTACCGGCTCTACACGCACGCCGATCTCGAGCGCCTGCAGCAGATCCTCTTCTTCAAGGAGCTTGGGTTCGCGCTCGGCGAGATCCGCAGGATCATGCTCGACCCCGGCTTTGAGCGCCGCGCCGCGCTCGAGGCGCAGCAAGAACTGCTGCGCCGCAAGGCGCGGCGCCTCGACGCCCTCATCGCCGCCGTCGCGGCGGCGCTCACTGCCGACGAGAAAGGGACACACATGGATGAGCACGAGATGTTTGAGGCCTTCGGCGGTTTCGACCCGTCCGAGTACGAGGACGAGGCTCGCCAGCGCTGGGGCCACACGAACGCCTACCAGCAGTCGGCACGGCGTACCGCTACCTACACGAAGGAGGACTGGGTGGCGATCCGCCGCGAGGAGGACGAGATCACACCCGGCGTCGCCGAGCTGATGAGCCGGGGGGCGGCAGACGCGGCCGTGCAAGAGCTCATCGGCCGCAAGTGGCGGCTCATCAATGAGCGCTTCTACGAGTGCTCGCCCGAGATGTTTGCCGGTCTGGGGAGCATGTACGCCGACGATCCCCGTTTTGCCGAGACCTACGAGAAGGTGCGGCCCGGGCTGGCCGCGTTTATCCGCGACGCCATGGCCGTGTACGCCGCCGCCATGAAGTGAGGCGAGCGTGCCCCGCCGGCGCGGGGCGCGGTGCCGTACGTCAAGAAGGCGGCCCCAAGAGGGACCGCCTTCTTGCGGACTTGCAGATGTGAAGGGCGTCAGGCCTTACGGACGTTGCTCGCCTGCATCTTGCCGTTCTGGCCCTGAGTGACCTCGAACGTGACCTTCTGGCCCTCGTCCAGGGTCTTGAAACCCTCCTCCTGGATCTCGCGGAAGTGAACGAACAGGTCGTCACCGTCCTCGCGCGAGATAAAGCCGTAGCCTTTGGCCGCGTTGAACCACTTCACAGTACCTTCTGCCATGTCACGATCCTTTTCCGCCCCGGAGGGCTTTAACGAAGCAACGTGACCGCTTGCCCCAAGTTCCGCCACTAACGCCGGCGGAGAAGCAACTGGTCACGCCGCCAACTCTCGAGTCACAGACTGACCCGTGGGCACAGTGTAAAGCAAATCGAGGGAAAAGTCCCGTGTCAACTGTCGACAAGCGTGGTGACGCGTGACGCGTGGGCGCCGCAGAGCCGTCGCCAGGCGGCCTGGCTCTCGCGCGGCTACCCCCTTGGCGGGAACAGGGCCACCTGGTCGCCGGCCTGTATGGGGGCCTCGCGACGGGCGGTGGCGCCGTTGATGAGCACCGTGCCCACTACCTTGTCTTCGAGCTTCAACGCCGTGATGAGGCCCTGAACGGTGCCCACGCTGGCACGCTCTTCCCTCACATCACCGCGCGGCGAGCGCATGTCGAGCCCGCCGAAGAGAGAAACTCTGATTGTTGTGTCATCTGCCATGGCCCTTATGCCCTCCTTCTGGCTTGCGAGTGCAGTGCTCGTTCGCTTAGACATCGGCGTGTTGTGCCGTTTTCCGAAGCAGAAAGGCGCGGAACATCCGCCTATGCTCACCGTGACGCTCAGAGCGCGGTGCCCTTGTTGGGCAGATCGCCGGCGATGCTTGCCATGACCTCTCGCCAGGCGGCCTCGTGCTCGCGGCCGAGCTGGGCGAACAGGTCGGCGAGCCGCGTGCGCTGCGAGCCGCTGAGCTCGCGCTCGAGCCGTGCCCCGGCCTCGCTAAGGCGCAGACACTTGACGCGACGGTCGTGCGCGGCGGCGCGGGCCTCCACGAGCCCGAGCTGCGTCAGGCGTCGTAGCGGGGCATGCAGAGCCTGTTTGGACACTCCGAGGATGGCGAGCAACTGGTTCACGCCCAGGCCGGGGTTGCGGCCCACGAAGTACAGGATGCGGTGGTGCATACGCTGCAGGCCCCGGGCGGCCAGAATGAGGTCTGGGTCGGCCGTAAACGCGCGGTAGCCGAAATGGAAGAGCTCGAGGGCTGCGTTGAGCTCGCGTTCGCGATTTGGGTCAACCATATTGACACAACCACCTGCGCAGGATCATCATAGGTCAATCATATTGACCTTGTACGGCCACCGCAAGGCCCTGCCCGGCGAAGGGAAGCCGCATGCTCTCGCAACGTATCGACAGGCTAACGTCTTCACTGGTTCGCGACATTCTGGCCGCCGCGCAGCGTCCGGGCATGATCTCGTTCGCCGGCGGCCTGCCGGCGGCAGAGGCCATGCCGCGGCCTGAGTGGGACGCGGTGCCGGCCGCCGCCGGCCAGTACGGCACCACCGAGGGTGAGCCCGAGTTGCGCGAGGCTATCGCCTCGCGCGCCCGCGGGCTTGGCCTGCGCTGCGACGCCGCGCAGGTGCTCGTGCTTTCGGGCTCGCAGCAGGGCATCGACCTCGCCGCGAAACTCTTTATCGACCCGGGGACTCGGGTGATCACCGAGGCGCCCACGTACGTGGCGGCGCTGCAAACCTTCACGCTGTTCGGGGCGGAGTGCCTAGGCATTTCTTTGGAACCCGGCGGCATCGACGCGGAGCGCCTGCGCGCCGTGGCGCGCGCCGGGCGGCCGGCGTTCGCGTACCTCGTGCCGACCTTTCAGAACCCGAGCGGCACCTGCTACGACGCGGCCGCGCGCGCTCAGGTGGCGCGGGCGCTCGACGATCTGCGCCTGCCGCTGCTGGAGGACGAGCCTTATCGCGACCTCGCGTACGAGCCCGTCGACCGCGAGCCGCTCTGCGCGCGCCTCGAGCGCGCTTCCTGGATCTACCAGGGGAGCTTCTCCAAGACCTTCCTGCCGGGCGCGCGCGTGGGGTACCTGATCGCAACGCCGGATCTGTATCCCCACCTTGTGCGCCTCAAGCAGGCCGCCGACTTGCACACCAACCGTCCGGGGCAATGGCTGGCGTGGCGCTGGCTCAGCGCCCCCGGCCACGACGCGTGCCTCGACGAGCTGCGCGCCCGCTACGCAGCCAAGCGCGACGCCATGCAGGCCGCTCTCGTGGCGCACTTCTCCGGCGGGGCCGCCTGGCGGCGACCCGCCGGCGGCCTCTTCTTCTGGCTGCGTCTGCACGAGGCCATTGACACTCGTCCGCTGCTCACCCGCACGCTCGCGCGCGGGGTGGCGTTCATGCCCGGTGAGGTCTTCTTTCCCGGTGACCAGCCGCCCCTGGGCTACCTGAGGCTCAACTTCTCGCACGCCACGCCGGAACAGATGGAGCGCGGGCTGGCGCTACTGGCAGGGGAGATCGCGCGGGCGGCAGGTGGACTCCCGGTACGTCGTGGTGCTTAGCACCCCGGGGGGAACGGTGTTCGCACGTGACGCTTCTGGCGGAGAGGGAGGGATTCGAACCCTCGAACCCGGGAACCCGGATTAACGGTTTTCGAGACCGCCGCTTTCAACCGCTCAGCCACCTCTCCGCGAGGCCGACTCAGGCGCGGCGCGACTCACGCGCTTCCGCTGTGGCGGAAGTGGCGGAGAGGGAGGGATTCGAACCCTCGAGGCAGGTCATCCCCGCCCACGCGATTTCCAGTCGCGCTCCTTAAGCCAACTCGGACACCTCTCCGCGGTGCCCCGCAGCGAACGCCCTGAGAGCGGACGAACAGTATACGTCAGAGGGGTCCGGCGGGTGAACCGGCGGCCGGCTAGACCGCTCGGCAGGGTATGCCATGCCAGCCTGCGAGTGCCTCGCGGCCCACCGGCCGCGGCGTGCCGGCTAACTTTGCGGCCGCCCGAGGGCCGCCATCTCGTTGATGAACAGTGCCTCGGCGAGCACGCAGCGCTCCAGCTCGGCCAAGTCGACGCTCTCGTCGGGGGCGTGTATCTGGCTGCGCGGGTCCATGGCGCCCAGGAGGATCATCTCAGCCTCGGGGACGGCCTTGACTAGGGCGGCGACTAGCGGGATCGAGGCGCCCTCGCCGTACTCCACCGCGTCCCTGCCGAACGCTGCCCGCAGGGCGGCGTGGGCGGCCGTGTAGGCCGGCCCGCCGGTGGCAGCCAGGAAGCCCTCGGCCGTAGTGCCGGCAGTCACCGTGACCCTGACGTCCCAGGGCGCCGCCGCCGTGAGATGCGTGGCCACCGCGGCGTGCGCCTCGTGGGGGTCCTGGCCGGGGGCCAGACGCACGCTCACCCGGGCTCTCGCCCTGGGGATGAGCGCGTTGGCCGCGCCGTCGACCGCCGGCGCGTCGATGCCGATCACGTTGATGGACGGCTGCGCGCAGAGGCGGTCGGCGATGGAGCCATCACCGATGAGGCCCACTCCGGGCAGGACGCCGGCGTCGGCCCGGTAGGCGGCTTCGTCGTACTCGGCGCCCTTGTAGACGGTTCTCGCCAGGCCGTCCACGGCCACGCTGCCCGTCTCGTCGTGCAGTGTCGCGAGCATGCGCAGCAAGGCGATCAGAGCGTCGGGCGCCGCGCCGCCGAAGGCGCCGCTGTGCACGGCGCCGGACAGTGTCTCTACCTCCACGTCGAGGGCGGCCATACCACGCAACGAGGTGGTGAGGGTGGGTACACCCAGACTGTGGTTGCCGGCATCGGCGATCACGATGGCGTCGGCCTTCACCAGATCGGCATGCGCTTGCACGAACTGCTCGAGGCCGTCGCCGCCGGTCTCCTCCTGGCCCTCGACCAGCACCTTGATGCCCACCGGGCACGCTTTGCCCAGGGCGAGGAGCGCACCGCCGTGCATCACCACTCCCGACTTGTCGTCGGCGGCGCCGCGTCCGTAGAGGCGCCCGGCGCGTTCGCTGGGCTCAAAGGGAGGGCTGATCCAGGCCGAGGCTTCGCCGGCGGGCTGCACGTCGTAGTGGGCGTAGAGCAGCACGGTGGGCGCGCCCGGCAGCGCCGGCCGGGCGGCATACACGGCCGGCGGCGCGCCCGGAATCTCCAGGCGGCGCACCTCCGGCAGTCCGGCCGCCGTGAACAGCTCGGCCACCGCCGCGCCGGCCTGCCGCACGGGCTCGTCGGGGAAGCCTTCAAAAGCCACTGAGGGCAGGCGCACCAGACGTTCCAGGTCGGCGCGCACCCGTGGCATGAGGCGTCGCGTCTTGGCGGCCAGCTCGTCGCTGTTCATGGCGTACTCCTCGCTTGTTACGTCGCTGCGCCGGATGAGTCAGCGACGGGTCTGAAAGAACCCCTGCAGCAGGGCGACCGATTCCTCGGCCAGCACGCCGCTGGTGATCTCCAGGCAGTGGTTGAGACGATCGTCCTGGCAGACGTTGTAGAGGCTACCGGCGGCGCCCGCCTTCTCGTCGGGGGCGCCGTACACGAGGTGCGGGATGCGGGCTTGCACGATCGCTCCCGCGCACATGGGGCAGGGCTCCATGGTCACGTAGAGTACGGTGTTCAGCAGGCGCCAGCTACCCATGCGCCGGGCGGCCGTCTCGATGGCGATCATCTCGGCGTGTGCCAGAGGGCTGTGGCGCAGCTCGCGCTCGTTGGCGCCGCTGGCGATGACCTCGCCGTCGAGCACAATTACGGCGCCCACCGGCACGTCGCCGTGCTCGCTGGCGCGCTGCGCCTCTCGCAGTGCCAGGCGCATGTAGTAGTCGTGCCTCGGAAAGTGAAGGTCGCTCATGTGCGCATCATGCCCGAAGTTGACGGCAGACTGAACCCATCGTGGACCGTACGATCCGCTGTGGGTCGTCGTAGGACGGCTCGGAGCGAAGCTCCGAGCCGGTCCCGCGCACCCGAGCACTGCCGTGTGGCCGGGCGTGGCTCTTGGGCTCACGCCGCGGTCTGCTCCGTCGCCTGTGGCCACCCCGCGGGGCGACGTCGGCGAGGAGTCGCACCCCGTGCATCCGGGGGTTCAGCCTCACCCAGGCCGCACCGACGGTGACCCAGACGACCAGCACGCCGAGCGCGATGAAGGCGTCTCGCGACGACGCTCCGCCGGCCTTCACGCCGAGCGCGATGCTCTTCAGGTACTGCAGCGGCGAACTGGCGGTGGCGTCCCGAAATGCGTTGTGGAACGTTGAGACCCCCATGTTCGCTTCGCGAGCGAGCGACCCAACGTCGAGGTCATCAGCATAGTCCGTGTGGATCCGCCTCGGCACGCGCGCGATCTGGCCGTGACGACTCTGGTTCGAGACCAGCAGCTTCAGCACGTCGCCCTGCTAGCCGGTCAGCACCCGGTAGACGATCTCCCGTACGATCTGCGGCCCGAGGATCCGGCAGTCGGCGGGTGAACCGAGCGTCTCCGCCAGGCGAACCGCCGCGTCCACGACCTCCTCATTGAAGGCCGTGGAACTGACGTACGACGATGGCTCGTCGTGCGCCGCATGGCCCATCTCGAGCAGCAGCTCGCCGACAAGGATAGGGTCGACGCCGATCGCCAGCCCGAGGAGCGGCTCCTCCTCCAAGGCCATGTGCAAAGAATGGGTAGTCTAGACCCATGCCGCTGACAGATGCCGGTGTGGCTTTCACGAACTCGATTGAAAGGAATCTCAGCCTCATGAGTACCAACATCGAAGGCAAGGTCGTCGTCATCACCGGCGCGAGCAGCGGACTGGGCGAGGCCACCGCCCGGCAACTCTACGAGCAGGGCGCGACCGTCGTGCTCGGCGCGCGGCGCGTCGGCCGCATCCAGGCCCTGGCCGACGAGCTGAGCAGCGATGGCGGCAAGGCGCTCGCCGTGCAGACCGGGTGAAGCCCTACAACATCCGCACCACGGTGATCTCGCCGGGCGCCGTGGCGACGGAGCTGCCCGACAGCGTCACCGAGGCAGACGTCTGCAAGGGCATGCACGACTTCTACGAGGAGGTCGCCATCCCCGCCGCCTCGTTCGCGCGGGCGGTCGCCTTCGCGATCAGCCAGCCGGACGACGTCGACGTGAACGAGATCGTGTTCCGGCCGACGCGCCAAACGCTCTAGGGCAACGGACGCGCTACCAGTACTTCAAAGGAGAGACGATGCAGCAGCGCAGACTTGGAACCGGCGATCTCAAAGTCTCGGCCCTCGGGCTCGGCTGCATGGGCATGAGCTTCGCCTATGGTCCGCCCCCCGAGAAGCAGGGGATGATCTCCCTCATGCGCACGGCCGTCGACCGCGGCGTCACGTTCTTCGACACCGCCGAGGCCTACGGCCCGTTCACGAACGAGGAGCTCGTCGGCGAAGCCCTCGCACCGTTCCGTGGCCAGGTCGCGATTGCCACCAAGTTCGGGTTCAGCTTCGACCCGGGCACGGAGGCGGGCCAGGGGGGTCTGGACAGCCGGCCCGAGCACATCAAGCAAGTGGCTGAGGCCTCGCTCAAGCGGCTCAAGGTCGACGCCATCGACCTCTTCTACCAGCATCGCGTCGACCCGGACGTGCCGATCGAGGAGGTCGCCGGCGCAGTCAAGGAGTTGATCGAGGAGGGCAAGGTCAAGCACTTCGGCCTCTCCGAGCCCGGCGTGCAGACCATCCGTCGCGCCCACGCCGTCCAGCCCGTGACCGCCGTGCAGAGCGAGTACTCGCTCTGGTGGCGGCGCCCGGAAGAGGAGCTGCTGCCGACCCTCGAAGAGCTCGGCATCGGCTTCGTTCCCTTCAGCCCCCTCGGCAAGGGCTTCCTGACGGGGAAGATCGACGAGAACACGACCTTCGCGAAGGACGACTTCCGCCAGATCGTCCCCCGCTTCACGCCTAAGGCCCGCACGGCGAACCGCGCCCTGGTCGACCTGCTCACCAAGATCGCCGACGAGAAAGGCGCGACGCCGGCGCAGATCGCGCTCGCCTGGCTGCTCGCCCAGAAGCCGTGGATCGTGCCTATCCCGGGCACGACGAAGGTCGCACGACTCGACGAGAACCTCGGCGCAGCTGAGGTCGAGCTCACGCCCGACGACGTGCGGGAGATCGAAGGCGCCGCGTCACATATCACCATACAAGGAGACCGCTACCCAGAAGAGCTGGAGCGGAGGACCGGCCGGTAACCAACAACGCGGGCCGCGACCAAGCGATGCTCGCGGGTGTAGAAGACGGTGGAGTCCAAGCTCCTAGCGTGCCTGGTGCCCCTTCCGCGAGAGGCTGTCGAGAAGAAGGTAGAAGTAGACGAGGCCCTGGCATGGACGCCACCGCTCGAGGATGCTTGCCGTCTCGTCAGCGTCGGGACGCTGCGGCAAGTCGAGCAGGCGCTGTAGCTTGTTCTGGCCGCCGATGTCGTCACGTCTTCGTCGAGCTTACGTCCGGCGTTCCGCCCGGTCAGTGACACGGCGAGCTCAGGAGTGTCGGGCGGCGCGGTCTGCTGGACTACCACCTCTACGGGACGCCCGTCGAAGACGAAGAGGCGTCGGTACAGTGGCGCCTCCCAGCGGTCGACGACATTGACGACGTTGCGCCGCAGCGCAAAGACCGTGAAGTCGAGCCTGAACGGCGGCCGCGGATGCAGTGTGAAGAGACGGAGCGCGGATTCCATCTCACGCGCTCTCAAGGTCCGAGCCGCGGCGACGGGCGCGCCGCCTCAAGCGGCTCGCTTCCCGCTCTCTCGACCCTCGAGGTAGGCCTTCAGTACGATCGCGGCGTTGTGTGTCTCGTCCCTCGACCCGTACACAAACGTCACGGGCCCCTGGCACACCAGCGTCGCCAGCTGCGCCACCTCTTGTGGTCGATGGTGCAACTCCTCGCGGTAACGGCGCTGGAACTCCGGCCACTTAGCGGCGTCGTGCCCGAACCACTTCCGCAGCTCAGGGCTCGGCGCAACCTCTTTGAGCCACAGATCGAGGCCCGCTTTCTCCTTGCTGACCCCGCGTGGCCAGAGCCGCTCGACGAGCACGCGCCGCCCGTCACTGGGCGCCGCCGGCTCGTATGCTCTCTTCAACCGTATCATCAGACGCTTCCTCAGCCGCAGTCACCGACCAGCCGATACCGGGCCTCGATTCGCTCATACCCCGGCCCTCGCCGGCCCACTCTTGGCCACATAGACCGCTTCGGCGCGAGTTGCGACTGCTCTTCGATGCGCTGTAGTTCGCCAAGCAGACTGCAGACCTAGCTGGACAGATCCCCAGCCTGTGATTCGAGCTGCAACGATTCCTGACTCGTCGCTGTTGCGAGTCGCGCAGCACGCCGGCGCTCGACTGACGCCGATCTCCAGCAATTGTCGCCGTGGTCTCTGGTGCCCCGACCGGGTAGCATGTTCGTGGAGGTGTTCTTCATGGTCGACGTGCTGCGCGACAATCAGCAGGCGATTGCCGAACTCTGTGCCCGCTTCAGAGTGGCGCGCCTCGACGTCTTCGGCTCCGCCCTTCGTGACGACTACCGTCCCGGTGAGAGCGACGTTGACCTGCTCGTGGAGTTTCAGCCCATGGAGCCCCACGCGCTGGCCGACGCTTACTTCGAGCTGCTGGACGGCCTCCGCGATCTGCTCGGGACAAAGCTCGACCTCGTGATGGCCGACGCCGTCAAGAATCGCGTCATCGCCCGCGAGATCGAGCGCACGAAGCAGCAGTTCTATGCCGCGTAGCCCATTCGCATACCTGGCCGACATCGTCGAGGCATGCGATGCGATAGAGAGCTATCTGGTTGGCGTTGACATCGACACCTACCGTGCGACGCGTTCCATTCGCGCGGCGGTCGAACGCGAGTTCATCCTTATCGGCGAGGCTGTGGCATCACTCACGCGACTGGAGCCCTCCCTGTCAGGCCGCGTCTCGCATGCCCGGCGTATTGTCGACTTTCGCAACCAACTCGCCCACGAATACCCATCGATCAATGATGCCGTTGTCTGGGCAATCGCCGACGATGAGGTGCCCGTGTTGCGCGAGGAGTGCCGCCTCATCCTGGCCGACCGCGACGACGACGTCGAATCAGGCTAACAAGCGCGTAACGTGAGACGCCCCAAGGTCTGCCACACGGCGGCGGGGCGGCCGCGTCAGCTCATGCGCAGTGACTAGGCGAACGACAAGATGACCGATCATGGCAGGGCAGCGGCCAGAGAACTGGCCCGGCGATACGTAGCCGGTGGAAACCCAATGGGTTGGTTCGAGGTCCTGTACGCCACGGCGGGAGGCGACTCGTCGATCATTCCCTGGGCCGATCTGGCGCCCAATCCCAATCTCGTACGTTGGCTTGACCAGCAGGGTGTGGCCGGTTCGGGACGCAAGGCTCTCAAGATCGGCTGCGGCTTGGGTGACGATGCCGAGGAACTCTCCCGTCGGGGATTCGTCACGACCGCGTTCGACATCTCTCCCACGGCCATCTCGTGGTGTCGCCGACGGTTCCCGAGATCTTCCGTGCGCTACTCTGTTGCGGATCTCCTGCGGCCTCCAGACGAATGGGCGCAGGCCTTCGACTTCGTGCTCGAGTCCTACACGCTACAAGTCCTGCCTTCGCAGCTCCGAGACGAAGCCACGCGCCGCGTGGCGGACTTCGTCGCCCCAAACGGGACACTGCTTGTGATTGCCAGAGGACGAGAGCCCGGTGAGGCGGAGGGCACGATGCCCTGGCCGCTCACACGACAAGAGATGGCAGTCTTCAGGGGGGCTAGTCTCACTGAACTCCATTTCGAGGACTACATGGACAACGAGAGCCCGCCAGTGCGTCGGTTCAGAGCAACCTATGGGCGGCACCTTGTGGGGACAGCTCTGACAAGCAAAAGTGCGCCGTGAAGGAGACCTCGTCAGCCCAGCAAGATGTAGCCCAACCTCGCAGCGCTCTTCATCGCAGCACCTGAGAGAAGCCCCGGAAAGGTGACAACGCTTGGTGCGCACGGCAGGACTCGAACGTGCGGCCTTCGGTTCCGTAGTTCGTTCTAGCGCCTTAGCAGGCGTTACCAAGCACTGCCGGCGATTGCCGAAAGATGCCACCTGTGCAGGCACTATTATGGCACCGCCCTGCCAGGCGCCGCCGACCGTCGCCAGCCGTTGTGCACCTCTTGGTGCCCAAATGGCGCCCAAATGCTTCGCGTATCGTGTGTGCCAACGCTGCTAACGAGGTCGCGCACGCGCCCGACCTGCGTCCCACTTGCTCTCGGCTCGGGTGCGCAGCTGGCCGCGCAAAGTTCAGTCTTCCAGGCGCTCGAGGCGCACGACGTGGCCGTCGCGCACGGCCTCAAGGACGCTCGGATCACCGATCAGCATGCCGACGAGGTTCACGGGGCTCACCGGCTGCTGGCCGAAGAACAGGCACACGGCCTTGCCGGGAGGCCAGTAGCCCACCGCGCCCGAGGCAACGGTTGCCTGCGGGTCTTCCTCGCCGCGCTCTACGGGGACTGAGAAGTACACCTCGGCACCCCACGTCTGCGCCGAACTCTCTAACGGCAGGGCGTGCCAGAGTGCAGCCGACGTGGCCGAGTCATTGAGCTCAGCGGTCATCTCGACGCCGGCCGCCGTGATGAGGATGCGCATGCGGGCCATCTTCGAACCTCCTCGCGCGTGAGTCACGGATACCCCAGTCGATCCGGTCTGCCCGCCACGCTTTTCAACCATGGTACCGCCCGATCAAGCAGAGCTCCACGACCTTGTTCACGACCTCCATCCAGTCGGGTTATTGCACGTGTCTCCTCTAGACCGAGCGCTGATAGGCGCTGAACGCGCGCGTCGCGAGCCACGTACAGACGATCGCGAAGGCCAGCAGGTAGAGGGTGTGCATGACTACGGTGCTGGAGGAGGCACCACTCGTGAGGGCCGTGCGGCCCGCGACGATGGCCCAGTTGGCCGGGTTGTAGCGGGCGATGTCCTGGATCCACTGGGGCGCCAGGTTCTGCTGCAGGAATGCCGACGAAAGGAAGGTCAAGGGCAGCAGCACGAAGTTGACGGCGGCGATCACCGACTCCTCGCGGCGCAGCAACAGGGCGAGCCCGTTGGAGAGCGAGCCGAAGCTGACCGAGAGCAGGGCCGAGACCACGATCAGCATGACGCCGCCGCCGACGCCGCCGGCGAAGTGCCCGCCGACGAGCAGGGCGAGCACGATGATGATGAGCGTCTGAATGAGGGTGGTCAGCACCTGCGGCGCGATGCGCCCCAGCATGACGGCGCCGCGGCTGGTCGGCGCCACAAGCAAGCGGTCCATGACGCCGCGGTCGAGGTCGTCGATCACGCCCATGCCGCTCCAGCCGCCGGCGAACATGGCGCTCATCACGACTACACCGGGTGTGAGGAAGGTGATGTAGGAGGTGGTCGCGAAGCCGGGGATCTCGACGACCTTCTTGAAGAGGGCGCCGAACAACAGTAGCCAGATGATCGGCTGCGCTAATGTGAGGGCGACATACCAGGGCTGGCGCAGGAAGTTGCGCAGCTGCCGGACTGTCAGGTAGAGGGTGTGGCGCAGGGCTCTCATCGGTTCACCTCCTGAGATGAGTCGGCCTCGGCAAAGCGCCGGCCGGTGTAGCGCAGGTAGACGTCGTCGAGCGAGGGGCGCGACACGGTGACCGAGGACACCGCGAGGCCCTCCGCCTCGAGCGCTTGCAGCATGACGGGCACGGCGCGGGCGCCGTCCTCGGCGCGTGCGTGCAGCAGGCGGCCGTGCTCGAAGATCAGGTCATGCACGGTGGGAAGCGGCGAAAGCGCTGCGGCCACGCGCCCGTCGGGTGGCGGTGCCTCGAGCTCGATGTGCACACCGTCGCCGCGCAGCTCGCTCTTCAGCTCGTTCGGAGTGCCCTGCGCCACGATCCTGCCCTGGTCGACAATCGCCAGGCGGCGCGCCAGGCGGTCGGCCTCCTCGAGGTAGTGCGTGGTGAGCAGGATGGTGAGCCCCTCCTCGGCGGCGAGGCGTTCGATCTCGCCCCACATGTCGGCGCGCGCCTCGGGGTCGAGGCCGGTGGTGGGCTCGTCCAGGAACAGCACCGCGGGGCGGTGCACGAGGCCCAGGGCGACGTCGAGCTTGCGCTGCATGCCGCCCGAGTAGGTGCGTGTCACGCGACCCGCCGCCTCAGCGAGACCGAAGCGCTCGAGCAGCGTGTCGACACGCGCTTCGAGGGCGCGGCCGGCCATGTCGTAGAGGCGGCCCTGGAGCAGCAGGTTCTCGCGCCCGCTGGCGTTCACGTCGACGGCCGAGCTCTGCGCGACGCAGCCGATCGCGCGGCGCACGCGGTCGGGATGGCGCAGCACGTTGAGGCCCGCCACTGACGCCGTGCCCTGGTCGGGCCGTGAGAGGGTCGTGAGGATCTTGACGGTCGTCGACTTGCCGGCGCCGTTGGGCCCGAGCAGGCCGAAGACGCTGCCGGTCTCGACGGTGAAGCTGACCCCGTCGAGTGCGCGCACCCCGCGCGGGTAGGTCTTCACGAGCCCCTGCACCTCGATTGCTGCATCTGCCATCTGCCACCACCTTGGTCTGAGTTATCGCGGTCGCCACCCGCGGTGCGTCACAAGGCATCTCACAATCTGCCCAGTTCAGCTGTTGGATATGTGATCGAGCTGAGGGCCCGGGTCGGATCCCATCATCCGCACCTACGAGAAGATCTTCCCGGGCATGTTCACGCCGCTTGCGAGCATGCCGCCGGCGCTGCTCGCCCACATCCGCTACCCGCAGGACCTCTTCGGGGTACAGGCTCAGATGTTCACCACCTATCACGTCACCCAGCCCGACGTGCTCTACAGCAAGAACAACCAGTGGGCGATCCCCACCGGCACCTCGCTGAGCGGCGCCAGCGGCCAGATGCAGCCCTACTACGTGATCATGCGGCTGCCCGGCCAGAGCCGCGACGAGGTCGTGCACCTGCCGGCGCTGCGGCGCACCCGGAGCGTCGCGGGCCGGGGCCCGCGTTCGCAGTGAACGGCACGCGGGTGTGCGTGACTTGGCGTGAAGGCGGGCTCACGGATCCGGGCGGTACGCACGACTCGACGCGCCTGTGGCCGCCCACGGTGTCGGCGCCGCGCGCTTGCCCGCGCCCAGCCGGATCGGACGGCCGGTGGCAGTCTGGTCTTACCACGACGCGAGATACGAGGGGGACACGTGCGTTCAGCGAAAGACCACGAGCGCGAACCATCACGGAGCATAAGGAAGGCTGCGAACGACTGGAAGGCGCCGCAGCGCACCTACAGCGCGCTAGGCGTCATCGGCGTCGTGGCGACGCTCGTCTTCCTTTGGCTGTGGGGGCCGACAGGCTTCTACGTCGCACTCGGCAGCGGCGTGGTCGTGTGGCCGCTGGTCATCCTCGGGCGCAGGAGGAGCAGGGCGGACCACACCAGCATCGTGCCCCCGTCATCGACGCCGCCTACGGCGCCTTCCGTAGCGGGCTCTCCATCTCGTTGCTGGTGGCCGGCGTGGTGATGCTGGCTTCGGCGCTGATCGCCCGGATGACGCTGACGTCAGCCAAGCGCTGGGCGAGATCGAGCGCTAGGGGAGCGTGACTCGCTCAGCTCGACCCGCGGAGCGGCAGCGGCGCAGCACCACCTGGGCAGTCGCACACATCGCTCCAGAAGATAGCGGTGATCCGCGTTAGGCTCGACAGCTTACCGGCGAGCGCTCTGCGGCGCGCTGAGGATCTGCGCTTCGGCTACGCGGCCGGTCTGGTGGGCCCGCGTGGCTGCCCTTCTACCGGCGCATCGACCGCGCCGCGAGCTGGCGAAACGCGCCCGGCAGTGCGCCGTGCAGGCGCACCGGCACGACCATCCAGCGCGGCACGAACACCTCGGGCTCGTCGTGTTCGACGGCCGCAACAAGCCTCGCCGCGACTCTCGCCGGTTCGACCGGCCGCGGGAAGCGCCGCGTGTAGGGATGACCGGAGCGCGCGAAGAACGACGTGGCGACGGCCGCCGGCACGACCACGGTGACGCTCACACCGCTGCCGGCCAGCTCGTAGCGCACGCTCTCCGAGAAGGCGATCAACCCGCCCTTGGTCGCCGAGTAGACCGCCTCGTGGGCGACGCCGAGCGCGCCGGCGATGGAAACCACGTTGACGATGTGCCCGCGGCCACGTGTGGCCATCCCTGGGGCGAGCGCTGCCGTCAGGCGGATGGGCGCGGCCAGGTTGAGCGCCAGCATCTGCAGCGCGGCGGCGTGATCGATCTGCGCAAGCGCCTCGTAGCGCCCGAAGCCGGCGACGTTGACGAGCAGGTCGACGGGACCCGCCCAGGCGAGCAGCCGCTCGAGCTCCTCCGGAACGCTGAGGTCGGCGGCCAGCACCTCAGCCCCGCAGACGGAGACCAGCTCGCGCAGGGGCTGCGCTTCAAGGCCGGTGGCCTTGACGCACGCCCCACGCTCGGCCAGGGCGATCGCGCTGGCGCGTCCGATGCCCAGCGAGGCTCCGGTGACGAGTGCTGTGCGTCCGGCCACGTCCATCTCGCGGACCATCCTTCCCGGCCAGCGCCCTGGGGCGCCGTTGGCCGCCTCAACACTCCACCGGGTTCTGCGCCGGGTATCCTTTTCAAGACACCGGAGTGGAGGTGGCAATGCGGTGGACGAGTTCAGCCTGAGAGACCTGCTCGCCGCGCGCGCCGGCGAGGGCCTCGACCTCTACGCGCGCCACTCGAACCCGCGCTTCGTACAGATCCTGAGGATCCTCGGCTTCGACCGTGAGTGGGCGCGCGCCGAGGGAGCCTACCTCTACGACCGCGAGGGCACCAAGTACCTCGACTGGCTGGGCGGCTTCGGCATGTACAACGTGGGGCGCAACAACGCCGTCGTGCGCCGGGCCCTCGCGGACCTGCTGGCGCTGCAGACCCCGAGCCTGCCGCAACTCGGACTCTCCGACCTGCCGGGTTTGCTGGCAGAGGCGCTGGTGCGGGTGGCCCCCTCGTCCACCGACCGGGTCCTCTTCGTCAACAGCGGTGCAGAGGCGATCGAAGCGGCGGTCAAGCTGGCGCGCGCCGCCGCCAAGCGGCCGCGCGTGGTTGCCGTCGAGAACGGTTTCCACGGCCTTACCCTGGGGGCGCTTTCGGTGAACGGCAGCGCCGCGCAGCGCGCCCGCTTCGGCCCCCTGCTGGGGAGCGTCTCATGGGTGCCGTTCAACGACCTCGAGGCGCTCGAACGCGAGCTGGCGCGCGAGGACGTGGCCGTCTTCCTCACCGAGCCGGTGCAGGGACAGGGTGTCGTACTGCCCGATCCCGGCTACCTGCCCGGCGCGCAGCGCCTCTGCCGCCGCTATGGAACGCTCTTCTGCGTCGACGAGGTGCAGACCGGCCTGGGCCGCACCGGACGCCTCTTCGCCAGCGAGAACTGGGCCCTCGAGCCCGACATGCTCACCGTCGCCAAGTCACTGTCGGGCGGCTACGTGCCGGTCGGTGCCCTCTTGCTGCGCTCCTCGATCCACGAGGCCGTCTTCGATACCCTCGAGCACGCCACCTCGCACGGTTCGACCTTCGCGCCGGGTGACATGGCGATGGCCGCCGGGCTCGCCACCCTGGCGGAGCTCCAGGCTCACGATCTCGTCGCGCGAAGCGCCCGCCTGGGCGATCATCTCCTGGCCCGCACGCGGCCGCTCGTCGAGGCCTTCGACGTGGTCAAGGAGGTGCGCGGCCTCGGGCTCATGTGGGCGATCGAGTTCGGCGAGCCGCGCCGCGGCTCGTACCTGTGGCGCTTCCTCGAGGCGCGCCAGGCGGGCATCTTCACGCAGTTCGTGATCGGTCCCCTCTTTCGCGAGCACCATATCCTGAGCCAGGTGGCGAACCACTCGCTCAACGTTCTCAAGGGCCTGCCGCCGCTGGTCCTCAACGAGAGCGACGTGGAATGGTTTGCGGGCGCCCTCGAAGAGGTGATCGAGCAGGCGCAGCGACTGCCGCGGGCCGCCCTCGGCTTTGCCGCCCATGCGGCTACGGCCCTTCCCCGCCGCCGCGGCGGAGCGCCGCCGGGCAAAGGCATGACCCAGCACCGCGCCGGTTCTACATAAGGCAGGCCTGTCTCAGCGTGGCAGCGGGCCCGCGGTTGACGTCCCGCCGACAGGGAACAGGAAGCCCAGCCTGGCCAAGGCCACAACAGCAGCGGGAGAACTCATGGGCTATGTGCGCGCGGGACGTTCGGGTCTCGAGGTGTCGCGGGTGGTCCTTGCTGCATGAGCTTCGGCGATCCGCAGCGCGGCGGACGGGCGCAGGGGCCCCGGGCCCAAGGGCGCGGGGCTCTCGCGCACCGCCATCTTCGCCCAGGGCGAGGAGAGCCTGCGACGGCTCGGCACAGACTACATCGACCTCTACGAGATCCACCGCTACGACCCGAACGCGCCGATCGCAGAGACGGGGGCGGCGCTTCACGACCTCGTCCGCGCCGGCAAGGTGCGCAAGAAGCGCCCGCCGTCCGACTTCATGATGTGACGCGGCGGCCTTGGCGGCATGGTAGCCTCCGGCGCGCGGCGCGCCGGAGGCGCGATCTTCTCGCCGGTCGTCGCGGCGCTCCTTGTGACCTGACCCAGCGAGCCCAGTCCTGCAAGCGCGCAAGCGCGAAAGACTACCAGCGTCCCGACTGCGACCCCCGTTCGCCTGGCTCACGACAGCAACCCGCCCGATGCGACAAGGCCGCACCCACACTCCACAGCCACAGGCAGCAGAAGGGCCGCACCCTCGAACGGCCGCTCGCTGGCCAGCGCCTGGCCACTGACCCTCAGCCGATCGCGTCCAGCGCCGCGCCGGCCTCATCCAGTAGCCTCCAGATGGCGTCTCGCAGGGTCCTTCTGCCGACGTCCGACAGGTCGACTCCTTGATCCTCGCGGGACAGCGTTGCCACCGTGACGAACGGGCAGGGCGCAGTTGTCTGATCGTCTGGCACCATCCCGGCGCGGTTCTGGTACTGGTTGGTCAGCTTGTATTCGCGTATGGCCCGAACGGCGTTCTCGTCCTCCTGTCGAGGCGGCAGATCCGACCAACTTAAGGCGTATCCCCATCTCGTGTAGGACAGTGCAGCGGCGTCCGCGGTGACGAGGGCCAGCGCCAGGGCGCCAAAGCTTCCACCGGGGAGACTGACCTCGCGCGGACCGGCCGGCCAGCACCACCTGGTGCTGGGCTTCAGCACGTCCCATCTCGGGTGTTCTCTCACGGCTCCCCCCTCGATCGGCATCTCCAGTGTACTACCGCCCCGTTCGGCAAAAGGGCCGCCCCTTGGACGGCCCCTCGCTGGCTGGCCTGATCACCACCTCTCGGTGAGGTCACCTCCCGTCTGACTCCAGCGGCCCGTCGGCGATGCCACAACGGCGTTGATCAGCCTCTGCGTTCGTCTGGGCTGTTTCCGCCCGCGCCGTTGCCCGCGTATTTGCCCGCGGGACGTGCCTTCGGCGTCGCTATTAACCGAGACGCGACATAACCGACAGGCGAGGAAAGTGACCGATTAGCAGGCGCTTTCCGAGACCCATACTGGACGAGCGAGACGCCCGTATACGCACTCGTGGAACTGCAAAACCTCTGTCGTTGGGCCGACCCTGATCACCGCCTCTAACCCCCCGAGCCGCGCGCCCAGGCGGGGTCGTTGACATGACGGGAGTCTGACCTCTGCCTCTACGGCGCGAGCGCACAGGTCTTGCCTGTGCAGCTGGAAGCAGTGCTGCACAGGGCGTGAAGGCGCTGTTAAGGAACCGCACAGCGTTGTGAAGCCTTCGTGGCACTGCCAGCGGCGTGCCGCACACTACCTTGCCAGCGCCGGTCGCACCTGCACATACTTGGGTCGCGCACGCCTCGAGAAAGGAAACTCCTGTGGCTGAGATCGAGCTCACCGCCAGCGATCTGATCGTGCATGTCACCGGCGCCGACCGCATCTTCGCTTTGAAGAGCCAGCTGCGTGTGCCGCTCGAGCACGTGATCGGCGCCTCCCCAGACGAAGAGGAAGCTCGGCGCTGGTACCACGGCATGCGGGCTCCGGGCACGCAGGTGCCCGGCCTCATCACCGCTGGGACCTTTTACGAGCACGGCGAGCGCGTGTTCTGGGACGTGCACAGGCCGGAGAAGGCGATCGCACTGAGCTTGCAAGATGAGCGCTACGCGAAGCTGGTCGTCGAGGTGGAAGATCCAGCCGCCACCGTTGCCGCCATCACCGAGGCGGTGCGCCGCAGGCAGGAGCTCTGAGGGCGCCCGGTGCCTCCCCGACCAGCAGCCCAGCGGCCACGCCCCTAGCAACGTGTTGGAAACCAGCTCCCTGCCAAAGAGCCGGCGCAGTCTTTGCCCTTCGCCGAGGGCAGCGAAGCCCGCGGCGCCAGGATGGAGCCTTTCGCTATGACCTTGGGTTTGACTTTGGCAGGGCTCTCAAGGATTCTGGGCGCTCACCGATAGCCTGAAGGTAGGCCCGAGTCGGCCAGGCGACCAGCTTCGTCAGCCAAGTCAGTCCGCTAGGCCGGCTCAACCCCCTGCTGCCGATCGCACCGGGACGTCTGGTCGGCCCCCTGGGGCAGCTGCCGAGCAGCCAGGTCGTCAGGCAGGTCGTCGGGGTCGCCTTCCCCGGTGCGAGCCTGCTGCTCGCCCTGCTCATCGCTGGCGGTGCCGGCGCGCTGATCGTCTACGCCGTCGGCCCACAGCGACGCTCGACCGCCGTGGCCAGCGCTCTCACCCCAACACCTGACGCGCCCGGGCCGCACGACCGGCAGTATGAGCAGTTCGTGGAGTGGCAGAAGTTCACGGAGTGGCACCGGCAGCTTCATGCTGCGGATGGCCCCGAGGAAGCGGCCATCACGGCGCCGCTGCAACCGGAGACGCCGGCAGGTGAGATGCCTCCAGGTGAGCCGACGCCGCCTGACGCACCCACAGAGGCGTAAACCCATAGACGACGCCGCGTCCCCATAGACGTCGGTGGCGAAGAGCTGGGCAGCGCACCGGCTTGTAGCCACAAGCACGCCGCGGTTCGCGATTCGGGCTCGCCGAGGGTCTCGGGCGCTGCAGTGTCGCTTCCATGACTTGCCACACACTCACGCCACGCAGCTCCTGCGCCAGGGTGCGCATCCGAAGGTCGTCCAAGAGCGCCTCGGCCACGCCAGTACCGGCATTACGATGGATCTCTACAGCCACGTGACGGCTGGCTTACAGGAGGATGCCGCCGAGCGCTGGAACGAGGCCATGACGACCGCGCTGGCGGGCCCAGAGAAGGCGGCGTCGCCGGGATCGGTGCCCAAACGGAGCCCAAATACGTTGGGGGATGGCTGAGATCGTGTCAGAGCGAGGAAAAACTCCTGCAAATCGCTGGTGCGCACGGCAGGACTCGAACCTGCGGCCTTCGGTTCCGTAGACCGACGCTCTGATCCAACTGAGCTACGTGCGCAACGGATGGAGAGTATACCCGAAAACCGGATGCGAGGAGAACCGTCGTCTCACGGCCGGGGAGCGGCCGGCGAGCGAGCCGTCCGCGCCGCCGCAAAGGGTCGCCGGCCCGGCGGGGGAGAGGCTGGCGGAGAAGCCGGGATTCGAACCCGGGAAGGAGCTTGACACCCTTAACCGCTTAGCAGGCGGTTGCCTTCAGCCACTCGGCCACTTCTCCGCGCTTGAAAGGGCGCCGTGCGCACGCCGGTCACACAGTGTACCGCTCGGAGACGGTCTTGGCCATCAGGGTCTGGCGCGCCGCGGACTGGTCCTGGTGTGGCGGGTCCGGGCGTGGCCCGTCCCGCGCGCGGCGGTCTCGGGCCGGTGCCGTGCGGCGCCTAGTGCGCGGCGGAACGGTCAAGTCCCTTTGTGTGGTGTAGTTCCTGATCGTCGTCAGGTCATCAGGTGGTGAGCAGCACCACCTCCCGTGTCGGCGAGGCCGGTCGCTGGGGCCCGTTGGCCGGCTGCCCGGTGTAGAGCCCGGCGAGCGATTCCGCCGAGAGGTAGCGCCGCCCCACGAGCCATTCGTCATTTTGTTCCAGCAGCAAAGCGCCGGCGAGGCGGATCAGGCTCTCGTCGTTGGGGTAGATGCCGACCACATCGCTGCGCCGTGCGATCTCTTTGTTGAGGCGCTCGAGCGGGTTGGTCGAGCGCAGCTTCGGCCAGTGTTCGCGGGGGAAGCTCATGAAGGCGAGCAGCTCCTCCTCGGCGGCCTCGAGCAGCAGGGCCACCTTGGGTGCCGCCGCCTCGAGGCTGGCGACCACGCTTGCCAGGCGCGTCCGCGCCTCGGCCCCGTCTTCGGCCGCGAACACCTGGCGGATCGCCGCCGCGACCATCTGCTGCTGGCTGCGCTGCACGTGGCCCTGCATGTCGCGCAGGAAGTGTACGGTGCACCTCTGCCAAGGGCAGCCGAGCACCTGGGCGATTGCCTTCTTCAGACCTTCGTGAGCATCGGAGACGCACAGCAGCACGCCGTCCAGGCCGCGGGCCAGGAGGCCGCGCAGGAACTCGCGCCAGAAGGCCTCGGTCTCGGCCTCGCCGACGTCGATGCCGATCACCTCGCGGCAGCCGTTCTCGTGCACCGCGTAGGCGACCACGAGTGCCTTGTGGCGCACGCCGCCGGCCTCGCGCACGCGCTCCAGCTTGGCGTCCAGCCAGAGGTAGGGGTAGCGGCCCTCCAACGGCCGCTCGCGGAAGATCCGCACCTGTTCGTCGAGGACCCGGCAGAGGCGGCTCACCGTGGAGCGGCTCATGCTCTCGATGCCGAGTTGGGCGACGAGGCGCTCGACCTTGCGCGTACTGACGCCGTTCACGTAGGCCTCGGCGACGACCGCGACGAGGGCCTGCTCGCTTCTGCGCCGCGGCTCGAGGAAGCTCGGGAAATAGCTGCCGCTTCTCAGACGCGGGATCGCCAGCTCGAGGCTGCCGACGCGCGTGTCCCACTGGCGAGCCCGGTAGCCGTTGCGCTGCGCGACGCGCTCGGCGGAGCGCTCGTAGCGCTCGCCGCCGGCGAGCTCGGTGACCTCGCCTTCCATGATCTCGATCAGCATCAGACGTACTGCCTCGCGCAGCACGTCGGCGTGTGCGCTCGCCAGCAACTTGCCCGCCGCCTCGCTCGCGTTCATGCTGTCGTGGTCGGCCATCGTGGTGCTCCTCTCGTCACTGTTCTTGCCGGAACAACGACGATTCTAGGACGCTCCCGGTGGCCGATGCTTCGTCAGCACTCCGGCCCGGAGCTTCTACACCACATTAGGGGACTCAACTGGCGGAACGCACGGGGTGGCGTACCACAGTCTTGAGCCGTTCAGGCGCCGTACGCTGCGGGTCGCCGAGGTAGATCTCATGGTGGCGGCCGGTGAGCTCGTAGCCTTGCTCTGCAACGAACGCGTGTAGCCGTTCGATGGAAGGCATCTCGGCCGAGTACGGACCCACATGCATGATCTGCGCGGCGAGTCCCTCGGTAAAGGTCTCGAGGCGCACGGCGGAGAGCAAGGGGTTGTCGCGGCGGCGCGCCGCGGCTGCCGTGGCGGCGAGCACCTCGGCGGCCGTCACCGCGGACGGAAGGCTGACCATCATGGTCCATCGCCAGGCATCGCGGCCGGTCATGACCGCGTCGAGAGAAGGGCGCTCGGCATTCGTCCACCACAGACCCTCGAGCGGTGGCACCTTGAAGTCGCGTTCGGGCGCCGCCTTCTTGAGCGTGAACTTGAGGGTATATGCCGTGGAGTAGAGTGCTCCGATGGCCGCTTCATACTCCGCGGAGGTGTTAGGGTCGCCGCATCCGTCGAGCATGAGAAAGCGCATCTCGGGCACGTCGACGATGACAGGATGCTTTGCCGACGGTCCGTAGAGTGGCCTCAGCTCTCTCACCAGGTCGATGGGCCCCACAGCGGCCCTCCTTTCGCGCCTAAGACGTGCGACGCCCGCCCAGACCGCACCTGTGCTCAGACTATGGACCAGTCTATCTCGCTGACAAGGTCCGCTCTCCGGTACCGCGCCGAAGCCTACCCTGGTGGCACACAAGAAGAGCGTTGCACGGACGCGAACACAGCGCGGGCGCGCGTACCAGGGTAAGATGGACACGGCAAACACGGAGGAGGGATCCCATGAAGAAGTTCGCCTTCCTGGTACTGCTCGTCCTCGCCGGCGCCGGTGGTTTCTTCGCCTGGAGGATGCTCAAGGGCGACGGGTCATGCTGCGGCTGGGGCGGAGACAAAACAGATCCGTGGAGCAGCTACACGCCGCCGCCGGCCGACGAAGGCACGACGACGGTCTAGAGTGCGGTGCGCCTGCGGCTCACCACACGTTAGCCCGCCTGCGGTGGCTAGCCTGGCTGGCGCCGGGGCGTGAACGGCGCGAGGGGCACCGGCCTTTCCGGCCCGGCGCCCCTCGCCGTCTTCGCGCCGCTGCGTGGCGTGCTAGATGCGCAGGTAGGAATCGGCGTAGATAACCTGGTTCTGCAGCATCCGGTACGTCTTGTACAGGTCGACCTGCTGCGGGTCGCTCTCGTCGACGAGGCTTGCGTCGAGCTCTTCCATGGCCGCGCTGGCGTCGTGGAGAGCCACCACGAGCTTGCCCAGCGGCGTGGTCTCGTCGCGCCGCTCCACGATCCGGATGAACTCGTTCTGGGCGGCATCGAGAGGGTCGGCGATGGCGCTGTCCAGCCCGGCACCCATGAGCATCACCAGCATGGTGCGGTTGATGAGCGGTCGCGTCTCGGGCGGGCAGCCGTTGGAGATGTTGGAGAGGCCGACCACCGTGGTGGGAGCCGGGTCGGCCATCATCTTGAACATGCGGATGGCCTCCACCGTCTCGCCGGCCACGTCCTGGTTGCAGGTGACGGTGAGCACCAGGGGGTCGAGGTACACGTTCTCGATGGGCAGGCCGGCGGCCTCGGCCGCCGGCAGCAGCGCCTCCATGGCTATGCCGGCGCGACCGTCGGCCGTGGTGGGAATACCGTCGACGCCCATGGTGAGGGCGATCACGCGCGCCTCGTACTTGGCCGCCAGCCCCATGACGCTGTCCAGGCGCTCGGGGTCGGCCGACGCCGAATTGAGCATGGCCGGCCGCTCGCACACCTGCAGCCCGGCCTCCATGGCCGCAAAGTTCGTGGTGTCGAGGCTGAGCGGCACCTGCGCCACTTCCTGAACCGCCTGCACGATCCAGGGCATGACCTCGTGACCGAGCTTCTTCTGGGGCCCGATGTTGAGGTCGAGGATGCCCGCGCCGGCCTCCACCTGACGCCTCGCGAGGTCCTGTATGAGACGTGCGTCGCGAGACTCGATCGCCTCCCTCACCGGCGGCGCGATGATGTGGATGTTCTCACCGATGATGAGCACCCGTGGCCTCCTTTGCCTGTGTCTGGGACTGCAGAACGGCCGCCGCTACTTCCCCCAGAGACTTTCCCAGGGGTCCGTCGGCGGGGAGCTCGATGAGGGGCCGGCCGGTGGCGTCGAAGGCGGCCACCTGCGGATCTTCGGGGAGCACCGCCAGCAGGTCGAGGTCGAGATCGACGATGGCGCGACGCAACTCTGGCGAGAGCCCGCCGGCAGCGCGGTTGACGACGAGGTAGTGCTTGCCCACCTTGGTGTTGAGCTCGTCGAGCAGCGCGGCGATGCGCCCCGCCGTGGTGATGCCCCGCACGGTGGCGTCGCTCACGATGAGCAGCAGGTCGACGTCGCGGGTGGTGCGCCGGGAGAGGTGCTCGAGACCGGCCTCGTTGTCGATGACCACCCACGGATAGGAGTCGGCGATCGTGTCGACGATGGCACGCAGCATGTTGTTGGCGGCACAGTAACAGCCGGGGCCCTCCGGGCGGCCCATGGCGAGCAGATCGACGCCCACCCCTTCGACCACGCTGGAGTTGATCTCGTAGTCGAGCAGGTCGCGCTTCGCGATACCCGCCTCGAGCAGGTTGGCGCGCGCCTTCTCGCTGGTTTCCTCGCGCACGTCGCCTACGGTGCGTTCCAGCGATAGCCCGAGGACGGTGTTGAGGTTGCTCGCCGGGTCGGCGTCGATCGCCAGGATGGGACCGGCTTTGTCTTCCACCAGGCGGCGGATGAGCAAGCCGGCCAGGGTGGTCTTACCGGTGCCACCCTTGCCGGCGACGGCGATGGTGGTGGTCATGCAGTCAGCCTCCGTTTGCTAGTGCTTGGCGGCGCGGGGCCGGGCCGTCGCGGCGGCGGGCCAGCGCGTCACGCACGCTGGGAAAGTGGTCCAGGTCGGTGTGCGGCAGGAAGAGCGCCGATGTGTAGGCGTCCATGAAGGTGTTGTCGGCGCTCAGCTCGAGATACGTCATCTTGGCGGCCACGTCGAGAACACTCTGGCGCAGATCGACGCAGAGCAGGGCCGCGTAGGCGCCGGTGGCGCTGGTGTTGCCGAGAAAGTGAAAACGGTCCACGGGCTGGTCGGGCAGCAGGCCTATGCGGATCGCCTTCTCCACGTTGATGTACTGGCCGAAAGCGCCCCCGATGAGGATCTGCTCCACGTCGGCGAGGTCTATGCCCACGCTCTGGCAGAGCACCTCGAAACCGGCGTAGATCGCCGCCTTGGCGCGGATCAGACCGGTGATGTCTGACTCGGTGAGGACGATGTCGTGCTCGGCCCCGGCGTCGCGCGCCCAGCAGACGACGTACTCCGCCACACTGTCGCGCACGCGCACCCGATCGCTCGGAGCCTCGCGATCGATGTGCCCCGACTTGTCGACCAGGCCGGTGAAGAAGAGCTCGCCGAGCAGGTCGATGAGGCCGCTGCCGCAGATGCCTACGGCCGGGGCGTCGTCGACGGTGCGAAACGTGGGTTCCAAGGTGGTCTCGTCGATGAACACGTCTTCGATGGCGCCGGCCGTGGCGCGCATGCCGTGGCCCACGCCGCCGCCCTCGAAGGCGGGTCCGGCGGAGCAGGCACACGAGAGGAGCCAGTCCTTGTTGCCCAGCACCATCTCGCCGTTCGTGCCGATGTCGATGAACAGTGTGAGCTTCTCGGTCGCGTACATGCCCGACGAGATCACCCCCGCGGTGATGTCGCCGCCCACGTAACTGCCTACCGAGGGCATCACGTGCACGCGGGCCAGCAGATTGGCGCGCAGGCCCAGCTCGCCGGCCAGCAGCGCCGGCGCCGCCGAGATGGTGGGGATGTAGGGCTCCTCCCGCAGAAAGCGCGGGTCGAGACCCGAGCAGAAGGTGCGTCATGGTGGTGTTGCCGGCCACCGTGACCTCCTGGATGTCGTAGAGCTCGACGCGGTTACGCGCTTCGAGCTCGTCGAGAAGCTCGTTAATGGTCTCGACGGCGAGATGCTGCAGGCGCGTCAGGCCGCCTTTGCGCTTGGCGTAGACGATGCGCGAGATCACGTCGTCGCCGCAGGCGATCTGCTTGTTGTAGGCGCTCGCGGTGTCTACCACCCGCCCGCTGGCGAAGTCGACCAGGTAGACCACCACCGATGTGGTGCCCAAGTCGACGGCCAGACCCATTACGCTCAGCCCGAACGCGCTCGGATAGATGCGGATGAGACGCGGCGGCAGGTACCTGCCGTGCATCCAGTCGCGCATCTCGAGGGCCACGCTGACCTTCCAGTTGGCCATGCGCAGGTCGCGCCCCAGACGGCGCAGCATGGGCAGCTCGGCGCGCACCTCCTTCACGTCGTGCTGCTGGCTGAGCGCTCGGCGCAGGCGGTCGAAGTCGCTCGTGTTGTCGGCCAGCGAGGGCGGGTCGACGTCTACGTCGAAGGTGCGCACCGCCGGGTTCTGCCGCCAGTCACAGCTCAGCGGCAGAGACTCGGGCTGGGCGACGGCATGGCCGTGCGGCCGCACCGTCTCACGCCGCCGCGGGGGTACCTCGATCTCGACCGGCCCCACGACGAACGACTGGCAGGCGACCGCCCAGCCGGCCAGGATCTCGGCGGTTTCCAAGCCGGCGTTGCTGCGGCGTTCCACCTGACCCGAAGTCACGCGTACCCGGCAGCGGCCGCAGCGGCCCTGCCCGGCGCAGGGCGCCGCCAGGTCGAGCTCGCACAAGATGGCGGCGTCGAGCAGGCTGGTGCCCGCCGGCACCTCGATGCTCTCCCCGGAGGGAGCGAAGGTCACCTTGGCCAGCGTGGTCCGGGCAGGTGCTGCGGGGGCATCACTCATGCGTGCGGTCACGCGCTCCAGACGTTCTTCAGGTAGTTGGGGATGTCTACGGCGTCGCGCGGGCCCACCATGATCTGCCAGCCAGGCAGCTCCTCTTCGGCCTCGCCCGAGAGGCCGGCCACATGGCCGGGGATGCACGAGCTTCTTGTGGTCGATGCGCGTCGCCGATGCCCGAGTCCTTGACCGTCTTGGCGATCTTCTCGGCGTCGAACTTGCCGGCCGCCCAGCCGGTGAGCACCGACAGGCCGTCGGCTGTCGGCGACCAGCAGCCATGCCGGCATGCCCGCGCCCTCCACCTCGCCGGAGACGGAGAAGTAGGTGAGCGAGAAGTTGGTGGTGATGAGCAGCGGGCTGTCGGGTCCGGCGCTGCCGATCTCGTAGAGCTTGGGCTCCACCTGGATGGGCTTCTGCGGGTCGGTGAAGATGTTCTGCCGCAGGGTGAGCAGGGCGTACAGGAGCGCCGGGTTCGAGGTGGTCGAGACCACGATGCCGGCGTACTTGGCGATCGCCTGCGTGGCGCGCACCAGCTCGCTCTGCCAGCTCGCGCCGCCGGCGAAGGCGAAGATCGGGTAGCCGAGCGACCGGGCGCCCTTCTTGAGCGCCAGGCGGCGAAGCTGGGTGAAGGCGGCCAGGTCGCCGGCGAGGCTGCGTGGTGCCGGGGTCGAGGACGATGTCTTCCACGCCCGGCGCCGCGCACGTTCTCGGAGAGCTCGGCCAGCGCCGCCAGGTCGCCGGCCGCGACCCGCAAGACGAGCGGGCAGCCGTGCTTCGTGGCCAGCGTCGGCCATGGCCTGCCAGTTGTCGGCGGTGGCGGCGTAGATGAGCGGCCTCTCGGCGGCGGCGCCGCGGCCAGCGCCGCGTCGACGGCGGCCGGGTCGCTGCTCATGAGCACGAGCGGCAGGCCGGGGGCGGCCGTGCGGGCCGCGGCGACCGCCGCGGCGTACGCGGCCGCGTCGCCGCCGCCTGCTCGACCGCGATGCCGTCCAGGCGCAGCTTCATGCCGACGCGCTCGATCTTGTAGGCGGCCACGCGCTGCGGCCATGCGTCGGCAGCTCGGCATCGTCGCTCTTCAGGCGCACCACGAGGCCCGGCTGATGGTAGAACGTCTTCTCGTGGCGGAAGAGCACCACCTCGTTGCCGACCTCGAAGCGGCGCTCGCCGCTGCCGACGGCCACCAGGCGGATGGGCGGCGCCGAGGCGGCGTCCAGCGCGGCCCGGGCCTCGTCGGTCACGTAGGGGCAGTCGGCGAGCTCGGCGCCCTTCTGGGCCAGCTTCATGGCGAAGGCCAGGCAGGTGGGAAAGCCGCACTCCTTGCAGTTGGTCTTAGGCAGGAGCTTGTAGATCTCGAGGCCGGTGAGCGCCACGGGTCAGGCTCCTTTCATGAGATCGTCGATGGCTTCGCTGCACCGGCGCGAGCGCCGCGGGTGGCGCAGCACCAGCGATGTCGGCGCCGGCCTGCAGCAGCGTCGTGGCGGTCGCGACCTCCCAGAGCCACGCCGCGTTCGGCCAGGTCGCCCCAGGCGTCGGGCACGCCCTCGGCGGCGCGCGCCTCCTTCTGCCGCCACGCCTCTTCGCCCGGCGAGCAGATCATGGGCTGCTGGGTCATGGCGTCGCCCATCAGGGCGGCCAGGCGCAGGCGCTCCATCACCGAGTAGGTGTACTCGAGGCCGTAGCCCAGGGCGCCGGTGTTGGGGTCCATCAGGACGCGCTCGAGCGGCAGGCCCATGTCGCTGATGAGAATGTTGAGCTGCTTGGCCAGGTTCACGTCGATCGGCGTCTGGGCGATCACCAGGTGTCCGTTGCCCAGCGCGGCGGCCACGATGGTGCGGTAGTTCTTCTCCTCGCAGAGACCCAGGGCGAGGCTGCTCGCCCTTGGTCGCTCTCGGCCACTGCCACGAGCACCTCGTTGTCTTTCTCGGCGATCCCGGGACCGTAGACGATGCAGAGGCACGCCCACCGCGGCCAGTACGCGGTCGACCGTCGTCACGGCGTCGGCCGCACTGCGGTCGCCGAGGTCGGGGTGGCAGCCGCGCAGTTTGAGGGCGATCAGGTCGGCGCCCAGCTCTGCGGCGCGCGCCGCCCATTCAGCCGGGTCGTCGAGCGCGTCGCCCCACGTGGAGATCAGCTCGGGCGACCAGTCCCCCGGCCTCACATCGACCACCTCGACGGCCAGCGCCGGCCGGTGAGGGGCATGCCCCTCGAAGGCCAGGAAGGGGAGGGTGGTCTCACCGCCAACGGTTACCGCGGCGGCGCGGGTGCCGGTGCCGTACGCGCTGCCCAGCGTGACCTCGCGCACCGCGCCAGAGTATTTCTCAACGGGGATCTCCACTGCAGTCATCGGCCTGCTCCAGGGGTTCGTAGGTTCAGAACAAGGGATCCATGGTAAGGGCGGGGTGCTGCTTCTCCTCCAGGAAGGGCAGCAACTCGTCCACGGAGGTCGCAATCGTCTCGTCGCAGATGCGCTCGAGGAGGTCGGGCATACCCTCGCGCGCGCAGACCTCTTCGAGGGCGGGGCGCATGCTTTCGCGCAGATTGGAGCTCATCCACACGACGCGCTTCATGCCGCCGTCGGCCGGGATGAACTTCTTGCTTGTCAGGTAGAACTTGCCCATGCCCATCATGCCAGGCGTCTGCATGCCGCCTCCGGCGGTGCCGGCCAGCGTGCTGAAGGTCATGCCGCACGGCGTCATGCTGGGATCCTCGCGGCTCACGATCATGAAGCCGTTGGCCTCGGGCACCAGCACCATGATGCACTCGAAACAGCCGCACGAGGTCATCGGCGCTTCCATGATGGAGTAGAAGGTCACCTTATCGACGGTCTGGTTGGAGTGCTGGTAGATGAACTCGTTGGGACCACTGAACTCGCCCTTCACCGGATCGAGGACGACGCCCTTGGGCACCGGCTGGTTGGGCCCGGTGGGATTGATCTCGTAGGAGGCCTTGCAGTCCAGCCAGTTGTAGGCCCCGCAAAGGCCCACGCGCTCCGGGTTCACGACGCACACGTGATTGGGGGCGAAGCTCTGGCACAGCAGGCATGAGTAGAAGGTGTCGACCGACTCGTCGGTGAGATTGGCGATGCGCTCGTTGCGCTCATTGTAGGCGATGCGCGCCTCTTCGATGAGCGTGTCGACCTCGGCCTGGTCGGTGGTGAGGGTGACCTGCACCTTGTCGACGATGTTGCCGAACACCTCATGGATGCGCGCGTGAATGACCTTGCCGAAGTGCTCGAGGCGGAAGCCTTTGGCGAACGTGTTCTTGCTCACGCGGGTCCAGGCGATGTCGCGCTGGCCGTTGTGCTGAACGCCCTCGACCCCATTGACGAAGTAGTGGAACTGACGCTCGAGGATGGGCTCGAAGTCGGTCTGCATCTTGCGGCCGGACACGTCGACCAGCATGCCGAGCGGAAGGGCGCCACCCTCGGGCATCTCGTCGATATCGGCGCCGTGCACTATGACCTTGCCGTCTTTGACCTGATCGGCGGGCAGCATGCGCAGGTACTCGAAGGCGCGGCTGCGTTTGCCGCCGAACTCGGCGTACATGATGTCTTTGCGGATGCGCTCGCCCTCGAAGGCCGATCCGTAGCTCACCGGAATAGGCACCTTGGCGATCTTCACCTTTACGCCGCGCACCTCGATGCAACGCTGGATGAGCTTCTCGGCGCGCTCCAGGTCGTCGGCGCCGGGGATCTCGTCGAACGGCATGCTCACCACGTGCTCGTAGGTGGTGACGCCGGTGGGCAGGATCTGCGGGATGCGCGTGTCGGCGATCACGGGGAAGCCGTAGCTGATGGCTCCGGCGGCGGTGGCGTACTTGAGGTCGTCCACCTCGCCCAGGGCGAGCACGAAGGCGAAGACACGATACTTGTTGTACAGCATGATCTTGCGCGCCTGGCCCGCGTTCATGCCGCCGAAGGTGAGTGCCGAGCGGGCCGCGAAACCCAGCGCGTACACGGCCGAGATGGTGTCGATGCCGAACGGCACGGTGAAGGTGTCGTAGCCGAGCTGGATGCCTTCCTCCTGGAGCTGGTGAATGATGCTGCGGCCGTTCACGTTGCCGCTGAGGAAGATGAGGATGCCGCGACTCTGCAGCTCGCGCACGATCTTCACGGCGACCTCGTTGCTCTTGGCGCAGCCCACCACGGCGGCAAATCCGGGCATACGGCCGTCGACCAGTTGGATGCCCCAGGCACGCAGCTGGATGTCGTCGATGGGCCCGTTGAGCTTCATCTTGTCGCCGTGCACCAGCAGGTCGTTACCGGTGAAACGCTCGCCGTCCGCTCCGGCATGGTCGAGCTTGAGGATCTGAGGTTCCAGGGAGCGCGCGAAGCGCACCCCCTCGATGGCCTCCTCGGCGAAGAGCGTGGCGACGCCGCTGTCGAGCGTCTCGCCCAAGTACGGCAGCCACATCTTCTCGGCGGGCACCGGGTGGAGCAGTGCCCGGGCGTGCGTGAGCACGGCAGGTAGGTCGCCCAGCTTCTCTACCTTGCGGCCGGTGAAGGCGTAGATGACCGGCAGGAAGTAAGCCGTGTTGGTAAACGCGACCGGCGTCTCGGGGCCGAGCTCGGCGATGGCCGCGGCTACCTGCTGCTCGGCCTCGGCGACGATGGTGTTGGCGCCGCGGATGGCACGCCCGGCGATGTACCGGCTCATCAGGCCTCCCCCTCGCCGTGCGAATGAGTGTGAGCGGGCTCGTGCGAGTGGCTTTCGGCGACCGGGAACATGGGCCCGCCCACCGTCTCCACCTCGTCCTGCTCGGCCAGGTAGGCACGAATGGCGGCAAAGTACGGGCTGTCGCCGCTGTCGCCGAACTGGCTTGGGTCATACGCCTGAAGCTTGAGCGCGTCGCGCTTGGCGTCGATGATCGCCAAAGTACGGTCGAGCATCTTGTCCCAGTCGGGGATGAACTCCATATCGCCGCCCACCAGCTCCTCCCAGCCCGTGGTCATCAGCCGGGTGGTGACGCTCGAGGCCTCCACCGGGCTGTTCACGCCGAAGATCACATGGGCGCCCGACGCGGCGAAGTAGGTGCCGATGGAGATGGCCTTCTCGCACATCCACTCGGGGCAGAGACCCACCGCCGGCAGGTCATCGACGTCTTCGCCCAGGCCGCCCTCGGTGGCGACCTGGGTGAGCACCGTGAGGATGCGTGAGTTGTCGACGCACGAGCCCAGGTGCAGCACCGGCGGTATGCCGATCGCCTCCATGACCTCGCGCAGACCGGGCCCCGCGTGGTCGAGGATCTCGGGGCTGAGGTAGCCGGCCTTGGCGCCGGCAGTGGCCGCGCAGCCGGTGACGACCACCATCACGTCGCGGGCGATGAGCTCCTTGATCATGGTGACGATGCCCTGATCCTGGGTAACGCGGGCGTTGTTGCAGCCGACCACGCCGGCCAGGCCGCGCACGCGCCCGGCGATCACCGCGTCGTTCAACGGTCGGAACGAGCCGCGGTGAAAACCGCCCTGCATATAGTTGAGGTACTCATGCGAGAACCCGGCCACCAGCGGTTCGTGGTAGCTGGGTATGTGGATGGGCCCGCGATTGGGGTAGTTGTCGATCGCCAGACGCACGATCTCACGGGCGGTCTCGAGGGCCCGCTGCTCGTCGAACTCGATGTGCATCGCGCCCGGTATCTTGGCCTTGGGCGAGGTGGTGACCAGCTTGGTGTGAAAGCGTTGTGAGAGCGGCGCCAGGGCCTGCATGATGCACTGCACGTCCACCACCATGGCCTCCACCGCGCCGGTGAGCACGGCCAGCTCCTGGTGCAGGAAGTTGCCGGCCGGTGGGATGCCGTAGCGCATGAGGATCTCGGTGCTGGTGCAGCAGATGCCGGCCAAGTTGATACCGGCGGCGCCCTTGGCCTGGGCCTCGGCGATGAGCTCGGGGTCGCGCACCGCCTCCACCATCATGGCGGAGAGGGTGGGCTCGTGACCGTGCACCACCACGTTGACCTGGTCAGCCTTGAGCACACCGAGGTTGACCTCGCTGGCCAGTGGCGACGGCGTGCCAAAGAGGATGTCGCTGATGTCGGTGGAGAGCATGGAACCGCCCCAGCCGTCGGCCAGCGAGCAGCGCAGGGCGCTCTTCAGAATGTTCTCGGGGTCGAGGTCGACGCCCTCGTGGGTGCGGTGTAGCACCTCGGTGATCTCGCGGTCGATAGCGCGCGGCGTAAGGCCCAGCTCGCGCCAGCGCTTCTGGCGCTTGGGAGTTGCGCGGCGCACGTAGATGCCCTCGCCAAAGGGCTTGCCGAACTGCTCCAGGGCGAGGTTGGCAACGTCGAGCGCGATCTCGTTAATCTCGCGACCGGCCGTGGCGATGCCCATGTAGCCGGCCACGGCCATGAGCTTCTGCTCGTCCTTGATCTTGAAGCCGCCGGCCTCGCCCTTGGCCACGGCGTGCAGCGTCATCGCCATGTCGCGGCCGTGGTCGGAGTGCGCGGCCGCGCCGCCCGCCACCTGGCGGGCGAAATGCCGCGCCGAGATGGTTCCCAGGTCGGCGCCGCACACGCCGCACTTCTCCTCGGCGTCTTTACCCACCAGCCGGCACGGCCCCATGCTGCAGATGCGACAGCAGGCGCCGCTCGCGCCGATCGGGCACGCCTTCAGGGCGTCGGCGCGGCTGAAGGCCGTTTCAATGCCGCACGCATCGGCGTGGGCCAGCATCTCGATGGCCGCGGGGTCGATGCTCTTCGCGGTCTCGGGCGCGGCAGGGCCGCTCTTCACATCATTCACAGGTCAACTCCTTCGCTCGCCGTGCCTCAACCAGGCCACGGCGACAGGGCCAGGCGTGGGTGGGGCATGGCCGGTAGGGCCGAGGGCAAGGGAACGATCACCGACACGAGCTCAGTACTTGCGGTGGTCGCCCGACATGGAGAGATCGTCGGGGTCGGTGGTGGTCACGCGCACGCCGGCGGTCGCCCATTCCGGCTTGCTGGTGGGCGGTGCGGCAGGCTCATCGGCTTCGCCGGTGGGGTAGCCGCCCTCCGAGAGTCGGTCGGCGATGCGCTGCGGGTTGGTCTGAGACGGGTCGTAGGCGAGGCGCACTCTCAGGTCGAGGGCACTGGCCGACACCACGCCGACACCCTGCAGCTGGCCGAGGATGCTACGCACGGCGACCACATGGTGGTCGGCCCACATGCCGGGGACGACGAAGATCAGCTCCTCCATTGATGCTCCTTGCTCGCTCGACGAGAGCGCTTGCTGTGGTTTCGAGTGATGACCCGACGCAAGGCAGCAGAAGCCGTTGGCCCGAATGCTGCGGTGGGGCCCTCCAAAACACTGTACAGGACGGATAATCTACCGGCAATGGTTTGTGCGTTCAGTCACAGCCTCTCGTGATACGGTCAGCCGTACCGGTTTATGAACCTAGGGTCAAGAACCCACGGGCCGTTTGGCGCCATAGTACCGCACCAACTTGCTCTGAGCACGCGAACGGGATAGCCTTCCTCTCGACCGCACGTGTCAGAGGATCAGGGATCGGCATGATCAGCACAGGCGACACCGCCTTTGTCCTCAATCGCAGTGTTACTCGCGCCGTCTTCCGGCATCTCTCTGTGTACGCTTTCGCGCGTTCGCGTGCCTTCATTCCCGTTTCCCCCATCACCGCGCTCGCCGCCGCGGGCGCCCTATCGGCCTGAAAGGATGACTATGAGCACTGAGCACCAGGCCACCATCGCCAAGATCGTCAAGGACGAGAACGTGAAGCACATCCAACTGTGGTTCACCGACATTCTCGGCAACCTCAAGATGGTCGAGGTGCCCGACGGCCAGCTGGACTCGATCATGGAGAGCGGCGCGGCCTTCGATGGTTCGTCCATCTCGGGTTACGCCGAGATCGAAGAGTCAGACATCGTCGCCATGCCCGACTGGAACACCTTCAAGATCCTGCCCTGGGCGCAGGGCAACGAGCGCACCGCCTTCGTCTTCTGCGACGTGCTCGACCGCGACTTCAATCCGTTTCCCGGCGACCCGCGCTGGGTGCTGCGCCGCCAGCTGGAGCGCGCCCAGAAGATGGGCCTTACCTTTTTCGTCGGTCCCGAGCTCGAGTACTTCTACTTCAAGGATGCCGAGAAGCCCGCGCTCATCGACGAGGGTGGCTACTTCGACGTGCTGCCCGCCGACCTGGGCAACGATCTGCGCAAGCAGACCATGCGCACCCTCGACCGGCTCGGCATTCCCATGGAGGCCTCCCACCACGAGGTGGCCCCCTCGCAGCACGAGATCGACCCGCACTACGACGAAGCTCTGGTGATGGCCGATCGCGTGATGATCACGCGCCTCATCGTGAAGGAGGTGGCGGCCCATAACGGCGTGCACGCGACCTTCATGCCCAAGCCCCTGCACGGCGAGAACGGCTCCGGCATGCACGTGCATCAGTCGCTCTTCCGCGGCGCGGACAACGCGTTCTTCAGCGACGCCGACCCCGACCACATGAGCGACATCGCCAAGGGCTACATCGCCGGTCAGCTCCGGCACATGCGCGAGATCTGCGCGTTGCTCAACCAGTACGTGAACAGCTTCAAGCGCCTGGTGCCCGGCTACGAAGCGCCGGTGTACATCAGCTGGGCGCACCGCAATCGCACGGCGCTCATCCGCGTGCCGCTCTACATCAAGGGCAAGGAGAGCACCTTGCGCGCCGAGCTGCGCAACCCCGACCCAGCCGCCAACCCGTACCTGGCTTTCGCCGTGATGCTGGCCGCCGGCCTCGAGGGCATCGAGAAGGGCTACGAGCTGCCGCCCGGCGTGGAGCCGAACATCTACAAGATGAGCGCCGACGAGCGCGAGACCGCCGGCCTGGGTTCGCTGCCCAACAACCTCTACGAGGCGATCACCGAGACGCAGGGCAGCGAGCTAGTGCGCGCCACCCTCGGCGAGCACGTCTTCGAGCGCTTCGTGAACAACAAGCTCGCCGAGTGGTACGAGTACCGCGAACAGGTCACCGATTGGGAGACGCGCAAGTACTTCGCGCAGCTCTGACGTAGTGGGGCGGGCGGGTCTCCCTCCTTCCCGCCCCGCACTGAACGAAGACCGCCGGCCGGCAGGGCCCACGACCCGCCGGCCGGCGGCGTCCAGGGGCAAGGGTGACCGGCTCGAACCGCCCGAACCCGGCCCGCCTCTGCGACAGATCAGGCGCGCGCCTGAGAACCGGCCGCCGTATGCGGCCCTGCTGTTCATCATCTGGACCTGAGGAGCGTCGTGGACGCAACCGCAATCGGAACGGCCGCCATCGCGGCCCTCGCCAGCATAGCCGGCACCTATGTGGCGCTTCGCCGTGACCACCGCGAGTCGCGCGCTCAGGCTATCTCAGAGGCCAAGGATACGATCGAGTTGCTGCGCTGAGCAGACCGAGATCAGCCGTTGACGCCGAATCAATCATTCAGGGTATAATCGCCACAAGTGGAGCGCCGGGAAGTCTGGTCGGCACCGGCGATTTCGCGCGCTTAGGCGCCGGTTCTGTGCAAACGAGCCGGCGCCCGTTCTTCGTCGGGCGACGGCACCGAGAAACGGGTGCCGCATGACCGTTCCACTGTTCGTCGTCGGGGTCCTTGTGAGCCTTGGCGCCAGCTTTGCTCTGGTGACCAGGCTGGAGCGCCTGGGCGAGCGCCTGGGCGCGCCGGAAGCGATGCTGGGTCTGGCGATTGCTCTGGCCGCCGATTCACCGGAGATCTCCACGGCGATCGTCGCCTTGGCTCGCGGGCAAAACGACGTGGGGGTCGGCGTCGTGCTGGGCTCGAACATCTTCAACCTCGCGGCTCTGCTCGGCTTGAGTGCGGTCGTCGCCGGGCACATCGTTGTGCATCGCAAGGTTGTGCTCTTCGAGGGACTCGTCGCCATAGGAGTGGCGAGTGTTGCTGTTGTTGTGATCGCGGGACTGGCGACGCCGATTCTCGGTCTGGCATTGGCCCTTGCACTACTGGTGCCGTACGTGGCTCTCTCCGCCCTATCCCCGTCCGGGCGTCGCAGGCTGCCACTGCCAAGCGTCTGGCGGGAGTGGCTGGCGACTGCCGTTGAAGAGGAGGAGGCGGAGCTGGCGACGGTCACTCACCCGGCCACGGGCAGCCGCAAGGACTCCCTTGTCGCGGTCGCGGCACTGGCAGCCGTCGTCGGTGCCAGCGTTGCCGTGGAGCGTAGCGCCTCGACGCTGGGGGCTCGCTGGGGCATCCCAAGCATCGTCCTCGGGGGTGTAGTGCTCGCGGCGGTCACGAGCCTGCCCAACGCGGTGGCTGCGGTCTACCTTGCATCACGCGGTCGCGGAGCCGCCACTTTGGCCGAGGCGCTCAACAGCAATGCGCTCAATGTGCTCGCGGGCTTGCTGCTGCCCGCCGCGGTCATCGGTGTGTCCGAACAATCTGGCCACGGGGTTCTGGCGGCGCTGTGGTACGCGGGTCTGACAGTGGTGGCTCTCGGTCTTGCTTACGCGTGGCGCGGCCTTGGCCGCTGGGCCGGCGGCCTGATCGTCGCCCTCTACCTGGTCTTTGCCGTTGCGCTATCGGCAACTTGAGCCGGCCTGGACGACGGAGCGACCAGACAATGCGACGGGGTATCGGAAGATGGCTCATTGCGGGAAGATCGCCGTCGTTGTACCGCTCCCCCACGCCACCTTGTGAGAGAAGGGCGCCGTGAAACAGTACCGGCTGGTCCTGGCAGTCGCCCTCGCGGCAGCCTTACTTGCGTTCCTACTGGAGGCGCACGTTCACTTGGCCACCAAGCCCACCATCGGGCTGCAATCGGCGAGCACAGCAACGGTGGGCCGGCCGCTGCGCGTGACAGTCACGGTCCGCAACGCCGCACCTCTGAGGTCGCTTCTCATCCTCGAGAAAGTGGGCACAAGATGGCAACGCGTCGCCACGCCAAGCCTATCGAAAGGGGAGGAGACCACCACGGCCACGCTGACGCCGACAACGAGCGGCGAGTGGACGCTGCGCGCCACCTGCTGGTACGCGCATGGCAGCCTGACGGCCGAAACGCTCAGCAACGTGCTCGTCGTCAGCGTCAGCGCGGGGCAATGACTCGGTCTGACCGCTGCGATCGACGCCGCCGGCGCTCGCCGGCTCCGCCGGCTCTCCGCGTTAGTGGAAACTGCGCCGGCGCTCACCCCCACCGCTGCGCGCACGCAGCCCGTCCGACTGGGCTCCCGGGGCGGGCCACATCTGTCGCCCTTGGCACGAGATGGCACGAAATGGCCCGCGGCCAGGGCTCAGACTGTCGCGCTACGCGCCGTACGTAGGCACGTTTTCCCTGCAAATTGGCGGAGGGGGTGGGATTCGAACCCACGAGGGACTCGCGCCCCTGCCGGTTTTCAAGACCGGTGCAATGAACCGCTCTGCCACCCCTCCAGCCAGGTCAGTGTAGCAACCGGGCGCCGCGCGGCCTAGCTCGCGGCCTCGCCCACCCCGCTTCGCATACTCGGCTCTTTGTCTCCGGTTCTTCACCTGGCTCTTCACACTCGCCCGCCGCGCCCCAGCGAAGCGCATCGGTGTCGCCTTGCCGACGGGAGCCCGGAGGACGCCGGGCGCCCCGGAACAGCCGAGGCGCGCCGCACGGGCAGGTGGCTGACAAGTGTTCGCTGCGCGGCCGCCGTGGCGTGGGCGCAGGGCGCCTCAGGAGGCTCGCGAGGCGGCCGCCGCGGAGGCGGTGGGTTGACGATCGCCTGCGGTGGCCTGCCGCTCTCTGGCCGCACCGCATTCGTCAACTCCCGCGCAGCAGCGGCCCGCAGTCGATCGGAGCGAGCGCAGCGAGCGCCCTCCTGAGGTGCCCTGCGCCCACGCCACGGCGGCCTTCCGCGCCGAGCGCCAGCCCCCGTCCCTCCACAGCCTCGGCGAGCCGCTCGCGCCCAGCGGCGCCATAGGCGAATGGTCCGCTAGTGCCGCCGCCGGGCTTATGCCATACTCACGCGCCATGAACGCGCTCTTCATCGCCTGCTCCGACGGCCGCGTTGCCGCCGTCGTGCGTGCTCTCCAGGAGAAGGAGGGCTTGCTCGAGGCCGACCTCTTCTTGGTGCCCGGGGGGCCGCTCGTGCTCACTCGCCCCGGCATGGAGCGTCGCGTGGCTCTCGATTGCGTGCGCACGCAGCTCGAGGTACACGGCACGCGCACCATCTATCTGGTTTCGCACCAGGACTGTGCCGCTTACGAGCGTGCCCTGGGAGGTCTGGGGTTCGACCAGCAGGAACTGCTCGAGCGCGATCTGCGCCGCGTGAGGACCCTGCTGGAAAACACGTTCTCGGACGTGGAGGTGCACTGCTTCATCGTGCCCTGGCGCGAAAACGGCGACGGGCCCGGCTTTGGGGAGGCCGAGCCGGTCGAATGATCGCCGTGGCGCACGGAGCGCCGGCGCCAGGGCGCAGATGCCTCACTTTGGGCCGCCGGTCGCCGTCGGCGACGCGGCCCGTCATCCGAGCGAGTCGCGCCCCATGAACGGCCGCAGAACCTCCGGGATCGTGATGCTGCCGCCGGCCTGCTGGTAGTTCTCCATGATGGCGATGAGCGTTCGCCCCATGGCGATGCCAGTGCCGTTCAGCGTGTGCACAAAACGTGGACCCTTCTCGGTGCGGATGCGGCAGTTGAGGCGCCGCGCCTGGTAGTCGGTGCAGTTGGAGCAGCTCGTGACCTCGCGGTACTGCTGCTGGCCTGGCATCCAGGCCTCGCAGTCGAACTTCTGTGCCGCCGGGGCGCCGAGGTCGCCGGCGGCGATGTTGACCACGCGGTACGGGATGCCCAACCCCTGCAGTATCTCCTCCTCCACCGACAGGATGAGCGCGTGCTCGGCGGCCGACTGTTCCGGCAGGCAGTAGCTGAACATCTCGAGCTTGTCGAATTGGTGCACACGCAAGATGCCGCGCGTGTCGCGCCCGGCGGCGCCGGCCTCGCGGCGGAAGCAGGTTGAGTAGCCGGCGTAGCGTAGCGGCAGCTTGCCGGCCTCAAGGAACTCCTCCATGTGCATGGCTGCCAGCGGGACCTCGCTGGTGCCCACCAGGCAGTCGCCGTCGACCGTCTCGTACACCTGGGCGCGGTCGGTGGGGAAGAAGCCGGTGCCGAACATGGCCTCCTCGCGCACCAGCACCGGCGGCACTACCGGGGAGAAGTCCTTGGCCGTTACCACGCCGAGGCCGTATTGCAGCAGGGCAAACTGCAGGAGGACGAGGTCGCCCTTGAGGTAGACGAAGCGTGATCCACTCACTTTGGCGGCGCGCTCCATGTCGATGACGTCGAGGGAGAGGCCCAGGTCGAGGTGATCTTTGACCTCGAAGTCGAACGTGCGCGGCACGCCGACGTGGCGCAGTACGACCGAATCTTCCTCGCCGCCCTCCGGCACGTCGGCGAGAGGGATGTTGGGGATCTCCAGCAGCATGGTCCTGAGTTGTGACTCAACCTCGGCGAGCGCGGTCTCGTGCTCCTTGATGGTGTCACCCAGGGTGCGCATCTCGGCGATCGCCTGGGCGTCGTCGCCGCCGGCCCTCTTGACTACGGCGATCTGATCGCTGGCGCGCTTGCGCGCGGCGCGCTTGCCCTCCACCTCGGTGAGCAGCCGCCGGCGTCGCTCTTCCAGGGCAAGAAACTCGTCGAGCGACGACGTGGAGGCGGCACCCCGCCGCTGCAACGCCTTGCGGACCTCGTCGGGGTGCGAACGCACCATCTTCACGTCGAGCATCATGACTCCTCACGGTCGTGTGGGTCGTGGGCCCATGGTATCGCACCGGCACCGTCCACACCGGCATGGCGGTCGTGTGGCACGGGAGGGACCGCGGCCACCGGCCCTCAGCCGACGGCCGCCTCGAGCAGCGCCAGACCGGCGCGCACCGTGGCGTCGCGGCGGTCGTGCTCCGGCGCGAGGGAGGCGAGCGAGAGCGCGCTCAGCGCGAACCGCTCGCCCACCAGAGCCAGGGCGGTCAGCGAGTCGTCCAGAGAGAGCCCGCCGGGAGCGGGAAACGCGACGCCCGGCGCGATCTCCGGGTCGAGCGCGTCGATATCTATGTGGAGGTGGACGGGCGGCAGCGTACGGGCGCGCGGCTGCGAGAGAGGTCGACCGTGCGGCGCGACCGACGCCCCGCCGCGGCGTGTGCGTGCGGCCAGCGCGTCGAGCCCGGGCGCGAGCGCCCGGCGCAGCCCTTTCTCGCGCAGCATGGTGCCACTCACCACGATCACACCGGAGGAGGCGAGGGCCTCGGCCTCGGCGGCATCCAGGTCGCGGCTGCCGACGTGCAGGGCGAGCCCCTCCGGCTGCGGGACGCCCCCCAGACGTGACCAGATGTGGGGGTAGGCGCGGCCCGTGAGCATAGCCAGCGGCATTCCGTCGAGGTAGCCCGTCTCGGTAATCTCCGGTGTGTTGAAGTCGCCGTGGGCGTCGAGCCACACCACGGCGCCGGGCGCGGCCCCCACGGCGGCTCCTGGCTGAGCCGCGGCCGCAAGGCCGGCGTGCACACCCAGTGTGACGTTGCAGTTACCGGCCAGCACCAGCGGCAGCCGGCCGGCGGTGACGGCGTGCGCGACGGCGGCGGCTAGCGCGACGTTCACGTCGAGGACGGCGGCGAGCTCCGCAGTGAAGGGGGCGTCGCGCCGTACGGTGACCACTTCTACGGTGTGGCCGTGGCTGTGGAGCGTCTCCGCCGCGCCGGCCGCGAGGTAGGCCGCCGGGCCGCGGCCGCTGCCCACGTCTTCGCGGCCGAGGTCGTAGGGGACGGAGATCAGGGCAAGGTCCACGCCGGCGTCACCCTTCGACCGTGGGCAGCAGCTTCACAAGCGCCAGCATCTCGGGCCGCTCGGGCACAGTGGCGCTGGCGAACTGGTGGCGGCGATACAGGTGCAGCGAGGGGTTGTCGGAGGCCGGGATGAGGGCCGCGAGCCGCCGCAGATGCCGGTCGACGGCCAAACCTTCCACCCAGTCGATGAGCTGGTTGGCGACGCCGCGCCCTTCAAAGGCGGGGCTTACACAGACGCAGTGCACGTTGAGCGTATCGCTCGTGGACTCCACAGCCACGAAGCCCGCCATCTCGGCCTCCGCTTCGGCGACGAACACGTCGGCCCTGTCGAGCATCTTGAGGAGGTCGGGCGTGTGAAAGCGCTCTCCGTGCCCGGATCCTTCCGCCAGGGGATGCAGCGTCTCTTCAGCAAGCAACACCAGCATGCCGCGATCGTCGTCGCGCACGGCGCGGATCTTGAAGTGGGTCGGTTGCATGGTCACCTCCCGTGCCGGTCAGCCGGCGGTAGTAGTGTGGCTGGCGCGCGTCAGCTCGCCGGAGATCATGAGGCGCAGGCTCGCCCACAGGAGAAGAAGGGCGGCGAGGCCCAGGATCGCGCCCAGCTGGTCCTCGTAGAACTCGAAGAACTGGCCCAGAAAGATCTGCACCAGCACGGCGCGAGCGAACCAGCGGAACGCCGCCAGAGGCTGATTGCGCCAGCGTACCACTCCGATGACCGTGAGGATGCCCACGGCGAGGGCCGACACGAGCTGGCCCACGGCGACGAGCTCCGAGCTGGAGATGGCGCTCCACCCACCCTGCAGCTCCCCCAGCGTAAGGCCGGCCACACGTACCAGCGCGGTGGCCAGGGCGCCGAGGCTGATGAGCACGAACACGCCGATGAACAGCACTCTGAACCAGCGCCAGGTGATGAGACGAAGATAGATGCGCTGCACCCATGCCGTGACTCGCTCCGCAAGGCCGGGCGCGGCGTCGTCGCCGGCCGGCGTCTGGAGCAAGACGTTCTGCAGGGCCACCACGGTGGGATCGCGCGGGTCGCAGCCGGCCAGAAGGTCGAGGGCCGCGTTGACCTCACGGGGCCGTAAGTCGCGCATGGCCGCCTCCTTGGTGAGATCGAGGGCGTTCACCACGCGCTCCTCGTCGGAGATACGGCGGATGCGTCCGAGTGAGCGAAACGCCAGATACATGGCGACGAAGATGAGATAGATGATGGCGATGGTGGGCCTGAAGAAGTAGTTGTTGTCTTTGGTGATGAACTTGCCCAACTCGTCGATGAACGTGCCGAAGCCGGCCCCTCCGCCGGCGGCGGCGATGAGCATCCACAGGTGGCCCTGGAAGGCGAAGACTACTACCAGGGCCGCCATCATCCCCACGCCGCCCCACAGCATGTGGGCGATGTGCAAGACGTTGCCCGCGCCGCTCACCTGTGGGTAGTCGGTGGCGGCCAGGAAGAAGCGGATGGCGAGCAGGGTCGCGACGGCCGTGACGAGGAACACGTCCAAGAGGTCGCCGGCGTCGAAGCGCCGTACGAAGTAGGCACGCTTGCCCACGGCGGTCCCGGGCACCCGGCGTCCTCCTACGTGGGATACGAGCCCAGCACCCTCACCCAGGGCAGCTTGCATGACAAGCATTTGAGAGCCTGCGCGATGGGCGAGTCGGTGCTCCGGCCTTCCATGTCGATGAAGAAGATGTAGTCACCGAGACCCTGTCTGGAGGGTCGCGATTCGATCTTCGTGAGGTTGACGAAGCGGTAGGCGAACTCCGAGAGAATGAGCAGCAGGCTGCCGGGCTGGTCGTTGGCGATGCCGCAGACCAGGCTCGTCTTGTAGGTGGCGGCGAGATCCTGGGCGGCGGGTCGCCGAGACAGGTAGACGAAGCGTGTGCGGTTATCCAGCGAGTCTTCGATGTCGTCTCGCAGGATCACGCATTCGTACATCTGCGCAGCGAGCCTGGTGCCGATGGCCGCCCAAGGGCGATCGACACGGCTTACGCGGCGCACCGCCTCGGCCGTGGAATCGGTGGCCTCGTGCTCCACGTTGGCCAGGTTCTCGCGGATGAAGGTGCGACACTGCCCGTAGGCGATGGGGATGCTGATCACCTTGGTGACCTCGTCGAGGCGCAGCTCCTTACGGGCGATGAGCTGATGGCGAATCGCGAGCACCGTCTCCTGCACGATGAACAGATCGTCGAAGCCGGAAGCCAGGAAGTCCAGGGTGAGGCTCACCGAGCCCTCGAGCGAGTTCTCGATGGGCACTATGCCCAAGTCGGCCTCGCCGCTCTGCACGGCCTGCATGACGTCGCCCACCGACGGATACGGGAAAGGCGTGATGTCGCCTTCCGGCGGATGGGCAAGAAGGGCCTCCTCGGCAAACGTCCCTTCGGGACCGAGGAAGCCTACGCGGTAGGCGTCGTCCGGCACGTGTCCTCCAGTCGCGTGGCAGTCCAGGATAGCGTCACGTCCCACTAGGCTATCAGACGCGGACCGTGCAGAGATGCTCGCCGGCGTCGGAAGCACAGACGCTGCGCCGGGGGTGAAGTCAGGAATTGCCTCAGGGTCAGGCGTCGGGGCGCGGCGCGTCAGGGTGCGCGGCGTCGGGGCGCGGCGCGTCGGGATCGTCGCGCTCGAACTCGGGTTCAACCCAGGTAAAGGAGTCGTCGTCGAGCGCCGCCCCGCCGCCCCCCGACCCCGGTGAAGGCTGATCCCGCGGCGCACGCTCCACCGTGATCTCGGCGGTGTCTTCCGGCGAGAGGCCGGAGCCGGCCTTCGGCGGCGACCCCTCGTGGGGTCCCGTGTCTTGATCGGCGGTGCGGCGGCCGAGGGTCGGCCGTTCCTGATCGGCCAAGCGCGGGGCCCGGGCGCTGCGCGGCCCGGCTTCGCCGGCCGCCAGCGGGCGCGGCACAGCCGCTATCACGGCCTGCTCTTCCTCAGGCGAGAGGTCACGGTCGGCGACCCCTTCATGCAGGTGTTTTACGTAGATGCGCGCGAAGTCGCGCGCCGCGATGGCGCTAAACACCACGCCGGAGCGGTAGCTGTCGAGCAGGGCAAATGAGGCACTCTGCTCGCCGCCGGCGTCGCGAAACGCGTCGTAGCGCACGATGGCGCGGTTGGTGAGCGCATGGTCGAGGTGGGCTCTGTGCTCGTCCAGCTGATCGGTGAGGATCTCCACCGCCTCGCGCATGTTGCGCACCTGCGTGTCGAGGTCGTCTACGGCGGCCACGATGTCGCGCTCTTCGTGGTGGCCCAACACCATCGTCTGAGAACGTCGCAACTGGCGCAGGCCATTCCCGACGAGCACGACGAGCACGAGCAAGGCCAGCGCGAGCACTGCCGCGGCCAGCGCCACATAGGGGGCGATGTCGGTCAGCGTCTGCACGCCACGCTACTTGAGCTGCAAGAGGATCTTGTACTTGGCAGTGTTGTTGCTCAGCACATGCTCGCCGGGCACCGGACCCGTGGTGACCGTGAGCGTGGAGACCTTGCTGAGTGCCGTAGCGGGGATGGTGAACCCGGTGACGGAGACGCTACGCGTCTGACTCGCCGGGATGCTCGCGATGGTGCCGGGACTGGCCGCCTTTACGACGCTACCGCCGGGAAGCTTGAACTGCGCCGTGACCGGCACGTCGGTCTCGGTGACGTTGCCCTGGTTCTGCACCTTGACCTCGAAGGAGAGGTTGATGGATGCCGGGATGCTCGCCGTAGTGCCCTTCGCGAGCGCGAGATTGCCGGGCTGGGCGGTAACGCCCACCAGGGCGACGCCGTGGATGCCGGTAAGCTTCGTCGAGCTGCCGATGCTGGTGAGCATCGCCTGCAGATGAGCCAGGTCGAAGGTGCGCGAGGTGAGGTAGTATGTCGCGGTTGGCACGGCCACGTCGGTCACTCCCTGGACCTTCATGATGTTGCGTGCCTGAGTATAGATCTGACTCATATAGTAGGCGTCTGGGCCGCTGAAGTAGCCGGAGAGGGCAGCCAGCTTGCCGGCGCTCACCTTGCTCTTGGTGAGCGTACCCAGCATGGTGACACGGAAGAGGCCGAAGCCCTGCGCCCGGACCTTCATGCCCTCGGCGAACACGGCCTGCTCGCCGCTGAGCGTGCTGGGGGCCGCGAGACGATCGGCGCGCACGGCGATCTCGGACTGCTTGCTGCTCAGGCTCTGGAGCTCGGTGATAATCTCCTGACGCGAGAACTTGGTGGGCTTGGTGACGATCTGATTGAGCGTCTTGCCCAAGGCGTTCGAGTCGCTGATAACGCCACTCACACCGCTGAAGTAGTTGCGGTATGCGGCGACCTTGCGATTGTGCTGGCAGCTGCGCGCCCACAGGGCGAGGGCGAAGACCACGATGAAGAGGATCAGGGCAAGAATGACGATGCGCTGGATGCGGGTGCGGCGGCGGTTGGTGCGGCGGCGGTCGGGCCGGCGCGGGGTCGCTGTTGACGTGTCGCGCCTGGAACCCTGGCTGGGTGCGTCGTCGTCGAAGAAATCCACTCCGCGGACCCCCGTTCTTCAGGCGGTTGGTGGGCGAGGCGGGACTTGAACCCGCACGCACGTAAGTGCACTAGACCCTGAACCTAGCGCGTCTGCCAATTCCGCCACTCGCCCAGCAGCTCGTACAGGGTTCGGATTGTACCATAACGAATATCCACATAAAGAAAGGACGACGTCAGCCGCCCCATGCCTGCTTCGGCTCACACCACCACACCTCGCTACGCCGACTGGCGCGACCGCTACCAGCTGATCGGCAAGATCGGCAGCGGAGGGTTTGCCGACGTCTACGAGGCTCTCGACCTGAGGCTCAACGAGCGCGTGGCGCTCAAGGTGATCGCCGAGGGCCGCGGCATGTCGGGGCGCGTCGTGCGTGAGGTGGAGGCGGCCGCGGCCCTCTCGCATCCCAACATCGTGGCGCTGTACGACTGGTTCGGCGACGGCGAGCGTAGTGTGCTCGTGTGGGAGCTCGTCGAGGGAGACTCGCTCAACGATCTGCTCGGGGAGCTCGCCGTGGGCGACGTGCTCGCCGTGGGCGCCGAGCTTCTCGACGCCCTGGCGTTTGCCCACAGCCAGGGCATCATCCACCGCGATGTGAAACCTCAGAACGTGATGCTCGATCGCGACGGTCATGTGAAGGTCATGGATTTCGGCATCGCGCGGCTGCTCGATGCCGACACGCTCACCCAAGACGGCGACGTGATCGGCACGGTGGCCTACATGTCGCCCGAGCAGGCGGCGGGCCGGCGCGTGGGGCCGCCGAGCGATGTGTACTCGGCCGGCATGGTGCTCTACGAGCTGCTCGCCGGCGAGCATCCGCTGCGTGGCGAGACGCCCGCCGAGACGCTCTCCAACGTGGCTGCGGGGCGCCTGCCGCCGTTGGCTACGTTGCGGCCCGACCTGCCGAAAGAGCTGGTCGGGCTCATCGACGATGCCTGCGCAGCGCGTCCCGGCGAGCGGCCGGCGGCCGCCGAGCTGGGCGAGGCTCTGCGTGATCTGCTGCGCGGTGGCCGCTGGCGCGCCCGCCGTCTAGAGCACGCCCAGCGGCTGGTGCGTCCCCTCCGTCGCCTTGCGGCCGTGGCGGAACGGGCCGGAGGAGCCGGCCTCGCCGCCGTAACCAGCGGCGCGCTGCTGGGGGCTCTGCCCGCGTATCCGCAGAGCTGGACGTTGCCGCTGGTGGCGATCAGCACCGCCGCCTGGGCGGTTGTGCCCCAGGCCGGGCTGGCCTGGCTGCTCGGCATCATGGCGTTTCCGTTCTTCAACGTCTCGCTGGCGGTGGGCGCGACCTACCTTGTCTTCGCCGTGGCGCTCTTTCTTCTCATGCGCGGGAGACCCCTGATGGCTCTGTGGCCGGCGCTGGCGCTGCTGCTCACGCCGGTCTACCTCACCTTGCTGGCGCCGGCGGGGGCGGCGCTGCTGGGCCGCGTGCGCGGCCCTCTGGCAGCCGCCTGGGCCGGCGCCGGCACGCTCGTCTATCTGCTCATCGCGGGCGCCGCCCGCGGCCCCTTCACGCTCTTTCAGGCCCGCGGTCACCTGGCCGGCAGCCTTTCCCGCGAGGGCAGCCCTCTCTCGGTGGCCGCTCATCTGCTCAGCGTGGCGCTGGCGCCCGCCTGCCTGCTACAGATGCTCGTCTGGGCCGGTCTGGCGGCGGCCATGGGCTTCGCCTTCCGGCGCCGCCGCCTCGAGGCTCGTCTCTGGATGTGGTCGCTCACCCTGGCCGCCACCTTCGCCATCTACAGGATCGTCCCGCTCGCCTACTGGGGGTATCCGGCCGGGCTCCTGCGTCTGCTCCTGAGTGTGGCCTTCGCGGCAGGCGTGATAGTCTTGCCGCTGGTCCTGATGACCGGCGACCGGCCGGAGGAACACGACGATGAGCATCTTCAAGTCCATTGAGAGAAAGCTCGAAGGCCTCGTCGAGGGGGGCTTCGGGCGGGCGTTCAAGGCGAGCGTGCAACCGGTGGAGCTGGCTCACAAGCTCGCCAAGGAGATGGGTGACCACAAGACGGTAGGCGTCTCCAACGTGTACGTGCCCAACGAGTTCGATGTCTACCTGGGCGAGAGCGACTACGTCAATCTCTCGTCACTCTCCGAGTCGCTCAAGGCCGAGCTGGCCAACTACATCACCGCTTTCGCCCGACGCGAAGGCTGGACTCTGGTCGCGCCGCCAACCATCGACCTGCATCGCGACGACGACCTCAGAGTGGGCGAGTTCGGGATCGCCACGCGCACCGTCAATGAGCCACCGGGGTTCCCCGACGAGGGTCACGTGCCGCCGGCCGTCGCGCTGCCGCCGATGGCTGCCGCCGGCTCCATGATCGACCAGACCGTGCTGTATCAGGAGGCGCCGGCGCCGGCGGCCGCGCCGCCGGTGGCGCGGCGCGGCGGACCGCGCGCCGCCTTGCGCGGCCCGCAGGGCGACTGGGAGCTGCGCGACGCGGTCACGGTGATCGGCCGCAGCCGGCGTTGTGACATCGTCCTCACCGATCCCAACGTCTCTCGCCAGCACGCCGAGATCCGCCGCCAAGGCGACGGGTTCATGGTGGTCGACCTGGGGTCCACCAACGGAGTGCGTGTCAACCGGCGCGACGTCAAGCAGGCCGTGCTGCAGCACGGCGACCGTGTCGAGCTGGGCACCACGGAGCTGCTCTTCGAGAGGCTGCCGTGACCCAGGCTTCAAGGTGAACGCGGCCACCCTGTGTCATGGCCGCGTGCGGTACGGGGGACGCCCATGATCGACATCGTCCTGCTGGTGCTCAAGATCGGCATCCTCGTTCTGCTGTACCTGTTCATCTGGCGGGTTGTGCGCGCCGCAACCCGCAACGTGCGTGATCCGGCGGGTGCCGAGGCGGCCCCGGATGTGCCGCTGCCGGGTCCGCGGCCGGCGGCCGCCGTGTTTACCTCCGAGGAGCGCGAGGCGCGCCGGGAGGGGCGCCTGAGCGAACGCACGATGGCCGGCGAGAAGCTCGACTTCTCGGCGCACATCAACCCGCGGCTGGTGGCGGAAGAGAGTCCCATCGTGCCTTCCGGCGTGGTCTTTCCGCTGCAAGGCTGGGTCACCGTGGGCCGCTCCCACGCGAGCGACATCGTGCTCGACGAGAGCTTCGTCTCGAGCACTCACGCACGCTTCGTGCCGCGCGGGCAGTTCTACTACGTCGAGGATCTCGGCAGCACCAACGGCACGTACGTCAACGACAAGCGGGTCGACGAGGCGCAGCTCAAGCTCGACGCCCGAGTACGCATCGGCGAGACCGTGTTCCGCTACGAGGAATGACCGCCCGGTGACCATGGTCGCTCGCGACGCTGCGCTCAGCGATATCGGCTTGCACCGCAAGACCAACGAGGACGCCTTCGTGGTCGCTCCGCCACTGTTTGCCGTCTGCGACGGCATGGGCGGTGCGCAGGCCGGCGAGGTGGCCAGCTCCCTCGCCGTCGAGACGCTCGCCGCGGCGGTCGCCTCCGGCCGGCCGTTGCTGGCCGCCGCCGAAGACGCCAACGCCGCCGTATTCGCGCGCGCCACCGAGAACATCGAGCAGACCGGCATGGGCACCACGCTCACAGCTATGGTGCTGGATGGCGACACCGGCCATTTCGTACACATCGGTGATAGCCGGGCGTACCTGCTTCGCGACGGCTCTCTGCAACAGCTGAGCGACGATCACTCGCTCGTGGGAGAGATGGTGCGTGAGGGCCGTCTTACTGAGCGTGAGGCCCAAGTGCATCCCCACCGCAGCATCCTGAGCAGGGCGCTCGGCACCGAGCAGGCGGCTCTGATCGACGAGTTCGAGGTCGAGCTGGTGCCCGGCGACGTGATCCTGCTCTGCAGCGACGGGCTGAGCGGCCCCGTGAACGCTGACGCCATCAAAAAGGCGCTGGGCAGGGACGACCCGCACGACGCCGCCAAGAAACTCATCGCCGAGGCGCGCAAACACGGCGGCCCCGACAACATCACCGCGGTGGTCCTTCGCTTCGAGGAGGGGCCACCGGCCGACGAGCTGGCAACGGCGGCGGCGGCGGCCGGCGAGGACGCGACGCTGGAGATCCCGGCGGGCGACGATACCGGCGATGGCGCCCAGAGCGGCGTATGCGCCACTGCAGATGCCGCCGCCGACGGCGCCGAGAACGTGGCCGTGATGGTCTCGGCGGCCGGCACAGCTCCTCCTGCCCGCCGCCGTCTCGGCCTTCTCGCGGTGCTGCTGGCCGTGCTGGTCGTGGTGGCCGCGGCCGGCGCGCTCATGATCAGCACCGTGTTCTACGTAGGTGTCGACGGAGGCTACCTGGCGGTGTACAGCGGCGTCCCGGCCAGCGTGGGGCCGGTGCCGCTGCACGCCGTCTACCGGCGTAGCGCGCGTACGTACCTGGCGTTGGCGCCCTCCGAGCGTCACCTGGTAGACCAGCGCACGTTACACGGTAGAGACGCGACGCTGGCGCTTGCAGAGTCACTCGGGATGTGGCGATGAGCCGGCGAACCACGGAGCTGGTCTTCTTGCTGGTCGCGGGGCTCGTGAGCGCCATGGCCTACGTGTCGGTGTACGTCGGTCGCTTTCGTGAGATCAATCGCGCGTCTATCGTGTACGGCCTCGTGTTCGTGGCGATCTTCTTCGTCCTGCACCTGTTCGTGCGCTTCACGTTGCCTCAGGCCGACCCCTTCCTGCTGCCCATCACGGCACTCCTCTCGGCCATCGGGCTCACCGAGATCTTCCGCATTCGACCGGCGCTGGCGCTGGCGCAGGGGCAGTGGCTGCTCGTGGGTGCCGGCCTCTTCGTGCTCACGGTGCTCATCGTGCGCGATCACATGAAGCTCGACCGGTATCGCTACATCATGGGGGCCATAGGACTGGGCCTGCTCGTCCTCACGATCGCGGTGGGCACCACCGTGTACGGTTCGAAACTGTGGATCCACGCCTTCGGTTTCAGCATTCAGCCATCGGAGTTCGCTAAGCTGGCCATCGTCGTGTTTCTCGCCGGCTACCTGAACGACAAGAAGGTGCTGCTCTCGGTGCCCACGCGCAACGTGCTGGGTGTGCCGCTGCCGGCGACCAAGTACTTCGGTCCGCTGCTCGTCATGTGGGTGCTGTCGCTGGCCATGCTGGTGTTCATGAAGGATTTCGGCATGGCCCTGCTGTTCATGTCGATCTTCGTGGCGCTCATGTACATCGCCACCACGCGCATCGTGTACGTGGTGCTCGGCGGCGGCCTCTTCGCCGCGGCCGCCGCGATCGCCTTCGCCGTGGTGCCTCACGTGCACGACCGGTTCACCACATGGATCGACCCGTGGGCGCACGCGGCTACGTCGGGCTACCAGCTTCTGCAGTCGATGTTCACTATCGCCGACGGCGGCATCTTCGGCGCCGGGTTCGGCCGCGGCTTTCTGCTGTACACCACCCATCAGCCGGTGGTGCCCGACCTGCAGACCGACTTCATCTTCACGGCTATCGCCAACGAGATGGGCCTGGTCGGCGCCAGCGGTGTGATACTGGTGTACCTACTCTTCATGTGGCGCGGCTTTCGCATCGCCGTGTGGGCGCCGGACGGCTTCTCCAAGCTGCTGGCCGCCGGCCTCGCGACGGCCTTTGGCCTGCAGACGTTCATCATCATCGGCGGCGTCACACGCCTGATCCCGCTCACCGGCGTCACGCTCCCGTTCGTGAGCTATGGTGGCAGCTCCATCACCGCCAATCTCATTCTGGTGGCCCTGCTACTCATGGTGTCGCATCGCGCCAACGTGGTGCGCGAGGGTAGCGACCTGGAGCGGCGCCGACTGGCGCAGAGAGGGTAGGGGGCGGCAGTGAACAAGGCCATCTCTCGCGCCTTCATCGTCGTCGTCGTGCTCTTCGTCGCGCTCATCGCCAACCTCACCTGGATCATGGCCGTGAGGGCCGGCTGGTATCAGACTCGGCCGCAGAACCGGCTCAGCATCAACAAGGAGATGAGGACCAAGCGCGGCGACCTTCTGGGCTTCGACGGTTCGCGGATCGCCGGCTCGGTGCGCCGCTCCGGCTACTACTACCGCACGTATCCGCAGGGCGCGATGGCGCCGCAGCTGCTCGGCTACGACAGCGCCCAGTACGGTCGCACGGGCATTGAGCAGCAGATGAACGACGTGCTCACCGGCAAGTCGACCGGCCTTGGCGCGCAGTCGTGGATCGACCGCCTGCTCGGGCGCCAGCCCAAAGGCGCCTCTGTGAAGCTTACCGTCGTGCCGGCCGTGCAGAAGATCGCCCAGAAGGCGCTCTACGGAAAACAAGGTGCGATCATCGCCCTCGACCCCAAGACCGGTGCGCTCATCGCCTCGGCCTCGGCGCCCACTTACAACCCGGCGACACTCGACAGCTCCTGGGCGCGACTGAGCGCCGATCATTCGGCGCCGCTCCTCAACCGGGTCACCCAGGGCCTCTACCCGCCGGGCTCGGCGTTCAAAGTGGTCACGACCACGGCGGGGCTCGACAGCGGGAAGGTCACGCCCTCCTCGCCGTTCGTCGACACGGGCACCTATGTGGTGTTCGGCGGCAAGGTCACGAACTACGGCGGCGCCGTGTTCGGCCCCAACGACCTCACTACAGCGCTCACCTACTCCATCAACACTACGTTCGCCAAGCTCGGAGATACGCTGGGACGCAAGCGTCTGGTGGCGGCCATGCAGCGGTACGGTTTCTACCGCACGCCGCCGCTACCCCTGCCCCCGGGCGAGCTGGTGCCCAGCGGCCGCTACGGCAAGAAGGGCTTGCTCGCGACGAACGCCTTCATGGATCCGCTGGCCGTCGCCTGGGCGGCCTGCGGCCAGGAGAACGTGCTGGCCACGCCGCTGCAGATGGCGCTGGTCGCGTCCGGCGTCGCCAACGGCGGGCGAGTCATGAAGCCCTATTACACCCAGGAGGTCATCTCGGCCTCGGGCGCGGTTGTGCAGAAGGCGCAGCCGCAGCAGTGGCTGGTGGCCATGAAACCGTCTACGGCGACGGAGCTGAACACCATGATGCAGCGGGTCGTGAACAGCGGTACCGGGGTGGCCGCCGCACTGCAGGGCGTCCAGGTGGCCGGCAAGACCGGCACCGCCGAGCGCGGCGACGGCACCAACCTGGCGTGGTTCATAGCCTTCGCCCCGGCCAGCGATCCGAAGGTGGCGCTGGCGGTGGTAATCGAGAACACGCAATCGACGGGCGGCGAGGTGGCCGCGCCGCTCGCCGCCGATGTGATCAAGGCCGCCTTGGCGCAGCCCGCTCTGCCGTGAGGGCAGGGAGCCGGCGCCGGGGGTCGTACCTGTTGAACAACGAGCGAGGTAGACAGACGTGACCGATGTGTTCCAGCCAGACCAGGTGGTGAGCGGCCGTTACCGCGTGCTGCGCAAGCTCGGCGGCGGCGGCATGGCCGACGTGTATCTGTGCGAAGACCTCACCCTTGGTCGGCGGGTGGCACTCAAGGTCCTCCTGCAGCGGTTCCTGAGCGACCCCACGTTCGTCGAGCGCTTCCGGCGTGAGGCCAAGGCGGCGGCGGGGCTGAACCAGGCCAACATCGTGAGCATCTTCGACTGGGGCGAGCTCGACGGCACCTATTACATCGTCATGGAGCATGTGGAGGGCGAGACGCTCAAAGACCTGGTGCGGCGCCAGGGCCGCCTCGGCGGCAGGGAGGCCGTGCGCATCACGCTGCAACTCCTGGCGGCACTCGACTACGCCCATCGCAGTGGCATCGTGCATCGCGACATCAAACCGCAGAACGTGATGCTCGACCGCGACGGCAACGTGAAGGTCATGGACTTCGGCATCGCCCGTGCCGGCGACTCCGGCATGACCGAGGCGGGCTCTATCCTGGGCACCGCCCAGTATCTGGCTCCCGAACAGGCCAGGGGCTTGCCCGTCGATGCGCGATCTGATCTGTACTCGGTCGGCATCGTGCTCTACGAGATGCTCACCGGAGCCGTTCCCTTCAAGGGCGAGACCGCGGTGACGGTGGCGCTCAAACATGTGAACGAGATGGCGGTCGAGCCTGCCCAGCTTGTGCCGGGGCTTCCGTACGCGCTCAATCAGATCATCCTCAAGGCGATCGCCAAAGACCCCGACCACCGCTACCAGACGGCCGAGCAGTTCGCCCGCGACCTGCGCTCCGCGCAGGCGGGTGGGCCCCTCGCCGCGGCCACGTTCGACCCTGGCGCCGAGGCTACACGACTCATGGGTGCCGGCGCCGGCGCCACCGCGGTCATGTCAGGCGCCGGCGGCCCTCTGGAGCAGACGGTGGGCGATCGCCGTCGTCGCCGGCGTCGCTGGCCTGTGCTGCTGCTCGTCGTCTTGCTGTTGCTAGTGATCGCCGCTGCCGCGTACGGCGTCGTGCGTGCCGTGGGCGGCAGCAGCGCGAACGTGCCGTCGCTGGTGGGTCTGAGCAAGGCCGCGGCGCTGACCAAACTCACGCAGGTGGGGTTCAAGCCCGGCGTGCAGGACGAGTACTCCAGCAGTTTCGCTCAGGGTCTGGTGACGCGTCAGACACCGATCGCGGGCACCAAGCTCCGCAAGGGTGAGACCGTCGACATCTGGGTGAGCAAGGGCGCCCAGCCGGTCTCGCTGGCGGACTTCAAGGGGTGGACTGCCAAACAGGTGCAGGCTTGGCTCAGGCAAAACAGCCTTACCGGTCTGCAGAACTTCGGCAAGTCCGGCAGCGTCGCCAGCGGCAAGGTCTTCAAGCAGGATCCGGCGGCCGGCACCCCCGTGGGCAGTGGTGACACGGTCTCCTACTGGGTGAGCAGCGGCAAGCCGCTCGTGCCTGTCCCCGACCTCAGCAACGACACCCAAAGCGACGCGCAGAGCGCTCTTGCAGCCGTGGGGCTGGCGCTTGGCACCGTGACCACGGAGACGAGCACCACCGTGCCTTCCGGTCAGATCGTCAGCCAGCAGCCCCTGGCCGGCACCAAGGTGACGAAGGGCTCCACGGTTGACGTGGCCGTGTCGAGCGGGTCGCCCTCGCCGTCGCCCTCGCCGTCGCCGGACCCGTCACCGAGCATGGCAGCCGTACCCAATGTGTACGGTGTGGATTCGGCCACCGCGGCCAGCACCGTGTCGAACGCCGGCTTCGCCGTGGTCATCAAGCAGAGGGGCGGCACGGGTCAGCCCGCGGGCTCGGTGGTCAGGGAAGTCCCCGATGCGGGCGCCACGGCTCCTGTGGGCTCCACCGTGGTGCTCTACATCGCCAAGTAGGGCGTCACGGCGCGGCGTAGCGCGAGAGCGGCGGGGCCGGCCGATAGGCCGGCCCCGCCGCTCTCCTCATTTGGCGAGACCGAACACGTAGACGAGGTAGACGAAGTACATCGATCCGGCCCCGCCCAGCGACCACCAAGTGAGCCTGTGCCGTACGCGCAGCGTGAGGTAGAAGACCAGGCCCGAGATGAGCGCCAGCACGCCGCTCACCAGTCCCGTCGCCGTGAGGGCCCAGCCGGTGAAAAGGAGCCCAACCGAGACGGGGAAGGTGCTCTGAAACACCATGGCCCCCGTGATATTGCCCAGGGCCAGGGTGTCTTTGCGCTGACGGATCCAGAGCACCGAGTTGAACTTCTCGGGGAGCTCCGTGGCGATGGGTGTGATGAGCAGTGATACCACCAGGGGAGCCGCGCCGAGGCTCTCGCTGAGTGTGGCTACCGCGTGCACGAAGACCTCCGCGCCGAGCACGATGCCGAGGATGGCGATGCCGATCTGGAGGAAGATGCGGTAGCGGTGAGGCATCACGGGGTGGCGGTGGAAGTAGAGCGGCTTGAGGTCCTCGCCGAGATCGCCCTCGCTGTGCATGGTCTCCCACACGTAGTAGGCGTAGAAGACGAGGAGCGCGGCGGCGAGGGCCCAGTGCAATGGGCGCAGGCGAATCAGCCCGGCGGCCATGGCCAGGCCGTAGGCGATGAGGAAGTGACTCAGGTCGCGTCGCGTCACCTTCTCGTTCACGGTCACGTCGGTGCTGCGCCGGCCGCGCCAGGCGAAGATCACCACGGCCGCGCCGGTGACCACCATGGCCAGGCTGGACAGCATGAAGGGCGCCCCCAGGATGGCCCCCACGCCGATGTCGCGGCTCGCGGCGCCACCCGTGAGCACGATGGCGATGATGGGCACGAGCGTCTCGGGCAGGGCGGTGCCTACGGCCGCCAGCACGCTGCCCACGGCGCCTTCGCCGAGCTCGTAGCGGCGTCCGAACCATTCGACACCATTGGTGAACAGCTCGGCGGAGGCGAGGATGACGGCGAGCGCGATGAGGAGGTACACGACGTCCATGCCGCCGGCAAGGATAGCAGACCAGGCGGGCCCGCCTGCGGCGGCCCGCCCGACTACGGCGACGTACTTTAGACCCAGCCTCGGGCTTGTGCCAGCGGCACCAGGAAGTAGACGACGAAGCCAGCCGAGGCGACCCACAGCATCCAGCTTATGTCGCGCGTTCTGCCCTGCACGATGCGGATGAGCGTGTACGAGATGAAGCCGAAGCCGATGCCGTTGGTGATGCTATACGTGAGCGGCATGATCGTCATGATCAGCACCGCCGGCAGCCCGAAAGCGATGTTGCCGAAGTTGATCGCGGCCTTCGCTTCGGCACGGTCGTGCTCCGCCTCGCTCTCGCCTTTGGTGAGTGTGGCCATCATGAGGTAGCCGACGACGATGAGGGCCGGCGCCGTGGCGCTGGCCGGCACCACTCCCACGATCGGCGAGAAGAACATGGCGCCCAGGAAGAGCGCCCCCACGACGATACCCACCCAGCCCGTGCGGCCGCCCTGCGCCACGCCGGCGCTCGACTCGATGTAGGTGGTGGCGGACGAGGCACTAACGGCGCCGCCGGCGGCGGCCGCCAGCGAGTCGATGAGCAGCGGGCGAACTACCTGGGGCAGATCGCCCTTCTCGTCAAGGTAGCCTGCCTGACCGCCGACGCCCACCAGGGTGCCCATGGTGTCGAAGAAGTCGCTCAGCATGAGGCTGAAGATCCAGAGGATCGCGGCGGCTATGCCGAGCTTGCTGAAGGCACCGAAATCGAACTTGCCCACGAGACTGAAGTCGGGCGCGGCGAACACCTTGCTGGGGAGCACCGCCGTGCCCACCGAGAAGGCTTTCTTGCCGTCGGCGTAGTTGAGGACCATAGCGAAGGCGGTGGAGGCGAGAATGCCGAGGATGATGGCGCCGCGCCACCTGCGCGTGAACATGATGATCGTGATCACCAGGCCGAAGAGGGTGACCGCGACGCTGATCGAGGTGAATGAGCCCAGGGTGACCGGCGTGCCGCTACCGGGCGCCACGACGCCGCCGTCGACGAGCCCGATGAACAGGATGAAAAAGCCGATGCCGACCACGATTGCCTTCTTCAGCTCCAGCGGGATGGCCCGGAAGATCGCCTGGCGAAAGCCGGTGAGCACGAGGATGGTGATGGCTACGCCCTCGAGCACGATGAGGCCCATGGCGTTGGGGAAGGTGAGCTTCTGGCCAAGCACCAGGCTGAAGGCAACCACGGCGTTCAAGCCCAGGCCCGGGGCGATGGCGTAGGCGCGGTTGCTGACGACGCCCATGAGGATGGTCATCACGCCGGCTACCAGACAGGTAGATGTAACCGTGGCCGAGAACGGGAGGCCCTTGCCGCTCAGTCCCAGAATGCTCGGGTTCACGAAGATGATGTACGACATGACGATGAATGTCGTGAGCCCGGCGAGCGTCTCACGGCGCAGCGACGTGTCCCACTGCTTGAACTTGAAGAAGCGCCCCAGCCAGTTGTCTGAGCCGGCGTGCACGGCTTCCATCACGATTTGCCTCCTTGCGGTCGGCGCCCCGGCGAACCTGGGCGGAGTGTATCGCAGCGGACCGCTGCGAAACACGGGCCTGACGGATGGTGCGAAGCGGCCGTGCAGCGGCGAACGATCGGCGGACGCCCGCGTCGCGCCACGTCCCTCAATTGACGCCCACCAGGCGGCGCGACTATTCTGGCCGGGTCCCCAAGGGGCCCCCGGCAGGTGAAGGAGTGGTCGTTTTCATGGACGACGCGCGAGGTTCGTTAGCCCTCTCCGAGCTCGAAGACATGAAGGTGGTGGACGCGGCCGGTGCCGTGATCGGCGAGCTTCTCGACGTGGTCGCCCTGTGCACGCCGGATGTGGCCGTGGTCAGCGGTTTCTTCATAGAACGTGGCGACGACCAGGTGCGCGCCTCGTGGGCGCAGGTGGCCGAGGTCGACATTGATGCCGAGAGGCTCGTCCTCAACTGCGCGGCCGCCGATCTCGAGCCCGCCTCGCTGCGCGGCGACGAGCTCGCCTTGGTCGACTCCGTGCTCGACAACCAGGTGCTCGACATGCGCCGCCGCGTGTTCGTGCGCGTTCAGGACGTGCTCCTCGACGGGCGCGACGCCGACCTCGCGGTGAGCGGCGTCGACGCGAGCTCCGGCGCCTTGGCGCGGCGTTTCGGTCTCGGCTTTCTCTCGCGCCGTCTACCGCGGCGCAGCGGCGACTTCGTGCCCTGGGCCGACGTCAACCTCATCGCCCTGCGGCTCTCCAGGCTCAACTTCGTGGAGGCTTTCGCCGAGCTCGCCGAGCTGCACCCGGCCGACATCGCCGATGTCGTGAGCCAGGTGGGCCCGCGGGAGCGCGCCGCCGTGCTCGCCGCGCTCAACACCGGCCTCGCCGCCGACACGCTGCAAGAGATGGAGGAGGAGCTGCGCACCGCCGCCCTTCAGGAGATGCCTCTGGCGCGGGCGGTTGCCGTTCTCGAGCAGATCGAGGCCGACGAGGCCGCCGACATCCTCAGCCATCTGCCCGACGAGCTCGCGCAGCAGTTGCTCGACCGGCTGCCCGACGAGCGCGAAGAAGACCTGCGCGAGCTGGCCAGCCACCCGGAGCACACGGCGGGGTCGCTGATGACCACCGATCTGGTCGTGCTGCCCGCCGGCATGACCGCCGGTGAGGCGCTCCAGTGGATCCGCGAGGAGCGCCCCGAGCAGCATGCCATGACGTATCTCTACTTCGCCGGGGCCGACGGCCGGCTGATCGGCGTCGCCAGCCTGCGCGACCTGGTGCTCGCCGACCCCGGCAGGGCTGTGGCCGAGGTTATCGAAGACGACGTCGTGAGCGTCGCGGCGGACGTAGACGAGGAAGAGGTCGGCCGCATCATGACCAAGTATGACTTGCTCGCCATTCCCGTGGTCGACGCCGATAGGCGGCTGCTGGGCATCGTCACACTAGACGACGCGCTCGACGCGGTGCTGCCCGAGGGCTGGAAGAAGCGCCTGCCGCGTTTGTTCCGCTAGACCCGGCGGCGCCGCGGTCGGACCTTACCTGCACTGGATGTGCGATGCCGTGGGCCGCACTCGCGACGGGCCGCACACGGGCGCTCACACGGGCTGTGCCGCGGCCCCTGACTCCAGACGCTCCCAGGCGACGCTGTGGCGGGGCGCCTCCACGAGCGCGCCGAGGTCGAGCCGGAAACGCGCCACCTCGCCTTTGACCTGCAGCGCCCGGAATCCGCTACCCTCGAGGATCTCCGGGTGAAAGAGGTTGAGCTCACGGTTGTAGCCGCGAAAGGCGTCGCCGGGGCGTGAGCGGCGCAGGCCGAAGGCCTCGAGCGCCGCGATCCGGCGATGCTTGAGCGACGCCTCGATCTCTTGCAACAGGAACTGGAACCCACGCAGGTACTCCTCGTCGTAGAAGTATGAGCAGGTGAGCACGTAGCAGTCGGACGAGGGCGGTCCGGCCGGCAGGCAGCGCGCGCGCGGCACTAGGCGGCTTGCGGCGGTGTGCATCCAGCCGATCACGGCGTCGCCCTCGAGCAGCGCGCGGCCGAAGTAGCCGGCCTCGGCGTCGGCTTCCTGCTCCCAGGAGCGTCGCAGGCCGGCCGGGGCCGGCGCGCCGGGCACCGTCTGCCACCACACGCAGCTCTCACACACCGGCGCGAGCAGATCGCGGGTTGCCGAAGTGAGATCGATGGCCCTCACGTCCTTCTCGCCCGCACGAGTAGTCGTCGCATACGCCCTCTTCTTCCGGTCCCCGTTCGAGTATACTGCCGCCGCCGCGGGTGCCGGAAGCAGGCGCCGCCCGGCGCAGCAAGAGTGTGCCGGTCGCGCGCTTGCGGAGCCTTGTTTGCCAGTGGCGGACGGGCTCACCTATACTCGAATACGCACGGGGGATGGGCAGTGGCCCCGTTGTTTCCTAGTCTCTCCGGCATTTGCCAACAGCGAGCAGGCATGACCACCACCACGAACGACATCACCATTTACCGCGCCGACTGGCTGCTGCCGGTGAGCGCTCCGGCGCTGGTCGACGGCGCGCTCGCGGTGGCCGGTGAGCGCATCGTCGCCGTGGGCGGCGCCCGCGACCTGCGGTCCGCCCATCCCGAGGCGCCCGTGGTCGACCTGGGCAACGCCATCGTGATGCCGGGCTTCGTGAACTGCCACAGCCACCTCGAGTACACGTCGTTTCGCGGCATCCTCGACGACTCCGAATTCGGCGACTGGATCCTCAGCCTCATCGATGTCAAGGCCGCGCTGACCCCCGAGGAGTACGTCGTCAGCGCCGGGCTGGGCACCGTTGAGGCCATCTCGTCGGGCATCACTACGCTCGCCGATACGAGCTACGGGGTGGCCACGCTCAAGGCCGCCAGCGCGGCCAGATTGCGCGGTCGCCTGTACCTCGAGGTATTCGGCGTCGACGACAAACACCTCGACGACACCATGGCCGACATGGAGCGCCGCCTCGCGGAGGCGCAAGCGCTGGCTCCGCCGCAGTTCGAGGTAGGCCTTGCGCCGCACGCTCCGTACACCGTCTCCAGCCGGCTCTATCAGACCGTCGCCGCCTTTGCCCGCGAGCACGGCTTGCGTGTCATGAGCCACGTCGCCGAGAGCAAGGACGAGCTCACCTACGTGCGTTCCGGCTCGGGCAGGTTCGCCCATGACTATCGCGAGAAGATGGGCTGGGAGCGCATGCTGGTACAGCCCTTCGGGGTGACGCCGGTCAAGTACCTCGAACAGTGGCAGGTCTTCGACTCGGCCTTTCTCGCCGCGCACTGTGTGCTGGTGAGCCGCGACGACATCCGCATCCTCAAGGCCAAAGACGTGGCCGTGGCACACTGCCCCAAGAGCAACGCCAAGCTGGGCTGCGGTATCGCGCCGCTGGCCGACCTCATGCACGAGGGCGTGCGCGTGGGCCTGGGCACCGACAGCCCAGCCTCGAGCAACATCATGGACATGTTCGACGAGATGCGCACCATGTTGTTTCTCCATCGCGCCAGCGAGCGCGATGTCACGGTGCTCGACGCCCAGAAGTGCGTGCGCATCGCCACCCTGGGCGGCGCCGAGGCGCTGGGCCTGCAGCACGACATCGGCAGCCTCGAACCGGGCAAGTACGCCGACTTCATCGCGATCGACGTGGCCCGCTCCCACTTTGCGCCGATCGACGACCCCTACTCGGCGCTCGTCTATGGAGCCAATCAAGACGATGTGCAGCTCACGGTGGTCGGCGGGCGCCCGCTCTACCGCGATCGCACTTACACGGACCTGGACGCCGAAGCCATTCGCAGGGCGGCTCTCGACGTGCGCGTGAAGCTTCGTGAGCGGGTGCGCGAGGGGGCTGTACGTGTGGGTGCCGCTGCATCCGGCTGGTGGCACAGCGCGGACCAACCACGAGAGGAGACGATCTAGGTGCTACTCGATCGCCGACGCGTCAAGTTCTGGCAGAAGTGGGTGTTCGCGTTCATGGCCGTGATCATGGCGGCATTCCTGGTCATGATTCCGCTCAGCGGTCGCATCTCCGGCTGCGGGGGCACCACACCGTCTGCGACCAAGCAGGCCGACGCAGCGATCATCAGGTACCTGGCGGCCGTGAAGACCAACCCGAAGAACAGCGACGCCTGGCACAGTCTCGCACAGACCTACGTGGAGCGTGCCAACCAAGAGACGAGTGGGTCGGCCGCGAAGAAATCCGACCTGCAGGCCGGGGTGGCCGCCTACCAACGTGTCGTCAAGCTCCTCGCCAAACAGAAGGGTGCGGCCGCCAAGCAGACCCAGCTCACCGTGCTCGGCGAGCTGGTGACCGTATACACTCTTCTCCAGGACTACCAGCAGGCGACCAGCGTCTACGGTGAGATTACTACGTTGACACCGAAGGATGCCCAGGCATACTTTGACATGGCCACCATGGCGATGAAGGCAGGCGACACCAACACCGCACTGTTGGCGTTCGGCAGGTTCCTCGAGCTCGATCCCAAGTCACAGTACGCCGCCGCTGTGAAGACGTGGATCAAGAACAACGCGCCCTCTCCGGCGCCGACCAAGGGGTCAGGTAAATGAGCGACATGTTCAGCGTCACCAGCGAGCGACCGAGCGACTCACTCGGCATCGTCGCCTTGGGCGGCGAGGTCGACATCTACACGGCGCCGCAGTTCAAAGAGTGCATGCTGGAACTGCTGGACGGCGGGGTGGAGCGGCTCATCATCGACATGAGTGGCGTCACATTCATCGACTCGACCGCCTTGGGCGTGCTCATCGGTGGGGTGCGGCGCGTGCACGGTGCGGGTGGCTCCATGGCTCTGGTCGTGGCCAGCCGTCCCGTTGAGCGAGTGCTCACCATCACCGGCCTCGACCGCGTGTTCACCATCCATGCCACTCGCGAGGAGGCCATCCAAGCTCTCGCCTGAGAGCTCTCGCGTGCCAGCTCGCGCCAGCACCACGTCCGTCTTGGCACCGAGGTTTGCCCAGTGGTAAGTACTCCAAGTGTCCGGGGCTACCCCGGCTTTGTCCCTACGAGGTAGGCCCGTGAGGCTGATCGTCACAGAAAAAGACTCCGCAGCTCGCAAGATCGCCGATATCCTCGGTCGCAAGGTGGCGGTCAAGGAGCACGGCCGCGGCCGTCAGAAGGTAAGGTCGTATCACTTCGCCTACAAAGACGACGACGCGGTAGCCATCGGTCTGCGCGGACATGTGATGGAGACCGTCTTTCCCAACACCTACCGCCGCTGGAGCCTCAAGTACCTGGCGGACATGATCGAGAAGCCCGATCTGGCCTGGGTGGTCGACGGCGGCGCGGCCGGCACCCTGGCGGCGTTGCGCGCGGCCGCCAAGGGCGCGACAGAGGTGATCATCGCGACCGACTACGATCGTGAGGGCGAGCTTATCGGTCACGAGGCTCTCGAAATCCTGCGCGGCGACGCCCTCAAACGCCACCCGCACGACAAGCCGGAGAAGAAGAAAGCCGGGGCTCGTGGAAAGGCCGCAGCCAGCGGCCGCGGCAAGGCCGCGGCCGCCCCGCCGCCGGCCGAACCGGCCGCCGATGACGGCGACCCCAGGGTGAAGCCCATGGTGTCGGCGCCGGTGGTCGATCGCCACGTGCGGGTGCGCTACTCGGCGCTCACGCCGGAGGAGGTGGAGGCCGCCTTCGACAAGCCGTCCACCGTAGACTTCCACTTGGCCGAGGCGGCCCACTCGCGCCAAGACATCGACCTCATTTGGGGCGCCGTGCTCACGCGCTTCATGTCGCTGGCGTCGTATCGCTACGGCTCGGACTATCTCTCGGTGGGGCGCGTGCAGTCGCCCACGCTGCGTCTTGTGGTCGACCGCGAGCTGGAGCGTCGCGCCTTCGTGCCGGTGCCGTACTGGGAGATCAAGGCGCTGCTCGAACACGGCGACGACACGCTCGAGGTGGCTCACGCCCAGGGCCGCTTCGGCAATCTCGACGAGATGGAGACGGCGCTGGCGCGGGCCCAGGCCGACACCGGCGAGGTCACTGCCTACAAGGCGCAGCCGCGAAAGGTACCACCACCGGCCCCCTTCAACACCACGGCGCTCATGAGCGCCGCCTCGGCGAACGGCGTCTCCCCGGCGCGGGCCATGCGGGCGGCCGAGTCGCTCTACCTCGACGGTCTCGTGAGCTACCCGCGCACCGACAACACCGTGTACCCGGCCTCGCTCGACTTGCGGGGCAGCCTGCACGTGCTGTCGTCGTGGCAACCCGTCGCCACGGTCGCCGCGCACCTCGCCCAGCAGGGGCAGCTCACGCCTACGCGCGGCAAGAAGCGCACCACCGACCATCCGCCGATCTACCCGGTAGGCGTGCCCAAGAAGGAGCTGAGCGGCGACCAGGCCAGGGTCTACGACCTCGTGGTGCGCCGCTTTCTCGCGACCTTGTTGCCTCCTGCGACCATCGAGGGGCAGCGGCTGGACGTGAAGATAGGGCAGGAGCCGTTCCTGGCGCGGGGCAGCCGTGTGGCCGCGCCCGGCTTTCTCGTGGTGTACGAGAAATACTCCGCGAAGCGCGACCGGCCGTTGCCCAAGCTGAGTCCGGGCGACGTTCTCGTGGTTCGCGAGCTGCGCAGCGAGAGCAAGGAGACGCAGCCCCCGTCACGCTACGGGCAGGGTCCTCTGATCGAGAAGATGGAGGAGCTGGGCCTGGGCACGAAGGCCACCCGCGCCGACATCATCCAGCATCTCTACGACCGCAACTACGTGCGTGACAACCCGATCGAGCCCACAGAGCTCGGCGTAGCTCTTATCACCGCGTTCGATGCCGCCATGAAGGAGGCGCCGGTCGACATCTCGTCGAGTGAGATGACGGCCGAGCTTGAGCAGCGCATGGACCGCATCAGCGAGGGGGAGCTACGTCGCGACGAGGTCGTCGCCGAGAGTCAAGACATGCTGGAGCACGCCTGGAAGCTCCTCGACGGCCATGTGGCCGACATCCGCGACCGCATCAAGAGCGGCGTGCGCGACGACCTTACGCTGGGGGTGTGCAAGGTCTGCGGCGGGCAGCTGCGCGTGCTACGCGGACGCACCGGCAAACGCTTTGCCGCCTGCGTAGGCAAAGAGGGCGAGGAACCTAAGCCGGCCGCGGTCGAGGGCGAGCGGCCGCGGCGTGGCTGTGGCCAAACCTTCCCGCTACCCCAAAGGGGCACCATCACACCCACCGGCAAGCTGTGCGCCGAGTGCGGGTGGCCGGAGATCAAGGTGGTCGGCGCCGGCGGTCGTGGTCGGCCGTGGGTCCTGTGTGTAGACATCGACTGCCCGAGCAAAGAGAAATACCGCTCACGTGCCAAGAAGGACGCTTGACGGACGTCATGTGCGGCCGCCTTCGCGGGGCGCCGGTGGACGCCGGCGGACGGCAGCGGGGAGACTAGAGTGGCCGAACGAAGCGGCGTGCTTATCGCCCTCGAGGGCTGCGACGGTTGCGGCAAGAGCACGCAAGCGTCGCTGCTGAGCGCACGCCTCACGGGTCTGGGGCTGCCGGTCGGGCCGGCCGACGCGCCCGGTACGGTGGTCCGTGAACCGGGCGGCACGCCGCTCGGGGAGGCCATCCGCCAATTGCTGCTCCACGACGCCAGTCCAGGCCCCTGGGCCGAGGCCTTGCTCTATGCGGCCGCTCGTGCCGAGCTGGTCGAGCGCGTCTTGCTGCCCGCCCTCGAGTCGGGGCGCGTCCTCGTCCTCGACCGCTACCTCGACTCGTCGCTCGCCTACCAGGGATTCGCGCGCGGCCTGGGCATCGACGAAGTGCTGGGCATCAACGGGCCCGGGTTGCAGGGTTTGGTACCAGACGTCACCCTAGTGCTCACCGTCAATCCGGTCGTGGCTCTCGACCGCCAGGGTGGCGCCAGGGACGACCAGCTGGCTCTCCTCTGGGAGAGGTCTGACCGCATCGACGCGGAGGGGCTTGAGTTTCAGCAGCGCGTCGAGGCGGGCTACGCCGCCGTGGCATGCCGTTTTCCCGGTCGCGTGCGACTCATCGACGGTCTCCGGGAGATCGCAGCGGTGGCCGTCGACGTGGAGGCGGCTGCCCTCGAGGCGATCAGCGCCTCCGGCCTGCGCCTCGGCGGCTGAGAAGGGGCTGGCGTGTTCGATACCGTTCCCGGCCAGCAGCAGATCAAGGAGCTCTTCACGCGGGCGCTGCGCGACGGGAGCTTGAGCCATGCCTACTTGCTGAGCGGTCCGGAGGGGCTCGGCAAGACGCGCTTCGCGCGCGAGCTGGCGGTAGCTCTGGTGAGCTCGTGCGGCGGCTGTGGTGCCTGCCCCGAATGCGCGCGAGCGCGCCGCGGCGTGCATCCCGACCTGCACGTGGTGGAACCCGAAGGCGACGTCATTCGTGTGGAGCAGGTCGATCCGCTGATCGCCGATCTGAGCCTCAAACCCTTCGGCGCCGAGCGCCGCGTGTGGCTGCTGCCCGAGGTTGATCACCTGCATCCCGCGGCGGCCAACAAGCTCCTCAAGAGCATCGAGGAGCCCCCGCAACACGTCTTCTTTCTCCTTGTCAGCGACCATCTGCAGCGCGTGCTGCCCACGATCGTGTCGCGTTGTCAGCTGGTCGAGTTTCGGCCGCTGAGCGACGCGGAGGTGGCGGCGTACCTGGGCGAGAGCCTGGGCCTCAAAGGGGTCGAAGCCGAGTCTCTCGCCCGCCTTGCCGCCGGCTCGGTGGAGCGCGCCGCGCGTCTTGCCGAAGACGCGCGCGGCGCGGGCCGCCGCGCCCAGTACTTGCGCTATGCGTCCGCGCTCCTCACGGTGGTGCACGGTCAGGAGGCGACGGAGGCTCGGCGGGCCTTCGTCAACGTGCTCGCCGCCCACTTCGACGACATCAAGGAAGGCACAGCCGCGCGTCTTGGCGAGCGCCGGGCCGAGCTGGAGCAGCAGTTCCAGGATAAGAGTGACCTGGCCTGGCACGCCAAGCGCGCCGAAGACCAGGCCAGACGCGAGGAGACGCGCCGCCGCCGGCTCGCGACCATGGACGCCGTCGACATCCTCAGCGCCTGGCTACGCGACCTCTGGGTGGTCGCCTGCGGGGCATCCGATGTACTCTGGAACTGTGACCGCGTCGACGAGCTTGTCGCCGCGGCTGTTGCGACACCCGAGTATTATGCGCGCCTGCTCGCCGCGGTGAGCCGGACGCGCAAGGACCTTTACCTGAACGTCGATCAGAAGCTCGCACTGCAAGCCATGTTTGCGCGCTTCGAGGAGGTCGCCGAAAGTGCCTAGGATCGCGAGCGTCGTGTTCCGCGGTGGAGGCAAGGTCTACCAATTCGCTGCCGGCTCTCTCGAGCTGGTACCGGGCGACCATGTGATCGTCGACACCACCCAGGGCGCCGACTTCGGGCGCCTCGTCAGGGCACCCGAAGAGGCGCCCGCCGACAAGGCCGCACACGGCCTCAAGAAGATCATACGCAAGGCTACGGCAGAAGACATGAGCATCATCGCCTCTCACCGCGAGGCGGAGTGCGAGGCCAAGCGCGCCTGCCGCGATCTGGTCGGCGAGCTGAGCCTCGACATGAAAGTGATCGATGCCCGACAGGCGTTCGACGCCAGCAAGCTCACGGTCACCTTCTACGCCGAAGAGCGCGTTGACTTCCGCGAGCTCGTGGGCAAGCTCAACGAGCGCCTCAAACGGCGGGTGGAGCTCAAGCAGGTAAGCGCGCGCGACGAGTCGCGTATCGTGGGCGGGTACGGCCCCTGCGGGCGCAGCCTCTGCTGCGCCACGTTTGCCGGCGATCAGGAGCCGGTCTCCATCCGCATGGCCAAAGACCAGAACCTCCCGCTCAACCCCACCAAGATCTCAGGCTGCTGCGGCCGCCTCATGTGCTGCCTGAAGTACGAGCACGAGGTCTATGTCTCGTTTCGCCAGCGGGCCCCGAAGCGCGGCACGATCGTCGTTACGCCCGGCGGGGAAGGAAAGGTCATCGAGCTTCTCGCACCGGTCGACAGCGTTACTGTAGACCACGGCGAGGGTCGCTCGGGTACATATAAGCTTGCGGAGCTCGGCGGGTCTGCCGGGCCCAGGGAGTGACCACCATGCCAGCAGCACACGCAGTCCTCAGCGCCCCTGACATCATGTGCAATCATTGCAAGATGGCCATCGAAGGCGCGCTCAGTAGCCTCGCCGGAGTACAGTCGGTCGAAGTGGACGTCGCGGCCAAGAGCGTGGTCGTCGACTACGACCCAGGCAGCGTTTCTCTGGAGAAGGTCGAGGCCGTGATGGCCGCCGAGGGCTACGAGGTGGCCGGGCGCGACGTGCGGGAGGCCTAGCGCGCTCGTTATCGGTGCTTCGCCCCAGTCCGCATCTGGCTGTGGCCTGGGCGGCGCTGGCGCGCGGCGCACGCCTCGTTCTGCGCCTCGCCGGGCCGCGTTTGGCAAGCGACCGCGAGGCTGGTACCATAGCGCCTCGCGATGCGTGGGCCGTTAGCTTAGTTGGTAGAGCAGGGGACTCTTAATCCCAAGGTCGAAGGTTCGAATCCTTCACGGCCCACCACACAAAGTCCTGCATACGGGCACTCGCCTGGCAGGTTCGCACCCCCTACATCACTAGCCGCCGGTCGTCTTGCGCAGACGAGGGCGGGCAGCCCGCGCCATCGTAGTCGACTTCCTCGCCGGCGAGGGCTTGATCGAGGAGCCCTGGCAGCTCCAGCCCCATGAACGCCCGCATCGACGTGCCCGCGAGGGCATCTGCCGGCATCGAGATCAGGTCGACGGCTGCCTGGCTCACGTCGAGCACGATTCCCTTGCCGTCTAGCGTCGTGATCGCCGTGGGGGAGTGCTCGAGGATAGTCTCGTAGCGACGTTCCAGGCTGGGTGCGGACGAGCTTCGCGCCTGTGACACGTCTGACTCGCCGCCGTGCCTGCCGTCCGCATGGGAAGGCGCGTCTTCTTCCATCGAACCTCCGCTCGTCAGTCGCGCGTCGTTCTGGCACCGCGCCGGCACGATCTGCCTCCTCACCCAGACCGTGCGCCAGCGGTGAGCCTGACCGAGCGTGCGTCAGACGCTAAAGACGCTGAAGGTGGAGACAGCCCGCGGACGCGCTGCTCTCCGAAGCACCTAGGTAGCAGTACGTCTTTCTGTATTGTCACGGGGAAGTCCTGCGGCGTGCGGGACGAACGTGCGAATACCTCTGCCGGTCGACCTTCAGCACACTTCCAGGGGCCGCGCCGCCGAGGCTTGGTCCTGCGCGATGGGCAGACGTACCAGCTGGTCTCCGCCGCGCCCTTTGGCGCGGTACATGGCCTGATCGGCGGTGCTGAGCACCTCGGGGACGCCGTGCGCACCGTCGACGATCACGAGCCCAAGGCTCATCGAGATCGGTGTTCCCACCTTCCGCGACAATCCGGCCAGGCCGGCCTTCACGCGCGCGCCGACGCCGAGGGCCTCGCGCGACCCGGCCTCGTCGAGCAGCAGGGCGAACTCGTCACCGCCAACCCGGGCCACGAGGTCGCCCAGGCGCACGCTGCTCTCGAGCAGCGTGGCCACCTCAACGAGCATCGCGTCGCCGAAGGCGTGACCACGAGTGTCGTTGCAGGCCTTGAATCCGTCGAGGTCGCCGAAGAGGAGCGCCGCCACGTGCCCGCGAGCCGCCTGTGACACGGTGCGCGCGAGAGCGTCGTTGAAGACGCGGCGGTTGGCGAGTCCGGTGAGGCCGTCGCGGCTGGCGAGGGCCGCCAGTTCGGCGGTGCGCTCGCGCACAGTCTCTTCGAGGCTATCGCGGGCCGTCTCAATCTCGCGCAGGGCGAGCTGGCGCTCGTTCACGATGATTCCGAGCAGAAGGCCGGTGATGCCCAAACCGATCATCGCCGTCTGGAGGTAGAGCAGCGAATCGTTCAGGGAGCCGAGCACAAAGGGTCCGCGACCATACACGGCGGCGAGGACGGCCATCACCGCCAAGGTGTTGGTTGACACGGTTGTGAGGCGTGGCCCAAAGCGGAACGCGATCACCACGAGGACGACGAACACCAGGTACTGGAGCGGGGTCGCGAGGCGTCCCGAGAACACCCCCCAGAAGGCGCCGTAGCCCATCGCGCCGATGAGCGCGAGGAAGGCGGCACCCTCCGCGCGTCTGTGAAGCCCCAAGTGAGGGATTGTGCGCTGTGCGAGGTAGACGATGAAGGGCGTGATGAGGATCAGCCCACTGGCGTCGCCCAGCCACCACGTGAACCAGACGGTCCCGAGGCCGGCGGTCGGGAGGCCGGCACCCACTACCAGCGCGGCGACGCCGACGCTGGCGCTCACGGCCGCGGCGGCACCCGCTCCGAGGCCGAGCAGCACCATGGCGTCGCGAACATGCAGCAACCGGCACTGCCTTCCGCAGAAGAAGAAGAGCACCTGTGCGGCTATGAGTGCCTCGAGTACGTCGCCGACGCCCTGCATGGCGCTGACCCAGAGGGGGGTACGCACCGTGAGTTGGGCCACCACGGCGGCGATCCACACACCCACGAGCACGCGGCGGCCGCAGAGTAGCACCGCGGCCAGGGCCACGCCCGACGCCAGCCACACCGGTGAGACGCTGGTACCCGGGAGGCCCACATGCAGGCCCAGGAGGGCCGTGGACAGAAAGGCCAGTCCCGTCAGGGCGGAGAGGCCGACGCTTCTGTACGGCTCGCAGCGCAAGCGCTGGACGATGGCCGCGGCCTTGGGGGGGACAACCCAACTATGAGCGCGCGACATCTCCACTTTTCCGTTATCGGCGCACAGCACCGTGCACGTGAACGGTCGCGATGTCGAAGTGAGCACTGCCGGGGCCTGGGGTAAGACCTTTGCCGTGCACTTCGTGGCCATCATAGGAAGCCTGCGGCGGGGCTCGTACAATCGCATGGCGTTCAATGCCATGAGCGACCTGCTGCCGCCGCGCGTAACGCTCGCCGAAGCTCCCATCGCCGATCTGCCGCCGTACAACGACGACGTCCGCGAGGAACAGGGCTACCCGGAGGCGGCGGCGCAGCTTCGCGCGCAGATCGCCGCCGCCGACGCCGTGGTGTTCATCTCGCCCGAATACAACTACTCCATCCCGGGAGTGCTGAAGAATGCGATCGACTGGGCCTCGCGGCCACCCGATCAGCCGTTCAAGAACAAACCGGTGGCCGTGCTGGGTGCCTCCACCGGCGTGATCGGCACGGCCCGTATGCAGTATCACTTGCGGCAGAGCATGGTGTTCGTGGAGGCGCTGCCGCTCAACAAGCCCGAGGTGATGATCACCTTTGCGGCGCAGAAGTTCGATGGGTCGGGACGCCTGAGCGACGAACCTACGCGCGAGATCATGCGCCAGCAGCTCGAGGCACTGGCAACCTGGGTCCGGCGGTTGTCCGGAGGCTGAGCCTCACTCCGGGAGCGGGGCAGGCACGGGTCTTTGCGGTACTTCGCGGCCCGGCGGCGGTCGCGTCTCCTCGGAATTCAGTACGGGGTCGCCGTCGTCTTGCTCCTGCCTTCGGCGCTCTGCTATCGTTCCGTGAGCACGGGTCGCTCGATGAATCTCACCTGACGGGAGTGCGAACGCACATGCACTGGCGCGTGAAGCCGTCTGTTGGCCGCTTACTCAACGACGCACGCTTCTCCTTCGCTCCGCACGGTGGCGAAGACGCTCTGCGCCAGGGCGTCATCATGCTCACCTGCTATGTCGTCTACGCCCTCTCGCGCGCCTTCGCGCAGGGTCACGAGGCGGCGGCCATCGCCAATGGCACGTTCTTCATGAACCTCGAGAAGTCTCTGGGGATCTTCTGGGAACCCTGGATCCAGGGTCAGGTGAGTCGCGTGGGGCCGCTCATGGGATTCCTGGTGTGGGCGTATAGCAGCCTGCACCTCCCGATCATCCTGGGGACCATGGTGTGGGTGCTCACTCAGCGGCGACGCTCGTGGGTGGTCTTGCGCAACTGGTTCCTATTCATGAACTTCATTGCCGTTCTCGTGTTCTTCGTGTTGCCCACGGCACCGCCCCGCATGATCCTTACGTCCGGGGTCGCCGACATGGACTTCCTGCATGGCGTGCGCTCGCAGATCTTCGAGAACGGTCCGCTGGCCAATCCGTTTGCCGCCATGCCCAGCCTGCACTTCGCCTACGCGCTGTTTGTGGCGCTGGCTCTGTTTCTTCTGGCGCGCCGACGCTGGCTGCGCTGGGGCGGATTCGCTTACCCGGCGCTCATCTTCGTCGCCATCGTGGCCACCGGTAACCACTTCATCGTCGACGCCGTAGCCGGCGGGCTCGTGGTGCTGGCCGCCTACGTGTGTGCCGTCAACCTGCGGCCCGGCGAGGTCTCCGAGGTCGCGACGGTCACTGTGCGTGAGCGCGACGGCTGACGTGGCGAGTCTGAAGAGCCGGTACACCGATGGTGCTCGCCGCGGATTCTTCAAGGTGGGCGTCGTGTTCGCCGGCGCGGGGTTCAGCGCCGATATGCTCACCATCTTCGGCTTGCTACTGCACGTGGCGGCCATGCCGCTCATCATTAGTGGCCATTTCATCTGGGCGGCCATCATCTTCGTTGCGGCCGCCGTGTTCGACGCGCTCGACGGTGCCGTGGCTCGCGCCGGGACCGGGCCGACCAGCGCCGGGGCGTTCCTGGACTCCACCACCGACCGCATCTCGGAACTCCTTGTAGGCGGCTCCCTGGTCGTGTACGTAGCGCGTCAGGGGCACTGGTGGGAGACCGGTGCCGTGCTGGTGTTCATGGGAGCGTCTCAGCTGGTCTCGTACACGAGGGCGCGCGCCGAGTCGCTCGGCACCGACTGCAAGGTCGGACTCATGTCTCGACCGGAACGCATCGTGGTGCTGGCGGCGGGCTTCTTCTTGGCCGGCTGGCATCTTGGCAGCGTGAGCCTGCTGACCGTCGCCATCTGGGCGCTGGCCGTGCTCACGTCGCTCACGGTGGTCCATCGCATGCTGCACGTGATGCACAAGTTGCGTATCGCCGACAGGGGGCCGGCGCGAGCCCCATGATATACTCTCGCCCGTTATCGTAGGCGCGGCGACGCATCGCCAACCCTGGCCGTGCGTGCGAATCGAGGCGGCCGCGTGAGCGGCCGCAGCTAGTGGAGGTAGACCGATCTTGGGTAATCCTGTACGCGTTGCGATCATCGGCGTCGGCAACTGCGCTTCGTCGTTCGTCCAGGGCGTGGAGTTCTACAAGAATGCCAAGAAGTCCGACTTCGTCCCCGGTCTCATGCACCCCGTAGTGGGCGGCTATCACGTTCGCGACATAGAGTTCGTGGCGGCCATCGACATCGACAAGAACAAGGTGGGCAAAGACCTCAGTGAGGCCATCTACACCAAGCCCAACAACACCGTGCGGTTCGCCGATGTGCCCAAGAAAGACATCAAGGTCGTGCGGGGCATGACTCACGACGGCCTCGGCAAGTACCTCTCACGCATCATCGAGAAGGCGTCGGGGCCGACCGCCGACATCGTCGGCATCCTCAGAGAGACGCAGGCCGACGTGGTGGTCAACTACCTGCCGGTGGGCAGTGAAGAAGCCACCAAGTGGTACACGGAGCAGATCCTCACCGCCGGCTGCGCCATGGTCAACTGTATCCCGGTGTTCATCGCCCGCGAGCCCTACTGGCAGAAGCGCTTCGTCGAAGCCGGCGTGCCCATCATCGGGGACGATATCAAAAGCCAGGTGGGCGCCACTATTGTCCACCGTGTGCTCACACGTCTCATGCGCGAGCGCGGCGTGCGTCTGGAGCGCACCAGCCAGCTCAACGTGGGAGGCAACACCGACTTCATGAACATGCTCGAGCGTGAGCGTCTCGAGAGCAAGAAGATCAGCAAGACCAACGCCGTGACGAGTCAGCTCGACTACGATATGGGCGCCGACAACGTGCACATCGGCCCCAGCGACTATGTGCCGTGGCTGGACGACCGCAAGTGGGCCTATATCCGCATGGAGGGTCGCACCTTCGGCGACGTGCCTCTCAACATCGAGCTCAAGCTCGAGGTGGTCGACTCGCCCAACTCGGCCGGGATCGTCATCGACGCGGTGCGCTGCAGCAAGATCGCCCTCGACCGCGGGCTCTCCGGTTCGCTCGAGGGGCCGAGCAGCTACTTCATGAAGTCGCCACCGGTGCAGCACCCCGACGACCAGTGCCGCCGCCTCACGGAAGAGTTCATCGCCGGCGAGGGCCCCGGCGCCACGGCGGTGTGTCAGGGCTGACGCCTGGTCACGGTGTACCAGTAGCCGCCGGGCGGGCCGGGGCCTCGAGGCCCCGGCCCGCCCGGCGCTTTCGGCTCCGGCAGACGGCGGCCTATGCGCTCGCGGGAGCCGCCAGGGCCTGTGCGCGGTCTGCCCTGCCGCGAGCCCTGCCTGCCCGAGTGCGGTAGCATGGGGGCCATGGGCCGCACGCTAGGCATCCTGACCCCGTTTCTGTGGACAACGCCCTGCGGCGTGAACCGCCAGATGGCGGCGCTCGTGGAGCGGCTCACGGCGCGCGGCCACCGCGTCACGGTCATCGCGCCGAGCGCCGACCGCGCCGCCGTCGCCGACGCCCGCCGCCGCGTGCAGGCGGTGCTCACGGGAGAGCGCGAGACGGTGTTCCTGCCCGACGAGCCGTATCCTCGCTACTTCTTCGCGGGAGCTACGTATGCGGTGCGACAGAGTCGCTCGCTAAAGCTCATCGCGGCACCGGCCGACCTCATCGCCAACATCGATGTGCTGCTCGAGGCCGAAGACTTCGATCTGCTGCACCTGAACGAGCCGTTCGTGCCGGGGCTTGGCTGGACTGCTCTGCGCCACGCCGGCTGCCCGCTGGTCGCGACCTTTCACGCGAACCCGGAGCGGCTGGCGCCATTCTGGACCTCGATGCCCAAGCTGCGCCGTCTGTTCGACTCGCTGGATGCGGCCATCGCCTCGTCACGGGCTGCGCGAGACGTGGCGGCGATCACGTTTCCGGGGGCCTACCGAGTTATCCCTCCCGGCGTTGATCTGGAACGGTTCAGGCCGGGTGACAGGACGCGGCCCACGGCGACCCCCGAGGATGTGCCCTCGACGGCTGCCGGAGGAACACTGGTGCCGGGCGCCGCCGCGCTGCCCGGCCCACTGCGCCTGTTGTTCGCCGGCGCCGAGTCGCGGCGCAAGGGGCTCGGCGTGCTGCTGCGGGCCTTGCGCTACCTGGACGACCGTGCCTCCGACCTTGCCGTCGACGTGTGCGGGGCGGACCGCCAGGAGCGGCGCTACGCGCGTCTCGTGCCGCCGGCGTTCGCCGCCCGCGTCACGTTCCACGGGAGGGTCGCCGACGCCGCCATGCCGGCCCTGTTTCGCAACGTCGACGTGTTCTGCGCGCCCTCCTTGGGCCCCGAGACGGCCAGCGTCGCGCTGCTTGAGGCGATGGCCTCTGGGGCCGTGGTGGCCGCCTCGCGCCTGCCCGGCTACGACGAGGTGGTGAGTCACGGCGTCGACGGGCTGCTGGTGCCGCCCCGCAAGCCCCGTGCCCTGGCGGCCGCTCTGCGGTGCCTGCTGGACGACCCGGCGCTCCGCCGACACCTCGCCGAAGAGGGCCTGAAGACGGTGCGGCGCTACGGTTGGGACCAGGTTGCCGGCGAGATCGAGAGTGTGTACGAAGAAGTGGCCGTGCGGCGGCGGCGGCCGCTGCCGCGTCGCCGCCGTCAGCAGCGTGAGCTGTTCGCCGACTTTCACATTCATTCGCACCACAGCAAAGACTGCGTGATGCCGGTGGCCGACATCTTGGAGCGCGCCCGCGAGGTGGGTCTCGACGTGGTGGCCATCACCGACCACGACAGTGCGGCCGGCGGGCTGGAGGCGCGGGCCATCGCCGACCGCTACGGCGTGCGCGTGATCGTCGGCGAGGAGGTGAAGACGCGCGAGGGCGAGGTCATCGGCCTCTTTCTCGAGGAGACCATCCCCGGGGGGCTCAGCTTCGCCGAGACCGTGGAGGCCATCAAGACACAGGGTGGTGTCGTCTACGTGCCGCATCCATTCGATCGCCTGCACACGATCGCGAGTCCCCAGGTGCTGCGCGCCAACGTGGCGGGCATCGACGTGTTCGAGGTGTTCAACTCGCGTCTCGCCTTTCCCGGATTCAACGAGCTGGCCGCCAAGTTCGCGCAGCGATACCGCATCCCGGCGGCGGCCGGCAGCGACTCACACGTGCTTCCCGGCATAGGTACGGCTCTCTGCGGTATCGACGACTTTCGAGGGCCGGGCGACTTCGTCGCGGCCCTCGCCGAGAGCCGCATCGTGCGTCATCCACGAAGCCTGCTCTACTTGCAGTCGCTCAAGTTCATTCAGACCAACATCACCGGCGGACGGGCCGCAGGGCAGGGTGAACCACCTGCGTAACGCGCGAATAATCCACCCGCGGCGGCAATTGTCCGGGGGTCGCGAGGAGTTCGCCCGGAGGGCGCGAACTACCTAGCCGACAGCCGAACCGAGGTACCGCGTGGCACAACCCAACGAGATCTACGATAAGTACCTGACCCGGGCCATCTCGGAGATCAACGAGCTCACCGGCGAGATACTGCGCTGTTCCAAGTGCCGCCACGCGCGCACCATGCCGGTCATCGGCTCAGGGCATCCCATGGCCGACATCTTCATGTTGAAGTACCAGGCGCGGCCATCGGAGCTGCACGAAGGCGTGGCTTTCTTCGGGCGCGCCGGCACAGCCCTCATGAAGAGTTGCCAGCGACTCAAGATCGATCCCTTGCAGCTCTACGGCAGCAATGTGGTCAAGTGCGGCGATGTGCGCGAGGCCAGACCCGAAGGCAAGTGTCTCGACCATCTGCGCCGGGAGCTCGCCATCGTCAATCCCAAGATGATCGTAGCGATGGGCGAAGACACCGTCGCCGCGCTCAACACCGCCAAGCTCGCCCTGGCCAGAGAGATCGCCTATGCGCCCGGCGATATCGTTGAGCTCACGCCGGGCACCGAGGTGCTCGTCACCCCCGACATCGACGCGTCCCTCGACGAGCAGCGTCTCAAGGCCGCTTTCTGGCGGGCCTTCCGGCGCCTCGGCGAGTGGTACGACAACATCCCGCCGTACTGATGCTGGGCAGACGCCTCGCGCCAGCCTGTGCGGCGGGGGCTCTCATCGTTTCGTGGGGCTTCTTGAGCAGCTCGCTACCCGCTCTCCCGGTGAGGGCTGACATCATGGTGTCGGCCGCCCTCGTGCTGTCGCTCGCCGGCGTTCTGGTGTGGGGCCTCCTACCCCTGCACGAGATGGGTCGCCGCCTGCCGCTGGTGGCGCTGGCGGCTCTGCCGCTGGCGGTTCTCTTCGTGTGGCTGGGTCTGGTGCCTTTGGCAAACGCGGCCAAGATCGTCTTCGCGGCGTCACTTGGCATCTGGGTGGCGGAGGAGCTCGAGCAGGTCAGCTGGGTGGTGCTGGTGGCGCTGATCTCGGCCGTCGTCGACATCGTCAGCGTGGCCGCCGGTCCCACCAAGGCGATCCTGGCGAAGGGACCGGTGGTGGTGGGCTACTTCACTGTGGCAGTCACCTGGCTGGGCTACACCTACCACGAGGCCTTCACGGCCCTCGGCGTGAGCGACATGATCTTCTTCGCTCTCTACCTCGGCGCGGCGCGCAGGTTCGCGCTGCGCGTGGGGTGGAGCGCGCTGGCGATGGTCGCCTCGTTCCTGCTCACCATCGTCGCGGCCATGTGGTGGACGGCTCTGCCGGCGCTGCCACTGCTGTCGGTCGCCTTTCTCGCCGTGAACGGGGATCTTTTGTGGCGCAAGGTGCGTGGCCGGCCGGCGGCCGTAGGCTGACCGGCCGGCCACGCGGCCGCGTGGCGGGGTCCGCGGCTGCGACCGCCACGCGGTTAGCGCTAGCCGCGCGCGAACAGGGCGACCGTCTCGATATGGTGCGTTTGCGGGAACATGTCTACGGGGGTGACGCGCTCCAAGCGGTAGCCGAGCTCGACGAGCGCGGCGCCGTTGCCGGCCAGGGTGGTCGGGTTGCACGACACATACACCAGCCTGTCGGCGCCCAAGGCTGCGGCTCGCTGCAGGGCTTTACGGGCCATTCCGGCGCGTGGCGGGTCGACCATGACGAGTGCCGGTCGCTCGGCGGCGTCGTGGCGTTCGGCATCGAGAGTGGGGTGGGGCGGGAACTTGAGCAGCGGCCGCACGTCTCGCGCGTAGAATGTCACGTTGGTGATGTCGTTGGTGCGCGCGTTTTCTCGCGCCGCCACGATGGCGTCCTCCTGGATCTCCACGGCTTGCACGTGCCGTGCCCTGCGCGCCAGAGGCAGGCTGAGCGCGCCGATGCCGCAGTAGAGGTCTACGGCCGGTCGCTCGCGGTCGGCGCCAGCGCCGCTCAGGGCCAACTCGTAGAGCACGTCGCACATCTCGCTGTTGGTCTGCAGGAAGGCGGTGGCCGGCACCTGGAGGTCTACTTCGGCCAGCCGCTCGCGCAGGAAGGGCGGCCCCAGCAGCATGTGAGGACCGTCGCCCACTGCGGCGTCGGCCGGCGTGCTGTTCACGGTGACTCCAAACGACGTGCAGCCACAGGTCTGAGCCACGCTCTCCGCCAGGCGAGACTCCTCGGGGAAGCGCGCCGCCACGAACAGGTTGATGAGCAGGTCGCCGCTGGCCCGTGCCTCGCGGACCACAAGGTGTCGAAGAAGGCCCTCGTGACGTTCGCGGCCGAATGGGCGCAAGCCCAGCGCCCGGCAAACGTCTGCCACCGCCGCTCGGGCCCGGTTCAGGCGCGTAGAGGCCAGCATGCAGTCGCTGACCTCTACGATGTCTCGCCATGAGCCGCGGCGGTGCAGCCCAAGCAAGAGCTCGCCGTCGGCGGCCGCGCCGAACGAGAACTCCATCTTGTTGCGGTAGCGCCACGGCCGAGACATGCCGCGTATGGGCTCCACCACGAAGCCCTCCAGGTGTCCGAGCCTCTCGAGGGAGTCCACCACCTGCTGCTGCTTGTACTCGAGCTGCGCCTCGTAGGCAAGCGTCTGCCACTCGCAACCGCCGCAGTCGCGCGTGTGCCCACACACGGCCGCGACGCGCCGCTTCGAGGGCGTGAGAATCTCGAGCAGCCGGGCCTCGGCGTAGCCCTTCTTGCGGCGGGTGACCCTGGCGTACACTCGGTCGCCAGGCACGGCGCCTCGCACGAACACCACGAAGCCGTCGTGACGAGCCACGCCGTGCCCGCCGTAGGCGAGGGCGTCGATGTGGAGCTCAAGGCTGTCTCCGGGACGGGGCGGCATGCAGATGAGTGTAGCGGCTGCCCGGGAGGCCTGCGAACTCGCCGGCCCTGCGGCGCATGACAATGTCAACCCCTGGTTGCCGGTCGGGGCTGGGGACGTTCGTTGTGAGCTGGTAGAGTCGCGGAGGTCGTGGCACCGGGCGCGACCGTCGTCAGCTCAAGCCGTTCAAGGAGACAGCAGTGACCAGGCTCGATCTTGAGACGTACCGCCAGCGTGCCGAGCAGTTCGTGGGCGCTCTGGATACGGAGTACTACGAGCACTTCTCGGGCCGCAAGGCCGTCTGCGACACGGCGGCCGTCTACGACCGCTTTCCGGAGCTCTTCACCCGTGCAGCCATCGATGAGCTCGAGGGCCTCTACCGTGCGGCGGTCGACGATGAGAAGCGACGCCTCGCCTACCTTCTTGCCTTCACCGTCGACGGCTTCATGGGCGAGCAGACCAAGCACCTGGTTGACGAGGTCGCCAACACCGAGAGCCGCACCGACATCACGGTCGACGGCGAGTCCATCGGCCTCCGTCAGGCCGGCGTGGTACAGGGAAACGAGCCCGACGCGGCACGGCGGGCGCGCATCCAGGCGGCCCGGTCGGCCGCCACCGCCGAGCATCTCAACCCTCTGCTCGATCGCCAGTGGCGGCGCTGCCACGACCTCGCGATCGAGCTCGGCCACGCGAACTACATGGAGCTCTACGCGGAGGTCAGGGGGCTCGACTACGAGGGGCTGCGTGCCGAGCTGCAGCGCTTCCTGAGTCAAACAGCCGGGCTGTACGAACGGGTCATGCACCGTCTCACCAACGAGCGCCTCGGCATACCCCTGCGCGAGCTCACCTACGCCGATCTGCCGTACCTATGGCGGGCGCCGGGTTTCGACCGTGTGTTCACGGCCGACGGCCTTGTGCCGACGCTGCGGGCGACGCTCACGGGCATGGGCATCGACCTCGCTGCCCAGGCCAACGTGCACCTCGACACCGAGGTGCGCGAGCAGAAATCGCCGCGGGCGTTCTGCGCTCCCGTGCGCGTGCCCGACGACATCTATCTGGTCGTGCTCCCGCAGGGAGGTCAAGACGACTACGTCGCACTTCTTCACGAGGCCGGCCACACCGAGCACTTCGCGCACGTGAGGCGCGATCTGCCGTTCGAGTATCGCCACCTGGGCGACAACGCCGTCACCGAGGCTTTCGCCTTCATGTTCGACCACCTGGTGCTCAGTCGGGGCTGGCTGACTGCGTATCTGGGATACTCGGACGCGGACGACTTCTTGCGCTTCGCGAACGTCAACGATCTGTACTTCGTGCGACGCTACGCGGCCAAGCTGTGTTACGAGACCAACCTTCATGCCCAGACGGGCACGCTCGAGCATATGGCCGCCGAGTACAGCCGCTGGCTGAGCGAGGCTACGCTGGTCGAGGTGCCGCCCGAAAGCTATCTGGCCGACGTTGACGACGGTTTTTACTGCGCCAGCTACCTGCGCGCCTGGATGCTCGAGGGGGCCTTGCGCATGATGTTGCAGGAGCGCTACGGCATGGAGTGGTTTCGCGACGCCGCGGCGGGCGGCTGGATAAAGGAGCTATGGTCGTACGGCCAGCACTTCACCGCCGAGCAGCTCTTGCTCAAGCACGGCGGCGGGCGCCTGGACACGCACCCGCTGCAACGTCACCTCGAGCGTGCCCTGGGTCGCTGAACGCAGGGGCGGGGCGCGCCCTTCAGCACCCGCCCAGCACGCTCACCTGCACCTTGCGACGGCGCGGGCCGTCAAACTCGGCCAGGAAGATGCCTTGCCAGGTGCCGAGCTGCAGGCGGCCACCTTGCAGGGGCACGAGGACGCTGCTGCCCATGAGGCTCGCCTTGGCGTGCGCGTCTGAGTTGCCCTCCGCGTGAGTGAACGGTAGGCGCAACGACACCAGATGGTCGAGCGTCATCTCGAGGTCAGCACGCACCGAGGGATCGGCGTTCTCGTTGATCGTCACGCCCGCCGTGGTGTGAGGCACGTACACGAGCACCGCGCCGTCGGCGCGGCCCTCGGCGGCCAAGGCGGCGGCCACCTGGGTGGTGATGTCTACGAAGCACACCCTGATAGGCGTGCGCACGTCGATCGTCTGCATGGGAGGCCTCCTAGAAGATGCCGAAGCGCCGTTTGCGCGGCGCCTGCGTGCGGTGGGGGACGGTCTGCTGCCGCTTCAGGGCGGCGACCACGTCGGCGGTGTCGCGCACCGGGTCGGGTAGCTCGGTGTAGCAGGCCATGATCTGGCCGGCGACATGCGCGTCGCTGCCCCCCGTGCGGGCCGTCCCGAGCTGGCCGGCGATCTTCTCGGCCGCGGCCACGTAGCGCGCGGCCAGCCAGTTGCCGTTGTAGACCTCAACCGCGTCGATCACTCCCGCCATCGAGCGCTCCAAGCCAGGGTAGTACGCCGATCCGCTGCGTCCCCCGCCGGCTGCCGGGTGCACCCAGACGAGGGCTGCGTGCTCGGGCAGCTCGCCGGCATGTGGCGCATCCTGCATAGCGGAGAACGAGCTCAGGTAGTCCAGGTCAGGCGAGAACACGACGAAATCGCCGAACAGGGTGCTGATCTCGACGCCGTGGATAAGCAGCACGCCCTCGTCGAGAAGCGCCCGCTGCAGCTTGCGATTGTCGTTCACATTGCCGTGGTTGGTGAGCGCAACCGCCTCGATCTGGTGATCGGTGCACCAGGCGATGTACTCGCTGTAGGTGATTCGCGAGCAATCGGAGGCGGGATACGTGTGGGTGTGAAGGTCGACGTTCATGAATGCCGATTATAGACTCGGTGAGATCATGCAGGGCACACTCGATACCTTTGGCGTCGTCGACGTACTTCAGATGCTGGGTCACTCCAGGCGCTCGGGGACGCTGCATATCGAGTGCCCGCAGCGGCTCATCGACGTGCACTTCGTGAACGGTCGCATCGCCGAGACCCGCGACTCCACGCGGGTGGCCGCCGACGCGGTCATCGGCAGTCAGCTGCTCAAACGTTCGCTGGTCAGCGAGAGTCAGCTGCGCGAGACGCTTCACTTGCAGGAGGGCAATCCTCGTCCCCTGGGCACGCTCCTCGTAGAGAATGGCTATCTCTCCGAGGTCGACCTGCATGAGGTCCTCTCGCGGCAGATCGCCAACACCTTGGTCGCCGCCAAGGTGGAGACCAGCGGCAACTTCATGTTCGTGGTCGACGAGCACCCTCGTGCGGTGGACTTCTTCACGATCGACACGCACTCGGTGCTGCTCGACATCTCGGCCTTGGGCGGCGAGTACTGTCTAGCCGTCGAGGTGCTGGGCCAGTCCAATGCCGTCCTCGTGCGCAACGGCGACTACAACACGCTGCCTCGCAACCCCCTGCTCATGGGTAGGGACGAGTTCGTGGTGCTGGTGCAGGTGGACGGAAAGCGCACCGTGGCTGAGATCACCGCGGCCAGCGGTCTCGAAGAGATCACCGTCATCAGCATTCTCGGCAAGCTTGCCGAGTCGGGGGTGTTGCTCGTGAAGGCGGATCGGCAAGGTCGGGCCGGGGACGACGTGGAGCTCCAGGCGCATCGCGATAGCGTGTGGGCCGAGGTAAGCCAGCTACTCGACCACATCTCGGACGGGTCCACGCCAGGGTAGACGGAGCGACGGCCGGGCGACTGCTCGGGGGCTGAGGGCGCGAGGAGTGTCTTGGTCAATGGGGCCGGCGCGGCGCAGGGGCGGCGCGCCCCGGAAGGGCGCTCGCTAGCGCTCGCTCCGCGTGGCCGCGGGCCGCTGCTGCGCCGCAGTTGACGAATGCGGTGCCGCCGGAGAGCGGCTTGCCACCGCAGGCGATCGTCAACCACGGACTCCGCAGCGACCGCCTCGCGAGCCTTCCGGGGCGCGCCGCCCCTGCGCCGCGCCGGCCTCGGACGCGTAAACCCTTTGGTGCCTGGCCCCGGCAAAGCGCCGGCCTCCACGTCAACCTCCTCGCAGCCTGTCCGGCTGTGCTCGCGTAGCTGGCAACCTCCAGAGAGGCGGGTGGCGCGCGGCTGCGCCGGCGCCGCACGGCGGCCCTTTGGGCCGCCGGGGGAGCGGTGACACCGGCGGCGGCGAGCGGTTTCGCCTGTGGAGGGGCTATCGGGAGGGGCGCTGGCGCAGCGCGTGCGCGCTGGCAAGCCGCTCTTTGGCTGCACGGCGTTCGTCAACTTCTGCGCAGCGGCGGCCCGCGGCCGAGTGGAGCGAGCGCAGCGAGCGTCTTCCTGAGGCGCGCTGCCCTGCTCACCACCGGCCCCACAGTGGCGAAAATGCTTCTAACCCCTCAGCAGTCGCCGGCGGCCCTGCGCGGCGGCCTTCTAGACAGCGCTCACTGCGCGGGCATCGCCGGCAGCCCGCTGAGGCGCTCTTTGACCGTCTTGGTGGCCGCTTCGATGGCCTCCAGGCTGAGATCTACTTCCGCCTGCGTGTGCGCCGTGCTCGCGAACCAGCGTTCCAGGTTGAAGTTGTGGAAGTACACCCCGCGCGCCTGGCATTCTGCCTGGAAGTGCTCGAAGAAAAGCATGTCGCTGCGGCGTGCCTCACGGTAGCGGGTGACGGGTTGCTGGTGGCCGAAGAACACCTGCCACATGGGACCGACCTGTTGCACCTGCGCCGGTACGCCCTGGGTTGCGAAGATCACGCGCAGACCCTCGACCATGGCATCGGCGATCTTGTTCAGATGACCGTACACGCGTTCGCGGTCGTTGATGAGGATATCGAGGGTGGCGTTGATGCCGGCCAGCACCAGCGGGTTCGCGTTATAGGTGCCGCCGTGGAACACCTCGTCGCGGGTCTCGAGATCCATGATGTCGCGCCGCCCGCCGAAGGCCGCCGCACAGGGGGTGCCGGCGCCGAGCGCCTTCCCCCAGCACGTGATGTCGGGCATCACGTCGTACAGCTCCTGGGCGCCGCCCAGCGCCAGGCGAAAACCGGTGATGACCTCATCGAAGATGAGCAAGACGCCACAGTCGTCGCAGATGCGGCGCAGCCCGTCCAGCCAGCCATCGGCGGGGGGGATGATTCCAGCGTTGGCCATTACGGGCTCACACAGGATCGCGGCCAGCTCACCCCTGTTCTGCTTCACGATCTGCTCTACCGCGTCGAGATCGTTGTACGTCCCGGTGAGCACGCACTCCTCCATGACGCGCGGGATGCCGGCGTTGAAGCGCACCGTGTAAGGCCGCCGCTCGGGGCCGGAGACCTCGAGCGGAGAGTGGTAGGAGAGCGCGTGGCAATCGAGGAAACCGTGGTAGCCGCCCTCCCACTTGAGGATCTTGTCTTTGCCGGTGTACGCTCGGGCCAGCCGCATGGCGGCCTGTGTTGCCTCGGCTCCCGAGTTGGCGAATCTGACCAGGTCGACGCTGGGCACGGCCTGCACCAGCTTGCGGCCCACCTCGTAGTCAAGTTCGTGAGGGAACGTGTAGAGCATGCCGCCCTCGGCGATCTGCTTCGCGATGGCGTCGACGATGGGCCGGGGGCGATGCCCGAAGATCATGGGTCCGTATCCCAGGCACCAGTCCACGTAGGCGTTGCCGTCGGCGTCGTAGAAACGCGCCCCTTCGCCGTGCGTCATCACGATCGGCCGTGTGTTGGAGAGGCGCGCGTAGCTTGATTCGCCACCGGCCACCACCTCCCGACACTTGTTGAAGATCTCCTGCGACTTCTGTAGGCGGCTCTCGTCGATGAGGTGATCAAGCATGGTGTGCTCCGGGTCGCGGGCAGGCTTGGCGCATAGTCTATCGCGTACGGCGAAAGGGCGGGTGGCCCTTCGGCCACCCGCCCTTTCAGGCGCCTTCACACACCGGCGGCCCTGCGCTCGCCGGCCCGCGACGGGTTCGCCGTCAGGCGCTCACATCGCGCACGAGAGCTTCGAATGCGTCGACGTAGACGTCGATGTCGGCGTCGGTGTGCGTGATGGAGAGCGTCCACTCCTCTTCACGACCGGGAGCGATGACCACGCCACGGTTGAAGTTGTACAGCCAGGCGAGCGCGACGAGCTCGTGGTCCTGGTACTTGATGAACGACTCGTAGTCGGTGATCTTGCCGCTCGCGAAGTTCACGCAGCCTTTGGACGAGATGCCCACCGTGTAGCCCGCGAAGTCGTACTTTTCGCAGACAGCGTCGCAACCCGCGATGATCCTGTCGTTCAGGTGATTGAGGTGCTTGTAGGCGTCGTCGGTCATGACCTGCTCGAAGCTGGCGCGCGCCGCCGCCATGCCGAGCGGGTTGCCGCTGTAGGTGCCGACCTGGAAGACGGTGCCGTCGTGCACCTTCGCCATGATCTCTGCGCTGCCGCCGATGGCGCCGCAAGGGGTGCCGCCGGCGATGGCCTTGCCGAGGCAGACCATGTCGGGCACGACGCCCCAGCGCTCAATGGCGCCGCCGCGAGCGGTGCAGATGCCCGTCTTGACTTCGTCGAAGATGAGCACGATGCCGTGCTTCTTGGTGATCGCGCGCACGGCCTCGAGAAAGCCGGGCTCGGGGAGCACCACACCGAGGTTCATCATGGCGGGCTCCATGATGAGCGCCGCCGGCGTGCGGCCGGCCTCTACCTCGGCCTCGATGCGCCTGGTCATGCTCTCGACGTCGTTGAATGCCACCGGAATCGTGAGATCGATGGAGCTCTTGGGAATGCCTGCGCCGTACGAGAGGGAGGCATAGTGGTCGCGCGGGCCGATGGTGCCGTAGTCGACGAAGCCCACCGAAACCATCACGTAGTCGTGGTGACCGTGATACGAGCCGAACATCTTCACGATGGGCTCGCGACCGGTGAACCCGCGGGCCACGCGAATGGCGTCCATCGTGGCCTCGGAGCCGGAGTTCACGAAGCGCCACTGCGGCAGCTTGAAGGCGCCGGAGAGATGCTCTGCCATGATGATCGCATCTTCGGTAGGCAGGCCGAACTGGGTACCCAACGGGGCACGCTTCTGAATGGCCTCCACAATCGCCGGGTGGGCGTGACCCTGAACCATGCACCCATACCCGTTATGAAAGTCGACGATCTCCTGACCATCGACCGTCCAGATGTGCGGGCCCTTGCCGTGGGTGTAATAGACGGGATAAGGATCGCGAGCGTGATAGGTTGAGGCGACGCCCATGGGCAGGTGCTTGATGGCCCGCTGGTACAGCTCGTACGACTTTGGTGTGCTCTCCTCGAGGCGCTTTTCCTCGCGTTCGGTGAGCTCCGCGATGAGTTCTCGGTCGATCATGGTGTCTGGCATACTGGGTTCTCTCCTTCACGCGTGTCCGGTGAGAGCCCCGGCGTCTGCCGAGGCGACTCAGGGGCTGCCTGCCGATCTGCTCGCACCGCGGTCCACGTGGCCGCTGGGCGTGGGATGGTGTGCTCTGTGCAGTGCCGCCGCTAGGCTGGTGTTCTGTCGATCACCCCGCAGTGGATGTCCCGTCCCCCCTTGAGACGTCGAGGCGGTAGGCCTCGAGAATGTGCCGTATGGTAAGCACCCCGGACCGATCACGCGAAGCGCACCGGTTCGCACAGGGGAGTGTACCCTGCCGCCGACACGATGTGTAGGGTTCGGCAACATCTTGGCCGTTTCGGCAGCCGTTTCGGCAAGCCGCAGAAGAAGAAGAGGCGGCCCCCCACAGTGGGGCCGCCTCTTCACGCACAGGCAGGGTCCTAGGGAGCCTGCATCAGGTGGCTACGTCCTGACTACTACCTTGATCCGCGCGCTGACGCCGCCGGCATTGGGCGGCGTTGCGGGAAGGAAGGCCCGGAAGTAGTACGTACCCTTCTTGGTCATCTTGACCGTGAGGGAGTACTTACCACTCGCCGTGATCTTCGCGGTCTTCCAGGTCAGCCAGTTCTTGCCGTGCTTCTTCTGGATCGTGATCTTGCCCCTGGAGATCGGGCGTATCGTGCCCGAGAACTTCACCTTGGACCCGACCTTCACGCCCTTCTTGGACACCTTGAACGAGACGGTCTGCGGCGTCGTGTTTACCTGGTTGGCGTAGTTCAGCGCCGCTTCGATCACGAGCGAGTCGTACTGGTAGTTGTGAATGCCCCAGCTGCCTTCGGCGCCGACGTACGTCCAGTCGGTGTAGCCGTTCTGCCAGAGCAACTCGGCGGGCCTCCACTTGGCAGAGCCCTTGGCGTTGAGTGTGCTGTTCAGCCAGTCGACGTAGCTTACGTCGCTAGCCGCCGTGCTGTTCTTGGCGACGTTGAGCTTGTTCTGCGAGTAGGTCCAGCTCGCCGAAGCACTGGCCTCAACCGACGCCGCGGGCTGCTTATAACCCATGCGCAGACCGGCGGCGTGCAGAGCCGCGGCCACGTTGTTGTACACGTCGTGCACCGCGGCCTGGCGCTGGTCGATGGTGTCCTGCAGGTACGTGGCCAGTGGATCGGTTGACCGACCGTGGCAGGTGCTGCACGACGAGAACGGCATACCTGTGGTGCTGCCGGCGGTCGCCGCGGCCGCTACCTGCGGAGTGATGATCTGCATCGTGTGGTTGCCGCCGAGCTGCACGCCGCCGAAGCCAGACGTGGTTGGCGGCATGTGGCACTGGACGCACTTGCCCTCGTGCACGCCGGGAAGGCCCTGCGGCACACCGATGGCGCCGGTGCCGGCCATGACCTCTGCCTGGTCTTCGTAGATGGTTGTTCCGGGGGCGGCGACGCCGCCGCTGAGCTGCGCCGTGTGGCACGTGGTGCAGAGGTCACTCGGGTTGCTCGGATTGCCGACCAGCTGCGGGTCGAGGCTGCTGTCCCAGACACCCCTGGCCGTGCCGGCGTTGTGCGGCGTATGGCAAGCGACACAGGTGTCGCCGTACATGGCTTGAGCCCCGGTAGGCACGGTCTTGCCGGCCGCCACCGCGATCTGATAATCGGCCGAGTGGCACTGCAGGCAGGCTGCCGGCGGGTTCGACCCAACGGCGGCTTTGAGGTCAGTCAAGGAGTTGGCGTGGCTGGAGCTCAGCCACTCGGGGTACTGGCCAGCGTCGCCCTCATGGCCCTTGGAGGGCCACACCGTGGTAGTGCCGTTATAGACCCAGTACGATTGCAGCCCGGCAGCAGTCGTGGCGCTGGGGTTGGGTAGCGGTGTCCAGCCCGGGAACGGGATGTTGAGGTAGCTGGCCAGCGGCGCCGGCGTCGACGTTGAGCTGAGCATCGGGTAGCCGATCGCCATCTGTGGCTGGATCAGCCTGGTGCCCGGCGTAGGCGTCGCCGAGACCGTGATGGTGTTCACGGTGTACGAGTAGCGCGAATGGCAGGCGCCGCAGATATCGGCGTTGGCCAGTTGGGCGAAGGGGGCCGTGTGCGCCGTGTCGTTCACGTCGTTGCCGGTGTCGGCGAGCACACCGTTGACGTTGGCGCCGTAGTGACACGAAGAGCAGCCAATATCAAGCTCGGAGAACGGTGCGTTGCCCTGAGCTTGCGGAGCGGTCGTGTTACTTACGGAAGGCACATAGGTTCCGCTCACCAAGACGGGAACCACCTTGTCGGGGGCATAGTTGGCTGTGTGGCAGCCGGCACACACGGAGCTGAAGGGCAGACCGTCGCTCGTGGTCATCACGGTCTTGCCCTCGGCGTCGGTGCCGTGCGCAGTCGCCGCCCAGTCGTTGTACACCTTGGGCGCGTCGAGCGGTTGCCCCACCTGATGGCAGGTGGCACAGGCATCGCTCGTCGTGTAGTCGGCGCGCGCGCCGTTATTGGTCGCCGCAAACGCCGGGACCGCCAGCAGCAGGAAAGCGGCCAGGATGATCGCGGGGACTACACTGCGTCTTACCATGGTCACCCCCCTGTCCAGAGTCGTTCTGCTGGGAAACACAGGCTTGTCCGCTGTCATCGAATCACCTCCCTTCGCGAAGCGGATCGACGTGTCGAGCTCGCCCCACGAAGCCGAAGCGCCACGGAGCGGCATACGCGCACAGAAGGTCGGCCAGCATTCTCGCATCCCCCTCTCCGCCCGCAGCCTACCCTCTCATGCGAGACGAACAACACGTCCGGCGTTGCGAGCTCTGCCGGTACGTCGCCGTTTCAGGGTGGGTACACGGTTGTGGGCGCGCGGCCAGATGCGCCGCCCGTGAACCTTGGCGGACGGAACGAGTTTCGCCTTCTGCTATTACGGGCAGAAAAGTTGACAGTATAACGCTCAGCTTTTATGCTGCTATTAGAAGTCATCCCGCAAGGAGGAAGATCAATGGGCAAAGTCATCGGCATCGACCTGGGCACGACCAACAGCGCGATGGCCGTGCTCGAGGGCGGAGAGCCGACCGTCATCCCCAACAGCGAGGGTGGTCGCACCACGCCGTCGGTCGTCGCCTTCTCCAAGAGCGGCGAACGCCTCGTGGGCAGTGTCGCGCGCCGCCAGGCGGTCACCAACCCGGAGAACACGGTGTTCTCCATCAAGCGCTTCATGGGTCGCAAGTACGGCGATGTCTCCGAAGAGATGACGATCGTGCCGTATCACGTGCAGGCCGGCTCCAACGGTGACGCCGTCGTCGAGATCGGCGGCAAGACATATACGCCGCCTGAAATCTCGGCCATGATCTTGCAGAAGCTCAAGCGTGACGCCGAAGACTACCTGGGCGAGAAGGTCAGCGAGGCGGTCATCACCGTGCCCGCCTACTTCAACGACTCGCAGCGCCAGGCCACCAAGGACGCCGGCAAGATCGCTGGCCTCGAGGTGAAGCGCATCATCAACGAGCCCACCGCCGCGGCGCTGGCCTACGGTCTGGACAAAGAGCACGATCAGACCATTCTCGTGTTCGACTTGGGCGGCGGCACGTTCGATGTGTCGGTGCTCGACCTCGGCGACGGCGTGTTCGAAGTGCGTTCCACGAATGGCGACACGCACCTCGGCGGCGACAACTTTGACAAGGCCGTGGTGGACTGGATGGTGGCCGAGTTCAAGCAGAGCCAGGGGCTCGATCTGAGCAAAGACAAAATGGCCTTGCAGCGCCTCTACGAGGCCGCGGAGAAGGCCAAGATCGAGCTCTCCACCACGCAGAGCAGCAACATCAACCTGCCGTTTATCTCGGCCGACGAGAACGGCCCCAAGCATCTCGACCTCACCCTCACGCGGGCCAAGTTCGACGAGCTCACGCACGATCTGCTCGAGCGCGTCGTGCAGCCCGTGAAGAACGCGCTCAAAGACGCCAACCTGACCGCCGGCGACATCCACCACGTGATCCTGGTAGGTGGCATGACGCGCGTGCCGGCCGTTCAGGAGAAGGTCAAGCAGCTCGTGGGCAAGGAGCCGCACCGCGGCGTGAACCCCGACGAGGTCGTGGCCGTGGGCGCCTCCATCCAGGGTGGCGTGTTGGCCGGTGAGGTCAAGGACGTGCTGCTGCTCGACGTCACGCCACTCAGTCTGGGCATCGAGACCAAGGGCAACGTGTTCACCAAGCTCATCGAGCGCAACACCACCATCCCGACGAAGAAGAGCGAGATCTTCAGCACCGCCGACGACAACCAGACGAGCGTTGAGATCCATGTGCTCCAGGGCGAGCGCGAGATGGCCCGCTACAACAAGACACTCGGCAAGTTCCAGCTGGTCGGCATTCCGCCGGCGCCGCGCGGCATCCCGCAGGTCGAGGTCACCTTCGACATCGACGCCAACGGCATCGTGCACGTCAGCGCCAAAGATCTGGGCACCGGCAACGAGCAGAAGATCACCATCACGGCCTCCAGTGGGCTCAGCGAGCAAGACATCGAGCGCATGATGAAAGACGCCGAGTCGCACGCCGACGAAGACCGCAAGGCGCGCGAGCTGGCCGATGTGAAGAACACCGCCGAGAACCTCATGTACAGCACCGAGAAGTCGCTGCGCGACATGGGTGACCGGGTCGACGCGTCCACCAAGTCCGAGATCGAGGCGGCCGCGGCCGAGCTCAGGACGGCCCTCGAAGGCGACGACCAGGCGGTCATTCAGGCCAAGACCGACACCCTCATGCAGGCCTCGCACAAGCTGGCCGAGGCCGTGTACCAGCAGGCTCAGCAGCAGCAGCAGCAGCACCTCGGGCAGTAGCAGCGACGGCCATGAGCCCGCCGGCGACGAGAATGTCGAGGAGGGCGATTACGAGGTTATCGACGAAGACGAGAGCAAGTAACGACTAGGTGCTGGCGGCGCGCCGACGGTATGTCGTGGCCGCAGTGCATCACATCGTAGGAGGTGACGATCATGGCGATCATTAGATGGGACCCGTTCCGTGAGATGACTCAGGTGCAAAGTCAGTTCAACAAGCTCGTCGACCAGGTCTGGGGCGGGCGGCAGGAGAGCTGGCTGCCGGCGGTCGACGTGTTCGACACGAAGAACGCCGTCGTGCTCAAAGCGGAGCTCGCCGGCATGGACCCGGCCGACATCGGGATCGAGGTGGAAGACAACGTGCTCACCATCAAGGGTGAGCGCAAGTTCGAAGAGAAGGTCGACGACCAGCGCTACTACCGCGTCGAGCGTCGCTTCGGCAGCTTCCAGCGCAGTCTCGCGCTCCCTCAGGGCGTCAAGCCAGACGATATCTCGGCCGGCTACGAAGACGGGATCCTCACGGTCACCGTGCCGAAGGTAGAGGAAGAGAAGCCCAAGCGAATCGAGGTCAAGGCCAAGAAGACCGTCGAGGCCAAGAAGGACGAGGGCTGAGCAGGCAACCGCGGCAAGGACGGCGGGGCACCGGTGGTGCCGTCGTCTCCCCCGATCACGGAGCACGTGACCAGACATGACGGAGAGAAAGCAGAAGAAGGACGACGCCAGGCGGAGGGCCCAGCCGGCCCAGCCGGAAGCGCCCTCGACGGGCGCCGAGGCCGCGGTGGCCGAGACGCCGGCCGGCGAGGTGCCGATTGGTGAGCCGCCTGCGGGCGAGACGTCGATAGTTGAGACGCCTGCGGGTGAGACGCCGGTCGCGCGTGGCGACGAGCTCGCCCGGGCGGTGGCCGAGCGCGACGAGTACCTCGATCACTTGCGCCGGCTCAAGGCCGAGTTCGAGAACTACCGCAAACGTGTGCAGCGCGACAACGAAGACCTTCGCCTGCGCGCCGCCGAGGCCGTGGTGGAATCGCTGCTGCCCGTGATGGACAACATGGGTCGCGCTCTCGAGGCGGCCGCGCAGCACGAGGAAGGCCAGCTCGTCGCGGGTGTCGAGCTGGTCTCCGGCCAGTTGCGCCGCACGCTTGAGGGTCACGGTCTCGAAGAGATTCCCGTCGAGACGGGCACTCTCTTCGACCCCAATCTTCACGAGGCCATCATGACGCAGGCCTCTGAGAAACATGAGGAAGGCACGGTGCTTCAGGTGTTGGAGCGCGGCTATCTGCTGCACGGTAGGCTGCTGCGCCCTGCGAAGGTGATCGTGAGCAGGTAGCATGCGCGATTTCTACGAAACATTGGGGGTGCCCAAGAGCGCCTCACAAGACGATGTGAAGAAGGCGTTTCGCAAGCTGGCGCGCCAGTATCACCCAGACAAGAATCCCGGCGACAAGGCTTCAGAGGAGAAGTTCAAGGAGGTCAACCAGGCCTACGAGACGCTCTCCGACGCCGAGAAGCGCAAGCAGTACGACGAGTACAGCCGGCTCGGGGCCTTCGGTCCGGGGCCCGGCGGCTTCCGGCCCGGTGCCGGCGGCTTTCAAGGCTTCGACCCGCGCATGTTCGGCCAGGGCGGCGCGCAGCAGTTCGAGATGGGCGATCTCGGTGACCTCCTCGGCAGCCTCTTCGGTGGAGGCGCCGCGGGTGGTGCTCGCGGCCGCCGCAGAGCGGCCGAACGCGGCGCCGACCTGCAGGTCGACATCACGGTATCGTTCGACGACTCCCTGAACGGCGTCACGGCGCGGGTACCGGTCGACAAGCCCGACACCTGCGAGACCTGCCACGGCAGCGGGGCCAAGCCCGGCACGGCACCGAAGGTGTGTCCAGACTGCCAGGGGCGGGGCGTGATCGCCCAAAACCAGGGCTTCTTCGCGCTGTCGCAGCCGTGCCGGCGCTGCGGCGGCAGCGGCACGATCATCGAGCAACCCTGTGCTACTTGCGGCGGGAGCGGCGTAGAGAGCAAGACGCGGCGCTATGCCATCAAGATCCCGGCAGGCGTGAAGGACGGCAGCAAGATCCGCATCAAGGGCAGGGGAGAGGCCGGCCTGCGCGGCGGGCCGGCCGGCGACCTGTATGTGATGGTGCACGTAGAGCCTGACGATCTCTATGAGCGGCGCGGCGACGATGTGGTGCTCGAGGTGCCGGTGACGATCAGCGAGGCCGCCCTGGGCACGAGCGTGCGCATCCCTACACCGGCCGGTGGGCACGTGTCGCTCAAGGTCCCCGCCGGCAGCCAGGATGGACGCACGCTGCGAGTGCGCGGCAAGGGCGCCCCCAGGCTCAGGGGTGGCCACGGCGATCTTCATGTGCGGCTGCGCGTGCAGGTGCCCGAGAAGCTCTCCAAGGAGCAGAAGCAGCTCTTCGAGAAGCTGGGCATGACGCTTCCCGACCCCAGAGCGGCAACACTCGGCTGAGGTGGTAGGGCCGGGCCATGACATACGACGACTTCGACAGCCCTTTGTTCATGATCTCGGTCGCGGCCGAGCTGGCCGGCGTGCACCCGCAAACCCTGCGCATGTACGAGCGCCGCGGTCTGGTGCATCCGGGGCGCACGGCCAAGAACACGCGTCGCTACTCGCGTCACGACGTGGAGCGCCTGCGCCGCATTCAGCAGCTCACCGACCTGGGCCTCAACCTGGCGGGCGTGGAACGCGTGCTGGCCATGGAGGAGCAGATCGACGCCATGGCCGTGGAGATGCAGCGCCTGCAGAGCCTCCTGGAAGAGGCCGCCGGCCAGATGCGTCGCGAGATCGAGCGGGTGGAGCGTTCTCACCGCTTCGAGCTCGTGCCCGTGCAGCGGGCCCAGATCGTTCCACTCGGACGGCGCCGGCGGCGGGTCTGACCCGAAGGGTCCCGCCCGCCCGCGCTGGCCACGACACCCATCAAGAATCGAGCGGCAAGGCAAGGTACAGCATGGACGTGAACAAATTCTCCGAACGGGCCCGTGAGGCCCTCGAGACCGCCCAGGGAGTCGTGCGGCGCGGCTCGGGCAACGTGCTCGGCACCGAGCATCTGCTGATCGGCGTGCTGAGCTTGCCCGGCGGCGTTGTGGAGCAGATCCTCAACGCGCTCGGCGTAGACAAAGGCGTGCTCATGACGCGCGCCGACCAGATGGCCCAGAATCAGCCGGCCGGCACCAGCGGGCCGTCGGGACCGGCGGAGATGCTCTACATGACCCCGCGTGCCAAGGCGGCCATCGATCTGGCCGTGCAGGAGGCGCAGAAGCTCGGCGACGAGTTCGTCGGCACTGAGCATCTCCTGTTCGGGATCTTCCTCGAGGGTGAGGGGCCCGGCAGCGCCATCCTTCGCGACGTCGGTATCAGCGAAGAGAGTCTGCGCCGGGCGCTCGCGCAGGTGCGTGCCAGCGGCGAAGACTACGAGGCCACGGCGAGCGGCGAGAGCATGCTCAAGAAATACACCCGCGATCTCACGGCCATGGCCCGCGAGGGCAGGCTGGATCCGGTGATCGGCCGCGACGAAGAGATCAAGCGCGTCATCCAGATTCTCAGCCGCCGCACCAAGAACAACCCTGTGCTCATCGGCGACCCGGGGGTGGGCAAGACTGCCATCGCCGACGGCCTCGCCCAGAAGATTGTGAACGCCGACGTGCCCGAGATCCTGCGGGGCAAGCGTGTGCTGGCGCTCGATCTGGGGGGCATGGTGGCTGGTGCCAAGTACCGCGGCGAGTTCGAGGAGCGGCTCAAGGGCGCTCTCGACGAGATCCAGCGGTCCAAAGACGTGGTGCTGTTCATCGACGAGCTGCATACGGTGATAGGGGCCGGGGCCGCAGAGGGCGCTATCGATGCGTCTAACATGATGAAGCCCATGCTGTCTCGCGGCGAGCTGCAGTGCGTGGGCGCCACCACGCTCGACGAGTACCGCGCTCATATCGAGAAGGATGCCGCTCTGGAACGTCGCTTTCAGCCTATCCTCGTGGGCGAACCCAGCGTGGAGGAGACGATCGCCATCCTCGACGGGCTACGCGACAAGTACGAGGCGCACCACAAGGTGCACATCACCAATGCGGCCATGCGCGAGGCGGCGCACCTGAGCGATCGCTACATCAGCGATCGCTTCCTGCCCGACAAGGCCATCGACCTGCTCGACGAGGCGGCCAGCAAGCTGCGCATCGAGGCGACCATGCTGCCGCCCGACCTGCGCGACATGGAGCTCAAGCTCCAGGAGCTGGCGCGTGAGGGGGCGGCGGCCGTGCAGGCGCAGGACTACGAGCGCGCGGCGCAGCTCAAGGAGCAAACCGACAAGATTCAGGAGACCTTCGTGAAGGCGAAAGACTCCTGGCTCGCCGACAAGGGCATCGCCGACGCCACCGTTGACGCCGACGACATCGCCGAGCTGGTCAGCAAGTGGACGGGCATACCGGTGCAGCGCATGCTGCAGGAGGAAGCCGACAAGCTCCTCGAGATGGAGCAGAACATCCACCGCCGCGTGATTGGCCAGAACGAGGCGGTCTCCGCCGTCGCCGAGGCCGTACGCCGCGCGCGAGCGGGCCTCAAAGACCCCAAGCGGCCTATCGGCTCGTTCATCTTTCTCGGACCCACGGGCGTGGGCAAGACGGAGCTTGCCCGAGCCCTCGCCGAGGTTCTGTTCGACGACGAGGCGGCGCTCATCAGGCTCGACATGAGCGAGTACATGGAGAAGCACACGGCGTCGCGGCTCACAGGGGCGCCGCCCGGCTACGTCGGGTACGACGAAGGCGGACAGCTTACCGAGGCGGTGCGCCGCCGGCCCTACAGCGTGGTGCTCTTCGACGAGATCGAGAAGGCACACCCGGATGTGTTCAACGCCCTGTTGCAGATCCTCGACGACGGCCGCCTCACCGACGGCAAGGGTCGCACCGTCGACTTCAAGAACACGGTCGTCATCATGACCAGCAATATCGGCAGCGGCGTGATCCACAAGCATCGCCTGGGCTTCGCGGCGCAAGGCGAGGAGCTCAGTCGCGACGACATGGACAAGCGGCTGATGGACGAACTACGCAAGGCGTTCCGGCCCGAGTTCCTCAACAGGGTAGACGAGATCATCATCTTCGACCCGCTCACACGCGACCAGCTCACGCAGATCGTCGATCTGCTCCTCGCGCGCTTGCGCCTCATGGTCGAGGGCCAGGGCATGAGCCTCGTGGTGAGCCAGGCGGCCAAGGAGCACGTCGTCGAAAGGGGCTACGACGCCGACTACGGCGCCCGCCCGATGAGACGCGCGATCCAGCGACTGCTGGAGAACCCGCTCTCCAGCGCTCTGCTGCGCGGCGAGTTCAAAGAGGGCGACACCATCAAGGTCGACCTGGCCGACGGCTCCCTGGCGTTCTCCAAATAGCGTCGCTATAGTTGGTTGACGATGACTAGGGGCCGCCTTATCTACGCCGGTGCCGTGGGTGCGGCGCTGGGCGTGCTGCTTGCGCCGCGACTCGGAGAGTCGCGGCGCGCGGCTCTTACACGGCTGCGCCTTGCCTTGCGCAGCGGCCGGGGCTCCGTTGGAGCTTTCGCCGGTACGCCGTGCTCCCTGGCTGGATCCGCCTCTGCCGACATGCAGCGCCGGCCGGCGCACGATCCGACCGGCGCGCCTCGGGAAGGAGAAGGGAATGGATGACGAGAGCGGCGGGCACGACCCTCTACGTTTCGATGTTGGTTTCAAAGCGCTCGAGGTCGTGGCCTACATCAGCGACTTCAGGATCGTGGGCACGGCACACTTCGGCGCTGGAGGACGGTCGACCTCGCGCCGCTCGTCCGACTACATCCGTCAGTTCAACGACAGTCGCCTGACTCTGTCGAACGTGCGCATCTACGCGAAGACCACCCAGGAGCTGCTCGAGACGGCACCGTTCATCGTGCTCAACATGGACAAGGTCGACTTCATCTATGCCCGCGAGGAAGACGCCGAGGGCACCGCGCCCGCGTAAAGCGGCGCCGGGCAACGTCACCATGTACCATGTCGACCTCCTGATTCCCACCGCCCGCTTCGTCTTCAGCGTGTGCGAAGACCGGGTCGAGGTTCTCCCCGAGCACGGGTCGCCGGAGGCGTTTGTCGACTATCGGCGCCTGCGGGACGAGCGGCCGGTCGTGGGCATGTGGACCTTTCCCAACAGCGTGCTGCTGCGCGGCGAGCGCACGATCATCGTCGACCCGGGACTGCCCCTGCTGCAGAATGAGCCCATCCTGGGCGCCCTGGCGGCGCGGGGTATCACGCCGGCCGACGTCGACCAAGTGGTGCTCACGCACGCTCACCTCGACCACGCGGGCGGCTGCGCCGACCTGCTCCTGCCCGTGGCCGTTCATGAGCGCGAGACGACGGCGCCTCATTGGGCGCTCGTGAGGGGCCTTCTCGAGATGCTGCCGTTGCAGCGCTTGCAAGGCCTGGAGGGCGAGCTCGTCCCCGGCGTTGAGTGGGCTCTCACGCCCGGCCACTGTGAGGGTCACATCAGTCTCAGGGTCGACACCGCCGACGGGCCCGTGGTGCTCTGCGGCGACACCATTGGCCCAACGCGCGCCGAGTTCGACGGCATGCGACCCTCGGAGCCGGGGGCGGACGAGCTTCTGGCCTCGTGGCGGCGCATCCGTGAATGGCAGCCGGCACGCATCATCGCCGGCCATCTGCCACCCTTCGCGCCGTGACTACCCAGGGAGGATACAGACCGCTGTGCTAGACTAATTGACTCCTGACCACGCCAAGGAGCTTCTCGCGTGCCCATCTACGAGTACCGTTGTGACGCTTGCGGAGCCTCGTTTGAGGTGATGCAGAGGATGAGTGACGACCCACTGGAGACTTGCACCAAGTGCGGCGGCACCCTGCGCAAGGTGCTGCATCCCGTCGCCATCCACTTCAAAGGGTCCGGTTTCTACACCACCGACTACGGCAAGGGGTCTGGGCGTCGCGCCGCAGGCCATGAGGCCTCGGCGGAGTCCGGCGAGCGGTCCGGCGAGTCGTCCGGCGAGAACGTTGCCTCCGGCGACGGCAAGCCGGCTGAGCCGCCGGCAGCCAAGCCCGTCAAGGGCGACGGCCGGCCCAAGGAGAAGCAGAAGGCGACCTGACGCGGCGCCGAGGGGGTGAGCGGCATGGAGCGACCGAGCGACGACTCCCTGCGCAAGGCGCGCACCAACCTGCGTAGCTTGGTCAGCGATGGCCCCTCGCACCTGCCCTCGCTCAACCTGGTCGCCGACACCATCCGTCTCGAGCTCGAGAAGCGTGGCAAGGTCGCGATCCTGTACGTGAGCCTCAATCGCTACGGACGCCTGGAGCCGGTGTTCGGTTGGCGGATCGTGGGCGAGATCCTCGACGCGGTGGCGAGCAACCTCGAGGGCATGACCGGCAGCACGTTGCGGCGTCTAGACGTGGTCAGCGATTTCACGCTCACCGACGACGCCTATATCGTCTTGTTGTCGCCGCCGCGCTCGGCCGATGTGATCGCCGACGACGACCTGGCGGCGGTCACGCGCCGCGTGTACGAGCGTCTGCAGTCGTTGCTGCTCAACGATCTCGCTCCCGGCGTGTACGACCGCGTACATCCTTCGGTGGGCGCGGCCGTGCTCAGCGCCGACGAGGGTCTCACCTTCGAGCAGAACCTGCAAAACGGGGTGGCCCTGGCGATGCAGGCCGCCGAGGAGCAAGCCGTGGCCTTCAAGGTAGAGCTCGAGAAGACCCTTGCGGAGTGCGTGGGGCGCGGCGAGCTCGAGCCGCTCTTCGAACCCGTTGTGGATCCTGTCGCCAAGACGGTTCTGGGCTACCGCAGCAGCGTGCGCGGCCCGTTCTACTCGCCCCTCCGTCTGCCGGATGTGCTCCTCGACGTGGCGCGGCGCTCGGATCTGCTGGGCTCCTATGGGGTGGCCGCTCGCGAGGCCACCGTGAGCGCGGCCGCCGGCCTGCGCCCAGACGATCTGCTGTTCCTGGGATGCGCGGCCGGCGAGCTTCCCAACGCGGCCGTGGTGGCGGTCAGCGAGTTCTACTCGCTCAACCCCTCACTCGTGCCCCAGCATGTGGTGTTCGAGATAGACGCCGACGAGCTCGGTACCAACACGGCCTCCACGTTGCGCACGCTGGCCGACGTGCGCGAGATGGGCTTCCAGCTCTGCATCTCGGGTCTGGGTGCTCAGTTCACTACCCTCGAGCTCATCGCCGAGGCAACGCCCGACTACCTGTGCCTCGACCCGGTGCTCGTCGGCAACGTGGACGGCGAGCTGACGCTCGTCGAGGTTGTGCAGCTCCTGGTGCGCTTCGGCGATCGCATCGGCGCGCAACTCATCGCCAGCGGGCTGCACACTCGCGATCAGCAACGGCAGCTGGCCCGCAGCGGCGTGGAACTGTTCTGCGGTGATCTTTACGCGAGGCCAGATACCCGGCTGCCCTCGGTGACGTTCGCGGGCTGAGCCTCAGGCGCTGAGGCTCGCCGGGAGCTTGCGCTCTGGGGCCATTCCGGTGTGGATGGTAACCCTGTTGCGGCCGCGACGCTTCGACTCGTAGAGGGCCTCGTCGGCACGCTCCACGAGCTCGGTCTCGTCGGCCGCCCCCTGGGGGTACGTGGCGATCCCGCCCGAAACCGTGGCGAACACCTGCTCGCCGCCGCGCACGTCTATAGCGATAGCTTCGATGGCATGCCGCAGGCGCTCCGCCAGCTCGTAACCCTGCGTCTCGTCGCCGCGCATGAGCACGGCGAACTCCTCGCCACCGTAGCGCGCCGCCAAGTCGGCCTCTCGCACAAGGGTGCGCAGCGTGGCACCGACCCGTCGCAGCAAGTCGTTGCCGGTCTCGTGGCCGTGCTTGTCGTTGAACTGCTTGAAGCGGTCCAGGTCGAGCATGATGAGCGTGAGCTCTCCACCGTAGCGGTCGATCTTGGTGACCTCGGTGTGCAGGTAGTCGGCGAACGTGCCGTAGTTGTACAGGCCGGTGAGGCGGTCGCTCAGGGTCGACGCAGCGAGAAGAGCCTGCCTCTCGTGGCTTCTGCGCTGCGCGCGACCGAGCAGCAACCCGGCGAGGAAAAAGAGGACCATGCCCACCAGCGCCTGCCTCACCACGGCGGTGGTGGCCGGCGCGCGCACGCTGTAATAGGCGACCAAGATATTGCCCAGGCACACCGTGACGACAAGGCTGCCGAGCTCGAAGAAGAACACCGCGGCGAGGAACAGCGGAAAGATGAACAACGGCCACAGGTAGGCGGCCCCGAGCGCGAACACCAGCGCCGCTGCCACCACGAGCGAAGCCCCCAGGGCGGCCGCGCGGCGGACCGTCAGGCGACGGTCACCAGGGTCGTGAAGTGCGTGCTGTGCCGCAGCCACCAATCTCCTTTGCAGGCCTGCTTGGGCACTCCTACGACGATGGTCGCCGAACTCCTGCGGCGGCCTCGGGCGGGTGTCGTCAAGGCAGGCAACCGCGGCCTCGCGGCGACCGGCCGGAGGGCGCAGCCCTCCGGCCGGTCCGCTACAATGAGCCCGTGACCGTTCACATCCTTCTCACCAACGACGACGGCATTCAGGCGCACGGCATCAGCGTGCTGCGCCGCGCCGTCGAGGGCCTGGGCGAGGTCACCACCATCGCGCCGGACCATAATGCGAGCGCGGTGGCGCGCGGCATCACCATCGATCGCCCGCTGCGCCTCCACCCGGTGACGTTCGGCGACGGCTGGTCGGGCCTGGCCTGCGACGGCACGCCGTCCGACTGCGTGCGCGTCGCACTGCTGGGGGTGAGGAGCCCGGTGCCCGACGTGATCGTGGCCGGCGTCAACGCGGGAGCCAACATGGGCGCCGATGTCACCTACTCGGGCACAGTCGGCGCCGCCTTCGAGGCGGCGCTACGCGGCCGGCCGGCGCTGGCCTTCTCGGTGGAGAGCCGGGAGCCCGGGTGGCTCACGGAGGCGGTGCCGGTGCTCAGGGTGCTGGTCGAGCACGTGATCACGCGCGGGCTGCCGCGCCACAGCATCCTCAACGTCAACGTGCCCGACCGGCCCCTGGCCGAGATTGCCGGCATCCACCCGGCGCGACTGGGCGGGGCGAGCTGCCACGACCGCGTGTTTCTGGGCGCCGACGGTGCCGGGCAGGCCGGGCAGGCTACGCCCGCCGGCCCCGACGGCATGGGCGGCGCATCCGAGCATTTCGTGCCCTGCGACCACCCTACGGCGGGGGAGTGGGCCGATACCGATTTCGACGTGCTCGCCCGGGGTAACGTGGCGGTCACTCCCCTGCGCTACGACCTGCTCGACGCCGGTCTCCTCGCCGAGCTCGCGTCGTGGCATCTGGATCTCGACTTCATCCGTGCCTGAAGCGCGCCGCTCAGGCGGTTTTGACCCGGTCGTGTTCGACCTCGACGGCACCGTCATCGATACCGTCGAGCTCATCGTGCAGTCGTTTCGCCACGCCACTCAGACGGTACTCGGCGAGATTCTCCCCGACGAAGTGATCACGGCGGGAGTGGGCCAGCCGCTCATGACCCAGATGAAGCGGCTTTCGCCGGAGCACGCCGAGGAGCTCTACACTGTGTACCGCGAGTACAACCACCGGCGCCACGACGCGCTCGTCCGCGGCTACGCCGGCATGAGCGAGGTGCTCGAGGGCCTGAGGACGGCGGGTCGGCGCCTGGGTATCGTCACGAGCAAGAGCGCCGATACGACCGCGATGGCCTTTGACTCCCTAGATCTGGGAGGGCACTTCGACGTGGTGGTCACGGCCAGCGATACGAGCGCGCACAAGCCTTCGCCGCGGCCGCTGCTCTTGTGTCTGCAGCGGCTCGGGGCCTCGGCCGACGGGTCCATCTACGTCGGTGACAGCCCTGTAGACATCCGTGCCGGCGCCGCCGCAGGCATGACCACGGCGGCCGTCGGATGGGGCGTATTCTCGCGTGAGGCTCTGCTTTCGGAGGTGCCCGACTTCTGGCTGGACGAGCCTCGCGAGCTGCTGCCGCTCTGCCTGCGCGGAGATGGGCACCGGGTGCGGGATGGTAGCGGCGGCTGACACATGGTCATGCGCCGCTCGCGGCGAGTGACGTCGGGCGGTGTCTTGGGTACCAGCGAGTAGAAGTCGCGCCGCGGCGAAGACAGAAAGGGGAAGACGTGAGCGAGGCCGCAGAGGCCGCGATGCGGGCCGCCGAGCTGCGAGAGCAGCTCAACCGCCACGCCTATCTCTACTACGTGCTCGACCAGCCTGAGATCGACGATGCCCGGTACGACGAGCTGTACCGTGAGTTGCAGGCCATCGAGGCCGAGTTCCCCGAGTTGCGCGCCTTCGACTCTCCTACGCAGCGTGTGGGCGCCGCGCCGCTCGAGAGATTTCAGCAGGTACGCCACCTCGAAGCCATGCTCTCGCTGGCCAACGCGCGGAGCGACGAGGAGCTCCGCGCCTGGGACCAGCGCAACCGGCGCATCCTCGAGGCCAAAGGCCTCGACGAGTCGTCGCTCGCCTACGTGGTGGAGCCGAAGATAGACGGTCTGGCGATCTCACTCACGTACCGTGACGGTGTGTTCACCAGGGGCGCGACGCGCGGCAACGGCGAGGTCGGCGAGGACGTTACCGCCAACCTGCGCACCATCGGATCGCTGCCCTTGCGCCTGAGGGGCGAGCGGCCACCTGTGGTGGTGGAGGTGCGCGGGGAGGTGTATTTGCCGCTGGCCGCCTTCGCGCGCCTCAACGAGGCGCGCGCCGCCGCCGGCCTTAGCACGTTCGTCAATCCTCGCAACGCCGCGGCCGGATCCATCCGCCAGCTTGACCCATCGGTGGCCGCCGCGCGGCCCCTGGATCTGTGGTGCTACGCGATCGGCTATAGCGAGGGACTGTCGCTACCCGATCACCAGGCCGCTCTGGAGTGGCTGCGCCGGCAGGGATTTCGCGTGAACCCGCAGATCGCGGTGGTAGCCGGCATCGACGCCGTCGCGGAGGCTTGTCGCGCCTGGGAAGGGCGGCGCGCGGAGCTCGACTACGACATCGACGGTGCCGTGGTGAAGGTCAACTCGTTTGCCGTGCAGGCGGCGCTCGGGAGCGTGGCTCACGATCCCCGCTGGGCGATCGCTTTCAAGTTCGCTCCCACAACGGTCGTCGCGCGGCTGCTGAGCATCGAGGTCAACGTGGGCCGCACCGGGGTGCTAACGCCGTTTGCGGTGCTCGAGCCCGCCTTTGTGGGAGGGGTCACGGTGGAGCGTGCCACGCTCCACAACGAGGACGACCTGCGCCGCAAAGACATCCGGCCCGGGGATGACGTGATCCTGCAGAGGGCCGGCGATGTGATCCCGCAGGTGGTGGGCCCGGTGACCAGCGGCACCATAGACGTGGATGGGCGGCACATCGAGCGCGCTGCACGTCACGCCGCCCTGGCCGAGTGGTCGATGCCGGGGGTGTGCCCAGCCTGCGGCTCGCGGACCGTCCGGGCGACGGACGAGGTGGCCGTGCGCTGCCCCAACAAGTCGTGCCCGGCCCAGCTTGTGGAGAGCATCAAGCACTTCGTGAGCAAGGGTGCCATGGATATCGACGGCGTCGGCGAGAAGCTCGCCGAGGATCTGTTTGCCCGAGGTCTTGTGCGCGATGTCGCCGACCTGTACAACCTCGACCGCGATGCCCTCGTCGGGCTCGAGGGATTCGCGCTCGACAGAAAGACCGGCGAGGCCAGGCGCGCCGACAAGGTGCTGGCGGCCATCGAGGAGTCCAAGCAGCGACCCTTTGCGCGCGTGCTCTTCGCCCTGGGTGTGCCGCACGTTGGGGCCGTCACCGCGCGGGCGCTGGTGGAGCGATTCGCCACCATTGAGGAGCTCATGGAGGCCACCGCGGATGAGCTGGCCGCGGTGCCGGGGGTGGGGCCGGTGGTCGGCGAAGCGGTCGCGCAGCACCTTGCGGCCGAACGTAACCGCGGGACCATCGCCAAGTTGCGCGCCGCCGGGGTGCGTCTTGCCCAGGGCGAGGTCGAGCCGGCGGACAGTGCTCTGGGCGGCAAGTCGTTCGTGCTCACCGGCAAGCTTCCCGGACTCACTCGCGGTGAGGCCCAGGCGCTGATCGAGGCCAGTGGCGGCCGAGTTGCCAGCTCGGTCACGCGCGCCACAGACTTCATCGTGGTCGGTGAAGACCCTGGATCCAAGCTTGCCAGGGCCGAACGGCTGGGCGTTGTGATGCTCGATGAGCCGGCTCTGCGCGACCTTCTGGAGCAAGCCCCGCAGCGCGAGCCTGGAAACGGCCGATGAGAGCTCCATGAGCCCTTCTCCGTCAGGCCAAAACGTTCCTAACTGTACCTGAATCTCAGTGCCGCCGGCAGGGCAATGGGTACGCCCGATTAATATCGGTTAATATTTGATTAACAATTTCTTCGCACAGCGCTCCTAGTGTCCGCCTTGCGACGCTTCCCATCTCCGAGAAGCCCGCTGCCAGCGACAAGTGCTGGTACCTCCTATCTTCTTTGGTTCGCCCCGGCCCCGGGCGAACCATGGCCTCAGGGCCAGTGGCCGGCCGCCCCCCAAAGCGGTGGATCCACGTGCCCTCTGGCCACCAGCGTGGGGGCGCGGATCCTCTGGATCCGCGCCCCTGTGTTAACTTCAGGGCAATCCTCGCTTCGCGGCGCTTCGCGGCGCTTCATATGGAGACAACAATGCCGGGGCACACTGTGGATGGCTCCTTTCGCTGGCAAGCGATAGCCCCCCACCACAAGGGTTTTCCCCTGAGCCCTTGCTCGAGGCCCCGCCCCCCGCGGGGTCTCGTGCCTTAAGAGCCTATTCCGGTAGGCCAAGCGTCCGCAGCGCACCGTGCGCGGCTGGCCGCGTCCCCGCTTGGAGGGTTCAGGCACGCCTAGGTCGCCGGGTGTGCGAACTTTGCCGAATGATGCACCGCTGACACGGCTGTGCTGCATGGGTAGGCTCGCAGCGGATCAACGAGAGATCCGGCGTCATCCCTTCGGGCATGGCGCCGGCCCGGGCACCGAGACTGGGGGGAGCGCGTGGAGGAACGTATCCCAACCCGCATGGGAGACGGCTCGCTCGTGCACCTGACGCCCGCTGAGATCGCCGCCGACGTGTGCGGCGGTGTCGAGGCCGCCGTACGGCGCGCCAAGGTGGAGCCGCTCTCCGACGACGAGGTGAAACACCTGGTCGACATCTTCTGCAGCCGCGCGCGCTTCAGCGCGGTCGACATCGGCGCCGAGGTGGTCTTGACCTACGATGGCTGCGGCAGCCAAGACATGGGCACGCGGGTGCACGATCTGCAGTACTACGAGCAGTACCTGTGCTCCGACTCCGTCGAGCTCTATCACCAAGACTACTCGTACAAGGCCGTGAAGACCGTGCTCCCCTACGAGCAGACGATCATGCGCCAGGCCCAGTTTCTCATCACGGCGCCCTGTGGCTACGGCGCCATGCCCGACCTGGGCCGCTACACGGTGCCCGATGGGCCCTTGCCCAACTGGTCGCAGCTGCTGCCTGCGGGCAAGATCGCGGAGGCGAGGGCCGCTCAGGAGGAGGCCGCCGAGATGGCGGCCGCCGATATCGTCACCGTGGCCGTAAGCATGGTAGAGGCGGGCGCCGACTTCATCGACCTCGACACCGCCGGCGCGGCCGGCGACGCCGATCTTCTGGCCGCCCTCATGGCGATCGAGCGGATCCGTGCCAGGTTCCCCGACGTAGGCATCCAGATCGGTATGGCGGGCGAGTTCGTGCTCGGCATGCATGGCGAACTCGAGTACGGGGGGGTGCGCCTCGCGGGACTGTGGCCGACCGACCAGATGAAGCTGGCCGCCAGGGCAGGGGCAACCATCTTCGGGCCGGCGATCAACGTGAACACCGGTCGCTCGGTGGCCTGGAACGTGGCCCGCGCGCTCACCATCGCCAAGCCCTGCTGCGAGCAGTCAACGGTGCCCGTGCACCTCAACGGCGGCATGGGCGTGGGCGGTGTGCCGATGCACGTGCTGGCGCCCGGCGACGCGGTCTCGCGAGCCTCGCGGGCCGCCGTAGACATCCTGCGCCTGGACGGTTTGTAGGTCGGTGCGGGCGACGTGTACGGCCAGGCGATAAGCCACGGCGTCGCCTCGGGGATGGGCGGGATCCGGACCGCCGGAGATCTGGTGGCCCGGATGCAGATCACCCGAGGGATGCGGCTCGCGGAGGCCAAGACATACGTCTCCGACAGACTGGGTGTGTCGGCCGCCGATCTGTCTGATCCTGTGCTCATGCTCGACCTGCGCAAGGAGCTAGGCCTGGGGGCAGGCTGGGAGGGCGGCGAGATCACGGCCGTCGACGAGCCGCTAGGGCTGGAGGCGAAGTTCCACATCGCCGAGCTGCTCGACGTGCCCATTAACTCAGTGCGGCGCTTTCAGGCCATGACGGCGAGTCGTGGGGCGGCGAACAGGTAGGCCTTACGCGTCGCGCGGTTCCCGTGGCGTGCGCCAGTCGGTACACTGGTCGCGCGTTGCAGCAGAGCCGGCGTAGCTCAGTTGGCAGAGCAGCCGCCTTGTAAGCGGCAGGTCGGCGGTTCGACCCCGCCCGCCGGCTCCAGGCGTGCGACGAGCGCTGCTTCCGGCGCTCAGGCGAGGCAGACGCCACCGGCGTACTCCTCAGCTCATTCTCAGGTTAGGCCCATACAATTGCCAGGCCCTCACCTCGCTGCGGCGCGACCGGCATGTTCACGTGGTTTTCTGTCTGAGGAGGCCTGCTACGAGCAATCTGACCATGGACGTTCTTCTGCAACCAGGCGCCTTTCTTCTGGTGCCGGCCGGCAGACCGTGTCGTGAACGTCGCTGACGTCGTCCTCGAGGCACGTGGCCTCGTGCGCACCTACCGGCGCGGCGAGTTCTCCGTCCCCGTGCTCAAGGGTCTGGACCTCGTCGTTCAGCGTGGCGAGTGGGTCGCCTGCACCGGGCGCTCCGGCTCCGGCAAGTCGACGCTGCTCAACGTCCTCGGCCTGCTCGATAGCGCGGACGCGGGAACTTACGTTCTGGCGGGGCACGACGTCTCCGACCTCGACGACACCGGCAGGGCGCAGCTGCGTAACCGCCTGCTGGGCTTCGTCTTTCAGCTCCACAACCTGCTGCCACGCACGACCGCGCTGGAGAACGTGGCGACGCCGCTGGTCTACCGGGGCGTGCGGCGCGCCGAACGTCTGCGTCGCGCCGCGGCCGCGCTGGAGGCCGTCGGCCTGGCGGACCGGGCCGACCACGATCCTGGCGAGCTCTCCGGCGGCCAGATGCAGCGTGTCGCGATCGCCCGCGCCCTCATCGGCGACCCCGAGGTGCTACTTGTCGACGAGCCCACCGGCAACCTTGACCTGGTGGCTACGCTGGAGGTCCTCGAGATTCTCGACCGGCTGCACGCCGAGGGTCGCACCATCGTCATGATCACACATGAAGAAGACGTCGCCGCGCACGCCGATCGCAAGGCTGGTGCTCGGCGACGGTAGATTGCACGACCACGACTCGGCGGAGGCACACCTTTGAAGCCATTCATTCTGCGTCCTGCGGGGCTGCGAGGCCCCAGACCACGAATCGGCATCTTGATCGCTCTCGTGGGAGCGGCGGTGGCCCTGGTGGCCGCCGGGTGCGGCAGTTCGAACAAGACACCGGCAGCCGCCAGCCAGGGCCGCGGTGCCACGTCTATGCAGGTGCTCACGCCCGTGCAACGCGGCAACCTCGTGCTGTCGGCGGCCGGCAGCGTCAAGCTCGTCCTCGCCAAAGGCAAGACGGAAGTTGTCGCGACGGTCGCCAAGCAGTCCGCTGCAGCGGTCGCCGCCGGGCAGACGGCAACCGTGATGTTCTTTCAGCCCGGGACCGGCGCCCAGAGCGGCGCGCCTTTCCCCCGCAGCAGCGCCGGCGCTGTGCCCTTCGGGCAAGGCGGGCAAGGCGGGCAAGGCGGCTTCGCGCAGGGCGGCTTCGGCGGGGCCGCCGCTCGCGGGCGCGGCACGCCGGGCACGGTAACCGCCGTGAAGACCAACGCCGACGGCTCCGCAATGGTAACGATTGCGGTCAAGAAGCTGCCTGCCAATGCCAGCGCCAAGTCGGTCGGCTTCGCGAGCATCCAGACAAAGGTGCTCGCCAGCAACGTCATCGTCATTCCCACAGCCGCCATCAAGGGCAGCGGCAGCTCGGCCACCGTTCAGGTGCTGGCCGGTGGCAAGACAAGCACGCGGTCTGTCGTAGTGGGTCAGCAGGCCGGGGGGGAGTCGCAGATTCTCTCCGGGCTCGCTGTCGGCGAGAACGTCATCTGGACACGATCGTTCCAGCGCGGCGGCTTCTTCCGCGGCGGCGGCAGCAGCGCGTTCCCCGGTCAGGGTCAGTCGGGCCTCGGCGGCGGTTCCGGCAGTAGCCAGTCCGGCGGAGGCGTCCAGTGATCGGCCATCCCAGTGCGGGCACCCACCCGACGTCGGCTTGCGCGGCGCCCAGTGAAGGAGAGCAGGCATGAAGAAGCGCAGGCGCTGGTGGCTCCTCGCCGTCATCGTGATCATTGTCGGCGCGAGCGCGACGGGCGCGGCGCTATGGTTTGGCCGCGGCAAGGCCGCGAGCGTACGCTATCTCACCGCCACGGCGGCCACCGGGACCATCGCCCAGACGGTCCAGGCGGACTTCTCGCTGACAACCGCCGAGGGTGCGATGGTCATCTCGCTGGGCGGAAGCAGCTCGTCGTCGGCCAGTAGCAGCTCGACGACCAGCACCACCAGCTTGTCGAGCGGCAGCAGCTCGACGTCCAGCACCGCGGACACTGAGGTCGGCGGTGCTCGCGCGCTCACGACCTACGTCTCGATGAGCGGCGGCGACACGGGCTCGCCCACACCGACGCCCTCGAGCAGCGCCAGCGCCACCCCCTCTCCTACGCCGACGGCGACGAGAACCAGCACGCCATCTCCCAAGCCCACTCCGTCGAGGAGCGGCACGCCCACTCCGAGGCCGAGTCCGTCGAAGAGCCGGGGCGCTGGGAACGGGTCGTCGACCAGCTCGAGGAGCAGCAGCTCGACCTCGAGCAGCAGCTCTACCTCCACCAGCGTGAGCGGCGTGGTGACTCGCATCGTGCTTCCCGCCGGGGCCTCCCCGCATACGCTGCAGTGCCTGCTCAAGGTCTCAGGGAAGCCCATATTTGCGTTCATGAGCGCTACGCCGCTCTATGAGACGCTCTCCGTGAATCTCTCCTCGGGCACTCAAGTGGCCAACGTCAAGGCGTTGCAGCGCGCCCTCAAGGCTGGGGGCTACTACACGGGCTCCACAAACGGCACCTTCGGTTCGACCACGCAGACCGCCCTCGAAGCCTGGCAGGCCGACAACGGGGTCAGTCAGACCGGCGAGATCACGACCTCCCAGTTCGTCTGGGTACCGCAAGGCTGCGTCCTCTACTCATGGAGCGTAGACCTGGGCAGCTCGGTGAGTGCCAGCACGGCTCTGGCCACGATCAACTTCCCCCGGCAGCTCGTGGCGCAGACGCAGATCACGCAGGCCGACATCGCCACTCTGAAGGTTGGGCAGAAGGCCACTCTCGCGATCGACGGCTATACTAGCGACCCATTCAGCGCCACCATCAGCTACATCGACAACCAGCCCACGTCGTCGTCCACGAGCTCATCGAGCTCCACGGAGTATGCCGTCACGCTCAAGCCACACGGCCTGCCCAAGCTCGCCCGGTCGGGGATGACGGGGACGCTCGAAGTGATCATCGCGCAGCGCAAGAACGTGTTGCTCGTGCCCACAAGCGCCGTCTCCGGCACCTCGAGCGTCCCGTATGTGCGCGTGATGATGAACGGCCAGCCAGCCTACCGTCAGGTCACCACCGGCATGGCCACCTCTTCCTACACGCAGATCACGAGCGGCCTCACGGCCGGTGAGGTCGTGGTGACCGGCGAGTACACGAACGCCGCGACGGCCAGCGGCGCGAGCGGTACGAGTGGCGGTCTCGGCGGGCTGGGCGGCTTTGGCGGCGCCGGCGGCGGCTTCTTCCAGCGTCGCTCGAGTGGCTCGGGCCGCTCGGGCGTGTCTGGCGGCGGTCAGTGATCGTTCTTCTCGAGTCCCTGCGCCTGGCATTCTCGAGCCTGCGCGCCAACCCGCTGCGGGCCGTGCTCACCATCCTCGGGATCGTGATCGGCGTTGGTGCCGTGGTCGCGCTCACCGCGATCGGCGGCGGCTCGACGCGCGCCGTCGAGAGTCGCTTCAACTCCTTCGGGACGGACACGATCACCGTGCAGAGCAGCCCCTTCGTGTCGGGCGCCGTGCCCCTCAGCAGCAGCGATGTGGCCGCGATCGACGCCACGCCGGGCGTCAAGCAGACCGTCACGTCGGTCAACACCAATGCCCTCGTCACGGCCGGCTCGAGCAGCGCCACCGAGTCGATCAGCGGCACCTCGCCGGGCATCCAGAGCATCGACCATCTCACCGTCGCGGCCGGCACCTTCTTCAGCCAGTTCGACGTTAGCCACAGCCTGCCGGTGGCGGTGCTCGGGGCCACCGTCGCGAGTGACCTCAACCTCACGCCCCTGCGCGCCGTGGGCCAAACCGTCGACCTGGGCGGTAGCCAGTTCCAGGTGGTCGGCGTGCTCGCCTCACAGGGCGGTATCAGCTTCGGCTCGGTCGATTCGAGCGTGCTCGTGCCGCTCGGTGCCATCGAGGGGCGGCTCGTCGGCTTTCATCCGGACCTCTCGCAGATCCGCGTGCAGGCACAGCCCAGCGCCGTGAACACCTTTCAGGCGGCGGTCGAGAGCACGCTGCGCAGCCAGCACAACCTCACGTCAAGCGCGCAGGACGACTTCCAGATCGTGAATGCCAGCTCGATCGCCACGGCCGTCTCCTCGAGCACCAAGACGCTTACCGAGCTCATGGCGGCGATCGCCGCCATCAGTCTCGTCGTCGGCGGCATCGGCGTCGCCAACGTGATGCTCGTCACGGTGCGCGAGCGCACGCGCGAGATCGGCGTGCGGCGTGCGGTAGGAGCCACGCGGCGCGACATCGTCGTCGAGTTTCTCGCCTACGCCGTGGTCACCGCCATCATCGGCGGCATCCTCGGCTTGGGCGTCGGCATCGGCGGCGCCTTCATCGGCGGCAAAGCCTTGAGCGTCACGCCGGTGTTCTCGGCGACAACGGTGAGCCTGGCACTCGTGGTGGCCGCCGCGGTTGGCATCCTGGCCGGCATCGGCCCGGCCCTTCAGGCGGCGTCGGTGGAGCCGACGATGGCGCTGCGCTACGAGTAGGACGGCGCTGGGTCCACCCGAGATCGGCGCGCTGGGCGCCTCGGCGCCGCGACGTGTGCCCGGGGCGCCGGCCGATTGGCAGAAGATCGAGATCGTCGGCTAGAGCTCCGCCGTTGCCTGCGGCTGCCCCTCGCCACGCAGTACGGCGGCGAGCTGTCGCGCCAGCACCGGCTGCCACTTGAAGCGACCGCGCTGGAGCAGGTGGTAGAGGTCGGCGAAGTCGCCATTGGTTACGTTGCTCGCGGCCTGCGGCTGGAGGTAGGCGACGCCGTAGCGCTGCGCCAACAGCTCGGCCCGCGCGCGATAGGCCGTCGCTACGCCGCCCCAGTCGGCGCCGCCGATAGCGACGTTGAGAGGCTCGTCGTAGAACGCCACGGTGAAGCCGCGTTCCTGGCCGAGCAGCACGATCTGCCGGAGCACCGTGAAGTTGTACCCCGAGTTCGCGGCGTAGTTGCCCTGGTCGGCGGCCAGGACCTGGGCGATGGTGCTGCGCTTGGCTGCGGTAGAGGCGGCGTGGGCGCCGGCAGGATAGTAGTGGTGCGCATAGGACACAGGGGTGCCCCAGGGCAGGCTCAGGCTGGCGCGCTGGCTGGCGTAACTGATCATGTAGTCGAAGATCCCGGGGAGGATGCCGTCCAGCGGAGCACTCTTGCCGTAGAGCTGCGGGGCAAGCTGCGCCAGTCGCGGACTTGGGGCGATGAACGGCTTGCCGGAGAGTAGTCCGACGTCTTGCGCGGGACTCGTCGTGAACCGCGAGGGCGCGAGCCCTACGAGGAGCAGCGCGTTGCCGCGTGGCAGGTTGTCGATGATCGCGAGCGTCTGAGCGAGCGTCTGTTGGTGGCCCGCAAGGCTGATCACAGCCGTCTGGCCGCCACCGGCCTTGGCGACGGCGCGCGCCAGTGACGTCTGGCTCACGATCGACTCCATCGCCTCCGAGCCGCCGAAGAGGTAGATCGTGGCCCCCTTGGGCGGGTGTCGCTTGAGCTGCCCGAGCTCGTAGGTGATGTGCACGTAGTCGTCGTTGTGGATGCGGTCATAGCGGCTCTGGGAGATCGCCGTGAAGGCGCCGCTGGTCACGGCGACCTGGAGGAGGAACAGGAAGAGTGCGGTGAGCGCCGCGGCCGCCACCAGGACCAGCGGGTTGCGCTGGCGGAAGCCGCGGCGGAATGCGGTACGGCTACCCCGGGCGTACAGGAAGCCGGCGTGCTGTCGACGCTCGCCTTTCACCGTGCCCCAGCCGTGACCTCAAGGCGAGCTCCCGTGAAGGACGGCGCCGTACCGCGCTCAGCGGCATGCGGCTCGCCAGGTGGGCGTCCGGGTTGCGTGGGAGGCCTGGTGATCACTGCGAGCAGAGTCACGACCGCGTGGTGACGCATCTACTCAGCGGGCCCCGTGGCGAGCGTCACCGTGGCCGTGTGCTGCCCATGCGAGCGGTCACGCCAGCTGATCCGCACGTGGTCGCCCGGGTGGTAGGGGCCGAGCGCCGAGATGAGCGCCGCCGCTGAGGTGACGCTCTTGCCTTGCAGCTCCGTGATCACAGCGCCGGATGAGAGACCCGCGTGTGCTGCCGGGGAGCCGGAGAGCACTCCGACGACAGCGGCGCCGGACCTCGTGGGGGAGAGCTCGACGCCAAGAAAGGCGGTCGTCCCGATGTGCACCGTAGCCGACGCGTGGCCCGCTTCGATCTGCGCGGCAATCGCTCGCGCGCGGTTGATCGGGACGGCATACCCTTGGCCGCCGCCTGCTCGAAACGAGAACCCCGAGGACGCGGCCGTATCGATGCCGACCACCTGTCGAGCTTCGCTGACCAGCGGACCGCCAGAATCACCCGGTTGGACGTTGGCGTCGACTTGGATCAGGCCGTCGAGGTTCTCTGGGCTGCCGCCGAGGTCGCTCGCGATGATGTGCTGGTTCAGCGCGACGACTGACCCGGCCACCGCGCTCGGCGTGCCGCCGGCTCCGCCCGCGTTGCCGATTGCCACGATCGGGTCGCCAAGTTTCAGTTGCGACGAATCGCCCAGGGTGGCCGCGGTGAGTCCGGTGGCGCCGCTCAACTGGATGACGGCAAGATCCGTGCTGCGGTCGTAGCCCACAACGCTCGCCTGGTACGTGCGCCCGTTGCCAACATCGGTCGCCTTGATGGTCACGGCTCCGGCTACGACGTGGTTGTTGGTGAGCACCTCACCGGAAGACGTAAGGACGATGCCGGTCGCCGAGGCCTGCCCGCCCTGGTTGGTGAGCGTGACGCTGATGTCTACCAGACTCGGGTCCACGGCGGCGGCCAACGAAGAGACGTTCGCGGGGCCGGCCGACCCACCGGAAGTGGAGCCTTGGCTCGACCTGCCAGACCCCTGCCCATAAGGCGAGCCGTAGCCGTAGGGTTGGCCGTAGCCGTAGGGCGGGGAGCCGCCGCCCCCGAAGCCGCCGCTGGGCCGCGCGGGCGCAACCGAAGGTGACGCCGGCCGCCAAAGCTCGTGCCCGATGCCGATGCCGGCGAGCAGCGCCACGGCGACGAGGGGAAGGATCAGCACAAGTGCCTTCTTACTCATCGTACTTGAGACCTTTCGTGGGTGGTTCTGGAGGTCGCTGCGCCAAGCGTGCCCACTCATAGGGTCCACGATACGCGCTCAGGCTGAGAAACACCTGTGAAGTAGCTGCAGCCATGGTCGTGGGTCGCCGGGGCCGTGAGCGGCGGTAGCGCCCGCCTTTCGCTCTCCTGTAGAGTTGCGCGTGGGGGGTGGAACGGAAGCGATCGACCTTGTCGCCGCACAGGTGGTGTCTCCGCGTTCTGGGGCGTCTGTGCGTTGACCGGGCGACCCACATGAGGCGCGGAGGTGACGCCGTTTGGAACCCAAGATCCCCACTCGTATGGGCGATGGCTCGCTCGTCGAGATGACGCGCTCGCAGATCATGGCCGATCTTGAGGCCGGCACGCAGATCGCGGCCCGCAAGGCCCGCGTCTCCGAGCTCACACAGGACGAGCTCGACCATCTGCTCGAGATCTACGCCTCGCCGGCGCGCTTCACCGCGGTCGACATCGGCGACGAGGTGGTGCTCAGCAACGACGGCACCGGCACCAAGCACATCGGCAACCGCGTGCAGGACCTGCAGAGCTACGAAGCCCTGCTCGGCGTCGATGTGCTCGAGCTCTGGCAGATCGACTACTCGTACAAGGCGATCAAGACCAATGTGGCCCACGAGGGTCAGAGCATGAAGATCGCCCAGGCGTTGCTCACCAACCCGGTACAGTACGGCGCCATGCCCGACCTGGGCCGCTACTCGAAGCCCGACGGCCCCATCCCCAACTGGTCCGAGCTTCTGCCTCAGGGCAGGATCGACGAGGCCCGCGCCGCCCAGGAAGAGGCCGCCGAGATGCTCGTCGACGACATCACCTTCGTGGCCGACGCCCTGGTCGCCGCGGGCAGCGACGGCATCGACATGGACACCACCGGCGCGGCCGGCGACGCCGACTTTCTGGCCGCCCTGCGCGCCTGTCGCAGGCTGCGCGAGCGCTACCCCGACCTGGGCATCGAGATCGGCATGGCGGCCGAGCTGGTGCTCGGCATGCATGGCCAGCTTACCTTCGACGGCGAGCGTCTTGCCGGCCTCTGGCCCAAGGACCAGCTGCGCTTGGTGCAGGCCGCCGGCGCCTCAATCTACGGGCCCGCGGTCAACATCAATACCGGCCGCTCGACCGCGTGGAACATCGCTCGCGCCATCACCCTCATCAAGCCGGCCGCGGAGATCGCCGAGATCCCCATACACGTCAACGTGGGTATGGGCGTGGGAGGGGTGCCGACCTGTGTCTATCCGCCGGCCGATGCCACCTCACGGGCGAGCAAGGCCTTCGTCGAGATCCTGAAGATCGACGGCTACTAGGTGGGCACCGGAGATCCCCTTGGCATGGAGGGGGCTCACACGCAAGCCGCGGGCATGGGCGGAATGCGAACGGCCGGAGATCTGGTCGCCCGCATGCAGATGACCCGCAGGATGCGTCTCAAGGAAGCCAAGCGCTACGTGGCCGGCAAGCTCGGCTGCAGCACGCGTGATCTCAGCGACCCCGTCGCCATGGAGCAGATCCGCCGCGAGAAGGGCCTGGGCACCCTGGCGGCCACATCCTCCACGCACCCCGACGAGCCCGGCATGATGGAGGCCAAGTTCAACATCAGCCGGCTGCTCGACATCCCCATCAACTGCGTGGAGCGCTTCGAGAAGCGGACGCGGCTATAGGCCCATGGTGGGGAGCGGCGCCGGGTCCTTGTAAGTGTGCTTGAACACACAGTAGAATCGCTCACTTGTCTCGTGGTCGAAAGGAGAACTATGCTCCGCGCATCCAGGGTGGTGGTTCCGGCGAGCGTGCTGGCGCTGGCGCTCGTGTTCGGCGTGCTGGCCGGATGCGGCAGCTCCGGCGGTTCGGGCAGCCCAGGCTCGAGCCCAGGCGCCAGCGCAGCCAGCAAGGCCTACAAGATCGGCATCACACAGATTGTCACACATCCTGCGCTCGACGCCGCCGTGGCGGGCTTCAAGCAGGGCCTTGCGCAGGCGGGATTCACCAATGTCACCTACGACATGCAGAACGCCCAGGGCGACATGACCACCGCGAGTGCCATCGCTCAGAAGTTCGCCAACGAGAAGCTCGACCTCATTCTCGGGGTGGCAACGCCCACCTCTCAGGCCGTGGTCAAGGCCGATACGACGACCCCAATCGTCTTCACGGCGGTCACCGACCCGGTCGGCGCCGGACTGGTCAGCAATGCGAGCGCGCCCGGCGGCAACGTCACCGGCGTGAGCGACATGCTGCCGCTGCAGCCGCATCTGCAACTCATCAAGGAGCTCGTGCCGAACGTGAAGACCGTGGGCGTGCTCTACAACGCCGGCGAGTCCAACTCCCAGTACCTCATTGCTCAGGAGCAGAAGGTCGCCGACACCATGGGTATCAAGCTCGTCAAGGCCACGGCCAGCAACTCCTCCGAAGTCGAGGTCGCGGCGCAGTCGCTGGTGGGACGCGTCGACGCCATCTCGGTGCTCACCGACAACACCGTCGTCTCGGCCCTCGACAGTGTCATCAAGGTCTGCGATCAGAACAGGATCCCGCTGATCGTCGGTGACACCGACAGCGTCAAGGCGGGGGCTGTCGCCGCCTACGCGTTCGACTACAAAGACCTCGGCATCCAGGCGGGTCAGATGGCCGCCAAGATCCTCAGCGGCACGCCCATCAAAGACATCCCCGTAGAGTATGCGAAGAACCTGCAACTCTCCATCAACCCGCAGGCCGCCGCCGCCATGGGCGTGACGATCCCCGCCTCTGTGAGGGCCAAGGCCGCGAACGTATTCTAAGAGCAGGGCCGCTGTGCCGGCCGCCGGAAGGCGGCCGGCACGCATAGACTGTCGTGGGCCGGGGCCGCTTGCGGCCCCGGCCCACGACCGACGGAGTCGCCGAGAGTGAACGGTATCTTCAGCAGCGCCCTGCAGCAGGGGCTGCTCTACAGCTTCATGGTGCTGGGCGTGTTCCTCACGTTCCGGGTGCTCGACTTCCCCGACCTCACTGTCGACGGCAGCCTGCCGCTCGGCGCGTCGGTCACCGCGGCCATGATAGTTGCCGGGCACTCACCGCTGCTGGCGACCGTGGCTGGCGCGTCCGCGGGTATGTGTGCCGGCTTCGTTACCGGCTTCCTGCATCTCCTCCTCAAGTCGGGCGAGAACGACGCCACCAACTACGGACCCAAGCTCCTCGCAGGCATCCTGACGATGACGGGTCTCTACACGATCAACCTGCGCATCATGGGCGGCAGCAACGTCCCTCTGCTCGGAGTGAAGGTGATCTTCGACAAGCTCGCCGCGTGGACGTCGCTCTCGATGACCGGCTGGAACCTCGTGATCGCGCTGCTGCTGCTCACCCTTCTCGTCAAGTACGTTCTGGACTGGTTTCTGCACACCGAGTTCGGACTCTGCCTCCTCGCCACGGGCGACAACGAGCAGATGATCCGCGCGATGGGCACCAACACCGCCTTCACACGCATCATCGGTCTCGGCATTGCCAACGCCCTGGTGGCCCTGAGCGGCTCGCTGGTCGCGCAGCAGCAGGGCTTCTCCGACGTCGGCATGGGCATCGGCACCATCGTCGCCGGCCTCGCCGGTGTGATCATGGGCGAGGTGATCTTCGGGGCGCGTAGCGTGAGCTGGGTGCTGTTCAGCGTCATCGGCGGATCCATCGTGTACAGGCTGCTGATCGCCGTTAGCTTGCGCCTCGGAATCGCGCCCACCGACCTCAAGCTGCTCACCGCCGTTCTCGTCGTCGTGGCGCTGGCCGTCCCGACCGTCCGCCGCAAGATGGTGAGGGCATGAGCGCTCCCGCCGCGCTGGAGCTGCGCGGGCTGCACAAGGTCTTCTTCGGGGGCACTGCCAACGAGGTGGAGGCTCTGGCCGGCATCGATCTCGAGGTGCCGGCCGGACAGTTCGTGAGCATCATCGGCTCCAATGGTTCGGGCAAGTCGACGCTGCTCAACGCGATCGCCGGGACCTTTCCGCTGAGCGGCGGACGCATCGTCCTGGGCGGGCGCGATGTAACCAGACAGCGCGAGCATGTGCGCAGCCGCACGCTGGGCCGGGTGTTTCAGGATCCGCGTGCCGGCACGGCGCCCTCACTGACCATCGAAGAGAACCTGGCGTTGTCGCTGATGCGCTCCAAACGCAGCGGCTTACGGCGCGGCGTGAGCCACCAGCGACGGGCGATCATGCGTACGCAGCTCGCGCGCCTGGGCATGGGGCTCGAGGATCGCCTGAAGGCACAGGTGAACAAGCTCTCCGGGGGTCAGCGCCAGGCCATGTCGTTGCTCATGGCCACGGTGGCTGAGCCGGGCCTGCTGCTGCTCGACGAGCACACGGCGGCGCTCGACCCCAAAGTGGCGGCGACGATCATGAAGCTCACCGCGGCGATCGTCGCCGAACGTGGCCTGACTACGCTGATGGTCACCCATAACATGGAGCTGGCCCTGCGGTACGGCGGCCGCCTGATCATGATGCACGCCGGTCGGGTTGTGCTCGACCTCGACAAAGCGCGGAAGGGCGCCCTCACCGTGCAGGATCTGGTCGAGAAGTTCCACGAGGTGGCCGGCGAGGCCTTCGCCGTCGACCGCCTCCTCTTGGACTAATCGACGTAGCCAACGCAGTACCCGTAGTGCTATTGAGCGCCTTGCTGGCCCGCAGGGCCCAGCAGCGAGGCGGACTAATCGACGTAGCCAACGCAGTACCCGTAGTGCTATTGAGCGCCTTGCTGGCCCGCAGGGCCCAGCAGCGAGGCGGACTAATCGACGCAGCAGCGAGCGGTGCTACTGTCCGCTGCGCCCTTGAAGCGCTAACTTTGCAGCACTATTCACTGTTGGCGAGGCGGCGCCGGCGCTCTACGATACTGGCACGCGGATCGCCGAACGCTTGTGCCGGCGTCGCGCAGCGACGCCTCTCTTGGCGTCAGGGGGCTTGTGGAACCGCGCATCGTCACACGCATGGGGGACGGCTCGGCGGTGGAGCTCACCGCGAGTCAGATACGCGGCGAGCTCGAGGAAGGCACGCGCGCCGCGGCCGATAGGGCCAAGCTGCCGCCCCTGGAGGCCACGGAGCTGGGGCATCTCGAGGACGTGTTCACGTCCCGCGCGCGCTTCAGCGCCGTCGATATCGGCGCCGAGGTCGTGCTGAGCTTCGACGGCAGTGGCACGCCGCAGCAGGGCAGCCGCGTCGCCGCCTTGCTGCAGTACGAGCAATGCTTGGGCGCCGATACGTGCGAGCTCTTCCACATCGACTACTCCTACAAGGCCGTGAAGCCGGTGGTGGGCGCCGAGAAGCAGGCGATGAAGGAAGCACAAGAACGCGTCACCATCCCGGTGCACTACGGCGCACAACCAGACCTGGGCCGGTACTCGAGGCCCGACGGGCCCTGCGGCAACTGGGCCGAGCTGCTGCCGCAGTTGCGCATCGACGAGGCGCGCGGGGCTCAGGAGGAGGCGCTGGAGCTGGCCGTGGCCGACATGGTGTACGTGGGTGAGGAGATGTGGGACGCCGGTGCCGACGGAATAGATTTCGACACCGCCGGGGCCGGGGGCGACGCCGATCTGCTGGCCACGCTGCTGGCCGTCGAACGCCTGCGGGCGGCCCATCCCGATATGGGGATCATGGTCGGAATGGCGGGTGAGTGCGTGCTGGGCATGCATGGGCAGCTCGAGTTTCACGGCACGCGGCTGGCGGGGCTGCGGCCCGCCGGTCAGCTCGAGGTGGTACAGCAGGCCGGCGCCACCGTGTTCGGCCCCGCGGTAAGCGTTAATACCAGCCGCACGGTGGCCTGGAACATCGCCCGGGCCTTGACCTTCGTGAAACCCTGCATGGCCGTTGCCGGGATTCCTGTACACGCCAATGTAGGCATGGGAGTCGGCGGCGTGCCCATGAACGCGTTCGCGCCCGTAGACGGGGTATCGCGCTGCTCGCGCGCCTTCGTCGACATACTCCGTCTGGATGGCTTGTAGGTGGGCTCGGGCGACACGTTCGGCATGCCGATCGCCCATGCCGTGGCCTCGGGAATGAATGGCCTGCGCGCCGCCGGAGACCTGGTGGCACGCCTCGAGATGGCCCGCGGCATGCGCCTGAGGGAGGCCAAGGAGTACGTGGCCGAGCGGCTCGGCGCTGCGCTTGCCGACCTCGCCGATCCGCTCGCCATGCACGAGCTTCGTGGGGAGCTACGGCTGGGGCGGCTCTACGAGACCGAGACAACCTACCCTCACGACCCCGGCCCGCTGGAGGCCAAGGCCAACATCGCCGCCTGTCTCGGCTTGCCCATCAACAGCGTGACGCGGCGCAATCTGCCGTTTCCCGCATAGGGAGCCGCTGCGGGCGAGGCGGCCGACCGGCCCTCGTAACGGCGCCCATGTGCGGCGCGGCGTCGCCACACCGCACATGGGCGACGAACTCTGCCGTCAGTCGTCGAACCTTCCCGCGGCGCCCTTGTCGGTGTTCAGCGACTTGGCCTTCTCGACGATCTTCTCGTCGGTCCACTCCTCGGGGTCGTCCAGCCGTCCCACCTTGGGCTTCAGGTCATGGGAGCCTGCCGCGAGGATCGCGTCGAGGGCGAGGGGAGCGGTGTCCTGCGCGTTCAAGACCTCGGTCATCATCTTGTAGGCGAAATCCTCGACCCTCTGGCACATCCGTTCGCGGATCTCGGCGGGCTGGGCGAGGAGCTTGTTCTCGAACAGGATGTTCAGGTTCTTGTAGTCGCCTTTCTTCCAGCCCTTCTCGTCGGCGTAGGCGACCATCTCGGCCCACATCTCCTCGGTCATCCCCTCGCCCCGTACTTTGATGAAACCTCCGTCGGCGTCGAGCTGCGCGTTGCCGTAGTCGTTTACCTCGAGCCCCCAGGAGATCATCTGGAGGGCGGTGGCCACGTTGGCCTTGGTGGTGTGGGTCCGGGCCGCGATCTCGCGGAGCCGCTCGGAGCTATTGCCCGAGGTCCCGTGCTGGGCACCGCTCACCTCGTAGCGCGTGAGGGCCTTGTGGACCTCGGCGGTCAGCCCGACCTGGATACCGGCGTCGGACGCCTCGATCCCGTGGGTGGTACCGTTGTTCAGCGCGATCCAGTCGGCGGAGATGCCGTGCGCGTTGAGCCCCTGGATGAGAAAGAGCGCCTCATCCGGGGTGGAAAGCCCGGTGGAACCCTTGATCTCTCCGACCTCGGTCTCGAGGCCGGCCCACGCCGGGATGTGCGGATTCACGGCGAGGTTGGCGAGCAGGTTCTGGTCGTTGGGCTGGTGGGACGCGTCGATGGCGATCGACGTGATGCCTGCCTCGAACATCGTGGGGACCTCGATCTTGGCCTGCGCGAGGTCCTTGTCGTTCTTGATGCCGTAGTGGTCGGCGTGCACGGCGACGGGGATCGTGATCTGCATCTCGTTGCACAGGGCGTCGACGATGCGCGCCATGTTCCAGTAGTTCACCGCGCAGTAGGCCTTCTGACCGCCCTCGGACTTGGCGATCTCGATGATGAGGGCGGCGTTGGCCCTCTGCGCAGCCTGCAGCGCCCCCCGAATGACGAAGGAGTTGCGGCCGTTGGCGGCCATCGCGATGGCCTTGCCCTTCTCCCGCATGGCCCGGTCGACGACCTTGCCGCTGACGAGCAGCGCCCTGGAGTTCGGGAACAGGGACTTGATAGTGGGAGGACGGCCCACCTGGAGAGCTTTCTCGAAATCCTCTGCGTACGCCATGGAAGGTCTCCTTCAGGGGTTGCGGGTTCGCTGCCGAGGATTCTCGTCTGAATCGGCTCCGGCGGCAAGACGCAGTCTCGTCACCTGCGAAAGCATGCGCGCGTCACCCCCAGAGTTGCCTCACTCCGGAGCGTATGGAGGCGCTCGTCGTGCGCGGTGCCGGCCGGTCGTCGTCCGGCTCGCCGGGGCCGGCCTGCACGCAGGCGAAGTGTGGCAGAACCGCCGGGCCGATGAACCGGGTGCGCTGCGCGTAGCCGTGGGCGTCGGACTTCGCCCAGGGCTGCGTGTAGTACCGCAGCGGATGCGACACGTAGAGGTGGTCTTTCGCCCGTGTGCAGGCGACGTAGAAGAGCCGGCGCTCTTCTTCGACCGCGTCGGCCGACCCCGTCGCCATGTCGGACGGGATGTTGCCGTCGGCGGCGTGAATGACGTAGACGACATCGAACTCGAGCCCCTTGGCCGAGTGAATCGTCGATAGCACCAGGTAGTCTTCGTCGAGCAGCGGCGGGCCGGCCAGGTCTTGCGTGTACGCCGGAGGGTCGAGCACAAGCTCGGTAAGGAACTGTGCTCGGTCTGAGGCTCGTGCCGCCAATGCCTCGAGCTGTTCGAGGTCGCGCAGGCGGGCCTGCACGTTGTCGTAGCGACGCTCCAGCAGGGGCCCGTAGACGCTGCGCACGGCGTGCACCTGCGCCGGCACATCGCCGGCAGCGGCGAGCGAGACGAGCAGCTCCACCAGACGCGGCCAGACGACTAGGGCGGGCTCGGGGACCTTGGCACCCCTCCAGATCGCGAAGTTGCCCCGGGCGGCGGCTAGTGCCTCGCCCAGGCTAGCCGCGGTGCGCGGGCCGATGCCCGGCACCAGGCCGAGCACGCGCAAGCAGGCCATGGCGTCGCGCGGGTTCTCGGCGAGACGCAAGAAGGAGACCAGATCCTTGACGTGTGCCATCTCGACGAAGCGCAGCCCGCCATACTTGCGAAACGGGATGGCGCGCCGCGAGAGCTCCATCTCGAGCGCCATGGAATGGTGCTGGGCGCGAAACAGCACGCACTGGTGCTTGAGTAAGGTGCCTTGCTCGCGGTGGTCGAGGATGCGCTCGCAAAGCCAGGCCGTTTGCTCGACCTCGTCGCGGCAGGTGGCCAGCGTAGGTCGGCTGCCGCCCTCACGCTCGGTCCAGAGTTGCTTCTCGCGCCGCTCGGCGGACTCGGCGATGATGGCGTTGGTGGCCGCCAAGATGGGAGCCGTGGAGCGGTAGTTGCGGGTAAGGGTGAGAACTGCGGCCGCGGGGAAGCGCTGCTCGAAATCGAGGATGTTGCGTACCGTGGCGGCGCGGAAGCTGTAGATGGCCTGGGCATCGTCGCCCACGCAGGTGACGCCACTACCGTCTGGCCGGAGGAGCGAGACGATGTCGGCCTGCAAGGTGTTCGTGTCCTGGAATTCGTCGACCAGGACGTGGTCGAAGCGTTGGCGCACTCTCTGTCCGGCGACGGGGTCGGCCAGGAGCCCGTGCCAGAACAGCAGGAGGTCGTCGTAGTCGAGCACCTGCTGCTCCTCTTTCGCGTCGGTATAGCCGGCGAAGAGCCGCGCGAGGTCGGCTTCCGCCGGCCGGCACCAGGGGAAGGCGTCGCCCACCACCTCGGAGAGCGGCAGCTGGGCGTTGACACAGCGTGAGTACACGTCGAGGCAGGTGGACTTCTGCGGAAAGCGCGAGCCGCCGCCACCGAGGCCGAGCTGGGTGCGTGCGACATGCATGAGGTCTTCGGCGTCACCGCGATCAAGGATCGTGAAATCAGGCTCCAGGCCCAGGTCGCGAGCGTGAATACGCAGCAGCCGCGCGGCCACCGCATGGAAGGTGCCGCCCCAGACGCGTGCCTGCCAAGGGCCGGCGGGCTGGTCGCGGCCGAGCAGGGCGTCGACGCGCCGCAGCATCTCGGCGGCGGCGCGGCGTGTGAACGTGAGCAGCAAGATGCGCCGCGGGTCGGCGCCTCCGGCAATGAGATATGCGACGCGGTGCACGAGCGTCGCGGTCTTGCCGGTGCCGGCCCCGGCCACAACGAGCAGCGGTGCATTGCCGTGGGAGGCTGCGGCGGCCTGTTCGGCGTTGAGATCGTCGAGCAGACTGATGCCGGAACTGGTCTCGGAAGCCATGGGCAAGCTCCTGGTTCATGAGGTACGCGAGCAGAGTAGCACGTGGCGTCGACGGATGCGAACAGGTGTTCGTCAACGCCGGTCATGGCGGTCCGCAGGTGAGTCGCGCGCCGTTCGGGTGTAAACTCAACAGCTTGCGAAGCGGCTCCTAGTGAGGGCAGGCTTCGTACTTCACGCGGAAACGACGCGCGGCCGACGCCGCGCAGCAGAAAGGAAGCGCGATGCCGAGTCCCAAGGGCAAGCCCCGTACCAGCAAGAAGAGGGGCAGGCCCCTCGATCCTTCTCGTCGCCGGTTCTGCCATTTCTGCAAAGAGAAGATCGACGAGGTCGACTACAAGGACTCTTCGGCTCTGCGCCGCTTCATCAGCGACAGAGGCAAGATCAAATCACCACGCGTGACCGGCACCTGCCGCCGCCATCAGCGTCAGGTGGCGACCGCCATCAAGCGCGCCCGTGAGATGGCGTTGCTGCCGTATGTGGCCGAGTCAAAGGGGCTGGGCGAGCGCGGCGGCCGGCGGCCGCGCTAGTGCGCGGCGCGCCTGCGGTGCCCCACAGGGTACCCTGACCGGGGTGGCTAACGGGCCCGGGGGCCACTGCGGTCGGCCGGGCTCAATACCGCCGGCTACGCCCCTGAGTCCATCAGATGCTCGAGCACCGTCACTCGCGGCGTTGATACATTGCTCGTCGACCACCTCATGGCCTCACGCAGGTCCAGCGACTCGGCGAACTCGCGGGCCCGGGCCGCGTCGTCCCACTTGAGGATAATGACGATGTCGTTGGGATCGTCCGCCACCCGGTAGACCTTGCCTCCCTGCGATCCGCCCCGCTTGCGCCGCTCTGCGTCGTCGAGGTAGACCTTCTCGAAGGCCTCGTAGTCGCCCACGATATGCTCGATAAGCACGTACGCCATGGATGTCACCTTTCACCGTCACCAAAGCGCGGCGTTCCGGCCGGACGGCCGGGGGCCGCAGGTCGCTATGCCCGCGATTCTACCTGCCAGGGCACGGGCACACCACGGCCGTCAAGGCGGCGGCGAGACTAGAGCGTTCTGGGAAAGGCCGCGAGGGTCGCGCGGACCACGCGCGAACTCATGGACGGCCGCAGATGAACGCCATCGTAGAAACCGCCGCCCGGGGCGCCGGCGAGCGCCAACCGGCTGAGGTCGAGAAGGCCGAAACGGTAGTGGCGGCGCAGCCGCCGGAGATACGCGACGACCAAGCGGTGGCGGAGCGCCCACCCCTGTCTGCGCACCCTCGCGTAGAAGCGGGGCTGTAGCGGTGCCAGCACAAGGACGACCCGACCACCCCGGGTGTTCATGAGAGCCAGCGTCTTGCGAAAGTAGTAGCACGCTTCCGGCTGCAGTCGCGCGGGCTGCGCACGGTACTCGCGCAATGTGCGTTGGATGGTGGTGTCGATGCGCGCGCTCAACGGTCTCTTGCCCGCGTTTGCATCGATCGAGTCGTGCGCCGTGTATCCGCTGTCGGTGATGACCATGTTGCGGGGCCGCGCCATCATGGGCTGCCGGCGGAGCGTCAAGTTCAGGCGCGCAGACCACTTCGCCACCCAGTCGTGTGGGAAGGTGCCGGCGAGCAGCGGATCTGAGAGGAGGTCACGCGAGAGGGCGCCGCCGAACTCGTCGACGTGGACGATCCAGAGGAAGCGGAAGTGGGCCTGCGGGAAGCGGCGCTGCAAGAGGCTGACCGTGGCCCACGCGTCTTCCGGGCTCGCGTGGGTGACGGCCGCGTTGAAGGCGGTCTCGCCCGTGATCGCCCGGATGGCAGCCGGGTTGAACCGCGTAGCGCGCGAGCCGCCCAGGACGACGATGCCCGGCGGCGCGCTGAGCCGCTCGATGAGGCCGGCTTTGTACACACGGATAGAGACCGCGGAGATGGTCGTAGTCGCGTGATGGATCCTGTCTCGCACGGCCGTTGTCGGGTGTCCGGCCGGGGGCCGGTTGGTCGCGAGAACCGCGGCGCACGCGGCGACGACGACCAGCAGGGTGAACCACAGCGCGGATCGGCGGGAGGCGCGCATCCTTACCCGATAGAGTGGCCGCGGCGCGCGGCCGTATGGCGAACGCGATTGTTCACGGCGCCGAAGTGTATCAGCCGCTCGGGCGCGGGCGCGCGTTGGCGGGAAGGGCCATTGAGTAAAGAACTGGAGCCGACGCTCGGAATCGAACCGAGGACCCCATCATTACGAGTGATGTGCTCTGCCAGCTGAGCTACGTCGGCTCTGTGAAGCCCTGGAATTCTAGGGCACAGAGGGCATGCGCGCAAAGCGTGTGCACGGGGCGTGCGCGCCAGGCCGGGCCGTTCAGGGTCGCTGACTGGGGGCGCCGGCGGCTCGGAGCCGCCTCGTAAGAGCCACTACCGCGCCGGCGCCGCCCCGCGCGCGTGGGCCTTGCACGCAAACGGTCGTACTGCATTGCTGCGTATGGGGCTTTACCCTTAGAATTCGGGGGCTGGGGCAACGTTGTCGCCACACCTCTTCGGCGTTCGTCCCCCGCCTCACTGGAGGCAGCATTGAGCGGCTCAGCAGCCGTCATTCGCGTGTTGCTCGTCGACGACCACGCCATAGAGCGCCAGGGCGTGCGGGCCTTGCTCGACTCGCAGCCCGACATTGTCGTAGTGGCCGAGGCGGGCGACGGCCTCGAAGCGCTTCCCCTGGTTGGCACGAGCTCCCCGGACGTGGTGGTCACCGAGACGATCATGCCACGTATGAACGGTCTGGAGCTGACCGAGGAGATCCTGCGGCGCTATCGTCGAGTCAAGGTGCTGGCCCTCACGCGCAACGATCGCAGGGACTGCGTGCTGCGCCTCGCGCAGGCCGGCGCGACCGGCTATCTACTGAAGACGGTGACAGCGGATGAGCTGGCCGGCGCCGTGCGCACAGTTATGAGGGGCGGACGGGTGGTGCGGCCACGCGCCCTAGAGGCGGTGCTGAGCGACTCATTGCGGCACGCCGTCGATCCGTATGCATACCGCGTCGACGACGTGCTCACGCCACGCGAGCGCGAGGTACTCAAGCTCATCGCCGAGGGCCACACCAACCACGACATCGCCGACTTGCTCTGCCTGAGCCGCAAGACCGTAGAGACGCATCGCGGCAACATCATGGACAAGCTGGATGTGCACAAGGCGACCGACTTGGTGAAATACGCCATCAGAGAGGGGCTCGTGGGGCTGGGCTGAGCGTCAGGCCGCCAGCAGCATGAGCACATGAGCCTCGATGTCGCAGAGGATGGCCGGCAGGGCGGCCTGCAGGCCGGGCGTGAGGTTTTGCGAGAACGTCATCGTGTTGCCGACCTCCACGGCCACGATGTGGCAGTCGCGGTCGGCCGGCAGGTGCATGCCGAGCGCCCGTCCGAGCGCCAGCGCCGTGGCGAAATTGGCGTCGTGCACGTTGCGCAGGTGCAGGGTTTCTCGCAAGGCGCAGGCCTCGAAGGCGTACCACGTGCCGGGGATGCCTCCCGTGGTCGTGATCGAATCGAGGGCGATGAGCCTGTCGTAGCCTTCGAGCAGCTCCAGCAGGTTGAGGCCACCGACGCAGCACTCCTCCAGCACATCTACGCCGGGCAGCGTGGCGAGGGTAGGTTTGAGGCGACCGGCCACCACGATGCCGATGGCATCGTCGCCCAAGATGGGGTTGCCCATGCCCAGCACGAGGGTGCGCCAAGGGTGGCGGCGGGCGCCCTTATGGGCGGCGGCGCTCATCGTCAGCAAGCGCGGCGAAACTCGCGGTAGGGTGCACCGCCCTTGAACACGGTCACCTGCAGCGGCATCTCTCCGGGTAGCGTGTGCGTGGCGCAGCTGTAGCACGGGTCGAAGGCCCTGAAGGCCATCTCGATCATGTTGAGGATCCCCTGGTCGGGCTCTTTGCCGGGCTGGATCAGGGCCGCGGCCACCTTCTTGGTCACCATCTGGATGGCGGCGTTGTTGTTGGTGGTCCCGACGATGAGGTTGGCGCTCGTGCAGATGGCGTTCTCGTCGCAGGTGTAGTGATGCGTGAGGGTGCCGCGCATGGCCTCCACAATGCCCACGCCCTCCCCGGTGACCTGCTCCGGGATCACGCGAAAGTCGTCGCCGGTGATCTCGGGGTCGGCGCAGAACCTCTTGAGCGTCTCGGCGTTCTGCACCATCTCCACGAGGCGCGCCCAGTGGTTACCGAGCAGGGCGCGGCACGGGTGCCCGCCAAGCACCGCGAACATCTCCTCGTAGGCCTCCTGCGCCTTGGGCGTGGCCATGCGGTCGGCCACGTTGAGACGCGCCAGCGGCGAGGCGCAGTAGAGGCTCGAGTCGACGCCCTCCACAAAGCCTTTCCAGCCGCGCTTCTTGAGGTACGGGAACTTGAGGTAGGTCCATGGTTCCACGTGCTCAGCCACGTAGTCGGCGTACTCGTTGGGCCCGTACACGCAGATCTCGCTGCCTTCATAGTCGACCACGCGCACCTTGCCGTCGTAGAAGTTGGGCGCGTTGTTCTCGTCGACGAGCCCCATGTTGTGCACGTCGAGCGTGTAGGGGCCGTTGACGATGATGTCTACATAGGTCGGGTTGGCGAGCACCACGTCGCGGAAGAGCTGCAGGCTGAACTGGGTGAAGTCGTAGAGCTCGTCCACCCATGGCTCGATCTGCGCCAGCTCGTCGGCTTCGAGACCCTTGGCCACGCCGCCCGGCAGGCACCAGATGTCTTGCGTGTTGCGCCCGCCGATGATGCGCTGGATCTCCTGCGCCTTGCTGCGCGCGCCGATTACCGCCGCGCCGATCTCGAGGCCCACCTTGTGCACCACGCCGAGCACGTTGCGGGTGGCGGGGTCGGCGTCGGGGCCGAGCACGAAGTCGGGCGCCGCGAGAGCATAGAAGTGGGCGATGTGGCTGTGGATGTAGTGCGCCTGGTAGTACATCTCGCGAAGCTTGTGGGCCAGGGGCGTCACAGCGCCGCCGAAGCAGCCGTCGACGGCTTTGGCGCTGGCCATGTGGTGGCTGGCCGGGCAGACTCCGCAGATGCGGGTGACGATGCGCGGCAACTCCTCGATAGGGCGGCCGACGACGAAGCGCTCGAAGCCGCGCAGCTCGGGGATCTGGAAGAACGTGTTCTCCACGGCCCCTTCGTCGTCCAGGAAGATCTCGATCTTGCCATGGCCCTCGAGCCTCGTGATGGGGTCGATGCTGATCTTGGTGGTCATTGCCGGTGGCTCCTTTGCAGCGGGGAGGCCGGGATGCTGAACCGGTTGGCGAAGCTCGTGAAGTCGGGCAGCGTGGCGAGGATCTCGGCGATCTCGGCGGGGTCTTTGCTGTCGATGATCGACGCCACGGCGCTCACCAGCTTGGCGCCCTGGTCGGCTACGCCGGGCGCCGGCCCGTAGCAGCCGCGGCAGGGAATGCCGCTCGTGGGGCAGCGCGCGCCACAGCCCGAACGGGTCGCCATGCCGGCGCAGAAGATGCCCTGCTCCATCAGGCACACGCCGGGGTCTTGCCTGATCTGCCAGGGCCGGTAGAAGCGCTTGACCTTCTTCTCGCCCTTGGTACGCGGGCAGTCGTCGCAGAGCGCCCGGTCGTACACGCCGACCCAGGCGCCCTTGGGCGGAGGGTCGGCCTGCCCGGTGAGCGCTGCCACCAGCACCAGGATGGCCGCCTTGGCCTGATCGGGCGCCGGCGGGCAGCCGGGCACGTAATAGTCCACATCGACGACCTGGTCGAGCTTGTACACGCGGTTGTAGAACTTGGGGATCTGCAGGTCGTAGCCGTTCACCCTGCTCTCGGGCAGCGGCACGGTCCGGTTGCCGGGCTCCAGCGAGGGGTTGTTGAGATAGGCGCACTCGATGATCTCTTCGCGGGGCACCAGGTTGGCGAGTCCGGGGATGCCTCCCATGCAGGCGCACGAGCCGTAGGCGACGAAGATCTTGGTCTTGCGGCGCAGGAGCTTGGCGATGCGCTCGTTCTCGGAGTTGCGCACGGCGCCGTTCATGAGCGTCACGTCGAGCTCGCCGTCGGCCATGGCCTCCACGTCGGCGTACTTGCCGTCAACGGCTATCGGCCAGAGCCGCACGTCGGCGACTTGGTCGACGGTCAGGATGAACTCATCGGTGTCGAGGATCGACACGTCGCAGCCGCCGCAGGCGGCTCCCCAGTAGATCGCGATCTGCAGCTTGTCGGCCACGTCTCACCTCTCCGCCATGTCGCTGGCCAGGGCCGTCTTGACGGGGTTTGGTCCCAGCTCACGCACGCGTTCGGTCATATCGTTGACGATGTCGGCGAAGCGCTGACCTTCGCTGGCGCTCACCCATTCCAGCCGCACCCGCTCGTCTTCGATGCCGTAGTCGGCGAGCAGCTTCTTGAGCAGCGGGTAGCGGCGCATCATCTTGTAGTTGCCCTCCGAGTAGTGGCAGTCGCCCGGGTGACAGCCGCAGATGAGCACGCCGTCGGCACCGTCGTGCAGCGCCTTGAGCACGAACGTTGGGTCGATGCGGGCCGAGCACATCACCCTGATGATGCGCACGTTGGGCGCGTAGTGGATGCGGCTCGTGCCGGCCAGATCGGCGCCGGTATACGAGCACCAGTTGCAGAGAAACCCGACGATCTTGGGCTCGAACGTCATCCCAGCACCCCCTCGATCTGCGCGAAGATCTGCGCGTCGGTGAAGTGCCTCGCCGATATGGCGCTCGACGGGCAGGCGGCCACGCAGGCCCCGCACGCCTTGCAGATGGCACTGATCACGTGGCTGCGCTTCTTCTCCTCGTCGTACTCGATGGCCGCGTAGGGGCAGAGGTTGTTGCACACGCGGCAGCCTGAGCAGCGGTCTTCGTCCACCTCTGCAAACACGGCGTCGATCTCGAGCTGCCCGCGGGCGATACGAGCCAGCACCCGGGCCGCCGCGGCCCGTGCCTGGGCTACCGAGTCGGGAATGTCCTTGGGTGCCTGGCAGGCGCCGGCGATGAAGATACCGTCGGTGGTGGTCGCCACCGGGTCGAGCTTGGGGTGGCTCTCAATGAACCAGCCGTCCTTGTCGCGGCTGATGTTGACGAGGTGCGCCACCTCGTCCGAGTCTTCGCGGGCCTCCATGCCGACCATGAGGATCACCAGATCGGCCGGGATCTCGATGGTCTCGCCGGAGAGGAGCTCGTTGACCTCGATCAGCATGCTGCAGTCGTCCTCGGCGTCGGCCATGCGCACTACCGGAAAGTCGTTCTTCTCGTACATGAGGAAGAGGGTCTTTACCTCGGAGCTGCGCCGGTAGAAATCTTCATGGCCCTTGCCGAAGGCGTGCATATCTACGTAGATGTCGCTTACATAGGCTCCCGGCACGGCCGATTTGATCTCGTTGGCGTACTTGAGGGCCGTCATGCAGCAGACGCGCGAGCAGTAGGCGTGAAACTCGAGGTTGCGGCTGCCCACGCAGTGGATGATGGCCACGTACTGCGGCGGCGCGCCCTCCTTGGTCTTCACGCTGCCGGCGCGTAGCATCTTCTCGAGCTCGAACGAGGTGACCACGTCGGGAAGCTTGCCGTAGCCGAAGTGGGTGATGAGCGCCGCGTCGAACTCCTTATAGCCGGTGCACACGATCACGCTGCCCACGTCGAAGGTCTCATCCACCGGCGGGCCGAACTCGGTCTTCGAGCGCACCGTGGTCTTGAAGTTGCCGACGAACCCCTCGACACTGCGCACCTGCGACTCGAGAAGGACCTCGATGTAGGCGTGCTCCAGCACGCGTGTGATGCGCTCCGTAAGGATCTCGCGGGCGGAATCGAGGAACGGCGCCGTGAGGTCGACGCGGACCAGGTTGCCGCCCAGGTGGTCGGCGCGCTCCACCAGGTACACCTTGTTGTGAGAGTCGGCGAGGTCGAGCGCCGCGGAAAGGCCGGCGATGCCGCCGCCGATGATGAGTGTGTTGGGGCACATGTCTACCGAGCGGCGCTGCAGAGCTTCGTGGTGGGCCACGCGCAGCACCGCGGCCTTCACGAGAGCCCGGGCTTTGTCGGTGGCCATGACAGCGTCGTCGTGCACCCAGCTGCACTGCTCGCGGATGTTCGCCATCTCGAGGAAGTACGGGTTGAGGCCCGCCTTGGCGAGCGCCTTGCGGAAGGTCGGCTCATGCATCCGCGGGCTGCACGCCGCCACCACGACGCGGTTGAGGCCGTGCTCCTCGATGTCGGCCACGATCATCTCCTGGCCGGGGTTGGAGCACATGTATTTGTAGGTTCTGGCAACGGCCACGCCGGGCAGCCGTTGGGCGGCCTCCACCACGGTGTCGCAGTCGACCACCTTGGCGATGTTGGTGCCGCAGTTGCATACGTACACGCCTATTCTGAGGTCATCCATCGTGGTCTCCATCAGGCTGCCTGCGGCGCGCGTTGCGATGGCGCCTGGGCGGGCTGCTCCGCGAGGGCCGCATCCGCCCTGAGATCGGCGAAGTACATGGCCAGGGGGCGGTAGGCGAGATGCGCCCACTTGCTGAAGGGAACCTCCAGCCCGAGCATCGGCACGACCGCCATGAGGTGCACGACGTACGAGATGTTGGCCGCCGTGTCCAGCCCGGAGCGGTGCAAGATGAACTGCAAGATTCCGGTGCCGGCCACGACGATGAGCAAGACCAGGAAGATCCAGTCGGTCTCGTGGGAGTGCTTGTACTGCGGCTCGGCCCTGGTGAAGCGGCCATGCATGGCGAACACGGTGGTGATCAGCAATCCGGCGGTGGCCGCGAGGCCGAAGGCGTGCACGCGCCAGTCCACCCCCGGTCCCGACGCCATGTCTTTCAAGAAGAACATGATCAGCACGAGCATCGTGACGTAGCTCAGCATCAGGACGAGGTGGATCACCCAGGGCCGCTTGCGCTCGCACTTGGCCATGCGCTTCTGCGTGAAGAAGTGCACGGGGAGGAGGTAGACATGTCTCACGTAGGCGGACAGCGAGATGTGCGTGCTCTTGTCTCGGCCGATCGTGAACCACCACATGCGGCCGCAGTTGATGAGCAGGAGCGTGAGCAGCACCCCGGCCAGGCTCCAGTCGAAGATGTGGATCTTGGCGCTGGGCAAGAAGGCGTTGGGGCCGTTGTAGTGCGCCAAGCTGCCCTGCGAGAAGCCGAAGAGCAGGAAGCCGATGCCGCTAAGTATCGCGACGACGAGAATGGCGGCGAGCTCGGTGCGGCCGGAGCGGTAGAAGGCGCGCGAGATGCCGGTGAAGTCGTAACGCGCCGTGAGCCAGCGGCGCAGGCTCATCATCGTCTCGCCGGGCTCGGCGTCTCGCGGGCAGTCTTGCGAACACTCGCCGCAGTAGTAGCAGAGCCAGGGCTCCAGATCGCCCTCGAGCTTCTTCTCGAGCCCCATCTGTAACGAGCGCATGGAACGCCGGGGCAGGATGTACGGGTCTTTCGAGAACGGGCAGGTGGCCGAACAGTTGCCGCAGTGGTAGCACTTGGAGACGTCCTGGGCTCCGTAGATGGCGAGCTCGTCTATGAGCTTCGGATTCGCACGTATCGCCATGCTCTCTCCTCTCTGCTGGGCGGTGCGGCTGCGTCGCCCCGCACGTATGCCTGCGGTGGCTACACCCGGATGAGGCTCGCGGCGCGCGCCTCGATGTCGCTGAGGGCGAGATCGGCGCGGCTGTCGAGACCGCGGCCGGTGGCCATGCTCTTAAGGGCGGCCGCGGCCACGGCCGAGGCCTGGGCGACCGTGTCGGGGATGTCTTTGGGGCCCTGGCACATGCCGGCCACATACACACCGCCGCGCTCCGTGTCGGTGGGGTCCGAGTTGTAGTCGAGCTCGCTCAGCCAGCCGTCGGCGTCCGTGTCTACTCTGAGCATGCGGGTGAGCTCTTTGGTGCCGTGGGCCGGCACGAGGCCAACGGCCAAAATCACCATATCTACGGGAAAGTCGACCATGCGGTCGCTTACGATGTCTTCGCCGCGCACGATCATCTGGCCGTTCTCGGCGCTCACCTTGGCCGTGCGGCCGCGCACCACGAAGGTGCCTTCGGCTTTGATACGGTCGGCGAACTCCTCGTAGCCCTTCCCGAAGGCGCGCATGTCGATGTAGAACTCGTAGCAGTTGGCCTCGGGGAGCTTCTCCGTGACGAGGTGGGCGAACTTGAGCGAGTACATGCAGCAGACGCGCGAGCAGTAGGCGTTGTGGTTGTGGTCGCGCGAGCCTACGCAGTGGATGATGGCGACGTTCCTGGGTGCCGTGCCCTGCTCGGTGTCGAACACCCACTCGTCCGCCTTGGTGCGCTTGTTGTGGCGCAGGGTCTTGGTGACGATCTTGCCGCCGGTGGGGCCCGAGGCGTTGGTGAGTCGCTCGAACTCGAGGGCCGTGAGCACGTTGGGCAGCCTGCCGTAGCCGTAGCGCTCGACCCTGGCGGCGTCGTAGACGTCGTAGCCGGTGGCGACGATGATGCTGCCCACCTCGAGCTCGACGATCTCGTCCTTCTGGTCGAGGTCGATGCATTCCTTGGGGCACTTCTTAGCGCATACGCCACACTTGGTGCCGCCGCTCAGCACGTAGGTGCACGTGCTCTCGTCGACGAGGTAGGAGTTGGGCACGGCCTGCGGGAACGGCATGTAGATGGCCTTGCGCTCGGCGATACCGTTGTCGAACTCGCTGGGGGCCTTCTGCGGGCAGGCCTCCGCGCAGGCATGGCAGGTGATGCAGGCGCCGACGTCGACACGGCGGGCCTTGTTGCGCACCTTCACCTTGTAGTCGCCGGGGCTGCCGTTCACCTCGACCACCTCGGCGTACGTCATCAGGTCGATACTCTCATGCTGGCTCACGGCGACCATCTTGGGCGTGAGGATGCAGGCCGCGCAGTCGAGGGTGGGGAAGGTCTTGTCGAACATCGCCATGTGGCCGCCGATGGTGCCGGTGCGCTCGACGAGAAAGACCCGCTTGCCGGCGTCGGCGATCTCGAGGGCCGCCTGGATGCCGGCCACGCCGCCGCCTACGATCAGCGTGCCGGGATGCACGGCGGTGGTGTCGGGAACCGCGGCCAGCGCGAACGGCACGCCCAGCACGGCGCAAGCGAGCACCGACTTGGCGCGCACGTTGGCGATGCCGCTGGCGGCGCCGTGCTCACGAAACGACGCCAGGCGAACCTCCTCGGGATCGCCGCCGGCCATGGCCATCGCAGTGGCAAAAGCCGGTTTGAAGAAGCCCGGCGAGTCACCCGCGATCACCAGGCGCTCGAGCTGGTTGCCGTGGATCTCCGCAGCCAGCGCTTGCAGATCGAGGGGCGGCAGCGTGCCGAGGTTTCTGACCAGCTCGACCTGAGGCAGGTTGGCGGCGTATTGCTCCACCGAGTGGGCGTTCACCGCGCCCTGGTCGGCCGTGCCCGTCTGGCACAGATACACTCCGGTTCTCATAGGGTCCCCCATGGCCTCTCGGTCTGTAGTGCGTCGTCTAGGGTGCCTTGCCTGTGCCCCTTTGCTCGCCCGTGTGCCGAGCCGCGTGGTCTGGGCTTCCCGAGAAGCGGGCGCCCTCGGCGGCAGGGTGTGATGAGTTTCACAATCTAAGGTTATGCGCCTATACGGTCAGAAACACCATAAGGTCTTAACCCCAGAGTCCGCTGAGTGATCTACGCGTCGCCTCGGCCGCCTAGAGGCTTGGGCGTAACGTGGTGCGCAGATGACATGTGCGTCGTGGGCCCAGTTCACGTAAGGTACTGTCACGGGGTGATCTCGCTCAGGGGGGTACCGCAAGTGCTCGGTGTGCTCAGGTTCGGTGGCCGATCGACACTGCAGCGCGTGGTGTTCGTCAACGCCCTCATCGTGCTTGGCGGGGCCGTCGGCGGCACCCTCATCACCCGGCAGCTAGAGGGCCGTCAGCCCCTCGCCTTGATTGCTGCCTTCTTCGCCGTCGGCGCGGTCACGATCGCCCTGGCCGACGGTCTCGTGATGCGCGCTGCCTTCCGGCCGCTGATCGAGTTGAGCAACGCTCTGGCCACCATCCACAAGGGCTCAAGGGCGCCGGCCCAGGCGGCCTTGGCCGCCGTGGCCAGCGGTCTCACCGACCTCGAGCTGCGACCCGTTGCCGACGCTCTGGCCGAGCTGCTCGATCGGCTATCCGGCGAGTCCCTCGCCTACTCGGCCCGCGTGTTCGAGTCCATCGAGGACGAACGCCGGCGCATAGGGCGCGAGCTTCACGACGACACCAGCCAATCGCTGGCCGCCGCGCTGCTCAGCCTGGATGCGGCGCAGAAGGCGCTCGGGGGTTGCCGCGGCGACGTGCGTGAACGGGTCGCAGCGGCGCGGGAGCTGATCGCCGATTCTCTGGAGCAGCTCAGGCTGCTGGTATACGACCTGCGCCCTACGACGCTCGACGACTTCGGGCTGGTGCCCGCTTTGCGCCGGTACGTGCAGTCGCATCTTCAAGCACCTGGTCTCACCGTGGTCACCGACTTCGAGGATGCCGGACGCAGGCTCCCCCCCGAAGTTGAGACGGCGCTCTGCCGGATCGCGCAGGAGTCACTGGCCAACACCGTTGAGCACGCGCAAGCCACGCGGGTGGTGCTGCGCCTTGAGACCCAGCCGGGGTACGCCGCACTGGCTGTGGAAGACAACGGCAGGGGATTCGACCTTGCCGAGGCTGTGGTAGACCGTCCCGGTACTCATGGCGTCGGCCTTTTGTCGATCCGCGAGCGCACGGAGCTTCTCGGCGGCACCGTCAACATCGACACGGCGCCCGGCAACGGCACGCGGGTGTACGTCGTCGTTCCTCTGCGAGGAGGCGAGGAATCGTGACAGCTATTCATGGCAACGAGACCGAGGTCATCAGGGTTCTCCTGGTCGACGATCACCGCATCCTTCGCGAGGGCGTGCGGGCCCTGCTGGCCGACGAACCGAGCATCGTCGTGGTGGGTGAGGCTCGCGACGGCCTCGAGGCGGTGGAAGAGGTCGAGGCGCTCCTGCCCAATGTGGTCGTGATGGATCTGCTCATGCCGCGCATGAGCGGCCTGGAGGCGACCGGCATCATCCGCGAGAAGCATCCCGAGGTGAGAGTGCTCATCCTCAGCATGTACGACGACGACGAGTATGTGCAGCAGGTCATCCAGGCAGGTGCCTCCGGCTACGTGCTCAAGGGCGTCACCGCCGACGACCTCGTGCTGGCCATCAACGAGGTCCACCGGGGCTCCTCGTTTCTCTACCCGGCGATCGCCGCCAAGCTCATCGAAGACTACGTGCGCCGGGTGCGCGGCGACGAGGAGGCCGGCGGCACCGAAGAGCCGCTCACCCCGCGCGAGCGCGAGGTGCTCAAGCTGATCGCCCGTGGCAGCACAAACCTCGACGTAGCAAGAACCCTGTCGGTGAGCAAGAAGACGGTGGAGAGCCATCGTGCCAACATCATGCGCAAGCTCGACGCGCACGACGTTACCGAGCTCGTGAGATACGCCATTCGCAAGGGGCTCATCAAGCTCGATTGAAGCCATGGGTTCATCACCCCAGAACTCGTAGGACGTACACACTACGCCCTCTCCGGGGCTCGCTGTAGGTGGCGACAATTGGGGCCTTTCTCCCTGCATATCTTGTACAGAAGGGGAAAGGCTCAACGGCGTTTTGCGTGGTATCCTCAGTCTTTGTGAAAGTTGTCACGCGAGGACACCATTGCGTTCGCGTCGCGGAAAGCAGAGCCCGTCTGTGTTGTGCACAACCGCAGCCGACCAGTGCCATGGCGTGTCGCACTCAGTCTCTGGCCCATCACGGAGAGATGGCGCCAGGTCCCGCAGCATTCATCGGCCGCTCCGACTCCACGGGGGACGCGGAGGATGTGCCAGTGCCGGTCAGCAGACGAACTGGAGAGGAGTATGACGGAGCTAGCGACCACAGCGCAGGCCAAAGAGCTCCACAGGCAGTTCTACGAGGATGTCCTCGCCATGCCTGGGGGGGAGAAGATCCGCATCTGCCAGCAGTGCGGAACGTGCACCGGATCCTGCCCCACGAGTTATCTTATGGACTGGGGCCCTCGCGAGATCATCGCCGCGTTTCGTGCCGGCATGATCGACCGAGTGGTCAAGAGCAACACGATCTGGCTCTGCACCTCGTGCTACTACTGCACGGTGCGCTGCCCGGCCGGCATCAAGATCACCGATCTCATGTATGAGCTCAAGCGTCTCGCCATCAAGTACGACCTCACGCCCAAGGGCGCCAAGTCGGTGGCCATGACCAAGTACTTCGTGGAGAGCGTGCACAAGCACGGTCGCAACCACGAGGTCGAGCTCATGGCCAAGTACATGCTGGCCAAAGACTGGTCGGCGCCGTTCAAGTACATGCGCATCGGGCCCAAGATGTTTCTCGACGGCCGCATGCCGCTGGCCGCCACCAACATCAGGGGCCGTGACGAGCTCAACAAGATCAGTGCCTACCTTGAAGCTCGGGAGGCGAAAGCCAAATGAGGTATCTCTACTATCCCGGCTGCTCGTCGGAGGCCACCGCCAAGGCGTACGACATGTCTGCCCGTGCCGTCATGGACAGGCTGGGCGTCGCGCTGGCGGAGCTCGACGACTGGAACTGCTGCGGCGCCACCAGCTACTTCAATGTACGCGAGCTCGACTCCTTTGCCATCGCGGCCCGCAACCTGGCCATCGCGCAGCAGCAAGGCGACGAAGACCTCTGCGTGATCTGCAACGCCTGCTACACCACACTGGCCAAGACCAACCGCTATCTGGCCGAGAGCCCAGAGGTCAAAGAGGCCGTGCAGGGCGCTCTGGGCGCCGTGGGGCGTGAGTACGACGGCAGCAAGCCCGTGCGCCACATCATGGATATCATCACCAACGACATTGGCCTCGAGGCGGTCGCCGAGAAGGTCACCCGGCGCCTTACCAACCTCAAGGTTGCCGCGTACTACGGCTGCCAGTTCTCGCGGCCCATGGGCACCTTCGACGATACCGAGGCCCCCGTTACCATGGACCGGCTTTTCGAAGCTCTGGGCGCCGATGTGGTCGACTTTCCCGGCAAGGTCAAGTGCTGTGGCGGCATGATGATCCTCACCCGGGAAGACGCTGCCGTGCGCCTCTGCTACGAGCTTCTCAGCGGAGCCGAAGATATGGGCGCCAACGTCATCGTGTGTGCCTGCCCTCTCTGCGAGATGAACCTCGAAGGCTTCCAGCCGCGCGTGAACGAGGTCTTCGGCACCCACTTCGACATCCCGGTCATGTACTTCACACAGCTCATGGGGCTGGCGCTTGGCATCGACCCCCGGCGGCTGGCCATCGACAAGCAAGTCGTTTCCTGTGACCGCGTGGTCGCGGCGATCCCGGCGTAAGCGGCGAGGAGGAGACGAACATGGCTGAAGAGAAGATCGCCGTCTATGTCTGCCATTGCGGCAGCAACATTGCCGGCAAGGTCGACGTAGAACAGGTCGTCGCCTGGGCTGCCGAGCAGCCTAATGTGGTGATCGCCCGCGAGTACAAGTACATGTGCTCAGATCCGGGCCAGGAACTGATCAGACAAGACATCCAGGAGAACGGCGTTAACCGCGTCGTGGTGGCGGCCTGCTCGCCCACCATGCATGAACCCACCTTCCGTAAGACGGCCGCCGACGCCGGCCTCAACCCTTACCTGCTGCAGATGGCCAACGTGCGTGAGCACTGCTCGTGGGTCACCGAAGACGGCGCCGAGGCCACCGAGAAAGCCAAGCGCATCCTCAACGCCCAGATCCACCGCCTGCCGTTCAACGTGCCCCTCGATCCTATCGAGGTGCCCGTCAACCCGGCCGTCATGGTGGTGGGCGGCGGCATCGCCGGCATCGAAGCGGCGCTCAAGTTGTCGGCTACGGGCAAGAAGGTCTATCTAGTCGAGACGAAGCCGAGCATCGGCGGTCACATGGCCATGTTCGACAAGACCTTCCCGACGCTGGACTGTGCCGCCTGCATCCTTACCCCGAAGATGTCGGCCGCCGGCAAAGACCCCAATATCGAGCTCATGGCCTACAGCGAAGTCGTCGAAGTCGAGGGCTACGTGGGCAACTTCAAGGTCAAGGTCAACAAGAAGGCGCGGTTCGTCGACACCGACAAGTGCACGGGTTGTGCGGCCTGCCAGGACGCCTGCCTGGTACGCAAGGTACCGAGCGAGTTCGATCAGGGCCTCGGCAAGCGCAGCGCCGTCTACATTCCGTTTCCCCAGGCGGTGCCGCTGCGCGCCACGATCGACGCCGAGAAGTGCCTCACGCTCAAGGGCAAGAAGTGCAAGCAGCCCTGCCTCACGGCATGCGGGCCCGAGGCCATCGACTTCGCGCAGAAAGATGAGCTCGTCGAGCTCGAGGTGGGCGCGATCATCATGGCCACGGGGTTCCAGCTCTGGGAGCCGTCGCAAGACTCGCGGTACGGCTACGGTCGCCTCGACAATGTGATCTCCAGCCTGGAGTTCGAGCGCATCTCCAACGCCTCGGGCCCCACCGGCGGCCACATCGTCATGAAGAACGGCGAGCCACCCAAAGCGGTCGCGATCCTGCACTGCATCGGCAGCCGCGACATGAACTACCAGGAGTTCTGCTCGCGCGTGTGCTGCATGTACTCGCTCAAGTTCGCCCACCTCATCAAAGAGCACCTGCCCGAAACCGAGGTGTATGAGCTGTACATCGACATGCGCTGCTTCGGCAAGGGCTACGAGGAGTTCTACCGCCGCCTCATGGACGAGGGTGTGCACTTCGTCCGCGGCCGCGCCGCCGAGGTGAGCAACGTGGCTCTGTCGCCCGAAGAAGAAGGTCACCTCATCGTGAAGACCGAAGACACGCTGCTCGGTATCGTGCGGCGTATTCCCGTTGACATGGTGATCCTCTCCAGCGGTCTCGCGCCCAACGCCGATGCCAAGGCCGTGTCGCAGACCTTCGGTTTCGGCTGTTCGGCGAATGGCTTCTACCTCGAGCGGCATCCCAAGCTCGAGCCCGTGAGTACCGTCACCGACGGCATCTTCATCGCCGGCTGCTGCCAGTACCCCAAAGACATCCCAGATACGGTCGCCCAGGCGGGCGCCGCGGCGGCGGGTGCTCTGGCCTTGGTCGACAATCCCACCGTGAAGGTGGAGCCGACGATCTCGTACATCGACCCAGAGAAATGTGCGGGCTGCCGCATCTGTGTGAGCCTTTGCCCGCACGCCGCCATCCAGTTCAACGAAGAGAAGAAGGTCGCCGAGGTCATCTCCGCCGCCTGCAAGGGCTGCGGCGTGTGCGTCGCCGCCTGCGGATCCAATGTGCCACAGCAGAGTGGCTATCTTGACGACCAGATCTTCGCCGAGATCGAAGGCGCGATGGCGGCCGTCTAGGCCGGCCTTGCGAAGGAGATGACAGTGAGTACAAACGGAACCCAGGGGTTCGAGCCGCGCCTTGTCGGCTTCCTGTGCCGTTGGTGTAGCTACAACGGCGCCGACCTTGCCGGCACCTCGAGGCTCAAGTACCCGGCCAATATGGTGCCCATCAAGACCAACTGCTCGGGGCGCGTAGACCCCACCCATATCCTCAAGGCGTTCAAGGAGGGTGCCGACGGCGTGATCATCGCCGGCTGCCACCCCGGCGACTGCCACTACATCAATGGTAACTACCGCACCGCCGGCCGCTACCCGCTCATGGAGAAGCTCCTCGAGCAGCTCGGTTTCGAGCACGGCCGGGTGCGCCTGGAGTGGGTCTCGGCCGCCGAGGGCGAGAAGTTCCAGCGTGTGGTCACCGAGTTCACCGAACAGATCCGCGCGCTGGGCCCGCTCAACTGGGACCGGCAGTTCGTCGACGAGGCCGGCGAGACCGTCGCGCTCGCGAAGGAGGCGGTGCCGGCATGAAGGACTCCCATAGTCAAGCCATCGAGCGGGGCGCCGAAGGGGCACCGCTCCGCAAGTCCAAGTTCGCGATGTACTGGGCGGCGAGCTGTGGCGGTTGCGAGATCGCCCTCCTCGAGATCGGCGACAAGATCCTCACGGTCGCGGAGCACTACGATGTAGTGTTCTGGCCCGTGGCCGCCGACTTCAAGTACAAAGACGTGGAGGCGTACGACGACGGCTACGTCGACGTCTGCCTCTTCAACGGCGCCGTGCGTAACAGCGAGAACGAGCGCATCGCCAAGCTGCTGCGCCAGAAGAGCAAGGTCCTGGTCGCTTTCGGCGCCTGTGCCAGCATGGGCGGCATCCCCGGCCTCGCCAACCTCGCCAGTGCCAGGGAGATCAAGGACCTCGTCTACCACAACAATCCGGGGCTCGACAACCCCGACGGCATCGAGCCGCAGGAGCGCTTCGAGGTGCCGGAGGGTGTGCTCGAGCTGCCGCATCTGTACGACACGGTGAAGACGCTCGACCAGGTCGTCGACGTCGACTACTACGTGCCGGGCTGCGCCCCCGAGGCGAAGCAGGTGTGGGGCGTGCTCGAGGCCGTCACGGCCGCTCTGGAGGGCCACGGCGAGCTGCCGCCCAAGGGCTCCGTCATCGGGGTGAACCCCAAGACGTGCTGCGACGAGTGCGAGCGCACCAAGGGCGAGAAGAAGATCCCCGGTTTCAGGCGCATCTGGGAGTTCCTGCCGGATCCCGAACAGTGCCTGCTCGAGCAGGGCGTGATCTGCATGGGACCGGCCACGCGCGCGGGTTGCGGCGCGCGCTGCACGACGGCGGGCATGCCGTGCCGCGGCTGCTACGGCGCGCCTGAGGGCGTGCCCGACCAGGGTGCCAAGATGCTCAGCACGGTCGCGTCCATCGTCGACGCGCCCACACCGGAGGAGATCGCCGAGATCACCGCGACCGTCCCCGACCCGGTGGGCACGTTCTACCGCTTCGGTCTCGCCGGATCGCTGCTCAGAAGGGCGAGGGTCTAAATGAAAAAGATAAGCGTCGATCCAATCACCCGTCTCGAGGGCCACGGCAAGATAGAGATTTTCGTGAACGACGACAACGAAGTGGCCAACGTCTACTTCCAGATCCCCGAGCTGCGCGGCTTCGAGCGCTTCTGCGTCGGCCGGCCTGTCGAGGAGCTGGCGCGCATCACGCCGCGCATCTGCGGCGTATGCCCGGAGGCGCACCACATAGCCTCCGCCAAAGCCCTCGACGGGGTGTTCGGCGTGCAGCCCACGCCCACGGGTCGCAAGCTGCGTGAGCTGCTCTACAACAGCTTCTTCGCCGGCGACCACACGACCCATTTCTTCGTGCTCGCCGGTCCCGACTTCGTCATGGGCCCCACCTCAGACCCCGCCGAGCGCAACATCCTCGGCGTCATCGGCAAGGTCGGCCTCGAGATAGGCGGGGCGGTCATCAAGATGCGCGCCGAGAGCAACGAGCTCGTGTCGCTCATCGGCGGCAAGGCCATCCATCCGGTCTGCGGCCTGCCCGGCGGCGTGAGCAAGGCGCTCAGCAACGAGGAGCGCGACCGCATCGTTGAGATCACCACCGGCCAGGTGGAGTTCGCCAAGGTCGCCCTCGGCATCTTCGACGACATCGTGCTCGCCAACAACGACTACGTCGACCTCATCAAGAGCGACGCGTTCACGCACGAGACCTACTACATGGGCCTCGTCGACGAGAACAACAAGGTGAACTTCTACGACGGCAAGATCCGCGTCACCGGCCCGGACGGCGCCGAGCTGGTCAAGTTCGATGGTAACGACTATCTCAACGAGATCGCCGAGCATGTTGAGCCGTATAGCTATCTCGTCTATCCTTATCTCAAGAGGGTCGGCTGGAAGGGCTTCGTAGACGGCAAGGACTCGGGCGTGTACCGGGCCTCGCCGCTGAGCCGCCTCAACGCATCGGACGGCATGGCCACGCCGCTCGCCCAGGCCGAGTACGAACGCATGTACGCCACGCTCGGCGGCAAGCCTGTGCACGCCACTTTGGCGACGCACTGGGCGCGCCTGGTCGAGCTGCTCTACGCAGCCGAGCGCGCCCATGAGCTGGCCACCGACCCAGACATCACCAACCCCGATGTGCGCACTATCCCCACAGGGATCGTCGGTGAGGGCGTGGGCGTGGTCGAGGCTCCTCGCGGCACGCTGTATCATCACTACAAGACGGACGCGCAGGGCATGGTCACCAACGTCAACTTGCTGGTCGGCACCACCAACAACAACGCGGCGATCTCCATGTCGCTCAAGAAAGCCGCCGAAGGCGTCATCAAGGGTGGCAGCGAGATCAGTGAAGGCACCCTGAACATGATCGAGATGGCCTTCCGCGCTTACGACCCCTGCTTCGGCTGCGCCACGCATACGCTGCCCGGCGAGATGCCCCTCGAAGTGGTCGTGAAGAGCGAGGCCACGCGTGAGGTGATTACCAGCGTCAAGAGGTTCATGTGACGTGAGCTCCACCCTCGTCCTCGGCATGGGGAACCCGATCCTGTCAGACGACGGCGTCGGGTTGGTCGTCGCTCAGCGTCTGCGGGCGACCCCCATGCCGGACGGGGTAGACGTGGGTCAGAGCGAGGTCGGCGGGCTGCGCCTCCTCGAACTGGTGCGCGGCTATCGCCGCGTGATCATCGTCGACGCCATCAAGAGCGATCGACCACCCGGCGAGATCGTGCGCTACGAGGGCAAGGATTTCGCCGGCGGGCACCGCTACGGCTCCGCTCACAGCATCCACCTGGGCACGGCTCTCGAGCTCGGCCGCCGCTTGGGGTACCCGATGCCTGAGGAAGTGGTGGTGTTTGCCATCGAGGCGGTGGACATAGAGACGTTCGGCGAGGAACTGTCGCCGCCCGTCGACGATGCGGCGCACCGGGTGCTCGCCATGATCGTTGCCGAGCTGGACGCGGGCGCCCCGTGAGCGCCCGGCGCACAGGGGCCGGCGAGCCCGGCGCCGCAGGACCAGCTCTCCCCGGCGTTGGCATCGCCGTCTTCACTAGTCACGGCGTCGTTGCGCTGCGTGCCCTGTTGCATGGCATCCGTGAGACGGTGACGGGGCCTTACGAGCTGCACGTGTGCGCCTCGGACTGCCCCGAAGACCTGGGCATGTTTCTCATGCGGCAGTACCTGCGCGGGCGCATCAATGGGTTCCACCTCGACACGGGCACACGACGGGCACGTCACTGCGGGCTCGACCAGACCTATCACCTGATGGCACGAGAGTACCTGGTGAGGCTCGACGACACGCTCGAGCCGCAGCCCGGGTGGCTGGAGCGCGCGATTGCGGCTCTGGAGGCCGACCTCAGCATCGGCTGTCTCTCGCTGGTACCTCCGTACGACTACCAGCGCGGCCGCGGCCGGCCCCGCACGGTGCACGTGGAGCCGGTGACGCTGGATCACCTTGACATGCGCTGCTACGTCACGCGGCGCGCGCTGGTGGCGTACCATGAGGGCAAGCGCATGGGCGACCACCAGCCCGACGATCCGTGCCCCTTCCAGACCTTCCTGGCCGCCACGGGCAAGAGGCTCGTCTACCTGCCGGGCCTCGTGAAGGACATCGACCTCGAGCGCGTACCTCAGGTGTCAGACTGTACCCGCGAGGATGAGCTGCCGGTGCATGAAGGGTCCAGCGGCGCCATGCAGCGGCTGCAGCAGGTGTACCGGCTGGGCGACGACATCCTTCTTACCTGCCTTGCGTGCGGCGCGCCTGAGCTCGAGGTGCTGGAGGCGCGGATCAAGTTCTGCGACCCTCACTGGGTGCCCATCGGCCACATCTACGAGCTGCGCTGCCCCGAGTGCAAGGAGCTTTACTACCGAGAAGACCTGCAGTTCCAATGCCCCACGTAGACCCGCGCGAGCGGCGGGACGCGGAGCACAAGGCCGTCCGCCTGAGCGTGCGCGGAGTGGTGCAGGGCGTCGGCTTTCGGCCGTTCGTTTTCTCGCTGGCCCAGCGGTACGCGCTGACGGGCTGGGTGCAGAACACGTCGGCCGGCGTGGAGATACTGGTTGAGGGCACGCCGGCTCAGGTGGACGCCTTCGTGGAGGCCTTGCCTTGCGAAGCACCGCCGCGCTCACACATCGCTTCCTATGATGTGGCGGCCGCGAGGCCGGAGACGCCGGCGGGCGCGGCGGCCCAGCCGGCGGCGACGGCGGACGGCGCGGCGGCGTTCGTCATCCTCGGGAGCGCCATCGACCCGCAGGCTTACCAGCTCGTCTCGCCCGACATCGCCACCTGCGACGACTGCCGGCGCGAGCTGCTCGACCCCGCCGACCGGCGCTTCGAGTACCCGTTCACCAACTGCACCAACTGCGGGCCGCGGTTCACGATCATCGAAGACCTGCCGTACGATCGCGAGCGCACGACGATGCGCCGCTTCCCGCTCTGCCCGGCCTGCCGCCGCGAGTACAACGACCCAACCGACCGGCGCTTTCACGCCGAGCCCAACGCCTGCCCGGTGTGCGGACCGCGGGTGCGGCTGCTGCGCCGCGCGGCCGACGGCGGGGTGGAGGAGCTTGCCGTAGGCAAGCCCGCCGACCCCGCCGGGCCCATCCGCGCGGCCGCCGAGCTGCTGCTCGCCGGCGAGATCGTGGCGCTCAAAGGTCTCGGGGGTTTTCATCTGGCCTGTGACGCCACCGACGGCGGCGCGGTGCGACGTCTCAAGGAGCGCAAGCGCCGGCCACACAAGCCGCTGGCCGTGATGTTTGTGGACCTCACGCAGCTGCGCACGCACTGCCGCGGGGGCGCCGCCGAAGAGCGTCTGCTCACGTCGCCTGAGCACCCGATCGTCCTGCTCGAGTGGCCGGGCGCGGGGGCGGCCGGCGGCAGGGAGGACCCCGCGCCGGCTTTCGCCATCCCGGCAGCCGTTCACCGGGAAGTCGCCGTAAACCAGAACTACCTGGGGGCGATGCTGCCGTATACGCCGCTTCACATCCTGCTGCTGCGGGCCGCCGGCCGCCCGCTGGTGATGACCAGCGGCAACCTGGCGGAGGAGCCGATCGTGAAGGGGTGGGAGGAGATCGCCCGCCTGGCGCGCATCGCCGACGCCTACCTGGTACACGACCGCGAGATCGCCGTGCGCTACGACGACTCGGTGGCGCAGGTGGTGGGCGGCCAGCCGCGGCTGGTACGCCGCGCCCGGGGCTACGCCCCGTTCCCGGTGGCGCTGCCGCGGCCCCTGCCGCAGACGCTGGCCTGTGGGGCCGAGCTGAAGAATACGTTCTGCCTCACGCGCGACGCCAACGCGTTTATCAGCCAGCACATCGGCGACCTCGAGAACCTCGAGACGCTGGAGCACTACGAAGCCAGCATCGCGCTCTACGAGCGCCTCTTTCGCCTGCGGCCCGATGTGATCGGCTACGATCTTCACCCCGAGTACCTGGCGACCAAGTACGCCCTCTCGCTGCCGCAGGCCGACAAGGTTGCCGTGCAGCACCATCACGCGCACATCGCGGCGCGGCTCTCCGAGCACGGCCGTGAGGACGCTGTGATCGGCGTGAGCATGGACGGCCTGGGCTACGGCGACGACGGCCGCCTGTGGGGAGGGGAGGTGTTCGTCTGCGACCTGCTCGGCTACCGACGCGTGGCGCACCTCGAGGAGCTGCCATTGCCCGGCGGCGCGGCGGCCATCGACAACCCGTGGCGCACTGCTCTGGGCTGGAGCTACGCCCTCCTGGGGGAGGAGGGGCTCGGCAGGGCGGCGCGGCTGCTGCACGGCCGCACCGGCGGGCCCGCGCGCCGCATCCCCGAAGCATCCGCCGGGCCCACGCCGTCTCACGAAGAGATCGCGGTGCTGCGGCAGCAGGTCGACGCCAACGTGAACACGCCGCTCACCACGAGCTGCGGGCGCCTGTTCGACGCCGTCGCGGCGCTGGCCGGTGTGCGTCACGCGATCACCTACGAAGGTCAGGCCGCCATCGAGCTGGAGATGCTCTCGGGCGGCGGGGGCGAGCCGTATCCATACGGCCTCGCCGGCGACCTCGAGGCTGCCGCGGTGGCCCCACGGCGGGGGGCCGCGGCGGCCGTGGCCGCGCACGCAGCAGGGCAGGCCGGCGAGGGGCCGCCGTCCGCCGTCGTGCGGCTGGCGCCGCTGTTCGCGGGCCTCTTCGGCGACCTCGAGGCCGGCGTGGCCGCCGGCGTGGTGGGCGCCCGTCTGCACGCGACCATCGCCGCTGTGGTGCTCGACGCCTGCCGCCGGGTTCGAGCCGCGACAGGGCTCGCGGTCGTCGTCCTCGCCGGGGGAGTCTTTCAGAACCGCCTGCTGAGCGACCTCTGCGAGGGTGCTCTCTCAGCCGACGGCTTCGAGGTGCTCACTGCCGGCCTGGTGCCCACCAACGACGGCGGCGTGTCGCTGGGGCAGGCCGCGGTGGCGGGCTATACTGTGCTCGACGTTCGCGGCGCGCTCCGCTAGGCGCGCCGAAGCTACGCCGCTGGGGGATCTCTCATGTGCCTTGCTCTCCCGATGCGCATCACCTCTATCGAAGGTTCGCTCGCGATCATCGCCGCCGAAGGCCTGCAGCAGCGCGCCAGCCTGGTGCTGGTCCCGCAGGCGGCGGTGGGCGATTATGTGCTGGTGCACGCCGGCTACGCGATCAACCTGCTGGACGAGGAGGAGGCGCGCGAGACCCTGGAGTTGCTGGCCGAGCTGGGCGACCTCGCGGCCGCCGACGGAGAGGCCGATGACGCAGGCTGACGCGCTGCGCCGGCTCGCAAAGGGCCTCGCCGCCGAGTCGCGTTCGGGCCTCACGTTCATGGAGGTCTGCGGCACGCATACCATGGCGATCGCGCGCTACGGGCTGCGTGAGCTGCTACCCGAGGGAATGCGTCTGGTGAGCGGCCCCGGTTGCCCGGTGTGCGTGACCGCGATGGCCGACCTCGACCGCGTGGTGGCGCTCGCGCGCCTGCCCGAGGTAACGCTCGCGACCTTCGGCGACCTCGTGCGCGTGCCGGCGTCGCGCACCACGCTGGCCGCCGAGCGTGCCGCCGGCGCCGATGTGCGCGTGGTCTACTCGCCGCGCGACGCGGTCGAGATCGCCGCGGCCGAACCGCACCGCCAGGTGGTGTTCGCGGGCATCGGGTTCGAGACGACCGCGCCCACCACCGCGGCCGCCCTGCTCGAGGCGCGCGCCCGCGGGCTCACCAACTTCACCCTGCTCAGCATGCACAAGACGATGCCACTGCCGCTCAGGGCGCTACTCGAGCTCGGCGAGACGCCCATCAGCGGCTTTCTGCTGCCCGGGCACGTGAGTGTGGTCACGGGCACGTCCATGTACCAGTTTCTGGCGCGCGACTACGGCGTGGCCGGCGTGGTGGCCGGCTTCGAGCCGCGCGACGTGCTGCAGGCGCTCCTGATGCTCGTGCGGCAGGCCCAGCCGGCCATTGAGATCCAGTACACGCGTGCCGTGCAGCCCCAGGGCAACGTGGTGGCGCAGCAGCTCCTCGAGCAGGTCTTCGAGCCGTGCGACGCCGACTGGCGCGGCCTGGGCGTGATCGCCGGGTCGGGGCTGGCGATACGGGCCGAGCTGGCGGCCGCCGATGCCGCGCGGCGCTTCAGCGTAGAGCCCGAACCCCCGCTCGAGCCGGCCGGCTGCCGCTGCGGCGAGGTGCTGCGCGGCGTCACCGACCCGACCGACTGCGCGCTCTTCGGGCGGCGCTGCACCCCCGAAGGTCCGGTGGGCGCTTGCATGGTCAGCAGCGAGGGCGCCTGCGCCGCCCGCTACCGCTACCGGGGCCTAGATGATTGATTCCACGCCCACACCCTCAGGCGCAGTAGTCGACGAGTGCTCGGCTGGGCCTTCCCAGCCGGTGGTTGAGACAGATGCAAGCCGCCAGGCAGAGGAACCTCTGCAGGACACGCTCGCGCAGACCGGCGATCGTGCGGGCTCCATGGCGCTCCAGCGTGAGGATGTCCTTGGCGGTCCAGAAGATCGACTCGATGCGCTGGCGGATGGGCGCCAGGTGCGGCCCGCGAGAAGGCTCGTCTGCACGGGCAGGACGCACGACGAGCACGCGCAGCTGCGCGGCATCGTCGGCGAAGTCGCGACCAGCGTAGCCCTTGTCGCAGACCAGGCAGGCGACGGCCTCGCGCTTGGTGCGTTCGAGCAACACCAGCGCGACCTCGCGCTCGTCACGCGAGGGATGAGCAAGCTCCAGCGCCCGAGGCGTGCCGTCAGGGGCGCAGAGCGCATGCAGGCGCATGCCCCAGAACCAGCGCGAGTGCGCGGCGCAGTAGCCGTAGCCGGCCACCAGGTAATAGCCGCGGGAGGTCAGCCGGCGAGCGGGCAGCCAAGGGGGCACGGCCCACCGAGGTGCGCGCTTGAGTGCCGGCGGCGACCGCGTGCTGCTGGGCCACGGCAGCGGCGGCAAGCTTTACCGCGGCCTGGTGAAGGATGTGTTTGTGAGGGCCTTCGCCAACCCGGTGCTGGAGCGGCTGGACGATGCCGCCGCGCTGGCGCCGCGGGGCCGCATCGCGTTCACGACCGACAGCCATGTGGTGCAGCCGCTGCGCTTCGCCGGCGGCGACATTGGCCGCCTGTCGGTGGCCGGCACCGTCAACGACCTGGCGACGGCGGCGGCGCGGCCGCTGGCGCTGGCCGCCGCCTTCATCATCGAGGAGGGCTTCGCGCTCAGCGAGCTGCGCGCCCTCTGCGCCAGCGCCGCGACCACGGCGCGCGAGGCCGGCGTACCCATTGTCACCGGCGACACGAAAGTCGTGGAACGGGGCGCCTGCGACGGGCTCTACATCACCACGACCGGCGTGGGGGAGATCATCGTCGAGCACGAGCTGGGCGCCGCCATGGTGCGCAACGGTGACGCCGTCATCCTGACCGGCAGCGTCGGCGATCATGCCGTGGCCGTTCTGGCCGCTCGCGGCGAGTTCAAGTTCAGCGCCGAGGTGCAGAGCGATTGCGCCCCTCTGTGGGACCTTGTGGAGGCGGCGCTGAGCGCCGCCGGCGACGCTGCTTCCGCGGGCCCGGCCGGCGGGGCAGAGGCCATCCGCTTTCTGCGCGACCCCACGCGCGGCGGCCTCACCACGGTGCTCGCCGAATTGGCCGAAGAGGCCGGCCTGGGTGTCGAGGTCGAGGAAGAAGCGATCCCAGTCTCGCCGGCCGTGCGTTCGGTGTGCGACCTGCTCGGCTACGACCCGCTGACGCTGGCCAACGAGGGCAAGATGGTGATCGTCGCGGCGCCAGAGGCGGCCGACGAAGTGGTTGCCGCCGTTCGCCAGACGGAATACGGCCGGGCTGCCCGGCGCATCGGCTTCATCACCGCCGCGCACCCCGGCCGCGTGGCTCTACGTACGCAATACGGCACGCGACGCGTGCTCGACATGCCCGTCGGGGAGCTGCTGCCGAGGATCTGCTAGGAGCCCCGGTAGGGATGTGCGACCGGGGTGTTCGTGGGCCGAGTGGGGCGGTTCCGAGACGGCTCCCTCGTAGCCGAGCTACGTGGGAGCCGGGGAGGGGCCGCGGCGCGATGTGCCCACGGGCACATCCGCGCGCGCAGGCCTACCGGGATAAGCTCTAAGGTTTGTCTACGGGGCTGGTGGAGCCCGGTCGCGGATTCGAACCGCGGACCCCCTCCTTACCATGGAGGTGCTCTGCCAGCTGAGCTAACCGGGCATGCTGGTGGGGGAGCTAGGATTTGAACCTAGGTAGGCTGCGCCAACGGATTTACAGTCCGCCCCCTTAACCACTCGGGCACTCCCCCAGGAGCGAAGTCAGATGCTAAAGGAAACCCGGGGCGCTTTCAACCAGTTGGCGGGAGCCGGGGCGAGCTCCAGAACGGGGGAGGCCGGGGTCGTCAGGGGGCGACGACCCCGGCCGCAAACGCCGGGCCGCCCAGGTGGGGGACGCGGGCGGCCGCACAGCGACTCGTTCGTCACGGGGCTGGCGCCGCGGCAGGGGAACCGGGGGCGCTTGTGACGACATGCTCATTCTAGCCGAATTATGGTGAGACTCAACCGGGAGGTGGCCGAATCGGTGAGCCTGTACTTATACGGAATGGCCAACGTCGTTGAGCCGTCGAGCGTTCTGTTGCTCCACGACGTGCCGGTTTATTGGGTGGATTGAGCGCCGCGGGCGCCTATGGTAGCGTATTCATCCGCCGTGGCGGCGTAGCTCAGCTGGTCAGAGCAGCGGAATCATAATCCGCGTGTCGTAGGTTCGAGTCCTACCGCCGCTACCAACCCAATCAGCCCGTATGCAGGCCGGCTCGGCCGCATGGATCAGGGCCGCGAAGCTGTCGGCAGCCTCTTGCAGCATGCCCGGCAGGACACGCCGGTAGATGCGCATGGGCTTGACCTGGGAATCGTGGATCGCCAGCCATCGCTTTAGGTACTGGGCGACGGTTTCCCTGGTGGGCACGGCCGGCAGGCGGCCCTGACGCGCAGCCACGCGCGCCTTGTCGAGGGAGACAGGGGCATGCAAGAGTGATTCGGGCTGGCTGGCTGGCTGCGCTGGGGCTACCCCGCGAACACCAACCCCGCGATCAGCGCCTCCTCCTCCTCCTCCTCCTCCTCCTCCTCCTCCTCCTGCAGTCGCCACCACGCGAATTCGGCCCGCAGGCTGCTGTTCACGCGAGCTGGTCCCCTCCGTGGATTGACTTTGGTCAAGAGAAGCCTTTTCAGGCTCGGCCTGCGGTTTTCGAATGTCAATCGAGCGGTAACATCCTAGCCGTCAATCGGTGTCCTGCTCCAAGCCCGTCGCCCTACGGCGGCAAAAAGCTAGGGACGACGGGCCGTACCATGGAAAGACCATGGGACGCCGCTTCGTATGGCGGCGTCGTGGGTCGGTGCGGAAACGCACCGACCTCCCCGTGCTTGGAAAGGAGCTCAAGACCCGCATGGCGCACGCCCGCCTAGGCGATGGCCGGGGTGCGTCCATGTCGAGGAGCGACCGCACGGGGAGGCGCCACATGCCAGACGACACTCGGGTAACGGGCTCGGCAAGAGAGGAAGACGAGCGCCCGCCGGGGTGGCGCATGACTCGCCGGACCTTTCTCGCGGGTTGCGCCGCGATCGCAGGTACGGCGGCGGTCGCCGGTAAGCTCGTGGACGACACGTTTCTCGGCGGTCTGCAGCCGGCCGACGCGGCTGCGTTGACCGTGGTAGAGCAGTTCGTTCGCACAGGGCACTCCAACAACTGCGACGGCGCCTGCGGCCATCTCGTCCATGTTGCCGACGGCAAGGTGAAGCTCGTCGAGGGTGCACCGTGGGGCGCGAAGACGATCGATGGCCGCACGGTACCCAAGGCGTACCCGCCGCGCATTTGTCTGCGAGGCGTGTCGCAGCTCGAGAACCTCTACAGCGGCGACCGCATCAAGTACCCCTACAAGCGGGTCGGAGCGCGCGGCTCGGGACAGTGGCAACGCATCGGCTGGGACGAAGCGACGACGATGATCGCCGACGGCCTCCAGTCAGTACAGAGCAAATATGGCAAAGACGCCGTCTGGATCGCTCCCTACACCGGGTCGCTCGCCATCCTCGAAGGGGTCGTGGGGATCGGCTTTCGCTTCGCCAGTGTGATCGGCGCCGTGGCCGGCGACTTCGAGGGCGACAACGAGGGTGACAGCTCGACGCCGGCTGGTTGGAACTACGTCCTCGTTGATCCGACCAACCCGAGTAACGGCGGCGGTTTCTTCGACGGTCACGAATCGACCGACTTCCTGAACGCCAAGGCGATCGTGCTGTGGGCCAATAACGTCGCCGAGACCTCGATCCCGGACTGGCGCGTCATGAAGGACGCCCAGGCCCAGGGCGCCACCCTGGTCGCCATCGACCCCCGCTTTACCGCCACCTCCGCCGGCTCCGATGCCTGGCTTGCGATCCGGCCCGGCACGGATACCGCCCTGATCGACGCCGTGATCAACTACGTGATCCAGAAGAAGCTCTTCGATGCGGCCTACCTGCGCGCGTACACTGTGGCGCCCTATCTCGTGAACCCCAAGACTCGCAAGTGGCTGCGCACCGGCGATGTGGGACTGGCCGGCGACGACTACGTCGTGGCCACCGCGGCGGGCAAGATCGCAGCGGCCAAGGGAGCACGCGGACCGCAGCTACTGGGGACCTTCACGGCCGGCTCGTTCAAGGCGCCGACCGCGCTGCAGGTGCTGGCCGATAAGGTCGCCGTCGACACGCCCGAGTACGTTTCGTCGATCACCGACATCCCGGCGGCCGACATTCTCGCTCTGGCCGAGCTATGGGCAAGCACGCACCCGGTCGCCGTACGCGCCGGGTTTGCTCTGTCGCACTGGTACCGTGGCGATCTCACGATGCAGGCCCTGCTCACCTTGCAGGCGCTCACGGGCAACATCGGCGTGCACGGCGGCGGAGTGACCACCTTCGCCGGTGGTCTCACCACCACCGCCTTCGACCTGCCGGGATTCTGGGCGCCTGAAGGCACCACGATGTTCACTGTGCTCGAGCCCATGCAGGCTTCCCAGGCCATGCTCAACAGCAAGCCGCACCCTGTGAAGGCCGCCTGGTTCATGATCGACAACTTCGCCCAGCAGATGTCGGACCGTAACCAGGTGATCAAGGCGCTGAAGTCACTCGACTTCCTGGTGGTGTCCGACTACGTCATGTCGGCCACGGCCGACCTCGCCGACGTGGTGCTGCCGGCCTGCACCTACATGGAGAAGACCGACCTGCTCTCCTCGAACAACTTCTACCTACAGTACATGCCGAACATGGTGCAACCCCTGTGGGAGTCGAAGTCCGACCTCGAGGCGGTGAGTGCCGTGGCCACCAAGATGGGGTACGGCAAGTACTTCACCAACACCGCCGACGAGTACCTGAAGGAGATCCTGCACATCGGCGACCCGAAGGCCGACGCCAACGTCGTTGGGCTGACCTGGGAACAGCTCACGAGCGGGGCGCCTCATCTGAACACGCCGGAGCTGCCCTACGTGCCGTTCTTCGACAAGCAGTTCCCGACCAAGTCGGGCAAGATCGAGTTCTACGTCGAGATGCTCGTGCCCTACGACCAGGAGGTCTGCGATTACAAGCCGCAGATCGAGGCGGCACCCGGCAACCCGCTCGCCAAGAAGTATCCGCTGACTTTCCTGTCGACCCACACCAAGTTTCGCACCCACTCGCAGTACTGCGATCTCGCCTGGCTGAACGAGATCACAGCAAGCGGTGAGGGCTTTCTCGAGATCAACCCGAACGACGCCAAGGCGCGCGGCATCGGCGAGGGCCACGTGGTGCGGGTCTTCAACGATCGCGGCGAGATGAAGGTCTACGCGAAGCTGACCGAGTCGATCAAGCCCGGCGTCGTCAACTGCTACCAAGGCGGCTGGGACAGCCTGGCCGTGCAGCAGTACGTCGAGGGACACCCCAACAACCTGACCCATCAGATTGCCAATCCGGCCCAGTCGGTGATCCCGAACTTCCCGTCGAACGCGGCTTACTACGACTGCCTCGTGCAGGTGGAAGGGGCGTGATCGCGATGCCGATTGCCAAGACCCGTCGTGACACACAGGGGTGCGGGCGATGAGCGCGTCCTACCCGGGTATCGACATCCCGGACCCCGCGCTCCAGAAGGCCACGCGCCTCGGCCTCGTCGTCGATCAGAAGAGGTGCGTCGGTTGCTGGAGCTGCGCCGTGGCCTGCAAAGAAGAACAGGACGTGGGGATAGGGCAGTATTGGCTGCGCGTCCTGACTGTGGGCGGCCCGTTCATCGACACGCCGGCCGGCGCGTTCCCCGAGCTCAAGATGTCGTACCAGCCCACCCAGTGCTTCCAGTGCGACAACCCGCCTTGCGTGAAAGCATGTCCGACGCAGGCCACCTACAAGATGGCGAACGGCATCGTCAACGTGAACTACGACCGTTGCATCGGCTGCCGCTACTGTATGGTGGCCTGCCCCTACGACAACCGCGTCTTCAACTGGCGCAAGCCCGTGCAGGAGCCGCCCGCCAGCGTGACTATCGTCGGCAACACGCCGGCACGACCCAAGGGCGTTGTCGAGAAGTGCACCTTCTGCGTGCAACGCATCGCCAAGGGGCTGCTGCCGCGCTGTGTCATCGCGTGCCCCACCGGCGCACGCTTCTTCGGTGACCTCGACGATCCCAACAGCGAGGTATCGGTGCTCCTGCGGGATCGGCCCTCGTACGTCGTGTTCCCCGAACGCGGCACCAAGCCGAGCCTGCACTACCTCTATCCCACCGGTCCCAACGCCGCGGGGGGTGCGCTGTGAGCATCGCGACGACTGAGAGCACGCTGGCCGCCACGCCCGGCCGGCGATCACACGCCCTGGCATGGTGGATCGCCATCCTGGTCGCGCTCATCGCCATCGGCTTCGGCGTGTGGGTCTACCAGATCTTGCGCGGCCTGCAGATCACCAACATGCGCGACAACGTCATCTGGGGCCTCTACATCATCAGCTTCATGTACTTCGTGGGCCTCTCGGCCGGCGGCCTGATCATCGCCTCCGCGGGTCGGCTCTTCGGCATCGAGCGCTTCGCCTCGATCGTGCGGCTGGCGGTGGTGGAAGCGACGGTGACAATCGCCACCGCCGCTCTGCTCATCATCCCCGACCTCGGTCACGTGCAGCACATCTACAACCTCTTCATCCATGCCCACTGGCTCTCACCGATGATCTGGGACATCACGGTCATCCTCATCTACCTGGTACTCTCGCTGCTCTACGTGTGGCTGTACACGAGGCGCGACCTCGCGGCGCGGGGGAGCTGGCTGGCGCTCGGCACGAAGGACGCCGGTCCCGCCGGCCGCGACCGCGACCATCACCTGACATACGTCCTGGCCTGGTTCGCGTTGCCGGCCGCCGTGCTCGTGCACTCCATCACGGCCTGGATCTTCGGCCTGCAGATCTCGCGCGGCTTCTGGTATTCAGCCGTCATGCCGCCGCTGTTCATCAGCTCGGCGCTCGTGTCCGGCCTCGCCCTTGTCATCGTGCTCTCACTCATCGTGCGGCGTAGCGGGCGGATCTCGCTTGACGACGAGCTCGTGGATTTTCTCGGCGGTCTGCTCGCGGTGTTCCTGGCAGTGGAGGCTTTCCTCGTGCTCTGTGAGGTCCTGGCCGGCTACTACCCGGGCATCCCGACCGACGCCGTGCACCAGCTCTTCACGGGTCGTTACGGCCCGGGCTTTGCGGTCGAGATCGTCGTGGGGCTTCTGATCCCCTTCGTCCTTGTGGCGGGCGCCTCTTGGCGCCGCCGACCGCAGATCGTGGCGATCGCCTCGGTCCTGGCACTGATCGGCATCTTCGTGCACCGCGCCAATCTGATCGTCATCGGCCTGGGGAGGGCGCCGATCCAGCTGCCGCCGGGTACGCCGCTGGGCATCCCTCAACCCAACGGCTCATCGTTCGCCACGACCAGCGTGTACTTCCCATCGGTCTGGGAGTTCCTCATCGTGCTCGGCATCGTCGCGCTCTCGGCGCTGTTGTTCACGCTCGCCGTGCTCTATCTGCCGCTTCGAGAGAAGTCCTGAGCGGTGGGCGATCCTGGTCCTCGACGCGTGGACGGCGATGGCCCCGAGAGCACAGCCGGATCGCCCTTGGGCGAGTGGGCCGTGCGCCTGGCCGACGTCTGCGCCCGCCGTGCGGCAGTCTACCAGGCTCTGACCCTGGGCTTTCGTGAGCCGACGGCCGCCTATCTCGACGCTCTCGTCTCCGGAGAGCTCGTAGAGGGGCTATGCGAGGCGGTCACCTGGCTGGGCCCTGATAGCGCCCTCTATGAGCCGGCACTCTCGGCCCTCTCGCGTGCCGCGGCGGCGGCGGATCTGCGCTCCGCCGCCGCTCTGCGCTCCCTGGCGATCGAGTATGCTCGCCTCTTCACCGGCCCCGGCCGGCCGGCCGTGATGTGCTATGCCTCGCAGTACCTGGATGCCGACGACCGGCGACCCGCACGACTCAACGGGGCGGCGGCGGCCTATGTTGCCGCCGCCTACCGCGTCGAAGACGTCGCGCCCGTCGAGGCGCCGCGCGAGCTTCCCGACCACGTCGCCATGGAGCTCGAGTTTCTGTACCACCTCTGCCGCCGCGAGGAACAGTCCTGGCAACTGGGTGAGAGCGACGAAGCCTTGCGGCTACGCTGCCGACTCGATGCCTTCCTGCGCGAGCACGCCGCGCGGTTCCTCAGCGAGTTTGCCGCGGCCGTGCGGGCGGTGACTACGTGCGACCTGTTCGGGGCCTTGGCCGATCTTCTCGACGCCCATGTCGTGGCCGAGCTCGGCGAGCCCTCAGCCGACGATCGACTGTCGCGCTAGCGCCGTCGGGCATGGATAGGCTAAAGCTGCTCGATGCCGGCCTGCGTGCCTTCGACGCGCGGCTGCCCGACGTGGCGCCTCCGCTGTGCGTCGCGACTCGGTATCGCGCGAGCTCCTGCCGGCGCTGTCTCGACGTCTGCCCGGGAGACGCCATAGAGCCCTCGCCCTGGCTGCGGGTCGAGCCCGATCGCTGCAGCTCGTGCGGCGCCTGCGCCGCCCGTTGTCCTACGGGCGCGCTTAGCTTTGGCGCACGGGCCGATCTCCTTCGGGAGCAATGCGCCGCAGCGGCCAGCCGCCACAACCGAGTCATAACGCTTGCTTGTCGATTCGTAGCAGGCGACGCACGGGGCGACGGAGCGACGGTCGTCGTTCTGCCGTGTCTCGGCGGACTGTCTGCCGCCGACCTCATCGGGGCCGCAGCCGCCGGGGTTGTCGGCGCGACCCTTCTGTGCGGTGACTGTGAGTCGTGTTCGGACCGCTTGGCAGGCGCCTCTCTCGGAACGACTGTCGAAATTGCTCGCGAGACAGTGGACGCTTTGGGCTGTGGGTTCACGGTCGACTGCCTCGACAGGCCGAGCCATACGTCGATCGCGGATCCGACTTCATCCGGGCTTTCGCGTCGCGACCTCTTCTCGTTCCTAGCGCGGGGCGCACGACGCACCGCTGCCGAAGGGCTTGCCACCGAGAGGCGGACCGTTTCTGACCTGCATGCCCAGGCAGGACCGCCGACTTCTCACCGAAGACTCCTGGCAGACCTCGACAAACTGAGTCTGGGCTGCAGGGAGCGGCCAACGGTCATCCCGAGGGCACTACCTTTGGGGGCGCTGGTGGTCAGTGAGGGCTGTAACGGCTGTGGGCTGTGCGCACGGTACTGCCCTCACGGAGCCCTTGTTGTTCGCGACGGCAGCCTGTCATTTGACCGATGCCTCTGTACCAGCTGCGGGCTGTGCGTCGAAGTCTGTCCCTTCGGAGCGATGGCACTAGGCTCGGACAAGATGCCACGGGAGTGGTCGTTGTCGAGTCCGCAACCCGTCGGCGACGCGCAAGGGTCTCGTGCAGGTCTGACTGAACAACCGCCGCATCTACCGTGATCTCGGGGCGGGGCTCTGCCGGCCCGTGGCCATCGCTCCCGAGCTCAGCCTACCGACGCCTGGCCGTTCCAGTACGCCCTGATCTGCTTCTTGCGCCCGTGGAGCTCGAGCTCCACGAACTCAGGCCACAGCAGCGAGCCGATTGCAAGGAAGACGTCAATGCCGTCGGCGCCGATGCGCTCGAAGTGCAGGCCCTCATCCGAAGGGCGCTGCGTGTCGACCTGCAGCAGGGTGACCTTGCCCTCGCAGACGCCGTGCACGTCGCTCCAGAGGTAAAGACTGCCACCGCGCTCGCGCACGACGTGGCGGACGTCGTGAGGGACGACGATCTTCACCGGAGCGCGGCCCAAAGGCACACCCTCCGCCACGTTGACTTGCGCGTGCGTCGCTTCCATCTCGCGCGTCCTTGGCCCGTCGAGGTCGAACCAGTGCTTGCCGCTCCGACACTGAGATTCTTCCTTCGTCCAAACCTGAAGAGCCGATCGCCCGAGCTGTCTCTACGTCAGATCACTCTGGCACGCGGCTATGACGCTACGTTCCTGCCGTCCATGCCACGCTAACCCTCCGCCGTGAGCGCGCGTAGGATCAGCTCATCAGTCGGGATGCCGCCGGACCTGGCGGGAGGAAGATAGGGCCGTCAGCCGAGCCCGAAGTCGGCAAGATCGTCGACCTCCGGTTGGAGGTCACGACCCCGCACCCGGATCGTCGGCGAGCCGGGGAAGCGCAGCGCCTTCGCCTCGTCATCGGTGCCCACGCTCGTCTCGGTCAGCGAAATCAGGATGCCGTGTTCCTGGGCGACCCGGCGGACGGCGTCACGCGCCGCCTCCCAGCGGCCTCAGCCAGGAGTGTGGAGAACCTCGACTGCGAGTGGTTCGGCGCTCATGAGGGCACCACACCCGGCGGCGCCTCGCACCGCCAGTGGTGGCCGGCAGAGTCGCCAACGGCTCCGCGACTTGATGCGTGACGGGGTGCGAGACCAGAGTCGAGACCCGGCACTTGAATCGGCGGCATCGAGGTTACGGAGGGCAGCGGTGACTGATTACAACGTTGCGGTGATCGGCAGCGGCACGGTGGCGCAAAATGTCGTCCCTCGCCGCGCCGAGGCCGGCCTGCGCGTGGCGGTCGTCGACCGGCTGCCCTACGGCGGCACCTGCGCGCGGCGTGGCTGTGATCCCAAGAAAGTGCTGCTCGCGGCAGCCGAGACCGTGGGGCGGGCGCGGACCCTTTCTCGAGGCCAGTCGATTGCCAACCGCCCAAGTCGTTTCCTGGACTACCGACCATCCACGACCGTGCCACATCGCCCCTCCTCGTCGTCTGCCACTGAAGATCAGCTGCCCGTCGCTGCAATCGACGAAGCGCACGGCGCCGATGTGACAGAGAACCCCGCTGCGTGCCTGTCACAGAGCGCGCGCGGCATCCGTCGTACAGGTCAGAACGATCAGATAAGGAGCAGGTGATGACAGGGATTGCCGTAGTCTCGCCCCGCCAGGCGGGGCTGGAGAACCTGTGCGGGCGCTTCAACCGGGCGCTTGGGGTCGGCGCGGCCGGCTTCAGCGAGGGCGCGACATGTGCGTCTGCGGCCACCGTCGAGGTGGACCAATGACACAGGAGTCGAGCAACACCGGAGCGGCAAAGGGCAGCGCCATAAGCCTTCTGCTACGCAACATCATCTTCACCATCGTCGTGCCGGGGTTGGGGGGTGTCTACGTGCCGTGGCTGATCCTCACGCGCCACGGCGACTCGCCGAAACCGGCCGCATGGTACGCCGTGGCCCTCATCGCGGCCGGTGCCCTCTTGTACTTCTCCTGCCAGTGGTTCTTCGGAGCCGTCGGTCGAGGAACACCGGGCATATGGGACGCGCCCCGCCGGGTCGTCTCGGTCGGGCCCTACCGGTGGGTCCGCAACCCGATCTACATCGGCGCTTTGCTCATCGTCTCGGGGGAGGCGTGGCTATTCGGTTCGGTCGCCGTCCTGCTCTACGTCGCCGCCCTGGCCGTGGCGTTCCACGTGCTTGTCGTGGGCTATGAGGAGCCGAGGCTGCGAGCGAGGTTCGGCGAGGCCTATGAGACCTACCGGCGCAGCGTCTCGCGCTGGCTCCCAGGACCGCCGCGCGAGCGCTGAACGAAAAGACAGGTAGGCGGTTGCCTCGACTCCTGGCCCTGCCTTCAGGCGCCGGGTCCACCGCCACTGACGATGCTGCCCGCCGTCTCGCCGCCGTCCATGACGATCACCGAGCCCGTGAAGTAGGCGGCTTCGTCGCTCGCCAGGTAGGCGAAGAGGCCGGCGAGCTCGTCGGGGGTCGCATGACGGCCGAGCGGGATGCGCCGGTTCACCTCGTCGAGCATCGCCGGCGTGTACTCGGCCTCTTGCATGGGGGTGAGCACGTAGCCCGGGCACACCGCATTCACGCGGATCGTGGGCGCCCACTCCAGCGCCAGCGACTTGGTGAGGGCCACGAGGCCTGCCTTGGTGGCGTTGTAGTCGGCGTAGTAGCGGTAGCCCACCAGGGCGTTGGTGGAGGCGGTGAACAGGATCACGCCGCCGCGACCCAGCAGCATGCGTCGCGCCGCGGCCTGCGCCACCCAGAAGGCCCCGCTCAGGTTGGTGCCGATGACCTGCTCCCACTGGTCGGCGCTGATGTCGGTGGCGGGGCTGCGCATACTGATGCCGGCGTTGTTGATTACCACGTCCACGTCGCCGATCTGCTCGAAGGCCGCGTCGACCTGCTCACGGTCGCCGACGTCGCAGCCGATCACGCCGGCGCGCGTGCGCCGGGCGAGGATGATGACCTCGGCACGCTCGGCGCGAAAGCGCGCCGCCGCGGCCGCGCCGATGCCGCTGGTGCCCCCCGTGATGACCACTCGTTTGCCGGCCAGACCGATCACGCTGGGCCTCCTTCGCTTGCCGCGCCCTGTGGGGGATACTATGCCATCGTGCCCGCGGAACCCTTCATCGGCGTCGTCAGCGACACCCACGGCTACTACGACCCCCTGCTCGACGATCTCTTCGCCGGCGCGCGGCACATCGTGCATGCCGGCGACGTCAACGATCCTGCCACCTTGCAGCGCCTGCGCCTTCTCGCGCCGCTGACGGCGGTGGCCGGCAACACCGATCTGCACGATCCCCAGATCGATCTGCCCTGGGAAGCCACTGCTGAGGTTGCGGGTCTGCGCATCATCGTCTGCCACATCGGCGCCAGCCTGATGGGTCGTCACGATCCTGTGGCCGAGGGCTACGGCCTGGTGATCAGCGGCCATAGCCACAAGGCGGCCCTGGAGTGGCGCGGGCAGACCCTTTTCTTGAACCCGGGTTCGGCCGGCCGGCCGCGCTTCGGCCAGCCGCGCACGGTGGCGCTCGTGGGCCTGGCCGCTGACCGGCTGGTGCCGCAGATCGTCACGCTGCCCTGACGTGGTTGACGGTCCGCTGAGCGTCCTGCGCGCCTCGGTTCGTCACCGTCGCCCGGGCGCAGAGCGTGCGTTGCCGAGGGTATATGTAGGGCGAGATCATCGAGATCGACTCGGGGAGGCTCCTCGCGATGACGACACCGCCAGTAACCATCTACTCGCTGACCACCTGTCAGTGGAGCCGCAAGGCCAAGGCGTTCTTTACGGAGCGCGGCATCAAGTTCTACGCCATCGAGTACGATATGGCCGGTCCGGACCTGAAGCAGAAGATCGCCGCCGAGATGCGGCAGCACGGCGCCGACGGCTTTCCGTACGTGAAGATCGGGAGGCAAGTGGTGCGCGGCTTCGATCCGGCGAGCTTCGAGCGGCTGCTCAAGGCCGCCTGACGGAGAGTCACGGAGGGAGCCATGACGACGCAGACCAAGATCGTCGAGCTGTACACCCTGAGCACGTGCCCGTGGTGCAGGAAGGCCAAGGCCTATCTTGACGAGAAGAGCGTGAAGTACTCGTACATCGATTACGACCTCGCCGATGAGGTGGTGCAGGGACGCATCCAGGACGAGATGATAGCCCGGGGGGCCGCGGCGTTCCCCTTTGCCAAGATCGGCGACGACTTCATCGTGGGCTACAACCCGGAGGCCTATGCGCGCCTGCTCGGCCTGGAGTGACGCGGGGGCTGACGACACACGGACGAGAGCGGCGCGCGGCGCAGCCCGGCCGCACGATGAATGGCTAACCGCGTGTGGCGGCGACCGCCGGCGACATGGTCGGGGTGGGCGGATTTGAACCGCCGACCTCTCGGTCCCGAACCGAGCGCTCTACCAAGCTGAGCCACACCCCGACGCGGGCACGAATTCTACCCGAAGGCGGACAGGCACGCTACCGTCCGCGCGCCTCGGCCGAGGGTCAGCCCTTGCGCGCCTCGCGGTCGTACCGCCCACCGGGTCCGCTGCCGAGGTGGCGGCCGAGCGACTCCACGCGGCCTTGCAGGCAGCCGCGGCACATCTCGGCGGTCTCGTTGAGGCAGGCCTTGTCGGGATAGATCTCGTACTTCACGCGGTACTCGGGCGGCGTGAGGTTGGGCATCACGACATTGGCGCCGCGCATGAGCCCCAGCTCGCGGCCCTCGACCTTGTTGATCGTCGCCAGTGCCGTGGTGCTCGGGATATTGGCGTCGGGGCACACCAGCCGTGCGAGGGCGACGGCCTTGTACACGGTGAGCTCGTCGCTCGGGATCTGCTCGCCGGCGGGCACGTGACGGGCCCAGCTGCGGTCGCCGAGCGGCGTCTCGGGGTGGGCGATGTAGGGGCCGATACCGATCATGTCCAGGTCAATGCTGCGAAACAGGTCGATGTCGTCGGCGACACTGGCGTAGGTCTGGCCGGGGATGCCGATCATCACTCCGCTGCCGGCCTCGTAGCCCAGACGCTGGAGGGTGGCGAGGATGGCCATGCGGTCGGAGGTGCGGCCCGGTAGATCGGGGTGAATGAGCTTGTAGAGCCCGTCGTCGGAGGTCTCGAAGCGCAGCAGGTAGCGATCGGCGCCGGCCGCGCGCCAGGCGGCGAGGTCTTCCTCGGGCCGCTCGCCGAAGCTCAGCGTAACGGCCAGGCCCGTCTCGGCCTTGATGCGACGCACAATATCGGCGATCCAGGCGGTCTTGAGCCCGTAATCTTCACCCGACTGCATGACCACGGTGCCCCAGCCCCAGGCCTTGGCGTCGTGCGCGCAGCGCAGGATCTCATCGGCACTCATGCGGTAGCGCTCGATCGCGCGGTTGCTGGCGCGCAGGCCGCAGTAGCCGCAGGCGCGTACGCAGTAGTTGCTGATCTCGATGAGGCCACGCAGGTGCACCGCGTCGCCTACGTGGCGCCGCCGGGTGTCGTCCGCCGCCTGCCACAGCGCCTCCAGACGCGCGGGATCGGTCTCGCGTAGCCAGGCCAGGATGTCGTTGCGGGTAAGGTTCACAGCGGCCCGAACCGTGGCCTCGGGAGCTGCGCCGCCTTGATCGGGCCGGTCGGGATGCGCTTGAGTGCTCACTCTGGTGGTCTCCTCGTCTCAGGTGTCTCGTCGCCGGCCGCCGGCGTTAGCAGAGATCATCTACGGCCGCGCTCGGGGGCAAGCCGGCGGTTACCGGTCGTGCCGCCGCGTGCCCGGCGTGGGCCGCCCGTGCGGCTTGAGCCGTGCGCATTGCCTCGAGGGCCGCCGGGAAGGGCTGCAGGGCACGCTCGAAGATGCCCAGGCTGTAGGCGATCACCAGCCCGTAGTTGGTGATGGGTACGCCGGCCTGCTTGCAGCGCAGGATGCGGCCCAGCATGGCGCGGCGATTGAAGGTGCAGGCGCCGCAGTGCACGATGAGGTCCCAGCGCGACGGGTCGTCGGGAAAATCGTGACCTTGCACGTGCTCGATGTTGAGCTTGCCGCCCACATACTGCGTGAGCCAGCGCGGGATCTTCACGCGGCCGATGTCTTCGGCGATAGGGTGGTGGCTGCAGGCCTCCGCGATGAGCACGTTGGCACCGCTCTTCAGGTCGTCTACGGCCAGCGTGCCCTCCACCTGGCTGGTCAGGTCGCCCTTGAAGCGCGCGAAGAGGATGCTGAAGCTCGTCATGGGCACGTCGAGCGGCGTATCGGCGGCCACCTTGAGGAAGGCCTGCGAGTCGGTGACCACTAGCTTCGGTGGGCGTTTGAGGCGCTCTATGGCGTTGCGCAGCTCACGCTCCTTCACCACGAGCGCCATGGCATCGCTGTCCATGAGGTCGCGGATGCTCTGCACCTGTGGCAGTATGAGGCGGCCGCGAGGCGCCTCCTTGTCGATCGGCACCACCAGCACGGCCAGGTCGCCGGAGTTCACGAGATCGCCCAGGATCGTGGGGTTGTCGATGAAGTCGGGCGGCGCGTTGTCGAGCAGTGCCTGGCGGAAGTCGAGGATGCCGCGGCCCTCGCTGGCGGCGGTAAGCACCGGCTCGAGGTTGAGCTCGGCGAGCCGCTTCACCGGCGCCGGCCTGGCAACCAGGTCGGCTTTATTGAAGACCACCACGGCCGGCGTCTTGCGCTCGAGAAGCTCGTCGAGGATGCCGTCTTCGTACTCGCCCCAACTGCCGGCCTCGGTGACCAGCACGCCGAGATCGGTGCGGTCGAACACCTGTGTGGTGCGCCGCGCGCGCAGCTCGCCGAGCACGCCCACGTCGTCGATGCCGGCGGTGTCGATGAACAGCACCGGGCCCAGGGGCAGCAGCTCCATGGGCTTCTCGACCGGGTCGGTGGTGGTGCCGGCGAAGTCGCTCACGATGCTCACGTCCTGCCGCGTGATGGCGTTGAGCAGGCTGCTCTTGCCCACATTGCGGCGGCCGAAGATGCCTATGTGAAGGCGCATGCCGCGCGGCGTGTCGGTCAGACCCATGGCGTTAGTCCACGGGGCGGCCGAGGGGCTGCGGGTGGCCCAAGCGGCAGACCGCCTCGGCCGTGAGCAGCTCGTCGTACTGCTCGGCGCTCAGCAGACCCTTGGCGATCACGACCTGGCGGATGGTGGCGCCTTGCGCCTTGGCCTGGCCCACCAGTTCGCAGGCGGCGTCGTAGCCGATCTCGGGCACCAGCGCCGTGGCCGCCGCGCTGGAGGCATGCACATGCGCCGCGCAGCGCTGCTCGTCGGCGGCGATGCCCTCCACGCAGTACCGGCGCAGGATCTCGCAGCCGTGGGCGAGGTAGGTGAGACTCGAAAGGAGGCAGTCGGCCACCAGCGGCAGGAAGGCGTTGAGCTCCAGGCTCCCGAGCCCGCAGGCCGTGGCGATGGTGGCGTCGTAGCCCACAACCAGCATGGCCACCTGGCTCACGGCCTCGGGAATCACGGGGTTGACCTTGCCCGGCATGATGCTGGAGCCCGCCTGGCGCTGCGGCAGGCGGATCTCGCCCAGCCCAGCCTCGGGACCGCTGCTCAGCAGGCGCAAGTCGCCGCAGATCTTGAGCAGACTCATGGCGTGTGCCTTGAGGATACCGCTGACCTCCACGAACACGTCGGCGTTCTGGGTGGCCTCGGTGAGGTTCTCGGCACGCGCGAAGCCGATGCCGGTGATCTCGCGCAGGGTGTCGACCACGCGGAAGATGTACTGGCGCGGCGCGGCGAAGCCGGTGCCGATAGCGGTACCGCCAAGGTTCACGACCCTCAGCCGTTCTTCGCACTTGTAGATGCGCCAGCGGTCGCGGTTGAGTGCCTCAGCGTAGGCGCCCATCTCGCGGCCCAGGGTGGTGAGCACCGCGTCCTGGTACTCGGTGCGGCCGACCTTTACCACGTGGGCAAACGCCTGCTCCTTCTGCTGAAACGCCTCCTGCAGGGTGACCACCTGCTCCTCGAGCCCGTGCAGCAGGGTGATGGCCGCCAGACGGAGCGCGGTAGGATACGTGTCGTTCGTGCTCTGGTGCAGGTTGACGTCGTCCAGCGGCGAGACCCGCTCGTAGCTGCCCAGCGGCAGGCCCAGCAGCGCCAGGGCGCGGTTCGCGATCACCTCGTTCACGTTCATGTTGGTGCTGGTGCCGGCGCCGCCTTGCAGGCGATCGACCACGACGTGTGCCGCGAGGTCGCCGGCGGCCAGCTCGCGGCAGGCCTGCTCGATGGCGTCGACCTTGGCGTCGTCGCCCGGCCAGGCGCCGAGGGCGCGGTTGGTGCGCGCGCAGGCGAGCTTCACCGTGCCGTAGGCACGCACCAGCTCGCCGTGCACAGGCTCGCCGGAAAGCGGGAAGTTCTCGAGCGCGCGCACGGTGTGCACGCCGTGCAGGGCCGCGGCTGGCACGGCCGCCTCACCCAGCAGGTCGCGCTCGCGGCGCACCGCGCCGTCCGCGGGCGGCGGGCCTGGTCGTTGACCTCCGCGCCCGTTGCCCAGCTCGTCGGCGCCCCGCCCGTTCGCTGTGCTGTCTGCGCTAATGCTCAAACACCATCTTCTGCACGTACACGCCCTCGACGTCGTTGAGCTTGGCCATCATGGCGCCGGCCGCGCTCTGGTCGCCGAAGAACTCGATGAGCACCACGCCGCTGGGCGAGCACGTGGTGGCGTCGACATCGTGCAAGCCCACCCGGGTCTTGATGTTGCAGCCGTATTCGGTGAACACCTTCTGCACCTCCGCGGCCTTGGTGAGCCGGTCGGTGATGTGCACTCCCAGGATGATGTGATCGTCGTTCATGTAGTCCTCCAGGCCGCGGGTTCACCGGGCGGCAGCACCGTGCCGCGCTAGCAGAGTACGTACCCCTCGTGGATAAAGCCTCCGGTCTCTGCCACTGCTGTCATGAGGTGCCCCCACGTTCAGCGGGTGCCGCCGCGCAGTCGGGCGTCGCCGGAATCTCTATGCTGAACCGTGCCCACTCGCCTTGCTTGGACTCGGCTGAGATGTGTCCCTTGTGGAGGTGGATAATGCGCCAGGCGCTGTAGAGGCCAACGCCGGTGCCGCGGCGTGACTTGAGCGCCGGGTCGTCGAGCCGCGAGAAGCGCCGGAAGAGCTTGCTGCGCTGCCCGGGGCTGAAGCCTGGGCCTTCGTTCCACACCGAGATGCGGAGAGTGGGCGCGGAGTCTCCGTGAGCGCCGTCTACCGCCGCCGAGAGGCGGATCTCGCCGCCCTCGTTGCCGTACTTGATGGCGTTGTCGAGCAGGTTGACCAGCACGATGCGCAGCAGGGTGGGGTCGCAACAGACCGGGGGAACGGAGGAAGACGGGAAGTCAAAGGTAAGACGTATGCCGCGTGACTCCATCTGCGAGCGCACGATATCGACGGCCACCGCGATCACGTCTTCGCTGACGTTCACGCGCGGGCGCGGCTCTACGGCGATCTCGCCCTCCTCGACGCGAGCCAGGTCGAGATACTCACGCACCAGGTCGAGCAGATACCGCCCCTTGCGGGCCATGCCGTCGATCTTGGCGGTCTGCTTGGGGTTGAGCTCGCCAAGGTAGCCCTGGGAGAGCAGCTCGGCGTCGGTGACCATGGAGGCGACGGGGCTCTTGAGCTCGTGGCTCACGAAGCCCAGCATCTCGGTGTAGGCGTTGTTGGCGGCCTCGAGCTGCTCGATGCGCCAGGCCTTCTCCACCGCTTGGCTGAGTCGTTCGGCGATCGCCATCTGCAACTCGATGTGATGCGAGTGGTAGATGCCGGGCTGACGCGAGCTGCGAAAGATGAACCCGACCACGCGCCCTTCGACGCTCAACGGGCAGGCCAGGCTGGAGCGCACGCCCTCCCGCACGAGGAGCCTGGACGAACGGCTGCGCGGGTGCTCCTTCACGTAAGCCTCGAGATCGTCGATGATGCGCGGCAGACCCGTGCTGAGAACCGCGTGCAGGCTGCTCTCGCTAAGGGGTTCCGCATAGTCCTTGTCTATGCGTAGCGGCTGATAGTCGGCGCGGTTGTAGTAGCTCGTGATCATCTCGCCGCGCTCGTCCACGAAGGCGAGGCCCATGCGGTCACAGGGAATGAGGCTCTGGGTGCGCTCGAACAGGTAGTCGACGATGCCTCTCAGCGATGGCCGCGCCGCGATCTTCTGGTTTACGGTGCGCAACAGCGTGCGCTCCTCCGCACCCAGAGGTACGAGGGCGCGAGCGTCGTGAAACGGGTCGACGTAGCGTGCCGTCGACGGGGGCGTTTGTTTCACAGGCTTGTCCATGGTCCTCGCAGGAAGAGCCGGCCGGCGCAGAGAGTCGTGGGGTTTTGCTACCCACTCATAGTGTAATCGATTCGCGGGTGAACCTGCCGCACGACCGTGCCGCGGCGGCCGTGAGCGGAGGGTCTATCTGGCCGCCGCCGCGTCGGCGTCGGGGCTTCCCGGTGCCGGCGGCGGCTGCGGGATGTCGAAGCGGAACTCGGCCCAGTCTCCGCGCTGCGACGCGGCCCGAATGTGACCTCCGTGCAACTGGACGATGCGCCAGGCGCTATAGAGACCCAAGCCCGTCCCGCGTCGCCGTGCGCCCTCGTTCTCGCCCAGCGTGGTGAGACGCGAGAAGCGCCGGAACAGCTTGGGGATGTCGGTCGCGGCGAAGCCCACGCCTTCATTCCAGACGCGCACGGAGAAGCGCTCGCCCGAGGCCGTCACTCTGACTGCGATGCGGCCGTCTTCTCTGCCGTAGTGCACAGCGTTGGCGAGCAGGTTCACGAGGACGATCTTGACGAGAGTGGAGTCGCAGTCGACGAGAAGCCGGGGGGTCTGCGAGCAGTCCACGGAGATGCTCATGCCGTGGGCCTCGATCTCAGCCCGCACGAGCTCGATCGCAGGCAGCACGACCTCGTCTTCGAAGCGCACGCCACGAGTTACGTTCATCTGCAGCTCGTTGCCCTCTACGCGCGCCAGATCGAGGTATTCGCGCACCAGGTCGAGAAGGTAGTCGCCCTTGCTGATGAACCGTTCGAGCTTGGCTCGCTGAACGTCCGAGACGGGACCGAGGTAGCCGTCGGCCACCAGCCGCGCGTCGGTGACCATGGAGGCCACCGGGCTCTTCAGTTCATGGCTCACGAAGCCCAGCATCTCCAGGTAGGCGCGATTGGCCTCTTCGAGCTGCTCGATGTGCCAGGCCTTCTCGACGGCTTGGCTGAGGCGCTCGCTGATAGACATCTGCAGCTCCACGTGACGGCGCGAGAACGAGGCTCTCTCGCGCGAGCTGCGGAACATGAAGCCCACCACACGGCCTTCGACGAGGAGAGGGCAGGTGAGGCTCGAGCGCACGCCTTCGAGGGCCAGCAGCCGCGATGAGCTACTGCGGGGATGCTCGGCCACATACTGCTCCAGGTCGCCGATGATGCGCGGCGTGCCCGCCTCCAGCACGGCGCCCAGCGACGTCTCATTCAGGTCCTGGGCATAGCCGCTTACCAGCAGCGGTGCACGGTACGTAGTGCGCACGTGGTGAGCGATCACACGTCTGCCTTCTTCCTCCACGAAGGCGAGGCTCATGCGGTCGCAGGGGATCAGATGCTGCATCTCGTCGAACAGGAAGTCGATCACCGCGGGGAGGGTGGGCTTGGCGGCGATGCGCTGGTTGACCACGCCCAGGAGGCGGCGCTCTTCGGCGGTCATGTGCGCGAAGCCGGAGCGGTCGCGGAAGGGATCCACCCAGCGGACGGTCGATCCGGGCGGGCCGGTAGGGATGGGCGACGAATCTCGGGGTCGGTACACGATGGGCTCCTTGCCGACTCCGCACCAAGGGCGTGTAACTGCGGTGGGCCGGTTTGCGAGCCCACGTGGCCGGGATTGTAGGCTTATCGACCTAAGGTGGCAAGCCTACGGCCAGACCGAACGTGGTGACACGCGGCCGGGCCGGAGCTTCGCTCCGGCCCGGCCGCCGCGCGTTCTCGCCGGCGCCCGGCGCGGCGCGTTACTTCTGCGGGATGTACTTGCCGCGCGCCGTGTAGCTGGTGTGCAGCAGCTCGTGACTCTTGTGCCCACAGGGGCCTTCGGTGAGGAACTCGGCGTACGTCTGCAGCACCGCCGGGTTCTCGTGAGACTTGCGCACGTTGTAGGCGTGGTCCTCGGAATAGATGGCCTTGGCGCGCGCGGCTCTGATGTCGGCGTTGGTGGGAATCGGCTGGCCACCGCCGCCCAGGCAGCCGCCCGGGCAGGCCATGAACTCGATGAAGTGGCACTCGCTGAACCTGCCGCCGGCCTTGATGTCTTCCATGACCTTCTTGGCGTTGGCGGTGCCGTGCGCCACGGCCACCTTGAGAGTGGCTCCGTTCAGCCAGTTCCAGTCGGGCACGAGGTGCGCGATGATCTCGGGCACCGGGCCCACCTTGGGCACGGTGAGCTCGGCGTAGCGCACGCCCTCGAAGCCACGCAGCGGGATGATGTCGCCGTGCTCGTAGATGCTCTCCACTTTCTCGCCGGTGACCATCTCGAGCACGGTGCGCAGGGCGGCCTCCATCACGCCGCCGGTGGCGCCGAAGATGACGCCCGAGCCGGTGGCACTGCCGAAAGGATCGTCGAAGTCGCTCTTGGGCATGCTGGGCACGTGCAGACCGGCCTCTTTGAACATCTTGCCGAGCTCACGCGTGGTGATGCCGAAGTCGACGTCTTTGTAGCCCGAGTCACGCATCTCGGGCCGGTTGCACTCGAACTTCTTGGCCGAGCACGGCATGAGCGCGCAGCTCACGATGTTCGCTGGGTCGAGCCCGAGCTTGTCGGCGTAGTACGTCTTGATAAGTGCGCCGAACATCTGCTGCGGGCTCTTCGCCGACGAGGCGTTGGGCAGGTACTCGGGGTAGAAGTGCTCGAGGAACTTGACCCAGCCCGGCGAGCAGCTCGTGAATTGCGGCAGCGCCACGCTGGTGTCGCCCTGCACGAGAGCGCCATAGAGACGCTGGATAAGCTCGGTGCCTTCCTCAATGATCGTGAGGTCGGCGCTGAAGTTGGTGTCGAAGACGCGGTCGAAGCCGGCGCGGCGCAGGGCCGTGTTCATCTCGAAGGTCACCGGATTACCGGGCTCGAGGCCGAACAGCTCGCCCATAGCGGCGCGGGGGGCGGGGGCAGTCTGGATGACGACGTGCTTCTGCGGGTCGTCGATGGCCGCCCACACGGCGTCTGTCTCGTCCTTCGCGTACAGGGCGCCCGTGGGGCAGCGGTTCACGCACTGACCGCAGTTGATGCATACGACGCTGCCCAGAGGCATGTCTTCGAACGTGACGATGCTAGTCTTGGCACTGCGTCCGGCGGCTTCGAGCACGCCGACCTCCTGCAGATCGATGCAGGTGCGCACGCAGCGGCGGCAGCGGATGCACTTGTTCATGTCGCGCATCACGGAGTAGCTCGAGAAGTCTGGTTCGCAGAGCGGCTGGTCGGGGTGACCGAACGTGAACTCGTCGATGCCGTACTCCTCGGCCAGCTTCTGCAATTCGCAGTTGCCGTTACGCACGCAACTGTAGCACTCGCCGTAATGCTCGCTGAGCAGGAGCTGGAGGACATGCCGGCGGGCCTTGCGCACCTGGCGGCTGTGGGTGTTGACCGTGAGCGTGCTGGTGATGGGGTACACGCAGGCGGCTTGCAGCGTGCGCTGCCCCTCGATGTCGACCACGCACATGCGGCACACGCCGGCGACCTTGAGGTCGGGGTGGTTACACAGTGTGGGGATCTCGACGCCCACGCTGCGCGCGGCGTCCAGGATGGTCATGCCGAACGGCACCTTGGTCTGGATGCCATCGATGGTGACGGAGACGAGCGCACCGATCGCCTCTGGATTGTCGGCGACGGGCACGGTGCTGCCGACCTGGCTGGTCGGGATGCGCGGACCTTTCTCGTCGCTTCTCAGGTTCTCGGTCATCCTCAGTTCCTCGCGGTCTCGGCCTGGGCGGGGCGGTTCATGATCTCCTCGCCGAAGTGCTCCAGGATGGACATGAAAGCGTTGGAGCTGGTCTGGCCCAAGCCGCATTTCGAGGCGACCTGCATGGTGCCGCTCAGCTCGCGCAGCTCGGCGACGTAGTCTGCCGAGCAGGTTCCGGCCTTCAGCTGCTTGGCAGCCTCGAGCATCTTCACGTTGCCGAGCCGGCACGGCGTGCACTGCCCACACGACTCGTCGACGAAGAAATCGAGGAAGTTCTCGGCCACGTCGAGCATGTCGCGCTGCGGACCGAAGACGATTACCGATCCGCCGGTGGGGATGTCTTCGAAGGCCACGCGACGCGCGAAGTCTTTGCTCGGCACGCAGATGCCCGAGGCCCCGCCGATCTGCACCGCCTTGGCGCCCTCGCCACCGACCTCCTTGAGCAGATCGGCCACGGTGATGCCGAAGGGAAACTCATAGACGCCCGGCTTGGCGCAATCGCCCGAGATGCTGAAGAGCTTGAAGCCGGTGGACTTGTCGGTACCGTAGCTCCTGAACCAGTCGACGCCCTTGGCGAAGATGGCGGCCGTCGAGGCCAGCGTCTCCACGTTGTTGACTACCGTGGGCCGGCCGCGGAAGCCTTCGACGGCCGGGAACGGCGGGCGGTTGCGCGGCTCGCCACGGAAGCCTTCGAGCGACTCGATCAGGGCCGTCTCCTCGCCACACACGTAGGCGCCGGCGCCGAGGGCGACGATGATGTCGAAGTTGAAGCCCTCGACACCGCCGACGTTCTCGCCGAGCAGGCCGGCGGCGCGACGCTTCTTGATGACCGTGTTCAGGTCGTGCCGCAGGTAGCTGTACTCCCCGCGCAGGTAGACGATGCCCATCTGCGCGCCGATGGCGCGGCCCGCGATCGCCATGCCCGCGAACACGAGATCGGGGAACTGGCTGAGGATCACGCGGTCTTTGAACGTGCCCGGCTCGCCCTCGTCGGCGTTGCAGAGCACGTACTTCTCGCCCGCCCTCTCGGCGCCGGCGAAGTTCCACTTCATGCCGGTGGGAAAACCGGCGCCGCCACGGCCCTTCATGCCAGAAGCGGTGACTGTCGCGATGATGTCGGGACGGCTGAGGGCGAGCGCCGCCTTGAGGCCGGCGTCGGCGTCGATGGATGCGAAGGTGAGGGTGTTACCCTGCGTCTGGATGCAGAGCGGTGCGCCTGCGGTGCCCCGCTCCGTGGCTGGCCTACGGTCGCTATTCATACGAGGTACCCCTCCTTGCGCTCGGCGGCATGGCCGCTGTGAGCGGCACGGCACTCGGCCGCGATCTCGCGCACCATCTCGGGCGTGACGCGTGTATACACGCGATCGTTGACGAGCAGCGCGGGACCCTGGTCGCACATGCCCATGCAGGCCGCCCAGTCAAGGGTAAAGCGGCCGTCTTCGGAGGTCTCGCCGAAGCCGATGCCGAGCTCGTTCTCGAGCTCCCTGGCGACGGCGTTCTTGCCGGCCAGCTCACACGAGATAGTGCGGCAGAGGCGCATCACGAACTCGCCCTGGGCAACCGGGTGAAGGAAGGCGTAGAAGGTCGCCACGCTGTAGACCTCCACCGGATGGATGTCGAGCAGGTCGGCAATGATCTGCATGGCGTCGACGTCGACGTCGTGGTATGCACTCTTGACGGCTTGCAGAATCGGTATGAGTGAGCTCCGCCCCGGGCCGAGCTTGTCGACCAGGGAGTTGACGTCGGTGCGGAGCTGCTCCTGCTGTGTGACGAGCATGAGGCTCAACTCTCCTTCGCGAGCAGCTTCTTGACCTTAGAGATCAGTGTCTGCGGGTCGACCGGCTTGGGCTGGAACTCCTCGACCGGCACCATCTCTTCGTCCTTGTCGATGTTCAGGCCCATAGCGGCGTTGACGCTGGTGAGCATGATGATGGGCAGGGTATGGCCCGCCTTGCGGAGCTCGCGAGCCATGAGCAGACCGTCGTCAGGCTCCTCCATCATGACATCGAGGATGAGCAGGTCCGGCCCGTCCTCGAGGATCTTCTTCATGCCGGCGGCGCGGTTCGCCGCCCCGTCAACCTCGTAGCCCTCGCGCTCGAGGACGAGGCGTCCGGCTTCGACGATGTCTGGGTCGTCGTCAACGATCAGGATCTTGGGCACCACACTCTCCCTCTCTCGATTGCAGTTCCTCCGGCGCAGCCAGAAAGCCGGCCGGTAGTGCTTGTGGCGCTGTGAGCCCGCGAGCGTCGCGGCGCCGCCCCGGTCGCGGCCGGGCAGCACGAGGACGCACGCGGGATGAACGATCGATGCTGGCCATTCGCTCCACGAGATCCACTTCCACTTGGCCTCAGCGTTGACTGGTTTCTAACGCATTGCGGCCCCTTGTGCAAGCCGTCACGAGCCCGCGAAACACAGTATCTCACAACTCGCGTGGGCGCGAGATGCCCCTTGGGGTATGCACGCCCCGAGCACTTCGGCGGCACGGCGGCGCTCATCGCCCGAAGGCCGGCGGGCGCGCTGCGAGCTGCTACCTCCGTGCCTCTTGGCGACCCTGCGACGACGCTGGCTACTGGACCGGCGGCGTCGCGCCTGCGCTCGTCGCTGAGGCCGCGGTCGTTGTGGCGCCCGCGGGGGCGGGCGCCCCCGCGGCCGGCGCCTTGCCCGCGAGGGCCGCGTCGTGCAACGTCACCGTGAACGTGCTGCCCACACCGGGGTCGCTCTGCACGGTGGCTTCGCCCTCGTACATGTCGGCGATCTTGCGCACGGTCGAGAGTCCCAGGCCGCTGCCCAGGATCTTCACGGTGTGCTCGTTCTTGATGCGCGTGAACTCGTTGAAGAGCTTGGCAGCCTCATCGGGTCTGAGCCCGATGCCGGTGTCGGTGACGGCGATGCGCACAGCGTTGCCCTTGCGGCTCATCCGTACGCCCACCCGGCCGCCGTCGCGGTTGTACTTGACGGCGTTAGAGATGAGGTTGTTGAGGACGATCTCGGCCTCGCCGGCGTCGGCTTGCAGCTCGATGCCATCGGGTGCCTCGAGCTCCATGGTGATGCCGCGGCGCTGGGCGTCGACGGCGAAGAGCTCCATCGAGGCGTTGGCGAGCTCGCGGAGATCGAGGCGTTTGATGGTGCGCTCGCGCTGGCCGGACTCGATACGCGTGAGGTCGAGCAGGTCGCCGATCAGTTTCTTCATGCCGTCGACGCGCATGATGCTGCGCTCCACCATCTGCAAGTTCTGGTCGGCCTCGGTGGTGCGCAGGATGTTCAGGTAGCCTTCCACGGCGTTCAGCGGCGCCTTGAGCTCGTGGGCCAGCACCGAGATGAAGTTGAAGCGCACCTGGCGCTTCTCCTCGGCCAGCTTGCGCGCCTGCTTGCTGAGGATGAGCTGGCTGGTGGCCTTGCGCAGCGTGTAGCGCAGCTCGTCGGGGGTGAAGGGCTTCGCGAGAAAGTCGTAGGCGCCCAGCTTGGTGGCCTTCACGGCAGTCTCAAAGGTGGCATAGGCCGTGATCATGATGGTGAGCACCTCGCGGCCCGCCGCGCTGAGCGCGCCGAGCACGTCCATGCCGCCCACTCCGGGGAGCTTGAGGTCGAGCAGCAGCAGGTCTACCACTCCGCCCTCGGCGAGGTAGGCAAGGAAGTCTTCGCCAGCCGTGAAGTAGCGGAACTCGTAGCTCGCGTCTACCAGAACGTCGGCGACGTGGACCTTGTAGCGCTCGATGATGCGGCGCACGCCCTGGCAGAGGGCTTCCTCGTCGTCGACCATGACCACCTGCAGCGCCACGCGCTGCGGGTCCATGAGGGCTTCTCTGGGCGCGTCGGAGTACATGGCTCAGCTTTCCATGATCTCCTGCAGGCTCGCCGGCGGGGTGAGCTCGCCTTCGAAGCGCGGCAGCACGATGGTGAACGTGGTCTGCGTGGGACCCTTGGCCGGGTCAGCGTTGCTCTCCACGCTGATCTGACCACGGTGCATCTTGACGATGCCATGAGTCACGGCCAGACCCAGGCCGGTGCCTTTGCCCACCTGCTTGGTGGTGAAGAACGGGCTGAACAGCTTGTCGAGATTCTCCTCGGGGATGCCGACGCCGCTGTCGGCCACCGAGATGATGACGTTCTCCTGGGTGCCGTCCAGGGTGACGATGATGTCGCCGCCGTCGGGCATGGCGTGCTGCGCGTTGGTGAGCAGGTTGGTGAGCACCTGCACGATCTGGTCGGCGTCCAGCTCGGCCACGGGATCGTCGAGCTCGTCGACGACCTCCACGGAGACGCTCTCGGCGATCGGAATGGTGCGCAACACCTCGGCGACCAGGTTGGTGACATCGGTCGGCTGGCGCACCACGCGGCTCTGGCGGGCGAAGTTGAGCAGCCCGGAGATGATCTTCTTGCAACGGTTGGCCTGGTCGACGATGAGCTTCACGTCGCTGGCCACCAGGGAATCGCTCTCGCATTCCTCGAGCAGCAGGTTGGCGTGCAGCAGCAGGATGCCCAAGGGATTGTTGACCTCGTGGGCGATGCCGGCCGCGAGCTGACCCATGCTGGCCAGTTTCTCGCTCTTCACGAGCGCCTCTTTGGTGCTCTCCAGTGAGCGGTTCGTGTTCTGCAGCTCGTCGACGGTCTTGCGCAGCTCCTCTACCGAATAGGGCAGGCACATCTCCGCCTCGGCGAGACCTTGCCAAATGGCCACGGCGTGGTCGCGACAGGTCTCGTAGCCACAGGCGCCGCAGTCGAGCTCGTCGGCGTCGCTGAACTTGTTCATGCGCTCGAGGACCTCGCGCAGCTCAGCCGCCGTAGGCATGTCGTCGAAGCGCTGGTCGTAGGCCGTGAACGTGCGCGAGAGGTCGATGCTGGAGTACTCGCTCATGGCAGCCCGCCAAGCCGCCTCGTCGAAGGTCGCGCGCCGGGCACGCGTTACGCGGCTGACGTCTGAACGGCGCTTGAACACCGGCTGCTCGTGGCTGAAGCCGGCGCCCATGATGCACCCTTCGCAGCACAGGATGTCGAGCAGCCGCGCCTCGGTCTCGCCCTCTTCGAAGTCGGCGATCGCCTCCACCAGGTTGCCGCGCCCGTCGGCGCTCACGATGTCGCCGCTGAGCAGGTCTTCGCTGAGCTCGGCCGCCTGCAGCATCCCGCGGGTGATGGGGAAGAGCGCGCCCAGGTTGCCGCGCGGCGGGTCGAAATCATCGTCGGCCGGCGTCGCGGCGGCCAGACCGAGGCCTCGTGCCGCGAGCATGGCGCGCAGCTCTACATAAGTGAGCGCTGCGTCGACCTGGCCCTCGAACTGCTCGTAGGCCGCCTCGCCCTTCTTCGCGATGCAGGGTCCCACGAAGACGATCTTGACGTTCCCGGGCTCGTACTTGGCGTGCAGCACACGGGCGCTCGCCAGCATGGGCGAGACGATGCCGGCGAGGCGGTCGAGCAGGTCGGGATGATACTTGCGCACGTAGCTCACCACCGCCGGGCAGGTCGTCGCCACCCAGCGCTGGTCGCTGCCGGCAAGCAGCCTGGCGTACTCGGCGGCCACCAGATCGGCGCCGAACGCGACCTCGTGCACATGGGTGAAGCCGAGCCGGCGCAGGGCGGCCACCAGAGTAGAGGTGTCGCACTCCGTGAACTCGGCCGGGTAGCTCGGCGCGACGATGGCGGCCACCGGCGTGGGGCCGGCAAACAGCGCCTCTGTGTCGGCCACGCCGCTGAGCACCTGCTTGGCGTTTTGGCTGCACACCGTCACGCAGTTGCCGCACCCGATGCAGCGCGTCTGGATAACGCTGGCCTGCCCGTCGAGGATCTGGATGGCCTTGGCGGGGCACTCGCGCACGCATGTGTAGCACCGCCGGCACCTCTCGGCGATGGTGGTGACGAGCTGCATATGAGGAACGCGATCCTGGTTCATGAGAAGACCTTGCGACGGTAGGGTCAGCCGCCGCGGCCGAGGAGCTCGGCAACCTTGGCGAGCAGGGCGTCCGCCGCTATGGGTTTGTCGAAGTATGCGTCGACGTGCATCTTGGCGAGGTCCTCGGCGGTCTCCGGGCGGAAGTTGAGGCCCAGCTGGCTGCTCACCGAGGTCGAGATGATGATGGGCAGCGCCGCGGTACGCGGATCGCCGCGTAGCTGAGCCGCCAAGGTGAAGCCTGCGTCGACGCTCGTCATCATGAGATCGGTGATGACCAGGTCGGGCGTCTCGGCGGTCACGCGCGCGGCGGCCTCGGAGGGGTTGGTGGCGGTCGCGACGCGGTAACCGGCCGTCTCGAGTATGTAGCGGTTGATCTCGAGGAAGTCGTAGTCGTCGTCGACGATCAGTATGAGGGCCTGGTCAACGGTCATTGTGTGCTCCCAGTATATCTCCGCTGGGTTGCCCGGCCGGCCGCAGGGCTCCCTGGGGCCGGCCTCCGGGCCGAAGGGCCCGGCGCAGCGGGGCGCCGGCGAGCGCCCCGCTGCGGGGTTTTCTAGGATCATTCGCGTCTCACACGCGGTCGTGCGCGAAGTAGTGGGTGTGCAGAAGGTGATGCGAGATCTCGCCGCAGGGCGCCCCGAGGTACACCTCGTATAGCGCGTTGACGAAGGGGTTCTCGTGGCTCTTGCGCAGCTCCCGATGCTCGTCTTCCGCGTAGATCGCGGCGCTGCGCTGGGCGCGCACCTCGTTGGTAGTGAAGCGTGGCTGCCCGCCGCCGCCGATGCAGCCTCCCGGGCAGGTCATCACTTCGATGAAGTGATACTCGGCCTCGCCGTTCTTCACCTGGTCGATGACCTTCTGGGCGTTGCCCAGGCCGCTGGCTACGGCGACCTTGACGTCGACGCCTTCGAGGAAGGCCCAGTCGCCCTTGGCACCTGCGATCTTCACGGTGGCCGCCTTCACGCCTTCGAGGCCCATGATGGGCTCCACGTGGAGGTTGGGGAAGGGGAACGGCGTCTGCGTGACGATCTCCCAGACCGTGCGCAGCGCCGCCTCCATGACGCCACCCGTGTTGGCGAAGATGTCGGCCGCCCCGGTGCTGATGCCCAGGGGAGCGTCCATCTTCTCGTCGGGCAGGCTGCGAAAGTCGATGCCCCCCTGCTTGATCATGGCGCCCAGCTCACGGGTGGTGAGCACGATGTCGACATCTTGCACGCCACTATCGTCCATCTCCGGCCGCGCCGCCTCGAACTTCTTGGCGGTGCACGGCATGACCGAAACCACGACCATGTCTTCCGGCGCTGCCCCGATCTTCTCGGCGTAGTAGGTCTTGGCGAGCGCCCCGAACATCTGCTGCGGGCTCTTGCAGCTGCTCAGTTTGTCGAGTATGTCGGGGTTGAAGTGCTCCATGTAATTGATCCAGCCCGGCGAGCAGCTCGAGAACTGCGGCAGCGCCACCGACTCGCCGTCGACAAGAGCCTTCTTGAGCCGCACCAGCAGCTCGGTGCCCTCCTCCATGATGGTGAGGTCGGCGGCGAAGTTGGTGTCGAACACGGCGTCGAAGCCCAGACGACGTAGAGCGGCGACCATCTTGCCGGTCACCAGCGTGCCGGGGGCGTAGTCGAAGCACTCGCCCAGAGCGGCGCGAATCGCCGGCGCGGTCTGCACCACGACGGTCTTGGCGGGATCTTCGAGGGCGTCCCATACCTGGTCGATCTGGTTGCGCTCGGTGATGGCTCCCACCGGGCACACGGCGGCACACTGGCCGCACTGTACGCACACCACCTGAGAGAGGTTCTGGCCGAAGGCCGGACCGATGAGCGTGCTGAAGCCGCGACCCTGGGCGTACAGGCCGCCCACGCTCTGGACCTCGTTACACACGGTGACGCAGCGGCGGCAGGCGATGCACTTGCCGGTGTCGCGCACCAGCGCCGGCGTGCTGTCGTCGATCATCTTGAAGGTCTTCTCGCCCCGGTAGCGGAGTTCGCCGATGCCCAAGTCGAGGGCCAGGCTGCGCAGCTCGCAGTCGGCCGAGCGGGCGCACACTTGGCAATCGCCGTCGTGCTCCGAGAGGAGCAACTCGACGACCATCTGGCGGGCGTCGCGCACCTTGCCGGTGTTGGTCTTAACGACCATGCCGTCGGCGGCGGGCTGGCTGCACGAGGCCACCAGCGTGCGCGCGCCTTGCACCTCGACGAGGCACACGCGGCAGGCGCCGATGGCCTGGACTTCGTCGAGGTGGCAGAGGGTGGGCACCTTCACGCCGGCCTGGCGGGCGGCTTGAAGGACCGTGGTGCCCTCCGGCACCTCGACCTTGATGTCGTCAATGGTCAGGGTTGGCATTCTCTTGCTCTCCTTGCTCACGAGCAGTACTTGCCGTAGTCGCAGCGCAGGCAGCGCTTCGCCTCAGCGACGGCTACCGGTGCGGCCCAGCTCAGCTCGACTTCGTCGAAGTTGGTGACGCGCTGCGCCACTGCCAGCTCCTCGACCTCGTGTCGCGGCATCTCCGCCGGGTCGATGTCGGGGTCGAAGCACACGGGCGGCTCGACGTCGCGGCGCCAGAACGCGTGGTTGGCGCCGCTGAGGAGCTCATCGATGCCGGCGGCGGCACGCTCGCCGGCGGCGATCGCCTCGACCACCGAGGACGGGCCGGTGGCGTCGTCGCCGCCGCTGAACACCCAGTCCACCGACGTCTGGCCGGTGTTGGGGTCTGCCGCGAGGTAGCCCCAGCGATTGAGCTCGACGGGGGTACCGTCGATGATCGCCGGTGCGTCGAGCTGCTGGCCGATGGCCGCGATGACCGTGTCGGCCTCCACCACGAGCTCGGGGTTGTGGCCGGCCACGGGACGGCGACGGCCGCTCCTGTCGTACTCACCCAGTGCCATCTCCTGGCAGCGCACGCCGGTGACCTTGCCGGCGGCATCGCGGACGATCTCCTCGGGGGCCACCAGAGTCATGATCTCGATGCCCTCGAGGTCGGCGGCATCGATCTCGTCGCCCCAGGCGGGCATCTGCGCGCGCGTGCGGCGGTAGAGGATCTTGACCGACTCGGCGCCCAGACGCAGGGCGGTGCGGGCGGCGTCGATGGCCGCATTGCCGCCGCCGATCACGGCCACCCGCCGGGCCGCGGGCGCGCTGCCCCCGAGGTTGTACTGCTTGAGGAACGAGAGGCCGTCGTATACGCCCTCGCCGTCTTCACCGGGAACGCCGATCTTGGCTCCCTGCGGGGCGCCGATGCCAACAAACACGGCCTCGTAGCCCTGGTCTCTGAGGCTCTGCAGGGTGAAATCGCGACCCAGCGCCTTGCCGTACTCGAAGGTCACGCCCATGCCGGCGATCATCTTCACCTCGCGCTCGAGCTCGGCGCGCGGCAGGCGGTAGGCCGGGATGGCCTGCACCAGCATGCCGCCCGCCCTCGCCTCTGCTTCGAACACCACGGGCCGGTAGCCGAGCCGCGCCAGGAAGTAGGCCGCCGAGAGGCCGGCGGGCCCGGAGCCCACCACGGCCACCTTGCGGGCGGCGTTCTCGGCGCTGACCCTGATCTCGGGCAGCTGCGGCGCCTTCTCCTGCTCCACCATGTGACGTTTCACATGACGGATGGCCAGCGGGCCGTCGAGGCCGGCGCGCAGGCACTTGCTCTCACAAGGGTGGAAACACACCCGGGCGCACACGCTGGCCAGCGGATTGCGCTCGCGATGCAGCTTGAGCGCCTCATCGTAGCGCTCTTCACCCACCAGGCTCACGAAGCCGGGGATGTTCACGCTCGCGGGGCAGGCGTTGGAGCAGCGCGCCTTGAACAGGCTCGTGCACACGCCGGCTTCGCAGTAGTGATCCTTGATGTGGGCCTCGTACTCGTGGCGGAAGTGACGGATGGTGCTGAGCACGGGGTTGGCCGCCGTCTGGCCGAGGCCGCACAGAGCGGTCTGGCCGATGGTCGTGCCCAGGGCCACGAGCCGCTCGATGTCGCCTTCTTCACCCTCGCCGTGGCAGATGCGCGTGACGATCTCCAGCATCCGTTTGGTGCCCACCCGACAGGGCGGACACTTGCCGCAGCTCTCGTCCTGGATGAAGTCGAGGAAGTAGCGCGCGATGTCGACCATGCACGAGTCCTCGTCCATGACGATGACGCCGCCCGAGCCCATGATGGCGCCCAGCTCCTGCAGCGACTCGTAGTCGACCGGCACGTTGAGGTGCTGCTTGGGGATGCAGCCCCCGGAAGGACCGCCGAGCTGCGCGGCCTTGAAGGCCTTGCCGCCGGGGATGCCGCCGCCGACCTCATAGAGCAGCTCGCCGAGCTGCATGCCGATCGGCACCTCGACGAGGCCCGTGTGCTGCACGTTGCCGCCCAGGGCGAACACCTTGGTGCCCTTGCTCTTCTCGGTGCCCGTGCTCGCGTACCACGCCGCGCCTCTGAGGATGATGGGGGCGATGTTGGCGAAGGTCTCTACGTTGTTGAGCACGCTGGGCTTGTTCCAGAGGCCCTTGACCGCCGGGAACGGCGGGCGCGGGCGCGGCTCGCCGCGGTGACCCTCGATGGAGGTCATGAGCGCCGTCTCTTCGCCGCAGACGAAGGCGCCGGAGCCCATGCGAATCTCGAGGTCGCAAGCGAAGCCGCTGCCCATGATGTCGCTGCCCAGCAGGCCGTACTCGCGGGCCTGGTCGATGGCGTGCTGCAGGCGTTCCACGGCCAGGGGGTACTCGGCGCGCACGTACACGTAGCCTTGATGGGCGCCGATCGCATAGGCAGCGATCACCATGCCCTCGATAAGCGAGTGCGGGTCGCCCTCGAGCACCGAGCGGTCCATGAAGGCGCCCGGGTCGCCCTCGTCGGCGTTGCAGAGGATGAACTTGACGTCCGCGCTCTGCTGCTGGGCGAAGCGCCACTTCATGCCGGTGGGAAAGCCGGCCCCGCCGCGGCCGCGCAGGCCACTGGCGAGCACCTCGTCGACGACCGTCTGGGGAGTCATCTCGGTGAGCGCCTTGGCCAGCGCCTGGTAGCCCTCGCGGGCGATGTACTCGTCGATCTTGAGCGGGTCGATGATGCCCGAGTTGCGCAGCACGATCTTCACCTGACGGTTGAAGAACGGGATGTCGCTCATCTCGGCCTGAGTCTTCTCGGTGCCCGGCGCGTGGCTCACCAGGCGTGCGACGAGGCGGCCCTTGAGGAGGTGCTCTTCAACGATCTCGGGCACGTCGGCGACCTGGACGTTCTGGTAGAAGACGCCGTCGGGGTACACGAGCGCCACGGGGCCCTGCACGCAGGGGCCGAGGCAGCCGGTCTCGATGACTTCGATCTCGTCGGCGAGCTCGCGCCTGACGAGCTCGGCGCGCATCGCTGCGCTCACCTCGAGCGCGCCCGAGGCGATGCACCCGCCGCCGGTGCAGATCAGAAAGTGTGCTCTTGTGTCAGCCATAGTCGTGTCACTCGCTCTCAAGTCTTGATCAGGTACGCGGCAACGGGGGTGCCGCCCACCAGATGGTCCTTCACGATCGCCTGCACCTTGCTCCTGTCGAGCAGGCCGTAGCGATACATGGTGCCGCCGGCCGTGGTGACCGTGGCCATGGGCTCCTCCTCGCAGAGACCGGCACAACCGGTTTGATGCAGGCTCACCGAGGTCACGCCCGAGACCGCCAGCTCGGTGAGGAAGGCAGCCACGATCTCGCGCGCGCCGGCGGCGATGCCGCAGGTGCCCATGTGCACCGTGACCTGCGTCTCCTTGCGACCCTGACGGAGGTCTATGTCGGCCTTGGCCTTCTGCGCCAGAGCCTTGAGCTGGTCTGGGCTCGCGATCTTGTCGGCCATGGTCATGCGCTCCTCTCGGCCGCCACCAGCTCCTCGGCGTACTGGGCGAGGATGTCGTTGACGCGCTTGGGCTTCACACGGTGGTGGACGTCGTCGTCTACGGTGATCACCGGGGCGAGACCGCAGGCGCCGAAGCAGCGTGCGATCTCCAGAGAGAACTGGCGATCCTCGGTGGTGCCGCCGATGTCGATGCCGAGCTCCTTCTTGAAGGCGTCGAGCACCCGCACGCCGCCGCGCACGTAGCAAGCGGTGCCCATGCAGATGCGGATGAGATGTCTGCCACGCGGCACCGTGGTGAAGAACGAGTAGAAGCCCACTACCCCGGCGACCTCGCTGTAGGGCTTGCGCAACTCCCTGGCGATGTGCTTGAGGGCCACCTCGGGCAGGTACCCGAAGATGCCCTGGGCGAGCTGCAGCACCGGGATCAGGGCGCCGGGCTTGCCGCGGTATTCGGCGATGACCGCGTCGAGGCGCGCGAGGAGCTCCTCCTCCGTCGGCTCCTCGGTGCAGCCGCAGCCGCACGTCTTCACTGCATCAGTCATTCGGCTCTCCTTCGCTTGAGTAAACTGCGATCCGCTTCGCAGGTGATGTCGTTCAAGGCACTGCCTGTTGGCGGGCGACGAGCGCCGGGAGCTGCCCGACCAGCTCGCCGCCACGCAGCGAGAGGCGTGCGGCGCCGTCCGTCCAGGCGATCGAGAACTCGATCTGCGGGTTGGTGGCGACCATCGTGAGGATGCTGGTGGCGACGTCGCCTAGCGGTGGACGGTCGACGTTGGCGAGGCTCATCCAGGCGCGTACGACGACGCCCCCCAAGGCTGCCGAACGGCCCACGCTGAGCCCGCCGCCGGCGGCCTCGGCCGCCTGACGAAAGAGGCTGAGCCCCAGGCCGGTCTTCTTGTTCTGCTTCGTGGTGAAGAAGGGGTCGAGGGCCTGCTGCGGTTCTACCGGCAGGCCCGGTCCGTCGTCCTCCACGGCGATGGTGAGCGTGTCGGCGGCGCGGGCGGCGACAATATTCATCGTCACGCGAGTCGCCCCGGCGCGCGCCGAGTTCTCGAGGATGTCGAGCAGATAGAGCGAAAGGTCATGCATCGTCTACGCTCCGCCCGCCTTGCGCACGCAGCGCGAGGACGAGTTCGGCGAAGCTCGGCTGCTTCACATGCAGCACGGTGTGGACCGCGCCCACGTCGGCCAGATAGTGGCCGTCCGATGAATGCAGCACCGGCAGGCCGTAGGTGCGAAACTCGGCCTCGCGCGCGCTCCCCGGCGCCACGTGGCGTGACAGCTCGACGCCGTCGAAGCCCGCGTCGGCGGGGAAGAGGCCGAGCTGACCGATAACCCCGAACGACCGGCGGTCGATGTGCGCCGCGAGGGCCAGGCCACCGCGCCGGTGGACGAGCGCCACGGCCTGGTTCACGGTGAGCCGAGAGGCCATGGCCAGGGCGAGCTCCTCCTGGCCGGCGACCGTGCCATCGGCGCGCAGCACGTGCTGCTCGCCGAAGAACTGGGCGTAGCCGTCGGCGGCCGGCGGGAGGCCGGCGCCGATCTCGGCGCCGGCAGCTCCGGCCGTCTGGGCGTCGGGGAAGAGGCCCACTACGTGGCACTCCTCGAGCGACGTGATCTCGACGCCGGCGAGCACCGCGAGGCGCTCGCCGGCCGCCTGCTGCACGGCGGCGGTGTTGCGTGCGCTGTTGTGGTCACAGATGGCGATCATGTGCAGGCCGCCGGCCAGCGCCGTCTCGACGATGGTGGGCGGCGTCATCTCGGCGGCCGCGCAGGGCGAGAGCGCGGTGTGCACGTGCAAGTCTGCAAGGCAGACGTTCACGCACGGCTTCCCTTCACGCCCAGAGCGTACAGACGGCCGACGATCTCGAACGTGTCGGCGGGGCTCGAGTAGAGCGAGAGGCCCTCGGCGGCGGCCTTCTCCAGCACCTCGTCGTCCGGGCGGCGGTCGCCGGCGAAGATCACCGCGGCAAGCTCTGCGTGGCTCGCCACGGCGATCACGTTCAGGTGCACCTGCAGCGTGACCAGCAGACCGCCCTCGGGGGCGTGCGCGAGCACGTCGCTCAGAAGATCGCTGGCGTAGCCACGATCGATCTCGGCGTCGTGGTTGCCGCTCACGGCGGGGGTGAGCTCGGCCAGACCGAGCTCGTGGACGATGTCGTCAAGCTTCATGGCGCGCTCTCCTCCTTGGGGACCACGTACGGGCAGAGCGCGCGCCCAGCGCGCCCCATGACGATATCTTCGGCCAGCGCGGCGCACGTGGGGGCACCACACGCGCCACAGTCTTTGCCGGGAAGCACCTTGGTCTCGGCGTCAAGTGCCGCGAGCTTGCCGATGGCGACCGCCATGTCGGCATCGAGACGGATGCCGGGTCGCGGCCGGTAGGCGCGGGCGCGCTCATAGGCGCGCGCCAGGCCCGCGCTGGAGGCCGCGGCGGCGCCCCAGCGCCAGGCGGCTACGTAGGCGTCCTCGCCCAGCAGGGGCGAGCCGAAGCAGCCGCCGTCACAGACAAAAGGTTCCACGGCGGAGACGCCGGCCAGCCTGCCGTCTTCGATCTGCTCGAGCACGGCGAGCACATGAGACACCCCTGAGATGACCAGCAGGTCGTCGGCGCCGGCTGCCTGCGGCCGCGGCGCCGGCGTGCCGCCGGGCGCCGGGCGGCGCGCGGCCAGGCGCGGCAGGACTGCCTCACGCACCAGGCGTACCGTGACCGTGCGGCGCTGGGCGGTGGGCTGCTGGGCGAGCAGTGCCGTGCGCTGACTGGGACACGAGACCGCGTACGTGACGTCGCGCTCGCCGAGGTGACGCTGCAAGGCCTCCCAGGGCGAGGCGAGCGGCGCCAGATGACTGAGGAGCGACGGGAATCTGACCTCGATGAGGTTCACTACGGCCGGGCACACCGGCGAGATCACCGGGGCCGGCAGCTCGCCCGCGGCGGCCAGATCGAGCACCGCGTGGCGCACTTCGTCTTCGTAGGAGTGCACCGAGACGACCTCGGCGAAGCCGAGCCCGAGGAGCTCTTCGCGTACCGTGTCGGCGCTGTGGCCGCCGAAGCCGGCGAGCAGCGCCGGCGGCACGGCCAGCACCGCGTCGGGGCCGCCGGCGAGCCCGTCCGAAGTGTCGAGGAGCGTAAGCGCCCGAGGAGCGCAGGCGGCGATGCAGCAGGTGCAATCGATGCACAGGTGGTCGAGCACCGACGGGTGCCCGTCGCGCACGCGTGCCGCAGTGGTGGGGCAGGCGACCAGGCAGTGGCGGCAGTCACGGCAGAGCTCGGCCACGATGCCCAGCGACGAGGGCCCCGCGCCCTGGTCGGTGGCCGCGGGGCGCAGCATGATGGAGAAGCTCACGCGCGTGCCCTGGCCGACCGTGGAGGTCACCTGCAGGCGGTCGCTGTTGCGCTCGATGTTAGGCAGCCCCATGCCGGCGCCGAAGCCCAGCGCGCGGGCCTCGGCCGACGCCGTCGACCAGCCTTCGCGCATTGCCTTGGCGACGTTGGCGATGCCCGGCCCGCGGTCGACCACCTCAACGTCCAGCTGGCCGTCGCTCACGGTGGCCTCCAGGTGCCCGCCGGCGGCGTGAATGACCACGTTCATCTCGGCCTCGTAGGCCGAGATCATGGCGCGCCGCACGGCGTCGCTCTCGGCGCCGATGCGCTTGAGGTGCTGCTTCAGGTCGCGCGAGGCCGCCCCGGCGGCGGCGAAATCGCCGCTCTTGATGGTGTAGGCCAGGTGTTCCACGTCAGGCCGCGGGCTCTCCGCCGAGGTGCCGATAGATGAGTCCGCAGGTCTCGAAGACGCCGACGGGAGATACCAGCACCAGGGTGCCGCTGGCCTTGGCCAGGTCGATCACCTCCGCCGCGGGCTGAATGTCACCCACGAAGCAGATGCCCGGCACGTCCATGAGCTCGGCCACGCGCAGCATCTGAACGCTCGCCAGGTTGCTCACCAGCAAGGTCTTGTCGGAGGCCTCGTTGAGCAGATCGCTCACGCGGTCGCCGGCGTAGATGCGGGCGATGTCGGTGCCGCCGGGTTTGCCCGGGGTGAGCACGCGGGCGCCTATTTCACGAGCCAGATCTTCGAGTTTCATCTTGGACCTCGCGAGCAGTGTTTCGAGTTGCTTGACCATCGGCGCCATGTCGGCGCCGCCTTCGACCTGCGGTTCATCGCGGCTGCCGAGCCGCGCGAAGTAGGCGGCCGACTCGAGGGCCGCCGTCATGTCCATGTACTCGACGAAGATGTCGTTGGGCAGATGAAGCGGCACCGGAGCGAAGCTGATGAGGCTCTTCACCCCCGCGCGTACGAGCGTGTCGGCGGACTCTTGAGCGGCGGCCCCCGGCACCGCCAGAACGGCGATCTCTATGCCCAGGTCGCGCACCAGGCTCTCCATGCGCGAGGCGGCGAAGCAGCGGCATCCGTGGACCGTGGTGTCGGTGAGATTCTGGTCGACGTCGAAGGCCGCCACGATGGCCACCGAAGGGCTCTTGCCGGCGAAGTGCGAGAGCACCGCACGCCCCAGGTTGCCGACCCCCACCAGAGCCACCTCTTGACGCAGCGGACCGTCCAGAAAGCTGCCGATGCTCCTGATGCAGGCCTCGACGTCGTATCCCTTGTTGGGGCTGCCGGAGTAGCCGATGACCATGAGGTCGCGGCGAACCTGGGCCGCGCTCACCACCGCGTGGCGGGCGATCTCGTGGGAGTAGATGCTCTGCACGCCCTCGTTGCGCAGCGACGCGAGCAGCCGGCGGTAGCGGCTCATGCGCGACACTGTCTTGCGCGATACCACGTCGCCTCCCGGCTCCGGTTCGAAGAACGTTCCGCGGCGTCGGACAATTCGTTACGGAACGAACGCTGTGAAATTCGTCACGATTCTCCCTCCGGAGAGGTCTTGTGTCAACCGTCCGAAAGCTGGACAAGATGGCCAAATGGAGCCTGTCAGACGGGTCTCGCGTGCGACCCTTGGCACGCGCAGTGGCGACGCGGTCTGGTAGTATCGCTGCGACACTGGAGGAGAGCAGCGGCGCTCACGGCGGCAGCAGTCGTGAGCCGGTGTGATCGCCTCGAACCGGCGCCGCGACACCCGCACGCCGCGCCGTCTCAGAACCGGAGCACGGTCTTCTTTGGAGGTTCGTCCATGACGCAAGCGACTACCGACAAACCCGCGCACATGCAGCATATGCCGCACTTCCTCACGCCGGTCGCGCCCATCGTGGTCGATCACGCTCAGGGGAGCTGGATCTACGACACCGACGGTGGCAAGTGGCTCGACTTCGTGGTCGGCATCGCCGTGGTGAACACCGGCCATTGTCACCCCAAGGTTGTCAAGGCTGTGCAGGAGCAGGCCGCCAAGGTGCCGCACGCGCAGATGAACATCTACCGGCATCAGCCCATGCTCGACCTCACCGCGAAGCTCGTCGAGATTCTGCCCGAGGGCATGGACCAGGTGATGTACGGCAACTCGGGCGCCGAGGCCGTAGAGAACGCCGTGAAGCTAGCCAAGCAGGCCACCCGGCGCCCGGGCATCATCGCCTTCCAGGGCGCCTTCCACGGCCGTACCCATCTCACCATGGCGCTCACCGATTCGGCCGTGCACTATCGCGGCCATCACGAGCCTCTCAACGGCGGCATCTACCACGCGAAGTATTGCTACCCGTTCCGTACGCCGGCCAGCGAAGACCCCACCGAGTACGCCCTCGACGACGTGCGCCGGGTGCTGCGCTCCGAGATCTACGGCGACGACGTGGCAGCCATCATCGTCGAGCCCATCCAGGGCGAGGGCGGCTTCATCGTGCCCACCAAGGAGTTCATGCAGGGGCTGCGCACCATCGCCGACGAGATCGGCTGCATGCTCATCATCGACGAGATCCAGGCTGGCATGGGCCGCACCGGCAAGTGGTTCTGCCACGAGCACTACGGCGTGAAGCCCGACATCATCACCATAGCCAAGGGCATCGGCAGCGGCTACCCGCTGGCCGCCATCGCGGCCCGTGCCGAGCTGTGGGACAGATGCCTGCCCGGCTCCATGGGCGGCACCTTCGGCGGCAACGCCGTGGCCTGCGCCGCCGGCGTCGCAACCATTGACGCGATGGTCGAAGACGGTATGCTCGCGAACGCCGCTCGTCAGGGCGACAAGCTCATGAAGTTCTTCGCCGACAAGCAGGCCGAGTACCCGGTGATCGGCGAGGTACGCGGCAAGGGCCTCATGTGCGCCATCGAGTGCGTGCTGCCGGGCACCAAAGATCCCAACGCGGCCGTGGCCAAGAAGTTCATCGCCGAGGCCTCCAAGCGCCACCTCATCCTCATGGGCGCCGGCTCGTTCGGCAACTGCGTGCGCTTCCTGCCGCCGCTGAACATCCCCGATGCCGACATGGATGTGGCCCTCAACGTGTTCGACGAATGCGCCAAGGTGGCATTCGCCTGATCACAGGGCAGCGGCTCTACCACGATCGAGGGCATGACGGACCGGGGCGCCTCGGGCGCCCCGGCCCGTCGTCTCAGGGAGTGTCGTCCGAGCCGCAGACGCTCGCGTCGCGCCGGATCCGAGTGGCCGCGCGCGTGCTACACTTTCGCGCCATGAGCACTTGCGAGCCTCCAGCGCCCCGCTTTACCACGCAGGTACGCGTACGCCACGCGGAGACCGATGCCGCCGCCGTGGTGTACTACGCCAACTACCTCACGTACTTCGAAGTCGTACGCGTGGAGCTGCTGCGCGCCCTGGGGCGCCCTGTCACTGAGATCGAGGCCGCGGGCGTGCTGCTGCCGGTTGTGGAGGCGCGCCTGAAGTACATCCGTCCGGCGCGCCTCGACGACTTGCTCGATATCTCGGTGAGCGTGGAGTCCCTCGGCCCGGCGTCGTTCGCCTTCGACTACGAGGTCACGCGTGACGGGCTCTTGCTGGTCATCGGCTGGACGCGCCTGGCGGTATGCGAACGCGACAGCGGCCGGGCAATCCCCATGCCGGGCTGGCTGCGCGACCTGTTTGGGCGCATCCCTCAAACGGTAGAGAACCGCTGATGAGCATCACGCCGCAGCCTCCCGATTGGCCGCCGCCCCAGTCCCCGGAGCCTCCCGCCGGAGATCAATTGCCGCCCGACTTTGAGACGCACATGCCTGACGACCTCGAGGTCAAGCACTGCTACCGGCACTCTGATCGGGAGACCGGCGTGTCGTGCGCCAACTGCGGGCGACCGATCTGCCACGAGTGCATGATCCCGGCGGCGGTGGGCTTTCGCTGCCCCGAGTGCGTGCGTGAGCAGCGTGTCGGCGGGAGCCGCGCCAGGGTGGTCACTCGCGGGCAGATCCGCGGCCGCTGGGGTGCGGGCGGAGCGGTGGCGGGTCGGGGAGCGCCGGTTACCAGGGCACTCGTCGCGATCAACGCCATCGTGTTCCTGGTGGAGCTGGTGACCGGCTACTCCACGTTGTTTGGCGGCAGCCGGGCGGGTTCCACCGTCGATCTCGGCGGGCTCGCGCCATTTCAGGTTCTTCAGCAGCATGAGTACTGGCGCATGTTCACCAGCATGTTCCTGCACAACGGCATCCTGCACATCGGCCTTAACATGTGGGCGTTGTGGGTGATCGGCAACTACCTGGAGAGGGCGATCGGCCGCGGAAAGTTCCTCGTGGTGTACTTCGTGGCCGGCTTTGCCGGGTCGGTGCTCATCCTCCTGGTGGCGCCCCTGGACGTGACCAACGTGGGCGCCTCGGGCGCCATCTTCGGTCTGTTCGGGGCGCTCGCCCTGCACGCGTTTCTGAACCGCGGCCACGACTTTCAGTCGCGCGCGGTGCTCGGCAACATCGTCTTCCTGATTGTGATCAACCTAGCCTTCTCGTTCACAGGCGGAATCTCCTGGCAGGCGCATATCGGCGGCCTCGTCGGCGGCACCGCGACGATGTTCGCGATCATGCTGGGCGGGCGCAAGGACGCCCGGGGGCGCTTCGGGACGGTCGATGCCGTCGGTGTGCTCGTCATCATCGCGATCCTGATCGTGCTCACCTGGTGGCGCGTGACGACCTTCATCGCCTGACCGGCCGCGGTCCGATTCTCAACGCCTCGGAAGAGATGTCGTGACACAACCGCCGCTCGTGGCCCCCGGCGCCGGCCTGGTGCCGACCGCGGAGATCGCGGCCCGTCTGGCCGACCTGCAGACCACGCTCGAGTCTCGCGGCCTCGATGCCGCCATCGTCACGCAGAACGCCGACCTCTACTACTACAGCGGCACCGTCCAGCAGTCGTATCTCTACGTGCCGTCGCGAGGCGAGGCCACGCTGTTCGTGCGCAAGCTCGCCGCGCGGGCCCGCCTGGAGTCGCCCCTGGAGGCACGCGGGGCGATCGTCGAGCTTCCGGGCCTACGCGATCTGCCGGCGCTGGTGGCGGCGCGCTACGGCCGGGCGCCGCGGCGCCTGGGCGCTGAGCTCGATGTGCTGCCGGTGGCGCACCTGCGCCGCCTCGAGAAGCTCTTCACGGAGGCTGAGTTCACCGATGTGGGTCGCGACATGGTGAGACAGCGTGCCGTGAAGTCGCCGTGGGAGATCGATCGCATCCGCGTGTCGGCGGCGCTCGCCGACGAGGTGTGCGAGCTCATCCCGGAGATCTTGCACGAGGGGCTCAGCGAGGCGGAATTCGCCGGCAAGGTGGAGGCCGAGGCGCGGCGCCTGGGCCATGAGGGCTTCATCCGCATGCGTGCCTTCAACCAGGAGATGTTCTACGGTCAGCTTCTCAGCGGAGTGAGCGGTTCGGCGGCAAGCTACCTCGATACGCCGCTAGCCGGCACCGGCTTCAGCCCGGCGATTGCGCAGGGTGTGAGCTTCAAGCCCATCGGCCGGCGCGAACCGGTGATCTTCGATTTCGTGCCGGTGCGTGAGGGCTACATCGCCGACTTCACGCGCATGTTCGTGATCGGCGAGGCTCCGCCGCAGATGCGCCGCGCCTATGAGGCCGCCTGTCTGGTGCAGGCGGCCGTGGTCGCGGCGGCGCGCCCCGGCACGACCTGCCGCGCCCTCTATGAAGCGGCACTGGCGGCGGCCGCCGGCGAAGGCCTGGCCGAGTCGTTCATGGGCTACGGCGCCGGTCAGGTGCACTTCGTCGGGCACGGCGTCGGGCTGGAGCTGGACGAGCTGCCCGTGCTCACCGGCAGCGACCTCGAGCTACAGCCGAACATGGTGTTCGCCCTGGAGCCCAAGTTCGTGCTGCCCGACCTGGGCGCCGTGGGCATCGAGAATACCTGGGCCGTCACCGCCGCCGGCATCACCCGTCTCACCGAGGCGGCGGAGCACATCCGCGAAGTCGGCTGAGCGTCACCCGGGGGGGCATAGTAGCAGTAGCGGGGCCTCTCCCCGAACGCAGAGAGCAGGGAACGCGAGAGAGCAGGAGGAGATGTGGAGCAGCTCGCCGGCGAGATCTGGGTCCATCGCATCGCCGCAGAAGGCTTTCCGACGGTGTCGACCGTGGCGTTCACGCGGGCCCGGACCTTCGTCGTCGATACCCTCATGCGCCCGCAAGACATGAACCCGGTGCTCGACCTGCTGCTCGATCGCGCCGGACCTCGCCACACCGTCGTCGTCAACACGCACTATCACTGGGACCATGTATACGGCAACGCCGCGTTCCCCGGCGACGACATCGTGTCGCAGCGCGCCTGCCCGCGTCTGATTCAGGCACAGGGTAGCACGGCCGACGAGTCTATACCGCTGCCGCCGCGCGAGGGGGTTCCGCTGCCCAACATCACTTTCGGCGACCGGCTCACCTTCGCCGACGGCGACGAGACGGTGCATCTCATCCACACCCCCGGACACAGCGAAGACTCCATCGTCGTGTTTCTTGCCAAGGCGCGCGTTCTGCTGGGCGGCGACACGGTAGAGTGGCCGCTGCCCAGCTTCGCCCAGCGCGATGGCACCGAGGCCTGGGTGCGCAGCCTGCGTCAGCTCAAGCAGCTAGCCGTCGATCTCATCGTGCCCGGCCACGGGCCGGCCATGGGCAAGACCATCATCGACGCTAACGAGCGCTACATCGTGGGCGTCTATGAGGCGGTCGGCAAGGCCAAGCACTCAGGGCTGGGGCGCAACGATCTGGATCTGCCGGTCGAGCTCTTCGTCGACGACGTCTCGCAAGTGGACGACGTGTACGCCCAGACCCACCGAGAGAACCTCATCTGGGCGTGGGACGAGATCTGACCCGGCGCGGCCAAACTGGACATAGTCCGCCAATTAGGATACAAAAGAAGGCGTGAAGCTCTCCACTGAAGTCGACTATGCCGTGCGCGCCATGTTCGAGCTGGCGCGCCATGACCCCGGCGCCGTGCTGCATACCTGCGATATCGCCGCGGCTCAGCACGTCCCCAGCAGCCGTCTCGCCAAGGTGGTTCACGACTTGGCGCGCGCCGGTCTGGTGCGCACCCAGCGGGGCCAGCGGGGCGGCGTCATGCTGGCCCGTCCGGCGGCGCGCATCAGCGTGCGTGAGGTGTATGAGGCGGTGGAGGGGCCCATCCTGCTTTGTCGATGTCGCCAGCGGGTAGAACCCTGCGGCGACGATGCCTGCGACACCCATGAGTTCTGGAGTGGTGTCGAGACGCTCCTCACCGAGGAGCTGCAGTCTGTGACGTTCGCGGCCCTGGCCGATTCCCGGCGACGAACGCCTGGTGCGGGTGGCCGCCCGCTAGCCTCGGGGAGGTGATCAGTAATGACAGAGATCGTGGAGCAAGTTGAGAAGGCGCTCGGTGATATCCGCCCTGCCCTCCAGGCGGACGGTGGTGATATCGAGCTCATCGACGTGAAGGACGGTACCGTCCAGGTGCGCCTCCTCGGTGCCTGCGGCGGCTGCCCTATGTCGCAGCTCACGCTTACCAACGGGGTAGAGCGGCACCTCAAGAACGTGGTGCCCGGCGTGGAGCGCGTAGAGAACCTCGCCATGTAGCGGTCCGAAGGTGAAGCTCGCGGCCGCCGGCGGCCGGTCTGCAAGACCGTCCGCCGGCGGCCGCTTTCGTGGGCGCTAGCTGCGGCGCGGCTTGCGCGGCGGAGGAGTGCACTACAAGAGTGCCTGGTACTAACAATCGGGGCATATACTCCACATTCCGCGACGACAGGCCCGGGCGTGCGCCACTCGGACCGCAGAAGAGAGGCGGCATGCGAGACGCAGACGAACACAACCCTGCCGAGGAGTACCACCAGCGGCAGGCCGCGAAGCGCGGCACCGCGGCAGCCCTCGAGGAGTTCGCCACAGATACGGCGGCGAGCGCCGGGGAGGGCGACGCCGATCTGAGCGATCCGGCTCTCTACATCAATCGCGAGCTGAGCATGCTGGATTTCTTCGAGCGCGTGCTCGACGAGGCTCGCGACCAACAGAACCCACTGCTGGAGAGGCTCAAGTTCGTCGGCATCGTCGGCTCCATCCTGGGTGAGTTCTTCATGGTGCGCATCGCCGGTCTGCGTCAGCAGGTGGAGGCCGGCGTCACCGATACGTCGGCCGACGGATACTCGCCGCAGCAGCTTCTGCCGCTGGTGCGCGGTCGCGCCTGGGATCTCATGAAGGCCGCCCGCCAGAGCTTCAGCGACCTGGTGCCCGAGCTTCACGCGGCCGGCATCCACCTGGTCGATCATGAGAAGCTCGACAACGAGCAGCAGGCCGCGCTCACTCGCTATTTCGAGAAACAGGTGTTCCCGGTGCTCACGCCCCTCGCGTTCGACCCCGGCCGGCCGTTCCCGCACATCTCCAACATGAGTCATAACCTCGCCGTTCTGGTGCGCGACGAGACGGGCGAGCGCCGCTTCGCGCGCGTCAAAGTGCCGGGATCTCTGCCGCGCCTCGTGGAGGTGCTGCCGGGGGCCGGCGAGGAGCCCGCTTCTGGCTGCAATCGTGAGCACTGGTTCACCTGGCTCGAGCAGGTGATCGCCGCGCACCTCGACTCGCTGTTCCCGGGACTCGAGGTGCTGGAGTCGAGCTCGTTCAGGGTCACGCGCGACGCCGAGATGGCCATCCAGGAGTTGGAGGCCGACGACCTCCTCGAGACCATCGAGCGCTTCGTGCGCCGTCGTCGCTTTGGCTCGGTCATCCGTGTCACCACCTCCACGACCATGCCGGAGTACATCCGCGACATCCTCAAGGAGAACCTCGAGCTCGAAGACCCCGATCTCTACGCGGTCGACTCGCCGCTTGGCCTCAGCAGCCTCTGGGGCGCGGACCAGATCGACTGCCCCGACCTCAAGTACCAGCCGCTCGTGCAATCTGTGCCGGCGGCCCTGGATGGGGTGGAAGGGCCAGACATCTTCGCTGCCATCCGCCAGCGTGACATCCTGCTGCATCACCCCTATGACTCGTTCGATCCGGTCGTTCAGTTCGTGGCCGCGGCGGCCGCCGACCCCGACGTGATGGCCATCAAGACTACGCTGTACCGGGTGGGCCGCAATGCCCCCGTGGTCGACGCGCTCATGGAGGCGGCGGCCAACGGCAAGGAGGTGGCCGCCCTCGTCGAGCTCAAGGCGCGCTTCGACGAAGAGAGCAACATCGGCTGGGCCAAGGCGTTGGAGCGTGAGGGCGTGCACGTGGTGTATGGGCTGGTGGGCCTCAAGACCCACTCCAAGATTATGCTCGTGGTGCGCCGCGAGGGTGATCGTATCCGTCGCTACGTGCACCTGGGCACGGGCAACTACAACAGCGTCACGACCAAGCAGTACACCGACCTCGGGTACCTCTCCTGCGACGAAGACCTGGGGGCCGACGCCTCGGTCGTGTTCAACGCTCTTACCGGCTACGCGACCGGCGGCGAGTACCGCAAGTTCCTGGTGGCGCCGGCCACCATGCGGCGCGGTCTCGAGGAGCGCATCGACCGCGAGATAGCGCACGCCCGGCGCGGCACGGAGGCCCATCTCATCTTCAAGATGAACTCGCTGGTCGACAAGCCCATGATTCGCCGCCTGTACCGCGCCTCGCAGGCAGGGGTTGAAGGTAGAGCTCAACGTGCGCGGCATGTGCTGCCTGCGGCCCGGCGTGCCCGGAGTGAGCGAGAACATCAGCGAGCGCAGCATCGTGGGACGCTTTCTCGAGCACAGCCGCATCTACTGGTTCCGTAATGGAGGCGAGGAGGAGGTGCTGCTGGGCAGCGCCGACCTCATGCCCCGCAACTTGAACCGCAGGGTGGAGATCCTCTTTCCAGTACGTGACGGCGGCATCTTGCGACGTCTGCGGGAGGAGGTGCTGGGCACGTACCTGGCCGACAACATGAAGACGCGGGTGCTCAAGGCCGACGGCACCTGGGAGCATGTCTGGCCGGGCGCCGGCGACGAATCCCTGAACAGCCAGGAATGGTTCGTGACTCAGGCTCGCGAGACGGTGCGCAAGAGGGGCGAGGAATGATCCGGCAGGTGTACTTCCTGCGGCACGGCAAGGCGCACTCGCGTGCCTCATGGCCGGGCGACGACGACCTGCGGCCGCTCACCGAGGCGGGCGAGCAGGCCGTGCGCCGTGCGGCGCGCGGCATGAAGGGCATGGGCATCGCGCCGGATGCGATCGTCACCAGCCCGCTGGTGCGCGCTCGGCGTACCGCCGAGATCGTGGCGGAAGAGCTCGAGATGCTCGATCGGCTGCAGGACGACAAGCGTCTGGCGCACGGTTTTAGCGTGAGCGTGCTCGGCAAGATTGTCGCCCGTCAGGGTGACGCGGCGAGTGTCATGGTGGTGGGCCACGAGCCCGAGTTCAGCATAGCGGTGGGAGAGCTCATCGGTGGCGGTCGCGTGGAGCTCAAGAAGGGGGCCTTGGCGCTCGTCACCATCGAGAGCGTGAGCCCCGGGGGCGGTGTGCTGGCGTGGCTGCTCACTTCCACCCAGCTTGGGGGAGAGTGAGCCGTGGAAATAGAGGCCAAGTTCACGGTCGCTGACGGCGAAGTGCTGGCGCGGTTGGCCGAGACGGCGGAGCTGGCCGGCTACGCGCTCGAGCCCGGCGTGCACCGGTACGACAGAGACACGTTTCTCGACACCGCCGACCGGCGTTTCCTGGGCGCGGGCTACTATCTGCGGCGTCGGGAGACTGACGACGGCGTGCGCCTCACCCTGAAGCAGCTCCTTACCGATGCCGGCGGTGTGCTGCGCCGTGAGGAGCTTGAGGCTATGGTGGCGGCCGATGTGCCTCTCGCCGAGTGGCCTCGTGGGGCGTTGCGCGAGCGTGTGGAGCAGCTCAGTGCCGGTGCCTCGTTGGAGCCGCTTCTCACGCTGGAACAGGAACGGCTGGCACGGCGCGTGAGCGACGGTTCGCGCGAGGTCGCCGAACTCAGCCTCGACCATGTCAGCGTCGCGTCGGGAGCTCGTCTGCAGCGCTGGTACGAAATCGAGCTGGAGCTGCGCGGCGAGGGCTACGAGAGGGACCTCGAGAAGCTGCTCGGCGCGTTGCGCGCGGAGCCCGGGCTGACGCCCGAGTCGCGCGCCAAGTTTGCCCGGGCGCTCGCCATGGTCGAGGCCGGCGAGGAGGCCGACGTCGTCGGCGAAGCCCCCCGGTCAGCCGGCGAAGGTCTCCGGCCGGGCGGCCAACACGTGCGCTTGCTACCGCCTGCCGAACGCGCGTTTCATGAGAGGCTCGCCGCCGAGAAGGGCACTCGCGGGCGTCGCGCGCTGGCGCTGTTGGCTCTCGACGACGGCCTTACGCAGGCTGCGGCCGGCGCTCGTGCTGGGCTCTCCAGCCGGCGCGTGCGGTACTGGCTGGCGCGCTATCGCGCGGAGGGTGCGGGCGTGTACGGTCGCGACGTCGTGGCGGCCGCCGCCGCGGGCGGCGTGGCGACGGGGGCGACGGGGGCGGCGGCCGAGCCGTTCCCCGAGCCGCTTGCCGATCCGGCACCCCACGTGGGCGCCAAGCCCGCCGGGAAGCGACCTGCCGTCCTCGCGTCCGACACGATGACGGAGGCGGCGCGCAAGACGTTGCGCTTTCACCTCGAGCGCATGCTGGAGCACGAGCAGGGCACGCGCCTGGGGGAGGATCCCGAGGAACTTCACGACATGCGCGTCTCCACACGCCGCATGCGCATGGCCCTACGCGTGTTCGCTGACTATCTCGATCCGAACGTCATGCGTCCTGTGCTCAAGGGTCTGCGTCGTACGGGACGCACACTGGGAGCGGTGCGAGACCTGGATGTCTTTCAGATCAAGACCAAGGCATATCTCGATACCCTGCCGGGCGTGCAGGCCGCCGACCTCGACGGCCTTCTCGTGGCCTGGGGCGCGGAGCGCGATCTTCGCCGCGAGCACCTGGTCTCCTACCTCGATGGACGCGGGTATCGTCGCTTCGTCGAGACCGCGGTGGATCTTCTCGACGGACCGGCCGAGCACCTCGCCCCGGGCGCCGCGGCACACCGGCCGCAGCGTGTGGCCCAGGTGCTCCCCGGAGCGCTCTACAAAGACATGGCCCTCGTATGGTCGTTTGAGGGCCAGCTCGGCGGGCTCGAGACGCCCCTGCCGCGCTTCCACGCGTTGCGCAAGGCGTGCAAGGGGCTTCGCTATACGCTGGAGTTCTTCGAAGACGTACTGGGGCCCGGCGCGCGCCCCATGATCAAGGCAGTGAAAGGGATGCAGGACCACCTTGGCGATCTGCAAGATGCGGTCGTCACCAGCGGGATCCTGCGCGACTACCTCACCTGGGGCACGTGGCGTCATGGCGGCCACGCGCTCCCCGGACCGGTCGAAGTCATCGTTGCGCCGGGTGCGGCCCGTTACATGGTGGCTCGTCAAGAGGAGATGGAGCGCCTGATCCTTACGTTTCCCGAGGTATGGCCCACGATCGCCGGCAACGACTTCAGTCGTCGCCTGGCGGCCGTCATCGCAGAGATATAGCGTCGCAGCTCGCTCTCTCAAGTCTCCCAACGGCGCAGAGTTCGCGTACGCTGCAGCATGTTGTATTTTGCAACGTGTCGCAGGCGCAGAACGCGCCGCGTGTGATCTGAACGAGGCTGGCGGGCCGCGCAGGCGGCCTCGGGTCAGGGACGGGGCTTCTTGGCGCCGGTTGCGGCGTGCTTGCGCTTGTCGGCCTTCTTGGCCTTCTTAGCGGCCTTACTAGCCTTCTTGCCGGCCTTCTTGGTCTGCATCTCGGCGCGGTCCTGGCGCAGGACCTCGAGCCCCTTGCTCTTGCCATATGCGGCGATGTAGGCCTGCGCGATGGCGCACTTCTTGCAGCCACCGCCGCAGCATCCCTTCCATTCCTTGCGAGTGAACGTCTCCTTCAGCTCGGGCATGTGCCGGCTCCGGTGATCCTCGTGGGTGGACTTCACCCCAGAGATACCTCCCGGGGCGGACGCCGGAAACGCGGCCGCCGAAAATGCGCACCAGCCGCCGCAGGCGGGCTACCGTGCGGGGCGCCTCAGGCCTCAGGTACACCGCACACCAGCCATCGCCGTAAGTTCTCAGCCGTCCGCGCAGCTCTCCGCGCACTGTCCGCTCAGTCGTGCCACCCGTTGCCGGCGGCGGTCAGTCGCCTCCGAACGCCGCGAGCTTCACGTCGTCGGCGACCGTGTAGGCCAGCTCGGTGCAGGCGGCGATGTCGGCCAGCGTGTAACCGGCAGCGACCTCCTCGAGCACCCAGCCCTTGCCGGGGTGGCGGCGCAGCACGGCCCGCTCGGTGATGATCACGTCGGCCTCGCCGGCCCCCGTGAGCGGGAAGGTGCAGCGCTTCATGAGCTTGGAGGCGCCGTCCTTCGAGCAGTGCTCGGTGACGATGTAGACGACCTTGGCGCCGGTCACCAGGTCCATGGCGCCGCCCATGCCGGCCAGCATCTTGCCGGGCACGATCCAGTTCGCGATGTTGCCCTGCTCGTCGACCTGCAGCGTGCCGAGAAAGGTCGCGTCTACGTGGCCGCCGCGGATCATGGCGAACGAGGTGGCACTGTCGAAGTAGCTGCCGCCGGGCACCAACGTGATGGGCTGGTTGCCGGCGTTGGCGCGGTCGCGGTCTTCGCAGCCGGGGTCGGGGGCGGGGCCCACGCCGATGGCGCCGTTCTCGGTCTGGATGACCACGTCGACACCCTCGGGCACGAAGTTGGCGATCAGGGTCGGCAGGCCGATGCCGAGGTTGATGATCTGCCCGTCTCTGAGCTCCCGGCCGGCCCGGGCGGCGATCGTGAGCTTGGGGTCGTCAATGAGCGGTGCCCCTGCGGCGCCCCGCTCGGTGGCTTGGCTACGTTGGCTACTCATTGAACTTCTCCTCCCGCAACGTGCAGTACTCGACGTTGGCGCGCACCACCGCGTCGACGAAGATGCCCGAGGTGTGCACGGCATTGGGGTCGAGCTCGCCGAGCGTGTAGAGGTTCTCCACCTCGGCGATCACGTAGTCCGCGCACATCGCCGCCGGCACGTTGAAGTTGCGCGAGGTGCCACGGAAGATGAGGTTGCCCCAGGTGTCGCCGGCGTGGGCGCGCACGATGGCGATATCGCAGGTGAGCGCCGGCACGAGGATGTAGGTGCGCCCGCCGAGCTCGATGAGCTGCTTGCCCTCCGCGGCCACGGTGCCCACGCCGGTGGGGGTGAGAAAGCCACCCAGGCCGGCGCCGCCGCAGCGCATCATCTCGGCGAGCGTACCCTGGGGGGTGGGCTCCACCGCGAGGCGGCCCTCGTTCATGGCGCGGCCGATCTCGGGGGTGGTGCCCACGTGGCTCGCGACGATCTTCTTTACCTTGCCCTGCTTGACGAGCTCGACGACGCCGCGCTCGCGGTAGCCGGCGTCGTTCTCGTAGATCGTGAGGTCCTTCAGGTCCATCGTCTTCAAGTAGTCGATGAGGGTGAGCGGATCGCCCTGGCCGATGAAGCCGCCGACGGCGATGCTCATGCCGCTCTTCACGTGAGCCATAGCCTCGTCGATGGGCACTACCTTGTTCTTAGGCACCTTGGCGCTCCTTTGTGCGAAAGAGACGGCGGGGCTTCGAGCTGACGCGGCAGGTGCCACGCGTCGCGCGGGTTCGCCCGTCGGCGCAATGATGAGTAAACAGTATACCTGTGTGCGCATTTGCCTGTGTTCGCGAAGGTCTGGCCGGCCTGCGGCAGCATACCAGGAATCACCTCGCACGTCTCGCCATACGGATAGTCCATCCGCAAGGCGGACACAGGCGTAGCGGACTTGTGCGTTGCCCGCGGCCCTGTATACTTCGCGCGGCGCACCATCGGAATGGAGGGATGGGTGGCTGCAATCAGTGACTCAGCGAAGGTCGGTGTCATCGGCGGATCAGGCTTCTACGAGCTGCTCGACAACGCTCGTGAAGTTGCCGTCGACACGCCGTTTGGCGCTCCCAGTGACTCGTTCTTCGTGGGAGAGATCGATGGAGTGCCAGTGGCGTTTCTTCCCCGTCACGCGCGCGGGCATCGCATTCTCCCGAGCGAGATCAACTACCGTGCCAACGTCTGGGGCATGAAGGCGCTGGGCGTGCAGTACGTGCTCTCGGCGAGCGCCGTGGGCAGCCTGCGCGAAGAGCTCAAGCCACTCGACGTCGTCGTGCCCGACCAGCTCTTCGATCGCACCAAGGCGCGGGCCAGCACCTTCTTCGGCGACGGCGTGGTGGTGCACATGGGCTTTGCCGACCCGTTCTGCCCGTACGTGAGCGAGCTACTCGTAGAGCACGGCCGCGCGGCCGGCGCCACAGTGCACGAAGGTGGCACGTACGTGTGCATCGAAGGCCCGCAGTTTTCTACGCGCGCCGAGAGCAACGTCTACCGTCAGCTCGGCTTCGATGTTATCGGCATGACGAACCTCCAAGAGGCCAAGCTGGCCCGCGAGGCCGAACTCTGTTACGCCACCATGGCCATGGTCACCGATTATGACGTGTGGTACGAATCAGCAGAGGACGTGACGCTCGAGCAGGTGCTCGACAACGTGCGGCGCAACGTCGAAACCGCGCAAGCCATCGTGCGCCGCGTCGTCGTGGCGCTCGACCAGGAGCGTGACTGCGCCTGTCGCCACGCGGTGGAGTTCGCCATCAATACGCCGGCCGAGCTCATCCCGCCGGCAACCAAAGACAAGCTCCACCTGCTGATCGGCAAGTACCTGCACTGACGCGCTGCCGGCCGCCATGCGAGCGCGCGTCTTTCCGGTGACCAGGGTCACGGGCGTTATAGACGGCCGTGGGTGAGAGGTGATCGCGGTGTGCCCGAGAGTGGGCTTGCCGCGGACAAAGTGGACCAAGAAAGGAGCCGTGAGAAGTGAGTTCGTTCTTCTCCAACAACGCGGTGCTCATCGCCGTGATCTGCGCCCTTGTGGCTGTGGTTTACGGGGTGCTGCTGATCCGCTGGCTGCTTGCGCTGCCGGCCGGAGACGAGAAGATGCGCGAGGTCGCGGGAGCCGTCCAGGAGGGCGCCAAGGCGTATCTCGGGCGTCAGTACCGCACCATCGCCATGGTCGGCATCGTCGTCTTCCTCATCATCGGCGTCGCTCTCGGCGCCAAGCAGGGCTGGGGCCTTGGCTGGGAGACCGCCGCGGGCTTCGTGGTCGGTGCCTGCCTTTCGGCCGCCGCCGGCTTCATCGGCATGATGGTCAGCGTGCGCGTCAACGTGCGTACGGCTGAGTCGGCCAAGAAGGGTCTGGGACCGGCTCTCCTGGTCGCCTTCCGCGGCGGGTCCGTTACCGGCCTGCTCGTGGTGGGCCTGGCGCTGTTCGGCGTGGCCGTGTACTACTGGCTGGGCACGCACTTCTGGGCCGACCATGCCGTGCGGGCCTTGATCGGCCTCGGCTTCGGCGGCAGCCTCATCAGCGTCTTCGCCCGGGTGGGTGGCGGCATCTATACGAAGGCCGCCGACGTGGGCGCCGACCTCGTCGGCAAGGTCGAGGCCGGCATCCCCGAAGACGACCCGCGCAACCCGGCCGTCATCGCCGACAACGTGGGCGACAACGTCGGCGATTGCGCCGGCATGGCCGCCGACCTGTTCGAGACGTACGCGGTCACGGCGGTCGCCGCCATGTTGCTTGCCTACCTGTTCTGGCCGCACGTCACGGCCGCGGTTACGTATCCGCTGGTGCTCGGCGGTGCCTCCATCCTGGCCTCTATCGTCGGCACGTTCTTCGTGCGTCTGGGCGGCGGCAAGAACATCATGAATGCCCTGTACAAGGGTCTCGCCATCGCCGCCGTGATCGCGATCGTCCTGTTCTACCCGCTCACCAACTGGATGCTGGGCGCCCAGAAGTATCGCACGGCCGGCATCCCGAGCGTCAGCCGCCTCTTCTTGTGTGCCGTGAGCGGCATCGTCGTAACGGCGCTCATCGTGGTCATCACCGAGTACTTCACGGCCACGCGCTATAACCCGGTCAAGAGCATCGCTAAGGCAAGCATCACCGGCCACGCCACCAACATCATCCAGGGCCTCGCCGTATCGATGCAGTCCACCGCTCTGCCGGTGCTCGTGATCGCCGCCGGTATTCTTGCCAGCTACTCTGCCGCGGGTGGCGGCACCCCCGGCCTGTACGGCATCGCGGTGGCCGTGATGGCCATGCTGTCGATGACCGGCATCATCGTCGCCATCGACGCCTACGGCCCCATCACCGACAACGCCGGCGGTATCGCCGAGATGGCCAACCTGCCCGAAGAGGTGCGCAACACTACCGATCCCCTCGACGCGGTCGGCAACACCACGAAGGCCATCACCAAGGGCTATGCCATCGGTTCGGCGGGCTTTGCCGCCCTCATTCTCTTCGTGTCGTATACCAACGACCTCAAGGGCAGCTTCGGCGCCGGAGTCATCAACCAGTTCAAAGTCAACCAGCCCTGGGTGCTGGTGGGTCTGCTCATCGGCGGCCTGCTGCCGTACCTGTTCGCCTCGCTGTGCATGCAGGCGGTGGGGCGCGCCGGCGGCAAGGTGGTTGAGGAGGTGCGCCGGCAGTTCCGCGAGATCCCGGGGATCATGCAAGGCACCGACAAGCCCGAGTACGGCAGGGCCGTCGACATCGTGACCAGGTCGGCGATTCGCGAGATGATGCTCCCGGCCGCCATCCCCGTGCTCACGCCGATCATCGTCACCCTCGTATTCTGGAGCAAAGCCTACCTCGTGCTCGGCGGTGTGCTCATGGGCTCTATCATCACCGGCCTCTTCCTGGCGATCTCCATGACCAGCGGCGGCGGCGCCTGGGACAACGCCAAGAAGCTCATCGAAGACGGCGCCTACGGCGGCAAGGGCTCCGATGCCCACGCCGCGGCCGTCACCGGCGATACCGTCGGCGACCCCTACAAAGACACGGCGGGCCCGGCCATCAACCCCATGATCAAGGTCATCAACATCGTGGCCCTGCTCGTCATCCCGTTCCTTGTGAAGTAAGCGCAGCCGCATCGTTTGCAGCGTCCGAGCGGGCGCGGCGGGTGGCCCTACGGCCGCCCGCCGCGCCCTTTCTTCGAGTACTGCCCCGGCCGCCGTACCGCTGGACGCATTGGCGCCCTCTTTATTTGCCCTTAATGCGTCTCTTGTACAGAGCGTCACAGGGTGCTAGTGTGCCCGTGCTGGTCGGTCCGACCTCGGGCCGGCCCTTTTCTTGCACATGCACAGAACGCAACAGATCATCGCCGTCCTCATGGGGGTTCTCGGAGCAGCGCTCATCGTGCGCGCCGTGAGCTACGGCGAGGTGTGGCCGCTGTCGATCCAGCTGCTCGCCGGTGTGGCGCTCGTGGTGTACGCCGCTGTCCGTTTGTGGACCTTCTTGTGAGCAGGAGCTGAGAGACCGTGGCGCGCAGAAAGCACAGAGAAGGGCAGGGCCTGCACAAGGTCCTCGGCGTTCCGGCCCTGTTCAGCACCGCCTATGGCAACGTGGGCTCCTCGATCTACTACGCGCTCGGCGTTGTGGCGGCCTCCGCGATGGGCCTCACGCCGGTGGTGTTCATGCTCACCGGCCTGCTGTTCGTGACGACCGCGTTCTCGTACGCGGAGGCGACCACGATGTTTCCCGAGGCGGGCGGTTCGTCCAGCTTCGCCCGTCACACCTTCAACGAGTTCGTGAGCTTCTTCGCCGGCTGGGCGCTGATGCTCGACTACATCATCACGATCGCCATCTCGGCGTTCTTCGTGCCCAACTATCTGGCGGCGTTCTGGCCGATCCTCAAGCTGTGGCCGTACAACTCCATCGGCGGCATAGCCACCATCGGCTTCCTCGTGACCATCAATATCGTGGGCATCAAGGAGGCGGCGCGGATCAACATCATCCTCGCCATCCTCGACCTCAGCACCCAAGTGCTCCTCGCCATCGTGGGCCTGTTCGTGTTTCTCTCGCCGAAGATCCTGATCACGCAGATCCATCTGGGCACGGCGCCCACCTGGCATCAACTCATCTACGGCATCTCCATCGGCACCGTCGCCTACACCGGCATCGAGACCATCTCCAATATGGCCGAGGAGTCGTCCAACCCCGGTCGCGATGTGCCGCGTGCCGTCAAATACGTGCTGGCGGCCGTGCTGGGCGTGTATTTCGCGATCTCGATGGTAGGTCTGTCGGCGATGACCGTGCACTACAACGTGCTGCCCGTGAATCTGCAGACCAGAATGACCCTGCCGGTGCCCGTGCAGCCGGCACCCGGCAAGAAAGCGGAGACTGGACCGTGGGTGCTCAAGAGCAACCCGAGCCAGAGCGTCTACGTGAAGGTCGACACGACGAATCCGAGTCGCCTGCTGATCGACCCCATCAAGCCGACCGGCGCCGTCTTTCAGCAGAACGGCCAGTTGGTGACCAAGCTGTGGGGCACGCAGCTCGCCACCGTCTACGAGGCCGACCCGTTACAGGGCATCGTCCAGAACCTGCCTGGCGGGCTGGCGTGGATGAAGGTCGTGCTTTCACCCTGGATCGCCATGCTGGCGGCCACCATCCTCATCATCGGCACCAACGCCGGCATCATCGGCGCGTCGCGCCTGGCGTACTCCATGGCCGGACACAAGCAACTGCCGGCGATCCTCAGCCGCGTGCACCCGAAGCGTTTTACGCCCTACGTGTCCATCGCGCTCTTCGGGGCAATCGCCGCCATACTGGTTGCCCCAGGCAGCATCGCGGCGCTCGCCGATCTCTACGCCTTCGGTGCCATGATCTCGTTCACGATCGCGCATCTCTGTGTAGTCACTCTGCGCTTCAAGATGCCCGACTTCGACCGCCCATGGCGCTCGCCCATCAATATCCGCGTGCGCAACACGAGCATCCCCGTGCTCGCGGTGGTGGGCGGTCTGGGCACCGCCACGGTCTGGGTGGTGGTCGTGCTTACGCACGCCACGGGACGCACCGTCGGCATCTCATGGATGGTGATCGGCGTCGTCATGTACGTTGTGTACCGCCGGGCCAAGGGCTACTCGCTCACCCGCACGGTAAAGTCGGAGCCGCTGCCGGCCTCGGTAAGCGAAGACATCGACTACGACCAGCTTCTCGTGCCCATCACCGGCACCTGGGTCAGCGACGAGATGATGGTGCTCGCCTGCCAGCTCGCCACCGAGAAGAAGTCGTCCATCGACGCCTTGTACGTGATCGAGGTGCCTCTGAATCTGCCGCTCGACGCGACTCTCACGGCGGAACGCGAGAAGGCCGACCAGGTGCTGGCCACGGCAGCGCGCGTTGCCGAGGCTTTCAAGGTCAAGTTCACGCCTCATGTGGTCGCCGTGCGGCAGGCCGGGCGCGCGATCGTCGAGGAAGCCGCCCTGCGGCGTTCGGAGGTCATCATCCTGGGCATCACGAGAAAGAGAAGGGTCGGCAACATCGTCTTCGGACGCACCACCGACTTCGTGCTCGATCACGCGCCCTGCGAGGTGCTCCTGAATCTGGTGCCGGAGAACTACCCGAGCGGCGGCTCCGGAGAGCGCCCGGCGGCGCCGGTGCCGGGTCAGCGGGCCGCGGTCGGCGGCGGCCGTCTTGGAGATGTCACGGCCGCGCCGCTCCCGCCTGAGGAGCCGGCCTTTGAACCTCCCGAGGCGCCGGCAGCCGCCGGTAGGCACGCTCGACGGGCAGGCACGGGTTAGTGCGAGCCACTATCTTGAGAGGTGAACCATGCACGTTGTGATCGCCGGCTGTGGCCGCGTAGGCTCAGGCTTGGCGCGAGACCTCGTCACCCAGGGTTTCAGTGTCGCCATCATCGACGAGGAGTCCGATGCTTTCCACCTTCTCGGCGACGACTTTCCCGGCGAGTTCATCGTCGGGCGCGCCCTCGACTGGGATTCGCTGCGGAACGCCGGTATCGAGAAGGCTGCGGCTTTCGTGGCCTGCACCGACGGCGACAACACCAACATCGTGATCGCCCAGATCGCGCAGAAGCGCTACGGCATCGCCTGCGCGGTGGCCCGCGTGTACGACCCGTTGCGCGCCGAGCTCTTCGCCCAGGCCGGTATTCGCACGGTGTGCCCCACACGCGACGTACGCGTGTCTCTGTTTGACGCGGTGCGCACCTGCCAGATAGAGCAATCGGAAGCGGAGGGCTGAGCCGTGTTTGTGCTTATCATCGGCGGCGGCAAGGTGGGTCTGAACACCGCTCGCCAGTTGCTCCTGCTGGGCCACGAGGTTGCTCTCGTGGAGCAGCGCAAGACACGCTTCGACCTCATCATGCCGGAGCTGGAAGACGCTCTGGTGTTCGGCGACGGCACCGAGATCTGGGTGCTCGAGAAGGCCGGCATCGGCCGCGCCGACATGGTCGTCGCGGTGACCGGTGACGACGAGGACAACATCATCATCAGTCAGGTGGCGAAGCTGAAGTTCGGCGTGCCCAAGATCGTGGCCCGCGTGAACAACCCCTTCAACCAGCCGACCTTCGACCTGCTGGGCGTCGACGCCACGGTGTGTGCGGCCACCTCGATGCTGCGCATGATCCTGCACGAGCTGCCGGTGCACAAGTTCGTACATCTCATGAGCCTGCGGCGCGAGAACGTGGAGCTGGTGGAGCTCGAGGTGAGCGAGAGCTCACCCTTCGCCAATACCTACGTGCAAGACATCGCCCTGCCCGAGGGCGTGCTGCTGGCCGCCGTGGTGCGCGCCGGGCGCGCCATGGTGGTGCGCGGTTCCACCGAGCTCCTGCCCGGCGACTACGTGCTCTGCCTGCTACAGCCGGGCCGCGAGAAAGACCTGATCAAGGTCTTCCTGCCGGAAGAGGTGCCCGAAGACGTGCAGCGGCGCTCGGAGCTGGATACGTCGGAGGGCTAGCCACCGCAGGCGGGCTAACGAGGGGGGCGGCGAAGACGCACCCCTCAATAGAGCCGTGGCCGCGTCGCGCGCGCCTCGAACCTCTCGCGTAGCCGGCCGGTTGACCGGCCATAGCCTCACCGATAGCATGATGCAGCTCTTTCCGGGCACCCTCTTTCTCCTGTGGCGAGGTAGCTCAGTTGGTAGAGCACGCGACTGAAAATCGCGGTGTCGACAGTTCAATTCTGTCCCTCGCCACCAGAAGCTCCCTGCACCCCCCGCTGGCTATCGCCGGCACACCGTCTGGTTCTCAAGCATCGCTCGCGCCTCGCCGATGAGGTGAGAAGAAGGCCGGTGCGGACGGCACGGTAGGGCCGTCCTGCAGGCCGGCGAGACGCGGGACAAGGCGGACGGAGTGAGGTCACAGCGGCTCCTCAGACTCAGACACAACCGTCGCGACATCGGGTTTCTCAGCGCCCGCATCGTCAAGGACGACGGTGAGGAGACGCCCTGGAGCCTGAACGTGCACTCCCCCTCAGATCCGGGCGAGTTCCGCGATCACCTGCTGGAGGGCTCGTGCATGTCGCTCACCATGATCACGCGCGAAGGTGATCACCTGCGCGGTGAGGCCTGCGTGGCCAGCGTGAGCACGGGCTGCGACACAGCCACCATGGTCACACTCTCGGGGATGGGGCCGCTGCGGGGCGCCTGAGCGGCACCGGCGCGGTCACTCGGGAAAGACGTCGTCGCCGACCAGCTCACGCACACGCAACATGTCGAACACGCCGCGTACGGCGGGGGAGAGGTTGCGGGCCATGAGCGGGGTGCCCTGGCTCTTCATGTCGAGGCAGAGACGCACGAAGATGCCGGTGCCCGACGAATCGATGAACTCTACGTTGGCGAAGTCGAGGACGACCGTCTGAGCGCCGACGGACGCCTCGGCCACTGCTTTGCGAAGATCGTCGGCGCAGTCGAGGTCCATCTCGCCGGCCAGGAAGACGATGGGCGCCGGGCCCGGAGCGATCGTTGTCTGCAGCATGCTTTCCTGCCTCAGTCGGTCTTGCGGTCCAGTAGGAGTGTGGTACCCGTTCGGCCGGTGTGCAGCCCAACGGAGTCGAGATAGTCGAGGATGATCTTGAAACCATACCCCATCGACGCCGGTCCCTTGGCGGTGGGGGGCTCGATCCAGTTGAGGAAGTTGAGACCAGGACCCGTGTCGGCCACCACGATGCGCAGACGGTCGGTCAGGCGGCGCAGCGCCAAGCTTCCGCGGCCGCCGCCGTGCAACAGCATGTTGGTGACCGCCTCCGAGATGCAGAGGATCGTGTGCTGGCGGGTGGTCTGGTCGATGCCCGACGTTTGCAGCACCGCATCGACCGCTTCGCGGGCTGTGGCCAGCGAAGCACTGTCGTCTACCTCGAACTGCAGAACGCGCTCGCCGGCCTCGGCCTGGGCACGCACCTCGGTTTCGTCGAGGATGCGCAGCTTGCCGCAGGCCACGGCCGCCGCCAGATTGTTGAGGATCTCCACGAGGCTGCGGCGGTGATCGCCGTGGTGACGCTGCCAGCCGTTGGTGCGAATGCTCAGGATGTCGCAGCGGTCGCCCTGTGGCACGAAGCACAGCTCGTCGGCGACGAAGTCGTCTGGCTGCGATACCGCGTAGCACATGAACGTGTCGCGCGTCAGCGCCTCGTCGGCGTGGGCCACCAGATCTTGCTGCGGTAGGTCCGGCTCAACCTCGCCGATCACGGCGCGCACACGATCGTCGCCGGCCGTGTAGCGAAACACCTGCAGCGAGGCCGGTGATTCGGCCGTTGAGTCAGCCATCTCCTCCCCTGTACGGCGTGGGGCCTGCGGTACTATGCGCCGGCCGCTCACGAGAGCTTCGCGAGAAGCAGCGTCGCATCGTCACTGGGCGACACGCCCCCGCGAAAGGCGGCAACGTCGCTCCACACATGGGCAAGTGTCTCATCAAGTGGCCGCCGATGACAGCGTTCCAGCGCCATCTCCAGCCGTTCGAGGCCAAACAGCTCACCGTGGGGGTCTCGAGCCTCGGTGAGGCCGTCGGTGTAGAGCGCCAGCGCGTCACCCGCCGACAGCGTGACTTCGTCTTCGCCGAAGTGCAATCCGGTGCGCACCCCGAGAGCCGCACCGCGTGAGGGCACCTGCCGCACGCCGTTCTGGCCGGCCACGAGCACCGGGTTGTGCCCGCCGCCGGCGATCACCAGGTTTCTGGAGCCGGGATCGTAAGCGGCCAGTACCAGCGTGAGAAAATAGGGCAGGCGCTGGCCCTCGAGGTCGCGGGTGAGGCCGTCGTTGACCTCGGCGAGCACGTCTCCGGGCCGCTTGCCGGGGCCGATGGCGTCGTGCAGCAACGAACGTGCCATGGCCATGATGAGCGCCGCGGCGAGCCCCTTGCCCATCACATCACCGCAGACGATGCCCAGACGGCCGTCGCCAAACGGGATGTAGTCGTAATAGTCGCCTCCCATGTCGCCGAGGAACTCGATGCGCTGGGCGAGCTCGAGGCCTTCGGTTGACGGAATCGCGGTGGGGAGGAGGTCAGTCTGGATGCGCCGCGCGCGCTCGATCTCGGCCGCCACCTTGAGCTGAGCGTTGCGCAGCTCGTCGTGCAGCTCCAACGATGCGGCCAGCTCGCGGTGAAAGGAATCGCGCTCGGCGTCGAAGGTGACCCTCTCGCGTGCCCTCTTCACGTAGATGTCGTAGGAGTAGTAGATGAGGTACAGCGGCGGCAGGGCGAGCAGCATGCCGGGCACACCGAGCCACAGATAGAGTCCCGCCAGCAAGAGCGCCAGCGTGGAGCCCGCGATGTAGCCGGGCAAGGCCCACTGGTAGTTCTGCCGCCATACCTTCACGGGGCCGACCTCCGTGACCAGGGCGATCACCCCGGCCAGCAAGGCGGTGTGCACGGCGAAATCGACCACCGTTGCCCCAAAGGTCGGCAGCACTTTGGTCATGAAGCTCCCGCCGGCCGGCGCCAGGCTCAGGTACACGAGCCCCGACAGGAAGGTCGACGCCACGTAGTTGGCCACGTTGAAGGCGATCTTCTGCGCATCGTGCGTTACCCAGGCCGAGGTGGCGCCGCTCACGGCGGCCACCAGCATGGCGGGCCAGAGGCCCATGACGATGAGGGCGGCGAGCACCGGCACGAACGAGAGGGTCACATCGCCCACCAGGGGCAGCTTGATCTCACGCAGGTCGGTGAGCGTGGCGAGGATGGCGAAGGCGATGAGGTCAACCGTGAGGGGGGCGGGATTGTGCAACGCGGCCACGGTGCACACGGCCGCCGCGGCCATCGCGCAGACCACCACGTACAGCGAAACGGCCGTGCGCCTGCGCACGGCCGTTTCGCTGCGGTTGCCGGTGTCTACTGCGTCTGCGTTCACTGTCCGTTCACGAGCACGGTCCACCGGAACTTTGTCCACCGGAACTTCAGCGCCTGGTAGTCCGTCCACCGGAACTTTGTCCACCGGAACTTCGTCCATGCTACGTCAGTCCACCGGAACTTCGTCCACCGGAACTTGTTCCAGGCGAACTTGTTCGAGTGGTATCCGACCCAACCGTACTTGTTCCAATACGTGTTCTCCCACTGAGAGTAATCACCTGGGTTCAGGATGGTGAGGCCATTGCCCAGATCGGCCGACAGATCATAGCCGCTGGTGGTGGCAGTGTCGGCGAGCGCTTTGCTGACATCGATCTCACCCGCACCCTCCTGATAGGGGCTGGCGCCGGCGAGCGGATCGGCCGTCTGCATCAGCCTCAGCTTCACGTCGCCCGGAGTCAAGCTGGGGTCCTTCTGGAGCATGAGGGCAACGGCTCCAGAAACCACGGGAGTCGATGCGCTCGTGCCCGACAGCATGAGGTAATTGGTGACGGTGCCGGCGGGCGCCGTGGGCGCGTAGGAGCTCACCGGAATGAGGTTGGCGGGGAAGTTAGTGTCGATGTACGAGCCTGGCACGCGCAGCGACACGACCCGGTTGCCGGGGGCCACCACGTCGGGTTTCGCCGTCTCGTCGAAGAGCGTGGGGCCCCAGGAGCTGTAGTAGGCGACGGTGTCATCGCTGGTGTCGGCGGTCTGCTGGGTGTCGGCGGCACCCACCGTGAGCACGTAGGGGTCGTTGCCGGGCGAGAGCACGCCGCCCATGCCCGAGTCTCCTTCGTTGCCCGCCGCGCATACCACGACGATGCCGCTGCGCCAGGCTGCCTCTACCGCCTGCGCGATCGGGTCCATGCTGACGGGGCCGACCGGCTCAGCGCCGATGGAGATGTTGAGCACGCGGATGCCGTACTCGTTCTTGTGGTGGATGGCCCACTCGATGCCGGAAATGACGGTCGAGGCAAGCCCTGAGCCCTCGTCGTCGAGCACCTTGATACCCACGATGTTGGCGTCGGGGGCAACGCCACGGAATTGCATGGTTGCGTACCCTCCACTGTCGAGCGGCAGGGAGGCTGTGCCGTCGCCCGCAATGAGGCCGGCGACGAATGTGCCGTGGCCGGCGTCGTCGTAGGGAGTTGGCCGGTTGTTCACGAGGTCTTTCCAGCCGACGATGCGGCTGGCCGCGAGGTCGGTGTTGGTAGACACGCCGGTATCGAGAATGGCGACCGTGACTCCCGCTCCATCGGGGCCACCATTGGCCGGCGGATCGACCTTGCCGAGGCCGATGGAGAGGTTGGTGATGTCCATCGAGCTGGTGTAGTCGAAGCCGAACACCGGGTTATCGGCCACGATGCCGGTGACGAAGCTCTGGCTCGCCATGGTCTGGATCTCGTCCGGCGTGAGGTACGCGGCCACGCCGTTGATGATGGGCATCTGCGTGGCGTCTACGCCCATCGGCAAGACGTTCTGTACGTCGCCGAGGTCACCGGGGGCGTATACGATCACGGGGACCGCGACGTTGTCTCCAGTGGCGTCCTCGACCGTCTGGACGCTCGTGTCGATCTTGGCGCTCGCCTCGCTGTTTCCGTTCTTCGCCATTGCCGTTGCCGGCCAGGCGAGGAAACAGAGTAGCGCGATCGCGATAGCAAGGTGTCTTGCTCGCATGTTCATCGCCTCCACCAGTGCTCCTTCGACCTACCGGCTTGCTCAAGGCCGGCGGACGTATTGAGGCTCCCCCGGAGCGCGACAGAAAGACGCTGGCCTCGACCTGGGAGCGGAAGGCGATGTTCGCTTGTGGCGAAGACCGTGTTCGGCAACCGAGCCATCTTGACCAATCAAGACCTCTGGCTTTGCGTCCCTGCCTCACGACAGGTTTGCCTTTGTCGTTCTGTGACTATATCGGCGTCTCGCGCGCGATAGATAAGGGTTTCTAGACGAATTGACAGGCCGAAGTGTAGGCCAGCTCGGCGACGCCGTGGGGTCTGGCGTTGCCGGCGTGCGGGCGCGGAAAGGGCACGGCCGCCCGCGCCTTCTGTGGAGCAGAAAACCCGGCGCGGGCGGCCGGCCATCCAGCCTGGCAGCTGGAGATGTCGCGTGCCGCCCGAAGTGCTCGCGGCGTCGCCTTATGTTCACCCCTACAACGAAAGACGGGGGCAAACCTTTCGTGGCGTCGTCAGCTTGGCCGGCGGCGTCGACCCAGCCGCCGGCGCCAACCTCGTATCGCGGCCGCGCTGCACGGCGGCGGACTTCGTCACCCGCGGCCGATGGTCGAGTGGTAGACTGCCACCATGGTTGCCCAGCGAGCGTGGGGGGAGTCGGTATCGTGCGTGCGGACCACGTCTTGTGGCACCGCGGAAGGCGTCCCCCGAAACGATCGTCATGCCGCGACGGCGCGTCTGTTGGGCACAGGCGTGCAACAGAGAAAGGAGGAGAAGTATGAGCCGTACGGACGGCCTCTACACGGCCGTGCAGAGGCAGGTGATCAACCAGATGCTCAAGCTGGCGGCGAGTGACGACAAGGGAAAGATCGTCAAAGCGTTCCAGCTTGCCGAGCGGATCACCCCCGATCAGTACAAGGGCTCAGTACGCTTCGTCGCCGAAAAGGTCAAGAACGACCATCCGGCGCTCACCATCGCCAGGCACGTCACGTCAAAGCTCAGTCCGCGTTGCCGCGAACGCTTCATCGAATGTCTTATCGTCAATACACTTCTTCGCGGCGTGGCAAAACGGAAAGAGCTCATCGAGACCACTGGCATGTGCGCGCCCACGACGATCCTGATGAGTCCGACCATGCGTTGTAATCTGATGTGTCAAGGATGCTACGCAGCCGAGTACTCGCCCGATCAGGACCTCGACCGCGATCTGCTTCAGAAGATTGTGGACGAAGGTAACAACATGGGCGTCTACCTCTACACCATGCTAGGCGGCGAGCCGTTCATGTACGACGAGCTGCTCGACTTCGCCCGTGCCAACAAGGACTCCTACTTCCAGGTGTTCACGAACGGTACCCTGCTCGACGACGACACCATCGACGAGTTGGCCAAGGTGGGCAACATCGCCCCCATGCTGAGCGTCGAGGGTACGCCCGAGATGACCGACGCCCGTCGCGGGCGCGGTGTTCACCAGCAGGTCATGGAGGTCATGGACCGCCTGGGCGAGGCCGGCGTCCTGTTCGGCTACTCGGTCACGGTGGCGCGCAACAACTGGCGGACGCTGGTCAGCGACGAGTTCGTCGACCCGCTCACCGCCAAGGGCGCCATGCTTGGCTGGCACTTCCTCTACATGCCGGTGGGTCGCGATCCGAGCACCGAGATGATGCTCACGCCCGAGGAGCGCAACGAGTTCCGCCTCGGCATCAATCGCATCCGTGACACAAAGCCGATCTTCCCGGTCGACTTCTGGGGCGACGCCCCCTGGGTCAACGGCTGCATCGCCGGCAAGCATTACATGCACATCAATAGCGAGGGCTGGGTCGAGCCGTGCATCTTCACGCACTTCGCGACAGACAATATCCGCGAGACGAGCCTGTTCGACGCATTCAACTCGTCGTTCTTCCGCGAGATCCGCAGCCGGCAGCCCTTCAACCACAACCTGCTCATGCCGTGCATGCTCATCGATAATCCCCATGCGTCGCGCGAGATCATGGCGCTTACCGGCGCTCATCCCACGCACCACGGGGCCGAGAGCATGTTCACGCAGCTTCGTAGCGGCCTCGACGCCTATTCAGCCGAGGTCAGCCGGGTCTACGATCCCGTCTGGAGCTGCATGATCGCCGAGAAGGCCGGCGAGACGGTCCCGGTCGAGTAGAGCTGCAAGCGGGCCGGGAGCTGGCCACGGCCGGCGGGGCGCCTGAGGCGCCCCGCCGGCCGTGGCGTCGCAGGAGACCTAGCCGTGCTCCCGACGGCGCGGCAGACGCTTGTCTAAGGGATTCGTGGTAGCGTGTCGAAACTGAGTCTGCCGAGACAATCATGGCCAGGCCTCTCCCCCACAAGCGTGCCGCTCGCGTGGCGGCAGTCTCTATACTCACGTTCATCGCGGTGATGGCGGGCATCTGGCTGGCGCCACGCGTGAGCGTTGCGGTGGCCCAGTGGCTGGCCACGCCATCACTACGCATGGCCTCGGTCTCGGTCTCGCAGGGGTTGACGGTCGTGGCACCGACGCCGACCGGGTCGACCGCGGCGTTGAGCGCGTCGAGCAACCAGAAGAGCGTGGTACCGACTACGGCGGTAACAGTCGACGCCGGTCTGCAATTTACCATGATCGGGGTTACGGCCAAGATCCCCAGTGCCCCCGGTGACGTGAACGTGGTGCTGCGCACCAGCGAGGATCGAATCTCGTGGAGCAACTGGTACACCGTCCCTCTGGAGATGGCCTGCGACAGCACTCGCGCCAGGCCCACCGCCTACACAGAGGCCCTCTGGACGGGCCCCGGACGCTACGTGCAGGTAGCAGCCGAGCCAGCGGGCAGCGGCACTACTGCGGCCAGGCTGCGCGATGTGCACGTGGTAGCCATCAACAGCACCGAGAACGCCGATCGCGGCGCCCTGCTTCTGGGTGTGATCAGGCGCACCGCGGCGGCCATCGCCGGCATTCAGCTCGTGCCCCCGGCAGGCGCCATGACGGTGAGACCAGACATCGTGACGCGCGCCCAGTGGGGTGCCAACGAGTCGTGGCGCAGAGGATCGCCTTCGTATGCAACCGTCCAGATGGCCTTCGTGCATCACACCGACAACGGCAACGACTACACGGAGGCCGAGGCGCCGGCGATCGTGCGCGGCATCTACGCGTATCACACCAAGTCTTTGGGGTGGAGCGACATCGGCTACAACTTCCTCATCGATCGCTACGGCACAATCTACGAAGGACGCTACGGCGGCGTGACCAAAGGCGTGATCGGCGCCCAGGTGCTGGGTTTCAACACCGGCAGCACCGGCGTGTCGATCATTGGCACGTTCAACGACGTGAACCCCCCCGCGGCGGCCATCACCTCGCTCGAGAACCTGCTCGCCTGGAAGCTGGATCTGACTCACGTGGACCCGCTGGGTACCGCCACCCTCAGCTGCGGCTACGGGCAGAAGTTCAAGACCGGCGCGCGCGTAACGTTTCCGGCCATCGCCGGGCATCGCGATGCCAACTACACCGACTGCCCCGGCAACAAGCTCTACGCCATGTTGCCGGCGATTCGCACTGCCGTGGCGGCCATCGGCCAGCCCAAGATCTACGATCTCACGGTAGGCAACAGCTTCATCAGCCCCAACGGCGACGGCGTGCAAGATAGCACGTCTATTCACTTCACCCTCTCTGAAGACGCCACGTGGAGCGTGCAGGTGTGCTCAGCGGACGGCACGCCGGTCAGGCAGATGACGGGGACCGGCAGCAGCGCGAACGTGACATGGACGGGCCAGGACGACCAGGGGCAGACCGTGGCCGATGGCGCCTACACCGTGGTGGCCTCGGCCACGAACGCCGACGGACAAGCGCGCGCCGCGACCGCGACGGTACACGTAGACACGACTCCGCCGAGCCTGCTCAACGTCACCGTAGCGCCAAGCCCATTCAGCCCGAACGGCGACGGCTTTGCCGATCGCACGACGCTGAGCTTCCTGCCCGGCGAGAGTGGCACCGCCAGTGTTGCCGTGGTGGACTCCGCAGGCACGGTGCTGCGCCTCCTCTCGGGCTGGCACGCGGTGAGTGCGTCGCTGCAGACGGTGGCCTGGGACGGCAGGATCTACCAGAACGGCTCGCTGGTTCCCGCACCCGATGGCGAGGCCACGTTGCAGGTGTCGCTGCGCGACCTTGCCGGCAACACCACTACGGCCACGTGCACCGTGGTGGTGAACCGCACGCTTGGCTTTCCCACCGTGACGCCGCGCACGATCTCGCCGAACGGCGACGGCGTGGACGACACGGCCGTGGTGGGCTTCAAGCTCACGCGCCGCGCCGACGTGACTCTTGCCATCATGAGGGGTAGCGCCGTGTTGCGCAGCATTCACGCCGGCGGTGCCTTGGCGCGCGGACCCGAAACGGTCGCCTGGAACGGCAAGATCGCGGGGGGCGCGGCTCTTGCGAACGGTGCCTACACGGCCCGGCTCACCGCCGTCGGGAACATCGGCACGGTCTCGGTGAGCGTGCCCTTCACGGTCGATTGCTATCGCCCCCGGCTCACGGTGCCGGCGACGGCGAAGGCGACGTTCGGCAAGAAGGCCAAGGTGTCGTACGTCGTGCGAGACCCGTATAGCTCCACGGTGAAGGTTACGGTGAGAGTCAGCAGAGGTGGTGCGTCCGTAGCCACGGTGGCGTGCGGGTGGGTAAGGCAGGGCGTCGGCCTGACGCTCTTGTGGAAGGCGCCTGCCCGCGGGACCTACAGGCTGAGATTCAGTGCCCTGGATGGCGGTGGCAACGTGCAGAACGCCGCGGGCGTGACCGTCCTGACGGTGCGCTAGGAAGCGGCGAGCCGCCGTGAGAGCTCATCGGTAAACGGTACGCCGTCGGGCCGCGGCCTACGGCGTCCCCCTGGCTGCCTTGGCCGCCCGCACGCCCCGCACGATAGCTACGATGAGGGCCACGAATCCGGCGATAAGGGCCACCCGCAGCACGGTGAGTGCCACGATCGCCACCGAGGCCAGAGCCTGCCAACCGCTCATGGCTGCCCCTCTTTGCCGACGCGCGACAGAACCGCGCGGCTGTTTTCATCGTACTCTTGTGGCGGTGTTATGAAATCGGGCTCACGCTGTAGGGCGCAGACCGGATGCCGCCTCGGGAACCGGCGCGGCGAACCTAGGGTGTCCGCGGCCGCGGCCCACCGGGCCGTTGGAACGGTGCTCTCGCACCGGCGGCTCGGCCCGGTGGACGGCGACTGCCGCTCCGCCGACTCAGGCCTCGGCTCGCTCTCGCCGCCAGCGGCAGTGCGGTAGTGGGCAGGTGGCCATGCGCGCCGTATCGCAGATCTCGCAACGCTGCGCGGCCAGGCTGATGGGCAGGTCGAATGTGCCCTCGGCTGCTTCGCCGAGGCGCAGCACTGCGTGCAGAGCGCGCGAGACGGCCTTCATGTCGGCGAAGGTGTCGGCCTTCTCCGGCAGGTCGATGAGGCCCATTCGCGCCGCGCGCTTGCGCACACGGCCGTCGGGGACGCAGGCGAAGCGGTCGAGCGCCTCGTTCTCCCAGAGGCCGGAGCGGCGCATCTCGCGCACCGCCCAGAAGGCGCGCGACTTGAGCGCGCCGCCGGAGGCGGCGTGGAGTACGTCGACCGCGGCGTCGGGGTCTGCCGGCTGCGGTAGGAGCCGGCTCCACGTGTCGCGCGTCTCGGCGAGTCGTATAAAGTCAATGATCTTGCCCTTGCTGTCGTTGCGCGACACCGGTGGATCCATGGCGTAGCGCGTGATATCGAGGTCGCCCGCGAAGAGAGCGTCAACGACGCCGGCGTCGCGCAGACGGTTCCAGTCGGCGTCGACCACGGCCTCGGGTGCAGGCTGCGCCGCCAGGGCGCCGTAGCACAAGAGCTTGAAGAAGAGCCGGCTCTGCTCGGCCGGCGTCTCGAGGAAACGTCGGCGATCGTCGGCGTCGAGCACAACCGCCGGTACGTGCGGCGCCGCGGCGAATGCCTGCCCGAGAAAGGCGACGTTCTCGCGTCGTTCACGGTTGGTAAGCGTGGTCGATTCGTTCACAAGTTGCCCCCACGGATGCGATTGGCGGAAGAAGAGCGGCCGGCCGGCACATGACGGCGTTATGCTAGACATGCGTCGCGGGCTCGCACAGACTGACGATGGGGTCTGCTGGATGACATCGGAGTTTGCGGAGGGTGCACGTGCTGCCGGCTGGCGAGATAGTGTGGCCGCCGCGGAGGCGCAACGGACCAGCGATTGACCGCAAATCAAGACCGAAGTAGTCTGCTTATGGCGGCCGGCGGGTAGGCGTCTGTTTCGTCGCGCGTGCACGCTTGCGACAGCCTGCCGGGGACGGTAGGCTCTGCAGTCGACGAGACGGGCGTTCGCCCGTCGGGAGGTACACGTCATTCATCCATGACATCGCTCGGCATCGATATCGGCTGCATCAGCCTCAAGGCGGCGCTGGCCGGCGAGGCGCACGACCGTGCCCTCTACGCCGACCTCCAGGCACGCCGGCCAGATCTCTTCTTCGCGCCGCGGAACGGCTTGGCCGTGGCCGAAGGGCGCCCCGTGCTGGTCACGACCTACCGGCGCATCAAGGGCAGCCCGGCCGAGGCCACCCAGGTGCTGCTGGACGAGCTCCTGGCGGTGCTTCCAGAGGGCAAGGTCGACGGTGTGCGCGTCACCGGCTCGGGCGGCCGGCTTATCGGCCAGGCCCTCGAGGCGAGCTTCGAAAACGAGTTCAGAGCGATCACGCGGGGCATCGCGGCGTTGCACCCTGGCACCCGCACCATCTTCGAGATGGGCGGCGAGACCTCCAAGTTCATCCGCCTCGAAGCCGGCGACGAGTCAGGCTGTGCGGGCATCGCCGATTACCAGACCAACGGCGACTGTGCTGCCGGCACGGGTTCCTTCATGGATCAGCAGGCGAGTCGCCTGCTGTATGACATCGAGGACGTGGGCGACATCGTGCTCGACGCTGGCAAGGCGGCCAGTATCGCGGGGCGCTGCAGCGTATTCGCGAAGTCAGACATGATCCACGCTCAGCAGAAGGGCTACGAGCCGCCCGAGGTGCTGCGCGGCCTATGCGATGCCGTGATGCGCAACTTCAAAGGCACAATCGCCAAGGGCAAGGTGGTAGAGGCGCCCATCGCGTTCATCGGCGGCGTGGCCGCCAACAAGGGCGCCGTGCAGGCACTGCGAGAAACGTTCCATCTGGCCGACGACGACTTGTTCGTGCCGACTTTTCACAGCTCCATGGGCGCCGTGGGCGCGGCGCTCATCGAGGCCGACTATGAAGACGCTCGCGCCGCCGTGGGCTCGCTCGACGCGGGGCGCTTGCCGCTAGCCGATTTTCCCGTGTCGGAGCCGCTCTCCATGGAGAGGGTCGTGCTGTTGCGTAGCATGGCCGAGACTCTGGACCTCAACGGCAACGGCGCGGCGGTGGACGCCTATATGGGCATCGACATCGGCTCAGTGTCTACCAACCTGGTGGTCATCGACGTGCAGGGCCGCGTGATCAAGGAGATCTACACCAAGACTGACGCTCGCCCCGTGGAGGTCGTGAGCAAGGGCCTCACCGACATCTGGAACGAGATCGGCACACGCATCAACCTCCTCGGAGTCGGTACGACCGGCTCCGGCAGGGAGCTCATCGGCGAGCTCTGCGGCGCCGACATCATCACCGACGAGATCACGGCCCACAAGACTGGTGCCGACTTCATCAGCCACAAGATCGACCGCGAGGTCGACACCATCTTCGAGATCGGCGGGCAGGACTCCAAGTTCATCAGCCTGCAGGACGGCATTGTCGTCGATTTCGCCATGAACGAAGCCTGCGCGGCCGGCACCGGATCGTTTCTCGAAGAGCAGGCCGAGAAGCTCGGCATCAACATCATCGACGAGTTCGCCCGCCTGGCCCTCAGCTCGTCCGCTCCCATCAAGCTTGGCGAGCGCTGCACCGTGTTCATGGAGCGCGACGTCATGGCGTACCAGCAGCGTGGCGCGCGCCGCGAAGACCTGGTGGCCGGCCTGGCCTTCTCGATAGCCACCAACTACCTCAATCGCCTGGTGCGGGAGCGCACGGTGGGCGACTGCATCTTCTTCCAGGGCGGCACGGCCTACAACGACGCCGTGGCGGCGGCCTTCAGCCAGATCCTCGGCAAAGACATCATCGTGCCCCCGCACAACGGCGTCATGGGTGCTCTGGGCATGGCTCTACTGGCGCGCGAACGCATGCAGCGCACCGGCGAACCTACGTCGTTCCGTGGCTGGGATCTGGGGCAGGTCGACTACACCGTCGTTGACTTCGTCTGCAAGGGATGCTCCAACGAGTGTGACGTGCGCCAGTTCACCATCGAGGGCCAGAAGACGTATTGGGGCGACAAGTGCTCCGACCGTTATCGCAAGCCCGCGAAGGTCGACAAGGAGCCGGTTATCGCCGACCTCATCGCGTTCCGCGAGGAGCGCCTCATGGCGCCCTATGAGGCGGCTCGCGAACGGGTCCCCGAGTCGGCCCCCACCATTGGCCTGGCGCGCAGCCTGTACTCGTACGACAGACTGCCGTTCTGGGCCACGTTCTTCGCCGATCTCGGCTTTCGCCCTGTCCTCTCGCCGGAGAGCGACAAGCAGATCCGCGAGGCGGGGGTGGCTCTGACCGTGGCCGAACCGTGCTTTCCCATCCGCGTGGCTCACGGCCATGCGCAATGGCTCCTGCGGCAAGGTGTCGACTATGTGTTCCTTCCTAACCAGGTCAATGAAGAGACCGAGTTCAGGCAGTACAACTCGCACGCCTGCCCGTGGGGTCAGACGCTTCCCTTTGTGGTGCGCACCGCACCGGGCCTGGAGGAGTACGGCGACAGATTTCTCTACCCGCGCGTGATGTTCCGCGACGGCCGTGAGGGACTGGTGCGCGACCTGGCCGGCATGGGCGCTACGCTGGGCGTGGGCAAGGTCAGGCTGCGCGCGGCACTCGACAAGGCTTATGCGGCGCACAATCAGTTTCGTGCTGCGTTGCTCGCCGCCGGGCGCGAAGCTCTGCGTACGCTCGAGGAGGCCGGCGAGCTCGGCGTCGTGCTTGTGGGCCGGCCGTACAACATGTACGACAAGGGCGTCAACATGGACATCCCACGCAAGCTGCGCAAGTTCTACGGCGTCAACGTGGTGCCGCTCGACTTTCTGCCCATCAAGGGCATCGACATCGACCCGGTAGTGCCCAACATGTACTGGAACTACGGCCGCAAGATCCTCCAGGCGGCGACCTACGTGCGCGGGCGTGAGCATCTCCACCTCATCTACATGACCAACTTCAAGTGCGGTCCCGATTCGTACATCAAGCACTACGTGCGCGAGGCCTCGGGCAAGCCCTTCCTCACATTGCAGTTCGACGAGCACCAGAACGACGCCGGCGCCATGACCCGCTGCGAGGCATATCTCGATAGCAAGGGTTTCCTGCGCTGGTGGTCGCAGAGCGACTCGGAGCAGGCGGGCGAGCGTTGCGAGGGGGAGGTGGCCCGTGTCGCCGAATGAGACCGTAGCCGCCAAGCGAGGCGTCGTTGAACCTCACCCTGCTGCTTTGCAGAACGCGCAAGTGAAACAGGCCATCAAAGACTTCGGGCTCGAGGGGCGCCGTCTGTATCTGCCGCAAATGCCGTACGGCGGCAGCTACCTGCTGGCGGCGGCCATCCGTTCCATCGGGTTTGATGCCTGGCCTACGAGCGACTCGGACAAACGCACGCTCGATCTGGGTGGCCGTGTGACCTCGGGCGACGAGTGCTACCCGCAGAAGATCACTCTGGGCGACTTTCTGCGCGTCATCGAAGACGAGGGTCGCGACAAGGTGGCCTTCCTTATGCCCACCGCCAACGGTCCGTGCCGCTTCGGCCAGTACCTGCACCTGGTGCAGGCCAAGTTCGAGGAGCTCGGCTACGCGGACGTGCCGGTGATCAGCATCACGTCGAGCGACGGCTACTCCTCGATAGGCAGTTACTCGAACGATCTGGTGCGTACGGCCTGGCGCGCCGTCTTGTGCCAGGACGCGCTCATGAAGCTCCTTCTCAAGACGCGCCCCTACGAGGTCGAGGCAGGTAGCAGCGACGCCGCCTACATGCAGAGCCTCGTGGAGGTCGGAGAGGCGGTGAGCCTCAACGGCGTCTCGCACAAGGAACGCATGGCGGCCGTGGTGCCGGCCATGCTCAAGGCGCGCGACCGTTTCCGCGCGCTGCCCGCGCACTACGATCGTTCGCGGCCGTTGATTGGCGTGGTGGGCGAGATCTTCTGCCGGCATAACACCTTCTCCAACTTCGACCTCATCCGCGTCGTCGAGCAGCAGGGCGGCGAGTGCTGGCTGGCCGACATCGGCGAGTGGGTCTGGTACACCGACGACGAGCAGCGGCGCCGGCTCATCGACGAAGGACGGCGCTTCTCGAAAGACAACGCCATACGGTTCATCAAGAGCAAGGTCATGCGCCACGATGAGCACGAGATCCTCACCGCTTTCGCCGACGACTTTGTCGGCTATGAAGAGCCCGAAGACGTGCGTCAAGTGTTGGAGATGAGCTTTCCGTACCTGCCTTACACGGGTGCGTTGGGAGAGATGGTTCTGAGCAGCGGCAAGGCGATCTACCTGTTCGGTAAGGGAGCCGACGGCATCATCGATATCAGCCCCTTCACCTGCATGAACGGCATCGTCACCGAGGCCGTGTACCCACGCCTGCAGAAGGACCTCGACAACATGCCCATCCGCACGTTCTACTTTGACGGCACTCAAGGCGACCTCGAACGTGACGTCGGGATCTTCCTCGAGCTGGCTCAGACGTATCAGCGGCGCAAGAAGAAGCCGCGCCGCTTTCCCTCGTGCTTCGCGCGCTGACGGCGCGCCGAGAAAGTGCACACCCTGCGCGGCGCGACCCGCGGGGTTCAGCTTGCGCGCAGCTCCAGCTCCAGAGCCCAGAGCGCATTGCCCACGAGGAGTATGCAGACGATCGCAACCCAGCCTTGCTGAGAGCTGAGGGCGGCGGCCGTGGCAGCGGCGGTCACTGCGAGCATGATCTGCGTGGCCAGGCAGCGGATAGCGCCCCGCAGACCTACGGCGAGCATCACCAGACGCAGGGCGTGCCCCGGTATGGTCAGCGCCGCGCCACAGGTCACGAGAAACGCGAGCGGAGGCAGCGCGGCGAGCAGCGTGTGCCCGTGGGTCAGCGCCCATAGGGCGGCCACGCCCACGCACCCCTCCAGGTACCATACTGCGATGAACCGCCAGCGACGGCCGTACACCGCGGTGATGTGGGCTTCAAGTGCGCTCATTCTTACCGGCATCATCGGCAAGATGGGCGCGTTGATGAAGTTCTGAAGAGAGGGAAAGGCTTCCCGCGCGTTCCTCCGGCCGTCAGGGGGAGGCCAGGGGGCAGGAGGCCTTCTGCAACACCGGTCGTGACCGGAGGAAGTCGCTCGCGGGTCGGAGGGTTAGTGTCTTAGCGGCCGAAGAAACGGTCGCTGCCGAGGAGGTCGTACATCTGGCGCTCAGAACTGTAGACGTGACCTCGAGCATCGCCGGACGGCGTGCTCATGGCATGACCCATGCCCTCGAAGAAGCGCAAGATTCTGGGGAGCACCTGGTTCCTCATTGCGACCCTCCTTCAATTCAAAATATGGTCTCTTGTGATCAGTGTCACAAACATTATGCCCTCATGGCCTCTCTGTCAAACGCGGTCTCAAGGAGCAGGGGGACTGGCTTTGCCACGCGCTCGTCGGCGCGTGACCGGCGACTCGCGCAGTGGCATGACGAAGGTCAAGCTGGAGTTCGTCCGGCGCGGGTAGGTTGATAGGCAAGGATCATGACTAATACCCGTAGCTAACGTAGTGCCCGTAGTGCTATTGAGCGTCTTGCTGGCGACGCAACACCAGCAGCAAGGCGGACTAGGGCGGGAGGCTTGAATGGACGATTCGGCGCCCATCGTCGCCGATCTGGGAGAGATGGAGCAGGTCGCTGACCGGGGCATAGTGAGCAAGTCGATCGTAGAGAACGAGCACCACAAGATCATTCACTTCACCCTGGCTGCGGGCCAGGAGCTGAGCGAGCACACAGCGGGTGTGCCGGCCGTGATCCACGTATTGCGTGGCCGGGGCCGGGTAGTGCTCGACGGCGAGGAATACGAGGCCGGCCCCGGCAAGCTCTACTACATGCCGGCTCACCTCAAGCACGCCGTGCAGGCGCAAGGCGACCTCGTGTTTCTGCTGACCATGTTCCGCACCTGAGGGCCGCGGACGGCGGTGGCCAGGCAGGGGCGGTGGCGCACGCCGGCCTGGCAGCCGGCGGGGCGCCGCCGAGCCCGGAGCCTAGCGAGCGTAGGGCAGGCGGACCTCGGTAACGCACGCCTCGCGGCCGTGCCCGGTACATGCGTAGACCTCGGTGACGGGCCCGGCGGCCGCGTAGCCCAGTGCCCTCCGGGCCTCCTCAAGGGCGCGCCAGGCATCGTGCCTGTCGCCCAGCGATCCCCGAAGAACCGTCTGCAGCGCGTGGTGCAAGGGAATCAGCTCGCCACGCGCCTCGGCCACCGTGTCGGGGATCGATCCGTCGGCGCGGGGCCGCACCTCGAGACACACGTCGTAGTCGAGAGCCGGCAGACCGGGGTCGGTCTCGTAGAAGCGCGCCATCAGGGGCCCCACCGGCGTGAGACCTGCCTGAGCAAGAAGCTCGCGCAGGCGGATCTCACGCCGGTCGATATCTGCCGACGGATGGCGCCCTCGCAATACCAGCAGAGCCTGCTCGGGCACCGCTACGATGTCGACCTCATATCTCACGCGATCGCCGCTAGATCACCATCACGCCGCAGCAGGCCGTCGTGGGCGAGCACGTCGACCAGCTCGCCGACCGTCTGCGGCGGCAGATCGAGCGCTTGGGCGATCTCGTGCACTGGCAGCGGGCCGCCGGCCAGCAGCAGGCGCACGACGCGCGCCCGGTGCTGGCGGCGCGAGCCGTCAAAGGCGCTCTGGCGGGTGCGCGCCGCGATACCCGTGGAGCGGCCGGTGAGCACCAGAGCTCCGTAATCCATGAGGGCGTTGTGCCATTCGCGGCTGCGGCCGTGCGGCAGCACGGCCTCGGCGACCTCCTGGAGAGCGCGCTCGGGCAGCGTCTCGCGCAACTGAAGTTCGTGGACGAGCACGCGGCGCACGTTGGCGTCGACTGCCGCGAGGTCGTCGTTGTGCGCGAAGATGAGCACGGCACGAGCCGTGTAAGAGCCAATGCCGGGGAGGCGGCGCAGCTCGTCAACCGTGCGCGGGAGGGTCGCGGGGGGCGCCTGCCCCCCGGCTCCGACGGTGACCCGGGCGCTAGCCACCGCCGCCAGAGCGCAGTCGCGCAGGCGGCGAGCACGGTTGTTGTAGCCCAACCCGGACCAGAGGAGCAGCGCATCGCCTAGTGGCGCCTGCGCCAGGCTCTCGAGCGTGGGAAAGGCCTTTAGCCACGCTGCGAACCGTGGAGCCACGCGAGACGCTTGCGTCTGCTGGAGCATCATCTCGCTTACGAGGATCGCGTACGGGTCGTTGGTTCGCCGCCACGGCAGGTCGCGGCGATTCGCGGCATACCAGCCGAGCACGCGCTCCTGCAGGCTCGCGACGGTCGCCGCAGCGAGCGGCGGAGGACGTTCGGGGCGTGGCGCGACCTCAGGCATCGTCACCAGGGTAGCACGAGAGCCGGCAAGGGTCGCGGGGCGCGCGAACCTGACGGTGGTCGGTCAGGCTGACGGGCCTTCGTCGACGAGCTTCTCCCACTCCTGGTATTCTCGCTGGAGCTCCCCCTCGACGATGCCACGCTGGTCGAGGAGCTCATTGAGGACGGTGCGATCGGCGTAGGTGTCGGGCTCGGCGAGCTCGGCGTCGATCTCGCCGAGCCTCTTCTCGGCACGCAGGATCGCCGCCTCCACGCCGCGCAACCGGGCGCGTCTGCGGCGCGCCTCCTCGGCGCTCTGCCTGCTGTCGCGAGTCCTGGCGGCGCCGGCCGGGACGGCTGGTCGCCGGGCGGAGGGGCGGCCGGCGGCCGGTGCGGCTCCGCGACCGACCGTTGCCGGTCGTCGGCCGCCCACTCCGGCTGCCGCCCCGCGGGATGCCTCGGCCGGCGCGCCGCCGGGCGTTGCCGAACCGCCTGTGACACGCGTCGCGCGGGCTTCCCAGTAACGCGCCGCGGAAAGGTGATTGAGCATGTGGCCATCGTGAATCTCCAGCACGCGCGTTGCCACTCGGTCGATGAGGTGGCGGTCGTGAGTGACCAGAAGGATGGTGCCGGTGTAGTCTTCGAGGGCGTCGGCCAGGGCCTCGACCGAACCCATGTCCAAGTGGTTGGTCGGCTCGTCGAGCAGAAGCAAGTTGGCGTCGCCCACCAGCAACGTGAGCAGGCGGAGGCGACTGCGCTCGCCGCCCGAGAGCATCTCCACGCGCTTCTCCACCTCGTCGGCGCCGAACTGGAAGCGACCCAGCAGCTTGCGCGCCTGCTCCTCGTCCTGGCCCACCAGAGGCAGCACGGTCTGCAGACAGGTGTCGTTCTCGTTGAGCTCGCGTCCCTGCTGCGAGTAGTAGGCCACGCGAGTGTTGTGCCCGAGATGCGAAGCGCCGTGCGACAGGCTGCGGATCCCGGCCACGGTCTCCACCAGTGTGGTCTTGCCGCAGCCGTTGGCACCGAGAAGAGCGACCTTCTCACCGCGTTCCAGCGTAAGGTCCACATCGCGTACCAGAGTGCGCCCGCCGGCCGGGTCGTCGGCGGCGCCGACGCTGAGGGCCGGCGTCTTCATCTCGAGCACCACACGTGCCGAGGGCTTAGGCTGCGGCAGGCCCAGCTTGAAGCTCCTGGTCTGCCGGGGGGCTCTCTGAGGCCGCGCTTGATGCGCTCGATCTGTGTGAGCTTGGCTTTGGCCTGCTTGGCTTTGTCTTTCTTGGCGTGAAAGCGGTCGTAGAAACGCTGCAATTGGGCGATCTTCTCGAGGTCCTGCTCGTATTCGCGGCGCATGAGGTCGAGCCTGGCAGCGCTCTCGCGCAGGTAGGTAGCGAAATCGCCGCCCTGAGCCTCGACGTGCTCGTGTTCCACAGCGAGCACGCGTCCGCCGACCTTCTCCAGCAGGCGGCGATCGTGGGTGACCAGCAGAAAGGCGCGTGGGTACTCGGCGAGAAACCCTTCGAGCCACTCAACCGAATCGATGTCGAGGTGGTTGGTGGGCTCGTCGAGGAGCAACAGGTCGGCGTCGGCGAGTAGGGCGCGGGCCAGCGTGACGCGCGTGAGCTCGCCGCCCGAGAGCGAGAGCAGGCCCCGCTCCAGCATCTCGTCGGGCAGACCGAGCCCCTCGACCACGCCGCTCAAGCGGCTGCGGTAGGCGTAGCCGCCGGCAGCCTCGAAGCGCCGTTGTAACTGCTGGTAGGTTCGCATGGTGTCGCGCAGCTCCGGGCTGTGCTCAGCCAAGCTGGAGAGCTCCTCTTCGGTGGCGCGCAGGGCGGCCTCGAGTGCGATCGCGTCACCGAACGCCTCCAGAAGGTAGTCGTGTACCGGCCGGTCACGCTCCAGCTCGGGTGTCTGCTCGTGCAGCCAGAGACGCCGCCCGCGAGCTCTGGCGATGGCGCCCGAGTCGGCGTGCTCGTCTCCCGAGATGAGTCTGAGAAGAGTGGTCTTGCCGGTGCCGTTGCGGCCCACCAGAACGGCGTGGTCGTGTCCGTCAATGGCGAAGCTCACGGTGGTGAAGAGGCGCTGACCACCGAATGACTTCTCTACGTTGCTGAAGGTGACGATGCTCATGATAGGCCGTGCCCGGGCACCATGGTGCCGGGTGGAGCGGCAGGATACCACCCTGCCGACTTCCGTGCACGTGCCGTCTCGGGGTAGTCTTAGAGGCAGCGTGAGGAGGCACCGCTGCCAGTGGGCCTGCCAGGTCGCCGAGTGACGATGGGGTGGCGACAGGGCGAACGGGCAGCGGCAGCAAGTGGAGGAGAGGAGTGCCATGATCCCGTATTCCGAGAACACGAGCCTCAGCCTGGGGCCGCACACGACCGTGTTCGCTCTTCTCGACGCGTTTCCGTTTCTGAGCGAGAGCCTCCTCGGGTCCGTAGCTCTGCGTGGCGCCGTCACGACTCCGTCGGGCAAAGGTCGCTGGGCGCGCGTCACCTGTCTTGCCGACGTGGCCGTCGACACGGACGTGAGCTGGCGGCAACTGGCTCGCGACATCGGCGACGAGATCGCTCGGGCCACCGGTAGCTCGCCACAGATCATCGACGGCGAGAACGGCGCCAACAGCGACGACGCGCGACTGGGGGAGATGCGAGACATCGCCTCGCGCCTTGAAGACGGCGGCTCGCTTCTGGAGCTCGCGCGCGAGCTACGAGAGGTCACCGACGGTCTCGACGTTGCCGAGTCGGCCGCGCTCGACGTGGCGCTCGGGGCCGACCTCGAGGCCACTCGCGGTGCCGCCGACCGCCGTTTGGAGGCGGCCGCCGACTTGCCGGGTGGCGTCGCCGTAGCCGTTCCGCCCGAGGGCCATCCGCTCGACAACCTGAAGCGTGAGGGCCTACGCGCCCGTGAGCTTTGCCACGCCTTGCGGGCCGAGCTGGAGCGGCTGGGCGGGTCTCCGTCGCGCCGCCGCTGGCACGAGGCGCGCCTCGCGGTAGCCGGTCTCGTGGATGTGCTCTCCGACGTGGAGTCGCACTTTCGTCGCGTGCAGCAGGCGTGGTTTCCGGCGCTGGCCGTGCTCGGGGTCGATGGTCCGGCGGCACTCATGAGCGGCCGTCAGGCCGAGGCCCTCGAGTCGCTGCGCCGGCTGCGCCTCGCGGTGGCCCGCGACGACGCCGCCTTCGTCGTCGAGAACGGCACCCGGCTGGCGGAGCTTCTCGACGATCTTGTGGCTACCGAGGAACAGGTGCTGGCCCCGCTCGCCGAGCGCCATCTCTCGCCCAGCGACTGGGCGGCGGTGCGCGAGCTTGAAGACGGAGTCGCCTGGAAGCTCGTCGATCCACCGCCGCCCTGGCCGGCCGGCGAGGGCGGATAGCCGTCCGTCAGCGGGTCTTCACGTGCGGGTCGCCCGGGGCGCCGCCGGCCGGCAGGTGGTCGCTCGTCCGCGGCGCGCGCCCGGCAGACGACGCCGGTGCTTGGCGGTGCGTCTCTCAGGGCACACAGCACTCATGAGCGGCGAAATGGGTACGGCGGCGCAAGAGAGCGTTCGGCAGCAGATGGCCGCCGAAGCGCGGCGCATCGTTGACGCCGCGCGCGAGCGGGGTCTCACGGTGCGTCTGCTCGGCGGGCTCGCCGTGCGCAGTCATTGCCGCCGCCATGACTTCTGTGATCGCGACTACTCGGACCTCGACATGGTCGGCCTGCATCGCGAGATCCGCGCGCTCAGCGCCGTGTTCGCCCAGCTGGGCTACAAGGAGCGCCTGCACGTGCGCGAGGCAACCGGGCTCGGCCAGGTGCAGTTCGTGCGCGTCTGCGCACATGTGGGGGCCGACGGGGGCACCATTCACGAGGACGATCACGTCGACGTGTTTCTCGACGTGTTTCGCATGGATCATCGCGTTGACCTGCGCCGGCGTCTAGCTGAGGACCGGTACACGCTCTCGGTGAGCGATCTGCTGCTTACCAAGCTGCAGGTGTTCAAGTCCGAGGAACGTGACCTGCGCGACATGGTCACCCTGCTCAAGGACGTCCCGGTCATCGCCGGCCCGGCGCCCGGTTGCATCGACGCGTCGTACATCGCCGGCCTCTGCGCCAAGGATTGGGGGTTGTTCTACGACGTCACGCGCAATGTGCAACGCTGTCATGAGGCACTGATCGGGTGGGATCTAGACGGTGAGGAGCACGAGAGAGCCGTGAGCGGGTTGGCGGTGCTCACGGGCGCCATCGATGCGGCGCCCAAGTCAGTGGCGTGGCGCCTGCGTGCAGCCGTCGGCACACGCGTCCCCTGGCACGACGAGGTGGATGAGCAGGACGGTGCCGTCGATCTCTGACCCGGCTCTACGGCGCGCCGCTTGGCAACGGCCCGCGTGGCACTCCGAGAGATTTCCTGCGAAGACCAGACCTCCACCATTCACACGAATCGGGGCATAATGCGTACTTGTAGGCTAGGCGCAGGCCCGAGGAGGAGTGGCGAATGGACATCAGCAAGTGCTTCAGAGACGCGTGGGGGCTCTTCAAGCTGGATCTGGGCCCCCTTGTCGTTACGGCGGTCATCGCCGGGGCGATCGTGGGCGTCGCCAGCCTGATACTCGGCCTGGTGATCGGCGGTGGCTTCGCGGCGGGCCGCTTCGGTGGCTTCGGCGCGGGCGTGGGCATACTTACCGGAGCGCTCGCCTCGCTGATCCTGGTTCTCATCTCGGTGGTCGTCTACGCGTGGATGATTGCCGTGGTGATGCGCATGATCTTGCGCCGGGTGCGTGAGCGGCGCCCGGCGGAGTACGGAGACATGACGGACTTCGACCAGCTCGGCACCTTCATCATCGCCTACGTGGTGCTGGGCGTGATCGTCGCCATCTGCTACGCCCTTCTGGTCATCCCTGGGCTGATCGTCACGACCCTCTGGGTATTCGCCCTGGCCCTGATCGCGGACCGTCAGCTCAGCCTCGGCCGGGCGATGTCGGAGAGCCAACACATGGCCGCGGCCCCCGGGTACTTCACCACATTCATCACATGGTTCGTGGGGGCGCTCGTGGTCGGCGTCATCGTCGCCATCCTCAACGTCATTCCGGTGGTGGGTCTCATCATCGGCCTTCTCGCGGTGCCCTTCGGTCTCGCCTACGTGCTCAGCATGTACTTTCAGAGCAACGGCGAGGGTCATCTCGTCGACGCTGCTCTGGGACAGTAGGCGGGCCTAGCCGCACGGAGGGCTGCCGCGGCGGCCGCGCCCGCAGGCCGTCGCGGCCGGCAGCGATGCTCGGCCCGCACTGCCCCCCGCCGGCGAGTGAGGTCGAGCGCGCGAGACACCCCGGCGTGACAAAGGGTCCGGACTAGGAGAGGCTAGCCACCGCAGGCGGGCTATCGTGTGGTGAGCCGCAGGCACACCACACACTAGCGTGTCGAGAGGCTGACGCGCCAGCGCCTGCCGGCAGAGCGCACGGGGAAGGTATCAATGAGGATCGGCGAGCTCTTTGCGAGGGCACTCCGCCTATGGCGTGGCAACATGGGCCGGCTCGTCTTGGCCGGCGTGGCTGTGGCATTCATCACGTTGGGCCTGATTGCCGGCGTCACGGGGGCCGCCTACGCAGTGGGCGGCACGCTGGCCACGACGCGCGGCAATGGCCTGCTTGTGAGCGGGGTGTACGCCGCGGCCCTGCTTCTTATCGAGGGCGTCGCCATAGCCCTGTACGGCGGGCTGTTCGGCATGGTCATCGGCGCCGCGCGCGCCGACCGCGGTGTCGCCCTGGCCGACGTGTTTCGTGGCTTTCGGCACTTCGCCTCGTACGCCTTGTTCGCGCTTGTCGTCTTTGTCATCTCTCTGGCGCTGGGTGCTCTCAACGCGGTCCCGGTCATCGGCCTCTTTGCCGGTGTCGTGGTGGGCGCCGGGATCGTGGTCTCATGGATCTACGTGCTGCCGTTGATGGCCGATAGACATCTGGGCTTTCGCGAGGCGAACCGCGTCAGTCGCGCGCTGGTAAGGGTCGCCGGTTGGTGGCAGACTTTCGGCCTGGTCGCCCTCCCTGGTCTCGTCGGCGTGGCCGTCTTGGTTGTCATCCTGCTGCTCGCCGGCGCCGTCTCCAGGGGTTCGCTGAGTGTCGGGCTGATGGTGGGCTGGCTTCTTCTGTTCGTCTTCGGGGCGCTCGTGCCGCCATTCATGACGTGCTACGTGAGCGTCATGTACCTGGAGTCTGACGGGCAGTCCGCCGCGCTGGCGGCAGGCGCCGGCGCGGGCAGGCCGCCGCTGGCGCCGCGAGCGGGGCGTGCCCGGCAGCGGAGGTCGTGAGCGGCGCCCAGGCGTCGCCGCGGTGCAGGTGTTGCGCAAGCCCCGCGCTTGAGGCAGGCGCCCTTTCAGCGCCGTCGTATACTGGTGCACACAGTGACGTCCACCAGGGGGTGCTCGCGTGATTCCTCGCTCTTCTCGGCGGCGTTCGTCGTGGTTGCGTCGCCCGCATCTCGTGCTGCTCGTCGCAGGGCTCGGTGTCCTCGCAGGCCTCGTGCCGGCGGCCGTGCGGCCGCCGGCGGCGGCCGCCGGAAGGGCCCCCCTGGCGGCGTACCGTGGCCTCGGTACGTGGGTCGATCTCTACGATTCCCTGGCCTGGGGCGACCCGGCGACGGCGGTAGCCGATATGGCTTCGCACGGCGTGCGCACGCTGTACCTGGAGACCTCCAACTACGGCTCGCCCACGGCTCTCCACGAGCCCGCCGCCATGGGGGTGTTCGTCGACGCGTGCTTCAAGGCCCACATGAAGATCGTGGCCTGGTATCTGCCGGGGTTCCAGCAGCCCACGCGAGATCTCAACCGCAGCCTGGCCGCGATCCGCTACGTCTCACCGGGCGGACATCGCTTCACCTCGTTCGCCCTCGACATCGAAGCGAGCATGGTGAAGCCGGTGAGCACCCGCAACCTGCGGCTCAACCGACTGTCGACCGCCATCCGCGGGGCGGTGGGCGCCCACTACCCGCTGGGGGCCATCATCCCGTCGCCCGTAGGGATGGCGAAGAGTGCCACCTACTGGCCAAAGTTCCCGTACGCGGAACTGGCCGGCGTCTATGACGTCATGGTGCCGATGGGCTACTACACCTATCACGGCAGTGGCTATGCCAATGCCTACAGCGACACGCGCAACGACGTGAGCATCATCCGCGAGGAGACGGGCGACCCAACGATCCCCATTCACGTCATCGCCGGCCTGGCGGGGCAGTCGTCGAGCACCGAGACCCTGGCCTATGTGCGCGCCCTGCGCGAGAATGGGTGTCTGGGAGGAAGCCTTTACGATTGGGCAACAACCACCAGCGCCGACTGGCAGGTGCTGGCCGCGGTGCCTGTCAATCCGGTGGAGAAACCGGCGCTGCCGGTGGCCTTGGGGTATCTGCCGCCGTTGGGCAACTGCCCGGGCGACGGCACACACCCCAAGGAGGTCTTCTATCAGGCGCCTGCGCAGAAGGGCGCCGCTGTGCTGCACCTCAGGGTCTTCGATGTACAAGGCGGCGAGGTGCACCTCCTCGTCAACTGGCAAGACGTGGGGCCTCTCAAAGGCGGCCCTCGGGGATCGTGGAGCGCCTCGCGGGCGGTCGCCATCCCGGCTAGTCTGCTGCGCGTCAACGCCCGCAATGTGATCGGCTTCGTGGCGGTGGGCGCGCCGCCTTCGTGGCATCGCTGGGGAGTGCGCAACGTGACGCTCACGGCTCACTAGACGGAGGACTGTGGACATCGCGCCTACCGTGATCGGCATCGACATCGCGGCCACTCGTCCGTGTGTGGCGGTGGCTGTGCGCTGCGCTCGCACGCTCGAGGCGATCGAGTGGTGCGAGGCCGACGAGCGAGAGAAAGGCGATCGCTCACGGCTGCTGGAGTGGGCCGTCGGCCTGCGACCGGCGGTCATCGGCATCGACGCGCCGCAGCGGCCCAAGCGTCCGTGGCCGGACACCACGCATCGTTCACGCGACTGTGATGCGGAGCTTCTGCACCGGCGCATCTCGGTGTACCGGGTGCCCACGCGTGCCGAGGCCGAGGCGGCATTGCGCCGCTACGCCTGGATGCAGGCGGGCTGGGCCTACTTCAAGGATCTCGCCCGGCGCGGTTACGAGCCACCGGCACCCGGAGGCCTCGCGGGTGAGCTGGGACAAGCACCGGCGGTACTTGAGGTGTATCCGCACGCCGGCTTTGTCACTGTGCTCGGCGGCACTCCGCCGCCCAAGAGCACGCGCGAGGGGCTGCGCCTGCGCGTGCTCACCCTGCGGCGGCTCGGCCTGCGCTGGGACGACTACTACGACCACGATTCTCTGGACGCGCTCATGGCGGCTTTCGTCTGCTGGCGCTTCGTGCAGGGTCAGGCCACGCCGGTCGGCGACGGGCGCGACGGGTCTATCTGGCTGCCGGTGACGCAGCACGAGCTGCACGAGAAGTACGCGCCTCTGCGGCCCGCGCAGGCGCAGGCAGCTCTCGCGCATCTCGCGGCGCACTGACCCAGGTCGCCTACATCACTATCTTGTTGAGCGGAAACTCCACGATGCCCTCGGCGCCGGCTTCCTTCAGGCGCGGGATGATCTCACGCACGACGCTCTCGTCGAGGATCGTGTTCACGGCCAGCCAGCCTTCGTCGCTGAGGTGCGAGATGGTGGGGTTGCGCAGGGCGGGCAGCACCCTGAGCACCGTGTCCAGATGGTCGGTTCGCACATTGAGCATGAGGCCCACCTTGTCGAGGGCGGTGAGCGCGCCCTGCAGCAGCAGGACCATGTCTTCGATCTTGCGGCGCTTGGCCTCGTCTTGCCAGGCGACCTTGTTGGCGATGAACTGTGTGGTGGACTCGAGGACGGTCTCGATGCTGCGCAGCTTGTTGGCACGTAGCGACGAGCCGGTCTCGGTGACCTCTACGATGGCATCGGCGAGCTCCGGCAGCTTGGCCTCGGTGGCCCCCCAGCTGAATTCGATCTTGGCCGTCACTCCGCGCTCGGCCAGCCAGCGACCGGTCACTCCGACAAGCTCGGTAGCGACGATCTTGCCCTGCAGATCGCCGACCGCGCGAATGGCTGAAGCTTCGGGCACGGCGAGTACCCAGCGAACCCTGCCGAAGCTCTGTTTGGCATAGATAAGCTCGCAGACGGTGTGCACATCGGCCTGGTTCTCGACAACCCAGTCGTGGCCCGTGAGCCCGCAGTCGAGGGCGCCATCTTCCACGTAGCGCGCCATCTCCTGCGCGCGTACCAGCATGCACTCGATGTCTGGGTCGTCGATGGCCGGGAAGTAGGAGCGTTGGGCGACGGTGATGAGAAAGCCGGCGCGCCGCATGAGGTCGATGGTGGCGGCTTCGAGGCTTCCCTTGGGCAGGCCGAGCTTAAGTGTCATGCGGCGCTCCTCGCGGCAGTTGCGATTCTCGCGGGCTGGGAGTCAGTGAGTGTACCGCACGAGCCCCCGGCTTGCGCGAGAGCGATGAGCGCTTCGAGCAGTTCGCCCAGCACTTTTCCGGCAGCCTGTTCATGCAGGACGCGGAGCGCCGATACATCTACGGCAATCGTCAGGGGCGCGGCGCAGGGCTTCACCCCGTGACGCGCGCGCCGTAGATGTGAATATGGCTGAGCACGCGCTGCGCGGGTCCCGATTCCCACACCACCCAGCGACTGCTGACCGCCGGGAACAGGCTCGTGAGGTGGGGCTGCGTGATCTTCACGGCCTCGGCGGCTCGCGAGACGTCGCGTACGTAAACGGCGGCACCCGAGGTATAGGAGAGCGTAAACTGCCCGCCCTTGCCGCCACCGTCCCACGTGACCAAAGCGCCGTCGATGCGCGGGCGAGAGCCCGCTGCGACGACCGTGAGCCGTCCTGTGGCGATGTTCTTGAGCATCACCTTTCCGCCGCTCGCCCACCACACAACGCGGTTGCCACTGATATCTGGGCTCCACTCGAACTGGGCCGTCTTCGACACGGTGAACGGTGTGCCGTCGGGCAGGTCGCAGGCGCTGATGTCGCCGCTCCCTGAGGCGTACACCACCGTGTACACCCTGTGCCCTGCGACCGTGCGAGGGCTCACGCCGAGGGGACTCAGCACCTTGGTGGTGGCGATCGCGTAGGTAGTCCCCGTGCCCAGGCCTTTGGCTCGCACCGCGTAGCCTCCCTGCGCATCATCCTGGATCCAGACGACCCAGGTGCCGGCGACCTTCACGAACCACTTGGTCTGCGCGTTGCCGGCGTTCGTGACGGGGAATGCCGGGGCGCGCGTAGTCAGGTTGCGCGCGTAGATGGAGCTGGAGGTGCCGGCACGCTGGCGCTGGTCGACCCAGGCAGCCAGATACTCGGTACGACCGCTGCTGGCGGCGAAGTCGCCCACCGCCGGATTGCTCTGTATGGCAGGATCGGTGCACACGGCGAAGCCGGTCTTCTTGACGACGTCGCGTTCGTAGATGTTCAGGTTGCCGTCGCGGTTGTCGGTCCACACAACAACGTTGCCGTCTATATCGGGCGCGGCCTGACCGCCCATCTCGATGCAGACCGGAAAGGCGGCCGGACCCGTGGCGCCCGCGGCGCCCGCGGGCCCAAGGGCGGGTGCCGACCTGGCGGCGGACGCGGCTACCGCTCCTCCCGCGCAGGTGACGGCCATCACGACGCAGAGAGATCCTAGGACTGTGGCGCCGAGCATCGCGCGCCTTCCGGTGACGGTCATGGCGGTCCTCCCTGTCGACCTTCACTGGTCGCATACTACGTCATACGGCGGCGGATTCCCGCCATAGGCGTTGCTGCCCGCGCGCGGGCACCGAGGCCCAAGCCAGGCGGGAATCGTGCCCACGAATAGGGGGACACACCGCCGCCCATCCGGGTATGACTGCCCATGGTTGTAGGTCCCGCCGGGCCGATGTTCTTGTATGAAGGCAGTCGAGCCGGGGAGGGCAGGGCGATGCAGGCGGTCGGGACATCCAGAGTCATGGTGTTGCTGGCGCTCGTGCTCGGTACTCTCTTGCTGATCGTGATGGCGCCGGCCGCGGCACAAGCGGCCTGGAAGACCGCCGACGCACACATCGCCGACCCCAACGGCACCGGCTATGTAAGCCTTCTCAACGTCAGCGTGGTCAATCGGGCGTTCAACGATTCCTCGGCCGTCACTGAAGTGCAGTTCTCAGACGACGGTCTCGACTGGTACCCCATGGTCTATACGGGGGCGCCGCAAGACTGGGTGCTCTCGGGTGAGTCTGGCGCCAAGACCCTGTACGTGCGCTTCGCGGCGGCGGACGGCACCCTGAGCTCCGTGCTCGAGACGCACATCAACGTAGACACGCGGGGGCCGATTACCCACGCGCTCGACGCGGTGCGCGGCGTGCAGAGCGGTAAGACCACGTTTCACTATGCCGTCAGCGACCCGGGCTCACCGAAGGTCAAGGCGTCGCTGCTCATCAGGGGCCAAGGCGTGAAGCGGACGGTGTCACTCGGCTGGGTGCGCACCGGCGTGCGTAGCGCTGTCGTCGCGCTGCGTCTGCCGGCCGGTCGCTACCGCTGGGCGGTGAGGGCCGTCAACCTGGCCCAGTGGGCTCAGCAGCGGGAGGTATCCAAGACGATGGTGGTACATCAGTAGCACGGCCGAGAGGCCGGCGGCCGAAAGGCCGTGTACAAGCTCCCCTGGGTAGATGGGCGGCGCCCAAGCGCCGCCCATCACCTTTCTCTGCCCGTCGCTACTTGCCCACGTCTGGCTTCGCGCCCTTCGCGGGAGACGCGGTCAGCTCGTCTCGGCGCGGGCGACGCGCATGAAGGCCTCGTGCACCTGCTCGTCCGAGCCGGCCGTGAAGTAAGGCTCGAGCTCGCGGAAGAGGTGAACCAGGTCGGGGTGCGCGGCGTACTCGGCGGTCAGCGTGGTGCGCGCGCGGGTGGCCGCCGCATCGGCTTGCGCGCGCGCCTCCTGCAGGGCCATCACCGCATCGGCCAGCGTGTACCACGCCGCGGTGTATTCGGGCGAATACGGGGGTTCGCTCGCCGGCTCCCCGAGGGTCTGGCCCAGCGCCTCCTCCGCCGCCTTCGCTGCTGGCTCGCCGGCCGTCTCGGCGGGCAGCGGGGCTGCCTGCGCCGGCTGCACAGCCGTCTGGACGGTTGCGCTGGCCGTCGCCTTGGCGAGCTCCGCCTCCGAGAAACGCAAGTAGTTGAGGTGCGCGCCCTGCACGGCCAGGGCCGCGGTCTTGAGCGCGGCCACGGCGGCTTCGGCCGCGGCTACCGGCGTGATCTCGGGTTGGGCTGTCTCGGGGGCCGTGGCCGCCGGTGAGGCGACCGTGGGGGCGGTCGCGCGAGCCGCGCGAGGCGGAGCCCCGTGCGCGGTGGCGAAACCGCGGCCCATCGCGGCGACACTCGCCGCGGCCCCCGTCTGCATGACCACCGTGCGCGCGACAATGTCGCCGAGGCGCTTGTTTCTAGGGCTCGCAAGGCATGAGACCGCCGAAGGGATGTAGTAGAAGACCAGCTCCGGGATGCGCACCAGGTTGCGTGCCACGATCGCTCCGGGGCGGGGGGCGGAGCCGTCGTCCATGGTCACGACCAACCGGAAGGCCCGTTTGCCGGGGGTGGTGCCGCTACGTAACTCGAACAGCGTGTAATAGGCGAAGACGGTGCCGTAGGCGAGTACGTACACCCAGCCGGGAAACTGCTCCTTGGGTGGCCAGGTGACCTTGCTGTACTGTGCGATGTCGAGCGCTCCGGCGGCCGCGGCGGCCAGCAAGGCCAGAACGAGGATGAAGAAGACCACGATCATGTCGACGAAGGTCGCCGCGAAGCGCCGGCCGAGGCCTGCAAGAACGATATTCTCCCGGGTGTGCGAGTGCTGCACGTGACTCCCTTCGCGAATTACGGGCGGTCGGCGCTTAGAAGCACGGCCTCGAGCTTAGGCACCAGCGGTGGCAGGTCGGTCCGCACCGTCTCCCACAAGATGCGGGGATCGACGCCGAAGTACTCGTGCACCACCACGTTGCGTACTCCGCGCATGGTGCGCCAGGGCACATCGGCGTGGGCCTCGAGTATAGGCTCGGGGATCCAGCGGATAGACTCGCCCATCATCATGAGGTTGCGCACCACCGCGTCGAGAGTGCGGCGGTCGGTGGCAAACACCTCATAGGTCATCCCATGAGTGTAGTCGTCGACGTTGTGCAGTGCGGCAAGGATGTCTCGCACGCGAAAGCGCCAGTCGCGAAAGCGCAGCTTGGTCTGGCGCTCGAGATACCCGGGGTGGTTACGATCGGGGGCCTCAGAAGGCACGCACGGCCTCGGAAAGGATCTCTTCGCGCATCTCGGGTCGCAACGCGGCGGGCGTGGCCAGGTCGATGCGCGTGTCCATGACGTCGGCGAGAAAGTCGAGCAGGCGCACGAAGGCGAACAGGCCCACGTGCGCCTCCGGGGCGAACTCCACGAGAATGTCTACGTCGCTGTGCACGGTGGCTTGGTCGCGTGCGGTGGAGCCGAACACCGCTATATGGTGCACGCTGAAGGTGCGGAGCTTCTCGCGATTGCGGTTGAGGCGGCGGAGTGCTTCGTGGCGCGTCATGGGTTGATTGTAGCGGACGGCGAGCCGCGCTGCGGAGCGCGGTGGAGGCCTGACCGGGATAGGCTCTCAGGGCACGCGAAAGAAGGCGTGGCTGCCGGTCTTGCCACCCTGCACGACGAGTTGCACGTCGATTTGATCGCGCAGATCTGCGACGTGCGAGATCACACCCACCAGCCTGCCGCCGGCGTTGAGCTCGAGCAGAGCATCGAGGGCGGCGCCGAGGCTCTCGTCGTCGAGGCTGCCGAAGCCCTCGTCGACGAAGACCGTGTCGAGGGTGAGGCCGCCGGCTCGCGCCTGCACCACCTCGGCGAGACCGAGCGCCAGGGAGAGGGAGGCCAGGAACGTCTCACCACCCGACAGCGTAGACACCGGTCGCGCGCGCCCCGTCCAGGCGTCGAAAACCTGCAGGTCGAGGCCGCCGGTGGCGCGGCGATCGCGGCTGGTGGCGACTCTCTGCAGCTCGTAGCGGCCGTGACTCATGATGAGCAGACGGTGTGTGGCCGCGCGCAGCACCTGCTCGAGCAGCGTGGCCAGTACGTACCGGTGAAAAGGGATGCCGTAGAGGTTGCCTTCGCGACCTTCGGCGACTCCACTGAGGCGTCCGAGAAGCGCGTACCGCTGGCGCTCCCGGGCGATGGCGGCATCGCGTGCCGCCAGCTGCTCGAGGCTGGCGGCGTGCTGCCGGGCGCTCTCGAGAAGCCCGGCGATGCGCTGCCTGCCGGCCTGGGCACACTGGCGTTTGGTCGCGAGATCGGCGGCGAGAGCCGCCGCGTCGGCGCCCTCGATGGGGCTCAGGGCGGCGAGGCGTTCGGCCGCCGCGGCGACCTCGTGTATGGCCGTCTGCGAGCGCTCGTCCGCGGCGGCGAAGGCCGCGGCCGAGGCGCGTTCGGCGGCTTGGGCCGCCGTCCACGCATCCTCGGCGGCGGCGGCGGCATGACGGGCAGCGCTGAGCGCCCCATCTAGAGCCTCGGCCGAGCGCAGGCCATCGGGCAGCGCGCCGGCCAGTGTCTCTACTGTGGCGCTGGCCTCGGCCGCGCGCCGCACGGCCGCCTGCTCGGCGTCGCGAGCCAGGACCGCCACCTGCTCCGCGGCACCCACTGCGGCGTTGCGTTCCTCGGCGAGAGCGGCCAGGGCGGTGATACTCTCGGCGGCCGCGCGAGCGGCGTCGGCGTCGCGGCGTGCGAGGCAGGCTTCGTCCAGGCAATGCTCCGGCGAGCGGTCCGCCCACTCGCCCAGCTCGGCGTCCATCTCGGCGACCCTGTCGTGCGCCGCGCGGGCGCGCTCCTCGCAGCGCGCGGCTTCGCGGTCCGCGGCACTCAGGTCGCGCTGCGCAGCGGCGACCGCCTCGCGGGCTGCCTGCAGTGCCGCGGCGTCGGGGGTGTCGCCCGGCTGGGCCGGTTGAGGGTGGTCGCGCGATCCGCACACGGGGCAGGGTTCTCCTATATGCAGCGTCTGGGCCAGTAGGGCGGCCTGACCGCCGCGCCACCTCGCCTCCACGGCCGTGAGCCGCGACTGCAGTTCTTGTAGGCGGGCGGCGGCCGCGCGCCGTCCCGACGCGCAGGAAACGAGGTCCTGGCGCGCCTGAGCCTCGCCACCGGCCAGCAGGTCGAGCTGCGTGCGGCGCGAGGCCCGCCGTTCGAGCTCGGCGGCACTGTTGTCCAGCGCCTCGGCGCGGGCGGCACGAGCGGTCGCCGCCTGAACCTCCTGGGTGGCGGCGTGGGCCGCGGCGCGCATCTCGACGACTCGCGCCTCCGCGGCGGCGCGGGCGGCCGCCGCAGTCTCTGCCGCGGCTGCCCCAGCGGCTGTCGCGCACTCTGCCGCGCGAAGCTTGGCGACCGTGGGCGCGTAGCCCTCCAGACGCACCGCCCGATCGCGCAGCTCGCCGCGCTCGCCGGCCCTGGCACTCTCGCGCGCCAGCGACTCGGCCGCGTTGGCCTGCCGCTCGGTCGCCCTCGCGAGGAGCTCGCGCGCTTCACGCAGCAGAACGCCGCGAGCCTCGAGGTCGCGGGCGGCTCCGAGCGCCGCCTGCGCCGTGCGCTCTTCGTCATCACGGATTGCCTGGGCTGTGTTCTCATCCTGCGCCTCTCGGCGCCGGTCTGCCTCCAGGGCGCTGATCTCGTCAGCCGACTCGCCGCCGGCGCTGTCGAGCACCATGCGGCGCAGGGCCTCCTCTTGCTTGAGCGCCTTCTCCGCCTCGTCGGCCTCGCCCTTGAGCGCTGCTTGGACGGCGCGATAGACCTCGGTCTCGAAGAGCGTCTCCAGTATTGATTCGCGCTGGGCCGAGTTATCTCGAAGAAGCTCCTGGAACTTGCCCTGGGGCAGGATCACGACTTGGCGGAACTGGGAGGCCTTGAAGCGCAGGATGTCGGAGACCCGGTCGGTGACCGCGTCCCAGCGAGTCGCCAGCACTTCGCCCTCGTCGTCAGGGTCGCAGCCCGAGCGATCCCACATCCGGGCTTCGGGCTTCTGCTCGACCAGGTTGTCGCCGCGCTTGCTGGCGCGCATCTGCGCCGGGCGGCGCTCGATCCGGTAGGCCGCCTCGCGCACTGTGAAATCGAACCTCACCAGGGTGGTGAGCGCCGGGTCGGCGTGGTCGCTGCGCATGTCTTGTGGATGGCGATCGGCACCGAGCCTGCTGTGCTTGTCGCCGCCGCCGCCGCTGGTGGAGCCGTAGAGGGCGAAGCACATGGCGTCGAGGATCGTCGTCTTGCCGGCCCCAGTGGAGCCCTGGATGAGGAAGAAGTCGGCCGCACCGAGCTCGGCGAAATCGAGTTCCTGGCGGCCGGCGTAGGGGCCGAAGGCCTGCATCACGAGACGCCGCGGTCTCACGGTGCCTCACGGCGGCGGCGCTCGAGGGCAGCGATGACGGTGACCATCGCGGCGTGCTCTGCGGCGGTAAGGTGGGCGCCGGTGACCTGTCGCCAGAAGTCGGCGAAGAGCTCGAGATCGTCGCGCTCGAACGGGTCGGCTGGTGCCAGGGTGTCGTCCGCCGGCGCTTCCCGCCTCAGGGGGTGGACGGCGAGCGTATTCGGGTAGACACGCCGGAGTTGCTGCATGGGGTCATATACGGCCGCGGCGTCTGCATATACGGCCTCGATGTAGTCGTCGGCGTGGGCGTCAGAGGCCGCCGCGGCGAGCAAGGCGCTGATTGTGCCCTCCAGGCGGCGCACGTCGTGAGGGGCCCGCAGCGCCTCTTCTCGGACGCGCACGGCGCAGCCACCGTCGTGTGTCGGACCCAGGTCGACGACGGTCACCGATTTCGCCTGCCGCCATTCGTCGAACGAGTACTTGAGGAGCGACCCGGAGTAGCGCACGGTGCGTGCCATGTCGTCGGGCTGAGGCCGGTGCAAGTGGCCGAGGGCGACGTAGTCGAAGCCTTCGAACGTCTCGGCCGGCACCTGGCTACTGCCGCCCACACTGAGGGGACGTTCGCTCTGCGGACTCTCGGTGCTACCGGCCACGAAGGCATGGGCGAGACACACGGAACGGGCACCCGGCGGCTGCGACGCCCGGGCGCGGGCGCAGAGGGCCGCCATGGCGGCGGCGTGATCGTGGATCTCTCCGCCCAGCAGGTCGCGCACCTCGGCCGGGTCGGCGTAGGGGATGGCGTGAACGAACACGGGCCCGTGCTCGTCTTCGAGCCGGATGGGCCGGTGCGCCTGCGGCAGCCGGCCGACGATGTGGAGCCGTTGCTCGGCGAGTAGCCCGGAGGCGAACTCGAGCCGCCGGGCACTGTCGTGGTTACCGGCGATAACGATGACCGTGGCGCCGGCATCGTGAACGAGCCGCGCCAGGGTATCGCTCAGCAGGCTGACGGCCTCCGGAGGCGGCACGGCACGATCGTACACGTCGCCGGCGATGAGCACCGCGTCGGCGCGCTGCTCGCCTACCAGGCGTACGAGCTGACCCAGCACGACCTCTTGATCGGCGGTGAGATGCGTGCCGTAGAAGAGCCGCCCCAGGTGCCAGTCGGCCGTGTGGATGAACCTCATGGCCGCGACCCTACCACAGGCGCGCGACAGAATCGGCGCCTGCCCGGGATGTCTGTCAGGCGGAGTGCCGGCTTCGCGGCCGGTGGCGCCGCTTCTCCTCGTACATGTCGAGGTCGGCACGCTCGAGGAGCTCCTCGATGGAACATGTGCCGATCCGTTCACATTGAGCGACGCCTACGCTCAGCTCGTAGTGTGATGCCCAGGCCTCGCGGCTGTGCTCACGCCAGATCCGTATGGCGGAGGTGAGCCGCTCGGGTACCAACTGGGGCGCCGCCTCGCTGTACTCCACCATGAGCACCGCGAACTCGTCGCCGCCGAGCCGCGCCGCGACGTCGGCCTCGCGGAAGGTGGCGCGCAGAAAGCCCGCCGTGGCGCGCAGAGCGTCGTCGCCGGCGGCGTGCCCCCACGCGTCGTTCAAGTACTTCATGGAGTCGATATCGGCGAAGACCAGCGCGCAGTGCCGGTTGATGCGTCGTGCCAGCTTGAGCTCCTGTTCGGCGAGCGTCGTGAAGCCGCGGCGGTTGTAGAGGCCGGTGAGCTCGTCGCGCAGCGAAAGCTGGCTGAGCTCGTCGGCCAGCCGCCCGCGCTGCTCCAGCTCCTCAGCGAGATGGGTGTTCTGTTCACGGAGCTGCTCGTACAGGGTCTCGGCGCGGATCGCCATGGCGGCGGCGTTGGCGAAGGCGTGGACGAGGGAACGCTCGGCTGCGGTGAAGCGCCGCGCGCTGCGTTTCTCGATGATGGTGAGCAAGCCCACAGCCTCGCCGTCGAGCGTCAGCGGGACGGAAAGCACGGCACGTGAGCCCCAGGCGTTCATGGCCTTCCGCGTACCGGGAGTGAGGAGAGGGTCGTCGTCGTGCCTCTCCACGAGGGCGCTCCGCTCGATCGTGGCGGCGAAGTCGTCGTGGGCGCTGAGCGTGTGGGTCGTGCCCACTCTGGCGACGTCTCGGGGTTCCATCTCCCGCGCCCATACGGCGACCGTGCTCAGCGCGTCGCTGCGGCGGTCGTACGTGTAGATGTCGCAACCCCACACGTCGAGCGCCGTGGCGATGTGCTGGGCCAGGGCGAAGAACAGACGGTGTCCGCGGTACTCCCTCATGCCCACCAGAATGCCCCGCGCATGTTGAGCCGAGTGCCTCAGCGCGTGGAGCTTTGTGAATCAAGTGTGCGGGAGGGATAGAATAGACGCAGTGCGTACCTTCCGCCTCTCCAAATCCAGGATCACCGCAGGGCTGCAGTGTGGCAAGCGCCTTTGGCTTGCCATTCACCGTCCCGAGCTCGAAGTGTACGGTGGCGACACCCGGCAGCGCTTCGCCGCGGGCAACCACGTCGGTGAGGTAGCTCGCCGGGCGTACGGCGGCGGCGTGCTGATCGAAGGCAGCCTGAGCCAGGCTCTGCGCGACACGGATGCCGCGCTGGCGTCTCCCGGCGATGTGACGCTCTACGAGGCCACCTTCCGTCACGGCGGCGTGCTGGTGCGCAGCGACATCCTGCAGCGCCGCGATGGGCGCTACCGCATGGTCGAAGTGAAGTCCGCCACACGCCTCAAGGAGTATCACCTGCAGGACATCGCGATCCAGGCCTGGGTGGCCGAAGGTGCAGGGGTGCCTCTCGACGTGCTGAGCGTCGCCGTGATCGACACCGATTTTGTCTATCGCGGCGCAGGCGACTACGGCGGGCTCTTGCGCGAGATCCCGGTGGCCGATCAGGCGCGGCCGCTCATGGCGCACATCCCGGGCTGGGTGCGTGGCTTCAACGAGCTACTCGCCGGCCCCCTGCCGGCGATCGGCACCGGGACGCAGTGCCGCCGCCCGTTCGAGTGCCCGTTCATCTCGTTCTGCGACGCTCAGGAAGGCAGGCAACGCTACCCGGAGGGCGATGAGCGCGACGCGCAGGGCGCGTGCCGGCCGGCCTCGCCCATCGACAGTAGTGCCGGCACGCTCGATCCGGCGGCCAGCGATTTTCTCGCGACCCTACCGTATCCACGCTACTATCTCGATTTCGAAACGGTCCAGTTCGCCGTGCCGTGCTGGGCCGGTACACGGCCCTTCCAGCAGCTCGTCTTCCAATGGTCGTGCCATGTGGAACGGGAGCAGGGTCAGGTCGAGCATCATGCGTTCCTGGATACGAGCGGAGCGGCTCCCATGCGCGCCGCCGCCGAGGCGCTGCTCGACGTGCTTGGCGCTCGCGGTCCTATCTTCGTCTACCACGACTTCGAGAAGTGGCGCCTCATGGAGATGGCGCAGATGCTGCCCGACCTGGCGGCGCGCCTCGAGGGAGTTACGGGTCGTCTCGTCGACCTGCTGCGTCTGACTCGCGATCACTACCGTCACCCTGCGCTGCACGGCTCGTACTCCCTCAAGACCGTGTTGCCCACCATCGACCCGGTGCTCGATCACGCCCTGCTTGAAGAGGTGCACGACGGCCTCTCGGCGCAGGCCGCCTTTCACGAAGCCGCCGCCGCGGAGACGTCGGAAGAGCGGCGGCGGGTGGTGCGCAGCGCGCTGCTCGACTACTGCGCTCTCGACACCTTGGCGCTCGTGCGCGTTGCTCACCATCTGGGCGGCGGCTGAGGGCACGCTTTGGACCACGGCACGCACATCCAGGTTGATGGGCACACGGTGAAGACTCTCGCCGACGTTCTGCCGGTGCGCGGGCCGCTGCAGTTGCTGTTCATCGGCGATGCGCCCACTCCGGCATGCGTCGCGGCCGGCCACCACCTGCAGTGCAAGATGGGCAGGGGCCTGTGGAAGCGACTCGACGAGGTTGGCCTCCTTCACACGGGCCCCGGTGACCTCGCCGACGACCTGCTCGTCTCCAAGGGCTACGGGCTGATCGACCTCTGCAGAGTCCCGCGGCCATCGGGCGAGGAGCCCGACGAGACCGAGTATCAAACCGGGTGGGAGCGCGTCAACGGCGTCATCGTGCGCTACCGGCCGCGCATTCTGGCCTTCGTGAGCAAACGCTCGCTCGACAAAGTGCTGCAGTACTCGTTTGGCTGGCAGCATGAGAGCGGCTACGGCTTTAACGACGACCTCATGCGCACCTTCGGCCGTCGCGTGTTCGCTGTTCCGCTGCCGGGGGCCTCGTGCACCGCCCGTGAGGCCCGGCGCCACATGGCCGACCTGGCGGGTGCCCTTAACGTGGAGTGAGTCGGTCGCGGGCGGCGGCTGCGCGGACTGCCACTTCGACACGCAAGGAGTGAGCCTCAGATGAAAGTGGTTGCGTTCAACGGCAGCTCGCGCAAGAGCGGCAATACAGCCATACTGTTGCGCCGGGTGCTGGCCGAGCTCGACGGGGAGGGTATCGAGACCGAGATGGTCGAGCTCGCCGGCCGCCGGCTGTGCGGCTGCACGGCCTGCCTCAAGTGTGCCGAGACCCTCGACAACCGGTGCTCGGGGCTTCCCGATGATGGCCTCAACGAATGCCTCGAGAAGATGCTCGCGGCGGACGGCATCGTCATCGGCTCGCCCACCTACTACGCCAATTGCACGGCCACCACGCAGGCTCTTATGGAGCGAGCCGGCTACGCGACGCGCCAGAACGGCAACCCGTTGGCACGCAAGGTCGGCGCCGCGGTGATCACCGCGCGCCGTGCCGGGGCCATGGCCGCCTTCGACTCCGTGAACCACTGGTTCCAGATCAATGAGATGATTCTCATCGGGTCCAGCTACTGGAACATCGGCATGGGCCGCGCGATCGGCGACGTGGAGATGGACGAGGAGGGGCTACAGACGATGACCACCTTGGGCCGCACCATGGCCTGGGCCCTCAAGAAGCTGACCGCCTGAGAGCCGGCCGGGATAGGCTCTGAGCCCTCACGAAACCGGGCCCGGAGGCCTTGCGGCCGCCGGGCCCTTCGTACGCGTTCCTCTGCGGCGAACTGCTGCTGCAATCACTGCTTGCCGTGTTTGATCTCGCCGATACGGAACGCGGGGTGGTGCATGGTCTTGCTGCTCCACGACGTTGTGGGAGCCTTGATCTGTTGCGGTCTGGGCCAGCTACGGTGCTCGTCGCGATGCGCGGCGCGGTGCTTGCCCGGGCCCTGAGCTTGGCGCTTTCGAGCTTTCATGGTCGCACCTCCCGCTAACGTGCGTCCTTGCCTGCATGATACCCGGCCCCGGGCGCCCTGACGCCGATGCGCGCGAGCCTTCCGTCAGTTGTTCTTGGGCAGCAACGGCACCAGCCAACCTACCAAGGCGGCTTCGCTGCGCGTCTGCATGAAGAACGAGCCGGGACCGGCGAGTGTTACCACGAAGCCCTCGCCCGAGAGGAGGAGTGACTTGAGGCCGCCCACCTTCTGCACCTGCATCGGCAGGCTCTCGGGCCAGGCCACCAGGTGCCCCGAGTCGACGGTGTACTGCTGTCCGGCCTGGAGGTCTACGCGCCGCAGCGCGCCGTAGGTGGCCACGATCGCCTTTCCCGTGCCGCCGCACTTGACCACGAAGAACGACGACGCTCCGAAGGCGCCCCTGAGGCCGCCCCACCTGGTGTCGAGGTCTATGCCCTCCGAGGAGGCGACGAATCCGTCACGGTGAAACAGCCAGGTCTCGTTCTGCAGGTCGATGGCGGTCATGTCGCCGGGCAGGGCCGAGGCCAGAATGATCTCTCCGCCGGCCGGCGGCGCCGTGAACATGTTCATGAAGAAGGATTCGCCGGAGAGCGAGCGCTTCAGGCCCATGAGGAGGCCGCCCTGAGTGCTGGTCTCGATCTGCGTGCCGGTAGTCATGCTGATCATGGCGCCGCTCTCGGCGCGTAGCTTCTCGCCGCCCGCCAGACGGGCGACCGCGACGGTAAAGGCCGGACCGTTCTGAAACTCGACTTCCATGAGGACATCCTCCTCGTCGATTCTGTGAAGCTCTCGTGCCTTCAGGTCGGCCGTGGGGTGCGGTTCCTTGAGATGCCGGTTTCTTGGCGCTCGCCGGAGTGGCATACTCTGCCGTGACGCGCGCACGGTTGCCGCGCGGGCGCTTGGTCGACACACCGTGAACGGGAGCGCATCATGCTCAAGCAGTTTTTCGGCGGATATCTTCTCACTCTGGCCTGCGCGGTGGTCGTCGCGGCCGGCCTCTTCGGCATCTTCACGCTGGTGAGCTACCTGGCCGGCCCCGCCAGCGGGTGAGCGCCGCCGAGACCGTGCCGGCCGCCGGCCTCGGCGGCCGCGATTGTGGTAACCATCGTCGCGGTGATCGGCGCGGGGGCGTTTGTGAGCCCGGGATGCGCGATTGCGGCCGTATCCAAGAGTGCCGCGGTGTCTGAGGCCTTGATGAACGTCGTCGAGACCCCCATGATGTTCTTGCGCGGCATCTCCTTTTGCGATGACCAACGCCCCGGCGTGGATCCGGCCCGTCGTGAACGTGATGCCGCTGAAATACCTGGCCGAGGCCCTGCGGTCCGTCATCATCGATGATGCCAGCCTGGGGGCCGTCCGCTGGGATCTGGCAATCCTGGTGGCGGTCACCGGCGTTTCGTCGTAGTGGCGTGGCGCTTCTTCCGCTGGGAGTGAAAGAAAGGTACTGGCTTGGCGCGCTACATCGAACGGTCCAAGTACGACTGGTGGGGCACCATCTGGAGGCTCGCCGTCTTCGTCGGCCTGATGACTATCGCGGTTGTGGTCATCTACCCCTCGCGGGGCGTGTACCCCACGCTCATGATGGTGTTGGTGAGCCTGTGGGTCTACGTCAGGCTCATGAGCGGCCGCACCGGGTATCGCTGCGCCAAGTGTGGCAAGGTGTTCCAAGTGCCCACTATGGTGAACTTCTTCACCATGTCGAGCATGGGCAAGAATCCCGACGGCACGTACTTCAGCGCCAAGAGCCTCACCTGCCCGCATTGTGGCAAGCGCACCAAGGCGCGTCTCGTGAAACGGGCCGATGCTCGCACCGCGAGGGGCTCCGGCGGGATGCTCAGGTAAGGTGCGCGAGCCGCCGCAGGTGATGCTCCACCACGGCGGCCACCTCGGCCGGCGCCGCTTCGATCACGTCTAGCTCCGGCAAGCTGCCGATGAAGTCGCGGCGGTACGTCTTCTGCGAGAGACGGTGGTCGAGCACCACGACGACGCCCGTATCGGTCTCTGTGCGAATCAGACGCCCGAACCCCTGGCGGAACTTGAGCACGGCCTCCGGTAGGTAGAAACGATCGAACCAGCGTGTGCCCGCCTCCTCGCAAGCGCGGCGTCGGGCCTGAAAGAGAGGGTCCTGGCGTGGAAACGGCAGCTTGGCGATCACCAGACAGGTGAGGGCGTCTCCGGGAAAGTCCTGACCGGTCCAGAGCGTGTCTACGCCCAGCAGTATGGTCTCGGGGTGCAGGCGAAACTCATCCGCCAGGGCGGCGGCGCTGCCGTGCAGGCCCTGGGCCAGCACCAGCACTCCGTCACCCTCGACGTGCGCCCCTACCGCGGCGGCCACGCGGTTCATATCACGCTTGTTGGTGAAGAGCGCCAAGGTGCGCCCGCCGGTGACCTCGGCAAGGAGCTTCAGCCGTTCGCCCTGGCGTTCGGCGAGCTCGTCGGGTCGCCAGGCCCCCTCCGGGTCGTGTTCCAGCACGAGTACTGCCTGGCGGCGAAAATCGAACGGGGAGGCGAACACGCGCTCGACCACATCGACATCGCGGTCGAGCCCGGTCATGTCGCGGAAGTAGGCAAACGAGCCACCTACGGTGAGCGTGGCCGAGGTGAGGACGGCGCTTCGCAGACGGTCCCACAGGGCTGCGCGCACGTGACGCGCCGGTGTAAGGGGAGTGCGCGTAAGGGTCCAGCGCGGGCCGCCGGACGGTGCCCCGCGGGCCGCGCCGCGCCCGGCGGCCGCGATCTCGCCCCACACCACGGCGTCGTCCGGGCCGCCGTCGGGAAGCCCGCAAAGGAGGCCGGCGAAAGCCGCCGCCTCGTCGCAGAGCGCGGTCAGCGTGGAGTGCTCACGGTGCTCCTCGGGTAGCGCCTCGGCGGCGGGGGCCACGCCGGCGGCCAGGGCCGCGAGGCTGTCGGCCAGCAGGCCGGTGGCGATGAGGAAAGGGTCCCAGGCGGGATGTTCGCGCAGGCCCGGTGTAAGCCACACCGACAGGTTATAGTCGCCGGTGTCGCGGGCCTGCGTACGCTCGCCGGAGTCGGCGTCGCAGTCGCGCGCCGCGGCCGCGAGGACGGCCAGTGTCTCGCCGACGGCGCGCACCAACTCGGGCACCGTGCCGGCGGCTCTTTCGCAAGCGTCGGCCGCGGCCGTGAGCGCGCGCGCCTCGGCCGGCTCGGCGCGCCTGGCCAGGGCGCGCAGCCGCGCGGGCAGCGGACGCTGGCGCCGCTGGCCGCGCAGGTCGCCGAGAAGCACGCCGATGGTCACCGCGTCGACCTGCTCGCTGAAGGCCTCGCTGGCTTCGTGATAGAGCAGGTGTGCCTCGTCGATGACGACGTCTTCGAAGGGCGGCAGCGTGTCGCGCCCGGTGAGCAGCAAGGCGTGGTTGACGCACACCAGGTGGGCCGCCTCGGCTTGACTACGGGCGAGACGCCAGTGGCAGCCGCGGCGCGCCGGGCAGTGCCGTCCCAGGCACGAGCCGCGTGACGAACGGAGCTCGTGGGCGAGCTCCGCAAGGGCTCGCAGCTCTTGCGAAGCACGGTAGGGAAGGGCCGAGAGGTCAACCTCGCCGCGCCGCGCCCGACCCACCAGGTAGGCCAGCGCCAGGGAGCGATCGGGGTCTGGTATGGCCTCGCGCTCCAGTGCCACGGCTTCGTCGAGCCTGCGCCGGCAGATGTAGTTCTCGCGCCCCATGAGGAGAGCCCAGCGCCAGCCTGGAGGGAGCGCCTCGGCGACCAGGGGTAGCTCGTGCGCGGCGAGCTGGCGCTGCAAGGCCTTGGTCTTGGTGCTCACCACCACGCGCCGGCCCGTGGCGGCGCTGTGAAACGCGGCCGGAAGGAGGTAGGCGAGGCTCTTGCCCATGCCGGTGCCGGCCTCGAACAGACCCACACCGCCGCGGGCGAAGACCTCTGCGGCGTAGGCGGCGAGCTGCGCCTGGCCGGGGCGCCGGCGGTAGCCGGAAAGCCGCGAGGCCAGGCCGGCTTCGGCGGCGGCTTCGCTGTCTCCGGGGGCCTGAGCGGCCCCGGCCAGATTGGCCCCTGTGGCAGCCACGCCGAGCTCGGCGCGCCAGGCGTCGGCGCGCACCGGCAGCGTCGTGAGCACGGCGGACCCGCCGCCTCCGCCGGCGCTTGCCGGCTCGTCGGCGACCAGCGCAGGAGGCGCCTGTTCGGGCCTCACGCCGAGGCGGTCGAGAAAGGCCAGAGGCTGCCAGTGCACCGCGGCCAGCAGGCTGCGCTCCTCAGCCCCAAGGGCGGCGGCGCGCGCGGAGAGCCGCTGTAGCACCTCGGCTGCGGTCTCGGCGTCGGGCAGCGCGCGGTGCGCGGCACGGTGGATGCCGAACTCGGCGGCGAGCACGATGAGGGCATGGCGGTCGAGCTCGGGGTATAGCAGCAAGGCTGCCTCGAGGGTGTCGAACCAGCTGTTGGTGAGGGCGGGCAGACCGGCGCGGCGGGCGCCCGCGGCGAGGTGATCGCGGTCAAAACCGGCGTTGTGGCCTATGAGCACGGCGTCGCCGACGAAGCGCCGCAAGGAAGCGTACGCTTCGCCGAAGTCGGGCGCGTCGCGCACCTGGGCGTCGCCGATGCCGGCCAGCCTCGTGATGAAGAGCGGGATGGGCATGGCGGGGTTGACGAGCGTCGTGAAGCGATCGATCGCCTGGAGGTCGGGACCTAGCCGGACGGCACCGAGGTCGATGAGTCGGTCGCGCTCAGGATCGAGGCCGGTGGTCTCGGTGTCGACAACGACAAGCTGAGGGACGCTCGCGGGCATGACACTCAGAATAGCAGAGCCGCGTGTGGCGGCCGCCGCTCACAGGGCGCTCGCCACGGTTCGCGGACCGTCGTCCGCCGCGCCCCTCGTTGCGGCGAACGTCAGGTGCCCAGCTCGGCCAGCCTGCCGGCCGTCACGGCGGCGACCAGGCCCAACAGCTCCGCCTGGCCCTCTCCGGCGGCCGAGCCTAGCGTAAGAGTGAGCGTGAGCTCGTCGCCGGCGCAGGGGACCGCCGAGACGATCACGTGGGCGCGGGTGGTCTTGGTGGTGCGACCGTGGGCGCCGGCATCGTGCTCTCCCGAGGCGCCCGCACTGTGGCCGTTGCAGCTCGCCACGCACGAGATGCCACCTAGCGCCGCGGCGGCGGTCTCGGCGGCCGCCTGGAGCAGGCCGGCCTGGGTATGCTGTGCGAGAAGGTCGGCGTGGCGTTCGGCGATACGCTCTATGGCTGCCCGCAGGGCAAGCACGTCTCGGTCGCTGCGCCGCAACTGCGCAAACACCTTGGCGTTATGCAGCGCCACCGCCGCCTGACCGGCCACGGCGTGAGCCAGTCGCATCTCCTGCCGGGAGAAGCGGCGTTCGCGCTGGTGGTCGAGCACTTCGAGCAGGCCGATGACCTCTCCCTGATGAACCATGGGGAGGATGAGCAGGCACTTGTCGCCGTCGCGCCGCATGATAGAGACCTCCGCCGGGTCGGCGCGCGGGTCGCTGACGTTCACGGTGATGCTCTCGTGCCCCTCCACGGCCTTGCGGGCCATGGGGAACTGGCTGAGGGCGTAGGTCATGGTATCGGGGCGCCGGTTTCCCAGGTCGTCGTACTCGGCCAGCACGGCGACCGAGCGGTGGCCGGCGTCGTACTCGGAGATCACGCAGCAGTGTGCGTCAAGCAGGCTCGTCATCTGCTTCGCGATCTCACGCAGGAGCTCGGGAAGCTCGAGCTGGCTCGAGACGACGATGGCGGTGCTGACCAGCGTCTCCAGCTCGTGTTCACGAGCCAGCCGGGCGGCTAGGTGGTTGCTTCCCCCGATGAGATGGCTGAGCTCGTCGATATCTTCCTGCTTGATACGGCGGTGACCTCCGGCCGTGCGCACGCAGGGCAGAAAGCCGGACGCGGTCCAGCGGCGGATTGTGTGTGGCGAGACGCCGAGGCGCCGGGCGGCAAGCTGTACGCTCAAGTACATGGCCAGAACTTATCCTCGCCCTTGCTGAAGGTCAATCCGTGGAACTTTGCCGCCCTCGTCGCCGTGAAGTTGAGAGACCTCAACGTCGGCGTGAAAGACCAGCTCATGGCGGATATTGCGCGATCTTCACAGCCATCGGCGCGAAGCGATTCTGTGGCGCCCTGGCGCGTGTTCCGTGGAGGAGATGAAGGAGTCGGGCGGCTAGGCGGCGACACGGCGGGCCCGCCGGCCAAAGGCTCTCAGCGTAGGATGAGCTCGGCGGCGGCGGCGATGAGGTCGAGGAGCTCGATCTGGCCGTCGCCCGGTGGTTCCGCCAGAGTGACCGCGAGAGCGAGGTCGGTACGGCCTGAGAGATCGCGTGCCACCACCAAGCTGGCCCTGGTGCCGCCTCTGCCATCGCCGCCTGGCGTGGTCTCGTGCTGAGCGGGGGGGGGTGCCGCGGCGAGAGTGCCGGCGCCGAAGGCGCCGGCACTCTCGCCGCCGGCGCTAGCGACGCAGGAGATGGCTGCGAGCGAGTCGCAGACGGCGCTGGCGACGGCATTGAGAACCGCGGCTCTGCCGGCGACCCCGGTGCCGCCGGCCGTCGCGCCGGCGGCGTTTACGCCGCCGGCGTCGCGCACACCGCCGGCGAGGGCGGCGACGTGCTCAGTGAGCGTGGTCAGGGACGCGCGCAGCTTGGCTATGTCTTCGTCGCTGCGCCGGCGTTCGGCGAACAGCTTGGCGTTGTGGATGGCCACGGCGGCCTGCCCGGCGATGGCTTCTGCCAGGCGTAGCTCCTGCCGCGAGTACTGGCGGGCGCGCTTCTGGTCGACGACTTCGAGGATGCCGATCGTCTGGCCTTGATGCACGAGCGGCACCATGAGGAGGCTGCGGTCGCCCTCGCGGCGCAGTTCGGCGACCTCGGCTGCGTCGGCGTCCGGGTCGTCCACGTTCACGATCGCGGTGGTCTGCTCGTCGAGCACGCGGCGCGTGAGAGGGAAGTCGCGCAGGCGGTAGGGGCTCGCGTCGGGCAGACGGCGCCCGGCGTGGTCGTACTCGGCCAGAGTAACGACTCCGTCGGCGTCGCGATCGAGCTCCGAGATGGCACAGAAGTGACAGTCGAGCAGGCTCGTCATGCGCATCGCGATCTCGAGGAGCAGCTCGGTGAGGTCGAGCCTGCTGGCGAGAGCGATGGAGGTGTTCACGAGCACGTCGACCTCGCGTTCGCGAGCAAGTTGCGCGGCGAGGTGGTTGCTCCCGCCGATGGCGCGCGCGAGGTCGTCGATGTCACGTTCGTCGATGCGGCGGTGGCCGCCCGCGGTACGTGAGCACGGCAGAAAGCCGGTGGCCGTCCAGCGCCGGATGGTCACCGGTGACACGCCCAGCCGGCGCGCCGCCAGTTGCACGCTGAGAAACATGGCCACAACCTACCGGCGCCCCGCGGGCAAGTCAATAACGAGCAAGTTTGTGGCGGAGTGAACAGCAACTTCGCTAACGAATGTGGCCTGTAAATCAGCGGATTTCTCTGTGATGATCTCGAGGATCATTTGGGTGTTTCGGTGAGCTCCGGAGAGCGTTTACGGCGCGGGTCAGAAGCGCGAGGGAAAGGGTGGGAGCATGCGAGTTCTGCAACTTGGCGTAGGAGCGGTCGGCGAGGTGACCGCGCGGGTGATCGCGGCCGAGCCCGCGGTGGACGTCGTGGTGCTCGCCGACATCGACGAATCGCGGCTTCGCGAGGTGGCGGCCAAGCTGCCACCGGGTAAGGCGGAGACCCTGGTCATCGACGCCGCGGACCGTGGTTCGCTGGTGCGCGCCGCGAAGGGAGTCGACTTCGTGCTCAATGCCCTGGCCACATGCTGGGATATGCCAGTGATGGAGGCCTGCCTCGACGCGCGACGGCACTACCTGGACATGGGCACCGGGGGGCCGCGCGAGATCACGGGCACAGCCGACATCGACGAGCAGCTTGCGCTCGACGACGAGTTCAAGAAGCGCGACACGGCGGCCCTGGTTTCGCTGGGCATCGACCCCGGTGTGAGCGACGTGTTCGCGAGCGCGCTGCACCGGCAGTTCGACACGGTCGATTCACTCACCGTCCTTGACGGCGACAACGGCACCATCGATGGCCACGAGCTGGCCTGCTCCTTCTCCGTTGAGACCATGATCGAGGAGTGCCTACTCCCACCCTATGTTCTGCGCGACGGCGAAGAGGTGCGTAACGAGCCGCTATCTGTGTTCAGGGAGTTCGACTTTCCGGCACCGGTGGGCAGGCTCAGGCTGTGCAACGTAGACCACGAAGAGGCTCAGCTGATGCCCCTGTACCTCACCGGCAAAGGGCTCAAGAACGCGGCCTTCTTCATCGCGCTCGACGAGCGCTTCGTAGCGGCCCTACAGGTCTTCAAGACCCTGGGCCTCAACCGGCGTCAACCGGTGGAGTTCCACGGCAGCATGATCTCCCCGATCCAGTTTGTGGCGTCGCGGTTCCCGCGGCCCGTCGATCTGGCCGGCAAGCTGCACGGTGCCGTCTGCGTGGGGACGCTGTGCGAAGGCACTATCGCCGGCCGGCCTGTGCGGCGCTACATGTACCAGATTACCTCGCACGATGCGTCGTTCGAGAAGTGGGGGGTGCAGGGCACGGGCTTCCAGACGGGCGCGTCGGCGGCCTGCGCCGTAGCGCAGTTCGCGCGCGCTGAGATTGCGCGTCGCGGTGTGTTTCCCGCCGAGGTGCTCGACCCCGTGGCGTACGTGGCCGAGATGGAGCGCGTGGGCCTGCCCGTGGGGGTAACCGACCTGCCCGCAGACTGACGCTGCCAGCGCCGTCGCGGCCGGCCTCTGGCCGCCTGGGCCGCTGACCGGACCAAGCGCCGCCGGGGCGGCCCTCAGGCGCCCCGGCGGCGCTCCGTACCATCGCCCGACGGCTTCTACAGATCGAGCGCGTTCTGCAAGTCGCGGGCGTGCTCTTCCTCGATGATCAGGATGTCTTCGAGAGCCCGCCGCAGGCCGTACTCCTGCAGCATCTCGGCTTGGCCGATGCGCGCGCGATAGCGGCCGATAGCGTCGAGCTCGCCCTCCAGGTCATACTCGAGCATGACCTTGGAATCCGACGAGATGTGCACATCGCCCACATCGACGCCGGGCACGCCGCCGAGAAAGTCGATCTGCTCGGAGAGCGATAGGGCGTGGGCGTGCTCTTCGGTGGCGTGCACGGCCAGCTCGGCGCGGATGGCGTCGTACTGCGGCCCTGTGATCACGGCGGCGTGCTGTATGTACTGGATGAGGGCCGAATACTCCTTGGCGAGGTCGTTGTTGAGCTCCTCGATGAGCTGAGCCTTGGTCAGCCTGCGGGCGGCCGAGGGTCTGGCGGGCACCTTGACCGCAGTGGTCCGGGTCGCCGCGCCGGCCGCGGTCGTCTCCGCCGCAGCTCTTGGCGCAGCTTGGGACGCGGCCTTCTGCACCGCTTTGGCGGTCTTCTTGGCTGGTTTCTTGGGTGCTTGCTTCGCCATGCCTCTCCTCTCGGCGGCTTGCCCGCGCTCCTTCGAGACGCAGCGGGCTATCCTCGGCGCAACCCTACCCGCGGATGCCGTGCAGCGAACGGGGCGAGTCCGTGGCGCCCGTGTCGGTGAGAACGCATTCTGCGAGACGATCGGCGACGGCGACGGCTCGCCCACGGGCGCCGAGCGGCACCAGCCAGCGAGTCGGGATCCCCGCTTCGCCGTACAGGGCGCCGGCCAGCGCGCCGGCCACGGCGCCCACGGCGTCGGCGTCGTTGCCGAAGCTCACCGCCAGGCAGACAGCCTCCTCGAAGGTGCGCGTGTGGAGCACCGCCCAGAGAGCCGTGCGCAGGGTATCGAGCACGAAGGCCGAGCTCTGGATCTCCTCCGGCTCGGCCTCGACGGCGTCGCGCAGCGTGGCGCTCACGCGGCGGTCTTCTTCGTCGATGGTGGCGGCGATCATGGGCAACTGCTCGGCGAGCTCGCCGGCCAGCGCCGCCGCCACAAGGTCGGTGAAGGCCACGCATGCCCAGCCGGCGAGACGGTCGAAGTGCGTGAGCATGGAGTCGCGCTGCGACGCCTGGCGTCGCGCCGACGCGTCACGCCAATACCGCAGCGCCAGCGGCGAGCAGCGCATGAGACTCCCGTTGCCGGCACGGGGGCCGCCGAGGATCTCAAATCCCCGTCGCGAGGCCACATCCCAGTGCGTCCCCGAGCGGTAGCTCAGAAGGACTGCGCGCACCGTGAGGCTCACGTCGCGTGGCGCACTCTCAAACCAGGCCAGGTACCGGGCGATGGTGTCTTCGGGATCGAAGTCGCCGGTCTGGGCCAGGCTCTCGGCGAGGCAGAGCATCATCTCGGTAGCGTCGGTGGCTTGGCCCGGCTGCAACTCGTGCCAGCCGCCGCCGAGCATCTCGGTGATCACGCCGTACCGCTCCTCGATCTGTTCCGCCGTAAGAAAGTCGGCCGGAGCGCCCAGGGCATCGCCGGTCGCGTGGCCCAGCAGCGCGCCGCGAAAGCGGTCGCGGACCAGGCCGGCGTCGGGAAGCGGGGCGATCATGACTCTCATGATAGCGGTCTGAGCCGCGCTCGAACACCGGGCCAAGCTCCGCCGCGCCGCTCGCGGGGCGGGCTCTGCGGCTCAGCCGTCGAGCTTGAGCTGAGCCGGGCGCAGCGGGTCCATGTCGAGGAGCTGCGCCATACGGCGGGCGTTGCGCATGCCCCAATCTTCGAAGTTGTTGTTGAACAGCACGTGCACGACTTGCGCCTGGCCGGCCAGCTCGCGCACGTGTGGTACCCATTCCCGCAGCTCCTCGTCGCGGTAAAGGTACTTGAAGCGCGCGGAGGCGGCCTCGGTCTTGGCGTTCCACAGCGCGGCGTTGCGCCCGTGCAGGCGCACCATGGCGAGGGGCGCCGTGGCGGCTATCACGGGCGGTGTGCTGGAACGGAACCCCTGAGGCTCGTCGACGCAGACGTAGGTGAGCCCGGCCCCCTCGAGCAGGCGGAGGGTGGCTCCCGCGGCCCCGGGGTCCATCCATCCTCCACCACGAAACTCCACCGCCAGCCTCCAGCCCGGCAGGCGCTCGGGCAGGTGCCGCACGTAGTCTTCGCGACGTCGCGAGCGCAGAAACCAGGGCGGGAACTGGAAGAGCAGCGAGCCCAGCTTGCCAGCCTCAGCCAGAGGCGCGAGGGCCACGCGGTGCAGCTCCCAGAGCTCGTCGAGCACCACTCTGCCCACGTCTCTGGGGTAGACGTTCTGCTTGTACCGCGCCTCCGCCGGCAGCGCCTCACGTAGTGGCCCGGGGAGGCGGTCGGCACGCGCCGGATGGCCCGTAAGCAAGGCGTATGCCTTCACGTTGAAGACGAAGTCGGCGGGGGTGCGCGCCGCCCACAGAGCGCTGTTGCGCTCAGACGGCGGCGCATAGTATGTGGAGTCCACCTCCACGACAGGAAACTGCTCGGCGTAGTACTGCAGGCGAGCCTCGGCGTTGCGCACTCCGGGGGGGTAGAAGCACCCGCAGGCGATGAGTGTCGGGTCCGTCCAGGAGCAGCTACCGACCAGCAGGCGTGCGGCCATATCGTCCTCCCGTCCGGCTACATTTCTCCCGCAAGCAACGTTGTTCCGCGGCAATACCGGGACTATACTCGCTCCAGCTGGAGCTAGTCGGCGCCATGGTCTCTGAGACCAAAGCCTCGGCCAACAAGAGGCATCGAAGGGGGCGCCGCCGATGGGCGGGTCGCGCAGACGGAGACCCGCCCATCGTCATGCAGGTGGGCGGCTGCGTCGGCCGGGGCCGCGTTGACCATGGGCGCCTCGGTGCCTATAATCTGCTTCCCTTTCGTGTCGGAATGGCGGAATTGGTAGACGCGCTAGGTTGAGGGCCTAGTGAGGGCATAACCTCATGGGGGTTCAAGTCCCCCTTCCGACACCACCAACCCTTTCTCGTTCGTACCGCGGGGGCGACGGGGCCTCTCAGAGACCACGCCAGAGCGGCAGGCCGGTCTGCTCATCGTACACACGCTCCAGCGATTCACCGACCAGCTCCTGGAGCATGAGCTCGCAGGCGAAGATCACACAGCCTGGCATGACGTGACCGCCGAGGCAGCTGCCGTCGTGTCTCCCCAGAGTCGCGTGGGCGTGCACCGCGGTCGCGCCGTCGCGTTGCGACACGTTACCGACCAGGGCGAGCAGCTCCACGGCCTCCGGCACGGCGAACTCTTCGTAGGCTCTCTCGTGCTGGTCGTAGAACGCGAGGCGAGCTTCCTGCAGCGCGCCGATGGCACGCAACTCCGCCGTGACAATGCCGTGCCCCGTGGCCACGACGCCAACCTCGGCGAGAAGGTCGCCTCCGTAGGGCAGCCGCGCGACGACCCGGCGCCCCCTGGTGAACTCGCGTGAACCCATGGCTGTCTCCTTGTCGCGGGCCGATCGCCCTGATTCTATGTCGCTGCGCCTGGCGCGCGGGTTTTCCGACGCTCAGGCGGGGTATGAGCCGTTCAGCGGGCGTCGCCCGACGGCGCCGAGAGTATGGAGGTCTCATGAGCGAGACGCGGAACCTGCGCCACGCCGAGTCCGGCGATGTCGAGGCGTGGACGGCGGCCTTCGACGAGCTGGAGCTGCGCATGGACGGCTTGCGCCAGGCGTTTCTCGACGGCGTGCGCGCGTTCAACGTGACCGACGAGATCGTGGAACGCATCCATGCACGCTTTGACGACGTCGGGGAGCAGCTTCACGCCATGCACTGCACCTACCCGTTCGGTGGCTGGCCGGGGCAGGAAGACTGCCGTTTCGAGCCGCCCGTGGCTTACCCGAGCGACGCCGACTCTGCGGGGGACTGACAACCGGCATTTGAGCGCCTTGGACGATACCGTAACGGTCGAGTTCCGCGGCGACATCTGCGTGGTCCGCTGTACAGGGACTGGGGGTCCCGGGTTGGCCGACGCATTGCGCGCCCAACTTCAGCGTTGCCGTCGCCACGGCGCCCATGACGTGGTGCTGGACGTTGAACCCTGTCTCCTCGCCGGCGAGCGCGAGATCGCCGTGCTCAGCGCCGCCGCCCGCGACTTCCGCGCCGGCGGGGGTGAGCTGGTGATCGCCGTAGAGCAGGTCGAGGCGCGCCGGGCGCTGGCCGAGGCCGGCCTGGTGCGGGGCGCCGCGCCGGCGTCTCCCGGCAGTGTGCTGGCCGGCACGGCGGCGGCATCACTGCCGAGCACGCCGCGCTGGCAGCACGACTACCACTTCGCGGCGCTGACCGCAGAGATCCCGGTCGCGCGGCGCCGCGTGACAGCTTTGGCTGAGCTGGCGGGCCTTGGCGGTCCGCAGCTCTTCGAGTTCACGGTCGCGGTCGCCGAGGCTCTCTCCAACGCCGTCCTGTACGGATCGCCGCGTCACGCCGAGGACGACGTGGGCGTGCGCTTCTTCTGCTTTGCCGACGAGGTGGCGGTCGAGGTGGTCGACAACGGCGCGGGCATCGAAGCGTCGCCGATCTGCTCTCCGCCCACCCTGGAGAGCAAAGGCAGAGGCATCCATTTCATGCGCGCGCTCTGCGACGCCGTGCAATTTGCCTGCACGCCGCTCGGCACGCACGTTCTGCTCATCAAGCGGTACGGCTGAGTCGCCGCCGACAGGGTAGAATCGGCGCCACCATGGCGCACCCTTCCCTGGAGAACCGTCTCTTCCTGCTCGACGGCAGCAGCCTTGCCTATCGCGCCTTCTTCGCGCTGCCGGAAAGCATCAGCACGGCCGCCGGATTTCCCACCAACGCGCTGTATGGCCTCAGCCAGATGCTGCTCAAGATCGTCAGCGAGTACCGGCCGGCGAGCATCGTCGTGGCCTGGGACGCGCGCGAGAAGACGTTTCGTCACGAGGAGTTCGAGGAGTACAAGGCCCAGCGGCCTCGCATGCCCGACCTGCTGTCGCAACAGTGGGAGCGGTTCCCTGAGCTCATGGAGGCGTTTGGCCTCGTGAATCTGGTCAAGCCTGGGTACGAGGCCGACGACATCCTGGGGACACTGGCCGAGGTGGCCAAGAAGGAGGGCGTCGGCTCCATGGTGGTCACCGGCGACCGCGACGCCATGCAGGTGGTCGACGACGACATCTGGGTGATGAGCACCGGCCGCGGCATCACCGACGTCAAGATCTACACGCCCGCCGCTGTGGTGGAGCGCTTCGGCGTGCCCCCCGCCCTCATCCCGGATTACATCGGGCTCAAGGGCGACACGAGTGACAACATCCCGGGCGTGCCCGGTGTGGGCGAGAAGACGGCGGCCGCGCTGCTCCAGCAGTTCGGGAGTATCGACGCGATGTACGCACACCTCGACGAGGTGAAGAGCGAGAAGCGTCGCGAGCTTCTGCGCGCCCACGAAGCCGAGGCGCGTCTCTCGAAACGCTTGGCGACCATGGTGCTCGATGTGCCACTCGAGCACGATCTCGTCGAGCTGGTGGCACGCGGCGGCTACCGGCTGCCGGTGGCCGGCGTCGACGCCATATTCGCCAAGTATGAGTTTCGCAGCCTCAGAGGAAGGCTGCAGGAGGCGGCTCGCGTCGGCGAGCACGAGGGCGGTGCGTCTGCGGGCGCCGCCGCGCCGCGGGGTGCGGCGCCCACGGGTGACGTCCGCGCCCAGGGCGCAGGCGGCGCGCAGCCAGGAGCCGGCGGCGCGGGCGGCGAAGCCGCCGGACCCGCCGGCTTCACGGCGCCCGCCGGCTTGCCGCACCTCGTCCACGAAGCCGGACTGGGCCCGCTGGCCGCACTGCTCGAGAAGGGCGAGGCGGGCCTGGCGGTGGTGTCCGCGAGTGGCGCCGAAGATACCGTCGTGGCCGCCCACGGCGGCGGCGAAGCGGTGCTGGTCGCGGTCGCGCCGCCAGACCAGGTCAGCGCTCTTTGGCGCCTGGCTGAACATGTGGTAGCGCACGACGCCAAGGCGCAGGCCGGCTACACGGCGGCGCCGTGCGGTCCCGGGCACGACACCGCGGTGGCCGCCTATCTGCTTGCCCCGGAGCGTGCCGAGAAGGAGCGCGACCTTTTCGCGCTGGCCGGTGCCGAGAAAGGCGCCGTGCTGTTCGAGGGGCCGCCGGCCGAGGGGGCCGCGGCCACCCAGGCGGTGCTGGCCTGGCGGGTGGCGGCCGCGCAACGCCCGCGGCTCGTGGCGCTCGGCCTCGAGCGGCTGTTTCGGGAGATCGAGTTGCCGCTCGTCTACGTGCTTGCGCAGATGGAGGCCGCGGGGGTCAAGATCGACACGTACAAGCTGGGCGAGATAACCGCTCGCCTGCGCGAACGCGTGGACGAGATCACCGACCGCATCTACGAGGTGGCTGGAGGGCCATTCACCATAGGTTCGCCGCAGCAGCTGGGCGAGGTCCTCTTCGGGCGTCTTGGCCTGGCGACGGCGCGCCGCGGCAAGACGGGCTACTCGACCGATGCTCGGGTGCTGCGCGGGCTGCGCGATCAGCATGCCATCGTGCCCGCCGTCGAGGAATGGCGCGAGCTTACGAAGCTGCTCAACACGTATCTCGAGCCGCTGCCGGCGCGCGTCGATCCGCGCACCGGCAGGCTGCACACCACGTTCAACCAAATGGTAGCCGCCACCGGGCGCCTCTTGAGCTCCAATCCCAACCTGCAGAACATCCCGGTGCGCACCGAGCTGGGCAGCGAGATCAGGAGCTGCTTCGTCGCCGAAGAAGGCGCCCGGCTGGTCGTCGCCGACTACTCGCAGATCGAGCTGCGCTTGATGGCGCACCTCTCCGCAGAACCGGCTCTTCTGGAGGCCTATCATCGTGGCGAAGACGTGCACCGGGTCACGGCGGCCGCCGTGGCCGGGATCGCCGAAGAGGCGGTCAGCAAACGTCAGCGTGAGCGTGCCAAGGCGACCAACTTCGGCATCATGTACGGCCTCTCGGCCTTTGGGCTCTCGGAGCAGGTGGAGATCTCGGTAGACGAGGCCAGGGAGTTCATTGCCGCCTACTTCGCCAAGTACCCTCGGGTCAAGGAGTTTCGCGAGCGCGTGGTGGCTCAGGCCATGAAAGACGGCTACGTGACCACGCTCTTCGGGCGCCGCCGCGCGGTGCCGGAGCTACGCTCCTCCAACCGGCGCTTGCACGCTCTGGGTGAGCGTCTGGCCGTGAACACGGTGCTACAGGGCACTGCCGCCGACATTATCAAGGTGGCCATGGTCTCGGTGCATCGCGCCCTGCGGGAGCGTCGACTCGCGGCGCGGCTCGTCCTGCAGGTGCACGATGAGCTCGTGCTGGAGTGCCCGCGCGCGGAGGTCGAGGAATGCACTTCTCTGCTGCACGACGCCATGTGCGATGCCTTCGCCATGGATCCGGCGCTCGAGGCCGAGGTAGGCGTGGGCGACGACTGGGTGGCGGCAAAAAGCTAGCCGGCGGACCGGCGATTTGCCGGGCCGCGAACGCTGGGTGCATGCTATACTCCTATGGTTTCGGCCCGCTGCGGTTCGCGGGCCGTCCCCGTCTGTCGTCGAGGAACCGCGTATCGTGACCAGGAGGCCCGGAAAACCCATGGCTGACAAACAGCAGATCGACCCCCAAGTACAAGCCGCCAACGACCCCCGTATCGTGGAAGGTAGCGAGGGCTACCTCATCGAGGTCGACGGCGAGATCATCCCGAACTACGACCTGACCATGACGGTGTTCGGCGAAGGAGACATCGTCACAGGCAACGTGGTGCGCATCGACAAGGACGAGGTTCTGGTCGATATCGGCTACAAGTCCGAAGGTGTCATCCCGGTCAACGAGCTCAGCATCCGCAAGAACGTGAATACCTTGGAGGAGGTCACGCTGGGCGAGGAGATCGACGCCCTCGTGATGACCAAGGAAGACGCCGACGGGCGTCTTATCCTCAGCAAGAAGCGCGCCAAGTTCGAGAAGGCCTGGAAGCGCATCGAGGGTGCCTTCGAGAGCGGCGAGCCGGTGAAGGGCACGGTCATCGAGGTCGTCAAGGGCGGCCTCATCCTCGACCTCGGGGTGCGCGGCTTCCTGCCCGCCTCGCTGGTCGACATCCGCCGCGTGCAAGACCTCCAGGAGTACGTGGGCCAGGAGCTCAATTGCCGTGTCATCGAGATGAACCGCAACCGCAACAACGTGGTGCTCAGCCGGCGTGCCGTGCTCGAAGAGGAGCGCAAAGAGGTGCGCCAGCAGATAATCGACGACCTCAACGTGGGCGACGTTGTCGAGGGCACCATCAGTAACATCGTCGACTTCGGCGCGTTCGTCGACCTCGACGGCATCGATGGCCTCATCCACATCTCAGAGCTGAGCTGGACGCACATCAACCACCCGTCCGAGGTGCTGCAAGTCAACCAGAAGGTCAAGGTGAAGGTGCTCGACATCGACCGCGACCGCCAGCGCATCAGCCTCGGTCTCAAACAGACTCAGGAAGACCCGTGGCAGAAGATCGTCGCGCAGCACAAGGTGGGCGACGTCGTCGACGGGCGCGTCACCAAGATCGTCGCGTTCGGCGCCTTCGTGGAGATCTACGAGGGCATCGAGGGCCTGGTGCACATCAGCGAGCTGGCCAACCGCCATGTCGAGAGGCCCGACGAAGTCGTATCGGTGGGGCAGACCGTGCAGGTGAAGATCATCGAAGTCGACTCCGAGCGTCGTCGCCTGAGCCTGAGCATCAAGCGTGTCGACGGCGACAACGTAAAGCCTCTGCGGCCAGTGGCAGCGGAGCCGGCTGAAGACTCCCAGGTTGAAGCCACCGGCGATGAGCCCGCGGGCGAGGATGTCGAGATCGTCGAGGCCGCGGCAGAGACGGAGGCCGCCCAGGCCGACGCTCAGGTCGCGGCTGACGAGGCGGCTACCGAATCCGCCGTGGAAGCTGCCGCCGAGCCGGAGCACGAGCCGCAGCCGGAGCCGGAGCACGAGCCGGAGCTCGGTCTGAGCGACGATGTCTTCCCGGCCGGTGGCATGGCCGACGAGCCTGACGGCGAAGACGCCGATCCCGTGCCGACCGACGAGTCCGCGAGCGGGGCGGCCACTGAGGCCTGAGCGCTGTCGCGCCGCTGCCGGCCACAGCGTCGCTCTCGCCGCGGCCGACAGCGAACAGCGCCTCGTACAGCATGAGCGAGCGATCACAGTCCATCCCACGACTGGGCCTGACCGGCGGTATCGGGTCGGGTAAGTCGACCGCGCTCGCCTACCTTCATGAGCTGGGCGCCGCGGTGATCTCTAGCGACGACATCGTGCACGGCCTGTACTCTCTGCCGCAGATCATCGCCGCCATCCACGAGCACTTCGGCGACACGATCATGAACGGCAACGAGGTCGACCGCCAGGCTCTGGCGCGCATCGTGTTTCACGACCTCGGGGAGCTTCAGTGGCTCGAAGGGCTTCTGCACCCGCATGTGCACGAGACGGTCGCCGAATGGAGCGCCGCCCAGCGGAAGGCACGACCGCGACCGGCGCTCATCGTGGCCGAGGTGCCGCTTCTGTTCGAGACGGGCATGGCTCCCGACTTCGACTTCGTGATGCTCGTGACGGCGCCGGCCAACCTGCGCCGCCGGCGCCTCGCGGCAAAGCTCACCGACAGCCAGTTCGCGCGGCGCTCCGCGCAGCAGATGCCCGAAGACGAGAAGATCGCGCGCAGCGACTTCGTGTTCAGCAACACCGGTACGCGCAAAGACCTCAAGGAGTTCGTGGGGCAGATCGTGACCCACATCCTGGCGGCGCGCAGCGAGTCGGCCGCGGGGGGCAGAGCGGGTAAGCCGCGCTCGTGAGGCGACTCCTCCTGCTCGCGCTGACGGCGATCGCCGTCGCGGCCGGCGTGGCGGCGCTCGTACGCTGGGTCGGTCCGGCACTCACCGGCGACCACGGCGGTGGGTCCGCGGACACCGTCTATCCGCTCGAGTACGGTGGTGCCATCAGGGCGGCGGCACGCCACAACCACCTCGACCCCGCCCTCGTGGCCGCCGTCATCTACGTAGAGAGCGGCTTCGACGAGCATGCCCGTTCGTCGCGGGGTGCGGTAGGCCTCATGCAGGTTCTTCCCGAGACGGCCGCGCAGATCGCTCGCGAGACGGGCGGGGTGGCCTTTGTGGCCGCCGACCTGGAAGACCCGGCGGTTAACGTGCGCTATGGCAGCTACTTCCTGCGCCGCGAGCTCGACACGTTCAGCGGCGACATGCTGGCTGCCGTAGCGGCCTACAATGCTGGCGCCGGCCCCGTGGCGCGCTGGGTGGCCGCGGCGCGCGCCGCCGGCCACGAGCTGCGCGCCGCGGACATCCCGTATCCCGAGACGCGCGCCTACGTGCAGAGCGTTCTACGAATGCGGCGCCTGTACCGCCAAGCCTACGGCGACCGTTTGCGGCGCACGTCGTGACGGGGCGCTCGCCTTGCGAACAGGTGTTCGTATTGATACAGTCATGGGTATGAGCGAGTTTCACCTGCAGGCCGACTACAGCCTCACCGGCGACCAGCCCGAGGCCGTGGCGGCGCTGGCCGAAGGCGTGCGCCGCGGCGATCGCTACCAGACGCTGCTCGGGGTCACCGGCTCGGGCAAGACCTTCACCATGGCCAACGTCATCGAGAAGGCGCAGAAGCCCACGCTGGTGATTGCCCACAACAAGACGCTCGCCGCCCAGCTCTGCAACGAGTTCCGCGAGTTCCTCCCCGACAACGCCGTCGAGTACTTCGTCAGCTACTACGACTACTTCCAGCCGGAGGCCTACGTGCCGGCGCAAGACCTGTACATCGAGAAAGACTCGTCCATCAACGACGAGATCGACCGTCTGCGGCACTCCGCCACCACATCGCTCTTCCTGCGCCGCGACGTGGTCATCGTGGCCAGCGTGAGCTGCATCTACGGCCTGGGCTCACCCGAGGACTACCTGGAGAAGATGGTCTTGCTCAGCGTCGGCGACACCGTCGACCGCGACGACATGCTGCGGAAGCTCGTCGACATCCAGTATGCGCGCAACGACTACGAGCCGGCGCGCGGCAAGTTCCGCGTGCGCGGCGACTCGGTTGAGATCTGGCCGGCCTCACAAGACACCGCCATCCGCGTGCAGCTCTGGGGCGACGAGGTCGAGCAGCTGGTGAGCTTCGATCCTGTGGGGGGAGAGGTCATCGAGAAGCCCGGCAGTGTCGCGATCTATCCGGCCACGCACTTCGTCACCGATAGCCCGGCAGTGGAGCGCTCCCTGGTCGAGATCGAGCGTGAGCTCGAGGAGCGTTGCGCCTGGTTCGAGCAGAACGGCAAGGTCCTCGAGGCGCATCGCCTGCGGCAACGCACCATGTACGACATGGAGATGCTCCGTGAGATGGGCTTCTGCAACGGCATCGAGAACTACTCGCGCATCCTGCTGGGCAAGCAGCCCGGCGCCACGCCCAACTGCCTGCTCGACTACTTCCCCGACGACTTCCTCTGTTTCATCGACGAGTCGCACATGACGCTGCCCCAGATTCGCGGCATGTACGAAGGCGACAAATCGCGCAAGACCACCCTGGTCGAGTACGGCTTTCGCCTGCCCAGCGCCCTCGACAACCGGCCGCTGCGCATCGACGAGTTCCTCACGAAGGTCCCCCAGATCATCTTCGTGAGCGCCACGCCGGCCGAGTTCGAGCTGGCCAACAGCCTCAACATCGCCGAGCAGATCATCCGCCCGACGGGCCTCATCGACCCCGAGGTGGAGGTGCGGCCCACCGACGGACAGATCGACGACCTCATGAACGAGATCCGCCGGCGGGTCGAGGTTGACGAGCGTGTTCTGGTCACCACCCTCACAAAGCGCATGGCCGAAGACCTCACCGACTTCCTCCTCGAGAACGGCTTCAAGGTGCGCTACCTGCACAGCGAGGTCGACACGCTGCAGCGCATCGAGATCGTGCGCGACCTCCGGCTGGGTGAGTTCGACGTTCTCGTGGGTATCAATCTCTTGCGGGAAGGCCTCGACCTACCCGAAGTGACGCTCGTCGCGATCCTCGACGCCGACAAGGAAGGCTTTCTGCGCGGGCAGACCAGCCTTATCCAGACCATCGGTCGCGCGGCGCGCAACGTGCACGGCAAGGTCGTCATGTACGCCGATCGCATGACGGCCGCCATGGATACTGCGATCGGCGAGACCTACCGGCGGCGCGCCAAGCAGGCGGCCTACAACGAGGAGCACGGCATCACCCCCACGAGCATCGTCAAGGGCGTCAGCGACATCGCCACGATGATCAGCGACGCGGCGGCCGTGCCCACCAAGGGTCGTCGCGCCGCCAAGGCCGTGGCGAAGAAGATGGTCATGCCGAGCGCCGACCTCGAGAAGCTCCTTGCCAGTCTGGAGGCCGAGATGTTCGAGGCCGCCGACCAGCTCAAATTCGAGTATGCGGCCAAGTTGCGCGACGAGATCAAGGAGCTCAGCAAGGAGCTCGCCCGCCGGGGGACCGGCCGGCGAAGCTCCACTGAGCCACCCCTCGGCACGGAGGGCAACGCGGCGGGAGGAACCAAGGTTGGCTGACGCTATGCACATCCAGCAGATAGTCTCTCGCGCGCGCTCGCTCGGCGCCCACAGCGCGGCTCCGCTGCCTGCGCGCGCCGTGGTGGTCGACGAGCGCGTGCGCCTCAAGTGCCGCATTCCTCTCTGTTCGCACTACGGCACCAATCTCATGTGCCCGCCCAACACGCCCAGCCCCGACGAGACGCGGGCGGCGCTGGCACGGTACTCCGATACGGTGGTGGTACAGCGAGACATCCCTCTGACACAGACGGCGGTCGACGAGGCGCTCGCCGGCCTGGGATACGCCGTAGCCAAGGCGGACCTCGCCGCCACGGGGGGCGGCGTGGACAGTCCGGTGGCCATCTACCAGGCTCGCCTTCAGGAAAGCCAGAACGAGTTCGCCGTCATCATGACGGCGCTCGAGGCCGAGGCCTTCAAGATGGGCTACCGGTTCGCCGCCGCCTACGCCGGCGGCGATTGCGTGCTCTGCGACGTCTGCGTGGGCGTCGATGGCCAGCCGTGCCGGCACCCGTTCGAGGCGCGTCCATCTATGGAGGCCGTGGGCATCGACGTGCTGGCCACGGCCGAGGCGGCCGGCCTCAGTATCGAGCTGCCGGCCGCGGCACATCCGCGCTGGACCGGGCTCCTGCTCATCGACTGAAATCAACCGCGAGCCGCGGCTACGCCGGCCGCACAGAGGCACATGAACCACGATCTCATCATCACGGGCGCCCGTGAGCACAACCTCAAAGATATCTCGCTGAGCCTGCCGCGAGACCGTTTCATCGTTATCACCGGGCTTTCCGGCTCGGGCAAGTCGTCGCTGGCCTTCGACACCATCTACGCCGAGGGTCAGCGCCGCTACGTTGAATCTCTCTCGGCCTATGCGCGGCAGTTTCTCGGCCAGATGGACAAGCCAGACGTCGATAGCATCGAGGGCCTTTCGCCGGCCATCTCCATCGACCAGAAGACGACGTCGCGCAACCCGCGCTCGACGGTGGGTACGGTCACCGAGATCTACGACTACCTGCGCCTGCTGTACGCGCGCGTCGGACACCCTCACTGCCCCAACTGCGGGCGTCCTATCGCCGGGCAGAGCATCCAGCAGATCGTCGATCAGGTCGGCGAGCTGCAGGCCGACACCCGGTTCAGCGTGGTGGCTCCCGTGGTGCGCGGCCGCAAGGGCGAATATGGCAGGTTGTTCGAGCAGTTCCGCGCCGACGGCTTCACGCGCGTGAAGGTCGACGGCGAGGTCCGCGAGCTCGAGGAGCAGATCGAGCTCGACAAGAAGTACAAGCACGATATCGCCGTGGTGGTCGATCGGTTGGTCATGAAAGACGGCCTGCGGCGGCGGCTGACCGATTCCATCGAAACCGCGGCGCAGCTCGCCGACGGCCTGGTGGAGATCGAGACCGCCGACGGCGCTACTCTCATGTTCAGCGAGAAGTTCGCCTGCGTGCACTGCGGCATCTCGCTGCCCGAGATCCAGCCGCGCATCTTCAGCTTCAACAGCCCTCACGGCGCCTGCCCCACGTGCCACGGCCTCGGCTCCACGCAGGAGATCGACCCCGGCCTCGTGGTGCCCGACGGCTCGCTGAGTATCGACAAGGGGGCGCTGCTGCCGTATGGCCAGCTTTCGTTCGGCTGGCTCGAGCAAGCCTTCGAATCCATCGCCGCCACCTTTGGCGTCGACACCGATAAGCCCTGGGACGACCTACCTCAGGAACAGCGCGATCTCTTCCTGTATGGCACCGGCAAGGAGCGCATCCCGCTGAGTTACCGCAACTACCAGGGGCGCATGCGTCATTACTCGTCCAGCTTCCCCGGCATCATCAAGCACTTGCAGCGCCGTTTCGTCGAGACCGAGTCGGAGCTCGTGCGCCAGAAGATCGAGGAGTACATGGCCGAGCGGCCGTGCCCAGATTGCAAGGGCGCCCGGCTGAAGCCCACCAGCCTCGCGGTCACGGTGGGCGGTCGCAACATCCACGAGTTCACTCTGCAGAGCGTGCGGGAGTCGCTGCGCTTCCTGCGTGGCCTGGACCTCACCAGCACCGAACGGCTCATCGGCGGACGCGTTATCAAGGAGATCAGCGAACGCCTCGCCTTTCTCAACGACGTCGGTGTCGGCTATCTCACCCTGCAGCGCGCTTCGGCCTCGCTGAGCGGCGGCGAGGCCCAGCGCATTCGCCTGGCGACGCAGATCGGCTCGGCGCTCATCGGGGTGCTCTACATACTCGACGAACCAAGCATCGGGCTGCATCAGCGTGACAATCGTCGCCTGATCGATACGCTTCTGCGCCTGCGCGACTTGGGCAACACCGTGATCGTCGTTGAGCACGACGAAGAGACGATGCGCTCCGCCGATCACATCGTCGACATGGGACCGGGCGCCGGCGAGCACGGCGGCGAGATCGTCGCCGAGGGCACGCCGCGTGAGATCATGGACGATCCCGCCTCGCTCACCGGCGACTTTCTCGCCGGCCGGCGGCGCATCGCCCTGCCGGGGCAGCGACGCCTACCCGTCGAGTGGTTCACGGTGCGCGGCGCGCGCATGCACAACCTGCGCGGCATCGACGTCTCGTTCCCGGTCGGCGCGTTCACCTGCGTCACCGGCGTGTCCGGCTCCGGCAAGTCCACGCTCGTCAACGAGATCCTCTACAAAGGCATGGCCGGCCGCCTCAACCGTGGCTCCAAGCTCCGCGCCGGCGATCACGACGGAATCGACGGCACCCGGCTGCTCGACAAGGTCATCGACATCGACCAGTCGCCTATCGGCCGCACGCCGCGCTCCAACCCGGCTACGTACACGGGCGTCTTCGATCACATCAGACAGCTCTTCGCGCAGACGCCCGAGAGCAAGTTGCGCGGTTACAAGCCGGGCCGTTTCAGCTTCAATGTGAAAGGCGGGCGCTGCGAGACCTGTCGCGGCGACGGGCAGATCAAGATCGAGATGCATTTCTTGCCCGACGTATACGTACCCTGCGAGGCTTGCCGCGGCAAACGCTACAACCGCGACACGCTCGAGGTCTGGTACAAGGGCAAGAACATCGCCGAGGTGCTCGAGATGAGTGTGGAGGAGGCCGTGCGCTTCTTCGCCAACGTGCCGCGCATCGCGCGGCGCCTCAAGGCGCTCGACGACGTTGGCCTGGGCTACATCAAGCTCGGCCAGCCGGCGACCACGCTGAGCGGCGGAGAAGCGCAGCGTGTCAAGCTGGCCAGCGAGTTGAGCAAGGTCGCCACCGGCAAGACTCTCTACATCCTCGACGAGCCCACTACGGGCCTGCACTTCGCCGACATCGAGAAGCTGCTCGAGATGCTGCAGCGGCTTGTCGACCAGGGCAACACGGTGGTTGTGATCGAGCACAACCTGGATGTGATCAAGAGCGCCGACTGGATCGTCGACCTCGGCCCCGAGGGCGGGGAGGAGGGCGGCGAGGTGGTGGCGACGGGCACGCCTGAGGATCTTGCCGAGCTCGGCGACGAGTCGCACACCGGCGTCTTCCTGGCGCGCGTGCTGGGCAGGACCCCAGCCACCGGTGTCTGAGCCGGCACCACGATAGTCGCCGCGACGCGGCGCAGACGATTCTTGCCTCCGCGGACGAGGCGCCCACCGGGGCGTCTACATGCCGGGGTACAATCACTCTCGATGACGATATCTTCATCTCAGCGGCCAGGCGCGTCCGCCGACCTGCGCGCGGTGTTGCCGCGCATCCCCAACGAGCCAGGCGTGTATCGGTTTCTCGGCGCCGACGGCGAGGTGCTCTACGTCGGCAAGGCCAAGGCCCTGCGCAAGCGCGTGTCGTCGTACTTCCGCCGCAGCGGCACGCCGCACGGCCGCACGCCCGAGATGCTCGCCCAGGCGCATGATATCGAGTGGGTGGTCACGGCCTCGGAGGGCGAGGCCCTCCTGCTGGAAGATAACTTCATCAAGGAGGGCCGGCCGCCCTACAACCTGCGCCTGCGCGACGACAAGAGCTACCCCTTCATAGAGATCACGATGCGCGAAGAGTGGCCGCGCGTGCGCTTCTTCCGCGGCCGTCATACGCCCGGCAACCTGTACTTCGGGCCCTACTCGAGCGCTCGCAAGGTCCGTGAGGTGACGGACCTCATCGGCCGCATCTTCCCGTACCGCAAGTGCCGGGGCCCCAAGCCTGGTCGCCCTAGCGGGTCTCCGTGCTTGCAGTACTTCATCAATCGTTCGCTGGCGCCGTGCGACGGCTGCGTAGACCGCGACGAGTACCTTGAGGTGGTACGGCAGGCGATCGAGTTTCTGCGCGGTCGCCTTACCGATGTGGAGCGCAATATCGAGAAGGAGATGGCCGCCGCCGCGGCTGCCCAAGAGTTTGAGAAGGCCGCGCTGCTGCGCGACCGGCTGGCCGCCGTCAGGCATGTGCACGAGCGGCAGGCGGCGCGCATCGAAGGCGGCGACACGTTCGACGTGATAGGGCTGCACCAGGCGGAGCCGGGCGCCAATGTGCAGGTCTTCCGTGTGCGGGACGGCGCCGTGGTCGACCGGCAGGCCTATTACGTCGAAAACGCCACGGGGCGCGAGCCGGCCGAGGTGCTCGAGGAGTTTCTGCTCGAGCTGTACTGGGACGGCGCCGCGGTGCCGCCGGAGGTGGTCGTGCGGCTGGAAGAGGGCGAAGGCGTGGCGGCCCTGCTGGCTGGGCGGCGCGGCGCCAAGGTGATCGTGCGGGCCGCCAAGCGCGGTCCCAAGCGCCGTCTGCTGGAGCTGGCGGAGCGTAACGCCGAGCTCGCCGCGCAGGCCGAGGTTGAGCGGTTGGCGCGCCGCACCACGGCGCGTATCGAGGCCCTCGAGGGACTGCGCGACGCGCTGAACCTCGAGCGCCTCCCTTTGCGCATAGAGTGCTACGACATCTCCAACCTTGGAGAACGTCATCCCGTGGGCTCGATGGTGGTATTCGAGGGCGGTCTGCCGAAGAAGGCGCACTACCGCAAGTTCGCGGTGCGCAACGTAGTGGGGCAAGACGACTTCGCCATGATGAACCAGGTGCTGCGCCGCCGTTTCCAACGGCAGACGGCTGCCGAGGGGGAGTACGACGAGAGCTTCGCCACGGTGCCCGACCTGGTTGTGGTCGACGGCGGCAAGGGCCAGCTCTCGGCGGCCCAGGCGGCGTTGCGCGAGGCCGGCGTAGACGTTGATCTGGCCAGTCTTGCCAAGCAGCGTGAAGAAGTCTTCGTGCCTGGTCGCCGGGAGCCGCTACCGCTCGCGGCAGACGCACCCGGGTCGCTTCTCCTGCAACGCGTGCGCGACGAGGCACACCGTTTCGCGCTGACGTACCATAGGCAGCGGCGCGACGCCGATCTGCTGAGGGCATCCGTCTTCGACGAGCTGCCCAAGGTCGGCCCCGTGCGGCGGCGGCGCATCCTGGAGCACTTCGGCAGCCCCGAACGCTTCATCGCCGCCTCTCGCGAGGAACTCGAGCGCGTGCCGGGGCTGCCACGCAAGGTAGCGAGGGAGATCTATGCGAACCTTCACAAGGCTGGCTGAACGCTACGCCGGGCTTGGCCCGGTAACGGAAGAGACATACGTGAGCGCCTTTGGCGTCGGGCAGCTTCTGCTGGCCGGTGACCTGCCGCTCGAGCTCGCCCTGCCTGACCTCGGCGCCCGCGGGGCGGCCGGTGCTGCAGAGGCCGGCGGAGAGGGCGCTGCAGAGGCCGGTTCACGCAGTCGCTGGGCCGAGCTCCTCGAGCGCTATTTTGCCGGCGAAGCGGTGAGCTTCCCCCTCGACGTGGACGCCTATGCGCAGGCCCACGGCTTCACCGACTTCGAGCGCGGCGTGTACGGGGCGCTCGCCGCCGTGCCCTACGGCACCGCCTTGAGCTACCGTGATCTGGCCGTGGCGGCCGGACGTCCCAACGCGTATCGCGCCGTCGGCTCGGCGATGGCCCGCAATCTTCTGCCGGTGATACTTCCGTGTCACCGGGTGGTCAAGAACGACGGCCGGCTCGGCTACTACGGCGACGACCCGGCCTGGAAGGCACGCCTCCTGCGGCTCGAGGGTGTGGCGCTGCGTGGTGCTCGGCTGGCCAGGGAAGGCGCCGCATGACCGAAGCCCTGCAGTTCGTGATCATCACCGGCCTCTCGGGGGCCGGCAAGTCGCAGGCCATGGACTCGTTCGAAGACGCCGGGTGGTTCTGTGTCGACAACCTGCCACCGCAGCTCGTGCCCACGCTCGTCGATCTCTTCCGGCGCGAGGGCAGCAAGGTGGATCGAGTGGCCGTCGTGAGCGACGTGCGCGGCGGTGAATACTTCGGGCGTCTGGAGCAGCTCCTCGACGAGCTCCACGAACGCGGTGTCGAGTACACGCTGGTGTTTCTCGAGGCATCCAACGAGGCTCTGGTACGGCGCTTCAAGGAGACCCGCCGCCGGCATCCGCTGGCCGCCGGCGGTAGTGTTATCGACGGCATCCGCAACGAGCGCAAGCTGCTCGCGGGCTTGCGCGAGCGTGCCCATCTGGTGATCGACACCAGCGATATCTCCATCCATCAGCTCAAAGCACGCCTGAACGAAGACCTCATCCGGCACACGCGCCGTACCAACATCGTGTTCGCCGTGGTTTCGTTCGGCTACAAGTACGGCATCCCCATCGACGCCGATCTGCTCTTCGACGTGCGCTTCTTGCCCAACCCCCACTACGACCTGCGCCTGCGCTCGCTGACCGGGCTCGACGCGGAGGTGCGCGATTTCGTCATGAGGTCGCCGGGTACCGAGGAGTATCTCGAACGGCTCTTCCCGCTGCTTGACTTCCTGTTTCCGCGCTACGCCGCCGAGGGCAAGGCCCATCTCACCATCGGCATCGGCTGCACCGGCGGCCGGCACCGTTCGGTTACGATCGCCCAGGTCATCGGCGAACGGTACGAGAAGCAGGGCTACTACACGGTCGTGCGTCACCGCGACCTGACGAGGGACTAGGGAAGACCAGTGCGGCGCACGCTGCAGTGGCTCTATCCCGGAATAGGCTTCAAGCGCTGGCTGCTGCTGGCCCTAGCGGGCGGCGTGCTGCTCGTGTACTCGGTGATCCTCGCCGCCGGCGTGTTCTGGTCGGATGAGCTCATGCGCGGGCTGGGCATGGGCGGGCTGCATCATCGCCACTGGGTAGCCGTGGTGCTGTGCCTCGACGGCATCGCCGTGGGCGCGCTCGCCCTGTTCATCGGCTCCCGCCGCGTCTGGCTCTTCCAGAAGAGCAATCCCGAGACCATAGGAGAGATTCGCGCCGCGAGCCGCCTGGCACGCGGACCGCGCGTGGTCGCGGTGGGCGGTGGCAACGGCCTCGCGGCGTTGCTACGAGGGCTCAAGGCACAAACCAGTAACCTCACGGCCGTCGTGACCATGGCCGATGACGGCGGCAGCTCCGGGCGGCTGCGACGCGATATGGGCATGCCTCCTCCCGGCGACCTGCGCAACTGCCTGGTGGCGCTGGCCGACGACGAGTCGGTGATCAGCCAGCTCTTCCAATACCGATTCTCGGAGGGATCCGGACTGCAGGGACACAGCTTCGGCAACCTCTTCATGGCCGCCCTCACCGAGGTCACGGGCGACTTCGAGCGGGCCGTGCACGAGTCTACACGGGTGCTGAAGGTACGCGGCCGGGTGCTGCCTTCGACGCTCGACGACGTGGTGCTACACGCTCAACTCGAGGGCGGCGGCCAGGTGAGTGGCGAGAGCACCATCACGGCCGCCGAGCGCCTGCCGCGGCACGTCTGGTTAACGCCCGGTACGCCGCGCGCCTTGCCACAGGCCCTGACCGCCCTGCGCAGGGCCGACCTCGTGGTGCTAGGCCCCGGCAGCCTGTACACGAGCGTGATCCCCAACCTGCTGGTTCCCGAGGTGCGCGCCGCCATCGAGGAGACACGCGCCTGGGTGGTGTACGTCTGCAACGTCATGACGCAGGCGGGAGAGACGGACGGCTACACCGTGGGAGACCATCTTGAAGCGTTGTTTCGCCATGGCCTCGTGGGGGCCGTCGATCTCGTGCTCGTGAATGCCTCGCCGGTCTCGCCGGACATGCTCGCCACCTACGGCCGTTCCGGTGCCCGTCCCGTGGTGGTCGACGACGCGCGTCTCACGGAGCTGGGCGTCAAGGTGGTGAAGGCCTCAGTCGCGGCTGAGAGCAACGTGGTGCGGCACGATCCTCAGCGTCTCGCCCAGGCCCTGCTGCGCATCGTGCGCTAGGCCATGGCCTTCACGCGCGACGTCAAGCTGGAGCTCTGCACGGTGATTCCCACAGCGCAGCACTGCCGCCGGGCGCAGCTCTCGGGCGTGCTCTTCGGGGCGGGAGTCTTCGAGATCGGGGCCGGTGGCTATTACGGCGTGCGGGCGTCGCTGGCGCTGCCCGCCGTGGCGCGTCACGTGCTGGCCCTGCTCAAACCCGTCGGCGTGCGGGCCTCGTTACGCACGGTCACCTCGGCGCCTCTGGGTCTGCGCTACGAGGTTGTGCTGGGCGACGACGAGAACGCTCTGCAGCTCCTCAACGAGCTCGGCGTGCTGTCGGACGAGCTGCGCTTGCAACTCACCGTGCCGCGGCGCTTGGTGGAGCGACACTGTTGTTCGGTCGCCTTTCTGCGTGGCCTATTTCTGGGCTGTGGGTCCATCTCCGCGCCGGGCGCGCCCGTGCACGTCGAATTCACCATGGAAGACGCCGGGCTGGCGCGCCAGGTCTGTGGCCTGCTCGCGCGTCTCGACCTGGCGTTCAAGCTCGCCACGCGCGAGCGCAACGTGGCATGCTACAGCAAGCGCTCGCAGGTTGGCGCCGACCTGCTGGCCGTGCTCGGCGCCCACGATGCCTGCCTGCGCTGGGAGGAGCATGCCGTGCTCGGTACGGTACGGGAGAGCGCCAACCGGCTGGCCAACTGCGACGAGGCCAACGCCAGGCGGGCGGTGGCGGCCGCGCAGCGGCAGGCCGCCGCCGCCCGCCGTCTTATGGCCTCGTCGACCTGGGCCACTGTGCCCGCCTCGCTGCGAGAGGCTGCCGAGTTGCGTCTGCGGTACCCGTACCTGAGCCTGCAGGAGCTCGCCTCTCGGGCGCGCTCGCCGCTCAGCAAGTCGGCGCTCAACCACCGGCTCCGCCGTCTGCTGGCCCTGGCCGGCGAGCGCGAGGACTGAGCGCCGCGGGCCGCGCCGCCCGGAGGGTGTCAACCGAGTTGTTGGCAGCGGCGCAGGTCGCTCCGCCGAGGGACGGCTACATGCTTTTCGCGATGTGTGTGGTGAGCTCGCCCAGCCGGCACGTGTAGCTGCCCATCTCGTTGTCGTACCAGCCGAAGATCTTGACGTGCGTCAGTGGTATGCGCACGGCGTCGGGGCGCTCGGCCTCACCGGGCGGGCACGCCGGGATAAGGAGATTCATGAAGCCGGTGCGAGTGTGGGTCTCGACGCCCTCGATGACCACGGCGGAGTCTTCGCCCAGCATGTCGGCGGACACGTTCTGCTCGTCGCTGTACTTGAGCAGGCCGCGGGCCTCGCCCTGGGCGGCCTCCCGGTAGATGGAGTTTATGGCGTCCCGCTCGACCGAGACCGTGCCGTCCGGCAAGGCCTCGCTCTGGAATGTTACGTTGAGGATGATCAGGCTCACGCTCGATGTGGGAATGCGCACCGAGTCGGCCATGAAGCCGATGCGGGCGATCTCGGGCATGACCTGCTCCAGGGCCGCGGCGGCGTTGGTGGAGGTGAGCACCACGTTGCCCAGCGCCCCGCGGGTCTTGCGAAGGTCGGTGGCGCCGGCTTTGGGCACCGCGTCGAGCACGGGCTGCGAGTTGGTGACGGCGTGCACCGTGCTCATGCCGGCCGTGATCATGTTGCGCGTGAGATCGCGGTCCAGCAGCGGCCGCATCATGTGAGCCAGCGCCGTAGTGGTGCACGACGCCGCCGAGATGAGCTTGTGCCGGGCGGCGTCGAACTCGTAGTGGTTGATGCCGTGGATCAGCATCACGGCGTCGCCGGGGAGGGGCCCGCTCTTCGCGGAGCTCTTGTACGGGGAACTCTGCACGATTGCCCGCGCCCCGGCGGCGAGATGGCCGCGTAGGGCTCCGCGGGCGGCGTCGGGCTCGGCGTGAGGGTCCCTGAACGTACCGGTGCACTCCACCACGAGCGAGACGCCGTGGTCACGCCAGGGGATGTCTTTAGGGTTGCGCGCGGCCCGCAGGATGACGAGCTCCTTGCCGTAAGCGCGGATGAGGCCACGCTCCTCATCGGTCACCTGCATGTCGAGCACTCCGCGGCGCCCCTGAAGAAAGCGCTGGAGAGGGCCGTACGTGCTGTCTTTGGCGATGTACTGCAGCACCGCTTGCAACGAGGTGCCAACCGGCCGGCCCACGTTTACCACGATGCGGTCGAAGTCGTCGCGTTCGAGGTGATGCCAGAGCGTCAGTTTGCCGATGCGACCCAGACCGTTGATTCCCAGCGTTCGTTGCGCACCCATCGCCTACAGTTCCTTCCCGGTTCTCGGAGGTTGGCCGCAGCTCTCGGCGCGCCGCCCGAGCAGTGTGGCGCAGCAGCCCGTGAGGAGCGGCCCCATCTCAGCTCATGCCGCGCCGTCCGCAAGGTATCATTCAATCATCATGAGAACGTCGTCGGTACCATTTGACTCCGATGCCCTGCGCGCTAACCTCGCGAGCACAGCGCAGAAGCTCGTCATCCCCGACCGTTACCAGCCGCTGGTAGACGCCGTGAAAGGGCTGCACGGCGTGTGTGCCTCACTCACGGAGACGGTGGGCGAGTACTTCCACGCCTTCCGCAACGCCGATCTTCTCGTCGAGGGTTTCCAGACCATCCTCCTGCGCAACTGGCCCTACTTCGAGCGCTGCGACGATCGTGCCCGGCTGTTCGAGCTCCTGGCGGAGCTGGTGCTGGGGTTGCTCGATACACCCCTCGGCGATGAACAGTCATCGCTGCTGTTGCGCGGGCTGTTCATGTGGTGCACGGAGGCGCTCGGCGGAGAGTTTGCCGGCGAGTACGAACCCACCCTGCGGACGCTGGCCACGAGTCTCAGCCGGCACCTGCCGCAGCACCGCGCGGCCTTCCTGGAACGCGACGCCTTGCTGCGCCATCTTGTGGAAGGCGCGGCCCCGCGGCCGGCACTTGCGGCGGCGTTCTTCGATCTCTACCGGCGTGCTCTGGTGGACAGCTATCGGCAGGTGGGCGAGCATCTCGATGTGCCCGCTTGGGCGAGAGCGCAAGGCGAGGGTCTCACCGACGCGGCGGCGGTGGCCGAGAAGTTCTCCCTACTCGCGAAGTCACGGCTGGCGGCGCTCGTGCGGCGCGCGCAGACGGCCCCCGGCGAAGAGCTGCTCAACCCCGAGTATCCCATTCTGTCCGAGCTGCTCGAGCGGGCGATAGACAAGCTCTTCGAGGTGGACAATCTCGAAGACCGGTTCGCCGTGTGCCTCTTCTTTCTCAAGGATCAGACTCTCGGATACCGCCAGAAAGAGGTGATGGTCGATCTGCTCGGGGTGGTCAAGGAGCTGACGCGTCCCGACAGGCACATGGACGCCGAGCGCATCCTGAGCCGGCTGACGGCTTTCTTCCGCGATCGCGACAACGAGTTCCTGCTCATGCGCTTTCAATGTTACGAGGCCGTCGGCGTCGCCATCGGCGAGGCGGGCAACGTGAAGGCGGCCGATCATCTGGTGGGCGACATCCTCTACTGGCACTTCCAGTATCCGGAGATCCGCGGCGCTACAGACGAATGGGCGACTGTGGTGAACCCGTTCCATCTGCCCAAGATTCGCTGCTGGATGCACATCATCGAGTCCAACCCGGCGCTGTACGAGCGCCTGGCGGCCGCTCTGAACGTGCAGCTGCGCCTGGGTGGCGTGTACATCGCCGACACAGATCTGTTCCAGCGCGACGTCAGCCGCTTTCTGAACGCCGACATCCGCCCGATCTACTTCGTCGCGAAGCAGTTGTTGCGCACGCTGCCGGTGTACTTCAGCGAGGTGGGCGCGGAGGGTGAGCTGCGCTCCGTCTCTACGCAGATCGATGAGATCTGCGGAAGGCGTGACTCGCTTATGCACTTCCTGCGCAAGCAGGCCCACGCGGAGTCGTCCAACCGTCTGGTGGCCTTCAGCCGCGCGGTGCTGCGCTACTGGGCGACTCTCGAACCCTCCGGCCTGGAGCCCTACTTGTCGGCCAACACCATGGCGACCGTGCGTGGTGAGCTGGCTTGGGCCCGAGGTCCGCACGCGACGCTGCTGGCCCTTCAGCGGCTCGCCGTGGGGCGGGAGCCGACCGTCGCGTCGCGCGCGCGCCGGGGCGACCGAGCAACGGCTACACGCCGCACGAGTGGCGGCGAAGTGCCGCTCACGGTTGTGCAGATAGAGGATCTTCTGGACCGGCTCCTGGCGCTGAAGCCCGCCGAGCTCGAGGAGGAGCTCGCTAGGCTGCCGGAAGACGATGCGACCGGCGTGGCGGTGGATGCCGGCGTGGCAACCGGCGCCAGTGATCGCCAGCGCGTCGCGCTTCTCCTGCGCACGCACCAGTTGCTGGCTCACAAGTATTTGCTCTCGGCGGACGACGTGGGCGCCGCCGTGGGCCGTCACTTGCAGCTCGACGCCAGGGTGCGGGGCGCGTTCCAGCGGGCCCTCACGATGTGGCAGTCGCGCCCCGCGCAGGCCTCGCGCGATCATTTGCTCGATGCGGCCCTTGACGTGCTGCAGGAGCTCAAAGACGTCATCCTCAACCCGGCGCCCTCCGTGGCTGTCGAGAACATCTATCAGAAGCGCCATATCGCCGCGGGGATCCCCTCGATCTACGGTAACTACAGCGAGCCCAAGTTCGACTCCCTGGGCCTCTCGTTTCGCGTGGAGAATCTGGTGACCAGGTTGCTCGACGACCTCGTCGCCGAGGGCATAGAGCCGTATGTGACGAGAGACTCGCTACGTCGCATGGCCAACTGCATCGCGCGTTTCGAGCGGGCGTTGGCCTTGGGCGGCGTCGACTCTCGCGCCCTCAGCGCCAACCTGAGCTTGCTCGAGGCGAGCTTCAAGAGCCACAACTTCACCTTTCACCAGTACCAGAACGTGTTCCAGTTTCTCGCCAACAGCGTGAGCGAGCTGTCGGCAACCTCGATCCTGAGCCACGATCAGGTCCTGCACGCCGTGCTCACCAATGACCCACGTCAGTGCGAGGCTCGTGGCATGTCGGTTGACGCCGTGGCCGAGATGGTGCTGCGCGAGGTGCTGGTATCGGCCCTGGGCATGCAGACGCTCGACGGGTATGTGGCGGCCGCCTTGCGCCAGATCTCGTTGCTCAACGGGCGCCTCAACGATCAGGCCCTCACGCGCATGATGAACTACGACCCGGAACGACTGGTGTCGCCCATTCACAAGTCCAAGCCGGGCACCGACGACCAGATGACCTTGGGCTTCAAGGGCCTCGGACTCAAGCAAATGGCCTCGTACGGCCATCAGGTGCCCCAGGGCTTCGTGCTGAGCACCGAACTTTTCGGGGCCATGCCGGCGATGTCGTACCGGCCGCTGTACGACGACACTATCCAGCGCGTGCAGGCGGCTCTGACCCAGCTCCAGAGGCAGACCGGGCTGCGTCTCGGTGATCCCGCGCGCGCCCTCCTGCTCTCGATCCGCTCGGGGGCGGCCATCTCGATGCCCGGCCTCATGACGACGTTCGTCAATGTGGGACTCAACGACGAGCTCGCGGAGGCGCTGGCGCGGCAGCCCGGCCGCGAATGGGCGGCTTGGGACAGCTACCGGCGCTTCCTGCAATCGTGGGCCATGTCGGACGGCATCGACCGCGATTTCTTCGACGCCATCATGACCGAGTACAAGGGTCGCTACGGGGTAGAGCAGAAGCTCGACTTCACGTCCGCGCAGATGCGCGAGATCGCCTTTGCCTACAAGCTGCGCGCCGGCGAGGAGGGCGTGGTCTTCGTGGACGACCCGTTTGCCCAGGTGATCTCCTGCATCCTCAAGGTCCTCGAGTCGTGGAGCTCGCCGTGGGCGCGCTTGTACCGTCGCTACCTTGGTGTCTCGGAGGAATGGGGCACCGCCGTGGTGGTGCAGCGCATGGTGTTCGGTAACCTGGGCCGTGGCTCGGGGTCGGGAGTGACCTTTACACACAACCCCCTGGAGCCGTATAGCCGCCAGGTACGCCTGTTCGGCGATTTCGCGGTGTGCAGCCAGGGCGAAGACCTCGTCGGCGGGCTCGTCTTTCCGCTGCCCATCTCGGAGGCGCAGAGACTGGGCAGCCCCACGTACCGGAGCACGCAGCACTCCCTCGAGAGAGACTATCCCGAGATCTACGAGAAGCTCCTCGCGGTCGCCCGCGACCTCGTGGGCGAGCAGGAGTTCGACCCGCAGGAGATCGAATTCACCTTCGAGTCGCCCGCTGCCGACGGCCTCTTCATCCTTCAGAAGAGGGCCGTTGTGCAGGAGATCTCGGGGCGTGCGGCCTACTTCGACACGGCGTCTCCCGAGTACGGGCCGCCGGTGGCGGTGGGCATGGGTGTGGCCGGGGGTGCCTACTCCGGGCGTGTGGCCGTCAACGCCGCGCAGATCGACAAGCTGCTGGCCGAAGCACCCCACGAGAACGTGGTGCTGCTGCGGCCAGACACGGTGCCTGAAGACATCGCCATGATCACACGGGTGAGCGCCCTTCTCACGGCGCGCGGTGGAGCCACGTCGCACGCCGCCGTCACGGCCAAGCGTCTGGGCAAGACCGCGGTGGTAGACTGTATGGACCTCGAGGTGATCGAACGTGAGGGTTCGGCGCGCCTTGCGGGTAACGAGCTAAAGGCCGGCGACTGGCTGTCCATCGACGGGCGCACAGGGAACATCTTCCTGGGTCGCATCTCCACTTTGACGCAGCCGCGACTCGTCGGGCCGCGCTGAGGTCGGGTGCCTTTGGACCGGCCGGCTCTGGTAGGATTTGTTCGAAAACGATCGGGAGGATGAGATGACCGTACGAGTGGGCGTCAACGGGTTCGGCCGCATCGGCCGCCTCGTGGTGCGCGCCGCCCTCAAGCAGGGAGCCGACATCGAGTTCGTGGCGATCAACGACCTCACCGACGCCAAGACCCTGGGCCACCTGTTCCGTTACGACTCCGTGCACGGCGTCTACGCGGGCAGCGTCGAGGTCGAAGAGGATGCCCTCGTGATCGACGGCAAGCGCCTGCGCGTGACCACCGAGACCGACCCCACCCAGCTGCCCTGGCGCGAGCTCGGCGCCGACGTGGTGATCGAGTCCACGGGACGCTTCACCGAGCGCGCCGCCGCCGCCAAGCACCTCGAGGCCGGCGCCCAGAAGGTGATCATCAGTGCGCCCGCCAAGGGCCCCGACGTGACCATCTGCCTGGGCGTCAACGACGACATGTACGACAAGGCCGCCCACGACGTGATCAGCAACGCCAGCTGCACCACCAACTGCCTGGCGCCGATGGCCAAGGTGCTGGTCGACAACTTCGGCATCGAGCGCGGCTTCATGACCACGATCCACGCCTACACCAACGACCAGAAGGTGCTCGACTTCCCGCACAAAGACCTGCGCCGGGCGCGTGCTGCCGCGATGAGCATCATCCCCACCACCACCGGCGCGGCGCGCGCCGTGGCGCTCGTGATCCCCGCCCTCGAGGGCAGGCTCGACGGTTTCTCGCTGCGCGTGCCCACCCCCGACGGCTCGGCCACCGACCTGGTCGCCGAGCTCTCCAGCGAGGTCACCGCCGACGAGCTCAACGCCGCCATGAAGGCCGCCTCCGAGAGCGCCCGCATGAAGGGCATCCTCGAGTACCAGGACGACCCCATCGTGAGCGTCGACGTGATCGGCAACAGCCACTCCTCGATCTTCGACCCGGCGCTTACCATGGCCAAGGGCAGGCTTGTCAAGTGCGTCGCGTGGTACGACAACGAGTGGGGCTACTCGTGCCGGCTGGTCGATCTCGTGCAGAAGGTTCTCTGAGAGACCGGGTGAACCTGAGGCGGCCGGAGGCCTGAGCCCCCGGTCGCCTCAGGCGTGCGCCGGGACCCGAAACCGAGGAGGTTGCCCTCGTGATGAAGCGTTCACTGACCGACTATCCGCTCGCCGGCAAGCGGGTTCTCGTGAGAGTCGACTTCAACGTACCTCTTGAGAACGGCCGTGTGGCCGACGACACGCGCGTGCGTGCGGCCCTGCCGACCATCCACTACCTGTTCGCGCAGGGCTGCCCCGTGGTGCTGGCATCTCACCTGGGGCGGCCCAAGGGTCAGGTCGTGGAGGAGCTGCGCATGGCTCCGGTGGCGGCGTGCTTGGCGGAGCTTCTCGGTCGCCCGGTGGCAACTACCGGCGACTGTGTGGGTCCGGCCGCGGAAGCCGCCGCCGCCGCGCTTGCGCCGGGCGACGTGCTGCTGCTCGAGAACGTGCGTTTCCACCCCGAAGAGACGGCCAACGACGCGGCCTTTGCCGCCCAGCTCGCGGCGCTCGCCGAGGTGTATGTAAACGACGCCTTCGGGAGCGCACATCGGGCCCATGCCTCCACGGAGGGCGTCGCCCATCTGCTGCCGGCGGTGGCCGGCCTGCTCATGGTGCGCGAGCTGGAGATGCTGGGCAGGCTTCTGGGCGACCCCGCCCGCCCGTTCGTGGTGGTGCTGGGCGGCGCCAAGGTGTCCGACAAGATCGGCGTCATCGAGAAGATGCTCGGCACCGCCGATGCGATGGTCATCGGTGGAGCGATGTGCTTCACCTTCTTCAAGGCGTCGGGTTACGAGGTGGGCACGTCCCGGCTCGAGGCCGACAAGGTCGCGGTGGCTGCCGGCATCGCCGCCGAGGCCCGGGGCGGCAGCTGCGCTTTCCTGCTCCCGAGCGACGTTCTGGTCGCTCCGGCGCCCGCGGCCGGGGCGCCGGCTCACGTGGTGCCCAGCACGGCCATGCCGGCTGGCGAGATGGGGCTAGACATCGGGCCGGCGACCATCGCCGCGTTCACGGCGCGTGTCAGCGGCGCCGGTACGATCTTCTGGAACGGGCCCATGGGTCTCTTCGAGATCGACGATTTCGCCGTGGGCACCAGGGCGGTAGGCGAGGCCATCGCGCAGAGCGGCGCCGTGACCGTGGTGGGCGGCGGCGACACGGTGAGCGCCGTGCACCGCTTCGGGCTCGCCGAGCGCATCACGCACATCTCCACGGGAGGCGGCGCCTCCATGGAGTTCGTCGAGGGCAAGGCGCTACCTGGCGTAGAGGCCCTCCTGGACCGGGAGCAAGCATGAGCTCAGCGCGTCGCCCCCTCATGGCGGGCAACTGGAAGATGTACAAGACGCGGGCCGAGACCGAGGCCTTCTGCCGCGCCTTCGTGCCGGCCGTGGCCGGTGTTGACGATCGCGACGTGCTGGTATGCCCGCCGGCCGTGTGTCTCGAGACGGCGCTTGCCGCGACCAGGGGCAGCCTCGTGGCGGTGGGGGCTCAGACCATGCACTTTGCGGCGCAGGGTGCCTACACCGGGGAGCTCGCCCCGGCCATGCTCACCGAGCTCGGCGTCACGCACGTGATCCTCGGGCACTCGGAGAGGCGCCAGTATTACGCCGAGAACGACGCCGATCTGGCGCGCAAAGTGCGCGCCGCGCTCGACGCCGGCCTGACGGCGGTACTGTGCTGCGGCGAGACGCTGGAGGAGCGCGAAGCGGGCCACACCGAGAGCAAGGTGGGGGCGCAGCTCGACGCCGACCTCGCGGAGGTGGCTGCCGGCGAGCTCGCCGCGGTGGCCATCGCCTATGAACCCATCTGGGCGATCGGCACCGGCAGAACGGCGACGCCGGAGATGGCTCAGGAGACAGTGGGCTTCGTGCGCCGCCGGGTACGCGAGCGCCTCGGAGACGCGGCTGATGCGGTGCGCGTACTCTACGGCGGCAGCGTGAAGGCGGCCAACATCGACGACCTCATGGCGCAGCCCGACATCGACGGTGTGCTGGTGGGCGGCGCCAGCCTCGATCCGCACGAGTTCGCGCGCATCGTGAAGTTCGTGGAGCCGGCTTGAGCGAAGCCGACCAGAGCGGCGCGAGGCCGGGCCCCGATCCAGGCGACCCGGCCCTCTCGCCCTCCGGCCGTGTGCAGCGCCCCGTGGTGCTCATGGTGCTCGACGGCTGGGGCAGCGCCCCTCCCGGGCCGGGCAACGCGATAGACCTGGCGAACACCCCGGTGTACGACCGGCTTCTGAGCGAGTTTCCGCACAGCACCCTCGAGGCGTCCGGTCCGGCCGTGGGGCTGCCGCCGGGCCAGATGGGCAACTCCGAGGTGGGGCACCTCAACATCGGTGCCGGGCGTGTGGTGTATCAGGAGCTCACGCGCATCAGCAAGGCCATCTCCGACGGCGACTTCTTCGCGAACCGCGTGCTCAAGCAGGCCTACGCCAAGGCCGCCGGCCGCGCCAGCACCCTCCACCTCATGGGGCTGGTTTCCGGCGGCGGCGTGCACGCCGACATGGGCCACCTGAAGGCCTGCCTCGAGATGGCCGCGCGCGAACACGTCGCGAACGTCGTGGTGCACGCTTTTCTGGACGGTCGCGACACGCCGCCGCAGAGCGCCCTCGCCTATCTGGCCGAGGTGGAGGGGTACATGGACGCTCTGAATCTCGGGCGCTACGGCGTGATCTGCGGTCGCTACTACGCCATGGATCGCGACACGCGCTGGGACCGCGTCAAGCTGGCCTACGACGCGCTCGTACATGGTGAGGGCTTCTTTGCAAGCGATGCTCCGGCTGCGGTGGAGGCCGCCTACCAGCGCGGCGAGACCGACGAGTTCGTGCGACCGACGATCGTCGCGCCCGAGATCCCGAGCCGCGTGAAAGACGGCGACGTATGCCTCTTCTTCAACTTCCGCCCCGACCGTGCCCGGGAGCTCACCCGCGCCTTCTTCGAGAAGGAGTTCACGGGGTTCGCGCGCGGCCCGCATCCACCGGCCGTGGACTTCGTGACCATGACGCAGTACAAGAAGGAGTTCGCGCTGCCGGTCGCGTTTCCGCAAGAGGCACCGCACCATGTGCTCGCCGATGTGCTCGCCGAGCACGGATTGCGGCAGCTCCACATCGCGGAGACGGAGAAGTATGCGCACGTGACGTTCTTTTTCAACGGAGGTGTGGAGAAAGAGGTGGCGGGAGAGACGCGCATCCTCGTGCCCAGCCCGCGCGACGTGGCGACCTACGACCAAAAGCCGCAGATGAGCGCCGTCAAAGTCACCGACGAGCTTCTCGAGGCGCTGGCCGGCGGCGGCTTCGAGTTCGCCGTCGTCAACTACGCGAACGCCGACATGGTGGGCCACACGGGCATCGTGTCTGCCGCCATCGCCGCGGTAGAGACCGTAGACGCCTGTCTGGGCCGGGTCGTCGACCTGGTCAGCGGGCTCGGCGGCGTATGCCTGGTGACCGCCGACCACGGCAACTCAGACGTCATGGTAGAGCCAGACGGCAGCCCCAATACGGCTCACAGTCTCAGCAGGGTGCCCTTCATCGCGACCGTGCGGGAGGCGACCGTGCGCACGGGGGGGAGGCTCTGTGATCTGGCGCCTACCGCGCTTGCCCTGCTGGGCATCGCCCAGCCTGAAGAGATGACTGGTGTCAGCCTTCTGCAGGCGATGCCATGAGACGCTGAAGGTGTTGCCGTATTGTTAGGCGCGAGCCGAAATGCAACAATGGCTCGTTAGTATACGACGACATCCGCGGCCAAGAGGAGCAGACCTGTGGTAAACGGCATCCTTGTAACCATCTTTCTGATCGAGTGCATCCTGCTCATCGTGCTCATCCTGCTGCACTCCGGCAAAGACGCCGGCATGGCCAGCATCACCGGTTTCTCGTTTGCCTCATCGGCAAGCGTGATGGAGCGCAACCTCACACGCTATACCATCATCACCGGCGTCGCCTGGTTCATCACAGCGTTTCTGCTGGTATGGAGACTTGGCTAGACCTGGTCGCTTGCCTCAAGCGGGCCGGCCGTTGAGGAACGAATAGTGCTCACCATCGCAAGGGGAGGTGCGAACAAGATCTGAGCCTGCGGTTCGAGATCTCCCCGTTCTCACGGACGTTCTCTTGGGGGGAGCGTCGGGGAGACCGATTTGCTCTCATCCCAAGGAGGTCACGTTGAAGAGCCTCAAGCCGAAGTGGCACGGGCCGATCGCAGCAGTCGCCATTCTAGTCGTCTTCATGGTCGCCGCGGTCGCGCTCAGCGCCTGCGGCAGCAGCAATTCGGGCGGTACTAGTGCGTCCTCGGCCGCGACGCCCAAGCCGGGCGGCACGTTCGCCTGGCCGCTGGGCTCCGACCCGTTGGGCATTACTCCCCTCTCCATGCAAGAGGCGGACGCCGCTACGGTCACGCACCAGGTGTTCCAGAGCCTGTACACCGTCGTTGGCCAGACCAACGCGACGGCCACGGCGCAGCCCGACCTGGTTGAGAAGACGGTGATGAGTCCCGATGCGAAGACCTTCACGTTCACGATCAAGCAGGGCATCAAGTTCGCTCCGCCGGTCAACCGGGAGGTGACGGCCCAGGACTTCGTGAACTCGTGGAACTACGTCATGAACGCGAAGAATGGCTCTGCGTACGCGCCGTACGATTTCGCCGACATCGTCGGCGTCGACCCCAACACCGGCTACGCCAAAGGTGGCAAGCTCTCGGGCCTCAAGGTGCTGAGCAAGTACACCTTCCAGGTGCAGCTACAGAAGCCTTTCTCCACGTTCGCGCTCACGATGTCCAGCGCCAACGCCGGGGTGTTCCCCGTCGACTACGCAAATAAGGTGGGCAAGAAGGCCTTCGAGGACAAGCCGGTCGGCACAGGCCCCTATATGGTCAAGTCGTGGGTGCACGGCACGCAGATCACGCTCGTCAAGAACCCGAACTACTGGAACACCAATCACTCGGGCTACTCCGCGACGCCCGCGTACCTCGACGAGATCGACTACCCCATCTACCACGACGCGGCGACGCAGTACCTGGCCTTCCAGAAAGGCACCCTTGGCGCCTGCGATGTCCCGGAGGGCAGTTACATCTCCTCGAAGCAGCTCGCCAACGTGAAGAACGGCCAGTGGTCGGTGGACCTCTATGACCAGGCTTCGGTGCAGTTCATCGCCTTCGCCATGGACAAGGCGTATGGCAGCAGCGCCCTCCTCCCGCTCCGCCAGGCCCTGGTCTACTCCGCCGACCGCAACTCGGTCTGCCAGATCGGGACGCAGGGCGTGGAGCTGCCCAGCGACCTGATCGTGCCACTGGGCATGAAGGGCGTCGTGGAGGGGTTGAACCCCTATCCGTACGATCCCACCAAGGCGCAGCCGCTCATCGCCAAGCTGAACGCCAGCGGCGTCAAGATCCCCACGCCGATCCCCTACCTGTACAACACCGGCTACGGCGCCGACGAGAACGCGCAGATTCTCGTCGCCGGATGGCAGAAGGCGATGCCGTCGCTCACCTTCAAGCTGTCGGGCATGGAGACCGCCTCCTATTGGCCGGCACTCGCCAAGAACCAGGCTCCCGGCCTGTTCCGCATGGGCTGGGTCGGCGACTGGCCGACGCTCGACGACTTCATCTACCTCTTCAGCACCACCGGCGGGAAGACCCTGAGCTACAGCTTCTACAGCAACCCGCAGGTCGACAAGTTGATCACCCAGGCGCGCGGCACCATCGACCAGACCCAAGCCAACAACCTGTACAACGAGGCGCAGAAGCTCATCCTGGCCGATGCGCCTTGCATCCCGTTGTTCACGTACCGTCAGCCGATCATCGTCAACAACAAGTACGGAGGCTTCAACTTCAGCCCGTACTACTACCCCAATATGTGGCAGGTTTGGGAGAAGTAGCGACGGCGAAGTTGCCGACCCAGGCGTGACTCAGTATCATTCGTGCAGTTGTGCGAGACGGTCCGCGACGCGGTGGTGCGGGCCGTCTCGCACGGTTAGTTCGCTCATGCGCGACAGGCGCTGCAGGGCTCCTCAGGTGAAGGTCGGCCAGTGACTGCATACATCATCAGGCGTCTGCTGCAACTCATCATCGTCCTGTTCGGCGTTACGCTCATCACCTTCTCGATGATGAAGCTCGTGCCGGGCGACCCGGCGATGATGCTTGCGGGCAAAGGCGCCACCCCGGCGCGCATCGCCTTCGTGGGCCACGAGTTCGGTCTCGATCGTCCGTTTTACGTGCAGTACTACAGGTACGTCGATCGCTTGTTCCATGGTGATCTGGGCAGCTCGATGTTCTCGGGCCGCACGGTCGCGACGATGATCGTGCAGGCGGCGCCCTGCACCATCCAGCTGGCCGTCGCCGCCGTGCTGATCGAGCTCCTGGGCATCCCCTTGGGCGTCTACTCGGCGCTGCGGCAGTACTCCTTCCTGGATACCGCGTTCACCACCGTGGCGCTCATCGTCTGGGGCATCCCCGTCTTCGTGCTCGGCTACTTTGGCCTCGTGGTCTTCGGGCTCAAGCTTAACCTGGTGCCTATCGGCGGATTTGGGCCCACGATCCTGGGCATCATCCCGAACGGCTGGGAGAGCTTCAAGACGCTCATCCTTCCGGCGCTGACGCTGGGCATCATCGAGGTCGCCTATATCTCGTACATGCAGCGCGCCGCGATGCTCGAGGTGTCACGCTCAGACTTCATCCGCACCGCTAGGGCCAAGGGACTGAGCGAACGAAGGGTCGTCTGGGGCCACGGCTTCAGGAACGCCGTCATTCCCGTGATGACCATCGCCGGCATCGACCTGGGCACCCTCATCGGCGGCGCCATCATCACCGAGACGGTGTTCAACCGGCCCGGGATCGGTTACATGCTGTGGCAGGCGATCAACCAGCGAGATATCCCGGTGATCGCCGGCGGCGTGCTTTTCGGGACGTTCTTCTTCGTCTTCGCCAACCTGCTTGTCGACCTCGGCTACGCCTGGGTCGACCCGCGCGTGAGACTGGAAGAGTAATGCCCGTAGGCGACGCAGTTGCCGTAGTGCTATTGAGCGCCTCGCTGGCCCGTAGCACCAGCAGCGAGGCGGACTAATGCCCGTAGAGCACGCAGTGGACGTAGTGCTATTGAGCGCCTCGCTGGCCCGTAGCACCAGCAGCGAGACGGACTAATGCCCGTAGAGCACGCAGTGGACGTAGTGCTATTGAGCGCCTCGCTGGCCCGTAGCACCAGCAGCGAGGCGGACTAGGCGGTGACAGACCTGGGCGCGCAGCCCCCCAAGGAGGGGTTTCCGCAAGCTTCAGAGATTACGCCGGCCGCGACCGTCGAAGCCGGGGGCGGCGGCGAGCTCGCCGACGAGCAGGTCGCCATGGCCGCGCAGCCGCTCAGCCTGTGGGCCGATACCTGGCGGCGCCTCAAACGCAACAAGCTGGCTCTCATCGGCATGTGCATCATCATCGTCTTCCTGAGCGTCGGCAGCGTCGAGACCGTGTTCTACGAGGCGCACTGGCACGTCGTCCCGAGCGCCTCCGCCGCGAACCAGCCGGGGTATCTCGCACCGTACGACCCCAACGCGACCAACTACTCGCTGTCGCCGCAAGGCGTCGGCTCTCCGCCGAGCTGGGCGCATCCCTTCGGCACCGACTATCTGGGACGTGACGTCCTGTCGCGCGTGCTTATCGCCACGCGCATCGCCATGCTCGTCGGCATCATCGCGGTCGCCATCTCTCTGACCATGGGCCTGCTACTGGGCCCCATATCGGGCTACTACGGAGGCGCCGTCGACTCGGTGATCATGCGTATCGCCGACATCTTCTTCGCCTTCCCCTACATCCTGTTCGTGCTGCTCATCATGAGCGTGCTCGGGCAGGGCTTCCAGAACGTGTTCATCGCCATCGGCGTGCTCGGATGGGCAACGTTCGCGCGGATCGTCCGTGGTCAGATACTGACCGTCAAGACCATGGAGTACGTTGAGGCAGCCCGGGCCCAGGGCGCCGGAGACATGAGGATCATCTTCCGCCACGTGTTGCCGAACAGCATGGCGCCGGTCTACGTCGCGGTCGCCATGGCCATCGGCGGCGCGATCGCCACCGAGGCGGCCCTCAGCTACCTCGGCATCGGCGTGCAGCCGCCCAACTCCTCGTGGGGCCTCATGATCTCCGACTCCGTGAACTACATCGCCTCGGGTAACTGGTGGTGGCTGCTGTTCCCGAGCCTGGCCCTGGTGGCGACGGTCTTCGGGTTCATCTCGTTCGGCAACGGGCTGCGGGACGCCACCGACCCCAAGCTCAAGGAATAGGTATGGGCGAGCGCCTCCTCGAAGTAATGGATCTTTCCACACAGTTCTTCACCCACGCGGGCGTGGTGAAGGCCGTGAACGGCGTCAGCTTCACGCTCGACCGCGACGAGACCATCGGCATCGTCGGCGAGTCGGGCTCGGGCAAGACGGTCGCGGCGCTGTCGCTGATGCGCCTCATCCCCGACCCGCCGGGCCGGATCGTAGACGGATCCCTGCTTCTGGGCACACGCGACCTGCGCGCGATGAGCGACGAGGAGATCCGCCACGTACGCGGCAACGACATCGCGATGATCTTCCAGGACCCAATGACCAGCCTGAACCCCGTTATGAAGGTCGGCAAGCAGATCGCCGAGGCCATCGTCTTGCACCAAGACAAGTCGCGGCGCGAGGCCCTTGTCATGGCCGCGCAGCTGCTCGCCCGGGTGGGCATCCCCGACGCCGAGAAGCGCATCAACCAGTACCCGTTCGAATTCTCCGGCGGCATGCGCCAGCGCGCCATGATCGCCATGGCGATCAGCTGCAACCCCGACATCCTCATCGCCGACGAGCCCACCACCGCCCTGGACGTGACCATCCAGGCGCAGATCATCGACGTGGTGCGCGAGATGCAGTCTCAGTTCAACTCCGGCGTCATCCTCATCACGCACGATCTGGGAGTGATCGCCGAGATCGCCGACAAGGTCATGGTCATGTACGGCGGGCGCACCGTCGAGTACGCCCCGGTCGACGAGATCTTCTACAACGCCCACCATCCCTACACGTGGGGGCTGCTGGCCTCGCTGCCGCGCCTCGACGCCAGTGAGAAGGCGCGGCTCACGCCCATCAAGGGCCAACCGCCGAACCTCATCACGCTGCCCGCAGGCTGCCCGTTCGTGGGACGCTGTCCTTACGAGCGCCCCGAGTGCCGCGACACCTGGCCGCAGCTCGAGACCGTGGCCGAAGCCCACGGCGTGAACTGCTGGATACCGGCGAGTGAGCGGCTCGCGATCCGCGCTGAGCTGCCGCACTTCAAGGAGCCCGCCGCATGAGCCTTCTCGAGGTCAGAGATCTCAAGAAGCACTTCCCCATCCGTACCGGCGTGCTGAAGCGCACGACCGGCCACGTGTATGCCGTCGATGGCGTGAGCTTCGCTGTGGAGAAAGGCGAGACGATGGGCCTGGTGGGCGAGAGCGGCGGTGGCAAGTCTACGGTGGGACGTACCGTGCTGCGCCTGACGCCGGCCACCGGCGGCGACGTGAGCTTCGAGGGCATCAACGTTATGAAGGCCTCACGCAGCCAGATGCAGAAGCTGCGCCGCGACATGCAGATCGTCTTCCAGGACCCGTACGCCTCCCTCAATCCGCGCATGCGCATTCGCAGCATCGTCGGCGAGGCGCTGGCCATCCACAAGATCGGTACCGAGGCCGAGCGCAAGAAGCGGGTCGCGGAGCTGCTCGAGACGGTGGGCCTCAACGCCGAGCACGGCGAGCGGTATCCGCACGAGTTCAGCGGCGGCCAGCGACAGCGCATCGGCATCGCGCGCGCGCTGGCTCTCAACCCCAAGCTCATCGTGCTCGACGAGCCGGTAAGTGCGCTCGACGTGTCGATCCGCGCCCAGGTGCTCAACTTGCTCGAGGATCTGCAGGACGAGTTCGGCCTTACGTACCTGTTCGTCTCGCACGACCTCTCGGTGGTCAAGCACATCTCCGACCGCGTGGCCGTGATGTATCTGGGCAAGATCGTTGAGATCAGCGACAGCGCCGTGCTCTACGACTACCCGCAACACCCCTACACCGAGGCGTTGCTCTCGGCGGTGCCCATCCCCGACCCGCACACCGAGCGCTCGCGACGGCGCATCGTGCTGGAGGGCGACGTGCCCAGCCCGGCCAACCCGCCCAGCGGGTGCGTGTTCCATCCGCGCTGCCCGCGCGCCCAGGAGATCTGCACCACGGTCATGCCGCGCCTGGTCGCCACGCCCGGTCGCGACGCCGGCGAGCGGCACGAGGTGGCGTGCTACTTCCCGGCGCGCTTCGGCGAATCCGGAAGATACGTGGCCGCGGAGCCCTTCCGCGACGCCCTCCCTGAGGAGCAGGGCTGAGGCGCCGCGGCGACGGCGCCGCGCGGCATCTCGCCCTCGGGTCGTGGTGATGGCGGAACGCACCTCTCTGCTTCGTTTGGCGATCGTGACGCTGGCGGTAACCCTGGCGAGCGGCGCGGCCGCCGGTCTGGCCGCCTGCGGCGGCCCCTCCGGCGGGTCCCTGAAGGTTTCGGCCTCACCATCTGCTTCGTCGCCGGCGTCGGCCGCGGCCTCGCGCGTGGTCGCCACTGTCAATGGGCAGCCTGTGCTGCAGTCGGCGGTTGACGTGGTGAGCGCCGAGAAACGGTTCACGGGTCACCGTGCGAGCGCGGCCGCGGCCCTCTCGGAGGCCATCGACCGAGAGCTGGTTCGTCAGGAGGCTCAGCGGCTGGGCGTAACCGCCGACGCCTCTGTAGTGCGCTCCAGGAGCACTGCCCTGGCCAAGGAGATGGGCGGTGCCGCCACCCTGGCGGCGGCGCTCACCAAGGCTCGCATGACGCCCGCACAGCTCAGCGAGACTCTGCAGGACGGCGTCCTGCGCGCCGCGCTGGAGAAGGCGAAGTTCGGCAATGTGGTGGCGAGTGTGGCGGCGACGCGCGCCTACTATGTCAAACATCGCCAGGATCAATTCACAGTACCAGCATCGGTGCACCTGAGCGTGCTCGTGGTGCGCACTCAGATGATCGCCAAGAACGCCATCGCCCAGGTGCACGCCGGCAATTCATTCGCCAGTGTGGCGCGCGCGTTCAGCATGGATCCCGCCTCTAGACAGGCCGGCGGCGATGTCGGTTGGGTGCTAACCAGCTCCGTGCCGGGGTTGCTGCGGAAGGCAGTGAGCGCCGCGCGCACGGGTGTAGTGAGCAAACCAGTGCCGGGTCCCGGTGGCTGGTACGTGTTCCGCGTGAGTGCCCGGCGGGTGGCGCGACTCCTGCCGTTTGCCTCTGTGCGCGCGCGGCTACGCGCCGACCTCACCGCCGTGAAACGCTCTCGGGCACTCGACGCTTGGCTGGCCGGCGCGCGCCGGCGGGCGCTCGTCAGGCGCTTCTAGCACCTCCGCAGGCTCGGCCACCGCGGGCGCCGTGGGAACGTTCGGGCGCCGGCGTGGCGAGGTTGCTATACTCGCCGGCACAGGCTCACTCGGAGGCACGTTGCGCAGGGCTCTCACCATGTTGCTGATCGTCGCCGTGATCGTCGTCGTCGTCGCCGCCGTCAACCACTCGGTGATCTTCAATCTCAAGTACGTCGCCGGTACAGCGCATGGGGTCTCCCTGCTCTGGCTGGGCGTCGGGGTGGCGCTGGTCGTGCTGGTCTTCGGCACAGTCGCGGCATGGATGGCGCAGAGGGGGGCTGCCACCGTGCGCCGCAAGGTGGAGCGAGAGCTGGAAGGCACGTACGTGCGCCTGCGTGAGGCAGAAGCACACGTGCCCACAGCGGTGCCGGAGGCGCCGCCCGCGGACTCCGCCACAGAACCCACGGCCGAACCGGAGCCATCGGAGCCGGACGCGGCGCAAGAGGCTCCGTCGCGCGACGCGCCGCCGCAAGACGCGCCCGCGGCCGGCGCTTGACGGCTCACGCCGGCGACTGACGGCCAGCGGCGGCAAGGGCACATCCGTCGGGCCGGCGCGGTACACTGGCGCGGTGATGTGCTCGTGATGGATCCAGTCGTATGGCGGGCCCGGCCCGCACCGTACGCCGAGGTGCGCCGCTTCGCCGTGGAGCTGGGCGTCAGCGAGGTGCTGGCCCAGATCCTCGTGCGCCGCGGCTTCACCGACGTGGCCGCGGCGCAGGCCTTCCTGCACCCCGACTACCGCGTGCACAATCCTTATCTGATGGCGGGTATGCACGAAGCTCGCCGGCGCCTCGACCAGGCGCTACAGCGGGGTGAACCTATTGCCGTGCACGGCGACTACGATGCCGACGGCATCACCGCCACGTTCCTCCTGGTCAGCGTGCTCGAGCAGATGGGTGCCAACGTGCGCTGGCGTCTGCCGAATCGCTTCGCCGAAGGGTATGGTGTGTCGCCGGCGGCGGTTGAAGACCTTGCCGCCGCCGGGGTGAAGCTCCTGGTTACGGTCGACTGTGGCGTGAACGCGCGTGCCGAGGTGGCGCGCGCCCAGAAGCTCGGCATGGACGTGATCGTAACCGATCACCACGAGCAGGAAGGCGCGTTGCCGGAGTGCATCGTGGTCACGCCCAAACGTGGCAGCTACCCGTGCGCCGACCTAGCCGGGGTGGGCGTGGCCTTCAAGGTGGCGCACGCCCTGCTCGAGGAACCCACCGGCCGCGACGACTCTTCCGCCGGGCTCGTGGAGGTTCCTCTGGCGCTGCGTCCGCTCACCGATGTGGTGGCGGTGGGCACCATCGCCGACGTGGTACCGCTCACCGGCGAGAACCGCGTGCTGGCGAGCATCGGTTTGGGCCGGCTGCGCAGCGCGCCGCGCCCCGGGCTGGCGGCCCTGCTCGAGGTCGCGGGCGGCAGGCCGGGTACGGTCGACGCCGGCACCGTCGGCTTTCGTATGGCACCGCGTCTCAACGCCGCCGGCCGCCTCGAAGACGCCTCGCAGGCGCTCGAGCTGCTCGGCTGCGCCGATCGCGAGACGGCCTTGCCGGTGGCGCTGCGCCTGAACGAGCTCAACCACGAGCGTCAGGGCATCGAGGCGGCCATCCTGGCGGCCGCCCTCGAGATGGTCCCCGATCCTCTGCCGTCGGCTCTCGTGCTTTCGTCGCCCGACTGGCACGAGGGCGTGGTCGGTATTGTGGCCTCTCGCGTGGCCGAGCGCTTCAACCGGCCGGCGATCCTGCTGAGCGAAGATGGGGAAGAGGCCAAGGGATCGGGCCGCAGTATCCCTGCCTTCGACCTGCTCGCCGCGGTGGAGCGCAGCGCCGAGCACCTGCTCGCCTTCGGCGGGCATCGCGCCGCCTGCGGCCTGCGTCTGCGGCGCGAGCACATCGGCGCGTTTCGCGAGGCGTTCGTGGCGCAGGCTGCGGCGGCGCTGGCCGACGCCGACCTGGTGCGCACGCTCAGGGTCGACGCCCTGGTGAGCGGCGACGAGCTCACTCTGGAGCTGGCCGACGAGCTCGAGCTGCTCGCTCCACACGGGTTCGGCAACCGCAAGGTCACACTGCTCCTCCACGGCGCGCAGGTGGTGGCTCCGCGGCTCACGCGCGATCGCCGCCACATGCAGTACCGGGTGCGCTGCGACGGCACCTCGTGCCAGGCCATTCACTTCAACTTCGATGGCCTGCGCGAGGTGGGCGAGCCGGGGCGCTACGACATCCCTCTCAGCCTCTCCAAGAACGAGTACAACGGCGCCGTGAGCGCCCAGGTGGAGGTCAAGGCGTTGCATCGCCTGGCGGAGCCGGCGACCGATCTGTGCGCCGTGGCCTGCGATCTGCGGTGCGCCGCGCGCCTGCGCGGCGCCGATCTATGGCGCGAGCTGCTCGAGGGCCCGTCGTGGGGCGCCGCGGCGGTGGGCGCCGAGGCGCTGCGCCAGGCCCGCCGCGACGGCCGCCTGCGCGACCGCCGCGGCCGGCCGGCCGTCGCGGCGCTGGCGGCGCTGGCCGCCGGCGGCGAACACGTGCTCGTGCTGGTCGCCGACGTGGGCCGCCGCCGGCCGCTACTCAGCCGCGATGTGCTCTCGCCGCAGCTTGAACGCCGTGCGGCCTACCTGCAGGCGGTCTGCGCCCAGCGTCTGGCCGAGGCGCTCGAGGGCGCCGACATCGTGATGACGAGCTACGACGTGGTGGCCGCGCGGCCGCAGGCCCTCGCGGCTTTTGCCCACGTGGCGCTGCTCGACCCGCCGCCCACCCGACGCCTGCTGGCGTTCGTCGCGGCAGCCGCGCCGCAAGCTTGGCTGCACGCCCTGTGGGGTGCCTCGGAGGTGGCGTTTGCGGAGCAGGTCGCCGCCGCCGAGCTCGACCTCGATGCGGCCCTGCGGCGCGCCTGGCGCGCCCTCGCCGCGGGGGGCGGCACGTTCGACGAGGCGTTAGAGCGGGAACTCCTCGGGGCAGAGCCGTTCATGCGCGCGGCCGGCGCGACGGCAGCCGCTCTGCGGGCTCTCCGTGCCGCCGGCCTTGTCGTGGTCGACGAGCCCGGCGGCTATCATGTGGAGCGTCCGCAGGGTAAGGTCGATATGACCACGAGCGAGGCGTACAAGACATGGCACACACTGTTTCGGACAAGCGACTTCCTGCAGACCTGCCTGACGGCGGGGCTCTGACGCAGGTCCCCGAGAAGTACCACCCGCTACTCGACGACCTGTTTGCGGCGGTCGCGCGCTACAACCCCGACGCCGACCGGGAGCTCATCACCCGGGCGTTCGTGGCCGCCTGCCTGCTGCACGGCGAGCAGAGCCGCAAGAGCGGCGAGGCGTACATCCATCATCCGGTCGGCACGGCGCTCAACGCCGCCGAGCTCAAGCTGGACTCGGTCACCATCGCGGCAGCGCTCCTGCATGACGTGGTCGAAGACACGGGCACGCCGCTCTCCTGGATCGAGGAGGAGTTCGGTGCCGAGATAGCCATGCTGGTCGACGGTGTCACCAAGCTCACCAAGATGCACTTCACCTCGCAGGAGCAGGAGCAGGCCGAGAACTACCGCAAGATGATCATCGCGATGGCCACCGACATCCGCGTGATCCTCATCAAGCTCTGCGACCGCCTGCACAACATGCATACACTCTGCTACCTGAGCAAGCAGAAACAGATCCAGAAGGCCAAAGAGACGCTCGAGGTGTACGCGCCGTTGGCCCATCGCCTGGGCATTCACAACATGAAGTGGCAGCTCGAAGACCTGTCCTTCGCCTCACTGCATCCGCGCCGCTACCAGGAGATCCAGAAGTGGGTCGCCCAGCGGCGCGCCGATCGCGAAGACTACGTCGACGAGGCGGCGGGCTTCCTGGGCGCCGAGCTCGACGCGGCCGGCATCGCCGCCGACATCACCGGCCGCGCCAAGCACTTCTACTCCATCTATATGAAGATGAGCCGCGGCGGCAAAGAGTTCAACGAGATCTTCGACCTCACCGGGCTGCGCGTGCTGGTCGACAGCATCAAGGACTGCTACGGCGCAGTGGGCATCATCCACTCGGTGTGGAAACCCATCCCGGGCCGTTTCAAAGACTACGTCGCGATGCCCAAGTTCAATCTCTACCAGTCGCTGCACACCACCGTGATCGGGCCCGGCGGCAAGCCGCTGGAGATCCAGATCCGCACCTTCGACATGCACCAGACGGCCGAGTTCGGCGTGGCCGCCCACTGGCTCTACAAGGAGAAGGGCGAGCGCGACCCCGACAAGCTTGCCTGGCTGCACCAGATGATGGAGTGGCAGTCCGAGACGGGCGATCCGCGTGAGTTCATGGACACCCTGCGCGTCGACCTCTTCGAGGACGAGGTGTTCGTGTTCACGCCCAAGGGCGACGTAAAGAGCCTGGCGGCCGGCAGCACGCCGGTCGACTTCGCCTACGCGGTGCACACCGACGTGGGCAACCACCTGGTGGGCGCCAAGGTCAACGGACGCATCGTGCCGTTGCACACCAAGCTCAACTCCGGCGACATCGTCGAGGTCATCACGAGCAAGTCGAGCCACGGTCCGTCGCGCGACTGGCTCGACATCGTCAACTCGCCGCGCGCGCGCCAGAAGATCCGCCAGTACTTCCGTCGCGAGCAGCGCGAAGACAGCGAGCACTCGGGCCGCGACCTGCTGCAGGAAGTGCTGCGCCGCGAGGGCCTGCCCTCACAGAACATCCTGAGCTCCAAGGTCTTCTCCCAGATCTGCAAGGATATCGGCTTCGCCAAGCCTGACGACCTGTTCGTGGCCATCGGCTCGGGCCGCCTGCCGGTGAAGACGGTGGCCAACAAGGTCATGCAGGCTTCGGGCACCATGAAGGAGGCCACTCCCACACCGGAGATGCTGCCGTCGCGGCCGGTGCGTGAGGTTGAGGAGCCGCAGGCGCTCTCCGGTGAGTTCGGCATCGCCGTCGAAGGCATGAGCGACATCATGGTGCGCATGGCCAAGTGTTGTAAGCCCATCCCCGGCGATGACATCGTCGGCTACATCTCGCTCGGCAAGGGCATCACCATCCACCGCCGCGACTGCAAGAACGCGCGGGCCCTCATCAAGAACCCGGAACGCTTCACCAACGTGAACTGGCAGGGGCTGGCCGGCATGCCGTTCCGCGTGGAGATCATGGTAGAAGCCCTCGACCGCAATCATCTGCTCGAAGACCTGGCTCGCACCCTGTCGGACTCGGGCGTGAACATCGTCGGCGGCAGCGTGCAAACCTTGCCCGACGGCGTGGTACGAGACCGCTTCACGCTCGAGGTGGGCGACGTGCGCCAGCTGGACAATATCGTCGCCAACATCCGCAGCATCCACACGGTCTACGACGCCTACCGGGTGGTCGGCGGCTGACCGGTGCCAGCGGGCGGCCGCTCGAATATCGTCTCGTGAAGCGGCCCTCTCGGGTGGGGCCGGCGGCGTGAGAGTTCCCGGGCTGCCTGGTCGGCAGGCCGGCGCGGCGCGGGGGTGGCGCGCCCCGGAAGGGCGCTCACTTCGTTCGCTCCGCGCGGCCGCAGGCCGCTGCTGCGCCGCAGTTGACGAATGCGGTGCCGCCAGAGAGCGGCAGGCCACCGCAGGCGATCGTCAACCGCGTACTCCGCAGCGGCCGCCGCGCGAGCCTTCCGGGTCGCGCCCGCGCCGGCCACGCCGCATCGGCAGGCAGACCGGCCCTGCCTGCGGCGGCGTTGAGCGACGCCTTGTGCCGCCGTGCCACCTCGCACCTCGTGGTGAAGGTTTGAAACGCCGGCGGCGGCCGCTGCGCGGCGGCTGAGCAGGGCAGTTCTGCGGCGCGAGCGTAGCGCGCGCCGCCCGTCAACCAAGAGGAGCCGCGCGAGAGGTGTTGCCGTGGCCAGCTGCGTCTCGTGACGGTCGTGCGGGCCGTGGCACGGCAACGGGCGGCGGGGAACGGTGAGGCGACCGGCGCGGCGGGCCGCGGGGGAGGGACGGCGGGCACCAGGAGGCTCGCGAGGCGGCAGCTGCTCAGGCAGGGGTTGACGATGGCGGCGCAGCCGCCTTCGTCAAAAACCTGCCTGAGTAGCGGCCACGTTTGCCGAGCGGAGCGAACGAAGTGAGCGCCCTTCTGGCGCCCGCCGTCCCTCCCCCGCGCCGCGTCGACCCTCGACATCAGGCAGTGTTTTTCGTGACCGCCGTCTCACTGCCGCTGCCTCATCGCGCCCCTTCACGGTCGACCGTTCCGACCGCGGTCTGATACGCTCTCGCGCGAACTCCAACCGCCCGAGGTATCATGCCTGATCCGCTCGAAGTCTTCGCGCTCCCGTTGGGCCCGCTGCAGGCCAACTGCTTCGTGGTCGTGCGGGGGCAGACCGGTCTGGTCATCGACCCCGGCGACGAGGCCGACGTGGTCATCGATGCCTTCACGCAACTCGGGTTCGCGCCCGCCGCGGTGCTCGTGACCCACGGTCATTTCGATCACTTCGGCGGGGTCACACCCGTCGCACGTCACTTCGCAATACCGGTGTATGTGGGTGAGGCCGACGCCCAGCAGATGGCCGACGGTGGCCTGGGTGCCGTGGCCGGCTTCGACATCGAGCCCGTCGAGGGGGCGGTTAGCATCAACGGCGAGCAGACGCTCGATCTGCCCATCGCGGTGACCGCCATCCCCACGCCGGGGCACTCCCGCGGCGCCTACACGTTTGCCATGGGCAGCGAGCACCTGTTCGTCGGCGACCTTCTCTTTCAAGGAAGCGTAGGGCGCACCGATCTCCCCGGCGGTGACATGGACGCTTTGCTCAACTCGGTGGCCGCGCTGGTGAGAAGGTTTCCGCCAGACGCCCACGTGCACTGCGGGCACGGCCCCGACACGTCGCTGGGCCGCGAGCTCGCACTCAACCCGTTTCTGTCGCCGTTGCGCCACGACCCCGAGCATCACTGGTGAGCGCGCCGCGCGCCCCCAAAGGCACCTACGATCTGCTGCCCGACGACGCAGCCCGGCGTGACGCCGCGGTGGCCGTGGCGGCGCGCGTGCTGGCCACCTATGGGTACCGGCATATCGTCACGCCGGAGTTCGAAGAGACCGGTCTGTTCGAGCGCGGCGTCGGGGAGGCCACCGACATCGTGCGCAAGGAGATGTACACCTTCAACGACAAGGGCGGCCGGTCGTTGACGCTGCGTCCCGAGGGCACGGCGCCCATCTGCCGGGCCTACGTGGAACACGGCATGCACAAGCTGCCCCAGCCGGTGAAGCTCTGGTACTACTGCCCCATGTTCCGCTACGAACGGCCGCAGGCGGGGCGCTACCGCGAGCACTACCAGTTCGGCGTGGAGGCCATCGGCTCGGCCGATCCGGCGGTCGACGCCGAGGTGATCATCATGCTCGCCGCGCTGCTGCGCGAGCTGGGTGTGGAGGACGTCCGACTCAACGTCAACAGCATGGGTGACGCCAACTGCCGGCCGGCGTACGTGGAGAAACTGCGGGAGTACCTGCGCGGGCGTGCCACGGAGCTCTGTGGCGAGTGCCGCGAGCGTATCGCTCTCAATCCCTTGCGCAGCTTCGACTGCAAGGTCCAGACCTGCCGGGCCGTGCTCGACGAAGCTCCACGTATCGGCGACCATCTCTGCCCAGAGTGTCGCGAACACTTCGCCACGGTGCTCGAGCTGATCACGCCGAGCGGCCTCGAGCCGCACCTCGAGTTTCGCCTAGTGCGCGGCCTCGACTACTACACGCGCACGACCTTCGAGTTCAACTCAGACCGTCTCGGCGCGCAGAGCGGCGTGGGCGGTGGCGGCCGCTACGACGGCCTCGTCGAGCAGATCGGCGGTCCGTCAACGCCGGGCGTCGGCTGGGGCAGCGGCCTGGAGCGCATCATGCTGGCGCGGCGCGAGCAGCCGCCGGTGGCGGGCACGCTGGACGCCTACGTGGTCAGCTTCACCGACGAGGCTCGTGGCCTGGCCTTCGGCCTCACCCAGAAGCTCCGCGCGGCGGGTCTGGCCGCCGAGCTCGACCTTGCGGGGCGCAGTCCCAAGGGCCAGCTCAAGCAGGCCGGCCGAGTGGGTGCCCGAGCGGCGGTGCTCGTGGGACTGGAGGAGCTGGGCGCGGAGCGCGTGCGTGTGCGCCTCATGGACGGTGGCGGCGAAGAAGACGTGCCCGTCGCCGGTCTCGCGGCGCTGGTGGCCGCCCGGCTGGGAGTGAACGCCTGATGTTGCGCGATGCCTACTGCGGCGAACTTCGAGTCACTCACGTCGGCCGGGAGGTGCACCTCGCCGGATGGGTCGCCCGGCGGCGCGATCACGGCGGCCTCATCTTCGTCGATCTGCGCGAGCGCAGTGGCGTGGTGCAGCTCGTCTTCGACCCGTCGCGCGACGCTGAGGCGCACGCCGTCGCCGAGCAGGTGCGGCCCGAGTATGTGCTGGCCGTCCATGGCGAGGTGGTGGCGCGCTCGCCGGAGACCGTGAATCTCACCTTGCCGAGCGGCGGGGTGGAGGTTCGCGTGAGGGGCATCGAGATCCTCAACAGGGCCAAGACGCCGCCCTTCGAGATCGAGAGCGCCGAAGACGTCGACGTAGACGAGACCCTGCGTCTCAAGTACCGCTATCTCGACCTGCGCAGGGCGGCCATGCTCGCCAATGTGGAGCTACGCCACAAGGCGATGCAGGCGGCCCGCGCGTATCTCAACGACCACCGCTTCCTCGAGATCGAGACCCCGGACCTCACCAGATCGTCGCCCGAGGGCGCGCGCGACTTCCTCGTGCCGGCGCGCCTGCAGCCGCACCGTTTCTACGCGCTGCCGCAATCGCCGCAGATGTTCAAGCAGATCCTCATGGTCGCCGGCGTCGATCGCTACTACCAGTTCGCGCGCTGCTTCCGCGACGAAGATCTGCGCGCCGACCGCCAGCCGGAGCACACGCAGATCGATATCGAGACGTCGTTCCTGAGCGTGCCCGAGATTCGCGCGCTGCTCGAGGGCCTCATGCAGGCCATCTTCGCCGGCGTGGGGCAGGGGCCGCTGCCCCTGCCACTGCCCAGCCTCACCTACGACGAGGCCATGCTGCGCTACGGCTCCGACAAGCCGGACTTGCGCTATGGCCTCGAGATCGTCGATCTCTCGGAGGTGTTCGCGGGCAGCGAGTTCAAGGTGTTCCGTGGCGCCCTCGAGGCCGGCGGCGTGGTGCGCGCCGTACGCGCGCCGGACGGTGGCGCGCTCACGCGGGCACAGATCGACAAGCTCACCGAGCTGGCCAAGGAGCACGGTGCCAAGGGCATGGCGTACGTGTACGTGGACGAGGGCCGCGCCCTGCGCGGCCCCATCGTGAAGTTCCTCGGCGAGGCCGAGCAGGCGGCCCTGGTAGAGCGTACGGCCGCCGCGCCCGGCGATCTCATCGTGTTCGCCGCCGACCAGGCGCCGGTGGCCGCCGCAGTGCTGGGTGCTCTGCGCTCGGCTCTCATTGCGCTCCTGGCCCCCGCTCCCAAGGCTCGCTGGGCGCTGCTCTGGGTGGAGGAGTTCCCGCTCTTCGAGATCGATAAGGAGACCGGCCACATCACCTACGGTCACAACCCGTTCAGCCTGCCCACCGCGGCCACCATGCCGTTGCTGGAGAGCGACCCGCTCGCGGTACGCGGCGCCCAGTACGATCTGGTGCTGAACGGCGTCGAGCTCGGCTCGGGTTCGCTACGCAACCACGACGCCGCGGTGCAGCGGGCCATTCTGCGCACCTTGGGTATGAACGATGAGCGCATCGACGAGACGTTCGGCTGGTTTCTCGAGGCGCTCGCATACGGCGCGCCGCCGCATGGCGGTATCGGCCTCGGCTTCGACCGCATCATCATGCTGCTCGCGGGGGCCGAGTCTATTCGCGACGTCATCGCGTTTCCCAAGACGTCATCGGGCAGTGACCCCATGACGGGCGCCCCGGGACCGGTGACGGCCGAGCAGCTCAAGGAGCTTCGCATCAGGCTCGGCTGAGCGGCGCCTGCGCGCTCTGCGTACCATTCTGCTCAAGGTTTGGGCAGGGCTGCCGAGTAGTTTGTTGAATCAGTGGACGTTTGTTACCATGGCTTGGCTCGACCTTGTGCGTGACCTCGTGTCATTCTCGAGCCAACACGAACACATTGGGAGCTCGTGCTCCGGATCATCCGTGGATGTGACGGGAGAGCACCCACCTGCGATAGCAGGTTCGAGAATAGAGCGAGCACGGCAAGGTGGAGCTTTTTTCTTCTGGAGGCCGGCATGGGCATCATGAAGCGTAACCGAGCGTTTCTGCTCACCACCGGTCTGATCGTGATCGTAGGGGCGGCGCTGTTCGGAGGCGTGGTGGCCGTGCGGGTGTTCGCCGCCGGTGCCACTACGCCCACCGCTACGGCCACCTCCCCCGCGTCGTACAACGCCGTGAGCAGCTACGGCGTCACTGGGTACGCGCCCCTCAAGATCACGCCTACCGCCCAGACTCCGTCGTTCATCAAGACCCGGCTTCAGCAGAATCGTGGCATGGTGCTGCTGGTGTACTGCGCCGGCGCCGCCGCCGACGAGAGCATGCTCCAGTCCTTCGACACGGTGAAGGCACAGTACTCCGCCGACGACTCGTTCTTCTCGTTCGAGACGCACGATTCCGGGCAGCTAGGCGACACCCTGCAGCAACTGAGGGTAAGCGACCCGCCGGTGCTCGCCGTGATTCGCGGCAACGGGGAAGTGGCGCAGCTCTACACCGGCTGGATCGACGAAGAGACGATGGAGCAGATCATATCCAACGCGGTTCGCGGTCTCTAGCCTCTAGCCCTAGAGCCTATCTCGTAGGCCTGCACGCGCGGATGTGCCCGTGGGCACATCGCGATGCGGCCCCCGGCGACACCCCCACCCGTTTGACGAGACCCTCCGTCGTGGTACCATAATGCCGACCGCTTCGGTTGGGATTAGTCAGGAGCCCCATGCGTATCTCTTCTCGCTGCGAATACGGGTTGCGGGCGATGGTGTACCTTGCCGCACACGACGACGAGCGTCCGGTGCCGTTGCCCGAGATCGCCGGCGGCGAAGGCATTCCCGCGCCGTTTCTGGAGCGCATCCTGGCGCGGCTGCGGGAGAGTGGCCTCGTGAAGGCCACGCGCGGCGTCAGCGGCGGCTACCAGCTTGCCCGTGACTCGGCCAGCATCGTCGTGGGCGACGTGGTTACCGCTCTCGAGGGTCCGCTCTCGCTGGTGGGCTGCGTGCCCGACGACGGCGGCTGCGCGCGCGCCGAATCCTGTGCATCGCGGGTCGTCTGGCGGCGGCTCGACAGCGCCATCAGTGGCGCTCTGAACGGAATCACACTCGAAGACCTTACGAGGGAGGCACTGCCGAGATGAGGAGCGTGTACTTCGACCACGCGGCGACCACACCGGTCGACCCCCGGGTCCTGAAGGAGATGCTGCCGTTCTTCAGTGAGCGCTACGGCAATCCGTCGGAGCTGCATCGCGCGGGGCGCGAAGGCAGCAACGCCGTCGAGAAGGGGCGCGCGCAGGTGGCGGCCGCTCTGGGCGCCGCTGACAGGGAGATCGTCTTCACCGCCGGCGGCACAGAGTCAGACAACCTTGCCCTGTTCGGCTACATGCAGCGCTTCGAGCCCGGGCACTTCATCATCAGCGCCATCGAGCATCCGGCCGTGATGGAGGCTGCGCGGGCGCTCAACCGGCTGGGGTGGGCCGTCGACTTCATTCCCGTGGACGGCGACGGCGTCGTCGACCTCGAGGCCTACGAGGAGGCCTTCCGCGCCGACACGAAGCTGGCCTCCGTGATGTTCGCGAACAACGTGGTCGGTACCATGCAACCGGTGGCAGAGCTGGCGCGCATCGCGCACGAGAAGGGCGCGGCGTTTCACACCGACGCCGTGCAGGCGGCCGGGGCGGTGCCCATCGACGTCACGGAGCTCGGCGTCGATATGCTGTCGCTCTCGGGCCACAAGGTATACGGCCCCAAGGGCATCGGCGTGCTGTACGTGAAGCGCGGGACGCGCCTCACGCCCATCATCCACGGCGGCGGGCACGAGCGCCGGCTACGCTCCGGTACGGAGAACGTGCCGGGCATCGTCGGCGTCGGCATTGCTCTGGAGCTGGCCGTGGCCGAGATGGGCGAGGTACGCCCGCGCCTGGAAGCGCTGCGTGACCGCTTGGCGCAAGGCGTTCTGGAGAACGTACCGGACGTGAAATACCTCGGGCATCCCACACAGCGGCTGCCCGGCAACGTGGCGTTTACCGTGCGCTATATCGAGGGCGAGTCGATGCTCCTGCAACTTGACGGCCAGGGATTCATGGTCTCGAGCGGTTCGGCCTGTGCCTCGGGATCACTCGAGCCCTCTCATGTGATCCTTGCCCTGGGCCTGAGCGCCGAGGAAGCTCACGGCAGCATGCGAGTAACCCTGGGGCGCGAGAACACGCAGGAAGAGATCGACGCGTTCATCGAGGTGTTCCCGCCGATCGTCAATAAGCTGAGACAGATGAGTCCGCTCTACGTGAAGGGATGACGATGTACACCGACCTGGTGATGGACCACTTCAGCAACCCGCGCAACGTCGGTGAGATCGAAGACGCCGACGGCGTCGGTCAGATCGGCAACCCGGTCTGTGGCGACGTCATGCGCATCAGCATCGACGTCGACGACGATCGCATCGCCGACGTCAAGTTCAAGACGTTCGGCTGCGGTGCCGCCGTGGCGACCTCGAGCATGGTCACCGAGATGGTGAAGGGCAAGACCCTGACCGAGGCAGCCGACATCTCCAACAAGACAGTCGCCGAGGCTCTCGGCGGCCTGCCCGCGAACAAGATGCACTGCTCCAACCTGGCCGCCGACGCGCTGCACTTGGCGATCCAGGACTATCTCGTGAGGAACGGCCGCGAGGCAGAGGTCTCCGACATCCTGAAGGCCCTCCCAAAAGAGCACGAGCACTCGTCGCTCTGAGCGGGGGTGTCGATAGCGCCGTGGCGGCGCTCAAGCTGGTAGAACAGGGCCGGACTCTTGAGACCGCGACCGTGCGCCTATGGCCGGGCAACGAGCGGCGGAGCTGTTGCTCGCCGGGGGCCCTGCAGAGGGCGCGACGCTCCGCACAGTGGCTCGGCCTGCCCCATCACATGGTCGACCGCGAGCCTGAGTTTGCGGCTCAGGTGGTGGAACCCTTCGTAACCGCCTACTTGGGCGGCGAGACCCCCAACCCGTGCATCGAGTGCAATCCGCAACGCCTGGCGGCACTTGTCGACCTCGCCGACGAGCTGGGCCTGGCGCGCGTCGCCACGGGCCACTACGCACGACTCGTGTGGCGCGACGGCGAGCCGTACGTGGCGCGCGGGGTGGACCGCGGCAAAGATCAGTCGTACATGCTGTGGGCGGTACCGCCCGCCACGCTGGCGCGCCTCGAGTTCCCCCTCGGCGAGAGCACCAAGCGCGAGACGAGGGCGGCCGCCGAGGCGGCCGGCCTGCCCGCGGCGGACGAGCCCGAGAGTCAGGAGATCTGCTTTGCCACGCAAGGCTACCGCCGTTTCTTCGCAGGGCGTGGCGTGAAGCCGCGGCGCGGCGCCGTCGTCGACAGAGACGGAAGGCGGCTGGGCGCGCACGACGGTCAGTGGTGCTACACCATCGGTCAGCGACGGGGCCTGGGCATCTCGGCGACAGAGCCCCTCTTCGTGCTGGAGCGACGGGCCCCCGACAACGAGGTGGTAGTGGGCCCGCGCGAGCACCTCGCCACTCGCGAGGTGCTCCTGCGCGACGTTGTCGATCGGGGCCTGCGCGGCGGGGCTGGCCTCGCGGTGCAGCTTCGCTATCGCTCCCCGGCGGTACGGGTGGAGGCGCTCGAACGATGCGCCGCGGATCGCCTGCTGGTGCGCCTGGGAGAGGCGTTCTCGGCGGCCGCGCCGGGGCAGTCGGCGGTGTTCTACCGCGACGATGTGATCGTCGGCGGCGGGCTCATCACGGCCTTGGCCACCGCGGGCACGCCGGCGAGGGAGGGACCGCAAACACACCGCTCATCGGGCTCAGTAGGCGGGGGAGTATGATACGCTTCGCCGCGTCTACACGACTGACTTGGTCCGCCTCGCAATGAGCGTGCGGCCGGGACGTCGCTGAGTAGTACTGACGGTGATTGGTGCGGAAGGAGAGGTGCATGGATTTCACGCTCGCCATAGGCGCGATGAGCACTCCGTCGCTGGTGCTGCGATACACTGCCGCCTTCTTCTTCGTGGTGGTGGCGATCGCTCTGGCCTATGCGCTCATCAAGGCCGCCAAGGCTCTCGACCGCGTCGACAAGGTGCTGGCCGACGTGGACGAGCAGGGTATACCCCTCATGCAGAAGGCGGGCTCCACGCTGGACGGCGTGAACGCCAACCTGGGCAATGTGGACGAGATCACCAAGGATGTCGCGGGCATCACCGACAAGCTCGACACCATGGCCACCGCCGTCGAGGGGGCCGTCACAACGCCGGCGCGCAAGGCCGCCGCGTTCAGCGCCGGCGTGCAATCGGCGGTCTCGAGCTTCATACGGCGCGACAAGGGCGACGAAGACGCGGCGGCGCCCATCGGCGACGAGGCCGCAGCACCCACGCCAGCCGCCGCAGACGCGCCGGCCACGGCGGCCGCGGGCGACGGTGCAGACGACGGGGCCGAGGCCGTGAAGAGCGAAGGATCACCATGGGACTCTCCAGCAAGCTGATCTTCGGCGGCTTCGCCGCCGGGGCAGCGCTCGCCTATTACGTGAGAACGCGGCATGCGCGTACCGGCGAGGGCTACCTCGACATCGTGAAACAGCTCCCCGCCGACGCTCAGCGGTGGGCCGGCGAGGCGCGCCGGCGGGCTGTCCTGGCCATTGAAGAAGGCAAGGTCGCAGCTCGTGAGCGCGAGGCCGATATGGTGAGACGGCTCGAGGCTGCCGGCGCTCCGTCGGCGGCGGGCGGCTGAGGTTGGGCGGCGTCATGGCCGAGACGATCACTCTCGAGATACCGGCCACCATCGGTGCGCTCTCCACCGTGCGCATGGTGCTCGGCGGGCTCGGCGCGCGCCTCGACTTCTCTATCGACGACATCGAGGATCTGTACCTCGCCACCGGCGAGCTCCTGCGCGCCGCCCTGGGCGCCGACTCTATCGAGCGCCTCAGCGTCGAGGTCGCCCTGGGAGAGAAGAGCTTGCGCATCGCCGCCGGGGCCTTCCGCTCGGCGGAGCTGCGCCGTGAGGTGAGCACGCACAGCGAGCACTGTCTCGATCTCTGCGCTCTGTTGCGCAACACCGTCGACGAAGTCAGCTTCGAAGACTCCGAGGAGGGATATCACATCGTCCTTCTCAAGAGTCGTGGGGCCGCGGCGAGATGAGCTCTCGCGACGAGCACAGGGTCAACGATCCGCTCGATCTCGAAGCACCGCCGGGTCAGGAGGATGCCTTCGAAGACGAGGAGGAGTCTCCGCCGCAGGCCGGGCCCGCGGCCGACGCTCAGGGGCGCGGGCGCGACGAGTCGGAGAAGCTCGACCAGTACCTGCTGCGCCGCTACCACCTGTACGGCGATCGCAAGGCGCGCGAGCAGCTCATCACCATGTACCTTCCTCTGGTGCGCTCTCTGGCGCGTCGTTACGCTTCTCGCGGCGAGCATTTCGACGACCTCGTGCAGGTGGGTGCCATAGGCCTCATCAAGGCCATCGATCGTTTCGACCTCACCCGCGGCGTCGAGCTCACCACATACGCTACGCCCAACATCGTCGGTGAGATAAAGCGCTACTTCCGCGACAAGGGCTGGTCGGTGCGCGTGCCGCGCGGCCTGCAGGAACTCAACATCCGCCTGAACAAGGTGATCGACGAGCTGGTGCCCAAGCTGCAGCGCTCGCCCACCATCAAGGAGCTGGCCGAGGCCGCGAGCGCCACCCCCGAAGAGGTGCTCGAGGCGCTCGAGACCAGCCAGGCCTACAACTCGGTTTCGCTGCAGGCTTCGCCCGGCGGCGAGGGCGGCGAGGAAGACGCCGGCCTGATCGACTATCTGGGGGGCGAAGAAGCGGCCTACGACACCATGGAAGATCGCACCACGCTGGCCCCCGGCTTTGCCAAGCTCGACAAGCGCGAGCGCTACATCCTGCACCTGCGTTTCTTCGAGGGGCTCACGCAGTCGCAGATCGCGGAGCGCGTGGGTATCTCTCAAATGCACGTCTCACGTCTGATCAGGCGTTCACTCGAGAAGCTGCGGGAAGAGATAGGGGATGTCGACAACCCCGACATCGCGCGCGGCTCGGGCAGCCGCGACCTGTAGACCATCCACCCCGCGACCGCAAGAGGCCTCACGTGAACGCTGCCGAGATTCGCGACCTGTACCGACAGTTCTTCGTTGACCGGGGGCACCTCGCCGGGGAGCCAGCTAGCCTGGTCCCAGCCGGCGACACCAGCGTGCTCTTCACGACCGCCGGCATGCAGCAGTACAAGCCGTACTTCCTGGGCGTGGGCACCCCGCCCTCTACGCGCATCACCACCTGTCAGCGGTCGTTTCGTACATCCGATATCGAGAACGTGGGCAAGACGGCGCGTCACCTCACGTTCTTCGAGATGCTGGGCAACTTCTCGTTCGGCGACTACTTCAAGACCGAAGCCATCACCTGGGCGCTCGAGCTCTCCGACCAGCTCGGCATCGACCGTGACCGGGTGTGGGTGAGCGTCTTCGGCGGCGACGATCAAGTGCCGGCCGACGAGGAGGCCGTGGCGCTCTGGAAGTCTCACGGCTTCTCCGACGAGCGCATCATCCGCCTCGGCCGGGGCGACAACTTCTGGGGCCCGGCGGGGCCCACGGGACCCTGCGGTCCGTGCTCCGAGCTCTACTACGACTTCGGGCCCGACGTGGAGTGCGACGATCCCGACTGCAAGCCAGGCTGCGACTGCGACCGCTTCCTCGAGTACTGGAACCTCGTGTTCGTGCAGTACGAGATGGACGAGACGGGCAAGCTCACGCCGCTGGCCAAGCCGAGCATCGACACGGGCATGGGCCTGGAGCGCATCTCGGTGATCACGCAGGGCCTTACCAACGTGTTCGATTGCGACCTCTTCGCGCCGCTCATCGCGAGGGGCGCGGAGCTGGCCGGGGTAGAGTCCGCGGGCTCGCCGGCGGTCACGCGCGCCCTGCGCACCATGGCCGAGCACGCGCGGGGCGCCGCCTTCCTCGTCATGGACGGTGTGCTGCCCGGCAATGACGGTCGCGACTACGTGTTGCGGCGCATCATCCGCCGGGCGGCCCAGCAGGGCGTGTCTATCGGCATGGAGCGCCCCTTCCTGGGCGCCCTGGCGGCGGCGGTGGTTGATCTGATGGGCGGACCGTACCCGCAGCTCGTGGCCGCTCGCGACGAGATCGTGAACGTGATCGAAGAAGAAGAGGTGCGCTTCCGGCGCACGTTGCAGCAGGGCATGGGCATCCTCGACGAAGCCCTGCGCCGGGCCCGCGACACGGGCACCGAGCTTCCTGCCGAGGTGGCTTTCGAGCTGCACGACACGTATGGCTTCCCGTTCGACCTCACGCGCGAGATTGCCACGGAGTGGGAGATGAGCGTTGACGAAGAGCGTTTCGAGCATCTCATGGAGGAGCAGCGGGGGCGCGCCCGGGCGGCTCAGAAGGCCGGCGCCTTCGGCGCCGGCCCCGGCGAACTGGACGACTTTCAGCGCGCCCATGCCGAGCTGCCGGTGTCGTTCGTGGGGTACGAGCGGCTCGAGGTGTTCAGCGTCATCCGTGCTTTCGCGCGCCTCTCGGACGGACGCGTGGCGGTGAAGCTCGCCGAGTCGCCGTTCTACGCGGAGGGTGGCGGGCAGGTGGCCGACACCGGCTGGATCCACACCGATTCGGGCAAGCTCGAGGTCGACGACGTAGTGCGTTTCGAGGGCGACCAGGTAGTGGTCGCTCGGGTGGTCGAGGGCTCGGTGGTCACGGGCGAGCGCGCCAAGGCCATGGTCAACGCCGTGCGTCGGCACCAGATCGCCTGCAACCACACCGCCACGCACCTCCTGCACAACGCTTTGCGCATCGTGCTCGGCGAGCACGTGCACCAGGCGGGTTCCCTGGTGGCGCCCGACCGTTTGCGCTTCGACTTTCACGTGCAGCGCGCGCCCTCGGCCGACGAGCTGCACCAGGTAGAGGATCTGGTGAACCGGCGCATCGTGGAGAATCACCCCGTGCGACCCTTCGTGACGACCAAGGAGTACGCGGCCGAGATCGGCGCGCTGGCGTTCTTCGAGGAGAAATACGGCGAGTTCGTGCGCGTGCTCGAGATCGACGACTTCAGCCGCGAGCTGTGCGGCGGCACGCACCTTTCGTCGACCTCGCAGATCGGCCTGTTCAAGATCACCAGCAGCCAGTCGGTGGGTGCCAACACGCGCCGCATCGAGGCCATCACCTCGGCTGCCGCGAGCGAGCACTATCGCGGTCTCGAACAGGCCTGGAACGGTCTCGCCGCCGAACTCGGCGTGAAGTCCGATCGTGTGCCGGCCGCCGTGGCCAAGCTCGTAGCGCAGGCGGCCGAGCTTCAGGGCAAGCTGCAGGCCGCCGCCGGCGGCACGCGCGGCGAGCGTGCCGCCGGGGTTCTCGGCGGGGCTTTAACCGTGGGTGGGCTTACCGTGGTGGCCGCGTCGCCGCAGGTGGACGCGGCCGACGAGCTGCTCACGCTGGCCGACGAGGTGCGCGCCCTGCGTCCCGACTCGGTACTGCTGCTGATGGCCGCGGTGGGCGGGCGGGTGGCGGCCGTGGTAACGGCCGCCGACGCCGCCGTGGGCCGCGGCCTGCACGCCCAAGACGTGCTGCAGGCTATGATGCCGGCGGTAGGCGGCAGGGGCGGCGGCAAGCCCCATCTCGCGCGCGGCGGCGGGCCGCGCGCCGACGGCATCGCCGCCGGCCTGGAGGCGGGCCTGCAGAAAGTTCGCGAGTCTCTCGGGGCCTGAGTGCGCGTCCTGGCGCTCGACCACGGTACGGTACGCACGGGGGTCGCCGTCTCGGACGAGTCGGGCACGCTGGCGCGGCCCCTGACCGTCATCGAGAGGGTCGACGGCGGGCGGGGCTTCGCCGCTCTGCTGGCCCTCCTCGAGAGCGCGCAAGCGGCGCGCATCGTGGTGGGGCTGCCGGTGTCGCTCGACGGACGCGAGCACGACCAGGCCCGCCGGGCGCGAGCGTTTGCCGCTCGTCTGGGCGCCGCCGTAGACACACCCGTCGAGCTGTACGACGAACGCTTCACCTCCAAGCTCGCCGACCGGCGCGGCGGCACGGCGCCGCGCGACGCGCGCGCCGCGGCCACGTTGCTCGAAGACTACTTGAAGACCATCGGCGAGGAGTCGCTCTGAGCGTGGGGCGCATGACTATCACTGGTACCACCAAGCTGGTCGGGATCATCGGCGATCCGGTGGCTCACTCGCTCTCGCCGGCGATCCATAACGCCGCCTTCGCGGCGCTCGGCCTCAACATGGCCTACCTTCCTCTTCGCGTGTCCGCGGGGCAGGTGGGCGCCGCGCTGCGCGGTCTTCCGGCTCTAGGCTTTCGCGGCGCCAACGTCACTATCCCGCACAAGGGTGCCGTGCTGCCTTACCTCTCGTGGTTGGACGACGATGCGCGCCTGGCCGCCGCCGCCAACACCATCGTGGTCGAGGGAGACGAGCTGCGCGGCTACAACACCGATGTGTGCGGCGTGCGCGAGGCCCTCGAGGACGTGTGTGGCGACGCCTTACACGGAGAGCCTGGGCTGCTGCTGGGAGCGGGAGGCGCGGCGCGGGCCGCCGCGCTGGCACTGGCGCGCCTCGGCGTGCGGGTGACCGTGGTCAACCGCACGGCCGCGGCCGCCGAGCGTCTCGCGAACCTTACCGAGGCGGCCGTGCCCGGCACGTCGTGCCGCTGGCTGCCTCTCAGCGACCTTGCCGCGGCCGACGTTGCGGCCCAGCGTGTGGTGGTGAACGCCACGTCGCTGGGTATGCACGGCGCGGGTAAAGTCCCCGCCGCGTTGGCCGATACTGTAACAGCGGGGCAGGTCGTTTTCGATCTCGTCTACACTCCGGGGGAGACCGACCTGCTCGCGCGGGCGCGGGCTCGTGGGGCCACTGTCGTCGATGGGCGCGAGATGCTCATCAGGCAGGCTGCGGCGGCCTTCGAGCTGTGGACCGGCCGGCACGCGCCCCTGGAAGTGATGCGAGATGCCGTCGCGAGACGATGACAGAGCGACAACGAGGATCGTCCTGCCCGGAACGGCCGGTGACGGAGGAGAGAAGCTGGAATCGATCATGACGCCCGCTCAGGCCTCCCGCGACGGTGACCTGACGACGCTGGACGAGCTCGCCGCGGTCGACAGCTTGCTGACTGAAGATGGGGGCTCCGATGGTGGGTCGAACGGTGGCGCCCCGCGGGTGGTGGTCGCGAGCCCGCCGCCGGCCACGAGCCGGCGGGCCGCCGCGGCAGCGCCACCGGCTAAAGTCGCAGCGGCGCGTCAGCCCGCCCCTGCAGGCCCCGCGCCCACGGCCGCGGCCGGCGCCGGCGCCGCGTCGCAGCCGGACCTTGCGCCCGAGGTATTTCGCTCGCAGAAGGCCTCCAAGCTGCGCCTCGGCGACCTGCTCAAAGAGATGGGCCTTGTTACGGAGGAGCAGATCGAGGCGGCCATCGCCCGCCAGCACGAGACGCACCGGCGCCTCGGGCAACTGCTTGTGGAAGACGGTGTCGTCACCCAGCTAGATCTGAGCCGGGCCCTGGCGCGCAAGTTCGGCGTGAGCTTCCTCGACCTCACGAGCACCACGCTGGAGGCCACCGCCGCCGGCTATATCGACGAAAAGCTGGCGCGCCGCTACGGCGCTGCCCCCATCCGCTTTCTCGACGACGACACCCTGCTCGTGGCGATGGCCGATCCGCAGAACCTGCTCGCGCTGCAGGACCTGGAGATCATCACCGGCTTCACCATCCAGCCGGCGATCGCCAGCGAGGAAGACATCTATGGAGCGATCGCCAAGATCTACCGCGATCGCCCCGAGGTGGGCGAAGGGGGAGGCGAGCAGGGAGGGCTCGCCGACGGTGAAGACGAGATTGCCGACATCCGCGAAGCCACCGGAGAGGCGCCGATCGTCAAGCTCGTCAACTCGGTGATCGCCCAGTCGGTCGACGACTCCGCGAGCGACATCCACTTCGAGCCGCAGGCCAAGGAGCTCATGGTGCGCTTCCGCATCGACGGCGTGCTACACGAGATCATGTCTATCCCGCGACGCATGCAGAGCGGCGTGATCAGCCGCCTCAAGATCATGGCCGAGTTGGATATCGCCGAGCGGCGCGTGCCCCAAGACGGGCGCATCGGCCTCGTGGTCGGCGGCAAGCCCATCGACATGCGCGTCGCGACCCTGCCCACCGTGTACGGCGAGACGATCGTGATGCGCCTGCTCGACAAGACCAACGTGATGCTCGACCTGGCCGATTTGGGGTTCGCGGAGAAGGCGCTGAAGCGGTTCCAGCGCTCGTTCAGCAAGCCGTACGGGGCGATCCTCGTCACCGGTCCAACGGGGTCCGGCAAGTCGACCACGCTCTACGCCGCGCTCAACATCCTGAACTCCCCCGAGAAGAACATCATCACCGTCGAAGACCCGGTGGAGTACCGCCTCACCGGCATCAACCAGGTGCAGGTGAACACACGGGCGGGCATGACGTTCGCCGCCGCCTTGCGCTCGATCCTGCGTTGCGACCCCGACATCGTCATGGTGGGCGAGGTCCGCGACCGTGAGACCGCCCAGATCGCCGTGGAGAGCGCGCTCACCGGCCACCTGGTGCTGAGCACCCTGCACACCAACGACGCTCCCGGGGCACTCAGCCGCCTCACGGAGATGGGCATCGAGCCCTTCCTCACGTCGTCGGCAGTCGACTGCGTGCTCGCGCAACGGCTCGCGCGGCGTCTCTGCCCGCAGTGCAAAGAGCCGTTCACCGCCAGTCGGGAGATGCTGCGCAAGAATGACTTTCCCCCCGAGGTATGTGATCGCGAGGATGTGGTGCTGCACCGCGCCAAGGGCTGCTCGCGGTGCAATAATACCGGCTACAAGGGACGCCTGGGCCTCTACGAAGTAATGGTTGTGAGCGAGGCCATCCGCCGGCTCACCGTCGAGCGCAAGAGCGCCGACGAGATATCGCGGGTGGCGGCGGCCGAGGGCATGAAGTTCCTGCGTGAAGACGGCCTCGACAAAGTGCTCCTGGGCGTGACCTCGGTGGAAGAGATCGCCCGGGTGATCATCTGAGTTCCGCAAATCTCGTAGTAGGGAAGTGATAATGGATCTCGTCGACGTCCTTCTGGAAGTACTGGAGCGAGACGCCAGCGACCTCCACCTCTCGGTGGGGTCACCGCCGATAGTGCGCGTCAATGGCCAGCTCGAACGCCTCGACTACCCGCGCCTCAGCGCCAACGACACGCGGGAGCTCATCTACAGCATCCTCTCCCAGGATCAGAGACAGCGACTCGAGAACGAATGGGAGATCGACTTCTCGTATTCGGTGCCGGGGCGGGCGCGGTTTCGCGTGAACGCCTACTTCCAGCGCAACAGCCTGGGGGCGGCGTTCCGGCTCATCCCGATCTCCATCAAGAAGCTGGAAGACCTGGGCCTGCCCAGGGCCCTCCACGACATGACGCTCAAGCCGCGCGGGTTCTGCGTGGTCACGGGGCCCACGGGGTCGGGCAAGTCGACCACCCTGGCGTCCATGATCGACGAGATCAACGAGACCCGCGACGAGCACATCATGACCATCGAAGACCCCATCGAGTTTCTTCATCGCCACAAGAAGTGCATGGTCAACCAGCGCGAGGTGGGCGCCGACACGAAGAGCTTCAACCGCGCCCTGAAGAGCGTGCTGCGGCAAGACCCCGACATCATCCTGGTGGGCGAGATGCGCGACACCGAGACGATGGCCACGGCCCTCACCGCGGCAGAAACCGGGCACCTGGTGTTCGCGACGCTGCATACGCAGGATGCACCGCAGACCATCGACCGCATCATCGACGTGTTCCCACCGCACCAGCAGGAGCAGATCCGCGTGCAGCTCTCTACTACCCTGATGGGCGTCTGCACCCAGCAGCTGCTGCCCACGCGCGACGGTCGCGGGCGCTGCGTGGCCTGCGAGCTGCTCATCCCCACGCCGGCGGTGCGCAACCTCATTCGCGAGGGCAAGACGCACCAGATCTACTCCATGATGCAGACCGGCACGCAGTTCGGCATGCAGACCATGGACGCGGCGCTCGCCGATCTCGTGCGCCGCGGCATCATCACGCGCGAGCTGGCCAAGAACCGCTCGAGCACACCCAACGAGTTCGAGAGGCTGCTCGAGCCTGTGGCCACTGGCGCCGGACGCTGAGTGGCTGCAGGAATCGGAGGCTGTGCCGATAAATGAGAGCAACAGCTAGTGCCAGACCGATGGTCGCCGGTCGCTGCGGTGGCCGAAAGGGCGTGAGGAAGGCATATGAGCACGTTTGCCTATAAGGCACTTGACGGCCGGGGCACTCAGGCCGTCGGCGAGATCGAGGGCGCGAGCAAGGCCGCGGCCGCGGCCACGCTGCGCAACAAGGGCTTCACGGTCCTCGACCTCAACGAGGTCAAGAAGGGTTTCGCCCAGATCCAGATCGGCGGGGCGCCCAAGGCCAAAGACCTCACCATCTTCTCGCGCCAGTTCGCGACCATGGTGAACTCCGGCCTCTCGATGCTGCGCTGCCTCTACGTGCTCGAAGAGCAGACGCCCAACCCGAAGTTATCCAAGATCATCGGCGAGATTCGCGCCGATGTGGAGGCCGGCATAGCGCTGTCTGATGCCCTCGAGAAGCACCCCAAGGTGTTCAGCAGGCTCTACGTGAGCATGGTCCGCGCCGGCGAGCTGGGCGGTATTCTCGACGAGGTGCTCAACCGCCTGGCAAGCCAGCTCGAGAGAGACGATGCCATCAAGCGGGCCGTCAAGTCGGCGATGGTGTATCCGCTGCTCATCGGCTCGTTCGCCATCATCGTCCTGATCGGCATGGTCATGTTTCTCATCCCGGTGTTCGCCGGCATGTACAAGAGCCTCGGCAACGCCAAGCTGCCCACGCTGACGCGCATCATGGTGGGCGCCTCAGACACCATGCGTAGCTGGAAGGGCGCCGTGGTGCTGGTGGTCGTCATCGGCCTCATCTACGCCATACGGCGCCTCAAGCGTACGGAGCGCGGCACCATGGTGTGGGATCGCATCAAGCTGAACGTGCCGATGGGCATCGGAGAGATCGTGCGCAAGCTTGCCGTGGCGCGCTTCTCACGAACCCTGGGCACGCTCATCACGTCCGGCGTGCCCATTTTGCAGGCTATCGAGATCACCGGCAAGGCGGCGGGCAACGCCGTGATCGAGAAAGCCATGGTCGAGGTGCAGGCCAGCGTGAAGGAGGGCCAGTCCATCACCGCGCCGCTGCAGAAAGTGTCGGTGTTCCCGGCCATGGTCACGCAGATGATCTCGGTGGGCGAAGAAACAGGCTCCATCGACGCCATGCTGGGCAAGATCGCCGACTTCTACGAAGACGAGGTAAACGCCTCCGTGAAGTCGCTCACGTCGATCCTCGAGCCCATCCTCATGCTTGGCGTGGGCGCCATCGTGGGCACCGTGGTGATCTCCATGTATCTGCCGATCTTCAACATGATGAACATCGTCAAGCAGTAGCTGTCGGGAGGCTGCCGTGGAGAACGAGCAGCTCCTCGACGCCTATTCGCAGACGCGCGCGGCGGGCACGCTCGACGAGATCGTGCGGCGCAATCAGAACCTGCTGCACCACATCCTCAAACGGTTCGCGTACGCGCACGAGCCCTACGAAGACCTCTTGCAGGTGGCCAACCTGGGGCTCATCAAGGCGGCCCAGCGCTTCGATGCCGGGCGCGGAGTACGCTTCTCCACCTACGCCACGGCGATCGTCGACGGCGAGCTGCGCCACCACCTGCGCGACTCGCTGCTCATGCGCCAGCCGCGCTGGGTGAAGAGGGTGTACGGCGAGATCCAGACCAAGTCTAGCGAGCTCATGCACAAGCTCGGTCGCCCGCCGGAGCTCAGCGAGCTGGCCGTGGCCATGAACATCAACGAAGACGGCATCCTCGAGGTGATGAGCCTCTATGCGCGCATCGACCTGCACAGCCGCAACGAGCCGTTCACCGAGTCGGAGCTCGGCGCCGAGGCCGACCCTCGCATGGTGCACTCGCTGCGCCAGGAATCGTTTGCCCTGCCTATCGAAGACCGCATAGCACTTTACGACGCGCTCGACAAGCTCTCGGCCTTTCAACGGCGGCTGATCTACTTGCTCTTCTTCCGCGAGCTCACGCAGACCGAGGTGGCGGAGGCGCTCGGCCTCACGCAGAAGAAGGTCTCGCGCGAGTCCATCAAGGCCCTCGGCCGGCTCAAGCAGGTGCTGGGCCGGCGCATCTTCTGAGTCGCGCGCGACGGCGGCGCAGCGCGGCGCGCGGCGCAACGTAGACATTCGTCCTACGGGCCGCGTCTCAGGTTTCGGCGCAAAGGGCCGACACTGTAGCCAACCCTGTAAAGAGCTGGGCCGGATGTGCCGAGAAAGGTGTCTAGGATCTGGTGAAGGAGGCAGCATAGGAACGAAAGGCGACAAGGGCAAACCACTTGCGAAGGTGGGGCGCAAAGCCACAGGGCTCATAGAGCCGGCTGGGCTACCGCCACTGGAGTTTCACCTCGCAACCTGTGGGCGCCCGTGAGGCACGAGCACCGCAGGTGTTTCTTTTGGCGTTTCCCGGAAGTGTTGTGAGCCGGTAGAAGCAAGAAGGGCGCAAAGCCAGCCAAGAACTGTTGAGAGGAGATGGGCAAGAGATGAAGCGCATGCGCAAGGAGGGGGGCTTCACCCTCATCGAGCTGCTGATCGTGATCATCATCATCGGCATTCTCGCCGCGATCGCGATCCCGATGTTCCTGAGCCAGAGGGACAAGGCCAAGGATGCCGCCGTGAAGGAAGGCATCCACTCGATCCAGGTCGGCGTTCAGAGCTATGCCGTCGACAACAACGACGCCTTTCCAGACGCTGGCATCGTTACGAAGGCTGTGCTCGTCGATGCGGCCAAGAATCCCTACGTCGACAACTGGCCCAACAATGATTTTGACAACGCCCCTATGGCGCAAAGTGTCAACAAGGGTGACTTCACCTACACGACGACGCCCGCCACGGCGCCTTTCACCAGCTTCCAGCTCTCCGGCCACCTCTCGACGGGCGTCCGATTTTACGGTTCCTTGATCTGAGCTTGCCTGAAGGAAGCGTGCTTCACCGGGGCGGCTGCTGTAGCAGCCGCCCCGGGTCGCAAGGAGCGGCCTTTGGACGCGCCTGCAGGTATGCCGGTGCCATCGCAGATGACGCGACGGGCGCGCACTCAGGGGGAAGTCAGCCTGTCCACGGCGATGACACATGGGCATACTAGGAGTGCGTGTGGGGAGGGTACTTCGTCGCTCAGCGCGAAACAGTGTGCGGTAGGCGCGGCAGGTCCGGTATGGGGGAGCCAAGGCTTCACGAGGAGAAGGCAGGCGGAGGCGGGAGAGGGAGCGATGAAGAGTAGACTGCAAAGCGAGGGCTTCACCCTCATCGAACTACTCATCGTGATCATCATCATCGGCATCCTCGCCGCCATCGCGATCCCGATGTTCATCAGTCAGAGGGACAAAGCCAGGGATGCGGCGGTGAAGGGCGGGGTTCACAACATCGAGCTCGGCATCGCCAGCTGGGGGATAGACCATGGCGACATGTACCCCACCGGCCCCGTTACCAGGGCCAGCCTGGTCGGCCCCGGTGGCATAGCGTATGTGGACAACTGGCCTGCGAATCCCTGGACGAACGTGGACATGACCGACCAGGACGCCTTGGGGGACTACACCTACGTCCTCGGAACGGGGTCTCTCACGTTTAAGGTGACGGGCCATCTGTCGGCCGGCGGCAGTTTCGTCGTACCGTGACGCGAGTGAGCTTGTGAAGCAAGACTCGGCGCTGCGCCTCACCGCTCTACATAAGACAGTTCACGTCGGCTTTCGCCGGCGTCCCGTCGAGATCCTCAAGGGGGTCGATCTCACGGTCGGCCCCAACGAGGTCTTTGGCTTGCTAGGTCCGAACGGTGCCGGCAAGACCACCACGGTCAAGGTGGCTCTGGGCCTGATGCGACCCACTCTTCGGGAAGCGTCGAGCTGGGCGTCGACGGCCTCGCCGATGTGGGTTACCTGCCCGAGAACCCGTACTTCTACGACTACTTGTCCGGCCGCGAGTTTCTGGGCTTCTGCGCGCGGCTCTTCGGCGCTGACGCCGCCGCGCGGCAGGCTCGCGTCGGCCAGCTCCTCGACGACGTAGGCCTCGCCGCCGCGGCTGACACGCACCTGCGCAAGTACTCGAAAGGCATGCTGCAGCGCATCGGCATCGCCCAGGCCCTGGTGAACGACCCCGAGCTGGTGCTGCTCGACGAGCCCATGACCGGCCTCGACCCGGTCGGCAGGGTCGAGGTCAAGCGCATCATCGAGCGCCTGCACGAGCGCGGCAAGACGGTGCTCTTCAACTCGCACATCCTCTCGGACGTGCACGAGCTGTGCTCGCACATCGCCATCATGCGCGAGGGTCGCGTGATCTGGAGCGGCACGGTGCCCGAGGCGCTGGCCCAGGCCACCGACCTGGAGGCGTTCTTCATGAAGGTCGTGGCGCCGTGAGGCAGACGCTGGCGATCACGCTGAACACGTTCAAGGAGACCATCCGCGACCGCATCCTGGCCGTGATCGTCGTGTTCGCGCTGCTGATGATCGTCGGTGGTCTGTGGCTGGGCAGCATCAGCCTCGGCCAGCAGGGCCGCATGATGAAAGACTTCGGCCTCGTGGCCGTGACCGGCTTCGGCCTCATCGTGGCCGTCTTCGTGGCCGCGGGCCTGGTGCACAAGGAGCTCGAGAAGCGCACCGTGTACGTGCTGTTCTCCAAGCCGGTGAGTCGCACGGCGTTCATCGCCGGCAAGTTCGTGGGCCTCTGCGCCACCATGGCGGTCGTGCTGGCCGGCATGGGGGCCTTCCTCTTCGCTCTGGTGTGGGCGCTCGACGGTCATCCGTCGGGGGCCGTGCTCCTCGCCGTCGTCATGATCTACGTTCAGCTCCTCGCCGTCATGGCGGTGACGATCTTCTTCTCCACGCTCGGCTCGGCCATTCTCGCCAGTGTGCTGGGCATCTGCGTGTTCGTCGCCGGGCAGCTCAGCCAGAACGTGCTATCGCTGACGCGCCTGGGCAAGAACCCGGTCACCGAGGCGTTCTCGTGGGTGGTGTACGTGCTCATCCCGAACTTCTCGGCGGTCGACGTGAAGGCCGGCGCGGTGGGCGAGCAGACGCTCGCCTGGTCTCATGTGGGCCTGTGGACGGCCTACCTGCTGGCCTACGTGGTAGTGGTGCTGGCCCTGGCCGCTCTGGTGTTTCGCCGCAAGGAGTTCTGAGGTGCTGAAGCGCGCTCTCGCTGTGGTGCTGATCGCCGCCTGCGCCGCTGGCGTCGTGGCGTACCAGGCGACGAGTCGGGCGCAAGCCTCGGCCAACCCGAAGGTATTTGTGCCGTCGCCGGGGTTCTTTCTCGACTTCTCACCGAGCTTTCGCACCTCGATCGCCGACGCATATTACCTGTACATGGTGCAGTACTACGGTGAGCACGTGAACGGCGACGGTCGCCTCGACTCGCTGCCGCAGATGGTCGAGCTCGTCACCCGGCTGAGTCCTCACTTCACGCAGGCCTATCTCAATGGCGCCTTTGCGCTCGTCGACGCACGGCGTCCGGACGTGAGCTACGCCATCCTCCAGCGCGGCTTCGCCGCGAACCCGCACGACTGGCACTTTCCCGCCTACCTGGGGTACTTCGCCTACGGCTTCGGTCGCGGCAAGCTCAAAGACACGGTGGCCGCCCAGTGGTACCAGAAGGCGTCGGCGATTCCCGGCAGCCCATCGTATCTGCCTCGTCTTGCCGCTACGCTGCTGGCCAAGGGTGGCGAGCGGCAGAAGGCGATCGTGATGTGGGGTCAGGTGTACGCGGCGGGAGACAAGTACTCGCGCACGCGGGCCGTGCAGGGCCTCGAACCAGCTCCTGCCGAGCGCCAAGACGGCCCGCATGAAGGCTTTGGCGCCGCTGTACGGCACCATGGCCAAGCAAGACTTCGACGCGCTCATCGCCCAGCTCTTCCAGGGGTACACTCCGTGAGGCCGGCATGCTGGGCCTTCTGAGTGTCGTGGCCGTGGTGTACGGCCTCATCATCGGCAGCTTCCTGAACGCCTGGGCCTGGCGCTTGGCGCGTGGCGAGAAGATCAGCGCCGGACGCTCCGCGTGCCCGCACTGCCAGCATCAGATCAGGGCCTACGACAACATCCCGGTGGCGAGCTGGCTGGTACTCCGCGGGCGCTGTCGTGACTGCGGCGCACCCATCAGTTGGCGGTATCCCGTGGGTGAGTCTCTGGTGGCTCTCCTCTTTGTCGGCGTGGTGGTGCTGGACGGACTCTCCTGGGTGTTGGTGCCTCACCTGCTCTTCGTGTCGGCGCTCGTGCTCGTGAGTCAAGTCGATCTGGAGAAACGCATCATCCCCGATCGGGTGATCCTGCCGGTAGCCGCCATGGGCGTGCCGCTGATGATCGTTCTGGGAAGCGGGGTGTGGTGGCAGTGGCCGCTGGCCGCCGCGGGCGCCGCCGGCTTTCTGTTTCTCATCAGCGAGGTCTACTTTCGCATTCGCCATGTGGAAGGCATGGGGTTCGGCGATGTGAAGCTGGCTCTCTGCATGGGCGTCTACCTCGGGTCCGCCGTGATCCCCGCTCTGTTCATCGGCTTTCTCAGCGGCGCCGTGGTGGGCGTGGCCCTCGTCGCGTCACACCGCGGCGACGGCAAGACCGCCCTGCCCTTCGGACCTTTCCTGGCCGGCGGGGCGGTGGTCTCGCTCTTTGTGGGCCACGCGTTGATCAAAGCCTACCTGGGCCTCGCCTTCCCGTCTCATTGATCGACGCAGGGCACGACCCTCCCGGCGGCGCGGCGGCAGTGTCGCCCGGACCGGCCGGGAACGTCATCGGTCGCCTTCTTGTGTAACCCTGCCGCTCGGCTCACGCCCTCTGCTACGGTGACGGCGGCCCGCGGTGCCGGCCGCGGATGCCTTGCCGGTGGTCACTTCGGAGCGGGAGCGGCTGATGACGAAACAGCGAGGGATCACTCTTCTGGAACTCATGATGGTGTGCGCGGTCAGCGCCGTCGTCTGCGCGGTGGCCGTGCCAAGCGCCGTGGCGGCGAGGCACAGTCTCAGCGGCTCCCTCGGCGCGCGGCGCCTGGCCTTGCTTCTGCGTGACGGCCAGGCGCGCGCTCAAGCACGTGGCACCCGAGTCGCCGTCACGGTGGCCGCAGACGGCTCCGTGAACGTGAGCGACGTCCTCGCCTCGGGCACATACAGGGTCGTCGAGTCCGCGGCCCTGGGGGTCTCCGCGGCGAGCAACTACCCGAACGGATCCCTGGAGTTCGACCCGCGTGGCTGGCCTGCCCTTCCCGCGGGCTCCAGCCCCCGCGCCGGGCGCTTCGTGCTCGAAGGAGGGGCAGCCGGCAGAACCGTGGTCGTGCAACTCGGCGGATATGTGCGATGCGAGTGAGGTCTCCTCGCGGCTTCTCGCTGATCGAGGTGGTGGTCGCCTCGTCAATCCTCCTGCTCACGTGCGTGGCCGTCAGCGGTGCGCTGAACACGGTGGCCAGGGCGAACGGCTCCATCGCCTGCCGGAGCCGTCTCGAGACGGTGGCGGACGAAGAGTGTGAGCGTCTCGTCGCCCTCCCCTTCTGGCGCCCCGTGGTGTGCAGGTCCAGCGCCGCGCTCGAGCCCACGTCTCTGGTCGCCCAGGTGTTCCCGCACGCACGTCCCACGTGCAACACGGCTACGGCGTTCTTCTGCCCCGCAACCGGCTCGGGCGAGCCCTCATCGTTCGTAAGCGCGGCTACGGTCCAGGGCGTGCGCGTGCGCACGGTCGCCATGTTTCTGGCCGCCTCGGGCCCCGCCTCCACGCCACTGCCGGCCGACCTTCCGCCGGGGTGGGCGGTGTGGGCAGACGGGAGCTCACCGCCGGCGACCACGCTGGCCATCTGCCTCGAGGCTTCCCAGGCGGGCCGTACAGTCACGCGCCGCCTGCAACTCACGGAGGCGCGGCCTTCGGTTGAGCCGTCATCGGGCGCACCGTCGCCCGCGCCGCACGGAGCAGGCAGTGGCTGAGCGGGGGCACAGTCGCAGAGGTAGTCTCGCCGCTGGGCAGCGCGGGCCGCGCGGTCTGGGGCTGGTGGAGTTGCTCGTGGCCACTTCTCTCGCGGCGGTCGTGCTGGCGGCGTCCTGGGCTTGGCTCTGGGACTGCGGTGGCGTCGCCCTCCGGGTGGGAGCAGACGCTCAGGCGGCCACGGTCGCGGCGTACGCCCTGCGGGTCGTCGCAAGCGACGTGAGCATGGCCACCGCACTCAGCGCACCGCCGGCTTCGCTGTCGCCGCAGATCGCCCTGTGCGTGCAGCAGCGGCCCCGCGGCGGCGCTTCCGAGGCGGTGCTCATCGCCTGGGACGGCGGCCGCGACGTGCTCTGGCGCAAGGCGCACGGCACGTATCTCGCCGACCATGTCCGCGGCTTCGCCATCTCGTACTACCGAGCCGACGGAAGCGCTCTGAGCGTGACCGATCTTGACGATCCCTCATGGCCGGCCTCCGTTTCGAGAATCTCCGTCAGCATGGACGTCGAAGACGGCGGACGCACCGTGCATCTGTGTCGAGACATGGCCCTTCCGTCGGCATGATGCGCACGCGGTCGCACGAGGGATACGTACTGCTGGCGGCGCTCGTGGTCGTCTGTCTCGCTACAGTGTTTGCGGAGACGGTCGTGGCGGCCGTCACGGCGCGTCAGCAGATCGCCGCCGCCGACGCCTCCGGCCTCCGCTGCCAGGCGGCGCTGCGGCAGGCCCTGACAGAGGTTGGTCTGTGGCTGCGGTTCAGCCCTGCCTCCACGGTTGGCACGGTGAAGTCCGCCGACTCGGCGGCAGCGGACGCGTCATGGCACGCCGATGTGGCGTCATCAGTCGTGTCGCCCGGCGGGCAATGGCGCTCGGTGGTCGTCAACTTTGCTGCCGCGACGGGGCAGGCGTGTGCCCGTGCGGCGGCCACCATCGAGCTCCGCGCCGATGGTTTCGCACAGGGCGTCAACGTCGCCGGAGACGTCGATCTGCTGGCGTCCACCCGGATCTACGGCAGCGGCCTGTACTGCGCGGGCTGCCTGCGCGGCAGGCAGTGGCTCGTCTTCGCAGCGGATGGGGCCGATCCCCTGGGGCGCACGCCAGACTGGGTTCGCGGTCAGACATGGCCCGCTGCGGGTGTTCACGCCGCCGGGAGCATCTGGGCGGAGGGCACGGAGATCCACGGCCCGGGGTCGGCGCCCGGTCGCTACGTGTCCGATAGCGACGTCGACAACGACGGGGCAATTCCCGTTGCTCTGCCGTCCGGGCCGGACTCAGGCGCTCTGGCCACACTGCGAGATAACGCCCTCGAGCCCGGCGCAGCCTTGGCCGACGGCGTGCTCGATGTGGGCCGGTTGCCGCCGTTGCGCCCGAACGTAGCGGCCGGCCCGGGATTATCGGAAGGCTACGCGGTGGTGGTCGCTCCGCCGGCAGACGGCGGGCCCCTGAGGGTGGTGGGGGAGCGACCAGTGGGCTCGTGCCCCGTCACGCTCGTGCTAACCGGCGACGCCGAGGTCGGAGAGCCCGACCGGAGTGTGCAAATGTGCGGCGCTATCGTCGCCTGCGGCGCTATAGACATTGAGGGCCCCGTGTGCCTGCAAGGCCATCTGTTCGCGCGGGGGCTGGCCGTGAATGCCCCACTGGAGGTGGACGTGTCGCAAGACTGGCGCAACCAGCCGCTAGCCGGAGTCACACAGCCGGTAATAGTCTCCCTCACGCGCTCCTGAGCTGCAGGGAAGCGAAGCGGTGTCGCGAATCACATGTACTGCGAGAAGAGTCCTATGGGAGGGTCTACGTGAGTGGCAGCAGACCTGCGCACGGGTCTGGGCCCGTTGGACCGCAGTATTGAGCGCCTAAAGGTATCTATCAAGACTGCCGACAACGCGGCTAGAAGATGGCGATGCGCGTAGAGGGGTAAGAATGGCGAAGGTTGGTATGCGAGTCGGGATCGAGCTCGAGCAATCGTCGATCGCCGGTGCGCAGGTGAAGGGGGCCCGCCAGGGCCTCACGCTTACCAACGTCGCGGTGAAGGCACTCCCCCCGGGCCTCGTGTTCGAGGGCGAGGTCGTCGACGTCGATTCGCTGGCGGCCGAGCTCAAAGCGTTCTGGAAGGCCAGTGGGTTCGCCGGTAAGCGTTTCCATCTCGGTGTCGCTAATCAGAAGATCGTGGTACGCACCATGGAGTTCCCGATCATCGACGCCAAGGAGTTGCGCGCCGCCATCGAGTTCCAGGCCCAGGAAGCCATCCCGATCCCGCTCGAAGACGCCATCCTCGACTTTCAGGTGCTCGAGACTATTCCCGGCGCAGAGGGTGCCGGCCGCCAGAAGGTCCTTATCGTGGCCGCGCACCGTGACATGATCAAGCAGTTCATCGAGGCGGCGCGCAAGGCAGGTTTGAGTGTGGAGGGCGTCGATCTTCAGGCGTTCGCGCTCATACGCTCCATAGCACCGCCGGTCGCCTTCGTCGATCAAGGATCGGCCAGCGGTGTCGCGACCGCGCTCGTGAACATCGGCACGGGCATTACCAACCTGGTGGTCGCCGTCAACGACTCGCCTCAGTTCACACGCGTGATCAACCTCGGCTGCGAGCCCCTCGTCCAGGCGCTCATGGTCAATCGCGGCCTCGAGCACGCCGAGGCCGACGCCTTGCGGCTCACCGTCGGCCTGTCGGGCAGTGATCCCGCCTTCGGCGACTTCGAGGCGGGCACGGTCGCCGAGATTCGCGAGGTTTTCGACGCGAGCTGCGAGGCGTTCGCCGACGAGATCCGGCGCTCAATCGATTACTATCATTCGCAGGAGCACCAGGGGCAGATCTCCACTCTGCTGTTGAGCGGCGAGGGAGCGCTTACGCGCAACATGTGCGCATACCTCTCGCAGGTTCTGCATCTCGAGGTGCAGCTGGGCAACCCCCTGCAGCACATTCTCGAAAACAAGTCGAAGGTCGCCCAGTCCGATCTCGAAGCCATGGCGCCGCGTGTGGCGATTGCCATGGGCCTTGCCCTGGACGACGAGGAGTAGGCGGTCATGACGCGCATCAACCTGCTGCCGCCGGAGGCACGAGTCAAGGCCTCGCGCGAGCGTGGACTCATGTACGCCATCTTGCTGCTGGTGGTCGTGGTGGTCGTTCTGGGGCTCGTCTACGTCTGGCAGAACGGCATGGTGAGCAGCAAGCAGACCCAGCTCGACGGCCTCACGGCTCAGCAGAGCAGCGTCGATCTGCAGAAGGCTGCGCTACTTCCGTATGGCCAGATCCAAACGGAGCGCGCCCAGATGACACAGGCTGCGACCGGTCTCTACAACGCCCGTATCCCCTGGTCGACCATTCTCCAGGAGATCAGCCTGGTGATCCCCACGAACGTTCGTCTGCAGTCGCTCACCTGCAGTGTGCCCGCCAACTTGCAGGCCGGCGCCGCGGCCACCGCCGCCTCAGGGACGGCGGCCACGACGTCCACCACCGATGTGAGCTTCGCCGGGAACGACGTACACCAATGACGACGTGGCCACGTTCATGACCCGTCTTGGCCTGATCCCCCAACTTGAGAACGTGTTGCTCACGTCGTCCGCTACGAGTGCCTCAACGAGCTCCTCGGGCACGTCGGGCGCCACTGCGAGCACGACTACTGTCACGTTCACGGTGACCGCGTCGCTGCGCCCGTACCTGACGGCGCCGCCCACCACCACGCTATCGCAGGTGAGTCCATGAGAGCTCGCGGCCGAGAGGTATACATCATCACCGCGGTCGTCGCCGTGGTGCTCATCGTGGCCTGGTACTTCCTGCTTCTCAGCCCTACGCGGACGAAGGTGAGCAACCTCGGCACGCAGATCCAGTCGGCCCAGGCGTCGCTCAACAGCACGACGCAAGAGGTAGCGCTTCTGCGCGCCGCCCAGAAGACCGCTCCTCAGACTCGTGCAGAGATCACCAGGCTCGGCAAGATGCTGCCCGAGAGCGAAGGCATGCCGTCGCTCATCGTCGAGCTCAGCCACACCTCGGCCCAGTCGGGCGTGACCATCACGGGCATCTCGCGGGGTCAGACGCAGGCCGGCTCACCGTTCGGGCTGCAAACGCTCACTCTGACGTTGTCGGGCTCCTTCTTCGACATCGAAGACTTCCTGTATCGCACCGAGAACTACGTCGATTTTCGCGACGACAGCTTCGGCGTGACCGGACGGCTGCTCAGCGTCACCTCCCTTTCGCTCACAGGGAGCTCGTCGACGAGCGGCACATCGTCGAGCACCTCGACGAGCTCGTCGACGAGCAGCACCACGCCGGAGCTGACCGTGACCATGAGCATCACGGCGTACCTCTGGGGCCCGACTGGCACGGCCACCACGACGACTACTACGGGAGGCTGACGTCATCATGGCCTCGAGACGCACCCTCACCTACGTCGCCATCGCCCTCATTCTGGGGGCGGCGCTGGCCCTCGCCGTGGCCCTGGCGCGCAACAGCTCGGCAGGCGCGCCCGGCGCGCCGCAGTCGGCGGCCGCGGCTCAGGCTCAGGCCGACATGCTGGGCGACAGCAGCGGAGCGGCGTCTCTCGCCTCCACCGACCCAGCCAAAGAAGAACCACTTCTCGACAAGTTCGTGAGCAAGGATCCGTTCGTGCCTCTGCCCACGGCCAACACCACCAGCACCTCCAGCAGCGAGACGAGCGACGGCACCGGCGGGAGCACCAGTACCAGTACCAGTACCAGCAGTCTCTCCGCCCAGGTCGTCGTGAACGGCACGGCGTACACGGTGTCGAAGAACGACGAGGTACCCGGAGGTAGCCCGGCATTCCGTATCGGCAGCGTCACGTCCAGCGATGTTACGTTCGCCGTGATCTCCGGTTCGCTGAAGAACGGCAACTCGTCGGTGACGGTGGATCTCGGCGAGTCCGTGACCGCAACGCTCAAGTCGGGCAAGGAATACACGCTCAAGGTGAGCAAGATCGGCAATGCCAGCGGCGGCGGCGGTAGCAGGTCGGTGAGCGGCGGAAACACGATCTCCGTGCTCAGCATCAGCAGCAACAACGGCACCGGCGTGGTCACCATCGAGGTCAACGGGCAGACGTACCCAGACAAGAAGGTCGGCGACACCTTCAACACGTCATATGGCCAGATCAAGATTCTGGGCATCAATGTGAGTGCGCAGACCGTGACCATGATGCACGGCGACCAGACGCTCCTGCTGCGCGCGAACCAGGTCGTCGTCAAGTAAGAGCCCATCCCGGTAGGCCTGCACGCCCGAGGCGCCGAAGACTCACGGAGGAGTGGCCCACGGCCGCCGCTTCCGTGTAGTCTCCGGCGCCTCACGCTTTGCAGAGACCCGCCTCACGCTTTGCAGAGACCCAGGCTCCCGATATGGTAGGGCCATGACACGTCTTCGCTATCTCACCGCCGGCGAGTCGCACGGCCGCCAGCTCAGCGCGATTCTAGACGGGTGCCCCGCAGGCCTCGCGGTAGGTGCAGCTCTTCTGGACACCGAGCTGGCGCGGCGCCAGCACGGGTATGGGCGCGGCGAGCGTCAGTCCATCGAGAGCGACCGGGCGGTGATCCTGGGTGGTGTGCGCTACGGGCGCACCACGGGGGCGCCGGTGGCACTGGCGATCGCCAATCGCGACGCCGCCAACTGGGGAGCGACGCTGTCGGTGGAGGCCGCGGACGGCGCACCGGCCGCGCCGCCGGTGGTGGTGCCACGGCCCGGGCACGCCGACCTCGGCGGTGCTCTGCTGTACGAACGCGACGACATCCGCGATGTGATCGAGCGAGCCAGCGCCCGCGAGACGGCTGCCAAGGTGGCCTGCGGGGCGGTCGCTAAGGCCTTGCTCGAGACCGTGGGCTGCCGTGTCGCGAGTCACGTGGTCGCCATCGGTGGCGAGACTGCGGCCAGCGGCATGAGCCTGGACGACGTCGTTCGCGTGGAGTCAGACCCGGTGCGTTGTGCCGATCCGGAGGTGAGCGCGCGTATGCGCGCCGCTATCGACAGCGCCCGGTCGGCGGGCGACACGCTGGGCGGAGTCGTGGAGGTGCTCGCCTTCGGCTACCCTCCGGGGGTGGGCAGCTACGTGCAGGGCGACAGGCGGCTGCAGGCCGCCCTCGCGGCGGCGGTGTTCACGGTGCCGGCCATCAAGGGCGTCGAGTTCGGCCTGGGTTTCGCCGCGGCCGCCCTGCCGGGCAGCCAGGTGCACGACGCCATCGTCTACGATGGGGAGCGTGGCTACCTGCGGGCCAGCGATCGTGCCGGCGGCGTAGAGGGAGGCATCTCCACCGGCGAGACCGTGGTGTTGCGCGTCGCGATGAAGCCTATTGCGACGTTACGCAACCCTCTGCACAGCGTGGATATGACCACGCACGCCGCCGTGGACTCGCGCTTCGAGCGCTCCGACGTGTGCGCCGTGCCGGCCGCCGGGATAGTGCTCGAAGCGGTCGTCGCGCTGGCGCTGGCCGATGCCGCGCTGGATCGCTTTGGGGGCGCCACGGTGGGCGACTTCCAAGCCGCGGTCGCGGCCTTTCGCGAACGCTGCCGGCGCCGGTGAACGCCGCACCTCTCAAAGAGGTGCGGCGCGTACCCTATGCGCTTGCCCTGGTCGGTTTCATGGCCTCGGGCAAGAGCGTGGTCGGGCGTGCCGTGGCCGTCAGGCTGGGGCTGCCGTTCGTCGATACCGACCTGGTGATCGAGGCGCAGGCCGGCCCCATCGCCGAGGTGTTCGCGGCGCGTGGCGAGATGGGCTTCCGAGAGTTGGAGCGTGACGTGGTGGTTGAAGCCGTGCGTGAGGCCGTGCGCGAACCCCGAGTGCTGGCGCTCGGCGGCGGCGCGGTGCTGAGCGGCGACGTGCGGGAGGCGCTCCTGCGCCTCCCGCACGTCGCCTGGCTCACCGCGCCGCGCGAGGTGCTGTGGGCACGGGCGCTCGCCGGCGCACCGGCCAGCCGGCCGCTGGTGCAGGATGAGCAGAGCTTCGGGCGCCTTCTCGAGGAGCGCGCCGCGATCTACCGGGAGGTGGCCACGGCGGTCGTCGAGAACGACGGCTCGCGCACGCTGGCCGCGGTGGTCGAGGCCGTCGTGACGTTGGCGAGTGCTACCGCGCCGCGGCTGCCTCGTCCGGCGAGCCGCGGGAAGTGAGGCGGCGGTGAGACGCATCCGCGCGCGGGTCCCGTCGCGACAGTACGACGTGCTCGTCGGCAAGGGCTCTCTGGCCGAGGTGGGCGACGCGCTGCGCGTGCGCGGGCACCGCGGGCAGGCGGTGGTGTGCTGCGACGAGAACGTCGCGCCGCTGCTCCTGGAAGAGGTCCGCGCGAGCTTGCGGGACGCCGGCTTCTCGATATCTCAGGTGGTCATCCCCGCGGGCGAGCGTGAGAAGAGCCTGGCGCGCGCCGAGGAGCTCTACGGCATCCTCTACGATCGCGGCGTGCGGCGTGGCGACACCCTGGTGGCGCTCGGCGGCGGCGTGATCGGTGACCTCATCGGCTTTGTGGCGGCCACCTATCAGCGCGGCGTCGGCCTGATGCAGGTGCCCACCACGTTGCTGGCGCAGGTAGACGCCGCCGTGGGCGGCAAGGTGGCCGTCGACTTTCGCGCCGGCAAGAACTACGTGGGCACGTTCTACCAGCCGCGGCTGGTGCTCGCCGACGTGGCCACGTTGGCCACCCTGCCCCTGGCTGAGCTGCGCAGCGGCGCCGCGGAGGTGGCCAAGTACGGCATGCTGTCGGGAGGCGACCTGTTACAGCGCGTCGAGCGCCTGGCCGGAAGCCCGCTGGCCGCGCCGCGGGTCAGCCTCGAGCTGGTCTCGGACTGCGTGGCGTATAAGGTGGCGGTGGTGGTCGCCGACGAGCGCGAAGAGACCGGCGCGCGGGCCGTTCTCAACCTCGGCCATACGCTCGGTCACGCGATTGAAGCGGCCACCAGCTTCACGCGGTTCTCGCACGGTGAAGCCGTGGCGCTGGGTCTGCGCGGTGCCCTGCGCCTGTCTGAGAGGCTCTGCGGCCTGCCCACGAGTGAGGCGCGGCGCGCGCAAGCCCTGCTCGACGGGCTCGGGCTGCCGCAACGCCTCGAGGGCGTTTCGGCGGAGGACGTGTGTGCCCTGGTGGGGCGCGACAAGAAGGCCGGCGTGACCGGCATCGGCCATGTGCTTCTGGCACGCCTGGGTGAGCCACGCCTCGCGGTGAGCGTTCCCCCGGAGGCTGAACGCGAGGTGGTGGAATGGCTCGTCGCCCGCTAGGCACCCTATGGCTTCTGCACGGCGTTAATCTGAACATGCTGGGGGTGCGCGATCCGGCCCACTACGGCAGCCTCACCTTGGCGCAACTGGAGGCGTTCGTCACCGAGCGCGCCGTGGAGCACGGCTTCGCGGTGCGCTGCTACCAGACCAATCACGAGGGCGATCTGGTAGAGAAGCTGCACGAGATTGCGCGCGGGGAGGCCGTGGCGGTGATCATCAACCCCGGCGCCTGGACGCACTATAGCTATGCCCTGCGCGACGCCCTCGAGCTCGTGCCGGGCCCCGTGGCCGAGGTGCACCTCTCGGCCGTGGACGATCGCGAGGAGTGGCGCCGGCGCTCCGTGATCGCCGATCTCGCCGCGGTGCGCGTGAGCGGCAAGGGCGCGGAGGGGTACACGGAAGCGCTTGCAGCACTCGCCGCCCTAATGGGAAAGAAGGGGGGATGAACGATCGTCTGCAACGCTGTCGCGAGCTCCTCGCCGAGCTAGAGCTGGACGGCGTTCTGGTCAGCGACATTCACGACGTCCGCTACCTCTCGGGGTTCCGTGGCGACGACACCACCCTGGTGGTGGGTCGCGAGGCCGCCCTCATCTGCACGGATGCAAGGTTCTGGGAGCAGGTACATGAGGAAGTCCTCGATTTCGACCTGGTCAAGGCCAGGGGGGGCGACCTCACCGCAGACAGCGCGGCGGCGGCGGCCGAGCATCTGGGCGGCGCGGCCGCCCTGGGGTTTCAGGGGTCTCGCCTCAGCTACGCCCAGTACCGCCGCCTGCGCCGCCGCCACGCCGGCCCGCTGCGCGACGTGCGCGACCGTCTCGCGCGTCTGCGACTCATCAAGGATGCCGACGAGGTAGGCATCATGCGCCGCGCCGCGGCCATCACCGACGAGGCTCTGGCCGCCGTTGTGGCGCGCGGCCTGGTGGGTCGCCGCGAGGCCGACGTGGCCTGGGATCTGCTCGCCGAGTATCACCGGCGCGGTGCCGAGGGCGAGGCCTTCCCGGCGATCGTCGCCGCCGGCGACCACGGTGCCCAGGGCCATGCCATCCCCGGGCAGAGGATCATCGCCGCCGGCGAGCTGGTGGTCATCGACTGCGGCGCTCGCGTTCAAGGATACTGCAGCGACATCACGCGCACCTACGCCGCCGGCGAGCCGTCAGATCACCTGCGGGAGATGTACCAGGTCGTGCTCGAGGCGCAGCTCGCCGGCGTCGCCGCGGTACGCGACGGCGCCCACGGGCGGAGCGGCGTCGACGCCGCCTGCCGCTCTGTGATCGCGGCCGCAGGGTACGGCGCGCACTTCGGTCACGGTACCGGTCACGGCGTGGGCCTGGAGGTTCACGAAGCGCCTGCTCTGGGTCGTACGCGCGGCGACCTGCTGCGCGCCGGGATGGTGTGCACGGTCGAACCCGGGATCTATGTAGAGGGCCTCGCCGGCGTGCGCATCGAGGACACGGTGCTGGTGACGGCAGAAGGCTGCGAGCGGCTCACGCGCTCTGCCAAGGAGTTGCGCGTCATCGCCTGAGCGCCGCCTCGCGGGCATGCGGTATCATGGCCTACCAGCGCGCTTCGCGCGTCCGTGCACACCACCCCGAGTAGGATCACATGGCAGACGTAGTGAACACCAATCAGTTCAAGACCGGCATGGCCATAGAGATCGACGGCCAGCCCTTCACGATCGTCGAGTTCCAGCACGTCAAGCCCGGCAAGGGCGGCGCTTTCGTGCGCACCAAGGTGCGCAACATCGCGACCGGCGCGGTGCTCGACAGGACCTTTCGCGCCGGTGAGAAGTTCGAACGCATGCATACGCAGTCGCGCAAGATGACCTACCTCTACTCCACCGAGGGCGAGGTCGTTCTCATGGACACCGAGTCGTATGAGCAGGTATCGGTGTCGCCGGCCATGGCTGAGGCCGCCTTGGAGTGGGTAGTGGAGAACATGGAAGTCGAGCTGTTCTACCTGAACGGCGAGCCGTTCGACGTGCAGGCCCCCAATTTCGTGGAGCTCACCATCGTCAAGTCAGATCCGGGCGTGCGCGGCGACACGGCTCAAGGTGCCACCAAGCCCGCGACACTCGAGCCCGGTGTGGTTGTGCAGGTGCCGCTCTTCATCGAAGAGGGAGAGCGCATCAGGGTCGACACGCGCACGAGGGAGTACCTGGGCCGCGCCTGAGCGCCCGGGCACTACCAGGAGACCGTTATGCGAGCCCGCAAGGTACTCATCACCGAAACCACCCTGCGCGACGGCCACCAGTCGCTCTGGGCCACACGCATGCGCACCTCCGACATGCTGCCCATTCTCGAGACCATGGACGAGGTGGGGTATTGGTCGCTCGAGTGCTGGGGCGGCGCTACCTTCGACGCCGCGCTGCGCTTTCTCGACGAAGACCCGTGGGAGCGTCTGCGACTGATCAAGAGGCACGTGGTGCGCACGCCGCTGCAGATGCTGCTGCGTGGCCAGAATCTGGTGGGCTACCGGCATTACGGCGACGACGTCGTGCGACGCTTCGTCTACAAGTCGGCCGAGAACGGGATCGACGTTTTCCGCGTCTTCGACGCCCTGAACGATATCCGCAACTTCGAGACCGCTGCCGCCGCCGTGAAGGAGACGGGCAAGCACCTTCAGGCGGCCGTGGTGTACACCATCTCGCCGGTGCACTCGCTCGATCACTACCTGGAGGTCGCGCACAGCCTGGTCGACATGGGCGCCGACTCGATCTGCATCAAAGACATGGCGGCGTTGCTCTCGCCGTTCTACGCCGAGCAGCTCATCGGCCGTCTCAAGGCCGAGATCAGCGTGCCCATCCAGCTGCACTGCCACTACATCGGCGGCCTGGCTCCCATGACCTACCTCAAGGCGATCGAGGCGGGCGTCGACGTCATCGACACCGCCACCGTGCCGCTGGCCTTCGGCAACTCGCAGCCCGCCACCGAGATGGTGGTCACGGCGCTCATCGGCACGCCCTACGACACGGGTCTCGATCTGGAGAAGCTGTTCGCCATCGCCAAGTACTTCGAGCAGGTGCGCATCGACACCGGTCACCAGCGCGGCGTGACATCTCTCACCCACATGCAGGTGTACTCGCACCAGGTGCCGGGCGGCATGATCAGCAACCTCGAGATCCAGCTCTCAGAGCAGGATGCCCTCGACCGGCTGCCCGAGGTCCTGCAGGAGATTCCCGTGGTGCGCGCCGAGGTGGGCTATCCACCGCTCGTGACTCCCATGTCGCAGATCGTGGGCACGCAGGCGGTGCTCAACGTGCTGTCGGGGCGGCGCTGGCACATCGTGCCGGACGAGATGAAGTCATACCTGCGCGGCAAGTACGGTGCCGCCCCGGGGCCCGTGTCACGCGAGGTCATCGAGCGGGTGCTGGGCGGCGAGGAGCCCATCCGCGTGCGGCCGGCCGACCTGGTCACCGAGACGCTCGAAGATTACCGCGACGAGATCGGCGAGCTGGCGCGCAGCGAGGAAGACCTGCTCAGCTACGCCATCTTTCCGCAGACGGCGCGCGCCTATCTGGAGCGCCATCACATCGGCCCCGAAGACGACGTGTTCGGTATGCAAATGCCCACCTACCTGGGCTCGCCGACGGGCCCGGCTCTCAGCGACCCCTCGGGCGACAGGGTGCGCGACATCCTCACCATGGTCGACGAGACCGATATCGACGAGGTGGTGATCGAAGAGGGTGACCTCAAAGTGACCGTGCGCAAGGCGGGCTTGGGCGCGAGGCCGGCCGCTGGGGCGCTGGCGGCGCCCGCCGCGCCGGCAGCAACGCCCGCTCCGGCGTCGTTTGACGAAGACGGCGATCACTATCATCTGGTGCGCTCGAAGTGGGTCGCCACCTTCTACCGGGCGTCGTCGCCGCAGGCACCCGCCTTTGTGGAGGTGGGCGATCGCGTCGACGCCGGGCAGACGCTGTGCATCCTCGAGATGATGAAGATGATGAACGAGCTCACCGCCGACGTGGCCGGCGTGGTGCGCGAGATCCTCGTGGAGAACGGCGACACCGTGCAGTACGGCCAGGCGCTGTTCGCCATCGAGCCCGCCTGAGCCCGGTCTGCGAGCGCCGTTGACCGTCGAGAGGCCCAGCCGCAAGCAGGCCCGTCGCGACGCGCTGTTCCTGCTATACCAGTCCGACGTCACCGACCTCTCTCTCGAGGAGCTGGCGGAGGGGCAAAGGCTGCGCGAAGGGTACGCGCCGAACGAGTTCACGATGAGCGCCGTGCGGGGCGTGCTGGCCGAGCGTGACGGTCTGGATCTCACCATCGGGAGGCTCGCTACGGGCTGGTCGCTGGAACGCATGGCGCCGCTGGAACGGAGCATCCTTCGACTGGCGCTGTGGGAGATCGTCACTGGCGCCACCCCGCCGGAGGTGGCCATCGACGAGGCGGTACGGCTGGCGAAGCGCTACTCCACGAGCGACGCCGGGTCATTCGTGAACGGTATCTTGGGGGCCGCGCAGCGGGAGCGCGAGGGCGGAGGTGAAGGTGACTAGCCACAGCAGGCGGGCTAACGAGGGCGGCGCCGAAGGCACACCGCACACTAATCGACGCAGTGCTATTGAGCCGCCCACGGGCCCGAAGGGCCCAGCCGTGGGCGGGACTAGGGAGCAACCTGGCGAAGCGCTCAGCCCGGCGCAAGCGATCACCCGCGTGCGGTCTCTCCTGGAGCAGCTCGAGGAGCTGGAGCCACGCCTCGCGGCGGCAGCCTCCAGCGAGGTGGAGATGACGCTGCTGGAGCGCGCGACCGAGCTCGTCGAGGAGGCCGGGCGCATCCTCGAGCACCTCGGCCGCGTGGCCGGGTGACGTTGGCTCATGCCAGCCGGCGGCGAGACAGGCCAACACGACGGGCGAACGGCGCCATGAGGCGGACCGGCGCACCCAGCCGCAGGGCACGATGAGCGCACGTGCGGCAGACGTCGGTTACCCGAGCGACCTGCTGGAGCTCGTCGAGGGGTACCTGGAGCAGCTCCACTTCGGGGCCGACTCGCGAGCCGCTCGACTCGTGGATGCGATGCGCTACTCACTGCTCGCCGGCGGTAAACGCATCCGCCCCGTGCTTATGCTGGCGACGGCACGTAGCGTCGGGGCCGACCCGGCGACGGTGCTGCCCGCCGCCGCCGCCCTGGAGCTGATCCACACCTACTCGCTGATCCACGACGACCTGCCGGCGATCGACGACGACACGTTGCGCCGCGGACGCCCCACCTGCCACGTGGCTTATGGCGAAGATGTGGCGATACTCGCCGGCGACGGCCTGTTCGCGGAGGCCTACCACCTCCTTCTCTCTCGCCAGAAGGGAGAGCCGGCGGCCGTGCTGGCCGCGCTGGCGGAGGTCGCTCGGGCCACAGGGGTGCAGGGCATGGTGGGCGGCCAGTACATGGACATCGCCGGGGCGGCCACCAGCGACGACGACCTGCGCACCCTCGACGAGCTAAAGACCGGGCGCCTGATCGAGGCGGCCGTGGTGTGTGGCGCGGTGCTCTGCGGCGTTCGTGCGGTAGAGCCCTACCGCGCCTTCGCCATCGAGGTCGGTCTGCTCTTCCAGATCGTCGACGACATCCTGGACGAGGCGGGAGACGAGGCCGAGCTGGGGAAGAGCGTGGGCAAGGACCGCGCCCAAGACAAGGTGACCTACGTGTCGCGCTTCGGTCTGGACGGCGCCGAGCGTCTTGCCGCCGCCGCCTACGACCGTGCCAGCGTGTGCCTCGCCGATCTGCCCGGCGACACCGAGACTCTCGGCGCTCTGGCCGCTTACATCTACCGCCGCCGGCGCTAGCCACCGCAGGCGGGCTAGCGTGTGGTGAGCCGCAGGCGCACCGCACATTAGCCACCGCGAGCGACGGCCCGGGCCGTTCCGTGCGGCCCCCGGTGCTATAATCCTGGGACGATGCGATATCTGGACAAGATATCCGACCCCGCCGATCTCCAGCAGTTGTCAGAGCGCGAATTGACCGTGCTTGCAGGTGAGATCCGCGAGACGATCCTGCACTGCGTGAGCGAGGTGGGCGGGCACCTGGCGCCCAGCCTCGGCACCGTCGAGCTCACCGTAGCGCTGCACAGCGTGCTGCAGAGCCCTCGCGACAAGATCGTCTGGGACGTGGGTCATCAGTGTTACGCCCACAAGCTCCTCACCGGCCGGCGTGACGCCTTCGGCACCATCCGCCAGCACGGCGGCCTCTCCGGGTTTCCCTGTCGCGCCGAATCGGAGCACGACGTCACCGGCACCGGGCACGCATCGACCTCCATCAGTTACGGTCTCGGTCTGGTAGAGGCCGTCAAGCTCGCGCCGGAGAGTGGCGGCCACGTGGTGTGCGTGATGGGCGACGGTGCGCTCACGGGAGGGGTGTCGTTCGAGGCGCTCAACCAGGCGGGGCACCTGCGGAGCCCGCTGGTAGTGATCCTGAACGATAACGAGATGTCGATCCGCGCCAATGTGGGCGCGCTGCAGCTCTCGCTCAACCGTCTCCGGCTAGACCCCACGCTCACGCGTCTGCGCGAAGACATCGAGCGTGGCGTAGCGCGCATCCCGGCGATCGGTCAGCAAGCCTACCGTCTAGGCAAAGACGTAAAGGAGTCGATGAAGGCGTTTCTCGTGCCTGGCATGCTGTTCGAGGAGTTGGGCTTCGCCTACATCGGCGTGGTGGACGGTCACGACCTGCACGCCTTGCGTGAGAGCATCCGGCAGGCCATCGACACAAGGCGTCCGGTCGTCGTGCACGTGCGCACGGTCAAGGGCAAGGGGTACGAGCCGGCCGAGCGGCACCCCGACGCCTTCCACGGCACAGGACCCTTCCACCTCGGCAACGGGGTCTGCAAGAAGAGATCCCAGGGCACCACGTTCACGGCGGCGTTCGGTCAGGCGCTGGTACGCCTGGCCGAGACCGACGAGCGCATCGTGGCCATCACCGCCGCCATGACGCAGGGCACCGGCCTGGAGGGCTTCGAACATCGCTTCCCCAGGCGTTTCTACGATGTGGGCATCGCCGAAGAGCACGCCGCGGTGTTCGCTGCCGGGCTCGCCATCGGTGGGCTGCGGCCGGTGGTGGCCGTGTACTCCACCTTCCTGCAACGGGCCTACGACATGCTCGTGCAGGATATCGGCCTGCAGAAGCTCCCGGTGGTGTTTGCCGTCGACCGTGCCGGCCTGGTGGGCGACGACGGGCCCACACACCACGGTGCTTTCGACCTCTCGTTCCTGCGTGTGATCCCCAACCTCACCGTGATGGCTCCTTCCAGCCAGCTCGAGCTGCAGCGCATGCTGGCCACGGCGTTCACCATCGACGGGCCTGTGGCGCTACGCTATCCACGGGGCATGGCGGCGCCGTTTGTGGCCCCCGCCGAGCTGAAGCCCCTGCCCATCGGGCGGGCCAAAGTGCTCCAAGAGGGCGACGCTGTGGCCTTGGTGGGCATCGGCACCGGCGTGGGCATAGCCCGCGAGGCCGCCGCCCTTCTCGAAGACCTGGGCGAGCACCCTACGGTGGTCGACGCACGCTTCGTGAAACCGCTCGACGTGGAGCTTCTGCAGCGCCTGGCCGCCACCCACCAGCGCATCGTGACCGTGGAAGAGAACGTGCTCGCCGGAGGGTTCGGCAGCGCGGTGCTCGAGCACATCGGGTCGGAGGTGCCGGTACTACGTTTCGGGCTGCCCGACGCGTTCGTGCCACACGGTGAGCGCGCCCGGCTGCTGGACGATATCGGTCTCACGGCACAGGCTGTGGCCGCCGTCGCCGCTGTACGCCCGGCGGCGCTGGCACACGCCAAGTAGTGCGTCCGTGCGCGAGCGGCTCGACACGCTGCTCGTGGCGCGCGGCCTCTTTGCCTCTCGCGCCCAGGCCCGCGGGGCCATCCTGGCCGGCGAGGTGCGCGTTGACGAGCGTCTGGTGGACAAGCCGGGGACTGCCGTGGACGACGGCGCCACGCTGAGCGTCGTCGCGCGCGCCAGATACGTATCGCGCGGCGGCGACAAGCTCGATCATGCCCTGGAGGTTCTGGCCGTCTCGGTGGAGGACGAAGACGTCGTCGATCTGGGGAGCTCCACGGGGGGCTTTGTCGACCGTCTACTGCAGGGTGGCGCCCGCCGCGTGGTGGCGGTAGACGTAGGCTATGGCCAGCTCGACTATCGGCTGCGCCGGGATGCTCGGGTGACGGTGCTGGAGCGCACCAACGCGAGGCGTCTGCGCGCCGAACACCTACCGTTTCGGCCGTCCTTCGTCACCGCCGACCTCTCGTTCATCTCCCTGACTGTGGGCCTGGGCCCCGTGCTAGAATCGCTACGCGACGGGTACAGGGGCCTGGTGCTCGTAAAGCCGCAGTTCGAGGCAGGTCGCGAACGGGTCGGCAAGGGCGGCGTGGTCCGCGACCCCGAGGTGCACCGCGAGGTGCTCGAGGCCGTGGGCGCGTGGTTGGTGCGCCGCGGCGCGCGGGTGCTGGGCATCTGCGACTCAGGCCATCCCGGACCAAAGGGGAACGTGGAGTACTTCGTCTACTTCTGCCAAGCGGGGTCGGCGCTCGCGGGGTCGGCAGTCGACCCGGTCGCCGCGGCGGCGCGCGCGGTGGAGGCGGCCCGTGGTTGAGCGCTTGCGCCGCGTAGCGGTAGTCACCGGCATGGTGGGAGAAGCCACCACGGCCGCGCTCGCGCAGCTGGCCGCGGCCCGCGAGCGCTGGGGCCTCGAGGTGGTCATGCCGGCCGACGAGGCCGTGAGGCACAACGACGTCGCGACTCTGGGGTACGGCGTCGTCGACGAAGCCGGCCTGCGTGCCGTCGATGCCTGCCTGGTGCTGGGCGGCGACGGCACGATCCTGCGCACGCTGGGGCGTCTGATGGGCAGCGGCGTGCCCACCTTGGGAGTGAACTTCGGCAACGTCGGCTTTCTCGCTGCGCTGCCCAGGGTGGGGTGGGCTGCTGGGCTCGAGGCCATCCTGGCGGGCGACTCGCGGGTGATCGAGCTGCTCACGGTAGACGTGCAGGTGAATGGCCGGCGGCACACCGCCGTGAACGATGTGATCCTCAGCCGCGTGGCGCCTCGACACGTGCTGCAACTCGAATATGAGGTCGCCGGCGTCACCGTGGGCAAGATGTTCTGCGACGGCCTCATCATCGCCTCGCCAACCGGCTCGAGCGCCTACAACCTGTCGTGCGGCGGCCCTATCGTCGAGTGGGACGCCGGGGTTCTCGTGCTCAACTTCATCGCGCCGCACTCGCTGGGCTTCCGGCCGGTGATCCTGCGCCCCGACCACGTCATAAGCGCGCGCAACGTGTCGCCGCTACAGGAGGCCGAGGTTGTGGTTGACGGCGACAACGTGGGGCGCCTGTGCTGCGGCGACGATGTGCGCATCGCCGCCGGCGAGCAGCACGCCCGCCTCCTGGTGCGCAGCGAGGGCTCGTTCTACCAGAACGTCGAGGAGAAGCTCTTCGACCGCCGCGATGCTCGCTGAGCTCAGCATCGACGACCTGGTGCTCATCGCCGAGGCGCGTCTCGCCTTCTCGCCCGGCCTCAACGTGATCACCGGCGAGACGGGCGCCGGCAAGACGCTGCTGGCTCAGGCGATCGGGTTGCTCATGGGCCAGAAGGGCGGCGACGAGCTGGTGCGCCCCGGCGCCCAGAGGGCCCTCGTACAGGCGCTCTTCGAGAGTGCCGACGAGACGCTGGCGGTCGCCCGCGAGCTGCCTCGCGGTGGCCGCTCACGGGCCCACATGAACGGGCTGCTCAGCTCGGCCGCGGCTGTGGAAGACGCCTTGCGCAGCCGCCTGGCCTTCTACGGCCAGCTCGAGCATGCCCGGCTGCTGCAGCTCGAGCGCCAGCTTGACCTGCTCGACGGCGCCGCGGGCGACGAGCTGACCCCGCTGCACGAGGCGTACGGGGCGGCGTACAACCAGGCGCGCGCGCTCTCACGCGAGCTGCGTGAGCTGCGCGGTGCCGGCCGCGAGCGCGAACGCGAGATCGACATGCTGCGCTTCCAACTGACAGAGATCGAGGCCACCGACGTGCAGCCCGGCGAAGACGAGCGGCTGGCGCGCGAGCGCGAGCGCCTGCGTCACGCCGGCAAGCTTCTGGAGCGCGCCGGAGGCGCGCTCAGCCTGCTTGCCGGCGAGAGTGAGAGCGCGGCGCTCGACGCCCTGCGAGTGGCGCAGCGTCTGGTGGGCGAGGCGGCCGCGCTCGACGAAGCGCTGGGGCCGGCGGCCGAGCGCCTCGACGGCCTCGCCGCCGAGCTCGACGATCTCTCCGGCGTGCTGCGCGCCTATCTCGACGACCTCGACGTCGACCCGGCGCGGCGCGACGCCATGGAGCTGCGCTACGACAAGCTCAAGAGCCTGATGCGCAAGTACGGCGGCTCGGCCGCTGAGGTACTCGCCTATGCCGAGCAGGCCCGGCAGCGCTTGCGCGCTCTCGAAGACCTCGACGCGGGCGAGGAACAGCTCGGTGCCCGCGCGCAGGCGCTGCAAGCGCAGGCGCTGGCGGCCGCCGAGCGGCTCAGCGTCGCGCGTCGCAGCCTGGCACCCACAGTGGCCGCTCGCGTCGAGCAGGAGCTCCGCGGTCTCGCTATGCCGCACGCCACGTTCACCATCGCGGTGACGTCGCGCGGCGACGGGTGGGAAGCTCTCGGAGCGCGCGGCGCCGACGAAGCGGAGTTCCTGTTCAGCGCCAACCCGGGCGTGCCGCCACGGCCGCTGCGTGAGACGGCGTCGGGCGGCGAGCTCTCGCGGGCGATGCTCGCTATCCGCGGCATCGTCACTCTCGGGGACGATGTTGAGACGCTCATCTTCGACGAGGTCGACACCGGCATCGGCGGCGTCACCGCGGCGGCTCTCGGCGAGCGGCTCGCGCGGCTGGCCGAGCGCCGCCAGGTGGTGTGCATCACGCACCTGCCGCAGGTGGCGGCCTTCGCCGAACGTCAGTTTGCGATCGTCAAAGACAGCGACGTGGCGGCCGGCAGCACCGTCACCGTGGTGCGCCGTGTGGAGGGCGAAGAACGCCTCGCCGAGCTGTGCCGCATGCTCGGCGCGGCGCCCAGCGATCACGCCGCGCGCAGCCACGCCGAAGGCCTCTTGGCACGGGCGGGGAGGGCGCACTGAAGCGTGGCGACTCTGCCTTGCGGGGCCGGCCCGCGATGGTATACTTCGCAGCGTGATCCGTCGCCCCGCCGGAGATACCATCGCGCCGGCCCGTCGATTTAAGCGGGCGCGACCCCGGCCCCATATAATCCCTTGCGAGTCTGCAGCGGCTTCGCCGTGCCCTGCGCACGCCTCCTGGTGGGAGCGTGCAGGACGTAGTGCGGTGACCGTTCTCGGGCTGCCGGCAAGGACGTTCACCAGGGGGGGATGAGGAGTATGGCCAAACATATCTTTGTGACCGGGGGCGTGGTGTCCGGGCTCGGCAAGGGCATCACCGCCGCCTCGGTGGGGCAGCTCCTCAAGGCGCGCGGGCTCAAGGTCGCAAACCAGAAGTTCGACCCGTACATCAACGTCGATCCGGGCACCATGAGCCCGTACCAGCACGGTGAGGTATTCGTCACCGAAGACGGCGCCGAGACCGATCTCGACCTCGGCCACTACGAGCGTTTCATCGACGAGTTCGTGCAGCGCGACTCCAACGTCACAACCGGCGGCATCTATAACAGCGTGATCACCAAGGAGCGCCGTGGCGACTACCTGGGCGGCACCGTGCAGGTAATCCCGCACATCACGAACGAGATCAAAAGCCGCGTGCACCGCCTGGCGCAGAGCACCGACACAGACGTGCTCATCACCGAGGTGGGCGGCACCGTAGGCGACATCGAGAGCTTGCCGTTTCTTGAGGCCATCCGCCAGTTCCGCAAAGACATCGGCCGCGGTAACGTGCTGTACATCCATGTCACGCTGGTGCCGGTCATCGGCGTGGTGGGCGAGCCCAAGACCAAGCCGACGCAGCATTCGGTCGCCGAGCTGCGCGAGATCGGCATCCAGCCCGACATCATCGTGGCTCGCTCGGAAGAGCCGCTCTCCCAAGGCATCCGCGAGAAGATCGCCCTCTTCTGCGACGTCGACCCCGACGCCGTGGTGTCGGCGAGCGATGCCGACGACATCTACCGCGTGCCGCTGCGCATGCACCGCGAGCATCTCGACGATCTCGTGGTGCGCATGCTGGGCTTGGAGTGCGGCGAGCCGGACCTGTGCGAGTGGCGCGCGCTGGTCGACCGCATCGACGCCTGCGACAAGCCGGTGACCATCGCCCTGGTGGGCAAGTACGTGCAGTTGCACGAGGCGTACCTCTCGGTGTGGGAGGCGCTCAAGCACTCGGCCTTCCATCACGGCCGGCGCCTCGACCTGCAGTGGGTCGATTCCGAAGATCTCACGCCGGCCACGGTCGCCGAACGCCTCTCGTGTGCCGACGGGGTGATAGTGCCGGGTGGCTTCGGCCAGCGCGGCATCGAAGGCAAGATCGAGGCCATCAAGTACTGCCGCGAGCAGAAGGTGCCGTTTCTGGGCGTGTGCCTGGGGATGCAGTGCGCGGTGGCCGAGTTCGCGCGCCACGTCTGCGGCATGACGGATGCCAATTCCACCGAGTTCGACCCCGAGACGAAGTTCCCCGTCATCGACCTCCTGCCCGAGCAGAAGAATGTGGAAGACATGGGCGGCACCATGCGTCTGGGTGCCTCTCAGGTGAAGCTCGTGCCCGGAACCAAGGCTCAGGCGGCCTACGCCGCGGCCGAGGTGTGGGAGCGGCACCGGCACCGCTACGAGGTGAATAACGACCTGCGGCCACAACTCGAGGCGGCCGGCCTCGTGGTCAGTGCCACCACCCCGGATGGCCGTCTGGTCGAGATCTGCGAGCTGGCCGATCACCCGTGGTTTGTGGCCTCGCAGTTCCACCCCGAGTTCAAGTCGCGGCCCACGCGGCCGGCGCCCCTGTTCCGCGACTTCGTGGGGGCCGCCGCGCGCCTGCGCAGCGAGCGCGACGACGAGCTGGAGGACGTGTGCACGCCGGCCTAGACGAGCTGCGCGACCTGTTCGTTGCCCTCGCCGAGATACGCTCGCCGTCGGGCGAGGAGCGCGCCATGGCCGACGCCGTGCAGCGCTTCGTGCGGGCCGCCGGCCTGGATGCGGTCGAAGACGCGAGCGCGGCTCAGACGGGCTGCGGCTGTGGCAACCTGGTCGTGCGCGTGTCCGGACGTGGGGGAGGCGGCCCTGGGACCGCCGCCGGCACACCTATCGCGCTCTGCGCTCACCTGGACACTGTGCCCCTCGAGCGCGCACCCACCGTGATCGTCGCCGCCGACGAGGTGCGCAGCGACGGAAGCACCATCCTCGGCGCCGACGACAAGGCTGCCGTGGCCGTGTTGCTCATGCTCCTGCGGGACCTGAGCGAGGAAGCTCCTGCGGCCGGCGTCGAGGTTATCTTCACGGCCGGCGAGGAGGTCGCCCTACGGGGGGTGAGGGGGCTCGAAGTGGCGGGGCTGGCGGCGCGGGCGGCGTTCGTGCTCGACAGCGAGGGCGCGCCGGGGACGGTGATCACCGCCGCGCCGAGCGTGAAGACCGTCACAGCCACGTTTCATGGTGTGGCTGCGCATGCGGGCATCGAGCCGGAGGGCGGCCGCAGTGCGATCGTCGCGGCCTCGCGGGCGGTCGCCGCCATGCCACTCGGTCGCCTCGACGCCGAGACTACGGCGAACATCGGTCTGGTCGCCGGCGGCAGCGCCGTCAATGTGATCCCCGACCACTGCGTCATCAACGGCGAGGCACGCAGCCGCGATGCCGGCAAGCTGGCCGGCCAGGTCGCGGCCATGGTGCAGGCCATCACGATCGCCGCCGCGGAGGTAGGGGTCGACGTGGAGCTGGACGTGCAGGAGGCGTATCCGGGCTACGAGCACGGCCCCGACGCGCTGCCGCTGCGCATCGCCGCGGCCGCGCTGGCCGAGGCGGGCCTGGAGGCCCACCTCGTCGGCGGAGGTGGCGGCTCCGACGGCAACATCTTCAACGCCCGCGGTCTACCGGCCGTCACTCTGGGCGTGGGATTCGAGCATGTGCATTCCCCGCAGGAGTGCATCAAGGTGGAGCGTCTGGGGCAGCTCTACCGGCTTGCTCAGGCGCTTGTGCGCGCCGCCGGGCGCACGGACTCCTAGAGGCCCCGCCGTGCCTGCCGTGCCCGCCGGGCGCCAGCCCCCACCCCTTGACGCAGCCGTGCAGGAGTTCCTCGACTACCTCCGCTACGAGCGCGGCATGAGCCCGCACACAGTATCGGCGTACGGCCGCGATCTGGGCCGCTTCGCGGCCTTCCTCGCGGCCGGCCGCGGCCTTCCGTCGGCGGCGCGCGAAGACGACCTGCGAGACTACTTCGCGGCCGAGGGGGGAGATGGTGCCGCGACCAGCGTGGCGCGCCGCACGGCCAGCCTGCGCGCCTTCTACGCCTTTCTCGTGAGGGAGGGCGCGCGCGAAGACGATCCGGCGGCCCGTCTGCGCACACCGAAGAAGCCGCGCACCCTGCCTCGCGTGCTCTCGGTGGAGGAGGTCGAGACCCTGCTCGCGCATATCGTCCCGGCCGGACCGCTCGGACAGCGTGATCTGGCGGCGCTCGAGCTGCTCTACGGTTGCGGACTACGGGTGAGCGAGCTCCTCGGCTTACGCGAAGGCGACATTGACGTGGAGGGCGGTCTGGTGCGCTGCGTGGGCAAGGGCGACAAGGAGCGGATCGTGCCCATGGGAGGTGCAGCCGCGCGCGCCCTGGCCCGCTACCTCGGCGACGGTCGCCGCCGGCTGCTGCGCGGGCGCCGCCGCGCCGACGTGTTTCTGAACGCGCGTGGCGGAGCTCTTACGCGCCAGGGCCTGGATTACATCTTGCGCACGATCCTGAAGCGCGCCGACATGCTCGGCAAGGCCAGCGCGCACACATTCCGGCACTCGTTCGCGACTCACCTCCTAGCCGCCGGCGCCGACCTGCGCAGCGTGCAGGAGATGCTCGGTCATGCCAGCGTGGCGACCACACAGCTCTATACGCACGTGACCATCGAGCATCTGCGCGAGGTGTATCTTGAGACGCATCCGCGGGCGCGGCGGGCACGACCGGCCGCCGCCGGTGGGCAGGTGACGAACGAGGGAGAGGGCTCCGGCCGCGGCGCTTCCTGCGCGGCGTCAGACGAAACGGAGAGGCCGGCATGACGAGGGTGTTCATCTGCGTGCTCGACGGCGTAGGGGCTGGTGAGCTGCCCGACGCCGCCGCCTACGGCGACGTCGGCTCCGATACCGTCAAGCACGTGCTCGAACGAAGCGGCGTGAAGCTGCCCAACCTTGCCGGCCTCGGCCTGGGAGAGGTGGCTCGCCTGCCGCTCGCAGCGCCGCGGCCCGAGGCGACCTTCGGTCGCCTCGGCCAACACGGCTCGGGAAAAGACACCACCACCGGCCACTGGGAGATGATGGGCGTGGTCCTGGCGCGGCCGTTTCCCACGTACCCTCAGGGCTTTCCGGCCGAGGTGCTGGACCCGTTCGAAGACGCCGTGGGCCGCAAGGTGCTGGGCAACCGGCCGGCCTCGGGCACGGCCGTCATCGAGGAGCTCGGGGATGCCCACGTGGCCAGCGGCCGGCCAATCGTGTACACGTCGGCCGATTCCGTGTTTCAGATCGCCTGTCACGAAGACGTGATACCCGTGGAGCAGCTCTACCGCTGGTGCGAGATCGCGCGGGGCATTCTACACGGCCCGCACGCAGTAGGGCGGGTGATCGCGCGTCCGTTCAGCGGCGCCTCGGGCGCCTACCGGCGCACCGCTCGGCGGCGCGACTTCTCGCTGCCGCCCACCGGGCCCACGTACCTCGATCTGCTGCATGAGCGCGGCGTGCCGGTGGTGGGCGTCGGCAAGATCGGCGAGATCTTCACCCAGCGAGGCGTGGACGTGGACGATCACACCACCGACAACGTCGCGGGCATTGCGGCGTGCACGCGCCACCTGAGTGAGATGCAGAGCGGCCTGCTGTTTGCCAACCTGGTGGACTTCGACCAGGTATGGGGCCACCGCAACGACGTCGAGGGGTTCGCCGCCGGGCTCGCGGCCGTAGACGCCGTCGTGCCGCTGTGGGAGTCTCTCCTGCGCGACGACGATGCGCTGATCCTCTGTGCCGACCACGGTGTAGACCCCACTACCGAGAGCACCGATCATTCACGCGAGTTCTCCCCTCTGCTGGCCCTGGGCTTGAGACCCGGACGCTACGACGGCTGGCAGGAGGATGTGGGCGCCACCGCGTTCGCCCGGCTCACCGGCGAGCAGCCACCGCTGCCCGGTGCAGTGATCGGGTGAGCGGCCGCCTGGCACGGTACCGGCCGCAGGCGGCCGTGGTGTTCGGCTCGGGCCTCGCCGCGCTGCCAGAGGGCGCCGTGGTAGACGACGAGCTTAGCTACGGCGAGGTCGGCTGGCCCAGCAGCGCGGTGGCCGGGCACCGCAACTGCCTGCAGCTGGCACGCCTGCCGCGCGCGCGGGGGGGCGAGCTCAAGCTGGCGCTGGCCTGCGGCCGCCCGCATCTCTACGAGGGCTGGACGCGCGAGGAGCTCGAGGCTCCCGTGCGTAGCCTGGTGGCCGCCGGCGCGACACGGCTGGTACTCACCAACTCCACGGGGGCGCTACGCCCGGAGGTACTGCCGGCCGACGTGGTTGTGGCGGCCGCAGTGGTCGATCTGCAAAGGCCACCGCGGCGGGCACGCCCGCCGCGCCTGCCGGTCTGCGCGCCGGCGCAAGCGAGGGCCGTGGTCGTGGCTGTGGCCGAAGCCTTGCGGGCGCAGCCGGGCGGGGGAGAGGCCGGCGTGGCGCCCGCAGCGGGCACGTCGGCCACGTCGGGCGGGGGGGCGCCACGCTCGCCGACGCCACCCCCGGGGACGGCGCGCGGGGGAACGTACGTGGCCGTCGCCGGACCGCAGTTCGAGACTCCCGCCGAGGCGGCATGGCTCTCGGAGTACGGCGACGTGGTGGGCATGTCGGCCGCGCCGGAGGTGCGCGCGGCGCGCGCCGCCGGCGCCGAGTGCTGCCTGCTTGCCCTGGTAGTCAATCGGGCCGCCGAGGTGAGCTCGCACGCGGACGTGCTGGCGTACGGCGGCAGCCTCGCCGCACGTCTCGCGGCCGGGCTCGGCGCCGCTCTCGCGGCGCGCTGGCCCGGCCTCGTCTAATTGAATGGTGGAGGTGCCTGCGTGGACTTCGTGAATGACGTGATTGCCTGGAAACGCGACGGCAACGTGCTCGACGAAGGGCGCATGCGGGCCTTCGTCGACGGCGCGCTGAGCGGCGGCGTACCCGACTACCAGGCGAGTGCGTTGCTCATGGCCATGACCATGCGCGGCCTCGACGATGCCGAGACTCTGGCGATGGCCCGGGCCATGGTGGAGAGCGGCAAGAGCCTGGACCTGAGCGTGCTGCGCCGTCCGGTGCTCGACAAGCACTCCAGCGGCGGCGTGGGCGACAAGGTCACGCTGGTGCTGGCGCCGCTGGTGGCCGCCTGCGGGGCCATCTTCGGCAAGATGTCGGGCCGCGGGCTGGGGCACACGGGCGGCACGCTCGACAAGCTGGAGTCTATCCCCGGCTTTCGCGTGCAACTGCCTCAAGGTGAGCTGCTGCGGCAGCTCGAGCGCATCGGCGTGGCGGTGGTGAGCCAGAGTGAGCGCGTGGTGCCGGCAGACCGGCTCCTCTACGGGCTCCGCGATGTCACGGCGACCATCGACTGCGACGGGCTTATCGCCGCCAGCATCATGGCCAAGAAGGTGGCCAGCGGCACCGCCGCCCTGGTGCTCGACATCAAGGTCGGGCGGGGGGCCTTCATGGCCGATCTCGAGCATGCCCGCGAGCTGGGCCGCCTGTGCCGCCTGGTGGGCGACGCCTATGAGCGCCCGATGTCGTGCGTCTACACCTCCATGGAGGCCCCTTTGGGCCGCGCGGTGGGGAATCGGCTGGAGGTGGAAGAGGCCTGGCAAGTGCTGTGCGGAGAGGGACCTCCCGACGTGCGAGAGGCCACGCTCACGCTGGCCGGGGCGCTGCTGGCGCTCTCCGACCTTCGCGTGGACGAAGGCGAGGGGCGGCGGCGCGCCGAGCAGGCCCTGGCAGACGGGCGCGCCGCCGCGCATTTCGAGCGCTGGTGCTACGTGCAAGGCGGTCGCTGGCAGCCGGGCGAGTATCACCGGCTGGCGACGCTCGAGGTGAAGGCGGCGCGCGACGGATACGTTACCGCGATAGACGCGCGCGCCGTGGGGCGCGCGGCGCAGCTTGCCGGCGCCGGTCGGCAGAGAGTCGACGACACCGTCGACCCGGCGGCCGGCGTGGTCCTGCAGCGCGTCGTCGGGGAGGCTGTGGCAGGCGGCGAGCCTCTGGCCGCCGTGCATTCTCGCGACGCCCAGCGGCGGAGGCTGGCGAGCGTCGCGCTGGCGGACGCTTTCACCGTCGGCGACGAGCCGCCGGCGGCCGTGCCGGTGGTCCTGTGGCGTGAGTAGGCCGGCGCGCCTGAGAGCCGGGGGCACGCCACCAGCGGCCGGCGAGGGCCTCTGGAGGGCGGCACCGTGAGGATCGTGGGCGGTGAGTGGAAGGGCCGCTCGTTGATGGCACCGGCCGGCCGTGGCACACGGCCCACGTCCGACAAGGTTCGCGAGGCCATCTTCGACGTGCTCGGGGCGTTGCCCGAAGTGCACGCGGCCGGTCAAGCTGCGCTCGCCGAGCAGGCTGCTCCCAGCGCTCAGGTTGCGCTCGCCGGTCAGCCCGCCGGCCAGCTCGCCGGGCCCTTCGTCGGTCACTGTGTGCTCGATCTGTTCGCGGGCAGCGGCGCTCTCGGTCTGGAGGCGCTCTCACGCGGTGCGACCTCGTGCACGTTCGTCGAGATAGAACGCGCCGCGCTGCGCTCGCTGCGTGGCAACCTGCGGCGCCTGGGGGTCGCCGTAGCCGGACGCCCCGCGCGCGGCGAGAGCGAGACCGCGGGCGGCCGCGGCGAGGCGGGCGCCGAGAGTGGCAGCGGCGCTGAGCACGTCGGCATGCGCCGCGCCCTGGTACTCACCGGCGACGCGCGCCGCGCCCTGCGAGCTGACGCCCGTCGCGGGGCGCGGTATACTCTCGTCTTTGCGGACCCTCCATACGAACGCTACGCGGAGGTCCGGCCCGCCTTGAGCAGGCTCCTGGCGCCACTGCTCGCGGCACGGGCTGCCCTCGTCATCGAAACGGCGGCCGGCACGGCGGTAGATCTGCCCTGGGCCGTGGTACGGGAGAAACGTTACGGCGACACGAAGGTCACGTTCCTGGTGTCGTGCCGGACGGACGCAGAGCAAGGAGCGACGGTAGACGATGACACGCCACGCGACTGACCAGAGCCGAGGCGGCTGATGCCGCGCAACGTCACGGCCATCTGTCCGGGGACCTTCGACCCGGTGACGGTCGGCCATCTCGACATCATCAAGCGCGGTGCCAGCAAGTTCGGCCGTGTGGTGGTGGGTCTCATCGAGGTGCCGCAGCGCAAGTCGCCGCTGTTCACGCCGGACGAACGCGAACTGTTTCTGCGCGAAGCTCTGTCGGGCTACGACCACATCGTGGTCGATCGCTTCAACGAGCTGGTGGTCGAGTTCGCGCGCCGCTGGGATGCGCACGTGATCCTCAAGGGCCTGCGCGCGATCTCCGATTTCGAGTATGAATTCGCCATGGCGCAGCTCAATAGGAAGTTGGCCCCCGACATAGAAACAGTGTTCATGATGGCCTCGCCCGAGCATAGCTTCCTGAGCTCGAGCGGCGTCAGAGAGATCGCCGCGTTCGGTGGTTCGGTCGAAGACCTGGTGCCCTCGAGCGTCGCCCAGCGGCTGGCCGAGATCTACGCCTCCCGTGCCTAGCGGGAGGCGCCAAATGAGGGTGCCGGGCGACGCCGTCACACCGCACATCAGGCTACCCAAGGAGGGTCGCTGACTATGGACGTGCTCGTTCTCATCGACAAGCTCGACGACATCATCCACAACGCGCGCTCGGTGCCGCTCACCGACAGCGTCATGATCGATCGCGAGGAGATCTACGACATCCTCGATCAGATGCGGTCTACGATCCCCGAAGAGATCAAGCAGGCCCGCTGGATCGTGAAGGAGCGTCAGGAGATGCTGGCCGAGGCGAAGCAAGAGGCCGAGCGCGTGCTGAATGAGGCACAGGAGCGTGCCGACCGCATGGCATCGGAGACCGAGGTCATGCGGCTGGCCGAGCGTAACGCGCAGCAGATCATGGAAGATGCTCGCGAGCGCGAGCGCGAGATCCGCCTGGGTGCCGAAGACTATGCCGACGAGGTGCTCGGCAACCTCGAGATGAACCTCGACAAGTTCATCGCCGCGGTACGGCGCGGGCGCGAGCGTCTGCAGGGGCGCTCGTCTAGCGACGCTCTGCAGCCGTGAGGCGCTCGTCGCTCAGCCCCTGAACCACAGGGCCTGCCGTGCGCCGCTTCGATCTGCGCTCGTTGCGCTTCGGGACCGCCAGTGAGACGTGGCGGCGCCTGCCGGTGGAAGTCGCGCCCTTCGTGTTCGGGGGGCTCGACTACGAGGTCACTGGAGGCACTGTCGATCTGCTCCTGCGCGCGGCTCGGGTAGGCGACCATGTCACGCTCACCGGCGAGTTCGACGCGGAGGTGGTGGGGCCGTGCCAGCGTTGCTTGGGCGAGGCGCTGGTCAAGGTAGAGGCGCGCGGCGTCGAGTATGTGCTTCACGGTGAGTCGGAAGGCGACGAAGACGACGAAGAGGGCTACGCCGCGGCTTTCGTGCTCGACGTGGAGCGCTGGGTGCGAGACCTTATCGCCGAGGCTCTGCCCGCCAAGATACTCTGCCGCGACGATTGTCGCGGCCTGTGCCCGGAGTGCGGCGCCGATCTCAACGCCGCGCCGGACCATCGCCATGCGGAGGCGTAGAACCCGCAGGGTATGGTACAGTTCCGTTCGGTTTGACCGAGGAGAATCAGGATGCCCGTTCCGAAGAAGAAAACATCACAGGCGCGTCGCGACAAGCGCCGTGCGCAGCAGAAGCTCAGCGTCGAGACGGCGAGCATCTGCCCGCAGTGCAAGAGCCCCAAGCTGCCTCACCGTGCCTGCCCCAAGTGCGGCACATATAAGGGCCGCGAGGTCATCGTCCTCGAAGCCGAGTAACTCGGCATAGGGGGGTGTTGTGCTCAGATCCCTCTACATCGCCTCCACACAGGGCGGCGGTGGCAAGACCACGATCTCCGTGGGGCTCTGTCTCGCGTTACGCCGCCGGGGCCTCAACGCGGGCTACTTCAAGCCCGTGGGCACCCTCGCTTCGCACCTCAGCGGGGAGCTTCTCGACGAAGACGCGGGTTTTGTCGCCGACCTCCTCGGTCTCGACGACGCGCTCAGCGACGTCTGCCCCGTGGTCCTCGACGAAGATGCTCTGCACGACGTGCTGGCGGGCTCCGACGTAGACGCCATGAGCCGCGTGCGCGGTGCCTACGATCGCATCCGCGCCGGCAAAGACCTGGTGGTGTGCGAAGGCCTCGGCGAGATCTGGCAGGGGCGTTTCTTGCGCACCAGCGGGGCGGAGGTGGTGGCGCAACTCGACCTCGAGACGCTACTCGTGGCCAAGTTCGCGGGGGCGCGCCTTCTGGACGACATCATCTACGTGAAGGACGCCCTCAAGCAGCACTTGCTGGGGGTGCTGTTCAATATGGTGCCCGAATCGCGCCTGGGCGTGGTGCGCGACCAGTATACGCAGTTCCTCGAGAAGAGCGGCGTCACCAGCTACGGCGCACTCACGTCCAACAGCCGTCTCTCCGCTGTGTCGGTGGCCGAGATCGTCGAGGCCCTCAAGGGCACCTACGTGTGCGGCGACCAGTATGGCGATCGGCTGGTGGAGACGTACATGATCGGCGCCATGAGCCCCGAGCACGCCTTGCGCTACTTTCAGCTCACGCCCAACAAGGTCGTCATCGTGGGCGGCGACCGCGCGGAGATCATCCTCACGGCGCTCGACACGCCCACCGTCGCCGTGGTGCTCACCGGCAACTACGTGCCCAGCCCGGCCGTGCTGGCGCGCGCCGAAGAGCACGGCGTGCCGCTCGTCTCTGTCGAGTCCGACACGGTCACGGCGGCCGACGATCTGCGCCGCCTGTTCGGCCGCCTGCGCGTCAAGGAGCGCTCCAAGATCGACCTCATCGCGGAGCTGATCGACGAGTTCGTCGATCTGGACCGGCTGGTGGCCGACCTGCACGCATGAGCCCGATCGGCCCGCGCCAGTACGTATCGCCTCACGAAGTCACCGCGAGCTGGAGTGCCGCGGCCGGCGAGCGCGTGGTGCGGGTGGCGGTCGATGCGGCCGGCGGCGACAACGCCCCCGACGAAGTCGTGCGCGGCGCCCTGCAGGCCGCCGGGCCGCTCGTGCACATCGTCTTCGTCGGCGACGAAGCGCGGCTGCGGCCGCTGCTGCCGGCCGACGCGCAGTTCGCCTCTGTGGTGCATGCCCCCGATGTGATCGGCTACGACGAGGAACCTGCGTGGGCGGCGCGCAACAAGACCGCATCGAGCATCGTCGTGGGGCTCAAGCTCACGCACGAGGGGAGGGCCGACGCCTTCGTCTCGGCCGGCAATACCGGGGCCGTGGTCGCCGGCAGCCTCCTGTACGTGCGACGCATCACGGGCGTGCAGCGTCCGGCGATCTGCACCATCATGCCGTGCGTACCATCGCCCATCGCCTTTCTCGATGTGGGGGCCAATGCCGAGTGCCGCCCCGAGCATCTGCGCCAGTTCGCCGTGATGGGACAGGCGTTTGCCCGGGAGGTGATGAGCATTCCAGGTCCCACGGTGGGCCTGCTCTCCATCGGCGAAGAGCCCACCAAGGGAACTCCCGACGTGATCGAGGCGCACAGGCTCATCGCCGCCGACCGGCGTATCAACTTCTACGGTAACGTGGAGGGCCGCGATATTATGAACCGTACGGTTGACGTAGTGGTCACGGACGGCTTCACCGGCAACGTGGGTCTCAAGACCATCGAGGGCACGGCCAGGGCGGTGATGCTCGCCGTGCGCAATTCCATCGACGTCTCACTGCGCACCAAGATCGGAGGCGCCTTGCTGCGCACGCAGCTTCTACGCGTGAGGGATGCGCTCGACCCGGAAGAGTTCGGCGGTGCCCTTCTCGTAGGCATGAACGCTCCCGTGGTCATCGCCCACGGCAACTCCAGGGCACGAGGCGTGGCACAGGCCGTGCGTATGGCTCGGCGCGGTGCCGTGAGCGAGCTGCTGCCCACCATTGCCGCCGAGCTTGGGGCGCACGCCGCCACAGTGTAGACTCTGCCAAACTTCACCCGGAGGTTGGTTGATGACCCGCGAAGAGGTGTTCGAGCACGTGAAGGGTATCCTCGTCGAGACCCTCAGCGTCGACGAAGACAAGGTCACCATGGAAGCTCGCTTTCAGGAAGACCTCGAGACCGATTCACTTGACCTGGTCGAGCTCGTGATGACCATGGAAGAGAAGTTCGACGTGAAGATCAGCGACGAAGAGGCCGCCGAGATCAAGACTGTCGGTGACGCCGTCGACTTCGTGATGAAGAGGGCCAACGCCTAACTTCGCGCTGGTCCGCGGGCTATGGCGAGGGGGGGTCTCCCGAGTACCGGGAGGCGTCCCCTCGCGTCGTGTGAGGGTTGAGTGAGCTACCGACTGCTGGTACTGGCTGAACAGCTCGACCGCGCCATGATGCGCCAGGTGTTCACGCACACCTCGTGGGCCGCCGAACGCGTGAGCTCATACGAGCGTCTCGAGTTCCTCGGCGACAGCGTGCTCAGCCTCTGCATCACGACGGAGCTCTACCGGCGCTTTCCCGACTTCGCCGAAGGGCATCTGGCGCGGCTGCGCGCCTACATCGTGAGTCGCGCGACGTGCGCCAGGGTGGCCACCAAGCTCGGCCTGGGCAGGATGCTGCGCGAGCAGGCGGGCGCGGGCAGCGAGGCCGGCGACGCCGCGCAGCTTCAGACCAACGAGAACGTGCTGGCCGATCTCACGGAGGCGTTGATCGGCGCCGTCTATGTGACGTTCGGGTTCGAGGCGGTGCGTCCCGCGGTGGTGGAGGTGTTCGAGGAGCACATCCAGTACGCCGAGAGCAGCTACATCGACCACAAGACCGAGCTGCAGGAGTACCTGGCGCGCAGCGGTCAATCGGTGAGCTACGCGGTGCTCGGCTACAGTGGGCCGCCGCACAACCGCGAGTTCGAGATCGTGGCCTCCGTAACCGGCGAAACGCTGGGACGGGGCTTCGGCACCAGCAAGAAGCGCGCCGAGCAGGAGGCCGCGGCGGAGGCGCTGAACGAGCTGCAGACGCGCGCCCGGCGTACGTCGCGGCGGGCGCGGCTGCGGGGCCGCCGCTCACGTCCGGCGGAGCTTTCCGACGGTGTGCCGCCGGCGCCCGGCGAAGAGGTGCCCGGCGACGCTGGGCGTAGCGAAGCGCCACCTGGCGACGGTGGGGCGGACGTCGGCGGGCAGCCCGCCGAGGGCGGCCCGGCCGGTGCCGGAACACCCCATGGCTCAGCGGTGGCTCGCGTGAAGCCGAAGAAGGGCGACTGAGCGTGTTCCTCAAGGCGCTTCGCCTCAAAGGTTTCAAGTCGTTTCCCAAGCAGACCGAGCTGCTCTTCGAGCCCGGTGTGGGGGTGATCATCGGTCCGAACGGCAGCGGCAAGAGCAACGTTGCCGATGCCGTGGTGTGGGCCTTGGGCGAGCAGAGCCCGTCAACGCTGCGCGGCTCCTCGATGCAAGACGTGATCTTCGCCGGCAGCGACGGGCGCCGCGCCAGCGGCAGCGCCGAGGTGGAGCTCACCTTCGACAACGCCGATGGCGCCCTGCCGCTGCCCACCGCGGAGGTGAGCGTGACGCGGCGGGTGGCCCGCGACGGCTCGTCGCAGTACTTCATCAACCACTCTGCCTGCAGGCTGACCGACGTGGTCGAGCTCATGGCCCAGGTGGGCCTCGGCAAGGAGCTGCACTCGATCATCGGCCAAGGCAAGGTGGAGGGCTTTCTGGCCGGCACGCCGGAAGACCGTCGCAGCCAGATCGAGGAAGCGGCGGGCTTGGGCACGTTCAAGCGCCGGCGCGAGCGCGCCGAGCTCAAGCTGCGCGAGGTGCGCCGCAACCTTGAGCGCGCCGACCTGCTGGAGCGCGAGGTGGGCGCGCAGCTTGCGCCGCTGCGCCGCCAGGCCAGCGCAGCCGAGCAGCTACGCGCCGTGGAGGCCAACCTGGCCGAGACTCGCGGACGCCTGCTCACGGGCGAAGTCGGCGCGCTAGACGAGGAACTTCACGAACGCCGCGGCGAGCTGGCCGAGATCGAGCAGGAGCGCCGGCGGGGTGAGGCCGGCCTGGAAGAGGTCGCCGTGGCGCGGGCCACGGAAGAGGAAGCCTTTGCGCGCCGCCTGGCGGAGCAGGAGCGGCGCGCCAGACGGCTGCTGCGCGCCAGGGTGCTGGACGGCCGTTTGGAGAGTGCCTCGCGCTTGGCCGAGCAGCGTCTGCGCCTGATGGAAGAGGTGCAGCGGGCGTCCGCCGCCGAGCGCGACCGGCTGGTGAGCGAGCTAGCCGGCCGCCCTGAAGAACCCGATGACGATCAGTGGCCGCGGGAGGAGCGCCGTCTGCGGGAAGAGCTGGGCGCCGCCGAGGCTGCCTATGCCGCGGTCGCCGGGCGCCTGAGCGCCGCCCGCGAGTCGCTCAGCGAGCGTCGCAGCGCGGCAGACCGCACGACCATAGAACGCGAGAACGCGCTGGCTACGGTGGGGCGCCTGAAACGCCGGCAAGAAGCACTTGCCGGCGAAGAGGCGCGCCTGGCGGCTCAGCGGGCGGCGCTTATCACGGAGGCCGCCGCCAAAGGGACCGCCGAGGAGGTTGCCGCCACCGCCGACGTGGCCGCGCGAGAGTCTCTGCAGGCGGCCGTCACGGCCGCCGAAGCCGCTGCCGCGGCGGCCGCTCACCTGGGGCATGCGCTGGCCGAGGTGGAGGACCGGCAGCGAGCGGTCGCCGGCGAGCGACGCACTCTCGAGTCTGAAGTAGACCACCTGCGGGCCGCGCTCCAGGAGTTGCAGGACGTGGGCGCCGATGCTCTGGCCGTGGCCGGCGAGTATCCGGGAACGGTCTCGCTGGCCGGCGCCCTGTCGTGCGAGGCGGGGTACGAGCGCGCCCTGGCGGCGGCACTGGCGCAGGTCTCGGGAGCTTTGAGCGTGCCCGAGGGCGTAGACCATTGGTCACTGCTGCGGGCCCTGAAAGACGCCGGTGTGGGGCTCGTGCGGCTGGTCGTGCCGCTGCCCGGGCCGCGACCTCCGGTGGGCTTTCCCGGTGCCGCGCCGCTGATCGACAAGGTCGATATCGGCGGTCACAGCGAGATGCGCAGCGCTCTGGCCGACGCCGTGATCGTCGACGACCTGCACGCCGTGCCGGCCGGCTTTCGGGGTCTAGCCGTCACGCGCGAAGGCGAGTTCTACCGCCCGAGCTCAGGGCAGATGGGGCTCGCCAGCGGGGTTCCGGCAGCGCTGCTGCTGGAACGAAGGGCGGCCCTGCAGCGTTTGAGCGAGAAGCTCGACGCCCTGCGGGCACGGGAGGTGCGCGAGGAGGCGGCCCTTGCCGTGACCCGCCGTGACGAGGCCGGCGCCCGTGAGAGCGCGAAGGAGCGGGCGGCTGCCGAGCGTGAGGCGCGCATGACGGCCGAGCGCGCCGAGCGCGACCTCAAGGATGTGCGCGCCCGGCGGCGCGACCTGGACGAGGTGGCGGCCCGCGACGCTCAGGCCTTGGAGGGCATCGTCGCGGAACGCGTCGCCGCGGCCGCCGAGGCGGAGGCGGCGGCCGCGAGCGCCGCCGTCGCCCTCCTCGAGACCGAGAGGCTGCGCCCCGAGGTGGAGGCCGCCCGGGCCGACCAGCACCGGGTGGAGGCCGAGTATGGCGAAGCACTCTCTCTGGTGACGCGTCACCGTGTAGAGCTGGAAGAACGGGCGGCGGCCGCGCAGCGGGCGGCCGACCAGCGTGAGGCCGGGCGGCGGCGGGCCGGCGCCGACCGGGCACGTCTGCAGGAGCTCGAGGCCCGCCTTGCGCAGATCCCAGCCGCGCGGGAGGTATGTGCCGCTCTGGTAGAGCGCGTCACTGCTCTGCGCGGGCACGCCGCCGCTACCATTGCCAAGTTCGACGCCGGCGAAGGCGCGCTCGAGGCTCTCGATCGCGGCGGACTGCGCGCCCTGGCCGAGCGCGAGGCGGCGCTGCGGCGCGATCTGGAGGTGAGCGCGGAGCGGCGCACGGCGCTGCACGTGGCGCTGGCGCGCCTTGAGGACCGTCGCGGCGAGCTTGCCGGGGCCCTCGACGAGGTGAGCGAGCACCTCGAGCAGGCGGGGTTCGTGCCACCCGCGCATGAGGCCGAGGCGCAGCTGCTCCGTGAGCAGCTCGAACGCCTCGTGCGACGCCGCGAACACATCGGTCCGGTCAACCCTCTGGCCGAGGCGGAGTGTGCCGAGCTGGGCGAACGCGTGGGGTTCTTGCGCGAGCAGCGGCGCGACCTCGAGAAGTCCGTGGACGACCTTGAAGCCCTCATCAAGGAACTCACGGCGCAGATCGATGCTGAGTTCGTCGAGACCTTTGCCGCCGTTCAGGAGCAGTTCGGCCACATGGTCGCGGTGCTGTTCCCCGGCGGCCGCGGCGCGCTCAAGCTGGTGGACCCCGGCGGCGAGAACGAGCCCGGTGGGGTCACGGTTCAGGTGAAGCCGGCCAAGAAGCTCGGCAAGAAGCTGCAGCTGCTCTCCGGCGGCGAACGAGCCCTGGTGGCGATCGCATTCCTGATGGCGCTGGTTCTGGCGCGTCCCTGCCCCTTCTACATCCTCGACGAGATCGAGGCGGCTCTCGACGACGTGAACATCGGCCGTCTGGTACAGCTCCTGCGCGACTACCGGGAGCGCACGCAGTTCATCATCATCACCCACCAGAAGCGCACCATGGAGGCGGCTGATGTGCTGTACGGGGTCACGATGGGACCCGACGGGGCATCTCAGGTGGTGAGCGCGCGCATGGCGCAGGAAGAGATCGAGCGCGAAGAGCGTGCCAAGGGCGGGGCCGGGCCTGCGGTTCGGGCCGCCGACGGCATGGAGGAGTAGCACGTGGAGTGGCACGAAGTCTTCAAGGGCGTGCGCCAGGATGAGGTCCCGGCGGCCGTGATCGAGGAGGAAGAACGAGAGCGGGCCGGTCTGTTCAGGCGTTTTCGCAAGAATCTCGGTAGGGCTCGCTCGGCGGTGGCCGAGCAACTCAAGGCAGCCATCTACGTAGGCGTCGACAGGCGCCTCTACGAGCGTGTGGAAGAGGCGCTCATCGCCGCCGACGTGGGTGTGGACGGCACGGTGAAAATAGTTGACGAGCTGGAGCGGCGCTGCACGGCCAAGAAGATCGAGGCGCGCGAGCCGTTTCTGAACGAGCTCGCCACGGTGATCGCCGAGGTGCTGCAGCCTGACGACCCGGAGCGGCAACGCATCGACGTAAGCGCCGCGCCCACCGTGATCCTCGTGGTAGGCGTGAACGGCACGGGGAAGACGACCACCATCGGCAAGATCGCCTGGCGCCTCAAGGAGATGGGCAAGACGCCGCTCATGGTGGCCGCCGACACGTTTCGCGCGGCCGCCGTTCAGCAGCTCACGGAGTGGGCCAACCGAGTAGGCTGCGAGATCGTGAAGCAGGCCGAGGGCGGCGACCCGGCGGCGATCGTGTACGACGGCGTGGCGGCCGCTCGGTCACGTGGGGCCGATGTGGTGCTGATCGACACGGCTGGGCGCCTGCATACCCAGGTGAACCTCATGCGCGAGCTCGAGAAAGTACGCCGGGTGATCGAGAAGCAACTGCCCGGCGCGCCTCATGAGACGCTCCTCGTGCTCGACGCGACGACCGGCCAGAACGGCCTGCGCCAGGCTCGCGAGTTTCAGCAGGCCGTCGACGTGAGCGGCGTGGTGCTCACCAAGCTCGATGGCACCGCCAAGGGCGGTATCGTCGTGGCAATCCACGAGACGCTGCGCATCCCCATCAAGCTCATCGGCGTGGGCGAGCAGTTGCAAGACTTGCGGCCGTTCGAGGCCGACGTGTTCGCGCGGGCCATCTTTGGGGCCGACCGGGACGAGTGAACAGAGCCGGGTGGCGGCGGCTCGGGCTGGGCGGCCTGCGCGTGGCGAGGGGGCGCGGCGCCCCAGGAGGGCGCTCACTTCGTTCGCTCCGCTCGGCACCCAGGCCGCCGCTACGCGGGAGTTGACGAACGCGGTGCCGCCAGAGAGCGGCTTGCCCACCGCACGCTATCGTCAACCCACCGACTCCGCAGCGGCCGCCTCGCGAGCCCCCTGAGGCGCCCCGCCCCCACGCCGCGAGCAGGGCACGACGCGTCGCAGCGGCGGCCACGCCGACAATGGTCTCCGAGGGCGGTTGGGGCACGAGGGCGCCACGCTATGCGCCGACGCCGGGCGGCGCCTGCGGGCGGGTTGGGCCGGCGGGGGTTGACCGCGGCGACGGTAAGAACCTACCGGGACAGGCACCAAGCCTCGCCGCGGGTGAGGCGTTACGGTACAGTGCGCTCATGACGCTGCCGGTCTGCACAAGACGCCTCGTGGTGCGCGAGTACGCGATGGCCGACCTCGACGACGTTCTCGCCGTGATCGGCGACCCCCGCGTGTTCTGGTGGCGCGCGGAGCCTTTCGACCGCGTCGGCGTCCGGGCCTGGCTGCAGGAGGAGATGGCTCTGGTTCGCGCGCAGGGCATCGGGCGCTACGCCGTGCAGCTGCGAGACGCCGCCGAGGGCCCGCCCGCGCTGCGCGGACGGGTGATCGGCGGCGTCTCGCTTCTGCCGCGTCTGGTGCATGGTCATGCGGAGGTGGAGATAGGCTGGCATGTGCATGCCGACGTCTGGCGGCGCGGCTACGCCACGGAGGCCGCCGGCGCGCTCATGGAAGAGGCCCGCGAGCGCGGCCTTGCACGTCTTGTGGCCTTCATCGCACCGACCAACAGCGCGTCTGCCGGAGTGGCGGCCAAGCTGGGGCTGAGCGTCGCGGGTGAGATCGACTGGGCGGGCCAGCCGCACGACCTGTGGGCGATCGACTTGGCGTGACCCGCGAGCGGATCGACTTGGCCTGACCTGCGCGCGTCAGGAATCTGGTGCGATCAGCTCGACGGTGGGGAAGTACGTGCGGTAGCGCGCGGGGTCGCGGGTCAGGAGCGTCATGCCGGCCACCGCGGCGTGTGCGCCAATGTAGAAGTCCGGGAGGGGGGACCGCCGCGTGCCTCCTGACCGTCGATACTTGAGAAACGCCTTGCCGGCCAGAAACGATGCCTCCCAGGGAAGTGGGAGGCGCTCATAGAGACCCTTCGGCAACTTGGCATCGAGGTCCTCGATTGCCGAAAATCCCACCGAGACCTCCGTGAACACCACGTGGTTGATGCAGAGCCTGCCATAGGTAGCGCAGTGGAGAATCTGACCTGCTGACCACTCATACCACTCGGGATCGTCCTGAACCACATCGAGGACAACATTGCTGTCGACCAGGACTCTCACAGGTCAATCTTCGCCGCGCGTGAGTGCCATGATCTCGTCGGTGGTCATCCTGATGTCTGCCGTGCCCCGGGCGCGATCGAGCCAAGCGCGTGCGCGGCGGTTCTCGCCCTGTGCCTTCTCTAGCCAGATGAGGCCGTCTTGCACAAGGAACTCGACCTCGGTGTTGGGGAGAAACCCGAACTGCTCGCGAATCGCTTGTGGGATGGTGACCTGGCCCTTGCTCGTGATGCGCATGTCGTCTCCTTTCTCTTACTAGTAAGAGTACTACCATGTTTCTGGCGGGCGCAAGCATCGTGCCGGTCACAATTGCGGGCGTGAGCAGTGAGCGCCACGGCAACTCAGAACCTGCCGGCCGCAGAGTGGCGGCCCACGCGACCCGGAGACGGCCCGGCACTCGGGATTTGCTGTCTGCGTGCCGGTCGGCTTGCCCGAACGCGTGATTCCGGCAGCGCCCGGAGCAGCCACGAACGCCGCTCAGCCGCTGTGGGGTACACTACGCCCATGGCAAGTCGTCGAGCGCGAGGCTGTCCGTGTCGCGTAACGCCGGGTTGCGCGACGTCCTCGCGTAGGCATACTTCACTCCGGACGAAGACATCGTCTGGGATGTGGTGCAGAACAAACTGGGGCCGCTGCGCACTGCCGTTGCGCGTCTCACCTGAGGAGCTCAACTGATGTTCGACACGCTTACCGACCGCCTGCAAGGGGTCATGCAAGCCCTCAGGGGCCACGGCAAGCTGACCGCCGAAGACGTTGACGCCGCCATGCGCGAGATCCGTCTGGCATTGCTCGAGGCCGACGTGAACTTCAAGGTGGTGCGCGAGTTTGTCGCCCACGTGAAGGAGCGCGCCCTGGGCGTCGAGGTGATGGAGAGCCTCACGCCGGCGCAGCAGGTGGTAAAGATCGTGAACGAGGAACTCGTGACGCTCATGGGCAGCGACGACTCCAAGCTCACCTTCAGCGGCCGGCCCCCCACCGTGGTCCTCATGGCCGGCCTGCAGGGGTCGGGCAAGACCACGGCCTGCGCCAAGCTCGCCAGGTATCTGAAGAAGGACGGCAAACGCCCGGTGCTGATCGCCGCCGACGTGTATCGGCCCGCGGCCATCGAGCAACTGCAGACTCTGGGTGAGCGCCTGAGCGTGCCGGTCTATGCGCCGGGGTCGCACGTCGATCCCGTCGACATCGCCCGTGACGGCGTGGTGTACGCTCGAGAGCACGGCGACGTGGCGATCGTAGACACGGCCGGCCGGCTCCACGTGGACGAGGAGCTCATGGGGGAGCTGGTACGCATGCACGATGCCATCACCCCGCACAACGTGCTGCTCGTGGTCGACGCCATGACCGGCCAAGACGCCGTGAACGCCGCCGACGAGTTCCGCAAGCACGTCGACCTCGACGGCGTCATCCTCACCAAGCTCGACGGCGACGCCCGAGGCGGCGCCGCGCTGAGCGTGCGCGCGGTCACCGGCAAGCCCATCAAGTTCGCGAGCACGGGCGAGAAGCTCGATGACTTCGACTACTTCCACCCGGACCGCATGGCGAGCCGCATCCTCGGCATGGGCGACGTTCTTTCGTTGATCGAGAAGGCCGAGGCGGCCGTTGACGAGAAGACGGCGGCCGAGATGGAGGCGCGCCTCAGGCGTGCCGAGTTCACGTTTGAAGACTTCCTCGACCAGCTCAAGCAGGTGCGCAAGATGGGGTCGCTCTCCAGCATCATCGGCATGCTGCCCGGCGTGCCCGGCATGAAGGAGCTCAAGAACGTCCAGGTCGACGACAGCCAGCTCGACCGCATCGAGGCGATGGTCTTCTCGATGACGCCGCAAGAGCGACGGCGCCCCGATACCATCGACGGCAGCCGCCGGCAGCGCATCGCGCGAGGCAGCGGCACGTCGGTACAAGACGTCAATCAGTTGCTCAAGCAGTACCGCGAGATGCAGAAGATGCTCAAGGCCTTCTCGAGCGGGCGCATGAAAGGGTTTCGCCTGCCCGGCCTGAGCGGATAGAATAGCCGGCGTACTCCCGCTGGTGTGGGGTGCGGCGAGGAGGCATCGCACACGAGCGATTCTTGCGGCCCGGCCCCGGGTTCGCGTAAAGTGCACACACCGCTGCATCCTCCGCGGATGCAACGTGTCGTTTTACTACCCTGAGGGGGTGAGAAGTAGTTGTCAGTACGGATGAGATTGACCCGGGTAGGGAGCACCAAGAATCCTGTCTACCGCATCGTCGTCGTTGATTCCCGCGCGCGGCGTGACGGTCGCGCGATCGATACCATCGGCCAGTACAACCCGCGCAGCGAGCCATCGCTAATCGAGATCGACGCGGGCAAGGCGCAGAAGTGGCTGGCGCAGGGTGTGCAGCCCTCGCGCACAGTAAAGAGGCTGCTCTCTATCAAGGGCATCGATAAGTAAGTAGGTCTTCCTGTAGACGACGGAGGGAGTAGTGGGATGTTGAAGGACCTGCTCGAGTATCTGGCCAAGTCGCTGGTCGACAGCCCAGACGAGGTCCACGTGGAGGCTACGGAAACCGACACCACCGTCGTGCTCGAACTCTCTGTGGCGAAAGATGACGTGGGCAAGGTGATCGGCAAGCAGGGGCGCATAGCGCGCGCGCTGCGCACCATCGTCAAGGCTTCGGCCGTCCGCGACGGCAAACGTGCCATCGTCGAGATAGTCGATTAGCCACACACAGACGCCATGAGCACGTCCGGTCTGTGGGCCTGCGGCACGCTCGGTAAGGTGCACGGCCTGCGGGGCGAGCTGTATCTGAACCTCTCTCCCGAGGGGCTCGAGCGCCTACGGCTCGGAACACGCTTCTTCGTGGCGGGCACGCGGCAGACGGCGGAGGGCGCCGGCGAGCTCCGGCCCTGCGAGGTTACTCGCGTGGGCGGAGATGACCGGCGCCCTCTCGTACGTCTCGACCTCGCCGCGACCAGGGAGCAGGCCGTTGCCCTGCAAGGGATGGAGCTCTTCGCCGCGGGGGGAGAGCTCGATGCGCTGCCCTTCTACAAGGTCGCGGATCTTATCGGGTTGCGCGTCGAGACGGCCGCCGGCCACCATCTCGGAGAGGTGAGCGACGTGCTCGAGACGCCGGCTCACGAGGTGCTCGAGATTCGCGCGCCGGACGGCTCGTCGCTGCTCGTGCCCCTTGTCGATGAGCTGGTGACGGTCGATGAGAAGGCGGGCGTCGCGCGCGTGGTCGACGGCCTGCTCGACGAGCCGGCGAGCGCCCAGACCGGGCCGCGCGCCGAAGACGCCCGGTCGGGTGGCACCGGAAGCTCGTGAAGGCACACGTCTTCACGCTGTTTCCCGAAGCCTTCGAGTGGTACCTGTCACAGGTGCACGTCTGTGCGGCCCGGGAGCTCGGCCACGAATATCATCTGGCGAACTACCGCGATCACACGCCCCTCAGCCACCTGCAGGTCGACGACACTCCGTATGGCGGCGGCGCGGGCATGGTTCTCCGCATCGACGTGGTCTGCGCCGCGTTGGAGGCGGTGTTCGAGCGCGATGCGACGCGCGTGAAGGACGGGCGCCGCGTGATCGAGCTCACTCCCAAGGGGGCGCAGCTCGACGATGCTCTGGCCGGCGAGCTGGCGCGTCACGATCTCGTGCTCCTCTGCGGCCGCTACGAGGGCATCGACGAGCGCGTCGTCAACCTGGTAACCGACCGCGTCTCCGTTGGACCCTATGTGCTGAGCGGTGGTGAGGTGCCGGCCATGGCCCTGCTCGACGCCGTGACACGCAAGCTGCCGGGCGTTATCAGCAACCCCGAGAGCGTGGTGAGCGAATCGCACTCCCGCGAACTCGCCGGCGGCGCGGAGTACCCCCAGTTCACACGTCCGGCAGAGTATCGCGGCTGGGCGGTGCCCGAGGTGTTGCTGGGCGGCAATCACGCCGCCATTGCGGCGTGGCGCGCGCGTGAGGTGAGAAGACGATAAGATAGGCGCTCGTGCCGCCGCCGGCACGCGCTGTTTTGCGCCACCCCAGCAGTCCTGGTACACTAGCCGCCGGTTTTCGCTCGGAAAGAGGCCCCGTGAACATCATCGACAACATCGAACGCCAGCAGCTGCGCGACAACATCCCGCAGTTCAAGGCCGGCGACACCGTCAAGGTGCACTTCAAGGTCGTGGAGGGCACCCGCCACCGCATCCAGGTCTTTCAGGGTATCGTGATCAAGCGCCAGGGTCAGGGCGTGCGCGAGACCTTCACCGTGCGCAAGCAGTCGTTCGGCGTCGGCGTCGAGCGTACGTTTCCGCTGCACTCGCCCAAGATCGACAAGATCGAGGTGCTGGCCATCGGCGATGTGCGTCGCGCCAAGCTGTACTACCTCCGCGACAAGGTCGGCAAGCAGGCGCGCGTGCGCGAGAAGCAGCGCTAGGGCGTCGCGCCTTCTGGCCGCCGGGCCGCCGGGCTGCAACGTGAGTCGCACACGGCGCGCGTGAAGCGCCGCTCGCTACTCGAGTACTTCGCGGTCGCGCTGCTCGCGATCGTGGCCGCGGTGCCGGTGCAGGCATTCGTGGTCAAGCCGTTCCGCCCGACCACTACTTCCTGATGGGCGACAACCGCTCGGTAAGCGACGACAGTCGCGATTGGGGCCCCATCTCGCGCCACGAGATCATCGGCGAGGCCTTCTGCACGTACTGGCCGCTCTCGCGACTGCGCAGCCTCTGATACACTGCCGCGAGGCCTTCAAGGGAGACGATCACGAGCGAGCAAAATAGTAGCACCACCGCAGCAGTCAACAGGCCGACCTCCAAGACGCGCACCGTCCTCGAGTACGCCGTCCTGGCCGTGGTGGCGGTGGCGGTGGCGCTTCTCATCCAGGCTTTCCTGGTCAAGCCCTACCGCATCCCGTCTGGGTCCATGGAGAACACGCTGCTGATTAACGATCGTGTGCTCGTAGACCGCGTCTCCTGGGACTTCTCGCAGCCCCAGCGCGGCAACATTGTCGTCTTTCATATGCCGCTGCAGGGGACGGTGCTCATCAAGCGCATCATCGGCATGCCGGGCGATGTGGTCTCCCTGAGCAACGGTGCCGTGTACATTAACGGCCGCCGCTTATCCGAGCCCTACGTGCGCACCGTGAACGGGCACGCGGAGCCCACGCAGCCGTTTACCAACGGGTTGCCGTGGTCGTTGCAGAATCCCTACAAGGTGCCCCCCAACAGCTACTTCGTGATGGGCGACAACCGCACCGACAGCGGCGACAGCCGCGATTTTGGTCCCGTGCCGCGCAGCAGCATGGTGGGCCGCGCCTTCGCGCGCTACTGGCCGCCGAGCCGCATCGGCCTCCTCCACTAGGACCGGCCGCCCATGCTGCCCGACGCCGCGGCATGAACGAGCGTTTTGCCTTCGATCTCAACCTGGCTGGGCCGGCACTGGTGGCGGGCGCCGACGAGGCCGGGCGCGGCTGCCTCGCGGGCCCTCTGGTAACCGCCGCCGTCTGTTTCGACTACAGCGTGCTGGGCGCGGCCGATTTCAGCGCGCTCGACGTCCTGCACGATTCCAAACGCCTGACGCGCGCCCGGCGCGAGGGTTTGTACAACGAGATCCTGCGCCGCGCGCGGCAAGTGGTCGTGATCTCGTGCGCACCGGGGACCATCGACCGCGACGGCCTGCAGCGCTGCAATCTCCGCTCGCTGGCTCGCGCGCTGGAGGCCATCTGCCCCGCGCCGGCGCTGGCGCTGGTAGACGGCTTCGCCCTGCCACGGTGTTCCACCCCACACCGGGCGGTGGTGGGTGGCGATGGCCTCTCGGCGGCAATCGCCGCCGCCTCCGTGATTGCCAAGGTCACTCGCGACCGTCTCATGCGGCGGCTGCACCGCGGGTATCCACAGTATGGCTTCGAGCGGCACGTGGGCTACGCCACTCGGGCGCACCTCGACGCCATCGCCGAGCACGGGGTCTGCGAGCTGCACAGACTCTCGTTCGCCAGTGTCGCCTATGAACAACTGGGGTTGAGGCTGGGCGAGGAGTAGCCGCCGATCCGCGGCCGCCTAGGCGGGCTACGGTGGCTTGTGTGACCTTACGGATGACGTTTGTCGAACGTCACCGCCGTCTTGTGATCAGCAACGTAGGGTCGGGAGCGCGCGGTGGCCTACGCTGGGCCTGTGAACGCGCGACAACGGTTCGGTCGCGCGGCCGAGGAGGCCGCCGCCCGCTATCTCATCAACCACGGCTGGTGTGTGCTCGGGCGTAACGTGCGCATCGGCCGCGGCGAGCTCGACCTGGTGGTACGTCGCGGTCGAGTGCTCGCTTTCGTCGAGGTCAAAGCGCGCCGCTCAGACACCTTCGGAGCGCCCGAAGATGGGCTGAGCGCGCGCAAGCAACACCAGATCGCGCGCCTGGCCGAGATGTGGCTGGCCTCGCGGCCATGGGTGCTGTCGAGCATCGACGACGTGCGCTTCGACATCGTCGCGGTCGACGCTTCGCGGTTCCCCAGCGCGGTCCGGCACTTGCCGGCGGCGTTCACCACCGACGGGTGAGCCCGAGCCGCCTGCGGCGCCCGGCTCACGACATGCACCTGCGAGGGAGGCCCCGTGCTTGCCCAGATCGTGAGTGAGGCTCTGCACGGGCTCCAGGGCCATCCGGTCGCGGTGGAGGTTCATGTGGTAGCGGGCGCTCCGGCGTTCAACATCGTCGGGCTTCCCGACGTCGCGGTGCAGGAAAGCCGCGAGCGCGTGCGCGCGGCCATAGTCAATTCGGCCTTCGAGTTCCCTTCGCGGCGCATCACCGTCAACCTGGCGCCGGCAGACCTGCGCAAAGAAGGCCCGTCGTTCGATCTGCCCATCGCCCTGGCCTTCCTGGTCGCCACGGGGCAGGCACGCGACGGCACAGACGATCGTGGCGCTCTGGCGGCGGTGGGAGAGCTCGGGCTGGACGGTGCCGTGCGACCGCTACCCGGCGCTCTGGCGCTGGCCGAGAGCCTCAAGCAGCAGGGCCTGCGGGGCGTGCTGCTGCCGGCTGGCAACGCCGCCGAAGCAGCGCTGGTCGCCGGCCTCCAGGTGTACCCGGTAAGAACGCTGCGCGAGGCCGTAGAGCGGTTGGCGGCCGGCGGCGGCGAAGCCGCTCCGCCGGCCGACGTCGGCGCTCTACTCGGCACAACCCCGGCGCTCGGAGGCGCCGACTTCTCCGACATCATCGGCCAGCACCAGGTCAAGCGTGCCCTCGAGGTGGCCGTCGCGGGCGCCCACAACGTCCTGCTCAGCGGGCCGCCGGGGTCGGGCAAGACCATGCTCGCACGGCGCCTGCCCACGATCATGCCGGCGCTCACCCTGCGCGAGGCCATCGAGGTCACGCGCGTGCACAGCGTGGCGGGCCTGCTGCCGGCCGACAGCCCACTGGTGCGCCGTCGTCCGTTTCGCGCCCCTCATCACACCATCTCGTCGCCGGGGCTGGTGGGCGGCGGCGGTACGCCGCGCCCGGGCGAGGTGAGCCTTGCGCATCTCGGCGTCCTCTTCCTGGACGAGTTTCCCGAGTTCCGCCTGGCGGCCCTCGAGGGCCTGCGGCAACCACTCGAAGACGGGGAGGTCACCATCAACCGCCGCCTCACCTCGGTGACCTTTCCCGCGCGCATCATGCTGGTCGCGGCCATGAACCCGTGCCCGTGCGGGTACCTGGGCGACCACGAGCGCGAGTGCACCTGCCCGGCGCATCGCAAGCGTCAGTACACGTCGCGGCTCAGCGGACCTCTTCTCGACCGTATCGACCTGCGCCTCGAGGTGCGCCGCGTGCCGCCGCGCGAACGCCGTGAGGCGGGCGCCGTCGAGTCGTCGGCGACCATCCGGGCGCGCGTCAGCAGGGCGCGTGAGCTGCAGGTCGCGCGCCTCGGCGGAAACGGCGCCGAGGCGCGGGCGGGGCGAGCGGGCGCCTACGCCAACGCCCACATGGGCGGGCACCACCTGCGGCGCCTCTGTGTGCTCGACGCCCCGGCCACGGCGCTGCTCGATCGCGCCTACGACCGCCTGCGACTTAGCGCCCGGGCCTGCGACCGGATCATCAAGGTGGCCCAGACGATCGCCGACCTGGAGGCCGCACCGCTCATCGGGGCGGCTCACATCGCAGAGAGTCTGTCGTACCGGGCAAGAGGCCACCATGAGCGTTGACGAGGGGGCCCCTGCGCTCACTCGGAGGACGGGTTTACATGGGCGCCCGGCGCGGCGCCGCGATCTCTGTATCTGGCTGGGCACGCTGGCTTCATGGCGCGGCGGCCTGATGAAGCGGCTGATTCAGGAGTTCCACACCGTCAACGGCATCCTCGAGCAGGAACCGGCGACTCTGCGCGCGCTCCTGCGGGCTCCGCGGATGGCGCCCGGTGGGCGCGGCGCTGCCGCGCCTGACGCTGCCCAGCCTGTTATGCGGCGACGTCAGGCACACTTCCAGGAGCGTCGTGACGACGAAGCGGGCTTTAGCCCGATCCTGGCCCTCGAACCGGCGCACTGTGTCGCCAAGCTGGAACGCGGCGAGCATGCCGCCGTCATTGCCTGGTGCGACCCGCTGTACCCGCCGGCCTTGCGTCAGCTCGCCGACGCCCCGCTCTGCGTCTTCGTGCGCGCCGCGTGCTCGGAGCAGCAGATCGCCCACCGTCTGCAGTACCTCTGCGGAGCGGCGGCCGTCGCCCTCGTCGGCACCCGCGAGCCCTCGCCGTACGGCTGCGAGATGGCCAGCATGCTGGGACGCGATCTTACCGCCCAAGGTGTGCTCGTGATCAGCGGTCTGGCGATGGGCATCGATGCCGCGGCTCACGAGGCGGCGCTCGCGGCCCGCTGCGCGGCGCCGCTGGCCACGGTGGGCGTGCTGGGTTGCGGCGCCGACGTGGTGTATCCGAAGGTGAATCGGCGGCTGTTCGGCGCCGTGCACCAGCGCGGGATCCTGCTGTCGGAGTTTGCCTGGGGAGTGCCAGCCCGCGCCTGGAGGTTTCCCGCCCGCAACAGGATCATGGCGGCGCTGGCGCGGGCGGTCGTCATCGTCGAGGGTGCGGAGCGCAGTGGGGCGCGCATTACGGCCGACTACGCGCTCGAGATGGGTCGAGAGGTTCTGGCAGTGCCGGGCGAGGCGGGGAAGAGGCTTACGGCGGCACCCCACAGGTACTTGCGGCAGGGTGCCTTGCTCTGCGAGTCCGCGGGCGACGTGGTGAAAGCCATCGCGACCGTGCGACTGCCGGATTGCGAGGAGCTCAGCGGCGATGTGGACCCGCGCGTGGTACGGCAACTTCTCGAGGCCGGATCAGATAGCGGCAAGGTCGCGTCGGTGCTGAAGGCGCTAGACGGCGGAGCGCTGACCGCCGATCAGGTGGCGGCCTGCTGCAACCTCAAGGCGCACGAGGCGGCCGCCCTTCTGAGCGAGCTCGAGGTAGACGGCCTGGCCGCGCTGGGCGACGGCGGAGTGTACCGGCTCAGACGTGTGTAACCCCTGTTCAGAGCCTATCCCGTCAGGCGTGCGCGCCCGTCGTGCCGCCGGTCCCGGCTACCGCGCGCTCGCCGCAGCGGTCGCGGCCGCACGGCGCGTCTGAGCTCGCCGTCGCAGGGTGCGTCGTGTGCTCGGGGCACGGGCCCCGTGCAGGACTGCCGGCGACGGGCGTTGAAATCTAGGGCGCTCGAGAAAGGGTGCTCTATGAGTGCTGCGCCACAGTTGTGCGCATCGCAGTTGCAGACGGAGGTGGCTGCCGCGGCCGACCCGCAGGGTCGTTGCGGGGCCTATTTGCGCGATCTCGAGGTCCGCGGTAGCAGCGCCGCGACGCGGCGCTCGTACCGCTCCGATCTGGACCAGCTGCTCGAGTGGCTGGCCGGCAGAGGCGCCACGGTCGACGCTCTCGAGCGGCGCACGGTGCGGGCGTACTCGTCAGACCTGGGCCGCCGCGGGTATGCGCCGGCCACGCTGGCGCGCAAGCTTTCCACCCTGCGAGGGCTGGCGCGCTTTCTCACCGAGCGGGGGGTGCTGGCCGCCGATCCCACGCGGCTCCTCCCGGGCCCGCACCGCCGCCGCCGTCTGCCGCGCGTGCTCGCCATGCGAGAAGTGGAGGTGCTGCTGGCCGCGGCCGACGGCACCACCCCTCTGGCTCTCCGCGACCGCCTCGTCCTCGAGCTGCTCTACGGGTGCGGCTTGCGCAGCCAGGAGGCTGTCGACTTGCGCATTGACGATGTCGAGGCCGCGCAGGCCCAGCTCGTGGTGCACGGCAAGGGTGGTCGCATGCGCGTGGTGCCGGTGGGCGAAGAGGCCGCGGCGGCGCTACGGCGATATCTCGAACGGGGCCGCGGGTCGCTCTCGGTGAGCCATGGCGCCCGTGGCACGACTTTGGGCGCGCCCGCGGGACTCGCCGCCGCCGGCCGCTTTCTGCTGCTCTCACGCAGCGGCCGGCGGCTCTGCACTTCGGACATTAGGCGGCTCGTTGTAAAATACTGCAAACATGCCGGCCTGGAGGCTGCGTCGCCACACATGTTGCGACACGCCTACGCCACACACATGTTAGAGAGGGGTGCCGATCTGCGCACCATTCAGGAGTTGCTGGGGCACGCGTCAGTCTCTACCACGCAGGTCTACACGCACGTGAGCGGTGCTCATCTGCGCAAGGTCTACAACCTGCACCATCCGCGCGCCTGACTCATGACCAGACTGGACGAAAACAAGGTGCGCGAGCTCTGGGAGCGCTACAAGTATCAGGGTGACAAGGCGGCGCGCGACCGTCTCATCCTGGCGTATTCGCCCCTGGTCAAGTACGTAGCCGGCCGCATGAGCAACGGGTTACCGTCGCACATCGAAGAGGCCGACCTCATCAGTTACGGTTTGCTGGGGCTCATCGGCGCCCTGGAGCGCTTCGACCCCACACGCGAGATCAAGTTCGAGACGTACGCCATCTCGCGCATCAAGGGGTCGATCATCGATGAGCTGCGTTCGCTGGATTGGGTGCCGCGCTCGGTGCGCAGCAAAGCCCGCGAGATCGAGAAGGTGTGTGCCGTCCTCGAGAACCGCCTGCAGAGGGCGCCCACCGACAGCGAGATCGCGGCCGAGCTTCATATCTCGGTGAAGGAGTTCCAACAGTCGCTCACGCAGATCGCCAACACGAGCATCGTGGCACTCGACGAGCTGTGGTCCATCTCGGGATCAGACGGCGACCAGGCGTCGCTCATCGACACCATCGAAGACCCGAAGAGCAGAGACCCCTCACGCATGCTCGATCTCAGCGAGATGAAGGCGCGCCTCGCGGCGGCCATCGATGCGCTGCCCAAGCGCGAGAAGATCGTGATCGCCTTGTACTACTACGAGAACCTCACCCTGCGAGAGATCGGCGAGGTGCTCGGCGTCACGGAGTCGCGCGTCTCGCAGCTGCACACCAAGGCCATCTTGCGCCTCAAGGGGCGGTTGCGTGACGAGATAGAGCCGGCCGCGATCGGCTAGACGAGTCGGCGGCCTGGTCATAGGTCGCCGCCGCCGGCTGACGCTACCCACCGGCTACGTCACCCCCGGCTGACGCGACCACCCCCCATCTGGTATCATTTCCTGTCGTTATATCAACGCCGACCCGGCGGACCCCCGGTCCGTGGCGGTGTCGGGCGGGAGGCGCTCGCGAGCGCCCGCCCTCTCGATTCCACGGATCGCCTGCCGGCATCAGAGAGGCGGCGCAGAGCCGCCGGCGCCAGAGGCGCCGGTGCCACGTCGCCGAGTAACCGCTTCACGAGGAGGCAGTCTTGCCTGCACCCCAGCACACCGTCAGCATGAAGGACCTGCTCACGAGCGGCGTCCACTTCGGCCATCAGACGCGCCGCTGGAACCCGAAGATGAAGCACTTCATCTTCGGCGAGCGCGGCGGCATCTACATCATCGACCTGCAGAAGACCACCGTGCTGATCGACGAGGCCTACGGCTTTCTCAAGAAGACCTCCGAGCGCGGCGGCGGCGTACTCTTCGTGGGCACCAAGAAGCAGTGCCAGGAGACGATCAAGGAGCAAGCCGAGCGCGTCGGCATGCCCTACGTCTGCAACCGCTGGCTCGGCGGCCTGCTGACCAACTTCAGCACACTCAGCAAGCGCATCAAGCGCATGCACGAGCTCCGGCACCTCTCTGAAGACGGCTCGCTGGATCTCCTGCCCACCCGCGAGGCCATGCAGCTGCGCGGCGACTTGCGCAAGCTCGAGCAGAACCTGGGCGGCGTGGGCAACATGGAGCGCGTGCCCGCCGCCGTGTTCGTCGTCGACCCGCGCAAGGAAGCCATCGTGATGAAAGAGGCGCGCAAGCTGAAGATCCCGATCGTGGCGCTGGTCGACACCAACTGTGACCCCGACGAGGTCGACTACATCATCCCCGGCAACGACGACGCCATCCGTAGCTGTTCGCTCATCGTGCGGGTGATGGCCGACGCCGTGGCCGAGGGCCGCCAGCTACTCACCGAGGCCGAGATGAAGGCCGAGGCGGAGCGCAAGGCGGCCGAGGCTGCCGCGGTGGCCGAGGCCGTAGCGGCTGCCGAGAAGGCTGCGGCCGAGGCTGCCGAGGCGGAGGCTAAGGAAGCGGCCGACAGGGCCGCCGCCGCCGTAGCCGCGGCCGCCGCGGCTGCCGGGCAGGCCGAAAGGGCCGTCGCCACGGCCGCAGCGGCAGAGCTGGTGGCGGAAGAGATCGTCGCCGAAGCCGAGGTGGCCGAGTTTGTCGCGGAGGTCGCCGACGAGGCCGCCGCCAAGCCGGCGAAGAAGCCGGCCGTGAAGAAGGCCGAGCCCAAGGCCGAGATCGCCGCCGAGCCCAAGGCCGAGGCGAAGGCTGAGAAGCCGGTGGGGGCGAAGCCCGAGAAGCCGGTGGGGGCGAAGCCCGAGATGCACACGGAGGCGAAGGCCCGGAGGCACGCGGAGGCGAAGCCCGAGAGGGCCACCGAGCCCAAGGCCGAGGCCAAGGCGGAGGCCAAGGCGGAGGCCAAGGCCGAGAAGCCGGCGGCCAGAAGGCCGGCGGCCAGGAAGGCCGAGCCCGCGGCTGAGCCTAAAGCAGAAGCAGGCGACGCCAAGGCCGGCCCGGCGGCTGCCGAGAAGCCGGCCGAGTAGCACCCTTCCACCGAGACAATCGCCGACCCTACGAAAGGATCGTGCTGTGGCTGAGATTACCGCTGCACTGGTAAAGGAGCTCCGCGAGAAGAGCGGGGCGGGCATGATGGACTGCAAGAAGGCGCTAGCCGCGGTGGGCGGCGACCTCGAGAAGGCCATGGACGAGTTGCGCAAGCAGGGCCTCGCCTCGGCTCAGAAGAAGAGCGCGCGCGTGACCAAAGACGGCGCCGTGGACTCGTACATCCACGCCGGCGGCAAGATCGGCGTGATGGTCGAGGTGGGCGTAGAGACCGACTTCGTCTCGCGCAGCGAGCCCTTCAAGGAGTTCACCCACGATCTCGCCATGCACGTCGCCGCCGCGGCACCCATCTGGGTGAGGCGTGGCGATGTGCCGGAAGACGTGATCGCGCGCGAGAAGGCCATCTACGCCGAACAGGTCAAGGGCAAGCCCGAAACTGTGGTCGACAAGATCATCACCGGCAAGCTCGAGAAGTTCTTCGCCGAGACGTGCCTCATGGAGCAGCCGTTCATCAAGGATACCGACCGTACGGTCGAGCAGTTGCGCACCGATCTTGTCGGGGTGATCGGCGAGAATGTGGAAGTGCGGCGCTTCGTGCGCTTCCAGCTCGGCGAGACCACCGTCGCCGGCTGACGAGCATGGAAGGCGATCCCTCAACCAGCGCCTTCCACCGTGTGCTCCTCAAGCTCAGCGGCCAGGCGCTGGGCACCGAGTCAAGGGCCATCGATCCGGCGACCACCAAAGAGATAGCGTCCTACCTCAAGGCCGCGCGCGGCCTTGAGGTAGGCATCGCCATCGTCGTGGGCGGCGGCAACATCTTTCGTGGCATGGCCGCCGCCGCGGCGGGCATGGATCGCGCCACCGGCGACTACATCGGCATGATCGCGACCGTGCAGAATGCCCTGGCCCTGCAGGACGCTCTCGAAGATCAGGACGTAGATACGCGCGTGATGAGTGCCTTCGAGATCAGTGCCGTGTGCGAGCCGTATATCCGCCGGCGTGCCATCCGGCACCTCGAGAAGGGCCGCGTGGTCATCTGCGCCGCCGGCACCGGTAACCCGTACTTCAGCACCGACTCGGCGGCGGCGCTACGCGCCTGCGAGCTCGAGGCCGATGCCATCCTCATGGCCAAGCGCGTGTACGACGGTGTGTACAGCGCCGACCCGGAGCTCGACCCTTCGGCCGAGTTCATTCCCGAGATCACCCATCTGGAGGCTATCGAACGCGGGCTCAAGGTTATGGACACTACGGCTCTGAGCCTCTGCATGGACAATCTGATGCCGATCCACGTGTTCAAGATGACCGGCGACAACATCATGCGCGTGCTCTCCGGCGAGCGCGTGGGCACGGTGGTGCACACGCCCGCCGAGAGCTGACCCCGGGGGGAAAGGGAGGACTCGTGGAAAAGGAGCTACTCGCCGACGCCAAGCACCGCATGTTCAAGGCCGTCGAGGCGGTAAAGACCGAGTTCAATACCGTGCGCAGCGGCCGGGCCAGCGTGGGGCTGCTGGATCGTATCCACGTCGACTACTACGGCACGTCCACGCCCCTCAAGCAGATCGCGAGCATCTCCGCCCCGGAACCACGTCTCATCACCGTGCAGCCCTATGACAAGACGGCTATGCGCAGCGTCGAGAAGGCCATCATGGAGAGCGATCTGGGACTCAACCCGAGCAACGACGGCAACGTTGTGAGGTTGCCCATCCCGACGCTCACCGAGGAGCGCCGCCGGGAGCTCGTCAAGCTCGTCCACCGGCTCGCCGAAGATGGGCGCGTGTCGGTGCGCAACGTGCGGCGCGACTGTATGAAGGATCTCAAGGACCTGGTGCACGCCGGTGAGGTGGGCGAAGACGCCGAGTCCCGCGCCGAGAAGGAGCTGCAGAAGTACACCGACGATCACGTGCGCGACATCGACGAGCTGCTGAAGCACAAAGAGGCGGAGATCCTGGAAGTCTGACGCGCCGTCCGGTCCTCGACTGCCCGCGCCCATGGCATCTCTGCGAACCTGGCTCTCGCGCTGGCGGTTGCGCGGTCTGCATGCGGCCGCCGAGCCTGCGGCGGGCGGCTCCAGCGCCCAGTATCTCGCCATCATCATGGACGGCAACGGGCGCTGGGCACAGCGCCGCCGGCTGCCCGTAGCCGCAGGCCACCGGGCGGGCGCCAGGACGCTGCGTCGCATCCTCGAGCACGCCCTCGACCTGGGCATTCGCGAGATCACCGTGTACTCGTTCTCCACCGAGAACTGGAACCGGCCGGCGGCCGAGGTGGCGGCCCTTATGGACCTCTTCGTAGAGATGATAGATTCGCAGGTGCCCGATATGCACGAGCGCGGCGCCCGCGTGCGCTTTGTGGGGCGCCGGGACGGCGTACCCGACAAGCTCGTACGCCGCATCGAGGAGGCCGAGGCCCTGACCGCCGCCAATACCAAGATGACGCTCTACATCGCCTTCAACTACGGAGGGCGCCGGGAGCTGCTGGACGCGGCGGCGGCGCTGGCGGCCGAGGGTGGCCAGCCACGCGCCGAGCACGGTCGGCGGCCCGGCGAAGCTGCGGCCGCCGAGGCCGTCGCCGCAGGCGCTCGGCCGGTTTACGAGGACGACGACTTCAGGCGCCATCTGTACGCACCGGAGATGCACGACCCCGAGCTGCTCATCCGCACCTCCGGAGAGCTGCGCATCAGCAACTTCCTGCTCTGGCAGTGCGCCTACGCGGAGCTGTACTTCAGCGACAAGCTATGGCCCGACTTCTCCGAAGCGGACCTCGACGAGGCGCTCGCCGAGTACGCCCGGCGGCAGCGGCGCTTCGGCGGGCGCGCCGCGGGGAGCGCGCCATGACCACACGCGTTATCACGGGCATCGTTCTCGCCGTGCTCGCCATCGTGGTGGTGGTGCACGGTGGGCTCCTCTACTTCGTGCTCATGCTGGCGCTGGCGCTAGTGGGCGTGAACGAGATCTTCCGCCTGACCAAGCGGTACAGGCCGCTCAGCCTGGCGGGGTTTCTGGGCGTGGCGGCGATCGTCTACATGGCGTGGTTTCGCTCGCCCTTCGGGGTGCTGGGCGCGGTGGCGCTGGCCGTGGCTCTGGTGGCCCTGGTGGGGTTGGTGGCAGGACCCCGTCCGGGGATCACGGCGCGCATGGCCATTACCCTGTTGGGGGTCCTCTACATCGGTCTCGGCTTCGGCGCTCTGCTGCTTCTGCGGCGCCTGAACGCCGGCACAGACATCGTGCTCACGGTGGTCTTCGGCACCTGGGCCGGCGACACCATGGCGTACTTCACGGGCAAGTTCTTCGGTGCCAATCCCATGGCGCCGCGCCTTTCGCCCAGCAAGACGTGGGAGGGCTTCGCCGGCGGCGCCATAAGTACCGTGTTACTGGTGGTCTTCATAGGTCTCTACACACCACTGGGGCCCGGCGACTCACTGCTGCTGGGCGCCGTGATCGCCGTGGTGGGCCCTCTGGGCGATCTCTTCGAGAGCCTCATCAAGCGCGACGTGCAGATCAAAGACTCGGGCCGCGGCATTCCCGGTCACGGCGGCGTGCTGGACCGCTTCGACGCCCTGCTGTGGTCGTCGGTGGCGGCCTACTTCTTGGTGAGAGTCGTGCTAAAGTTCTGAGTTGCCTGCATGGCCGGAGAAGCCGTGCTGCACATGTCCTGGAGGCCGAATGAAAGTCGCGATCCTTGCCGGAGGGCTGGGGACTCGCCTGTCGGAGGAGACTCAGACAAGGCCCAAGCCGATGGCGGAGATCGGTGAGCATCCTATTCTCTGGCACATCATGAAGGCCTATGGCGAGCAGGGGTTCAACGATTTCGTCGTGTGCCTGGGCTACAAGGGCTACGTCTTTAAGGAGTATTTCGCCAACTACTTCCTGCACAACTGTGACGTGACTTTCGATCTGCGCGGCCAGAGCATGGAGGTTCACGAAAATGCGGTGGAGCCCTGGCGCGTCACGCTGGTCGATACCGGGGCCGAAACGCAGACCGGCGGCAGGCTGAAGCGCGTGGCTACGCATCTCGGCGAAGAACGTTTCATGATGACCTATGGAGATGGCGTTGCCGACATTGATCTGCATGCTCTGCTCGCCTTCCACGAGGCGCAAGGCCGACTTGCAACTGTTACCGCCGTGCAGCCGCCCGGCCGCTTTGGCGCCCTGGAGCTCTGTAACGGCGACCAGTGCGTGCGCTCATTCGCCGAGAAGCCACGCGGCGACGGAGCCTGGATGAACGGCGGCTTCTTTGTGCTCGAGCCGCGGGTACTCGACTACATCGACGGCGACGAAACGCTGTTCGAACGAGAGCCGCTGGAGCGATTGGCGGCCGACGGCCAGCTTAGCGCCTTTCAACATCACGGCTTCTGGCAGCCCATGGACACTCTTCGCGACAAACGCGCGCTTGAGGCGCTGTGGATGAGCGGCCAGGCGCCCTGGAAGACGTGGTGATGTTCGGCGACGCTTTTCGCGGACGGCGGGTCTTCGTGACCGGTCACACTGGCTTCAAGGGGTCATGGCTCACGTTGTGGTTGCTCGATCTCGGTGCGGAGGTGTTCGGCTATGCCCTGGAGCCCCCCACGGAGCCCAACATGTTCGAGGCCGTCGGCCACGGACGCGACGAGCCGGGTCGGCTCGGCACCGCCAGCCGCCTCGTTGACGTGCGTGGCGACGTGCGCGACGAGGAACGGCTGGCGGGGGCGATGGCCGAGGCCGCCCCAGACATCGTCTTTCATCTGGCGGCTCAGCCCCTGGTGCGACGCTCGTATGCCGAACCGCACCTCACCTATGAGACGAACGTGATGGGCACGGTAAATGTCCTCGAGGCGGTGCGGCTCTTGGCGACTGCGCATCGCGGCCCGCGCGCGGTTGTGACGATCGCCAGCGACAAGTGCTACGAGAATCCTGAGACAGGTCGCGCCTGCGTCGAAGACGATCCCTTGGGGGGTTTCGATCCGTACAGTTCCAGCAAAGGGTGCGCCGAGCTCGTCACGGCAGCGTACCGACGCAGCTTCTTCGGCTCACTAAACACGCCCTCTCTAGCTTCAGCTAGGGCCGGCAACGTGATTGGCGGCGGAGATTGGGGAGAGGACCGCATCCTGCCCGACTGCGTGCGTGCCCTCAGCACCGGACGCGCAATTGAGGTTCGCAGCCCCGCCGCTGTGCGACCCTGGCAGCATGTCCTGGAGCCGCTGTCCGGCTACCTGTGGCTGGCCGCTTGCCTCTGGCACGTTCACGATGATGGGGGAGATGCAGGGAAACTCAGCAGCGCCTGGAACTTCGGTCCTGCCTTGGAGGCCGATGTAACGGTTCGCGAGGTCGTGGAGATGTTCTTGAGCGCCTGGGGTGGTGGGGAGTGGCGGCCGGCGACGCGGGGGGCGCAGCAGCCTCATGAGGCCGGCCTCCTGGTGCTCGATGCCGGCAAAGCCGAACGTGAGCTGGGCTGGCGAGGCGTGTGGGGAGTGAACGAGGCCGTGGGCGCGGCGGCGCGGTGGTACCGGGCGTTCTACGACGGTGCGAATCCCGATCTGCTTATCGCGCGCACCCGCGACGACATCGCGGCCTACTGCAAGGCTGCCGCGCAGCGGCAGGTGCCATGGGCGACCGTGGGGTCGCGGGCGTGAGCGGGCCAGCCAGCGACGCCCTGCGCGCCCAGATCCGCGCGCTGGTCGAGCAGTACTATGTCGTAACATGGGGCGAGACGCCCGTCTTCACGCCGGGGAAGACGCGGGTGCCCTACGGCGGTCGCGTCTTCGACCGGGACGAGCTCGAGTTGCTCGTCGACGCGTCCCTCGACTTCTGGCTGACGTACGGGCGGTACTCGGCCAGGTTCGAGAAGGAGCTCGCCGACTACATCGGGGTGAGGCACTGCCTGCTCGTCAACTCGGGTTCGTCGGCCAATCTGCTGGCCTTCATGGCTCTCACATCAGAGAAGCTCGGCGAACGCCGCATCTCACGCGGCGACGAGGTACTCACGGTGGCTGCCGGATTCCCCACGACCGTGGCACCGATCGTCCAGTACGGTGCGGTGCCGGTCTTCGTCGACGTACGTGCCGACACGGCCAACGTAGACGTCGATCAGCTGGAGGCGGCATTGAGTCCACGCTCCAAGGCCGTCTTTCTCGCCCATACCTTGGGCAATCCGTTCGACGTCGCGGCCGTGCAAGGGGTCTGCGACCGGCACGGCCTGTGGCTCATCGAAGACAACTGCGACGCCCTGGGCTCGCGCTACAACGGCAGCCTCACTGGCAACTTCGGCGATATCGCCACGTCGAGCTTCTACCCGCCGCACCACATGACTATGGGCGAGGGCGGCGCAGTGTACACGGATAACCATCTTCTCGCCGAGATCGTCGCTTCTTTGCGTGACTGGGGTCGCGACTGCACCTGCCCGAGCGGTGTAGACAATAGCTGCGGCCGGCGCTTCGACCACCAGCACGGCACACTGCCCTACGGCTACGACCATAAGTACGTGTTCTCGGAGTTTGGCTACAATCTCAAGGTCACCGAGATGCAGGCGGCCGTGGGCTGCGCGCAGTTGACCAAGGTGCCCCGATTCACCGACCTTCGGCGCCGCCATTACGCGACCTTGGCAAGCCTCGTGGCCCCGCTGTCGAACCTGCTTCACGTGCAGGAGGCGACACCGCAAAGCGAGCCGAGCTGGTTCGGCTTTCTCATGACATTGACTGACGAGGCCAAGGATGCGGGTCTTAGCCGTGACGCGCTGGTGGCGCACATGGAAGCGGCCAAGATACAGACGCGCATGCTCTTTGCCGGCAACATAGTCCGGCAGCCGTGCTTCGACGCCATGCGCGGCGACGCGGCGGCCGGGCTCGCCGAGTCCGGCTGCCGCGTCGCCGGCGACTTGAGAGCCACCGACCGCATCATGGACGATGCCTTCTGGGTGGGCGTGTACCCGGGACTGAGCGACGAGATGATCTCGTACGTTGCAGAACAGATCACCGTGGCATGCGGTGAGAAGGTATGACGCAGGGCGATCGCGAGGCGGACTGGGTGCGAGATGCACGCTGACATGACCAGTACCCTGGGCGTTGACGAGGCAGCCATCGTGGCCGCCGTGCCCCACTGGGAGTCGCTGCGCGGCGCTCACCTGCTCATCACAGGTGGCACGGGCTTCGTCGGCCGGTGGCTTCTGGCAGGACTCGCGGCGGCCGACGCAGAGTACGGCCTGGGCGCGCACGCCACGGTGCTCACCCGCGACGCGGGCTTGTTTGCGAGGGTGTGCCCGAATCTGGCGGCTGATGCCGCCGTCGATCTGCTGCAGGGCGATGTGCGCGCGGTCCGTTGGCCAGGCGAGGAGTACTCACTGGTTGTGCACGGGGCGGCGTCCTCCGACGCGTCTCTGAACGAGCACCAGCCAGAGGAGATGCTGGAGGTCATCGAGCTTGGCACGCGGCGAGTTCTCGACCTGAGTCTGCAGCTGGACGTCAGACGCCTGTTGCTCCTGAGCTCGGGAGCGGTCTACCAGCCTCCCGCGCCACGCGGCGGCTTCAGCGAGGATTCGCCGCGAGGCTCATACTGGCCCGACGAGCCGTCGGCCTACCACGCCGGCAAGCGCAGAGCAGAGGACCTTGCACTGGAGGCTGCCGGCTCAGGACTAGACGTGACCGTGGCGCGCCTCTTCGCCTTCGTAGGGCCGCATCTGCCGCTCGATCGTCATTTCGCCATCGGGAACTTCATCGGCGACGTTCTGGAGGGCCACGACATCCACGTACGTGGGGACGGGACACCTGTGCGGTCATACCTCTACGCCGCCGACATGGCTGCCTGGCTCTGGGTGATGCTGCTGGACGAACGCGCCGCCGGGCGCACTTACAACGTGGGCTCCGAACGTGCCGTGAGCATCGCCGCAGCGGCGCGTCTGGTGGCCGCGGCTGCCGGTCGCACGGTAGACGCGACCACCGCCGGTGGCGGCGATCGTGGGGCCGGAGACTACTATGTGCCGGTCACAGGTCGCGCGCGACGCGAGCTGGGGCTCGGCGAAACGGTCGCGCTCCCCGAAGCGATCAGGCGCACGCTAGCCTGGCACGTCGCGGCCCGCGCAGAAGGCAAGGCGTCATGACGGTGGCAGGACAGAATCAAGACACTCCGCGCAGCGCCGGCGGTGCTGCGGTGGTCGGCAGGGTGAAACGCCTTCTCGTGCGCCGCCGCGAGCAGGTCCTCTACCTCGTGGTGGGCGGTTGGAACACCCTTTTTGGGTACGGCGTCTGGGCGCTGCTCGAATACCTGCTACACGCCCACATCCACTACCTAGTTATCTTGGTGATCGGCTGGATCCCCGCGGTCATCAACGCTTACGTCGGCTACCGGATCTTCGTCTTCCGGAGCAAGGGCAGGATCTTGCGCGAGTTTCCGCGCTTCTCACTGGTCTACGTCATCACGCTGCTGCTCGGTCTTATGGCGCTGCCGATTCTCCTGCACACCCTGCCGTTCAGCATCTATGAGATCCAAGCCGGCTTCATGGCCGTTGTCGTGGTGGCCAGCTACCTGGGTCACAAGTACTTCAGCTTCCGCGGCGGCAAGCGGCCTGTGGCCGGGAAGAGCTAAAGGTCACCCGGCTGATGTCTACTCTCCGCGGCATGTCGCGAGAAAGGAGCAGGCAGTGGCGTATCTGACGATCCTGACGCCTTGCTACAACGAGGAAGCCAACGTGCGCGAAGTGCATCGCCAGGTGAAAGCGATGATGGCCTCGTCTCTGCCCGAGCACGACTACGAGCACCTCTTCATCGACAATGCCTCCACGTGACAACACCGTCGACATCCTCCAGGGAGCTGGCCGCGGCCGACAGGCACGTCAAGGTCATCGTCAACACGCGGAACTTCGGTCACATCCGCTCGCCGTACCACGGGTTCCTTCAGGCAAGCGGTGACGCGGTCATCGGCTGTGTTGCCGACCTCCAAGATCCGCCGGAGCTCATTCCTGCGTTCGTCGCGAAGTGGGAGGAAGGATTCAAAGTCGTCGTTGGCATCAAGAAGGGCAGCGAGGAGTCGCGCGTCACGTGGCACATGCGCCGCTTCTACTACTGGCTGATCGGCAGGCTCTCAGATACGGATATCGATCTCATCCCGAACTCCACCGGCTGGGGACTCTATGACCGTGAGGTCGTCGAAGAGTTTCGTGACACGGACGAGCAGTACCCTTACTTCCGTGGCTTGGTTTGTGATTTCGGCTACGCGCGCGCCGAAATCGAGTACGTGCAGCCGGCACGCCACGGGGGCAAAACCCACAACAATCTCTATACGCTGTACGACACCGCCATGCTCGGCATCACGAACCACTCTAAGGTGCCCTTGCGCCTCGCCACCATGGCCGGTTTCGCACTCTCTATTGTCAGCTTCATCGTGGCGTTGATCTATCTGGTGGTCAAGCTGATGTTCTGGAACACCTTCAGCTTGGGGCTGGCCCCGCTACTCATCGGCATCTACTTCTTCGGCGCGGTCCAGCTCTTCTTCGTCGGAATCCTCGGCGAGTACATTGGGTCGATCCACACCCAGATGCACAAGAGGCCTCTGGTGGTGGAGAAGGAACGTATCAACTTCGACTAGCGACTAGCGATTGGTGCGTGCCGGTGGCACCGCATAGCAGACCGTCTCCCAGCGCTCGTCGCTGTACCGTCTCAGGTACAAGGAGTACTCAGGTGCGAGCGAGTGGATGACCAGGGGGAGATCCCAGAGATCGTGCGGCTTGTGGTAGGCGCATACCGCCAATACCGGCATGTTCCGGGCAAGGACCTCGGAAGCACCCAGGAGGGCCTCTCTTTCGGCCCCCTCAACGTCGAACTTGATGAACGTTGGTTCGCGGCCGCCGAGGATCTCGTCGAGGGGCACGACCTACACTGAATCGCGCCCGGATCCTACTCGCGAGCATACGGTGCCCGTGGTGTCGAACAGGAGGGTCTCCAGGCGCGATCCCGCCGCTGCCTGTGCCAGGAATATCGGCTCGACTCCAGCTCTCTTCCAGGCTGCGATGCGCTCGCGGAGGATCGACACGTTGACGGTATCGGGCTCGATCGCAACGATGCTCCTGAACCGCCCGTGACGGGCTGCGAGGAAGGCGCCAATGGTGTCGCCGGTGAAGGCACCGCAATCGACGAACACTTCGTCAGCCAGAGGCGTAGCGATGTCGTCCTCAAAGTAGGTCTCTGCCGGAGGACGTGGAGGCCCGAACATCGAGTAGTCGAGAGTCAGGCGCCAGCGTAGCTGGGCCTCGAACTCCGCGCATGATTCGTCGTCGGCCCAAAGGTTGGCGGCACGAACGATGCTGTCTTTGTCCTCGAGGAGCCTTTCGGGTTCACCGAACTCCAGGCCTGCAAAGTCCGGGCCGCCGCAGACCCAGGAGAGCTCGGCACAGGTCGCGCAGGGCACATGGAGGTCACGGCACTGCTGTATCACCAAGCTGTTCGTGTAGACAGTGATCAGCCAGAGGCAATCATCGGCCAGCGTCGCCACCGCGTCTGCTGGGGAGAGGACTCGGAGACCCTCGATCGTCGTTCCCCGAAGCTCGGGGTTGTTGTCTACGAATGCCACAGGGCGCAGGCGGCCGTCGATCCGGTGCCTGACATCTCTACCCAGACTGCCGGCACCGAAGAGAGCCACGTCCGTGGGCAACGTGATGCGCATCAGGAGCTCTGTGCGCTTGCGTTCGGCGGCTCTTCGCCAGCCGCCATCCACCAGCTCTCGCACGCGTTCGCTAAAGCGATTCACGCGCGCTCCAGCTCCGGCGCGCCACACGTGTGGTCGCCGCCCTCGAAGAGCGCAACCTCGACCATCCCCGCGATGGCGTGGAGGAGGAACTCGTGGCACTCCTGGATGCGGGCGCAGTCGTCGGAGGGCACGGCCACGAGGATGTCACAGAGGCCGCTTAGCGGCGCTTTGCCCGTAGCCCCAGTAAGCCCAACGGTAAGCGCGCCTGCGGCCCTTGCCGCGACGAGGGCCGCGTGGACGTTGGCGGACCGGCCGCTGGTCGACAGGGCGAGGAGCACGTCGCCGTGGCGCGCGAATGCTTTGACCTGGCGGGCGAAGACCTCGTCGTAACATGAGTCGTTGGCAACGCAGGTCAGCACCGACGTGTCCGTAGTAAGAGCAATGGCAGGGAGGGGGTCGCGGTCAGCCCGCAGATGGTTAACGAACTCGGCGGCGACATGCTGTGCGTCCGCCGCACTGCCACCGTTGCCACAAAGGAGAAGACGTCCACCCGCGGCAAACGCGGCACAGAGCGTGTCGGCGATCTGCACAACAAGGGGCGCCGCGGTCGAGACGGTCGCCGTGAGAGCAGCGACATGTGCATCCAGCTCTTCGTTCAGCGTCATGGGAGTGACCGCCTTTCGGCCCTGAGCCGTTCGTCCGGCACGGCGAAGCACACGAGGTCGCCATCGGGACCCCGCCGGCGCAAGTAGAGGGAGTAGTTGGGACAGAGCGCCGAGATGGTGTTTGGCACCATATGGAGATCTGCTTGGAGATGGTAGACACACACGGCCAGAACCGGCCGGTGTCGGGCTATGAGGCGCCGGGAGCCGTAGAGGGCTGCTACCTCGGAACCCTCCACGTCCATCTTCACGAACGTCGGTGTCCTGCCCACCAAAGCAGAATCGAGGGCCACCTGCTTGACGGCGAGGGAGCCCTTTGCCGAGACGCGCGAACCGGGACCGCCGTGGGCAGCAAACGCAGCCAGGCCGTCGGTGGCGCCGACCGCTGCTCGCTCGACGTGAATGCGCGCGCTCAGCTCCGGCGGCAGGCCTCCCACGAGGTCGACCAGCCTCTTTGCGGCAGCGGGGTCAGGCTCGAAGGCAGCGACTCCTGCGAACCTGCCGCGGCTTTCCGCCCGGAACTCCTCAAGGGTGTCTCCATCGTAGGCGCCGCAGTCCACAAAGAACTCGCCTTCACCAAGGTGGATCAGGTCGGAAGGGAAGTAGCCACTCGCCAGGCCGCGAGGTAGATCCACGGTATCCATCTGAGAAAGAAGTCGGCAGAGCTGAAGGAGGAACTCGGCCCGGGAGGCATCGTCTCGCAAGAGTCCGAAGGCCGCACGATACGCATCAGCGGCCTCGTAGACCTTGTGCGGAAGATCAAGACAATCGTATGGCAGAAACTCGTCGGCGTACTTCCAGAACAGGGGTACGAATGACACCACGCGCTCTGCTCCAAGCTCCTTGAGCTGGCGCGAGACTGGAGCGAACGCCAGGGCCCGCACTGGACTCCACACCGTAACAACAAACGCCGCATGGGCGAAGCGCGTGGCGGCGTCCGCGGGAGCGTGCACGGCGAGGCCGTCGATCTCGCACCCCTGAAGTGCAGCGTTGTTGTCGACGAAGGCCAGCGGCTGCACGCCGACGTGTCGCAAGCCGGCCAGAGTGCGCCGGCCGAGATGGCCGGCGCCGAATAGCACGACGGGGGTCGTGGCCCCTCCGGCGAGCTCGTCGAACAGCATGCGCTCGCGGCGCGTCACCTCTGCCACCATGTCGGCCATCAAGCCGGTCTCGAGCCACTCCGGCGAGACCACCACGGTCAGAGGTCGCCACGAGTCAGATTGGGACGGGCCTTCCGGGCGCGGCACGCTCATTCCTCCACCGGCCGCACGATCATATTGCTCAAGTACTCGTCGCGTGGCAGAAACGGCCACATGTCTTCCAGCGGCCGCGACACCAGTGAGCCGTCTGGCCGCACCGCCGACTGCACCCTGGGCATGCGTTCCTCGTCCGGCGCCACCGTGACCTCGCAGATGTGAGGGCCCTCGGCCGTGAGCACGGCACGCAGCCGCCGGCGCAGGCCGGCACGATTAGAAACACGGCTGGCCGGGATGCCGTAGGCGCGAGCTACCCCGCGCACTGGGGGCAGTGTGAGTCCGCTCGGTTCGTCGGCGCCCGCCAGCCTGCCGAAGTGGTTGGCCTGCGACTGGCGGATGCATGCGTACCCCGCGTTATCGACGACGAAGAACTTGATCGGCAGCCGCAACCGTTTGATCGTCTCCAGCTCCTGCGCGTTGAACTGAAAGCCGCCGTCGCCGTCGACGCAGATCACGCGCCTGCCGCCCGCGGCCAGACAGGCGCCGATGGCAGCCGGCGGGCCGAAGCCCATGGCGCCGGTACCCTTGTTGTGAAACACGCGCTGACCGGGCTTTGTCTGCAGCGCCGTGAGAAAGACCTCGCAGGCGGCCCCCGAGCTACCGGGGAGGACGACGTCGCCCTCGCTCAACTCATCGGAGAGAGCGCGCGAGAAGCGGTACACGCTGAGGAGCCCGGCATCGTCCGCGCACTTGGTGCTGTCGGCGGTCACGAACGGATACGACGACCGCCACGCACGACAGCGGCTGAGCCAGGGCTCCCTCGCGTATGACCCTTCGCGGGCGTAGCCCAGGAGCTCCTCGATGAACTCCCCGGCGTCGGCGCACACCGGGATGTCTATGACGCCGTGCAGCCGCTCAATCTCGGCGTCATCGATGTTCACCATGGCCTTGATCGCGCCCCTGGCGAGGTTGCGTGGTGCGTAAGCCACGAGGTTTTGGTCGAGACGTGCGCCGATGGCGAGCAAGAAGTCGCAGTTCTGCAGCACGTAGTTGGCGGCGCGCGTGGCAAGCATGCCGGGCGCGCCAAAGCACAGTGCGTCGGTCGGCCGGCAGGAGGTCGACACCGAGCCGTGTGGTAAGCACGGGGGCGCCGGCCGTTGTCCATTACCTCCGCGAAGCCGGCTGCCGCGCCGGCGATGCGTATGCCGTTGCCGGCGAGGATGACCGGTCGTTCTGCCCGGGCAAGGTTGCCGGCTACTGTCTGCACGACCTGGTGCAAGGCGCTACCTCGCAAGACCTTGGCCGTGCTCGGCTCGAGCCGCGCCCATGACTCGTCGGAGGTGGGTAGATCGTCCGGGTCGACGATGGCCGCCTGCACGTCAAGGGGGATGTCGATCCACACCGGTCCCGGGCGCCCTGCGCGGGCCAGCCTCACGGCGGTCTCTAAGTGAAACGCTGATCTCACGTGGATGCCTGACCGTGACGGCGTACTTCGTTATCGGTGCCACCACGGAGCAGATGTCCACCTCCTGGGAGCCCACTTGGCGGAGGCGCGGATTCGGCCTTGAGGTCGGCAGTCTTGACCTGCCCCGAGATGAAGAGGCAGGGAGTAGAGTCGAGCCAGGCGGCCAGTACGCCGGTGACGGCGTTCGTGGAGCCCGGCCCGCTCGTTACGAGCGCCGCGCCCAGCCCTCCGTGGACCCTCGCATACGCCTCCGCAGCCACCGCGCTGGCCTGCTCGTGAAGGTTGTACACGCACGTGAGGCCGCGCAGTGTGCCCGGCCGAGTCGTTCAGGTGCATCGCCCCGCCGCCCGGGACGCAGAACAGGTGCGTCACGCCCTGCTCGCGCACGAAGCGCGCGACGTAGTCAGAAAGCTTGACGGCCGCTCCATCGGGTCTGTCGTGCTGGCCAGCAGGCCGTCGATGATCGTTCGCAGCACCTCGCGCACGGCGCCGGCCCGGCCGCTGGGCCACCAGCGTGGCCTTTTCGCGCGCTGCGGCGTGCGCGTCGGCGGGAGCCGCGGACAAGCCGCACAATTGCCAGGGCGGGCACATCATTCACGTCGTCGCCGATGAAGCAGACCTCACTGAGGTCGAGCCCGCGGGCGGCGGCGAAGTCGCGCAGCGCGCCGGCCTTGTCCTGTGCAGCCGCCGTAGACATCGCTGATGCCTAGCTTGGCGGCGATGACACTGCGAGCACGTGGTCCCGACTCGCCAGAGATGAGCGCGAAGGTGCAGCCCCGCGCGGCGCCCGCAGTGATACCCCCATGATGTCCGCGAAGGCCAGCCGCTTTGGACTCGTGGCCCCGCTCGTCGAGGGTGACGGTTCCGTCAGTCAGGACGCCGTCGACGTCCATGGCGACGGCCCTGATGGTCCGAGCGCCTCAGCGCCCGAACGCGACGCAGCTTCTGCAGTAGAGGCGACCTTCAACGCTCCGCAAGATCCGTTGGCGCCGTCGCCCATGGCTTCTCGACCAGCCGGATGTCGCGCACCAGACGCATGATGCCGTTGGGTTCCAGCGAGGCCGCCTGGTCGGAGCCCCACATGGCGCGGTCGAGCGTGATGTGGCGCTCCACGATGCATGCCCCAAGGCCGCCGCGGCCACCGAAGAAGGCAAACCCGTCTCGTGGCCGGAGTAGCCCACCGGCACGGCGTACCGCTCGCGCAGCGTCGGGATCACACGCAGGTTCAGCTCCTCGTAGTTGCGCGGGGTAAGCGCTGCAGCAATGCAGGAGCACCAGGTCCTTCGTGCCCAGCACCTCGACCGCATGGTCGATCTGCTCCAGCGTGCTCATGCCGGTCGAGAGAACGATCGGCGGCCCTTGGCGCGGTGTGGCGCAGCAGCTCGTCGTCGGTGAGGCAGGCCGAGGCGATCTTGTAGCAGGGCGGATCGAACTGGCTCGATGAAGTCCACCGAGGCCTCGTCCCAGCAGGAAGCCAACCAGGGCATGTCCGTTTGCTGCGGCAGTACTCGTCGATCTGCTCATACTCCGTCTGGCCGAACTCCAGCCGCGCTTCAGGTCGCCGTTGGTCTCGCCGAACGGGCTTTCCCGCGGCTTGGCCAGCTCCTCGGGCGTGTAGACCACGTCGATGGTGCGCTTCTGGAACTTGACGGCCTCGCAGCCCGCCACGTAGGCGACGTCGATGAGCTTCTTGGCGAGCTCGACGTCGCCGTTGTGGTTGATGCCGATCTCGGCGATCACCATGCACGGATGGCCGTCGCCGACGAGGCGATCTCCCAATCTGACTTCCGCCACTGAAGCTCCTCCCGAATCCTCCGGATGCAACCGGCGTTCCCGCCTTGGAGCGGCTCTCACGCGCACCGCCCCATGCGTTGGCCCCCTATCCCGTGCCCGCGGCTAGCGCGGCCGAGCACGACCGCTATGTTAATCTACATCGTCAGATATTGCCGCAAGGTGAGGGCTGCGAGGCTGGCACCGAGCATGACCGGGGAGGCTGGGCGATCGAGACAAGGAGCAAGTTGCTTACGGCCGCCGCTCTGGCTCTGGCGGTGGCGGCCGTCGGCTTCACCTGGTATCGCCTCGGCTTCGGCGTCGATCTCCAGCACGAGGCGTTCGCGGTGCTCGTGCCGTGGCGCTGGGCGCTCGGCGACCGTCCCTTCGTGAACGAGATGAACCTCGCCATGGTCGCCGGCTTTCTCACCTACCCACTCGTGAAGGTGTACGCCCTGGCCGGCGGCGGCGACGCCACGGGCATTTTTCTGTTCATGCGCTATCTCTACCTCGCCTTTGTGGTGGCCGTGAGCGCCTGCGTGTTTCTCTGGATGCGCACGCAGATTCGCTGGCAGATCGCCCTGGCCTCCGCCGCGGTTGGCACCGCGTTCGTGTTCTGGAGCGTCACAGACCTCACCTACAACACCCTGGCGGCAGGCTTTCTGACGCTGGGGTTTGTGCTCGGTCTGTGGGTAGTGGTGGGCGGCCGTGGCTGGCGCTACGCACTGGCGGCAGGCGTATGCCACGCCCTGGCGGTGATCGCCTATCCCACGCTGCTGTTCATCATGCCGTTCGTAGCCATCGCCTTCGTGCTCGCGCAGGGCCGTCAAGCCGCGGCCATGATCGCCGGCGGGCACTGGAGCATGGCCTACGATCCGCGTCCTGACGACCCCCCTACGGGGCTGCCCGCCCGCAAGACGCTCATCGCCTACGCCCTGGGCGGCGCCGTGCCCCTGCTGATCTGCGCGGCGCTGGTCGTCGTCGCGGGGACCGCCAACGTGGTGCGTAGCTGGCACTACACCATGGAAGGGGCCGGCGTTCTCCACCAGCTTGGAGGCGCCGGCAAGGCCTTTGTGGTGGCCCGGGGTTTGCTCGAGTTCCTGGGCTCGCAGCCTATTCTCCTCGTGGGTCTGGTGGCCGCGTATCTCGTCTTCCGCTGGCGAGCGCGGGTAGGGCGTCTGTTGCTCCTGCTCCTGCCGGGGGCTCTGTTCATGGCCGGAGAGCGGCCGCACGTCAGCGCCGCCGGGTTCGTTCTCGTCTACGGGCTTCTGGCGCCATACCTGTACCTGTTCATTCCGCACGTGCGGCGCGAGATGGGTGCCAAGATGCTCATCTGGGTGTGGGTGCCGGCCATGGTGGCCGCGGCGATGACCGGCTACACAAGTAGCGCCGGGTTTGTACACGGCGCCACGGGGCTGTACCCCGCGCTGGTCGTCAGCGGCCTCTTCGTGGCGTGGGCGCTGCTGGGGGAGCCGGCGGCGCACGCCGGCGCGCAGCGTGGCGCCGAGAGTCCCGTGAGTCGCCGCGCCGCTGGCGTAAACGCCGCCGGGGAGACGATGGAGAGGCGGTGCGGAGGAGGTCGCCGGACGAGCGCCGCCCTCGTACTACGCCGGCACGCCTCGCGGAGCGTGGCTCGCTTTCGCCGGCCTCGCCGCCGTCGTGGCCGTGCTGATCGTCTTTCAGTTCCAGTACCAGATCGGCGGCGTCTCGTACGGGCGGCTCACCAAGGCGGTCAACTTTGGGCCCTGGCTCGGTTTGCGCGCCACACCGGCGAGCTACCGCTTTCTCGAGGAGTTTCGCACCGACCTGGCGCGCACCACCAAGCCGGGAGACAGGCTTCTCATCTACTTCAAGGAGCCGGGCCTTTACTTCTTCTGGCCGGGCAAGATCGCCGCCAACTCCACGCTCCTCAACGGCACGCCGCACGGCGACGCGCTGGCGCCCATCCCTACGGCCACCGTGGAGTACTGGCGGCGCCAGCATGTGGTGCCCGACGTGGTGGTGCACCTCTGCCAGGCGGCTCACCTCGATGCTGCCACGCTGCAGCGCTGTGGCGGGCTCCAATACCCGACGGCGCTGGTGCGCGCCGCCTACTCGGTGAACGTTCGACCGGCCGCGCAGAGCACCGCCGAGGTGCTGGCCCGGTTGCCGCGCCTGCCGCGCTAGCGCCGGCGAGCTCGTGGTACCCTTGAATGATGGTTGATACAGATACCTCTCCCGCTCCCAGGAGCATCCTCATCTTGGGGTCGACCGGGTCGATCGGCCGGCAGGCGCTCGAGGCCCTTGGAGCGATCTCACACTGCAACCTTGCCGGCCTGGCGGCCGGCGCCAACGTGGACCTCCTTCTGGAGCAGGCCCGGCGCCACGGCGTGCGCCATGTGTGCTTGCACAACGCCAAGGCGGCGGCCGAGGCGGCCACGCGCGAGCCTGAGCTCACGGTGCACTCCGGCGACGTCGGCGTGCACGAGCTCATCGCCCATGCCGCTCAAGAAGCCGCGGCCGCCGGCGCCACGCTCACGGTGCTCAACGGCATCGTCGGTGCCGCCGGGCTGCGCGCCACCATGGCGACCCTTGAGGTCGGTGCCGTTCTAGCGCTGGCCAACAAGGAAAGCATGGTCGCCGGCGGGCCGTTTGTGCTAGAGGCGGCGCGCCGCAGCGGCTCGCTGATCCTGCCGGTAGACAGCGAGCACAGCGCCATCTACCAGTGCGTGCTGGCCGGCGCCGGAGCCGCCGCAGGAGGGCCGGACCGCCTTGTCGAGGAGATCCTCCTCACCGGGTCCGGCGGCCCCTTCCGCGGCCGCAAGGCCGCGGATCTGGGCGCAGTTGACCCGGGAGAAGCGCTCGCCCACCCCACCTGGTCGATGGGCCCCAAGATCAGCATCGACTCGGCCACGCTCATGAACAAAGGCCTCGAAGTCATAGAGGCGCACTACCTCTTCGCTGTGCCATACGACAGCATCACGGTGGTGCTGAACCCGCAGAGCGTCGTGCACAGCATGGTGCGCTTCGCCGACGGTGCCGTGTTCGCGCATCTGGGGGTGCCCGACATGCGCGTGCCCATCGGCTACGCACTCGCCTATCCGTCGCGACCCGCCCTGCCCATGGTGCGCCGTCTCGACGTGTTCGCCGGCCAGCTCACCTTCGACCGCCCCGACAACGAGACCTTCCGCTGCCTCGCACTGGCGCGAGAGGCTGGCCGGGCGGCCGCCGCCGAGACCGGCCGGGCGGCGGCCGCCGGTGAAGACACGCGCACGCTCGCCGGGCCCATCGTGCTGAACGCCGCCAACGAGATCGCGGTGAAGGCCTTTCTCGATGGACGGCTGGCTTTTCTGGAGATCGCCGAGGTAGTGGAGAAGTGCCTCACGTGGCTGGGCGACGAGGTCATTGAGGGCCTGGACGATGTGTACGCCTGCGACCTCGAGGCACGCAAGTTCGCCGGCGAGGCTGCCGCCCGACCGCGCTGAGCGTGAGCGCCGCCGGCAGAGCCTGGGCTCGGCCGGCGGCGCTGCCCCGCGGCGCCCGCGCCACGCGCCATGAGAGTGGCGTGGCCGCCCGGGGAAAGATGCCAGAAGCCGGGAACAAGGAGCACATGACGCAAGAGCGCACCAAGAAGGTCGAACGGGCCGCCGGGCCAGACGGGCCGCCGCGCTCTCTGAGCCCGTGGTCGCTGCTGCTGGGCGTCGCCGTGCTGGCGACCCTTCTTCTGGGGCTGTGGACCTGGCTGGTGGCGATTCTGGGTCTGGCGTTGCTCATCACGGTGCACGAGCTGGGCCACTTCCTCGCCGCCAAGGCGTTCGGCATGCGGGTAGAGAAGTTCTACCTGGGCTTTCCGCCGGCGGCCGTGCGGCACACGTGGGGCGACACGGAGTACGGCATCGGCGTGATCCCGCTGGGCGGCTTCTGCAAGATCAGTGGCATGACGCCCGAAGAAGAGGTGCCACCAGACACCGGCGAGCGCGTGTACTTCAAGAAGGCGGTGTGGAAGCGCAACATCACGATCGCCGCCGGACCAGCCATGAATTTCGTGGTGGCGGCCGTCATTCTCGTGCTGTTCATCGGCATACAGGGCGTGCCGACCGCCACGCTCAAGGTCGATCAGGTGGTGGCGGGGGGCCCGGCCGCCAAGGCCGGCCTCACCGCCGGCGCCACTCTGGTGGGCGCCGACGGCCAACGCTGGACTACCTGGGGCCAGGCGTCGTCGTACTTCCGCGCGCGTCTGCACAAGACGATCGCGCTCACCTATGTGCCGGCCGGAGCCACCGCCCAGCGCACCGTCCTGGTCAAGCTAGTCGAGAATCCGACGGCCCACGGCGAGGGCTTTCTGGGGGTGGGTGCCGGCACCGCCTATGCGCGCCCCGGTCCGCTGAGGGCAGTGTGGATCGGCCTGGCCGGGTCCAGTGCCACTCCGGGCTTCAAAGATGTGGTCGTGGGCACATTCAAGGGGTTCTGGTGGCTGCTGTCGGGCAAGATCAGCGTCACCGGCCCCAACGGCGCCGCAGGTCCCGTGGGCATTGTCTCGGTGAGCCAGCAGTACGTGGCGTCCGGCGTGTATCCCATCCTCCTCGCCTACCTGAGCTTCAACCTGGGCCTCATCAACCTGCTACCCATTCTGCCGTTCGACGGTGGTCACATCGCCGTGAATGTGGTGGAACGGGTGCGCGGCCGACGGGTCGACCCACGGGTGCTCGAGCGTCTCGTCGCGTTCGGCACCGTGCTGCTCGTCATGCTCTTCATCTTCCTGACCTTCAACGACGTGAAGCGGCTGTTCGGCGGATGAGCGACGTTATTCTGGTCACCGGCGGTGCCGGGTTCATTGGCTCCCACCTGGTGCGCGGCCTGCTGGCGGCCGGGAACGACGTGCGCGTGCTCGACGACTTCAGCACCGGGAAGCCGGAGAACCTGCGTGGGGTGGAGGCGCTGGCGGCGGAATACGGTGGACGCTTTCAGCTGGTCGCCGGCGACGTGCGCGACGAGGCGAAGATGCGCTCTGCACTGGAGGGCTGCGCGGGGGTCTGTCACCTGGCCGCGGTGGCCTCGGTCACGCGTTCGCTGGAAGACCCCGTGGGCAGCAACAGCGTTACCCATGGCGGTACCGTGAACACGGTGCGCCAGGCGGTAGACGCGCACGTGCCGCGCTTCGTGCTGGCCTCGAGCTGCGCGCTGTACGGCGACGTGGAACGGCTGCCGGTGGCCGAGTCGTGCCCGCCACAACCGCTGAGCCCCTACGCCGAGGCCAAGCTGGCCGCGGAAGAGACCTGCGCGGCGGCGGCCGAGGCCGGCCAGATGGCCGCCGTATGCCTGCGCTTCTTCAACGTGTATGGCCCGCGCCAGGACCCCAGCTCGGAGTACTCGGGCGTGATCAGCCGCTTCTTGAGCGCCGCCGCCGCGGCCGCGCCGGTGACCATCAACGGCGACGGCCGGCAGACGCGTGACTTCATCTACGTCGAGGATGTGGTCAAGGCCATCCTGAGAGCGCTCCAGAGGCCCCTTAGCGGCGTCATGGTGCTCAACGTGGGTTCCGGGAGGGCGACGAGCTTGCTGGGCATTCTGGACCGTCTCGAGGAGCTGGCGGGCGGGCGCCTCGAGCGCCGCTTCGCGGCGGCGCGGGCCGGAGACATCCGTCATTCGCGCGCCGACGTGGGCAGAGCCAGATGGGTCCTCGGCTGGGAGGCGGGCACGGCCTTCGGCGACGGGCTCGCGGCCACGTGGCAGTGGTATCGCGCGAACGCCCCCGCGCCGCCGCTGCCGCCCACCCACCGCCCCTCTACAGCCCCCCGTGCCTAGCGTCCGCCAGATCACCGTGGGCCCGGTGCCGGTGGGTGGCGGTGCCCCGGTGGCTGTGCAGTCCATGACGTGCACCAAGACCGGCGACGCGGCGGCGACGCTGGCGCAGATCCGCGCTCTGATAGACGCCGGTTGCGAGATCGTGCGTGTGAGCCTGCCGACGGCCGCGGAGGAGGCGGCGTTTGCGCGCATCGTGCGCGAGGCTCCGGCGCCCATCATCGCCGACATCCACTACGACTGGCGCCTGGCCCTCGCGGCGATCGCGCGCGGCGCGGCGGGCGTGCGCATCAACCCCGGCACCATGGCGGCCAGCCATGTGCACGAGATCGTGCGTGCCGCCGCCGAGGCCCCAGTGACGATCCGCATCGGCGTCAACGCCGGCTCGCTACCCCGGGATCTGCGTGACAAGGCCACGCGCCAGCCGGCGGACGCCCTCGTGGAGGCCGCGCTACGCTGGGCGGACCAGTTCGACGGCTGGGGCTTTGGGGCGTACAAGATCAGCGTAAAGAGCTCCAGCGTGCCGACCACGCTGGCCGCGTACCGGCTGTTGGCCGAACGCAGCGAGGCGCCGCTGCACGTGGGCGTTACGGAGGCCGGCACGGTGTGGAGCGGCGCCATCAAGAGCGCCGTGGGCATAGGCACGCTCTTGGCCGAAGGCATCGGCGACACGATTCGCGTGAGCCTCACCGGCGACCCGGTGGAGGAGGTGCGGGTCGCCTACAAGATCCTGGCCGCGCTGGGCCTGCGGCGCCGCGGCCCGGAGGTGATCTCGTGCCCCACCTGCGGGCGCACGGAGGTGGATATCGTGCGGCTGGCCGAGGAGGTGGAGCGTCGCTTGGACGCCGACCCGGAGCTGGCCGGTGCGGCGCTCACGGTGGCCGTCATGGGCTGCCGCGTAAACGGCCCCGAAGAGGCACGGCATGCCGACTATGGCATCGCCGCCGGCGCGGGCGAGGGCGTGCTGTTCGATCACGGCGAGCGCGTGGAGGCGCTGCCCGAAGCGCGGCTGGTCGACGCCCTCATAGCGCTGGTGCGGGCCGGACGCGCCTAAGCGGCGATTTCGTGGACTCCGCCGGCGCGCGCCACCCGGCTGAGCGGCTGCGCCGCTGCGTAACGACCGTTCAGCCTGTGTTAGGCGGCGCGCAGGCCACCGGCAGGGCTGGTAGAATGCCGCCGTGGCCACCCGCTCCCAGAAGATGCAACGCATCTACCTCGCCGGTCACGCCGGCCTGGTGGGCAGCGCCATTCTGCGGGCTCTGCACGAGGCAGGCTACGAGAACCTGGTCACTCGCGACCTCGGCCAGCTCGATCTCACCGATCAGCACGCTGCGCACCGCTTCTTCAGCGAGCAGAAGTTCGACGTGGTCGTGGTGGCCGCCGCCAAGGTGGGGGGCATTCTGGCCAACTGGGAACAGCCCTGGGAGTTCGTGTATCAGAACCTGCTTATCGAGGCCAACGTCATCGGCCAGGCTTTCGCCGCGGGGGTGCAGCGGCTCATCTTCCTGGGCAGCTCGTGCATCTATCCGCGCGAGGCCCCACAACCCTTGCGCGAGGAGTACCTGCTCACGGCGCCCCTGGAAGAGACCAACCGCGCCTACGCGATCGCCAAGATCGCTGGCATTGAGATGTGCCGCAGCCTCAACCGGGAGTATGGCACCGAGTACCTCTCGCTCATGCCCACCAACCTGTACGGGCCGGGCGACAACTTCGACCTGAAGACCAGTCACGTGCTGCCGGCCCTCATCCGCAAGTTTCACGAGGCCAAGGCCACGGGCGCCACCGTGACCCTGTGGGGCAGCGGATCGCCGCGGCGCGAGTTTCTGTACGTCGACGACGTGGGCCGTGCGGTGGTCTTCTGCCTCGAGAATGTATCGGCCGCCGCCGTGCCCGACGGCATGCTCAACGTGGGCTGCGGAGAAGACCTCACGATCGCCGATCTCGCGCGGCTCGTGCAGCGCGTGGTGGGCCACTCCGGACCCATCGAATGGGACGACAGCCGCCCCGACGGCACGCCGCGCAAGCTCATGGACGTAAGCCGCCTGAGCCGTCTAGGGTGGAAACCGCAAGTGAGTCTCGAAGAAGGCATACGTCTGGCCTACAACTGGTACCTGGAGGAACGTGCATGACGCCCAGCAGCTCACCCTTATCTCGCACCCGGAACATTGTAGGCACAGCAGCTCTCGCCGTGCTCGTCGCGGTTCTCGTGCTGCTTGCCTGCGCGGAGCTTCCCGGGGGGGTGGCGCAGGCAAGCACCCTGGGCAAGGGCGTTACCGACTGGCGGCTGGAGACTCTGGCCGATGTAGACCTTTCGCAGGTGCCGGCCTGGGTCACGGAGATGGGCCCCACGCGGCTGGGCGCGCGCTGGACGCGCATCATGGTGTACTGGTCCAAGCTGCAGCCCACGGCGCCGCCGTATAGCCCTACCGCGGCCGACGCCAACGGCGATGGCTACAACGACGCCTACCTCGCCCAGCTCGACACCATCGTCAGCGACCTGCGAGCCGCCAATATCAACATCATCTTCACGCTCGTCAGCGTTCCGCAGTGGGCCAGCAACTCGGTGCTCTGGAACTCGCCGCCCGCCCCGCAGGCGAAGGGCTACCAGTCCAATTACGCGATGAACATCGCCAACTCCACGGTGAGCACCCAGTTCGACGACCTGGGCGCCTTTCTGGCCTCGCACTTCGCCGGCTCCGTGAACTACTTTGAGTGCTGGAACGAGCCCAATCTGGGCCTCTCGCTGTATCCGCAGACGCAACACGGCAACGCCCACTACGCCGAGCAGGTCTACCTGAAGATGCTGCAGGCCTTCTACGACGGCGCCAAGCGCGGGTCGAGCAGCGCCCAGGTGATCGCCGGGGCCACCTGCCCACGGGGCTACGGCGACGCGGGCAGCACGTCGCCGCTGGCCTTCGCGACCTGGCTTAGCCAGAATGGGGCGGCCAAGTACTGCGACGCCTACTCCCACCATCCCTACGTGCTGCCCCTCGGGAACCCCCTGCCGACCAGCCTGCCGGCCAAGCATCCCTCGGGCATCGTCACGCTGGGCAACCTCAACGTGCTCCTCAAGCTGTTTCCCGGCAAGCCCTTCTACCTCACTGAGTACGGCTACGACACGCACCCGCAGTCGGTGTTCGGCAGGGTCGTGTCGGCGGCCGACCAGGCGCGCTACCTCACCCAGGCCTATGCGTTCGTGGCCAAGAAGTATCCGCAGGTGAAGGCACTGCTCTGGTTCGAGGTGCAGGACCTAAAGGCGCGGGGCGCGCAGCACGGCAGTTACATGGGTCTCACCGAGACTTCGGGGCACCGCAAGCTGAGCTGGTACGCCTTCGCCGGGGGCAACTCGCTGACGCTCTCGGCACCCTCGCACGCGCACCGCTCGACTCGCTTCAGCCTGTCGGGCGTTCTCAAGAACGGCAAGGTCGGCGCCATAGCGGGGCAGAGGCTGCTCGTGCAGCGGAAGCTCAAGGGATCGTCGTGGCGCACGGTGACGAGCGTGACCACCAGTGCCAAAGGGGCCTACTCGCTGAGGGTCTCCCAGACCGCCATCGCGTCGTATCGCGTGGTCTGTGACGGGCTCATCACGAGCGCCAAACGGGTGGTGCACACTCCGTAGTCTCGGCCGGGGCCACCGTCTGCCGTGCTCGGCCGCCGGCAGGCGGTGCTCGCAGGCTGGTCCGTCTGGCAGCCCGTCGCCTCAGGCGAGCGCCGCCTCGTAGGCGGCCAGGGTGCGCCGCGCGCAGTCTCTCCAGCTAAACTGCTCTGCCCGGGCTCGTCCGCGAGCCGCGAACACGGTTCGCGACTTTTCGTCGGCCAGAAGTGCGCCGAGCGCCGCGGCGATGGCCTCGACGTCGAGAGGGTCGAACAGCACGGCCGCCTCACCGGCCACCTCGGGCAGCGACGCGGCCCGCGAGCAGGCTACGGGCGCGCCGCAGGCCATGGCCTCCAGCACCGGCAGGCCAAAGCCTTCGTACAGGGACGGGTGCACGAACACCGTGGCAGCGGAGTAGAGCGCCGGCAGATGCTCCTCGTGCACGTAGCCGGCGAGGAGCACCTCGCGGCTCAAGCCGTGGTGTTCAACGAGCCGCGCGACCGGCGCGCGCCGGCCGTGGTAGCCGCCGGCCAGCACCAGCGTGCAGCCGCTCAGGCCCTCGGAGTCGCGCAGGAGACGCCAGGCCGAGAGCAGGCGGTCCAGGTTCTTGCGTGGCTGCAGGTTACCGACGGCCAGCACGTAGGGGCCGTCGATGCCGTAGCGACGCAGGGCCTCGTCACGCAGCTCCGCCGGCGCCGGCGCGAAACGGGCCGCGCACCCCTCGGGTGTCACGTGTATGCGCTGCTCGGGCACGCCCAGCAGACCGACCATCTCGTCGCGGGCGTGGGCCGACGGCACGATGAGCGCCGCGGCACGCCGCGCGCAGTAAGGCACGGCGGTGCTCAAGAGCGCCCGGTCGCGCCAGGTGAAGGCCTCGGGCCAGCGCAGAAACGAGAGGTCGTGCACGGTCACGACTGTGGGCACCGGAGAGAACGGCGGCGCCACATAGGTGCAGTGGATCAGCGACGCCTGCGTCTCACGCGCCAGCGCCGGCAACTCGCGCAGCAGGCGAGCCGTGTTGCCGCGCCCCGGCAGCACATGCATCTCGTGCCCGGGAGGGCAGGCGCGTGCGTCGTGCAGCGCCACGGCCTGCCGTGACCCCAGCTCGGCGAGGCCCTGGAGCAGACCGGCGATGTAGGTCTCGTTGCCGGTCTCGTGGTTGCCGAGCATGTGGGCGTCGATGAGTGCCTTCACGCAGGCCTCTCGGGGCTCTCGGCGGCGGCGCCGCGGGTGCGCAGCACACGCGCCGGCGCCCCGCCCACCACGGCGAAGGGCGGCACGTCATGCGTAACTACCGAGCCGGCGGCCACCACGCTGTTGTGGCCGATGGTGACGCCGGCGAGCACGATGGCTCCGGCGCCCAGCCACACGTCGTCCTCCACGACGATGCCGCGGCGACTTACGCCCTGATCCTTGATGGGCCGCGCGAGATCGTCGAAGTTGTGGTTCTCGGCGAGCAGGCAGACGTGCGGACCCATGAGCACGCGGGCGCCCACCTCGACGTACCCGGAGCAGCCGATCACGGCGTAGTGGCCCACATTGGAGTTGTCGCCCAGGCTGAATCCCTCGCCGGGTTCGCCGCCGAACACGCCGGTGGGCGCGATCATGGCGCCGCGGCCCACGGTACAGCGTTCGCCGAACACGATGCCGCGCTTGCTGAGACCCATGATGGAGCAGCCTTCCTCCAGATTGAGGTCGCGGCCGGCGCGCACGTGGCGGGCGTGTGAGACCCTCACCCCGCGCTCGCAGAACACGAGGCCGGCGGCCTCGCCCAGACGGGCGCGCAGCAGCGCGCCGCGAGTCAGGCGCCGGCTCAGCATCCAGCCCAGGCTGAGGAGCTCCGGGGCGCGCCAGTCGGTGAGCGCCTCGGGCGCGACGGCGCCGCGCCGCGCGTCGATGAAGCGGCGCAGGGCGTCCAGGTCATAGGTCATGGTACCTTCCCCCTCACGGCGTTAACGCCGGGCACCCGCGCGGCGACCTTCATGGCGAGCTGCTCATAGGCATCGGTAACGGCGTCCCATGAGTAGATGGCGCGAGCGCGCTCGGCGGCGGCGGCGCGATACTGCTGCACCCGCTGGGGGTCGGCGAGCAAGCCGGCCAGCACACGCCGCAGGCCGGCCGCACCCTCACATCCCGGGTAGGGCACGCCGGCGTCGCCGATGGCCTCCAGGTTGGGAGGATGATCGTTGACCACGATGCAGTTGCCGGCGGCCATGGCCTCCACGATCACGGGGTGCGTGCCGCCGACCTCGGTGGGCGCTACGAACAGGGCGGCGCCCCTGAGAAGCTCGCGATAGGCGGCGCCGAACTGGTAGCCGGTGAACACGACGCCTCCGTTGGCGCTGGCTCGCAGGCGCTGCTGGTAGTCGTGTGCATAGGGCGCATCGCCGACGACCACCAGCTTGAGCTGGGTGTCGAGCCCGGCGAAGGCCTCCACCAGCACGTGGGCGTTGTTCTCGGGCACGAGGCGCCCCACGAACAGGACGTACTCGCGCGGCCGCAGACCGAGCCTCTGCAGGTGTTCACCTGAATCGCTGCCGTCGAGATCCGATCCGTAGGGAATGAAGTGCGTCTCGTACCCGTGCTCTTCGCGGTAGAGGCGCTGCACGCTGCGCGAGTCGGTCACGGTGGCGCTGGCGAAACGGGGCGCGTTGCGCTCCGCCCAGCGCAGGTAAAGGCGCGCATGACGGTTCCACTTGGCGCGCCGCGAGTCGAGACCGTCGACGTTGAGAACGCTGGGCACTCCCAGAACACGGCTCAGGCCGGCCAGCGGGCTGTTGCCGGCGATGAAGTAGATCGCCGCGTCGGGCCGGCGCAGCGCCGCCATGTGGAGGGTGCACACGAACGTATGTACCAGGGTGTCGAGGTACTTGTTGGCCACGGTGGGCAGGTAGACCAGACGCATGCCGCGGTAGTGCTCGTGACGGCCGTCAACCATGTGCGGGCGGCAGTACACGGTAACGTCGTGGCCGCGCGCCGCGAGGCGGGCGCCGATGTTCTCCACCGCCGTCTCGAAGCCGGAGTAGGCGGCCGGCAGGCCGCGCGTGCCGATGAAGGTGATTTTCACGTCAGGGGGCCTGGGCCGGGGAGGGGAGAGGAGAGGTCGCGCCGCCATGTGGTCGCGGGGCAGAAGATGACCGCGCCGGCGTGAGGACCCGGTCATAGACCTGGTCAACCAGCAGATTGACACGCGCCTGAGTGTGGTGCCGGCTCACATACTCACGTGCGGCGCGGCCGACGCGCTCTCGGGCGGTCGAGTCTTCTGTCAACCGGGCCAGGGTATCGGCCATGACGCTCGCCTGCAGTGGTGTCTCGACAAAGGCGGCACCGTGCAGGCCGGCGGGCAGGCCGGTGAAGGCCTGCGCCGAGCCCACCACACAGCGCCCCCAAGCCATGGCCTCGAGCGTCTTGTTCTTGGTGCCGCCACCGTGCGCCAGAGGCACGATCACGATGTCGGCGCCGCGGTACAGGGGCGCGAGGTCGGGGGGGTCGGCGACGTACTCGAGCGTGGCGGAGCCATCGCCGTGAGGTCCCAGAGCGGCGTTGAGGGTCTGCACACCGCGTCCGGCGATGGTTACATGGCACCGCAAGGCGCGGCGCCTGAGCGCCGGCAGGAGTCGCGTAGCGATGAACGCGGCGGCCTCGCGATTGGGAAGATGGCGGAAGCTGCCGACGAACAGGATCTCCACGGCCCGCGGCGACACGCTTGACACATCGGCAGGCAAGGCGAGCGGCGCACTGGCGATGGCATCGTCGCCAGGCACCTCTACGGCGAGCGGGATCGCCACGGCGTCCACCCCCAGGGCGCGCAGCCGCCCGGCGTCGTCTTCGTTGATCGCGAGGACGGCGGCGAACGGTGCCAGCAGGCGGCGTTCCGCACGAGCGACCGTGGCGCGCTGCAGGCGCGCCGCAACGTACCGCCCCGGCCGCGCCGCCGCCGCCGCTTCACAGAGGCCGCTCACCACGTCGGGGAGGTCGATCACCGCGGGCAGCCCCGGCTGCCGGTAGTGCACGGCATACATGGTCTCCACCTGCACCGCGGCCGGGCGGTGGCGCGCCACCGCGTCGGCCACCAGCCGCGCCAGGGTTGCGGATCGCGAGCGTCCAATAAGGGGTACCGGTGTGATCCCGCGCCGGGCGGCCGCCAGTGCTGCCCGGCGCGGCCCGCGATGGTAGGGCTCCTCGGGCAGACGCTCAACCGCCGCGCAGGCACGCTCCAGCTCCGCGAGGTCGGCTTCCGCCGGCGCGGCGCCCACCGCGACGACGTCAAAGTGCCGGGCAAGCGCGACCATCAGCGAGAGGGGTCGGGCGTGGGCGCCGGTAAAGGGCTGGTGGGGAAGATCGGGAGCAACGACAAGGATTCGTGCAGCCATGGGGGGATTCTATCTTGCCTGGGGGCGACCTGTGCTGACTTCAGCCCCTGGTCGACTGTATGACGAGCGGGTATGGAAGTCGCGTGCGCGAATCGGGCGGCTCACGGGAGGAGCCATAGTATGATGAGCCGGTCATGGAGACGCCCCACCACGTAGCCCCAGACAGCGACCTCACCGCGCTGGCACACCCGATGCCGGCCGACTTGGGCGTGCCGCGCCGCAGCCTTCATTCGCTGAGGGCCAGCGTGATTGTTCTCGGATACAACGGTCGAGAGTATCTCGAGGGAGCCATCGCCTCTCTGCTCGATCAGGATTTCCCCAAGGGCGCATACGAGGTCATATACGTCGACAACGCCTCCACGGACGGTTCCGCGGAGCACGTCGCCGCACGTTTCCCGGACGTGCGGGTACTTCGCAACGAGCAGAATCTGGGGTTCTATCGAGCGTTCAACCGCGCGGCGCTGGATGCTCACGGAACGTACCTGGTGGCTGTTCCTCAGGACGTCGTCGCCCACCAGCGCTGGCTGTCCGAGCTCGTGCGCGTGGCGGATGAAGACGAGCGCGTGCTGGTGGCGGTTACCAACACCATAGCGCCGGGGTCTGCCGACTACCGCCCGTCGAACCGCACAGGCGACGTCACCGAGTGCACCTGGGTGCGCGTCTCGCCGCTAGGCTACATAGAGCTTCGCCGTGGGCTGACCTCCCTTCTGCCGCGGCGCACACTTGCCTGCGCCGGATGCTCCGCGCTGCTGAAGAGAGATCTCATCGGTCGAACCGGCAGCCTCTTCCACGAAGGCTTGGGCCACTACGCCGGCGACTTCGAGCTCGGGCTGCGCGCCAGCGTGGCGGGCGGAAAGGTGATGCAGGTCCCGACAGCCGTTATCTACCACGTCGGGGAAGAGGCAAAGTCGAGTCTCGACGCTCGAGTCTTGTGGAGGTATGCCGCAGGGTCGCGAGACCAGGTGCTGACGTTGTTTATTACCATGACGAATCAAGAGTTGCTGATCTTCCTGCCCTTCCTCTTCTTGGGGCTGTCGTTCAAGGCGACCACGTTGCGTCTGCCGCGTCTCGCTCGAGGGGCGTTGTTCAGCGTCGCCCTGGCACTGTCCCCTCTAGTGCTGCTGGTCGCGTTTGTGCGCGCACGCAAGCTGCGTGACGTGCGGGGGCAGGCACTTGCGCGTCGGCAAGTCGACGGTTATTGGCTGCTCCGGTCCATCATTGTCGGCGTCCCTACCTGACGTCGGTGAGATGAGGCTAAGGCGCAAGCCCCGAGCCAAAGGAGTCACGTGCTTCAGGTCTTCAAGCCTTCACTGGGCGAAGAAGAGCTCGACGCCCTCAGAGAGATCTTCCGAACCGGCTGGATCGGCCTTGGACCAAAGACGGCCGAGTTCGAGGAGCGTTTTGCCGAGTATGTCGGCGCCAAGTACGCTGTCGGTGTGAACAGCGCTACAGCCGCGCTGCACCTGGCTTGTCTGGCTCTTGGCGTGGGGCCCGGCGACGAGGTGATTGTCCCCTCAATCACCTTTGTGAGCAGTGCGCACGCGCCGGAGTACTGCGGTGCCACGGCTATCTTCGCAGACGTGGAGCGCGACGCTCTCACGATCGACGTCGATGACGTGCGGCGAAAGATCACAGCACGCACAAAGGCGATCATCCCAGTGCACTACGGTGGCCACGCCTGCCGCATGGACGACCTCTGGGATCTTGCCGACCAGCACGGCGTTGCTGTGATCGAAGATGCTGCACACGCGTGCGGAAGTCTGTACCGTGGCCGGAAGATCGGTGGCTTGGAGCGTTCCTGGGCTACAGCGTTCAGCTTCCAGGCGGTCAAGAACCTCAGCGTGGGCGATGGCGGCATGATCACCACCGATCACGTCGAGGTCGTCACGGCTCTCAGGCGTCTGCGCTGGGTGGGCATCGACAAGAGCACCTGGGATCGCACAGAAGAGGCCACGATGGAGATCGAGTCGGGGATCCGTCGGTTCGCACGCTATGGATGGTACTACGAGGTCGATGATCTCGGCTACAAATATCACATGAACGACATTGCCGCAGCCATCGGGCTGGTTCAGCTCGGCAAGCTCGATGCCGCCAATGATAGACGCCGAGACCTCGCTTCGCGATATTCTGCGGCTCTAGACGGCGTGGACTGGATAGAGACGCCTGTGGAAAAGCCCTTCACCAGGAGCGCGACTCATAACTACGTCATCAAGACGGCCCGCCGCGACGAGCTCAACGTGCATCTTCGCGAGTGTGAGATCGCTACCGGCGTGCACTACATGCCGATTCATCTGCAGCCCTATTACCGCGGTCGGCATCACGAGTCGTTGCCGGTAGCCGAGAGTGTGTGGACGCGCCTGCTGACTCTACCGCTCTACCCCGACCTGCGTGACTCGGATGTCGACTATGTCGTGGAATCGATCCTGGCGCTTCCCTCGCGCGAGGGCAATCGATGATTATTGGCAATAAGGTGCGGCTGCGCACGCCGGAGGGCGCGCGCGCTGATCACGAGGCCATCGTGCAGTGGCGCAACTCCCCCGAGATTCGCCAGTGGTTCTTCAGCGACGACGAGATCACACTCGAGTCGCACCTTGAGTGGTACGCCGAGATGTGTGCCGACGTGACGCAGATCTACTACGCCGTCGATGCCCTCCTGGAACCTGTGTCGCGCGAGCCCCTAAGCGAGCCTGTCGTGGTGGGAGTCGTGGGGTTGAGCAATATCGACCTGCGCAGTCGTTCAGCCGAGTTTGGCAGATTCCTGATCGGCAGGCCCGGGTTCAGAGGGGCGGGATGTGGCCGCGAAGCCGCCTACCTGCTATGCGACTACGCCTTCAACAGCCTGGGGTTGCATCGACTCTGGGCCGAGGTGGTCGCTGGCAACGTGCGGGCGCGTAGCCTGTACGCCAGCATCGGCTTTCGCGACGAAGCGCTGCTGCGCGGTCACGTTCGTAAGGCGGGGGGCCTCGTCGATGTTGCGAGGATAGTGCTTCCCGGCGCCGAGTTCCGCAAGCGAGATGTGTCGCTGCGCGCAAGCCTCGGGCTTGAGCCTCGGGGGGGGGCCGGGGCCCAATGCCGCTCAGCGTCCTCCTGAGGCGCGGCCGGGGCGTATGCTTGCCTCCTGCCGAGACTGCGGCGCCGCAGATGCACCTTGGGCGCACCCGTCGCCGTCGGTCGCCGCTGTGGCGTCCGCCTGCTCTAGCTCAGCTACGCGTTGTTCGAGCAAGGCGTGTTCCTGCACCATGTTGCGAGCGCGCTGCGAGAGCCGCGTTACCTGCACCGTGAGGTCAAGCGAGATTGCCAGCAAGAACAGCACGCCAACCGCGAGGATCGTGGCCGGCACATTCTTCGAACCTAGCAAGGCTCCTAGCATCTGCTGCAGGGCGCCCGAGGCCGACAGCAAGAAGATGAGCAGCCCCGTGGCCAGCCATACGGCGGCCCGTTCCTCCGTGAGCCGCCGTCGATACACCAGCGCAATGATTACGGCCAGAATCAGAAAGCCAAGGAGAAGACCGATGAATCGCTGCTGCACTAGCATTAGCTGCGCTCGGCCTTTGTGCCTGGGGTGATTGCCACGACGAGCATTGAGACGGTCATCTTGTAGATGTAGTAAGCAGAAGCCAGGACCGAATGCATCGACTTGCCGTGGGTACGTGCCCTGAAAGAGGCAGGAAACTCCACCACCTTGAGCCCTGCGCGATGGTAGAGGAGGAGCATGTCTGCGTCCGGGAAGGCTGTTGAGAATGACTCGGAGCCACAGATGCGGATGGCTCGGCTGTTGAGGACCTGAAGGCCGGATGTCGGATCGGTTACCCGAAGACCCGAGAGAAGCCGCAGGAGCACGCGGAACGTCGCCATTCCGGCCCTTCTAGAGAAGGGGACGTGGTACCCGCAGGTGCCCAGAAAACGGGAGCCCACGCCCACGTCGGCTCTGCCGTCGGCGACCAGCGCCAAGGCGGCGGGCACATCAAGTGCCGAATGCTGGCCGTCGCCATCGAAGAAGACGAGGGTTCGGTAACCCTTGCGTTGAGCGTACTTGGCGGCGGTCTGGATGGCACTGCCGTACCCCAGATTAAGAGGGTGGCGTATTACGGTCACGCGAGCATGGCGCGCGTCGCGAACGACGGCCGCCGTGCGGTCGTCGCTGCCGTCGTCCACCACCACCACGTCCACCGCGCCCGCATGCGCGAAGACGTCTGCGAGGGTGCGCCCGATGTTGCGCTCCTCGTCAAAGCAAGGGATGGCGACCAGAACCCCTGTTGAAGGCTGCCCCGTCAAGACCCCCTCATACTACCAGCGCTCGGTCCGCGGGCAAGCTCAGATAGCAAAGAGACAGGCGCCTGCGACCCTACGATCAGGGTGAGGTTCGGTCGCCGTTCTGTCCGGCCGAGTCGGTCGCGGCCACCTTGCGGAAGGCGAAGTACTTGGATCCCAAGTAGCCGGCCACGACCGCGAACACGGAAAAGAGCGCCTGCACCGCGTACGCGTTGAGGTGCGAATACCTGAGGGCCAGCGGCAAGACCGCCATGTTAAGCGCCAGAAGCGGCGCGTACACTGCTTGATAGCGAGCGTACTCCACCAGCGGATGGCCTTGAGAGCGGAAGACGATGTAGCGAAAGCCGAGAAACCCGTTCGCCGACCCGAGGGCGAAAGACATGACGAGTATGAGCGGCGAGAGCACATGGTCGTGCAGAAGGTAGTAGAGCAAGGAGAAGCTGCCGTATGAGAACGCGGTGTTCCACCCTCCGACGACGAGGTACATGACCTTCTCGCGATGAGTACGCCAGAGCCAGCGGGACACCCTCGTGGGGCCGGCGGATAGGGGATGCGAATGTGCGTCGTTCGGCAGCATGCGCCGTCGAGTCTACCATCGGCCACCCTTGGGCTGCAGAGCCGTTATCAGGCGAACCTCCTCGTGAAGCTCTGCAGAGGCGAATGCGGCTTCGCCGTGACCGGCGGCGAACCTTACAACTTCCTGCTGACACCCTGGATCAGGCCCAAGAACCAATCGCCTGCGGTTGAGTTCCAGCATGAAAGTGGCGCGCCGTCGAGCGGCGTTTGGCAGAGCCCGGAAGGTCGCCGCGATCGCGGAATGGGAGGCCGGTCACGACAACCTGCACGTGTGCTGGAGGGGACCATCACGGCGAGAACTGTGGCCACTGGGAGAAGTGCTGGAAAGGAATGTTCGACTTCATCTGCAACGGACCTCCCGTACCGTGTGCCTGCCTCAGGAGATCGACCTCGACCATCTGAAGCGAATGGCTATCACAGCGCCCGCCACGAGCACCGAGTGGCGTCAGATACTGGCGACGCGCACAAAGACCTCGACGGGAGATGGATGACCATCGTCGCCGCAAAGGTCGAGGTGCCTCCCGGGCAGTCTCCGCGTCGGCTTCGAGGCGAGCAGCTGCGCCTCAAAGGGCTGGCCGATCTGACGGTTCGGTGCGTGACCCGCGGTAGGCGCTGAGCAGGGCGGATCGTCTGTGGTAGCCTTGTGCCGCATCCCGCGCGAGGCTCGCAGAGTCCGGACCTTCGCGAAAGCTGGCGGAACTCATTGGCAGGCGCAGGCGAGGTGCTCGAACCGGAGGCCAGGAGAAGTCCATGAGCAGCCCATTCATTCACGACTACGACCTCGAGAACTTGGAGAAGGTCACGGCGAAAGCGTTTGGCTTCGATCTGTATATGACCCCAAGGTTTCGCCCATACTTTGAGGCAGAAGCTTACGAACACATGACGTCATTGCTGGTTCGCCAGTCCGCCAAGGGCGTACAGACCTTCGTCGATGTCGGCGCCCACTATGGCTTCTTCGACGTTCTGGTAGGTCAGACGAACCCGGATTGCAAGGTCCTTGCCTTCGAGCCCATTGCGGAGAACGTTGCCATTCTGCAAAGGAATCTGCACCTCAACTCCGTAGCCGCCGACGTGCACCAGGCAGCAGTGTCCAATGTCACTGGACGAGAGCAGTTTCAGGTTTCGGAGGCATCGGACAACTCCGGCTTCCAGGCAAATCCTGCAGCCGGCATCCTTAGGACGATCCAGACCGACGTGGTTCGCCTTGACCAGTTCATTGACTCCATCCTGGATGGTCCGGTGCTGGTAAAGATCGATACCGAGGGCAACGAGATCAGCGTTTTGGAGGGCATGCAAGCCGTGATCGAGGAACGCGACGATGTCCGGTTGATGATCGAGTTCAATCCGCGCTGCCTCGAGGCCAATGGGGCCACGCCGACTGCTCTCCTGAATCTCCTGGATGAGCTGGGATTCGACGCGTACGTCGTCCTCGATGGGGAAGACCAATACGCGAAACTCAGTGCCGGCATGAGCTGGCAGCCCTACCTGGAGGGCAAGACCCACAGAAATCTCTATTGCGTGAAGAAGACACTCTCCCTGAATATCTGCGTCTTCAGTCATTCAGCGACATTAGGCGGAGCCGAGTTCAGTCTGCTCTGGCTGGTCGACCGCATGACGAGCCAGTATGGAAGCGTCTTCACCGTGGTGTTTCCGGGCGATGGACCTTTACGGGACCAGGTCGAGGCACTTGGTGCAGCGACGATGGTTGTTGACTATCGGTGGTGGTGTGCGCTTGCCTCGCACACAGAGCCGAGCGTTGTCGACGACCTCATGTGTAGCGATTGGCAGAAGGTCGGGGCTGTGGTGCCCAGTCTCTCGAAACTGTCGCCGGATGTGGTCCTGACCATCACTGTGGTGATTCCTTGGGGCGCGGTAGCAGCGATGATGCTGGATCGACCCCATATCTGGTGGATCCACGAATACGGGCGTCAGGGCCATGGACTCAACTTCTACTACGGGTACGAGGAGACCCTGCTGACGGTGGAGCAGTCCTCGAATCATGTCGTCGTCAATTCGCAGGCCATGGCGCAGACCTTGTTCCCCGCCCTAGGCCCAGACAAGTGCTCGGTCGCCACCAACCACGTGGGCATTAGGGAGACTGTGGAAAGCGAGCAGCCGTACTTCCGGCACGAGACCGCGCTCAGGCTCGTTATCACGGGCACTGTGACCCGGCCAAAAGGCCAGGACGAGGCCATCCAGGCCATCGCTAGATTGGTAGACGACGGCTACGACGTGGAGCTGTGCGTGGTCGGGTCGCTGGAAGGGTCGCCTACATTCAGCCGCGAGCTCCATGATTTCGTTGAAGCGCGGTCATTGGCGGACAGGATCCATTTCACCGGCTTCCTGAATAGTCCTCACGGCGTGATGGGTCAGGCGCACGTGAGCCTTACATGCTCGAAAATGGAAGCGTTCGGCAATGTCACCGCCGAGGCGATGCTGTTGGGTAGGCCCGTGATAGGCACGAATACCGGCGGGACCCCTGAGCTGATCCAGGACGGCGTCAACGGGTTTCTGTACCCGCCCGGCGACATTGGTCGTTTGACAGAGAAGATAGCGTTCTTCGCGGATCACCCCGAAGAGATTCGCGCCTTCGGTGAGCGCGCAAGGAAGACGATCAGCGAGAGACTCTCGGTGAATCCTGCCGAGTCCCACCTGTTCGAGCTCTGCCAGAGGTACAAGAACGGTCGCAACCCCTACTCAGAGCGGCTCACGCGCTTGGCGCTGGAATGGCAATTGGGTGCTCAAACGCGCCTTCAAGAGAGCGTACGCGAGAAAGACCTCGCCCTGGATGCGCTCCATTGTGTGGTCGCTGAGCTCGGCGGTCGACTGGCCGCCAGTGAGTCCCGAGCGGCTGAACTCGGTGATCAACTGGCCGCCAGTGAGTCCCGGGCGGCTGACATCAGTGATCGACTGGCCGCCAGTGAGTCCCGTGCGGCTGACCTCGTCGCACAGCTGCAGGTGGTTGCCCAGTCCGCCTCGTGGCGGTCTACCGCGCCTCTGCGACACGTCGCCAGACTACTGAGGCGCGGCCCTCGCACGTAGGCGATCTCTTCCACGCCTGCGACCTCGCGCGCGGTACTCGGCGAGAGCCACGATTCTGTTGACCCCTGGGGACGGAGACGGCCTGTGCTACTCGGCGCCACCCGTCGACGAGCACCCTGACTCAGTAGTAATAGAGAAAGAGGGTCCGCAGGTTGGTCACGATGAGGATGAGCACGACAGCTCCGACAATGGCCGGCACCAGCCAGCGTCTTTTGAAGGGAAACCCCGCGAGCCCGATGAATCCGAGCATGAAGCACGGTAGGAAGTACCTGCCCTGCAGGCCCGAGACCTGATGAGCGCCGACGGCGCTCCAGCCCATGTAGAGACCAAGCGAGACGCCAACTGCGGTCACGGCCGCTATGCCGAGCATCACAGCTCTGCGCCACCACTGGTACGCGACGTCTTCGCGCATGGTGAGCACGGCTGCGATGCCCGCCGCTGCCACGAGCATCACAGCGTCACCGATGTTGAGCTGGCCCCACGCGTAGGCAGCGACGCTCTGACGCAAGAGAAACACCCCCATCGCGTTGATGGTGGCGCCCAGATCGTTGACGAATGCGAACGGGTGAGTCGCCACGTAGCTCAATTGCGCGTTGCTGTTGACGTGGTTGCCCGCGCCAAGAAACGAAGAGACGAAACCGGCAGGGTTGGGGGCCAGCCGCATGAAAAGCAGCGCCAAGGCACCGCTGACGGCGATGGAACCGATAACTGTCGCGGCGTACACGAGGCGTGATGCGAACTGCCGAGGCAAAAGCAGAAGAAGGAGAAGGCTCAGGATCGCATAGCCCGGCTTAGCATTGAGCAGCACCACTGCCCCGAAGACGAGCAGGGCTATGTCGCGACGCGAGAGACGATCCTTAGCCGAGCAGGCAACGACCAACCCGAAGAAGAACACGCAGCCGCCGAGAAGCAGCGCGTCGGGGCTTAGACTCCCCATCTCCATCATCGACATCGGGAGCAAGGCCAGAAATGCGATGGGTAGCTTACTGAACGGCAACAGGCGCAGGCCGAAGTACGTGAGCAGAACGGCTGCGATGAGGTTGAGCATACGAGCCAGGTAGAGAGCGAGCAGCGGCGGCCCTCGGACCACGTGGATCACCGCGATGCCGACGGCCTGCGGCAGATACCCGATCGGACCATAGGTCGATGCGTACGAGGAGGACGTCACCGACCGCGAACCGAGCGAGAGCCCGAGACCCGCCCGCAGAGTGTCAAGGGTGACTTTCTGGAGGCGAAAGGCAATCGGTCCAGTCGGGAAGAGGTTCGTCAGCGCATCGGCGCCCTCCGGTAGCATGATGTGGCCGGAGGAAGGGACTACTACCTGCCCTTCGGCTACCGACCACGCGCGGTAGTAGTGCGCGAGCTCGTCGAAGGTCTGAAGCGGAGGCGTGACGAAGACCAGCACGATCCCCCAGACGAGCGCGATGGCGAGATACAACTGCGGCACTCGGCGCGGGGAGTACCAGGGAGTGGGGAGGCCGAGGGCATCCGCGTCCCCGTGGTCCCGAGCGAGCAACCAACGCCGTACAAGTGCGCCGCCCCACCAGACGGCTGCTGCCAGTGCCAGGAACACGAGCAGTCCGCCGACGCGAAGCAACGTCTGAGCCAGCATCGCGCGCGGTCCCTCTCCGAGCACGCGGATGCACATGGCGCCGTGCACGGGGGTCGCCGACGCGAGTCTCTGCGTCAGCGAAACCGACGTCGGTGCCGAGCTGGGAAGGGAATAGAGGTGTCCCGAAACCGTCGCAAGCGTGGCCCAGGCCGTGATTGAGTCGTGTACCGACCCATCGCTGCTAGACACCTGAACGAAGAGCTTGCCGGTGTTTCCGATAGCGAGCGGGGTGCCCAGGTCGACTCGCGCATACGTGTTGTCCTTCAGGCTCCCTGGCGGGAGTGCCAGCGTGCGGAGAAGAGTTCCGTCTGCTGCGAACACTCGCACGGCATCGTGGGTGGTATTCGTGGGCCGTCCCCACGTGGCCAGGAGGACTTCGACAGACGAGATACGCAGCGGCCCTTTGAGGTCAAGCTCCTGGACGAATGAGGCGCGAGAAGTGATGGGTCCGAGAGTGACCGCGTGTGGGCCGGTATCGACGACCATGTGACGTGGCAAGTGCAGGAAGACGGCGGTCGTGATGCCGAGCACGACCAGTGCGACGCAGATGCCCGCCCGCGCAGCGGTCTTGGCGCGTCGTCCAAGACCTAGATTGCCACGGTTGGCTGTCGCCAACGCGCTCAACTCATCCCCACGGCGGCGAGCACGCGGTCGGCCTGGTTGAACCACGCGAACTTGGCGCGTGCGTCCTCGTAGCTCTCGTTCGCCATGGAACGGTAGTCTTCGTCCATAGCGGCCACCGCCCGTCGCACACATTCAGTCCACTGATGCGCCTGGGCCAGGTAGCCGTTCTCCCCGTGCCGGATCGCCCGCGCGTAAGAGTAGGTGGGAGAGGCGATGGTCTGAGTGCCCACTATCGCTGCCTCGAAGTACTTGAGCTCCGACTTGCAGTTGGTGAACGTGTTGTACTGCAGTGGCACAAGGTTGAACTCGACACTCGCGATCAACCGCTGGAGCGACACGAAGTCGGTGAACGCGTGCTGCTGGACGCGGTCACGAAAGCGCGCGAGGCTAGGCCCCGGATCGACGTAGCCGGCCACCACGAGCTGCAGGCGAGGGTCCTCCTCGAGCAGCGCCTCCAAGGCGGGCACGATGATCGCGAAGTCGCGATTATGGCTGGGCGATCCGCTGAAGTAGCCGACGCGCACGTCGTCTTCGGCCCGCACCTCCCGGTCCCGCTTCGCCGCGAAGATTGGCTCCGAGACCTCGAGTTGCTCCCTGTTCAAGAAGTTCGGTACGACCTGGACAGGCATGGACGCGTAGTCACGGATCCGCTCCGCGAGGAACTCGTTGGTCGTGATCGCGCCGTCGCAAAGCCGGAGCGTCGTGCCAATCCGGCTCGAGTAAGCGAACCAGTGGTCCCACACTTCCGCGCGTTCGAGATCCTGATCGAGGGTGCGTTGGATGAGGTGCCCGTAGTCAGTATCGAAGACCAGGTCGTCGACGTCGAACAGCACGCGCTTGCCGCGGCACCGGAACGCGTTGACGAGATGGTTGACGCGCTGGTCGTACCGCGCCCTGCAGATCACGAGAAGGTCGGCCATGTCCACTATTTCCTGCAGGTAGTCGAGATCGTCGAGGAAGAAGAACGATGCCGACACATTCCGGTCAAGCGCGTTCAGGACCTGCGTCATGTTGTAGATACGGTAGCGGAACGTGCTGTCGTCGGCCTTCTCGTAGAAGTATGCGACAGACGACTGTCCGCGAGCGAGCATACGTAACCGCTCCGGCAAGGTAACGTCCCAAGGGGGCTCGAACGCGGAGATGTTCTCGGCACCGGGCGAGGCCATTAGCGACTGGCCGCGACGCGCGCGACCACCTCCGCGAGCGCCTCGCGCCAGTCTGACGCGATGCCGCACGAGATGTAGTTCCGCATCCGCGCACCGTCGTCGGCCGCCAGGCGCAGTCCGTCCGCCAGCGCGGACAGCATGGACTCCCGCTCCAGGTCGGCACAGAGTATGTTGCGGGAGTACTGGGCAAGGTCGCGCTTGGCGCCCCAGCGGTTCGTTACGACGACCGCGCCACTGGCGGCGAGGTCAAGAGGCGGGTAGCTGGGGTGGACGGACAACATGAGGGAGAACCCCAGGTTGACGGAGCCCACCAGGTCCGCGTAGTCGGCCCAAGCCAAGTTCTGCCGTCTCTGCGGCTCGTAGCCGTTCGAGAACACGAGCTCGGGGATGTCTTTACCGACCAGGACGATGTCCCACGCGTCCGTGTCGATGATCCCGCGTGCCACCGCCTGGTCAAGCACGTCCATGCCGAAGTAGAAGAGGTTGCGAACATTGTTGGGGCGCGCGTAGAAGACCAGCAGCTTCTTGCTCTTCTCGGGCCGAGGGCGGGGGTGGAACACGTCCCTCGGGAAGGCCGGCTCGAACCAGATGCCTCGCTCTCGGAGATTCGCCAGGCCGCTGTCCACGAGGTGGTCGAACAGCAGACGGGTATTGAGCACGAAGCGGATGTCCTGGCTTGCAAGCACCGCCTCGCAGCGCAGGCGGTCATCGCCGTACGGATAAAACGTGCGCTCGTCCTCCTGCAGGAGATACACGATGGACTCGTGTGCCACACTGGCCATCGCCGCCGCCGTCGTCCACCACGATGTGGTCAGGAAGAGCTCATCCGCAAACACATCGACCTCGCTACGGTCGTCCCAAGGAGCAGCGTAGGCGAACTCGACCTCGTGTGTGACCGTCACGCCGTACAGGCCCAGGACGTGCTCCAGGTTGCTCGGCTGCGCGCGCTCAAGCCTGGTGACGATTCGTAGTCGGGCCTCCATCGCCTCGGCGAGGAGAGCGCCGAGGATCATGGCCGTGCCCACGCCGCCAAACAGGCTCCCGCTGTTGATGCTGTCGGTGACGATGCTGATGCGCCGCGGTGCTGCGGGGCGCACGGAGTAGACCCCGAGTGGCGCGCAGCTCCGGAAGCGCTCTTCCAGCAGGCGGTGGACCGCTGCCTGTCGGCGGCCGTCTGAGCCGAGTCGCCCGGCGCCCTGGCCCTCCGTCGGATGCGTGCGTGCTAACCCGAGCTTGAAAAGGAGCAGATGGAAGAACGTCCTGCTTCCCTGATAGCGCCAGACGTACAGCCCGTTGCGCAGGCGCTGCCTCACCCCAGACCTCCGGATCGACCCCTCGAGGGCGTGTGCCGCTTTCAGTCAGGCCGCGCGTGATGCCGCGGCCACGCGGCGACGTTCACGCCCCATCGTGCCATGTGGTGAAGCATACCGTGCGGGGCTCGCCGCATGCTAGCCGGCAGCAACGTGGCCGCGCGCCACGGGCCGGAGTGCTTCGCACGTGGCCCGTCCGCTATACTGCTGCCTGGCCTGCACCCGAACTTGGGATTCGAGCGACATGGAACTCACGACTCGTCTGCGTACTCGCTATCGGTATCCTGCGATCCTGCTGCGGGCCATGGTCATCACCGACTTTCGCCTCCGTTACCAGGCATCCGTTCTCGGGTACTTGTGGACGCTGTTGAGGCCGCTAGCCCTCTTCACGATCCTCTACATGGTGTTTGTGCGGCTCCTCAAGATCGGTGCCTCCATCCCGCACAACGCCATCTACCTGCTATTCGGTATCGTCATTTGGGGATTCTTCCAGGAAGCCACCCAGCAGGGCCTGGCGTCCCTCGTGGGAAAGGCAGACCTGTTGAGGAAGATCCGCTTTCCGCGATATGTCGTCGTCGTCTCCGTTAGCGCCTCTGCCTTGATCAGCTTCGGGCTCAGCATGCTGGTCATCATCCTCTTCATGGTGCTCTCCAAGGTACTGCCGACCTCCGACGTCCTGTGGCTTCCCCTGCTCTTCGTCGAGCTTACCGCCATCTCGGTGTCTATGGCTTTCTTTCTGAGTGCTCTCTACGTCCGCTACCGCGACATGAGCTACATCTGGGAGGTCGGGCTACAAGCGGCCTTCTACGCGACTCCCATCATCTATCCGCCCAGCCTGTTGCCGGTTCGCTATGCCAAACTGCTCATGCTCAACCCCATGGCGCAGATCATTCAGGACGCCCGGTACTGCCTGGTGACGGACCACACGACCACGATGACGCAGCTGTACGGCACGCCGTGGGTGCGGATCATTCCCGTGAGCATCACCATCGCCTTCGTCATTAGTTCGATGATCTTCTTTCGGCGGCGCTCGCCGTACTTTGCCGAGGAGGCCTGAGTGGCGGAGCCGATGATCGAGGTACACAGCGTCACGAAAGACTTCCTGCTGCCACACCTGCGCGCCAACACGCTCAAGAGTCGATTCGTGAACATGTTCCGGGGCAAGCGCGTCCTCGAGCTTCAACACGCCCTCAAAGACATCGATTTCAGTGTAGAGTCCGGAGAGTTCCTCGGTGTTGTGGGGCGCAACGGGTCGGGGAAGAGCACCCTCCTCAAGATTCTTGCCGGCATTTACGTGCCGACGACTGGCTACACCACAGTTAGAGGCCGGCTCGTGCCGTTCATCGAACTGGGCGTCGGGTTCAACCCCGAGCTCACCGGTAGGGAGAACGTCTATCTCAACGGCGCCTTGCTCGGCTTTTCGAAGAGCGAAGTCGCCGAGATGTACGACGACATCGTGACGTTCGCCGAGCTCGAGGACTACATGGACCAGAAGCTCAAGTTCTACTCGACGGGCATGTATGTGCGGATCGCCTTCTCCGTGGCCACGCGTGCCCGGGCGGACATACTTCTGATCGATGAGGTGCTGGCCGTGGGCGACACGGCGTTTCGACGGAAGTGTTTCGACCATTTCCACGCGCTCAAGAAGCGCGGCACTACCATCGTCTTCGTGACTCACGACATGTCCGCGGTTCGTGAGTTCTGCGATCGTGCGATCATGATCGAGGACACGAGGCTTGTCGCGGAAGGCGGGGCGAGTTTAGTGGCTGAGGCATACGCGAAGCTCTTCAGCCAGGCGCCGGCGGAGGCCGCGCCAGCCGCCGACGCGGCCGCCAAGTCGCGATGGGGCGAAGGCCGCGTGCGCTACGTTGCCGTGCGAGCTCCCGAGACCCTCTCGGACGACGACGAGTACCTGGTGCTCGACCTCGAGGCCATCGCAGAGGCAGACGTCGATAACGCTGTGTACAGCTTTGTCATCACCGACTCAAACGGCACGGCGATCACGGGAACGGATTCGGCGCAGAAGCTGCAGCCCTGCCGCAGCCTCGCGGAGGGAGAGCACGTGAACCTGAGGTGGACGGTGCCGAACGTGTTCCGCGACGGAGCTCACTCGGTGGAAATCGCCATCACCGATCAGCAGGCTCTGGCCGTGTACGACTGCTGGAAGGAAGCGGCAGCGTTCCGCGTCGTCAAGGCCGAGAAGACGCCCTATCTTGTAACGCCCGGCACCCAACTAGACCTGCAGCGCAGCCCGAGCTGGGCGGCAGACCGCAACGGCTCTCCTGCCGTCAACGGCTGAACTGCCAGAGCGCCCGGGCGCGAGCAGTAGCGCCCGCCGCTCGGACCCTGTCTGCAGAACTCGCGAGCTTCCGCACGTCCAGCGGCCTCTCCAGCCGCGCCTTCTCCACCGCTCTTGCCCACGACTGGGTGGCAACCACGTCGATGTGGCGCCGTCGCCGGACCTCTTCGCACTCCGACGGGGCTGCCCGCCACCCGGCGTCCAGCATGTAGTCGAGGGCGTCGGTCCAGGCCTCGTAGGTGTGCGTGGCGGTCAGGCCGCAACGCAAGTCGCTCTCCGTGTATGGCGGGGCGGCGCTGTAAACTGCCGGCCGCCCGTAGCCGCCGTACTCAACCATCTTGACGTCGGACTTTCCGGCGATGAACTCGACCGTCGCCGCGTCGCCCTGCGTCTCAAGCGGAGCCACGGCGAGGAGCGGGGGCAGCGTCGCCAACAATCTGTGGTAGCGAGCGAGGGGCAGGTGGCCGGCGGGCACGACGCCCCGAAACAGCTTTGCCGCGAGTGGCGATACGCTCTCGAGCGAGCTGCCGAAGAAGCAAATGGGGAGGGCGTGCTTGGCACCGAAGTCGGCAATCGCGCTGAGCACCGCCTCCGCCGAGTGCTGGAGCGGCAGACGGTGACCCACCGTCAACAAGATCGCCTGCGGCGTGGCCGGCCGGACCGGCGCGTTCTCGCTGAACGCATCCGCATTGGGGCACACGATCAGCTTGGCGCTGAGATCGCACTGCGCGCGGCGTGCGAGCAGGTCGCCCAGACGCTGGGACGTCACGGTGACAACCTTGGCCGCGGTCAAGGCCTCGGTAACGACCGCCACCGACGGGAAATCCTGAGGCTCGATGTATGCCGGACGACACAGTAGGTGATCATCGAGGTCGAGCAGAAGCTCGCCGCGCGTCTTGTCGATGAGCCGCCGTGCCAGTCGCTCATCGGCGGCTCGCTGAAGCCAGACCACGTCGTACCAGCCGCGGCGGGGCAGGCCTCTTAAGCTGGCGTCGACGACGACGTAGTCTGCGATGTGGCCGGCGCGCCGCAGGGCTTCGAGCGGCCCGTGCACTCGCCACGCCGCCACGTAGCTTTGCGCGACGTCGGCGAAGGCGACCACACGGGGGGCGTCTGATGGGACGCCGGTCGTCGTCATTCCGCCCTGCCGTTAGCAGCCATCCGCGAGAACAGGACTCGGGTCCGTCGTGCCTCTCCAGCCTTGGGGCTTCCATGGCACGCGACGCGCGACGCGGCGGCGAAGAGCAGCTCGCGAAGGCGAAAGACTGCGACGATGCCGCGGTTGTACCGTGCCGCGCTGCCGCGCCCCTCCCACTTCTCGAGCAACTGTCCCGCCGCGTGCAGACGTCGCGCTTCGCGCAGCGCGAGGTCTTCTGAGCTCGCACCGCCTAGGTGCGCGGCGCGTGCGGCGCCCACCAGCAAGACGGACATACCTTGCGCTCGGGCGGTGCGACAGAGATCCTCATCCTCCGAGAAGAGAAAGAAACGCTCGTCGAGCCCGCCGATCGCCCGCAAGAAGGAGCCGTCCGCCAGCACGACGGCGCCCCACAGGTAGTCCACCGCCATGGTTTCGTGGGATTGGGCGACATGCTTCACGCGATCATCCTCGGGCCTGAGCCAGGGAAGTCGACCGACAAGCGGGAGGCACATGCCGACTCTGTTGGTAACCGTCGAGAAGCGAGCCGCGCCGGGCGACACTTGCCCGGCCGCGTCGACGAGCAGCGGGCCGGCGAGCACGACGCGCGGATCACGGTCGAGAGCGGCGCAGAGGAGCGACAGCGCCGTGGAGTCGATGGTCGCATCCGGGTTGAGCAGCAAGATGCGGCCGGCGTCGGTACGGCCGAGGCCGCGATTAACGGCCGAGGCGAAGCCGGCGTTCGTTGTGCTGACGATGACGTGGTCGGCGCCGGACTGGGCCGCCACCGTCGCCGACTGATCATGGGACGCGTTGTCAACGACGATGATACGACGCACCGCGGGACAGGCGCGGGCTGACCGCACGGCCCGTGGCACGGTCTCTTCGCTCTGGTATGTGACGATGATGGCATCAACGTCCAGAGTGCTGCCCTCCAGCGGAGTGACCTACGCGGTTGACCATGGGGCATCTTCTCACAGGTCGGTCGAGGCATGAACCGCGAGCTTGGAACAGCACGAGCGCGCCGGGCGGTCGGCGGACCGTCGGTCCGCTATACTGGCAGCACGTGAGCCGGCACGGGAGGTCCCCCAGTGAGTCAACGTCAACCCTCGACCGAGCAGTGGTGGCGCAGCATCGCCAGCAGAAGGTCTCTCGTCACCCTACTAGCAGCCGCGCTCTGCGTCGTCGGCGGCCTTTCGTACCTACTGTTCACGGCGCTTCCCGGCACGTCGGTCGCGTCGGGCGCGGTCAACACGTCCGCCGCATCCTCCTTGGCCGGCGCCCAGACGGTCGGCAAGGGCATCACCGACTACCGTCTCGAGAACGCATCTGTGCCTCTCGCCACCATCCCCGCTATTGTGGCCGAGATGGGGCCCGGTCAGCTCGGCGCCCAGTGGACCCGTCTGCTGGTGCATTGGTCGAGCCTGCAACCCACGGCCGCCGGCGCCTACAACCAGACCTATGTGAAGCAGCTCGATGCGATCACGTCTCAGCTTCACGCCGCGGGCATCCAGATCATCATGACGATGACCGACGTGCCCAGGTGGGCGAGCAATCAGGCGCTCTGGAAGGCTCCGCCCTTGAGCTTCCGCAAGGGCGTGTACCAGCCCTTCTATGCCATGAAGGTGGGCAGCCCCGCGGTGCTTGGCGCGTACTCCAGCGCGGCGCAGTTCCTGGCCAGTCACTTCAAGGCCGCTGTGCAGCACTTCGAGTGCTGGAACGAGCCCAATCTGGGCGGCTACCTCTATCCGCAGCGCACCGCCACCAATGCCAACTACGGCCCGGCCACGTATCTGACGATGCTGCGCGCCTTCCACAAAGGTGTGAAGGCGGGGAACAGCTCGGCTACCGTGATCGCCGGAGCAACATCGCCGCGCGGCACCAACAATGCCTACAGCACGTCGCCGCTCACGTTTGCGCTGTACCTCAAGAATCATCAGGCCGCCCTGTCGTTCGACGCCTACTCACACCATCCGTACACGCCCGGCGGCACGCGCACGCCGGCCCCCAACCAGCCGCCCAACAACCCGGCGCGAGCGGTCACCCTGTACAACCTGAGCCAGCTCACGAGCATCTTCCCGTCCAAGCCCTTCTACCTCACCGAATACGGCTACGGCACGCACTACTCGGAGCTGTTCGGATACGCGGTCTCGCAGGCAACCCAGGCCAAGTACATGAGTGAGGCCTACGCCATGGCGGCCAAGAACCACCAGGTCAAGGCTTTGCTGTGGTTCCTGGTCACCGACTGGGGCCCCAACGCCAAGCACCCTTACGACGGCACGGGCGCCTACACCGGCGTGAGCCTGGTGAACGGCACCCGCAAGCTCTCCTGGTACGTCTTTGCCGGCGGCAACTCTCTCAGCCTGCAGGCACCCGCCTCGGTGGGCTCGGCGGGGGCGCTCAAGCTCTCCGGGGTGCTCACCACCAAGGTCGGCCCGCTCAAGGGCGAGACCCTGCTGTTGCAGTCTCGCAAGCCCTCGTCCAGCGCATGGACGGCGGCCGCCAGCAAGGTTACCGGCAGTGGCGGTACCTACACGTTCACACGCAAGCAAACGGCGACGAGGGTCTACCGTGTGGTGTGGAACGGGGTAACGCAGAGCGCCGCGCAGACGGTGCGTACGCCCTAAGAGCCGCTCTAATCTGGCCTGCCGACAGCTCCCCGGGTCAGGGGACCGTGCACGACCTTGCCGCCGGACGGCTCGGCTTCGGCCAGGGCGATGTGCGAGCCGTCGCCCACGAGCCCTGTGAGCGAGTGACTGGGGGTGCCCAACTCGTACTCCCACACCCGTTGCAGACCTTCCCAGAGGTCGACCGTGGGCTCCCAGCCCAGCACCTGCCGCGCCTTGGTGATGTCGGGGCGACGCACCCTGGGGTCGTCGACCGGCAGGGCCTCGTGGACGATCTCGCTGGTGGAACCGGTAACCTCGATGATGGTCTCGGCAAGCTGCCGTAGCGAGAGCTCCGCGGGATTGCCGAGATTCACCGGCGTGTGCTCTCCGCAGAAGGCCAGCCGTAGCAGGGCTTCGATGAGGTCGTCGACGTAGCAGAACGAGCGCGTCTGCGAGCCGTCGCCGAAAACGGTGACCGGCTTGCCGGCGATGGCTTGCCGCATGAAAGTGGGCACCGCGCGCCCATCGTTGGGACGCATGCGCGGCCCGTAGGTGTTGAAGATGCGGGCGATGACCGTGTCGACGCCCTGCTGGCGATGGTAGGCCATGGTCAGGGCCTCCGAGTACCGCTTGGACTCGTCGTAGACCCCTCTCGGGCCAATGGGGTTCACGTTGCCCCAGTACGTCTCGGGCTGCGGATGCACGACTGGATCGCCGTACACCTCCGAGGTAGACGCGAGCAGAAAGCGCGCGCGCTTGAACTTGGCGATGCCGAGGGCGTGGTGGGTGCCGTAGGATCCGACCTTCAGCGTGTGCAGCGGCAGGCGCAGGTAGTCGATGGGCGAGGCCGGGCTGGCCAGGTGAAACACGTAGTCGACCGCGCCGGACACATCGACGGAGTCGGTGAGGTCGACGTTTACGAACTCGAAGCGAGAGTCGCGGATGTGCTCGATGTTCTGCAGGGAACCGGTGTCGAGATTGTCGAGGCACACCACTTCATGACCTTCGCTCAGCAGACGTTCGCAGAGATGAGAACCGAGAAAGCCGGCGCCGCCGGTGACCACTGAACGTGCCATCAGAACGCACCCCTTCTGCTGGCCACCGCGCCCACCGTGCGCGCCAGGATGCGCAGGTCGGCACGCAGCGACCATGCCTGGATGTACTCGTGGTCGAGCCGCATCATGTCGCCGGCATCGAGCCGGCTGCGGCCGCTCACTTGCCAGAGACCGGTCATGCCGGGAAGGACCACGTGCCGCAGCTTGTCTCGGTCTGCCATGAGGGCCACGTCGCGCAGCGGCAGGGGCCGTGGCCCCACCAGGCTCATCTGCCCGCACACCACGTTGATGAGCTGAGGCAGCTCGTCGAGCGACGTGCGCCGCAGAAAGCGGCCCACCGGCGTCACGCGAGGGTCGTCGGTTAGCTTGAAGAGGCAGCCGTTGGCCTCGTTGCGATCCTCGAGCTCCTCCTGTCTCACATCGGCGTCGGCACACATGGTGCGGAACTTGTAACAGGGAAACGGCCGCTCGCAGACCCCCATGCGCCAGCTCACATAGAAGACGGGCCCGGGCGAGCCCAGCTTCGCAAGAATCGCGATGATCAGAAAGAACGGGGAGAAGAGGATCAGCAACGCCAGCGCGACCACCACATCGAGGCCCCGCTTGATGAGATACCGCCGCCGCCGCAGCGCCGACGGCCGTGCCGCGAACACCGGCCCCGAGACGCCCGGCAGGCGGCACACCGCCGCTTCGCCCAGGCGTTCGCCGGGTACCTGCAGGCGAATGCCGCGGCGGCGTGAGATATCGAGGAGCGTCTCGAGGTCTGCGCCCCTGCAGGTCCGATCGAGGAGCATGATCGCCTGCGGACCCTCACGCACGATCAGAGACTCGAGGTGCTCCAGGCGATCGGGTTCTACCACGGCCACCAGCCGGTGCAGACGCTGTCCCTCGTGATCATTCAGGGCCGCCATGAAGCGGCGCGCGCCGTCGCGCTCTCCGACCACCAGGATGCGCTCGGCGTCTTCATCGGTACCGACCGTGCCGGCGATGGCCGCGTCGTACAGCAGTCGAAAGCCGAGAGCCACGACGAGACCGGCGAGCCAGCAGAGGCCGACGGTGAGCAGAATCGACGAGCGGTCCAGCGCCAGCGCGGCGCCGACCAGCACGGCCAGCACGCTGAGCGCCCAGATCGCCAGCCTGACCAGGCTGCGGCGCTGCCGCCGCCGCCGGTAGACGCCGCAGACGCCGGCCAGCGCCAGGGTCACGGTCAGGGCGAGAAGCCAGGCCGGTACGCTCGGAGAGTCGATCTGGAAGGTGTGGCCGGCGAAGGGCAGAGCCGGTTTGGGCAAGGCGGCGATGGAGACGGCCACGCCGTCGAGAAGGAGGAGACTGAGAACGCTGAGAATACGCCTCAGCCGGGCGCGATTGAGAACGAAACTCGAGAGATGAAAGGGCGCCCGCATGTCGCCGTGCAGGACAACCTCCCGTACAGGTACCACCTGGTCCGCCAGCCCCTAGTCTCCGACCGCCGCAGTTTCCCTGCAGCCCTGCAGCCCACCTTGCGCACGAGTATATGCAGGCGAAGCTAGGTCTTCAAGGTCGGCGCCCGCGGCAGGTGCCGGCGCCGGCCCCGGTGGTATCATTCACGGCTGGCCCCAGCCGCCGTCACGAGGAGTCCCATGCGCGCCAGTCAGCTGCTTCTGCCCACCGTGAAAGAAGACCCCGCCGGCGCCGAGGCTATCAGCCACAAGCTCATGGTGCGCGCCGGTCTCGTGCGCCAGCTTGCCGCCGGCATCTACGTGTATCTGCCGGCCGGTTGGCGAGTGATGCAGAAGATCGCCGCTATCATCCGTGAAGAGATGAACGCCATCGGCTGCCAGGAGATCCTCATGCCGGTGCTCAACCCCGCCGAGATCTGGCAGCAGTCGGGCCGCTGGGACGCCATCGGCGACGAGCTCTTTCGCCTCAAAGATCGTAGGGGCACGAGCATGGCCCTGGCCATGACGCACGAAGAAGTCGTTACCTGGCTGGCCGCGCGCGAGGTGCACAGCTACAAGCAGCTCCCGCAGCTCTGGTATCACATCCAGACCAAGGAGCGCGACGAGGCGCGGCCCAAGAGCGGCGTGCTGCGCACGCGAGAGTTTCTCATGAAGGATTCCTACAGCCTCGACGTGAGCCACGAGGCCCTGCAGGAGAGCTACCGTAAGCACATCGCGGCCTACGATCGCATCTACGCACGCTGCGGCGTCGACTGCATGATGGTCGAAGAAGACTCCGGGATGATGGGCGGCGACGTCTCGCACGCCTACATGGCCTACGCCGAGGCCGGCGAAGACGAGATCGTGTTCTGCACGGCGTGCGGCTACGCGGCCAATGTGGAGCTGGCTGTGGCCGGTGACGAGCGCGAGCCACCGCAGAGCGAGACGGCGCCCGCCAGCGCCGCCGGCGCCGCCGCACCCGTGAACCTGCGGGTCGCGGCCGAGGTGCATACGCCGGACGTGCGCACCATCGCCGCGGTAAGCGCTTATCTCGGCCTGCCGGCCAGGGCGTTTGTGAAGGCGCTCGTGGTGATCGCAGAAGACGCAGCCGGTCGCGGCGCGCAGACCGCCGGTACCTCGGTGGGCGGCGAGCCGGCCGGCCGGGCCGCAGGCCCGAGCGCCGGGCGGGCCGTCATGGTGCTGCTGCGCGGCGATCATGAGCTCAGCGAGCTCAAGTTGCGCCGCGCGCTGGGCGCCGAGTTTCGCCTGGCCACCGCCGACGAGGTGCTCGCCGCTCAGGGGGTCGAGCCGGGCTTCGTCGGGCCGGTTCCCACCGCGCTGCCCGTCTACGCCGACCACGTCTTACGCCGGGGCTCCTACGTCGCCGGCGCCAACCAGCCCGACCACCATCGCTCGGGCGTAGCCCTCTCTCAGGTGCCGCAAGCCACGTTTGCCGACCTGCGCCAGGCGCACCGCGGCGATCCCTGCCCGCGCTGCGACGGTCGCCTGGAGGGTGCTCGAGTGATCGAGGTAGGCAACATCTTCCAGCTCGGCACCAAGTACTCCGCACCCATGGGCGCCTCGTTTCTCGACGAGAGTGGGGTAGAGCACCCCATCGTCATGGGCAGCTACGGCATAGGTCTGGCGCGCATCGCCGCGGCCGCGGTGGAGCAGCATCACGACGGCGGCGGCATTGCGTGGCCGGCCAGCATCGCTCCGTTCGAAGTACACCTCGTGCTGGTGCGTGCCGGCGACGAGACGCAAGCACGCCTGGCCGAAAGACTCTACGGCGAGCTACTTGCGGCCGGCTTTGAGGTGCTCTTCGACGACCGCGACCTGAGCCCCGGCGTCAAGTTCAAAGACGCCGACCTGCTGGGCTGCCCGGCGCAGGTGATCGTGGGCAAGCGGGCGCCCGAAGGTGTGGTGGAGCTCAAGGAGCGCGCCGCCGGCGAGCGCCGCGATGTGCCCGTGGCCGAGTTGCCGGCGGCGCTGCAAGAGCTGCTCGCGCGCTCGTAACCCGCGCCTGAGGCCCTGGCTGCGGCCGGCCAATCCGTTGCCGGTCCTGACAACGACGCCGGTGTGCCCCTCAAGTATCCCGTGACTCTGGGCGATACCTGTAACTGCAATGAGCGCCATGTACACCACACCCATAGCCAAAAACAGATACTCGCAGGCTCACTTCCCGGCGGCTCTGAAGGGCCTCATGGAGGAACGGCATCTGAGCTACCGCCAGCTCGCCTACAAGACCAAGCTGTCGGCTGGCTACCTCAATCACCTCACCAAGGGCACGCGACCGGTACCCGCCGATCTGGTGATGGGCGTGATCGCCGAGGCTCTCTGTGTGGAGCCGGACTTCTTTGTTGAGTACAGGCTGCGGCAGGTGGCCGGTGTGCTGGGCGATGCCCCGGCGCTGGCCGACAAGCTCTACGGCATCCTCTTGCGCAAGCAGCCCGTGCCGGACGATTTCGGGGCCGTGCTCACCGACCTTCACCTGGGCAACGGCGGCAACGGCGAGCCGCCCACGGTGGTAGTGGGCTTCTAGGCTCTCACTCTTGCGGCACCCGAGTGCCCTTTTCGGCCTCTGCGGTTTTCGTCTTTCGTCCCCTGGGTACTGGATGTCCGGTGGTCACCGTTGTAAGGTGGTCGCGGGCAATCGCACGATCTTGCGGGGGGATGGGGATTGAACTGGGAGTACTTGATCGGGTCGGTCGGACCACGTCTGGGAACCAGAAGCCTGAGCATAGAAGAGGTTAAGGCGAGCGGGACGCCCGCCTCATTTCAGGGGTTCGGGGAATCGCTTCTCTACATCGACGGCAGGCTTTTCGATCTGCGTCACGACGCTCTGCCGGCGCAGCAGCGTTTTTGCCCGCCGATGCTCGAACCCGATGTTCTGCGCTATGGCGTGGGCATCGAATACGGCTGGCGGCACATCCAGGGCTGCTGCTGTGCATTCTGCGAGGCGCTTGAGCCGGTAGAGACGGCCGCGTAGGCCAGTCTCGGGCGTCAGTCTCCGGCGTCAGCGGGGCCGCGTTACGGGTTCACCGGGCAGTTGCCTGCGGCAGCCGCTGGCTGTGCCGCAGGCTCTCGAAGTCGCTCCACGGGTCGGCATGGCCCGCGCGCAGACGACGCAGCACGCGCTCAGCCGTCCAGGCGCTGCCGCCGGTCGTGGCGCTCAGCTCGCCCCAACCGATCGGCAGCGCCACAGGCGCCGCGGCGCGAGCCCGTAGCGAGTACGGCGCCACCGCTGTCGCCCCGCGACCGTTGCGGAAGTGGTCGACAAACACCTTACCGGCGCGCTTGGCCTTGGACATGGTCGCGGTGTAGGCGTCGGGTTCATGCTCCACCATCGCTTCGGCCACGTCGCGAGCAAACGCCGCCACCCCGGGCCAGCCGACCTCCCGTCGCACTGGCACGACGACGTGCAGACCTTTGCCTCCAGAAGTCTTCAGAACACTCTGCAGGCCACGCCGAGCAAGCTCGTCGCGAAGACGCCGAGCGGCGGCGCGCACGGTGCGCCACTCCACACCACTGTCGGGGTCGAGGTCGAACACCACCTGGTCGGGCGTCTCCAAGCTGCCTGCCTGCGAGCCCCACACGTGAAACTCCAGGGCCCCGAGCTGCACCATAGTGATGAGCGCCTCGAGGGTGTCTACCAGCGGATATGCGGCCTCGCCGTCGTGACCCTCCACCCGCACGCGAGCGACGCCGTGGGGAAGAGAGGCCGCGGGATGCTTCTGAAAGAAGCACTGGCCGGCGGCACCCTCGGGGCAGCGCACAACCGTGAGAGGCCGGCCCGCCAGGTGTGGGAGCAGGCGCTCGGCTACGGCTTCGTAGTACTGGACCACATCCAGCTTGGTGAGGCCGGCGTCGGGATAGACGAGACGCTCCGCGTGGGTGATGGTTACGCCGGCTACGATTGTCTTGGCGGCGGCCGCGCGCCGGGAGGAGCCGGGGCCACCCGCAGGGTGGCCCGCGCCCCGTTCACGTCTCACGGCGGCGGCCGGCTTGTCTTCGCGCAGCCCTTTGAACACGGGCTGCCGCAAGAGCCCCTCGGCGGTCCACGCGGCGAACTGAACCTCGGCCGTAAGGCGTGGTGTGACCCAGTGGACACCACGGGCCTGCGCCCCGGTAGGGGAATCGCGAAACGGCGAAGAGTGGCGTTCTGAGGCCGGCAGACGCGCCGCAAGACGCGCGAGGGTGGCGTCGCTGAAGCCGCTGCCGACCCTGCCGGCGTAACGCAGACCGCCGTCTGGGTCGTGCACGCCCACGAGCAGCGCGCCAAAGCCGCGGCGCGACCCGCGCGGCTCGGTGTAGCCGCCGATCACCAACTCCTGACGCTGGCCGCACTTGCACTTGAGCCACGTCTGCGTGCGCCGCCCCGCATACGGGCCCTCGGCGCGCTTGGAGACAACGCCCTCGAGGCGCTGCCGGCATGCTGCCGCGAAGACGTCCGGCCCGCCGCCGGCGATGTGCTCGCTGAACCGCAAGACCGATCTCGCGGCGCGGCGCGGCCGGGCGAGGAGCTCCGCGAGTCGCTCCTTGCGCTCCAGGAGCGGTAGCCGGCGTGTGTCGTCTCCGTCGTGATGCAGAAGGTCGAACACCACGTAGGTGAGCACGTCGTCACGCGCGCTCGCGAGCGCCTGCTGAAGGGCCCCGAAGTCGCTAACGCCGCGGCGGTCGAAGGCGACGATCTCGCCGTCCAGCCACGCGGTCTTCACGGCGAGCCCCCTGAGGGCCTCCGCGACCACGGGGAAGCGCGCCGTCCAGTCGAGTCCGTTGCGCGTAAACAGACGCACGCCGCCGTCATCGAGGCGGGCCAGAATGCGGTAGCCGTCGTACTTGATCTCGTGCACCCAGTCGTCGCCTTCGGGAGGCTCGTCCACCAGCGTCGCCAGACTCACGCCCACCGTCTCCGGAAGAGGCACGCCGGACGCCACCGCGCGCCGATCGCCGGCGCGCGGTCTGGCGGCCCCCGGTTTAGCGGGCTCCGGCTTAGCGGGCTCCGGCTTAGCGGCGCCCGGCTTTCCCGCGGCGATCTCGTCCATGGTCCGCCTGGTGGAGAAGCTGCGATCGTCATTGCCCCAGCGGTCGGCCTCGCCCGGCCGCGCCCACTCGTCGCGCTCCTTGATGAGCAGCCACTGCTGCTTGTCTTCTTCGCCCGCCCTAGGGCGCGTGCGCACGAGCACCCAGGCGCCGACGAGCCGCCGGCCCGCAAGCTTGAACTTGAGTTCGCCGTCACCATAGCCACGGCGCGCGTCGCCCACCGCCGTCCAGCGCCCGGCGTCCCAGAGCATCACCGTGCCGCCGCCGTACTCCTTCTTGGGAATCACGCCCTCGAAGTCACCGTACTCCAAGGGGTGGTCTTCCACCTGAATGGCGAGGCGCCGCACGCCCGGGTCGAGGCTCGGGCCCTTGGGCACGGCCCAGCTCTTGAGCACGCCGTCCATCTCCAGCCGCAGGTCGTAGTGCAGGCGGCTGGCGGCGTGCTTCTGCATGCAGAAGGCGCCTCCCTTGGCCTGCGCCGGGGAGCGCCGCGCGCCGGCGGCTCCCGCCGGCTCGGCGGTCTTGGCGAAATCGCGCTTGCTCCGGTAACCGCGCAGGCCGGCCATCAACTGGCGGCGCGCCGGCGGCGGCTCTTGCGTTCGCGTGCCTCGCCCACGCTCTTCTTGAGCAGCTCCATCATGTCTACGACCTCAGCCTGACGCTCCCGCGGAGCCTTGCTCGCGCCGCGCGCAGGTGCGGTGCCGCCCTGGCGAGCCTTCTTCTCGATGAGTGCCAGCAGATCGTCGCGGTACTCGTCGTGGTACGCCTCCGGCTGCCAGGGAGCGTCGAGCATGGCCACCAGTTGCTCGGCCAGCTCTAGCTCCTTGGGGCGGATGGCCGGCGCCTCGAGCTCGTCGCCGAGCTCCAGATCGCCTACCTGCTTGAGCTCGTGGGCGAACCGCAGAAGCTCGAGTGTGAGCACCTGCTCGTCGGCGAGCAGCGCCGCCAGGTGCTGCCGGCCGCGCATGACGATCGTCGCCACCGCCAGGCGCCCCGTGCTGCGCAGTGTCTCCCGGAGGATGTGGTAGGGCTTGATGCCTGCCTTAGTGGGCACCACGAAGAGAGGGGTATCGAAGTACTGCGGCGGCACCGCGTCGCGTGGCACCGCCTGCACGATGTCGATGGTCTGCGTGGCCTTTACGTTGGCCTGCGTGAAGTCGTCGGGCTCCAGGACGACAAACGATCCCTCGTCGTACTCGTAGCCCTTGACCACATCTTCCCACGGTACTTCGCGGCCCGTGTCCTGGTTTACTCGCTTCTCGCGGACGGGCGCGTTGTCGTGCCGGTCGAGCTGGCGAAAGTGCAGCTCGTTGCGGCGGGTCGCCGAATACACGTGCACCGGGATCGTTACGAGCCCGAAGCTGATGGCACCTTTCCACAGTGGCCGCGCCACGGCAGTCAACCTCCTACTCGAGTATCGGCACTGCCTTGCAGCCGTGTCTTCCGTATGATTCGGCATGCCCCGGGGAAGGCGAAGGCTAACTCGGGCGGCACCAGCGCCGTGGCGCCGCTCTGACTGCGCCAGCGGCGCCACGATTCTCGCAGAAGCTGCCCCGCCTGCTACCGCCATAGGCGAATGTCCGATGCGAATTCCGTGCCTCGTTGCCGATGACCTGTACAGTGAAACGAGTCCGGGCACGGGCTCAGAAGGAGCGCTGTGGAACACGCGCAGGCGTACACACTCGCCGAAGTGATAGACCTTGGCTGCGAGGCACGTCACGTGGCCGAGGGCACGACCGTCCACATCTGGACCGGCACGTTCGCCGTTCGCACCGACCTGGCGACCGGCGTCGGCGTGCGCGTCACGAACCTGAAGACGTTACCTGACTGGCCCTGGTACCGAAGCGGCGACAGCCGAGAGCCCTGAGCGCGGGCGAGCCGCCCAAAGGGCAGAAGCAAGAAGCCCTCCGGCGCGGCAGAATAGTGGGCCATATCGCGTTCTCGGCGGCAGATATCGGCGGCTCGTCGAGGGGCTGGTTTCTGCTCGGGCCGGTGGCGGTCCAGCCAGCCCGCCAGGGCGAGGGCATCGGACGCGCGCTGGTCGAAGCCGGTCTTGATGCGCTGCGCTTACGGGGAGCCTGCGAGTGTGTTCTGGTTGGAGATCCAGCCTTCTACGGCCGTTTCGGATTCAGACAGTATCCGGACGTAGCTTGGCACGGTGTGCCAGACGAGAACGTGCCCTGCCTCTTGATGTCCGGTGAGATGCCCGCCGGCGAAGTGCTGTTTCACCCTGCATTCCTGGCGGGGACGTCGTCCGGCAGGGGGCCGCCGTTCGCTTCCTCGAGGGCCGTGACGAGCGCCTGCAAGGCAGCGCTGTCGATCGCCCTTGTGCCATCCATGAACCATGCCCGTAGCCGCTCCGCGCCGAAGCGCTCGCTCGCGCCCGGCGTCGCGCGGCCCTCCACCAGCCCGTCGGTGTAGAGCACCAGGGTCCAGGCTTCCGGCAGGTCGACCTCGCTGGGCAACCATTCCGCCGGCCGCGGCGACGCAGACTGAGAGGTGTTCACCGATTGCGCCATCGTGCCGAAAGCCTTCCCGGACCGTTCGATCCCAAATACCAGGGATCAGAGCGGCACATCTGTTAGCCATCCTCAGCGGTCGGGAAGCACTTCGGCGTAACGTGCTCGGAGGCTCGGAGGTACTCATGGCAACGCTCTACCTCATGCTCGCCACGACGATCCATCTCACGACGCTGCGTCTCAGCGGCATCTTGGCACTGGTGCTCGGAGTGCTGATCTTGGTCTTCCCGAAGGCACTGAACTACCTCGTGGCCCTCTATCTGATCGTGATCGGTGCGGTCAGTGTGTTCAGCTTGCACATCAAGCTCTAGGGCTGGCGGGCGCCGTGCGTCGTGGCCGTGGTCCGCTGGGCGCTGGGTAGGACGGCGACATGATCGCCAGTAAGTCATACACAGTCGAGCCCTGGGCCATCAGAGAGACCATCCTCGACTTGTCGCTGCTGGCGCAGAGCGAATGGAGGGCCGAAGCCGTCGCCGGCCCGGCTGGTCGGTTAGTACGTTGACACTGTGGACGCGATCCTTCGCAAGTTGGTAGGCTCTGCTCGACCAGACAGGTGACGCACAACCGGTCACACGCCAAGACGAGGAGACGCCATGAGCACGCCCGCAGGCCAGGCACCGTCGCTGCTGCCCACTCAGGTTCCGGAGGGCCAGGCGGCAGGCGTCCGCTACCGCATCGAGGGAGAGTTGGTGCCCGTCCTCCATCTCGCGCTCGATGGCCAGATGCCGGTGTACTTCGAGCACCACATCGTCCTCTGGAAGAGCCCCGGCCTGGAGATCGGCATCCGCGCGATGAAAGGCACATTCAAGCGCGTGGTGGCCGGCATGCAGATCTTCATGACAGAGGCCAGGGGGCCGGGCGAGATCGCTTTCTCACGCGACGGAGCCGGCCACATCGTTCCGCTGCACCTTCCACAGGGCCAAGGCATCGTCGTGCGTGAGCACCAGCTCCTCGCGGCCACCGCCAATGTGGAGTTCAGCTTCCAGCGCCTCAAGGGCATCGGCAACATGCTCTTCGGCGGAAGCGGCTTCTTCGTCGACACCTTCACTGCCGCTCAGGGCGAGGGGGTCGTCTGGCTGCACGGCTACGGCAATGTCTTCGAGAAACTGCTCGCGGCCGGCGAGGAGATCGACATCGAGCCCGGCGGCTGGATCTACCACGACCACTCCGTGCAAATGACACCCCAGCTCTACGGGCTCAAGACCGGGATGTTCGGCGGCGGCGGGCAGCTCGTCTTCAACCGTTTCCGCGGCCCCGGCCGGGTAGGCGTGCAATCGATGTACGTGCACCTGCCCTCGAGCGAATGAGGCGCAGCCGCCCGTGAGCCGGACAACCGGGCGACACTGAGGGCGCCCTGGTCTATGCGACGGGCCCTCAGTCTCTCGCGCGACCCTGAGCGCGCAGTCCGTCCATGAACTGCGCCGGCGACAATACCCTGACGCCGGCTCTGCAGTCTGCGGGGAAGTGGGCGACATTGCCGGTCACCAGGCAGTCCGCTCCGCAGGCGGCCGCGACCTCGAGGAACGGCTCGTCATCCGGATCGGGTAAGCGCTGCTCGAGCGGCTCAGACGCGACCACCTCGCTGCGGACGTCGATGTAGTCGAGGAGCGCCGCGACCGAGTCGGGGTCGAAGCCGAAGCGGGGTCGCGCGAGCACGTGGTCGTACTCAGCGAGGAGGCGCGCATCGAGGCACAGAGCCACGGCGCCGGACGAGACCATCCGGACAATCTCGCCAGGAGGGCCGAACGGCGAGAGAAGCCCCGAGACCAGCACGTTGGTGTCGAGCACGATCTTCAATGCCGGCGCGTGCCGCGGACCGCAGCGATCTCAGCGTTGATCTCCTCTGGGGTGAGCGCATCGGCGCCGAGGGCGACCGAGCGGCGCTGGACGGACGCCACCGCGTCGATGGCACGTGTCTGCCGGAACGCCGACAGGGACTCCTCGAGGTTGGACTCGTTGACCGCAGCGAGGATGGCGACGGGGCGGCCGTTGCTCGTGATGACCATTTCCCGCTCCTCGGGCAACTCGCGCCAGATATCTGCCGACTTGCCGCGCAAGTCACGAACACTGATGAACTTCACCGCGCACCTCCAATCGAGGCCTCTATTGTGCGCACAATCGTCACGCGATGCAAGCAGCAACCGGTGCGCGAAGGGAACACGGCCGCGATTCAGTCGGGCATGGCGGTTGGACCTCAGCGGGCGCTTTATTGTGGCAGCGAACAGCAACGTGCATGGGAGATAGGCGCACCCCTGAGGCGCCGTGGCCGCTACGAAGGCTCTCTCACGGTCGTTCTGTCGTCGCCATCGCGAGGCGTTGCCGGAAGATGGTGAGATCCTCGCGGACCCGCAGGACCCCGCCGTGGCGCATGGTGAGGACGCCGCAGTTGACGTCGCCCTCAGGCCCACGGCGCGTAGCGGCTTTGAAGAAGGCGATCTCCTCAAGGTTCACGATGATGTCGCTGGCTCCCGTAGCCCCGTCTTCGCTCAGCTCGATGAACTTCATGTCGATGCTCCTCGCTCGCACTCACTCGGCGTCACTCTCGATGCCGCGCCGGACGATCTCATGGTAGAGCGCCACGGCGGCGTCGGTCGAGCCCTACTTCACGCCGCGGGCTCGGCGGCCCCGCCGACAACCACGGGGCGGCCGGCGAACTCGGGGCGACGCGCCTGCTCCACGGCGGCGCGGAAGGCGTCCATGTCGATGAGCAGGAGGGCGCGACTCATCGCCCGCCTTCGCCCCCGGCGAGAGAGGCGCGCTCGCCCTCATGCCATGGCCGGGTCACCTCTGCCGGTGGCTGCGACGGCGCCGCGCGCTCGAGCTCGAGCACGCGGCGCAGGGCGGTGCAGGCCGGCTCGAGATGCTCGGGTGCCGGTTCGCGCGTCGTCACGTAGCGCTGCAGCACCCTGCCGCCGGCCAGCGCCACCCTGCTCAGTGGCGAGCGCGGCCAGCGCCCGATCAAGCGGAAGAGCTCCAGGGCGACGAGAAGGACGACCAGGGAGTAGAGGCCGCCCAGCTGGGCCGCCAGGGGGCGCCCGCCGAGCGGCAGGTTGCCGGCGATGAGCAAGGCGACGATGAGTACCACGAGGTTCGTGCCGCAGCGATCGTGAATGCGGCTGTGCATCATGACGGCCTCGGGGTCGGCCGGGTCGGCGCCGGCTTCGTAGGCGTTGACCGCCTTGTGCTCGGCGCCGTGGTAGCGCCAGACGTTCGCGCCGAGACCTTGGCGCAGGGCCAGTAGGGCAAAGGCGAAGCTGAGCACCTCGAGTAGGGCGCCGGCGAGCAGCGCGCTGGGGATCAGCGCGGGCAAGATCACGCCCAGGCAGAGGCTCATGAGCATGGCCAGCCCGAGCCAGGCGAGCAGGGAGACGGCCGGGCGCACGCCATTACGGCGGTGCAGCGGGATCGTCAGGGCGACCATCTCGAAGAGGGCGATCGCCGAACGCAGCAGCGGCAGGCGCAGCCAGCGGTGGCGGTGCAGCAGCGAGCGGACGGGCCCGTCGATGAGCGTGCCGTCGGCGCGCGCCAAGGCCCAGAATCGCGGGCTGCGCATGAACACACCGTTGCCGAAGGCCATGCCTCCGACGCGCAGCGGGGCATCGTTCACGATCCTGGACCCACAATTACGCCATGGAGCGAGAGCGCAGAGACGGGGCTTGCAGCAGGAGGCGTCATCAGCCCTCCACTATACAGAGTCGCTGCGGCACATGACTGTCACACCTCTACGGTCTCGGAACGCCTGCAAAGGGTCTCGGCGCCGTAAGCGTTCATGTCCCCCCGACCGGCGGGTATGTCTCGGCGTGCCCGGGAGGGCGAAGGCTAACGCTCGCGGGTGGCCCCGCCCTCAGCCAGGTCTTCGAGTATGAGATCGATGTCGGCCCGCGTGGTAAGGGGGTTCACGAAGCAGAGGCGCAGCACGATCTCGCTGGCATGCTTCGTCGGGATGACGAAGGCGAGACCGCTCTGCAGGGCTCGCGCCGACCAGGCGCCGTACTGCGCCTCCCCCCAGCCATGCCGGCGCACGAGCACGACGGTAAGCGCGGGGTCAAGCACGAGCTCCAGGTTGGGGAGCTGCCGAACCCGCTGCGCGGCATACTCGGCGAGATCGAAGCAGGAGTCGACCGCCTGCACGTACGCCTCTGAGCCGTAGGCTTGCAGGGAGGCCCAGAGGGGCACGCCGCGGGCACGTCTCGTCAGGTGTATGGCGAGGTCTGACGGGTTGCCGGCGCTCTCGTCGTGCAGCCACTCGAGGTAGTCGGCCTTCTGCGTGAGGGCGCGCCGCGCCGCCGCGGCGTCCCGGTACAGCACGGCGGCGCAGTCGAACGGCGTGTAGAGCCACTTGTGCGGATCGACGATGAACGAGTCGGCACGCTCCAGGCCGGCGAACAGGTGGCGGGCACGGCGCGAGAGCAGCGCGCCGCCTCCGTAAGCGGCGTCTACGTGCAGCCACAGGCCGCGCTCGGCGCAGACCGCGGCAACGCCGCTGAGATCGTCGACGGCGCCGTTGTTGGTCGCTCCGGCGGTGGCGACAACGGCCACCACGTCGTCGCCTACCACGCTCGCCAGAGCAGCCTCCACGGCGGCGCCCGTCAGGCGGCCGTAGGCATCCGCCGGAGGCGCGCTGAGGTACTCGCAACCCATGATGCGCGCTGCGGCCGCCACTGAGGAGTGAGCTGAGGCGCCGCCCACGATCACCTGTCGGCGTGCACTAGCGACACGGTCGCCGCGCGCGGCGACCAGGGCGCTGAGGGTGGCGATGGAACCGCCGCTCACGAAGGTCCCCCCGGCGCCGGCCGGGTAGCCGACCACATCGGCCAGCCAGCGCACCACCGCGTCCTCGGCGTCGGCGGCGGCCCCGGCTTCCATACGGCTGCCGCCATAGACCATGGCCGCCGAGAGGGCCATATCGGCGATCGCGGCGACGACCGTAGGCGCCCCGGGGATGAACGCCAGGTAGCGCGGGTGGTCGGCCGGGATGGCGGACGGCACGAGGTGCGTGAGGAGGAGCTCTATGGCAGCCTCAGCGCCGATGCCCCGCGCGCTCAGCCCGGGCAACGGCGTCGCCGGCGCGTGCGGCGGCAGCACGGCCCTGCGGTCGGCGAGACGCGCCAGCGACCACTCCAGCACGCGCCGCGCGGCGGCGGCGTCTTCGGGTGTTGGTTCCTGCATCGTCACGCTTGCTCTCCCTGTCAGCTTGTCATCCTACCGGTGATTGCCGGGCCGCCCAAGGAGTGGCACTTGACATGCCGCCCGCGGGAGGATTACGGTGCCCCATCTAAGGACAGGTGGCTCAAGCACAGGGGACGGAGCCGTGAACGCAGTGATGCATGCCGACTCGAGCAGCCCTCACGCAGCCAGCGGTCTTCACCTCGCCCAAGCGTGCGTCCTTCATCACCTCTTCGCGCGCCTGCACTCCGGCCGTAACTTCGGCGGCCTCTGGTATCAGATCTTCATCGCCCGCGGACCCTGCTGAAATCCTTCGCCGAACTGGTTCCCGAGGGCGCCTGTCGCGCACCCGGGCAGCCACGCCTACGTCCGTCTTTGGGGGATCGTTGCGAAGGAACTCCGCATGTCTCGCGCCACGCTGAGTGTTTGGGACGAGAACGCCTGCCGGCGCATCCATGAAGCCAGCTTGACCCTTCTCGCCGAGACCGGCGTGGAGGTCAAGCACGAACGTGCCCGGGCGCTCTGCGCGGCGGCCGGGGCCGCCGTTGACGGCGAGCGCGTGCGCTTGGACGCAACACTGGTCGCCGCCGCCCTGGCGACGGTGCCGCGCAGCTGGACGCTGCCGCCGCGCGGAGGCAACACCGCTCCGCTCGAGCTGTGCGACGGCGCCAGCTACTTCGGCAGCGGACCAGACTGCCCGTACGTGGCCGACATCGAGAGCGGCGCCCGCCGCCGTGCGCGCCTGAACGACGTGCGCCGCGCCGCCGCCCTGGCCGAACTGCTGCCCAACATCGATTTCGTGATGAGCATGGGCTTGCCCGAGGACGTTGCCAACGAGGTGGTCGATGTGGCCCAGTTCGCCGCCATGCTCGAGGGCACGCGCAAACCCATCGTGGTCTCGAGCCCGTTCGGCGGCGCCTCGCTCTACGCCATGCACGAGATGGCGGCGATCTGCGGCGAGGCACGCAGCTTCGCCTGCCTCGCGATGAGCTCGCCGCCCTTGATGCTCGATCACGTCGCCTGTAGCAAGGCCCTGGCGTGCGCCGATCTGAAGGTGCCGCTCGTGGTCGCCGCCTCCGTGTCAGCCGGGTCGCAGGGCCCCGCGTCGCTGGCCGGCTGTGTCGCGGTCGCCAACGCCGAGGGGCTTGCCGCCCTCGTCATCCATCAACTGGCCCGCGCCGGCGCGCCCTTCGTTCTGGGCGTCGGCACAGGCGTCATGAACATGCGCAGCTTCGTCGACGTCTACAACTCGCCGGGCGTCTTTCTCGCCAACCAGGCGCACCTCGACCTGATCCGCTGGTACGGCCTGCCGAGCTGGTCGTACGCGGGCCACTCCGACAGCAAGCTGCTCGATGAGCAGTGGTCGCTCGAAGTCGGCATCGCCACCCTCATGGGCGCTTTGTCGCGGGCGACACTGCTGCACGACGTGGGGTATCTGGAGAGCGGCCTGCAGGGCGCCCTCGAGGGTATGGTGCTCGGCGACGAGATCATCGGCTATGCGCGCGCCCTCCTGGGCGAGGTCGCGATCGACGACGAGGCGCTGGCACTCGACGACGTGATCGCCGTGGGGCCGGGCGGCAACCATCTCGCCACCAGGAGAACGCGCACGCATTACCGGCGGTTCTGGCAGCCGGGCCTCATCGATCAAAACACCCATGAGCGCTGGCTTGCCCTCGGCGGCGGTTCGCTCATGACCCGCGTCCGTACGCGGCTCCGGGAACTTCTCGCCCAAGAGCCGCCGTTCGAGCTCGATCCGGCGACCGCGGCACGGCTCGCGGAGCTCGGCACCACTACACCCGCAGTCTCGGTTTCCTTGGTCTCTCGCGCAGAGCCGCGAGAGCTCGTAGAGGGGGAATGATGCACTCAGGTCTGCAGTCTCTGCGTGTCCACCGCCGTCGCGCCGGCCGCCGCTGGCCGACCCTCATCATCGCGTCACTGGTAGTGGCCCTGGGCCTGGTTTGGGGCGTGAGCAGCGCCCTCGCGGCGAGCCCTTCGCCTAGCGCCAGTGCCGGCGGTCAAGTGTTGCTCAGGCTCGGCTGGACGGAAGAGCCCGACAACCTCAACGCCTTCGTCGGCTACAACGCCACCTGCTGGGAGATCTGGGCGCTGAACTACGACTACCTGTTCGGCATGAACAACAGCAACCAGCCCTCGCTCGACCTCGCCACCGAGCTTCCCACGCAGCAGAACGGCGGAATATCGGCCGACGGCAAGGTGTGGACGATCCACATCAGGAGCGGTGTGAAGTTCCAGGACGGCACGCCGCTGACGGCCGCCGACGTGGCCTTCACCTACGAGTATGTGCTCAAGAACAGCATCGGCCAGTACCTGAACTACCTGCAGGGCGTCAAGACGGTCACCGCGCTCAACCCAACGACGGTGCGGATCACCTGCTCGCACCCCATGGCGATCGGCTACATGGAGACGCAGTCGGTACCCATCCTGCCCGAGCACATCTGGAAGAACGTCTCGCCGAACGCCGCCACCACGTCCTACGGTGACAAGCCGCCGATCATCGGCAGTGGCCCGTTCGAGGTCGTGGACTACGTCAAGGGCAGCTACATCGAGATGGTCAGGAACCCCTACTACTGGGGCAAGAAGCCGACCATCGACAAGATCTACTTCGAGGCGTACCAGAACGCCGACACCATGGTCGCCGACCTGCGCGCCGGCCGGATAGACGGCATCTGGGGTGATGTCCCGCAGGGTGACTTCGCCCAGCTCAAGTCGGCGCCGGGTATCAAGGCGATCGCCTACCCCTACTACGGTTGGGACTACCTGGAGTTCAACTGCTACGACAAGTCGAGCTCCATGGGCAACCCCGTGCTGCGCGACTACAAGTTCCGCCAGGCGCTCAACTACGCGGTCGACAAGCAGCGCCTCATCAACCTCGCCTACGCCGGTCTCGCCTCGCCGGGAACGACCATCATCGGGCCCAACATGTACCGCAACCCCGACTACCACTGGCAGCCGCCGGCCAGCGAGGCCTACACCTTCGACCTGGCCAAGGCCGGCCAGATGCTCACCGCCGCCGGCTACCCACTCAAGAACGGCGTGCGCGTCAACAAGCAGGGCAAGCCGATCGTGCTACGGCTCTACGTGGCGACCGACTCGGCCTCGCAGCAGACCGAGGCCAGGCTGATCACCGGCTGGCTGGAGCAGCTCGGCCTCAAGATCAAGCTCACTGTGATCGACTCGGGCGCCATGACCACCGACATGTACAACTACCACGGCGGCAAGTGGGAGCCCAACTTCGACCTCGTCGTCTCCGGCTGGGTCGGCTACTTCGACCCCGGCGAGACGCTGAACTGCCTCATGACCTCGCAGATCGGCAACCTCAACGAGCCGTACTGGTCGGATCCGGCCTACGACAGGCTCGCGCTCGCGCAGGAGAACGCCGTTCTGCCGCAGCAGCGGCAGCCCATCATCTGGCAGATGCAGCAGGTGATGTACGAGCAGACGCCCTGGATCGTGCTCAACTACCCAGACAACCTCCAGGCCATCAACACCGCCAAGTGGACCGGCTGGTCGCAGCAGTGGAACGGCAGCGGCCCGGCCTGGCAGAGCGAGGGCTACATCGCCTCCTACCTCGACCTGCAGCCCAAGGTGGCCAGCACGACCACCTCGAGCGGCTCCGGCACCACGGTGGTAGTGGTGATCGTGGTGGTGATAGTGGTCGCCGCGGGCATCGCCTACGCCGTGGTCCGGCAGCGTCGACGCCGTGTGGAGGACGAAACGTGACGAAAAGGCAGGGCGCTCGCGCCTGCGCCTGCGCCGCTATGAGCGGTTCGCGCCTGTGACTCTGACCTGACCGACCGCCTCGGCCCGCCGCCTCCTTGGAGGCGGCGGGCCGAGAACAGGTAAGAGCCTGCAAATCAAATGGTCGGCGTGGCCAGATTTGAACTGGCGACCCCTAGATGATTGATTCCACGCCCACACCCTCAGGCGCAGTAGTCGACGAGTGCTCGGCTGGGCCTTCCCAGCCGGTGGTTGAGACAGATGCAAGCCGCCAGGCAGAGGAACCTCTGCAGGACACGCTCGCGCAGACCGGCGATCGTGCGAGCTCCATGGCGCTCCAGCGTGAGGATGTCCTTGGCGGTCCAGAAGATCGACTCGATGCGCTGGCGGATGGGCGCCAGGTGCGGCCCGCGAGAAGGCTCTCCCCCAGACGCGCTTAGAGACTGACGGCTTATGACGGCATGTACAAGAAATGCCGTCTGTGCAGGCATAACGATGAAGCGCCGTGACGCCTCGTACATCTCGCGGTGTGGCCAAACGGCCGGTTTCGGCTCGTGCGGGCCACACTAGGGCCACAGAGAAGTGGGGGAGGGGACCCAATGAAATCTGAGATCATCAGCATAGCTCTGGCGCCAGAAAGCAGAGGCCAACGGCCACGCGACGATAAATCGCACCGCGCCGGTCGCGCGGTGCGTCACACAGCCACCGGCGCGGATGCGCTGCTTGGCGAAGGCGGCGGCTTGAGAAGCGATGGGAACTCGGTCAGGGCTTGGTGCTGGTAGATCTTCAGTTGGTATTCCTTGTAACTCGCGCTTACGGTCGCCTCGTCCGGCCCCACCGGCTTGGGTCGCCGCAGTCGGCCGTTCTTGGCTGTTTGCAGCACTTTCCCTGATCTGCCTATCCGCTCCAGTTGGCCCGTGTGGCCCGCGTCCGGCGGCGTCGGCTCGCGACGGGAGTACAAATGGAGTACGAACCGCCGGACCTGAGGGATGTCTTGCCGCCCACCGCGAGGCAGGGCCCCAGGGCCATCAGCGAGCTCGTCGGCCAGCCCTCCTGCCTCTCTGGGACGGAGTGCATGCCGAGCGCCTCGGCCACGCCAGCGTCTCGATCACGCTGGACACCTACTCGCACGCCATCCCCGCTATGCAGGAAGAGGCGGCAACACTGATCGCGGCGCTGGTGTTCGCAGAGACCTGACGGTCCGACGCCGGGCAGAGTGTCGCTCGCCGTCAAGGCCCGCCCGATGCCGGCGACGTCGCTGGCGCGCAAGAACAGGACGCCGTCCCTTGGCGAGGTGCCCCGAGGACCTCGGCCGACGCCTGCCGGTGCGACTGCCTTTGCCTGGCTGAGCGCCCTCATCACGGCGCGTTACCTGCCGATAGAGATAGCGTCGCACGCTTTTCTGTACGGAAGGACTCACGAGTGCTCGTCGCAACTCTGCAGGCGGCGTCCTGCCAGCGCCAGAGGATCACCTTCATCGACGAGTGCTATCTGCTCGAGGGCCACGGTCGCATCGGCGCCGCAGACGTGCTCGAGTACGAGCGCCTGGGCCAGCTTGAGTGGGCGAGTCCCGGCATACAGTCTTGGCTCGTGGTCAAGGCGGCCGCCGAGCGGGCGGGCGTGATCGCAAGACTGGTGGAGTCTGGCGCGCAGCGGAGTCGCGCGCTGCGCTTCACGGAGGCAGGCTTTCTGCTCGAGGCGCATGGCGCGATCACGCCTCAGGAGATCATGGGCTACGATCGCCGCGGCGAGCTGCAGTGGCGCGACCAGGGAACCCGAGCCTGGGTGGGCTCGAAGGCCCGCGCTGCCGAGGCTCCGCAGACTGCCACGGTCGGGCAACGGGCGCACGGCATCTGGCAGCTTGCCAGCGGTTGGCTTCGTCGCCAGCTCATTGAGCCCTCGCTGGCCGCCCTCGGCAAGGTGATGCACGGGCAGGCCACCTAGTCCCTGAGCCTGACGTTCTTAGGCGCCCAGTTGATGCCACTCTTCACATCCTGATTGAGCCATGCCCTCCCGGCGATGCAGGAGGAGAAGGCGGTGAGGATCGCGGGGCTGGTGTTCGCAGGGAAACAGTGGACCGCCGACCAGGCCCATCCCTACTTGAGCGTGAGGGGATGCCACTGCCTCACCGACGAGGTGTCGACGAGGCGCGGTCCAAGGCCGTAGTCCCTGATCTCATGCGACGTAGCGTCCACGGTGAAGGCCACGCAGGTGCCCCTCGGCGCGGATGCCCCAGGCGGAACAGAGACGGTGTAGTCGACGAAATGACCGGTCATGACGACGACGTACACGGGGTCGTTGTTGGGAGCGGTAGCCGGGGTGAGACCGACGAGGGGAGCCGCCGCCCGCTCACGGGTGAGCGCCCACTGCGCGGAGGTCGGCGAGGAATCGCCGTCGTTGCGGGCCACTCGGGCCGCCAGGCCTTGCAGCCAGGTCGGGGCAGTGGGCGAGTGCGACGAGGCGCCCTCGGCGAGATAGACGCGCAGCACCACGACGGCCACGACGGCCACAATGATGATCGCGACCCGGCCACGCATGATCCTCTTCACGGTCAACCCCACTGTGCTTGACGACTCTCGCCCTACAGTGTCGCCGACGTGCCCGGCAACATGCCAGACGGTCGGACGGTCGTAGCCAACTCTCGACCTGACGTGTGAGACGCTCGAGGTTGGACCAGCGTTCACTTTACGCGCGGCTGAACGCGCAGGCGGCGGCGCTGATCGCGGGGCTGGTGTTCGCGAAGGGTATCTGCGCTACGCGAGCCCATGGCCTCTTGTGCCTGAGTTGCTGGCAGTCGCGTCCCTTGTCGAAAAGCGATCCGTTGCCGCTCACCCTCTGACGGACCCTCTTCATGGCAACCTCCCTGGGCCCTTATTGAAAAGGCTCTTCAGTATCGCTGCCACCGCATCCCCATGCTGCGGCCGCGAGACAAGGGCCACCAACAGCCCCAGGAAGAATATGTTGTTGACGCGCAGGCAGCTGAGGAAGAAGCGCCCGAAGGAGCCCGCTCACCAGATGCGCGAGGAGCCGTCGTGCTGGGCGAGGTAGCTGTCGAAGCCGCCGCGCGACTGCAGGGCGGCGAGGATATCGAAGCGTGGGAAGGCCCCGCCCAGTGGACATCGGGTCACCCATGTGATCGGCAGAGGCAGTGGAAGACTTGGGACCGCGCCTTGGGAGGAGTACGACCGGTATGATAGTTTTTGTACGGGCGAGGACAGTAGAGTCCCGCAGTGGGGTGTAGGTTCTGAAGTCGCAGTCCGGGCAGATCACGTCCCGCTTCGACTGCGTAATCTACGGAACGGGGTGGGCGAGATGAGGCACGGCAAACTCCAACATCACGGGCTGCGTCGACAGGGTGGCTGGGTGACGTGCCTCGTTCGGCGTCTAGCTGTACTTAGCGGTGTCCTGCTCCTGGCGTTCGTCTCCACTGCGGTGACAAGTCAAGCGAGCACGCTGCCGCTCTTGCTCGGAGGGCATCCTGCGCGCCTGAATGCCCCAGCAGGATCAACGGTGGGGCTACGCTCCTCCCGCACCGCCTTTCCTAGCTCCTATGATCTGCGCACGCGCGGCAAGGTCCCGCCGGTCGGGGATCAAGGCTCGACCGGGGCGTGCTGGGCCTTTGCCGCGATGGGCGCGCTGGAGTCCTCGATGCTGCCCGGAGATGCGGAGGAGTTCTCAGAGGACAACCTTGTCCTTAACTCGGGCTTCGCCGGTGTCACGTACCAGAGCGGCGGCAATGTGGTCACAGCGGCTAGCTATCTCGCACGCTGGACGGGGCCGGTCCTGGCGAGTCAGGATGCCTTTGACGACCACTACACGCCGCCCGGCCTGACGGCCGCCTATCATGTACAGAACGTATTCCTGCTGCCGCCACGGGCGAACCAGCACGACAACGGCGCGATCAAGTCGGCTCTGATGAAATATGGGGCAGTCGAGGCGAGCATGTACGTTCCGGACGAAACCCTCTGGGAAAAGCTTAAGGACCGCCTCGGCTGGGGACACCTCTGGAACTCGCGCCATGACACCTACTACTACAACGGCTCCAAGACATCCAACCACTCTGTCGACATCGTCGGCTGGAACGACAATTACAGCCGCAAGAACTTCGCGACCAAGCCCCCCGGCAACGGCGCCTTCATCGTGCGAAACAGCTGGGGCACGGGTTGGGGAGACGGCGGCTATTTCTACGTCTCCTTCTACGACACGCGCCTTGCTCGCACCTACGTGTGCGGCGTCTTCGACGGTGCCGAACCCACGGACAACTTCAGGGATATCTATCAGTACGACGTTGGACCGACGCACGATTGGGCCGCTCCCAGCGACTCAGGCTGGATGGCCAACAACTTCACTGGCAGAACGAGCGATCTGCTTAGTGCCGTCAGCTTCTGGGCCGACGTCCCTGGTTCGCGCTACACGGTCTACGCAGAGAGCAGCACTTCGTCGACACTGACTGCCGAGGGTTCGGGCACCTTGAGTCTGGCCGGCTACCACACGGTCGATCTCGCCTCGCCGCTGCAGCTGGTCGCGGGCCAGCGGTTCCGAGTGGCGGTAAAGCTGACGACGCCGGGCGAGAAGGCGCCTGTCTATCTGGGGCCGACCCTCGGGCCAGCGGGCACGAGTCAGAGTTTCGTGAGCGCGGACGGCCGCACCTGGACCGACGTGAGCACGCTGAAGGGCGATCGGGCCATGAGCGTCTGCCTCAAGGCATTCACGCGCCCGTCGATCACTTCCGTGACGAGTCCTGGCACAGACTCGCCTCCGGCGACACTGGGGCCGTACACTATGCAGACGTTCAGCGCTGACCCCAGCGACGAGGGCACGAGCGAGTCGAGCATCATAGGTCCGACGGGAGCGATTAGCTTCGACAGCTCCCTGACCCACGATATCGTTGGAAGCAATTGGCAGACTTGGAGCAACGGGTACGCAGGCGACGTCTACGCCGATGACACGGTGCTGTCGGACGGCAGTCTCGAGATCACGATTACGCTGCCTCCGGGGACCGGCGCCTTCTACCTCTATGCCGAGCCCGACATCTTCCAGGACTTCTCCATGAGCGCGACCGCGCAGGATGGGACGACATCGGGGATGCTGACCGTGCAGGGCAACTCGGGGGCGCAGTACTTCGGTTTCTACTCAAATGGTGGCACGCCGATCTCCACCGTGCAGGTGACCGACTCCGGGGGCGACAGCGCAGCGGCGATTGGGGAGTTCGGGATCGCGCCCCTGTCGGCACGGGGCACCACGGCTGCAAGGGCGACCGCTCGTCCGACGAGCGTGCTACGATGGTACCCTCGTCAAGAGCGCGCCGAAGGCGCACCGGGAAGCAATACTCGATGAACCGTGGATGCCCTGAGGCACTGCACATGCGTCGCGTCGCGAGGCCTACTGGTAACCGGAACCAGTGGCTTGGTTGACGTCGCTGTGCAGAGCGTCGACGCCTCCGGCTGGAAGGCAAGCAGCACCCATAAAGAGGCGTGCGGAGGTTGGCGGGGAAGCCCATCGACAGGGCGTCTACGGTGAATGCGTGGCGGTCGACCGCCGTGTTCGGTGAGCTCGAGCAGGCCGGGGAGAACCTGACCGGACCCCATTCGTCGGCCCACTTCCTTTGTTAGTGCCAGAGTCACCTCCGCTGTAGCGGCCGGAGGCGCATAGTCGGCCAGCGAGAAGCCCGGGAAGACGATCGTCTCGGGGCGCCGGCGGTCTGTTGCCGAGCGAGCTGTGCGGGCGCAGGCCGTTGTAGGGCCGCCTCCAGTTGGCGAGCAGGATCTGCGCCTCTTTGAGTGCGCAGAAGATCTCGCCGTTCAGGAGTTCGTTACGGAGCTTGCCGTTGAAGGACTCGATGCTCCGGCTACTTCATCGCCCTCTTCATCCAGTCGTGCCGGTCTCGACTTGCGCCGGGCACAGATCGAGGCAGTGACGGCGTGCGCGCCGTGCTCGTCTCCACGCCTGAAAGGGCGTGGCCCCATTGAAGCTCTTGCGCGGCGTTGACGTTCTGCACGTAGACGCTCGCCTCCACGCCTGAAGGGGCGTGGCCTCATTGAAGCATGTCGTTCACCATGGGCGTAGCGACCGCGGGACTGCTCGCCTGGAGTGCTGTCGAGGCAGTGTCGAGCCCCACGCACTTCCGCACCGTGCTGACCATGAGCTCGAGTGACCGGCGGGGCGCCGGCGGTAGCATGGTCAGCTCCCCCTTCTTGACCTACAACGATGTCCGCGTGCTGCTCTCTACCCCACACAGCGGCTCGCCGGCTCACCTCAGCGGGCTCATCGTCGCGCTCAATCAGGCCAATGCCTCGAGGCCGCCGACCAGCAAGACCATAACGCTGAGCACCACGGCCGCGGCGACCGTGACCGGGCTTGGGGGCCTCTATGAGCTGCGCATCACTACGCCCGGTCGGCGACGCTGGTCGCTCGCCATTCAGACGCCGTCGTGACGCCAAGCCGTGGCGGCGCCGACCGGCGTAGGCGCCGTCGGCACTCACCCCGGCGTGTGCGTTGAGCCGTTGCGGCCGGCCACGCCGTCGATCAGCCAGCAGCCGGCGAGGAGTTTCATGGCGTAGTCCAGGGTCCAGTTGTCTCGGGTGTCACCGCTCGGCCCGAAGCTCGCGGCCTGGGTGCTTGTGAACGTCGCGAAGGCAATGACGGTCTTTGCGTCGATTGCAGTAACCTGATGGATCACCGACTGGAAGCGAACCAGCGATTCGGGGCCGTTCATCCGGCGCTCTCGGCCCGAACCGGCCCTTCTAGGCTGTGTGCAGGAGTTTCCCCGGCTGGCTTGTGTGCTCAGGTCGGCCACCGTGGCCCCTGTCCGACGGCGTTGGCTCGAGTTGGGAGTACGAATGGAGTGCGAGTTGCCGGGCCTGAGGGATGTCTTGCCGCCAACCGCGACGCAGGGCCCAGGGCCATCAGCGAGCTCGTCGGCCAGCCCTCCTACCCCTCCGGGCGGGAGTGCATCCCAAGGTCGTAAGTGAGCGGTCTCGGCCACGCCAGCGTCTCGATCACCGTCCACAACCTACTCGCACGCCATCCCCCTATGCAGGAATCGGAGGCGGTGCGGATCGCGGGGCTGGTGTTCGCGAAGTAGCCGAAGACGGCGAAGCGGAGACTAGACGCTTGCCGCGGCCTCGTGCATGGCCGACTTGATGCGCCCCTCGAGCTGCTGGTATTCCTCGAAGGTGATGCCGGCCACCATCTCAGGGTGCTCGTTGCGCAGGTGATCGAGCATCTTGCCCTCGACCTTACGGGGCTTGTCGGCCTCGGCAGTGAAGGCACAACCCTCGATGTCGAGGTCCTTGCAGGCGACGCACAGCATGGCTTCCTCCCTCCCACGGCTGGCCCGCCCTGGCGGGCAGATACCCGTCACGATTGCCAGCACCGGGCCGATACGGGGGTCCGTGAGCGTTGCGCAGACTGACCCCGCCGTCACGGCGTTGGACGATGACGAGTCAGCTCGTCTTCGCTGCGCCTACGGCACGAACACCGGCAAGCCACCGGCACCGAGATCGGTCGCCGACGCGCCTGAAAGCGTCGACGGGTCGATCGTCCACAGCTCCCCCTGGTCGTCGGCACTGGCAAGGCCGCGCAGGCTGTAGGTGAGCAGACCATCGTTGGGCGACCAAGCGAACCCGCTGACAGCGACCGACGGCAACGTGCTCGACAAGACCCTCGAGGCGCTCGTCGCGTTGTAGACGTGCAGCATGCTGGCCAGAGACGAGCTACCCGTCATGGTCCAGTAGGCAACCCTCTCGCCGGCGTTGTTCCAGGCGCTGGCGTCGTGTCCGGCGAGTTCGGTATGGATGGTCCCGAGCGACTTTCCCGTCGTGGCGCTGCGCACCATGTAGCTCACGGAGATGTCGGAGGCGGTGGTCGAGGTGATGAGGTACCTGCCGTCCGCCGACAGACTCGGGTCGTTGAAGAGGCGGATGTCGTAGCCGTCAGCGTAGCGACCCGAGAGCAGCAGCTGGCGCTTGGCATCCGGGGCGAGCTTCAGCCTGAACAGCTGTTCGGTCACCCAGTGGAGCGGCGAGCCGCTTGCCACCCGACCGCCCCGCGTGAAGCGCACGAAGACCAGTCGGGTGCCCGACCGCGAGACCGTGGGCTCGGTGCCGGCCAGGTCGCGATAGCGGCTCGCCTTGCCGCTCGTCACACTTAGGGCGTAGAGGCGGTCTGTGTAGGGATAGAAGGCGTAGCCGCGGCCGCTCTTGCCGGCTACAAGCAGCTTGGTCGAGGAAAGCCAGGCCAGGGAGTCGAGCCCGCGGACCCCCTGCGCAGCCAGCGACCAGCGATGCAGCGCGCCCGTGGTGGTCATATAGACGTAGACGTAGGACCCCGCGGTCGTCGGCAGGTACGCAAGCCGTGCGCCGCCCGGCGACTGCGCGACGCGCTCTGGGCGAAACGGCAGGCTGAGAAGCTCGCTCGCCGCCTTTGTGACCGGATCGACGCTCCACAGCGAGTCCTTGCCCGCGGATCGACGCACGACAAGGACCGTGCCGGGTGCCGGAGTCGCACCCGCACGCAGACGCGAGACGTTTGACCTGGTGTCGGCACCGGAAACGCTGTGCGCGCCGGCCGCCGTCGCCCCGACCAACAGCACGCCCGCCAGCGTCGCAGCACACGCCACAGCGAGAAACGTGTTGCCCGTCCTATGCGCGATGAGACCTCGCATCGCCGTCTCCCTTCGTCGTCTTGCAGGCGTCGCTTCCGCCCTGCTGCTCACCCGCCCTCTTTCCTGGCGGTAGTCGCCTACGATAGCGCACAGTGGGGCCATCTGAGGGTGCCGCGATCGTTGGCTGGCCGGCATATGTCCGCGTTGCTGCCGCGCCGTACTCCCACACCATCCCGGCGATGCAAGACTGCTTCGTGTGCAGCCGTGCCCTCCTATGATCCTAGATCTCGGCGGTAGTTTGTCAGCATCTGGCCCGATTTCGACGCTTCAGATCCAACGACCACCATCGTGGCAGCGCCATATGCAGGAGTTTTGTGGTGCCCCGGCTGGAATCGAACCAGCGATTCGGGACCGGTCATCCGGCGTTCTCGGTCTGAGTTGGCCGTTCTAGACTGTTTGCAGGTCTTTCCGTGGCCGTTCGCGGGCTCTCATTGGCCGCCGTGGCCCCAGTCCAGGGGCGTCGGCTCACGTGTGGAGTACGAATGGAGTACGAACGGCGAGTCCGCGCAGCGCTACACACGCCCGCCATTGGCGACAAACGCGCAGCACAGTCCGTCTGGGCAACTGACCGTGTCTGAGGCTCTGTCACGCGAGCCTACCGGCGCGTCGCAGCCGGTCCAAAGTTGGCCCCACGATCGAGAGTTGACCCCCCTGCCTGCGACGGAGATTTTGCAGACGTGAGTCTGCGGTGCTCAGTGGCAGTGGGCTAGACGCGATTGTGCTTCCATGAGAAGGCCAGCCGCTGTCAACACTTCAGCTGAAGGTCGCTGGTGCGCTCGCTACGCGAAGGAGCCCATGGCCATGCACGGTCCAAGGTTCTGCGAGAGCTCGGTGCTAGGCCGTACTCAGGCGTGTTGGGCCGTGACGAGGCGTCTCGGCAGCATTACGTCGGCAAGTGAGCGGCCGACATGGAACACGAGCGGCCGACATGAGCGGCCGACCGAGCCTGACAGGTGGCTAGGATGCTCTCTCGGCGCTGCTCAGGGGGCGAATCGGAATATACGGACCCTTCAGGACGATCGTCGCGATCAGCCACGCCGCCACCCGCTCGCCGCGGTTACGCCACGTCCAGACCAGCACAAAGGCGAGCAGCGCCGCCGCAACAAGCACGTGAATCACGGCAGGCACGACGTAATTCAGGCTGATACGTTCGAGGCCCCCCACGTCAGGACACCGATGGCACCCCATCCAGCCTTATCATCGGCGTGGATTGCCCCTCTTGAGCAAGACCGGCACGAGCACTACCTTTGCCGGTCATCCTGGTTCGCTCATTGATGGCGGCGCCCACGCAAGACGCCGGCCTACCTTTCGGCAGGTTTGGCCGCGCGATTGACGGCGCGCCACGTCACGGTCCCGCGCCGCTCGCTGATCACGCCCAGCTCACGACCAATGTCCTCGCACGCAGAGGCCAACGCATCGAGCTGCTCATAGGTGTGCTCGGCCATAACGATGATCCTGAACCTGGCCTTGCCCTGCGGCACAGCCGGCCATCTCACAAGTGAGCATAGGATGCCGCGCTGGAAGAGCTGCTCGGCGAAGGCAACCCCTGTGAACTCATCACCGATCAGCAGCGGCAGAGAGGGGATGTTGTCGGTGCCGAGGACGGTGAATCCGCGCCCCCGAAGGCGGCCGCGCAGGTAGGCCGCCTTCGCGAACATTGCTTCGCGACGCCTCCGGTCACTGCGAATGATGCCGATGGCCTCAATGACCCCACCGGCTATGCCGCACTGTATCGCCGAGGACAGGATCGAAGAACGGGCGGCGATGCGGAGATAGTCGATGATCGCTCGCTTGCCGCACAGGTAGCCCCCCGTGGCGCCCATCGCTTTGTCCATACAGCCCATCAGCAGGTCGATCTCTGCCGCGCACTCGAAGTGCTCGCCGACCCCACCGCCGTGCTCGCCGACCACCCCGATGCCGTGGGCGTCGTCGACCATCAGCCAGGCGCGGTTCCTCCTGGCGACCTCGACGTAGGCGGGGATGTCGGCGATCTCGCCCTCAAGGCTGTAGACGCCCTCGGTGACCACCAGCTTGTTGGGACGGTCGCTGTCCGCTAGCTTCGCCTCAAGGTCATCGAGGTCATTGTGCCGGAACGTCGACACCGTCGCCGTGGTCAGAGCGCTGCCGTCCACGACGGAGCCGTGGTTGCACTCGTCGAGGAACAGCGCGCCGGATGCCTTGGCGCATGGCACGCCGAGGAAGAAGGGATCGAGCAGGGCCTGGAAGACGGTGACGTTCGCCATATAGCCGGTGGGAAACGTAAGACAAGCCTCGGTCCCGGTGAGCTCGGCGATCGCGGCCTCAAGCTCTTCGATGATGTCGATGTTCCCGGAGATGACCCTTGAGCCGCCGGGGCCGGTGCCGTACTTGTCGATGGCCGCCTTGGCGGCCAGCTTGACGGCGGGATCCTCGGAGAGGTTCAGGTAGTTGTTGGCACAGAAAAGCAGGTAGGGCCGTCCCCCGATCGTGCACGACGGTTCGTTTACCCCGGCGGTGATCGTCTCGAAGGGCGGGTACGCGCCAGCGCCGCGAAGCAGTTCCACGAATGCTTCGATGCTCTCGAGCCCGGTGAGATCGCCGCAGCGTTCCTGATAGAGCCTGCGAAGTTCGCGCAACATCTAGTCCTCCCAACCTTGTGCCAGCCAGTAGGCACCCAGCGAGCATCCTACCAGCGATGGGGATCCCGGGTCGCGGTGTTCGAGCCTTGGCGTCGTAGGCGTAGCTTGCGTAGCGTGGCACCTGACGAGAGGCGGTCTTGGCCGCCGTGGTCGCGTCGATCAGACTGGTCGCCTGGGTCGTGGTGCCCGAGCCGAGGGGCAAGCCCCAGGAGTCGCAGCGGCAGCTCGCGAAGGCGTTGCCGCTGGGTCGAGCAGCTCGAGCATGTCGCCGTGGGCGTTGGCAACCAACGTGAAATGGACCGGCGAGGTGCTCTTGGCGGGCGAGCGGTAGACGCCGCCGTAGGGCGTGTCCCCTTCGTCGTCGTAGACATAGTCGATGTGCTAGGAGGCGGAGCCCTGCGTCGCCGTGAGGCTCATGAGGGTGGTGTCTCGCCAGACGGGCGCGACCGTTGCTAGCGAACGACGCGGTTCTTGCCCTCGCGCTTCGCCCGGTAGAGCGCGTCATCGGCCGATCTGATGAGGTCGCCAAGCGTCTCCGTGCGCAGAACATCGACGCCGGCCACGCCGACGCTGATCGTCACGCGAAAGACGCGCTCCTTGTAGGTGTGCTCGTAGGCGGCGACTGCCTTGCACAGGCGCTCCCCTACCTGCACGGCCTGGGCCAGCGGCACCTGCGGCAGCAGCGCACAGAACTCATCGCCGCCGTAGCGGGAGATCACATCGAACATGCGCAGCTGCTCTCGGCAGACGGTGGCGATCGAGCGCAGCAAGTCGTCGCCCGCTTCGTGGCCGAAAGAGTCGTTGACGTCTTTGAACTCGTCGATATCGAAGACCAGCACCGAAACGGGTAGCCCGTGGCGCAAAGCACGCGCCAGCTCCTGGTTTGCGAGGTGACGAAAATGGCGCCGCGTGAAGAGCCCGGTGAGCTCGTCGGTTGCGGCCAGCTGCCGGATCTCTCGGTAGAGCTGCATGCGCCGCGTTACGTCGCTGAGAATGATGGCACTCGCGACACGCTTGCCGAAGCGATCACGCACAGGCGTGAGCGAGACGGCGAAGTGCCGCTGCCCGGCGAGAGAGGTGGAGTCGTCGCCGACCTCGACCATCACGGTGGCGTCGTCGAAGAGGCCCTCATCTGCCCCCGGGTCGGCGAGCGCAGCCAGGCGCGCAGGCTGGCCGTCGGCGAGCGAGGCAGCCGTCTTACCTTTCCCGCGCGTGGCGCCCGTCGACATGCCAGCGAGGTCATGCGCCCTAGCCGCGCCGCCGTAACGCACGGCTTCGATGATCGCCGGATGGTCGGGCAGAACCTCATGCACCGCGCAGCCGATCGCCTCGCGGTCGAGACCGGGACAGATCGCTCGTGCGGCCGGGTTGAAATCGATGACTCTGTCACCGGCGTCCAGCACGATGACACCGCCAGCGAGCTGCTCGATCACCGCATCGCGAGCGAGCGGCACCACGTCCAGCACCCTATAGCGCAGTACCGCAAAGCCGCACAGCAGCACCGCCCCCGAGACGCAGAGGAAGGTAGGATCGAAGCTGTGCCATGGCAAGGTGTTCGTCAGGTAGACGGCGAGCCCGGCCATCGGCAGCAGCGAGGCGGCGAGCAGGACCTGGTTGCGACGCCGGAAGATGATCGGTGTCTGGGACATGCCACGGATCAGCAAGGCGGCGCTCGCTACGAGCATCGCGGCAGCCCAGGGCACGAACCCGGCGTAAAAGAGGATGCGGTAGTCGTAGTTCAGGGCGGGCTCGCCACTGACAACCTGAATCGTGGAGTGGCCACGGTAGAGGTGGTCCGGGTTCACGAACACGCAGGCGATAAGCAGCGCCGTGATCAGCCAGCCTGCCACCTGCCACCATTGGCGAGGCGCGCGCGCATCGACGATTCTGCGCAGCGTAAGCACCCACACGAGTGGCAAGCACATGATGGGCACAAACTCAAGGTTCGCCCAGAACAGCTTGTCACCCAGGGGGTTGTTCGTGAGCTCCATGATGAGACCCAGCGACCAGCTCAGCAGGATGATGATCGTGGCGATGAGCCATGGCGCCGTGCGCTCGTGGCGGCTGTGCCACACCCTGACAAGGACGTAGACAAGCAGCGCCGTAGCGATCAAGACGGGGATGACGGCGGGCGTATGGTAGTTGAGGCTCATGGCGTCGTGCTCTCTACCGCATCACGCCGCAACATGGCTCGGAGGTCCTCGATGGGCATCGGGCGAGCCAGCAGGTAGCCCTGCGCCTCCTCGCACCCGGCATCGCGCAGGAAGGCCAGCTGTGCCCGCGTCTCCACCCCCTCGGCGATGACACCTAAGCCAAGGTTGTGCGCGAGGTTGACGACCGCGCTGACGATGACTGCGGCACCGCTGTCGTCTTCGATCCGCGAGACGAAGGATCGGTCGACCTTGAGGCGGCTGATCGGGAGTTGGTGCAGGTGGCTGAGCGACGAGAAGCCGGTGCCGAAATCATCGAGGGCTACGGTTAGCCCCCGCCTACGCATCGCCTCGAGCAACTCCTTGGCGGCCACCGGGTCGGCCATGATGGCCGTCTCGGTGATCTCGATCTCGAGCTGCGACGCGGCGAGACCGCTGGCTCCCAGAGCGCTTTCGATGGCCGGCAACAGGCTCGCGCTGTGAAGTTGCCGCGCCGAGACATTCACCGCCAGGCGCAAATTGCTCGCAGCATCGCAGCCGCAGGCGACATCCTCGCAGGCTCGTCGTATGACCCACAAGTCGAGCGGCCCGATCAACCCCGTCTCCTCAGCCAAAGGGATGAACTCGGAGGGCGGCACGAGCCCGCGTTCAGGGTGGCGCCAGCGCACCAGCGCCTCGACGCCCACGACCCTTCCCGTGGCCAGCTCGATCTCCGGCTGGTAGTAAACGACGAACTGCTCCTCGTCGAGTGCCCTGCGAAGGTCGCGCTCGGCGGCGAGGCGCTCGGCCGCCTGCACACTGATCGCGGCTTCGTAGAACTGACTGCCGTCGCCGCCCAGCTCCTTGGCCTTGCGCATCGCCGTGTCGGCGTTCCTCAGCAGATCCTGAGCGTCGTCAGAGTTGTCCGGGAAGAGGGCAATGCCGACGCTCGCCGTGGTGTAGAAGGTGTGCCCGTCAACCTGCCAGGGCTCGCGACAGGCGGCGAGGATCTTGGTCGACACCACGACCAGGTCCTCGCTGGCGCGCACGCCGGGCATGAGCAAGGAGAACTCGTCGCCGCCGGTGCGTGCCAGCGTGTCGCCCCGACGGATGAGTGCGCCGAGCCGTTTAGCCAACTCCTGCAGCACCATATCGGCGGAGCCGGTCCCGAGAGTGTCATTGACGTTCTTGAAGCGATCTAGATCGAGCACAGCGACCGCGACCTTACGGCGGCCGCGAGCCGCGTTGTCGACCGCCTGGCGCACGCGATCGCGCAGGAGCGCGCGGTTAGGCAGGTCTGTCACCGGGTCGCGAAAGGCGAGTCGTTCGACGAGCTCCTCGGTGTGCCTGCTGGCCGTCAGGTCGGCAACGAGGGCAATGCCCCCACTGAGCTCGCCGTCGGGTGCGAAGACCGGCGAGGTGCGCGCCGAGATCCAGAGGTCCTTGTTGCCGGAGGTGCTCCGGTATGGCCCTTCGTAGGAAGAAGCTCTGCCCTCGAGAGCGGCCGCCCGCAGCGCGCGAAGTATGCGCGTGTCGTGCACCTCCTTCAGGTCGAAGCCCTGGAGCGCCTCCCTCGTTGACCCCATGATCTCGGCCGTGCGGTCGTTGCACTCGCTGATGACTAGCCGCTTGTCGAAGGCGAGCAGGCCGAGGTCGGCGCCGTCGACGAGGGCCTTCTCTCGCAGCTCGAGGTCATGCAGCTCGGCAAGGGACCGCTGAGCCTCGGAAAGTGCCTGCTGCTCACGATCACGAAGCCCGTCCAGCAGCAGGGCGGTCGGCTTGGCGATGCCATGGTGGACCACAGCGACAAGGATGAGGTAGATCGAGGACGCGGCAAGCAGGTGTCCGGTGATCGCCGCGAGCGTATTCTGTTTGGTGACGTTGGTGAACGCGAGATTCGAGGAAAGCGAGAGGCCCAGGGCGAGGACCATCAGGCGAAGGGTCCCCGTCTGCAGAGCCTTTCGGCGAGCCACCAGGAGCGCGATCGCGCCCGCCAGCAGGGCAGCCTCAACGTACTCGCTGACCACCTTGAACGGCGTGAGGCCCTCGCCCCTAACCCAGCACGCGGGGAACACCTTCCAAACGACGATGGAGAGGATCAGCAGCGCCACGACCAGCGCGTAGACCACGGCGAGGGCGGTCGCCCTGAGGCGCCTGTGCAGCATCAGTGGCGCGACAAGCAGCGACACTGTGCTTATGTAGCGCGCCGCGAGCGAGAACTGCAGTGTCAGGTTCTCGTCGCTCGCATGGAAGATGCCAATGCCGGGGTACGTGGCGGCATGAAACAGCCGCAAGACGGCAGCGAAGGTCAGAGCGATGCCGAGAAACAGCGGGTAGTCGTCGTCGACCAGAGGCCGCAGCTGCGCGGCCATGGCGAGGATGCTCGCGGCCACCACGACATAGAAGACCTCTGCGGCGCAGGAAAACAGGAGCGGCCAGAAGCTCGTGGCTGCGAGCGCCAGGATGGCCACAAGCCCGACGAGCAGAGCTCGCACTTCACCGGCCCGGCGTGGCGCCATGAATCCCACGGAGACAGCCCCAGCATCCTCTGTGACGCCGAGAGCCGATACATCTGGCACACGTCCTCGCTTCCCACCAAGACGCGGTAAAAGCTGGCGGCATGATTGCGATCAATGTTGTCGGCACACCAAGGCAGGCCCTTGACTCGGGGAGCGCTGGACCAGCGCTCGAAGCCGCAGCACCCGCGCTCGCCGTCGCGCTAACCCTGCCGGCCGACAGAGGGCATCGGGCCGATAGTTCCCGGTCACAATAGGCAATCTCTGCAAGGTTCGTAGGACGCTCTTGGCGCTTCGGCCTTGGCCACTGGGGCGATGGCTCGGCTCAGATCGAGGCACGCGGCCAATTACCTGCTACGTGCTGCCCTTGGGTCGCTCTCCAGACATTGCGGCACTCGGCAAGATCGCGCGCAGATTCAAGTCGTAGCGAACGGACCGTGCAAAGCTGATGTGCCACGGCCTCCAGGGAGGCACCGGTGCGATGAGCACCCTCCGTCCTCGTCAGGGTTGCTGGATGTTAAGGAGTTCTGCATCGCGGTCAGAGTAGCCGCCCGTGCAGCAACTCCCCCTCTGCGGCCGCCGACTTGCCGACGGCGCGCCGCTGTCACAGGTCCGTTTGGTCGCGAAGAAGCCCCTCAGTGCACAAGGTATGCCACGAGCGCGCCCAGCAGCGCCGAGATCCCGGCCCCGATGACCATAGACGAACCGATGGTCATCTCTCGCCCGATCACGACGGTCTCCAAACTGACCCTGTCGATGTCCCAGAACGCATCGCCGTCGACCACAACGCGGACCACCTGAACACTCCTACGGGGGTCGAGGTAGTCGGCGACGGGGATCGGCCGCCGGCTGTCGATGCCGAAGTCCTCCCCATGAGGGTGGGGCTTCACAAGGCGAACCTCGTCAACGCGATGATCGTTGACGAACACGCTCGCAGACGCGCCTTGCTTCGGGGAATGCAGCATGCCGTGAGTGCGAACGGTCCCTATCTTGAGGCTGGCGTCCAGCAGTCTGCCCCACCTGCGCGTCACGATTCTCGGCGAAGGAAGCTCCCAGACCGCCCAGCCGTCGTGGACAACGACCGTGGAGCGCCCAAACTCAGAGGGCCTGGGCAGTCCATCCGCAAACTCGCACGCCGAGACGTGCCCGTTGATGCCACGACTGTCGATGTCCACGCAGTCCTTGCCATCCACGCTGATCGGAGCAAGCTCCTCTCGTAGCTCGCGCACGAGCCATGACGGCACTCTGCTCATGCAGCGCTCCATTCCGCTGTGCCCTGACAAGGCCTGCCTGGTGCACGCCCACCCTCGGCACTGTCAAACGAACTCAGCGTCACACCGCCGCCCGCCATCTCAAAGCGCGGCGAGCTGCGCCGCCACGTCGGCGTAGTGCGGGTCCTCGGCGTAGAGCCGGGCGAAGTCGGCCTTAGCGCGGGTCCTTTGGCCCTGCCGCAGGTACGCCGCGGCGCGGTTGTAGCGCGCCCAGTGCAAGAGCTCACGGTCGCGCTTCGTGCTCTTCAGGGCCTCGCGGTAGACGGTGAGCGCGGCGTCGTCTCGGCCGCTGTTGGTGAGCGCCGAGGCGTAGTAGATGAGGATCTGCAAGTCGATGTCGTCTGCGTTGGTGGTGCCGGCGGCCAGCTCGATCAACTCGGCCCACTCGCTCTGCAGGGAAAGCAGCTCGCAGAGGCTCACGGTGAGCGCCTTGTCGGGTGAGACGGCGATCACCTGCTGCAAGAGGCCGATGGCCTCCTCGAGGCGGCCACGTGTCTGGTAGCACTCGACCAAGGTGAGGGTGGCGGCCAGCGAGCCTACCGGTACGACGACCGAGAGCTTCGGTGTGATCGGCACGGCGATCTGCGCGCCGCGCACGTACTTACTCATGAGGGCGTCGGGCAGGCCCTCCCGGGCGGCAACCACCTTCTCCAAGTAGGGGATGGCGAGCGCGCTGCTCCCAGACTGGGCGAGGAGCACGCCGGCGAAGAAGTCGTCGGCGAGCGCCCTGTTCGCCCTGTCGAGCGCCGCGGCCTCGACAAAGAGGGTCATCGCCTGACGCGAGTTCCCGGCAAGGAAGTGCTTGACGCCTTCGGCGAAGCGTTTCTCGTAGGCGGGCGAGAAGAGGCCCGGGTGCGGTGCTGGCGCTGCGACAGGCTGGGCCGCACGCTGCGGCGCGGGGCCACTGGCACGACTGCCGTGGCCGCCGGTCTGCTTCATGTAGTAGACGCCGGTGCCGGGGATGCGCGCGCTGGTCGTCTCGCGGCCCGAGGAGTGGATCGAGTAGCGGGCGCCCTTCACGCCGGCCGAGATGCCGATGCCGGTCTTAGAGAGGTTGAAGCGTACCCCGGAGCCTAAGCCGATACTCCTGCGAAAGCGCATGCTCATGGTCGATCCTCCTGTCGATTCGCTCTCAGCTCGGACCAGGCGGCGCGATCTCCTGACCCGGCCTAGTCGCTTGAGCCCAGGGAAAGGTGTCTGCCTTCACGCGCTCATAGTTGGCGTCGAGTGCCGGCTCGAGCAGGAGGAGGGCGGCGATGCGTCGTGCCATCTCGGTGACGTAGCGAGCCTCCTCGGGCTTCAGATCCCGACCGAGGAGTGAGCGCTCGCGGTAGGAGAGCCACTTCTTCATCACCTGGTAACCGCCAATGGTGTACTTCCAGACGCGCGAAGGCACGCATCGCCAGAAGGCGACGTCGTTCAGGTAGACGTCGTAGCAGGTCTCGCCGAGGCAGGCCAGGAGTTGGTCGTAGGTCAGGCCGAGATCCGAGATGCCCTCACGGACGGTGGCGAGCTCAAGGTCGGCGTAGGGGCGCTCGATGGCCCGGCCGCGGCCGGGCATGGTTATGCCGCTCTGACCGGCGTGGCCCCAGCCGGCGGTCAGGGCCAGGTCGTCGGCGGAGGGATCAAGCTGGCGGTCGTCAGCGTTCGCGATGGCACCAATGGCGCGCAGCTCACGACGGATGTAGCCAGCGGTCACTGCCTCGACCGGCTCCTCAACGTCGAGCAGCGCCGCGACCGTGCGGCCGAGGCCCGCGGAAGCGAGCAGGACGTCGGAATTGGCCGGGAGAGGGATGCGTGGATAGTCAGCCCGCACCCCCTGGCCGTTGTCGCGAAGGTATGTGGACGAATGACACACCGCAGCCGCGTGGAACCAGACTAGACCCTGCTCAGCGCTGCGTTCAGTGGAGTCAATGCTCAGGTCGCCGAGATAGGCCTTGGCGGCAGCGGAGAGGTTCTCTTTTGGCTGTCCGGGGTCCGGCTGCATTGTCAGCTGGTGCCCTCTTGCCTCGTGGCTGGACAGCTCCATCGGAATGGCGACCACGTTGGGGCGCAGGAGGTGGTAGTCCGGAAGGCACGAGGTCACCGTGGCCGGGATCCACTCGTGCGGCCGCTCGGCTGCGGGACGAACCACGAAGAAACGATTGCCGGGCCACGCTTGATCCACCAACGCCGGTCGTGGCCTGTTCCACAACACGGTTGCGGTCCAGTAGCAAAAGCGGTTGTCGAACGGCATCAGCGAGTACCGGCGGAACTGTCCGTGCAGCGCACCTTCAGATCCTGCTGCCTTCTTCCAGGACTTCTCCGCATCAAACGACCCTGCATTCGACGCGAGCCCCTGGTGCATCTGCTCAATGTCACTCCACGAACGACTGGCGTCGAAGTAAGCATCTATTCTCTCGCGCAGCCGCTCTTCGTCGATGTCCATGAGAGCTCCACGGCGCATCTCCTGAAGGCCACTCACCGGCGCGATCCCGGCCAATTCCGTGACGAGAGGCCACCGAAGATACAGAGCATCCACCGCGGTGGGCCTGAACGAATACCTGTTGGCCTTCTCAGGACCTGACGTGGCATATTCAACGCCGTCCGCGAGCAGTTGATCGAGTTTCCCTGCGCCCCAGAACTCGCGATAGAGCACGTCCACTTCGCCGGCATCACCCTTGGAGCGCGCCAGCAGTCCGACTGCAGTACCGAGTCTGATGCCTTCCCTGTTTCTGTCTGTGGAGAAGACGCTGGGGTCCGGCAATCCTTCTGGCGTGAGTTTGCCGGTCTCTCTGCTGTCCCCGTTCATGCAGTCAATCCAGATCGAGTCGAACTCGCTGAGCGAGACGCTTGCGCATCACAACGAACGAGGCATCCGAGAGGTATGAGAAGTTGGAGATGAAGCACACGACACCGCGACCAGACACGTCTCGCGATCCGACGCTCCGCGAGCCGGAAGAACCTGACGTAGAGGTCATCGAGATTGAACTTCTTGACGCCCCAGTCAGAGATCAGCCCACGCTTATAGGGCTCAACCAGCCCGCCTTCCTCCTCGGGGCTGACCCCGGCGAACCCGTTGTACGGTGGGTTCCCGAGGATCACGAGGATCGGCGCCGTCTGTTTCACCGCTTGCGCCTTGTCGCGCTCCTCCTCCATCTCAGTGAAGAGCAGGTGCTGCTTGGGCTCGGTAGGCGGTTCCCAGCCGGTGAGGGCATTTGTCAGGAAGACACCAGCACGCTCATCGGACTCGTCGGCGAACGGTGCCCCCAGGCGGTGCAGCAGCATGCCGATCTGCAGATGGCTGATGACAAACGGCGCCGGCAGGATCTCGAAGCCGTAGATGCGGCTCATGGCGGCCTGCTTCAAGTCGTGGGCGATGAGGGCATCGTCGCCCTTCTCACGCAACGTGGCGGCGATGGTGTTCAGCACCTCAACCAGGTAGGCGCCCGTGCCGCAGCAGGGATCAAGCACGACGACGCGCGGATCGGCGAGGCCATCGGCGATGTCGAGCTCCTCACGCAGCACCTGTGTCGACGCGAGCGACCATGTACTTGACGATCTCGGGCGGTGTGTACCAGACGCCAAGCTCTTTGCGCAGCTCGGGGTCGAACGCCTCGAGGAAGGGCTCGTAGAAGTACTGCACGGCGTGGCTCTGCTCGAAGGTGCCGAAGAAGCTGGCGCGGTCGACGCGGTTCAGGGCCTCGGCGGCCCAGTCGAGCACCTCGTCGAGCTTGAGGGCACCGAGCTGGGCGGGGTTCGCGAAGTCGTAGAAGAGCTTCTGCAGGATGGGGATGTGCAGGTAGCTGGCCGCCTCGCGCCAACGGAAGCGTGCCTGTCGCGTCGGTGTGCTCGTGGTGCTCGGCCCAGAAGACCCAGGCGGCGAAGAGGCCGTAGAAGAGCGTCTGCACGAGCGTGGAGCGGAAGAAGTGGTCGCCCTTCTCGCCTGTGAAGCTCATGCCGAGGGCCTCTTCGAGGGCCGTGCGCGTGGTGGCCAGAGCGGGCAGGTCGCGCTCCTCGGCGCGGGCACGGGCCTCGCGCGCGTAGGAAGCGAGAAACCAGGCGAGGTCCTGCGGTGAGGCGATCTGGCTCTGGCGCAGCAGGCAGCGCTTGAGGAACTCGGCGAGGCGCTCGCCGTGCTGGGCGGCGCTCTTGCGCGGTGAGGCGGCGAGCGACCAGAAGCCGAGCTCGGTCTGCAGAAAGCGAGTAGCTCTCGAGCAGCCGTCGGCTGCCCATCGGCGTCGTAGCCGACGAGCACGAACTCGCGGTAGGTCGTGACCAGCACCTGGCGGTACTTCTCGAGGTAGCGACGCACCTGCTCGCTCTCGGCCACGGCGTGCACGTCAGCGCCGACCGGCTTGACCTCGAGGGCACCGCGGGCCGGCAGCTGCCCGGGCAGCGGCTCGCCCTTGCCCTTCTCGAACTGGCTAGCGATGAACAGACCGCCGTCAGGGATGCCGGCGCCGCGGTTGGCGGGGTTGATCACGCAGCGCACCTTGGGCTTCAGCTTGTGGCCGACCTCGTTGAGGAGAGTGGCAAGAGCGCCGTAGCCCGAGGTCTCGGGCACGGCACCGGCGAGGCGATTGGCGCTGAGTTCGGAGAGATAGGGTTCGAGGGCGTCCACGGCGTCCCTATTCTAGTCATGAAGGCGGACGCCTCCGCCAGCACGACTGCGCGCACTGCTTCACAGCGACGGTCGGCCTACCCCAGAGGCACGTCGCCGAGGCGGCCCTCCTGGTCGAGAGCCTCGGCGAGCTGGTGGTAGACCGGTGCCGTCTCACCGGCCTGGCCGGGCATCTTGCCGAGCGAGGCGGCGGCACAGGCGAGACGCACGAGCACGTCGGGGATATCGGCCTCGGGGATGCCCGAGACCTTGACGCCGCGGTAGTTGGAGAGGATGGCCTGCACCGCCTTGGGCAGTCGCCGCAGGTCGATGCTGCCGTCGGCGAGGCGGTAGGGCAGCTTCCAGGTGGAGGGCTTGGCGGCACTGCCGACGTAGGCGAAGCAGGCGGCCGGCAGGCTGGTACTTGGGGTGCAGCAGGGCGTCCGGGCTCACGCTCCACGACAGCACATGTCGTCGGCCTCGGGTTCGCCGAGCAGTCGCAGGGCGGCGTTCTCGGCCACCGGGCGTGGCCGGTAGATGCCGTGCACGGAAAGCCAGAAGAGCTGCTCGTCGGGCTCGGGCGAGTCGAGGTTCGCGAACACGCGGTCGCAGATGCCGCCGTGGGCGAGCTCGGCGGCGTAGAGCAGGTAGCCGTCGCTGATCGCCACGTGCTTGACCTTCTGCTCGGCGGCGTAGCGGCAAGCCTGCGCGAGGGCCGCCTCGACGGCGCGGCGGTTCCAGGCCAGGGCTCCGGGGCGCTTGAGCTCGACCAGGAGGTACTTCACGCCCTGACTGGTGAGCACCAGGTCGGCGTAGCCGAGCTGGTTGTTCAGGTCGGAGAGCTGCCAGTCGAGCACCGTCGTGAAGAGGTCCTCGATGATGTTCTCGGCGACCTTCTCGGCGGCGACGCCGTGACGCACCTGCTGGGCGAGGCGCTGCGCACGGCGCTCACGGAACTCGCTCCAGTTGGCCGTCATGCGCTCGCAGCAACGGGCGTAGGAGGCCAGACTTGTCACGTCGCTTGCCAACGATCACCCCAGGGTCAGACAGCCGACCCCTGGAGTGTATCGACTGGGTGAGGTGAGAAGAAGAGGAGCGGCTCAATCTGCTGGATGTCTCCACGACTTATCGCGCGGCCAGAAGAGGCCACGGTGCAGGGGGGGCCGGCCCCCGGCCGACGCCGTGCCGACGCCAGAGTGGGCCGTGTAAGCGAGTGGCGCCGCAGGGGTGACCGCCGAAGGCTGGCGTGCGGCCATGGCGAGCCGCCTTTTGCTCGATCTGGTCAGCGACGTGCCCGCAGAGCTCTGCTCAATGAGGACGCTGCCTCATGAACCTCGGGAAGCTCGACGCCGAGAGTCGTAGCAGCATCTGGGGGGCAAGCGCACAACGAAAAGGGGAGGGTCATCTGATGGGCGGAGCAACTGGGCGAGGGCGTGTGCTGGCCGCCACCTGTGCGGTGACGCTGGCGGCACTGCTGGCAGCAGCCGGCACGGCGGCCGCCTCACCGGCCGACTACAACCGGGCCTACAGCCTCGGGCTAGAGGCCTACACCTACGGCTTGCCGCTGCTCGAGACCAACAAGACGTTTCTCACGCAGACGTCCATCAACGTCTCGAAGGGCGGCTTCGGGCCCGTTAACCAGTTCAACAGCGTGCGCAAGCTGAACAACCCGAAGAGCAAATCGGTGGTCGCGCCGGGCGCCAACGCGCTCTCCTCGATCGCCTGGCTCGACCTGCGGCGCGAGCCGCAGGTGCTGCACGTGCCGCTCGTCAAGAATCACTTCTTCGTGCTCGCCCTGCTCACCCCCTACACCGAGGATCTCATGAACCTCGGCAGTGCCCATGCAACCGCACCGGGCTACTACGTGATCTGCGGCCCCGGCCAGCACAACCTCGCGATCCCGGCCGGGACTCACCGCATCAACGTCGACTACACGCGCATCTGGATCATCGGCTCGACCCAGCTGAAGGGCACGTGGGACCTCGCCAACGTGCACCGCATTCAGGACGGCTACACACTGACGCCGCTCAGCAGGTACGGGACGAACTACCACCCCAAGCGCCCGGCGCACCCGAACACCACGGTCAAGAGCTGGCCGCTGGCCGGAGGGCTGCGCTTCTTCGACGACCTCGGGCGCCTGCTGCGGCGCTTCCCGCCACCGTCCGCCGACCGGCCGCTGCTGCGCCAGCTCGCCAAGGTCGGGATCGGTCCCGGCATGATCCCCTCGAAGAACCCGCACCTGGGCGCCAACACGCTGCGCGGTCTTGAGGCCGCCGTGGCCGCCGGCCCGGCGCAGATCAGCGCCGACTCCAAGGCGCAGTTTGAGGCCGACTTTCCCAAGTACAACGGCTACATGCTGGGTGGCTTCGGCCACTACGGCACGAACTACCGGCTGCGTGCGGTCGTCGCCACGATGGGCCTCGGCGCCTTCACCTCCGACCAGTCGATCTTCGCCCTGGCCGTGACCGACCACAGCGCGCAGCCGCTGAGTGGCTCGACAAACTACGTCTTGCACCTGCCCGTACTTCCCCCGGTGAAGGAGGGCTGGTCGCTCACCGTCTACGACCTGCAGGGCTTTCTCATCCCCAATGCAATCGACCGCTACCAGCTCAGCAATGCCTCGATGCTCACGCACAACACCGACGGCTCGGTGAACATCTACCTACAGGCCACGCAGCCCTCAGACCCCGCCCAGGTGAGCAACTGGCTGCCGACCGCGAGCGGGCTGGGCTTCGAGGTCATCTGGCGGCTGCTGGCCCCCAAGCCGGACAAGATCGCGGGCATCCTCGACGGCAAGGGCTGGGAGCCAGCGGCGATCACGCCGCTGGCCGGCGCCACCCCGCCCCCCATCCTCGCCCCGAAGGCGCGGTGAATAGCTCCGGACCATCCTGCACGATGCCTGCGCGGGGGCGTGCCAGCGTCGGGCCATCACTCGGAGATAGGGAGGCAGGAGGTGTTCGCACGGAGGCTGGCAGTCGTGACTGCGATCTCTCTGTTTGGCGTCGTCAGCGTGGCGTCGACGGCTGCGGGCGCGCCGATCAAGGCTACCAACTACGCCGTGCGCAGCCACTGGCTGTCCATGCCTGCCAAGATCAGCAAGAAGGTCGACGTCTTCTACCTCTACTCGAGTGCCTACACCCGGACCTCGCCAAGCGAGCCGGACATCTGCCCCGTCGACGACCCCGGCATGATGCAGGCTGCGCAGGTGGCCTTCTCGCGTCAGGCCACGGCCTTTGCGCCGTATGCCAACATCTTCGCGCCCTACTACCGCCAGGCTGACGCCGCGTGGTCGCTCTCCCTGCCGGTGGCCGAGCACGCCAAGGTGGAGCAGGGCGAGCCAACCCACGACGCCATCGCGGCCTTCGCCTACTACCTCAAGCACTACAACCACGGCCGGCCCTTCATCCTAGCCGCACACTCGCAGGGCTCGGAGGTGATGCTCTACCTGCTCGCCGAGTACCTGCGCGACCATCCCAAGGTCTACGAGCGGATGATCGCCGCCTACCTGCCGGGGTACTCGGTGACGCAGAAGTACCTCGACCACAACCACTTCAAGTTCGCAAAGAGCGCCACCGACACCGGCGTCATCATCTCCTGGAACACGGAGGCGTCGACAACGGCTGCACCCAACCCGGTCGTGCTCCCCGGCGCCCTGGCCATCAACCCCATTACGTGGACGAGAAGGCAGACCGAGGCGACTGCCCCGCAGAACTTGGGCTCGATTCAGCTGGACCCCGCGACGGGCCGACCGGTCACGGACGCCCAGGGTCACATCCTGCGCGTGTGCAACCTCGCCGACGCCCGCGTGGACGTGGCCAAGGGCGTGGTGATCTGCAGCACCGTGGACCCGGCCGACTACCGCTCAACCTTCCCGCTGGGCGTGTACCACCGGTTCGACTACCCGTTCTACTTCTTCGACATCAGGGCGAACGCGGAACAGCGGATCCGAAGCTACCTCAGCGAGACGGCGCACCGCTCGGCAGGCTGATCGTCGAGCCTTCTGCGCGAGTACCTGCAGCGGCAACGAAGCCGGCAGTCGACGCCGGCGGCCTCGACAGCTGGCGCCCAGGACGAGCACCGGTCTCCCAAACCTGCACAACCTCGGAAACTGCTGCATATGATGTCGAGGCCGACGCGATGCCGAGGCTCAGGCCGGCCGGCGCGGCCCTTCTTAGCGGGCATCCGCGTGCTGCGGCAGCTACTTGTCGGCCACCGCTGGCGGCGTCGTCCCCGCCCGCGGCCTGACGACGGCGCTGCCCCCGTAGAGCTCCGGCCTCCAGGAGCCCACCACGGTCCAGCCGGCGGCCTCCAGCACGACGCCGGGTTCGGCGTCGCCGCCGAGCGGCAGACGCAGGAGCAGCTGCTCGCCGGCGTAGACGGTCACCTCGGGCTCGCCGAAGTCGTCCTCGAACACGGCCTTGGCCGTGTAGGCGGCAACCGCTTCACCTGGGGTACCCATAGTGTGTCTCCTCTCGCCGTCGTCCCCTTCAGGCTAGCGCACGGAAGGGTGAGGTGCGCGGCGTCGGCGCTCGAGGCTCTCACGGCAGCAGTCGACTGGCACGGGGCTCGGGGCACCGATCCCGGCGAGCGGCTTCTGCGTGCAGCGGTTCGCGACCACGTGCCTCATCCCCCCGACAGTCCGGTTGCCGTCAGCGCGGCGAGCGGGACCGGTCTGCCTGGCCTTGCTGTGTGTAGCGCTCCGGATCAAGCGAGAAGAGCATGCGGCAGTGCTCCGAACAGAAAGGGTAGAGCACACCGCCATACTCGGTCAGAAGAAGCGCCTGGCCTGCGCTGATCTCCCTGCCGCAGACAGGGTCTCGTGTCAGCTGGCGGGTGTCTTCGTCGATTGTGTCCATCTCTTCTCTCATCTTCGCTTCGCGGACATCGGTCCGCGCCAGACCGCTCCATCATTACAGCTGCTAAGTGAAGCGCCGGTGAAGACAACCTGCGGTCGGGTGAAGGTGCCGTGAAGGCAAGGGCCGCCTCGCCGACAAGCTGACGGCGAGCATTCCCCTAGTCGAGCAGCTCGAGCTGCTGCCATTCGGACTCGGGCACGGTGACGACACGCCGTGGCGCGGCGCTCATGGCACGGAGGTTCACCGTGACCGAGGCCTGAGTGTCGTCGGCATGCCCCTCTACGACACGTCCTTCCTCGCCTTTGTAGCGCACGCGACGTCCGAGCAGATCCTCAAGCTTCACGTGTCCTCCGTGTGAAAGAGCCCCCGGCTGGGGCAGTACCTCTGGCAGCAGGCGCGCCGCTGAGTGGGCTGCTTCGTAGCGCAGCACCGAGCAGCGAAACCTTGCCCGCGTCTCTCCTTCAAAGCGCTGGCGTCGCAACGGACCCCGGCGGGCGACCGAGGCGAGAGTCCCCTCTCATGAACTCGAGGCAGACCCAGGCGATCAGGCTGCCTGGCGCTCGTGGCGCGGCTCTCGCGCCTGCTCGGCGGCGGCCACGCGAACGCCCGCAAACGAGGGCTCCAGCGCACACAGCGGACAGACCAGGGCGAGCTCGTCGCCGCAGCGGTAGACCGCGGCGCGCTCGCCGGCCATCAGGTGGCGGGCACAGAGGTCGCAGGTGTCGGACTGCTCGCTCCACGCGGGCGCCGTGCCACGGGCCGCGCGACGGGCAAGGGCGCGCTGACGTGCCTCGCGCGTGCTCTCTGCGGCGTCGCGCGCCCAGCTCGCCTCGCGCCAGGGCGAAGACCGGGACAGCACGCCCGAGAGTCGCCGCAGGTAGGTGAACGTCTCCATGGCTGCTTGCCCCTTCCGCTCGTTCTCGTGCCACCTACGAAGGTGCCCCGCGGCGTCTAAGCCACGCCGTTGCATCGCCTCCGGCCTTGATCCTGTGATCCGTGAAGGGATCGATCGAGCACCAGTGAGGTCGCGGTCACGACCACCACCTAGCGAGAGACGAGCACCAGGTGCAGGCGTCGGTAGCCGGCGGAAGCGTAGCGACCGACACCGGCGAACACGACCTCGGAAGTCCCCACTCCGCCGGCTGGGCTCAGCAGCACGACCGTGTAGAAGCCCCGCCCGAGCTTGAGCGCGAAGTCGCCGTTCGCGGCGGTGCGCGTTCGCGCCACCACCGCGCCGGAGCGCGCAAGGGCCTCGACCGTCGCTCCAAAGAGAGGCCGACTCACGGTGCCGGAGGGCCCAGCGGTCAGGGCGTTGCCGCGCACCGTGAAGCGACCGCAGCCCATGAGAGCAAGGGAGAGAGCGACGAGCAGCGTCGCCACCGCCACAGGACGCTTGCCATACACCTCTCTCGCCTCCCCCTGGCACCCCGCGACGGCCCGCCACCGGACTCTGGCCGTCTGCTAGCGATATACCCGCGTGGGCGCCGCGGCTGACGCGTGAGGCAAGGCCGACTAGTGTACATAACCGCAGGACCTGTGTGCACCGAGAAGCCGCTGCACGCGGCCTCACCGCCGACGCAGTGCCGACCTCAGCTCCTTGCCTTTTGGCGGCCTGTGCGCTTCCGCACTCCGCCAACGCGGCCCTCGCACACAAGGCTCAGAAGACCATCACCCCGATGCCGCGCTGCCCCGCCTCCGCCTCGGCCACGTCGACCGCCATGGCCAGGGCGATGGCGCCGTCGATCTTCGCCTCGGCGTCGGGCTTGGTGAAGCGAAAGCCGCCCTGACGGCCGGTCTTCACGGCGGCGTTAAGACGTACTCCTCGAGGACCCCGTCGCCGCCGTGCGCAGACGCGCTCCTCGGCCACCGCGTCGAAGAGGCGCTGGCAGGCGCGGGTCATGTTCTGGTCGGTCTGGGCGAACTCCTCGATCGGCAGGCCCTCGGCGAGCAGCTGGCCCATCAGGCGCACGTTGTAGGCGCGGTCACAGGGGATGCGCGTGACGTTGTAGGAGGCGCAGAGCTCGCGGATCAGCTGCCCCACGGCATCGGTGTCGATGGCGCTCATGATCTCGCCCTCCTCCTCCGCTGCGAAGGCGAAGCAGATCACGTTGTGGCGCCCCTCCTCGTCCATCTGGTCGAGCACCACGGCGGTGTGGTCGCGGCGCTGCGAGGCATCGACGCCGAGCACGCAGGGGCGCTCGGGGTCGAAGACGGGGCGGGCCGAGCAGGCGCGCCAGCGCTCGGGCTCAAAGACACGGTTGGCGCCATGGGCGGGCGCGCGATTGAGGTGGTAGCGCTCCCAGCTCGCCAGCGGCAGGCTGCGGTAGAGCTTCGCCAGGCGCTCCTCGCTCACCCAGCTCGCCGGGTTAGCGGCGCGCCAGACCTTCGGGTCTGGGCATCCTCGTGATCGGCGGCGCCCTTCCAGTAGACGTAGGCGGAGGGGTCCTCGCGCCACTCCTTACGCACCTCCCACCAGACGCCCCGGCGTTGCTCGCCGGCGGTGGTGATGACGATGAGGAGAGGCTCCTCGCGGCCCGCCATGCCGGTCAGCATGGCGTCGAGCATGCGCCGGTCCTTGTGCACGTGGAGCTCGTCGACGACACAGAAGGGGGTGAAAGCCCTGCGCCGTGTCGGCGTCGTGGGGCAGGCAGCGAAACACGCAGCCGGTCTCCTTGACCTCGATCTCGTGGCGGTAGACGTTACAGGCGGCGGCGAGCTCGGGGTTGGCGTTACCATCTTGCTGGCCGTGTCGAAGAGGATCGCGGCCTGGGCGCGCGAGGCCGCCACGGCGTAGCACTCGCCGTCGGCCACGGGCTCCAAGAAGAGGTGGTGCAGGGCGAGCAGGGCGGCCGTCTCGTCCTTGCCGTTCCAGCGCGGCAGGCCGATCAGGGCCTTGTCGTAGATGCGCTTGCCGCGGCGGTCGAGACGTCCGTAGATGGGCAGCACGATGTTCTCGTACTGCCAGTCCTCTAAGATGAAGGGCTGACCCGCCCAGCGGTCCTTTCTATGGGTGAGCCAGCCGGCGGCGAAGCTCCGCACCAGGGCAGCGCGCTCGCGGCCGCGCTTGGAGACCCGCGCGCTCATGGCGTGGCCGCCTTCTTCACGCGCTCGGCCAAGCCCACGAGCAGCGACTGCCCGGCGAGCTGCAGGAAGCCCAAGCGGACGCGGGCGGCCGGCGAGAGGCCCAGGGTCTCGGCCAGTCTCAGGTAGAGCAGGGCGCTGTCGCGCTCGATGCGCAGCATGGGGTTCGCGTAGGGACGCGCCGCGCCGCGGTAGGTGACGAGCTCACCGTACTTCTCGATGTGGGCACGGGCGCGACGGCAGCGGTGGAGGCTCACGCAGAGCATCTCGACGAGGGGCAGGTCGGCCTCGCGCAGGCCGCGCGAAAGGAGATCCTCACAGACGATGCGCCACAGCTCTCGGGCCGCCTCGGGCAAGCTCTCCGGTGGCGGCGGGGTGGCGTGGCCAGCCACCTCCCCAACAGCGAGCGCCGGCACCATCGCCTTGGCCTGACCGGGCAGGGGACGATGGCCGGTGCTGCGCTTGGCGCGTCCCGGGTCGGGGGGCCGGCCCTTAGCCACTGTGGGCGGCCTTCGTGCGCGAGGCGGCGAGCTCGGCGAAGCTGCAGCCCTCGCTCTCGTGGCTCGCCTGCTTACCGGTGAAGTTCTGCCAGCGCACGATGGCCACGTCGCAGAAGGCCGGGGAAAGCTCAAGCGCGGAGCAGAGGCGACCGCTCTCCTCGCAGGCGATCAGCGCCGTCCCGGAGCCCGAGAAGGGCTCGTAGAGCACCTCGCCGGGAGTGGTGTGGTAGGCGATCGGCCGGCGCACCGTCTCGATCGGCTTCTGTGTGGGGTGCACGCCCACGGCCCCATCTTCGATGCGCGAGTCGATCGGCCACACGGCGCGGGCGTTGGCCGGCGGCTTGGCAGCGGGCATGTGGCCCTTCTTCCAGCCGTACATGCAGGGCTCGTAATCCCACATGTAATGCGAGCGCGCGAGCACCGGGCGGCTCTTCACCCAGATCAGCTGCTGGTGGGCGAGCAGACCAACCTCCCGCCAAGCCTCGAGGACGACGTCGGCCCGCAGGGCGCCAAACCACTGATAGACGGCGGCTGACTGAGTCAGGGCGCCCTCCAGGGCGAGACCAAGGAAGGTCGCGTAGAAGGCCACCGAGCTCTCGTGGTCGGTGTAGGAGTCCCAGTGCTTCTCCCGAGTGGCGGCCCGGTTGGCGTAGCTCTGCGGGTGGTTACCGCCGTCGTAGTCGACCAAATACGGCGGGTCGGTGGCCATCAGCGTGGCGCGCCGGCCGTTCATCAGGCGCGCGACGCATTCTTTGTCTGTGGCGTCGCCGCAGAGCAGGCGGTGGGGGCCCAGCGTCCAGAGGTCGCCGGGCCGACTCACGGGCCGCTCAGGTGGCTCAGGGACCTCGTCGGGATCGGTGAGACCGGCGTTCGGCGCCGGGGCGAGCAGGCGGGCGAACTCCTCCTCGTCGAAGCCCAGCACAGCGAGGTCGGCGCCCAGCTCGATCAGCTCGGCGAGCTCGAGCGGCAGGAGCTCCTCGTCCCAGGAGGTCTCTTGCGCCGTGCGGTTGTCGGCAATCCGTAGCGCCTTGACCTGGGCCGCGGAGAGATCTGCGCAGACGATCACGGGCACCTCCGTGAGGCCGAGGCGCTGCGCCGCAAGCAGGCGGGTATGCCCTGCGATCACGACGCCCTCGCCGTCGACCAAGATGGGGTTCTTGAAGCCGAACTCGTGGATGCTCCCGGCCACCTTGGTGATCGCGCTCTCGGGGCAGACGCGGGCGTTGCGCACGTAGGGAATGAGCCTTTCGATCGGCCACATCTCGATGGCCTGGGCCGCGGTGCTCTTCATCATCACTCACACTCCCGGGAAGTAGTCGGTCAGGGCGGACTCGAGGATCTCGGCGAGCCTCTGGCAGCGGAAGGCCAGGGGGCGGCGGGCCTCATGGCCCAGTCGGGCGAAGCTGGCCGCCAGGGCGCGGGCATCGCAGTAGGCGCGCACCACCTCCTCGTCGGGCGAGGTGGTGGGCGCCTGCCAGGCGAGCCCGGGCGCATCGTCTCGACTGGGCAGCAGCGGCGCGCAGCGCAGCCGCTCGCGGCGGGCGGCCTGGCGGCAGGCAGCGGAGCAGTACACGCGCGGGCGCCCACGCTGCACGCGCCGGGCGGGAAGCTCGGCCGAGCACCAGGCGCAGTTCGGGATGCGAAGGTCCATGAGAGCATCATGCAGCGCGCGTCACACGCCCTTCCTTTAGGGCAATTTCGTGATGGCCATGTCGCGAATACTGTGACTGCAGAATCGTCATTTTCGGGCGCGTTTGAGCTCGGGAGCGCGCGAGGTCTGGAAACTTTCCGCCGTCCGCGACCCCCCTTACCGGTTGCCAGGCGTCGCGGCGAGGCTGCAGCGGCCTGCCGGCCTGTCTCTCGCCTCGTGGCGGACTCCCCACTAGGGAACGGCCAAGGCTGCGCCTTCCCCGAGCAAATGCAGCCGCCTAAATGCAACACGCACGAGCGTTTATCCGAAACGGCGGGGTCGCGCGTGGTGGTCGACGTTGCCGACGAAGCCGAGGCCCGCGAAATCGCCCGCGCCCTGAATGAAGACCGGCGGGCGATGCCGAAGAGACAGCGGCTGCCGGTAGTGCAGAAGCTGCGGGAAGAGGGTATTCGATTCGGGCAATCGCTGGCGCGGTCGGAGTCAGTCCCGCAGTCATCCAGACGGACCTCGCAACTGTACACGGGTGTACAGTCCCCGCCCGCGTCACGGGCCTCGACGGTAAGTCACGCCCCGCCCGCCCATATAAAGGACGCGCCGCGACCCAGGAGCGTCGGCAGCGGATCGCGGAGCTGGCGAGCACCGGGCACCCGGCCGCGCAGATCAGCCGACAGGTCGGCATGACCCGTGAAAGCAGAAGGCACGTCGTCTGCCGCGATTCGGGCGGTTTCGAGCGCGAACGCCGAAGGCAGTGGCGCTGGGCGTTTCGCGAGGTAGACTGGCGGCGACAAGGGGGAGCGGCGACGTCGAGGGAGGGGGGACCATGCAGGCCCCGCAGTCGCGCCACCTCGAAAAGGCTAGGAGCCTGATCGAGACGGGAAAGTTCAAGGGCGCCGTGAGTGCCCTGTACTTCGCGGAGCCGGGCGCTCGCGCTGGAGATCTTGATTGCGCCCGAGAGATCCTCGGGCTGGCAGCCCTGGTGCGCGAAAAGGGAGGGCAGAAGTTTCGCGCTCAATGCGACGAACTCTCCAGGTGGATGAAGGACATCCTCGCGCGTGATGTCGCCGTGAGGGTAACCTGCGAGATCAGAGACAAGGCAATCGTCTATTTGAGCGGGTGCCGCATCATCGGCGGGGCTGGCCTCCCGCCTGACCTGGCTACCGACGGCGACTGGAGTCTCGCATTCACCGACGAGGAGGTTCTCCTCCTGCCCGACAATAATCCGCGGCCTGAGCAGGTCTGGAATATGGGCTGGCGCGGCCTGAAGCTCGAAGTTGAAGGCGCTGGCGCGGTCCGCAAGGGCGGCGGCTTCATGGGCGGAGGGTTCGGACTTGTGGGACTCGCCGCGGGAGCACTCACAGCGTCGGCCCTGAATGCGCTCACGGCGAAGACGGGCATTGACACGGTCATGCATCTGGAGACTCCGGCAGCGGAGTTGTATCTCTACTACGGCAGCGAAGTGCCGGCTGCTCTCAGGCGAACGCTGGCACCAGTGTTCCTGCACCTGCGTCAATCTGATGCAACTATCGAGGCGGCGCCAGGCGACCGCATGGTCGACCGCTTGCATAAGGCCGCCGATCTCCTCGACCGTGGCCTCATAGACGAAGAGGAGTTCGTCCGCCTGAAGGCCGACATCATGGCTGCGCAGTAGAAGTCGAGCCCCCGCCGGCCATGACCGACGCCTCCGGTGGCCTTTCGACAGCGTCGACAGGGTCGTTTCGGATGCGGCTGTATCCCGTATCCCCCTATAGGGGGGGAAATCGGGATACGCTTGCCGGAGGGGGTGTATCTGCTGTATCCCGGGGTGTATCTAGCATTGATTTCGGGGTGTATCCGAGTCATGTATCCGGCGCCTCGCGTGCGGGGTGTATCCGAGAAATCGGGATACACTTAGAACGCCTCCCCGGCGTGCTCTCGACGCCACCTCAGGGCGGCCCTCACAAGCACTTGTTGGCGCCCCTCCTTGATCGATCGCAGCGCGGTCTGAGCCGCGCGAACCGACACCCCCAGCGGTAGCTCGAGGCGGTCCAGGATGTTGGCGACTTCCCCTGTGCCAGCCGGCCAATCCTCGGCCAGGCGGACGAAGCGAAGCGGCTCCTCGAGCAGCCCGAGCGTCACCTTGTCCGGGACCCAGTTCATTCTGGCGGCGTCGCGCTTGAGGCAGATGCCGCCGTTGGTCTTCGTGAAGGCCCACACCACGTCGACGTCGTCGCCCTTGCCCGAGCTGCCGCGCTGTCCCCGTGTCGGGTCCTTGCCGCTGTGGTCGAGGCGGACCCACGTTAAGCCGCGGCGCTTGAGCTCGATGCCGCTGTGGGCGTAAAACGCGCGGATGGTGTCCGCCTTGTCCTCCGGGCCTTCCACCGCACGGCCGAAGGTATCGAGGAACAATGCGATGTGATGCTCGGGCCACTGCCCTTCCAGGGTGTCGAGCCGGCGGCAGAGCGCCTCTCCGCCTTCCGGCGTGTCGAGCGGCGGTAGTGTCGGCCAGAGGGCGTAGCGCAGCCGCGAGAGGTCGCTCTCGGGTCCGTAGCCCATATCCTCGAGCCGCTCGCGGATGTCGTCCGCGCTCTGCTCGTAATCGAGATACAGGCTGACGATGGGCTCCCGCCCGGTAGCGAGCTCGGCAGCCAGCCAGAGGTCGAACAGGCTCTTGCCGACCTTGCGCTCAGCGTAGATGACGTGACCGCGTCCGCGAGCGAGCACGTCGGGATACAACCATTCAGACTCGTCGTGGACGGGCGCCCAGAGGGCGGGCCAGTCGAGATAGTCGCTCTCGTCGCTCGCGTCGGCCGCCTCGTCCGGCCGGCAGCGCGCCGCCAGCTCGGCGAGCTTGGCCTCGAGCGTCAGCATGCGCTTGCCGTTGAGATCGGGGCGCCAGAGGATCTCGGCCGCCTCATTGAGGCCCGCTCGCAGGCGGCGCTCCTCTGCCAGGCGATGCATGGTGCGAGCGTAGGCCACCACATTGGTGGCCGTCGGCACCATCTCGGCGAGCACGTGCAGGTAGCCGCGCCCGCCGTCGGCCTCGAGGCGCTTCAAGTGGCCGGCGCGCACCATGGCGTCGGCCAGGGTCACGGGATCGACCTCGGTGCCGGCGGCCGCCAGGTCGAGGGCGTCGCTGAAGATCAGGCCGTGGGTGGCACGGTAGAAGTCGCCCGCCGAGACGACCTTGGCAGCGGCACGCAGGGCCGGGGTGTTCGCCATGATCGCCCCCAGCACGGCCTGTTCTGCCTCCAGGTCAATGGCCAGCATCTCGGCGTCGGCGGTGGGCTCATCTGCGGGCGAGTGCCGAGCGCGAAGCGGCCGTGACTGGGGTGCAGCTGGAGGAGCGCAGCGGCGACGGCTGAACATCGGTCAATCCTCCTCACCGATCACCGCCAAGAATTGCTTGGTCTTGACGAGCCATCTCGACTGACATCTCAGGGCCGGCCATGATCCGTCGCGGCAAGAGGCGTAGCCGAGTCCTCGTGATACTGAGATATATGCGGCAGCACTTTCGACGCTGTTTGTGGGGCGCGATGGGTCAAACAGAGCCGCCAGTTTCGCCCTGGCCGCCTCTCGCTGCTCACGGCGCCTCTCGGCATCAGCTTGCTTTCGGTCCATCGTCAACCTCCTCGAGGAGGGCAGCCCGGTCACCGGTCCAGCCCAGCGCATTGGCCAGCTTCGCCAGTTGGCTCGGGTAGGGAATGAACCTCCGGTGCTCAAGGGCTGGGAAATTTGGCGTTCGAAAGGCCCGACCGCGGGCCGTCTCCATGCCGCTCCAGCCTCGCTCCTGTCGCAGGAATTTCTCCCTGACCATGTTGCTCCTTCCGCGGACTAGTGGTAATGTCCAGCCGTCGTTAAACATTCGTCAACGCATAAGATACCCGTGAGCATTGCCATACGTAGACGGCGCGCTTCCCGACAGGATGTGAAACGTTGGCAGAAAGCGACTGGCAGCACCGGAACGCTGATCTCCTTGACTGGCTTCGCGGCAATCTCCGGCGCGAGCTGTGGAAAGCGATTCGTCTTGACCGGGCCGCTTGCAGAGAATGAATGTTCGGGGTGGGTCTCAGCGATGGCCGCGGAGCAGGGGATGCAGGGCGACCGCCTGCGGCTCCACTTGCCCGCTTCCGTTGCCGTGGCGGCCTGGGACCGCCAGCAAAAAGCCGCGTCCGAGGATGATCGTCTCCGGTCGGTGATTGATCCCCGCGCGCTGCCCGTCAGGCGAGGCACGCTCGGTGTCTTCTACGTCGACACCTTCGCCGGCTGCTACCTCGACGTTGATCTCGCCGCCTCCGGTCCCAGCTCGCGGGCCTGGCCCAACCCATTCCGGCGCACGATGGTCCAGCACCTCGCGCTCACGGCTCTGGGTGCGCTCGATGTGTCGCGCCTGACGGGCGCTCACCCGGCCGACGCGACGATGTTCCTGCTGTGTGACCGACCCTGCGGGCAGCCGTACTGGTTCAGCTGGAGCCAGACCGGGAGGTGTACAAGGATGTGGGCTTGGGACGCTTTTCATGACGGCTGATGAGCTCCGGACCGCGTAAGTTGCCTGGCGGCGCTCCTTCATGCCCCGCAACAGGGCTAAGCGCCCGGAGGTCCATACGCTCGAACTCATCAGACTCGTCCACAAGATGCGACCCAACGGCGGCCGCCGCCGCCCGGAAACGCCTCATCAATAGTCTCAAACCTGGAACGACGGCCACAGAAAAGGAAACGACGCTAGCCGACGCGGCTTTTCGATCAGTAGGGCCTACTCGCAGGCCCTGAGGCGCCGTAAGGACCTTGGACTTCCCACGACGGAAGACGGAGGCGAGGGATGACCGCGCATACCGCGGGTTTCGCTGGCCAGGTATCGGAGCCGAGCGAAAGGGAGGCAAGAGGACATGAAGGGCCACGTGAGGCGCCGCGGCTCAGGTTACGTCTACGTCGTCGAGCTTGAGAAGACCGCCGATGGCAAGCGCCGGCAGCGGTGGCGCTCGGGGTTCCGCACCAAGCGCGAGGCTGAGAGCGCGCTCACCGATGCACTGGCGGCGCTGAAGAGCGGGGAAGACGTCGCCCGGACAAGCTGACGGTGGGAGCGTTCCTCGTGGAGCGCTGGCTGCCGTCAGCTGCGGCCACGCTGCGTCCCGGCACGCTGTCGCTCTACGAGACGCTTGTGCGCGTCCACGTCGTGCCGTCCCTCGGCGCACATCGCCTCCAGGGGCTGACCGGCGCCGACCTCAACCGCCTCTACGCGCAGCTGGCCGCCGCGGGCAGCAAAGAGGGAAGAGGGCCGCTCGGCGCCCATGCCGTGCGCCGCGTTCACGGCATGCTCGCGCCCTACGCGACGCCGTGCGCTGGAAGGCCGTGACGCGCAACGTGGCCGACGACGCCCACCCGCCCTCGCCCTCGGCTCAGCAGCGGGAGATGTCCACTTGGACGGCCGAGGAGGTTGGGCGCTTCCTTGAGGCAGCCGATGCGCTGGCCGAGGAACGTGCGTCCACCACCACGCGACGCAGTCGCAAGGGCACGGAATACAGCTACACGCGCACGGTCGCTGGTGATCCGATGCAGGTTGCGCTGTGGTACGTCGCGGCGCTCACAGGCATGCGGCGCGGCGAAGTCTGCGGGCTTCGCCGGACGGATCTCGACCTGGGCCGCGGCACCGCTTCCGTGCAGCGGGCCCGCGTCATGGTGGGCGGCAGGGTAGAGGTATCGAGTCCGAAGACGAGTCGAGGCCGGCGCGTCGTCGAGCGATCGACCCGCTCGCCGTTGGCGAGCTGCGCCCGTGGCGCGCTACCCAGCTCGAGGAGTTCGTGCGATGCCGCCAAGGCCTGGCAGGACTGCGAGCCCACCGCCGACGGCAAGGGCCGCCCGCGCCACGTCTTCACGCACGTCGTGCGCCGCGGCAGGGAGGGCCAGGACAGCTACGGCGTGCCGATCAGGCCCGACTGGATGTGCGGCGCGTTCCGCGCCCTGGCGGCGCAGGCGTCACTGCCGCCGATTCGCTTCCACGACCTACGGCACAGCTGGGCGACCTTGGCTCTTGCAGGCCGGCGTGCATCCGAAGACGGTCGCCGACCAACTGGGCCACGCCAACATCTCGGTCGCCCCGCTCGACATTTACTCACATGTGGCTGCCGGCCCTGCAGGCCGAGGCCAGCAGTCGTGTGGCCGAGCTGGTCACGGCGGCCAGGAAGGCCCAGCGGTGACGTTGGTTTGCAAACGAGAGGGCAGAAGGCACTTTTGGGGGCGCCCTGGCGACCCATGATGCGCCCCCGAGAATGTTTTAAGCCCCTGTAGCAGGTAAATCAAATGGTCGGCGTGGCCAGATTTGAACTGGCGACCCCTAGTCCCCCAGACTAGTGCGCTAACCAGGCTGCGCCACACGCCGACCGTACAGGCGCGTATTCTAGCACAGGCTTCGGAGTGCGGCGGGATCCGGCGCGCCAGGCGCACCGAACCCGCCTGCTAGACTCGCCGCCGATGCACCGCCTGATGCGCCACGTGCCCAACGTGCTCACCGTGGCGCGCCTCCTGGCGCTGCCGTTCGCCGTATGGACGTACGCCCTCTTCGCGCCCGGCGCCGCCTGGACCACCGGCCTGGATCGTGCTCTTCGCCGCGCTCAGCGACGTGGCCGACGGCCTCATCGCGCGCCGCTACGACGTGCAGAGCGAGTTCGGCCGCTGGGTCGACCCCATCGTCGACCGCGCTCTTCTTCTTCACCCTCGTGGCCATGCTGTGGGGCTTCGGCACGCTGCCCTGGTGGGCCGTGCGTGCCCCTGCTCGTGCGCGACGGGATCATCCTCGCGCTGGTGTTCCCGACGCGTCGCTACACCGAGCAGGGACCGCAGATCAGCCGCTGGGGCAAGGCCGCCAATCTCGTCCTCGTCTGCGCCCTCCAGTGGTTCATCATCGACCTGCGCGCCTTCGGCTGGGCCTTCTTCGCGGTCGGCGCGTCGCTGTACGTGGGCACCGGCCTACTCTACGGCTACCGCGCCGTGGCGTGGGCCGACGCAGGGCGCGGGAGGAGAGCCGGCCGGACCGGGCGACGCGCCTGAACCTCCGGCTCATCGCACGCCGCGTTTGGCGCGTACGCTGCCTCTGGTAGCATAGCCACGAGACAGTCCACTTGTTCCGTGGCGAAAGCGAAGGTGAGCCCAGTGCGAGCAGTGGTCATGGCCGGCGGCGAGGGCACGCGCCTGCGCCCCCTTACCAGCAACCAGCCCAAGCCGATGGTGTCGCTGTGCGGCAAACCGTGCATGGAGTACATCGTCGAGCTGCTCGGCAGGCACGGCTTCAACGAGACCGTGGTCACCCTCATGTTCCTGCCCAAGGTGATTCGCGACTACTTCGGCGATGGCTCGGCCCTGGGCGTGAGCGTGAGCTACTCCGTGGAACAGTCGCCGGCCGGCACCGCGGGCAGCGTGAAGCTCGCCGAGAGCTTCCTCAAGGACGACACGTTCATCGTGATCTCCGGTGACGCGCTCACCGACTTCGACCTCGGCGAGGTGGTTGCCTTTCACAAGCGCCGCGGGGCCATGGTCACGATTGCCCTCAAGCGCGTCGACAATCCCCTCGAGTTCGGCGTGGTCGTGGTCAACGAGGAGGGCCGCATCGAGCGCTTCCTCGAGAAACCGAGTTGGGGGCAGGTGTTCAGCGACACGGTGAACACCGGCATCTACGTCCTGGAGCCCGAGGTGCTCGACCACATCCCGGCCGACACCCAGTACGACTTCAGCCACGATCTGTTCCCCAAGCTCTTCGAGATGGGGGCGCCACTGTACGGCTACGTCGCCGACGGGTACTGGCAAGACATCGGCAGCCTACCGCAGTATCTGGCCGCCAACCGCGACCTTCTCGACGGTCGTGTGGCCGCGACCCTCCCGGGCATCGAGCTGAAGAACCGCATTTTCCTGGGCGACGGCATCAACCTCGATTCGCTCGAGAACATGACGGGGCCGGTCTACGTGGGCAACTACTGCAAGATCGATCCCACGGCCTACATCGGCAAGTACACCGTGCTGGGCAGCAACGTCGTGGTCAAGGGGCACGCCGAGACGCGCAACAGCGTGATCGGCACCAACACCTACATCGGTGCCTCGGCCAAGGTGTTCGGCACCATCCTCGGCAAGAACTGCGACGTCAAGGCGGGCGCCACGTTCAGCGAGGGTGTGGCGGTGGGCGACGAGAGCGTGATCGGCGAGCAGGCGTACATCGCCCCCGACGTGAAGATCTACCCGTTCAAGACGGTCGAGGCCGGCGCCCAGATTCGCTCCAGCATCATCTGGGAGTCGCGCGGCACCTCGCAGCTCTTCGGCAAAGACGGCATCGTGGGCCTCATCAACATCGACATCACGGCGGAGCTGGCGCTCAAGCTCGCCATGGCCTACGGCACGGTGCTCCCCAAAGGCGCCGCCGTGACCACGAGCAGAGACTCGCATGCGGCCTCGCGCGTGATCAAGCGGGCCCTCATCTGCGGCCTCAACTCCACCGGCATCCTGGTGCGCGACCTGCGTGTGGCGAGCAGCGCCGTCAACCGCTTCGAGGTGAAGCACGGCAACGCCCAGGGCGGGATGCACGTGCGCATCTCGAGCTGGGACCCGGAGATGATTCAGATTCAGGTGTTCGAGCCGCCGGGCGTCAACATCAGCGAGAACCGCCAGAAGGAGATCGAGAAGTTCTACGGCCGCGAAGATTTTCGCCGTGCCTTCTACAGCGAGTTCGGCGAGATCGAGTTTCCCGACAGGGCCATGGAGACCTACATCCGCGGCCTCGCCAGCGCCTGGGACCCGGAGCGCATCCGCAGCCGGGCGTACCGCCTGGTGATCGACTACTCGTACTCGCCGGCGTCACTGATCCTGCCTAACATCCTCGGCAACCTGGGCGCCGAGGTGCTCTCGCTGCGCGCCTACAGCGATCAGCGTCACACCAGCCTGGACGCGCAGGAGGTTGGCGCCAACATGTCCGAGGTGTGCCGCCTGGTGCGCACCATGGAGGCCGATCTGGGCCTCGTCATAGGCCCGGGCGCCGACCGTCTCTATATCGTCGACGACACGGGTACCGAGCTGCCGTTGGAGACGGCTCTGCTGCTGTTCGTGAAGCTCGTCGCCCAGCAGACGGCCAAGGGAGAGAGGATCGTGCTGCCCCTCACGGTGACGCACCTCGCCGAACGGCTCGCCGGCGAGTTCGGCGTGGTCATCGAGCGTACCAAGGTCTCGCTGCCCGCCCTGGCGCAGGCCGCGTCACAGGACGGCGTGGTGTTCGCCGGCTCGCTCGGCGGAGGCTATATCTTTCCCCAGTTCCTGCCGGCCTTTGACGCCGTCATGAGCCTCGGCAAGCTGCTCGAGCTGCTCGCCCCGCAGGCCCGCCCGCTGAGTGAGCAGGTTGCCGAGATTCCCGCCAGCACCCTGGTACACAAGACGATCGCCTGCCCCTGGGCGCTGAAGGGTACGGTGATGCGCGGCGCCACCGAGCATCTGCAGCGCGCGGCCAACGGCGACGGCCGCGCGATAACCCTCGTCGACGGCATCGCAGTGAGCGGTGAGGACGGGTGGGCGCAGCTTCTGCCGGATGCCGACGAAGCCGTGTTTCACGTGTACGCCGAGGGAGCCGACCGGCAGGCCTCCGAGGCCATGGCCGAAGACTTCCTCGGTGTGGTGCGCAACGTGATTCGCACGAACGGGGAGTAGGCCAGGAGCCTATCCCGGTAGGCTCCAAGGAGGCCGAGGCTTGGCCCGCGCCCTCGGCCGAGGGCGGGTCGTGCCGTACAATTGACCCCTATGGACGAAGGCCTCACTCACACGGTGGTCGCGCCCACGCCGGCGCCCGTTGGCCGAGGCCGCCTGCGGCGCCTCGGCCGCTGGTACGAGCGCCATGTGTGGAGTGCCACGGTCGTGCTCGTGCTCGTGCTGGTGGTGGCGGGCCTCGGCGCCGTGCAGCTGGCTGTGCGCGGCAGGATCGGCGACGGGGTTTCTGTAGCCGGCATCAGGCTGCAGGGGCAGACTGTGGGCGGAGCGCGGGCGACATTGGCACGCCTCCTCGCGCCCCAGGTTGAGTCTCTGCAGCTCGAGGTGAAGGGCAGAGCGCCCCTCGACCTCACGCTCTCCCAGCTCGGTATCTCGCTCAACGCCGGGGCCACCGCGCTGGCCGCGGAGGCTCATGGGCACCACCGCCTGCCCGGCGGCTTCAGCGTATGGCTGCCGGGTGGCGGGGCAGAGGTCGCCGCGCAGTTTCGTGTGAACCCGGTCGCCTACCAGAAGGGGCTCGAGGCTGTTCAGGCGGTGGCGGACGTGCCGGCGCGCGACGCGCGCCTGCAGCTCGGCGGCGGCCATATCAGGGTGGTGCCGGGCGCCGACGGCACCACCGTGAACGGCATCGCTCTGGAGCGGGCTATCCTGGCCAGCGTGGCCGCCGGCAGGGCGTACGCCGGACCGGTACCCACGGCGGCCGTGCCGCCGAAGGTGAGCACGGCCGACGCCCAGTCGCGAGCCGGCGCCGCGGCCACCTATCTGGCGGATCCCATCACGCTGCGGTACCGCAACCGGGCCATCACGTTGAGCCCCGAGGTTATGGCCGGCATGCTGAGTGTGAACGCGGGCGCCGACGCCGCGCAGTATCCGCTCACTTTTCGCAACGACCGCGCGCGCGCCATACTGCACCAGCTCTTCGCTTTCGCCGAGTCGCCGCCGGTGGACGCACGCATCATCGTCCACCCTAAGGGAGGCATCACCGTCACCCAGAGCAGGGACGGTGAGGTGCTCGACATGGGGGTGCTGCTCGCCGACCTCGACGATGCCGCCGCGGGCAGCGGGCTGCGCAACGTGTTCGTCACCCTGAGTCCGGCCGCGCCCAAGCTGTCGACCGACTACGTGAAGAGCATGGGCCTGGCCTCGCTGGGGTCGCAGTATGTCACCTACTTCGACCCTCGCAACACCGCGAGGGCCGACAACATCGCACTGGCCGCCAAGCTCGTCGACGGCACCGTGATCAAGCCGGGGCAGACGTTCTCGCTAAACGCCGCTATCGGCCCACGCACCATGAACCGCGGATTCGACTACGCCCCGGTGATCACCGCCGACAATGTGCTGCGCCAGGGCGTCGGCGGAGGCATCTGCCAGTACGCGACCACGCTGTTCAACGCGGTCTTCTTCGCCGGCCTGCCGGTGGTAGAGCGTGAGGCGCACGCGATCTACCTCTCGCACTATCCCATCGGCCGCGACGCCACCGTGTCGTGGGGGAGCGCCGACTTCCGCTTCAAGAACGACACCTCTCGAGCGCTCATGATACGCAGCTGGGTGCAAGTCGATCACGTCACCGTGGCGCTGGTGGGGAAGACGGGACGCAAGGTCACCTATACGACGAGTCACTTTTATGATATTCGCAGGCCGGCTCACGGCGAGGCCAATCCCCGCGTGGTCTACGATTCCAGCCTTGGCCCGGGGATCGTGCGCTGGGAGCCGGGCGTAGACGGCCGCGCCGTGAGGGTGGTGCGCACGGTGCGCAGCTCTGCCGGGACGCTGCTGTTTCGCGACACGTTCCTGTCGCGGTATCAGCCGCTGGACTGGGTGAAGCGCATAGGCACCTGAGAGCCTATCCCGGCAGGAATGTGTGACCGGGGTGCGGGGAGTGGCGGCGCGTCAGCCGGTCTTGGCGATGACCTGCTTGCAGACGACCTTGAGTGTCTCGAAGACGCCCAGACCGGTGACGGCGCTCGACTCGGTGACAGCCGAATCGGTGTGGTTGAGCAGCTCGTTGAGATCGGCCACCGAGAACACCTCGGTGAGGTCGCGCTTGTTCATCTGGATGACGAAGCCCAGCTTGCTGAGGTCGTCGCCCTGGCCCAGAAGGTTGTCCCAGAGGTTGAGGTAGCTCTCCACGTTCTCGTCGAGGCGAGTGATCTGCGAATCGGCCACGAAGATCACGCCGTCAACCCCCTGCAGCACCAGCTTGCGGCTGGCGTTGTAGTAGCTCTGCCCGGGCACGGTGTACAGATGAAAGCGCGTCTGCATGCCCTTGACGGTGCCCAGGGTGAGGGGGAGAAAGTCGAAGTAGAGGGTGCGCTCCTCCTCGGTCGCGATGCTCACCAGCTTGCCGCGCGCCTCGGGGTTGATCTTGCGATGGATGTACTGCAGGTTCGTGGTCTTGCCGCAGAGCCCGCAGCCGTAGTAGACGATCTTGTAGTTGATCTCGCGAGCGGCGAAGTTGATCAGCGGCATGGACGGGGCCTCACACGTCTTTGAACAGGTCGTCCATGGCCGTGCCGGCGGCCGTCTCGAAGTCGGCGTCCATGGCCGGCGTGCTGCCGTCCTCAGGCCCCTCGAAGATCTGCCGCAGCACCTCGATGGCGCGCTGGGTGTAGAGGCGAACCTTGCCGACCTGAGTCTCCCGTCCGAACGTGACGATGAGCAGTACCTGTTCCGTGACCTGCGAGACGTGGAGGTTGAGAGCACTCCCCTCGTGAAAGAGCAGCGTGAACTCGTTCTCGTCGAGGATCTTGGCGAGCTGCTGCGTGGCCGCGAACGAGCTGGCCGCGAGCGAGGCGAGCGAGAGGGTCTCCGGGTGGTAGTCGTCCGATGCCGTGGTGATGGGCTGCCCGGACGTGCTGATCAGCGCCAGAAAGCTCGAGCCCGAGACCTCTTTGAGCTTCTGCAGAAGGTCGTCGCAGCGGTCGAGCTGCCGGTCGTTGATGACGAGTCCTTTGCGTCGCGCCACGCGCCCTCCTGCCATTTGTGGCCGCGGACGAAGCGAGACGCCCGCAACCAGCCGAGTATATACCAAGCTCCCGCCGTCACTTTATCGTCGTCCGCGGCGGAAATCATGAGCCCCGCCGGCCCTGGCTACGCTCACCCGGGAGCCGCGGCAGGAGGGCGCTCCGGGCCTGCGAATGTACAATGGAACGACGATGCCGCGCCTTGCCACTGGTAAAGGGCACTCATGGGGCTGAGAGGTAGCCTCGCCGAGCTTCCGCTCGCCGATCTAGTCGAGATGACGTCCGTGGGCGGCAAGACGGGCCGTCTCGTACTCTACGACGAGGAAGGGCTCGTCGCCGGCGAGCTCACGTTTCGCGCCGGCCGCCTGGTAGGGGCGGTGTGCGCAGAGCTCGCCGTCGAGAGAGCCTTCTACGCCTTGCTCGCGCTCAAGGCTGGTTCGTTCGATTTCGACCCGGCGGCGGCTCGCGAAGATGACACCTGCGACCTGGCCACGGAGACGCTGCTCATGGAGGGCATGCGGCGCCTCGACGAGTTGCGCGAGCTGCGTCGCGCCTTGCCGGCCGCGGCCCGCGTGCGCTACGTCTCGGGCGAAGGGCGTGACCCGGCCGAGGCCCGCGTGCTCGCCGAGCTGGGTGCCGGCGCTCGTCTGCTCGGCGACATCGTGGAGGGCGTGCTCGGCGGCGGGGGGGCGGACGAGTACGACGTGCTGCTGGCTCTGCGCCGACTCGCCGGGCGCGCCGTGGTACGCGTGGAGGTGCCTGTGAACGTACCAGAGCCAGGTGACGGGACAACAATCACCTCAACCTGAGCTTGAACCTTGAGGACCGGTCCGGTAGCATCTGCTACCCAGCCTTCGACGCGAAGAGAGGAGATGCGCCATGGACGACATCGTCGACCTCGTATCGCGGTCCGACGACGAGCTGCGCGCCCTGGTCGCTGAGCTCGAGGCCGAAGAACGGGAGATCTCGCGCCAGCGCCGCATCCTGCAAGGCAAGCTCGACATCTTGCGGGCCGAGCTGGTGATGCGCCTGCAGCGCAAGCATAACGAGGGTGAGGCGGTCATCAGCGCCGACGACGTGCAGGGACTCTCGCGCATCCTGGCCGGCGAGATGCCGCAGGGCGGCCGGCCGGCCGGCGCAGCCGAGCCGGCCTCCGAGGAACCTGCGGAGGACTGAGATGTTCTGCCCCGAGTGCGGCCTGCGGAACTCGGAGGGAGCCAGCTTCTGCGTACGCTGCGGCGCCAGCCTCATCGCCGACCAGCCCGAGTCTGCCACAACTCTCAGCTACCAGCCGACCGACGATGAGATTGAGTCCAACCCGCTGGCCGCTGTGGCCGGCGACGAGGCGTGCCTGGTTATACGCAGCGGCGGCGGGCGCTCCGGCGAGACCTACGCCCTCCGCGGCGAGCGCATCGCGATCGGCCGTCACCCCGACGCCGCCATCTTTCTCGACGACGTTACGGTGTCGCGCAACCACGCCGTCGTTCTCCGCGAGGGCAGCGACTGGGTAATCATCGACGAAGGCAGCCTGAACGGTACCTACGTCAACCGGCGCCGTGGCGACCGTACGGTCCTGAGCGACGGAGACGAGATCCAGATCGGCAAGTACAAGTTCACGTTCATCGTTCCCGGAACGGACTCGGCGTCGTGAGCGCGCCCGCGAGCGAGACCGGGCTTCTGCGCCGGGCGTCGGCGTGAGCGACCCCGCCGAGCTCCTGTTCGACGTTGGCGACGAGAAGCTGCTGACCATCGGCTCCGTCGTCGACCGGCTGCGCGGAGAGTTTCCCGATATCAGCGTGAGCAAGCTGCGCTATCTCGAGGAGCAGGGACTCGTAACGCCGCGGCGCACGAAGTCGGGCTACCGCCTGTACTCGCCCGACGACTTCGGGCGCCTTTCGCGCGTGCTCACCATGCAGCGCGACGAGTACCTGCCACTCAAGGTCATCCGCCGCGAGCTCGAGCGCAGCCCGGCGGGCAACCTGCCCAGCGCCCGCCAGGGCCTCCGCAAGAGCGATCTGGTGGCGATGGGGGAGGAGCGCGAGTACACCGCCGAGGCGGTGCAGCAGATGACCGGGGCCGATGCCACCCTGCTCTCGGAGCTCGAGGAGTACGAACTGGTTCATGCCCGCCAGGTGAGCGGTGTGCGCCGCTACGGCGAGACCGACACCGGCATCGTGAGCGCCGCCGCGCAGCTTGCCCAACTCGGCCTGCGGCCGAAGAACCTCCGCGTCCTCAAGAGTGCCGTCGACCGTGAGCTGGGCCTCCTGGAGCAGGTGCTGCTCCCGGCTCTCAGGTCCAATCGTCTGGAGCGGCGTCGCGAAGGGCTGGGGCAGCTAGACGACATCGTGCAAGCCTCCACACAGCTTCGTCAGCTCCTGTTTGCCCGCGGTGTGCGCCGCCTCACCGGCGGCCGCGACGCGCATTGAGCGCACGCCGGGCCGTTACATCCCCAGCCTCAGGTGGCGCCGGCTCGAGAGACCCCGGGTGACGACACCCCGGCAGTTGTCACAGAAGGAGAAGCGCATGACCAACGACCGCATCGACCTCAGCGCGCATGTGCGCAGCATCCCCGATTTTCCCAAGGAGGGCATCCTCTTTCGTGACATCATGCCGCTGCTTCAGGATCCGGTGGCTCTGCGCGAGGCGGTCGATCGCCTGATCGAGTATGGCACCGGCAAGCATGTGGATGCGGTGCTCGGTGCCGAGGCACGCGGGTTCATTCTCGGCGCCGCGCTGGCCTACGGCCTCGGCGCCGGCTTCGTCTGCGCCCGTAAGCCAGGCAAGTTGCCGTTCGCCACCATCTCGGCTGAATACGACCTCGAGTACGGCACCGACAGGCTCGAAGTGCACGCCGATGCCATCAAGCCCGGGCAGAACGTGCTCGTGCACGACGACCTTCTGGCCACCGGCGGCACCGCCAAGGCCAAGATTGAGCTCGTCGAGAAGCTCGGCGGCACCGTGGTCGGCTGCGCCTTCCTGATCGAGCTCTCCGCCCTTCACGGGCGCGAGAAGATGCAAGGCTACGACGTCTTCAGCCTGATCACGTACTAACTTCAGCGCGTCAGCCATACGGCGGGCCCGGCACAGCACCTGCTGGCGCACGCCGTGACCTGACCGACCGGGCGTGACATGGCCGCCCGTGTCGGCTCGTCGAGGCGATTCGTCAACGCCATCCCCAAGAGGGAGCGCCACACAAGCGCGAACCGCGCCGCTTGCCACGCCTGGGTGCCGAGCCGTTCACGTGGCTGCGCCATGTTGTATTTTGCAACGCTTCGCAGCGCGGCGCAGCCAAGCGCTTGGCTGCGCGTCGTTGGCCAGTTCGCGTCGCCCTCGGTTCACGGCGCGGCGGGGGTGCCCGGCCCAGGTGCCCGGCCCACCACACTGAGGATCGTCTCGGGAATCCGAGGGTGAGTGTGCCGCGCGAGCACTAGCTTGTCATAACCATGATTATCGTGCGTTCTCTCTTGAGCCTGCCGACCGCCGGCCCGCGTGGTGCGTGCCTCAAGATTAGCGCTCAGGACTGGCCGCCTCGAGCCTATGACGCCAGGGGCGCACCGCTCACCGCGCGCGCCGCTGCGCTACCGCGCTACCAGCGGCGACCCAGGTATTGGGGCGACGAAGGCAGCTCGCGCACGCAAGAGCTGAGGAACTCCGTGATCGGCGGGCGCACGTCGGCGACCTGGAGCTCGGTCTCGTTCAGGAACTGTGCCGCGAGCACCTTCTCGTCGAGCGGCTCGGGCGTTGCCTCGTGCGGCGCCGAGACTTCGAACACCAGGTGGACCACGTGTTTCGCGTAGGTCACGTCCGGCGAGATCGACTCAACGATCGCCAAAAGCTTGTACACACCGACTCGCAGGCCGAGCTCCTCGTCGAACTCACGGCGCAGCGCGTCCGACAGGGTCTCGCCGAACTTGACGCCGCCGCCGGGAAGAAGCCAGTACCTCTCTTCCCCACGGCCCTGCTCTACCATCAAGATACGACCATCGCGCACGAGCAACCCTGCTACGCGAATCGTAGGCTTGCCCGCGGCCAGGGCTACGTCAGGGGCGGGGTCGTGGGCCCTGGCCGTGGTGTCGCGGCCCAGGCTGCCCGCCGCTGTGAGCCGCGCGGAGTCGCCGCCGGCGCTAGGGTCGGCGCCTCCAGGCACGTCGGCGCCGTCGCTGGGAATCATGTGCTTCCTCCCCTGCCAGTGGACCCGAAGCCGCGGGCGCCACGCTCGGTGTCGTCGAGTGATGTGCTACGGGCAAGAGTCACCTGCGTAACGGGCACGAAGAGGAGCTGGGCAATGCGGTCGCCGGACGTCACGGTAAAGGCCTCACGGTGATCGGTATTCAGCAGGATGACTCGCACCTCGCCACGATACCCCGGATCGATGAGTCCCGGGGCGTTGACGATGGCGATGCCGTGCTTGGCGGCGAGACCCGAGCGCGGTAACGTGAGGGCGGCAAGCTCTGGAGGCAAGCCCAAGGCGATGCCCGTGCCGACCACGGCGCGATGCAACGGCGCAAGGACGACGTTCTCGGCCGCATACAGATCGTATGCCGCGTCGTGCTCGTAGGCGCGCCACGGCAATCGTGCTTCCGGGTTGAGAAGCATGACCGACACCACGGCATGTCCGGGCCCGGCGATCGTGTGACCCTGCTCAGACGTCATCTGTGGGCTCGCCGGCCTCGTCCGTTGCCGCGCCGCTCGCCTCGAGGCTAAAGCGCGCGTAGCGTGCGGCTTCTGCCACGGGCAGCCGAGCGTTGAACACCACACCTTCCGGCGTGTGCTCTTCGTGCACGTCGCTGGCCACTCCGCGCAGGCGGTGCATGTCGGCCGCAGCCGCGTAGGGAAACAGCAGACGTACCGGGCGCAGGGCCCGGTCGAAGAACTGCGCCAGACGCTCCTGCAGGTGGCCGAGGCCCTCGCCGCGTTCCGCGGCGACAAACTCGGCCTCCGGGTAGAGCGCCCTCAGGCGCGCCTGCGTGCCCTCGTCGACCAGATCGATCTTGTTGAACACGACGAAGCGCGGCGCCTGCGAGCCGATCATGTCGAGCACCTCGGCGACCGTCTGCGCGCGGGCGGCGATCTCCGCGGCTTCGAGGTGCGCATCGGCCACCACGAGGACCACGTCGGCGAGCGTCGTCTCCTCCAAGGTAGACGCAAAGGCATCGACGAGCTGGTGCGGCAGCTTGCGGATGAAGCCGACCGTGTCGGTGACCACGTAGTCGCGGTCGCGATAGCGGTAGGCACGCGACGTTGGATCCAGCGTCTCGAAGAGCCGGTCGCGCACCGTGACGTGCGCGTCGGTGAGCGCATTGAGCAGTGTCGACTTGCCGGCGTTGGTGTAGCCGGCCAGCGCGATGAGAGGCACGGCGCTGCGCAGGCGGCGAGCGCGCTGCGTACGGCGAGTCTTGGCCATGTGGTCGATGCGCCGGCGGAGCGTCTGAATACGCCTGCGTACCACGCGACGATCGACCTCCATCTTGGTCTCACCGGGGCCGCGCATGTCTACCCCGGCGCCCAGGCGCGAGAGAATCAGACCCTTGCCGCGCATACGGGTGAGCTCGTACTCGAGCTGCGCAAGATGCACCTGCAGCGTACCTTCAAGGGAGTGCGCGTGCTTACTGAACACCGTGAGGATGAGCTCGGTGCGGTCGAGCACGTCTACGTCTGCCGTGACGGCATCGAGCACGGCGGCCACCTGAGTCGGCGTGAGGTCGTCTTCGCAGACGGCCACCGACACGTTATTCTCCCCGGCGCGCTCCTTGAGCTCGGCCATCTTGCCCTTGCCGAGATACGTCACGGGGTGCGGCCGGTCTTTGTGCTGGATCACGTCGCCGACCCAGTCGATGTCGGCCGAGCTGAGCAGCTCCTTGATCTCGTTTAGCGGCTCGTCTTCGCCGGGCTCGCCGCGACCGCCGGGCATGACGGCAAACACCACGGCGCGCGGACGCGGGGCCGTGGCGCCCGGGCCCGAGACGGTCGGCTGAGTGCTCATAATGACCCTTCTAGAGCCGTACGTGTTCCTCTATGCGGCGTACGGCCTCCCGCAGACGATCGTCCGTGAGCGTCAGCGAGAGGCGGACGTAGCCCTCGCCGGAGGCGCCGTAGGCGGCCCCGGGCGTGACCACCACGTCCGCCTGTTCGAGCACCCTCTCGGCGAAGCTGCCCGAGGTGAATCCTTCCGGCACAGGCACCCATAGGTAGATGGTTCCCTTGGGCGGCACAACATGCATGCCGATCGCACGCAGGGCCTCCACCAGCAGGTCACGCCGCCGCCGATACACGGCGCACATCTCGTGCACACACTCCTGCGAACCAGAGAGCGCCGCCACGCTGGCGCGCTGCACGGCCGCGAACATGCCGGAGTCCATGTTGGTCTTCAGCCGCCAGTAGGCCTCGACAACCTCGGCGTTGCCCACCAGGGCACCGGAGCGCCAGCCCGTCATGTTGTAGCTCTTCGAGAGGCTGAGCATCTCGACGCCCACTTCTCTGGCGCCAGGCGTGTGCAGAAAGCTGGGCGCCACGTAACCGTCATACGTGATGTCGGCATAGGCGTTGTCGTGTACCACGATGATCTCGTGCCGTCTCGCGAGCTCCACGAGGCGGGCGAAGAAGTCGTCTTCGATAACCGCGCCCGTGGGGTTGTTGGGATAGCTCACGAAGATCATCCGCGTTCTGGCCAGCACGCTCGCCGGGATGGCTTCGAGGTCGGGCTGAAACCCCAACCCGGGCACCAGCGGCAGTGGCACGGCGACGCCGTCGGCCAGCATGGGACCCGTCACATACACGGGATACCCGGGGTCTGCCGCGAGGGCCACATCGCCCGGATCGAGCAGGGCGAGGCAGATGTGAGCGATACCCTCCTTGGCGCCCAGGAGAGGCACGATCTCGGAGGCCGGATCGAGCTCTACGGCGAAGCGCCGCGCGTAGAAGCCCGCCACCGCCTCGCGAAACTCGAGCTCGCCATGGTTGCTCGGATACTGGTGGGTAGCGCTGTCGTGGGCCGCCGCGGCGAGCGCCTCGACGATGTGTGGCGGCGTGGGAAGGTCGGGGTCGCCGATGCCGAGGCTGATGACGTCGATACCGGCGGCGCGACGCTCGGCGATCTTGCGCTCGATGCCGGCGAACAGGTACGGCGGCAGGCTCTGCACGCGCTTCGAGAATCTCATGGCCCTCCCGGATCCTTGGCTCCCGCAGTCTGAGGTCTTACTCAAGGTGGGCGAGAAACTCCATGGAGAGGTCGCCGTGGTAGATCTCCTCGGCCGGCCCGGTCATGAACACGCGCCAGTCTGGCCGAACCTCGACCACGAGCTTTCCGCCCGGCAGCTCTACCGTGACCGGCGATGTGCAGTGGCCATTGCGCACGAGGGCCACGGCGGTAGCGGTGGCGCCGGTTCCGCAGGCACGAGTCTCCCCCACCCCTCGCTCCCAGACGCGCACCTTGGCATCGTGCTCGCCGATGACCTTCACGAACTCCACGTTGGCCTTGCGCGGGAAGTACTGGTGCTCCTCGATCATGGGGCCGACCTCATGCAGCGGCACGAGCTCCAGCGGCCACGGCGACTGGATCACGGCGTGGGGGTTGCCCACATCGACGAACGTGAAAGAGAAGCTGCGGCCGGCGGCATGCAGTGTCTCTTCAACGGCCTCTCCATCGACACCGCTGAGCTTCTCGCCGCCGAAGCGGGCGACGCCCATGTCTACGGTCACCATGTAGCCTTCACCGAGCTTAGGCACGATCTCACCGGCGCCGGTCTCGAGCACCACTGTGTCGCCGCTCATGGAGCCCTCCATCTTGAGCTTGCGGGCGACCATGCGCACGCCGTTGCCGCACATCTCGGCTTCGCTTCCGTCTGGGTTGAAGATACGCAGCGTGAAGCGGTTTTCGGTAGCGGTTGGGCCGACCACGAGGATACCGTCTGAGCCGATGCCGAGGTTGCGGTTGCACAGCAGGCGGACGCGCGCCGCGGTGAGCTCGAAGGGGATCTGGTCGCTATGAAAGACGATGTAGTTGTTGCCCAGGCCCTGCCACTTGGAGAACTGGACCTTGCCCAAGCCCTGCCACGTCGGCTGCACTCGTCACGCCTCCTCTGAGGTGGAGTGGTGGTCGCTACCCGCGATGGGAACGCACATCGTACCATGTGCCCGGCGCGAGGGAGGCAAGGATGGCTTCGGCGACGGCTTCGGGCGAGCGCCGGGCGGCAGGCACGCGAGCGACCGCAGGAAGCTTGCGCAGCCACGTGAGCTGGCGGCGTGCCAAGGCGCGCGTGCGCGCTTTCATGCGGACCACCGCCTCATCGAGAGAGAGCTCGCCGTCTTGGTAGGCGCAGAGCTCCCGCAGGCCGATGGCCTGCGCGGCGGTCCGCGAGAAGGGGCCGGCGGCACGCGCCGTGGCGATTTCGTCAAGCGCTCCGCCGGCGAGCATCTCATCGACGCGCGCCTCGATGCGCTCTTTGAGCGTCTCGCGGTCATCGGAGGGCAGTAGCGCGGCCAGCTGATGGGGGTACCGTTCGGCCGGCCGCCAGAGCTCGCCGCGGGCCGCGACCGGCAGCGGCCGTCCCGTCAGGCGCACCGCCTCGAGCGCGCGGATCACACGCCGGGGATTGCGCGCGTCGAGCCCAGCCAGCACGGCTGGGTCGAGCGCGCGAAGCTCGCCCACCACCCCGCCCGGGTCGCTCTTCCAGCGCTCCTCGAGCTCGTGGCGCAGGCTCGCCTCTGGCGCGGCGGCGAATTGCAGATCGCCCAGCGCGGCCCTGAGATAGAGGCCGGAGCCACCCTCCACGATCACGGCGCGGCCCTCGGCGCGCAGGGCGTCGATCACCGCGTGGGCCTCACGAGCGTACTGCGCCACGGTGAACTCCTCCTGCGGCGGCCAGAACCCGACGAGGCGATACCGCACCCTGGCCCGCTGAGCCTCGTCTGGTTGATTCGTGACGATCGCGAGACCGCGGTAGACCTGCATGGAGTCGGCCACCACGATATCGGCGCCGAGACGCTCGGCAAGGGCCATCGCCACCTCTGTCTTGCCGAGCGCCGTCGCCCCGAACAAGGCCAGCACCGGCGGCGCCTCAGGCATCGCCCTCGCCGTGATGCTCGTGCTCGCCCGCGCAGGTGCCGCCCTCGCAGGTATCGCCCTCCCGGAAACGCCGAACCGTGAACCGTGCCACGGCGAAAGGCTCGTCCGCGGCGATGCCGGCCTTCTGCAACGCGATGCCCACCTGCTGGCCAACGGTGTCTACACCGTCTAGGTCGGGCAGCAGCACCCCGCGGCGAAAGCCACAGGCGACGATAACGCCGTAGCGGGCGGGCGCCAGGTCGCCGATCGTGCACGGTTCGCTGGGGCTGAGCACGTCGACCGAGCACGTGAGATCGTCCACCTCAGGTTCGCGCAGGCGCTGAAAGCGCGGATCGTGAAAGGCCGCGGAGCGCGCGTTACGGGCGATCTCGGCGGCCAGGCTGGGCTCGGCCGGCTCCAGGGTTCCGATGCAGCCGCGCAACTCGCCATGCTTCTTCAGCGAGACGAAACAGGCGGAGCGCGTCGCGAACAGCGGGTGCCCGGGCGCCGCCGGGAGCGGCCGGCCACACACAAGATGCGCGATGCAGGCCCGCGCGTAGTCGGCGGGGCCATCGGCCCCGCACGCCTCGCCGGAGGCCTCTGCCGCCGAGGCGGGGGCGGGGGGTCGTATGCCTCCGGGGTCGTCGGCACTCACGAGGTCACCCCGGGCCGTGACACGGCCGCGGCTCCAAAGCGGGCCACCATGTAGCCCACACCAAAGGGTCCTTCGTAGCTCAAGATCTCCGGGTTCACCTGGGCGTCGTCGCCGAGAAACCCGCCCAGTGCCATGAAGCTGCGCAGGCCACACTCGGCCGCGCCCTCGAGCAGGATGCGATCCATACGGCCGAGGGCGGCGAAATCGCCCACCTCGAGCAGCCGGACCACCTCGTCGTCGAAGAGTTTGCCGCGCGGATCGTAGGGTGCCGGCGCGCCGTGGGAGAGCGCGTGTGAAAGGTCGCCGGAAGCCACGAAGAGCGCGTCGCGGCCCAGCTCCTCGGCGCAGCGGCGCACCAGACGACCAAGTGTGTGATGATCCTCGTAGGAGGTGACGATCGAGAGAGACACGATCTGCTGCGCCTTCATGAAGCTCAGCGGCACGAGGACCCCCCAGTCGAGGACCTCGCCGTCGTCGGGCACCAGGCGCAGCGTGCGGTAGTCGCCCGCCAAGGCCAGGAGCAGCTCGGCGAACGGTACATCGTTCTCGTAGTGGAAGCCGACATCGGGGCAGCGGAAGCGGCCGAAGTCGCCGCTCAGGCGCGCGGCGGTACGCACGACGTGGGCATCGCCGTACCCGTCGCTATGCGGCGAGATGACAACCACCGTCTCGGGCTCCCCCACCTGAGTGGCGAGACGTTTCATTGCCGCCACCGTCGTCGCGACCTTGGCGAGCGACGGACCGCCGACCTCGGGGATGAGAAGAGGCGGATGCGGGCAGATGCAGCCTTGCATGGCCGGCACCTCCTGGACGCTTGATCAGACCCTTCCGCGAAGGGTCGTTGAGGTCGCTCCCGTGACCTCTACAGTCACTATAGCACCGGGCTCGGCGGCGCCCGTCACATTGACCGTCACGTTCTGACGAGTGCGCCCGCGCAGGCGCAGCCCGTCGCGGCCCGGGCCCTCGATGAGCACCTCGGCGGCGCGCCCGACCCAGCGGCTGCGCGCTCCCAGCGCCACCTCCTGAGTGAGCCCGACGAGGCGCTGCACGCGTGCGCGGCGCTCTGCCAGCGGCACCTGATCGGGCAAGTCGGCCGCCGCCGTGCCGCGGCGAGGCGAGAACACAAAGGTAAAGGCGGCATCGAAGGCGGCCTCTTTTACCAGTGCGAGGGTCGCGGCGAAGTCGGCTGCGGTCTCACCGGGAAAGCCGGCGATGAGATCGGTGGTGATGCTCACGTCAGGCACCGCAGCGCGCAAGGCGCGCACGCGCTCGAGATACTGCGCCGCGGTGTAGCCGCGCCGCATACCTTCGAGCACGGCGTCCGACCCTGACTGCGCCGGTAGATGCACATGCTCGCACACGCTGGGCAGCTCGGCCATGGCCTGCACAAGATCGTCGGACAGGTCTTTGGGATGCGACGTCATGAACCGGACGCGGGCCAGCCCCGGCACGCCGTCGAGGGTGCGCAGCAGCGCCACGAAGCGCGGTGTCGCCGAGCGCCGCGAGCCCGGCTGAGCGCGTCGCGCGTCTCGGCTCTGCGCCCAGTCGCTGCTCAGGTCACGCCCATAGGCGTTCACGTTCTGACCGAGCAGGGTAACCTCGCGCACGCCGTCGGCCACGAGGCCGCGCACCTCGCTCACGATGGCCGCGAGCTCGCGGCTACGTTCCGGCCCGCGCACCCGCGGCACGACGCAGTACGAGCAGAAGTTGGTGCACCCCGACATGATCTGCACCCAGGCCTGATACGGGCGTGCGTGCCGGCCGGGAAGATCGCCACTCATGGCGGAGCCATCGCTGAAGTAGCCCGGTGGTTCGGTGCCCCGCTGACCGTGCGCGCCGCCGGCGTGCCGTCCGTGCGCGCCGTCGGAGGGCCGGTCGCGCGCGCCGGCGGCAGACCGCGCCGCAGCGGCGGCCAGTAACTCCGGAAGGCGGTGCAGGTTCTGCGGCCCCAGGGCGCCGTCGACGAAGGGAAAGCGCCGAAAGAAGGCGGCCTGCTCGGCCTGCGGCAAGCACCCGGTCACGAGCACGATGCGCCGCGGATGGTCGCGCTTCAGCCGGGCGGCCGTGCCCAGATGCCCGGCCAGGCGCTCTACGGCGCTCTCTCGCACGGTGCACGTGTTGTACACGAGCACGTCGGCGTCGTCGGGAGTCGAGACGCGCCGCAAACCCTGAGCCTCGAGCAGCACGCCGATGCGTTCGGCATCATGCTCGTTCATCTGGCAACCGAACGAGCGCAGATAGTAGCCTCTCATGGGCGCTCGCGGCGCCGCCGGCGCCTACTTGGCGATGTCGACGGCGCGACTCTCACGGATCACCGTCACCCTGATCTGACCCGGGTAGTCGAGCTGGTCCTCGATGTCCCTCGCGATCTCACGGGCGAGCAGAGCCGTGGCGTCGTCGTCGATCTCGGCCGGTTTGACCATGACACGCACCTCGCGCCCCGCTTGCATGGCGAAGCACCTCTCCACACCCTTCTTGCTCTCGGCGATCTTCTCGAGAGACTCGAGGCGCTTGACGTAGTTCTCGAGCGATTCGCGGCGGGCGCCCGGGCGCGCGGCGGAGATAGCGTCGGCCGCCTGCACCAGCACGGCCTCGATGGTCTGTGGCTCGATGTCCTGGTGATGCGCCTGAATGGCGTGGCACACGCTCTGCGACTCACGGTACTTCTTGCAGAGCTGCTGCGAGATGTCGGCGTGCGAGCCGTCGACCTCATGGTCGACGGCCTTGCCGATGTCGTGTAGCAGGCCGGCACGCTTGGCGATCTTCACGTTGGCGCCCAGCTCGGCGGCCATGATGCCGGCGAGGTGAGCCACCTCGATGGAGTGGTTGAGAACGTTCTGCCCGTAGCTCGTGCGGTACTTGAGGCGCCCGAGCACCCTCACGAGCTCGGGCGCCACGCCGTGCACGTTGGTGTCGAAACAGGCCTGCTCGCCGGCCTCTTCCATGGCCGCCTCTACCTCGGCCTTGGCCTGCTCGTACATCTCTTCGATGCGCGCCGGGTGGATGCGCCCATCGGTGATGAGCTTGCTCAGCGTGAGACGGGCCGTCTCGCGGCGCACGCCGTCGAACCCTGAGAGCACCACCGCTTCGGGCGTGTCGTCGATGATGAAGTCGATGCCGGTGGTGTTCTCGAGCGTGCGGATGTTGCGGCCCTCGCGGCCGATGATGCGCCCCTTCATGTCGTCCGAGGGAAGGTGCACCACCGAGACGGTGGTCTCGGCGACATGATTGGCGGCGGTGCGCTGAATGCTGAGAGAGAGGATATTGCGCGCCCGCCGGTCGGCCTCACGGCGCGCCTCCTCCTCTACCTGGCGCACCATCTTCGCGGCATCGTGGCGGGCGTCGTCTTCGGTTTGCTTGAGGAGCATCTCTTTGGCCTGCGCGACGCTGAGACCCGAAATGCGCTCGAGCTCAGCCATGGCCTCTTCGTGGGCCGTCTTGAGCTCGTCGGCGAGCCGCTGGCTGTTGACGTCACGGTCGCGCAACGATTGATCGCGACGGTCTTGCTCCGCGGCGCGCGTATCGAGCTGCTCGTCGCGCTGCAGCATGCGGGTCTCGGCCTTGCTGAGCTCTTCGCGCCGGTCGCGAAGCTCGGCCTCTACCTCGCCGCGAACTCGATGAACCTCTTCCTTGGCCTCGAGACGCGCCTCCTTCATGGTGGTGTCGGCTTCCCGCTTGGCATCGCGCAGTAGCTTCTCGGCCTCGCGCTCAGCCCCCGCCAACTTGCCTGAGGCAAGGTTGCGCCGGATGAAGTAGCCCGCGGCGGCACCCACCACGAGCCCCAGCACGATGTACACAGCGATCATCATCTCAATCCCTTCGCAGGTCGCGCAGCACCAAAAAGGCCGGGCAACGCGCCCGGCCAGTGCCACGCTCGCACATGCCAGCGATACGGGTTTGCAGCTGTGTCAGCGTCCAGGGGTCGGGACGAGATTCAGACTTGTGGACCTCCTGGATGCCCCATAGTTGACCCCTGGTTCGATCGTTTCAGCCAATCGACGCCGAAGCGTCGTGCGTATCGCTAAGCAAGAGCGAGAATGAATACACAAAGCACGCGCACACGTCGCGCACGTTGATGGTAGGCGATCATCGCCGCGAAAGTCAATTCGTCGGGGCGCGACGGACGGCGAACCCGGCGGTCTGCCCCCCTGGGCCGCCGCTGCGGTTTCGCCGGCCGCCGGTTCGGCACCCGCGGATTGGTTTCAGCCGTCGTCCGCCACGTCGGGCGCGTGACCGCTCCAGCGCCGCACGGCGGCGTAGGCCACAGTAGCTGAGAAGCCGCGTCGTACGAGCGCCTGATAGGCGCGCCGCCGGGCTACCTCCGGCGGCGCCTGCGGCGCGCCGCGCTGGCGCAGCACGGCGAGGGCGCGCCGCAGCTCGGCGTCGTCAGCCTCGCCGGACGCGGAGGCGCCGAGCGCCGCGTCGATCACCGCACGATCGACACCCAGCTCGGCCAGGCCGCGCCGGATGCGTTCGTTGCCCCAGCCGTTCAGCCCGCGTTTGTCCGCCACATAGCTGCCCGCGAACTCCGCGTCGTTGAGCAGAGCGTCGCCGGCGAGCTTCTCGAGAGCCGCGCTCACGGCGCCTTCGTCGTGACCCTTCTGCAGCAACCGGCGCCGCAGCTCGACGCGAGCCCGAGCGCGCTGCGCCAGAAGCCGATACGCATCGCTGAGAACACGCTCGGCCGACGCCTCGCCGCGGATCTGAGCCAGGGTCTCGACGTCCAGCTCACGACCTTTGTGCAGGCGCCACCGAGCCACGAGGGCATCGCTGGCGGTGCAGACATAGGCGCCGTCGACGTGCACGGTGACATGACCGCCTCGCGTGGCCCGCAGCGCCGTGACGATGGGCATGGCGCGGTGGCTAGAGTACCTCGCCGGTGACCGGGTCGACTCCCTCCGGTGCCGCCGGGGGCGCCGTCGCAGGTGTCGCCCCGGGCGCCAGTGGCAGCCCCGCCTTGTCACGGATCTGGGCCTCGATGGCATCGGCGATATCGGGGTTCTCTTTGAGGAACGTGCGCGCGTTGGCACGGCCCTGTCCCAGTCGATCGTCGTTGTAGCTGAAGAACGCGCCACTCTTGGCGACCACGTCGTAGGTGACGCCAAGATCGAGCAGCGTGCCCTCACGAGAGATGCCCTGGCCGTACATGATGTCGAACTCGGCCTGCTTGAACGGCGGTGCGACCTTATTCTTTACGACTTTGACACGACAGCGGTTGCCCACCGCCTCCGTGCCGTCTTTGAGGGTCTCGATGCGGCGGATGTCGAGCCTGATGGTGGCGTAGAACTTCAGCGCCTTGCCACCCGTGGTGACCTCGGGGTTGCCGAACATGACGCCGATCTTCTCGCGCAGCTGGTTGGTGAAGCAGCAGATGGTGCCAGAACGGTTGAGCGTGCCGGCGAGCTTGCGCAAGGCCTGGCTCATGAGGCGCGCCTGCAAGCCGACGAAGCTGTCGCCCATCTCGCCCTCGATCTCGGCCTTAGGAGTGAGTGCGGCGACCGAGTCGATGGCGACGATGTCGAGCGCGCCGCTGCGCACCAGCATCTCGGCGATCTCGAGGGCCTGCTCTCCGTAGTCGGGCTGCGAAACAAGGAGGTCGTCGACATCGACGCCGATGCTCTTGGCATAGATCGGGTCCATGGCGTGCTCGGCATCGATGAACGCGGCCGTTCCGCCGAGGCGTTGAGCCTGAGCGATAAGGTGGTAGACGAGTGTAGTCTTGCCGGACGATTCCGGCCCGTAGATCTCGACGATACGGCCGCGCGGGATGCCGCCGACGCCGAGCGCGATGTCGAGCGCCAGGGAGCCGGTCGGCACACACAGCAGCTCGTCGCTCACGGGGTGGTCGCCCAGCCGCATCACGCTGCCTTTGCCGAACTGTCGGTCGATCTGCGTAAGGGCCGCCTCGAGGGCTTTGTCCTTATCCAATGTAGCGCTCCTCTCTTGCTCAGGACGCGGGAAAGACCGCCAGGGGAGTGTGCACGGCGCCGGCCCTCTCCAGGAGGCTACTATACAAGACCGTGCGGACGACACCAAACCGCGGAATGTTGACAATTTGCAGGGAAAAGGGATGGCCAGGGCGGCGAAAACGGGCCACCGTTACGTGGGGTAGCCAGGGGCGCTTCGGCGGCTCGTAGAGGCCCGTCGCGCGCAGCGCGGCCGACACCTCGCGCTGCCGCCGAGCCAGGGCGCCGTCGGAGTCGGAGAGCTGCAGCGCGATGACTCTCTTGGCACCGCGCTCGGGCAGAAAGATGGCCGCCGCCACGCCCACGCGGAAGGGCGAGAAATCGAGAGCTGCGAGGGTCTCCCGCAGGCGGTGTACCTCGGCGCCCGATACCCGGCCGAGGAACGCCAGCGTGATGTGCACGGCGTGATTCGCGCGCACCTCTGCCCGGCCTTCGAGCGCCACGCGCTGCCACGCGGCGATCGCCCGCAGCGCGTCCGGCGGGATGTCGCAGGCCACGAACAGGCGCAGCGTGTCGGCTGCCCCGGAGGCCGCCTCGCGGGCGCTCATCGGCCGAGCTCCCGGAGCAGCAGGTGCAGCGCCGAGGTGGTGCTGAACTCGCGCACCGAGGCGCGGTCGCCGGGGAACATGCCACGCACCACGCGCCGGCCCCCAGGGCCGGCACAGGCCAGGTAGACGAGACCCACCGGCTTCTCGGCGGTGCCGCCGTCGGGTCCGGCCACGCCGCTCACCGCGAGAGCGTAGTCGGCGCCGGTGGCGACCCTCACGCCGCCGGCCATGGCTGCGGCGACCTCCTCGGAGACGGCGCCGTACCGGGCAAGCATGTGTGACGGCACCCCGAGCAGGCTCATCTTCACCTCGTTGGCGTAGCTGATGACACCACCGACGAAGTAGTCGGAGCTACCGGGGCGCTCGGTGAGGCGGGCGCCCAGCAGGCCACCCGTGCACGACTCGGCTACGGCCAGGGTAAGGGCGCCGCCGCGCAGGGCGTCCGCCACCAGGTCGTCGACGGTGCGCCCGTCACTGCTGAACACCGGCGCTCCCGCCTCGAGCGCGGCGACCACCGCGGCCGCCTGCGCCGTGGCCGCGGGCTCGTGCGCGTAGCGTAGCGTGACGGCCACCTCTCCCCTGCCCACGTTGATGCCCGTCTCGAGGAGGTCGCGCGGCACGGCCTCGAGGAGAGGCGCCACCTGCAGCTCGCCTACCCCGAAGACGCGGACCACGCGGCGCGCCACGCGCGGGAAGAATCCTTCGTCCTGCAGCTCGCCGGCGACGGCACGCCACATGATCTCGAGCTCGTAGGGCACGCCCGGAAAGGCGTAGATGCGGGTGACGCCGTGGCGCGCCGCGATGCCCGGTGCCACGCCGGCCGGCGGCACGGGCACAGACCCGGCCGGCAGGACCGCCTGCCGCCGTGCCAGTGGAAACACGGCGTCGAAGTGCAGATGACGCCGCGCGGCAAGTTCGCGCACGCGCTCCTCGAGCATCCTCAGCGCCTCTGCATGCTCCTCCAGCGCCACGCCCAGCGTGCGGGCCAGGCAGGCCGCTGTGAGATCGTCGTGGGTTGTGCCCAGGCCACCGCCCACGAGCAGCAGGTCGGGGGCGGCACTGAGCGAGAAGCGCAGGGCCGCCTCAAGGCGTTCCTCGTCGTCGGCCACCTGGACCACGCTCAAGACCTTGACTCCTCGGGAGCTCAGGTCGGCGCTCAGGAAGGGGCCATTCGTATCCTGTGTGCGGCCGTCGAGCAGCTCGTTGCCGCTGAGTACCACGCTGGCGGTGGGCATCGCCACTGTCATTTCAGCTTCCTTCCTTGCGTGAGCGCGATCACCGCTGCGGGGTGCTTCCGGGCAGGCGAATAACACCACGCGCGTTGAGGAAGTAGCGTACGCCCGAGGCCAGCGTGACCGCGACCACGACGCCGGCGAGCGTCCACTCGAGACCCACCGCGACGTCGGTGGATACGTGGATGAATCGTGCGATGCTCTCGGTGGGCACGAGCACGTACACCACGTAGACGATCTGCAGGACCGTCTTGAGCTTGCCGTAGCGATCGGCGGGTATGGAGACACCCTGCGACGCGCCGACGATGCGCAGCACGCTCACGGCGATCTCGCGGCCGATGATGACCATGGCCACCCACGCCGTCACCCTTCCCTGACCGACCAGAGCGATGAGCGCCGCCGCGACGAGCAGCTTGTCGGCGAGGGGATCGAGGAACTGACCAAGAGTGGTGATCTGCTTGTTGCGCCGGGCCACGTACCCATCGAGCTTGTCGGTGGCTGCAGCCAGCACGAAGACAGAGGCGGCGGCGACATTGCCGTACGGCTGCGGAATGCCGGAGAAGAGCACGACCAGAAACACCGGGATGAGCAGGATGCGCGCGATGGTGATGCTGTTGGCGAGGTTGAGCTGGCTCTTCACGGCACGCGACTCCCGGCGACGGCCTGCACATCATACCCGACGGCGTCCACGCACACGGCGTGTACTATCTGCCCGCGACGCGCGGTCATGCCGGTGATGAAGGTGCGACCGTCGATGTCTGGAGCCTGCGCCGCGCAGCGGCCCACCACCACGCCGTCGCGGCGCCCGCTGCCACGCTCCACTAGCACCTCCAGCTCGCGCGTGGCGAAGGCCCGCCAAAACGCGGCGGTGCTACGGTCGATGGCTTCGCCCAGGCGCGCCGCGCGCTCCAGCGCGACCTCGCTGGGCACCTGGCCCGGCATGGTTGCCGCCGGCGTGCCCTCCTGAGCGTCGAAGGGGAACACACCCGCGGCCGCGAGTCCGGCTTCGGCGACGAAGCTCAGCAGCTCGTCGAACTCGGCCTCCGTCTCACCGGGAAACCCCGCGACAAAGGTGGATCGTACAGCGACGCCGGGCAGTGTCGCGCGTACTCGCGCGAGGAGCGTCAGGTGTGCGGCGCCGTCTCCGTGCCGCTTCATACGACGCAGCACAGCCCCAGAGGCGTGCTGCAGCGGCACGTCCACGTAGGGCACCGCGTAGCGCGCCAGGGCTTGCAGCAGCGCCTCGTCGATGCCTTCGGGTTGCAGATACAGCAAGCGCAGCCAGTTCGGCGCCGGCGCGAGCCCCTTGAGCTCCGCCAGCAAGCGCTCGAGCCCTCCCCAGCCACGCTGCCTCCAGCGCGACGTATCCTGGCCCACCAGCACGAGCTCGCGCGCCCCCGCGGCAAGGGCCGCTCGGGCGCGGCGCAGAACCTCGCCGGCGGCCAGCGTCTCGTAGTCGCCCTTGATCAGCGGGATGGCGCAGAAGGCACAGCGCCGATCGCAGCCGTCGGATATCTTCAGATACGCGGCCACGGGCCGCGGGCGGTGCGGGACGGGCACGGTGCCCGCGGCTGCGCCGCCGTCCAACCCCCGACCAGCGGCGTTCAGGGCGGCTACCAGAGGCGTCGTGTCAAGACCACACCACAGGTCCACCTCGGGGATCTCGGCGGCCAACTCCTCGCGGTAGCGTTCCACCAGGCACCCCACGGCCGCCAGGCGGGCACCGTGTGCGTGAGCGAAGTCGACGGCCTCGAGGATCGCGCGGACGGACTCCTCCTTGGCGGCGTCGATGAAGCCACAGGTGTTGACGATCACGAGATCGGCGGCCCCGGCACGCGTCTCGCGATGCCCGGCGGCGCGCAGGCGCTGCGCCAGAGCATCGCTATCGGCCTCGTTCTTGGGGCAGCCGAGTGTCTGGATGAAGAACCCGGCGCCCAGGGAAGCCTCAACGATAGTTGACGAACTGCAACGGAATGCCCCAGTCCTGATCGCGCAGCGCGGCCATGGCTGCCTGGAGCTCGTCTTTGCTCGCCGAGAACACACGCAGCGTGTCGCCCTGGATCTGCACCTTGACCTTCTTGAAGTTCTGGCGCAGGAGCTTGTTCATGGCTTTCGCCTTGTCGTCGGGGATGCCCTGGGCGACGGGCACGCGCTGGCGCACGCTGCCGCCCAGCGCCTCTTCGATCTTGCCGTACTGCAGTGCCTTAAGAGGTACCTTGCGGCGCACGAGCATCGTCTCCAGCACATCTACGACCTGCTTGAGCTTGCCGTCGTCGTCCGAGACGAGCACCAGGGCGTCGCCCTCCAGGGTGAGCGAGCTCACGCTCTTCTTGAAATCGTACCGTGTGGCGATCTCCTTCTGCGCCATATTTACGGCGTTGCGTACCTCATTCATGTCGGCTCGCGAGACGACGTCGAACGAAGATTCTTTGGCCACCGCGATCTCCCCCCTTCTATATCTGGGAGCCTTGAGTAATATGGCCGCCGACGATGACCAGATCCCACGGTCCGACGCTGCTCTGCAGAACGATGCTCTTACTACCCCTGCGAAGGTGCACGTTCTGCGGTGCACCCAGCCGTACCCAGAGCTTCTTGCCGGTGAACACCTTGCTCTGCCCCGCGCGCAGCGTGCCGGAGTAGAGCACACGACCGCTCGACGACGATATTCGTACCTCAGTCCAGCTGTCACCCCCGTGCGCGCTCACACTCAGATTGGTGCTCACCGCCGGCTTGGCCGAGTGGGAAGGTTTGACGCTGGGGCTCGCTGTCGGCGAACCACTGCTGATGCCCAGCGCTCCCGGAGTGGTGGGCGGCTGGGGGGAGTTGCCGCCACGGCCCAGCTCCCAGAGAACGCCCACTGCGACCAGACAGACGACCGCCACCAGAACCAGCGTGTTGCGACCGCGGTGACTGCGAGGGGCGCCCAGCATGGAGACACCCCCGAAGGGCTCCTGGATCTCGGTGGATCGCACGCCTCTCGAGCGGTATTCGTCGAGGATCACGTCGGGGTCGAGGCTGAGGTACGTCGCGTACGTGCGTAAGAACCCCTTGACGTAGGTTGCCCCCGGCATGACGTCGAAATCCTCGTTCTCCATGGCCTGGATGTACTTGACACGGATCTTCGTGTCTTCCTCGACCTGCTGGAGCGTGAGGTTGCGACGCACGCGCGCCTCGCGCAGCGTGTTGCCGATCTCAAACACGATGGATGGCGTTCTCCTCGGTCGCGCGGGTCCGCTCCTAGCGGGCGGCCGCCCGAACGTACAGTCTAGTGAGCGCGCTCGGCGAAGACAAATCGCCCCGCCGACGACTACCCGACGCTCACACCCCGGCCGCAGTCCGTGCGTACACCAGGTGAGGGTCGCGTGCTCAGGCCGGGCGAGGGCCCCGCGCTCACGCCGGGTCGGGGTCCGGCGCCGCCGCCTCCGCCGGCTCCTCGGGTGGCTCGTCGCCGCTGACGCGCGCTAGGGTGGCGGGCAGCGCGCTCACATCGATGAGCACCGCCCGCGCCTTGCTGCCGTCATAGCCGGAGATGATCCCCATCTCTTCCATGATGTCGATGAGGCGGCCGGCCCGCGCGTAGCCCACCCGCAGACGTCGCTGCAGCAGAGCCACCGAGGCGGCTCCGGTGCCCACCACGGTCTTGATGGCCTCCTCGAGCAGCTCGTCGCCACCGGCCGCTCCCTGCTGCTGCGCGGCGTCGGCCCCGGCCGGGTTCTCGAGGAGGTCTTCGCGAAACTCGGGTTTCGCCTGGCGTCTCCAGTGGTCGGTGAGCAGCCTCATCTCTTGGGCCGTGATGAGAGCACCCTGCACGCGCAGGAGCCGGCTGCTGCCCATCGGGTTGAAGAGCATGTCGCCCATGCCGAGCAGGCTCTCGGCGCCGCCCTGATCGAGGATGATGCGCGAGTCGGTCTGCGACGACACGGCGAAGGCGATGCGTGAGGGGATGTTGGTCTTGATCATGCCCGTGACCACGTCCACCGACGGACGCTGCGTGGCCACCACCACATGCACCCCGGAGCTGCGGCCCAGCTGGCCGAGCCGGATGATGCTGTCTTCCACCTCCGAGGGCGCCTGCATCATCAGATCGGCCAGCTCGTCAACGATCACCATGATATAGGGCATGGGCTCTTCGCCGCCCTTCACGAGCTTCTTGTTGAGCGCGCGAATATCCTGGCAGCCGTTGCGCGAGAGCACGTCGTAGCGGCGATCCATCTCGCGACAGATGTTGTCGAGCACATAGGTGGCCTGCTTCATGTTGGTCACCACCGGCGCCAGCAGGTGCGGGATGCCGTCGAAGTTGGAGAGCTCGACCTTCTTGGGGTCGATCATGATCATGCGCACCTGGTCGGGCGTGGCACGCAGCAGGATCGAGCTGATGAGAGCGTTCAGACAGCCGCTCTTGCCGGACCCGGTGGTACCTGCGATGAGCAGATGGACCATCTTGACCAGGTCGGCGAGCACGGCCTTGCCGGTCACGTCTTTGCCGAGCCAGAAGGCCATGGGCGAAGCATGCGGCGGGAAGAGGCCGTGAATGTCGCCGAGCGACACATAGTTGGCCTGCAGGTTCGGCACCTCGACGCCCACGGCCGTCTTTCCTGGGATGGGCGCCTGCACGCGTACGTCGGTGGCGGCCAGAGAGTAGGCGAGGTCGTCTTTGAGGCCCGAGACGCGACTAACCTTGATCCCGGGCGCGAGCTGCAGCTCGTAGCGCGTAACGCGCGGCCCAGACACCGTGCCGATGATGTTGGCCTGGATGCCGAAGCTGTCGAGAGTCTCGACGAGACGCTGAGACACGGCGCGGATGGTCTCCGGCGTTTCACCCTTGCCCTCGCCGAGACGCTGCAGCAGCGTCGGCTCGGGCAGCACCCAGGCGCGCTTCTCGGCGTGCCGGAACGCGAGAGCCACCTCTTCGGCGGCATTCTCCCCGCCCGCCCCGGCGAGGGAGAGCTGCTCGCCCTCCTTCGTCTCTCCGCGCGGCTCCGGGCGAGTCTGCTCGAACGACGGTCGCGAAGGATCCCACGTGGCGGGCGAGGGTACGCCGAAGATCTCCGGAGCGCTCACCCGGCCGTCGACGAGGTGCGGTGTGTGGGTACTTACGGCGGGGCCATACCTGTCCGCCGGCAGGGCCAGGGTACGGAGCTCGTCTGAAGCCATCTGCGTGAGCGACTCGTCGAGGTCCGGCACCCGAGTGGCCGCCGCATCGCGGCGGCGCGCGCCCAGAGCTTCGGCCTGGCTGCGCGCCGCCCGCCCGGCGGCGGCGGCACCTTTGCGGGAGTGGTCGGCCCACTGGCGCAGCGACGAGCCGGTGGCCAGCAGGATGCCGGCCACGAACAGGGCGATCACCAGCACGTCCACGCCCACGCGGGCGATCACACCGTGCAGGAGCGCCCACAGGGCCTCGCCGACCACTCCGCCGTGAACGCTCATATACGCGTCGCGAAACTCAAGACGGGGCCGCGGCCCGGTGAAGAGGCCGAACGAGTCGGCGGCGGCGGCTAGCAGGAAGGCGACCACCATTAGGCCGATGCCCCAGCTCAGGCCACGTCGCGGACGCCGATCGTCGCGCACCACCAGAAGGTAGGCCGCATAGCAGAGAATCGGGGGCAGCGCGAACACGAGCAAGCCCACCAGCCAGCGGGTGGCGAAGGAGAGCCAGCTACCCAGCGAGCCGCCGTCCCATCCAAGGTAGATCACGAAGGCCAGAAACACCGCCACCGCCACGCAGGCGATTGCCGCCAGCTCGTGGCGGTGACGGGTATGCGGTGCGCGGGCTTGAGGAGCCGCACGGGCGGCGCGTGGTCGCGTCCGCGTCGCGGCGCCCGTACGCCTTCGTGCCTGCTTGGGGCGTGCAGTCGCCATTGTGGGTGCCTTCTTCGACGCCGGCCGGGGAATCCCTAGGCGATGGCGCGCGGCGGAGTGGCCGGCGCGCCGGGGCCCGCTGCTAGACCTCGACCACCACGGGCATGATGAGCGGGCGCCTCCGGGTGCTCGCGTACACGAGCTCGGCGAGACGCTCCTTGATGTCTTCTTTGATCAGCCGCTGCCCGGTGACGTGAACCGTGCCGAGCTCCTTCATGAGCACGTCGAGCGCCCTGGCGCATTCGTCGAGCACGTCTCTGAGGCGTTCGTCGTCGTGCAGGAAGCCGCGCGCCACGAGCTCCGGCGCCGCCACAGTGTCGCCGCTTTGGGCATCGACCGTGACCACGGCGATGAGGATGCCGTCGCCGGCGAGCTGCTGGCGATCACGCAGCACCAGGCCATCGGCGTCACCGAGCTCGAAGCCGTCGACGAACACCATGCCGGTGGGCACGCGGTCGACGATCTCGGCGTTCTCGCCGTCGATCTCGAGCACGTCGCCGTTCTCGAGGATGAAGATGTCTTCTTCGGCGATGCCCGACTGACGCGCTAGCTCCGCGTGCAGATGCAGGTGGCGGTACTCGCCGTGCACCGGGACAAAGAACCGCGGACGCAGCAGGTTGAGCATCATGCGCATGTCTTCCTGGGCCGCGTGGCCCGACACGTGCACGCCACTCTCGCGGCCGTAGATGACCGTGGCGCCAACCTTGAGCAACCGGTTCACGGTGCTCATGACGCTCACCTCGTTGCCCGGGATGGGGCTGGCCGAGATCACCACCGTGTCGCCCTCGTGGAGGGCCACTTGCGGATGGTCGTTGAAGGCCATGCGCGTGAGCGCCGAAAGCGGCTCTCCCTGGCTGCCGGTAGATAGGATAAGGATCTCCTCGGGACGGTACTCGTCGATCTCAGTGAGCTTGATCATCGCGCCCTCGGGGATCTCGAGAATGCCGAGATTGCGCGCGATGTTCACGTTCTTCTGCATCGAGCGCCCCGATATGGCGAACTTGCGCCCGTGCAGGTGAGCGATCTGCACCGCCTGCTGTACGCGATGGATATGAGAGGCGAAGCAGGCTACGATCACGCGCCCCTCCGCCTCCGCGAAGATCTGATGAAACGCCTGGCCGACGATGCTCTCGGACGCCGTGGACCCCGGCGACTCGGCGTTGGTGGAGTCGGCCAGCAAGGCCAGCACACCGCGCTGGCCCAGCTGGGCGAACGTGTTGACATCGGTGATGCGGCCGTCGATCGGCGTATGGTCGAACTTGTAGTCGCCGGTAAGAACCACGGCACCATGCTCCGTGCCGAGGACGATGGAGAGCGCATCGGGGACGCTGTGGCTCACCGCCACGAAGGAGACGTCAAAGGGCCCCAGACGGAAGCGCGAGGTCTCGCTCACCTCGTTAATCACGGTCGACTTCATGAGCCCGTGCTCGTCGAGCTTGGACTTGATGAGGGCGAGCGTAAAGCGGCTGCCGTACACCGGCCGGTTGATCTGTTTCAGCACGAACGGCAAGGCGCCATGATGGTCCTCGTGCCCGTGCGTGATGATGAAGGCCAGCACGTCTTCCTGGCGCTCTAGCAGCCAGCTCACGTCGGGCAGCACCAGATCGATGCCCAGCATCTCGTCGCGCGGGAACTCGATGCCGCAGTCGAGCACCACGATCTTGCCGCGATACTCCACGGCGGTCATGTTCTTGCCGATCTCTCCGAGTCCGCCGAGCGGCACGATCCTGACAGGGTCGCTCATAGCAGCCCCAGGCGGCACAGCTCCGCGGCGACGAGCGCCGACTCGCGCGCCGTGGCGGGCACGAGCGGCAGGCGGAGGCCGCCGACCTCGTGACCCAACAGGTTGAGAGCTTCCTTCACCGGAATGGGGCTGGCGGTGATGAAGAGAGTCTTGAACAGCTCCCGCAGGTCGTCGTTGAGCGCCGCGGCCGCGGTGTGCTCGCCGACCTTCACGAGCCGCGCCATCTCCGCCAGCCGCGGTCCCACAAGGTGGCTGGCTACACAGATCCCGCCCCACCCGCCCATCATGAGCACGTCGAGCAGCATGTCGTCGTTGCCGGCGTACACGCCGAGGTTGCACAGCTCGCGCAGGCGACGTGTCTCGCCGAGGTCTGGATTGGCCTGCTTGACGGCCACGATGTTCTCTACTTCCGCGAGCCGCGCGAGAGCCTCCGGCGACAGGTTGACCACGCATCGTCCCGGGATGTTGTAGACGATGAGTGGCAAGCTGGTGGCGGCGGCCACCGTGCGGAAGTGCTCCACCAGGCCGCGCTCCGGCGGCTTGTTGTAGTAGGGCGTGACCACAAGCACGGCGTCGACCCCGCACGCCTCGGCGGCGCGCGTGAGCTCGACGCTGTGACGGGTGTCGTTGCTGCCCGTGCCGGCGATGACCGGCACACGCCCGCCGACCGTCGCCACGACCGTGCGAAACATGGCGGTCTTCTCGTCGTCGCTGAGCGTGGGCGACTCTCCTGTGGTGCCGGCTACAACGAGGCCCTCGGAGCCGGTGTCGACGAGATACTCGGCCAGCGCCGCGAGACGCTCGTGATCGATCTCCAGTGCGTCGTTGAACGGTGTGACCATCGCGGTGAGGATGGTTCCCAGACTGTCGCTCAAAGCAGGCTCCCCGAGGTCAGGCCGGCGGCTGCGGCGGTGGCAGATGCGGGCTCACTCAAAGGATGTTCTCCAGTCCTATCACGGTCTCCTTGAGATCGGTGATGCGACGCACGGCCAGCAGCACGCCGCTCATGAACGAGCGCCGTGAGAACGAGTCGTGACGCAGCGTAAGCAGCTCGTCGTCGCCGCCCAGCAGTACCTCCTGGTGCGCCACCATGCCCGGCAGGCGCACGCTATGGATACGCACATGGTCGGCGGCCAGCCCACGTGAAGGCTGCTCCGGGCCGGGCAGATCGCGCAGCGCCGATCCCGGCGCCTGGGCCATGAGACGGGCCGTGCGCAAGCTGGTGCCCGACGGCGCGTCGCGCTTGTGCGCCTCGTGCAGCTCGATGATCTCGGCGTGCTCGTAGTGCTTGGCGGCCTCGCTCGCGAAGCGCATGAGCAGCACCGCACCGAGCGCGAAATTGGGCACGATGAGGAGCCCCACGCCGGCGCCGGCAGCGGCCGCGCTGAGCTCGTTCACCTGCTCGTCCCTCAGGCCGGTGGCTCCCACGACGGTGGGTACCCCGGCCTCCAGCAGGAGCCGCGTATTCTCGAACACCGCTTGCGGCACGCTGAACTCCAGCGCGGCCTGTGGAGAGGTAAGCGCGAGGGCCTTGTCGACACTGTCGAAGCACGGTGCATCCCCGGCCGCCGCCCCGCGACGGGGGTCGACGAGGGCCACCACGCGCAAGTCGCTCTGCGCGGCGATGGTTGCGGCGCTGAGGCCGCCCATCTTGCCGGCGGCGCCGGTCACGAGCACGTCGGTCATCGTTCCTCCCAGGCGAAATCGCCGCTCACAGCCTTGAATGGCTGCGGCCGCGGGCCGATGCACGCGGTAGACCATTTCTTGGGATCATAGTACCGTTCCACGGCCGCCGTGACGTCGTCTCTCGTGACGGCGTCGAGGCGCGCCAGCACCTCGTCGACCGAGAGCACGGGCTGCTCCATCAGAACCGCCCGCCCGAGCGCCTGCATGCGGCTGCCGGGACTCTCCATGCTGAGGACGAGCTGCCCCTTCAGGTGGTTCTTGGCACGCGTAATGGCATCGTCGGACACGCCCTCGCGAAAGTCTTGCAGCACGTCGAGAATCACGGTCATGGCCTCTTCCACGGCTTCTTCGCGCGATCCGAAATAGATTGCCGTAAGACCCGCATCGGCAAACAGCGAGGTGTACGAGTACACCGAGTAGGCGAGCCCGCGCTTCTCGCGGACCTCCTGAAAGAGCAGCGAGCTCCATGAGCCGCCTAGCATGGTGTCGACCACGAACACGGCGTAGCGGTCGGGGTCTGAGCGGCGTGGCGCCGGACCGCCGAGGCACACGTGATACTGCTCGGTGTCTTTCTGCGTGAAACGCGCCACGTGACGATAGCCGGGCGCGCTGAGCGCGGCGCGCGGCACCTCTGCCCCAGCCCCGCCGGCGAAGTGCGCCGCGGCGAGCTCGCACAGATGGTCGTGATCGACGTGGCCGCCGGCGGCGACCACGATGCCCGGGTTCACGTAATGCGAGCCGTGATAGGTCTTCACCGTGGCCAGATCGAGACCCGCGAGCGTCTCGCTGTGCCCGATGATCGGGCGACCCAGAGGGTGCTCCCCGAAGACGACCTCGCAGAGGTCGTCGTGAATGAGCTCGGGCGGCGAGTCTTCGTACATGGCCACCTCTTCGAGCACCACCTCGCGCTCCTGATCGAGATCGGCGAAGGTGGGTCGTGCCACCATCTCGGCGATAACCTCGAAGGCCTTATCGAGGTCGTCGTCGAGAAAGCGTGCGTTGACCAGCGTGTATTCCTTGGACGTGGAGGCATTGGGCTCGCCGCCCATGTCGTCGAAGATGCGCGCGATGGCCAAGGCGTCGTAGCGATCTGAACCCTTGAAGATCAGGTGCTCGATGAAATGCGACACCCCGCCGAGATTGACGGGTTCCTGCCGCGAGCCGGCGGCGATCCAGATGCCGAGGGCCACCGAGCGCACGCTGTCGATGCGCTCGGTGGCCACTCGGACGCCGTTCTGCAGCGTCGAGAGGCGATGGGCCTCGCTGGCCAACTCTCGCTCGCTATCAGTCAGCTTCGGGTGGCTTGAGCAGCGTGAGCCCGATGCGGTTGCGCGCCTTGTCGATCTCGACGACTTCTACCGTTACCGTGTCGCCGCGCTTCACCACGTCTTCGACCGACTTCACGCGCTCGCCCTTCTTGCCCAGGCGAGAGATATGCAGCAGGCCGTCGGTGCCCTTCTTGAGCTCCACGAACGCGCCGAAGTCGGTGGTCTTCACGACGCGGCCGGTGAACACGTCACCCACCTCGATCTCTTTCGTCATCGCGGTGATGCGATTGATGACGCCCTCGGCCGCCTCCTGGTCGGGAGCGCAGATGAAGATCGTGCCGTCGTCCTGGATGTCGATGTCGGCGCCGAACTCGTCGGTCATGCCGCGGATGGTCTCGCCACCCTTGCCGATCACGAGCCCGATCTGATCGGGGTTGATCTGGATGCTGAAGATGCGCGGCGCCCACTGCGAGAGCTCGCTACGCGGCTCGGCGATGGCCTCCGCCATACGCCCGAGGATGAACAGCCGCGCGGTGCGCGCCTGCTCGAGCGCCTCGCTCAGGATCTGGAAGGTGACGCCGCTGATCTTGATGTCCATCTGCAGGGCCGTGATGCCCTTGGCGGTGCCGGCGACCTTGAAGTCCATGTCGCCGAGATGGTCTTCGACACCGGCGATGTCGGTGAGCACGACGTAGTCGTCGCCTTCCTTGATGAGCCCCATGGCGATGCCGGCCACCGGCGCCTTGATCTGCACACCGGCGTCCATGAGCGACAGCGTGGAGCCGCAGACGCTGGCCATCGACGACGAACCGTTGCTCTCGAGGATCTCCGAGACCAGGCGGATGGTGTATGGGAACTCGAGCTCATCCGGCAGCACCGGCACGAGGGCGCGCTCGGCGAGGGCACCGTGGCCGATGTCGCGGCGCTTGGGCCCGCGCATGAAGCCGGTCTCCCCCACCGAGTACGGTGGGAAGTTGTAGTGGTGCATGTAGCGCTTCTTATCTTCGATGCCGAGGCCGTCGATGCGCTGGAACTCGCCGGTGCCGCCCAGCGTGAGGAGGGTCATGGCCTGCGTCTGACCGCGCGTGAAGAGGGCGCTGCCGTGCGTGCGCGGGACCACACCCACCTCGCAGGTGATCTGGCGGATCTCGTCGGTGCCGCGACCGTCTGGGCGGCGCTTCTGCACCGCGATGCGCTCGCGCACGATGTCTTTCTCGAGCTTGGCCAGGGCGCGCTTCACGTGCACCACGCGCTCGGGCTCGGAGTCTTCGTTCAGCAGCGCCTCGACGGCGGCCTGCTTGACGGCGGCCGTGGCGTCTTGGCGGGCCTTCTTGTCGGCCACCTGGGTAGCCTCGTCGAGAGCCGCGGCGTACTTGCCCCGCACCTCCTCGAACACGTTCTCGTCGACCGTCCACGCGGGGATCTCCCACTTGGGCTTGCCGCACAGGCGCTGCAGCTCGAGCTGCACGTCGATGAGCTTCTGAATCTCGGTGAAGGCGATGCGCAGCGCCTCGATAACGACGTCTTCGCTGACCTCCTGCGCGCCCGCCTCGACCATCACGATCGCGTCACGGCTGGCGGTGACCACCAGGTCGAGATCTGACTCGTCCTGGATCTCCAGCAGCGTGGGGTTCACCACGAACTGCCCGTCGATGCGACCCATGCGCACCGAGCCGATGGGGCCCAGAAACGGGATCTCGCTGATGGTGAGAGCCGCCGAGGCGCCGAGGGTGGCGAGAACGTCGTGGGCGTTCTCGAAGTCGACCGAGAGCGTCGTGGCCACCACATGGACCTCGTTCATGAAGCCCTTCTGAAACAGCGGCCGGATGGGCCGGTCGATCTGGCGAGCCGCGAGAATCGCCTTCTCGCTGGGCCGCGACTCACGCTTGATGAAGCCGCCGGGGATCTTGCCGGCAGCGTAGTGCCGCTCCTCCACGTCGACCGTCAGCGGGAAGAAGTCCTGCCCCTCGCGCACATCTTCGCGGGCGACGGCGCTGACCAGCACCATCGTGTCGCCGCAGCGCACCAGCACGGCACCGTTAGCCTGCTTGGCGAGACGTCCCGTCTCGAGGGTGATCGTCTTGCCGCCGATCTCTACTTCAACTGTGTTCATCTCTTCCTTCGTCTTCCATCTGGCCCGGCGCCCCATTGCGCACGGGTTCTCTCTCGTCCGTGTGGGATTGGCACGTGACGACTGATACGGCGTGAACGCCGCGTCGTGACACTACTTGCGGAGCTCGAGCTCCTTGACGAGCGCGCGGTAGCGCTCGAGATCGCGCGCCTGGAGGTAATTGAGCAGACGGCGACGCTGGCCTACCATCTTGAGCAGGCCGCGCCGGCTATGATGGTCTTTCTTGTGGGTCTTGAGGTGCTCGGTGAGAGTCTCGATGCGCGCCGTAAGAAGTGCGATCTGTACCTCGGGGGAACCGGTGTCGCCGTCGTGCTTGGCGTGCTTCGCAATGATGGTCTCTTTTGCTTCCTTGGTAACTGCCATGTGGATCACCTCCCTTGCAGGAGTATCCGGGAACCCAGTAGCGGGTAGGCGGCCCGCAACCGAGTAAACGGTCGTCGGCTAGGGTAGCACAGGCCGACCACCTCAAGATACCCGGCCGGCGTCGAGCATAGGCTGGAAGGACGCGCCAGCCGCCCGCCTGCATCCCCCCCCCCCCCCCCCCCCCACCTGCCGGCCGGTTCTCCCGAGAGGATGTCTGCCAGAAGGGGTCAAGCCCACGAGACACCCCCGTGCGGTCACCGTAGGTGCACCGCAACCTGCCGGCCGGCTCTCCCGAGAGGATGTCTGCGAGAAGGGTCAAGCCCACGAGACACCCCCGTGCGGTCACCGTAGGTGCACCGCATCTGCTAGCCGGCTTCAGGCCGGCTAGCTTCGTTATGCAGACGAAGCTCCCGCCGTTCCCAAGCCAACCTCGGCGAAGGCCGGATCGTGAAAGCCGGCCGCCGTGGCGACGTCGCGCTGCATCTGCTCCACCAGCGCGCTCACCTCGTCGAAACGCCGTTCGTCGCGGATCTTGTGCAGAAAATCGACGCGAATGGGCTGGTGGTATACATCTCCGCTGAAGTCGAGCAAGAAGGCCTCTATCGTGACGTGCGCCGTCTCATCGCTCCTGGTACGAAAGGTCGGGTTGTGACCCACGTTCACCGCGGCCCGATACCAATGGTCCAGCACCAGCACGCGCGCCACGTACACACCGCGCCCGGGGAAGATGGAGCCCGCCTCTACGTCTACGTTGGCGGTGGGCACGCCCAGGGTGCGGCCGCGCTCGAGCCCGCGCACCACGAGGCCGGCCGCCGAAGGCGGCCGGCCGAGCACCTCCCGCACCTCCTCCAGCTCGCCGTCGTGCAGCAGGCGACGGATGCGCGTGGAGCTGATCGTCTTGCCGTGCTCGGTGACCAGCTCGAGAGCTATCGTTTCAAAGCCATGGGCGGCGCCGCAGGTGCGTAGCTGCGTCGCGTCTCCGCTGCCGCCCGCGCCGAAGCTGAAGTTCTCGCCCACTACAACCACGCGCGCCTGCAGAGTGCCGGCCAGCAGGCCGGCGCAGAAGTCGTCGGAGGTGAGCGCCGCGAGGCGCTCGTCGAACGTAAGGACGATGAGCTCGTCGGGGCCTAACTCTTCGATGAGTCGGATCTTCTCCCGCAAGGGCGTGAGGAGGCGCGGCACGCGCGCCGCATCGATCACCGTCATGGGATGCCGGTCGAATGTGACGACGGCGCTGGTGAGGCCGCGTTCGACGGCCAAGTCGAGAGCGCGACGGATGACCGCTCGGTGCCCTGCGTGCACGCCGTCGAACGTGCCTATGGCGAGCGCCCGCGGCCGGGCCGGCAGTGAGGTGAGATCGGTAAGAAGCTTCATCAGAGCTTGACAAGGAGCTTGAGCGCGAAGCCCTCCTCGGCCGGGCCGTAGATAGCGATGAGCTCGCCGCGGTAGGTGAGGCGCACGGGCTCCTGGGGGCCTCCCGGAAGGCGTCCCCCGTTGCGGACCGCCGTCACCTGAGCCGCGGACAGCTCGATGCCTGGCATGAACTGCAGCGCGCTGGCTGGGCCGAGCAGACCCGGGATGTGCTCGTCGCCGGCCGCGCGCGCGTCCAGGGCTGCCTCGAAGGAAGCGAGCGTCCGCGCACTGGAGAGGCTTAGCTCGCCGGTCGCCGTACGCGCCAGCTGCTCGAGATGCGCACCGGCGCCAACCGCTTCGCCGATGTCGATGGCGAGCTGGCGCACATAGGTGCCTTTGGAGCAGGCGATGCGGCAGCGCAGGGTCTGCGCCTCTGTGTCGAACGAGAGGATCTCGATGTCGTCGATCTCCACCTGTTTCACCGGCGTCTCGATGACCTCGCCACGGTGAGCCTTCTTGTAAAGACGCTCGCCGTCGACCTTCACCGCCGACGTCATGGGCACCTGCTGGGTCACGGAGCCCAGAAAGTCGGGAATGACCGCTTCCACGGCTTCTCGCGTGGTGGTTTCGCCAGTCTCGCGGAGCGTCCCCGTGAGATCGCCCGAGTCGGAGCGCACGCCGAACTTCACGGTGCACTCGTACTCCTTAGGAAGGTCGACGAAGAAGCGCGCCAGCTTGGTGGCCCGGCCCACCAGCACCACGAGAAGGCCCGTGGCGAATGGATCGAGCGTGCCGGCGTGACCTACCTTCTTCACCGCCGGCCGCAAGTCGCCGCGTATCCTCGCGACCACGTCGTGCGACGTGAAGCCCTCGGGCTTGTCTATGAGGAGGATGCCGTCGAGAGGCGTCTTGCGAGTTCTGAACTGAGCCATGCCGCCACCTCCTCGGGGCTGTCGCCGCTGGAGAAACCGGCCGCCAGACGGTGGCCGCCGCCGCCGCGCAGGGCGGCGATGGCACTGACGTCGATGCTGCTGGAGCGCAAGCTCGCCTTGGTGCGCCCGCCGGAGGCGCGCTCGTGCACAAACGCCGATGCCTCAACGCCGTCGACTGCGCGCAGGCTCTCTACTATGCCTTCGGTATCGTTCTCTTCGGCACCCACGGCCGCGTAATCGTCGCGACGGATCGTCGCGACGAGCGCGCGGCCGCCCGCGACCGGCACGGCCCCGGCCACGGCGCGCGCCCAAAGACGCAGAGCGCCCGCCGTGCGGCGCTCGTACAGCTCGCCGTACACCGCCGTCACGTCAACGCCCAGGCCTGCCAACCAGGCCGCGCAGGCGAAGGTGCGTGGGCTGGTGCTCTGGTGGTGGAAGTGGCCCGAGTCAAACGAGATGCCCGCGTAGAGCGCGGTAGCCGCCGGCAGCGAGAGTTGCAGATCGAGAGCCACGGCGATGTCGCAGACCAGTTGCGAGGCGCTGCTGGCCTCACCGTGCACGAAGGCGATATCTCCGTAGAGCGGGTTGTCGTGGTGGTGATCGATGTTCACCACGAACCCATCGCACTCGGAAACGGGCAGCGCAATGCGCTCGAACCGGCTCGCGTCGAGGGCGTATAGAGGAAGGCCGCTGCGTGGCGTGCCGCGCACCACCGCGCCCGCCGGCAGCAGGAACGACTCCAGGGGCAAGGTCTCACCCTCGCTCACGTACACCTGAGCCTTCACGCCGAGCTGCGCGAACAGATCGAGCATGCCGGCGGCCGCGCCCAGCGCATCGGGGTCAGGGTCTTCGTGGACCGTTATCGCAACCTCACGCTCTCCACGCATGCGCCGGCACACCGCGGCGAGGTCTGCGGGTAGTGCCTTCATGACGGCTCCTCCGCGGCGGTATCTTCGCCGTCGACCACGATCTCCGGCGCCTCGCTGCCCAGCACGGCCTCTTCGCGCTGCATGACCTTCTCGATATGGAGGGCCTTGTCAAGCGTATCGTCGTAGCAGAAATCGAGCTGCGGCGTGCGCTTCATGTGCAGGCCGGCGTTGATGCGCGTCTGCAGGAATCCACGCGAGTGCTCCAGCGCGCTCATGGTGGTCTCGCGCGTGGCCTGGTTGCCGAGCACGCTCACGTACACCTTCGCGTGCCGCAGGTCCGGCGACGTATCGACGCCGGTGACGGTGACAAAGCCCACACGAGGGTCTTTGAGGCCCTCCGCAGTGATCACCGACGACAGCGTCTCTTTGATGCTCTCGTTGATCCTCAGGAGTCGAATTCCCACAGCGCACCCACGGGGTCGGTGGTCTTGAGCAGCACGCGCGTCACCTCGAATTCTTGCCCGAAGAGGTAGCGCTCGACGGTATCCAGACGTTCGCCACACTGCTGCAGCGACGAGGCCGCGAGCACGATGAGCACGCGCGCACTCTGCCGTGCCTCATGCAACCCTACCTCGCTAAACGACGCCCGAAAGCGCGCCTGTACCGTGTCGCGCAGGGAAGCGAGCGGCGCCCGTTTGTCTTTCAGCGAGCGGTTACCCGGGAAGTACAGCTCCGCGAGCAGTACGCCGATGCAGGCGTCAGGCCTCACGGGCGACTTCTCTGGTCTCGTAGGCCTCGAGCACGTCCCCTTCCTTGAGGTCGTTGAAGCCGTCGAGCAGAATGCCGCACTCGAACCCCTCCTGAACCTCACGCGCATCTTCTGCGAAGCGCTTGAGGGAGGCCATCTTGCCGTCGTGAACGACGATGTCGTTGCGCAGCACGCGCACGCTCGCGTTGCGTACTATCTTCCCATGAGTCACCATGCAGCCCGCGATGGTGCCCAGCTTGGACGCCTTGAACGTGGTGCGCACCTCGGCCTGCCCCAGAACGACCTCTTCGAACGTGGGTTTGAGCATACCCACCAGGGCCGCCGTGATGTCTTCGGTGACCTTGTAGATCACGCGGTACGTGCGCACGTCGACGCCTTCGCTTTCGGCCAGCGACGTGGCCGCCGGGCTGGGGCGCACGTTGAAGCCGATGATGATGGCCGACGAAGCGCTGGCCAGCATGACGTCGCTCTCGTTGATGCCGCCCACCCCGGAGTGGATGACCCGCACCTTCACCTCGGGGTGCTGGATCTTGAGCAGCGCGTCGCTGAGCGCCTCGAGGCTGCCCTGTACGTCGGCCTTTACCACCAGGTTGAGATCGAGCACCTTCCCGGCGGCGATGCGCGCGAAGACATCGTCGAGCGTAAGAGCGTGCTGCTTGGCCAGGGCCTCGGTGCGCAGACGGTTGGCCCGCTTCTGGCCCAGAGCGCGGGCCATGCGCTCGTCCTTCACCACTCGGCAGAACTCGCCGGCCACCGGCAGCTCGTCGAAGCCCACGATCTCGACCGGCGTGGAGGGTCCGCCGCTCTTCAGGGGGTCGCCCTTGAAGTCACGCATGGCGCGCACTCGGCCACTGGCCTCGCCGGCCACCACGGCGTCACCCACGCGGATGGTGCCGCGGTTGATGAGCATGGTGGCCACCACACCGCGCCCGGGATCGACCCGCGACTCGATGATGAACCCGCTGGCCGACGTCTCGGGATTAGCCTTGAGGTCGGCGACCTCGGCGACCAGCAGCAGCATGTCAAGAAACTCGTCGAGGCCGATGCGCTTCTTGGCGCTCGCCTCCACGAACACGGTATCGCCGCCCCACTCTTCGGGGATCACGCCCTGTTCGCTGAGCTGCTGCTTGAGCCGCTCTATATTGGCGTCTGGCTTGTCGATCTTGTTGATCACGATGACGATGGGCACACCGGCGGCCTTGGCGTGGTCGATGGCCTCGACCGTCTGTGGCATGACGCCGTCGTCGGCGGCCACCACGATGGCGGCGATGTCGGTGACCTTGGCGCCCCGGGCGCGCATCGCCGTGAAGGCGGCGTGACCGGGCGTGTCGATGAACGTGATGAGCTGCCGCTTGTGCTTGACCTGGTAGGCGCCGATGTGCTGCGTGATGCCGCCGGCCTCGCCGGCGGCGACCTCGGTTTCGCGGATGGCGTCGAGCAAGCTGGTCTTGCCGTGGTCGACATGGCCCATCACGGTGATCACCGCGGGGCGCGACTTGAGGTCCTGTGGATCGTCGATCGCCTCGCGTTCCAGCGCGGCCTCTTCATCGGCCGCATGCGTGATCTCGATCTCGCGGCTGAAGTCACCGGCGAGCACCTCGACGGCCTCGTCGCTGAGCGTCTGCGTGATGGTTACCATCTCGCCGTAGCCCATAAGGGCCTTGATGATCTCGGGCGTGGGTACGCCGAGGAGCTGGGAGACGTCTTTGACGCTGGATCCCGACGGGACCCTGACCAAGCCGGTCGGCACCACGGGAGCGGCCGGGTGATCTTCGCGGTCGTGGCCACGGCCGCGCCCGCGACGGCGGTCGCGACCACCCTGAGGCCCGCCGCCGCGCCGCGACGCGCCCGCGTCGATGATGACTCGACGGCGCTTGCCGCCGGGCCCGCCGGCCCGCCGGCGTACCCCGCCGGCCGGCGCCGCATAGGCCTTCTCTATGGCTTCTTCATCGACGTTGACCTCGCCGTCAACGACCTCGATGCCCGCCTTCTTGAGGTGGGCGAGAACGTCGTCGACGCTGGTGCCTCGCTGCGTCGCGATCTCGGACACTTTGCGCTTCTTCGCCATTCACCTCACCGCCTTTCGTCGTTCGCAGGTCGCGCCACAGCGCGGCGCACTGCGGGGTCGAGGGTGACTGGGCCGCGGAAGGCGCGCGCAAAAGCGCGCCGTCTGTCGGCGGCCTCGAGACATCTCAGTTCGGGGCACAGGTACGCGCTCCTCCCCGGCGATCCGGGGCGAGCGGGCACGATACAACCGCCTTCGAGTGACAGGCGCACGAGGTCGGCCTGATCTCGACGTCGACGGCAGCCGATGCACATGCGTTCTGGCGCCATCGCTGCGGTCACTCCTCGCCGGCCTCCGCCGCGGGCGGTTCGACCGCCGCGTCGTTCTCGGAAGCGGCCGGCGCGGCGTCGGCCGCGGCCGCCGGCGATGCCACATAGTCGGCGTGGATGCTGCAGTACCGCGAACCGGGCTCGGCCTGATTGGGGCAGCGTTTGCCGGTGCGCATGACCGCCATGCACTGACCGTCGACGCCCTCGTCGTCGCCGAACTCCATGCTGCTTTCGGCGTCGGCCATCTGCTGCTGACTCTTGATGTCGATGCGCCAGCCGGTGAGTTTGCTGGCCAGGCGTGCGTTCTGGCCTTCCTTGCCGATCGCCAGCGAGAGCTGGTCGTCGGGCACGACGATGGTGGCCGAGCGCTCCTCGTCGTCGACGATGACCTCGCGCACGCGTGCCGGTGAAAGCGCTTTGGCGACGAAACGCGCGGGATCGTCGTTGTACGGGATGATATCGATACGCTCGCCGCGTAGCTCGCTCACGACCATGCGCACCCGTGAGCCTCGCGGACCCACACAGGCGCCCACCGGATCGACTCCATCGACGTGCGAGATCACGGCGATCTTGCAGCGCCCGGGCACCGGCTTGCCGTCGCGTCCGCGGTACCCCGTCTCGCGCGCCACGTGCTTGATCTCGACGAGGCCGTCGGCGATCTCCGGAACCTCGAGCTCGAACAACTTGCGCACCAGCTCTTCGCTGCGCCGTGACAGCTTCACCTGCGGTCCCTTGGCGGACTCTTCGACGCGGATGATGACCGCCTTGATGCGGGCCCCATGATCGTAATGCTCGGTCTCGATCTGTTCGCCGCGGGGCAGCTCGGCCTCAACCCGTCCCAGCTCCACAAGCGTGTTGTGCCGCGGATCGCTCTGCTGCACGATGCCCGTCACAAGCTCACCGAGGCGGTCTATGTACTCTTCGTACATCAGGTCGCGCTCGGCCTCGCGAATGCGCTGCAGGATGACTTGCTTCGCGGTCTGCGCGGCGATCCGCCCGAAATCGTCGGGAGTGACCTCCACACGCTCCACCTCGCTCATGTCGACGCCCGAGAGATCGAGGCCGATCTCCTCGCCGGTCTCGGCGTCGTGCACCTTGAGCGCGTCGACGTCGATATGGTCCGGGAAAATGAGCTCGTACACCCGCATGTCGCCGGTCTCCGTGTCGACCTCGACCTTGGCATGGTCAACCGCGTTCGGGCTCTTCTTGTACGCAGAGAGCAGGGCGTCTTCGAGCGCCTCGACGAGAGCATCGAAGGCGATGCCCTTTTCCTTCTCAATCTGTCGTAGAGCCTCGATGATGTCTCTACTCACGATGGCCTCCGTCGGTATCAAAGTTGTAGACCACGTGCGCTCTGGCGATGCCCGTCAGAGGCAGCGTCGCGCTGCCACCGTCGTCGAGGTGAAGAGTGATGGCGGTCTCGTCGGCCGCCGTGAGAACGCCACGGAAGTTGCTGCGCTCGTGGTGCGGCGCGGCCATCTTGACCGCGACCTCACGTCCGAGTGCCGCCGCGAAGTGCGCAGGTCTACGCAGACGCCGGTTCAAGCCCGGCGATGACACCTCGAGAGCGAAGCGCTCACGAAGTTCGTCCAGCGCATGACTGACTGCTGAGCACGTCTCCAGGTCGACGCCGCCGGGCCGGTCGATGAACAGTGTCAGCGTCGGCACCGGGCCGCCGCGCGTCTCCAGGTCGACGAGCTCGACCTCCGGGAACCGCTCGGCGAGCGTGGCCTCGATCATGGCTTCCAGTTCCTCTCTGCTCTCCCTCATAAAACGACCCCTGACAAGACAAAAGTCGGTGACCCACCGACTTTTCGCGCAAGAGTCCGCCTCGTGGTGTTTTGTCTAACCCGCGAAGTATACCATCCTGGTCGTTCACGGCACAACAATACCTGCGCCTGCGGGTCTCACAGAATGCCCCGCTTCTGCCGATAACGCGAACGACAGTCCAGACCTGGAGAGGCGTGCCATGGGAGAGTACACAACGTTCGAGTGCCGCCAGTGCGGCTACACCGCCGATCGCATCCGCTGGGGTGTAGGCGTCTACGACCCGCGTCAGAGATTCATGCCCGCCTACTGTGTGGAGTGCGGAACGATCGTCGAGGTAGACATGACCGGCGCCGACATCCATGTCGACGAGTTCCGCTGCGTGGTCTGCGGCGTGGAGCTGTTCTTTCTCGAGAAGGCCGCCTCGTACACCTGCCCCAAGTGCAAGGCGCACGACATGATGATGCATCAGGGCGAGTACTGGTAAGACGCCCAGGCGCTTGCTACTGCTGGATCACCACGGGGCTGCCCGAAGGCACCAGCTGACTCACCGCGAGCACGTCTTTGTTATGCATGCGCACGCAGCCGTGGCTGACCGGCTTGCCGATCAGGTTGTCTTGGTTGGTGCCGTGGATCGCCACCGGCCCCCCCTGCGGCCAATTGGCCAGCTTGGGCTGGAAGGCGCTGATGCCGAGCGCCAGCGCGCCGTATGGCCCTCCCGGCGACGGCGGCCTCAGCTTCTGGTTGATGAAGAAGAACCCCGTGGGCGTAGGATCGGTCTTGCTGCCGACGGCCACCGGGTACGTGGCGCGCAGCGCCCCCAGCCGGTAGACGTAGAGCTTGCGCTGCGAGAGGTCGATGACGATCTTCGCGGAGGTGTTGTAGAAGGCGAGCTGCCCCTCGCGCACCCAGCCGCGAGTCTCGTTGGGCCGCATGGCCACGTACACCCGGCTCCACCACACTCCGCTCACGTCCCGTGTTGAATCGACCAGCACGAGGGTGGGGTAGCCGTTCTGATTGAACTTGCCCAGGCGGGCGAGCAGCGGCGCGGTCGTGCTCGGCCGCCGGTACACGGATACCGGCCCGACGGCCTTGCCCACGGTCCAGCGCTGGAACGCGGGCGCGACGGTGCGCGACGAGTTGGCGGCCGGCATGGGGACCGGCGCGAGCACCTGTTGGGGGCCGGATCCAGCGGCCCGGGCGCGGACCACGACGTAGCCGCCCAGGGCCGCGGCCAGCACTCCCGCGAGAAGAAGGGCGAAGAGTGTGAAGTCTCTGCGTTTACCGTCCATCACGTACAGGATACTAGAGGTAAGGCGCCCCGTGAGACAAACGCGCGACCAGACTCTTCCCTCGTCTGGCGTACAATAGGCGCAGAGAGGAAGAGTGATAATGCGCGGCACTGCAGGTGCAGCGCACAGCCGCCCGTCGTGGCAACGAAAGGAGTCCTCGCGTGATCGCGGTCATCATCATCGTTGTGATACTGGTCGTGCTGGCGATCGTCTTCGCGTCCAGCTACAACAGCCTGGTCGGCCGCCGCAACCAGGTAGACAACTCCTGGAGCCAGATCGACGTGCAGCTCAAGCGCCGGCACGACCTCATCCCCAACCTCGTCGAGGCTGTCAAAGACTACATGTCGTACGAGCAGGAGACGCTCAGCAAGGTCACTGAGGCGCGCGCCGCCGCCATCAACGCCGGCCGGCAGGGCCCGCAGGCTCAGGCTCAAGCCGAGAACGCGCTCACCGACACCCTCAAGTCGCTCTTCGCTGTGGTGGAAAACTACCCCGACCTCAAGGCGAATCAGAACGTCATGAGCCTGCAAGAGGAGCTCACCGCGACCGAGAACAAGATCTCGTTTGCGCGGCAGTTCTACAACGACAGCGTGCTCACCTACAACAACAAGACGCAGATGTTCCCGAGCAACCTCATCGCCGGGATGTTCAACTTCACGACCCGCCAGTTCTTCGAGGCTCCCGAGGGCGACAAGACCGTCCCGACCGTCAAACTCCGCTGACGGCCATGTAGAGAGCGAAGTCCGATGTACGAACAGATCAATCGTAACCGACGGGCCTCGTGGCTCCTCATGGGGCTGGTCGTGGCCTTGCTCGCCCTGCTGGGGTACGTGATCGGCCTGGCCGCGCTCGGCGGGAGCAGCGGCGGCATCGGGCTGCTGGGGGTGTTCGGGGTCGTCGCCATCGTCTGGAGCGTGATCGGCTACTTCTCCGGCGACAAGATGGTGCTGGCGGTGAGCGGCGCGCGGCGCGTCACGCACGACACCGAGCCGCAATTGTTCAACGTCGTCGAGGAGATGACCATCGCCGCGGGGTTGCCGCAGGTACCGGCGGTGTACGTGATCGAAGACCCGGCGCCTAACGCGTTCGCCACCGGCCGCGACCCGCACCACGCCTCTATCGCCGTCACGCGCGGGCTCATGCGCATGCTGGACCGCGAAGAGCTCCAGGGTGTCGTGGCCCACGAGATGTCTCACATCCGCAACTTCGACATCCGCTTCGCTACGCTGGTTGGCATTCTCGTCGGGATGATCGCCCTGGTCGCCGACTTCTTCCTGCGCTTCAGCTTCTTCGGCGGCATGGGCCGGCGCCGCAGCAGCAACGATTCGGGCGGCGCCGGCGCCATCATGCTCATCATCGCCATCGTGCTGGCCATCCTCGCGCCGCTGGCCGCCTACGCCGTGCAGTTCGCCATCTCGCGGCGTCGCGAGTACCTGGCCGACGCCTCAGGCGTGGAGCTCACGCGCAACCCCCTGGGATTGGCGCGCGCCCTCAACGTCATCGCCGGCGACCCGGAACCGCTGCGTCACGCCAACCGCGCCACGGCGCACCTCTACGTCGCCAATCCCATGCGTAACAAGAAGGCCAAGGAATCGGCCGGCCTCTTCGACACCCATCCGCCCATCCAGAAGCGCATCGCCATTCTGCTGGCCATGGCGCACGCCAGTCCCGACGCGCTCAGCGGCGGGTCTTCAACAGCTCCACAGGCGGCAGCCGCGCCGCAGCCCGTGCAGTCGGGACCGGGACAGCCGTCGGCGCTGCCGTTCCACCAGGGCCCGCCTCCGCCGCCGTCGGCTCCAGAGGCGCGCTAGACGCGCGTTACGCCGGCCTGATCGCCGGCCCGCGTGCGGCTAGGAGCCTATCCCGGTAGGATGTGTGACCGGGGTGCCCATGGGTACATCCGGGCGTGCAGGCCTACCGGGATAGGCTAAGCGAGACCCTCCAGCGCCTCACGGAAGAGTTGGCTGTGCGGCGCGAGCGCGTAGGCCAGCCGCAGATGACCACGCGCCTCATCGTCTCGGCCCAGCTCGTGAAGGCAGCGGCCCAGCGCGTAGTGCGCATAGTCGCTGTCGGGCACGACCGCAACGATGGCCGCAAACCGTGCGGCCGAGCGCTCGTGCAGGCCCAGGGCGAACTCGGCACGGCCGAGCGCCTCGCGAATCGAGTTTCTGCCGGGCTCGAGGCGCAGGGCCCGGGCGAGCACCACGGCAGCCGCGCCGGGATGCCGATCACGCAGAAAGGCGACACCACGCTGGAAGAGCGCGTACGCCTCACTCTCGGCTTCGAAGGCCGGCTCCCGCCGGGTCGTCGCGTCCACGATCGGGCCTCCTCTAGAGACCCAGCTCCGTGGCGATGCCGGCCATGGCCTCGAGGCCTATGGCCATGAAATCGTCGAGCTCCAGGCCGATCTCGGCGCAGCGCGCGATGGCCGCGCGATCGACACCGCGCGCGAAGGCACCCTCGCGAAAGCGCTTGCGCACCGACTTGAGTTGTACGCCGGCCAGATCCTTCTCGGGGCGCACGAGGGTGGCTGCGGTGATGAGGCCGCTGAGCTGGTCGGCGGCGAGCAGCGCCACATCGAACCGGCTCTCAGCGACTACGCCGGTCGCCGGGTTGTGCGCGGCCACGGCGTGCGCCGCGTCTTCGGGCAAGCCCAGGCGGCGTAGCGACTCGGCGGCCACGACGCCGTGAAGCTTGAAATCGTCGGCGGTCTCTTCGACGTCGAGATCGTGAGCCAGGCCGGCGAGGCCCCACAGCTCGGGGTCTTCGCCCAGCCGTGCGGCCACGCCGCGCATGATGGCCTCGGTGGCGAGCATGTGGCGGCGCAGGTTCTCGTTCGCGACGCGCGCCCGCATGGCGCTAACGATCTCGGCTCGAGTCGCGCTCATCACTACCCCAGCGCCGCCTCGATCTGCGTGACGATCGCCGTCGCGCAGGCGGCCTTGGTGGTGCGCGGCACGTGGATCTCCTCGGCGGCGGTGATAATGGTGATCTCGTTCTCGTCGCTACCGATGCCCACGCCTTCGGCCAGGACGTCGTTGAACACCAGAAGGTCAACGCCCTTAGCGGCCTTCTTGGCGCGCGCGCGCTTTAGGTGCGGCCCTGCCTCCGCAGCGAAACCCACGCGCAGCAGACCGGTACGGCCGGACGCGGCGAGGATGTCGACGGTGGGCACCAGCTCCAGGCTCAGGGTATCTTGCGCCCGCTCGATCTTGCCCGCCTGCACGTCGCGCGGCCTGAAGTCGGCGACTGCGGCGGCCATGACGAGCACGTCTGCATCACCGATCTGGTCGCGCACCGCCACCTCCATGTCGGCGGCGCTCTCCACGTCGACCATGGCGTACGGCACGCCGCTCACCGCCTGAGTAGTCACGAGCACCACGCGGGCGCCGCGCAGGTAGGCTTCGTCGGCCACCGCGCGGCCCATCTTGCCGCTCGAGCGGTTGCCGATGAAGCGCACCGCGTCGATGCGCTCGCGCGTGCCGCCGGCCGTGACCACGACCTTCTTGCCCGCCAGGGGCCCCGCCGCCGAGTCGGCGAAGGCACGGCGCACGGCGAGGCGGATGGCCTCGGGCGACGCCATACGGCCGGAGCCCTCTTCGCCGCAGGCCAGCTCACCCTCTTCGGTGGGCAAGACCTCCACACCCCGTTCGGCCAGCACGCGCAGGTTCTGCACCGTAGCCGGGTGCTCGTTCATGGCCCAGTTCATGGTGGGAGCGACAATGGTGGGTCCGCGAAACGCCAGGTAGATGGCAGTGAGCAAGTTGTCGGCCATGCCGGTGGCCATCTTGGCGATGGTATTGGCCGTGGCCGGGGCGACCACCATGACACGCGCCCGGCGGGCCGCCGCGATGTGCTCGAACCAGCCGCCGCTCGCCTGCCAGGCCGTGTCGTCGTCAAGCACCGGCGCCTGCGACACGGCGGCAAACGTGAGTGGCATGACGAAGCGCTTGGCCGCCGCGGTGCTCACCACGAGCGGCGCGAACCCGTCTTTCACGAGCCCGCGCACCAGCTCTACCGCTTTGTAGATGGCGATGCCACCGGTGACTCCCACAAGCACGGTGCGCGCATCGCCGCCGGCTGTTGACTGGGAAACGCTCAAGGCCGGCTCAGCTGGGGGTCTGGTACTCGATCTTGTTGTCGACGATCTCCTCGAAGGCGATCGTGAGGAGGTTCGTGCTGCGCGTGTTGATGAGTGGCGGCGTGAGCTCCTCGATGCCCATCGTGTTCTCGCCCAGGCTGTGGTAGTAGCTGTTGATCTGCCGCGCACGCTTGGCGGCGATCATGACGAGCGCGTAGCGCGAGCCCCCGGCATGAGGCAGCAACTCGTCGATACGAGGTCTGTCCATTAGCTTTCCTTCCGTCGTTCTTCAATGATGGCGGCAACCTGCACTGCCGCCCGATTGGCGTTGTCATTCACGACCACATGGTCGAACTCGCCCGCGGCCGCCACCTCCGTCTCGGCGATATGGAGGCGCCGTGCGATCGCTTCGTCGGTCTCGGTGCCGCGGCCCCGCAGCCGATGGCTCAGCTCTGCCATGCTGGGCGGGGCAATGAACACAGCCGTCGCCTGCGGCAGCTCCCTGCGCACGGCCCGTGCCCCCACCAGCTCGAGCTCGAGAAGCACGTCGTCGCCGGCAGCCTGCTTGAACTCGACCTCGGAGCGCAGCGTACCGTACAAGTTCCCACTATACTCTACCCATTCCAGGAACTCCCCGGCGGCCACCGCGTCTTCAAAAGCGGCTCGGCTGAGGAAGAAGTACTCACGACCGTGGACTTCGCCGGGGCGCGGCCGCCGGGTAGTGGCCGAAACCGACGTCGCCACGTGGTCGAGTCTCTGCTTGACCAGGGCGATGACGGTCCCCTTCCCGGCGCCCGAAGGCCCCGAGATCACGAAGACCGCGGCGACGGCGTCAGCCTCCGAAGTAGGCCAGAAGCTCGGCGCGCTGGCGTTCCGACAGACCGCCGACAGTCTTGCTCGGGCTGATGCGACACTGCTCCATGATCTTGGCCGCCTTGACCTTGCCGCACTTGGGCGCGGCCATGAGCAGGTCGCCCACTTTGGCCGTGAGCAGGTAGCCGGGCGGCGACGACAGCACCTTCTCGATGCTCACCGTGCCCTGTTTGAGATCGGCTTTGAGCGCCGCCCGGCGGCTGCGCACATCGTTCGCCCTGCTGAGTGCGTCCAGCCGCTGGCCAAGCGAGCGTTCGGGAGCAGTATTGAATTTCTTCGCAGAGGGTGACATCGCGCCGGAGTATATGTGAAGCCGGGCGCGCAGTTCAACACGGTAGAGCCCGAAGAACGTGGCCGCTAGCTGGCCTTTTGCCGGCCTTGCCGAGCGGTTTGGGTAGGTTCAGGTGGCGAGAGCCAGGCCCCGCGCCGCCAGTGGCGAGGCAAGACCCCGCGCGGCCAGCTCGACGCGTAGCTCGGCGACGATGCGCAGCGGCGCCTCGAAGGCCGAGAAGTTTGCCGCCCCCACGGCCACCGCCCAGGCCCCGCAGGCCAGGAACTCCAGCGCGTCACGACCGCTCATGACCCCTCCCATGCCTATGATCGGCACCTCGGGGAGCGCCTGAGCCACTTCGGCGACCATGCGCAACGCGATGGGCCTGATGGCCGGACCGCAGAGGCCGCCGGTGCGGTTGCCGAGAAACGGCTTGAGCGTGTCGCGATCGAGCACCATGGCCTTGAACGTGTTCACCAGAGACAGGCCGTCGGAGCCCGCCTCCACGGCGGCGCGCGCGCCGGCGGTGATGTCGGTCACGTTGGGCGTGAGCTTGGTGAGCAAGAAGCGCGCCGTCTGCGCCCGGGCGGCGTCGACGACGGCCGCCGTGGCGGCGGGGTCGGCGCCTATCTGCAGGCCGCTCGCGACGTTGGGGCACGACACGTTCAGCTCGTAGCCTTCCACTCGGGGAAGTGACCCGGGAGGGCCCGCGGCCAGCCGGGCCTCGAGCGCTCTGATCACGGCGGCGTACTGCTCCGGCGTATTGCCGCCGACGCTCACGATGACGGGCTGGCACAGCGCCGCCCAGGCCGGCATTCCTTCGGCGAACGCACTGGCGCCTGGGTTCTCCAGGCCTATCGCGTTGATCATCCCGGCGGGCGTTTCGCTCACGCGAGGGCCCGGATTGCCGCTCCGCGCCTCAGGAGTCAGCGTCTTGGGGACGTAGGCAGCATACGGGAAGTCGGCGAGGTAATCGCCCTCGTAGCGCCTCGCACACTCGAGAAGATCGAGGGTGCCGGACGCGTTCATGAGAGGGTGAGCGAGGTGCAACGGGCCAAGGTCCACCGCGAGGTCGACCTTGGCGGCGGCACGTGGCGCGTGGGCATCGCTCACGGCCGCACCTCGTCGAGCGCAAACACTGGTCCCTCGCTGCACACCCTCAGCATGCCGCGCGACGTGTTCACCACGCATCCGTGGCACGACCCAGTGCCGCAGGCCATGTGAGCCTCCAGCGAGGCATAGCCGCGCAGCCGCCGCCCGGTGCACCAGCTCTGCACCGCCGCGATCATGGCCCTGGGACCGCACACGTAGACGACGGTCGCGGGCGGCACGTCGAGGTGGGCTAGCAGGTCGGTCACGGTGCCACGGCGACCCGTGCTGCCGTCTTCGCTCGCTACCCACAGCCGCTCGATCGCGAAAGCTCCGGCGGCGCGCGCCGCCCGGAAGTCGCGAAAGCCGAAGGCTGCGGTAACGGCCGCGCCGGCCACCGCCAGCTCGTCGGCGAGGTACTGCAGTGGTGCGCAACCGATGCCCCCACCGACGAGCAGGGCGTCGCCCACACCGGCAACGGGAAACGCGGTGCCCAGCGGCCCCGCGAGGTCGACCGTGTCGCCCACATCGAGGCCGGCGAGGCGCTCGCTGCCGGGGCCGCGTGCCTCCACGAGCAACCCTACGCGATCGCCGCGGGCGCTGAACAGCGAGAGTGGCCGGCGTAGCAAGAAGCCATCCCCGGGCACGGTAGCCATGACGAACTGCCCCGGGGAGGCCTTTGCCGCCACCCGCGGAGCCACCAGCTCGAGGGCCGTGAACGAGCCCAGCCGCCGTGCCTCGGAGACCCGACAGTGCGAGGTCTCGGCCCACTGCTCGGCGGGCGCCCTGCTGAGCCGCCGACCGTCGTTCATATGCTCTCCCCCACCCAGCTCACTGAGCCTCGGTCGCCCTGTGCAGATCTTGCAGGCACTGCACCTGCACGCGGGGCCGCCGCGCCGCCTCGATGGCCGACGCGGCGGCGGAGGCCCCCGCCAGGGTAGTGATGCTGGGGATGCCCTTGCGCAGAGCCGTGGTGCGAATCTCGTAGCCGTCAGCGCGCGCGCCACGACCGAACGGCGTGTTGATGACCAGCGCGATGTCTCCGCTCTCGATGAGGTCGACCACGTGAGGGCCGCCCTGGAATACCTTGTTCACCACGTTCACCGGGATGCCCAGGCTGGTGAGCGCCGTGGCCGTGCCTCTGGTTGCGTAGATCGTGAATCCGAGCATGTGGAGCCTCTGGGCGAGGATCGTGGCGGCCGACTTGTCGCTGTCGCACACCGAGAGAAAGACGTTGCCGGTGAGCGGTAGCGGCGAGCCCGCCGCGGCAACCGCCTTGCCGAACGCGACGGGGAAGTTCTCGCCGATGCCCATGACCTCGCCCGTAGACTTCATCTCGGGGCCGAGCTGCGTATCGGTGCCTGGAAAGCGCGCGAAGGGCAGTACCGCTTCCTTGACGCTCACGTGCTCGGGCACGCGCCGCACGGGACCCAGGTCGGCAAGACTCTCGCCGAGGATCACTCGAGTGGCAAGCTGTGCCATGGGCACGCCCGTCGCCTTGCTTACGAACGGCACCGTGCGCGAGCCGCGAGGGTTCACTTCGAGCACGTAGAGCTGATAGTTCTGGTAGGCGAACTGCACGTTGATGAGCCCGAGCACGCCGAGCCCCAGGGCGAGCTGCTTGGTCTGCTTGCGCACCTGCTCGAGCGTGCCTTCGCCCAGAGAGATGGAAGGGATCACGCAAGCGGAGTCGCCTGAGTGCACGCCGGCCTCTTCGACGTGCTGCATGACGGCTCCGATATACACGTCGGTGCCATCCGAGATGCCATCAACATCTACCTCGATGGCGTCCTCGAGGAACTTGTCGATGAGCACCGGGTGCTCGGGGCTCACGCTCACGGCGGTGCTCATGTACTGCTCGAGCTCGGCCGGTCCGTAGACGATCTGCATGGCGCGACCGCCGAGCACATACGATGGCCGCACTAGCAGCGGGTAACCGACTCTCTCGGCCACCCCCGCCGCCTCTTCGACGGTCGTCGCCAAGCCGTACTCGGGGCAGCGCACGGCCAGCTCGCCGAGCAGCTTGCCGAAGCGACCGCGATCCTCCGCCAGATCGATGGACTCCTGCGGCGTGCCAAGGATGGGAATACCGGCCTCGGAGAGCTCGCGGGCGATCTTCAGCGGCGTCTGGCCGCCGAACTGCACGATCACGCCTTTGGGCTTCTCGTTGGCCACGATGTTCGCCACATCTTCGAAGGTGAGCGGCTCGAAGTACAGCCGGTCGGACACGTCGTAGTCGGTGCTCACGGTCTCAGGGTTACAGTTGACCATGACCGCCTCGTACCCCTGCTCACGCACCGTGAGCGCGGCGTGCACGCAGCAGTAGTCGAACTCGATGCCCTGGCCGATACGGTTGGGGCCCGAGCCGAGAATGATGACCCGTTCCTTCTCACCCGGCTGTGCCTCGTTCTCCTCCTCGTAGGTGGAGTAGAAGTAGGGTGTCTCGGCCTGGAACTCGGCGGCGCAGGTGTCGACCGCCTTGAACACGGGAGTGACCCCGGCCGCGAGGCGCAGGGCGCGAACCTCTCTCTCGCTCTTCCCGGTCAGCTCGCCGAGGCGCTTGTCGCTGAAGCCGTAGCGCTTGTGACGCCGCAGCAGCTCGACCGATAGCTGCGGCGCCTCGCGCACCTCACGCTCCAGCTCGGCCACGTCGCCGAGCTCCGAGAGGAAGAACGGCGAGATACCGGTGAGCTCGTGCAGCTCGTCTAGGCCCATCCCCTGACGGAAGGCCTGCAGCACCAGCTCGTACCGCTCGGCCGTAGGGATGGCGAGTGCCTGGCGCAGGGCGCCACGTTCGCTCGGCGGGTTGGCCGGTGCGTCCAGCTCGCGAGAGCGCAGCGCCTTGAGAAACGCCTCTTTGAACGTGCGCCCGATGGCCATCGCCTCGCCGACGCTCTTCATGTGCGTGGTGAGCTCGTGATCGGCCATGGGGAACTTCTCGAAGGCCCAGCGCGGCATCTTCACGACCACGTAGTCGAGCGTGGGCTCAAAGCAGGCCGGCGTCTTGCGCGTGATGTCGTTGTCGATCTCGTCGAGCGTGTAGCCCACCGCCAGGCGCGCGGCGATCTTGGCTATGGGGAAGCCCGTCGCCTTGGACGCGAGCGCCGAGCTGCGGGAGACGCGCGGGTTCATCTCGATGACCACGACCTCACCGGTCTCGGGATTGACGGCGAACTGCACGTTGCTGCCGCCGGTGGCGACACCGATCTTGCGGATGATGGCCTTCGAGGCGTCGCGCAGCTCCTGGTACTGGGCGTCGGTGAGCGTGAGCGCCGGCGCCACGGTGACGCTGTCGCCGGTGTGCACTCCCATCGGGTCGACGTTCTCGATGGAGCAGATGATCACTACATTGTCGGCCTTGTCGCGCATGACCTCGAGCTCGAACTCGTGCCAGCCCACCACCGACTCTTCGAGCAGCACCTGCGAGATGGGGCTGAGCTGCAACCCGTTCTCGACGATGCGCCGGAAGCTGTTCTGGTCGTAGGCGATGCCGCCGCCGCTGCCGCCCAGCGTATAGGCGGGCCGCACCACGAGCGGCAGGCCTAGCTCGGCTACCGCCTGCTCGGCCTCGGCCATGGTGTGCGCTAGGGTGCTGCGCGGCACCCGCAGGCCGATCTCCTCCATGGCGGTGCGAAACTCGAGACGGTCTTCGGCGCGATGGATGGCCTTCTCGTCGGCGCCGATCATCTCGACCTCCCAGAGGTCGAGCACCCCGGCGCCCTTGAGCTCCATGGCCAGGTTGAGAGCCGTCTGACCGCCCAGCGTTGGCAGAAGAGCATCTGGCCGCTCCACCTCGATGATGCGCGTCAGCGTGGCCAGGTCGAGCGGCTCCACATAGGTGCGCGTGGCGAAGGCCGGGTCGGTCATGATTGTCGCCGGGTTGCTATTCACCAGCACCACTTCGTACCCCTCGTCGAGCAGCACCTTGCAGGCCTGCGTGCCCGAGTAGTCGAACTCGCAGGCCTGGCCGATCACAATGGGTCCCGACCCGATGATGAGGATCTTGTGCAGGTCGTCGCGACGGGGCATCAGGCACCGCCCTTCTTGAAGCGCGCGATCTCGTCGCGGAAGCGCTCGAACAGATAGAGGGAGTCGTGCGGTCCGGGCGTGGACTCGGGATGGTACTGCACCGAGAAGGCGAAGCGACCCGCCGCGGCCACGCCCTCCACTGTGTGATCGTTGAGGTTCAGGTGCGTGATCTCGGCGCCCTCCACGGGGTCGTCCCTCACCGCGAAGCCGTGGTTCTGGGCGGTGATCTCGATGACGCCGGTGCGCAGGTCCTTCACCGGATGATTGGCGCCGCGATGGCCGAACTTGAGCTTGAAGGTCTTCATGCCGAGCGCCTGGGCAAGCAGCTGATGGCCCAGACAGATGCCGAAGATCGGCACCTTGCCGAGCAGCCGCTCGACCGCCTTGACGGCGTAGGTCACCGCCCCGGGGTCGCCCGGACCGTTGCTCAAGAAGACACCGTCCGGGGCGCGCTTGAGCACCTCGCGGGCGCTCGTCTGGGCCGGGACCACCGTTACCCTGAAGCCCGCAGCCGCCAGGTGGCGCAGCATGGAGCGCTTGAGGCCGTAGTCGTAGGCGACGACATGCAGATCGGGCGCCGGCATCCCTGTGAACGCCGGCGCCTCGTAGGCCTTCCCGCAGGTGACCACTTTGGCAAGGTCGAGGCCGCTCATCCTGGGCAAGCCCTGAGCGGCCTTCCTGAGATGCCTCACGTCGTCGGTCTCGGTGCTCACCACGGCACGCAGGGCGCCCTTCTCGCGGATGTGCCGGGTGAGGGCGCGCGTATCGACGTCGCTCACCGCCAGCACGCCGTGCTCGGCCAGCCAGTCCAGCCAGGTGGCGCGCGAGGCGCGATTGAAACGGTAGTTGGTGATCTCCCGCGCGATGATCGCCCGCGTGTGGGCCTTGTCGGACTCGTCGCGATCCGGGTCGGCGCCGTAGTTGCCGTTCATCGGGAAGGTGTACGTCATGAGCTGACCACAGTACGAGGGATCGGTGGCGATCTCCTGGTAGCCCAGCATGCTCGTGTTGAACACGATCTCGCCGCCCACCGCGCCATGCCCGGTAAGCGCCTCCCCGCGAAAGGCAGTGCCATCTTCGAGGACGATGACCGCCCGGCTAGGCAAGGTCGTCCCACGCCACACGGCCCGCGGCCAACGTTACCCTGACCCTGGCGGTGAGCTGGCGGCCGAGCCACGGCGAATTGCCTGAACGCGAGTGCAGACCGGCCGCCGTCACCGTCCATACGGTCCGGGGATCGACCACGCAGAGGTTGGCCGCCGCGCCGGCGCGCAGGCTGGGCGGTTCGAGACCGGCGATGCGCGCCGGCGCCGTGCTCATCCGTGTTACCAGAGCCGTCAGGTCGAGCGCGCCGCCGGCGACCAGCGCGCCGTAGAGCACACTGAAGGCCGTCTCCAGGCCGATGCAGCCGAAAGGCGCTTCCTCGAACGGCACGTCCTTCTCTTCGCTCGCATGCGGCGCGTGGTCGGTGGCGACGCAATCCACCAGGCCACTGCCGAGCGCCTCGACCAGGGCTCGGCGGTCGCTCTCGGCGCGCAGCGGGGGGTTCATCTTGAGGTTGGGGTCGAGCGTGGCAACAGCCTCGTCGGTGAGGGTCAGGTGATGTGGCGTGACCTCGGCCGTAACCTTCACGCCGGCCTCCTTGGCACGCCGCAGAGCCGCCAGCGATGCCGCCGTGCTCACGTGGTGTAGGTGCACGCCGGCGCTCTCGTACTCGGCGATATCGAGCGTGCGGGCCACGTCGAGACTCTCACAGAGAGACGGGATGCCGGTGAGTCCGAGGCGCGCCGACACGGGCCCCTCATGCATCTGGCCGCCCTTCATGAGCGAGTCGTCCTGCGCGTGCACGGCGACGAAGCGGCCGCTCACCTTCGCATACTGCAGGGCGCGACGGATGAGCGCCGCGCTGGCCAGCGGGCGGCCGTCGTCGCTGAAGCCCACCGCTCCAGCCGCGCCCAGCTCGCCCATCTCGGTGAGCTGCTCTCCCTGCAAGCCGCGCGTGACGGCCGCGAAGAACCCTACGGGTATCGCCGCCTCGGCGCGGGCCGCGTCGATGAGTCCCTTGAGCACCGACGCGGTGTCGACCGCCGGCGCGGTGTTGGCCATCGCGAAGATGGCCACGTAGCCCCCCGCGGCGGCGGCGCGCGTACCGCTCACGATGTCTTCCTCGTCCTCACGGCCCGGCGTGCGCAGGTGGGTGTGCAGGTCGACGAAGCCGGGCAGCACCAGGGCGCCGCGAGCGTCTATCACTCGCATGCTCTTGTGGGGCTCCAGGTGCTTGCCGATCTCCATGACCTTGCCCTTGGCGATGCGCACGTCCATCTCGCCGTCGAGCCCCGCGTCGGGGTCGACCAGGCGTCCCCCCTGGATGAGCATCTCAGCCGCGGGCGCGCGCTTGCACCATGTACGTTCCATCAGAGCACCTCCCCGCCGGACGGACCGTCGGCGTACCCGACAATCGTCCTGTACAGGACGGCCATGCGCACCGCGAGGCCGCTGAACACCTGGTCGGCGATCAGGTTCTCGTCGTCATCGGCGATATCCGAGGCGATCTCCACGCCGCGGTTGATGGGGCCGGGGTGCATGACCCTCTGCCCCGGGCGCAGGCGCGCCCGCGAGATGCCGTATAGCTCGGCGTATTCTCGCAGCGAGGGCAGGTAATTGGCGCCGGGCTTGATGCGTTCCTGCTGAATGCGCAGCAGGTAGATCACATCGGCATCCCCGATATTATCGAGATTGTACTGTATGTCTACGCCCATCTCTTCGATGCCACGCGGCATGAGCGTGGGAGGCGCGACCAGGGTGACATGCATGCCCAGCATCTTGAAGCCCATGATGTCGCTGCGAGCCACGCGGCTGTGAAGGATGTCGCCGATAATGAACACCCTGAGCCCTTCGAGATTGCGACCCAGGTTCTGGCGCATGCTGAACAGGTCGAGGAGACACTGCGTAGGGTGCTGATGCTTGCCGTCGCCGGCGTTGATCACGCTGGCCTCGGTGTTGGCCGAGAGCGTCTGGCAAGCGCCGGCCGAAGGGTGACGCATGACGATGATGTCGGGCGAGTAGGCCGACAGCGTGATGGCTGTGTCTTTGAGGGTCTCGCCCTTGTCGACGGCTGAGCCCTTGGCCTTCAGGCCCAGGGTGTCGGCAGAGAGACGTTTGGCCGCCAGATCGAAGCTCGACGAGGTGCGGGTCGAGGACTCCCAGAAGAGGTTGATGATGGTACGGCCGCGGAGGGTGGGCACCTTCTTGATGTCGCGCTCGAGCACGGGCAGGAAGCTCTCGGCCGTGTCGAGCAGCAGCTCCACGTCGGCGCGCGTGAGGTCTTCGATGGAGATGAGGTCGCGCTTGGGCATATCTCAGACCTCCGTAGTGCGCACGAGCACGACCTCGTCCACGCCATCGCATTCCCGCAGGCGTACGCTGATGCGCTCCTGCAGGGCCGTGGGCAGGTTCTTGCCAACATAGTCCGGCCGGATGGGCAGCTCGCGGTGCCCGCGGTCGACCAGCACCGCGAGATGCACCGCCGCCGGCCGGCCGTAGTCGAACAGGGCGTCGACGGCGGCGCGGATGGTGCGCCCCGTATAGAGGACATCGTCCACCAGCACCACCGTAGCACCGTCGATCGCGAACGGCAGGTCCGTGCCTTTGACCACCGGGTGCAGCGTGCTGGGGATCACGCCTACGGCGCCGCGCGCGGCAACGTCGTCGCGGTAGAACGAGATGTCGAGGTTGCCCGCCGCATAGCGACGCCCGCCAACCTCGCAGAGCAGCTTGTGGATGCGCTCGCCGAGGTAGGCACCCCTCGTATGAATGCCCACCACGGCGAGGTTCGCGTCGCCGGGGTTCTTCTCGAGGATCTCGTGAGCGATGCGCGTAATGGTGCGCGACATCTGCTCGGCCGTCAGGACGACGACCTCATTGGCGGGTCTGGCTGCGGGCATAAAAAGAGCGCTGCCCCGTGGTTGCGTACGGCAGCGCTGCACCCCCTTTCCGTCTCTCCGGACGTGGTTAAAGGTCGACCGTACTGTAGCAGCCGGCCGCGGGGTCGGCAAGAGATGTGTGCTGCTCTCAGACCTGCGGGTCGGGCGGCAGGCCCAGCGTCTCGAGGAAGGTGCGCAGGTCAGGCGGCAGGGGGGTCGCGAAGCTCATCTGACGCCCGTCCGCCGGGTGGGGCAGCTCCAGACGGGCGGCATGCAGGAACTGACGGCCGAGGCCCTGTGGGCGCGGCCGCCGGCCGTACTGCTGGTCTCCGGCTACCGGGTAGCCGAGGGCCGCGAAGTGCACTCTGATCTGGTGGGTGCGGCCCGTCTCGAGCTGTACCCGCACCAGGCTGTAGCCGGCGCCGCGCGCCAGCACGCGAAAGTGGGTCACAGCCGGCCGGCCGGCGACGGTGTGCAACGACATGCGCTTGCGGTCGCGCACGTGGCGGCCGATGGGAGCGTCGATAGTGCCCTCATCTTGTGGCAGGGTGCCGCAGAGCAGAGCGAGGTAGACGCGCTTGACGGCGCGGCGTTGCATGGCGGCGACCAGCCCCTGGTAGGCCGGCTGGCCCTTCGCCACGATCAGAAGTCCGGACGTGTCTTTGTCGAGGCGGTGCACAATGCCCGGGCGCAGCTCGTGGCCACCGGCGGCGCCACGCCCCATGAGCCCCTGTGCCAGGGTCCCGTGCTCGTGACCGGGCGCCGGGTGAACCACCACTCCGGCGGGCTTGTCTACCGCCAGCAGCCAGTCATCCTCGTAGACCACGGCGTAGGGCACGTCTTCGGCCTGCAGTGCCGGAGGCTGCGGCGGCGCCGGCTCCCAGGTGACCACTTCCCCGCGGTGCAGCTCCTGGTGCTTGCGCGCCGCCCCGCCGGAGACCGTCACTCGGCCGTCCTCGATGAGCCGCTGGGCGGCCGCCCGGGAGAGGCCGGCGCGCGCCGCGAGGACTACGTCCAAGCGCGCGCCGGCCTCTTCTTCGGCGGCCGCAAAGCGTCGCTCGGGCTCAGCCTCGGGTGGCACGCATGACCTCGACCACGAGGATCGCCGTGCCTATCAGGATGCCGGCATCGCCCACATTGAAGGGCGGCCAGCGGTACACGGCGATGAAGTCGACCACGGAACCGTAGTGGAAACGATCCACGAGATTGCCGAGGGCTCCCCCGAGGATCACCCCTAGAGCGGGCCTGAAGCGCGGCGGCGCCAGCACCAGCGCCGCTGTGACGGCGGCGACCACGGCGGCGACCAGGGCGATGACGGCGTCACCCCCGCCGGCGAAGCGGCTGAAGGAAACGCCCGAGTTGTAGTTGAGGCTGATGCTGAGGCCGGCAAAGACGTGCCACGGCAGGCGCCCAGCATGGCCGCGAACTTCCCACTTGGTCGCCTGGTCGGCGACGAAGACGGCAGCCGCCAGGGCCAGCGCCAGGCCCAGCCGACGGCTACTTCTTGCCACGCGGCTTGCGCGGTGCGTCCAGCTCCTCGATCTCGGTGTGCCCCATGGGGCAGGCCGGTTCCTTGGTCTTGCCGGAGCGTCCGCCATCGCTGTGGACGACGTTCAAGGGATACGTCGCTTTGCACACCTTGCAGTACGCGAGTCTAGCCATGGAGATCTCCCTCGTTCCCAGGCGGTGCTGCCGCCGTAGAGCCGTTCATGTTCACGTCGGTGGCAGTGCGAGGCGGCGACGCACGTCTTGCGCATCTACGCCGCGCACGTGAACCGTCTTGCGTCGTCCGCCAGCGCCGGCCACCAGGCGCACGTCGGCGCGCGCCACCCCCAGCGTGTGCGCCACGAAGCGCACGAGCTCGATGTTGGCCTTGCCTTCGTGCGCGGGGGCCGCCAGCCGCAGGCGTAAGCGGCCGTCCACGACGCCGCCCAGCTCGCTGACGCGCGCGCCGGGCGTGACCCACACAGCGAGGCTCACGCCGCCGGCCGCAACGCGCAGGGGCTCCGCCTCACCATTTGAATTCGTTCTCGTTCACCCCGCTATCGACGTCCGCCAGCAGATCGTCGCTCTCTCCGAACAGGGCCCGGTCTCTCGCCGAAGCCGACGCGCCGGGTCCGGGCTGAGCAGGTACGGGCGCGGCCGGCGCGGCGGGCGCCGGCGCGGCCGACGCATTCGCCGCGGGTGGCGAGCCCACCGCCGGCACCGCCGCCACTGACGCTTGAGCTTGAGCCTGAGCCGCCGTCGAGACCGGCACCTGGGTGACGTCCGCACGTTCCGCTGGAGCCATCTGCCGCGACTCGGCCTGGCGCGGCTTGGGCGGGTGCCGGCGGCGCGACCGGGGCCGCCTCCGCCGCCGCGGATCCGGCCCCCTCGCGGCTGATGGCCGCCTTGATGGCTTCGGCGCGACGGGCGAAGTCTGACTCCAGCTGAGCCTCACTGGCGGCCGCTTCGACGGAGGCATCCTCGATGTGGCTGAGATACCCCTGCAGTAGCTGGCGGAACTTGAAACGGAAGTCTTGCTCGGCGCTCTTGAGCTTGGCCACGGCCTGCTCGATGCTCTGCCTCTCGGTGTACGCCTCGTTCACCATCTGGCGACCCTTGAGCTCGGCCTCGTGCAGGATGAGCTGGGCTTCCTTGCTCGCGTTCTGCTTCAGCTCCTCGGCGCTCGCCTGCGCCGAGATGAGCGTCTTCTGCAAGGTCTCCTCGATGCGGCGATACCCTGCCACCTTCTCCTCAAGAGTCTCCACACGCTCCTTCAGGTCGATGCCCTCCTTGAAGAGTCGCTCGTATTCGTCGGCGACCTCGTCGAGGAACTCATCGACCTCCACGTCGGCGTAGCCGCGCATGCCGCGCTTGAAGTCTTTGTGACGGATGTCCAGTGGTGTGAGCTTCATGCGCTACTCCCTTGACCGGCGCGGTCTCGCGTCGCGGATGCTCCTCATGCTTTTCCCCATTGATTCCCCACCGTCACGCCAGCTCCTTGGCGCGCCGCGCAGCAGAAGTGACGGCCGCCTCGACGGCGGCCGCCGCGCCGCCGGCCTCGAGAGCCTCGATGCCGGCCGCGGTCATGCCGCCCGGAGTGGCCGCCGCGGTGATCACCACGGCCGGATCTCCCTCGCGGGCGATGAGGGCCGCGGCACCGTGCACCCCCTGAATGGCGAGCGTGCGCGCGTCGCTTGGCGAGACTCCATGCCGCTGCGCCGCGGCGGCAAACTGTGACACCAGGGCGGCCAGCAGTCCCGGCATGCAGCCGGCCACCGCGGTGGCCACGTCGAACAGCTCCTCGTCGAGTGCGAGCACGGTCCCGGCCCGAGCCAGCAGCCCGTCAACGGCCTGCTGCTCGTGAGCGCTCAACGTGCCGCGCACGAAGAGAAAGACGCCCAGGCCCAAGGCGGCCGCCCCATTGGGCATCACTCTGGCCACGTGGCTGGCGGCCGGCAGAGCCGCCTGCAAGCGCGCCATGGTCACACCGGCGGCGACCGATACGAGGGGACGCTCGCCGAGCAACGAGCCGATCTCGGCGAGCACACCCTCGACGTGTTGGGGCTGCACGGCGACTACCACAAGATCGGCGCCGGCCACGAGCTGGGCCGCCGTAGAGACGGCAGCGCCGCCGGATACGGCGGCCAGTTCGGCAGATCTCTCGGGCACAACGTCATAGAAGGTGAGGTGAGGCGCAGGCTCAAGCCCGGGACGGCTCCAGCCCTCGGCCAGCGCCCGCGTGATATGGCCCGCACCGATGAGACCCACGTTCACGACGCCACCGCGAGTTTGCGCTCAGAACTGATTGAAGAAGCCCTTCTCAATGAGACGCGCGCGCTCCTCGGCCGAGACCTCAACGTTGCGCGGGGTAAGCAGGAAGATCTTGTCGCCGACCCTCTGCATGCCGCCGTCGAGCGCGTAGGTGAGGCCGCTGCCGAAATCGATCAGACGCTTGGCCAAGTCGGTGTCGGCGCCCTGGAGATTGACGATCACGGGGACGTCGATCTTGAACTTGTCGGCGATCTGCTGCGCGTCGTTGAAGTTCTTCGGGATCACCAGATGGACCTCGACGCGCGAGGGCCGCGGGGGTTCGACGGCGCGCACGACCCCCGCCGACGCCGGACGCCGGCGCGGCTCGTCGGCGAAGATGTCATCGTAGTCGCTGCGGCCGCGGCTGCTGCTGAGCTTGCGTACGTTGGGCCGTTCCTGATACGAGCGCTCGAGCTCCTCGTGCGGGGCCAGCGTCTCGTCTTCGTCGTAGTCGTCGTCGTCGTCGGCTATGCCGAAATACACAGCCACCTTGTGCCACGAATCGCCTAGGCCCATAGGTTCCTCCCTACCGGGTCAGAAGAGCACACTGCCCACACGCACGATGGTCGCTCCCTCCTGCACCGCGACCTCGTAGTCGGCACTCGTGCCCATCGATAGCTGCGCGAAAGTATACTTGTCACTCCACTTTGTCGAAAGCCGTTGCGCGAGATCGCGCGTGTGTGCGAAGTAGGAACGCGTGTCTTCGGCGTCGGCCGCCAGCGGCGGCATGCACATAAGACCTGTAAAGCGCACCTTCTCGCAGGCCGCGGCTTGCTCGAGAAAGGCGTCCGCCGCAGCCGGCAGCACGCCACTCTTACTCTCCTCCCGCGCGATGTTCACTTCGAGCAACACCTCCGTGACGCTCTCGGCACGCGCCTCGATCTCCTGCACCACGCTCATGGTGCTCACCGAATGGATGAGGCTCACCACGGGCAGCACCAGCCTGGTCTTGCGGCTCTGCAAGTGCCCGATGAAGTGGTAGTCAAAGGCTTCTCCGTACAGCTCATGCTTGGCCACCAGATCCTGCGCACGATTCTCGCCGATGAGGCGCACGCCGGCGTCGCGCAAGACGCCCAGGTGCTCGGCGGCCACGTACTTGGTAGCCACCAGGATGCGCACGGCGGCCGGGTCGCGCCCGGCGGTCCTGGCCGCCTCGGCCACCCGGTCCTCTACCTCCGCGAACCGCTCGCGCACCACCTCAGCTCTGGGAACGTACTGCTGCACCACGTGTCTGCCTCCTCCAGCGGCACTCTTCTGGGCACAGGTCACGCTTCCTGCCGCCAAGCTATCGCCAGATGCCTGCCTGTCAAGCCGTGGTCGCGGCGGTGCGAGAAGAACCGTGGGTCGTCCGCCGTGCACAGGCCGGCGACGGTAACGGCCTCCGCCGGCACGCCGGCGGCCTCCAGATCGGCGCGCGCGCAGGCCCACAGGTCTACGCCATCCGCGCCGGCCGACCCTGGGAAGCGCTCCGCGAAACGAGCCCGCAGGGCGTCGTCGACGGTGAAGCAGCACCTCCCGATGCTCGGTCCCACCACGGCACCCAGCAGAGTGCCGCGGCCGGCCAATGCCGCGGCCGCCTGCCCGACGATGCCGGCAAGCATGCCCCGCCAGCCGGCGTGCACGGCGGCCAGCTCCGGTCCGTCGCTGCCGCGAGCGGCGATCACGACGGGCACACAGTCGGCGTAGCTCACCACGAGGCCCAGCCCAGTGGCTCGGGTCAGCAACCCATCGTGCCCGGCGACGACCGTCTCGCGATCACCGGCGCCACGCCCAGCCTCGGCCTCTCCGACCCAGGCGAGCTCTGTGCCGTGCACCTGACCCGGCACCACCAGGCGCTGCTGCGGCAGGCCCACGGCGACACAGAGACGCCGGCGATTCTCCCGCACGTTAGCCGGCTCGTCGCCGACGGAGAGACCCAGGTTGAGGCTCTCGTAGGGCGCCGGCGAGACGCCGCCCTCCCGGGAGGGGAAGGCGGCGACCACCCCGGCGCCTTCCCACCACAGCCAGTGCAAGGCGCCGGCCGCGCGCCACTGCAGCATGAAGTGCTCGCTCACCGCCTCAGCCGCCCGGCAGCAGGTGATACGACCACTGGAGCACCGCGCCGATGGTCGCCTGAAACACCGAGGGCAGGGCCAGCATGATCACGACCAGCGCGAGGAACACGAAGTTGCCGTACCGATCCAGCGCCAGCCAGCTCGCATAGGTCCGCCGTGGCAGAAATCCGCCCAGCACACGCGAGCCGTCAAGAGGCGGAATCGGCACCAGGTTGAAGGTCATCAGTATCACATTGAGGCTGAACAGCATCACCAGTGCCTGGGCGAGAAAGAGACTCCAGGTGTAGGTGAGCCAGATCAGGCCGGCCGCGACCAGCGCCACCGTGAGGTTGGCCGCCGGGCCGGCGAGCCCCACGAGCATCATCCCCCGCTGCGGATCCTTGAGACGCCAGAGGCCGATGGGTACCGGTTTGGCCCATCCAAAGAAGAAGGTGCCCTGTGAGCCGAAGAAGGTCACCGCCAGCATCACCGTGCCCCAGGTATCCATGTGGCGGATGGGATTCAGCGTCAGACGGCCCTGCTCTTTGGCGGTGGAGTCGCCAAGCAGCCACGCCACCCACCCGTGTGACAGCTCGTGCAGAACCAGGCTTACGAGAAGCAGCGGCGAGATGACGAGGAAGCGTGCCAGCAGCGTATTGGTCATCGGCCGCCCCGCCGCAGCCTCTCGGCCGCGGCCAGCTCGTCGGCGCGGCTGTGCACCACGCCGTTGAGCTTGAGGTGCAGCACGCTGCGCAGCACCTCGCCCATCTCCGGCGAGGCGCTGAAGCCCAGGGCCAGGAGGTCGTCGCCGCGAATCTCCAAGCGCACGTGGCGGGTAACGTCGAGAAAGTGCCCGAGCAGGCCAGCGGCCGCCCCGGCGCTGTCTAGCACCATGGCCGCGACGATCGCCTCGAGCGGCTCGCCGCGGGCCAGCTCATACAGATCGGCCGGGCCCGGCCCGCGACTGACGCGCTCGACCAGGCGCCGGCCGACGACGAGCGCCCGCTCCAGCACCTCGGCGTCGCCGCGTCTGATGCGCAGGCGCTCTGTCCACATGGCGATCTCCTCGGGCTCGAGCTCGCGCAGGAGCCATACCAGCCGCAGGCGCCAGCGCGGCATCTCGGCCGCGAGACGATGCTCCCGACGCAGGCGATCGGCGCGGCTCACCAGGTCGCGCGTGACCCGGCCGGCACGCAAGCGGCCGTGAATCGAGGGAGTCAGACCCAGCCCCTCCATGCGCTGCAGCGAGAAGTCGACCTTCTCCTCGTCGAGCAGGGCGATGAGCTCGTCACGCAGACGCGCCGACGAGAGATCGCCCACGAGGTCCATGGCGCAGCAGGCGCGCGCCAGATTGAGAGTGTGCTCGTCCATGCGCAGGCCGTAACGGTTCTCGTAGCGGATGGCGCGCAAGATACGCGTAGGGTCTTCGATGAAGCTCAGGTTGTGCAGCACCACGATACGCCGCGCCTCCAGGTCGGTGAGGCCGCCGAAGTAATCGAGCAGGTCGCCGTAGTTCTCGGGCTTGAGCGACACGGCCATGGCATTGATGGTGAAGTCGCGCCGCGCCAGATCGCTGCGGATGCCGGCGTGCTCCACTTTGGGCAGCGCCGCCGGATGCTCGTACCGACTCGGAGCGCGTGGAGGCCACGTCGACACGCTGACGCCCGCCGCGGGCATTGTGCGCTACCACCACGGCGGTGCCGAACTTCTCGTGCGGGCGCACGTGACCGTGCAGGCGCCGGGCGAGATCGTTGGCCAGGGCGATGCCGTCGCCCTCCACGGCGATATCGATATCGAAGCCGGGCTCGCCCAGCAGGAGGTCGCGCACGGCACCGCCCACCAGATAGGCACCGCGGACCCCTGCGGCCACGGCCTGGACCTGGCGCAACACGCCGTCCAGATCCAGCTCTCCCAGGGCTCCGGCGAGGTTGGCAGCCACGGGGGCTTCCGGCTCCACCGCGCCAGCGCTACCCGCCACCGCCGCGCGGGTGGCGGCGCCGATGATATCTCCACGGGTCCACTCCGTCTGCCGCGCATCGCGCACCACCGCTGCCCAGCCGATCTCCTCCTGGGAGACGATCGCCGCCACACGATCGAGAGGCGTGTGTGCGCCGATCACGGTAACCCGCGAGCTCATCACCGCCTTGACCGGGGCGTGCCCCAGGCCGTGGGCAGCGGCACGCTCCAGGTCGACCAGCGCGACCTTGCCGGCCAGGCGCTCGCCGTCGGCCACCAGCACACCGGCGAGATGGCGCCGGCGGCACTCCAGGGAGGCCTCGTCCACCGGCATGGCGAGGCTCACCGCCGGCGGTGCCGGCACGAGCACATCTTCCACGGTGCGCACCGCGGCCAGGGCGGCCGGCACGGCGCCGGCCACGGCCGCCGCGACCTCGTCCAGCGCCCGGTCCTTCACTACGGCCGAGGCGGCGGCGGCGTGGCCGCCGCCGCCCACCACCGCCAGAACCTTGGCCACATCCAAGCGGTTGCCGCGGCTCCTCGCGGTGATGAAGACCCGGCTCTCCATGGCCACCAGCAAGAAGAAGGCATCGCAGCCGGTGAGATCCATGATGCGATGCGCCACCACGCTGACGCCTTCCACATACAGATCCTGGCGAAGGGCGGCAACCAGCACGGTGGCCTCAGCCACGGGGAGCTCCTCGGCGGCCTCCAGAGCCGCCGCCAGCGTGTGGCGCTGCGCCTGCGTGAGCGCGTTGGTGAGCCACTTCTCGAGCAGCGCGGTGTCGGCGCCACGCTGCATGCACAGCGCTAAGGCTTCGGCGTCGCGGGAGGTGGTGGTTGAGAAGGTGAGCGAGCCTGTGTCCTCGTGAATGCCCAGGGCGAACACGGTCGCTTCGAACGGGGTAATGGCGATGCCACGCTCGGCGACGATGCCCACGAGGAGCGTGACCAGCGAACCGTCGGCCGAGCTCACGAGGTTCTCGGGAGAGATGAACGGCGGCAGGTCGCCGGCGTGACTGTGGTGGTCGAACGCCACAACCTGCACGTCGTCGCGGGCGCACAGGTCGGCCAGGTCGCCGAGGCGATTGGCGTGCACCGTATCGACCAGGATGAGACGTCGCACGCTCTCACGCTCAACGTCGCCGGGATCGACCACGGGAATGAGGTCGGCGTAGAGAGCTTGAAAGTCGCGCACATTGCGGTTGACCGCGCCGCCCAGGCACACCGCGGCCTCGGGATAGAGCTTATGCGCGGCTACCATCGCCGCAAAGGCGTCGAAGTCGGTGTTGGTGTGGGTCGCGATCAACTCAGGCGTACGCATCAGTAGAGTATACGGGAGCGCGCCGCCGGCCGGCGCCGGCAGGTGACCCGGGGGGCCCGCCGCAACTAGCCACCGCAGGCGGGCTAACGTGTGGTGAGCCGCAGGCGCACCGCACACTAGCCAGCGCAGGCGGGCTACCGTGTGGTGAGCCGCAGGCACACCGCACACTAGCGCCGCGCCGTCAAGCCTTCAGCAGCCAGGCGAGCTCGTGGCCGAAGGCGGCCTCCACGGCGGCGCGCAACGGCCCGTTGACGGGCGCGCTCAGCGAGGGGTCGGCGGCGAGGATGCCGGCGGCCAGCGTGCGCGCCCGTAGCAAGGCCTCCCGGTCATGCGCCAGGCGGGCGAGCTTGAGATCGGGCACGCCCGCCTGGCGCGCGCCCATCACCTGCCCCTCGCCGCGGATCTCGAGGTCGCGGTCGGCGAGCGCGAAACCGTCGTTCGTCTCGAGGAGGGCTTCGAGACGGGCGCGGGAGGCCCCGGTCTCGGCCTGCGAGAACAGCAGACAGTACGACTTGGCCGAGCCGCGCCCCACGCGGCCGCGCAGCTGGTGCAGCTGGGCGAGGCCGAAGTGCTCGGCGCCTTCCACGATCATCACGGTAGCGTTGGCCACATCGATGCCTACCTCGATGAGGCTCGTGGAGACCAGCACGTGTACCTCGCCGGCCTTGAACGCCTGCATCACCGTGTCGCGCTCGGCGGCCTTGAGCTGGCCGTGTACCACGCCCACCCGCGAGGCGCTGAACGGACCCGCCTGCAAGCGCTGCGCCTCGGCCAGCGCGGTGGCCGCCGAGATCGACTCCGACTCGTCGATCGCCGGGCACACGACGTACGCCTGGCGGCCCTTGGCGATCTGCTTGCGCACAAACTCGTAGCCCATCTCACGCTGGCCCTCCTCGACCAGGCGGGTGGCCACCGGCTGGCGGCCCGCCGGAACGCCCGCGATGGTCGTGATGTCGAGGTCGCCGTACACCGTAAGTGCGAGAGTGCGCGGGATAGGTGTCGCCGTCATATGCAGCACATGCGGGGCATGCCCGTGGCGCTCGGCGCGTCGCACCAGGGCGTCACGCTGCTCCACACCGAAGCGGTGTTGCTCGTCGACCACGAGGAGGCCCAGATTGGCGAGCTCCACGTCCTCCTGCAGGATCGCGTGCGTGCCGATCACGAGGCGCGTCGCACCGCTCGCGATCCGCTCCAGTACGGTGCGCCGCTCCCTGGCCGTCAGTGACGCGGTGAGCAGCTCGGCCGGCGCCAGTGGGCCCACCAGCCGCGCCGCCGTCTCGGCGTGCTGGGCGGCCAGTGTCTCGGTGGGTGCCATGAGCACGCCCTGCAGGCCCTTCTCGGCGGCGCGCACCAGGCAATAAAGCGCGACCACGGTCTTCCCCGAGCCCACGTCGCCCTGCAGCAGGCGACGCATGGGAACCGTGCGCGTGAGGTCGCCTTCGAGCTCGTCGAGCGCCTCGCGCTGGTGCGTGGTGAGCGCGAACGGCAAGGACTCGAGGAACGTCTTACTCAGCTCCGCGGGCGGGGCGAGAGCCGGCGCCGTGATGCGGCGTTGCTGCTCGCCTTTGTGCAGCAGGAGCCCCACCTGCATGAGGAGCAGCTCCTCCAGCACCAGACGGGCCCGCGCGATCCCGGCTTCGCCCAGGTCGCGCGGCAGATGCACGGCCAGCGTGGCAGCGGCGCGCGACGGCAGGGCCTCAAGCACGCGCAGCGACGCGGGCAACGGGTCGCCGAGGCTGCGCATCACCGGCACCACGGCGCGCAGCACACCCCGCAGCAGACGCGCCGATACCTGCTCGCTGGCCGAATACACTGGCACGATACCTTCGGTGTGCACGGTCTCGCCGTCCTCTTCTTCGAGGATCTCATGGCTCTTCACGACAAACGACGCTCGCCCGCCCTGCGGCCGAAACGTGCCCCGCACGCTCAGGTGCATACCCTCCTCCAGCACCTTGGTGAGATATCGCTGGTTGAACCACACCGCCTCGATATGCCCGGTGGTGTCGCGCAGCACAGCGCGCACGATGTCGACCCGCCGCCGCGCCGTGCGGTCGCCGCTGACGCGCCCCACGATGCCGCGCACGGTGGCCTCTTCGCCCACCTTGAGGTCGCGAATCTGTTTGCGCTCGCGGAAGTCGTCGTAGCGCCGCGGATAGTGTTCGACGAGGTCGCCGACCGTGTTCAGGCCGAAGCTCGCAAGACGTTTGGCGACGGCGCCCGTGACGTGCTCGAGGTCGCCCAGCGGGCGCTCCAGCGCCGAAGGATGGAAGAAGAGTCGCGGAACAGGCGGCCGTTCTTGGTACCGGCCACCGCCGAAGCGGAGCGGGAGTCGCGGTTCGGTCACTCCGCGATCATCGCAAACGCCGACGTTCCCGGGCCGATGTGCGTGCCCACCACGGCCGCCACATGGCCGTGGCAGACGTAGTGCGCGTTGGGCCGCAGGCGCTCGATCATCTCGCGGATCAGCGGCGGCTCCACGTCGTTGATGGCGTCGATGACGACGAAGTACAGCTCGTCGTCGGGCCTGCTGTTCTCTTCCACGAAGCGCTGCATGCCGGCCATGGCGTTCTTGAGGCCGCGCACCTTGGCGTAGCCGGTGAGCACGCCGTCGCGGGCATAGACGAGAGGCATGATGTCGAACACGCCGCCCACGAAGGAGGCGGCGCGCCCGATGCGACCGCCCCGGCGCAGGTACTCGAGCGTGGCGGCGTGGATGAGCAAGCTGGAGTGATCGATGAAGTGCCGCACGTAGGCGTGCGCCTCGGCCAGTGTGCAACCCTCCTCAAGATGCGCCCGCAGGCGCTCGGCGCCCAGGGTGAGCGCCGAGGTCACGGTGCGCATGTCGTAGACGTATACGTTCTCGAACTGCGCAGCGGCCTGCTCGGCAGCCCGCACCGTACCGCTCATCTCGCCCGAGATGTGCAGGGAGAACACGTGCTCGTAGCGTCGCCGGGCCTGCTCGTACACGGTGGTGAACTCACCCACCGTGGGCTGCGAGGTGGTGGGCAGCACCGGCGACGTCTTGAGCTTGGCGAAGAACTCCAGATAGGTCATGTCGACGCCGTCGCGATAGGTCTCGTCGCCGAAGTGCACCTTGAGTGGCACCAGGTACATGCCGTCGCGCGCAAAGAAACCGGGCGGCGGGTCGCAGGTGGAATCGCAGACGATGGCCGTGTTGTCCAGCGTGAGCAGGGCGCTCATTCGGCGCTCGCAAGGATGGGATAGAGCGGCTGGCCGCCCTCGTGAAAACGCACTTCGGCGTCGGGTACGACGCGCGCGGCCAGCTCTTCGAGCTCCTCGCGCGTCGTACCCGAGCCGTTGAGCGCCGTGAACACCGTGACGAACTCGGCGTCGGCGTCGGCGAACGCCTGCAGCACGCCGGCGAACGCCTCGATGAGATCGTCGGCGGCGGCTACCAGGCGGCCGTCGACGATGCCCATGGCTTGGCCCTTGCGCACGTCGACGCCGTCGAGCTCGGAGTCGCGCACGGCGCGCGTGACCTCGGCCGAGTGCACCCCCCGGATGGCGTCTTGCATGAGCCGCGCGTTGCCTACCGCGTCACTCTCGGGGTCGTAGGCCACCATCGCCGCCAGCCCCACAGGAATCGAGACCGAGGGCACCACCGCGATGTGCCGGGCGCTCATCCCGGCGGCCTGTTCTGCGGTGAGGATGACATTGCCGTTGTTGGGCAGCAGCACCACCTCATCGGCGGCGACTGCTTCGACCGCCTCGAGGAGCTGCGCCGCGCTGGGGTTCATCGACTGACCGCCGTCGACGATGGCCTGGCAACCGAGCTCCCGGAAGAGGCGTTTGTTACCCTCGCCGGCGACGACCGCGACGACGACCGTGCCGGCGCCCTGGGGCGGGCCCTGCAGACGCTCGTCGCGAGCCCGGATCTGCTCGTGCATGTCGTTGATCTCGATCTCGCCGATGCTCCCGTACTTGAGCGCTTCGCTGAGTACCAGGCCGGGATCGTTCACATGCACATGCACCTTGAGCATGCGCTCGTCGCCCACCACGAGAGTACTGTCGCCGAGAGCCACGAGGAACGCCTCCAACGCTTCGCGGTCGACGGCCTGACCGCGAACCAGGAGGCTCGTGCAGTAGCGATGTGACGAGAGCTCGGTGGATCCCGAGGGCAGCGGGGCGCCGCCATGAGGCGTAGCGCCACCCGGCGTCGCGCGCAGCGTGACCGAGGCGGCGCCCACCGTCCAGCCGGCATGCATGAGCTTGGCGATACCCGCGGAGACGCCGCGAAAGAGCACCAGCAGGCCGTAGCCGCCGGCATCGACCACGCCGGCTTTCTCGAGAGCCGGCAGCTGCTCCGTGGTCTTCTCGACGGCGATGCGGCCGGCCTCCTCCACAGACGCCAGCAGCTTGTCGAGGCCGAAGGCGTCGGGCACACCCTGCGCCGCGGCGGCCATCTCGCGGACGACGGTGAGCATGGTGCCCTCGACCGGCTCCTTGACGGCGCGGTAGGCGGCGTTAGCGCTCTCGCCCAGCGCCTGCTTGAAGACGGCGGTGGTGAGGCGCTCGGAGCGCGCCCAGGCATCGCACAGGCCGCGCACGATCTGCGAGAGGATCACGCCCGAGTTGCCGCGCGCGCCCATGAGCGAACCTTTGGTCACGGCGGCCGCCACCAGCGGGATACCCTCGGCGTCGCTCTGACGCAGCTCATCTACTACCGCACGCACGGTGAGGGCCAGGTTGGTACCCGTGTCGCCGTCCGGTACCGGGTACACATTGAGGTCGTTAATGACGCCACGCTCGGCCTCGACGGCGGCGAGCGCGGCCTCGACGACCGTGATGGCGGCGTAACGAACGTTCAATCCTGGAGATCCTCGACCCGCACGCTGATCTCGCCCAGCGGCACCCCGCCGACCTGCTCCACCTGGTAGCGTACCTGCTCCTGCAGGTTGGCCGTGACCTGAGCCAGGTTGACGCCACGTTCCATGACGACGTGCAAGGCGACGCGCGCCACCTCCCCTTCTACGTCGACCTCGACGCCGTCGGTCACCGACCCGCGAAAGAGGTGGGCGAGCCTGTGGATCGGCGTCTCTTGCATAGCGACCACGCCGTAGGTGGCCCGGGCCGCCTTGCCGGCAAGCTTGGCGATGACCTGATGGGCGATGGTGATGCCGCCGCTGAGACCGGCGGACGAGAAGGGTAACTTGAGGTCCGAGGACGACATGACCGTCCCTGACGGGATCAGACCTCTGCGTCGCTGAGGCGGTTGAGCTCCTCGACGACCACGTCGGGGTCGACCTGGTGCAGGATGGCGCCAGACTCGATGGACTCTGATTGGGCGCCGATGCACAGGCAGCACGCCATGCCGTGGCTCTCGAACACCTGGCGCGCGGCGGGCGCCTCGGAGAGCGCCTCGAAGATCGACATCTCTTTGCTGAAACGGGCCATCTCGCCTCAAGTGGACACTGGACAGTGAAGGCCAAGCAGCCGTGCCCGTTTGCGTTGCCCGGCTTCCTGCAGCATACTAGCGCGACCAATCACCAATCAAGCTGAGGAACGGCTATGTCCAAGATCTGCGTGACCTGCGGCAAGGCGCCCGCGGTCGGCAACAACGTGAGCCACTCGCACCGTCACACCAAGCGTCGCTTCAACCCCAATCTGCAGCACGTGCGCATCCTCGTCGACGGGCACCCGCAGAACGCCTACGTGTGCACCCGCTGTCTCAAGTCGGGCCGCGTCACCAAGGCCGTCTAGCGATCACGACGCACCACTCGCCCTCGGCGCCGCGCCGGCGCCGGATCTCAAGACCCGCCGCCCGCGGGTCTTGCTCATTAAGAGCCCATCCCGCTAGGCCTGCACGCCCGGATATGCCCGTGGGCACATCGGCCCCTGCCCGGCTCCCACGTAACTCGCAGTGCCTCGCTTCCCGTACGGCGAGAGCCTCCCACGACGTTCTTCAGGGCAGCACACGCCCCAGGTTGGCCATCTCGAGGGCGGTCGCGGCCGCCGACCAGCCCCTGTTGCCGGCCTTCGTGCCGGCACGCTCCACGGCCTGCTCGATGGTCTCCGTGGTAAGCACGCCGAACACCACCGGCACGCCGCTGTCGAGGCTTACCTTGGCGATGCCTTTGGCGGCTTCCGAGGCCACGTAGTCGAAGTGTGGCGTGCTCCCCCTGATCACGGCGCCCAGGCAGATCACGGCGTCGTACTTGCCGACGGCGGCGAGCCGCTTGGCGACCAGCGGCATCTCGAAGGCCCCCGGCACCCAGGCCGAGTCCACGTCGCCGTCGGCCACGTCGTGGCGCCGCAGGCAATCGAGGGCGCCTTCATAGAGCCGCGTCGAGATGAACTCGTTGAAGCGCCCTACCACGAGAGCGAACTTCATGCCCTTGCCGCTCAGCTTGCCTTCGTAGGTGGTCATCGTGCGGCTCCTTCTGCCGTCGTGAATCAGCCCTCGAGCCCCTCGTCCTGCGTGAACAGGTCGTCGTGCTCGAGCAGGTGGCCCATCTTGTCCTTCTTGGTGCGCAGGTAGCACAGGTTGTCTTCACGCGGCGCCACCTCGATGGGCTCGCGCCCGGTGACGCACAAGCCGTAGCCCTCGAGAGCCACGATCTTCTTGGGGTTGTTGGTCATGATGCGGATCGTCGAGAGGCCTAGATCGGCGAGGATCTGGGCGCCGATACCGTAGTCGCGCAGGTCGGCGGCGAAACCAAGCTCCACGTTGGCCTCTACGGTGTCGAGGCCCTGCTCCTGCAAGGCGTACGCCTTGAGCTTGTTGATGAGGCCGATGCCGCGTCCCTCCTGCCGCATGTAGAGCACCACGCCGGCACCTTCTTCTTCGATGCGACGCAGCGACTCGGCGAGCTGCTCGCCGCAGTCGCAGCGTAGCGAGCCGAAGGTGTCGCCGGTGAGGCATTCGGAGTGCACACGCACCAGCACGTCACGCTTGCCGGCGACGTCGCCCTTGACGACGGCGACGTGGTGGGCGCCGTCGATCACCGACTCGTAGCCGACGGCGGTGAAGTCACCGTACTTGGTGGGCAGCGCCACGGTGGCCGCGCGACGGATGAGCCTCTCGTTGCGGCGGCGATACTTGATGAGGTCGGCCACGGTGATGATCTTGAGGCCGTGCCTCCGCGCGTAGGGTATGAGGTCCGGCACCCGCGCCATGGTGCCGTCGTCGTTCATGATCTCGCAGATCACCGCCGTCGGGTTGAGCCGCGCGAGGCGCGCGAGGTCTACCCCGGCCTCGGTCTGGCCGGTGCGCTCCAGCACCCCGCCGGGACGCGCCATGAGCGGAAAGACGTGCCCCGGCTGCACCAGATCGGTGGGCCGCGACTCAGGGTCGATGGCAACCTGAACCGTGTGCGCGCGATCGGCCGCCGAGATGCCGGTCGTGACGCCTTCGCGAGCCTCGACGGACACCGTGAAGGCGGTTTGCAGCCGCGTCTGGTTGTTGGCCGTCATGGGGGGCAGGTTGAGCTCCTCGCAGCGTTGCGGCGTGAGGCACAGGCAGATCAGGCCGCGGCCCTCTTTGGCCATGAAGTTGATCTTCTCGGCGGTCGCGAACTGCGCCGCCATGGTGAGGTCGCCCTCGTTCTCGCGGTCCTCGTCGTCGCAGACGATGACCATCTTGCCCTCACGCAGGTCGACGATGGCGTCTTCGATGGAGGCGAAGGCGCGCTGATCGCGCACTTCTCCCCGATGGACGTTGTCTGAGCTCATCAGAACCCCGCTTCCGCTAACTTGTCCCAGGTGAGTCCGCCGCCGGGCCGCTGGCCGGCGACGAACGCGTGTACATACTTGGCGATCAGGTCGGCCTCCAGGTTGACGTGCACACCCGGTGCCAGGCGCGCCAGCGTGGTCACCGCGGCGGTGTGCGGGATCAACGAGACGCGCAGCCGGCTGCCCTGCACCGAGACGATGGTGAGACTCACGCCGTCGAGGGCTACCGACCCCTGTGGCACGCTCACCTCGGCTACTTCCGGCGGCGCCTCCAGGTCGACCATAAGGGCACCGCCCTCGGGGGCCACGTTTAGCACCGTGCCGACGCCATCGATGTGCCCGGCCACCAGGTGACCGCCGAGGCGCGACTCGAGCGTCAGAGCACGCTCGAGGTTGAGGCGATCGCCGGCATGACGCCTGGCCAGGGTGGTGCGGCGCACCGTCTCGGGCATCACGTCGGCGATGAAGCCGCCGGCACGCAGCCTGGTCATGGTGAGACAGACTCCGTCGGTGAGGATGCTATCGCCCACCGCCGAGCCTTCCAGCACCAGAGCCGCGTCGACGTCGAGCGCGACGCTCTCGGCACGGGTGCGCACCCCGCGCAACGTGCCTGTCTCTTCGACGATGCCCGTGAACATCTAGTTCTCCTCCGGCCTCGTGATGCTGCCGCTCAGCAGCAGGTCGTCACACACCATGCGCCACTCCACGTCGTGCAGACGCCAGGCGCCGGCCACGGCCTCGACGGCGGGTGCCGCAAACAGGTCGGGCGCTCCGCGCCCGACGATCAGCGGCGCCACAAACAGCAGCAGGCGGTCGATGAGCCCGTCGGCCAGCAGGCTGCCGGCCAAGCTGGGACCGCCCTCGAGGAGCACATCCAGCAAGTCGCGCTCGGCGAGGGCGGCGAGAGCGGCGTGCAAGCCCCCTGCACCTACTTCGATCACCTCGACGCCACGGGCCTCGAGAAAACGCCTCGCGGCCGCGTTGGTGCGCTCGGCCACAACGATCGTGCGGGCTGTACGGGCGCCGGCCACGAGCTTGGCTCCGGCGGGTAGCTTGCCGCCATGCGTGACCACCACGCGCACCGGGTTGCGACCTTCGCTCAAGCGTACCGTGAGCTGCGGATCGTCGCGCCGCACAGTCTCGGCACCGACCATGACTGCGTCGGCCGTGGCGCGCAGCTGATGCACCGCCCGGCGGCTATCGAGGCAGGAGATCCAGCGGGCGTCTCCGCCGGCCGCCGCCACCTTGCCGTCGAGCGTCATGGCGGCCTTGTACGTCACCAGCGGAAGACCCGTCTCGTGGTACTTGACGAAGGCAGCGTTCAGCTTGCGAGCCCTCGCCCCCCACTTCTCCGTCTGCGCGTCGACCTCCACGCCGCCGGCGCGAAGGCGGGCAAAGCCACGGCCGTCGACCCGCGGATTGGGGTCGCGCAGCGCAACCACGGCGCGCGCGATACGGGCCGCTACCAGCGCCGCGGCGCAGGGCGGCGTGCGGCCCTGATGGTCGCAAGGCTCGAGAGTGCAGTAGAGGGTGGCGCCGCCGGCGCGCGCGCCCGCCTCGACGAGAGCCATCGCCTCCGCGTGGGGCTCGCCGGGGCCCATATGGTAGCCGCGGCCCACAACCTCACCGCCCTTCACCAGCACGGCGCCCACCAGCGGATTTGGATGCGTCCGTCCGCGACCCTTCTCGGCCAGCGCGAACGCTTCCTCCATGTATCTGTCGTCGTCCATAAGAAAACCCCGGAGCAAGGCCCCAGGGCAGACGACGCCGAGACGTCGCAGCTTGCTTCTTCCATCCGGACTCTGACCGTCGGCCCAGGAGTTTCACCTGGTCGACCTCCTGAGAGGCTCGCGGGCTGTAACCGCCGGTGGGGACTTCCACCCCGCCCTGAAGCAGCTTGATCTTTGTTTCGTATTATACGTTCCCCGAGGCGGCGCGCGCCAGTTCCGTGAAACGACCTTCGATGTCGGGCCCGCCGAACACACTCGAGCCGGCCACCAGCAGATTGGCCCCGGCGGCGACCATCTCGGCGGCATTGAGCGCCGTCACACCCCCGTCCACCTCGATCGCAACGCGCGCCGGCAGATACGCGCGAGCGTGCTTGAGCTTGGCGGTCGACGTGGGGATGAAGCTCTGCCCGCCAAAACCGGGGTTCACCGACATAACGACCACGAAGTCGCAGTGTTCCCGTGCCTCGGCCAACGTCTCGAGCGGCGTGGCCGGGTTGAGAGCGATGCCGGCCGACGCCCCCACCTCACGAATCTGCGCGAGCACGCGGTGGAGATGCACGCAGGCCTCCTCGTGCACGGAGATGGCATCGGCTCCCGCGGCGGCAAACTCGGCCACGTAGCGCTCGGGGTGCTCGATCATGAGGTGTACGTCGAGCAGCGCTCCGGCGCCGTGCACCAGCGGCTGTAGCGCGCGCAGAACAAGTGGACCTATGGTGATGTTGGGTACGAAGTGGCCATCCATCACGTCAACGTGAATCACACGGGCGCCGGCATTGAGCACCGTCTCCACCTCGGCGCCCAGCTGCGAGAAGTCCGCCGAGAGGATCGACGGTGCGACGTTGATCTCGTGTAGCAGGCCGTCCATGACCCCTCCGTGACGTTGGCTGCGCGGCCCTCAGGGACCGCGCCGGTATTCTACCCCGAGGCCGCGATGCGGCGCAGCCGAGCCACGAAGAACCCGCTGGCGCCGTGCTCCGGCGGCAGGGCGAGCAGGTATCCGCCGGCATCTGGATGCGCCATGCCAGGCCAGGCGGCACCCAGGTCGTCGACCGCCCACTCCCCCGTGGTGAGGAGCGACTCCACGACGCCCAGCGTCTCGGCGTGCGGCAGCGTGCAGACGGCGTACGTGAGAGCCCCGCCGGGCCGCACGCAGCGCGCCGCGCGCCGCAGCAAGCGCCGCTGCAGCTGCGCCAGCCGCGCCACGTCGGCGGCGCGCCTCTGCCAGCGCAGATCGGCGCGCGAGGCGAGCGTGCCCAGCCCGCTGCAGGGCGCGTCGAGCAGCACAACATCGAAGGCACGGTCATAGACGGCCGGCAGCTCGAGCACGTCGCCGTGCACGAGATTCACACCGGCGGCAGCGAGACGCGCGAGATTGTCGCGCAGGACCGCGATACGCTTCTCGTCGGAGTCGACCGCGGTGACGTGAGCCTGCGGCCAGAGCGCCGCGAGCTGCGCTGTCTTGGTGCCGGGCGCAGCGCACAGGTCGAGCACGGCTGGACCGGCAGCGCCCCTACCGGCGGCAGCGGCCGCCGCCGGCATGCCGGCGGCGGCTACCATGGCGGCCACCTGAGAGCCACGCGACTGCGGCGTCACGAGGCCAGACTGAAACGGCTGCGAGCGCTCCAGCGGCGGACCGTCGTACAGGAGCGCCGCGGGCAACCCCGGTACGCCGCTCGTAGCAAAGCCGGCGGTGGCCAGCGCCTGCCGCGCCGCCGCCATGTCGGCCTTCAGGGTGTTCACCCGCAGGCAACGCTCGGGCGCCGCGTTGGCGGCTTCGAGAAAGCGCTCCGTGCGCGCGTCGCCCAGCTCACGGCGCAGGAGCCTCACCAGCCACACCGGGCAGGAATAGCGCACGGCCCAGGCGCGCCCTCCGTCGCCGTCCCCGAGGACGGCGAGGCTGGCGCGCCCGTCGTTCGCCACCTTGCGCAGCACCGCGTTCACGAATCCCTTGGCGCGAGGGTTGCTGCTGGCCGCTAACGCCACGGCATCGTCCACCACGGCGTAGGCCGGCACACGATCGAGAAACAGCAGCTGATACGTGGCCAGACGCAGTAACTCGAGCGTGGCGCCCTCGGTGGAGCCCAGAGACGCTCGGGTGAACGCGCCCAGAACCGCATCGAGCGAGGCGCGCCGCTTGACCACGCCGGACACGAGCTCGTTGGCCAGGGCTCGATCGCGTGCCTCCAGCCCCTCGAGCTCGGGAAGCGAGGCCCGCGAGTCGTCGAGCCGGGCGCCACCGGCGCGCAAGCGCAGCAGCGCCTGCCAGGCGGCCGCGCGGGCCGGGCTCACCCCCGCCGAGCCCTCCGCCTTCACGATCCGTCCAGCCGCCGGCCCGCGCCGCGCAGAAACTCCGCTGCCGTCACGCGCCGGCGACCTTCCTGCTGCAGCTCCAGCACGTCCAGCCAGCCGTCGTCGGCCGGCAGAGTCAGCCGCTCCCGGCTTGCCGGGAGCGGACCGCTGCCGGCCTGCGCCCTCCAGATGAGCGTGCGCCTGCCGAGCAGCTCCGTAACGGCACCGATGTGCGGCGACAGAGCCCGGATCTGGTCGACCAGCGTCTGCGGCGCCCGCGACCAGTCGATCCACCGGTCGCCCGCCGCGATCTTGCCGGCATACGTCGGCGTGCCACACTGAGGCTTCCACATGACAGTGGCGTCGGCGATGCGGTCGAGAATCTCCACGACGCCGCCCACGGCCGGCGGCGCGAGCACCTCGTAGGCCCGGCCGGCGTCGGCGTCGCGCGGCACGTGCACTGGGCGCGCGTCGCCCACAGGGCCTTCGTCCACCCCGACGGTCATCTTCAGGACCGTCACGCCGAGCTCCGTCTCCCCCGCCATGAGCGCCCGCTCCACGGGTGCGGCTCCGCGCCAGTGCGGCAGCAGCGACGGATGCACGACGATCGCCGGCAGGGCGTCTAGCAGGGCCTCACCCACGATCTGTCCGTAGGCGCACACGACCAGTGCTTCGGGTGCGAAGGCGAGCAGATTCTCAAGGGCCGCCGGCGACGACACCGCCGCCGGCTGCAGCACCGGCAGACCGCGAGCTTGCGCCACCACCTTCACGCCGGGTGGCTGGGGCGTGCCGTGCCGCCCCTTGGGACGGTCGGGGTTGGTGACCACGACGACAACCACGTGGTGCGAGAGCATGAGGCCCTCGAGCACGAGCTCGGCGAACGGCGCGGTGCCCGCGAAGGCGACCCGCATGCGGCTCACAGGCCTCCGCCGACCGCGCCGACGAGGCCGGCGTCTTCGCGATCACGCAGCTCGCGCAGCGCCGCCGCGCGAGCGCTGCGTGTCGTGCGGTCGATGATGAGCACGCCATCGAGGTGGTCGCATTCGTGCTGGATCACGCGCGCCGTCATGCCCTCGGCGCGCAGCTCCACAGGTTCGCCGGAGGCGTCGAAACCGCGGACGCGCACGCTCACCGGTCGTTCGACCGGCATTACCACGCCGGGCAGGCTCAGGCAGCCTTCGTCGGCCTCCTCCGTGGTGTCGGAGAACTCGTCGAGCACGGGGTTCACCAGCACTTCAGGTTCATCGTCTACCTCGTAGACGAGGAGCCGCTGCAGAACACCCACCTGCGGAGCGGCCAGGCCCACACCGGGGGCGTCGTGCATGATGCGGATCATACGCTTGGCCAGCTTGCGCAAGCCACGGTCGAACACGGTCACCTCGTGGGCACGCTCACGCAGCACCGGATCGCCGATCACCCGGATCTCCTTGCGCGCCTCGCGCTGGCGCCGGTTGAGCTCTTCACGTTCGCGATCGCTCTCTTGAGTGTGGGCCATGGTGTAATGCTACCTCACGTGCCGTCTGCGGTGGTGATCTACCTTCACAGCCACTGCGGATCAACGTCGGGCACCAATCTCACTCCACGCTCCGCGAAGCGGTCGCGGTTGCTGTCCAGCCATGATCGCAGCGTATCAAGAGTTTCCCCTGTCGCGGTCGTCTTTACCACCACGCGACAGGCGTGCCGTCCGCGCTCTCGCCACAGCGGACTCGGCCCCAGCACTTGCTCGCCGTGGCCCAGGTGCGCGACGAGCCTCTCGGCCGTGAACCGCCCGGCGATGGCCACCTTCTCCTGCATCATGGCGGAGAGCTCGAGGCCCACGAGTTGCGCCGCCGGCGGATACCCGAGCTCCGCGCGGCGCTCCACTTCCTCGGCATAAAAGCGCTCCTCCTCCCCGGCGGCCGCATAGGCGATCGGTCGCGCCTCCGGGCTCAACGTCTGCACGATCACGCGTCCGGGATGGTCGCCGCGGCCGCTCCGACCCCCCACCTGAAGGATCATGGCAAAGGTTCGCTCCTCGGCACGGAAGTCGGGAAAGCGCAGCGTGAGATCGGCGTTCACGACGCCAACCAGCGTGACGTCGGGAAAGTGGTGCCCCTTGGCGATCATCTGCGTGCCCACCAGAACTTTGGGACCCGGCTCGGCAAAGCGCTCGAGCACGGCCCGCAGACGGGCATACGAAGCGGCCACATCCGAGTCCAGGCGGAGTAGTTCCACTCCCGGAAGCAAGCCGTGCACCTCGCGCTCGAGACGTTCTGTGCCGAAGCCGAGGCGCACAAGGTCGGCGCTGCCGCAGCTCGGGCACGTGCCGGGCGCGGCCTCCGCGTGGCCACACGTGCGGCAGCGCAAGCCGCGCCCGCCAAAGAACGTGAGCGTCACGTCGCAGTTGGGGCACATCCAGGCGTAGCCGCAGTGATCGCACACCAGATATGAGGCGAAGCCACGCCGGTTCAAAAACAGGATGGCCTTGTCGCCCGCGTCGACCGTGGCGCTGAGCGCCCCGGTCAGCAACGGAGAGAACACGCCGTGATGATCGCGCATATCAACGATCTCCAGGGCCGGCGGCTTTGATCCGTCGACCCGCCGACGCAGGTCGGCATGCAGGGGCACCCGCGCGTAGCTCTCCACACTGGGCGTCGCCGAGCCCAGCACCACCACGGCACCACACTGCTCCGCCCGCCAGCGAGCCACGGTGCGCGCGTCGTAGGCAGGCTCACTCTCCTGCTTGTAGGAGGTGTCGTGCTCCTCGTCGATTACGATCAGCCCGAGGTCGACCAGCGGCGCGAACACCGCCGAGCGCGCGCCCACCACGATGCGCACCTCTCCGCGAGCGACGGAGCGATACGCCAGGAGCCGCTCGCGCGCCGCGAGCCCCGAGTGCAGTACGGCGACCCGGCGGCCGGCGAACCGCCGCTCGACGCGAGCCACCGTCTGCCCAGTGAGCCCGATCTCGGGCACCAGAAACAGCACAGACCGGCCGCCCTCCAGGGCGGCCTGGGCGGCCTGCAGATACACCTCGGTCTTGCCACTGCCGGTGACACCGTGCACCAGCACTTCGTCGCCGGGCCTCGCTTCGCACAAGATCGCATGCAGGGCGCGACGCTGTTCGGGCAGCAAGTCGGGTACGTCATCGAGCGTGGCGCAGGCACGCAGGCGCATGGCCTGCGCGGCGGCGGCCGGCGCGGGCGCCGGCGCGGCCGGCGGCCCCGGCGGTGTCGCTCCCCAAGAAGCAGGGTCGTCGCGAAGGACGGCGTTGAGGGCTGCGGCGCCCGCGGCGGCGGGCCGTGACTCGGCGCCGCCCTCGTCAGCCACGATCAAGGCGCCAGACTCCAGCAAGCGGCGCAAACCCGGCGCCGAAAGGCCGCTCGCCGCCCGCAAGGAGTATTCGTCGAGCGGTCCCGCCTGTTCCGCCACAAGTAAGGCGGCGTGCTGACGCTGGCCCAGCCGTAACGGCGTCTCGTCGCCGCGGCTCAACCGCCGGCCGCGACGCGCCGCCCCCGACACGCGCACACGATAGGCCACGCGTAGCCATCCCTTGCGCCGCAGGCGCTCGGCCGCGCGCCCCAGCGGCCCGGCCGGCAGGTCGTGGCCGGCCAGCCCCTCCAACTCGGCAGCGCCCGCCTCGCCCGCCTCGACGGCCCGGCCGCCGGCCGCCGTGATCTCATAGCGGCGCACCACCTTGAGCGCCCCGGTGGGCGGGCACACAAGATTGAGCGCGGCCGAGAAGGAGGTCAGGTAGTACTCTTGCAAGCGCCGTGCCAGGCCCAGCAGGCCCTCGGGGACGGCCGGCACGTCGAGCACGTCGCGCAGCGGTACCACGCGGCCGATGTGAACCGTGGTCTCACGCACGGCGAGGATCGCGCCAATGACCGTCTGAGCGCCGAGAGGCACGGCCACGAGCGCCCCCGGGACCGCACGTCCTCGGAGCTCCGCCGGAACCTCGTAGTCAAAGGCCTCGGCGAAAGCGCGCGTGCGCACCAGTGGAAAGACGGCGGCGTAGCTCACGCTACACCGCCCTCCCAGACGCGAGACGGCCGCTCAGCCCTTGAGGCCGGCGGCGTCGCGCAGAGCTGCGGCCTTGTCGGTGCGCTCCCACGTGAAGTCGTGGTCGTTGCGGCCAAAGTGGCCGTAGGCGGCGGTCTTCCTATAGATGGGCCGGCGCAGGTCGAGATCGCGCAGAATGGCGGCTGGGCGCAGGTCGAACTGATCCTTCACGACCTTCTCGATAGTGGCGATAGCGACCTTCTCGGTGCCTCGGCAGTCGATCATCACCGAGACGGGGTGCGCCACGCCGATGGCGTACGCTACCTGCACCTCGCAGCGCTCGGCGAGGCCGGCGGCCACCACGTTCTTCGCGACGTAGCGAGCGGCGTAGGCGCCCGAACGATCGACCTTGCTGGGGTCTTTGCCCGAGAAGGCACCGCCTCCGTGCGGCGCGGAGCCACCATACGTGTCGACCACGATCTTGCGACCGGTGAGGCCACAGTCGCCCATGGGTCCGCCGATCACGAACTTGCCGGTAGCGTTGATTACTACGAGATCTTCGAGCCTGCCGCTGTAGAGCTCTCGGGGCAGGATGGGCTCCACCACGTGCTCGATGAGGTCAGGGTAGATGATGCTCTGCAGGTCGGCGCTCTCGGCGTGCTGCGAGGCCAGCACCACCTTGACGATCTCGGCCGGCCGGCCGTCTTCGTAGCGTACCGTCACTTGCGACTTGCCGTCGGGTCGGAGGTACGGGAGAATCTCGGCCTTGCGCACGTCGGCGAGCCTGTGCGCCAGCTTGTGGGCCAGAGCGATCGGCAACGGCATGAGCTCGGGGGTCTCCCTGCAGGCGTAGCCGAACATCATGCCCTGGTCGCCCGCACCCTGCGAGTCGAGCACGTCGTCGTCGTTCACGTCGGTGCGCACCTCAAGGGCTTGCGACACACCTTGGCTGATGTCGGGTGACTGCTCGTCGATGGCTACCATCACACCGCAGGTTTCGTAGTCGTAGCCATAGAGAGCGTCGGTGTAGCCCACGTCTTTCACGGTCTTGCGCACGACTTTCGGGATATCGACGTACGTCTCGGTCGTGATCTCGCCGGCCACGAAGGCGAGGCCGGTGGTAACCAATGTCTCGCAGGCGACGCGGCTGTACGGATCGCTGGCCAGCATCGCGTCGAGGATGGCATCGGAGATTTGGTCGGCGAGCTTGTCGGGATGGCCTTCGGTGACCGATTCCGACGTGAACAGGTAGTTCCTCTTCTCCACCATACCTCCTGAGGCTTCGCGTGCGACACGGCGCAAGCGCCGGCACGGATGGGGCTGAGCGTATGACGGTCGCGCCAGGCCCCAGTGGCTGAGCGCTGGGCACCGAGGCGACGACTCACGGCCGAGCGAGTCTACCAGACGGCCGAGACGTACTTCAACGCGATGCCTCAGTCTTCGTGTCGTTCCTTCTTGGGGGCGCGGCCCATGAGATCGGCGACGCACTCCTGCGGCGTGCGGCGGCCCTCGAGCACTTGGTACACGTTCTCGGTGACCGGCATGTCGATGCCGAGGCGCGCGGCGAGGTCGTGCAGCGCATGCGCGGTGGGGATGCCCTCCACCACCTGGCCCACCTCCTGCTCCACCTCGGCCGGGCTGGCGCCCTTTGCGAGAAGCTCCCCAGCCAGCCGGTTGCGGCTGTGACGCGATGTGCAGGTGGCGATGAGGTCGCCGATTCCGGCTAGGCCGGTGAACGTCGCGATGTGCGCGCCCTGTGCGATGCCGAGGCGCGTGACCTCGGCCAGGCTGCGGGTGATAAGGCTCGCACGGGAGTTGTCGCCGAAACCCAGGCCGTCGCTCATGCCCACGGCCACCGCGATGGGATTCTTCACGGCGCCGCAAAACTCCACGCCCACCACGTCGTCGTTCGTGTACACACGAAAGGTGTCGCTCGTGATGGCCGCCTGCAAGGTGTCGGCCGCATCCTCATCAGCCGCGGCGATCACCGTCGCCGAGGGCATGTCGCGGCTCACCTCCTCGGCGTGATTGGGGCCCGAGAGCGCTGCGGCGGCCGCGCCGGTCTCTTCTGCGATCACGTCGGTCGGTCGCTTGAGGCTGTGCAGCTCATAGCCCTTGGCCAGCGAGAGCTGCAGGGCTCCCGACGGGCGGCGTGGAGCAACCCAGCGTGCCACCTGGCGTATGGCCTGCGTGGGCACCGCGTACACGACGAGGCCGGCGGCGCCGACGTCGGCGTCGGCGATGGCTGCGAAGCGAATCTGCTCGGGCAGCACGACGCCAGGCAGAAAATGCGGGTTCTGGTGTGTGGTGTTGAGCTGCGCGGCTTCGTCACGGGTGAGCGCCAGCACCTGCACATCGTGGCCGCGCTGCACGAGCAAGCGCGCAAACGCGCTGCCCCAGCTCCCCGAGCCGACGATCGTGATCTGCATGCTTTTACGAGCCGCCGTCGCCGCTGGCGCAGGCCGTGGGCCTGGGCTTGTTGCCGTGCCTCCAGGGCAAGGTCACGCGGTGCTCGCTGCCGCTCAGCAGGCGCTTCAGGTTGCCGCGATGCGCCCACCAGATGATCAGCGCCACGAGCACAGCGCCGATCTCATACGGCAACGGATGGCCGAACCAGATCACCAGCACCGGCACCAGGCTCGAGGCCGCGAGAGAAGCGACGCTCACGTAGCGCGTGGCGAGCACCAGCACCACCCAGACCGCAATGATGATGCAGAACACCACCGGCACCAGCGCCAGCACGGCGCCCGAGCCGGCGGCGATACCCTTGCCGCCGGAGCCCTTGAGGTAGATGGAGTACATGTGCCCCACCACCGGCGCGGCGGCGATGAACACCGCGAACCACGGGTTGAAAAAGTGGGCCGCGATGAACGCCGGCACGAACGCCTTAAGCATGTCGCAGGCGAACACGACGATGCCGGCTCGCTTGCCGAGCACCCGAAACACATTGGTCGTGCCGATGTTACCCGAGCCGTGCTCGCGCACATCGACATTGTAGAAGACCTTGCCGATCACCACCCCAAACGGGATTGCCCCGATGAGATACGCGGCCACGAAGAGCGCGATGAACGCGAAGATGTCGAAGACGATCACTTCTTCCCCTTGAAATCGATGACCAGCGGTACGCCGTCGAGCTGGTAGCGGGCGCGCAGGCGGTTCTCCACGAAGAACCCGAAGTCGCGCGTAACCAGCGTGCGATCGTTGACCTCGATCGCGAAACGCGGAGGAGCTGTGCCGAACTGGGCGATGTAGTACATCTTCAGACGTTTGCCGCGTTTCATGGGCAGCGGACGGGCGCCCGCGAGATCGGCCAGCGCCCGGTTCAGCTCACCCGTCCCGATGTGGGCAGTATAGCGAGCCTCCAGGGAGGCGACTACCGTGAGAAGCTGGCGTACGCCACGATGTGTGAGCGCCGAGACGGGGATCACCTCGGGCTTCTGACGAAGCTTGCGTCGGGCGATGCCGGCGATCTCCTCGAGATCCGCTTGGGCAACGTCCGTCTTGTTCACGGCAATCACCGTGGCGCAGTGGTTACGGGCCGCCTCGGCGCAGATCGAGAGGTCGAGCTCGCCGAACCTCATAGCGGCATCGGCCACGATCACGGCGACGTGGGCGCGGTTCAGGCTCTGCACACTACGCAGGTACGAGTAGTACTCCACCCCGCTCACCTTGGCCGCCTTGCGCATGCCCGCCGTGTCGATGAAGCGGAACGTGCCCTCCTGCGTGGTCACGGCGGTGTCGATGGCGTCGCGCGTGGTGCCGGCGATCTCGCTGACGATCGTGCGCGGCTCCCCCACGATGGCGTTGAAGAGGCTCGACTTGCCCGCATTGGGCCGGCCGACGATGGCCACCGGGATCTCCGACGGAGCGGTCGGCGCCAAGAGTGACCCGGCTTCGCTGTCTTCGGCGCCGGCCGGCGCGCCCGAAGGGGACGCCTCCGGGCGCACCGCGCGGGCCTCGGCGACCAGCCGGTCGAGCAGCTCTCCGGTGCCCAGACCGTGCACTGCCGAGACTAGCAGGGGCTCCCCGAGGCCCAGCTCGTACAGCAGCGGATCGGCCGTCAGCGCTCGTGGGTCGTCGAGCTTGTTGGCCACGAACACGACGGGCACGCGGGCCCGCCGCAGCACCGCGGCAATCTCGAAGTCGTCGGCCAGGGGGCCGCTGCGACCATCGACCACGAACAGCACCACATCGGCCGAGTCGACGGCCAGCTCGACCTGCTCGCGGATGTGGCCGGCGAACGGCGAGTCGGCCGCCGTATCGTAGCCGCCGGTGTCGACCATGGTCATCAAGCGGCCCTCCCACTCCACCTCGATGTCTTTGCGGTCTCTGGTCACGCCCGGCGTCTCGTGCACAACAGCCTGCCGTGAGCCGCTCAAACGATTCAGCAACGTGGACTTGCCGGCGTTGGGAGAGCCGACCACGACGATAGTGGGGAGCGTCTTCATGAAGACAGTGTAGCAAACGCCTCATGGAGCGACTCGGCGATGACGAGGTGGCCGCCGCAGGCGGCCGCCAGCTCGCCCTCGCCGATGTCGTCCAGCGTGCGCCCGATCTGCGCCGGCAGGAAGCCACGAGGTGCGATGAGATGTTCGCCCGTGCCTAGCGGCTCGTCACGCAAGGCGGCCAGCACCTCGGCGCCGCCCAGCAAGCCCGTCACCGTCACGTGCGGGCCAAACAGCCGGTTGGTTACCACGAACGGCCGCACGGGCACGGCGTGGCCAGCGGCCAGCAGCTTCGCCGCGCCGGCGATCACCGGTTCGGCCAGCGTGCCGCTCAGGATACGCAGACCCCTCGTCGCGAGCACGGGCCGCCGGCCGGGCACCGCGCCCGGGCCACGCCCGGGCGCCCGGCCGGGCTCACCGCCGGCCGGCGCGTCCTCTGCGGCGCCGGCCAGGTGCCGGGCTTCGTCGAGCAGCTGGGCCGCCATCCCGATGCCGTTCTGATACTGCTCGGGGGCATCGCTCGGCGGAGGCTGGCGCGCGCAGACCAGGTGGAACTCGTCGGCGGCGTGCGCGAAGGCCGTGCCGCGCTCGCGCCGGTAGCGCGCCTGCCAGCTCTCCACGGCGGCGATCACCCGCTGCGCGTCGCCGGGCGTCACGCGGCGCAGATCGCCCTCCACGGCGAGCGACACGGGGACGATGCCGACATCGGCCACGGACCCTAGCGTCGCGGCCTTCTCCACAGTCTCGGCGAGCACCTCGCCGTCGTTCCAGCCCGGGCACAGCACGACCTGCAGGTGCAGCTTGAGGCCGGCCGCCGCAAGCCGCTGCAGCGCGGCTCGGGAGCCGGCCGCCGCGCGGCCCATGAGACGCACGCGGGCGGCGTCGTCCCAGGCATGCAGTGATACGTAGAGCGGCGACAGTCGCAGGCTCTCGATACGCTCCAAGTCGCCTCGCGTGAGGTTGGTGAGCGTCATGAAGTTCCCTTGCAGGAACGAGAGCCGATAATCGTCGTCCTTCACGGAGAGCGCCGCCCGCAAGCCCGGGGGCACCTGGTCCACAAAGCAGAAGCGGCAGCGGTTACGGCACACCCGCGGCGCGGCCCCCAGGCCGCCCCAACCCAGCGAGATCCCGTGCCACTCGCCGGCGCCCAGCGGCACGGTAAGGTCCAGGGGGTGGCCGTCGCGGAGCACCGTGAGCCACAGGGCGCCGTCGGCGGCGGCCATCTCGAGATCGAGGACGTCCGCCGGCGACGCACCGTTCAGCCGCACCACACAGTCGCCAGGTCGCAGGCCGGCACGCGCCGCCGCGGCCGCCACGGCCTCTACCGGGAGGCCGGCGGGAACGGCGGGCCGACCCTCGCCGCGCCGCGCGGCCCGGCCATCACGCGCGTTACTCTCCACTGAGCTCCTGGAGGGCCCGCACCGTGGCTTCGATCTCCTCGTCGGGCGTCGACGCGCCCGCGGTGACGCCGATGCGCTTGACCCCTGTGAACCACTCCGCCCGCAGCTCGGCGGCCGACTCGATGTGGTATGTGTGCTCCTCGATGGCCCGGCAGAGCTGCGCTAGACGCGCCGTGTTGGCGCTATTGCGCCCTCCGACCACCACCACCACGTCTACCTCTGCGGCCAGCTCGCAGGCGGCATCCTGCCGCTTCTCCGTAGCGTCGCAGATGGTGTTGAACACCAGCAGCTCGCGCGCCACCGGCGCCAGGGCAGCCGCCACGCGCGCCAGGTTGTCGGTGGTCTGCGTCGTCTGCACCACCACGCCCACGCGCTGACCGCGAAGCTGTTCCAGCGGCAGGCCGGCGACGTCTTCCACCACCGCGGCGTGCTCGCCGGCGAAGCCCTCTAGACCGGCGACCTCGGGATGATGCCGTTCCCCCAGGATCACCACGGCGTATCCGGCGTCACGCAGCGTCGCAGCCTTGCGTTGAGCCACTGCCACGAACGGACACGTGGCGTCGACCACCTCCAGGCGGCGCTCGCGAGCACCCACCATGACCCGAGGAGCTACCCCATGGGTGCGCACGATGAGCGTACAGCCCTCGGCTTGGTCGACGTTATCGACTACCTCTACCCCGCGCTCCTCGAGCTGTCCGACCACGCTCGGGTTGTGGATGATGGGGCCGAGGCTGGCCACCGGCCCCCGAGCGCTCTCGAGCGCCTCCTCGGTAATACGCAGGGCGCGCTCCACGCCATAGCAGTAGCCGGCGAAGCGCGCCACCACGATTTCCACGTCACCGGCCAGGACCTGGCGCAGATCGGCGTGGCGCTCGCCCTCGTCGTGACGCTGACCGCGCCGAGAGCGCCTCTCGTCGCCTTGCTCAGAGCTGCGCATACAGCTCGCCCACGGCCACCTGCATACGCCGTGCCGCCTCCTGGTACGTCTTGCTGTTGCGCCCGGTAAGATCGCTCAGGTCGAGCGGCGGACCCATGCTGGCCCGCAGAGCGGGCAGTCCGGGCCGCCCGCCGCGCACCATGTGCTGCGCGCCGTCCATGGCGAGCGGCACCACCGCGGCCCCGCTGCGCAGGGCGAGCATGCCCACACCGGGCATAAACTCGTGTACGGCGTGGTCGGTCTGGCGATGGCCTTCGGGGAACATGAGCAGCACATCACCCCCGGCGAGGACTTCGAGCGACGTTGCCAGAGCCGCCCGGTCGCCGGCGCCGCGCGCGATGGGAAATGCTCCGAGCGTGACAATGAGTTTGCGCAGGGCACTGTTGCCGAAGAGCTCCTTCTTGGCCATGTAGCGCAGCGGGCGGTCGCACACCATGCCGGCCAGCACCGGGTCGATGTTGGACTTGTGATTCATGGCGACGATCACCCCACCCTCACGCGGGAGATTCTCGTTGCCCTTCACCCGGCAGCGGTAGAGGCCGCCAAAGATGGGCACGGCGAGAAAGCGACAGAAGGTGTATAGCCCGCTGTCGCCGTGTCCCACCAGCGGCAGGCCCCAAGGTCTCACGCCGCCACCCTCTGCCGCACGATGCGCACCACGACATCGACCACCTCGGCGAGTGTCATGGTGGAGCTGTCGATCTTGACCGCGTCGGCGGCCTTGCAGAGCGGAGCCACGTCGCGCGTGGAGTCGCGGCGATCGCGTTCGCTGAGCGCCCTCAACACGTGCGCCTCGTCAACATCCTCGCCGGCGATGCGCAGCTCTTCGGCGCGGCGCGCCGCGCGCACTTCCGGGCGCGCCGTCAGGAAGACCTTCACGGCCGCCTCGGGAAAGACGTTGGTGCCTATGTCGCGACCCTCCATGACGATGTTGGAATCGCCCGCCAGGGCGCGTTGCCGCTCCACGAGCAGACGGCGCACCCCGGGGTGCGCCGACACCTTGGAGGCCGCCGCGCCTACCTCGAGTGTGCGAATCTCCCTACTCACGTCGCGCTCACCGGCGAATAGCCGCCCCTCGTCGTCGAACCACAGGTGCACGGTGCGGGTGAGCGCCACCACGGCCGCCTCCTCTTCGAGCGGCACGCCCGCTTCTGCGGCGAGAAGGCCCACGGCGCGGTACATCGCACCGCTATCGAGATACACATATCCCAAGCGCGCGGCGGCCATGCGTGCCACGCTGCTCTTGCCGGAGCCCACCGGGCCGTCGACGGCCACCACGGTCATTCCACGGCGCTCGCCGTGATGACGTCGTAGCCGAGGGCCGCCAGCACGTGCTCACCACGCAGGCACGCCTCTTCGCCGAGCACGTACACCGTGAGCGTGCCGCCCAGCTCGGCGCTCATGTGGTGCATAGAAAGGTCTTCGATGTTGATGCCGGCGTCACCCAGCGCCACCATGATCTCCTTGAACACCCCCGGCTTGTCGGTGACCCGCACGATGAGACGGTGGAGCTGACGCGCGGGCAGGCTGCCCGACGCGAGCAGGCGCTCGCGCTGCTCCGCCGCCCGGCCGATGGCATCACCCAGTCTGGCGGCATCGTTGGCGGCGAGCGCCTCCAGCACCTCCTGCAATCCCTCCTGGAAGGTCGCCAGCGCCGCCAGAAGGGCGGCGCGGTTCTCGAGAAAGATGTCGGTCCACACACGGCGGTTGCTGCCGGCGATGCGCGTGAGGTCGCGAAAGCTGGGGCCCGCCGAGAGCAGCGCGTCGCGTGAGCCGGTGTGCAACCCGGCTTGTGTCATGAGCACGTTGGCGAGCACATGCGGCAGGTGACTGACCACCGCCATGAGGCGATCGTGCTCCTCGGCGTCCACGGCCACCGGCCGCGCGCCAATGTCTCCGAGAAAGCCGTAGAGCCGCTGATAAGCCGCCACATCGACGTGGGCCCCCGGAGTGACGAAGTACGTGGCGCTCTCGTAGAGGGAGGCCCGGGCGTTACTCACGCCTTCGGCCTCGGAGCCGCACAGCGGATGGCCGCCCACGCAGCGCTGCTGCTCCTCCGGTGTGAGGGCCCGCATCAGTGGTCCCTTGGTGCTCCCCACATCGCTGACCACGGCGGACGGCGAGGCCGCCGCGAGGGCCGCCTTCACGTGCTCTACCACCAGCCGCACCGGCGTGCAGACGAACACGATGTCCGCGCCTGAGGCGGCCTCTGCGAGGCTGTCGCAGGCGCGCGTGATGGCCCCGCGCTCGAGGGCCAGCTCGAGAGTGGCCCGCGTGCGACTGAAACCGCGCACCTCGGCAACGCCGGCGCGCTCGCGAGCCGCCAGGCCCAGTGAGCCTCCCATGAGGCCCACGCCGATGACGGCGACGGTGGTTGTGGCGGTGGTGCTCACGGCCTCACGCTACACTCTTGCCGGCCCACCGCGCCAGGTCGAGCACGCGCGCCGCGTACTCACCGAAGGCGGCCGTGGGCAGCGACTGTGGCCCGTCGCAGAGGGCATGCTCGGGATTGGGGTGCGTCTCCACCAGCACGCCGTCACAGCCGGCCGCGACGCCGGCCAGGGAGAGCGGCAGCACCAGGTCGCGGCGGCCGGCTGAATGGCTCGGGTCGACCACCACCGGCAGATGGCTGGCGAGCTTGATCACCGGCACGGCACTCACATCGAACGTGTTGCGCGTCGCCGTCTCGAATGTGCGGATGCCGCGCTCACAGAGGATTACGTCACGGTTGCCCTCTTTGACGACATACTCGGCCGCCATGAGAAGCTCTTCGATCGTGGTAGAAGGACCACGCTTCAGAAGCACGGGTTTGGCGACTTTGCCCAGCTCGGCGAGGAGCAGGAAGTTCTGCGTGTTGCGGGCGCCCACCTGGAGCACATCCGCCCAGGCGCAGACCACGTCGAGGTCGCGCGGGTCCATCACCTCCGTGACGATCGGCAGGCCGGTGTCGTCGCGAGCGGCGGCGAGCATCCTGAGCCCTTCCTCGCCGAGCCCCTGGAAGGCGTAGGGCGAGGTGCGCGGCTTGAAGGCGCCGCCGCGCATCATGTGGCCTCCTGCCGCCTTGACGGCCCGGGCGGCCTCGAGCACCTGTTCGGGGGTCTCAACCGAGCAGGGACCGGCGATGACGGCAAAGTGCCCGCCGCCGATCTTGGCGCCGCGCACGTCGACCACCGTGTCGCGGGCCTGAAACTCGCGGCTTACCAGCTTGTACGGCTTCAGGATGGCGACCACGCGCGCCACGCCCGCCATGGCCTCCAGGGGCAGCTGCGTGATCTGCTCACGGTCGCCGATCACACCGATGACGGTGACGCGCTCACCCTGAGAGATATGGGCGCTGGCGCCGATCTCCTCGATGCGCGCGACGACGTGAGCGATCTCCAGCTCGGTCGCCTCTTCGTGCATGATGACCATCATGCCCGGCTTGACCTCCTCCGGCCACCACCCCGAGCAGCCACCTCGAGCGCGGCTAGCCTGCTCAGAAAGAACTCGATCTCGGCCTGCGTGCCCACGCTCACGCGGACCCATCCCGGATAGCCCAGCATAGTGCCGTCACGCACGATCACTCCCATGGGCAGAAGCGCGGCGCAGACGTCTTCGTGCGGCACGCGCAGCCCTTTGATGTCGACCAGCATGAAGTTGGCCTGACTGGGCACGGTGGCGCGACCGCGCGCGGCGAGCTCGCCAACCATGAAGTCACGCAGCCGGGCGTTGTCAGCGCTCCGCTGGGCCACCTGATCCTGGTGCTTGAGCGCCTCTTCCGCGGCTAGCTGAGCCAGACGATTCACGTTGAACGGCTGGCGCACGCGGTCGATGGCCGCCTTCACCTCGGCGGCGCACAGGCCGAAGCCCACACGCAGCCCGCAGAGTCCGTAGATCTTGGAGAATGTGCGCAGCACCACCACGTTGCCGTGGCCGGCCTGCAGACCCAGCGCATCCGCTGCGTCGGCGGCGGTCACGAACTCGTTGTACGCCTGGTCGATGACCACCAGCACATCGTCGGGCAGCGCCTCCACCAGGCGCGCGACCGCGGCCACCGGCACGTACGTGCCCGTGGGGTTGTGCGGGTTGCAGACGATCACCATCCTGGTGCGCGCTGTGACCGCATTCACCATGGCCTCGAGGTCATGCTCGAAGTCGCGCAGGGGCACGCGCACCGGCGTGGCCTCGCGCCGCAGGCAGAGACCCTCGTAGAGCAGAAAGCCGGGGTCGGCAAACACCACCTCGTCGCCCTTCTCGAGGACCACCTCGCCGAGCAGCAGGAGCAGCTCGCAGGAGCCGTTCGTAACCACGATCTCTGCGGCGGGGCGAGCGTACTGCGCGGCCAGGGCCGCCCGCAGATCGGTAGTGTCGCCGTCCGGGTACCTGTTCAGGCCGTCCAGGGCTTCGCAGATCACCTGCTTGACCTCGGCGAACGGCGGCAGGGGAAACTCGTTGGAGGCCAGCTTGACCACCTCCGCAAGCCCGAAGCGCCTCATCACCGTCTCCAGAGACTGACCCGGCACGTACGGCTTCACGCTGGCCACGGCGGCGGCGAAGCGCACGGCTACTCCGCCAGATCGAGGCGCAGCTGCCGCGCCCCATACTGATAGATATGGTGTACTGTGCGGCCCGCCGGCAGATAGACATGCATGAGCACCCGTACGCAGCGCTCCACGGCCCCGGCCACTGGTATCTCCTGGCAGCACAGCAACGGCGTCTGCGAGAGGCCCATGGCGCGCGCGCCGACGGCGGGAAAGTCGGCGCGCAAGTCGGGCGTAGCGCTGAATATCACGCTCACGATATCGTCCGCGACCAAGGCGTTGCGATGCAGCAGGGCGCCTAGAAGCTCCTGGGTACGCTCGGCGATGGCCTGGCTTGTGTCTGCGTCGACGGTCGTCGCGCCGCGTAGCGCGAAGAGCCGAAGGGTGTGCTCGGTCATGCCACTCCGGTTCGCGGGCAGGACGCAAGATTATACATTGGCGTCGCCGCTCTCGCCGGGCTGGTCGGAGTCGCCGGGCTGGTCGGAGTCGCCGGGGCGGTCGGAGTCGCCGGGCCGGTCGGTGTCGGCAGGCTGGTCGGCGCCGGCGGGCGCGCCGCCCGCGCTGGGCCTGTCGGCCGCCACCGCCGCGAGAGGTTCGCTGGACACACTGGATTCGGCCGCCAGCGGCAGGGGTTCTCCTTCAACTTCGCGGCCGGCGGCGGTGGCGACTTCCTCGCCGGCACGGCGCAGCGCCTCTACCTCGTCGCCGGCCAGCTCGCGATAGCCGCCGGGCTCGAGGCCCTTGTCGCCCAGCGGACCGTAGCGGCGCCGGTGAAGCTCTTCGACCGGCAACCCCACCGTAGCCAGCATGCGCCGTACCTGCCGCTTGCGTCCTTCGTGTATGGTCACCTCGATGAGGGCCGTCTTGGCGCTCTGCTTCTTCAGGTTCACCTCGGCCGGCGCGGTAGGACCGTCCTCGAGGTCGACGCCTTGCCGCAAGGCGCTGAGCGCCCGGCGTCCCACCTTGCCGCGCACGCGGGCTACGTAGGTCTTCGGCACTCCATACCGGGGGTGCATGAGCCGGTTGGCCAGGGTGCCATCGTTGGTGAGGATGATGAGGCCGGTGGTGTCTACGTCGAGCCGGCCCACCGGGAACAGCGTGCGCCCGCCAGGCACCAGGTCGACGATGACTCTCTCGGCGTGCGGATCGCGCCGCGTGCTGGCCACTCCCCGTGGCTTGTTCACGAGGAAGTAGCGCAGCTCGCGCAGCTCCACTGCCCGGCCGTCGACCTCCACCACGTCGGCCGCGCCGATCTTCTCGCGGGGAAAGGTGACCGTCGCGCCATTGACCGTCACGGCTCCGCCACGGATGAGCTCATCGCAGGAGCGACGCGAGCCCACGCCCGCACGTGCCAGATAGACGACCAGGTTCATCGGCTGGCTCACGCCCGCCTCCTCTCGGCGTTGCTCAGCAGGCGGGCACGAATCTCGTCCACCTCATGTGCCTGCAACGCGAACTCCTCCAGGGGCGGAAGCTCCTCCAGGGAGCGTAGCCCGAACAGTTTGAGAAAGCGCTCTCCGGTGCCGTACAGGATGGGGGCTCCGGGCGTCTCGGCGCGGCCTTGCTGCTCCACCAGGCCACGCTCCTCGAGCGAGGTGAGCGCCCACTCCGACGACACACCCCTCACCTCAGCCGTGTCGGCGCGCGTCACCGGCTGCAGGTAGGCGACCACGGCGAGAGTCTCCATGAGCGCCGGCGACAGATCGTCGGGACGCTCGGCCCCGGTGAGCCGGCGCACGTCTTCGGCGCAGTCGTCGGCGACGCTGAACGTGAGTCCGCCGGCCACCTCGAGCATCACCATGCCATGCTGGCCAGGTTTGTACTCCGTGCGCAGCTCCTCCACGGCCGCGACCATCTCGCGATGGGAGCACTCGCAGGCGGCGGCAAGCTCCGCCACCGGCAGCGGCCGGGGTGAGATGAACAGGAGCGCCTCCAGGCGCCGGGCGAGTGTGTGCATGAGCTCCCGGGTCGACGACAGACGGGGCTCCATGATGCTACCCCAGAGAGGCGGCCGGCGTCACCCGCAGAGTCGGCCCAGCCGCACGTCACGCACGGTTGCGGTAGGCCGGGGCTACGCTAGCTGGCCGCGGCAGCAACCGCCGCGGCGTGCGGGGCCGGCCGCTTCACGCTCATCACCACGATATCACCGAAGTGCCGCGTCTGCCGCAGCAGCGCGTCGCCGCTCGAGTGCAGCTCGAGCAACGCGAAGAACGTGACGGCACGCTCGAGACGATCTTCCGACGCCACCTCGGCGAACGTGAACCGGCCGGCGTCGTCGAGGATCAGCCGCAGCCGCTGCAGCTCCTTGATGAGCGACACCGCGAGGTCGGCGAGATGGCTGGTATCGGGCAGCGGCGGGCGGCGCAGGAGAGGAGCGAGCGCCGCAGGTAGAGTGCCTGCCGTAAGGGCCCCCTCGGGGGCCGGCCGGCGCAGCAGAGCCGGCGGTACCGTCGCGCGGCGGTAGAGCCGCCCGCTGTGTTGCTCCCAGCGCCCGCGCAGCGCCCGGGCGGCGTTCTTGAACTGGCTGAAACGCACGAGACCGGCGATGAGCCGTTCGGCGGCCTCGTCCGGGTCCAGATCCTCGAGCTCTTCATCCACGTCTTCCTCGAGCAGCAGACGCGACTTCATCTCGAGCAGCGCCGCCACCAGCACCACGAACTGCGAGGTGGCGTCGAGGTCGAACTCGCCGCTCTCGGCGAGCTTGAGCACGTACTCGGCGATGATGCGCGAGACGCGCACCTCCCAGATGTCGATCTCCTCCCTGAGGATCAGGGTGATCAGGAGGTCGAAGGGACCGTCGAACACGTCGAGGTCGAGTTCCAGAGCCGCCGCGGGAACGGCGCCGGCGCCGGCTTCAGCGCGCATCGTCCACGGCGTGCCCTACAGGCATATCAGTCCTCGGGCTGGCGCACGAAGGACGGGATCTCGAAGTCTCCCCCACCCCTGCTCTGATCGAATGACGGCGCCGGCCCGAAGGGCGTGCCGCGCTCGGCGGGGCGCTCGACACGGCCCCCATCGTCAGGTTCCGCGGGGGCATGCCCACGCCCGGCCAAGTCGCCGAAACCGGTAGCCACCACGGTGATCGAGATCTTGCCTTCCAGGCGTTCGTCCACCACGGCCCCGAAAATGATGTTGGCGTCGTCGTCGGCGGCCTCGCTGATGACGCCGGCGGCCTCGTTGACCTCGTAGAGCGTGAGGTCGCTGCCACCGGTGATGTTGAGCAACAGACCGTGCGCGCCATCGATGCTCGTCTCGAGCAGCGGCGAGTGAATCGCCATATCGGCCGCCGCCTGGGCGCGGTTCTCGCCACGGGCGACGCCGATGCCGAGCAGTGCCGTGCCGGCGTCATGGACGATGGTGCGCACGTCGGCGAAGTCCAGGTTGATGAGCCCCGGCACCGTGATGAGGTCGGTGATGCCCTGCACGCCTTGGCGCAGGATGTCGTCGGCGTGCTGGAACGCTTCCACCACGCTGGTATTGCGCTCCACCACTTCGAGCAGACGGTCGTTCGGGATGCTGATCACCGTGTCGGCCACGGCGCGCAGCACGTCGATGCCCTCGAGCGCCTGGCGCCGGCGGCGGTTGCCCTCGAAGCCGAAGGGCTTCGTGACGATGGCGATGGTCACGGCGCCCAGCTCGCGCGCCACCCCCGCGACCACCGGCGCCCCGCCGGTGCCGGTACCCCCGCCCTCGCCGGCCGTGACGAACACCAGGTCGGCGCCGCGCAGCGCGGCCTTGAGCTGATCGCGCGAGACCTCCATGGCCTCTTTGCCAACCGCCGGGTTAGCCCCGCCGCCGAGCCCGTGAGTGATCTCCTGGCCGATGTGGATCTTCACATCGGCGTCGCAGACGTCGAGCTGCTGCACGTCGGTGTTCACGGCGATGAACTCCACACCCTTCACGCCCGAGTCGACCATGCGGTTGATGGCGTTGGTGCCGGCCCCGCCGACGCCCACCACCTTGATGGTCGTCACGTAGGGGCGACCCTTGACGATCGTGTCTTGTGCCTGCGGATCGGGCGGCGGACCACTGGAGTCGGTGCGCCGGAAGAGCTCGCTCAGTCCATCCTTCATGCTAGGACGATCTGCCATTCAGCACCTCCCGCGCGAGGGCGCGGTAGGCTTCGGCCCCTCGCCCGTGTGGGTCGTACTTGAGCACCGAAGCGCCTATGACGGGCGCCTCCGCGAACTTGATCGTCTTGTGCACTACCGTAGCGAACACCAGTGGGCCGAAATTGTCGCGCAGTACTTCGATGGACTCCTTGCCGTGGCTCGTGCGGGCATCGAAGAGCGTTGGCAGGATGCCCTTGATCTTCACTTGGGGATTGAGGTTCTCGCGGATCATCTCGAGCGTGCGTTCGAGTTGCAGCAGACCGCGTAGCGAGAGGTACTCGCACTGCACCGGCACGATCACGCTCTCGGAGGCGGTGAGCGCATTGATGGTCAGCAGGCCCAGCGACGGTGGTGTGTCGATGAGGATGTAGTCGTAGCGCTCGCGCATGGGCTCGATGGCGCGCTGCAGAGCCCGTTCGCGCCCGATCATCTGGGCCAGCGCCATCTCGGCTCCGGCCAGGTCGATGGTAGACGCCGCCACGTCCAGCTCGCGCTCGTAAATAACCTCTTCGATGGGGGTCCGATGCACGAGCACGTCGTACATGCTCTTCTCGAGACCCTCGGTGTCGACGCCCTGGCTCATGGTCAGGTTACCCTGAGGATCCATGTCGACGGCGAGCACCCGCAGGCCGTGCTCACGCAGCGCCGCGCCGAGGTTCACCGTTGAGGTGGTCTTGGCTACGCCGCCCTTCTGGTTCGCGAAGGCGATGACATGCGCCATTTGAGCTTTACCCCTGTGTCGACACCGCGTCAGAACGCAGTTCGTGCCGCAGGCAAGAATCCCTGCAAGCCACGAGCCCCGCAGGTGCAGGGCTCGTGGCCATGGTCTTCATGATGGGGCCGGTACCCCGGCGTTCTCAGCGCCCGGGCTCCTGCGGGGCCTCGGGGGCTTCGGCGGCGCCTTCGACCGCGGCCGACTCGGTCTCGCCGGTCTCGGCTTGGTCGGTCTCGTCGACGACGTCTTCGTCGCCGGCCTCGATGTACTCGTCCTCATCCTCTTCTTCGATCTGTGTGATTGAGGAGATAGCGCGCTTGAGGTACCGCACGCGGGTGCGCTTCGCGATCTCCACCTCGACCCAATCGTCGCCGATGGCGGTGATCTTCCCGAACATGCCACCGATCGTGACCACCTCGTCGCCCTTCTTGAGCATCGAGGTCATCTCCGCGTGCGCTTGCTTCTGGCGGCGTTGCGGCCGGATAGCAAGGAAGTAGAAGATCCCGAAGAAGACCAGGATCCAGATGATGATGGCCGCGCTTCCACCCATGCGGCTCAACCTCCTGCGGAGTGTAGCTCCGCGACGTGATTGGCGAAGTCTGCGAAACGCCCGCCGCGAATGGCCGCGCGGGCGTCCTCTGCCAATCTTAGCAGAACACGCAGGTTGTGCAGACTCAAGAGTTGCGACCCCAGGATCTCCTTCTGGAGCACCAGGTGGCGCAGGTAGGCGCGCGTGAAGTTCTGGCACGCATAGCAGTCGCACGCCAGATCGAGCGGTCGCAGGTCGGCGGCGAAACGTGCGTTGCGCAGGTTGAGACGTCCCTGGCTCGAGAAGGCGCTGCCGCTGCGGGCCAGGCGCGTGGGCAGCACGCAGTCGCACACGTCCACCCCGCGGCGGATGACCTCCAGCATGCCGAGCGGGTCGCCGATGCCCATGAAGTAGCGCAAGCGGTCGGCCGGCAGCAGGTCATCCATGAGCTCAACCGTGGCGAGCATCTCGTCGCCGCGCTCGCCCACGCTCAGGCCGCCCATGGCGTAGGCGTCAAATCCGACGCCCATGATCTCGGCCGCCGAGCGGCGGCGTAGAGCCTCGTCCACGCCGCCCTGGACGATGCCGACGAGAAGCTGATCGGTGCGCCCGTGTGCCTCCCTGCAGGCCGCCGCCCAGCGCGTGGTGCGCTCCACGGCGGCCTCGATCTCGGGCCGCGCCAGCGTGCCCGGCGCGCATTGGTCGAAGGCCATGATGATGTCGGCCCCGAGGTCCTCTTGAATGTGAGTGGCCAGCTCGGGCGTGAACACATGCCGCGAGCCGTCGTACACCGAGGCGAACTGCACGCCATCGTCGCGCAGCACCTGCGTGCCCTCGAGGCTGAACACCTGAAAGCCGCCCGAATCCGTAAGGATGGGGCCGTCCCAGCGCATGAACCCGTGCAGACCGCCGTGCGCGGCGATGATCTCGCTGCCGGGGCGCAAGTGCAGATGGTAGGTGTTGGCCAGCACCACCTGGGCGCCGAGCCCGGCCAGATCGCGCGGGGCCACCGCCTTCACGGTGGCCTTGGTGCCCACCGGCATGAAGCAGGGCGTCTCCACCTCGCCGTGCGGCGTGACGAGGCGGCCCGCGCGGGCCGCGCCGTCGCGGGCCTCCACGCGAAAGGCGAAGCCTCGGGCGGCGAGAGGTGCCCCGGTCACAGCGCCAGCATCGCGTCGCCGAAGCTGTAGAAGCGATAGCGCGCGTCTACCGCATGCGCGTACAGGCGCCTTGTCTCGGCGACGCCGCAGAAAGCCATGACCAGTGCCAGCAGGCTGCTGCGCGGCAGGTGGAAGTTGGTGACGAGTGCGTCCACCGCGCGAAACTCGAAGCCCGGTGCGACGAAGAGGCTCGTCTCGCCGCGCAGCGTGCCGGTCTCTTCCTCGCCGCGCAGCGCCGCCGTCCCGGCCCCCGGCTGCACGCCCGCCAGATGCTCCAGCACGCGCAGCGACGTGGTGCCCACGGCCACCACGCGGCGCCCCTCGGCGCGAGCCGCCTGCAGGCGAGACCATACGCAGGCATCAACCTCCCACCGCTCGCTGTGCAAAGTGTTGGCCGCCAAAGCGTCTTCGTGCAAAGGCATGAAGGTGCCCAGGCCCACATGCAGGGTGACGGTCTCCACGGTCACTCCGGCCGCGACCAGCGCGGCGTCGAGAGCCGGGGTGAAGTGAAGCCCGGCGGTGGGCGCCGCGGCGGAGCCCACCGCCCTTGCGTACGTGGTCTGATACCGTTCGGGATCGCTGAGCCGGGCATGGATATATGGCGGCAACGGCATCACGCCGGCCTCACGCAGCAGGTCCAGCACGGGGCGCGTGCGGGGGCTGCAGACCAGCCAGCGGCCGGCACCCAGCGAACGCGCCGCCGCCAGTGGCCACGCTTCGCCGAGCTTCTCGCTGACGAGCGTCTCGCCCGGCCGTGGCCGGCCGCGCACGAGCGCTTCCCACCATTCGCCCGTGGCGCCGCACTCCACGGCGCGAGCCGGACGCAGAAACAGCACCTCCAGGCGTCCGCCGGTCGCGCGCCGGAAGAAGCTGCGCGCCGCGAACACGCGCGTGTCGTTGCGCACCAGCACGTCGCCTTCGCGAAGCAGGCTGGGCAGATCGGCGAACCGGCGATCTTCCAGCTTGGCGGCGGCGCGCCGGTACACGAGCAGGCGCGACGCGTCGCGCCGTTCCGGCGGTGCCTGAGCGATCAGCTCCGCAGGTAGCTCGTAGTCGAGGTCCGTCAGCCTGAGCGAGACGCGTGGCGCAAGCGCGGCGGCACGGGCGTCTGGGGTCCCGTTCATACGATCCGGCGCCGGGCCCTGCGCTGCTGCCACGCCTCCCACTTGCTGGCCGCGCAGCCGCAGTACGGTTGCCGGTACAGATCGAGGCGCCGGCACTCCGCGTAGCTCTCCCGGTATCTCTCGCGCAGATCGAGATAGACGAAGCTCACGCCGTGCGCGGCAGCGGCCGCGGCTCCGGCGCTCTGGATGAGGTCGTGACGCTGGTATGGGCTCACGCTGAGTGTGGTACTGAAGCGCCGCACGCCGCGGGCCGCGGCCGCTGCCGCGGCCGCCTGCAGGCGCAACCCAAGGCACACCGCGCAGCGCGCGTCGGCCGGCGCGCCGGCTAGCGTCGCGGCCCACTCGCGCCACTGCGCCGCCGGCGCTGACTGAGCTGACTGAGCCGCCGGCGCCGCCCGATCCTCGACCACCACCTCGAGGCCGGCCGCCCGGCCGTAGCGCCGCATGCTCTCCAAGCGGCGCTCCTGCTCCGCGGCCGGCTGGATGTTGGGGTTGAAGAACCACGCGAGTGGCTCGACGCCGCGCTCGCGCCAGGCGGGCACGGCGACCGTCGCGCACGGTCCGCAGCAGGTGTGAAGAAGAAGATCGTCCATGGTTCGAGTGTACCGGAACCGAGACGCCCGGGCCGCCGCCAGGCCCAGATTCATCCGCGAGTGGTCCCCCTCCCGCCGATTCAAACCTGGTCGAATAGCGTCCCCGCCGCGGCCGGCGGCGTGAGACCGCAGTGCGCGAAGCCCGAACGCGTGAGCACACGGCCCCGCGGCGTGCGCTTGAGGAACCCTTGCATGATCAGGTACGGCTCGTAGACGTCCATCACGGTGTCGGCCTCTTCGCCGAGCGCGACGGCCAGCGTGTCGAGGCCCACGGGCCCGCCGTCGAACTTCTGCGCGATCGTGCAGAGGATGTCGCGGTCAAGCTTGTCGAGTCCTTCGGCGTCCACCTGGAAGAGCTGTAGAGCCGCGATGCAGATGCCGTGATCGATGACCCCCTCGTGGCGCACCTCGGCGAAGTCGCGCACGCGCCGCAGCAAGCGGTTGGCCACCCGCGGCGTACCACGCGAGCGGCCAGCTATCTCGAGCGCGGAGTCGTTGTCGATGCCCACGCGCAGGATGCCCGCCGAGCGCCTCACGATCTGGGCCAGCTCCTCGACCTCGTAGTACTCCAGCCGCTGCCACACGCCGAAGCGGTCGCGTAGCGGAGTGGTGAGCAGGCCCGTGCGGGTGGTGGCGCCGATGAGCGTGAAGGGCTGCACCTGCATGCGGATGCTGCGTGCCGCCGGGCCCTCGCCGATCATGATGTCGATCTCGTAGTCTTCCATGGCCGGGTATAGCACTTCCTCCACGGCGGCGTTGAGCCGGTGGATCTCGTCGACGAAGAGCACGTCGCCCTCTTGCAGGTTGGTGAGCAGGCCTGCAACGTCGACCTTGCGTTCCATGGCCGGCCCCGAAGTGGTGTGCATGCCCACGCCGAGCTCGGTCGCGATGATCCCGGCCAGCGTGGTCTTTCCCAGGCCGGGAGGCCCCGCGATGAGCACGTGGTCGAGCGTGTCGCCGCGGTTCTTCGCGGCCTGTACGAAGATCTCGAGCTGCTCCTTGGCCACGCGCTGACCCACGAAGTCGGCGAAACGCCGCGGCCGCAGGCCCAGCTCGAGGTCGCGGTCGTCGGCGCGCTCCGCGGGATCGCCGATGCGCTCGCCGGCGTCACTCATGGCCGCCCCTGCTCACGGCGTCGCCGCACTGCGCGTCAGGGCGAACTTCACGAGGTCTTCGAGCGGCGCGTTCTCGGGCGCGCCGCGCAGCGCCTCTTCCGCCTCGCGCAAACTCAAGCCAAGGTTCTGCAAAGCTGAGCGCGCCTGAATGAAGGCGTCGGGCGCCGCTCCGGCGGCGGTGCTGCCGGCTTGGCCGGCACCCACCGGCGGCAGCTCTCCGACCTTGTCGCGCAGCTCCACGACCAGGCGCTGGGCGAGCTTCTTGCCGATGCCCGAGATGCTCTCGAACTTCTTCACGTCGTCGCGGGCCACCGCCAGCTCGAGCTCCTCCACGGGATAGCCCGAAAGGATGGCGAGCGCCACCTTGGGTCCCACACCGCTCACGGCGATGAGCCAGAGGAAGAAGGCGCGCTCACGCACGCTGCGAAATCCGTAGAGCTGCAGAGCGTCTTCGCGCACGTGCAGGTACGTGTGCAGGCTCACCTCGCTGCCGAGCCTGCCGGAGAGCGTGCCCAGCGTGCGTCCGGAGGCCAACACCTCGATGCCCAGGCCGCCGACCTCCACCACGGCGTGATCGCCTGCCACCAGTACGAGCTCGCCGCGCACGAAGGCGATCACCGTTGCGCTCCTGGCGTGGGGCCAAGCCGCACTCCCGACGACCGCCGCACGGCCTCCGTGAAGGCGGCACTGTTGTGGTGGGTGTGCGTGATGGCGACCGCCAAGGCATCGGCGGCGTGGTCTGGCCGCGGGATGCGCGGAAGGCCGAGGATCACCTTGGTCATCTCCTGCACCTGGATCTTGCTGGCGCGCCCGTAACCTGTGACCGCCTGCTTGATCTGCAGAGGCGAGTACTCCCGGGGCGCCAGCTTGAGGTCTGAGGCGGCGAGGTAGAGCACGCCCTTGGCCTGCCCCACCGCCAGCGCCGTCCTCACATTCACGTTCACGAAGAGCTCTTCGATGACCACGATGTCCGGCTTGAAGCGCTTGATGAGGCCACGCGCCTGGTCGTGAATCTGCCGCAGGCGCACGTGGGTTTCTTCCTTGGCGGAGGTAACGATGCAGCCGTGACCGAGCGAGCTCAGCCGGTTCCCGTCTTGCTCGATGACGCCCCACCCGGTGCTCGCTGTGCCGGGGTCGAACCCCAGGACTATCATGCCCCCCGCCCGTGCGTAGATTGCGCCCCTGGCCGAGACTTCTGGGCCCCGCGGCGGGAGCCCGCAGCCGCCGTCAACTCTTACCCTGCCAGCGCTTCGAGAACGTCTTCGGAGATGTCGAAGTTGGCGAACACTTCCTGCACATCGTCGCTGTCTTCCAGTGCGTCGATGATCTTCATAGTCTTGCGCGCATCGTTCTCTTCGAGCTTCACCGTGTTTTTCGGCACCATCGTGAGCTCCGCCTGCTCGCACTCGATGCCGGCGGCCACCATGGCGTCGCGCACGGCGCCGAAGTCGGCCGGCTGCGTGAGCACCTCGAACTGGTCGCCGTCTTGCACCACGTCGTCGGCGCCGGCCTCGACGGCCGCCGTCATGACCTCGTCCTCGCCGTGCTTGCTGCCGTCTACCACAATGGATCCGCGACGTTCGAACACCCAAGCCACGGCGCCCGGTTGCGCCAGCTGCCCGCCGTGCTTGCTGAAGATGTTGCGCACCTCGGCGGCGGAGCGGTTTCTGTTGTCGGTGAGTACCTCCACGATGATCGCGACACCGGCGGGCCCGTACCCCTCATACACGATGCTCTCGTAGGTGGTGCCGTCGGCGCCGCCGCCACCGCGCTGAATGGCGCGCTCGATGTTGTCTTTGGGCATGGAGTAGCTCTTGGCCTTCTCGATCGCGTTGGCCAGAGACACGTTCATGTTGGGGTCGGCGCCGCCTTCGCGGGCAGCCACCGTGATGGCCCGCGAGAGCTTCGAGAACAGCTTCCCGCGTTTGGCGTCTTCCTTGCCCTTCTTGTGCTTGATGGTCGCCCACTTGGAGTGCCCAGACACGAAGACCCCACCTCCTCTCTCAGCAGTTGGCGGACGCCGCCGCAGCGGCACGGCCGGGCTCGCCGCACATTCGCGGCTGCGCCGCGCCCGCCGGCTTGGCCGCCGCGCCCGCGGCGCGGCGCATCATGTCGACGAAGATCTCGTGAATCCGTGTGTCGTCGGTGAGCTCGGGGTGGAAGGCGGTCACCAGCACGCGTCCCTCGCGGGCGGCTACCACGTGGCCATCCCAAGTGGCCAGCACCTCGACGCCGGGCCCCACCGTCTCTATCCACGGCGCGCGGATGAACACGGCCCGCAGCGGCTTGAGGCCCAGCCCGATCACTTCCAGGTCGACCTCGAAACTGCGCACCTGGCGACCGAAGGCGTTACGCCGGGCCACGATGTTCATGAGCCCCAGGGTGGGCGGCGTGCCCTCGACCGTGTCTCGCGCCACGGTGATGAGGCCGGCGCAGGTGCCGTACACGGCGCCCCCGGCGTCGTGGAAAGCGCGCACCGGGCCCACCAGGCCGTAGGCGTCCATGAGCTTGCTCATCGTGGTGCTCTCGCCGCCCGGAATCACCAGGCCGTCGAGGCCCGCCAGGTCGGCGGCCTTCCGCACCTCGCGGGTGCGCGCCCCGAGGCGCTCGAGCGCCACGCGATGCTCGCGAAAGTCGCCCTGGAGGGCAAGCACGCCCACCGCGAGCCCGCTGGCCGGACCGCCCGAGTGATCGCTGGGTTCCGGCGACAGGATCCAGTCGAGCCGGCGGTCGCCGTTGCGGGCACTCATGCCGCCGCCCGGTCTCACCAGCCGCGATGCTGGATCTTGGCTTCTTCGGGCAGGCGCGCGGCGTCGATGCCCGGCATGGCGTCGCCCAGACCAACGCTGACCTCGGCCAGCACGCCAGCCTCACGGTAGTTGGTGGTTGCTTTGACGATGGCGTTAGCACGCATCTGCGGGTCCTCACTCTTGAAGATACCCGAGCCGACGAACACACCCTCGGCGCCAAGCTGCATCATGAGGGCCGCATCGGCGGGAGTGGCGATGCCGCCGGCCGAGAAGTTAACCACCGGCAGCTTGCCGTGCTCGGCCACCCAGGCGACGAGGTCGTACGGCGCTGGTAGCTCTTTGGCGGCCACATAGAGCTCATCGGGATCGAGCGTCTGCAAGCGCCTGATCTCGCCCATGATGGTGCGCATATGGCGCACGGCCTCGACCACGTCGCCGGTGCCCGCCTCGCCCTTGGTGCGGATCATGGCCGCACCCTCGCTGATGCGCCGCAGAGCCTCGCCGAGATTCACGGCGCCGCACACGAAGGGCACATTGAACTTCCACTTGTTGATGTGGTTGGCCTCGTCGGCCGGCGTGAGGACCTCGCTCTCGTCGATGTAGTCGACCTCGAGGGCCTCGAGGATCTGCGCCTCCACGAAGTGGCCGATGCGGGCCTTGGCCATCACCGGGATGCTGACGCTCTGCTGGATCTCCTGGATCTTGGTGGGGTCGGCCATGCGGGCCACGCCGCCCTGGGCACGAATGTCTGAGGGGACGCGCTCGAGGGCCATCACGGCACAGGCGCCGGCGTCTTCGGCGATCTTGGCCTGTTCGGCGTTGGTGACGTCCATGATGACGCCGCCTTTGAGCATGTCGGCGAGGCCGCTTTTCACACGCATGGTGCCGATATCAGTCACGGGAACCTCCGTTGATTCGTCAAACCAATCCTACTGCAGCGGTGAGCCTTCCCGCCACCAGGCGAGCGCCACAAAATGCCCCACTATGCGGGAAATTCTGGACGGAGCGGCGACCGCGTGACGGGGCCGGCGACGAAGCCCCCATCACGGGCATCCGCGGTGGCTGTTCAGCCCTTGTGCGCCTCTTCCTTGTCCGCCTTCGCCTGTTCGACGATCTTCTGCGACAGGTGCGCCGGCACCTCTTCGTAGCGCAGAAACTCCATGCTGTAGTCGCCACGCCCTCCGGTCATGGACGTAAGGTCCGGCGCATAGCTGAGCATCTCCGCGAGCGGCACCTCGGCGGCGACCACGTTGGAATGGCCGCGGGGCGTCATGCCCAGCACACGCCCGCGTCGCGAGTTGAGGTCGCCGATGATGTCACCCACGTTCTCTTCGGGCACGCTCACCTCGACATTCATGATGGGCTCGAGCAGCGTGGGCTGCGATTTCTCGGCGGCGGCCTTGAACCCTATGGAGCCGGCGATCTTGAAGGCCATCTCCGACGAGTCTACAGGGTGGTGCGAGCCGTCGTAGAGGATGACGCGCACGTCGACCACCGGGTAGCCAGCCAGGAAGCCCTCATGCATGGCCTCGATGACGCCCTTCTCGACAGCCGGGATGAAGTTGCGCGGGATGACGCCGCCGACGATCTTGTCGACGAACTCGAAGCCCTCGCCGCGCGGCATGGGCTGCACCTCGATCCACGTGTCGCCGAACTGACCGCGGCCACCGGTCTGCTTCTTGTGACGGCCTTGCGCCTTGGCGCTCGTCTTCACGGTCTCGCGGTACGGCACTCGCGGGGGATGCAAGTTGACCTCGACGCCGAAGCGGCGCTTGAGACGCTCGCAGATGACCTCCACGTGCACCTGGCTCATGCCGGCCACGATGGTCTCGCCGGTCTGCGGGTCGCGGTGCACATCCATCATGGGGTCTTCTTCACTGAGACGCCGTAGCGCCTGGATGACCTTGTCTTCGTCGCCTTTGGTCTTGGCCTGAATGGCGAAGCTCATGAGAGGCGCCGGAAACGCGATGGGCGGGAAGGTGAGATGCGTGCCCTCGGCGGAGAGCGTGTCGCCGGTGACGACGTCTTTGAGCTTGGGCACGGCACCGATGTCGCCGGCACAGAGACCGTCGACCGCCTTGGTCTCTTTGCCCTGGTTCTTGAGGAGCTGCCCGATGCGCTCCTTGTGACCGTCGCGACCAACCACCACGTTGGCGTCGCTCTTGACGGTGCCCTGGAACACGCGGAATACGTTGATGCGCCCGCTGAACTGGTCGGCCATGGTCTTGAACACGAACGCCACGGCCGGCTTGTCGGCGTCGCACTCCAGCCGTACCTCGGTGCCGTCGCCGCCCTGCGCCGCCGGACCGTCGACCGCGTCGGGGGCCGGTGCCAGGGCGAGGAGATCGAGCAGGCGGTCGACGCCGATGAGGCGCGTCGCCGAGCCCGCCGCGACCGGGAAGATAGCGGCGGAGGCCACCGCTTTGGTGAACGCGGCCTCGAGCTCGGCGGCCGTGATGTCTTCATCTGCGAAGAACTTCTCGAGAAGACCATCGTCGGTTTCGGCGACGGCCTCCACGAGCTTGGCGCGCGCCTCTTCGGCGGCGCCCGCGAGATCTGCCGGAACGGCGGTTTCCTTGACCTTCTCGCCGTCGTAGATGTGGGCCTTCATGGTGAGCAGATCGATCACGCCTTTGAGCTCGTGCTCGCTACCCACCGGGATCTCGACGGCCACCACCTGCGGGCCGAAAGCCTCGCGCAGAGCGTCGACGGCGGCACTGAAATCGGCGCGCTCGCGATCGAGCATATTGCAGAACAGGATGCGGGCCAGACCGCGCTCGGCGGCGCGCTCCCAGAGGCGCTCGGTCTGCACCTCGACACCGAGCACGCTATTGACCACCATGAGGGCGGTCTCGACCACGCGCAGCGAAGCTATGGTGTCGGCCAGGAAGCTCGAGTCACCGGGGGTGTCGATGAGGTTGAAGCTGAGGCCTTTGCGCTCGATGTGGGCGAGACCGGCCGAGAGGCTGAGCTGACGTCGCTTCTCGTCGTCGTCGTAATCTGAGACGGTGGTGCCCTCGACCACGTGCCCCAGGCGGTTGACCACGGCGGCTTTGTACAGCAGACCCTCGAGCAGCGAGGTCTTGCCCGTGCCGCGATGGCCGACGAGGGCGATGTTCCTTGTCTTGCCTGGGTCGTTCATCCGGGCTCTCCTCGTGTGTGTAGTCTCGCCGGCCGCTCGCCAGCGCGCGAGCCTCCGGGCGCATCTTGTCGGAAGGCGAAGTCTAGCACAGGGCCCGGCGTTTTCTCTTGCCGGGGCAGACCCGAGGGTCGTGGCACAGGTGTGCCTGCGCCGGCCCGGACGAGGGCCCCTCCGGCCAGGGTGAGCGCCTTGAAGCCGTATTTGTCGCGCACGCGGTCGACGGCTTCGCCGAGCGCCACCTCGCGCCAGCCCTCGTCAAGGGTGAGCTGAAAAGCGTTGTGGGTGAAGTTGCTTACGCTCACGCCCACGAGGCGCACCCAGCGAGCGCCGATGTCGAGCTCGTCGAGCAGCGCTACGGCCGTCTTGTAGATAGGCCGTGTGGCGCTGGCCGGACGAACCAGGGTGCGGTGCCTCCCGACGGTGTGAAACGTATTGAAGCGCACTTTGAGCGCGACGGTGCGCGCGCCCATGCCCTGGCGCCGTAGCTCGGCCACTGCATGGTCGGTGAGCGACAGAAGGGTGGCGCGCAGGAGCACGAGGTCGTTGGTGTCGTCGCCGAAGGTGACCTCGCGACCGACCGATTTGGGTAGCGGCCGCTCGCTATGCAGCGGCGCAAAGCCGCGTCCCAGAGCAAGCTGGCGCAGACCGTGAGCGCCGCGGCCGAAGGCCGCGGCGAGCAGCGGAAAAGGTACATCCTGCAGCATGCCGACCGTGGTGAGGCCGAGGGCGGCGAGCCGCTCCTGCGTGACCGGACCGATACCGCACACCTCGCCGACCGGCAGCTCGCGCAGGCGACCGTGCACGTCGGCGGCAGTGAGCTCGCCGATGCCGGCCGGCTTGTTGAGACCGGCGGCCAGCTTGGCCAGCAGCTTGGTGGGCCCGATGCCGATGGAGCAGGTGAGACCGTGAGTGCGGTGCACCTGCTCCTGGATGCGCAGGGCGATGGCTCGCGGCGGCCCGAACAGCCGCCGGCTGCCGGTAACGTCGAGATAGGCCTCGTCGATGGAAGCGACCTCGACGAGGTCGGTGTAGTGGCCGATCAGCTCGACCAGATCGTGGTGCACCGCTGCGTATGCCTTCATATCGACCGGCAGAAACACTCCCCGCGGGCAGAGGCGCTCGGCCTGAAAGATGGGCATGGCGCTATGGATGCCGAAGACGCGTGCCTCGTATGAGCACGCGGAGACCACGCCACGACCACCACATTCGCCGCCGACGATCACCGGCAGGCCGCGCAGCTCGGGACGTCGCGCCTGTTCCACCGAGGCGAAGAAGGCGTCCATGTCGAGGTGCAGGATTGCCCGGGATGAAGCGAACATATGTTCGTATTCTACCCGCACCCCGCGGCTGGTCAATCGCCGTTCACACCCCACCAGCCTGCACGCGAACACGACGAGCGGCCCCCGCTGGCGGCTCCCGTAGCGCATGCTGCGCGTGGGAGGGGTGGCGCGTCGCGGGAAGACGCTCACTTCGTTCGCTCCGCTCAACTGCAGGCCGCTGCTACGCGGGAGTTGACGAATGCAGTGCCGCCAGAGAGCGGCTTGCCACAGCACGCTATCGTCAACCCTCCGACTCCGCAGCGGCCGTCTCGCGAGCTTCCCGCGACGCGCCACCCCTCCCACGCGCCTCGGCAGTGACACCGGCACCACAGCGCGCGCCGCTCACTGCCGTCGGCGCGGATCTGACGGTCACGACGACACAACTCCCGCGACGCGCCGCGTCATATCCTTGGAGGGGTGGCGGATGCGCTCGCGACGCTCGCGCAGAAGAGCGCAAACGGGTGGCGCTGTGCGGGGCCAGAGACCGCATCCTCGTACCGGAGACTTCGAGAGGCTGACCCGCCGCCCACCCGGCTCTTGTCACCCGCAGGAGAACACTGCTATCGCGCGGCGACCCGCCGCCCGAGCCGGCGCGCAGCGGCCGGCTGCTCTGGTCAGACGCCATCTAGAGCTGTGCGACATGGCCGGCGCGGCGCAGGGGCGGCGCGCGCCGGAAGGCTCGCGAGGCGCCCGGTTGCGGAGTCAGCCGGTTGACGATCGCCTGCGGTGGACACGCCGCTCTCTGGCGGCACCGCATTTGTCAACTGCTGCGCAGCGCCGGGCCGCTGCCGAGCGGAGCGAGCGAAGCGAGCGCCCTTCCGGGGCGCGCCGCCCCTGCGCCGCGCCGGCCCATCAGACGAACGCCTTGAGGTCCGATGCTCTGACGCAGCCGCCGGCCCTGCCCGCCGACGTCCTCGGCAGGCGGGCTCCCCCGCTAGCTACGCCCGGCGCCCCAGGTCGACCGTGTACATCACACATCCCGACAAGCCATAGAAGGTACCGCGAGCGCAGCCCACGCCCGCGTCGCGCCAGCGTTTGCCGAGAATGATGTGCCGGTGGGTTGGCGAGTGCATCCACGCCGTGAACACCGCGCGCGGCGAGCCCAGCCGGCCCTCGCCCCAGCCGATCACCTCAGACACCGACCACGAGCTGAAGCCAGCGTGCCGGTACCCGGCGTCGTAGAGCCTCGTGGCAAAGCTGGTGCCGTTCGCCGACGAGTGCGAGAAGTAGTCTCTGGAAAGCATCTGGCGGGAGTGCGCGAGGGCGGCGCCATCTAGCGCCGGCCGGATGCGCAGCGGCGCCAGATGGCGCGTTGTGCGAGCATGGTTGATGAACTGCAGAAGAGTATGTTCGTTCGCGAGGCGGTCGAAGGCGCTGGCGGGCCCGGCCCAGGCCCCGGCCATGACGAGCGCCAGCACAATCGCCGAGAGAGCGAGGCAGATCACCTTGCGCATATGAGTCCTCCCACCTCTACATCACCGCTTCCAGCCAGGTTCGCCATCGCCGCGGTCAGCCCTCCGCGACGCCTTTCAGCCGCGGAACGTCGCCCCACAGGGTCTCCAGCCGGTAGAAGTCTCGCGCCGCCGGGGTGAACACGTGCACCACCACGTCGATGAAGTCGAGCAGCACCCACTCCCCTTCGCGTTCGCCCTCGGTGCGCGCGGGACGCCGCCGGGGTCGGAGCTTGGCCACGATCTCGTCGGCGATCGCCTTCGTCTGTCGAGGATTGGCACCGGTGACGATGACGAAGAAGTCGGTGTAGCTGACGGCGTCGGTCATGGCGAGGACGACGACGTTCTCGGCTTTCTTGGCGGTCGCGTGGCCCGCTATGTCGCGGGCCAGCTTCTCGGCCGTCATCAACTCTCCGTCGGGTGCTACGGCTGGTCCTTTGCTCGGCTTCAGTTGAGCTTGAGATCGCGGCCCACGATGACCACGACAGTGGTGGACGACACGCCCGTGCCGCCGTCCAGCACAACACCGCGGCCGAGTATAGCATGGATGTCTTGAGCCACCTGGAGGGCCTGGCTTCCCGCGATTATCTGAGTACGCCCATAGTTAAAGCTGCTCGCGTTGCCCACCGCAGGAAGGTTCACATCGAGGATCGCGAGACGCTGCGCGACCGCCTGAGCGATGCCCACCTGGCCCGTGCCGTTGCGCACCAGGATCGTGTAGCGGCTGTGGTAGGCCGGCGACTTGCGCGTGATCTGCGCCATGATGCCCTCGGGATCTGGGACGAAGGCGAACTGCCCCTCGGCCACGCGCGAGGTGGAGGGCACGGTCGCCACCGTGGCGCCGCCGGCCGAGAGGCCGCTGAGCGCATCGCTGAGATCCTGGTTGCCGGCGGGCAGCGGAGAACCGCCGGCCACGCTCCGCGCCACCGCTGCGCGGGTACCGGCAGGCCGCAGCGCCGCGGCGTTCAGGATGGCGCTCCACAAAGCCTGCTGCAGAGTCGCGGCGTCCTCACCGCTGGGGCCGCCGGCCGCGAAGAGCGCCGGCAGCTCGCCGGTGGGTATCACCACGGTGCCCTTGTAGGCGTGATCGGTGCCGGCCACGCTGAGCTGTACCGGATGAGCCAGCGTAACCTGCATCTGAGCCGCCCCGGCAAGGTCGGCGAGCCCTTTCACCGGAATGGAGTAAGAGGCGTCCACGTTGACGTGGATCACCCGCTGAAGATCTTGCCTGAGAGTGCCGGCGGCCATGGCGTCGGCCGCGAACACGTACTCATTCTGCGGCCCGTCGAGCAGCAGCTCTCGAGGAATCACATATAACGAGTAACGGCGGTCGCTCACGCTCCTGATGGCTAGAGCGGCCGCCACCGGCTTACCCGAGGGCGGCGCCGTGAGCATGATCAGCGCCAGGTACCCCTGCTTGTGAGGCTTCTCGCCGTGGGCCAGCCAGCGGTTTCCCAGGTACCAGGCGCCCAGCACGGCGGCGAACGCCACAACGCCGGCCAGCGCATAGAGAACCCAGGCCTGCCAGCGTTCGGCCTTGGTGCGCCGCCGCCGGCGTAGGCGATCGACCCTGTATCCCTCACTCCTAGCCATGAAACTCGTTGTACAACGCCAGCGCCTCGGGCACCACCCCGCGGCGCCTCTCGATGAGGTGCAACAGGCTGAACCGAGCGGCGGCCGCCACCGCTTCGTCGAGAGACTCAAGGGCGACGGCCCGCACCTCAGTCACTTGCGGAGACTCGCGGCCCGGCTCGCAAAAGTCGGCCAGATACACGCACTTCTCCAGCGTGGTCATGCCGGCACCGCCCACGGTATGGCGGGCGATGGCCCCCGCGATGTCGTCGCCCACGAGACCGGCGGCCGAGAGCTCGGCGGCGGCCACTCTGGCGTGCAGCAACCCGACGGCCCGGCTCTCCTCGAGGGCGCTCACCGCCAGGCCCAGGCGCGCGGCCGCCGCCAGCAGCTCCGCGGGCTCCAGCTCACGGCAGTAGTCGTGGAGGATGCCGGCAATCTCGGCCGCGGCCGGGGTGGCGCCGTAGCGACGCGCCAGCGCGGCCGCCTCGGTCGCCACTCGCTGGGAGTGCTCCCGCCTTGGGGCAGAGAGCCGGGTGGCGATCATGGCCCGTGCCGTCGTCCGGTCGATCATGGTCGCCGGTACAGCCCCCGCGCGAAGATAAGCTCTTCTACCGCCGCCGGCACCAGATAGCGGATCGGCCGGCCGGCCGCCACCCGGGCGCGCACATCGCTCGACGACACGCCGAGAAGCGGCGCATCGAGGATCGTGAATCGGGCCGGCGCCCAGCGCGCCGCGGCTGCCGCGACGACCTGGGGGTCGTCGCCCGGCCGCGGCGCCACCGCCAGCTCCGCCAGCCGGAGCACCTCCTCGGGGGCATGCCACGTGGCGAACTGCAGGAGTGAATCGGAGCCCGCGATGAAGGCCAAGTCGTGCCCGGGAAAGCGCCCCGCGAGCGCCGTCAGGGTGTCGCTCGTGAACACGAGCCCGCGCTCGACTTCGATCCCAGAGGTGACGAAGCGAATATCGTCCTGCACGGCCAACTCTGTCATCTCCAGCCGCAGCGGCGCCGGCGTGTGCCGGCCGTGATCCTTGTGCGGAGGGGCGGCGGCCGGCACAAAGAGCACGCGCTCGAGGCCGAGGGTCTCGCAGGCCACCGACGCGATGACGAGATGCGCCAGGTGGGGAGGGTCGAAGCTCCCCCCGAGCACGCCCAGGCGCGGACGCGCCCCCTCCACGGCTACGCCCTCACCTGCCCGTCGCCCCAAAGCTCGTACTTGACGCAGGTAAGCTCCTGGAGGGCGATGGGACCGCGCACGTGAAGCTTCTGCGTGGAGATGCCCATCTCGGCGCCGAGGCCGAACTGACCACCGTCGGTGAACCGTGTGGAGGCATTCACGTAGACGCAGGCGGCGTCGACCTCAGCCGTGAAGCGCCGGGCCGCGGCGAGGTCTTCGGTGACGATCGCCTCGGAATGCCGCGTGCCGTACGAGTTGATGTGGTCCAGCGCCTCGTCGAGGCTCTCGACCACACGCACCGCCAGCTTGAGGGCCAGGAACTCGGTGTCGTAGTGGGTCTTGTTGGCCCGTTTCAGCAAAGGATCCTGAAGGATCTCGGCAGAGGCCTTGTCGACCACCAGCTCCACGCCTCGCCGCTTAAGCTCCTCGGCGGCCGCCGGCAGCAGCTCCGCGGCCACACCGCGGTGCACGAGAAGGGTCTCGGCGGCGTTGCACACGCCGGGACGCTGGCACTTGGCATTGACGATGATGGGCACGGCTTTGGAGAGGTCGGCCGCCGCGTCGACGTAGATGTGGCAGTTGCCCCCCGCCGCGTAGATGACCGGCACCTTGCTGTGCTCCAGCAGATAGTCTTTGAGCTCCTCGCCGCCGCGAGGCACGACGAGATCGACGGCGTCGCGTTGCATGAGGAGCTGCTCCAGCTCGTCCCGATCGGGGCCGAGGAACGATACCGCCTCACGCGGTAGCCCAGCCTCGATGATGGCTCCCTGAACCACCTCGGAGAGGATGCGGTTGGAGTGCAGGGCAGCACTGCCGCCGCGCAAGATCACCGCGTTGCCGGTCTTCAGGCAGAGGCAGGCGGCATCGACCGTCACGTTGGGCCGCGCCTCGTAGATCACCGCCACAACACCTAGCGGCACGCGTACCTTGCGCAGGTCGATGCCGTTCTCGAGCCGCCAGCCGTCGACGAGCTGCCCGACTGGGTCGGGCAGCGCCGCGATGGCACGCGCGCTGGCGACGATGTCGCGCAAGCGATCTTCGTCGAGAAGAAGACGATCGACGAGCGCATGGGGCAAGCGGTTCTCGCGCGCCAAGCGCACGTCTTCGAGGTTCTCGGCCAGGATCTCGGCCGCGCGGCGGCCTACGGCGTCTGCCACGTTGGCAAGCGCCTCGTCTTTGCGCGCCCGCGGCAGCGCGGCCAGCACGCGTGAGGCGCGCTGGGCGGCGGCACATGTCTGCTCTACGGTCACTCGGCCTCCTCGCCGACCAGCACCAGACGATCCCGGTGCACAACTTCATCCTCGAGATGCGGGCTCAACGCCCTCAGCTCGTCACTGCGTAGCCCGCACACGCGTCGCAGGTCGCGGGCGCTCATGGTGCTCAAGCCCCGCGCAATTTCAGCGCCGTACGTGTCGACGATGGCCACGGCGTCGCCGGCGACGAACCCGCCATGGACCGCGAGGACTCCTACCGGAAGAAGGCTCCCGCCTCCCGTGGCGAGCGCGCGTGCGGCCCCGGCGTCGATCTCAAGCGTACCACGCACTGGCTTGGCATAGCGCAACCACAGCTTGAACGCCGAGGCTCGCGAGGGCCGCGGAGCGATTGTCGTGCCCACGGCCTCGCCACGCGCAGCGACGGCCAGCACCCCACGCCGTGACCCGTCAGCGATGACCGTGGTCACACCGGCGGCACCGGCCATGAGCGCCGCCGCCACCTTGCCGCGCATGCCTCCGGCACCGCGCCGCGAGGCCGAGCCCACGTCGAGCGCCGCGAGCTCACGGGGATGCCCGATGTACTGCACCAGGCGTGCGTCGGGATCGTGCCGAGGATCGCCCGTGTAGAGGCCCTCCTGGTCGGTGAGCAGCACGAGCAGGCCGGCGCGCAGCATGATGGCCACCTGAGCGGCGAGCACGTCGTTGTCGCCGAAGCGGATCTCGTCGGTGGCGGTGGTATCGTTCTCGTTTACCACGGGTACCACGCCCCAGCCCAGCAGCCGCCGCAGCGTGTTACGGGCGTTCACGTAGCTGTCGCGGCGGGCGAAGTCTTCGCTGGTCAGCAGCACCTGCGCGGCGGTGATCTCATGGTCGGCGAAGACATGCTCGTAGTGGGCGAACAAACGACCCTGCCCCACCGCTGAGGCGGCCTGCAGAGCCGGCACCTGGCGCGGGCGCTCCGTGACCCCCAGGACGTGCTGGCCACAGGCGATAGCCCCGCTGGACACGAGCACCACACGCGTGCCGGCGTGAACCAGCTCCGACACGTCGGCTACCAGCCCGGCGAGCAAACGGCGGCGCATACGCAGCTGATCGTCGGCCACTGTGCTGGAGCCGACCTTGACGACGATTGTCTTCACGAGAAGGATTGTAGCAAAGGCCCGGGACGGGCTCCGTGCACGGGCGGCTGGCGCAGAAAGCGAGGCGTGGGGCCTGCCGGCGCGGCGCAGGGGCGGCGCGCCCCGGAAGGACGCTCGCTGCGCTCGCTCCACTCGGCCGCAGACCGTTGCTGCGCCGCAGTTGACGAATGCGGTGCCGCCAGAGAGCGGCAGCCCACCGCAGACGATCGTCAACCGCGGACTCCGCAGCGGCCGCCTCGCGAGCCTTCCGGGGCGCGCCGCCCCTGCGCCGCGCCGGCCGCGGACGCGCCTCGCGAGTGCAAGAGCGGCGACGCGACGGATCGTTCGGCGGCCAGCCACATCACCCCGGCGACATCGCGCGGCAAGCTCATGAGGGGGCGACGGCTGGGAAGACCCGCGCGAACTACGCGAACTCGAGCAGCTGCTCGCCGACCAGCACGTCGTCGCCGGGCTGCGCACCGGCGCGCCGCAAAGCGTCGTTCACGCCGGCGCGCTCTATGACCTCCTGCAAGTAGGCGACGGCGTCTTCATTGTCGAGGTCGGCCTTGGCGAACAGGCGCTCTATCTGGGCACCACGGACGACGAAGCGATCGCCTTCGCGGGCGACCGTGAACGCCTCCAGCCGCTCTCCGCCGGGCGTGAGCGTCACGGCGCCCGCGGCGGCCGCGGCGGCGGCCTCGGCGGCGCGGGCGCCAGCCGTCACCCGATCGAGGGCGACAAGCAGCTCCTCCAACCCCTCGCCGCCGGCCGCCGAGACCAGCGCCGTGGCCGCCGGCCACCCGAGGCCGGCGAGAAACTCGCCGGCCTCGCGCCTCCCGGCGGCCTCGAGCAGGTCCACCTTGTTCACCAGCACGATCGCCGGCCGAGCGAGCATCTCGGCGCGAAAGGCCTCCACCTCGCCGCGCACGGTGCGCAGCGCCTGCGGCCACAGCTCGCGTCCGTCTCCTCCGTCGAGCACATACAGCAGCACGGCGGTGCGCTCCACGTGCGCCAGAAAGCGATGACCCAGGCCGGCGCCCTCGCTGGCACCCTCGATGAGCCCCGGGATGTCGGCGATCACCGCCGGGCCGCTGGCGAGCTGGACCACGCCGAGGTTGGGCTCGAGCGTGGTGAACGGGTACGCCGCGATCTTGGGGTGAGCCCGGGTGAGCGCCGCCAACAGCGATGACTTACCGGCGTTCGGCAGGCCCACCAGACCTATGTCGGCGAGCAACTTGAGCGACAGCGTGAGCCAGACCTCGTCGCCCTCCAGCCCCTTCTCGGCGAAGTGGGGAGCTTGGCGCGTGGAGCTCTTGAAGCACACATTGCCGCGCCCGCCCTCGCCACCGTGTGCGACGGTCAACCGTTGACCTTCGCGCACGAGGTCGCCCAGCAGGCCGCCCTCGGTGTCACGCACTTCGGTGCCCACCGGCACTTCGACGAGCAGCTCGGGTCCGTCGGCGCCGCGCTTGTTGGCGCCCCGGCCGTGGCCGCCCGCGGCGGCGCTGAAGTGATGCTTGTAACGAAAGTGGCTGAGGTCGTGCAGCTGGCGAGTGGCCACGAGCACCACGTCGCCGCCGGGCGCGCCGTCACCGCCGTCGGGCCCGCCCTTGGGCACGTACTTCTCGCGGCGGAAGCTCATGGAGCCGTTGCCGCCACGGCCTCCGCGCACGCAGATGCTAGCCCTGTCGAGCATGATGATGAGGGCAGCCGGCCGAGCCGGCTACGCTCAGGCCTCGGGGACGACCGAGATGAAGCGGCCGGCGCCCTTCTCGGTGAAGACCAGGCGGCCGTCTACCTTGGCAAAGATGGTGTGATCGACGCCGATGCCGGCGTTCTCGCCGGGGCGGAACTTGGTGCCGCGCTGACGCACGATGATGGATCCGGCCGGTACCACCTGGCCGGCGAACGCCTTCACGCCGAGGCGCTTGGCCTCGGAGTCGCGCCCGTTGCGGCTGGTGCCGGCGCCCTTCTTATGCGCCATCTTGCTGCTCCTTGCCTGCCTTGAGGGTGATCGACTCGATCGTCAGCTTGCTGAGACGGCTGCGATGACCCTTCGTCTTCTTGAACGTGCTCTTGGGCTTGTAGGTGAAGACCTTGATCTTCTCGCCCAGCAGATGCTCGTTGACCGTGGCCTTGACCTTGGCCTTGGCGGCGCCGTCGAACATTCCGCTCGCCGTACGCACCGCCAGGGTGTCGTAGGAGACGCTCTTGCCTTCTTCGGCGTCCACTCGATCGACGACGATACTGTCGCCGGTACTCACCTTGAACTGCTGCCCACCGACGCGGATGATCGCGTACGTAACATCGGACTTCGTCATTTCTACTCCCCGAAAGACAACGGCAGATGATGATAGCCAACCACGAGGGGCAGGTCAATTCGGCCCCCGGCTGATCTCCAGCCGGGGCAGTCCCGGCAAGCCCCGCCTGACCGCAACTCAGCCGAGGCCGTCGAGCGCGGTCGCCTGGCTTGTGGAGAGCGGCTCGCCGGCCGCCGCCAGGCTGAAGCCCTTGACGATCAGCCAAGCCGCAAGAGCCATCTCTTGCACAGCGATGGGGAGCGCCACCGCGGCTGAGCCGCCGCCGAACGTCCTCATCAGACGGAGGCGGCGCTGCTACTCCCCCATGCCGAGGAGCGGAGTCAGCCGATCGAGGAGTCCCGGGAGCTCATCGACAACAACCGCCCACACGACGTGATAGCTCACCGAGCTGTAGCCATGCACAAGACGATGCCGCATGCCAATGATCTGACTCCACGGCACGTCGGCGTGAGCGGCAATGAACGCTTCGGACAGGTGCGTCGCAGCCTCACCGATGGTCTGCAGCGAGTGGGCCACTGCCTTGCGCGTGCGCCGGTCGGCGAGGAACCGCTCGCGGTCAAGACCCCGCGTGAAGTCAAGAGCATCGCGAATCTCTACGACGATGTCCTCCACGAGCGCCAGGTCGTCACGCAGCATAGAGCTCCTCCGTGTGACTCAGCACGTGGCTCTTCATCCGCGGGTTCAGAAACTCGACCTCCACGAGATCGACCTCGCGCCCACCGAAGAGCTCGGCGAGCTCATCGTAGATCTTGTAGATCTCTTTGCCTTCGAAGTCATCCTGGAACTCGACGATCACGTCGATATCGCTTTCGGGTCCGAAATCGTCGCGGAGGACCGAACCGAAGAGCGCCAAGCGCTTCACCGCGCGACGACGACAGATCGTCTCAAGCTCAGCCCGGGAGAACTCAATCTGGATCACGGCTCGTCACCTCCGCGCCAATCGTAGCGCATGCATCCCATCGTGCGCGCTCTCTACTTCAGTGCGGTCGCCTGCCCGCCAGTCCGCGCGATGGCCGTGATGCGCACCTTGCGCCGCTGACCCACGAAGGGGCGGCCGCCTTCGACGATGACCATGTACCCGTCTACGTAGCCAACGGCGTCACGCGGGCTGTAGGTGAGGCTGAACTCGAGCTCCACCTCCACCTCCTGGCCTTCGCGCACCGGGATGCGCTGCTCCTGCACGTGCGCCACCGACCCCTCGGTCAGCACGTGGAACGTGTCTACCGGCAGGCCGGCGCTGCCCTCCAGGAAGACCCGCCGGCCGGTCTGCTTCTCGAGCCGCTTAAGGCGCTCGCCGTTCAGGCGCTCGGCCACACCGCCGCACACCTCGATGAGCCACGCCTTGGCCTGAGACTTGCGCGCCAAGGCACGCACTCGACGCTCCACGTTGAGCGCCATCGTCTGCTCGCTCAGCACGCGTGCCTTGCCCAGGCACATAGGGCAGGTGCGCGTGAGAATCCCGCGGGCGCCGTCGGTCGTGTTCTGCCGCGTCATCTCCACCAGGCCGAGCGGCGATAGTTCGACCACGTAGGTCTTGGTGCGGTCGGTCTCGAGCTCGGCCTCGAGCGTCGCCAGCACCATCTCGCGGTTCTTGGCGTGCGCCATGTCGATGAAGTCGATGATGATGATGCCGCCGATGTCGCGCAGACGCAGCTGGCGTACAACCTCGCGAGCGGCCTCGAGGTTGGTCTTGGTGATCGTGTCTTCGAGGCCCTTGCCGCGCGTGAACCGCCCGGTGTTCACATCGATGACGGTGAGCGCCTCGGCGTGGTCGATGACCAGGTTGCCGCCGCTCGGCAAGGGCACGCGGCGCTCCAGCGCCTGCGCGATCTGCTCCTCGATGTGGTAGGCCTCGAAGAGAGGCTCGCTGCCGTCGTGCAGATGCACCTTGGGGAGCAGCTCCGGAGCCTCCTTGTCGAGGAACGCGACGATCGCCTTGTGGCGCTTGGGATCGTCGACGATGAGACTCTCGCAGGTGTCGTTGAACATGTCGCGCGCCACCTCGATGGAGATGTCGACCTCGCTGTGCACAAGACCCGGCGCCTTCACCGTCTCGGCCTTCTTGCTCAGTCGGGCCCACAAGCGAGAGAGGTAGCGCAGATCGCGCTTCAGGTCGTCGAGACCGTGGCCCTCGGCGATAGTGCGCACGATGAGCCCGGCGTTCTTGGGCTTGAGCTCTCTCGAGATGTCACGCAGGCGATCGCGCTCGGCCTGGCCGAGGCGCCGCGATACCCCCACGCCGGAGCCGCCCGGCACATACACGAGGTACCGTCCGGCGAGCGAGATCTTGGTGCTCAGGCGAGCGCCCTTGCTGCCCATGGGGTCTTTGGTAACCTGCACCAGCACCTGCTGGCCGTTCTTCAGAGCATCGCCGATGCGCCGGGCGCGCTTCTCACCTTCCGGCGCCGTAACCTCGTCCACGTAGAGGAAGCCGTTCTTCTCGAGGCCGAAGTCGACGAAAGCGGCGTCGATGCCGCCCAGCACGTTCTCGACCTTCCCCTGATAGATGTCCCCCAAGTACGACTTCTTCTCGGGGCGTTCCACGTAGATCTCGGCCAAGCGCGCGTCTTCGACCAGCGCTACGCGCAGCTCCTGATCGTCGTCGGTAACCAGGATGATCTTGCGCTCGGGCTGGTCGGCCACCACGCCCAGGCCGCGCGCCGACGGGACGGTAACGGCAGTGCCAAGACCGCTGCCTTCGTCCTGACGAACTATGGCCGCCGGCCGGCGGTGTTCGCGCCCGCGAGCGCGCCCGCCGCGCGCCGGCGCCGCCGGCAGCGGCACGGTGGGGGGAGTCTCGGCGGCGCCCGCTTCGGCGACGCCCGTCTCGGCGGCCGGGGCAGACACTCCCAGACCACCCTCGGCCGGCGCCGCAGCACCCTCGTCGCCGGCGGCGCGGCGGCCACGGCCGCCGCGCCCACCGCGGCGCCGACGCTTGGCCGGCACCGGCTCCTCGCCGGGCACCGCCGCGCCTGCCTCGGGTGCCGCTTCAGCGACCTCCTCGGGCAGCGCATCATCCGCGGGACTAATGTTCGGCGCGGAGGCCGGCCGCGCCACAGCCGTGCGCGGCTTGCGCCTGCGTTTCGCCGCTGTGCGCCCGGGCGAAGTCGCCGGCTCGGCAGACGTCTCGTCTACCGCCCCGCTGAGCAGTACGGGTGCCTCCGCCGCGACAGCCGGCGGCGCAGCTTCGCCGGCGGCTTCCTCAGCCTCGCGCACCACCTCGGCATGCTCTGCGTCGACCGCCTTGTGGCGCCGCCGACCGCCCCGCGAGCCCCGATGACGGTGCCTGGGCGCAGCAAGCTCCGCCGGCCCTGGCTCCGGGCCGGCTGGCGAACTCTCTTCGGCGGCATCGGGAGCGTCCGCGGCGGGCGGCTTGGCGGCGGTCGCAGCCGCCGGCGCTGATGCATCCACCGCCTTGCGCCGGCGGCGACCACCACGGGCGCCGCGCCGGCGGCGCGCGGCAGCGCTCCCGCCCGCTTCCGGCGACGATACCTCTTCCCCCTGCCCGGCCGGCGACTCGCCGGCCGCGGCCTCGGGCGCACGATCCGGCTGTCCGCCAGACGGCGCCTGCGCGTCTTCACTCACCAGGGCTCACTCCTTCCGGCCCCGGGGCGGCAGGCCCTGAGGCAAACCTTTCCAGACGATGCGCCGCCGCGTGAGGCCGCGCATCGCCGCTTCGACCCCCGCCCATCGGGCGATGAGGTCGGTGAACTCCTGTGGCCGCGCGGCGCCATCGGCGCGGGGGCGAATCGTGAAGCACACTCGCGCTCCCCCAGACACCGGCTGCATGGCGACTTCGGCCACGTATCTCTTCAAGTCCAGCGTGCGCCTGCCCTTGGGCGAGATGCGCTCGCAGATGACCGTGCTCTCTCTGTCGTAGCGTTCGACGGCGGCGGCGATGGCGCCTGCATCGCCGTCGATGAAGCAGGCATACTCGGCCGCCAGCGCCTGCGGCCGCGGATGCTGTTCAGCGGCGATCACGATGCTCATGGGCTCGAGGCCGGGCGGCGCGGCGGCGCGGAGCTTGCGGAGCGCCGCCGCCGGGCCCGGCAGCTCGCCCGGCGACTCGTCTGGCACCTGCAGCACGGCAAGCTCCTCGCAACCGCGGGCGCCTACCGGCAAGGGCAGGGGTAACGAGATGCGCGGCTTGGGTCGCATGCCCTGCGACAGGGCGATGGGCACGCCGCCGCGCGCGAAAGTTCGTTGCAGGGCCCGAGCCGTGTCGAGATGCGAGAGGTAGCGCGCGGGCCCGCCGCGCGAGAACGTGAGCAGCCACCAGGTCATCGCAGCACATCCATCTGCACGTCGCCGCCGCACACGCCACAGGCCAGGCACTGACCGTCACGGCAATCGGCGCTGAGCTCGCCACGCAGTCCGCGGGCACGCTCCGCGACGAGAAACGAGCGCTTCAGGCCGCTCGCCACGCTGCGTTCCCAGGCAAGGGTGTGGCCCGCCAGGTCGGCCGCGCCGAGCTCGAAGCCCGTGGCCGCCGCGGCGTCGCGCCACACGGCGGGGCGAAAGTGCTCCGTCCACCCGTCGAAGCAGGCGCCCCGCCGCCACGCCTCTTCCACCAGCCGGTCGCTGCCGGGCCCGCCACGCGCGAGCGTGGCCTCCACCACCGAGGCGGCCACATCATGAAACGACACCCGCACGCCGCGTGGCATGACGTCACGCAGAAGCTGCTGCCGGCGCCTCAGCGTGGTCTCGCCGGCGAAGGGCACGCGCTCGTAGGGGGTGTGCGGCTTGGGCACATACGACGACACGGCGAGTGAGAGACGAGCACGGCCGCGCGCGATGTCTTTGGCGAGGCGCGCGGCCGTGCTCGCCAGTCGCGCGATGCCTCGTACGTCATCGTCGGTCTCGCCGGGAAGCCCGATCATGAAGTACAGCTTGAGTCCCGTGAAGCCGCCGCTGAACGTGGCCCGCACGGCTTCCTCGAACTGGGCTTCGTCGACACCCTTGTTGACGGCGTCGCGCAACGCCTGGGTGCCGGCCTCGGGAGCCAGAGTGACCGAACCACGCTGATCGGCGGCGAACCGCGAGAGGCCGTCGGCGGCAGAGTCGATGCGCAGCGACGGTAGCGACACGCGCAGCCCCGGGCGCAGGGCGCGGATGCGCGTCAGCGCCTCCTCAAGCCCCGTGTAATCGCAGGAGCTCAGCGAGAGCAGTGAGACCTCGTCGCAACCGGTCTCGTCCAGCAGACGCGCCGCCGCGTCGACCACCAAGTCGACCGGGCGTTCGCGCACCGGCCGGTACCACATGCCGGCCTGGCAGAAGCGGCAGCCGGCCGTGCAGCCGCGCATCACCTCCACCACGGCGCGATCGTGCACGGCTTCCATCACGGGCACGACGGGGCGCAGCACGGGCGGCGTCTGCGCGAACGCCGTGAAGACCTGACGCCGCGCCGGCAGCTCGCTCACGCCCGGCAGCCACATGCCGGGCACCAGGGCCAGCGCCGCCAGGCGCTGGGCGCGCGTAGCGGGCTCCAACGCCGCCACGATGGCATCCAGGCGGTGCTCCACCTCGCCCACGTAGAACGCATCGAAGAACGGTGCCAGCGGCCAGGGATTGGCCACCGCCGGGCCGCCGCCGAGCACGATGGGGTGCTCTTCCCCACGCTCGGCGGCACGCAGCGGCACGCCGGCCAGATCGAGCATCTCGAGGATGTTGGTGTAGGTGAGCTCGTGAGGCAGGGTGAATCCCCAGAGATCGCAGCCGGCCACCGGCGCCAGGCTCTCGAGGGCCCAGAGCGGCACGCCCCCGGCGCGCATGAGCTCCGCCATATCGGGCCAGGGGCAGTAGGCGCGCTCCGCCGCCGCCGGCGTGGCGTCGTTCAGATGACTGTAGAGGATCTGCAACCCAGGGTTGGAGATGCCGATCTCGTACACGTCCGGGTAAGACAGCACTATGCGCGGTGTCGCGCCCGGCTTGTGGCGCATGTTGAACTCACCGCCCACATAGCGCCCGGGGCGCGTGACGCGGGCCAGCAGTCTCGCTAACTCATCCCGAGGGAAGCCCTCTCTGCAGGAATCCAGGGAGCCTGGAGCGTGCGCGTTCAAGTTGACGGTTGATCCTTTGCATGCGCGAGAGCTGCAGCGGTGCTCCAGCCTCGAAGTACGCGATGGCGGCCTCGCCGAGCGCGACGGTGCCCGAGAATCCGACGGTACCCTTCAGGGCCCAGCCGAACCCCGGCACGAAGTCGAGCGCCTGGCGTGCCAGCGCGCGGAAGACGAACGCAGTGCCCACCACGGAGAGGATCTCAATGGCCCTGTCGAGCCCGATATCTTCGCCGTAGGCGGCGGCGATCTTGAGGACCATGCGAATCTGGTTGGCGGTCATCGCCGGCATGTCGGCACCGGGGATGATGACCACGGCGCCGATCACGGCGTTCTGCGCCGCGTTGGCAAGTATCACATGATCGCAGTATGAGCGCCGCACCGCCGGTAGATGCACGGCCAGAGAGGCGGCCGCGTCGCCGGCGGCGCGGATGATGCGGTTCTCGAGGGTCGGTGAGCCGGCATGATCGGCGGCGAGGCCGCGTGCCACCTCGTCGTCGTAGACGCCGGCCTCGGCCACCCAGGTGCCGTTCTCGCCGGCCTCGTCGAACGCAACCACCTTGCGCCCGGCGCGGCGCACGGCCAGGATGGCCGGAGCTACCTCATCGGCCGTGGTGCCCCGGGCGGCGAACACGACGATGTCCCAGCGGCCGGCGAGGCGGGTATCGCGCGGAAAGTCCGCCGGCGAGAGGGCGTCGAGCGAAGCGCTCACTCCGTCGCGCTCATCGCGCGCGCCGGCCGAGAGCACCCGCACCACGCGCGCCAGCTCGGGTGCGGCGGCGACGACGCAGATGCGGGCCCCGTCGCCACCACGCTGACGCGCGTCCGTGATGGCCTTGATGATCTTGGAGATGCTCACACTACTTGGCAAGATGCCCCCTGGTGCTCGGCGTGACGAAGGCTCGCAGGTGGATGGCCTGCAGCAGGCCGACGAGTACCACGAAGATCGTGATGGCCGTTCCGCCGTAGCTCACGAACGGCAGTGGGATACCCGTTACCGGCATGATACCAATCGTCATGCCGATGTTCACGAACACCTGGAACAGTACCATCACCGCGATGCCGCCGGCCAAGATGCTGCCGTACATGTCGCGCGACAGCGTCGCGATGCGCAGGCACCTCCACAGAAACACTGCATAGATGATGAGCAGCAGGGTGGCGCCCACGAAGCCGTTGCGCTCGCCGATAACGGCGAAGATGAAGTCTGTGTGGTGCTCGGGCAGAAAGTCGAGCGCCGTCTGGGTGGCCATGTTGCCGCGCCCGCCAAAGCCGCCCGAGCCGACGGCGATGGTCGACTGGATGATGTTGTAGCCGCTGCCGCTGGGATCGCGCGCGGCATTGACGAACACGAACAGGCGCTCGATCTGGAAGGAGTTGACGACGTGAATGCCAAGCATGGGCAAAGCCTTGAAGGCCGCCACGAAGAGCGCCACGGCGGCTCCGGCCAGCACCACGAAGTGCTTCCACGACGTGCCGTAGAAGAAGAGCATGGCGACCACCAGCACGACGAGCACGATGGCCGTGCCGAAGTCGGGCTCCTTGTAGACGAGCAAAGCCGGCACGATGACGAGTCCCAGGGCGACCAGCGTTACACGCCTGGAGCCGAGAAGATCCATACGGTCGGCCAGGTAGGCACCGATGCTCAGGACCATGAACAGCATAGCGAGTGCCGAGGGCTGCAGCCGCATGAAGCCGAGGTTGAACCAGCGCGTCGCGCCCTGCACATTGAGACCCAGCGGCAGCACGGCCGCGACCAGCACCACGGCAACGGCGTAGAGCGCCCACTGGTAGCGCCGGTAGATCTCATAGTCGAGCAGCGAGACCACCACGGCAGCGGCGAGGCCCAGCGCCACGGCGATGAGTTGCTGGCGCACGTAGTAGAGCGGGTCCCCGGTGATGTCGGTGCGGGTGGCGTAGTAGATCATCGCCACGCCGTAAACGACGAGGCCCAGGGTCGCGGCGATGAGCAGGTAGTCCAGGTGCCGGAGGTAGGCGCGCCAGTCGATCATCAGTCGCCCGGCACGACACCGCTGAACTGGGTGCTCTTCACGCCGAAGAGCTGATCGTAGATCATGCGCGCCGCCGGCGCGGCCGACGTGGCGCCGTGGCCGCCCCTCTCGATCATGACGACGACGACGTACTTGGGGTCGCTGGCCGGGGCGAAGCTCGCGTACCAGGCGTAGTTGACGTTGGCCTTACGGGAGGCATCGTAGACCTCGGCCGTGCCGGTCTTGCCGGCCACCGCGATGGGATAGCTGGCGAACACCGGCGCCGAAGTGCCTCCCGGCAGCGAGGCGGCGTCACGCAGAGCCTGACGCACAACGTCCAGCGTGCCCTGCGAGATGTCGACCTTGCGCACGTTGCCGGGCTCGAGGTTGCGCAAGGTCTGACCTTGCGCACTCACGATCTTCAAGCCCAGGTGCGGCTGCACAATGGTGCCGCCGTTGGCGATCGCTGCGTAGGCGGTCGCCAGCTGCAGCGGCGTCGCCTCGAAGTAGCCCTGGCCGACGGCTAGCTGGATCGAGTCGCCGGGCTCCCAGATCTTGTCGACGGCGGTCTTGAAGTACGACTGCTTCCACTGCTTCGTGGGCACGCGACCACTCACCTCGCCGGGCAGATCGATGCCCGTTAGGCCGCCCAGCCCGAGGCGCTGAGCCCAGTCTTGAAGGTCGCTGCCCGGGCGCAGGTAGAACTTGTAGCCGACCTGATAAAAGTAGGTGTCGGCCGACTGCGTGATGGCCTGGGTGAGGTCGATGTTGCCGTGGCCGTTCGGGTTCCAATCGTGAAACACCTGGCCGGCCTTCTTGTACACGCCGGGGCAGTAGAGAACCGTCGACGGCGTGATGACGCCCTCTTCCAGGGCGGCGATCGCCGTGACCGGCTTGAAGGTCGAGCCCGTTGCCAGGGCCTCCTGGATAGGCCGGTCGAGCAGCGGGTAGTTGGCGCTCGTGCGCTCCAGAGCCTTGTAGTCTTTGGTGCTCAGGCCGCCCACAAAGATGCTGGGGTTGAACGTGGGATTGCTGGCCATGGCCACCACCTGGCCGTTGCGCGCGTTGAGCACCACGGCCGCGCCACCATTGGCATCCACCTCCCCATCATGGCGCGCCAAGCCGATGCCATAGGTGAGCGCCTTCTCGGCCTGGGCCTGCACCTTGGCGTCGAGGGTCGTGACCAGCGTGTCGCCCGGCTGCGCCAGCTGGCCGCCGGGCACCGGATCCTGTGACTTGGGCTCGCCCTGCGCGTTGACCTCTATGTTCACGATGCCGTCGGTGCCGCGCAGCCAGTGGTCGTAGGTCCATTCCAGGCCGTCCTGGCCCACCACATCGCCGGCCGCGTAGCCCTTGAAGTGCTTCTGCTTCAGCTCGCTGGCCGAGATCTCGCCGACATTGCCCACGATCTGCGCCGCGAGATCGCCCATCGGGTAGGCACGCAAGTAGTCCTTCTGAATCTCCACGCCGGGGAACGTTGCCTGGTGCTCGAGGATGTAGGAATAGACCTTGAAGTTCACGTCATCCTTCACCACGGTCAGGTCGAGCGAGATCGCCTTGCCGGCCACGATCTTGGCCCAGGTGAGGGGCCCGTCGGCCACCGGCCAGCTCGGCTGCAGATGCTGCTTCACACGCTGGTGAATCAGCCCCGGCTGCACGTGCAACACACTCGCCAGCCTCGTAACCTCGGAGTTGAGCTGCCCCGCCGGCACGTCCATGAGACGGATACCCACGGCGATGCCCGGCCGGTTCTGCACGATCACCTTGTCGTTGCGGTCGACGATGTTGCCGCGCGGCGCCTCAATCGTCAACGAGCGCAGCCGGTTGTCGTTGGCCAGCGCCACGTACGACTGGCTGTTCAGGATCTGCAGGAACCACAGGCGGAACAGGACGATGCCAAACAGCACCACCCCGATGCCCACCATGATCGCCACGCGCAAAGCGATGGACGGAAGCTGAATGATGGGCTTGTCGCGGCGACCGGTGCGAAGCGGCCGGCCGCGCCACCCCGAATCGCTACCGGGCCCGAACAGCACGCAGACCACCTGCCCTCCGCAGCCACAAGCGCACGACCAGGAAGATCGGTGCGGCCAGCAGCGTGTTGAGAACGAGCGATGGGATGAGCACACGGCCCACGAAGAAGCCCAGCGGCACCTCCCGCGCCAGCAGGAACTGAGCTAGCGCGAAGAGCACGTTGGCGAGCAGCGTCGCCGAGAACACGCTCAGCAGCGGCGCGAAGCCCGCGGAAAGATCGGCCGTCTCGGCGTAGCGGCCGGCCAGATAGCCGACAAGGACGAAGACGAAGGCGCGCAGGCCGAACGGCTCCATGAGGGCGATAGCCACACCCATACCGGCGAGGAAGCCGAAGACGGCCCCGATCTCGGCGCCCGTGACCAGGGCCACGCACACCACCACGATGAGCGCGAAGTCGGGGTTGGCGCCGAGGATGCGAATGTTCGGCGCCACGGTGGTCTGGATCAGCGTCGCCACCACCAAGGCCACAACCAGACGTACGATCTCGGCGCCGGAGGGCCACGACGACTCGGCCAGGTCGGCCGCTGTGCGACTGAGCCTCATCGGATGATCACCTGCACGAGATCGAGCTGACGGAAGTCGACGAACGGGGTCACCGAGATGTTCTGGTACAGGTCTACATCTTGCGACGCCACGCTGGCAACCTGGCCGATGGGGATGCCGCGCACGAAGATCGAGCCCTGGCGGCCCGACGTGACCACGTACTGCCCTACCTTGACGTTTTCGGTCTTGTCGACGTACTGAAGTGTCATGTCGCCGGTGACACTGCCGGCGGCGATGCCCTGCGCGCCGGCGCCTGCGCCACGCACCACGGCGTCCACGTAGCTCTCCTGGTCGGTGATGAGCGTCACCTGCGAGGCGCTGGGCGTGACGCTGGTCACCCGACCCACCAGGCCCTCGCCGTTGACCACCGCGTCGTACATCTGCACGCCCGAGCTGCTGCCGGCGTCGATGGTCACCGTGGAGTACCAGGCGGTCGTGGAGCGCGCCACCACGCGTGCGGCTTTCAGCGTGACGCCCTTCGGGTAGATGCGCTCGCCCTGGAGCTTGACCATGGCGCTCAGCTGCGCGTTCTCGGCCTCGATGGAGAGCACGTTGGCGACGCCGGCGCGAAGGCTCTGTACCTCTTTCTGCAGCGCCGCGTTCTGCGACTTGGCGCTGAACAGGCCGGCCATGTAGTTCCAGCCGTCACGGAACGGCTTGGTGGCCCGTGCGGTGCCGTCCTGCAGCGGAGCCACGACGCCGAGCACGGCGCCCTGCACACCGTGAATGACGCCGTTGTTGGACTCGCGGAAGTACAACGTGAGCATGGCGACAGAGAGCAGGAGCAGGACGCCCACCACTATCCGCCGCCGGAGTGCGCGCCGGCGATTCACGACTCAGCGAGCGACGGAGCTACCGGCCCCGAGGCCGCGAGTTGCGTTTGCTCTTGACGAGGACATCGAACTCCTCAAGGTACTTGCCCGATCCCACGGCTACGCAGGTGAGCGGCGATTCGGCCAGATGCACCGGCATCTGCGTCTCTTCGCGCAAGCGTTCGGCCATACCCTGGAGCAACGATCCGCCGCCGGCGAGCATGATGCCACGGTCCATGATGTCGCTGGCGAGCTCAGGCGGCGTCTTGTCGAGCGTCGCCTTGATGGCGTCGATGATCGCCTGCACGGGCTCTTCGAGCGCGCTGCGCACCTCTTCGGATGAGAGGACGATCGTCTTGGGAAGGCCGGTGACCAGGTCACGACCGCGAATCTCGGCCTGCTCCTCTTGCGGCAGCGGATGTGCCGAGCCGATCTCGAGCTTGATCTCTTCGGAGGTCTGGCTGCCGATGAGGAGCTTGTACTCCTTCTTCACGTAGCTGATGACGGCCTCGTCGAGCTCGTCGCCACCCACGCGGATGGACTGACTTACGACGATGCCACCCAGCGAGATCACGGCCACCTCGCTGGTACCGCCGCCGATGTCAACGATCATGCTGCCGGTGGGCTCGGCCACGGGCAGGCCGGCACCGATGGCGGCGGCCATGGGCTCTTCGATAAGGGTCGCCCATCGCGCCCCGGCCGAGTACGTAGCCTCTTCGACGGCACGCTTCTCGACCCCGGTGACGCCGCTCGGCACGCAGATGACGACACGCGGATGCGCCCAGCGGTTCTGCATCACCTTGCGGATGAAGTGCCGCAGCATCTGCTCGGTGACGTCGAAATCGGCGATGACGCCGTCTTTGAGCGGCCGCACGGCGCTGATGGTGGCCGGCGTGCGGCCGAGCATGCGCTTGGCCTCGGCGCCCACGGCGTGCACCTCGCCGGTGCGATGGTCGATGGCGACGACCGACGGCTCGCTGAGCACGATCCCGCGGCCGCGAAGATAAACGAGCGTGTTGGCGGTCCCCAGGTCTACCGCCATGTCGCGGGCGCCAAAGCCCGTAACGAATCCGAGGAAGCTGATGGCGAGCTCCTTTCGGTGAGATAGCGAATGCCGATTGTATATGGTCGCCGGAGGCATCGCCAACCTGGGCGACGAGACCGGCCGCAAAAGGTCAGCCGGTGGGAGGGCCGGCGGCCTCGCTGCCTTGACGAGCCGGGGCCGCAGCGCCGGGAGCCGCGGCCGGCAGCCAGGTGAACGGTGCTACGCCGAAGGCGGCGAGCGCCGTGACGAGCGCCGCCACGGGCAGGCCGACGACGTTGAAGTAGTCACCGTCTACGCGCTCGACCAGCGCCGAGCCGGCGCCCTGGATGGCGTAGGCGCCGGCGCGCCCGGGCCACTCGCCAGCGGCCACATAGCGCGCGATGTCGGCGGCGCTCAGCGGCCTGAAGGTTACGCCCGTCACGGCGTGACCCGTCACACCACGCTGCCGCGAGCACAGGTGCAGGCCGCTGTACACCTCGTGCCGCCGGCCCGCGAGCAAGCCCAGATACTCGGCCGCGTCGCGCTCATCGGCCGCCTTGCCGAGCACACGGCCGGAGATCACGACGACGGTGTCGACGCCGAGCACCAGCTCGCCGTCCCGCGGCCGCGCGCGGGCGAGCACGTCCTCGGCCTTGCCGCGCGCGTTGTGCTCGACGGTGCGCACGGGATCGGTGTCGTGCAGATCTTCTTCATGCGCGCTGACGAGCACCCGAAACGGCATCTGGAGCTGTCGCAGCAGGTAGTCACGCTGCGGCGAGCGCGACGCCAGCACAAGCTTGAGGGCCGGGCCGGCGGCACCCGCCGGCCCGGCCCGCCCGTCGCCCGCCCGGCGGCCCGCGCCGGGCGCGGCGTCGTTAGACAAGCTCGGCCTCACCGAAGAACAGCGCGATCTCGCGGGCCGCGCTCGCCAGGCTGTCGGAGCCGTGCACCACGTTCTCTTCCTTGGAGAGCGAGAAGTCGCCGCGAATGGTGCCGGGCGCCGCCTGCGCCGAATCGGTGACGCCCATCATGGCGCGAGCCACCGCGACCGCCTCACGGCCCTCCCACACCATGGCCACCACCGGGCCGGAGGTGATGAAGGCCGTCAGCGACTCGAAGAAGGGCTTGTCGATGTGCTCGGCGTAGTGCCGCTCGGCCAGGTCACGGTCGATGCGCAGGGCCTTCATGGCGCGCAGCACGAAGCCACGGCGCTCGAAGCGCGTGACGACCTCACCCACGAGACCGCGGGCCAGGCCATTGGGCTTGACCATGACGAACGTACGCTCCACAGGATTCCTCCTCGGGGATGAACTCGGCGGCGCCAGGCGGCGCCGGCGGGGTAGGGGCGCCGCGCTGCTAGAGCCGGTCGTACGACGGCGTCATCGGTGCCTGCACGTCGGCCTCGCAGTAAGGGCAGACGCGCCAGTTCGGCTCTACGGGCTTGCCGCACGACGGGCACGTGGTGCGCAGGCGGCGCCCGCACGTGGGACACACCAGGTAGTCGTCACGCACCGGCGTCTTGCAGAAGGAGCAACGCTGGTCTTCACCCAGACGCGCCTCCAACATCTGCATCTCGAGCTCGCGCTCGCGGCGGTCGACGATGAGCTCCGCCGGTCTCACGATGGAGTAGATGATGAGCCCGACGGGGCCGAACACAACGCCCGTGAGCACGCATACCACGAGCACGATGGGGTCTTCGACTCGCCGGCGGGCGTCTTTGAAGACCCAGTAGGCACAGGCGATCCAGAGCACCACAAGGAAGAAGACGAACATGTACGTGATGAAGTGCCAGGCCGACGAATGGAAGAAGTTAGTGACCGAGTTGAACGGGTCTGTGGACGTGGTGGTGTTCGTCGCCGCGGCAATGATCCAGTGAGGCACGCTGTCCTCCTCAGGGGCACGTCGTCGAGGTCGCACGCGGCGCCTCGCTGGACTGACGGCCGGTCGCCATCGAGATCGTGCTGCGCCCCCAGACGCGCCGGCCGGCTGGCTCTGCGGGCCAGCATCCCAATACTACCTGAGAATCCGGAGTTATGGGCAGCAGGGGCACGTCGTCGGTGGCCAAAGGTCTGTGCGCCGGCACCACGGCTAGAGCAGGCCGAAAAGCCCGGGCGGCACGACGGCGATCTTCACGCCCACAAGGTAGCCGATCAGAAAGGCGACCGCCGCAACCGCCACCACGATCAGAAACGCGACCAAGAACCGTACGGCGGGATGCGCCTTCTTGTGAGCCATTCGACCTCCACGAGTCGTGGTCAAGTATAGCGAACACGTCTAGCCTCTCAACCGCGCCGGCGAAGGCGTACCGGAGTCACAGCCCCTTCACAGCCCGTCGCCGAGCACATCTCCGAGGTCTTCCAGAAGATACAGGGAGCCGCTAATGAGGACCGAGCCTCGTGGGCCGGCGAGGGCGCGGGCCCGCGCCAGCGCCTCGTGGGGTTCGGGCACCACGTGCAGGTCGAACGCCTCGCGACCGAGGTCTGAGACCGCCGCCCGCAGGGCGACGGCCAGCTCCTCGGCCCTGAGGCTGCGCGCTTCGTGCGCCTGGGTGCAGACGGCGCCGTCCAGCAACGGCACAAGCTCCATCAACATGTCGGCGAAGGCCTTGTCGCGCATGATCGCGAGCACACCGAACGTCGGCCGGGGCATGTCTACGGCGGCCAGGCTCTGCGCCAGCACGCGCACGCCGTGGGGGTTGTGGGCGCCATCGGCCAGCACGAGCGGCTGCTCACCCACCTTCTGCAGGCGTCCGGGAACGGCCGTGGCGGCCAGCGCCGGCCGCACGGCCGCCTCGTCGAGACGGCCCAGCAGCAGGCGCACGGCCGCCGCGGCCAGCGCGGCGTTACCGACCTGATACAGAGCCGGCGTGGGCAGGCGCAGGCCGGTCCAGCGCTCGCCGACCGGGGCGCCGCCGGCGACGGGCGCGACGCTCGCGGCGGCGCCGGCGGCGGCACCGCCGCCGCGTCGGCGGCGGCTCCGCCAGGAACGTCACCGAGAAGTCGGCCGGAGTGCCGTCGGTACGCACATCGCGGCCCAGATAGTGCGGCGTCGCGCCGGCGCCGAGGCAGACACGGCGTGCTTCCTCCTCCAGCCCGTCGAGCTCCCCGAACACGACGTCACCGCCTTTGATGACCGCTGCCTTCTCGGCGAAGATCTGGACGCGCGTCGCGCCCAGCACCTCGGTGTGCTCGAGGCCGATGTTGGTCAGCACCACCACAGGCGCACGAACGACGTTGGTGGCGTCGAGCCGGCCGCCGAGTCCCGCCTCGAGCGCGACGGCCTCTACCCCGCTGCGCGCCAGCGCCAGGAACGCCGCTACCGTGAGGACCTCGAACTGCGTGGTCTCCCCGAGCTCCGGCGGCAGCCGCCGCACGGCAGCCCGCACGTCTTCCACACAGGTCCCGAACAGCGTTGCCCGTACCGGGCTTCCGTCTACGAGCACGCGCTCCGTCCACCCCGAGATGTGAGGCGACAGGTACGCGCCGGAACGGACCCCGTGGGCGCGCAGCAAGGCCTCGCAGTAGCGCGTGGTAGACGACTTGCCGTTCGTACCGACGATGTGGATGACACGATAGGCGTCTTGCGGCCGGCCCAGAGCCTCGAGGAGCGCACTCACGCGTTCCAGGCCGGGTCGCATGCCGAACGCCGCCAGCGACTCCAGATAGGCGGCCCAGCCGGCGCTCGCACGCTGAGGACCCGCTGGCGCGCCGTTCATGGCACCGGCCTCAGCCGCGGCGCAGCTGCGCCAGACGCATCGCCAGCTCGTCGCGATCGGCGACGTAGGCGGCGAGCTTCTCCCGTTCCTTGGCGACCACGGCCTCCGGCGCGCGGCTGACGAAGCCCTCGTTGGCGAGCTTGGCCTCGCCGCGCTTCACCTCCGCGGCGATCTTGGCGAGCTGCTCCTCGAGGCGCGCCAGCTCTTCGGCTTTGTCAACGGCGGCCGCCACTTCAAGCCGGCCGCCGGGCACGAGCACCACCGTGGCGTCCGGCTCGCCGACGCCCTCGAAACGCACCTCGGTGCGCGCCAGGGCGCGCAGCGCCGACGCGTATGGAGCGTAGCGCCCGGCCGCGGAACCCGCCGTCCCCGCGGCCTTCGCGGGCGCCGCCTTGGCGCCGACCGGGCGCGCCTCGGCGTCGTCGCCGACGAACACCGCGTCCAGCACCTTGCTGGGCGGCACCTCGGCCTCCGCGCGAAAACGCCGCAGCGCGTCGACCATGGCCTGCAACTCGGCCACGGCAGCCTCGTCGGCCCGAGCCAGCAGCGCTTCGTCGTACACGGGATGCCGCTGCCCGAGCAGCGGTGCGGCACCATACTGCGCCGCCACCTCTTCGGTGACGAACGGCAGGAACGGATGCAGCAGCCGCACTATCTGGTCGAGCATCCAGCGCGCGTGACCGGCGGCCTGTGCCTTGACGTCCTGGTCGGCCCCGTAGAGCCGTACTTTGACGAGCTCCAGGTACCAGTCGCAGAACTCGTCCCAGACGAAGTGATAGAGGGTGTCGACGGCGTCGGCGAAGTCGAACGCGCCCACGGCCGTCTCAACGGCGGTCAGACAGCGCTGCAGGCGGCTCGTGATCCAGCGGTCGACCTGGTCGGCGTCGCTGCGCCGGGCCGTGTGGCCTTCGCTGGCCAGCAGCACCAGCCGCGAGGCGTTCCAGAGCTTGTTGGCGAAAGCGCGCCCCATCAAGATCTTCTCTTCGCTGAAGCGCACGTCCTGGCTGCTGCTCATGAGCAACAGGGCGAAGCGCGTGGCGTCGGCGCCGTACTTGGCGATCATCTCGAGTGGGTCGATGCCCGTGCCCAGGCTCTTGCTCATGCGGCGCCCGTCGGCGGCCTGGATCACGGAGTGGATGTACACGTCGTCGAACGGCACCTCGCCGAGAAACTCGAGGCCCATCATCACCATGCGCGCCACCCACAGAAAGATGATCTCACGCGCCGTGCTGAGCACGTTGGTGGGATAGAAGTACTCGAGGTCGGGGGTCTGATCTGGCCAGCCCCAGGTGGCGAACGGCCACAGCGCCGAGCTGAACCACGTGTCGAGCACGTCCGTCTCGCGGCGAAGGGCCCCGCCGCCGCATCGTGGGCAGGCTTGCGGAGCGGTCTCGGCGACGATCGTCTCGTCGCACTCCCCGGCCTCGCAGTACCACACCGGCAGCTGATGGCCCCACCAAAGCTGACGGCTGATGCACCATGGCCGCAGGTTCTCCATCCAGTCTACGTAGACCTTACCCCAGCGCTCCGGCGTGAACTTCACCCGGCCGTCGCGCACCACGGCGATAGCCGGTCCCTTGAGCTCGTCCATGCGCATGAACCACTGCTCGCTGATAAGCGGCTCGATAGGGGTGCCGCAACGGTCGCAGGTGGCCACGCTGTGCGTGTAGTCCTCCACCTTCACGAGCGCGCCGATCTTCTGCAAGTCGGCGACCACACGCGCCGCGGCTTCCCTCACCGCGAGGCCGGCGTACGGCCCTCCGGCCGCGGTGATGCGACCATCCTGGCCGATGGCCTGCACGCTCTCGAGCTTGTGGTCGCGGCCGATCTCGAAGTCGGTGAGGTCATGAGCCGGCGTGATCTTGAGGGCGCCGGTGCCGAAAGCCGGGTCGACGCGCTCGTCGGCCACGATCTGTAGTGTGCGGCCCAGCAGAGGCAGCGTGGCCGTCTTGCCGACGATGTCTTTGTAGCGGTCGTCGTCCGGGTGCACGGCCACCGCGGTGTCGCCGAGCATGGTCTCGGGACGCGTCGTCGCGATCGTCACCGATCCGCCCCCGTCAATCGGATAGCGGATGTAGTTGAGCGTCCCCGGCAGCTCCTTGTACGCCACCTCGAGGTCGCTGATCGCCGTGCCACACCGCGGACACCAGTTCACCAGGTAGCTGTCCTTGTAGATGTAGCCCTTGTCGTGGAGCGCCACGAACACCTTGGTCACGGCCCGCACATACCCGTCGTCGAAGGTGAAGCGCTCACGTTCGTAGTCACAGGCGCAGCCCAGGCTCTTGAGCTGCTTGATGATGGTGCCGCCGTACTCGCGACGCCACTCCCACACGCGCCGCGCAAACGCCTCGCGGCCCAGGTCTTCTTTGCTGAGACCCTGCTTGCGCAGCATCTTCTCCACCACATTCTGGGTGGCGATGCCGGCATGATCGGTGCCCACCAGCCAGCAGGCGTTCTCGCCCAGCATGCGGTGGTAGCGCGTGAGCACGTCCTGAATGGATCCGTTGAGGGCGTGACCCATGTGCAGGTTGCCGGTTACATTGGGCGGCGGGATGACGATGGAGTAAGGCTTGCGCGCCGCGTCGGGCTCGGCGTGAAAGAGGTGCCCGGCAAGCCATTCGTTCATCCAGCGCGCCTCCACCGCGGCCGGCTCGAAGCGCGTGGTCTCGCGGAGGTACTGATTATCGGCGCGGGGCGCGCCGCCCTGCGGGGCGTTGTTCTGTGCGTCGCTCATTGGGCCTCGGTGATGGTGTGACGTGGGTCGTCCGGCGCTCGCGCCGGCCGGCCGCGGGGCCGGCTACGCCGCCCGCGGCCGAATCGACAGTATACCGGGAGGCGAGGGACCCTGCCGAGACGGCTCTTAGCCAGGGGCGTACGCCTGTTTAGGTCGTCTCCTCGCTAGGGTCGAACGTGGTGAACGCCTCGTCCGGCGGCGCGTCGTTGGTGAACGCCTCGTCCGGCGGCGCGTCGTCGCCGGCGGCAAGGTCGAACACTTCAGACGCCTCGGCCTCCGGCAGCTGTTCGACCGAGCGCAGCTTGCGCTCCATGGCGCGCGTGCGCACGCCGGTCTGCTCGATGGTACGACTGGCCGTATCGAGTTGACGCTTCACCTTGTCGAGCACCTCGCCGAACTTGGCGAACTCGGTCTTCACCGCGCCCAGAACCCTCCAGACCTCGACGGCCTGTTGCTCGATGGCCAGCGTCTGAAAGCCCATGCGCAGGCTGCTGAGAAGCGCCGCCAGAGTAGTGGGACCGGCCACCACGATGCGATACCGGTGTTGCAGACCGTCGACCAGCGCCGGCTGCCTCACAACCTCGGCGTAGAGACCTTCGGTGGCCAGGAACATGATGGCGAAGTCGGTGGTGTGCGGAGGCTTCACGTACTTCGTATGGATGTCTTGGGCGGCCAGCCTTATCGCCCTGGCCAAGGCGTCGGTGGCGCGCTGCGTGGCTTCGCAGTCGCCGCACTCGGCCGCGTCTTGAATGCGCAGGTAGTCTTCTTGCGGCAGCTTGGAGTCGATCGGCAGCCATACACAGGTCGCGGGCTCGTCTTTGGGCCCTGGGAGCTTCACGGCGTACTCGACCATCTCACGCGAGCCCGGCTCCACGTGCACGTTCTTCTCGAACTGCCCGGGCGCGAGGATCTCTTCCAGCAGTGCCCCGAGCTGAACCTCGGCCCAGGTGCCGCGCGTCTTCACGTTGGTGAGAACACGCTTGAGGTCGCCGACCCCGCTGGCCAAGCTCTGCATCTCGCCCAAGCCCTTCTGTACCGACTCGAGCTGGTCGCTGACGAGCTTGAACGACTCGCCCAGTCGCTTCTCGAGCGTGCTCTGGAGCTTCTCGTCGACTGTTCTGCGCATCTCCTCGAGCCGCTTCTCGTTGCCGTCTTGAAGCTCTCTGACGCGAGCGTCGACCGTAGCCCGGATGCGCTCGAGACTGGCCCGGTTGGACTCGCTCAACTCTTGAAGGCTCGTGGACAGACCGCCGAGCTGCGCACGCTGCACTTCGCCCATGCTCGTCAGTGTCATGGCCAACGTCTCGTTGGCCGCGGCCAAGCCCTTCGTAAGCTCCTCGCGAGACGCGCGCGCCGCCCGCTCGGCCTCTTCGCGTGCCAGGCGGAGATCGTCCCGCAGCGGCCCGCCGCGGTCGACCGCACCCGGCCGGCCGCGCGCCGCCAGAACGCCGAGGACCGCAGCGCTGATCGCCACCACGACGAGAAGCGCCCACAAGATAGATTCACTCAAACTACATCACGCCTCTGGCAGGGATACCGTTTGTGTAGGATACCTCTAGGGGGGGACGGATCATCGTCCTGCGCGGCGCAGGCTGACCGCTCGTGCGCAGCAGATCGTGCTCAGACTGACCCGCGTTCGCCCCTGTTTAGAGTCTATCCCGGCAGGCCTGCACGCCCGGATGTGCCCGTGGGCACATCCCTACCGGGAAAGGCTCTTAGCCGTGCCTCGTACATGGCCGCGTCCGCGGCACTGAAGCAGCAGAACACCACCCGCCACGGCAGCTCGTGCGCCGCCAACCACTCGGCCACCGTACCTACCGCCACCTCGCAGGCCTTCATCTTGGGGTAGCCGTACACACCGGTGGAGATCGCCGGAAAGGCGACCGTCTGCAGGCCGGTCGTGGCCGCCAGCCGCAACGACTCCTGGTAACACGAGCGCAGAAGCTCCCGCTCACGGGCCTGCCCACCGCGCCACACAGGGCCGACGGTGTGGATCACGTGTTGCGCCGGCAAGTTGTAACCGCCGGTCAGGCGCGCCTCGCCGGTGGGACAGCCGCCCAGTGCGCGGCATTCCTCGAGCAGACCCGACCCCGCGGCACGATGGATGGCGCCGTCTACGCCGCCCCCGCCCAGCAGTGACCGATTGGCTGCGTTTACGATCGCGTCGACCCCGAGCCGCGTGATGTCACCTTCAATCACCCTCATGCGCGAGCGCACATCCGCCATCACGCCCCCCTCGCCCACTCGACCTCTTCGCTCGCCCGCGCCGTGTGATCCCGCGTAGCCTCCGAGCCGCTCCTGCAGCCCGGCCGCGACATGCCCGTCAGAGACTGCGCCGGCAGCTCACGCCGCGCGGCACCTCTCCTCGTCACAGCGCCGCATCAGGAAGGTGCGGTACTTCTCGAGGTCGCGCGTCAGGCGCTGCTGGGCCCTGGCGACCTCCTCGTCCGCGCCGGCGCCGGCGCGCGGCGTGTAGTCCAGCTTCACCGATATGCGCACCAGCCGGTCGCCCTCGGTCTCGAAGTTCACAGTGCCATCGTCCGCGTCAATCTCCGACAGTGACGCGGATACGTCGGAGAAGCCCTTGGCGTAGCTTCCGTACAGGGAGCGCCACACGAACTCGCTCCATTCCTTGTCGGCGAACTGGATCGGCACATCCGCCTCGATCGACCCGCTCAAGACTGCCATAATGCCACCTCATTCAGGAGGCCTCGCGTATCCGTCACGCGAGATCCTGGTCATAGTGTTCCCAAATCGGACTCCAATAGTCTCCTATGACCAGGCGCCGCGAGACGCGCGAAGAAGCCGCGGCGGCGCGCCACCGTCGTCACCGGCAGCGACGGCGGCCGTCACCGGCCCCGCCTCACTGCGCTTCAGTCTCCAACGCCTCGCCGCCACTGGCTTCGATGGCGCATACCTGGCAGAACTCATCGGAGCCCTCGATCACGGCGCCGCACTGTGAGCAATGCCGCTCCAGCTTACCCGTAGCGGCGTCGACTCCGGGCTCTTCCGTAGAGCCAGGGGTTTGATGATCGTGTGCGTCTGTCATCTTGCTTGCTCCTTGCGACCGATGGTATGCAGACCTCAGGCGGGATGTACCCCGTGCCACGGATGGCAATGCGCGGCATGCGCGACCCCCGTCACAGGGGCGCCGGCGGGCGTTTGCGACCGCCCAGCACGTGGGGCAACGCCTCCGCGAAGGTCGAGACGTAGACCAGCTCGAGCTTCGCGGTAACATCCCGTGGCAACTCCTCCACGGTGCCGCGATTGGCCGCCGGCAGCACCACCGTGCGCAGGCCGCCACGCGTGGCGGCCAGCAACTTCTCCTTGAGGCCACCGATGCGCAGGATGCGACCGCCGAGCGTGATCTCGCCGGTCATGGCCACGCGCGGTCTCACAGGTACGCGACCGAGAGCCGACAGCATGGCCACGGCGAGCGCAAGACCGGCCGACGGACCGTCTTTGGGCACGGCGCCCTCCGGCACGTGCACTCGCACGTCTTGATTCACCAGGTCGAGGCCTTCCTTGGTGAGATACGGCGAGCGCCGCACGAACCCCCTAAGTGCGGGATCGCGCTCGGCGTTGGCGAGCAGATGACCCCAGGCCGCCGAGGCGGACTCCTGCATCACATCACCGAGCTGGCCGGTGAGCACCAGCTCGCCGCGGCCGCGCACGATGGTCGCCTCGATGGTAAGCACCTCGCCGCCGTCGGAGGTGTAGGCAAGACCCAGGCTCTCACCCACGCGGGCCGCGCGCGGAAGCTCGACCTCGAGCCAGACGGCTTCACCCAGATAGCCCCGGAGGTCGCTTGCCTCTACCGTGACGGGCAGCGGCACGCCGTTTTCCACGTGCTTGCGCGCCACCTTGCGCTCGATGCGCCGCAGGCTGCGCTCCAGCTCGCGCACCCCGGCCTCACGCGTGTAGCCGCGCACGATGGTCTGCAGCGCCCCCCGGCCGAACTTCACGTCGGCGCGGCGCAACCCCGTGTCTGCGGCCGTGCGCGGCAGCAGGTGACGACGGGCGATCGCCAACTTCTCGGCCAGCGTGTACCCGGTGAGCTGGATCACCTCGAGACGGTCGTACAGCGTCGCCGGAATACCGTCGACGTCGTTGGCCGTGGCGATGAAGAACACGCGGCTGAGGTCGTACTCGGTCTCCAGGTAGTTGTCGCGGAAGGCGTGATTATGGGCCGGGTCGAGCACCTCCATGAGGGCCGCCGCCGGGTTGCCGCGCCAGTCGCTGTCGAGCTTGTCGATCTCGTCGAGTAGCACAACCGGGTTGTCTACACCGGCTTTGGCGAGGCTCTCGATAATGCGCCCGGGCATGGCCCCAACGTAGGTCCGGCGATGCCCGCGGATCTCGGCCTCATCACGCACACCTCCCAGGGCGACACGCGCGAAGGGGCGTCCGAGCGCGTCGGCGATGGCCTGCGCCACCGAGCTCTTGCCGGTGCCCGGCGGACCGGCAAGGCAGAGGATGGTGGCCGGCTGATCGACGCCGAGCATCGTGCACACCGCGAGGTACTCGAGGATCCGATCTTTCACATCCTTGAGGCCGTAGTGCGTGCGCTCCAGGTGACGCGCCACCGCCGCCACATCTACGTCGGCCGGCGCGAGCTTGCCCCAAGGCAGCTCGAAGAGCGTGTCGAGCAGGCCCCTGATGACCGCCACCTCGGGGCTCATGGGAGGTGCCTGCCGGAGCTTCTTGAGCTCGCGCTCCACCAATTTGCCGGCCGCCGGCGAGAGGTCTGCGTCGGCGAGGCGCCGCACGTACTCGGCGACCTCTTCGTCGGCGCTCTCGCCACCCTCCTCGAGCTCGTCGCGAATGACACGCAGCTTCTCGTGCAGGAAGAGCTGCCGCTGCGCGCTCTCAATGCGGCTCTGCACCTTCGCAGTGATCTCGTGCTCCATGCCGAGCACCGCGTTCTCCTCGGCCAGAGCCTCGAGCAACGCGATGAGGCGCTCCTGCGTGGATTCCATCTCCAGGAGCGCCTGCTTCTCCTCGGTCGCGATCTGCAGGTGGGCGGCCACGATGTCGGCCAGCTCGTCGGGGTCGTCGGCCTGCTGCACCACGAACTGCACCTCGTCGGCGAGCTGCGGGTTGAGCTGCACGTAACTCACAAAGTCGCTGGCCACTCGGCGGGCGAGAGAACGGCAGCGCGCCCGCCCGCGATCGGGCGGCACCAGCGGCGTGAAGCGTGCCATGAAGAACGGCGCCGTGCTCTGGAAGCCATCGATGCGCACGCGTTCCTCGCCCTCGACCAGCGCCTTCACACTGCCATCCGGCAGCTTGAAGAGCTGCAGCACCGTCACCCGCGTACCGGTGGACACGATGTCGTCCGCGCCCGGGTCGTCAATCGCGGCGTCGCGTTGCGAGCACAAGATGAGCGAGATCTTCTCGCTGAAAGCCAGCTCGATGGCCTTGATCGATTTCTCGCGCCCCACGAACAGCGGGGCGACCATCTTGGGAAAGACGATCAGCTCGCGTGTGGGCAGCAGCGGCAGAGAATCAGGGCCGGAGCCTTCCGACGCAGGGCCTTGCAGCGCGGCGGCGCCCGGCACCACGCCGGCCGCCTCGGCGGGCACGACCGACTCGACAACGGGGGCGGCGAAGCCTTCGGCGGCCGCCCCTATCTCAGGCCGACTCGGCGTCACGCTCAGGCACCGACTTGTCGGCCTCGGTGACGAGCGTTGGGTCGATGCCCTTCTCGATGGTCTCGCGAGTGATCACGCACTTGCGCACGTCGCGGCGTGACGGCAGGTCGAACATGACGCCGAGCAGCGACTCCTCGATGATGGAGCGGAGCCCGCGGGCGCCCGTGCCGCGTTCGAGAGCTTTGACGGAGATGGCACCCAGCGCCTCGTCGGCGAACACAAGGTCGACGCCATCGAGGCTGAAGAACTTCTGATACTGCTTGGTGAGGGCATTCTTGGGCTCGGTGAGAATACGCCGCAGATCGCCCACATCGAGGCTATGCACCGCCGAGACCACCGGCAGGCGCCCGATGAACTCGGGGATGAGGCCGAAATCGAGCAGATCCTCGGGCAGGGCGTGCGTGAAGATGGTGCCCGGGTCTTTGTCGGCCTTGCTGATGACGTCGGCCATGAAGCCCACACCCTGCTTACCCATGCGGCGCTCGATGATCTTGTCGAGGCCGGCAAAAGCCCCACCACAGACAAACAGCACGTTGGTAGTGTCGATGGTGAGGAACTCCTGGTGAGGGTGCTTGCGACCGCCCTGCGGCGGCACACTGGCCACCGTGCCCTCGAGGATCTTGAGCAGCGCCTGCTGCACGCCCTCGCCCGAGACGTCGCGAGTGATGGACGGGTTGTCGGCCTTGCGCGCGATCTTGTCGATCTCGTCGATGTAGATGATGCCGGTCTCGGCGCGCTTCACATCGAAATCGGCCGCCTGGATGAGCTTGAGGAGGATGTTCTCCACGTCTTCGCCCACGTAGCCGGCCTCGGTGAGCGCCGTGGCGTCGGCGATGGCGAACGGCACGTTGAGAATACGCGCCAGGGTCTGGGCGAGCAGCGTCTTGCCGCAACCGGTGGGCCCGAGCAGGAGGATGTTGCTCTTCTGCAACTCCACGTCGGTCTCGCCCGCGGAGACGGCCTGCACGCGCTTGTAATGGTTGTACACGGCCACCGCCAGCGAGCGCTTGGCCTCTTCCTGACCCACCACATAGTCGTTGAGGATCGCGTAGATATCGCGCGGCTTGGGCAGCTGGTCGAGGTCGAGCGCTACGGGAGCGGTAAGCTCTTCGTCGATGATCTCGTTGCAGAGGTCGATGCACTCGTCGCAGATGTACACGCCGGGGCCGGCGATGAGCTTCTTGACCTGCCGTTGCGACTTACCGCAGAAGCTGCAGAGCAGCTGGTCGTTGCCGTCGGTCGTTCCTGCCACCTCTCGCTCCTCCTCGAAGAAAGACGCGTCGCGCCCGCTCTAGCGGTGGGCGATGACGTCGTCGATGATGCCGTACTCTTTGGCTTCGGCCGCAGACATGAAGTAGTCACGCTCGGTGTCGATACGCACCCGCTCCTCGGCCTGGCCGGTGTGCTCGGCGAGGATCTCGTCGAGCCTCTTGCGCAGGCTGATGACCTCGCGCGCGTGGATCTCGATGTCGGTGGCCTGCCCCTCGTAGCCGCCCATGATCTGGTGGATGAGCACGCGCGCATTGGGCAGCGCGAAGCGCTTGCCTTTGGCGCCGCCGGCCAGCAGCAGCGCGCCCATGCTCATGGCGCTGCCCACGCAGATGGTGCTCACGTCGGGCTTGATGAACTGCATGGTGTCGTAGATCGCAAGCCCCGCGTACACGGAGCCGCCCGGGCTGTTGATGTACAGGTTGATGTCTTTGTCGGAGTCGTCAGACTCGAGGTGGATGAGCTGCGCCACGATGAGGTTGGCGACGTCATCGTTCACGGGTGTGCCGAGAAAGATGACGCGTTCATTGAGCAAACGGGAGAAGATGTCGAACGAGCGCTCGCCGCGGCTGGTCTGCTCGATCACGAATGGTACAAGTGGAGTCACGTGCTCACCTTCTTGCATTGAGTTCTGCTCTCTAGTTTCCCGGTCGCTAACGTTCAGACTCGGCCGCCGCATCGGCGGCTTCCGCCGCGTCTTCGGCGGCTGCCTCTTCAGCCTCGGTCATCGCTACGGCGACCGCGTGGTCGGCCACGAAGTCGACCGCCTTGGCCACTAGCATTTCGGCACGCACTGCCTCTTGCCTGCCCGATTCCCGTAGATCCTTGATCAGTTGCAGATGGTCGCGGCCCAGAGCCTCGGCGTCGCGTTTGACCATCTCGAGGATGTCGTCGTCGCTGACCTCGAGCGTTTCGGCGGCGGCGATGGCCTCCATGACGAGCTGGCGTTTGATGATGAACTCAGCCTGCGGGCGCATCTCCTCTTCGATCTGCTCCGGCGTCTTCTCGAGCACTCCGAGGTAGACCTCCATGGTGAGACCCTGCTCACCGACGCGTTCCTCGAGCTGATGGAAGAGCCTGTGCGCCTCGCGATCGATCATCGTGGACGGCACCGTGACCTGGGCGTTCTCTACCGCCTTCTCGACAGCCGCCACCTTGAACTCCCGCTCCACGCCCGCCGCGGCCGTGGCTTCGAGCCGCGTACGCACGTCGGCGCGCAGCTCGTCCATGGTCTCGAACTCGCTGACGTCGGCGGCAAACGCGTCGTCAAGATCGGGGACGACCTTTTCCTTGATCTCCTTCACCACCACCTTGAAGGTCGCCGGCTTGCCGGCGAGCTCCTCGGCCTGGTAATCGTCGGGGAAGGTGACGTCGAAGGTTACCTCCGCACCGCGCTGGGCGCCCACAAGAGCTTCTTCGAAACCGGGGATGAGGTTGCCACGCCCGATCTCGAACATCTGGTCGGTGCCCTGGGCGCCCTCGATGAGCTCGCCATCGCGCGAACCCTCGAGGTCCATGAGCACGAAATCGCCGACCCTCACGGCGCGCTCTTCGATAGGCTGCAGGCTGGCGAGCCGCTCCTGCAGCATGGCGAGCTGTGCGTCAACCTGGCCGTCGGTGACCTCTGCCGCGCGCTTGGGCACGTTCAGGCCCACATACTCACCGAGCGTGGGCACCGGCATGGTCTGCACCTTCAGCGTGAATGAATAGGAGGCCGTCTCGTCGAGGGGACCGGCCTGAAGATCGGAAGTACCGACGGCGTCGTCGTACAGACCGGCCTCGCGCAGGGCGGCGTCACCCCACTCGGGAATAGCGTCATCGAGCGCCTCATGGCGGATGAGCTCGGACGTGTAGTGCGAGACCACGAGCACCGGAGGCACGCGGCCCTTGCGAAAGCCGGGGAGCTGCAGCTCGCCGCGCAGCCGCGAGATGGTGCGTTCGTATGCCTTGGCGACCGCCTCCACGGGGATCTCAACGGAGAGCTCGACCTCGTTTTCGGCTGTGGGATTGACGTTCGTCTTCACTATGGGATCTCCGTCTCTCGTTCGGACGATGGTAGGCGCCGCAAGCGCCAACCGCCGTGTGCTTTAGCGCGGGGGCCAGGCTGGAGCCTGTGGTGCGGGTGAGAGGACTTGAACCTCCACGAGCAAAGCTCACCAGATCCTAAGTCTAGCGCGTCTACCAGTTCCGCCACACCCGCATGTCGTTTGGGTCGACGGCCGGCGCCCACGCCGGCCGGAACATCGCCTGGATGGGGTGAACGACGGGACTCGAACCCGCGACCACCAGGGCCACAACCTGGAGCTCTACCAACTGAGCTACGTCCACCACCGGTCACCGCCGCCGGCCGGTGCCGCGCGTAGTGGCTCCGGGTCAGACGGCCGGCGAGTTAGGATACCACCATCGCGGGATGTGCGTCACGATGCCAGGCCTGCTCTGGGCAGCCCCTGCGGGCGCACCATGCCCGCCGCCGACGGCCCCGTCTCGCGGCGGGGCGATCCCGCGCCTCACGGGGCGGCGACTCACGCCTCGCGGCGACGATCCGCGCCCACGCGGGACCTGCACGTGGCCGACCGGGTCAGCGAGCCAGCTTCCCGGGAGCGTACTGCTCAAGCGCTTCGGCGACCAGCTCTTGGACGGACTTAGCGCCCGTCCCAAACGTCCCGCTCACTTTCACCTTCTGATCTCCAGAGGCCGCATGGAAGACGATGGCCCCGGGCGTGAACTTGCCAGGCTCCTTGAGCTCCACCGAGGCAAGTTCCGAGAAAGGTATCTCGAACTGACGGTGCTTCAGCATGTCTGCGACCAGCTTCGTGGCGTGCTCGTCGAGTGGCGCTCTGGCCACCAGATGCCCCTCGGTGTAACGCTTGCAGCCGATCACTCGGTCAGCGGCGAACATGAGGCTGAAGCCCTTAGCTACGCCATTGAAGAGAGCCGAGCTATGGATGAGTAGGTCGACGTCCGTGTGCTGTGTGGTTGCTTGCATGAGCCTCACCTCTCTGCCGTGCTCCAGCGGGACCGCCCCTGTGTCGGTATCACGTGCCATGCCGACATGCACTACATCGTCATAGCGATTCCCGGCGAGGATAGGGAACGAGTCCCCGCGACCTCATGCCCAACCCATCGCGCCGCCGAGCAGCCCGGGCGTGCCAGTCGCAAGAGGAGCGCTGGGGTTTGCACAGTATAGGAATGATGCAGTCGGCACTGTTGCCGATACATGGAATGAACCCCTAACCGAAGGCGGCGACCGACCGCTGTAGCCTGATGGCCCGCAACTCAGAAGACGATCCCCTCGGCCGTGGCCAGGCGCGACTTGTCGCGCGGGCGGGTCGGCGACCCGGCCCTCTTGGTCATGCTGGTCCTCGTCGGCAACGGCGCGCTCGCGGGATTCGTCGCTTACCGTGTTACGGGAGGCGGCGGGGCAGCTCAGATCGACGTCGCGAGACTATCGCCGTGAGCAGCCAGAAATCCCGGACTCGTCCCATCATCGCCGTGGGTGGAGGACCGCCTGCCGAGATGCGGGCCGACCGGGCGCTGCTGTCTCGCCTGGGCTTCACAAGGAGCTGAGACGTTGATCTCACTGGCCATCGCCATAGCGGCTTCTGCACTACTTGTGGCAGCGTGCCTGGCTGCCGCGATGAAGCTGCGCGGCGCGCCTCTCAGGTTCGTCGATATCCTCATCATCGCCGTAGTGTGCTCCGGCCTCGCCCCGCTGCCGGTCGCCGGCTGGGCCCTCGCCACGATCATCATGTATCTGCTCGTCACCCGGCTCATGGACATGGACTTCTGGCCCGACACGGTCATACTCGTGGCCGCAGCGAATGTGGTGTGGGTGCTCGTGCTCGGTACGCTTTGAACGACGGATTAGCCTCGCGCCGTCTCAGTGATGACCTGACCCGCAGATATCCGTCCACCTACAATGCAAACGAACACACGACGAGTGACAACGTTGGCGCGCCCGGCAGGATTCGAACCTGCGACCTGAAGATTGGGGCGAGGCCGTACCGGTGGCCTCGCCCCAGTCCCACTCAGGGCTCATGCGTGGCAGCAGAACGGGCCGCTATGCAGGTACTTCGTGGCCAGCTCGTGTCATTCGGACGTATGCGCATCCCACCGCCTGCAAGCCGCGTCGCGCAGTCGCGGAGTACGCCAGGAGTACGGATAGCCTGCGAACAACTGCATCGAAGGTCGGATCACGAGGTGGTCTGAAGCGCCTCGCAGGGCCGCTCGCGAGTACGCCAGGAGTACGGCGATCTCGGCAAGGAACGTTAGCGCCGCCGCGGTCCTGCCGAGCGATCTCCGCGCGCGTCCTGTCGCCGTCTGTCGGCTAGGCGCCTAGCAAACGCCTAGCACACAAGGTTGACTGGAAGGCGCGAAGAACGGCGCCGCGCCTTCGAGCAAGGAATACTCTTGTGCGGTCGAATTAGGAGGGCAAATGGACGGCTGGAAGCTGCTCGGCAAGGACAGCGGAGAAGAACAGGAGAAGCGGCTGCAGGAGATGCGCCTGGGGGAACCTGGTGAGCGTTCCCTGCTTCTGCATGAAGGCGAAGGCATTATCTACGAACTGGGGGAGTACCCGGCCCCCGACGGCAGGGCTGATCAGTACATTTGCACTCTGAGACCCCTTGCGGGCATAGAGAAGCGGCAGGACGAAATTGCGCAAAGCAGGAAGGGCTCTGAATGGGCAAGCGACCCCCTAGATCGCTACCCTACTGAAGACGCTGAGCTGGCGCGTCACGTGAACGCTCTCCGAAGAGCAGAGGCGGTCAGGCCTCTCCTGGCCGAGTTCGAGTTCCATGGGGGGCGCTGGCGGGACACTAGCGCATAGCCGGCCGGCACGTCCCTCCGTCTTGGCGCGAGTAGCGAAGGCCAGGACAGTGAAAGAGCCCGGGAGCGAGGCTAGACTCCCGGGCTCTTGTGGTGGCTCCGTCGACGCCGCGCTGTCACCGCTCGCGTGGCCGATGGTGAACCCTTCAGGCAGGGCTAGCGCACCTCTCAGTAGGGCCTCAGCGTTTCCACCACGACGTAGACCTGTACGGGCGCCGTGGGGTCGGCCGCTGACACGGCCACGTGCATGTAGTCGCCGCTTACCGGGATCTTGGCGACCACCGGGTTGCTGCCGTCATAGGTCAGCGCCGCGCCGGCCTCGTCGCACAGCGGCGCGCGTGGGTAGAAGGTCTTGCTCGTGTTGCCGGCCGGCGCCGTGAGGATGGGCGTGGCCGGCGCGCGGGGCGTCGAGACCGTGACCACCGTCGTGTCGGCGCAGGCCGCATCGTAGTCGACATGAACCGCGACGATCTCGCCGTCGATAGGACCGATATCGGTGGAGGCTACCGCGGCGCCGGCTTCGCCCACCGGAACGATGGGCTCCGAGTCGTAAGTGCGGATCACGACGCACCTCCGCGAATGGCCGAAAGCACGGCCGCATCGGGCGCCGGCAGCGCCTCGAGGGCCGCGATCTTCTCTTCGATGCTCTGGCAGTCGGCGCGCTTATCGCGCAGGCCGTTCTTCGCGAAGTTGATGCTCGTCTCGGCGGCCTGCCGCGCGTGTCGTGCCGTGTCCCGCGCGGTCGAGAGGTCGCGGTGCCGCTGCCGCGCGGCCGGCGAGTCCCGGTCGATCGACGCGATCCGGTTCTCGAGGTCGGCGATGGCCGCCAGTTGCCGCTCGTTCTCGGCGGTGGCCTCCGCCAGGCGCTGCTCCAAGGCCGGGAGTCCGGCGCGCTCCACCTCGAGCGCCTTGCGCAGGCCGACAATCAGGGCCGGGGCCTCCGCGGCCATCACGGCGGCGATGAGCGTCTCCAGCACACGCTCTTTGGCGTCCGTCCTCATGCTGGGGACAAGGCGCACGGCGCTCGAGCTCATAAGAACATCGTTCACGTTCACTGTTCTGCCTCCTCTTCGATTAGTAGGATTCGGGCCGCGATGGCCTCTTGCTCGCGTTTCGTGCAGGGCTGCTGCTGCAGCTTGCGGAGCACCTCGAGGCGGCCGGCCCTCAACTCCTCTGGGCTGGCCGTCGCTCGGCGCTCGGCGACCTGCGCCTTGCGCTTCAGGTAGGCTGCCTCGGTCAAGCCGAGCCCGCGGCAGATCTCGCGTTCGGTCTTCGTCAGTTCGTCGCTCATGGCGCCTGCTTTCAATAGGGAGTGATGCCCACGCGGCTGTCGGCTGGCTCCACGAGCACCGCTAAGCCGAGCGCCGTCGCCAGGTCATCGTGTGTACCGGTCTTGAACGCGCCCGCGGTCACGCTCGCGTCGTCGGTCACGCGGAGTTCGTAGTTCAAAAGCTCATCGGCCAGCGCCCGAGCTTCCGAGGTCTCCGGCAGGGCAATGCGCTTGGCTTGAATGAGCGCCTGCAGCCGGGAGACGAGGTACGCCTTGCCGAGGGAGCCTTCGGGGGCGCCGAGCTTGACCGTGCAACGGTCGCCGCTCGTGAAGAAGACGCCCGTCAGATGCCCCTCCGCCACGGCGGCGCGCTCCCTGATGAGGTCGATGCAGGGCGTGCCCACGCCGGTCGCGTCGACGATCACGAAGACCTGCCGCACCGGCCAGGGCTCATGCGTGTAGCGGGGCAGCATGAATGTCCGCACACCGCCGTCCCGGGCGCGGTCCTGGCCGAGCTTTGCCACCGCGCCGCGGTAGACTCGCCCGACGTGCTCGGCGACGGCCGGGTAGGACGTGCCCAGCGGCAGCCGCTCGAGGTAGCGCACCACGTAGCGGTCCTCTTCGCGTTCGCACACCGCGATCGCGGTGGGGTCGACCCGCTGCCCAACGTCGACGCCGATGGTCACAGATCCCATGTCTCCACGTCCTCACTGAACAGGGCCTCTATCGCCTCAGCGGCGAAGGCCTGGGTTTGCGCCTCCATGAAGTCGCACTCGTACTCCTGCTTGAACGCACCACTCGCCGAGCGCCGCCTTCTCTTCGGCGAGGAATCCCGAGGCGATGCGCGGGCACTCGGAAGCGGGCACGCTGTAGCGCTCCCACGTCGGGCCGCCGTGCTTCCATGCCTCGAACCACCATCCGCGCGTGCCGAACGGCGTGGACAAGGCGATGAGCTGGCCACCGGAGACGGCCAGCATGGGGCGCACCGCCGAGTACGTGTCATCGGGCACGCGGGCGGCTTCGTCGACGATGAGCAGGCGCACGGCCGAGTAGGATCGCACGGTGCCCTCGGTGCCCGGCAGGGACACAATGCGCGATGCCGTTCTCGAGACTCAGTGTGGTCGCCGACTCCGCGTCTGCCGGCACGGGGCGACCGAGCGTCTTGTAGACGGCCGTCACCTTGCGGAACAGCTCGCCTGACTGCCGCTGAGAGGGGCTCAGGAGCAGAATCAGCGCGCCCGGCTCGTACACGGCGACGTGCACCGCACTTCGTGGCGGCCGTGACGCTCTTGCCGCTCTGCCGGCTGCAGTTGAGCAGCACGCGGGGCGCATCGCTGCGCAAGACCTCCGCCTGCCAGGCATCGGGCACCATGCCCACGCCTTCGGCCAGGGCCACAGGGTCAAGGGCGCGTGCCAGGTCGACGGCAAGGCGGCTCACGTGGTCAGGTCCAGACAGTCGCAGAGGTGCGCCACATCGTCCACAGAGCGCGCGACAACGTGGGCGATGCCGTTGGCCTCACACGACGCCGCGAACGCCTCCTGCGCCGCTGAGAGGCGCCCCGTGGCCGTCTTCACCTCAACCCACACGACGACGCCGGCACGCATGGCGATGAGATCCGGGATGCCCTTGAAGGACAGCGCCGACTGCACGACGGGCACGACCCACCACCCGCCGACCTCGAGGAACACTCGGATAGCGCGGCGGATCTTCGCCTCAGGTTGCGGCCGGCTCATTGTGGCCCCGCCTCCAGCTCCAGCAAGCGGCCCGCCACGGCGTTGCGCGCCTCCGGGTAGGCGATGAGCGCCGACAGGATCACGGCGCGCATGGCGAGCCACTCGGGCGCCGTCTGCAGGTTCACCGTGACCGTGGGCGTGGTAGCGAGTTCGCCTGTCGCCTTGCCCAGCAGTTCCAGAAGGCCGCGCAACTCGCGAAGCACGTTCAACGCCTGCGCCGCCTTGCCCTCGCCGCTCGCGGCGTCGTACAGCGTCTCAGCGCGCTCTATGAGCGTCTCTATCCGGTCCAGCAAGGTCGCGCGCCGGTCCTCTTGCTCGGCCGTGCGCATCGCAGCGAGCGCGGCAGACAGGTGGTTCCGGGCGTGGCGCTGGACAGCCGAGGCGCTCAGGCCGAAGCGATCGGCGATGTGATACGTGGATTCGCCGCGAGTGACGCAAGCGTCGATTTCGTCGCGCTCCGGATGCGCGCAGCAGGTGCAGGCGCGGCCCACGTCAGACCTCGCCTACGAACTCTAAGGTCGCAGGGTGACCGTGGGTCATCCCTGCAAACGCGGCGTTTCCTGAGGTCGCAGAGGCGCCGTTGTACTCCGTGCGTACTCCCTCACGGCCAGGCGCCCCGGTTGCGTCGACCGCGCCGCGCTTCATCCGGCGGCCCTGCATCTCCGCGGTTCGCCTTGTACCCACGGCGAGCCCTCCTGTGCTCAAGTACTCCCCAAGCCCTCCCCGGTATCCCGGGATTGGTTGGACGGCATAAGGATTCAAGTGGGTAACCCATCCCACACCCCTATAGGGGGTGGGGTTGTCCCACTTGCTCCGCCGTCCGCGCCGAAATCGAACCTGTCCCCAAGTGCTCCCCCGGCCGGGCGCCAGACCTTCGAGTCGCGGTACTTGCCGTCCTTCGTCTGCACCTTCTCGACGCCCATGCGCACGCGAGAGTCGTCGCCGAGAAGCCCGAAGGCCGCGCTCTGTCGTTCTTTGCGCCCGCCGATCAGCATGCGCAGCTCGCTCGTGGTCAGGTAGCCTCGCGGCGCCGTCAGGATCGCTTGCGCGGCCATCTCGGCGAGCTGCTCCGCGGCGTGAGCGTCGGGGGAGCCGGTTGCGACGATCTCAATTCGGTCATCGTCCGTGTCTTCCACCTTGAACGTCTGCTCCGGGCGGCGGATACCGCCGATGCGGGACTTCGCGTAGACGATGGTGAAGAGGTCCTCGCCGGCGGTCTTGAACTCGAGAGCGACGTCGGCCTTCTGGCCCAGCGAAGAGGCTCCGCGGCCGGCAGTGGCGCCGCCGCGGTCCGAGAACATCTGCCGGTGGCCCGTGTGGTGGAGTACGACGGGTGTCACACCGCGCGCCTGGCAGGGCTTGAGCACCGTAGCGTCGAACTGCTGCACGTCGCGGTTCTCTTTCTCGTCGCCGCTCCACAGGTCCGTCCACGAGTCGAGGAATACGCCGGCATCGTCAGCGACAGCCTCAAGGAAGACCGCGACCCATCGCGGGTCCGCCAGGTCCATGCCTGTACGCTGAAAGAGGCGAAAGAAGCGCGGATCCGGCTGCAGCTTGGCGACTCGCCGCAGGTCCTCCCGCAAAGGGTTCTCCTCGGAGAAGTACGAGACCCGGATGCCTTCACGCGAAAGCGCAGCGGCCTCATGCAGAGCCCACAGCGACTTGACGGTGCCCGTGGCGCCCCAGACCCAGATACGGGCGCCTTTCGGAAGGTAGGGCTCCCGCAGGTACTCCACCTCCGGCACACCATCGCGCAGGAGCGCCTGCCAGTCGAGCGCGGCGAGGTTGTAGCCGTCCGGGGAATCCGCTGACTCCGCCTCGAGAGCGGCGATGATGGTCTCTCGAAAGCGGAGCGCCCCGTCGCCGTTGGTCTCTGCCAGGGCGAGCCGCGCGTTTTCGGCCGCGAGGCTTAGTCGTCCCCCGGAGTGCGGCGTCGCGAACGGCGGCGATGTACTCCTTGACGCTGGTTGCGGTGAACCTGCCCTCGGCCAGGAGGTGAAGGTAACCGGCCAGGTCGCCGTCGCCAAGTTCCGTGGAGACGCTCACCACGTCGACCGGGCGGCCCTGCTCCTGCAGCTTGCGGATCGCAGCGAGCACGCGCCGGTCCTTCTCGAGGTACAAGTCACCGACGGCCAAGTCGCGGCAGACGATCTTGCAGGCGCTCACGTTCGCAAGGGCTGCCCCCAGGCAGGCGGCCTCGGCCTCTTGGTTGCGGAAGATGATCGGTGGCGCGCTCACGACTGTGGCGCGCTCCAGCGCTTCATGAGTTCGCGGGCAGCGGCCAAGCGGCGCTCGCGGAGGTCGCGCGCGGTCTCGGCGCCGATGCCCTCGGCCGAGCCCATCGAAAGGACCGCCGTCGCCTCGTACAACTCGTCGGCGAGTTCGACATCGGTGTGCTCGACTGCGTCGTACTGGAGCGGCAGCTCCAAGGCAGCAGGCGCCACGTCAGGCGGCATGATCTTGCCTCTCGGGACCGGCGGCGCTCAAGCGTTTCGCGACAAGCTCGAGCGCCAGGAGAAAGCCGTCCCGCTCACAGGCGCGCTTGACCGGGTCCTCTGTGCCGAAGCTGCGAAGCTCGGCGTCGAGGCGCAGAAGGGTGAGATAGCGCAAGCCGGCGGCGCCGCTCAGAGGGTCGGTGCGGGCGCTCACTCCGCTCTCGCCTTGCGGCAGGCGCACACGTGGGCCTCTTCCCCGGCCCAGATCATCTCGCGCGGCACACCGAGGAACTCGAGGTATACCGGCAGCGATAGGAGCCGCTTGCGCCCCAGCCTGAGAACGCCAGGTATCTCCCCGCGAGCGGCCATGCGGAAGGCGCTGGACCGCGATACGCCCTGCAGCGCCGGGTAGCCCTCGTCTATGGTGACGGTCCCGCGACCCTGGCGCCAGGCGTCCATCGAGTTCGGGAAGGTTCATCCGCGTACCTGAGCCGCGAGGCGGGCGAGGACGCCTGCATAAGCGAGGGCCTGACGGGCACTGGGCGTTCTCTGCCCCTGTTCGTAGCGCCACAGCACAGGGGCAGTAAAATGGGCGGCCGATGAAGCCTCGGCGAGCGAGATCCGCGCGGCCAGCCGCACTGTCCGGGCTCGGCCCGTCCTGAAGTCGTCTCTCACTTGGGCGATGATTGCTAGCTCTCTCGTGGTCATCTGGCCTGTCGCCTCCATGCTCGGCGATGGAACGGTACCGCCGCGGAGATACGTTGACAACATTTACGCCTGACGCCTATAGTGGGTTCATGGGATGGCCGCCAGCAGACGAGAACCGCAGTTGGGTCACATGGCCGAGCGCGGACTGGCGCGAACTCGAAATCGAAGTGAAGTGGCGAATGATGAACGGCCGGTGGGAGTGCGTCGGCTTGGGGATCGGCTTCTTGCGACCGGACAAGGCACGACCGCTGCAGACTGGCGACTTGCGAGGCATCACCCTTGGTCGCTTGCTCGAGAAGGCGTCAGGGGAACTCCAGACGGACCTGCTCTATACCCACCGTGACCCTCACGACGAGGGGCCGTTCGGGGCCTTCGTGGACAGCCTGATTGACGCGGCGCCGAAGAAGTTCGGCAGCCCGCCGGTACCCCCCGAGACGCTTCGCGAGGTCGCTCGGATCTACAGCGAGGCCCACGCCAAAGGCGAACCCCCGACGAAGGCCGTGCAGACGCATTTCGGCATCGAGAAACCCCGAGCGGCGCGGTGGGTTTGGCTGTGCCGCAACAAGTACCACCTGCTCCCGCCCACGAAGCAGGGCCGGGCCGGGGGCGCTCAAGCAGGCAAACCGAAGGAGGACGCATGACAGGCAACGTTCAGAAACGCAACGGCCACTGGCGGGTGGTGATCGAGCACGGCGAACAGGCAGCCCTGCGCTGCCCCACCTGCCACAAGCGCCACTGGCGCGACGATGAGAAGCCGGACGCCTGCCCACCGCAGCACGGCGAGCCTGAGGAGATCGTGGCACGCCGGCAGGAGTGGCTGCCCGGCAAGTTCGCGACGAAGAAGCTTGCCGAGAAGGCCTTGCGCGACGCATTGCACGAGCGCGAGCGCGGCGACTATGTGCCGCCGGTCGACCTGACGACGGCCGAGTACCTCAGAAGCGATGGCTGGCCTCACTCGGCGCTGAGGAGCTATCGCCGAACACTATCCTAGCCTACGGCCTGCACGTGAAGCGCATCAACGCCCACATCGGCCGTATCGCGCTGCAGAAGCTCACCCGCAACGACGTTGCCGTGATGGCCGCGAAGCTCGCCAGCGAGAAAGGTGCCCGTGGTGGCATCCTCTCCCCCGCCTCCCGGCGCGCGATCCTCGTCGTGCTGCACCACGCCCTCGGCGACGCGGTAGCAGCCGGCCTGCTGCGCACGAATCCGGCGCATGGCGTCGCGCGGCCCAAGGTCCGTCATGCCGGAGCTGCACGCCTGGTCCCGTGCGGAGCTAGCCACCTTCCTCGAGGCCACGAAGAACGACCGCCTGAGCCCTCTGTGGCGCCTTCTGGCGATGACCGGGCTGCGCCGCGGTGAGGCGCTCGGCTTGAAGTGGTCAGACGTGGACCTAGCGGCCGGCAGACTCTCCATTCAGCGGCAGCGGGTGACCACCGATTACGAGGTCATGGAACGCCCGACGAAGACCGACCGAGGCCGTTCCGTCGCCATCGATGCGGCTACCGTATCGGCCCTGCGCCAGCAGAGCCAACGCCAGCTTGACGACGCCGCGGAGTGGCAAGCCGCATGGATCGGCGACGGCCACGTGTTCTGTCGTGAGAACGGCGAGCCTTGGCATCCCGACAGGATCACGGACCTGTTCGGCCAGGCCGTGAAGGCCGCAGGCGTGCGGCATATCCGCCTCCACGACCTCCGCCACGGCTGGGCAACTCTCGCGCTCGGCGCCGGCATCCATCCTAAGGTCGTACAGGAGCGTCTCGGGCACGCGAATATCGCCATGACGATGGACAGGTACTCGCACGTGATCCCGGCCCTGCAGGAGTCGGCCGCGGAGATGGTGCGCGAGCATCGTCGACGCGCAGCCGTGAACGCTCGGAGTACGTTTGGAGTACGGATGGCCTTTTCGGAGGCCATGAGGGACGCTGCCAGGCGCCCATAAAGCGGCGTGAGCAGGACTTTACCGAAGTCCTGGCGCGCCCGGCAGGATTCGAACCTGCGACCTGAAGATTAGAAGTCTCCTGCTCTATCCAGCTGAGCTACGGGCGCACGTGGCTCAGTATACGGCGCTCGGCGGCGACGCGGTGTCGCTGCGGTGAGGACGCGCGCCGTCAACGGTCCGGCGCAGGGCCCCAGCTCAGAGGTACCTACGTTACGAGGGCGAGGCTACATTCCATCGATGAGTGCGAAGCGATGGCTCGTGAGATGGCATAACCAGCCAGCCACCGGCTGCGGCGCGCGTTAGGAATGCGCGGGCGGCGTCCGCATCGGGTGTCATGGGACCGATCTTCGTGACGTTGACCCCCAGAGACACGATGTCGCCGGCAATGCACACCGTCCCCTCGACAGTGTTCACGAGGACGCTCTGGTGGCCATCAGTGTGCCCGCCGGTCAGCACCACCCGTACCCCCGGAAGAACCTGCTCGTCCCCATCCACGGTGGCTGCCCGGCTTCCCCACGACTCCTCCAGATCCCGCGTGCCGACATACCAGATCCCGGCAGCCTGCGACGTCGCGTAGGGAGCGGCCGCCAGAGCGGTACGCTGAGCGCCGGAGAGACCCGCGCAAGCCGCCTCTCCGGCCCTTGCCAGCCTCAACTCACTGCTTTGGACGATAACCTTGGAGCGAGGGAACAGGTGATCGTTCTGCACGTGGTCCTGATGCAAGTGTGTGTGCACGATAAGGCCGATGTCGGTCGGCTCGACTTCCGCCGCACGCAGGCCTGCCAGGAGAGCGGCGTGCGTATCACCGGCCACCGCGTACTCCGCTGGAGCCGTGGCGTCGGGTCCGGTGTCGACAAGTATGGACTGCGAGCCGTCCCGCAGCAGCCAGCAGTAGCAGGGAGCCTCGAAGAACCCTTCCTCAGAAGCACCCTCCACGTAGCTCGCCAAGGTACACCCGGGCAGCGCGCCGACCTCGATGATGTGAATACTCCAAGTCATGTCGAACCTTTCGTCAGCGGGCCCCCGGCCCCTACAGACGCCGAGGCGCCGCAGCCGCGTCGTTGATTGAGAAGTCCGAGATGGCCTCCCAGTTGCCCGGGAAGATTGCCCAGAAGAGACGGCAGCCGCCGGGACTGATGTAATGGCCCTTGGAACCCTTGGGGATGAACATAATCTGTCCCGCTCGCACGGGGTGCTCGCCCTCCTCGTCACTAACGACGAGCGACCCTGAGACGAGGTAGTAGACGGCGTCGTAGTGCAGGTCCCAGTCGAAGACGCCCTTGTACTCGCAGACACCGGCGCCGATTGATTCCTGTGCGGTGGCGCCGACCGGCTGCCAGGACCTCACAATGCCATCAGGTCCGAAAGGGTAGTCGCGTAACTCCGCCGTCTCTGGGTCGAACGTCTCAATAGATGTCATATGCGCGCCTCTCAGGTTCTCGTTACCGTCGTGCTCTCTGGTTCGGGCGACACCCCCCAGTCGATATGCCGCCAGTGATGACACGCCACCATCTCGCCCACACCGACCTCTTCGAGCACGGGCACCACGTCAACACAGGTATCGTCCGCATAGGGGCAGCGCGGGTGGAATCGACAGCCCGTTGGAGGGTCGTGTGGACTCGGTATCTCGCCACCGAGGATATGGTCGAGGTGGCCGACGTTGAGATGCGGGTCCGGCACCGGGGCACACGAGAGCAGGGCATGGGTGTAGGGGTGCCGCGGGCGTGCGAGGATATGCGCCCCGTGGCCGATCTCCACCAGCTGTCCGACGTACATCACGGCGATGCGGTCGGCGAAGTACCCGACGACGTTGAGATCGTGAGTAATGAGGACATAGGTCAGCCCCAGGTGGTCGCGCAGGTCACTCATCAGGTTGAGGATGCTCGCTGCAGCCGAGACATCCAAGCCGGCAGTCGGCTCATCAGCGAAGAGCACGTCCGGGTGCAAGGCCAGCGCCCTGGCAATGGAGACCCGACGTGCCTGTCCACCACTCAGCTCGTGTGGATATTTGTCCGCCTGCTCGGCCGACAGCCCGACCATCGCAAGCAAGTCATCCACACTGGATTGCTCGCCCTCCGGCACCTTGTTTATGACGTACGGCTCGCGAAGCAGCAACGAGACGCGGAACCGTGGCGACAGGCTCGAGACCGGGTCCTGGAAAATCATCTGCATGCGGCGACGCAGCGGACGCCACTCGCGCCGGCCGAGACCGATCAGTTCCCGCCCGTCGAGCTTCGCGCTACCGCCGGTCGCCGGGATCAGGCCCATCACCGTGCGCGCCAAGGTGGATTTGCCGGAGCCGGACTCCCCGACGAGGCCGAGCGTCTCGCCGCGCATCACGGAGAAGCTGACCCCGTCGACGGCGCGCACAACACCCGGCCTGCGACGCGCGATTCGGCTTACCGCGCCCTGAGGATCAGCAAAATGCGTCTGCAGGTCCGTCACCTCCAAAAGCGGTGCGCGGGCGTCGTCACTGCTCACGCCGGTACTCCGTCCACGACCCAGCCTGCGCGGGGCCGCTCGGCACTTGAGAGCCCTTGGTCGTACAAGAAGCAACGGACGCGGCCACCGCCCACCGGCAACGTCGCAGGCTCGCGTCTGGCACAGACCGCTACCACGTGTGCGCAACGGTCGGCGTATTTGCACCCGGGCGGGAGCGCGAGCAGGCTGGGCACACGTCCGGGGATCGCGGCAAGTGCGGTGCCGCGGTGCTGCGGCGACGGCACTGCCGCGAGCAGAGCCCGAGTGTAGGGGTGCAGAGGTCGGTCGAAGATCGCGAAGACGTCGCCCTCCTCGACGGCGCGACCGGCGTACATGACCACGACCCGCTCGCAGACCTCGGCGATGACGCCGAGGTTATGTGAGATTAGCAGGATGGCCGTGCCCCGAACCCTGTTGATCTCCTTGAGGAGCTTGAGGATTTGTGCCTCCAGCGTGACGTCGAGCGCCGACGTCGCCTCGTCGGCGATCAGCAGAGCAGGCTCGTGCAGCAAGGCGATGGCAATCATGATGCGCTGCCGCATGCCCCCAGAGAACTCGTGGGGGTGGTTGTCGATGCGGCGCGCCGCATCTGGGATACCGACCCTGGTCAGGGCATCGATTGCTCGCGCCCGCAGCGTGGCACGCGACTCGCCGTTCTTCTGGTGGGCGCGCTGCGCGTCGATCATCTGCTGCCCCACGCTGAACGTCGGATTGAGGCTGGTCAGAGGGTCCTGGAAAATGGTGGCGATACCCTGGCCGCGGATCTCGCGTAGCTCCCGAGCCGAGAGTCCGGCGAGGTCCCGACCGGAGAACAGCACACGTCCTCCGACGAGCTCGCCATTGGGCGGCAGCAGTTGCAGAAGCGCGGCGCCGAGTGTCGACTTGCCGCAGCCGGACTCTCCGACCACCCCCACGATCTGACTCTCGCGCACCTCGAAGCTCACCTCGGAGAGCGCCGGTAGCGTGCCGGCATCAGTGTGGTAGACGACCGCAAGGTCCTCGACGGCGAGAACGGGGCCAGTCACCGCTTCCTCCAGCGACGCGTCCCGGCCAACTTCGGATCGAGCACATCTCGCAACGTCTCGCCGAGCATCGCGAATGAGAGGGTGGTGAGCATCAGGGCCAAACTCGCGGCAAGGATGGCCCACGGCGAGATTAGCACGTAGCTGAAACCGTCCGCGAGCAGCGACCCCCAGTCGGGGCTGGGCGGGGGCACGCCGAGTCCGAGGAATGCAAGACCAGCCTCAATGGCAATGGCACTTGGGATATCCATGGCGATGAGGATGAGCAGCGGAGCGGCGATGTTCGGCAGGAGGTGATACACGGCAATGCGGGCGCTGCCGGCACCCAGGGAGACCTCCGCCTCGACGTACTGGTTCTGCTTGGCCGCTCGCGTCATGGCGCGTACGACGCGGGCGTACCCCGGCGCCAGCGCGACGCCGATGACGATCACGACATTACGCAGCGAAGGCCCAAGCATCGCGAGCAAGGCAAGGGCCAGAATAACCGCAGGGAACGCCTGTATCGCGTCCATGCCGACGATTGCTACCTGGTCCGTTCCTCCTCCGAAATAGCCCGAGATGAGGCCGGCCACCACCCCCACGATCATCGCCATGAGGACGGCTGGCACTGCCACGCCCAAGGCGATGCGCGCGCCATAGATGACGCGTGAGAGCAGATCGCGTCCCAGTTCGTCAGTGCCGAAGAGATGGTGCAGCGAGGGTCCCTCGAGGCGGTGCATGATGTCCTGCGCATTGGGATTGTGAGGGGCAACGGCCGGCGCCGCGACCACCACCACCAACAACAGGCAGACGACGATCAGCCCGAACAGTCCGGCGGGCCGGCGCGCGACCTCACGCAAGACCTTTCCGGTACGCGTCAGGGGCCCGCCCGACAGCGGAGCAGTCGCAACCACAGCTTTCGTGTCGTTGGTGACGGTTGCCACGGCTAATCGACCACTCTGATGCGCGGATCCACGAGGCGGTACACGAAGTCGGTCAGCAGGTTGACCAGCACGAACAGCAGCGCAACGACGAGCACGCCGCCGCGGACGACGGGGTAGTTGCGCGTCTGGATCGAGTTGTAGATGAGCATGCCCAGGCCGGCACGAGCGAAAATGACCTCAACGAAGATGGCACCGCCGAGCAGCGTTCCCAGACCGACCCCGACGACTGCGATCGTCGGGACGACCGCGTTGCGCAAGGCGTACTTGTACACGACGACGCGGTCGCGGACGCCCTGCGAGCGCGCCGCGAGGATGTATCGCTCGTTCAGCACCTCGAGCATGCTGGTGCGCACCAGGCGCGCCAGGTAGCCGATCCACGTAACCGCTAGGGCGATGGCCGGCAGCACCAGGTGTCGGGCGTAGTCAAGAGGGTTCGACAGATCGCCCACCCCCGTCGCTGGCATCAGATGCCAGTGCACGGAGAACACGAGCAGCAGCAGCAGGCCGGCGACGTAGGCCGGCATCGTGATCAGCGAGATCGTCGCGACCGCGGTGATGCGATCCATCCAACCCCCCGGGTGCGTCGCCGCGTACACACCCAACGGGATGCCAAGCAAGCCCGCCAGCAAGAGGCTCGCAATCGCCAGGATCACCGTGTGCGGCAGCGCGCTGGCAATGAGGGACGTGACCGGCCGCTGGCTCTGGAAGTCGACGCCCAGGTTGCCGTGCACGGCGTTGATGAAGAAGTAGTACACCTGCTCCGGCACCGGCTTGTCGAGGTACATCTGGTGGCGCACCGCCTGAACCTCGGCCTCTGGAGCCCTGGCGCCGAGAACCAGGCGCACGGGGTCCCCAGGCACGAATTGGATGAGCAGCGCGAGAAACGTCATGATGAGCAGCACTACGAAGAACGTCATCACAAGGCGCCGCAGCGCGTAGTCCAGCATGGCAGATCGCCCTCGAGGCGGGTGTTACGCGCCCACGAACCTCCAGAAGATGGGATCGCCATCGGGCCGGAAGAGCGCCTGCACTGACCGCTTGTAAGCGTAGGGGTTCGTGATGAATGCCACCCAGACAATGTTGGCGGCGGCGTCCCAGATCTGCTGCATCTCCACGTAGATGTCCTGGCGCTTGGCCGTGTCGATGGTTGACGTGCCCTGGTTGTAGAGCTGGTCGAACTGCTTGTCGGACCAGTCACACCAGTTCCAGAGGCCGATCTGGTCGGTCGTCCACCACTCCATCGACCAGGCCGGGTCGGGCTCCGTGACGTAGTAGCTGTACACCAGCTGGCGGTTCGCGCCGCCGCCGCCCGTGCCGGGGATCTCCCAGAACGCGGCGGCGTCCTGCACATTGATGCTCACGTCAATACCGATGTCCGCGAGGTTCTGCTGCACGACCTGCGCCACGGTCTTGTCGGCCGACGCGTCCACACAGGTGAAACTCACCTTGGCGCTCGACACACCGGCGGCCTGCATGTAGGCCTTCGCCTTCGCGACGTCCCTGTTGTACTGCGGCGCGTTCGCCCAGTATCCCAGACCCATACTTGCCGGGATGATGCCACGCGCATGCTCCCAGACGCCGTCATAGGCGGCCGTCAGAATCCCCGGCACGTCAATGGCCTGGCGGATGGCTTTGCGGACGTTGATGTTGGAGAGCACAGGATCCTTCATGTTCATGGCGATGAACTCGTAGTTGAGTGACGCGGTCTTGTGGAGGTCGAACTGCGACGACCCGGTCAGGAGCTTGACGTAGGCCGTTGAGATCTGCGAGAAGTCGAGGTCGCCCGACTCGAGCGCGGTCTGCGCAGCGCCGTCGTCGGTGATGAGCTCGAAGACGAGCTGGGACGCCGCCGGTGGCGGCGCGTAGGCGGAGTTCGCCCCACCATACTTGGCGAAGCGCGAGAGCGTCAGGTGCTGTTTGGGGATCCATTCCGTAAACTCATAAGGGCCTGTGCCGACGGGGTTGCGAATGTAGCCCTTGCCAAGTTCAGTGACGGCCTTCTGCGACATAATCTTGCCGCTCAGCACCGGCAGCGTGCTGCGCATCAGCGGCGCAAACGGCTCCTTCATCACGATGGTGCCGGCGTACTTCGACTCGACCTTGACCTCTTTGAGCGCCGCCCAGTCGGCTTGGTAGGCGGCGGCAAGCTTCGGCTTCGTCAGACCGGCAATACGCTCGAACGAGAATTTGACGTCGTTCGCCGTGACTTCGCCGTAGTCGCGGTGGAACGGAATGCCTTGCTTGAGCGTGAAGTGGAAACTCAGGCCGTCACTCGAGGGCTCAAAGGTCTCGGCCAGCGTGTTGACCACGTCCCACGTACCGGGCTTGTAGCTCACGAGACCCTCGGAGATCGCGTCGAGCGTGTACACGTCAACGGGCGAGCTCCAGTTGGCGGGGTCGAGGGTACCGACTTCCAGGGTACTGCGGATGTTCAGCGTGCCCAATGGCTTGGCAGCGGCGGAGACTGAGGCAGAGGCAGAGGGGCTGGTTGTCCCTGAGCTGCCGCAGGCGGCCAAGATGCTGCCCGCAGCGGACATTGACAGGCCGAGGATCGCGGCACGTTGAAGGAACTGTCTTCGCGTCAGCCGTCCGGAACGAACTCCGTCCATCAGCTCCTGCACCACGTCCACCCTAGGTTCCATGACCTCACCTTTCCGGCAATCTGCGGAGTCACAGTACTGAACTGGAAGACCTGACGACTGTGCGACTTGCTTTGAACGCACAATAGGCTTTGACTTGACCCAATGCAAGCAATAATTCACGCACAAGACGCGATCAATGAGCATTATGTTCTCTCTGAAGCAATGACGGGCGCACTTTCCCTGCGCCTGCCGCCGGTCTACCCAGGAGGCAGGGCTCGCCACAAGGCTTCACACGAACGCGCCACAAAAGGACTCAGAGCCCCGGCCGTTGGATGAGAGAACCTGGAGCGGGAGACGGGCTTCGAACCCGCGACCCTCAGCTTGGAAGGCTGATGCTCTAGCCAACTGAGCTACTCCCGCCCGCAAAGGTAGTGTGGTCGGGACGGGCGGATTTGAACCGCCGGCCCCCTGCTCCCAAAGCAGGTGCGCTACCAGGCTGCGCCACGTCCCGGCGCGTGGCAAGTATACCTCACCGCCCAGTCGTTGCAGACGAAGTCGCGCCGCAGCCGGGTGACTGTGCGCAGCGCCGGGCCGTGCGAACGGTCCAGCCTTACGGCCCTTCGTACGGGAGTGTGAGCGTGTCTCCTGGCGCCAAGGCCGACCCGCGCAGGCCGCTCGCCTGACGGATGTCGAAGACCGCCCTACGCAGGTCGAGGGTTCCGCCGTATTCTCGAGCGGCGATGGTCCACAACGTGTCGCCGCTGCGCACCACGTACCTTTGCCCCATGTAGACGCTTGCATCTGGGCCGGCGTGGGCTACGCGCACGCCGGCCCAGACGGCCACGAAGATGAGCAGCAGAAAGACCGCGAAACGCACGAGGCCGGCGAGGCGACGGCGGCGAACCCGGCGGCGGCCGGCCCGGCTGCTCGGCCGGGGCACGGTATCGTGACGGGGCGTCACGAGGCTCAGGCGCGAAGCAACACGCGCACTGCGGCCCGTGCTCACCGTCGTACCTCACGCAGGTGTCGGGGCACGACTCCCTCGAGCTCGCTGCCGCAGGTCGTGCACCTCAGCCTGACCTGCCCACTCCAGATGTCGGCGGCACCGACGACCACGGTGGAAGCCCCGCACCACATGCAGCTCTCGGCACGTCCGGCCAAACCAGCGGCGAGTGCTCCGTCGATGGTGTCGGCAAGCGGGGCGGAGCTGACTGCGAGGGGCACAGTACTCATAGCCGGCGCAGCACCCCCACCACCTTGCCGACGAGCTGGACTTCATCGGCACTGACGACGATGGGCTCGTACAGTTCGTTGGCGGGCTCGAGGCGGACTTTGCGTCCTTCGCGGTAGAACCGCTTGGTGGTCGCCTCGTCACCGACCAGAGCGACGACGATCTCGCCGTTGTCGGCCTGGTCCTGGGAGTGCACGACGATGAAGTCGCCGTTGAAGATGCCGGCGTCGGCCATGGAGTCGCCCTCAACGCGAAGGACGAAGTCGTCGTCGTCGCGGCGCAAGAACCCCGGCACCTCGACCAGCTCCTCGACGTTCTCCTCGGCAAGGATAGGCACACCCGCAGCGACCCGGCCGACCAGGGGAAGCGGCCGCGGCGGCCGCAGCTCGCGCACCACGTCGAGGGCGCGAGGCTTGGTGGGGTCGCGCCTGATGAGCCCCAGGCGTTCGAGGTTAGCGAGGTGCGCGTGCACCGTCGACGGCGACGAAAGGTCGAGCGCCGCGCAGATCTCGCGCACCGTCGGCGGATAGCCATTGACGCGCACGCTCTCGCGGATGAACTCGAGGACCTGTTCTTGCCGCGGTGTGAGACCGTCCACCGTTCCTCCTCATGTGGCGAACACGTGTTCGTATTGAGCTTAGAGTGAACACACGTTCGTGTCAAGGAGCATGATAGGTGCGAGGTCGGACGGATAAAGCGTGGCGGCACGGGCCGGAGCCTCCGAGGAAGCTGCCCCGACTCCTAGCCACCGCAGGCGGGCTAACGAGCGGGCCGGCGAAGGCACAACCCTCACTAGCCACCGCAGGCGGGCTAACGTGCGCTGAGACGCAGGCGCACCACACACTACCGAGGCAAGACGAGCTATGCGCGCAGGTGGGGGCTGCGCACGCAGCCCCCACCTGCGCTGCTCACAGGGTTCGCACCCATGCGCAAGCGTTCTACTTCTTATACGGACCGAGCGGCAGCACGACCTTGCCGTAGAGCTCGTTCCACACCTGAGCGATCGCACCGTATATGGCCGAGAGGCCGACGAAGATGCCTTCCCAGCCGGCGACCTTGGTGAGCGACGCGCTGCCGGTCCATTCGGCGACAGCCAGCAATGCGTAGAGGATGGTGAGGCTGAGGAACACGACCTGCAGCGAGCGATTGACCCTCAAGGTGCCCACGAACATGAGAACGGTGAACAGCCCCCAGGCGAGCAGATACCAGCCCAAGGCCGTGCTGGTGGCGCCCAGATCGAGGCCGCTCGAACCCATCCACTTGGGAAAGGCGTAGATGCCCACGAACGAGAGCCAGAAGAAGCCGTACGAGAGAAAGGCCGTCATGCCGAAGGTGCTGTTCTTCTTCCACTCCATGATGCCGGCGATCACCTGGGCGATGCCGCCGTAGAATACGCCCACCGCAAGGATGACCGCGCTGATCGGGATGAGTCCCGCGTTGTGGATATTGAGCAGCAGGGTCGTCATGCCGAACGCCATGAGGCCCAGGGGGCCGGGGTTCGCCGTGGCATCGCGCAGCGTGGCCATGACCACGCGATGTTCGCCCATGGGGCCTATCTGGACGCCCGGGGGCAGGGATACCTTGTCGTCAGCCATGGAACGAAGCCTCCACTCTACGTAGAAGGAAATGAGTATGAATGGGTGCCCACGATCTGCTCGGGACCGCAGACAAACCTGCGGAGTTCTATCACGAACATGCAGGCGGACCAACCCAGTCCGTGGGCCCTTTTGGACTGTGATGGAGGCCGGCAGGTGCCGCCGCGTAAGGTGTGTCGCCCGGCGCGCCGTCGCCTGTGAGGTCAGCGCCGGACGATGACCGTCCCGGTCAGCGAGGCTTCGGCGGCCAGCGCGCCGCTCCCGGGCCAGAAGGCGCGGTAGACAGCGGTGGTCTTTACCGGCAGCTTGCCCGTCCACGCTCCGTTGCGACCGGTGACGACCGTCTTTACCAGGCGCCAGGTACGCCCGCTCTGGCGCTGGATCTGCACCTTCGTACCGGGCGCCGCCCAGGATACCTGGGCGGCGGGCGACGGCCCGGCCGGCAAGGCCAGCGTGCCTTTGAAGGTGGCCATGCGACCACGACGCACCGCCTTGCTGGCGCTGGCCAGGCGCAGATTCTGGGGGATCAGCAGCGTCGCCTTGTAGCCCAGCGTAACGGTGCCTAGGCGCGGCGGGGCTGCCGGCCCGGCCGCCGAGTTGGAAGCCACCATCCACAGCGCGGGGACGTAGTGGTAGACGGCGTTGGGCTGCCAGGTGCCGCCCTTCTGTACGGTAAACGTGCCTTCGAGGCCATACCACGCCCCGCCGGCGACCGGGGCCCGCGAGTCGTGGTGGTTCAAGTCCCAGAGGTCCCAGTGAGACATGTCGGAGGGTTCGCTCACCGGCAGCGAGCCATGGACCGCCTGCCAGAGCGCCGGGTACACGTACTGTTCGAAGCTGGCCGGCATCGCCGTCGAAGTGGGGTTGACTGTGTGAGCCTGCGCGTTCGCGGGGTACTCGAGCCGGGCGTACACGGTGCCCTGAGACGTAGGCGTGAAGTCCCACGCACCGCCATAGGGAGCGCCTGCGATCTTGGCCCACGCCGTGGCCTTGGCAGGAAACTGCAACGTGGCTCGCGTGAATGTTGACGGGCTCGTGGTGTTGTCGCTGCCGGCCACGGTGCGCGGGAAGTAGCCGCTGAGCCGGTACGAGGAGACTCCATTGACCGACTGCACGAGCACGTAGTAGGCGTCTCCCTGAACGTCGCTCGCGTCGGGCTCATTCCAGCCCGCATTGGTCACGGCCGATACCGCGTAGTCGATGACCTCCTTGCCCGGCCACAGGCCCAGGCGCCCCTGCTCATACGTGCCGGGCACCACGGCGCCGGTCTGGTCAAGCAAGCAGATGTAACAATCACGATTCGCCGGCGTGTAGGTGAGCTCGACGTGGATATCGCCAACGTGGGTGACGTTCTTCGGCAGCCGGTACACGGCTACCTGGTCCTGGCTCCAGATCGTCCGTTGGGTGAGTCCGGGCACGAGCTGCTGCTCGCTGGACGAGGTGTAGATTCGCGCCGAAGCCGGCGCGCAGACGACCGCGACGACTACCGACACGAGACCGAATATCAACGCTCCGGCAGAGACTCTGCCCATGATCCACCTCACCTGAGCCCGCAGGATTCACTATACTGTCGGCGCACAGACCACCAAACTGAAGAGGCCACGCAAGGGAATGCTGCAACCGCCGACCCCGATCACCGACCCGGTGCGCCGTCATCGCATCGCCATCGCGGTGGCGCTGATCCTCCTCGTGTCGGCAGGGCTGCGTCTCTACCAGCTGGCGACGCCCGCCCAGTACATGTTCGACGAGATCTACTACGCGAAAGACGCGAAGGCCATTGTGGACGGCCGCGTGAAGCCTAGGCCACCATTTCTCTGGGAGGCCGGCGACGAGATCTCGTGGCCGCATCCGGAGATGGGCAAGTTCGCCATCGCCGCCGGCATCATCCTCTTCGGCAACCGTGCCTTCGGCTGGCGCCTTCCCGCGGTGATCGCCGGCATGGTAACGCTGGCCTGCGTGTACCCCCTGGCGCGCAGGCTCGGGTTGTCGCCATCCTGGTCGGTCATCGCCCTGCTGTTCGCGGCCGCCGACCCGCTGGGCATCACGCAGTCCCGCATCGCCACGCTCGACATCTTCGTGGCCGTCTGGACACTGATATGCATCCTGTTCGCGCTACGCTACGTACAAGACGGCCGGCGGCGGCGGTGGCTCTGGCTCTGCGGGCTCGCCGGCGGCCTGGCGACGGCCACCAAGTGGTCGGGAGCACTGGCCCTGGTGGCCTGCGGCGCCATTCTGGTCATCGCTTGGTGGCGCGACCGCGAGCCGCGCCGCAAACACGCCCAGGCCGTGGAGGTCGGCGCGGAGGTCGTCGCGCCTCAGGCGCAGGCCGGTGGCGCGCCCGCGCAGGCCGCCGCGACGGCGGGCGCAGGAGCGCCTCCCGGCGGCAGGCGGTTCGCCCTTCGACGCCTCGGAGCGCCGACTATAGCGGTGTTGCTCGCCCTGGCCGCCCTCGTCGCTTTGCCGGCCGCCGTCTACTTCGCCAGCTTCGCACAGTACTTCGCGGCCGGACACACGCTGAGCGACTGGGTCGAGCTCGAGCGGCAGGCGCTGTACTTCAACCTCCACCTCAAGGCGACCCATACGTACGCCTCCGTCGCTCCCAGCTGGATCGTCGACTACCGGCCGGTCTGGTACTACTTCCAGGGCGGCACCACGTACCGCGGCGTCATCGCGATTGGCAACCCCTTCCTGTGGTGGCTCGCGACTCTCTGCCTGCTGGCCGCTCCCGTGCTGGCTCTGCTCAAACGCACCATGCTTCTGCTGCCCACGGCACTACTCGTCGCACTGCTTTACCTGCCCTGGTTCGCCACCTCACGCACGTCGTTTCTCTACTACATGACGCCGGTCGCTCCGTTCATGGCGATCCTCGCCGCGGCGGGCCTCGTGGCGTTTGCCGGCAGCGCCCGGCTGCCACACCGCGGCGAGCTCGTGCTGGCCGCCGCGGCGCTGGTCACGGCCGTCCTCTGGAACCCCATCGGCAGGTTGTGCGCCTGGCTCTTCTGGGAGATGCCGCGCCGCATCGGGCCCGCCTTCGGCTGGGTCGGAGCGAGCATCGGGCTGTTTCTCGCCCTCATGGTCGTCATCACCGTCGTGGCCCCCCGCCTGCGCTCGCGAAGGCCCTTCATTGCTCTGGCCCTGGCCGGGATGGTGATCGGCATCGTGGTCGCGTTCCTGCCGATCGTCCTCAACATCCCTATCAGCCCCACGCACTTCTCTTACATCATGTGGTTCCGCAACTGGATCTGACGGCCACCGCCACGCGGTACCGTACGCAGCGAGGGCGGGGCGCACCGTCAGGCACGCCCCACCCCGGAGGCTGACGCTCAGTCGACCAACCCTCAGGCGATGAGCGCCGCCATGATCGCCTTCTGTGCGTGCAGGCGGTTCTCGGCCTGATCGAACACGACCGAGTTGGGCGAGTACAGCACTTCTTCGGTGATCTCCTCGCCCCAATGTGCCGGCAGGCAATGCATGATCTTCACCTGTGGCCCGGCATGCCTGACCAAGTCCATGTTCACCTGGTAGGCCTTGAGGGCGGCCAGACGTACGTCGTGCTCAGCCTCCTGGCCCATGCTCGTGAAGGTGTCGGTGTAGATCACGTCGGCGCCCTCGGTGGCCGCCTGCAGGTCGCCGGTGAGCTCGATGGTGGCGCCGGTGGCGGTGGCGTCGGCCTGGGCGCGAGCGATGATCGCCGCGTCGGGCCGGTAATCGTCGGGGGTGCAGATCACCACGTGCATGCCAGTCTTGGCGCCCACCTCGGCCAGCGAGTGGGCCACGTTGTTGCCGTCGCCCGAGTAGACGAGCTTCACGCCCTCCAGCGTGCCGCAGTGCTCACGGATGGTGAGCGCGTCGGCCATGCCCTGGCAGGGGTGATGGGCATCGGTGAGGCCGTTGATCACCGGCACCTGGCCGTGCTCGGCGAGGTCGTCAACGTCCTTCTGCGCGAACGTTCGGATCATGATGCCGTCGACGTAGCGGCTCATCACATTGGCCGTGTCTTTGATGGTCTCGCCCACCCGCAACTGGATGTCGTTGGCGCTCAGAAACATGGGCTGGGCGCCGAGCTGCTCGATGCCGATCTCGAAGCTCATGCGCGTACGCGTGCTGGTCTTCATGAAGATCATGGCCACGGCCCGGCCAGCGAGCACGGCATGCGGCTCGCGACGCTTCTGGGCGGCCTTGAGCTCGACGGCGAGGTCGAGCAGCGCCTGCACAGCAGCCGGCGCGAAGTCGTGGATGGTGAGGAAGCTGCGGCCGCCGAGGCCCAGCTCGGAGACACGGGCGCTGATCGCCTGCGATGTCATGTGTGGTCCCCCCTCTATTTCAATGACGGATGCGTTGGTCCGCGCCGCGGCAAGCAGCCCGGCGGAGGCCGAGCGCTGCGCACTCGGCCTCCGCCGGGGTACGCCAGCTACCTCGTTTGGCGAGACCGCGGTGCCGCGTCGGCAACCGCGCGATGGTATCAGATGAAGCCGCGCTCGCTGAGGATATCTTCGAGCGTTGGATGGCCGATCTCCTGCAGGTCGTACTTGACCTGCACGGCCGGCAGCCTGACGGTGATGATGCGGCGCAGGTCCATCGGTGTGCCGATGACGACGACGTCCGCGCCCGAGGCGTTGATAGTCGTCTCGAGGTCTTTGAGCTGCTGCTCGGAGTAGCCCATGGCCGGCAGCAGCACGCCCACGTTGGGGTACTTCTCGAAGGTCGCCTTGATCTCGCCCACGGCGAACGGCCGCGGATCGATGAACTCGCCGGCGCCGAGCTGGCGGGCAGCCACCGTGCCGGCGCCGTACTTCATCTCGCCGTGCGTGAGCGTGGGACCGTCTTCGACGACGAGGACCTTCTTGCCGCGCACGAGCTCAGGCTTGTCGACGGTAACCGGCGAGGCGCCCATGATGATGCGGGCCGTGGGGTTCACGGAGCGCACGGCCTCGAGCTCGGCGTCGATGCCGGCACGATCGGCCGTATCGATCTTGTTGAGCACGACGACGTCGGCGAGGCGCAGGTTGACCTCGCCCGGGTAGTACACGAGGCCGTGGCCGGGGCGGTGCGGATCGGCGACGGTGATGTAGAGGTCCGCCTGGTAGAAGCTGAAGTCGTTGTTGCCGCCGTCCCAGAGGATCACGTCGGCTTCCTTCTCGGCCTCGCGCACGATCGCCTCGTAATCGACGCCGGCATAGATGACGTTGCCGGCCACGACATGTGGCTCGTACTCCTCCATCTCCTCGATGGTGCACTCGTTCTTGGCGAGGTCTGCCACCGTGGCGTAGCGCTGCACGCGCTGCTTCACGAGGTCGCCGTAAGGCATGGGGTGACGGATGCTGACGACCTTCTTGCCGGCCTCGCGCAGCATGGTCTGGATCTTGCGCGTCGTCTGGCTCTTGCCGGCGCCGGTGCGCACCGCGCAGACGGCGATCAGCGGCTTGGTGCTCTTCACCATGACCTTCTCGGGACCCATCAGGCAGAAGTCGGCGCCCAGGGCATTCACTCTCGCGGAGCGATGCATCACGTACTCGTAGGGCACGTCGCTGTAGGCGAACACGACCTGCTCCACGCCGTGCTTCTTGATGAGCTCCTCGAGCTCGGACTCGTCGCGGATCGGGATGCCGTCGGGGTACAGCCTGCCGGCCAGCTCGGCCGGGTATTTACGGTCGTTGATGTACGGGATCTGCGTGGCGGTGAAGGCCACGATCTCGTAGTCTTCGTTGTCGCGGAAGAACGTGTTGAAGTTATGGAAGTCGCGTCCCGCGGCCCCCATGATCAGCACCTTCGTACGCTTGCCTGACATGCTCACTCCTCCTGTTGCTTAGAGGTCCCTCCGCGCCACGATCTGAGTGTCAGGCCGGCGGAGTGAACACCTTGTCTACGTAGGGTGACATGAAGAGCTGCAGCAGGGCGCCGTAGTTGGGCACGAAGCGCAGCCGATCGCCGAGTCGCGGTGGGTCGGGCATTTCGTGGACGTCGAGGATGAGGTGATCGCTGGAGGCACCCAGGATATCCACACCGGCGTTGAGGGGGTGCAGGCCCTCAGGCGGCGCGTCCTGGCGCCCCAAGGCGCAGATCGCGCGCCGCCGCAGGCCGCGATCGACGAAGGTCGGCCGGTTGCCGAAGGCGTCCTGAGCGCTGCTGCCGGTGGGCAGCGACGGCTTCATCTTGCACTCGATCACCGGCGCCTCGGCGACGAACGCGTCGAGGTGCAGGCCCAGCGCGGGCTCGCGCTTGAGCGTGTCGACGCCCAGCAGGATGGTCTCGCCGATGCGCAGTGAGCGCACGGCCGCCGGCATGTGGCCGGAGAGCACCATGTCGATGGAACTGGAGTTGCCGCCCGAGACGAAGGCCAGACGGCGGCCGATCTGGCGCTCGGTCTGGGCGGCTAGCGCCGCCAGCTCGCCCAGGTTGTCCTCGTCGGGCACGATCGCGCCGTAGCACGTAAGGTTCACACCAACGCCGACGAGGGCGACGTTCGCGAGGCGCTCGGCGGCGGCCACGAAGGCCGGCAGATCGGCCGGCATCATGCCCTCACGCAGATCCCCCAGGTCTACCATGGCCACCACGCCGTGCCTGCGGCTCTGCCGTCTGCCGGCCTGATCGAGCGCCTCCACCGTCTCTAGCTCGCTGTTCAACGAGATGTCGGTGAGGCGTACTGCCTCCTCAGCCAGCTCCGGAGAGGGCGACCGCAGGAGCCAAACAGGCGCCGTGAGGCCGGCGGCGCGCTGCCGCTCTACATTCTCCAGACGCGACTCGCCGAGCGCTACAGCTCCCCCCGCCAGCATCGCCGCGCCCACCTCCGGGCTGCCGCACGTGACCTTGGTCACGCCCACCACGGCGATGCCCGGCAGGTGCGCGACAACGCGCCGCGCGTTCTCCGTAACCTTCGCTAGATCGATGATGACGGTCGCTCGCGGCAGGGGGGCCTCCGATGCATAAGACGTATACAGCAGCTTATCGACAGCGCTCTGCCGATGCAAGCATCGAGGGCGCCGCGCGGCACCCACAAGCCTTCGCATTCCGTAACGGCTCTTCTTCTGAGTCCCAGTCTGCTCTCAACCTGCGTCCAGCATTCTCCCAGGCCGGGGTCCTACCATCGGGCGGGCCTCGAGGAGCGTGCGCCGCGGCGTCTGGACGGAGAAGGAGGCGGCGGCGCGTCTCACATGTACACACCCTGCCGGCGCGGCGAGAGGGGATGACCGGTGAAGAAGGCCATCGTCAATTACTGGGTAGATCTTGCCACGGCCGTCGCCTTGGTGCTCTGCGCTGCGACGGGGATCCTGTTCCTACTGCCCGCCGGAATGACCACGTCGTTTGCCAACGGCAAGCTGACCATGCTCGCCATGAGCGTGCCGCTGCTGCGGTCCATCCACGACTGGAGCGGCGTCGCGATGGTCGCCGGCGTAGGCGTGCACCTGGCGCTGCACGCGCGCTGGATCGGCAAGATGACGCGGCGCGTGGCCGCCGGCGCCGGCAGCACGGCCGGCCGTCAGCCCGCAGCGGCGCGGCCACGAGCGACAGTGACGGCCGCGCACTCGTCGGCAGGCGCTCGCGCGCCAGACACCATGCCCTCTCCGGAGGCGACACGGGTGCCTCAGGCGGGCCGGTCTGGCGACGACCTCGAGCGCGCACGGCAGCGTGCCGAGCGCCTCCGGGACCGCGACCGGCGCTACACGCGCAAGGGCTTCTTGCAGGGCAGCGCCGCGGCCGGCGCCGCGGCGCTGCTGCTGGGCGCCGGTCTCTTCGAGCTCGGACGCGGGGCAAGCCCCACCGCCGGCGCGGCGACGACCGCAGGCGCCGGCAGCACGCCGGCGGCCGGCGCGTCGAGTGCCGGCAGCGGGACGACCACCACCACCGTCAGCTCGCCGGTCGTCATTGCCGCCAGCTCCTGCGTGAGTTGCGGACGCTGCCTCGAGGTGTGTGTCCACGGAGCCCTGGGCTGGGGCAGCAACGGGCGCGCCAGCGTGCAGCACCCCGCATCCTGCACCCGCTGCGGCCGATGCGTACCCGTGTGCCCCGTGCGGGCGATCACGCTGACGGCCTAGCGGAGCCAGCCCAGACGGTCCGTTAGAGATGGATGCTGTGCCGCATGAGCGCCACCACGGCATCGGCGGCAAAGTGCGCGAGCAGGGCGCCGCAGCAGGCGAAGATGTAGTCGGCGTCGAGGGCCACGCGGGCGTCTTTGGGGGGCAGCAGGCGCTCGCCCCCATCCTTGCCACGTGTGTCGGCGAGGATCGCCGCGCCGCCGGGCAGGCGCGTGAGAGCACCACCGGTGCCGATCACCAGCCGGCAGGCCGTGAGGTCGCGCCCGCGGGCCACCGTCTGGCGCCCGGTGGGCGTGTAGAGGTGTGCGAGCTGACCGGCGTGACGCTGCACCGCGGTGACGGCCGCGAAGCGCGCCAGGGTGAGCGCCGCCTCCACCTCCTCAGGTGAGCTCGGCAGTGGCGGTGGCAGATGCCGTGGTCGCTGCTGCTGGGCGAGCATCTCTAGCACATGGCGCGCGCTCACGTACGTGCCCAGGTCGCCCTCGACGGTGCGCTTGCTGTGCGGCTGGGGCTCCATCTGCAGGGCACCGATCTCGGGGCTGCCGTCGGTGACCGAATGAACGTCGGTAGTGGCGCCGCCGACGTCGACGACAACGAGATCTCCCACGTCCTCGGCTAGCCGCTCGGCGGCGATCAGCACCGCCCCGGGGGTGGGAAGGATGCGCCCGTTGACCACTTCCCCGATGCGCTCCATCCCGGGGGCGTGGACGATGTGCTCCTCGAAGGCGTCGTGAATGACCGCCCGTGCCGGCACGATGTCGAGCTCGTCGATGCTCGGGTACACGTTGCTCGTGACCCGTACCGTAAAGCCGGCACTCTCGAGCAGTTCCCGGGCGTCGCTGCACACCACGGAGTTGCCCCCGTAGACCACGATAGGACGGGCCGGCAGCTCGCCGAGACGCCCGGCGTTGAACAGCACCGTATCGCAGTCGCCGCCCTCTACCCCACCGGCCAGCAGGATGAGGTTGGGCCTGGCCGTCGCGATCTCGCGCAGGTCGTGGTCGCGCAGGCGGCCGGCGGTCACGTACTCCACCACGCCGCCGGCCCCCAACGCGGCCTCGCGCGCGGCCATGGCCGTCATGCGCCGCGTGAGACCGTGCACCGTCATGCGCAGGCCGCCGGCTGCCGAGCTTGTCGCCAGCGACAAGCTCGGCAGCAGCGGCCGGCCCAGCGCCGCCTCGAGCTGCGCCCGGGCGGCGTTGACGCCCACCGTGACGTCACCCCGCGCCGGCTCCCCCGCGGGCGAGGCCTCTACCGCGGCGCCGTGAGCACTGTGCACAGTGGTCGGCGCCACGGCCTGTCCCACCAACACGGGTGTACTCGCCGGGTACCCGGCCAGGCCGTCGAACGCCGAGACCACGGTCGTCGTCGACCCTATCTCGGCCACCAGGGCGTCGATCGCGCGAGGAGTGCTCGTGATCAGCTCACATCCCACGCTCGCGCATCGTCTTCACGATGAACGAGGCCACGTCGATGCCCTTTGTTCCGCGGCCGAAGCCGGCGTCCATGCCCCAGCTACGGGCCAGTTCGTCGGTGACCTGCGTACCGCCGCTGATGAGCAGCAGCCTGTCGCGCACGCCCTTCTCCACGGCCAGGTCGGCGAGCTTCTCCATGTTGCTGCGATGCATCTCACCGTGCGTGATGATGGTGCTGATGAGTACCGCCTGGGCGGCGTGCTCGATGGCCGCGTCGAGCACCTTCTCCACCGGCACCGACGTACCCAGGTACTCGCACGAGAAGGCCCATTTCTCGAGCCCGCCGTGCTTGATATCGATGATCTCGCGCATGCCCACCGAGTGCTCGTCTTCGCCCACGGTGGCGGCCACCACCTTGAGGCTTCTCTCGGCGACGAAGGCGCGGATCTCTTCGTCGCTCAGCACTTCGAGCTTCTCGGGGATGACCAGCGTGGCCGGGTCCACGACGGTGTCCAGCCTGCCCTTCATCTCGATCAGCGTGCCCTCCGCCGGATGCATGACCTGGCGGTGGATGACCTCGGCGTCGTGGAGGTTCATGGCCTTGGCGAGCTCGAGCGCGGCGAACTCGGCCACGCGCTCGGCGGCCGGCAGGAAGAGCGTGACCACCACGATGCCGTCGGCGGCCCATTCCACCTCCGGTTTGAGCAGCCCCTTCTCGCGCAAGTCGGCGGTCTGCGCGAGGCGCGCGTTCACGTTGTCATCGGGGTCGAGCTCGTCGATGAACGGCACCTTCTCGATGTCGCAGAGGGTGCACCCTCCGATGAGCTCGCAGGGCCTGCGTTGGCCCTCGCCCTCGCCATAGCCGTCGGGCAGGTGGTTGTCGCCGAAGTGGTGGCACACGGGCGCAAGATAGTCGGCGGCGCGCTCCACGATAGTGCCCACGGCCACCCCGGCGTCGCCCTTGCGGGCGATGCCGTCGTCGTTGGTCTCGGGGTATTCGCCGGAGTCGACGAAGTAGGCATCCTCCACGCCGGCGAAGTAGCCACCCTGCGCGACCATCGCCTCGAGGAAGAGCACGGCGCGTTCCTTGAGCTCGCGCACGCGGGCCTTCAGCTCGGGCGCCTCACGGTCGACCTTGACCATCTCGCGCAGGCCGTCCATGCCCACCAGGCTCTGACGGGCGGTGTTCACGGCGTGCACGTTGTTGTAGTGCCAGGGCACGTTGCGCCCCTCGTCGGGCGTGATCGTGCTCTGAATGTCGGCGCTCGTGAGCCGGCTGATCATGAGGTTCATCACGTGGCTCACAGTGGCCTCGCGGCCGCAGCTCTCCATGTAGCGCGTGTTCTGCTGGGCGCGCATCTTGTACTCGCCGAAGAGGTCGCGCAGGCAGACCGCGTACGGCAGGTCCATGCGCATGCAAGGCGCCGGCGGCGCGTCGGGCGGCACCGTGCTCAGGCAGATATCTTCCTTGGGCATGCCCACGGCCACGCTGTAGGCCGAGTTGATGGCGTGCTGCACGAGCAGCTCGGGCATGACCTTCCAGGCTTCCACAGCCGTGGCGTTGGCGTTGTGCGCGCCGTCGATCTGCGCCATGCGCACGCTGGCCATGATGTGCTTGGCCACTGCCGCATCGACGAAGCTGCGATACATGTTGATGTTGCGATAGAGCACGTTGTACTGGGGATCCTGGTGCGCCCCGTTCACGCCCTCCTCGGCGAACATCACCGCCATCTCCGGGCCGGCCACGCCGCTGATATAGCTGTGGAAGTTGATGGGCCGACCGACCTCGTCTTCGATGAGGTCGAGCGCCTTGCGCGTGGCGCGCACCTGCTTGCGGGTGACGGCGATGCCGCCCACGCCTTCCGGGGTGCCCTCGAGCAAGCCGTCCATGTGGCTCTGGCCGGCGGTGCGGATGACCATCATGTGGTCGGCGCCGTGCCAGGCGGCCATGCGCATGCGGCGGATATCGTCTTCGAAGCGGCCGCTGGCGATCTCGGTGGTGATCACGCAGTCGGGCTGCGGGTCGATGTTGTCGAAGTAGTGGGCCGCGGGCAGCGGCACGCTGTTCTTGAGACCCTTGGAGGTCTCCTTGTAGGTGAACTTGAACAGCTTCTGATCGGGCACCGGCTCGCGCCAGTGCCAGCCGCGACGCCGCGGCCGGTAGCTCTCGATGCCCTCGAGCAGCTTGGCCACGTCGAGCTTCTCGTTAGGAACGAGAGGGGCCGCGCCCCCGGCTTCGCTCGCGGCCGCAGGGGTGCGCGCGACGTCGCTCATGTCACCCCTTCCCACTGGGCCGCGGCGGTTTCCCAGCCCTCACCGGCGGCCAGTCGCCGCGCGGCTTCGCGCACGGCGCACCTCCACGTGGCGCTGCAGTGCAGCACCACGTGCCCCGCCCCATGCCCCAGCAGGCCGCGCTTCTCGCACTCGGCCACCACGGCCATGCAGACGCGCGAATCGAGGCCCATGCGCATGAGCACGGAGCGTTCGATGGACGGCGAAGTGTGCGTGCGCGCCAAGTCGACGAGCGGGTTGACGACCTCCTCGGTGAGCGCCCAGAAACGCTCTTCCAGCTCTCTGTCGCTGAGCGCCGCGAGGTGTCCGTGCACCTTGACGAACGTGTCTTCACGCGCCATGTCGGGCCTCCCCGAGCTCGGCGATCATGCCCTCCACCGCAGCACCATCGCTGTTGGTGTCGGCGGCGAGGAAGGCGATATCGTCGGCCGTCGGCGCATAGCCTTCGGGGGCCTGCTTGAGCGCGTTGCGCACGTAGCTCCTGCGCAGGCGTGCGAGGTCGAAGTCGTGGGCCCTGATCTGTTCCAGGCGTTCGGGGATCACGATGACCGTGCCCGGCTTGTTCTCGGCCGGGTCGCCGCTGCGCACCTGCACGCCCATCTCTTTGGCGAAGTTGAGCTGCGCCCAGTGGTGCTTGCCGGCGCCGGTGTACTCGGTCTCCTGCACCACCACGGTGGCGTCTCGCGGCAGCTCGCGCGCCAGGCTCAAAGCAGCGGTCATGGCCGTGTTGCCGGCCGGGCCGCGCTCCAGCCCTTCGAGCTTGCTCATGGCCTCGGTGACATAGAACACCTCGCCCTGAGTCACGGTGAGGTAGCGGTCGATGTAGCGCAGCGGGCGCGCTGCGTTGCGCGGCACGTCGGCGCGGTCCGGCCACGTGGCGAACGGCACGCCAAAACCGGTGTGGCCGGTGGTGAAGCTCTTGCGGTTGAAGTCTGTGTCGCTCGCCATGTGCAGGCCGCTGAGGTCCACCGAGGCACTCACGATCTGCGTATCGGTGGCCCCTGCCCGCTTGAGGCCGCGAGCGGTGCCGGTGGTGTTGCCGCCGCCGGCGTGCGTGATCACGCAGTGCGTAGGTGGCGCGCCCGTGAGCGCCGTCATCTCTTCGGCGATCTCCAGCCCGAGCGTCTCGATGCCGCTCACTCCGAACGAGCTGTAGAGCGAGGCGGCGAAGTAGCCGGTCTGGTCGAGCAGCTCCACCATGTGAAAGAACAGCTCCGGGCCGACGGTCATCTGGATGACCTCGGCGCCGAAGGCCTCGCAGATGCGGCTCTTCTCCACGATCTCCGGCTGGCCGATGTGACGGCTGTCGAAGGTCTCCTGGCAGATGATGCACTTCAGGCCGTAGCGCGCCGCCTGGCTGCTCACCGCGGCGCCGTAGTTGCCCGAGGTGGCGGCGATGACGCCCTCGTAGCCCTTCTCCTTGGCCACATGGATGCTCACGCTGGCACGGCGATCCTTGAAGGCGCCGGCCATGTTGGCGGCCTCGTCCTTCACGAAGACGCGGGCGCCCTTGCCGGCAGCGCTGATGGACCGCACCAGGTCGGTGAGATTCTTCAGCTCGAGCAGCGGCGTGTGGCCTACGCCGGCCTTGGTCTGGATGCCCACGATGTCGTGCAGGCTGTAGCCGTGAGCGCTCATCATGCCTTCATAGTCGAAGGCCACCGGGCTACGCTCGAAGGCGCTGTAGTCCATGCCCAGGGCGCGCCGCATGATCTCGCCGCGACGCGCCATGATCTCGTCGAAGCGACTGGCCATCAGGCACCCGCCCGGCGGTACTCCGCGAGCCGAGCGCGCAGGTCTTGGCCCACATGCGCCAGCTCGGGGATGGGATTGCCGAACGTGTGGAAGTAGCCGGGGTTGACGGCCGAGAGCCGGCCACTGACGTGGCGGCCGGTCATGGTCTCCACGGTGGCGTCGTCGCCTATCGCGGCTGGACCTTGGGCGAAGCCCTTGATCCACATGCGCAGAGGCACGCCGGCGGTCTCCGGCGGCAGGTTCTTCGAGCGGTCGGCCGGCTCGAGGAGCACACGCTCCACCTCGACCCAGTCGCCGGCCCGGCAGCGAGTGGTGGCGGTCATCACAGCAGTCACCCCTCTCAGAGCGTGGGAGCCCAATAGCGAGGGATCGGCAGGTCGACCACGGTGAGCATGCCGGCGGGCGCGGCGGGCAGGAGCGGGATGTAGTTGCCGGTGCTCGCGTACGTGCCCTTGCCGCCCGGGATCTCGGGTGTATTGGCCATGTTCACGTTGGGATCGCCGAAGATTTTGATGTAGTCGCCGGTGCCCTGGTCGGCAAGCTGCGGATGGATCTGCTGCGGATGGATGAGGTGGATCTTGAGATCGCCGTTCATGTAGCCCTTGCCGACTTGCTTGCAGCCCGCCACGTCGCCGGCCGCCACGTGCACGTGCGGCGTGGAGCGCTCGACCTTGGTCACGATGGGCTCGCGGGTCTCGACGACCTCGTCGATCTTCCAGCCTACGGCCCTGGCGATGAGGTAGATGCTCTCGGGGAAACCAATGTGGCCCACGATGGTGCCGTCGGCGACGCCCTTCTCGAACTGTTCCACGGTGGTGCCCACACCTTGGCCGACCATCACCGTAGGACCAAACGGGGAGAGATCGTTCACGCGGGAGGCCTCGATGGCGTCGACGCGCAGGCAGATGGAGCTCCACATCACGATGAGGGCGTCGAGCACAAAACCGGGGTTGATGCCGGTGCCCAGGATAGTGACGTTGCTCTCCTTGGCGAGGCGGTCGAACAGGTCGGCCCTTGCGGGGTCGCTGGCCCAGGGATAGGCGAGCTTCTCGGCGATGCACACCACGTTGCAACCGGCCTTGAGGGCGGGCACGACCTGCGGCTCGATCTCGTCCAGATTGCTCTGCGTGTTGATACACACGACATCCGGCTTCTGGGCCAGCACGGCCTCGAAGTCGGTGGTCATCTTCACGTCGCACGGGCGGCCGAGCAGCTCGCCGACCGTCTTTCCTTCCTTGGCGGGGTTGGTGACGATCACGCCGCACAGGTCGATGTCGTTGGGACGGTCGAGGATGTACCCCAGCAGACCCTGGCCCATCATGCCGGTGCCCCACTCAGCTACCTTGATCATGTGTCGCTCCTGTTCACAGATTGTCGCGGACGCGCCGCTGATTTGCACACATGCATACGGAATATGCAGCCCTCGGCGTGACTCTACCATGCGTCGCACGGAACGCGAAAGGCGGGCACGGGCGGCGCGACGAGCGACGCCGAGCGTGGCTTAAGCATGGGAACGGGCCGCGGCTGCGGACCTGGATGGGCGGGCCGCCGCGCTGCGCGTCTACGACGCGCGCGGCGTGTCGGCGCTCAGAAGGAGTGAGCTGGAGGAGGCTGGTCGACCGCGGTGTCGGCGAGGACGGTGAGAGCTGTGCCCATCGTCGCCTCCTTGATCGGGGTAGCGCCGTCCGGCGAGTGCCGGGCGGCGTGACGCATGGTACGCGTGGGTCAGACGGGGGTCAAGCGCTCGACTCGGGCGACCGCCGCCCGTACGCGAAGTACGAGATCGGGCCGACGAAATTGACGAATGCCAGCGCGGTCCACAGCCACTTCGGGCCGCGGATCTGCTCGGCCGGCCGGCGCTTGATGTCGATGAGTGCCGCCAGCAGAAGGCCGACTTGGGCAACTCCGCCGACCACGATCAGCCTGCGGCGACGTTTGCCGAGCTCGCTCCACCTCTGCTTGGCAGCCATGGCACCCCCCGTAGCTGGTACTCCTACAATACTCCCCCCAACGCCAACCGTAGAGGGTCCGGCGCGCCGCCGCTGCGCCATCTGAGCGCGGCGCCGTCCGTCAACCGCTCGCGTCAGCCGCCCGCCGCAAGCTCGTCGGCGCGAATCGCCCGCCCCTCCCCCGCCGCCGCGGCGACCTCGGCGCGCGCCAGGTCGCGCAACCTGCCGTCAACCGTCACCGTGACCACCAGCGCGTCGCTGCGGTCAACCCCCGCAGCGACGAAGGCGACCTCGCTCACCACGCCGCCGGTCGCCGCCTCGATGGCGACCGCGTAGGCGGCGCCTTGTGGCGCGTAGCGCTCCCGCACCACGTCGCGCCCGGCACCACGGTCAGTCTTGTAATCGACGACGACCCAGTGATCGCCGGTGCGGTAGAGGAGGTCGACTGCGCCGCTCACGATCGCGCCATCGACGAGCGCCCCCACCGGCAGCTCGCGGTAGACGTTCGTGGGATCGGCAGCCGCCGCCGCGGCGGCCGCACGCACCGGAGCCGCGCGCCAGCAGGCGCCGGCGAGCGCGGCCACGCGCTCGGCAAGGTCAGGATAGCCGAGGTCCGCGGCCACGGCGACGGACAGGCCGGGCAGCGACGACGGGTCGGCCAGGTCGCACAGCTCCATGACGCGGTGCACCGCCGAGCCGAGGGCCAGCGCGCGGGCCCGGCTTGGTGGTGCGCCGGGCCCGCCCACGCGCACCTCATCGTCAACATGCTCGAGGCCGCTCGGGCTCGTGGCGCGAGCCGGCCGCCCGGCGGCGGCCAGCAGAGCGGCGCGGTCCGCGAGCCACGCACCTCGGGCCGCGATCATGCTCGCTACGTCGAGCTCCGCGCCGCCCTCCGCAGGCGCTGGCGGCTCGCCCGGCCCCAGTACCAGCACGCCGCCGTCTTCGCGCTCCTCCGTCGGCGGCTCAGCTCCCGGCACGGGCAGGGCGCTGGCGATAGGCGCCAGCATCACCCCGGCGGCCGGGGCACCCTTCTGCGTCGTCAACGCGCCGAAGCAGGTGACGACCAGCCGGTCGCGGGCGCGCGTCGCGGCCACATAGAGCAACCGTCGCAGCTCGCTCGCCGCCATCTCCTTCTCGTGCGCATTCAGCCTCGTGTACGACGATGGTTCGAGGTCGCGGGCCGTCGAGCCCGGCAGCTCGGCCTTGAGCTTGATGGCCAGGGTGCGCAGGCTGCGATCGACGATAGGTTCGGCCCCGCCCGGTCGCCCGCCGGTCAACGCCCCGCCGATCAGCACGACGATCGGGAACTCGAGGCCCTTCGCCTTGTGAATCGTAAGCAGGTGTACCGTCTCGCCCTCGTCGTCGACGTGCGACTCCTGCTCGCCGGCCGCATCGCCCGCCTCGGAGGCCCAGCGCAGGAACGGCCCGAGCCCGCCCCCGCCGGCCTCCGAGAAGGCCCGCGCGCGTTCCACCAGCTTCTCCAGGTTGGCGATCGCCTGAACGGCACCCGCGCCCGTGCCCGCCATAAGCTCGCTGGCCTGCGCGAGCCGTATGAGCTCGCTCGCCATCTCGTGCGGGTCGCACCCGGCGCGGCGCTCGTGCAAAGCACGCAGGGTCGCCATCGCGTCGACGATCGCCTCCTGCCCAAGCGGTTGCTCGCCCGCGAAAATATCGAACCGGCCCCCCGCCGCCGAGAACAGGAAGAGCTCGTCGTCGCTAAACCCGAAGAACGACGAATGCAAGGCGCCGTACAGTGCCGGGCCGTCGCTCGGGTCGTCGACGGCCCGCAGGCAGAGCAGGGCGTCGGCGACCTCGCGCCGCGCGAAGTAGGTCTTGCCACCCTCGATGCGATACGGCACGCCGGCTTCGCGCAGTGCCTGCTCATAGGTCTCAAGCCCCGTCGCGCCGCGAAAGAGGAGGGCGATATCTCCCCAGCGCGGCGCGCGGGTAGGCTCGGCCTCGCCCGCAGGGTCGCCCGATTCACGATCCTGCACGTCCCAGCGACCCTCGCGACCGTCGTGCATCTCGCGCAGCAGCCCGGCCATTGCCCGGGCCTCATCACGACGGGCGGCATCGCTCTCGCCGGCCGCACGCGTCGCGTACTCACGCCCCGGCAGCACGAAGACATGCGGTCCGCCGGCCGCGGGGCGGTAGGGCTCAACCCACTGGTAGCCCGGCTGGCGACCCTCCGCCGCGTCGCTATCGAACACGTCGGCAAACACGTTGTTGACCCACGCGACCACAGCAGGGGTGGTGCGGAAGTTCTGGCTGATCGCCGTCACCACGCCCGTGCCTCCGGGTTGACCGGCGACCAGCGCCTTCACCTGGTCGTACAGGGCGATGTCGGCGCGCCGAAAGCGATAGACGGACTGTTTCGGGTCGCCGACGACGAACAGCTTGCCGGGCTGCAGCAGCACGTCGCGCCAGTCGCGCGCCCGTGGCTCGCGCTCGCAGAGGAAGAAGACGATCTCGGCCTGCAGCGGGTCGGTGTCCTGGAACTCGTCGACCAGCACGTAGCGGAACCGCCCTTGCAGGGCCCGGCGCGCGTCGAGGTCGGTGGCCACCAGATCGCGCAGGCGCCCGAGGAGGTCGGTGAAGTCGAGCCGGCCGAGGCTCACCTGGGCGGCACCGGCCCAGCGCGCGAACGCGTCGGCCACCGCGATCGCGAGCCCGGCCACGAACTCGGCGTACTCGTTGCGCAGGGCGACGATCGCCGCAACGAGATCCTGGTAGCGCGCCTGCAACTCGTCCTTGCCGCCCAGGGCGATGCTCCAGTTGCCCTTGGTGCCACCCGGGGCCGAAGCCGTTGCCTTGACCGGCAACGCGTAGAGCGCCGCCGCGAGCCGATCGAGATCGTCGGGCCGCACCGTAAGGAGCGGTTCACAAGCCTCGACGAGCGTCATCGCGACGCCAAACCCCTTGTCGCACTGGTCGGAGCAGGCGGCGGCGCAGAACTCGCGCAGCCGTGCCAGGGGCGCGGCCAGCTCGCCCAGACCCCCCGCGAGGTCTGGCGGCGCCGGCGGCGCCGGCGCGGGGTCGATATCGTACCGCTCGCCAAACACGCCCTTGGGGCCTACGGCGAGCTCGCGCACGTCGTCGAGCCGCACGCCGGCCCGCAGGAGGCGCGCGAGCCAGGCGTGCACGCCCGTGGCGGGCTGCCCGGCGGATGCCAGTTCCGTCAGCCACTCCTCCCACAAACGCGCCCGTTCGATCTCGGACGCCAGGCCATCGAGTTGCTCGAAGGCCGGGTCGACGCCGGCCTCGACCGGAAACTCACGCAGCAGGCGGCCGGCGAAGCCGTGGATGGTGCTGATGGGAGCGTCGTCGAGCGTCTCGAGAGCCCGCGCGATGGCCTCGGCCTCGGCAGAGCCTGCCGCGGCGCCCGCGGCGCGCTCCTCCAGCTCCTCACGCACGCGCTGGCGGAGCTCGCCGGCGGCCTTCTCCGTGAACGTGATCGCCGCTACACTGCGCACGTCGCCCGTACCGTGCTCGCCGTCGAGCACACATCTCACGTAACGGTCGACGAGCACGCGCGTCTTGCCCGTGCCGGCGCCCGCCTCTACCAGGAACGTGCTGCCTAGCTCTCCACAGACCCGATCGCGGATACCTTGATCGCACACCACGCGTTCAGGCGCCGGCATCGTCGGCCTCCCGGCCCCCCAGCTTCTGGAGGCGAACCACGTCCGCGAGAGGTTCGCCGGGGCGTTGACGCGCGCGCGTCCAGGCCGAGATGCCGCAGGCGTACCGCAGGTCGCAGAAGTCGCAGCGGCCCTCGGTGGTGCGCGGGAACTTGCCCGCGTCTACCAGTGCCAGCGCGGCGGCCACCAGGCCACGCAGGCGCTCAGCGGCGGCGAGCTCGCTCTCGGGCAGCGGCAACTCCTCAAAGCCGCCGCGGCGTGTGACCAGCCGGTAGAGGCACGAGATCTCGCCGTACTCTTCGCCGCCCGCCTGACGCACGGCGAGCTGGTACACGGGCAGCTGCACGCTCAGCCCGGCCTTGAGCCGGTTGCGCTCGGTACCGCCGGCGCCGGTCTTGTAGTCGACGATGCGCGCCCCCGAGGCGGTAGCGTCGACGCGGTCGAGGCGGCCTGCGAAGCGCAGCCGCCGTCCTCCGGGGAGGTCGAGCGAGACCGGCCGGCCGGCAGCCTCGCCGAAGCGCCATTCCACACCCACGGGGCGGCCGCCGCCGCGGGCAAACACGGGGTCGCGGCGCACCGCTTCCTGCAGGTCTTCGAGCAGCATTGCGCGACGCACATCCCAGGACAAGGTGGCGCCCGTAACCCCGCGTCGCTCGGCCTCGGCGCAGGAGGTCTCCCACGCCGCGGCGACGGCCGCCAGCGCGCCATCGAGGGCGAGCCCGTCGGCGATGACCGCCTCGTAGACGCGCTGCAGGATCTCGTGGGCCAGCGTGCCCAGCTCGCGAGCATCCATCTCGAGATCGTCGTCCGGTTCTTCCGGCGCCTCGAGACCGAGCAAGTCACGCAAGTAGAATGCAAAGGGGCACGTGATATAGCGCTCGAGTCGCGTGGGGTGCATCTCCGCGGCGAAGGGATGCCGGGCCTGCAGCGCAGCGCGAGCCGCGCCGCCGAGCAGCCCGCCCCACGCTCCGGGCTCGGGGCTGCGCGACGCGCGCCACTGGGTCAGTCGGCGACGCGCGGCGGCCGGCTCCGCGAGCACGCGTGCCAGGTACTCCATGGTCGCCGAGCCGCCGCGCCCGGACAGCGCCAGCAGCGCGGCGGTGTCGCGCTCGCGAGCGTCGACCCATACGGTCGCAGCGGCGCCATCCTGCAGGGCGCCCTCGCGCTCCGCGGCAAAGCCCGGCGTGGCGCCCACGTGCCGCCACAACTGTGCCAGCGGCGAGCCGCGCAAGAACTCGGCCAGGCCGACGGGACGCCCTGCAGCGAGCGAGGCCAGACGCAGCAGCACGGCCGAGGGCAGCCGCGGACGGCCCGTGGCCGTGTCGCTGCGCGGCGCGAGCAGCACAAGCTGCTCTCGCGCCGCCTCGCAGACGAAGGCGAACAGGAGCAGCGACTGGCTGTCACGCTGCTCGGCCAGCGGCAGCCGGACCCCGAGCGCTTCGCCGATCCGCCGCCGCCGACCGTCACTCAGGATCGGGTCGGGACGTTCGCTCGCCGGGAAGCCACCCTCCGCGAGCCCCGTGAACACCACTGTGCGGTAGCTCAGGCCGCGCATCTCCACGGGCGTGAGCACGGCGACACCGTCGCGGCCCACCCTGCCCATGGGCAGGCGCGCGACCGTGAGTTGCTCGCGCAGCGCGGCGACCATCTCGCCGACGTCGACCTCCTCGTCGAGAACCGCCAGCGCCTGCAGATGGACTGCCGCGGCGCGCACCGCGAGCGTCACGGCGGCCGCGAAGATCTCGTCGGCCACGGCGGCCAGCGCCTCCGCCCAGACGCTCCAGGCGGCGCGCTCCGGGAGGCCGCTGCAGGCCCGCGCCAGCGCGCCGGCAGCGGCCTCCAGACCCCGCGCCGCAGCCAGGCGCAAGCGCACCAGCTCGAGCTTCTCCTCGTCTTCATCGTCGCCACCCAGACTCACGTCTTCGCGCTCCGTCTCAAGCCGCTTCACACGACGCTCGAGGCCGCGCCGGCGGCGGCTCATACGCTCGACGAGCTGGTCGAGACCGCTGACCACGCCGGCCTGCCTCGCCTCGTCCATCCAGAGGGCGATCTCGCGCGGCGAAGCCTGGCCACTGCCCAGCGGGGCGGAGGCGAGAAGGTCGAGGACGGCGCGGCGGGCGAACGGCTCGCCCGCCGGCGGTGCTAAACAGTCCGCCAGCCTCATGAGCACGCGCGAACCCTGCGACCGATCAGCCCGGCGGCAGGCCACCGGTATGCCCGCCGCCGCCAGAGCCGCCGCCAGACGCTCCACGTCGGCGCCGTGCGGCACTACGACGGCGCAGTCCCAGAAGGTAGCACCAGCCTGCGCGGCGGCGAGCACGGTGCGAACCGCCTCGCGGCTCTCGGCGCGCTCGTCGGCGACCGACACGATCGCGAGCGAGCCGTCGCCCTGCAGCCCGAGCTCGGCGCCCGCCTGCGGCGGCGCCGCGGGCCGCCGCTCCCGCCACACGGCAGCCAGGCGCGCAAGGTCGTCGGCGGCGGGCGGCGGGTCGCGGCGGACCTCCGTGAGACCCGCGGCGCGCGCCGCCTCGAGCACCGTGGCTCCGTATGTGCCGCCGCCTCGCGGCAGCGGCACGAAGGCGTCGCCTCCCATGGTGAGCGCCTCCGCGATGAGAGCCTCCTGCGCCTCATTGACGTCGTAGATCCCGTACAGGATGAGCTTGCCGACGGCACGTGCACCGGGCGCCGCCACGTCGCGCGCACCAACCCGCAAGCTCAGCGCCCGGGCGGCGTCGATGTGCAGCTGCGCGTCGTCGACGAGCCCTTGCCGCTCGATCTCGCGGCAATAGGCGACGTAGAGACGTTCGAGGTCGGCGGCCTTGGCGCCGCGCGCGCCCGCCCAGCCGGCAGCCGGTGGCACGCGCGCCTGCCGCAGGTCGGCGAACGTCGTCGCTAGAGCCTGGGCGAAGTGCGGACGCTCGCTGACCGGGCCGAAGTACGCGAGTCCGTCCCCCTCGCTCTGCCGCCCGACCAAGCGCCGCAGGAGTCGCTCGCGGGCCACACCCGCGAGCACAGCCTGCGGCGCACCCCGCGCCTGCGTGACCAGGTCACGGGCCAGACGTGCCAAGGTCACCACAGAGACGTTGGCCACGGCCCCCAGCCGCTGCACGAGCAGATCGCCGATATGCGTGCGCACGGCCGACGACCCCACGACGATGGTGAGCGGCGCCAGCGGCCGGCCCCGGCGAAGCTGCTCTACGCGCTCGCAGAGCGCGTCTTCGAGCTCCGGGAAGCGGCCGCTCACGAGCAGCCCGCGATCTTGGTGGACCCCGTCGGTCATGCTGGCCGGCAGCGTATCACGCGCCCGTGACGGAGCGCGCCACCGGTCGCCGCGCCGCCCGCGCCCAGGACGTTCGGCTCCAGCCCGCGGTTCTCAGGTGAAGGCCTCGACGATCGCCGCGTGCAGAGGGTAGCGTGCCAGCAGCTCGGCGCGCGCGCCGAGCTCGAAGTCTTCGTAGTCGAACCCAGGGGTGACGATACAGCTGGCCAGAGCCCACGCACGCGAAGCCGGCAGGTGCGGACCACCGGCCAGGCGGGCGCCCTGCCAGCTACCGGCCGGCACCAGCACCTGCGGCTCAGGTGCCCGCGGCTCCGGTGTCCCGGGCACCAGAGGTACGCCCTGCGCGCCGGCCTCCCCTTCCGCCGGATCGCCCAACACACGGCGCGTCAGCTCGCCGCCCGCTGTGAACGCGACCACTTCGAGCGGCAGCCCGCCCTGGAACACCCAGAGCTCGTCGCTCGCGAGCCTGTGCAGGCGGCTCGTCGCGGTCGCTGTCACGAGAAAGAGAATGGCGCTCGAGGCCGCCCGCGCGCCACGCGGCGTCGGCAGCGTCTCGGCCGCCCGATACGTCTCGCGGAAGAACCCACCCTCGGGGTGCGGCGCGAGGCCCAGGGTCGCGGCCAGATCTGCGGCGGTCGGTCTCATTCGCCGAGCATACCCAAGCGGGCGACCTGGCGCATCATCGCTCAGCGCGCATCACCGACGCGGCCCGTGAGCGGCGGGCAGCCGCCTGGGCCCATGCATGGAGAAGCCCCTCGTCCAGCTGGAACGAGGGGCTTCTCGGTAGCAAGCCGTAAGCCGGATCCTGTCGTGGGTAGCCATCCATCTTGGCCGTCCGTTGCCGGACGGCTCGTGCGGCCGAAACCCGGGAGCCTCGGGCGAGCAACCCTCAAACGCTCCCCTATTTGGCCTTGCACCGGGCGGGGCTTGCCGAGCCGGCCTGTCGCCAGGACCGCTGGTGAGCTCTTGCCTCACCGTTTCACCCTTGCCCGCACCTCCGAAGAGGCCGCTGGCGGTTTGCTCTCTGTTGCGCTTTCCCTCGGGTTTCCCCGGCTGGCCGTTAGCCAGCGCCCTGCTCTATGGTGTCCGGACTTTCCTCGACGGGTGCCTCACGAGCTCTAAGAGACACGCGACGCGGGCCCGCCGCGGCCACCTGGCTTGCCCCAGGAGTGTACCCCATCGCTGCGGCATCCGTGAGTGCACGCGTCCGCGCGACCGTGTTCAGACGCCGGCCGCTCGCCGGGACTCGAGCTCAAGCGCCCCGCGACGCGGGGCTCAGCTCGGCCGCCGCCGCTTCGTCGAGCAGCCATGTGAGCTTGCCGCGCACGGGACCGACGCCCTGCGCCGGCAGGGCTTCGGGGATCTTCATGCCTTCGAGCACCTCGGCAACCATCCCCGCCTTGGCCGCACCGCTCACCAGGAACCACACGCGGCGGGCGGCGTTGATCACCGGATACGTCACGGTGAGGCGGGCGGCGCCGTCCGGCGCCTGCGTCGCCACGCAGAGACGCTCCTCTTCGGCCAGCGCGGCGCTGTGGGGGAACAGGCTGGCGGTGTGACCGTCGCGGCCCAGACCGAGGAGCACGAGGTCGAACACCGGCAGCTCGCTGCGCGGCCTCTCGAGCGCGCCGAGGGCACGCAGCTCTTTCTCGTAGGCCAGCGCGGCCCGGCCCGGCTCGTCTTCGCCGGCCATGCGGCAGACATTGGCCTCGGCGATGGGCACGTGACGGATGAACGTCTGGTGGGCCATCCCGTAGTTACTGGCCGCGTCGCCGGGCGGCACACAGCGCTCGTCGCCCCAATAGAGCCGCACGTGCCGCCAGGGTACCTTCTGGCTGAACTGCTGGCGCGCCAGCAGCCGGTAGAGGGCGCGCGGTGTGTCGCCGCCGCTCAAAGCGGCGGCGAACCTGCCACGCGCCGCCGCGCCCTCCTGGGCGCAGAGCGCGAGAAGCTCGGCGGCGCGCCGCGCCAGGGCTTCCGCATCGGGCAGCACCTCGATGCTCATGGCGCCTCCCTCGGCAGCGCCGCTCCCGCAGCGGGGATCTGCATCGGCTTCATGGCCACTCCTTCACGGTCTGCGCCACGTCTGGCCGTCGCGGGCGATGAGGGCATCGGCCGCCTCGGGACCCCAACTTCCGGCTTCGTAAATAGAGATCCCGCGCGACGGACCAGTCTCCCACTCCTCGAGGATAGGCCCCATCACGCGCCAGCTTTCTTCGGCTTGGTCGGCACGCGTGAACAGCGTCATGTCGCCCTCCATGGCATCGACGAGGACGGTCTCGTAGGCGGTGAACGGGAGCTCCGCCAGCGTGCTGCCGTAGGAGTAGTCCATGGAGACATCTTTGAGCTCCATGCCGTGCCCGGGCTGCTTGGACTGGATACGCAGCGAGAACCCTTCGTCGGGCTGCACGCGCAAGATGAGCGCGTTGGGTGCGGGACCAGTCTCCGACTCGGCGTTACGGAACATGGTCACCGGAGGACGCTTGAACTGGATCGCGATCTCGGTGACGCGACGCGCCATGCGCTTGCCGGTGCGCAGGTAGAACGGCACCCCCTGCCAGCGCCAGTTGTCGATCAGCAGCTTCACCGCGGCGTAGGTCTCGGTGTGCGAGTCGGGCGCTACACGCTCCTCCTGCCGGTAGCCGATCTCCGGCGCGCCGTCGATCATGCCTTGCACGTACTGGGCGCGCACCGCCCACAGCTCCACGCGATGGCGCGAGATGGGGCGCACGGCGCGCAGCACCTTGATCTTCTCATCGCGCACGGCGTCGGCATCGAAGGCCACCGGTGGCTCCATGGCGACCAGACTGAAGAGCTGAATCAGGTGAGGGGTTACCATGTCGCGCAGCGCGCCCGCCTCTTCGTAGTACGGTCCGCGGTGCTCCACGCCCAGAGTCTCGGCGGCGGTGATCTGCACGTGGTCGATGTAGCGGCGGTTCCATACCGGCTCGAAGATGCCGTTGGCGAAGCGCAGGATCAGAAGGTTCTGCACCGTCTCTTTGGCCAGGTAGTGGTCGATACGGTAGACCTGGCGTTCGTCGAACACCTCGGCGATGCTGCGGTTGAGGCGCTGCGCACTCTGCAGGTCACGGCCGAACGGCTTCTCGATCACGATGCGCGTCCAGCCCGGCGCCGCCCCGGTACGCGGGGCGTCCAGACCCGTAGCGCCGGCGCGCGCCAGTCCCGAGCGCCCCAGCTGCTCGATGATCACCTCGAACAGACTGGGCGGCGTGGCAAGGTAGAACATGCGATTGCCGCGCACGTCGCCGCCGGCGTCGAGCTCTTCGAGCACCTGCGAGAGGCGCTCATAGCCCTGCGGGTCGTCGAACTGCCCCTGCACGTAGCGCGGCGTCTCCAGCACGCGGTCGCAGAGCGCGCTGTCGACCACTTCCTCGCCGTAATGATCGTCGATCGAGCGGCGTAGCAGGGCGCGGAACGCGCCGTCGTCCATAGCCTGGCGACCGTAACCGACGATCGTGGTGCCAAAGGGCAGCACGCCGTGGCAGCCGAGGTCGTAGAGGGCCGGCACGAGCTTGCGGTACGTGAGGTCGCCGGTGACACCGAAGATGACGAGGCTGCACGGGTCGGGGTGCCGCGGCCCGCCGAACGGCGACGGCGCCGAGCTTTCGCGGCGCAGCCCGCCGACGCGCAACCCCTCCTCGTAGCCGTCGCCGCCCCCATCCTCGTAACCGATGCCGGCGCCCGAAGCTTCTCCGCGAGTGCTCACTCCTTCTCCTTGACGGCGTGGCCGCCGAACTCGTTGCGCAGCGCGGCCAGCACCTTGCCGCTGAACGTGTCCGCCTGGCGCGAGCGAAAGCGCATGAACAGAGCCGAGGCGATGGCCGGCATGGGCACGCCGTGCGCGATGGCCTGTTCAACCGTCCAGCGCCCCTCCCCCGTGTCTTCGACGTAGCCGCTGATCTGCTGCAACCCCGGGTCTTTGGCGAACGCGTCTACGGCCAGCTCCAGCAGCCAGCTACGCACCACGCTGCCCTGGTTCCAGAGGTCGGCGATAGCCGCAAGATCGAGGTCCCAGTCGGTGGCTTGCAACAGCTCAAAGCCCTCCGCATAAGCCTGCATCAGGCCATACTCGATGCCGTTGTGGACCATCTTCACGAAATGCCCCGCGCCATGGCCGCCCATGTAGTCGTGGCCGTGGCCGGGTGGCGCTAGTGTGGTGAGGATCGGCTCTATATGATCGTAGGCACTGCGCTCGCCGCCCACCATGAGGCAGTAGCCCACCTCGAGGCCCCACACGCCGCCGCTGGTACCGGCGTCGAGATAGCGGATGCCGCGCTCCGCGAGGGCCGCGCCGCGCCGGACATCGTCGCGGTACGGCGAGTTGCCTCCGTCTACCAGAATGTCGCCGGCGCTGAGCAGCGGCACGAGCTCGTCTATTGCCTGCTGAGTAGTATCGCCGTAGGGGAGCATGAGCCAGATCACGCGGGGTTGGGGCAGCGCCGACACCACGTCGCCGAGCGCGCGTACCGGCTCGGCGCCTTCCGCGCCGAGCTCCTCGGCCTTCGCGAACGTACGGTTCCACACCACCACCCGGTGGCCCCCGCGCAGCAGCCGCCGGGCCATGTTGCCACCCATGCGGCCGAGACCGACCATGGCGATATCCATCAAAGACCTCCTCGCTTCAGCCTGGCCCGCCGGGGAGCGGAGCCAAGCGCTACAACGCCGCGGCGACCAGCTCGGCCAGACGGGCGAGACCCGCCGGCACATCGTCGCCGAGGCATACGCGGAGCGCACGGCAGCCATGCGCCCGCAGGGCGGCCAAGTCGCCGCGCGCCTGAGCGCGTTTGAGCACGCTGAAGCTGTACGGCTGGCCGGGTATCTGCACGTCGTCGGGGTCGTGCCCCAGGAGCTGGAGGAACAAACCCTTGTTGGCACCCCCCTTGTGGAGCTGCCCGGTGGAGTGCAGATAGCGGGGACCGTAGCCGACCGTGGTGGCCAGACGCAGCCCGTCACGCAGCCGCAGGCGTAGCTGCTGCAGCTCGTCCCAGACGGCCTGACCCGGGGCGATGTAGGCCTGCAGAGCGATGTAGTCGCCGGCCGCGGCCTGCCCGAGAAACTCCCGCAAGGCGGCCGGCAGGCCCGCGTCACCCACCGCGAACGCCAGCTTGGCCGCGTCGCCGCCGGGCATCTCTTCGAGGAGATCGCCGCTCGCGGCGTAGCCGGCCAGCAGGCGCCTGGTGTTGTCTTTGCTCTCTTGCACGTTGGGCTGGTCGAACGGGTCGATGCGCAACACGTGCCCCGCGGTGGCCACGGCGATCTCCCAGCGCAGAAGCTCGCCGCCCAGGTCGTACACGTCGCGTACCTCGTGCTCGAGCACGGGATGGCCGGCGGAGCGCAGGCCGGAGAGGGCCGCCGCGTCCGACCGCTCGGCGCCCAGCCACAGTGCCGCGAAGGCACGATCGTCGCCGTACACCTCCGCAGGGCCCAGTGCCTCGCGATCCACGGGCAGAATACCGGTACCCTCCTTGCCGGTGCTCTCGGCGACGAGCTGCTCCACCCACGCGCCCAGAGGTGTGAGAGGGGCGGCGAAGACGAGCGTGAGCTTGTCGCGGCCGCGCAAGGCGAGCTCGCCGAGCGCCGCACCCAGGCGCAGGCCCGGATTCTCGCCCGCTGGCACGTCTGGTCCGCAGGCCGCGGCCATGGCGCGGGCACCGTTCAGCAAACGTTCGAGGTCGATGCCCATGAGGGCGGCGGGGACCATGCCGAAGAAGCTGAGCGCCGAGTAGCGACCGCCTATGTCGCTGGGATTCACGAACACGGCGCGAAAGCCCTGCTCGAGGGCCTGCTTCTCGAGCGCTGTGCCCTCGTCGGTGATAGCCACGAAATGCCTGCCGGCGTGCCCTCCGTCGAGCTTGCTGAGAAGCTCGAAGAAGTACCTGTGAAAGCACGCCGTCTCGGTGGTACCGCCGGACTTGCTGGACACCACGAAGAGGGTGGTCTCGAGATCGACAGCCGCCTCTACGGCGCTCACGGCAGCCGGGTCGGTGGAGTCCAGCACGCGCAGGTCGAGAAAGCCCGGCGCCGTGCCGAGGATGGAGTGCATGACTTCGGGCGCCAGGCTGGAGCCGCCCATGCCGAGCAGGACCGCGGTGCGGTAGCCGTCGGCCTTGACCTCGTCGACGAACGCCCGCAGCCCCGCGACTTCGGCACGCACGCCCTCGAACACACTGAGCCATCCGAGGGCGCCGGCGATGATGCTCTGGTGGGCAGCGTCGCCCGACTTCCAGAGGCCGGGATCAGCTTGCCAGAGGCGCGCCGCAAAGCCGGCCTCGGCGAGCGCCGCCAGACGCTCGTCGAGAGCCGCCGCATATGCCTCGCCGCCGCTCACGTCAGCCTACTTCGAGGGCGAGCAGGTCGGAGCGCTTCTGTGCGACAATGTCGATCACAGCGGCGAACGACTTGCTGAAGATCTCGACACCTTCCGCCTGAAGCTGAGCCCCCACGCGCTCCATGTCGATGCCAAGCTGGCTCAGCTCGCGCAGCCCGCGGTGCGCCTCCTCGAGATGCCGGTCGACGGTGCGCGCCAGGGTGCCGTGGTCGTTGAAGGCCTTCCAGGTTGCCTCGGGCACCGTGTTCACGGTGTGCCCGCCGATCAGCTCGTCCACATAGAGGGTGTCGGGGTACGCGGGGTTCTTGGTGCCGGTGCTGGCCCACAACACGCGCTGGATCTTGGCGCCCGAGGCCGCGATGAGCTGCCACTCACGTGAGTTGAGGCGCGCGCGAAAACGCTCGTAGATGAGCTTGGCGTTGGCCACGCCCGCCTTGCCTTTCAGGCCCTGGAGCCGCCGCCGCTCCGCGTCGTCGCCGGCGGCCTGTGCTCTCTGGTCGATCAGCCTGTCGACCAGCACGTCGACGCGCGAGACGAAGAAGCTCGCCACCGAGGTGGTGGCCCTGATGGTCAGGTCGTGCGTGAGGCGATACTCGAGCGCGTCGATGTACGCTTCGGCCACGGCTTCGTACTGCGACATCGAGAACAGCAGCGTAACGTTGATGTTGAGCCCCTGGCGAAGGCTCTCGAGGATGGCCGGCACGCCCTCTTTGGTACCGGGGATCTTGATCATCACATTGGGCCTGTCGACCGCGGTGAAGAGGCGCCACGCCTCGGCGACCGTCTTCTCCGTGTCGTGGGCGTACGCCGGCGAGACCTCGATGGACACAAAGCCGTCTTCGCCCCCGCTGGCGAGATACACCGATGCCAGCACGTCGCAGGCGGCCCGCACATCGTCGATGGCGAGGTGATCGAAGATCTGCGCGGCGCTCAAACCCTGGCGGGCGAGGGCGAGGATCTGGCCGTCGTAGGCGGTACCGGAGCCGATCGCCTTCTCGAAGATGGAGGGATTGCTGGTCACGCCGCCGAGGCCGTCACGCTCCACCATCCTCCTGAGACCGCCACGCGCCAGCAGGTCTCGGCTGATGTAGTCGAACCACGGGCTCTGGCCGAACGTGTGAAGCTGGGCAAGGCGGCTGTCGGCCGCGCCGTGTATCGCCATTACTCTCCCTTCGCCAGCAGGGCCTTGGCCCGTGCATACACGTTCTCGACGGTGAAGCCGAGATGCTCGAAGACGATCTCGGCAGGGGCCGAGGCGCCGAAGCGGTCGAGGCCGATGACTTCGCCTTCGTCGCCCACCCAGCGCTCCCAGCCGAAGCTCGCGGCGGCCTCGACGGCCAGGCGACGCCGGCAGGCGGCCGGCAGCACGCTCTCGCGGTACTCGGGGCTCTGCTGCTCGAAGAGCCTCCACGACGCCATGCTCACCACGCGCGAGCGCACGCCCTCGGCAATCAGGCGCTCGTGCGCGGCGAGCGCCAGCGAGACCTCGCTGCCGCTGGCCAGCAGGATCAGATCGGGAACGGGGCCGGGATCTCGAGCAGCCGCGGCGCCGGCGACGGCCTCGGCCAGCACGTAGGCGCCGCGTGCCACCCCTTGCGCCGCGCCGTATTTGTCGCGATCGATCACCGGCAGCTTCTGGCGCGAGAGCACCAGGGCCACAGGACCGTCGTTCTTCTGCAGGGCGACCTTCCAAGCCTCGACCGTCTCGTTGGCGTCGGCGGGCCTGATCACGGTGAACCCCGGCGTCGCCCTCAGGATCGCGAGGTGCTCTACGGGTTGATGCGTAGGACCGTCCTCGCCCAGGCCGACACTGTCGTGCGTATACACGTACTTCACCGGCAAGCCCATAAGGGCACCCAGGCGGAGCGCCGGCCGGTGGTAGTCGGTGAAGCAGAAGAACGTGGCTCCGAAGGGGATCACGCCGCCGTGCAGGGCCATGCCGTTGACCGCCGCCGACATGGCGTGCTCGCGCACGCCAAACCAGACGTTGCGTTCGTGGTAGGCGCCCCGGGCGAAGTTCCCCGAGGCGTGCATGAGCGTGTCGGTGGAGCTCGCCAGATCTGCGGAGCCGCCGATCATGGTGGGTACGTACGGGGCGACCGCGTTGATCGCCGCTCCCGAGGCGCTGCGCGTGGCCACGGTCCCACCCTCGGGGGCGTACACCGGAAGCGCGGCCTCCCAGCCGGGGGCCGGCTCTCGCCGCCAGGCCCTGTCCCACTGCTCGGCCATCTCCGGCGACGCGGCGCGCCAGGCCGCGCAGCGCGCTTCCCAGGCCTGCTCGGCCGCCGTCCCCCGCTCCCCGGCGCGGCGATAGAAGGCCAGTACTTCTTCGGGCTCCAGAAACGCGGGCTCGAGCGGCCATCCCAGGTTCTCCTTGGCGAGGCGCACCTCGTCGGCGCCCAGCGGTGAGCCGTGCGCCTTGGACGAATCCTGCTTGTTGGGTGCGCCGTACCCGATGTGCGAGCGCACCGCGATCAGCGAGGGACGCTCAGTCTCTGCCTCAGCGGCGGCGAGCGCCGCGTCTACCGCCGCCAGATCGTTGGCGTCGGCCACGCGCTGCGTGTGCCAGCCGTAATCGTTGAAGCGGCCCACGCGGTCCTCCGTGAATGTCAGCTCGGTGGGACCGTCGAGGCAGATGCGGTTGTCGTCGTAGAGCACGATGAGCTTGCCCAGACCAAGGTGCCCGGCGAGCGAGGCGGCTTCCGAGGCTACGCCCTCCATGAGGTCGCCGTCACTGGCGATGACGTAGGTGCGGTGGTCCACCACGACGTGGTCGTCGGTGTTGAAGGTCGCGGCCAGGAACGCCTCGGCCATGGCCATGCCCACGGCGTTGCCGAACCCCTGCCCCAGCGGCCCCGTGGTGGTCTCCACGCCGGGGGCCTGACCATGTTCGGGGTGACCGGGCGTCTTGCTACCCCACTGCCTGAAGGCTTGCAGGTCGGAGAGCTCGAGATCGTAGCCCGTAAGGTGCAGCATGGCGTAGAGCAGCATGCTGCCGTGGCCGGCCGAGAGCACGAACCGGTCGCGGTCGGGCCACCCGGCGTCGGCCGGATTGAAGCGCAGGTGACGCGTCCACAGCACGTGCGCCACGGGCGCCATGCCCATGGGCAATCCCGGGTGGCCGGAGTTGGCCTTCTCCACGGCATCGACCGCGAGAAAGCGGATGGTGTTGATGCAACGATCCTCGAGTGACGCCTCGAGCGGGCCGGCGGGGTCAGTCATGAGACCATCCTTGTTGACGTAGAACTTGGCGACCATACGGGCATCCGCCGCACGGCCATCCGGTAGTCAATTCCCATCGCGAGCGCTTTTCAAGGATGAGGAGGACGGCCGCTCGGCGGGTCCTCCCTCGGCCGAGGGCCCGCGACCGGCCGTCAGATCTTCCTCGACGCGCCGCCCTCGGGCGGGCTCAGGCGTCGCCCTCTTCGGGCACGATGCAGACGAACGAGAACGTCTCGGCGCCCGCGTTGCGAAACTGGTGGACAAGGCCGGCCGGGACAAACGCGTAGGAGCCGGCCTCGAGGGCATGGTCGTCGCCGTCCAGGTACAGCTCGCCGCGGCCGCTCAGCACGACGTTGATGTGCGGCCAATCGTGCGCATGCCGCGGCGTGTGCCCACCCGGGCCGATATCGAACAGCCGCATGACCCAGCCGTCCCAGCCGTCTGCCGGCGACACCAGTACGCGTTTCACTACATCGTGAACGCCGTCGCCGGCCATGGGCCGAGACGCCACGTCTCTGCTGTGGCCGACTGTCGGGTGGTTCGTCATGAATCTCTCCTCTGCTCAGACCTTCTTCACGCCGCTGATGAGCTTGCCCACCACTTCTTGCGCGTCGCCGTACACCATGCGCGTATCGTCGGCGTAGAACAGCCGGTTCTCGATGCCGGCGAAGCCGGCTCCCCGGCCCCGCTTGATCACAAGGGTCTGGTGGGCCTTGTCTACGTCGAGGATCGGCATGCCGTGGATGGGGCTGCCGGCGTCGTCGCGAGCGGAAGGATTCACCACATCGTTGGCGCCGATCACCAGTGCCACGTCGGTGTTGGGAAACTCCCCGTTGATCTCATCGAGATCGTAGATCATGTCGTAGGGCACGCCGGCCTCGGCCAGCAGCACGTTCATGTGCCCGGGCATGCGCCCGGCCACGGGATGGATTGCGAACTTCACCTGCACGCCCTTGCTCTGCAGCAGTTTGGCAAGCTCCCAGACCTTGTGCTGGGCCTGCGCTACGGCCATGCCGTAGCCGGGTACGATGATCACGTTCTGGCCGAAGGCCATGCCGATGGCGGCGTCGTCGGGCGTCATCTCCTTCATCGCGCCCTCTACGGCGGCCAGTTCCTGCCCCGCATGGCCACCGAAGCCCGCGAACAGCACGTTGGCGAGCGAGCGGTTCATGGCCTTGGCCATGAGCTGCGTGAGCAGGGTGCCAGCCGATCCCACCACGGTCCCGGCGACGATGAGTGCCGCGTTGCCGAGCACATATCCCTCGAAGGCTACAGCAAGGCCGGTGAGAGCGTTGTACAGGGAGATCACCACAGGCATGTCGGCGCCGCCGATGGGCAGCGTCATGAGCACGCCGTAGACGAGCGCCAGCACGAAGAAGACGGTCAGCGCGAGCCCCACCGGTCCGCTGAGACCACCCGCGTGCTGCAGCGTGACGAACACGCCGAGCACCACGGCCGCGGCCAGCACCAGCAGGTTCACCACGTTCTGACCGGAGAACAGCCAGCTCTTCTTGATGAGACTCTGCAGCTTGGCGAAAGCGATCATGCTACCGCTGAACGATACCGACCCGATGAGTGCTCCCAACACGCCCAGGATCGCGAAACTGGCCGGCATCTGGGCCGGGTGCATCAGCTCGTTGGCGGCGATGAGCGCGGCCGCGCCCCCTCCCATGCCGTTGTAGATGGCCACCATCTGCGGCATGTCGGTCATGGCCACCCGCCGCGCGGCTACGTAGGCGACGGCGCCACCTATGGCCACGGCGACCACCATGAGCAGATAGTTGGACATCGCCGGCGCGAAGAACGTCGCCAGCACGGCGACCAGCATGCCGGCACCCGCCCACATGATGCCCCGCCGCGCGGTGCGCGGCGAGCTCATGCCCCTGAGGCCCAGGATGAAGAGCAGCGCGGCGGCGACGTAGCTGAGCTGGATGAGGTCCGTCTTCATCGTTCCTCAGCCTTCGCCGTGCCGGCCGCGGCACCGCCGGCCGGCTCGGCGGCGGCACCGTCGTGGGCCGCCGGGCTCACCGCGGCCGCCGCGGCCGCCCTGCCGCCGCGAGCCGCGCCCGCCTCGCGACTGCTCTTGAACATCTCGAGCATGCGCTCGGTAACGGCGTAACCGCCGACGGCGTTGGCGGTGCCCAGCAGCACCGCCAGAAAACCGATGATGCGCTCCGCGGTGGTGCTGGCGCCGCCCAGCGCCACCATGGCTCCCACCACCACGATCCCGTGCACGAAGTTGGAGCCGCTCATGAGCGGGGTGTGCAGGATCACAGGAACGCGGCCGATGACCTCGTAACCGGTGAACGCGGCCAGCATGAAGATGAACAGCGCGGCGAAACCGGTGATCACGACCCACCCGCCTCCACGGCGCGGCGGGCGGCGTCATTGACGATCGTGCCGTCCCTGGTGAGCAGGCTGCCGGCCAGAATCTCGTCGTCCCAATCGAGCGTGAGCTCGCCGGCAGCCAGGAACGGCGTGAGGAAGTGCATGAGGTTACGCGCATACTGGTCGGAGGCGTGCACCGGGAGCATGCCGGGGATGTTGAGCGGTCCGTAGATGAACACGCCGTTGCGGTGGTTGTACTGCTCGCCGGGTCGCGTGAGCTCGCAGTTGCCGCCGCTCTCGGCGGCCATGTCGATGATGACCGCACCCGACTTCATGCGGTCGACGACAGCGGCGCTGATGAGTCGCGGTGCGGGCCTGCCGGGCACGGCCGCCGTGCAGATCACCGCATCGGCCTTCACGAGGTGCTCGTCCACGATCTCCTGGGCCTTGGCCTTCTCCTCGTCGCTGAGCTCCCGCGCGTACCCACCGGCAGCTTCGGCGTCGATGCCGGTGTCGATGAAGCGTCCACCCAGAGACTGCACCTGTTCACGAGTGGCCGCGCGCACGTCGTAGGCCTCCACCATGGCCCCCAGCCGGCGCGCCGTGGCGATGGCCTGCAGCCCGGCTACACCCACCCCCAGCACCAACACGATGGCCGGCCTCAGGGTGCCGGCGGGAGTGGTGAGCATCGGGAAGTAGCGGCCGGCCATGCACGCCGACATGAGTACCGCCTTGTAGCCGGCGATCGACGCCTGCGAGGTGAGCGCGTCCATGGCCTGGGCGCGGCTGATGCGCGGCAACAGCTCGAGGGCGAAGCTGGTTACGCCGGCGTCGCGCAACGCCCCTATTGAGTCGAACGCCTTGTAGGGCTGCAGCAGGCCGATGACCACGGCGCCACGGCGCAGCAGCTGCGCCTCGACCGGCGTGGGCGGATCCACCTTGAGCACCACGTCTGCGGCGAAGGCCTCCGCGGCGGTTTCGACAATGGTGGCCGCCGCGAACTCGTCGTCACGCAGGTGGCTGAGCTGCCCGGCGCGGCGCTCGACGAGCACGTGCGCGCCGAGCGCCGTGTACTTCTCGGCCACGGCAGGTACGAGAGCCACGCGCGTCTCGCCCACCGCGCTCTCTTTGGGGACGCCAATGCGAACGGCCATGCAACCTCCAGCGAACCTGCGGGCCCGGTAGCGGGAACTCGACGCTTGCCTTCCCAGGTGAACGGGCACGAAAACTTGGCCCGTGGGCGGAAGGTCCGGTAAGCAGACGAACGACCAGCGCCAGCCGGCGGGGAGAGCCTGCCGCGACCTGGGAGCCTATCCCGGTGGCTAAGGTGTCGTGGCCCGCGCCGCGATCATGCCCAGAGACTTGCGGGCCTCTTTGGCAACTCGCGGCTCAACATCGTTGAGGGCCTGCTCGAGGGTCTCCACCGCCGAAGGGTCGCCGATCTTGCCCATGGCCTGCACGGAGAGCACACGCAGTAGAGGATCGGGGTTGTGCATGGCGAGCTTGAGAGCCGGCACGGCGGCCGGATCGCCCATGTCGCCCAGCACGAAGGCAACGTCCTGGCGGCGATGCACGTGACCCTCGCGAAGGATGAGGATGAGGCGTTCGCGGGCGGGCCCGCCGATCGCGCCCAGAGCCTCGCGAGCCATCGCCACGTGCTGCAGATTGCGATCCTGTAGCATCTGGATGAGGAGGTCCATATTCTCGGTGAGCGCGGCGCGCGCCGCCTCGCGCACGGCCGCGTCCTTCTTGTAGTGCGTGGCCCTCACGAGCTCGCGGAACCTGTTTCTCGCCGCAAGGCGCTCCACCTTGGGCGGGCCGAACATTGCCACGAGACCTGCTCCTTGCCATCAGGGGCGCCGGCGGCGCCGCGCATCTAGTCTATCGCAGGACGCGGTTGGCCACATCAAGCAGACGCGCCGGCAGCTCGCGGTAGGTGCCCACCGGAAACACGTCGCCGCGGCCGGCGTCGGCCAGCCTGCGGCAGAGCTCGGGGTTCATCTTGTAGTCTTCGGTGAGCATCACGAAGAGGCGCGGAAAGCGATGCGCCAGGGGCACCGGGTCGCCGCCGGCCGTAACCACCCCGTCGGTGATGAGCAGACCGGTCCGCCGTGGGTTGCGGCCGCGTTCGAGCTCGGCCGCGCCGAGCTCGAGCGCGGCCTCGATATTGGTGTAGCCGCGGACCGGCTGGTCGAGCATGCGGCGCACCACTTCGGCGGGCGGGTCGGCGACTTCGAGCTGGCTCACCGCCCGGGCCCGGTCCTCGAAGACCACGACGGAGAGATCCTCGGGCTTGAGCTTGAGGGCCAGCACCGCCGCCGCCACGGCGGCGATGGCCATGTTCTCGCCGCTCATGGAGAGCGAGGTGTCGACCATGAGCACCACCTGGTGGCGGCGCTCGACGCGACGGCGCAGCACCCAGTCGCCGGGCTCGGGGAAGGGCTTGCCGAGCAGGTTCTCGAGGGTCGTCTCGAGGTCGAGCTCGCCGCCGTAGGGCTCGCGCAGGAGCTCGCGCACGCTCACCGTGGCGCCGCGCAGCGGGCCCACCAGGCGCGCCGCCCGGGCCAGCACGGCACGCGCCGCGAGGCGCTCGGCGAAGAGCCGCAGGCCGGGCTCGGCGAGGCGCTGCCCGGGGCGCGTGAGGTTGACCGCCACCTGCCAGCCGTCGAGCGCGGCGAGCGGTAGCTGGTAGCGCGCCGCGAGGGCGGCCAGGGCGCCGCCGGCGGCGGGCCGCGGCGGGTGCGCGCCGGGCAGGTCGCGGACCAGCACGCGGGAGCCGTGCGAGAGGCGCGCCCCGCCCCGGGCGCTCAGGCTTTTGGGGAGGCCGCCCCGGGCGCGGCGGCGAGGGCCAGGTCGGGGTCCTCGCCGCGGTCGACGACCAGCGCGAAGAGCTCGTCGAGGGCGCCCGCGAAGCTGGCGTCGATGTCGTCGCGCAGGTCGACGCGCGTGGCCAGCGCCGCCGCGGCGGCGGCGCGCAGCAGGGCGCGGCTGGGGGGGCCGGGGGCGCCGGCGGCGGCGGCCAGCTGCTCGGCGATCGCCACCGTGGCGATCGCGGCGCGCACGCTGGCGCCCTTGCGGAAGCGCTCATGGAGGCGCGTGGCGCGGGTCAGGCGCACCGCGGTGCGCACCAGGGCGGCGTTTGGCGAGAGCGTCTCGGCGGCCACGATGGCCTCCTCCTCGGCGGCCGTCTGGTAGGCCAGGGCGAGGTGCTCGAAGCGGTCCCGGAGGGCCTCCGAGAGGTGGCCGGTGCCGACGTACTCGACGGGGTTCTGGGTGGCCACCACCTGAAAGCCGGGGGCGGCCCGCAGGGCGCCGATGTGGGGCACCATGAGCAGGCCCTCGTCGAGCGCCGGCAGGAGCACGTTCTGCACGCTCTCCGGCATGCGGTTGAGCTCGTTGATGAAGAGCACGGCGCCGCGCCGCAGGGCGTCCACCAGGGGGCCGGCGCAAAACGACGCCGCGCTGTAGCCCTGGGCCATCACGAGGGGCGGGTCGAACCAGCCGCTGAGCTTGGCCTCGGAGTAGCGGTCGTCGCCGTCGACGCGCAGCGTCTCGCGGCCCAGGTGGGCGCAGACGGCGAGCGCCACGGTGGTCTTGCCGACGCCCACGGGGCCCTCGAGCAGGAGGTGGCGGCCGGCGCAGAGCACGGCCAGGGCGAGGGCCAGCTCGGTCTCGCGGCCGACGATGCCGTGCTCGCGCTGGATCTGCTTGATGGGGGTCACGCACTCTCCCGGGTCGTCACTTCGTGGCCGCGACAGTCTACCAGGGTACACTACGACCAGCATGACCCTCCCGCCCCACATCGGGTTGCCCAGCCAGGTCTACCCTGACCTGCCGCTCACCAAGGCCCTGGAGAGGCTGGCGCCCCTCACTACGCTGGTCGAGGTCGACTCGTTCGGCATGCACACGGTGCTCTCGCCTCTCAACCGCCGCACGGCCCGGGAGAGCGGGCTGCGCCTCACCGTGCATGGCCCTTACGGCTACGAGATCGTGCCGGGAAGCCCCGACGAGCAGCTACGCCGCCAGGCCGTAGCCGTACACCGGCGCCACATCGAAGCGGCCGCCGAGATGGGCGCCGTTCTCTACCTCGTGCATCCCGACTACATGGAGCCGCCGGGGTCCCGCGATCGCGCTGTGATCGAGGCCCTGCAGCGCACGATCGCCGACCTCGAGCAGGCTCAGCGCGAGACCGCCGTGCGCGTGGTCGTCGAGAACATGCCCGGCGTGGGCTACTCGCATTTCGTGGCCCCCGGCGACCTCCATCTCGGTGAATTGGGGTTCGCCCTCGACACGGGCCACGCGGCCATCAGTGGTTCACTGGACGCCTTCCTGCTCGAGCCTCAGGCCACGCTGGCCCACGTCCACCTGCACGACAACCGCGGCCCCGAGGACGCCGAAGACCCCCACCGTGCTCTCGGACAGGGCGTGGTCGATGTGGCCGCCGTACTGGCCGCGGCGCACGACGCCGGCGCCACGGTGATCCTCGAGCACTTGAGCGAGGCGCCCGCCCTGGAGAGCATCGCCTACCTGCAGGCGCACGGGTTGATCGAGGCAAGCTGACGGCTGGGTGAGGGCCGCGCGGCGGCCGCGTCACGGCCCCGCCGCGCCACAGCGGCGCCCGCGGTGGTTACCCGCGGCCGGCGGCCGCTAGCGCCGAAAGTCGAAGCCCAGACCCGGCGCTTGCCTTGCCGGCCGCAGAGGGCTGCTGGGCACGCCGGGCCGGGGTTCACCGTGAAAGTCGCGCGGCGCCACGTCGTTGGGGCCATCCGCATAGAGCAGGCTGGCCAGCGCCTCGATGTGGTCGCGGCCCACGCCGAGCTCGAACTGGCCGCCGCCGTAGAGCGTGATACCGGCGGCCTGGGCGCGCGCAACGCAGTCGCAGAGCGCGCTCAGGCTGCCGAAACGCGACGGCTTGATATTCAGGTAGCGCGGACGCCACATGCTGCCCACCCCTACCCGCTCGGCGACGGCCTCCACGTCCGCCCAGGAGTGGATCGGCGCGTCGAAGCTGAAACGGTCCTCCTCCCCTCTGAGCACTTCCCGCGCCGGGCCGTCCAGCGCGGGGTCCTCGAGGATCGCGTCGGGGAACCGGCGCGCCACCGCCAGGTACTGGTCGGGGTCGGGCGGATTGTCTACCACCGTGCCCTCGTAAAATGCCTTGAAGTCCAGCACGCGCACACGCCCGCTGGCGGCGATGCGCGTCATGGTCTGCTCGTCCCAGTCGGACGAAGGATCGAGCTTGAACTCGAGCGACGGCGCCACCTCGAGCCAGGGCATGATGTCGAGGCGCGTGGAGACGACGAAGCGCAGCGGCTCGTACGGGCGGCCGAGCGCCGCGCCCAGGCTCTGGCCCTGCTGACGCAGGGCCAGGTCCAGCGCGGCGCTCTCGAACGCCCAGCGTCGGTAGGGTCGCATGAAAGCGAGCTTGGGCGGCCCATCCGGAAAGAGGTCGAGTCCGGCGACGTGGCGGGAGAAGCCATCCAGCGTCCACCGCCCGGCGAGCGGCAGGTTCAGGGGAAAAGTGTCGTGGTCGGCGCTTTCGTAGATGACGTCCTCGCCGCGCCCCTCGTGCCCACCGCCGCGCAGCACCACGGTGGTGGTGACGCGCCGGAAACCGCTGGAGACGTCCAGCTCGGCGCGTTCGCTGACGTAGCCGTCTACGGAGAGGTGCAGGGACGCGAGGCGCGCGTAAAGCCTATCTGTGCGGGCTGCGTGCAAGGCTTCCATGGCGTGTCTCTTCCCCGTCGCGGCGGTGCGCAAGCGGCCCCACCCAGGCCGCGCCCACGTTCGCTCAAAACGCTATCTGTTAGAATTCACCGGGTACGCTCTCGCTGCCCCCCGCTTGTCAGCGACCGAAAGACGTACGTCATGAGTCAGCTCACGAACCCATCCACTACGTACACGGGCACCAGCGACTACATCGCCGCGCCGGCGCTCATGCAGACCGTCAACGTGGCGGTGCAGCTCAGCCGCCCCCTGCTCATCAAGGGCGAGCCCGGCACCGGCAAGACGATGCTCGCCCGGAGCATCGCCCGTGGCCTCGGCATGCCGTTGCTCATCTGGAACGTGAAGTCTACGACCAAGGCCCAGGACGGCCTGTACGTGTACGACACCGTGCAGCGGCTCTACGACGGCCAGTTCGGCGACCGCGACGTGGCCGATATCGCCCAGTACATCAAACCGGGCAAGCTGGGAGAGGCCTTCGCCAGCCCCGAACGGGTGGTGCTGCTCATCGACGAGATCGACAAGGCCGACCTCGAGTTTCCCAACGACCTGCTGTGGGAGCTCGACCAGATGGAGTTCCACATCCCCGAGACGCACCAGAACGTGAAAGCCGTGCACCGGCCGATCGTGCTCATCACGAGCAACGCCGAGAAGGAGCTGCCCGACGCATTCCTGCGCCGCTGCGTGTTCCACTACATCGAGTTCCCCGACGGCGCCATGATGGAGCGCATCGTGCGCGTGCATGTGCCGCAGCTCGACAAACGCCTGCTCGACCTCGCCATTCAGGCGTTCTACTGGCTGCGCGACGTGCCCGGCTTGCAGAAGAAACCCAGCACCAGCGAGCTCATCGACTGGGTGCAGGCGCTGGCCCGCGGCGGAGTCGACCACCGCGAGATCACCACGTGCCTGCCGTTCCTGGGCGTGCTCCTCAAGAAAGACCACGACGTCGACGTGGCCACGCGGGCGCTCGCCGGCGGCCGCGGACGTCGCTAATGGAAGCTGGCAGCCGTGTTCACCGATTTCTTCTTTCTACTGCGCTGCTATGGAGTACCGGTCACCGTCACTGAGTGGCTGACGCTCATGCGGGCACTCGGCATGGGCCTCGCGCCCTGCAGCCTCGAGCAGTTCTACGCCGTCGCGCGCGCCATCCTGGTGAAGTCGGAGGCCTACTTCGACCAGTACGACCAAGCCTTTGCGGCCATGTTCCACGGTATCGAGACGCCTTTGGAGATCGAGGACGAGGTGCGGGACTGGCTCGCCGACCCGCTCGCCACGCCCGGTTTGAGCGACGCCCAGCGAGCCATGCTCGCGGCGGCGCTCGCCGACCTCGACCTGGAGGCCCTCCAGAGGATGTTCGCGGAGCGGCTTCGCGAGCAGGCAGAGGCGCACCATGGCGGCAGCTACTGGGTGGGCACCGGCGGCACGTCCGCCTTCGGCCACTCCGGGTTTCACCCCGGTGGCCTGCGCGCGGGCGGCGAAAGCCGCAACAGATCCGCCGTCAAGGTGGCCGGCGAGCGCCGCTATCGCGCTTACCGCACCGACCGGGAGGTCGGCGTGCGGCAGTTCGAGCTGGCCTTGCGACGCCTTCGCCAGCTCTCCTCACGCAACGAAGGCGTGCCCGACGAGCTCGATCTCGACGAGACCGTGACGGAGACGGCCGGCCACGCCGGGCGCCTGAGTCTGGTGTGGCGCAAGAGCCGCAAGAATGCGGTCAAGGTGTTGCTGCTCATGGACGTCGGCGGATCCATGCATCCCTATGTGACGCTCTGTAGCCAGCTCTTCAGCGCGGTCAACCGCAGCTCCCACTTCAAAGACCTGCGTTTCTACTACTTTCACAATTGCGTCTATGACTGGCTTTACCTGGATACGAGCTGCAGCATGAGTCACGCGGTGAGCACCAACCGCGTGCTGCAGGAGCTGCCCACCGATTACAAGCTCATCGTGGTCGGCGATGCCGCCATGGCGCCCAGCGAGCTCATGGCCCGCGACGGCATCATCTGGTGGGGCTACGGCAATGATCAGCCGGGTATCGAGTGGTTGCGGCGCTTGCGCCGGCACTTCAGCCACTCCACCTGGCTGAACACGATCCCTGAAGATGACTGGGACCACGCCTACGGTAGCGTGACAATCGGCAAGGTCCGCGAAGTGTTTCCCATGTTCGAGCTTACCGTGGACGGTCTCTCGGCGGCCGCCCGCCAGCTCATGGTGCGGTATTGACCAATGTTCTATGCAGCCGGCGGCGGCGGCGACCGACACCGAAGACATGAGACTCGGGGACGGAGCGGCGATGAGAAGAGGCAGAGCAGACCAACACTCCTACGCCGTGATCGACGACGGCGGCGGTGATTCGCAGGCCCTGGCCGACACGCTCATCGCCCTCACCGAGGAGATGGCCACCGCCCTGGGATGCTCGGAGTGTTGTATCTACGAGTACCTGCCGGAGCGCAGTGCGCTGCGTGCTCAGGCCATCTGGTCGACGCAGCTCAACGACGCCGACCGCGCCTGGATCGGCAAGGTCAACCGCCTCGCCGACATCCCCGACTTTCAGCTGGTGATCAGCAAGCGGGAGATCCTCGTTTCGTACCCCTACGACGCCCTCGACTCGGCGGCCGCCGGGCCGGACAGCATGGCCTACTGGGGCGAGCTGGCGGCTCTCTGGGCCCCCGTCATCTACAACGACGAGGTGCTCGGCCTCGTCGAGCTCACCGAGAAGCGCCGGCGGCGCGACTTCAGTGAGGCGGACAAGGAGCTCGTGCGTCGCATGGCGGCTCTGGCCGCCCTGGCGCTCAAGAACGCCCGCGGCTCGCGTGCCACCGAGGCCCGTAACCGTCAGCTCACAGCCCTCATCGACTCGTCGCGAGCCATGACCTCCACCCTCGATCTCGACGAAGTGCTGGACGTAGTCTGCCGCCAGGCGGCGCAAGCTCTCGCGACCACGTCCAGCTACATCTACGAATACGACCCTGCGACGAACGCCACGGTGTGGGTCGCACAGTATCAGCGTGATGTCAAGCACAGCTTCGAGGAGCCCCTGGGTACCGTCTACCCGCTCGAAGACCTCCCTCAGGATCGTGAGGTCATAGAGCAGCGCCGTCCGGTCCAGGTGTGCCTGGACGATCCCGATCTCGACCCCCAGGTGCGCGAGCAGCTGGTTGACTGGGAGGAGGCGGCCTCGCTCATGGTGCCGCTCATCGTGGGAGACGACGTCGTGGGCGCGCTCGAGGTAGCCGAGATCAGAGACAGGCGCCATTTCACGGCTGAGGAGACTGCCCTCTGCATGGCGCTCGGCGAGCAGGCCGGAGCGGCCATCCGCAACGCGCAACTCTACCGACAGCTTCAAGACCAGAAGGCTTTGATCGAGCGTCAGGCTGTCACCGACGGGCTCACCAGCCTCAGCAACTACCGCCACTTCTTCAACCGCCTGCGGGCGGAGGTCACGCGGGCGCGACGCTACGGATCGGCACTCACCGTGCTCATGCTCGACCTGGACGACTTCAAGTCGGTCAACGACCGTTTTGGCCACCCGGCCGGAGACAAGGTCCTCTGCGCGGTGGCCGACGTCATGCGCCACCAGCTTCGCGAGAACGTAGACGTCGCCGCGCGCTACGGCGGCGAGGAGTTCGCCGTGATCCTGCCCCACACCGGCGGCGCCTGCGACAGCGACGATCTCGTCGGCGCCTTGGCGACCGCCGAGCGCATGCGGCGCGCCATCCGCGACGCGCGCACGCGCGTGCGTGACAGCGCCGGCGCCGCGAACGTCACGGTAAGCATCGGCGTCGCCACGTTGCCGGCCGAGGCCGTCGACGCCGACGAGCTGGTGAGCCAGGCCGACAAAGCGTTGTACGCGGCCAAGAGGGCCGGCAAGGACCGCGTCGAGGTCTATTGCCCGTAACCGCCGACGCCATGTCTCTGGCTCTCGACTTCGGCGCCCAGGTATGGTAGCTGGTACAGTGAACGGCTGACCTTGGGGCCACTGGGGGGAGTCATGGGCGCAAGTCAAGAAGGCACCGGGGCGGGCCATGCGCTGCACATGGGCGAGGGCGAGGGCGCGGAGGCGCTTGTCGCCGACACCCTGCTGTACCTCTGCGAGCGCCTTACCCTGACGCTCGACATCTGGGAGTCGAGCGTCTACGAGTACAACGCGGAACGCGATTGTCTCGTCGACCAGGCCATCTGGTCACGCAACCTCGAGCAGCGAGACATCGACTGGGTCGGCACCGAGAACCAGATCAACCGTCATCGCGGCATCGAGCGCGTCTTCACCGCCCACGAAGTCATCGTGGTACACGCCGAGAACGAGGACAACGGCACACCGGAGCCTGAGCGCATGGACTATTGGGGCGAGAAGACCGCCCTGTACGCCCCGCTCGAGTTTCACGGGGAGGTGCTCGGGCTGCTCGAGCTCATCGAGCGCCGCCGGCGCCGCGACTTCAGCGACGACGAGATGCACCTCGTGAGCTCGCTCGCAGACATCGCCGCCGTGGCCATCAGCAACGCCCGTGCCTCGCGCCGTCAGGCGCGGCGCAGCGAGCGCCTCGTGAACCTGCTCGACATCAGCCGCACACTCACCAGCTCGGTGCAGGCGGACGATGTCGTAGAGGGCGTACGCTCGCGCATCGGCTCGCTGTTTCCCGCCCGCGACACCACAGTCGACCTGGAGTGCCTGCCCGTGCCGTGCGAAGGCGACCTGGGCCGACCGGCCCCGCAGCGCGACCCGCTGGTGGCCCATGCCCTGATGACTCTGCGACCCGCTCAGGATCTCGTCGACGGGCGCCGGCGCCTGGTGGTGCCGCTCATCACCCAGGGGCGTGCCGAAGGATGGATGAACATCGTCGGCGCGCAACCGCGCACGTTCGACGACGACGAGTTGGAGCTCGTGCAGATCCTCGCCAATCAAGCCGCCGCCGCGCTTGACAACACAAGGCTGTACGAGACGTTGGCACGCCAAGCCATCACCGACGGGCTCACCGGCCTGTACAACCACCGCTTCTTCTACGAGCGGCTGCGTGACGAAGTGGTGCGCGCCACGCGCTACGGTCTGCCGGTCTCGGTTCTCATGATGGACCTGGACGATTTCAAGCGCTACAACGATCGCTTCGGTCATCCGGCGGGTGACGGGGTGTTGCGGCGCGTCGCCGAGGTCATGAACGCGCAACTGCGCAGGAACGTAGACGTTCCCGCGCGCTACGGCGGAGAGGAGTTTGCCGCCATCCTGCCTCACACGCCGTCGTGCGGGGCCCAGGCTATGAGCGAGCGGCTCTCCGACGAGCTCCAGGCGCGCGGCTGCGACCTCGCCACTCCCGAGGGAGCGGTGGTCGCCGGCGAGCGCGTGCGGCACAGCATCGAGCAGACGCCGTTCCCGGGGAGCGACTCCGGCCACCTCGCACACGTGACCATCAGCGTGGGCATCGCCAGTCTGCCCACGCACGCCCGCACGGCCGACGACCTGGTAGCGGCGGCCGACCGCGCCCTGTATGTGGCCAAGCACCACGGCAAGAATCGGGTAGAGATCTGCAATTAGTGCGCCGCCGGCGTCACACACCATACCTCGGAGGGACGTATGCCGATCGATCTCGATTTCCTGCGTGAACTCTGCTCCGCTCCAGCGCCGAGCGGCTTTGAGGCGCCGGTGCAGGAGGTCTTTCGCCGGCGTCTGGCCGATGTCGCCGACGTGGACGGCGACCCCCTGGGCAACGTGTGGGCCGATACCGCGGGCGCCGGCGGACCGCACATCGTGCTGGCTGCTCACGCCGACCAGATCGGCCTCATCGTCACGTACGTCGACGAGCAGGGTTTCGTCTCGTTCGACAAGATCGGCGGCGTGGACGCGCAGCTGCTGCCGGGCCGCAGCGTTCTGGTGCACAGCGCCGGGGGAGCCGTGCCCGGTGTGGTCGGCCGCCGCCCGTCCCACAAGATGAGCGCGAAGGAGCGTGCCAAGGCGCCGGAGCTCTGCGACCAGTGGCTCGACATCGGTGCTACCAGCCGCGACAACGCCCTCACGATGGTGCAGATCGGCGATCCTATCACCTTCCCGGCCGCCTTCTTGCCCCTCGCCAACGGGCGCTTTGCGTCGCCGGCCTTCGATAACCGGGCCGGCGTGTACGTCTGTGCCAGGGGCTTGGAGCACTACGCCGCCGATCCGGCGACGGCCAGGCTCACCGCGCTGGCGACCGTGCACGAAGAGACCACCTTCATGGGTGCCAAGGCCATTGCGGCGCGCTGGCAACCCGATGTGGTGATCGTGGTCGACGTGGACTTCGCCAGCGACGACCCGGGCATGGACGCGAAGAAGCTCGGCGGCGAGGTCAGGCTCGGCGCCGGCCCCGTGCTGCACCGCGGTGCCGCGAGCAACCAGGCCCTGCTCGACGTGGCCCGCGAGGTCGCCGCCGCCGAGGGGATCGCCGTGCAGATCAAGGCCTTGCCCGGCCGTACCTCCACCGACGCCGAGGAGCTCATGGCCAGCGGCCAGGCGGCCACGCTCTCACTCAGTATCCCGCTACGTAACATGCACTCGGCCCTCGAGGTTGTGCAGCCCGAGGACGCCGAAGCCGGCGCCCTGCTGACGGCAGGCATAGCACGCCGCCTCTCGCAGGATTGGGATCGCCGGCGCCTCGTGCCGCGCGCCTGAGCGAGGCGGCCGCGACACGCCGCCTGCGGCGTCGCCATATCGGTGTGCGGTGCGCCTGCGGCTCACCACACGTTGGCCCGCCTGCGATGGCTAGTTCAGGGTCCGCCCAGAGTACGCAGCACGGCGGCCAACTCCTTCGCCAGCTCGGGCTGCCACTTGTCGCGCCCCGAGTCGATGAGGTGATACAGATCGGCGAAGTCGGCGTTGCGCAGGTGAACACGCCGCGCCACGGGCAGATAGGTGACGCCCCAGGAGCGCGCCAAGGCCCGCGTCCTGCTCTGGTAGTCGGGGACTATGCCCCCCCACGTGGGTCCCCCGACGGCCGTGTTAAGCGGCTGGTCGAACAGCGCCACCGTGTACCCCTTCTGGCTGGCCAGCCGCAGGATCTCGGTGAGCACGACGAAGTTGTAGTTAGCGTTCTGGGCGTAGGCCGTCTCATCGCCGCTGAGCACGGCAGGGATGTTGCGCCGTTTGGCGGCCGGTGAAGCGCTCTTGGACCCCGGAGGGTAGTAGTGATGCGCATAGGGAATGCGCACCCCCCAGAGCACTCCCTCGTCCAGACGCGCCCGCAGGTAGGCGCTGGTGTAGTCGAAGAAGCCGGGGAGGGCGCCCGTGATGGGCGCTTTCTTCCCGTACAAGGTTGGCGCGAGCTGCTCCAACCGCGGGCTGCGCAGTAGCAGCGGGCGTCCCGAGAGCAGGCCGGCATCGGTGGCCGGAGACGTGGTGAAGCGGCTGGGGCCCAGACCGATGGTCAGCACGGCCGGCCCGGGCGGAAGATTGTCGACGATGGCGAGCGTCATCGCCAGGCTCTCCTGGTGGGCGGCCAGGCTGACGACGTTGACCTGGCCCCCTCCGACGCGCTGAATGGCGCCGGCCATAGAGTGCTCGCTGACCATCATCTCCATGGTGCCGGACCCGCCGAACAGATACACGGTCGGTCCCTTGGGGGGATGCTTCTTGAGCTCAGCCACGCGGTAGGCGACGTGCACGTAGTCGTCGTTGGGGATGCGCAGCAGACGACCTTGCGCGACGGCCGTGAGGCCGCCGTTCACGAGCGCCGCTTGGAACAGCAGGAGTGACGTTACGGCTAGGACGCCGGCAGCGATCAGCACCAGCGGGCTGCGCTGGCGAAAGCCACGGCCGAACGAACGGCGTCTCGTCCTGGTGGATGGTGAGTTGGCCGCCTGCACGACCTGCCTCGGCTCCTTCCCGCGCGCCGCGCTCATGGCTTACAGAGAGTGCCCGGTTAGCAACAGTATGGGCCCCCTGAGCGCGTAATAGAACAGCTGCACGGCGTGGCTGAACGAAGTGCTTTCAGACGACACAAAGGCATAACCGAGCGCAACATAGAGAAACGTCGCCGGGTAACCGAGCCACGCGACGAACTTCTCGTAGGGTGCCGCCACCGGCTTGCCGGACTTCTTGCGCGCCTTCTTGCGTGCCTTCTTCCAACGCTCCCAGCGCGCCACGACCACCAGCCCTGTGCCGTGATACAGGCCCCAGGCCGCCCACTGCAGATCGACGTAGTGCCACAAGCCCATGGTGAGCATGCTGAGGTACAAGCCCAGCCAGACCTTGCGGGTGAGGCCGAACACCGGGAAGTACACGTTGTTGCGGCACCAGCTTGACAGCGAGATGTGCCAGCCGCGCCAGAAGTCGCTGAGGTTCTTCTTGAGGAAGGGGTAGTGGAAGTTCTCCATGATGCGAAAGCCGAAGAGCGCCGAGAAGCCGATCGCCAGGTCGGTGTAGGCCGACAGGTCGAAGTAGGCGCGCACGAACGCAATGATCACGTAGGCGAGCGGCCACAGCAGGTTCATGGCGTGCCAGTTCGGATGGGCCGCGCCGACGGTGCTCGTGATGCTGTTGAAGAGCATGGCGAACAGGAAGTCGACGACGAAGACCTTCTTGAAGTAGCCCAGGGCGATGCGTCGCAGGCCGAAGTAGAAGAGCTGACGGTCGAAGTTGAAGCTGCGCTTGCCGTAGAAGCCCTGATAGGTCTCGAGCGGCCCCGCCGGGAAGGTTGGGATGAACATGAGAAAGGCGGCGAGCCGCAGGATGGAGTTCTCCTCGATCACGCCGCGCAGGCAGTCGAACACGTACTGCAGCAGGCGGAAGACGAAGTAGCTGATGCCCAGGGGCATGATGAGGTGGCCGACGATCCAGTCGTCCTGGCCCCATATGGCGATCGCCCCGCGCTGACCGTACTTGCCGATGCCCAGGGTGACTAGAGCGGCGACCACGGCGAGGAGCACCACGCGGCCGCCGCTGAACTTCTCGGCGCGCTTGAGCTCGACGAGCTGATGCGCCACCACCACGAGCCCCAGAGCTATAGCGGCGAAGATCGGGTTCAGCCGGGCCAGTGCCGCCGCCGAGACCACGAGCATGAGGATCAGGCGGTTGCGATCGCTGCGCAGTACCAGCCAGAACACGATCAGGGCGGCGATGACCACCGGGATGAGGTAGTAGGTGAAGTAGACCTTCATGACGACGCGCCCCCGGCGCCGCGACGGCCATCGAGCACGCCCACCAGCTCCTTGGCGAGCTCACGCTGCCACAGCACTCGCCCGGGCTCCACCAGATGCGAGAGGTCGTAGAAATCGGCGCTCGGGATGGCGAGATGGGCGTTGAAGTCGAGGTACGGTACGCCGTACTTGGCGGCCAGCGCCTTCACCGGCTGGCGGTAGTCCTTGACCTCGGCATCGAGACTATGGCCGATGATGGCGGCGTCGTTGGGCAGCTCCAGCAGCACGGCGTGCACGCCCCTCTGCCGGCAGCGCCGGAGGATCTGCTCGAGCATGCCGAGGTTAAAGCGCAGGTTCTGGCGAAACAGAGGCAGGCGCTTGTGCAGCCAGACGCCGACCAGGGCCCGCTTGCGGGCGCCATTGTACACATGCTTCATCGAGTAGTGATGCTGCACGAAGGCGAACGTCGTGGGCTTGCCCTCGACCAGGGCATGGCCGCTGGTCTTCGCGTAGGTCGTGAGGTACGAGAGAATGCCCGGAAGGATGGTGAAGGAGTACTTGTACTGCCCGTAGGTGCTGGCCACGTAGCGTTGCAGGAACGAGCTCCTGAGCAGGAAGTCACGACCCACCACTTCGTTCTCGTTCTCCGACGGAAGGAAGGTGAAGCGGTCCCGGTTGACGCCGATCAGCACCCAGGCGTTGCGGCTGGGCACGTTGTCGACCACGGCGAGCGTCTCCGCGAAGTTCTGGTTGTTGGAGCCGAGGTCCCAGGCGGCCACCCGCGGCCCGCCAAGACGCGCGATCTGCGCGGCCAGCGAGCCGCCGCTCGTGATCCCTTCGCGAGCTGCCGACCCGCCGGTGAGGTAGACGGCCGGCACCGTGGGCGGCTGCTCCTTGTTCCTGCCCACCATCCAGGAGACGTAGATGAACGAGTCGGTAGGATTGCGCAGCCAGTACTTGAGGGGGATGTCGGTCCAGACGCCGCTCGTGAAGAAGTACTGGAATCCCAGGAGCGCCGGTATGAGCAGCGCCGCGGCGGCCAGCAGCACGAGTGGGTGACGATTGCGAAAGCCGCGTGCGAAGCTGCTCACGCAAGCTCCTCGGTAAGCAGCGCCTGCAACTCGGCGCGGATCGCCTTGCCGGAGCCCGTGCGGGGAATGGCCTCGACGGCGATGATACGGCTGGGCAGCGACGTGGACGGAAGCACGCTACGCAGCTCGCGCAGGAGGCGCGACGCCCTGAAGCCCTCGCGCGCGAGCGGCACCACGAAGGCTACCGGTACGTGACCCAGTATGTCGTCCGGAGCCGCCAGCACGGCCACGTCGGCAAAGCGGCCCAACCCTTGCAGCGCCTGCTGCACGTGGACGATGCTCACCTTCTCGCCGCCCCGCTTGATGATGTCGTCTTTGCGGCCGGCGATCCACACGGCGCCGCTCTCGTCGACGTGGCCGAAGTCGCCGGTCTTGAGGCCGTGCTCGGTGAGCGTCCGGGCACTGATCTGCGCTTCGTCGAGGTACCCCTGCATGAGCAGTGAGCCGCTTGCATAGAGCTCGCCGGTTTCGCCGGGCGCGGCCTCTCGGCCGTCGCCGCGCCGCGCCACCACGCGCATGTCGCCGATGGCGCGGCCCACGGATCCCTCGCGCACGCCGAGCTCGGCTGGAGGCAGTATGCAGAGCCGACCGCTCACCTCCGTAAGCCCGTACATGTTGAAGAGCTGCACCCCGGGCAGCACGCGGCGGAACTTCTCGATAACCGGGAGTGGCAGATGATCGCCGCTACTCACCCAGAATCGCAGGCGGTGGGAGCGGGGCTCCTCGAGCGGCTCGACGACACGCACCAGGTGCGCGGGGGCGCCGCCGAAGCCGGTGCAGCCCTGAGCCTCCATCTCGTCAAGGAGGCCGGCGCCGAAGTAGAACCCGAGCTGGCCGGCCACCCCGCCGCCGCTGGCCATCAGCGTGAGGAAGTGGCAGATGCCGCTGGTGAAATACGGCGGCGTGTTGACAAAGATCCGATCGTCCGGCCGCAGGCCGAGCACGCGCGCCACGTGCCCCGCGTTGCTCGAGATCGCGCGCAGGGTCTGACAGACGCCCTTGGGGAGGCCGGTGGTGCCCGACGTGAACATGATCATGGCGAGCCCGTCGGCGCACACCGGCGCAGACACGGAGGGCGCGGCCGGAGCGACCCCCTGCGGCGCACCGGCCGGGCCGGCTGCGCCCGCCGGCCGCAGGCCGTTCAGCAGCCCGTCCTCGCCGGTCGTGACCACCAGGCGCGGTGGACCTTCGCCGGTCCAGGCGTCGTCGTCGGGCACAACCAGCAGGTCGGGCGCCGCCTTGGTCAGCAGCCAGGCGACGTCGGCCTGCGGCAGGCTCGTGTTGAGTGGCACCACGACCGAGCCCGCCAGCCAGGCGCCGAGCATGCAGACGAAGAACTGGTCGTACTCTTCGAGGTACAGGGCCACGCGCCGGCCCCGGCCCGCGCCGGCGACGCGCAAGGCCGTGGCGACCGCCGCTGCACGACGTTCGGTCTCGGCGTACGTGTACGACCGGCCCCGGGTGAGCAGCAGCACGGCGTCGGGGCGTGCGCCCGCCCAGTGGCGCAGGCGCGCCACGGCGTCGGTCATGAGATCTGCGTCGGGCACGAGCGCGCGGGGTCTGGCTCAGAAGCCGACATAGCGGAACTCGGTGAGCTTGTTGCCCACGAGAACCGCCACGATGATCGCCAGGAAGAGCAGGAACCAGAGGAATGTCTGCAAGCTCAGGCCGAGGCCATAAAAGAACCAGCGCGTGCGTGGCGGCAGATCGGCGCCGGCGTCGGGCTCCGGCGCGGCGACCGTCTCGGCATCCTCGACCACGGCGAGCGCCTCGCGCGGGGCGTCCTCAGCCATTGCCCACCTTCTTGCGCGCGATGAAAGCCAGCATGTGGTTCACGGTGTCGAGGTTTTCGAACACGATGTCCATGGGCTTCACCTTGATAGCAAACGTCTCCTCGAGGAAGGAGATGAGCGCGGTGAGGTTCATGGAGTCGAGCAGCTGATCGCGAAACAGTGAGGCGTCGGCGTTGACCTCGTCTTCTTCGAGGTCGGCCTCGTCGCGGATGAACTCGAGGATGGTCTCGGCATCGGTCATGGTTGTCCTTAGGGTCGCGTCCCGGAACCGTACGAGAACTTCATGGCGTTCACGAAGCCGCTGGCCTCGACCCCGGCCTTGAACACCTTGGCCAGGGTGAAGACGCGCTCGGCCGTTTGAAAACTCTGTTCCAGACCCCACTCGTCGCCGAGGATATCGCCGCGGCCCCCAGCCCATCCGTAGGCGCCGAACTGGCAGGTGGCGTCGCCGTTGCCCACCACGAGGCAGCCGTTACGGACGAAGGGGAGCCAGGTCGCGAGAATCGCCGTCTCGGCCCCGCCCGAGCGGCGGGCCGCGGTCGCCATGACGCCCACGGGTCGGTTGGCGAGCTTGAAATCCTGATGGCGCAGCGGCCGCGTACGCATCACGAACTTGGAGAACAGGTCTGACGGCAGCCCGAAATAGACAGGGGTCGCCACGAGGATGCCGTCGGCGGCCACCATCTTGTCGAGGACCTCCTGCACGTCGTCCTCTGCGGCACGCACACACGGGATGAACCTGCCGGTCTCTTTGGTCTTGCCGCACACGTTGCACGCCTTGCACGGCTCCACATGCAGCTCCCGGAGGTGGACGGTCTCGTGCTCGGCTTCTCCCGGGTAGACGGCGTCCAGCTTGTCGAAAGCCGTCTCCAGCATGATGGCACTGTTGCTGTTGTCGCGAGGGCTGCAGTTCAGCCCCAAGAGCCGCACGGCCATGCGTCGCTCCTGTGTATGCACGCCCGCCGCGAAGTGGTGGACGAATGAATGAATCTGGGGTGCCGGTCCGGAACCGAACACTAATGGTACCAGATGGTAGCCTTCACCGCGCCGCGATCGTACCTGTGACGGGCGCGGCGCCGCTCGGCCATTCCGCGGCACGCCCCCCGCCTCGAGACGCGCCTGAAGGAGATGTGGTGCCGAAGGTGGGAATCGAACCCACACGCCCTTTCGGGGCACCCGATTTTGAGTCGAGCGCGTCTACCAGTTCCGCCACTCCGGCATGGGCGCGATGAGCCACATCGCGCGGGCCCTCATGCTACCTCGAATCGTGCCCTAACGGGAGCGCCGGTGGTCGGTCCCCGGGCGCGCTCCGCGGGCGACCGCCGCCCAGCGGCGCGGCGCAGCGCCGGGAATGGCGCGCTCCGCCGGTGGGCGGCGACGTTGTACAGGGCGGCGGAGACGACCGGAGGGGTTGTGTTCGTTGCGGTCATCGTCGAGACTTACCGGCACTTGCTCGCGACCGCAGGCACGGGACCATGTCCGTCCGGCCGGCAGCGCACACCCACAGGTAGGCACAATGGCCCGTTTCCTCGACTTCACGAAGTACGACAAGGACGCGCCTGCGCCCGAGGTTGGCCCCGAGCTGAGAGCCGAGCTGCGACGCATCGCCAACCTGTTCCTCGTCTCGGCCATCTCCCTCGTCCTGTTCCTGGCGCGCGCCTTCGCGGAGGTCTTCAAGATCAACTTCATCCCGCACAGTGGCTATGTGGCGTGGGGTGTGCTCATGCTCGTCGGGCTGGCCGCAACCTACGTGTACGGCGTATCGGTGACCTTCGCCGCCAGGCGCTGGGGATGGTTCGCGTTCTGCGCCATCCCGGTCATCTGCCTCCCGGTCGCGGCGGCCTACGCGTGGGTGCGCCGTATGGAGATCGAGCAGGAAGTACTCGGCGACGCCCACTCCCGGGCTCGCCAGAAACGCGGCGGGCGCGCGTCGCGCCGGTAACCGGCCCGCCTATGGGACTCCCTGCATCCGCTCCGCGGCGCCCCCACCGCTTGCGCGCCGCCCTGATCTTCGTGCTCATCGTCGTCGCCCTGTTCCTCATCGTCCCCCGCCTCGCCGGTCAGCGACACGCCCTCGACCTGGTGCGCAAGGCGAGCTGGCCGCTCCTCGTGGTCGCGGTGTGCGCCGAGGCCGCTTCCCTGGTCTTCTACTCGCTCCTGTTCCGCCGCGTGATGCGGCTGCTGCAGCATCCCGTGAACCTCGCCCTCGCCTTGCGCATCAACCTCGCCGGACTGGCCGCCGCACACCTCTTCTCGGCTGGCGGCGTCGGCGGTGCCGCCGTGACCTACCGGGTGCTGCAGAAGCGCGGCATGCCCCACTCGCTGGTGCTGATCGCGGTGATCTTCCAGAACGCCTTCGCCTACAGCGTGCTGTTCGCCCTCTTCGGCTTCGGCCTGCTCACCCTGGTGCTGCGCGGCGAGGCCGACGACATCGGGTTGTTCGTGGCCTGCGCCGCCGTGCTGGCCCTCGTGCTGGCCACCGCCTACGGTTTCTGGCTGCTCTACCATCCCACCGCGCTGCGCCGTCGTGTGCGGCAGATCGTCGACCGCCTGGGCCGGCGCATCAAGTGGCTCGACATCTCTTACGAGGTGCTCGACGAGTGGCTCGATGGCGTCATCGACGGCTGGCGGCGGTTGCGTCGCGACGGCTGGCGCCACCTCCGCACGTTCGCTCAGGCCGCCTGCTACTGGACCCTCGACGTTGCCTGTCTAGTGGGCGTGATGATCGCCTTTCACCTCTGGGTCTCACTGCCCTACCTGGTGATCGCCTACGCGGTCGCCAACGTGGTGGGCACCTTCACGCCCACGCCCGGAGGCCTCGGCGCGGTGGAGGGCGTGATGATCGCCTTGCTGGTGGGCTTCGGCCTCGCCTCGAGCGCCGCGGTGGCCGTGGTGCTCGTCTATCGCCTCATCAACTTCTGGCTGCCGGTGCCGGTGGGGCTGGGCGCTTACCTCAGCCTGCGCTAGCGCGCCCCTGCGTGCGCCAGCCTGCCCTACTGTGCGGAGTACCTGCGGCGCTCCGCACGGTAGCCCGCCTGCGGCGGCTACCCACGCCTGGAAGCTGCCAGCCGATACACCTTCAGCACGGGACCAGGCTCTCCCGGTCCCGGGGTGAACACCTTGATGAGCCGGCCCGCCTCGCCAAGGCTGTGGTAGAAGGCCACGATGCCCGGGTAGTCGGCGGCGGCGGCCATGACCCGGCCGTACACCTTGGAGCTGAGGATCGCGTACTGCACGCGGTTCTCGCGCAGCCAGCCCAGGGTGTGACTGATGTTGGACACCCCGGGTTGGGGAAGAGCGAGTGGCAGGAGGCGGTAGGCCCGCCTTCCCGTGCCGACGAAGTACTTCTCGTCGAACATGTGCACCAGGGGCGGCCCGTAGTTCTCACTCGCGACGGTGCTGCCGGCCGGCACATGGCCATCGACCCAGGCCATGGCACGCACGCGCACGTCGGTGCCACGCAGCGCTCCGTCGAACCTGACTGAGTCGGCCAGTGGAAGCGCACAGGCGGCGGCGATGAAGACCGCCGCCGCGCCCACTACCGCCCACCTGGTGAGCGGCGGCGTGTGCTGCGTCCTGCCACCGGCCGCGCCCGCGGGCTCCCCTGAGTGCGGCGCTGCCGACGGATGGTCGAGTGCTCGGGCGAACCCGCGGGCCACCAGCCGGGCGGCCAGCAGCAGCAGCAGCGGCAGCACCGGCAGCAGGTAGCGATCGGCCAGCTCCTTCCAGGTGCTCACGTAGGCGAAGTAGACGATCACATACGGCGCCAGGATGAGGTCGACGGCGGTGTGGCGCCAGAGTGCCCACGCCAGCCCCGCCAGCGCCAGTATGAGCAAGACCACGCCCATCGTGCTGCCAAGGTTGACATTCAGGTTGTACCAGAAGCCGTTACCGGCGTGCTCGAACCCGAGCCAGCCACGGGCCATGATGCGGTTCTGCAGCAGGAAATCGTGAACGAAGCTGGGCGCGTCCAGCACGATGAAGGGCGAGGCCGCCACAAAGGCCAGCAGCATGGGGACGTATACGCGGGCGATCACCAGTCGGGGCCAGAGCAGTGCGGCGCGGCCGCCCGCGGCCGCGCGCCGCGCCACCTCGCCGCGGTACACGTACGCGGCCGCCACCGTGGCCGGCAGGATCAGCATCCCCAGGTTGTACTTGGTGGAGGTCGCCAGGCCGGCGGCCACCGCCCCGGCAAGAAGCCAGCGGCGGCCACGGCCGCGGGCGGCCTCCACGAGGAGCAGCAGGGCCAGCAGTGAAAGGGCGCTGGCGGTCATGTCGGTCACGGCCATGTGCGAGTAGGCCACGGACAATGGAGCCAGCGCCAGAAACAGAGCCGCAAGCAGCCCGGCCGGGCGGCCGAAGGCGACCCGGCCCAACCGGTACACCAGATACACCGACGCCGTGCCACACGCGACCGAGACCAGCCGGCCGAGCAGGAAGTACGGCCCCGGATCGAGCACGTAAGTGCCCATCGCCAGGGGGTTGGCGTGGCGAAGCAGCCAGAGCACCGGTGCGGCCACCAGATACACGATGCCGAGAAGGTAGAAGAAGAGTGACGGATAGTAGAAGAACTCGGGATTCAGGTGCCCGCGGGCGACGGCGAAACCCTTGGGCACGACGACGCTCTCGTCGGCGTTCACGAAGCTGTACGGCAGGCCCCAACCGACGCCCTTGAGCCGCAGGGCGAGGGCGACGGCGAGGACGGCGATGAGGAGCAGGCCACCGAGGCCTAGGCGCTTCCAGAAGCGGGCGGCCGTGGGTCTCACCTTCTCTCCGGCCGCCATTCCAACTCTACGAGTGCGCCGTGGTTAGCCTCGTCACGAAAACAGCTCACGGCCCCGGTGTGGCACGCCGGTCCGGCCGGCGCCACCGTGAAGAGCACCGTGTCGTGGTCGCAGTCGAGGCGCGCGGCGAGCACGCGCTGCACGTTGCCGCTGGTCGCACCCTTGTGCCAGAGCTCCTGACGGCTGCGGCTCCAGAAGTGCGTCTCAGCGGTGGCCAGTGTGGCGGCCAGCGACTCGGCGCTGGCATAGGCGACCATGAGCACCTCACCGCCGGCCGCCGCCTGCACCACGCAAGGCACGAGACCGTCGGCGTTGTAGCGCACCAAGCCGAGGAAGGTGCTGGAATCGATGGTGCGTCTCCTTGGTTCGCGCGGCGCGGCGGCCGCCGTCAGCCGAGAAAGTCCTTCATGATGTCTACACCGGCGCTGGTGCCCACCCGGGCGGCGCCGGCGTTGATCATGAGCTCCACGTCGCGATAGGTGCGAATGCCTCCCGAGGCCTTGACCCCTATGTGCTCGTCCAGGCAGTCGCGCAACAGCTCCACGTCGTGTACCGTGGCGCCCTTGGGACCGAAGCCGGTGGAGGTCTTCACGAAGTCGACCCCGGCCTGCTCGCAGATCTTGCAGACCAGCTTCTTCATCTTATTGGTGAGGTAGCACGTCTCGATGATCGCCTTCACAACGACCACGCCGCGGCCGCTGTTGATACCTTTGAGGCGCACGGCGCGCACCACGCTGGCGAGCTCATTGCGCACGTCGCCGAAATCGCCCGAGAGTAGCGCCGGCAGGTTGATGACCACGTCGATCTCGTCGGCTCCTCGGGCCACGGCGTCTTCTGCGGCCAGCACCTTGGCGCGCGCCGTATCGGCGCCGAAGGGAAACGAGATCACCGAGCAGACCTTCACGTCGGCGCCCCGCAGCATGCTGTCGGCCAGCGATATGAAGTGCGGAAAGAGGCACACCGCCGCGAAGTGGTACTTGGCGGCGTCGCGGCACAGGCGCTGCACGTCGGACGACGTGGCGTCGGCCTTGAGAAGCGTATGATCAATGGTCTTGGCGAGTTCCTCGGCGTGCACGCCGTCGCCCTCCGCGCAGAGGCAATGGATAACTGAGGTCGCTACGAGTATAGCAAAGACGGGCTGACAGCCCGCTAGAGCAGGCGCTCTATGAACCGCTCGTCACGCCGCCAGCGCTTGCGCACCTTCACGCGCAGGTCGAGAAACACCTGCACGCCCAGGATGCCCTCGATCTCGTGGCGGGCACCGCTGCCGATGGCCTTCACCACCCGCCCTCCCTTGCCCACCACGATCGCCTTCTGCGATTCGGTCTCCACGATCAGGGTGGCCTCGATCTCGACGAGCGGACGGTCGCCGCGCTCGGTGATGCCGGTCACCTCGGCGGCGACGGCGTGCGGCACCTCGTCACGGGTGCGCCGCAACGCCTGCTCGCGAACCAGCTCGGCCACCAGCATCTCCAGCGGCTGATCGGTCAGCTGGCCCTCGGGAAAGTACACGGGTCCCGGCGGCATGGCGGCGGCGAGTTGGCTCAGCACCTGGCCAAGCCCGTCGCCGCGTAGCGCCGAGACGGGCAGCACGTCGCGGCCCTCGGCGAGCGCCCGCGCCTCCGCAAGGCGCGCGCCCAGCCGAGGGCCGTCCACCAGGTCGATCTTGTTCAAGGCGAACACCGCCGCCAAGTCGGCCCCGGCCACGGCGCGCGCGATGTACCGATCGCCGCCGCCGAACTCCTCGGCGGCGTTGAGCAGCACGAGGGCAGCGTCTACCTCGGACAGCGCGTCGTCGACCGTCGATTGCATGCGCCGCGTGAGCGAGTCGAATGGCTTCTGAAAACCGGGCAGGTCGAGCAGCACGACCTGGCAGCCCTCCAGATTCACGACGCCGGTGATGCGGCGTCGCGTGGTCTGCGGGTGATCGCTGACGATGCTCACCTTGCGCCGCACGAGAGCGTTGACGAGCGTCGACTTGCCCACGTTGGGCCGGCCGAAGACGGCCACGAAGCCGGAGCGGAACGCGACGTTCACCGGCCGGCCTGAGCCGAGCCCGGCGGCAGGCCGCCGGGCTCGTCCCCGCCACCGGCCTCGTCGCCGCCGGTCGGCGCGCCGCCCTCGTCCAGGGAGAACGGCGCCGTGAGCAGCTCGCTGAGCTGGAGCACACGCACCTCTCCCCGCACGCGGGCGACGACCAGAGGGTCGCCGAACTCCGCCAGCGCCTGCAGACAGAAGCCGCAGGGCAGGCAATCGCGGCTGCCGGCCGCGGCGACCGCCACGTATCGCAACGTGCGCTCGCCGAAGGCGATCATGGCCGCCAGGGCGGCGCGCTCCGCACACAGCCCGGCGGGGTACGAGGCGTTCTCCACGTTCACTCCGTGGTGGCTGCGACCCGAAGCACCGACCACCACGGCTCCCACGCCTCTACCCGAGTACGGCGCGTAAGCGCGCGCCGCCAGGGTCGTGGCCTCCTGGAGGAGAAGCCGCTCAGCGAGGTCGGGAGCGCGGCTCACAACGGATACCAGAGGCGAAAGATCACGATCGCAATGACGATGCCCAGGGCCGCGCCCAAGGTGACCTCGAGCACGCTGTGGATGCCAGCCTGGATGCGACTCTGCCCCACCAGCACGGCGAGCAACAGGGCGATCGCCGAGATAGGCAGCGCGTAATGAGTGTTGGCCGCCACGAACGTGATCGCCACCCACGCGGCAAAGCCGACGGCCGCGTGGGCCGACGGCAGGCCGCCGCGAAACGCCGTGCCGCGGCGGGTGAGCGCCTTTACGGCGATCGCCGCCATGATCACGATCACGAGCAAGATGACCATGACGTCGATCGGCGAGTTGCGCAGCTTGGTGAGCACCGTGTGCGGCATGTTGATGATCTTGTCGGAGAACACCAGGTAGGCCACCGCCAACGCGTTCACGGCGGCGATGAGCACGGCGCCGGCCGCGACGTCTTTGGCGATCCGGGCGCGGGGATCGTCCTCGTCGGTGACGAGGTCGACCACATGCTCGAGAGCCGTGTTCAGCATCTCGGTGATGAGCACGAAGGAGATCGCCACGAGCAGGGCGATCACCTCGAGCCGCGAGAGCGCGAAGAACAAGCTGGCCACTAGCACCACCCCGGCGATGCCGAAATGGATCCACATGTTACGCTCGAAGCGCAGCGCGTGGACGATGCCGTCGAACGCCCAGTTGAAACTGCGTAGCAGGTTACCGCGACGCGCCAAGCAAGGCCTCCCAGTCGACGAGCTCGAGGATCTCGGCCTGGCGCACGGCCATCTGCCCGGCGTCGACCTCGTGATCGTAGCCCAGCAGATGAAGCGCGCCGTGCACCAGCAGCACAGCCAGCTCGAAGGCCGGAGGCAGGCCGTCGGCGCGCGCCTGGCGCAGAGCCTGGCGCGCACACACGATGACGTCGCCTAGCAGGCGTGGCGGGCTCTCGACGACGAGCCGCGGCCGCGGACGGGCGTCCGGCTGGGCCGCCGGCGGCGTCGCCTGCGGTCCGGCGGGCGCGGCGGCGTCTTCGAGCGGGAACGAGAGCACATCGGTGACCTCGTCTCGGCCGCGGTACTCGCCGTTGAGGCCGCGAATGCGGCGCTCGCCGACGAACTCTACGGTGAGCTCCGCGCCGTCTACGCCTTCCGCCTCGAGCGCCCGCGACACGAGCCGCGCGACGGCCTCATTGTCAACCTCCAGACGGGTCCCATTGATGACTTCTATGAGGTTCACGCGTCGCCCTTCGCCCTGGTGTGTGCGGCCGCCGGGCGCTGCGCCTTGGCGGCCTCCAGCCGGTCGCCGTGGTCCTTGTACGCGTTCACGATCCGCTGCACCAGCTTGTGACGCACCACGTCGTGACCGTCGAAGTGCACGATCTCGATGTCGTCGATGTCGTGCAGAACGTCGGGCACCGTGACCAGCCCCGAGGTGCGGCTGTGGGGCAGGTCGATCTGCGTCACATCGCCGGTCACGACCATCTTGGCGCCGAAGCCGAGGCGCGTGAGGAACATCTTCATCTGCTCGGGAGAGGTGTTCTGCGCCTCGTCGAGGATGATGAACGAATCGTTCAGCGTGCGTCCGCGCATGAAGGCCAGCGGCGCTACCTCGATCTCGCCCTTCTCGATGAGGCTGACGAGCTTCTCGCCGTCGATCATGTCGTAGAGCGCGTCGAAGAGCGGCCGAAAGTAAGGGTCGACCTTCTCGGAGACCGTGCCGGGAAGAAAGCCCAGGCTCTCCCCCGCCTCCACCGCCGGACGCGTGAGGATGATGCGACCTACCTGCTTGCTGAAGAAGGCGCTCACTGCCATGGCCGTGGCCAGGTAGGTCTTGCCGGTACCGGCCGGGCCGATGCCGAAGGTGATGGTGTTGGCCCGGATGGCATCGACGTAGATCTTCTGATTGACGGTGCGCGGACCGATCTGCCGGCCGCGATGCGAGAGCACAACGTCGCCGTACACCTCGGACGGCTTGCCCGAGGCGTTCACGGCGATGTCCATGAGCGACTCCACGATGGCGGGGTTCACCGGTCGCCGCGAGCGGATCACGGCGAGCAGCTCGTCAAGAGCCGCCCGCGCCCCGGCCACGGCCTCGTCGCGACCTTCCAGGATGACCACGTTGCCGCGCAGCGTGAGCCGGCAGTCCAGACGGCGCTCGAGGATCTTGAGGTGCGCGTCGTGCTCACCGGCGAGCGCCTGCGCCAGGTTGTTGCTCTCCAAGTCGATGACCATGCGCGTCGCCGGCGCCATCGCGATCAGCCCCCGAGCTTCTCGCGGACCATGCCGCTCAGCGTCTTGCCGTCGGCACGACCAGCCACCTTGGGCTTGAGCCAAGCCATGACCTTGCCCATGTCTTTGGGAGTCACCGCCGTGGTGGCCGCGATACCTTGGTCAACGAGCTCCTCGAGCTCGGCCGTGCCGAGCTCTTCCGGCATGTACGCGCCCAGCAGCCGCTCCTCGTAGCGCTCCTGGTCGGCGAGGTCGACGCGCCCCGCCTGCTCGTACAGCTCCAAGGCCTCCACGCGGCGCTTGCGCTCGCGCTTCAACACCGTGAGCTCATCGGCCTCGGTGGGCTCCTGCCGTGCGTCGATGCGCTCCTTCTTCAGCGCCGCGACCAGGGCCGACAATGCCTCTCGGCGGCGCTTATCGCCGGCCTTGAGAGCCGCCGTAGCATCGTCTCTGATCCGCTGCTCGAGCTTGCCGAGCTCCCTCATGTCATTCCTCCCAAACCTACCCCTGCGTGAATGGCGTGCGACTCGTCGTCGACGGTTGCTCCGTGGACCCGCGGCTCACCGTGCGCGGCCGCCGAGAAGATGGAGCGTTCAGGCAATGCGCGCCCCCAGCCCGTCGCGGTAGGCGTGATCGGCGACCACTCGAACCAGGGCCCCGGGCTTCGCTACACCGTGAAGATAGTAACGAACATACTCCGAACTGTACCCCTTGTAGAGGCCATCGCGCCGCTCTTCGACCAGCACCTCGGCCGGACGGCCGATCAGGGCCAGGCACGCGACCCGGGCGGCCGCCTCGGCCGCCGCCAGCGCGCGCCGCAGGCGCTCCTTGACGACCTGCGCCGGAAGTGGCGGCAGCTCGGCTGCCGCCGTGCCCGGCCGCGGCGAGAAGGCGAACACGTGCACGCGGCCGAACAGGCCGCTGCGCAGGCACGCGAGCGTGCGTTCAAAGGCGGCCTCGTCTTCGCTTGGGTACCCGACGATCACGTCGGTGCTCAGCGTCGCGTCGGGCCGCCGGGCGCGTGCCAGCGCCACCACCTCGCGGTAACGGGCAAAGGTATACGGCCGCCGCATGGCGGCCAGCACGCCATCGTCGGCCGACTGTAACGGCAGGTGAAGATGCCGCGCCACACGGGGGTCGTCGAGCACCTCGAGGAGCCGGTCGTCGATGTGACCCGGCTCGAGCGACGAGAGGCGCAGGCGCGCCAGCCCCGGAAGATCGAGCAGCGCGCGCACGAGGTCGGGCAGACGTTCGCCGCCATCGTGCCAGGCGCCCAGGTCGATGCCGCTGAGCACCACCTCGCCGCAGCCTCGCGAGAGGCCGGCGCGGGCGGCCGCGAGAGCGTCGCAGAGCGCCATGGAGCGCGGCCGCCCGCGCACCAGGCGCACTACGCAGTAGCTGCAGCGCCCGGCGCAGCCGTCTTGCACCTTGAGCGTCAGCCTCGTGCGCGTCGCCATGGCCGGCGGACGCTCGGCGGGCGGCGCGGCGGCGGGCAGCGCGGCGGCGGGCGTCGCGGCCAGCCGGCCGGCGACGGCGGCCCAGTCGGGCCGCCCCTCGCACACCTCCACGCCGGGCACGACGAACTGCTGCGGCCGCAGTGTCGCGGCACAGCCCGTCACCAGCACGCGCCGGCCGCCGCGCGCCAGCCGCCGCGCGAGCTGACGCGACTTGCGCTCGGCCTCGGCGGTGACGCAGCAGGTGTGCACGACCACCACATCGGCGTCACTGCGAGCAGAGGCAGGTCGCAGGCCGGCGGCCAGCATCTGGGCCAACGCCTGCTCGCTATCGGCCTGGCTGACCTTGCACCCCACGAAAGCGCTGCTCACGCAGGTCACGAGGGCCTCGCCAGATGAAGCATGAGCCAGGTGCCGTCGGCGCGGCGGTTGATGACCTCATACTGGGGAAACGCCGCGGCGGCTTCGTCCTGCTGCTCCACGAGCAGGCCGGCGAGGAGCACGTGCCGCGCGGTCAGCGCCGCCGTGGCGCCGCCGGCCGCGCCCCCGCCGGGCATGAAGCGTCGCGCAAGTCGCACGATAGGCCTGAGCGCGATGTTGGCGACCACGGTATCAGCCGCCGGCAAGGGATACCCCGGATCGGTGGCGTCGCCCACGAGAAGGATGGGCGACAGCCCGTTGAGGGCGGCGTTGCCGGCCGCCGACTGCACGGCCACGGGGTCAATGTCGATGCCCCACACCGGGTCAAACCCCAGCCGCAGCGCGGCGAACGACACCACACCGGACCCGCTGCCCAGGTCGAGCAGCGGCCCCGGAGTCATCTCCTGGATCTCCTCCAGGCACTGACGCGTGCTGGCGTGCCCGCCGGTGCCGAAGGCCAAGCCGGCCTCCACCGCGATGTCCAGCAGATCGTCCCGCGGCGGATACCACGGCGGCCGCAGATAGAGCCTGCCGATCGTGTGCGGTGTGTGAAAGCGCCGCCAGGCGTCTTCCCAACCCGAGCGTTCGCTCGTCACCTGAAGCTGCCCGAGAGCACCCAGGCGGGCCAGCGCCCTCACGGCCCGCGGTGACGCTCCGTCACCCTCCGCCAACCAGAACGTGAGGGTGCCGCCGTCGTCGTCTTCCTGCCAGCCGGCCGGCTGCAGCTCCTCGAGGAGAGCGATGGCCTCGGGGCAGACGTAATTGAGCGCCTGGGGGTCGGGGCGCACGCTGTGGGCGGCCGCTCCGGACCAGTCGTCGACCGGTTCGGCGATGCCCGGGCGGTTCCGCTGTGGTGGGCATCGCCGGCTGCCGGGCGACGCTCGCGGCCGCGGCGGCCGGCCCCAGCCGCAGCGTGTACCGCGTGTATTCGACGCGCCTCACTGACGAAAGACGGCCCGCACCTTGTCGAGAAAGCTCTGGTCGGGCTCATAGTTGGCCTCGGAGGTGAGGGCGGCGAACCGCTCGAGCACCTCTCGTTGCTCGGCGCTGAGGTGCCTTGGAACGAGCACGTTCAACACCACCTTGAGATCGCCACGCCCGTGACCCTGCAACACCGGCACGCCGCGGTTGCGATACACCTTGGCCTCACCCGGCTGCGCGCCCGGGCGGACGGCGACCTCGATGTCGCCGTCGAGGGCCGGCACGTAGACGGTGGTTCCCAGCGCCGCTTCAACCATCGTCAGGTCGAGGCGGTAGATGAGGTCGTCGCCGTCGCGCACGAACTGCTCGTGCGGCTCTACGGAGATGTTGACGTAGAGGTCGCCGGCGCGGCCGCCCTGGGTGCCAGCGCCGCCCTCGCCGCTGAGGCGCAGGCGCTGGCCGTCGGCGATGCCCGCCGGCACGTCCACGTTCACGCTGCGCGTGGTGCGCGTGCGCCCGGTACCCCGGCACGTCTCGCAGGGCTGCTTCACGATGCTCCCCTGGCCGCGGCACACGCTGCAGGTGCTGGTACGGATGAACTGCCCGAACCCGCCCAGGCTCGACACCTCACGCATGCGTCCGCTACCGTGACACTGAGGACACGTCTCGCGGCCGGTGCCGGGGCTGGCGCCGCTGCCTCCGCAGGTCGCGCAGGCCGTGTCGGCCCGAACTTCTACCTGCTTGGACACGCCGAACACGGCCTCGGCGAACGTGAGTTGCAGGTGCCCCTCAACGTCGTCGCCACGCGGGGTCGGGGACGAACCCGAGGCGGCTCCCCACATGCCGCCCGCGTCGCGCAACACCGAGTCGAACATGCCGCCGCCGAAGAAGATGTTGAAGAGGTCGTTGAAGCCCACGTGTTGGAAGTCGGTCATGGTACGGCCGCGCAGGCCGTCGAAGCCGTAGCGGTCGTACGAGGCGCGGCTGTCGACGTCGTTCAGGACCTCGTAGGCCTCGGCCGCCTCCTTGAAGCGAGCCTCGCAATCCGGGTCTTCGGGGTTCACGTCTGGGTGGCACTCGCGGGCGAGCTTGCGAAACGCCTTCTTGATCTCACCCTGGTCGGCATCGCGAGGGACACCGAGCACATCGTAGTAGTCGCGCTTCATGAAGGACTGCCGCTCAACTGGGTCACCAGATCTCTTCCAGATAGTCGCTCAGGCTGTCCGCCGTAGCGCGCACCGTGGCGATCACACCCTGATAGTCCATGCGGGTGGGGCCGAGCACGCTCACGGTGCCGAGATTGCGATTGGCCACCCCATAGTTCGCCGCCACGAGGGAGCACGCCTGCAGCGAGGGCGGCGCCATCTCGTGACCGATGCGCAAGAAGACGCCGTCAACGCGCAGCGCGTCGGAGAGCAGCTCCAGGAGGTTGAAGCGCTCCTCGAGCATCTCGAGCAGCTCGTTCAGGTGGCCCGCGCCCTGTCGCGCAAGGTTGTCGAGCAGCCGCGAGGTGCCGTCCAGGTGGAGGCCCTCCACGGCGTCGGCATTGAGTGCGTCGAAGGCGGGCCGGATGCTGTCGAGAAAGGCTCGTTCCATGCCGCCCAGCTCGGCGCTCTCGAACGCGGCGCTGGCGCGGCGCGTGCCGAGCTGGGCGCCCACCAGACGTTCGTTGAGATACGCCCGCGCGAACTCGGCGAGACCCTCGATCGACGGCGTTGAGAAGGTGGAAGACGCGCTTCGTCACCTGACCCGACGACGTGATGACGACCACCATGACGAGCCTCGGGCGCAGCGCCAGCACCTCGATATGGCAGATGCTCGACGTAGACACCGCGGGGGCGGAGACCACGGCCAGCAGCTCGGTAACCCGCGAGAGCGCTTCGGCCGTCTCGCGCAAGGCTTCGTCGATCTCGCTGCGAGCCTGGTCTTGATGCAGCGCCACGGCCGACACGGCGTCGCGGCGCTCGTACAAGATGGCATCGACGTAGTGCCGGTAGCCGCCGTCGGTGGGCACCCGCCCCGCCGAGGTGTGCGGATGGGCGAGCATGCCTATGTCTTCGAGCTCGGCGAGGTCGCTACGGATCGTGGATGGCGCCACGCCCAGCGCGAACCGCTCGCTGAGATGCCGTGATCCCACAGGCGCGCCCGAGGCGATGTATTCCTCGATCACGGCCCGCAGCACCCGTTCTTGCCGTGGTCTGAGCGCCAACTCGTTCTCCTTAAATGTCAATCGCGAAACAGGCGTACGCACACCTCGCCGGCGACGTACCGCCCCTTTCGCGTCACACGGATTGTACCACCGTGCAGGTGAACCAATCCAGAAGCCGCGAGCGTGGCCGCGACGGGCTCATCGAGCGCCGCGCCGAGCTGCGCCAGCGGCACCGCCGCGCCGCAGCGGGCGGCGAGCAGCAGGCGCTCGCGGGCGCGTGTCTGGATGCCGAGCCGCTCCCTACGGCGCGGCGGAGCCGCACCGCCGGCGAGCGCCTCGGCCCACGCCCGCGGCTCGGCGACATTCGTCCAGCGCTGCGCCCCCACCGTGCTTACCGCCCCAGGCCCCAGCCCCAGGTACGGGCGGGCGCGCCAGTAGGCCGCATTGTGGCGCGCGCGCCGGCCCGGCAGCGCAAAGTTGCTCACCTCGTACCACGAGTAGCCGGCCCGCGACAGCGCCCGCACGATCCGCCGGTACATCGCTGCGCGCGCGTCGTCGCCGGGCAGCGACAGGCGAGCAGGCGGCGGCGCGGGCGGGGCGGCACCGGAGGCCGGCGCGGCGGCCGCGCACAGGCGCGCCGCCAGAGGCGTGCCTCCGGTCACGTCCAGCTCGTACCAGGAGATGTGGTCGGGCCGCAGGTGGAGCCACGGCATCGATATCGGCCGTGAGATCGGCCGCCGTCTGGCCGGGGATCGCGAAGATAAGGTCGACGCTCAGGTTGGCCACGGCGGCGCGGCGCAAGCGTGCGCAGGCCGCGACCGGATCGGCGGCGGCCCGCCGGCCGAGCGCGTCTCTCAGCGTGCCGGCGAAGCTCTGCACGCCCAGCGACACACGCACCCCCGCGCCGGCCGCCCAGGCGGCGAAGGCTTCGTCTACGTCTTCCGGGTTGGCCTCCACAGTGACCTCGGCGCGCGGCGTGAGGCGGGGCCGGAAGAGCTCCAGCAAACGCGCCAGCCGCTCCGGCCCCAGCAGGCTCGGCGTGCCGCCGCCGAGGTACAGCGTGTGCAAGCGGCCCACGCCGCACCTCGACCGCTCGCGCGCCCACTCGGCGGCCACGCCGGCGACGAAGCTGTCGAACAGCGCGGGGTCGGGTTGCTCGCCCAGCGGCGTGGAGGCGAAGTCGCAGTAGTCGCATTTGGCCCGGCAGAACGGTACGTGCACATACACGTGATGCACCGGGCCGGCGAAGGCGGCCGGCGCGACGCCGCGCGCGTCACCGCGCCGCGCGCGGCCGCCGGCGGTCACTGCATGCCGCCCGGCGTGGGCCCGGTAGAGGTGGGCCCGGTAGACGTGGGCACCCGGAAGAAGAGGCTACCGTTGGCGACCTCGGCCAGCCGCCCCCCGTTCTTCTCGATCACGCGGCGCGAGGCCACGTTGTCTTCGTCGCAGTCGATGTGCGCCGGGTCGACACCGAGCGTGGCGGCGAGCGGCAGCGCCGCAGCCAGCATGGCCGTGGCGTGGCCTCGGCGCCGCGCACCCGGCCGCACTTCATAGCCGATGTGCCCGCCGCGGAGCATGAGCTGAGGGGTTAGACGATGGCGGATCGTGAGCCGGCCCAGGTACTCGTTACCGGCCACCCACCAGAGGATCGTCTGCGGCACGTAGCCGCCGTCCGGCGGGTAGGGGCCTAGTGCCCCGCCCAGCGCGGCCACGGCAAGCTCCGAGTCGACGGGACGGCGCCCGCCGGCCCGCAGCGCGCCGACGTAGCGGACAAACTCGGCGGGGTCCGACAGCCGCGCGATGGGCAGCTCACGATGGCGCCCCTCGGCCTGGTACTCGCCCAGGGCCACGAGAAACGAAGCCTGAACGTCCACCGTGGGGGCCACAAGGCGCGCCTGTGGCCGCGGGCCGCCCGCCATCATCGCTCCTTGTCGCCGGGCTCCAGCTCGAGCACGGCCAGGAACGCCTCCTGCGGCACCTCCACGGTGCCGAGCTGCTTCATGCGCTTCTTGCCCTCTTTCTGCTTCTCGAGCAGCTTGCGCTTGCGGCTGATGTCGCCGCCGTAGCACTTGGCGGTAACGTCTTTGCGCACCGCTTTCACGGTCTCACGCGCTACCACCTTGTTGCCGATGGCCGCCTGCACCGCCACCTCGAAGAGCTGCCGCGGGATCTTCTGCCGCAACTTCGTCACCAAGGCCTTGCCGCGCAGGTGGGCACGCTCGCGCGGCACGATCAGCGAGAGCGCGTCCACCGGGTCGCCGGCCAGCAGGATATCGAGCTTCACCAGGTCACTCTGGCGATAGCCGTGGAACTCGTAGTCGAGCGAAGCGTAGCCGCGCGTGCGCGTCTTCAGCTGGTCGAAGAAGTCGAGCACGATCTCGCCCAGCGGCAGGCGGTAGTGCATCTCGACGCGCTCCGGCGACAGGTACTTCATGTCGACGAAGTCGGCGCGGCGGCCCTGGCAGAGCTCCATGATCGTGCCCACGAACTCGCTGGGCACCAGGATGCTGGCCGCCACGAACGGCTCTTCCACGTGATCGATGTACGTGGCCTCGGGCATCTGTGCGGGGTTGCGCACCACGGTCATGGAGCCGTTCGTAAGATAGGCGTGGTACTCCACGTTGGGCATGGTGGTGATGAGCTCGAGGTCGTACTCGCGCTCCAGGCGCTCGCGCACGATGTCCATGTGAAGCAGGCCGAGAAAGCCGCAGCGAAAGCCGAACCCCAGAGCGTTGGACGACTCGGGGTCGTACATGAGCGCCGCGTCGTTGAGCTTGAGCTTCTCGAGCGCGTCACGGAGCTCCTCGAACTTGTCGCCCTCGGTGGGGAACAGCCCGGTGAACACCATGGGGTGCACGACCTTGTAGCCCGGAAGGCCTTCGGCCGCCGGGCGCCGCTTCGCGATGATGGTGTCGCCGACGCGCACCTGAGCGACGTCCTTCACCCCCGTGATGATGTAGCCCACCTCGCCGGTGTCGAGCCGATCGGCGGGCTTCATCTCGGGGCCGAAGTAGCCCAGCTCCTCTATCTCCGCCTCCTGGCCGGTGCCCATCATCTTGACGATCTCGCGCTTGCCGAAGCCACCATCGACCACGCGCACGTAGGCGACCACACCGCGATACTGGTCGTACTCGCTGTCGAAGATGAGGGCCCGTGGGGCGCCGTCGGGATCGCCCCCCGGCTGGGGTGTGCGCGCCACCACGGCTTCGAGCACCTCCACCACGCCCTCGCCGGTCTTGGCGGAAACCAAGAGGATCTCGTCGTGTGTGGCGCCGGTGAGCTCGTGCATCTCCAGCTCGGCCTCGGGCACATCGCTGGCCGGCAGGTCGATCTTGTTGAGCACCGGGATGATCTCGAGGTCGTTGTCGATGGCCAGATAGGCGTTGGCCACGGTCTGCGCCTCCACACCCTGGGTGGCATCGACCAGCAGCACGGCGCCCTCGCAGGCGGCGAGGCTGCGGCTCACTTCGTAGGTGAAGTCGACATGGCCGGGAGTATCGATGAGGTTGAGCTGATAGGTCTGCCCGTCGCGGGCGGAGTAGATGATGCGCACCGCCTGGCTCTTGATGGTGATGCCGCGCTCGCGCTCCAGATCCATCTTGTCGAGCAGCTGCTCCTTCATGTCACGCGCGGCGACCGTGCCGGTGAGCTCGAGGATGCGGTCGGCCAGGGTCGACTTGCCGTGGTCGATGTGGGCGATGATGCTGAAGTTGCGGATGTGGTCGAGCGGGGTCACGACCTCGAATGATACAGCCTGCGCGAGAGCGGGTCGCCCGGTCGCGGCGATCAGGCGCCGGCCAGCGGCCGCTACTCCCCTGCAGTGACCGCCGGGGGGGCGCCGCGGCGACGCAGGAGCCGCCACACCATGCTGAGCTCCTCGAGCCGGAACGCCTTGGCCAACCCCAGGTAGACGAAGCCGCCGGCCCCCACCGCTACGGCGACGCTCTCCAGGAGCGGCACAATGCCGCCCGCGGCGTACCCCCGCAGTGCATACCAGGCCACGCCCGAGACGGCCGCCAGAACGCCCGCGCACACCAGGGCCAGCCCCCCCGCGGCGGCGATGCGGCGGCCCCCGAGGCGCCCGATCTGACGGCGCAGTAGCAGCACCAGCGCCACCATGTTGAAGATGGAGACGAGAGAGGTAGACAGGGTGATGCCGGCCACCCCCAGCGGGCCGAGCAGGATCCAGTCGAGCAGGGCGTTGAGGCCCAGGTTGACAAGTCCCACGTAGAGCGGCAGCCAGGGACGCTGCATGCTCTGGAAGCTGCGGTTGAACATAATGTTCACGTTGGCGAACGTCAGGCCCAGGGCGAACATGGTGAGGGCGGCGCCGACCTGATGCGTGTCGGCGGCCGTAAAGGCGCCGCGCTGGTAGACCATGCGGATGATGGGCAGGGCGAGCACCGTGAACCAGGCGAGAAACGGTAGCGAGACGAAGATCATCTGCCGCACGCCCACCGAGAGTGTGTCGCGGAACCTCTCCATGTCGTGCTGGGCCGCAAACCGCGAGAGCGACGGGAACAGCACCGTGCCGATGGTCACCGCGAAGACCCCCTGAGGCAGCTGGTAGAGACGAAACGAGTAGCCGATCTCGGCCGCCGCGTGGTGGCTCACGAACTGGGCGAAGTACGTGTCGATGACCGCGTTGAAGTTGAGGATGCCGAGAGTGATGGTGACGGGCACCATCAGCGCCAGCACGCGCCGCAGATACGGGTCGCCGAAATGGAAGTTGAGGCGCAGAGGCTCCCCGGCCGACCTGACGGCCAGCGCCAGCAGCACGAGCTCCACGGCAGTGCCGGCCAGCATGCCCCAGCCTAGCGCGTACACCCCCCAGGCGCTGTGGAACACGGCCATGAAGCTGATGATCGTGAGGTTCCAGACGATGCTCACGACCGCCGGCATGGTGAACCGCTCCAGCGAGTAGAGGATGCCGGAGAGCACGCCGGCCATGGCGAGCACCAGCACCGTCGGCACGAGTATCTGCAGGAGGTGAGCGGCGAGCACCGCGGTGTGGCTGCTCTTGGTGAGCTCGGGGTAGACGGCACGCACCACCGGCGAGGCCGCCAGGATGAGCACCAGGCACACCGCGCCCACCACGCTCAGCATGAAGCCCAGAAGAGTAGCCGTAAGGCGCCGGGCGCGCTCGATCTCGCCGTTCGTGAACAGTGCTGTGAGCACCGGCACGAAGGCGGCGCTGATGGCGGCGTCGGCGAACAGCTGGGTGATGAGGTTGGGCACCACCGACACCGACACCAGCGTGTTGTAGTCGACGTTCACGCCGTACACGCCGGCGGTGAGGACCTCGCGACTCAGACCCACCACCCGTGAGACGGCCGTCGCCGCGGCCACGACTACCGCCGCCCAGGCCAGCTTGCGCGTGCGTTCGCTCATGGCTCCTTCTACTTCATTTGTGCGGCCGGCGGCCAGTGTAGCAGAGGCCTGACCGTCGCGGCCGGGGTCAGTGAGGCGAGCTTACGGAGGACACGCGGGCGCGAGCTACCCTATCCTGGTGGCGGCCAGCCGCTCCTCGTCGAGCGCGAACCCCAATCCGGGAGCCTCCCCTAGCACCACCATGCCATTCGCGTCGATGTCCAGCGGAGCCGTGAGGGGAAAGTCGCGACGCGCGATCGTCCAGGTGGGCGGATCGTAGGGAAACTCGAGATACGGCGAGGCGGCGAGGCCGGCGGCAAGGTGAGCACCGGCGATGGTTCCGATGCCCACGCCCCAGGTGTGCGGTGTGAACACAAGGCCATGCTCGAGGGCCATGACGGCCAGCCGGCGCAACCCCGTGATGCCCCCAGACCACGCCACGTCGGGCTGCACCACGTCGAGGCAGCCGCGCTCGATGAGGTGGCGCAGCTCGTGCGGTTCACGATTGCCCTCTCCAGCGGCGATGCGCACGCTGCTCGCGGCGCGCAGCGCGACCATGCCGGCCACGTCGCCGCGATGCAGCGGCTCCTCCATCCAGAACACGTCGAGCCCTTCGAGCTCCCGCGCCACGGCGAGCGCATCCTTGAACGACCATGGGTCGGCCGTGTCCCAGGGCATGCGCCATCCCTGGTTGCAGTCGACCATGAGCACCAAGCGGGCGCCGACACGCTCCCGCACGGCGGCCACCACGGCGAGATCGTCACGCCAATCCGCTCGGCAGAAGCGCACCTTCAGGGCGCGAAAGCCCCGCGCCAGCACGTGCTCCGCCAGATCGGCGGTCTCCACCGCGCCGTGCAGCGCGCCCGACGACGCGTAGGCCGGCACCCGATCGCTCAAACCCCCCAGCAGTCGCCAGACCGGCTGCCCCGTGATCTTGCCGGCGAGGTCCCAGAGCGCAAGATCGAGTGGCCAGCAGCGTCCGTAGAGGAAGTTGAGATTCTCCAGAACCCGGTAGTGACGCTCGACGCACAGCGGATCACGACCGATGAAGAGGTCCTCGTGCCCGGCGAAGCCGAGCATGGCGTCGCCACCCCCCACGCCCTCCAGACCCTCGTCGGTGGCGACGCGCACGATGGTCGCGTCGAACGACGTACGCGCACGGCTGTCCCAGCTCGCCCTGAAGGGCGGGTCCAGGGGCAGGCGATGATGCGTGATCGTGATGCCCGAGATCTTCATCCGCGTCCTCGCAGGCGCCAGACACCGACCAGACCGCCTTGTCGCCGCTCCGCGGCGCGGCGGCGCGAGTGTACCCAGACCTTCCGCGTGCGTCAACGCGCCGCGGCCGCGGCGCGCGTTGGTCCAGGCCCAGCCATTCCGCGGCGTCTGCAGGGGCGGGTACAAAAGGCGGTGCGATTCACCATGGTTAGCGGTAGTATGGGTCTAGGAGCTCGCAGCTCCGAAGCGCTGCGGCTGGGGCCTAGCCAGGAGACGTCATGAAGAAGAGCACCCTGCTGATTGTCGGGGCCCTCTGCATCGCGCCATCCGCGATCGCCGGTCTTCTGCTCTGGTCGTGGGACACGTTCGTGCTGGTCTGTCTGGCTACCGGCATGGTGCTCATTGTCGGCGCCACCATGCTCATCCACGGTGAGGCCAGCCCGCGAACTCCCGAGGAAAACCTGCGCCAGATGAAGGCCAACCAGTACGGCTATGTGGCCGGCGTGGAGCTACCGACCGACGCCCGCAGCTGGCGCTCCGTGCTCATCAGCCTGCCCGCCCTGGTGGTGGGCATCGTCGCCGCCCTCATTCTGGCGTCCACGCGCTAGAGCCGAGATCGCCGGGCGGCTCGAAGACCTGCGCGTCCCGCCCGGCAACCGGCTCGAGGCGCTCAAGAGCGACCGCGCCGGTCAGCACAGCATCCGCATCAACGACCAGTACCGCGTCTGCTTCCGCTGGATGGCCGGCGGAGCCGAGGAAGTCGAGATCGTCGACTACCACTAGGAGCGAGAAACGGTGGACGAGAAGCTCAAGCCCGTGAGCCCCGGCGAGCTGCTGCTCGAGGAGTTCCTCCTGCCCATGGGCATCACCAAGTACCGCCTCGCCAAGGAGATCGGCGTGCCCGCGCAGCGCATCGGCGAGATCGTCGCCGGCCGCCGCGCGATCACCGCCGACACCGACCTGCGCCTGTGCCGCTTCCTCGGTCTCTCCAACGGCTACTGGCTGCGCGCTCAGGCCGCCTACGACACGGAGGTCGCACGTTAGGCCGCCCTATCGCTATTGGTACACTTACGTAATGCGACCCCTTCGGTATTCCATCAACGTCACATTGGACGGGTGCTGCGATCATCGTGAAGTGTTCGCGGACGAAGACTTGCATCGTCACGCGGTCGAGAACCTCGCCCAGGCCGATGCCCTCCTCTTTGGCCGGGTCACCTACGAAATGATGGAGGCAGCGTGGCGGCGGCCGCTGCCGGCGGAAGCGAGGCCTGATTGGATGGAACCCTTCGCCCGGACGATCGACGCGGCAAAGAAGTACGTCGTCTCGAGCACCCTGGACCGGGTCGATTGGAACGCGGAGCTCGTGCGCGGGGATCTGGGGAAGGCCGTTCAGCAGCTCAAGCGGGAGTCGGGTAAGGGACTGTTCGTGGGAGGCGTGAAGCTCCCGCTGGCGTTGGCGGAGCTGGGATTGATCGATGAGTACGAGTTCGTGGTGCAGCCCAGGCTAGTGGGCCATGGGCCGACGTTGTTCGCGGGGCTATCGAAGCGTATCGACTTGAAGCTCGTGAGCCGGCTGGAGTTCGGCTCGGGGGCGGTGGCGATGCGGTATGAGCCGAGAAGGTAGCGCATTTGCCGGGATAGGAGATAGGGACCGGCGAAACGCGCCCTGCCGTGACATCGGACCAAATGACTCCGACTATCCCCCTGCTCGCCGCGCTTCGCGCGGCTCGCAAACCCATCCCGCATGCGTCGACCGCGAGCGCGGTGCGAGGTCCGGTCGTGGGGGGTCTGGCGGGTCTTCAGGAGGCCTCAGGCGGTAGTGGCAGCGGTGAGCGTCGGGTGTTGTCGAAATGGGAGCCAGGGCTCTGCCATCCGTGCTGGCCGGTGGCTGCGCTGGGGGGCCGACCGGCCACATGAGAGTCACTCGACCACTGGTCAGCTAGAGCGCACTGTTCCCAATGGCCATAACTTCGAGGTCGCTGTACGCTGGCGCTATGGACGCAACCGTACTGGGGGCCATTGCTGGCCTGGCGAGCGGGGCACTGGCGGGAGGTGTGACCGCCTGGGCGACTCTGCGAGCCCAAAAGAGCAGTTCTCAGAGTGTACTCGCCGAGCGGCGGCGGTCAGAACTAAGAGAGCTGTATGCGCAGGCGGACGAGTTGATGTCTGCTGCGAACGACCTGCGCAGCTATGGAACCAAGACGGTCTCGTCGAATGAAACAGCGGATGGATCGGTGCCAGTTCCCGCAGACGCTTCGTTGCGTTATCGCGACGCGTTGCTTGCGGTTGACCGATGCAGCTGGTCCGTCGAGGAAGCCATCGGTGTGCAAGCTCGGGAATTCACCGACAAACTCACCAGCGAAAAGCTAGCTCCGGAGAGGATGGACGCTGGGCAGTACCATGAAGACGCGTGGCAGGCATTCAGAAAGTTGATTATCTAGACTCTTCCGGCCCCGGGCGGGGTTACGTGTTTTTTGAAAAAATCTCACGTTCGACACCAGGCGGAAAGCGCCGGCGCATCTGCGCATACTGACTGGGAATCTGTGAGTTGCAAAACCAGAGTGGTGCCATTATGGTTGTGGCGTATGGCGAGCATAACCTTGAAAGACATTCCGATGGAACTGCACGCGCAGTTGAAAAACGAAGCCTCCGCGAATTTCCGCAGCATCACCCAGGAGGCCATGAGCCGTCTTGAACGGACATTCCAGATTGACGCCGCGCTGACGACCAAGCGCGATCAAAAGTGGATTGATGAGGCCATCGCCAGCGGGCCGGAAACGCCGTTGACCAAAAAGGAAATGGACGCCATCCGCGACCGGGTATTGAGAGGCAAAAAATGAGCGCCTTGGCAAACGCCCGCGCTTCCTGCTGGACTTGGCCGAGGAGCTAACCTGGCTGAAAGACAAGGCCGGGCCGAGGTGGCGGAACGATGGTATGACGCCCTGCTCGGCACGGTTCAATTCATCGAGAAGAATCCATCGGTTGGACGCGAACGAAAGGACTTGTCGCCGGCTGGCATCCGTTCCTGGCGGGGCGTGAATTCCCGCGCTGGCTGGTTTTTTATGCGGTAGCTCCCGGAAGGAAGTCGTTTTCCTTCGGGTTCGTTCCGGCACTATGAATTTGGTGGCGATGAAAATGGAGTCCTGATGTTCTTCTGACCCGCGCCCAAATCAGCAGAGCTATGCGGGCGCGGGCGGGGGCGCTGGATCCTTGAAAAAATGTTTGACTGCGCAAAATAGCAACGCCATGACGGAAATGGGCGAGCGTGCTCAAGCCACACCGAGGGCGATGATTTCTGTGTGCAGAATGGACTGCCGGGCGTAGCGCAACGCGGCCTCAATATCAGCCCGCGTCAACTCCGGATAGCCAGCAAGCAGGGAATCCCACGATTCGCCTCCGGCCAGTTGCTCCAGGATGACAGGCACCGAAATTCGTGTTCCCCTGATGACCGGCTGGCCGCCACAAACCCGCGGATTGATTTCAACGCGTTCACTCATCCTTTTAACCATACTCGCGCCGCATAAAAACCGCAAGCGCCGGAGAAGCCGGCTTTTGCCTTAATTCAACCGTTGCGGTGCCGGCGCTGCGCGCCGATGTCCAGCAACCGGAGGCTCGACGCTACACCAAAGCAGGGCGCTGCAAATTAGCAGCGCAATGACGGAAATGGCGCAGCCGAGCTGGAAGGCGCGGTCTTTGTACATCGAGCAGGACTTCATGGCGGCCCGCGGGAACTTCCACGGCCTGGAATCCGCCGTTCGCCCTCCACAACGGAACGCCGCTCCCATCCACCGAGGCCCGCCAGCAATGATACCAACCCTGCGCCATCACCAGCATGGCGCGCGTGTCGGCCTGGG